>NZ_CP048405.1:4800000-7672494 GCF_014084125.1 Streptacidiphilus sp. PB12-B1b | reverse complement strand
GGACTCGACGCCGAGGTCAGTGCCCAGTCGCTCGACGACCCGCGCCCAGACGGTCGCAAGATCGCTGCTTGTATCAGCCACTGGTGCACGCTTTCTCGTTCCACCGGGGCCGGTGGCGGGGAAGAACCGGGCGGGTCGCCGGAGGACGGAAGGGGACAGAGAGTCTGTCAACGGTAGTCAGCGGGAGTGCCTGCGTTCAAGTTCTTGTCCACAGGGTGTGTACAAGCAGTGTCTCAGACCGGTCGGGCCCGCCTCGCCGGGCCGCAGCCGCGGGCGGGGCGGGGGCAGCCGGTTTGACCCGTTGGGCGTGTTCCACGTACCGTAACGAGGTCGAGTTGTCGATGGCCGCTGCCGCATGCCCGCGGAATATCCGCACACCAAGGCGCGCAGCTACGGGCGTCGTGGATCACCGTACATAACGGTTTCGGGGATCGCGCGGACGCACGGTGACGGCCATGCGACGCCCCGCCACCCTTCGATTCATCCCTGGAGTCCCCCCGTGAGCAAGCGCACCTTCCAGCCGAACAACCGTCGTCGCGCCAAGACCCATGGCTTCCGCCTGCGGATGCGCACCCGTGCCGGCCGTGCGATCCTCGCGGCTCGCCGCGAAAAGGGTCGCGCCCGCCTGTCCGCCTGATCCTGTCGGTCATGACGTGCTGCCCCCCGAACATCGGCTGAGGCGGCGCCAGGATTTCGCAACCGCGACGCGGCGGGGCCGCCGTGCCGGACGTCCTCTGCTGGTCGTACACCTTCGTGAGAGCGAGGGTGTAACGGCCGGAGGCAGTGCCGGTGCCCAGGATTCCGCCGCGGAGACGGGCTTGTCGTCAACGGACCCGCACACCGCCGGGGAGGCACTCTCCCCGGCGCGTGCGGGTTTTGTCGTCAGCAAGGCGGTCGGACCAGCGGTGGTCCGTAACCGTGTGAAGCGTCGTCTACGTCACCTGGTAGCCGCCCGTATCTCCGGTCTGCCCGCAGGTAGCCTGGTAGTGGTACGCGCGCTGCCCCCAGCCGGGACAGCGGACTACGCGGACCTGGAACGCGATCTCGATTCCGCGTTGCGGAAGTTGACGGCGTCCCGTGGCAACCGGCCTCGGGGTGCCAGTACCGCATCCTCGCCGACGGGAGCAGGGCAGTGACGTACCTGCTGATGGTGCTCATCGGCCTGGCTGCGCTCCTGGCAGGCAAGTACCTGCTGATGGGGCTCATCCGGGTCTACCAGTGGACCGTCAGTCCACTGCTGGGCCCGGTCTGCCGGTACCACCCCTCCTGTTCCCGGTACGGGTTCGAGGCGATCAAGGTCCACGGCGCGGTCAAAGGCACCGCCCTCACTGCATGGCGCATCCTTCGATGCAACCCGTGGAGTGCCGGCGGCTTCGACTACGTCCCCGCGCGCAAGCGCCCGGTCTGGCACCAAGCGGTGCGCAGGCTCCTGTCCCGAGGCACCGAAGACCTGGGACCCCACAACCCGAGCCGCGCCGAAGCGCCGACTCCCTCGACCAACGTTCAAGGAGCATGACCGTGGGGTTTCTCGACTCCGTCCTCAGCCCGCTGTATACCGCAGTCTCGTGGATCGTCGTTCAGTTCCACGCGATGTACAGCCACGTCTTCCTTCCTGACAGCGGCTGGGCCTGGGGCCTGTCCATCGTCACGCTGACGGTCGTCATCCGGGCCTGCATGATCCCGCTCACGATCAAGCAGACCAAGTCCATGCGGGCGATGCAGGCACTGCAGCCCAAGCTCAAGGCCATCCAGGAGCGCTACAAGGGCGACCGCCAGCGGCTCTCCGAAGAGACCATGAAGGTCTACAAGGAGGCCGGGGTCAACCCGGCGGGCAGCTGCCTGCCGCTGCTGATCCAGTCGCCCTTCTTCATGGCCCTGTACGGGGTGCTGCGCAAGGTCGCCGATAACACGCCGGTCGGCGCCATCCACGGCTCGGTGCTGGGCAGCGCGCACGTGGCGCACATCTTCGGCGCCCTGCTGTCGGCCACCTTCGTGGGTGCGCACACCACCACCAGCGTCAAGATCGTCACCGGCATCATGATCGCGGTCATGTGCTCGTCGCAGTTCCTGATGACGCGCATGATGATGACGAAGAACGTCGACCTCACGGTCAAGACGCCGTACATGCAGCAGCAGAAGATGATGATGTACGTGCTGCCGATCATCTACATCTTCTTCGGCATCAACATGCCGGTCGGTGTCCTCGTCTACATGGTCACCACCAACCTGTGGACCCTCGGCCAGCAGTTCGTGATCATCCACCAGAACCCCACCCCCGGTTCGGTCGCCCACAAGGCCCGCCTGGAGCGCCTCAAGGCCCAGGGCAAGCTGAACGCGGACGGCACCCCGGTCAAGGCCGGGCTGGCCTCGCTGGTCAAGGGCGGGGAGGCACCGGCCGAGCCCGTCGCCGCGGAGGCCGCGCCGGTGCGCCGGCAGCAGCCCAAGCGGCAGACCAAGGCCCAGCGTCAGAGCGGCGGCAGCACTGCCGGAACGGCTCCCGCGGACGCCGTGGTGGAGACCGCCGAGAGCGTCACGGACAGCCCGGTCACGCCGCAGCCCACGCCGCAGGCCAAGAAGACCACGCCGTCGCAGGCCCGTGGCCGCGCCACCACCTCGGGCGGCGGCGCCGCCCAGGGCGGTCAGCCGAAGCGCGCCAACCAGCCCGGGAAGCGCAGCCCGCAGCCGGCAGGCCAGCGCCCCAAGAAGAAGTCCTAGTAGCGCCCAGCGCGGAGCTACCCGCAACGCTGCTGCCTGTCCACCACACGAGTACCCAAGGAGGCCATCCAGTGACGGAGGGCACCGTGACCCCGGTCGAGCCTGACGAGTCCAAGGACAAGGGCGACCCGCTCGGCAACCTGGAGCAGGAAGGCGAGATCGCCGCGGACTACCTGGAAGCGCTGCTCGACATCGCCGATCTCGACGGCGACATCGACATGGACGTCGAGGGCGACCGCGCCTCGGTCTCCATCATCGGTGAGGGCCCCGGCGCTGAGCGGTCGCTGCTGCGCCTGGTCGGCCAGGATGGCGAGGTACTGGAGGCCCTGCAGGAGCTGACCCGGCTGGCCGTGCACCGGGAGACCGGCGAGCGCAGCCGGCTGATGCTGGACATCGCCGGCTTCCGTGCCCGCAAGCGTGCCGAGCTGGCCGAGCTGGGCGCCCAGGCGGCCAAGGAGGCCAAGGAGGACGGTGTTCCGGTCAAGCTCCGGCCGATGACGCCCTTCGAGCGCAAGGTCGTCCACGACGCCGTCGCGGCCGCGGGGCTGCGCAGTGAGTCCGAGGGCGAGGAGCCGCAGCGCTGCGTCGTCGTCCTGCCGGTTTCGGCCGGCTGACGTAGGCAAGGAAAGGTTCCGCGATGTCGGCAGCGCCGATGGACGACGGTGACGCGGTGATCGACGAGTCCGAGCAGGAACTCCCTGATGCTCCGGCGTCCGCCCGTGAGGTTTTTGGTGACCGCTTCGAGCAGGCGGTGCGCTATGCCGAGCTGCTCGCTGACGCGGGCGTCCGGCGCGGGCTGATCGGCCCCCGGGAGGTGCCGCGCCTGTGGGAGCGGCACATTCTCAACTGCGCGGTCCTGGGCGAGCTGCTGCCGGAGGGCGTCTCGCTGTGCGACGTGGGCTCGGGGGCGGGGCTGCCGGGGATTCCGGTGGCCCTGGCCCGGCCCGATGTGCGGATCACCCTGTTGGAGCCGTTGCTGCGCCGGACCACCTTCCTGGAGGAGGTGGTCAAGGAGCTGGGGCTGGAGAACGTGACGGTCCTGCGTGGCCGCGCCGAGGAGATGGTCGGCAAGCTGTCGGTCGATGTGGTCACCGCGCGTGCGGTCGCGCCGCTGGACCGCCTGGCCGGCTGGGGGCTGCCGCTGCTGCGCCCCTACGGCGAGATGCTGGCGCTCAAGGGGGACCTGGCCGAGCAGGAGCTGACCGACCACAAGTCCGCTCTGGTGAAGCTGGGTGCGCGGGACTGGTCGGTGGGGATCGCCGGGGAGGGCGTGGTGGAGACGCCGACCCATGTCGTCAGGGTGCAGGTGGGCGAGAGCCCGGGCGGCGTGAAGGCGGCTGCCCGGCGGGCCCGGGCCGCGCGGGCCGGCCGGGCGGCCGGCGGCACCCGGAACACTCCGCGGCGTCGGCGCTGATCAACCTGAGGCACTGATCGACCTGAGGCACTGAGCGAACGAACGGGCCGAACGGCTCGGCGGACGAGGGGCCCTGGTGCACGTTTCACGTGAAACGTGCACCAGGGCCCCTCGGCGTGTTCGGAGTGTCGCGGCATGGTATTTCCGGCATAACGGGCATCGTGTTTCACGTGAAACGTCGCTCCCTTCTGCCGGGAATCCTGAGCCGGGCCCGCGAGGCCGGACAGTTCGGTCGCCGTTCGGGTGAATATGCCTCCCCCAGGGGGCTGGAAGGGCGGCAACTGCCCTCCGCCGTCCACGGGCTGCGCGATGATTCCAGCGACAGCCAGGACGGAGAGGGGGGTGATCCCGTGCCGAGTGATGCTCGCGCCCTGGGAATGCCGCTGGAGTCGGAAACAAAGTCATCTCTGGCAGATCCGTTGCCAGGACCCCGTAGTAGGCGTCATGTTTCACGTGAAACACTGGCGCCTATGCAGGACTTGGATATCACCGCTCTCAGCGATGACACCCCATCGGCCGCGCCGCGCAGGCCGCGGTGGAGGCGCTGGGGCGTGCCACCGAAGCACTGCCGCGACCGGCCCGTACCCGGGTTCTGGTGGTGGCCAATCAGAAGGGCGGCGTGGGGAAGACCACGACGACGGTCAACCTCGCCGCCTCCCTGGCCATGCAGGGGGCACGGGTCCTGGTGGTCGACCTCGATCCCCAAGGCAATGCCTCGACGGCCCTGGGCATCGACCACCATGCCGAGGTTCCCTCCATCTACGACGTCCTGGTCGAGGGCAAGCCGCTTGCCGACGTCGTCCAGCCGGTCGTGGATGTCGAGGGCCTCTTCTGCTGCCCGGCCACCATCGATCTCGCCGGTGCGGAGATCGAGCTGGTGTCGCTGGTGGCCCGGGAGAGCCGGCTGCAGCGCGCGATCGAGGCGTACGAGCAGCCGCTCGACTACATCCTGATCGACTGCCCTCCCTCGCTCGGTCTGCTCACCGTGAACGCCATGGTGGCCGGCCGCGAGGTGCTCATCCCGATCCAGTGCGAGTACTACGCCCTGGAGGGGCTGGGGCAGCTGCTGCGGAACGTGGACCTGGTCCGGGCCCACCTCAATCCGCATCTGCATGTCTCGACGATCCTGCTGACGATGTACGACGCCCGGACCCGGCTGGCCGCCCAGGTCGCCGAGGAGGTCCGCACGCACTTCGCGGAGGAGGTGCTGAAGACCAGCATCCCCCGTTCGGTGCGCGTCTCGGAGGCTCCGAGCTACGGACAGACGGTTCTCACCTATGATCCGAGTTCGACCGGGGCGCTCTCCTATCTGGAGGCGGCCAAGGAGATCGCCCTCCGGGGCGCGGAGGCGGACGCCCGGGCAGCGGATGCCCGGTTCACCGCCGACCCCGGCAGCCCGGGGGTCTACCAGCAGCAGCCGCGTCGGATGGCTGAGCAGGGGCTGCCGCAGCAGGACTCTGTGGGCCACCACGCCGCAGGGCACAGCACGATGGAGGGGAACCGGTGAGCGAGCGTCGCAGGGGTCTGGGCCGTGGTCTGGGAGCACTCATCCCGGCCGCGTCCGGGCCGGAGGTACGGCCGGCCATCCACGGGGCCTCGGGCCCCTCGGGCACGGTGGCGGGCACGGGAGGGGAGCGGGGCAGTGCCGCCGCCAAGGCGGCGGGGGCGGTCGGCACCCTGGAGCGCCCGCTCGACCCGGAGGCCCCGGGTGTTTCACGTGAAACGGTGACGGGTGGCGCCGACACCGAGCTGCGGGAGGTGGACGGGGCGTACTTCGCTGAGATCCCGCTGGACGCCATCAAGCAGAACCCGCGTCAGCCCCGTGATGTCTTCGACGAGGAGGCGCTGAAGGAGCTGGTGCACTCCATCAAGGAGGTGGGCCTGCTCCAGCCGGTGGTGGTGCGTCAGGTCGGTCCGGAGCGCTATGAGCTCATCATGGGTGAGCGTCGCTGGCGGGCCTGCCGGGAGGCAGGGCTGGACGCCATTCCGGCGATCGTCCGGGCGACGGAGGACGAGAAGCTCCTCCTGGACGCCCTGCTGGAGAACCTGCACCGTTCCCAGCTGAACGCGCTGGAGGAGGCGGCCGCCTATGACCAGCTGCTGCGGGACTTCTCCTGCACCCATGACGAGCTCGCCGACCGGATCGGCCGCTCCCGAGCGCAGGTGACCAACACCCTGCGGCTGCTGAAGCTGCCGCCGTCGGTGCAGCGCCGGGTGGCGGCCAAGTCCATCTCGGCCGGACATGCGCGGGCGCTGCTGGGACTGGACAGCCCGCAGGAGCAGGAGCAGTTGGCGGACCGGATCAATGCCGAGGGGCTCTCGGTCCGGACGGTCGAGGAGATCGTCATGCTGGCCCGGGCCGAGCAGCCCAAGCCCAAACCGCGTCGTCCCCGGGCGGGCAAGGTTCCCTCGCCCGCTCTGGCCAGTCTGGCGAGCCGGCTGTCCGACCGTTTCGACACCCGGGTCAAGGTCGATCTGGGTGCCCATCGCGGCAAGATCGTGGTCGAGTTCGCCACGGTCGAGGATCTCAAGCGGATCCTCGACTCCTTCGCCCCGGGCGAGGGGCAGCGGCTGAAGGAGGGCCTCGGCGGCGCTTCGGGCGACGCGGAGGTCTAACCGCGTCGTGGTCACGGGCATCTCGGATGGCTCCCTGTTTCACGTGAAACAGGGAGCCATCTGCTTGTGGCCCGTCGGGGTGCTGACGGCAACCTTCCCCGCTTATCGTTGAGCGAGGACCGGTCCCCCGGGACCGCTGAGCCCGAAGGTGTGGTGCATGGGACGCAGGCTCGTACCGCTGACTCTGGACAGCCTTTCCGACCTTCCGGTCACCTGCAGATCCTGCGTGTTCTGGGAGCTGGACCAGGTGAGCGGGCAGGCTGCGATCAAGGGGGGCCAGCCGGAGCTGGAGAAGGAGTCCTGGATCTCCGCTGTGTTGCTGGAGTGGGGGTCCTGCGGCCGGATCGCCTATGTGGACGACGTTCCGGCGGGCTTTGTACTCTATGCGCCGCCGGCCTACGTTCCGAGGTCGCTGTCCTTCCCCACGAGCCCGGTCTCACCGGACGCGGTGCAGTTGATGACGGCGCGGGTGCTCCCCGGTTACCAGGGGCAGGGCATCGGCCGGACTCTGGTGCAGACGGTCGCCAAGGATCTCGTGCGGCGGGACTTCAAGGCGATCGAGGCGTTCGCCGACGCCCGTTGGACGGAGCCCGGCTGCATCCTCCCGGCTGACTATCTGCTGGCCGTCGGCTTCAAGACGGTCCGACCGCACCACCGGTATCCCCGGCTGCGGCTGGAGGTGCGCTCGGCGATCTCCTGGAAGGGCGAGATGGAGGTTGCCCTGGAGCGCCTGCTCGGCGCGGTGCAGAAGGAGCCGTCGCTGCGGCCGCTGTGAACCGGCTCGCCGCGACCGGCTGTATGTGACTGGGGGGTGTGCGTGTTTCACGTGAAACACGCACACCCCCCAGTCAGGCCCCCAGCCGTCAGGTGAGCGCGGGCAGGTGCAGCACGCCGGTCGGGGAGTCGTCCTCCGGCGGCAGGTAGAGCCGCTGCACGGCCACGGCGATGGACTCCACGGCGTTGGTGCGGAAGCCCGGTGAGGTGATCCGGGCGGCGTCCCCCGGGTTGGTCAGATAGCCCATCTCCAGCCGGACGGCCGTCATCCGGGTGGAGCGCAGCAGGGTCCAGGTACGCGCGTGGCTGCGGTTGTCGCCGAGGCCGCAGCGGGCGATCAGCTCTCGCTGGGCCAGCCCGGCGAACTGCTTTCCGGCGTGGGACCAGCGGCCCCGGCTCTCGTCGCCGTAGTAGTAGCTGGCGACGCCCGAGGCGGCGGGGTTGTGGTGGCCCTCGACGTGCAGGGAGATCAGCAGGTCGGCGCCGGTGGCGTTGGCGTACTCGGCGCGCTGGGCCTCGTCGCCTCCGCTGTCCGCGCCACGGGTGAGGTAGGTGCGGACTCCGAGGGCGTTGAGCCGCCCCGCCAGGCTGGTGGCGATCTCCCAGACGAGTACTGCCTCGCTGACGCTGCCCGCCAGGACACCCGGGTCGCTGCCGCCGTGTCCGGGGTCGATGACGACGACCTTGCCGCTGAGTGCGGGGCCGGAGCGCAGCAGCATCTCGGTCTCGCGCATCACATGCGGGGCGCCGCCGACGACGGTGCGGGCGAGCCGTTCCAGAACGGTGAAGGTGGCGAGGCCGAGCGTGCCGTCCGGGACGAGGCCCATGTTCCGCTGGAACTCGCTGACGGCCTGGGCGGTGGCGGGGCCGTAGATGCCGTCCACCCGGCCCGGGGTGAACCCCATGTCCAGCAGGCGCTGTTGGAGGTGGGCGACGTCGTCGCCGATCTGCAGGTTGCTTGCGGTGTGGCTGAGGACCCGGTCGCCGAGACTCCAGCGGGCTTCGTTGAGATGGCGGTAGGTCTCGGGGCCGACCACGCCGTCCGAGGTGAGCCCTCGCTGCTGTTGGAAGTGGCGCACCGCGGCGTCCACCTCACGGTCGAACAGGGAGGAGGCGGAGGGCAGCCGGCGCTGTCGGCTGCTGGAGTCGTCCAGGCTGAGCAGGCCGAGGAGTGCGAGCTTGAAGCGGATCTCGGCGATGGCAGGTCCGGTGTCGCCGAGCTTCCACCGGTAGGTGTGGGGTGGGTGCTGGGTCATGGTGCGAGGTCCCCTCCTCTGCATGGGATCTGCTGATCGTACGCGCCGTTTCACGTGGAACAGGGAAATGCCGGGGCGGCCACCCATGGGTGGCCGCCCCGGCATGGGGCGCTTCGGCCGTCAGGCGATGAACTGGGCCAGGTCGCGCAGCAGAGCGCTCTTGGGCTTGGCGCCGACGATCGTCTTCACGATCTCGCCGTTCTGGTAGACGTGCATGGTGGGGATGGAGAGCACGCCGTAGGTGGCGGGAGTGTTGGGGTTGTTGTCGATGTCGAGCTTGGCGATGGTGAGCTTGTCGCCGAACTCGGCGGCGATCTCCTCCAGGGCGGGGGCGACCTGGCGGCACGGGCCGCACCAGGTGGCCCAGAAGTCGACCAGCACGGGCTTGTCGCTCTTGAGCACCTCGGTGGCGAAGGTGTCGTCGGTCACGGTGATGGTGGCGCCGGCCACGGGGACTCCTCGGGTGTGCGGGGGATGGTGCGCGGGTGTGGTGGTTCGGGGTGGGGCGCTGGGGCGCCGGAGGGTCAGACGGCTGCTGCGGTCGCCTCGACGTGGGCGAGCGCGGCGAGGTAGCGCTCGGCGTCGAGGGCCGACGCGCAGCCGGTCCCGGCGGCCGTGATCGCCTGGCGGTAGGTGTGGTCGACCACGTCGCCCGCACCGAAGACGCCGGACAGGTTGGTCCGGGTGGAGGGGGCGTCGACGCGGAGGTAGCCCTCGTCGTCCAGTTCGAGCTGGCCCTTGAAGAGTTCGGTGCGGGGGTCGTGTCCGACAGCGATGAAGAGGCCGGTGACGGGGAGCTCGCGCAGCTCGCCGGTGACGGTGTCGCGCAGGGTCAGTCCGCTGAGCTTGGCCTCGCCGTGGATCTCGGCGACCTCGCTGTTCCAGGCAAAGCTGATCTTCGGGTCGGCGAAGGCGCGGTCCTGCATGGTCTTGCTGGCACGCAGGCTGTCGCGGCGGTGCACCACGGTCACGGACTTGGCGAAGCGCGACAGGAAGGTCGCCTCCTCCATGGCGGTGTCGCCGCCGCCGACCACGACGATGTCCTGGTCACGGAAGAAGAAGCCGTCACAGGTGGCGCACCAGGAGACGCCGCGGCCGGACAGTTCGTCCTCGCGGGGCAGACCCAGCTTGCGGTGCTGCGAGCCGGTGGTGACGATCACGGCCTTGGCCCGGTGGACGGTTCCCTCGGAGTCGGTGACGGTCTTGATGTCGCCGGTGAGGTCGACCGAGACGACGTCGTCCGGGATGAGCTCGGCGCCGAAGCGCTCGGCCTGGTTGCGCATGTTGTCCATCAGCTCCGGGCCCATGATGCCGTCCTGGAAGCCGGGGAAGTTCTCCACCTCGGTGGTGTTCATCAGTGCGCCACCGGCGGTGACAGCGCCCTCGAACACCAGCGGATTGAGCGAGGCGCGTGCGGTGTAGAGCGCGGCCGTGTAGCCGGCCGGGCCGGAGCCGATGATGATCACGTTACGGACGTCGCTCACTGCATCTCCTGAATCGCTTCGCAAGCCTGGGGCCGATGAGGTGGTAGGCACCGCTGCCTGTGCCCTCTCAACGGTTGTCCAGTGTCCCGCATTCCCAGCCGGTCAGGGACGCGGCACGGTGCGGTGCACCAGGACGGAACTGGTGGCGCCACTCGGTATGACGCATCCCGCGTTCACCAGATAGGCGTCGGTCCAGTGCGCCGGGTCGGCGGCGTCCGGGTAGACCAGGGCGTAGACGGCCAGCCCGTGGTAGCTGCCCCTGCCGACGGCCAGCGGCTGCTCCCCGGGCCGGTTGACGGCCTGCAGGGCGCAGCTCGGAATCCCGGCGCTGCTGGAGCGTTCCCCGCTGTTGACGGCCTGCGGGTGGGCGCCCACGGCGCCCGGGGACGGTGGTGCCTGCAGCAGCGACTGGATCTGGGCGGGCAGGTCCGCGTCGCTGAACGAGGTGAAGCCGGGCGCGGACTGCGGGCTGATCTGCGCCGAACGGCCGGCGGCCGCTTTGCTGGAGCTTGTGGAGCCGGTGTCCGCCGGGTGCAGGTTCAGCGCGGCGGTGACGATCAGCCCGCAGACGGCGAGTGAGGAGGCCCACAGCGCGGCCCGGCGCAGTCGGCGTGACCTGCCCCGCCCGGGCCGCCGTCCGGCGGGTCCGGTGGAGCCGCTGTGGGCCGCTGGGCGGTCCGGCGCGCTCCCGGGCCTGCGCGGCCCGGCGGGAGGCTGGGAGGCGGCTGCGGGGGTGCGGAGTTCGGGGGGTGCGGAGTCGGCGGTGCGCAGCGCGGCCTCCTCGGCGAGGGCCGCGTCGATGCGCCGGGCGATGTCGTCCGGCATCGGGGGAGCGTCGGTCCCGCCGAGGAGGGTGCGGACCTCCTCGAGGGCGTCGCAGGTCTCCCGGCAGTCGGCGCACGCGGCGAGGTGCGCCGACAGCTCGGCCGTAGCCTCCGGGCCGAGCAGGTCTTCGGTGTAGTCCGCGAGGGTATCGACGTCGGGGTGCCCGGAGGAGTCCAGGGCGGGGTCTGACGCTGAAGCGGTCATGTCGCTGGTTCACCTCCTGCACGGCGGTCGGGTGGAGCGGCCAGTAGTGGGACGGAGGCGCCCGCCCCCGGGTTCCGTCCTGGTGGGGACGGTTGTCCGGCCGGTCCCCTGGGCTGCTGCGGGGCGGCTGTTTCACGTGAAACGTCGGCGCGCAGGTGGGCTACCCGGGGCAGCAGCCGGGCGCGGCCGCGGGCGCAGCGGCTCTTGATCGTGCCCACGGGCACGCCCAGAATCTCGGCGGCCTCGGCGACGGGATAGCCGTGCATGTCCACCAGGACCAGGGCGGCGCGTTGGTCGGCGGGGAGCGAGGCGAGTGCGTCGGCCAGTTCCTCGCGCAGCTCGCCGCGCTCGACCGGCGCGTCGGCGCCCTCGCCGATGCCGAGGGCGGTGTCCAGTGCGGGCTCGTCGTCCAGTGGCCGGGTGCGGTGGCCGGCGGCGCGGCGGGCCCGGTCCAGGCAGGCGTTCACGACGATGCGGTGCAGCCAGGTGGTGACGGCGGAGCGGCCCTGGAAGGTGTGGGCTCCGCGGAAGGCGGAGACCAGGGCGTCCTGTAGGGCGTCCGCCGCCTCCTCGCGGTCGCCCAGGGTGCGCAGGGCGACGGCCCACAGCCGATCGCGGTGGCGGTGGACGAGGATGCCGAAGGCGTCGTGGTCGCCCGCCACATGGCGCGCCAGCAGTTCGCTGTCGCTGTCGGTGGGTCTCTCCGGACCTTCACCGCCCGCCGAACCTTGCACTACTCCCCCTCGGACAACTGATCGGACCAGAGTGCCATCCCGGGGGGCCGTCCGTCAGCTCAGCACCTGGATCTCGGAGATCCCGCCGTAGTAGCCGTTGTCCGCGTCCGGGTCGTGGGTCAGCACGGTGATGTGCACCAGGATGAAGCGGGTTCGGATGGGGTGGGCCAGCGGGGCGCTGTCCACGGTGGTCGAGGTGGTGGCCGCCAGGTCGCTGATGCGCTGCGTGTAGCCGCTGTACTCGTCGGGGGCGCTGGTGGCGTCGGCGGGGGCGGCGACGACCTCCATGGTCTGCCCGGCGAAGGGCAGTGTGACGTTGACGCTGGTGACGTCCTGCACGCTGCCGAGGTCGACGACGATGCCGCTGCCCTCGGCGCGGTTTCCCAGGTTGCCGAACTTGGGGTAGTTGTAGAACGGCGACGTGATCCAGGACGTGGCGGGGTTGCCGTCGGCGGCCAGGGACGCCTGGTCGCCCGCTATCGTCGTCGGGTCCAGGGGTGAGAACTCGGTGGCGCTCTCGATGTGCAGGGCGTGCGGGGTGGGGCGGGCCGTGGGCTTGGTGGAGCCACTGGGGGAGGCGGGGACCTTGGTGACGCTGCTGGAGTCGGGCTTGTCCAGCAGGGCCTCGGCCGTCGCCCAGCTGCCCAGGCCGACCGCGGCCAGCAGCACCAGCGAGATGGCCCAGCGCAGCGCGCGGTTGGTGCGTCGGGGCGGCATCGGCGGCACCAGCGGCCCGGGGTGCTGCGGCATGGCGTGCGGCGGCATGGGCGGGACGACGGCGGTGGTCTGGTCCGGTCGCTGCTGGCGCACCTGGCGCGGGTACTCGGGGATGACCAGCGGCTCGGGGGCCGGCTGCTTGACCTTCGGCAGCTGGGTGATGGCCTTGGCGAGCGCCTCGGGCGAGGTGAGCGGCTCCAGGTGGCGTCCCGGTTCCGGGCACAGCGCCTGGGCGCACAGGTCCGACAGGCCCCGGTGGACGCCTGCCCGGACCTGCTCGGGGGCGACCAGGCCGAGGAACTTGGGCATCCCCTGAAGGTCGTACCGGTCCTCGGGGTAGGGCCAGCGGTGGGTCAGGGCGGCGAACAGCAGCGCTCCGATGGCGCGGGTGTCGGTCAGTTCGGCGTCGGCCCGGTCCTTGGCGTGCAGGCCGCGCAGGGCGGCGTCGGTGGCGATGCCGTTGATCCGGTACTGGCCGGAGTCGCTGCGCAGCACGCAGGCCGGGGTGAGCCGCAGATGGGACTGTCCGCGCCGGTGGGCGGAGGCGACCGCGTCGGTGACCTGCCGGACCAACTGGTAGGCCTCGTAGGGCTCCAGCGGCCCGTCGGCGAGCAGGGTGGTGAGGTCGGTGGCGTCGGGCAGCCATTCGCGGACGACGTAGACCAGTTCGCCGTCCTCGACCGCGTCCAGCACCTGGACGAAGCGGGGGTCGCCGAGCAGGGCGGCCTCGCGGGCGGCGGCGACCGTGTCCTTGGCGCGCTGGTGGCCGGAGGCCAGCAGGTGGATGCCGACGGCGCGCCGCAGCTTCTCGTCCATGGCGCGCCAGCTGGTGAAGACCTCGTCCTCGGCGACGCACTCCTCGAGGCGGTAGCGGTTGGCGATGCGGTCCCCGCTGTGGCGGACCGGCACCGGGAGGGTCAACGGGAACGGGGGCGCGGAAGCGGCCTTGGGCTGGGGCGCCGGCTCCGGCTCGGCCGCTGCCTCGGGCTTCGGCTCCTGCTCTGCCGCTGCCTTCGGCCCGGCTTCGGGCTTCGGCGCAGGCGCGGGCTCGGCCTCAGGGTTGTCCTCGGGCGTGGCCTCGGCCTCGGGTTCGGGGGTGTCCTCGGGCTCGGCCTTCGCCTCGGCTTCGGACGCCGACTCGCTCTCAGGGGTGTCCTCGGGGACGGCCCCTGACGTGAGGTCATCCTCGGAGGCGGCTGCCAGCTCGACGTCGTCTGCGGGAACGGTGTCGTCGACGCTCCCCGTGCTGGTCTCGACGGGAGCCTCGCTGCGATCCGCCACCTTCGTCCTTCCTCCCCTTGGAACGTCCCCCCTGAGAGGGCATACGGTCAATTGTGCCAACCCCCGCCTTATGACTACGACCCACAATCCCCCTCTTGGGTTGCCTTTGCGAGGGGGGAATCCGGCCGCCGGTCCTGCGGGTCAGCGGCCGATCTTGCGGCGGACCATTCCGATCAGCGAGTCCATCTCCTCGATGTGCATCCGCTTGGTGATGACGACGAAGAGACCGAGTTGCAGCACCATACCGACGATCAGGGCGGCGACATCACCGAAGAAGCCGCCACCACTGGCCGAGGCGACGGCCGTCGAGCAGCCGAAGGCGACGACCGCCGGGATGATGCTGGCACCGATGAGCTTGCTGTAGGTCCGCTTGATCCGGGGGCCGTCCAGGTCGCCGATGCGGCGTTTCAGCCGGGGCAGGGCGACGACCAGGCCGATCAGGTAGGAGACGCCGTAGGCGAAGGCCATGCCGGTGACGGCCCAGCGGGCCGGGAGGGCGAGGTAGCAGACCCCGGAGAGCACCGCCTGGCTGGCCGCGACCCACACCGTGTTGTAGAAGGGCGTGCGGGTGTCCTCGTAGGCGTAGAAGCCGCGCAGCAGGACGTACTGGGCCGAGTAGGGGATCAGGCCCAGTCCGAAGGCGGAGAGCATCCAGCCGACCGAGGTGCCCTGGGTGCGGCCGCCGAAGCCGTACAGCACGGAGCCGATCACCGGTCCGAGCGCCAGGAAGATGAAGGCGGCGGGAACGATCGCCACGGCCGAGGTGCGCAGCCCGTAGGACAGGTCGTCGCGGACGGAGACGGCGTCCCCGTCGGCGGCGGAGCGGGAGATCCTGGGCAGCACCGCGCTCATCACCGAGACGGTGATCACGGCCTGCGGGAGCTGCCAGATCAGCAGCGCGTTGGAGTAGGCGGACAGGCCCGCGCCGTTGGTGCCCGAGGCGTTTCCGGCGGCTGTGGCCAGCTGCGTGACGACCAGGTAGCCGGCCTGGTTGGCCAGGACGAAGAGGAAGGTCCAGCGGGCCAACTTGGCGGCGTGGCCGAGGCCGTGGCCGCGCCAGTCGAAGCGGGGCCGGAACTTGAAGCCGGCGGCGCGCAGGTACGGGATCATCGACAGCGCCTGGACGCTGAGGCCCAACAGGGTGCCGATGCCCAGCAGGTGGACGCCCTCGGGGGAGATGGTCTCCGGGGTGACCTTGGTGTGGGTGAACGGGCCGTAGACCCAGGCGTACATGCCGAAGGTGAAGATGACGACGACGTTGTTCAGGACCGGGGTCCACATCATCGCGCCGAACTTGCCGCGGGCGTTCAGCACCTGGCCCATGACCACGTGGACGCCCATGAAGAAGATGGTGGGCAGGCAATAGCGGGCCAGGGAGACGGTGACGCTGGCGCTCTCCGGATTGCGCATGATCGAGTCGGAGACCAGCCGCACCAGCAGCGGTGCGGCCAGGACGGTGGCGAAGACCACCCCGCCCAGCCCGACCACGACCAGGGTGAGCAGCCGGCTGGCGTACGCCTCGCCGCCGTCCTCGTCGTTCTTCATGCTGCGGACCAGCTGCGGCACGAAGACGGCGTTCAGCGCGCCGCCGCCGACCAGGATGTAGAGCAGGGTCGGCAGGGTGTTGGCGACGTTGTAGGCGTCGCCCATGGTGCCCACGCCGATGGCGAAGGTGATGACCATGGTCCGGACGAAGCCGGTTCCACGTGAAACAAGCGTGCCCGCGGCCATGATCGCGCTGGAGCTCAGCAGGCTGCCGGCCTTGCCGCCGCCCTTCTGCTCCTGGTCCGGCTCGGCCGTGGTGTCCGCGCTCGCGGCGCCCAGGGCCTCCGCGCTCACCCGGAACAGCGGCATGGTGTTGGTGAGCTCCATGGCGGCGTCGCCGCCGGCCTCGCCGTACATGCCCGGGGGGTAGGCGGCCGGGTTGGGCTCCGCCTGGTTGCCGCCGTCACGGAAGAGGAAGCCGTAGGGGTCGGCGTCCGGCGGCTGCTCCTGGCCGGACCGCCCGGCCCGGCTGACCAACTCGTCGACGCCGACGTACTCGGTGGGCGCGCCGGGGTCGGTGCCGTAGGCGGCGCCGGCACCCGGCGCGGTCGAGTACGGCTGCCCGTTGTCGTAGGGCTGTCCGTCGTACTGCGGCGTGGCGTACTGCTGCGGCTGCTGTTGCCCGCCGTAGGCGTTCTGGTCGTACGGGGCCTGGTAGCCGGCCGGGGGCTGCTGCTGCCCGTACTGCTGCGGGGGCTGCGCCTGCGGCTGGGCCTGCTGCTGCGGAGCCTGCGCCTGGGGCTGCGGCTGGGTCTGCTGCGGGTAGGCGTTGGCCTCGTAGGCGGCGAAACCCTGCGGCCCGTAGCCCGGCTGCCCGTAGGGCGCCTGGGCGGGGCTCTGGGCAGGGGCCTGGGCGGCGTAGCCCTGCTGGCCGCCGTAGCCGCTCGGTCCGAAGCCCTCGGGCTGGTACGGCTGGTTGTACGCGTCGTGCCCGTACGGGTCCTGCGCGTACGGGTCGCGGGCGTAGGTCTCGTCCAGGTAGGGGTCGACACCGCCCTCGGGCCCGGGCGGCGTGCCGGGTTCCGGGGTGCGTCCGCCGCGTCCCCGTTGAGTTCTGCCGTCCCGCGGCGCGCTCATGCCACCTTCTCCGGATCTTCGGGTGGGACGACCGGGGTCCTCCGGCCGTCTCGTCTGCTTACCTTCTCACCCGGGAGAGCCTATACAGGGCTTTGGACCCCGTTTTCCGGATCATGACCGCCTGGTTGCCCGCAATCCGCCCCCTGGTCGGCCCCAGGCTGCGGCTCATGCGGCTCGTCGGCCCCGTCCTCCCCGTCCGTTTCCCCAGGCCCGCCATCGGTCTGCGCCGCGTCCTTCCGGCGCTTCCAGTACAGTCGCAGACCGGCCAGGACGACCAGCAGACCGCCGCCGGCGATCACCGCGATCACCCCGCCGGAGATCTGGGTGACGTTGACGGTGAAGGTGATGGCGGCGTCACTGCCGGTGTACGGCTCCAGGGTGTCGCCCACCGTGGTGTAGAGCCGCGCCTCCATGGTCACCTTGCCGTTGGCGGCGGCCTTCACCTGGAACTTGTAGCCCGGCTTGGTGTTGCCCGCGTTGGTGACGCTCAGCCGGCCGCTGCCCTCGACCGCCAGGCGGTTGGGCGACTTCGAGGTGAGCACCACCACCAGGTTGGTCAGCGTCTGCGGCAGGTTGTTCTCGATCGTGATCGGGATGGTCGCCGAATTGCTGCCGGGCAGGGTCACGCCGTTGGGCTTGCCCAGGATGCTCACCGAGTCCAGCAGGCCGGTCAGGTACGCCTGGGTGTCGGACTGGTAGTCCTCACCGGCCTGCGGCTGGCCGCGCCACTGCGTCGACACCGAGCGCAGTATCGCCGCGTCGAACTGGCTGCCGTACGGGTCCGGCGGGGTGATGATCTTCTGCAGTTCGGCGAGGTCGTCCTGGATGGCCATCACGTCGGGCAGGGTCTGCAGCTCGCTGTTGCGGACCTGCACCGAGTAGGGCGCCAGCGAGGACGACACGTTCGGCGTGGGCTTGGCCGCGGCCACCGTGCCGTACGACTCCGGCTCGATCCACTTGCCCGCCGCCTCCTCCAGCGAGGCCAGCAGCGTGTCGGCGGTGCTGGTGGACATGGTGCGGGGCGGCTGCACCAGGATGCTGCGCTGCAGCCCCGGCTGCTCGTCGGTGATCTCCAGGGTCTCCGCGAGGAACCGCTGCTCGGCCATGGTCTGTGCGGACTTGGTGGTCAGGTCCCCGGAGAAGATGTCGGAGATGGTGGAGTCGGCGACCACGGCCGTCGTGCCGTCGCCCAGCGAGCGCGCCGCGTTGGGGGTGAAGTTCACGCCCGTGTACGGGAGGCTGGAGCTGTTGGTGACGATCTGGGTGTCGTGCAGCCTGCGGGCCAGCGCCACCACCGACGCGTCGGTGTAGCCCTGGTAGGGCCAGGCCACCGAGGAGTCCGCGGTGACCTGCAGCAGGTCCGGGACGCTCGCGTCGCCCACGTCCGTCAGCTGGGAGGCCAGGGTGTCGGCCGCCGGGCTGTGGTGCGCCAGCGTGGCCAGGTCCGGATCCGCGTAGGGCAGCGAGATGATCTGCTGCGGGCTCAGCCCCAGCAGCGCCTGCTGCATCCCCAGCAGCCAGGACTTCGCCGCCTGGACCCCTGCCTCGCTGCCCTTCCGGGTGCAGTTGCAGTCGGGCGTCGCGGCCGAGACGCTGCCCTGCGGGTCGCTGACGACCCGGTAGCCGCTGCGCATCTGATTGACCGTGCTGATCAGGTCGGGGTCGATCACCCAGGTGAGTTTCATGGCGGAGGCGGCGGAGCTGCTGCCCAGCGACTGGAGCTGGCCCAGCCGGCCTTCGGGGCCGAGCTCGGAGGCGAGCGTGTCATCGGTCAGGACGGCCTGCCCGGTGAGGTCGGCCGCCCCGGTGCGGTACTGCTGCGCCTGCACCCGGGGCTGGTCCACCAGCGGCCACAGCGTCGCCACCTGGGTCGGCTTGGCGCTGGTGGAGGGGTGGTACGGCAGGAAGGTGCGGCTGACGCCGAGCGGCCGGGGCGAGGAGCCGCCGGTGGTGGCGTCGACGTCCAGCTCGTACACGCCGTCGCTGCTCAGGCCCAGGTCGTCGACGGACACGGTGAGGGTGAACGGGGTGCTGGTGGCGCCCGGCACCAGCGGGCCCAGCTGCGCGGTCGGCGCGCCGCTCAGTTCCGGGGCGTCCTGGTTCGGCTGCGGGGTGGTCTCCTGGGCCACGGCCGCGATCGACGAGCGGTTGTCCAGCGGGGCCGAGCCCACCGCGAGGCCGACCTGCAGCGCGTTGATGGTGCTGCTGCCGCTGTTCCTGACCGTCCCGGTGATCGAGATCTTGCCCCCGGCGACCGGCACCGGCGGGTTGATGTCGGTCAGCGAGACCACGGCCGGATAGGTCTGGCTGACCGAGGAGGCGGCCCGCGCGGTCACCGGGGCGGCCGCCGCCGACGCGGTGCCCTGAACCGCGGTCGCCGGACCCACCCGCAGCTGGCTCGCCTCGGCCGCCGGGGCCAGGCCGGCCCCGCCCAGCAGGGTGAGCCCGGCCGCCAGCAGCACCGTCACCGAGCTGCGCAGTCGACCGGGGGCGTCCAGGGGCGTACGACCCGCGCCCAGTCCCCTGGTGCGCCTTCTCTGCCGTGCCGCCTCGCCCACGCGTCCTCGCCGTCCGCTCGTCGCTCGCGCTGTCCTGATCGCCGCAGTCGCGCTGCCCCCGCATGTGCGCTCTGGCATGGTAACGACGTTGTCTGGGAGGAGACGCAGCCGGGCACGCCCGGATGGGCGCACGCTCCCGCCGCGCGCCGACCGGCGCCGTCCGTGCGGCCCTGACGTTATCGGGGCGCGAGGGGTGCGTGCCGCCACGTAGGCTTGTCTGTCGTGCCGAACGCCAATGATTCCAGCTCTGCCCGCCTGGACGACCCGTCGTCCCGCCGTGGTTCCGCCGCCGACTCCCTGAGTGCCGCGCAGCTCGCCGCCGTCAGCGAGATCCTCGACGCCTACCCCGTCGCGGACGAGCTGGGGCGCCGCTTCCAGGCGTCCGGCTTCCGCCTCGCCCTGGTCGGAGGCTCCGTGCGGGACGCCCTGCTCGGCCGCCTCGGCAACGACCTGGACTTCACCACCGACGCCCGGCCCGAGCAGATCCTGGCGCTGCTGAAGCCCTGGGCGGACGCCATCTGGGACGTCGGCATCGCCTTCGGCACGGTGGGCGCCCGCAAGAAGGCCCGGCCGACCGCCGGGGGCGAGCCGCGCGACTTCCAGATCGAGATCACCACCTACCGCTCCGAGGCGTACGACCGGAACTCCCGCAAGCCGGAGGTCTCCTACGGGGACTCCATCGAGGAGGACCTGGTCCGCCGCGACTTCACCGTCAACGCCATGGCCGTGGCCCTGCCCGAGGTCGCCTTCATCGATCCGCACCACGGCCTGGAGGATCTCGCCGCGAAGGTGCTGCGGACCCCCGGCACCCCCGAGGCGTCCTTCTCGGACGATCCACTGCGGATGATGCGGGCCGCCCGCTTCTCCGCACAGCTGGA
Source organism: Streptacidiphilus sp. PB12-B1b (assembly GCF_014084125.1). Classification (NCBI taxonomy): domain Bacteria; kingdom Bacillati; phylum Actinomycetota; class Actinomycetes; order Kitasatosporales; family Streptomycetaceae; genus Streptacidiphilus; species Streptacidiphilus sp. PB12-B1b. The sequence goes on along the minus strand of NZ_CP048405.1, from coordinate 7,652,416 downwards.
CTTCGAGGTCGCCCCCGAGGTGGTCACCGCGATGTCGGAGATGGCGGAGCGGATCGGCATCGTCTCCGCGGAGCGCGTCCAGGCGGAGCTGAACAAGCTGCTGCTGTCGGACCACCCGCGCCAGGGGCTGCTGCTGCTGGTCGACACCGGCATCGCCGAGCGGGTGCTGCCGGAGCTTCCGGCGCTGCGGCTGGAACGTGACGAGCACCACCGGCACAAGGACGTCTACGAGCACTCGCTGACCGTCCTGGAACAGGCCATCGACCTGGAGGAGGACGGCCCCGACCTCACGCTGCGGCTGGCCGCGCTGCTGCACGACATCGGCAAGCCGCGCACCCGGCGCTTCGAGGACGGCGGAGGGGTCTCCTTCCACCACCACGAGCTGGTGGGGGCCAAGCTCACCAAGAAGCGCCTGCGGGAGCTGAAGTACTCCAACGACCTGATCGCCGACGTGTCCCGGCTGGTCGAGCTGCACCTGCGGTTCCACGGCTACGGCACCGGCGAGTGGACCGACTCGGCGGTGCGGCGGTACGTCCGCGACGCCGGCCCGCTGCTGCCGCGGCTGCACAAGCTGACCCGCTCGGACTGCACCACCCGCAACAGGAAGAAGGCGGCCGCGCTGTCGCGGGCCTACGACGGCCTGGAGCAGCGGATCGCCGTGCTGCAGGAGCAGGAGCAGCTGGACTCGATCCGCCCGGATCTCAACGGCGAGGAGATCATGGCGATCCTCGGCCTCAAGCCGGGCCGTGAGGTCGGCGAGGCATACCGGTTCCTGCTGGAGCACCGGCTGGAGCACGGCCCGATGGGCCCGGAGGCGGCCACCGAGGCACTGCGCGGATGGTGGGACGCCCGCGCGGGCCAGAGCCAGGACCCGGGCCAGCACCAGGACGCGGGCCGGAGCGGGGACGCGGGCTAGACCGAGGAGGAGACGGGGCAGGGCACGGGCGCCGACGGCTTGGAATGCCGCAGGGTCAGCCCGTAGCCCAGCGCCGTCAGTGCGTACAGCAGCGCGGAGACCAGGATCACCACCACCGAGCGGCCGCTGGTCGGCATCAGTGCGGCGGCCACGGCGGCGGCAGCGACCAGCGAGCCGTTGAACAGCACGTCGTACACCGCGAAGACCCGGCCGCGGTAGGCGTCGTCCACCGAGGTCTGGACGACGGTGTCGGTGCTGATCTTCGCGCCCTGGGAGAACAGGCCGAGCAGGTAGGCGGCGGCCATGATCGGCAGCGGTGTGAAGAACAGGCCGAGCGCCGGGGTGAGCACGGCGGCCAGCGCCGAGCAGCAGACCAGCCAGCCGCCGACGCCCATCCGCCGGGTCGCCCAGGGGGTGACCACTGCCGCGGTGAAGAAGCCGGCGGCGGAGGCGGCCAGGGCCAGGCCCAGCCAGCGGATGCCGGCGCTCTGGTCGCCCGGCGTGGAGAAGCTGTTCCGGCACAGCATCAGCAGCAGGACCAGCAGCAGGCCGTAGCAGAACCGGCAGACCGTCACCGCGGCCAGCGCGTAGGCGGCGGGACGGGAGTCGCGCACCAGCTGCCGCACCCCGTCCAGCAGCCCCGCGGCGGTCTCGGCGATCACCTGGTGCAGCGGCTGGCGGGCCTGCGGGCCGCGCGCGGGCCCCAGCAGGTCCCGTGACATCGTCCGGGCCGCGAGGGAGGCGCTGCCGTAGCCCAGCCCGGCCAGGACCAGCAGGGCGGCATTGGCCTCCGGCCCGGCCGGGAGGACCAGCTGCACGACGAAGGCAGCGCCCCCGCCGATGGTGCTGGCGATCGTGCCCATGGTCGGCGCGATGGAGTTGGCGCTGACCAGCAGGGTGTCCGGGACCACCTGCGGCAGTGCGGCGGAGAGCCCGGCCAGGATGAACCGGTTGACGCCGGTCACCAGCAGCGCGGCGGCGAAGAACACCGGCGTCGGCACCTTGAGCAGCACCAGCCAGGCCGTCCCGGCGCAGAGCACCAGCCGGATCAGGTTGCCGTACAGGAGCGTCTGCCGACGGCGCCAGCGGTCCAGCAGCACGCCGGCGAAGGGGCCGCAGAGGCAGAACGGCAGCAGCAGCACAGCGAAGGCGGAGGCGATGGCGCCTGCGGTCGGCTGGCGTTCGGGGGAGAAGACGACGTAGGAGGCCAGCGAGACCTGGAAGACGCCGTCGGAGAGCTGCGAGAGCAGGCGGGTGCCGAGGAGTCGGCGAAAGCCGGACAGCCCAAGCAGAGCCCTGGCGCGGCCCTGGGGTTCGGAGGCATGGCCGATGATCGACACCCTCACAGACTCCCACGTCGCACCGCTGATGCCTAAGCCGAACCCGCCGTCCGGCGCAGCGGGGGGCGGCAGAGCCCGCGGGCGGTTCCGTTTCAGGTGCTGTGCTACCCGGAATCCGGGCGCGGCAACGCCCGAGGGCGGTCCCGTTTCACGTGAAACAGTGCGTGAAACGGTGACCGCCCTCGGGGGCGCCCGGGCTCAGTGCCGAGCGCTCAGCGCTCGACCTCGCCGCGGATGAACTTCTCCACGTTGTCGCGGGCCTCGTCGTCGAAGTACTGCACCGGCGGGGACTTCATCAGGTAGGAGGACGCCGACAGGATCGGGCCGCCGATGCCGCGGTCCTTGGCGATCTTCGCCGCGCGGACCGCGTCGATGATGACGCCGGCCGAGTTCGGGGAGTCCCACACCTCGAGCTTGTACTCCAGGTTCAGCGGCACGTCGCCGAAGGCGCGGCCCTCGAGGCGCACGTACGCCCACTTGCGGTCGTCCAGCCAGGCCACGTAGTCCGACGGGCCGATGTGGACGTTCTTGGCGCCCAGGTCGCGGTCGACGATCTGCGAGGTCACGGCCTGCGTCTTGGAGATCTTCTTGGACTCCAGGCGGTCGCGCTCCAGCATGTTCTTGAAGTCCATGTTGCCGCCGACGTTCAGCTGCATGGTGCGCTCCAGCAGGACACCGCGGTCCTCGAAGAGCTTCGCCATCACGCGGTGCGTGATGGTGGCGCCGACCTGGGACTTGATGTCGTCGCCGACGATCGGGACACCGGCCTCGGTGAACTTGTCCGCCCACTCCTTGGTGCCCGCGATGAACACCGGCAGGGCGTTGACGAACGCGACCTTGGCGTCGATGGCGCACTGGGCGTAGAACTTGGCGGCCTGCTCGGAGCCGACCGGCAGGTAGCACACGAGGACGTCGACCTGGCGCTCCTTGAGCACCTCGACCACGTCGACCGGCTCCTCGGAGGACTGCTCGATGGTCTCCAGGTAGTACTTGCCCAGACCGTCGAGGGTCGGGCCGCGCTGCACCATGACGCCGGTGGGCGGCACGTCGCAGATCTTGATGGTGTTGTTCTCGCTGGCGCCGATGGCGTGGGCGAGGTCCTGGCCGACCTTCTTGGCGTCGACGTCGAACGCGGCGACGAACTCGACGTCACGGACGTGGTAGTCGCCGAACTGCACGTGCATGAGGCCGGGCACGCGGCTGTTCGGGTCAGCGTCCTTGTAGTACTCGACGCCCTGGACAAGCGAGGCGGCGCAGTTGCCGACACCCACGATTGCTACGCGAACCGAACTCATTCCGGCTGCTCCCTGGTGTGATGGGTTTTGGAGAAGGTCATTGCGGTGGTTCATACGAGTGCCGGCAGTCCCCTGCCGCCCGCGTGCGCGGTCCGCTCCGTCACGTGACGGCGAGGGTGGACTGCGCGGTGGTCAGCGCTCCGGGGAGCGCTCCGGGCGGTCGGGTGGCGCAGCGGCGTGCGCTGCTGCCCGGTTCCTGCCGTCCGAAATCTGTGGGGTGGCACCCGGGGTGGAGGTGCCTGGCGGCCCGGTGTCGGGGCCGCGTCCGCTGCTGCGGTTGGCGCGTTCGGTCTCGATCAGCTCGTTGAGCCAGCGGACCTCTCGCTCCACTGACTCCAGGCCGTGGCGCTGGAGTTCCAGGGTGTAGCCGTCGAGTCGCTCGCGGGTGCGCGCCAGCGAGGTGCGCATCCGCTCCAGGCGCTCTTCCAGACGGCTGCGGCGGCCTTCCAGGACGCGCATGCGCACGGCCCGGTCGGTCTGGCCGAAGAAGGCGAAGTGGACGCCGAAGTGTTCGTCCTCCCAGGCGTCCGGGCCGGAGTCGGCCAGCAACTCCTCGAACCGCTGCTTGCCCTCGGGGGTCAGCCGGTAGACGATCTTCGACCGCTTGCCGTTGAGGGCGGTGGCGGGGATGTACTCGTCTCCGGCGTTGTCCTCGATCAGGAAACCGAGGGCGACCAGGCCCTTGAGGCACGGGTAGAGCGTCCCGTACGAGAAGGCACGGAACGATCCCAGCAGGACGTTGAGGCGTTTGCGCAGCTCGTAGCCGTGCATGGGGGAGTCGTGCAGGAGGCCGAGGACGGCGAACTCGAGGATGCCGGAGCGCCTGCTCATGCCGTACCGCCTCCTCTCCCTCGCTCGGTATGCCGTCTCGATGTATCGAGCCGATACATCGAGACGATATGCCTCGAGCGCGCTGCGAGCAAGAGGCGACCTGGTGAATGTGATCACAGAGGGTTGCGAGGGGCTGGTGGGGGGTCCGTTCGGGTCGGCTTCCGGGGGTCTGCGGCGCTGTCCGGGCCCGGTGCGGAGCTGTCTTTTCCTAAGGATCTGTGGTCGCTATGCCCCGTATTGCCAGGGGAAGCCCGATTGATGACTGTCCGGTGCTGCGTACTCTGTCGCCTATGCAGAAAGCCGGGAACCGCAGTGACGTATGGGGCGTCCTCGTCCTCGGTGCAGTACGGCCGCTTCGGCCGGAGCCCCGGGGGAGCCGTGCGGGGACCGCTGGTCCTGACGCGGATCGAAAGTGGACCACCGCCTTCAGGCTCGAGAGCCTGTCCGAGGAGCAGCTGGAAGCATGAGCGAACATCGGCGAAAGCAGCAACAGCCCGGCCGGGATGACAGTCCGTCGGCCGGGCCGTCTCAGCAGTCGCCCCAGGGGGGCGGGTATCCGCCGCAGGGAGCCCCCGGCGAGTACCAGGCCGGACCGGCCGGTGAGTACCAGGCCAGGCCGTCCGGCGGGTACCAGACCGGCCCGGGGCGACGCCAGTCGGGACCGCCGCCGCGCCGCACCGCGCGCCCCCAGGGGTACGGCCAGGGGCCCGGCCCGGAGGCCGCCGAGACCACCGCGCAGCCGCAGATGACCCGCGCCGAGATGCGCCGCGCCGCGCAGTCCAAGGGCCGCCGCGGCACCACGACCGCCAACGGCATGCAGGGCGGCGGCGGGCGCGGCCCGGGCGGCCCGGCCGGCCCCAAGCCGAAGCGGCTGATCGACTACCCGCGCTGGGGCAAGGGCGGCGTCCGCCGCTGGCTGCCCTCGTGGAAGCTGGTCCTGACCGGCTTCGTGATCTGCACCGGCGCGCTGTTCGGCGTGGTCGGCTACGCCTACGCGACGCTGAAGGCGCCCAACCCGCAGTACGACGCCGTCACCCAGAGCAACACGTACTACTGGGCCGACAAGTCGGTGATGGTGCAGACCGGCGCGCAGAACCGGCAGATCCTGGACAGCCTCTCGACGATCCCCAAGCCGGTGCAGAACGACTTCCTGGCGGCGGAGAACTCGACCTTCTGGACCGACTCGGGCATCGACCCCGAGGGCATCCTGCGCGCCGTCTACGACATGGCCAAGGGTGAGGAGACCCAGTCGGGTTCGACCATCACCCAGCAGTGGATCAAGAACTACTACCTCACCGCGGCGCAGACCCCGACCCGCAAGATGGACGAGATCCTGCTGGCCGTCAAGATCTCCAAGAGCACCCCGAAGCAGCAGATTCTGCTGGGCTACCTCAACACCTGCTACTTCGGCCGCGGCGCCTACGGCATCGAGGCGGCCGCCAAGACGTACTACAACCTGGACGCCAGCCAGCTGAACCCCAGCCAGGGCGCCTTCCTGGCGTCGCTGGTCAACGGCCCCAGCCTGTACGACCCGTACGGCTCGGACATCCAGGGCGACAACGCCGCGCAGAACAAGATCAACGCGACCCAGCGCTGGACCTACGTCCTGAAGAACATGGCCAAGTTCAACTTCATGAGCGCGGCCGACTCGCAGACCTGGCTGGCCAAGGGCTTCCCCATGCCCAGGCCCTACACGGTGAGCGACACCAACATGGGCGGGCAGATCGGGTACATGGTGACCCTCGCCCAGAACAACCTGCTGCGCAACGGGGTCACCCAGGCGCAGCTGGACCAGGGCGGCTACCAGATCTACACGACCTTCAACAAGGCCGACGAGAACGCCATGGTGTCCTCGGTGAACTCCACGTTCGCCGGGCAGTTGAACCCCAAGCGCATGGTCACCAACACCTCGGACACCACCAGCCCGGACTACAAGAAGAAGTACCCGGTGGACAAGTGGCTGCAGGAGGGCGCGGCCTCGGTGGTGCCCGGTGAGGGCGCGGTCAACGCCATCTACGGCGGCGCCGACTTCCTGAAGGACTTCAACGACAACGCCGACGCGCCGAACGTCCTGGTCGGCTCGACCTTCAAGGCGTTCGTGCTGGCGGCCGCCGAGAAGTACGGCCTGCAGGACCCGGTCTCCTACAACGGGACCACCATCCCGGCCGGCACGCCGGTGTCGCTGAACAGCATGTTCAGCGGCCAGAACAACCTGGTGATCAGGCAGGCCAACGGCCAGCCCTGGCTGGACCAGAACAACCAGGTGTGGCACCAGCCCAACGACTCCGACTACCCCTACGGGAACATCAACCTGAAGACGGCCATGGACCAGTCGGTGAACTCGGTCTACGTGCAGCTCGGCATGGACGTCGGCATGCAGAACGTCAAGCAGACCGCCATCGACGCCGGGCTCAACGCCGACCCCAGCTCGGCCTGGGCCAACGACACCGTGCCCTCGTTCGCGCTGGGCACCTCCACGCCGGGCCCGATCCGGCTGGCCACGGCCTACGCGACCTTCGCCAACGACGGCATCGAGTACGACCCGTACGAGGTCGACCACTACGTCTACGGCGGCGCCACCAAGTCGCTGAAGACCAAGCCGCGGGTGGCCTTCACCCCGCAGGTCGCGGACACCGTCAACGAGGCCCTGGAGGGCGTGGTCTCCGACTCCGGTACCGGTGCGCATGCCATGGCGCTGGGCTGGCCGGGCGGGATCGCCGGTAAGACCGGCACCACCGACTCCTACAAGTCGGCGCTGTTCGTCGGCTACACCAAGAAGGCGGCCACCGCGGTCCTGCTGTTCGACCAGAACCCCGCCACCGGCACCATCGAGCCGATGATCGGCCTGGCCGGCCAGCAGGACATCTACGGCGCCAACTTCCCGACCGAGATCTGGACCAAGTACATGAAGGTGGCGCTCAGCGGCTTCTCGCCGGAGACGCTGAACACCCTCAGCACGTACGGCTCCCTGGTCTACGGGCCGGACGTCACGCCCTCCGCGACGGCCAGTGCGACCCCGACGGCCAGCGCCACGCCGTCCAGCACGGCGTCGAGCAAGCCCTCGCGGACGCCCTCCGCGCCGGCGTCCGACACGGCCTCGTCGACGCCGTCGAGCACGCCCTCGGCGCCGGACACCTGCCTGGTGCTGTGCCCGACGCCGAGCGCGTCGGACACCTCGACCGGCGGACCGGGCGGCGGTCCCGGGGGCCCGGGCGGCGGCGGAGGAGGCGGCACCTCGTCCTCCACGCCGGGGTGGAACCAGCACGGCGGCGGCAACGACGACGGCTGACCGAGGCCGAGCCGCACGCGGCCCCGGCGCGCACCACCCCAGCGGTGGAGCGCTCCGGGGCCGCGGCCGTCGGTGCGGCGCCGGGAGGCACTGGAAGGCCCAGGAACGCGCCGGAATGCCCCAGGAAAGGGACAGTTAGGCCGTACCGGGCGGGCTGCGGCCACCAACTGCCGGGTGCGGGGCCCCGCGCTCAGGATCGTGCGGCAGGATGTGCGCCATGACGTCGAGCACACTGCCCACTCCCCCGCCCGAGGACACCGTCGTCGTCCCCGCCGACGAGGACCCGGTGGCTGCCGCGGGGAGCGAGATCCTCGGCGGGGCCCCCGGCCGCCGCGCGCTGCTCGGCGTCGGCTGGTGGACCGCGGGCCGGGTGCTGGCGATCGTCACCATCGCGGTGTTCGCGCTCGGGATGGTGCAGAAGATCCCCTGCTACGACAGCGGCTGGTTCTACGGCGCGACCGCGCAGTACGACCACGCCTGCTACAGCGACATCCCGCACCTGTTCACCCTGCGCGGCTTCTCCATCGGGAACATCCCCTACCTGGACAGGCTGCCGGTCGCGCCGGGGCAGGCCCCCGACCCGACCATGCAGTACCTGGAGTACCCGGTCCTGACCGGCATGTTCATGTGGGTGGCGACCTGGCTGACCCCCTCCGGCGGCGGCGACGTCCACCGCGAGCAGGTGTTCTGGCTGGTCAACTCCGGCATGCTGATGATCTGCGCGGTGATCGCGGTGGTCGCGGTGATGCGCACCCACCGCCGCCGCCCCTGGGACGCGCTGCTGTTCGCGCTGGCGCCGGTGCTGGCGCTGGACTCCACCATCAACTGGGACCTGCTGGCGGTGGCGCTGACGGCCGTCGGCATGGCCTGCTGGGCGCGCAGGCGGCTGGTGCTCGCCGGGGTGATGATCGGACTGGCCACCGCCGCCAAGCTGTACCCGGTCTTCCTGCTCGGGCCGATCCTGCTGCTGTGCCTGCGGGCGGGTCGGATGCGCGACTTCGGCCAGGCCTTCGCCGGGGCGCTGGCCGCCTGGCTGGTCGTGGACGTGCCGTTCATGCTGCTGAACTTCAAGGGCTGGGCCACCTTCTACACCTTCAGCGAGCTGCGCGGCATCGACTACGGCTCGGTCTGGCTGATCCTGGAGCAGAACAACCTGCTGCCGAGCGGCTTCACCACCTCCCAGGTCAACACCGTCATCGCGCTGCTGCTGGCGCTGTGCTGCCTGGGGATCGCCTGGCTGGCCCTGGCCGCCCGGCGCCGGCCGCGCTTCGCCCAGTTGGCCTTCCTGGTGATCGCGGCCTTCGTGCTGACCAACAAGGTCTACTCGCCGCAGTACGTGCTCTGGCTGACGCCGCTGGCGGTGCTGGCCCGCCCGCGCTGGCGGGACTTCCTGATCTGGCAGGCCTGCGAGATCCTGTACTTCCTGGGCATCTGGTACAACTTCGCCTACACCTCCAGCCCCAACCAGAAGGGCCTGCCGACCGACTGGTACCACGGCGCGATCGTGGTGCACGTGCTCGGGACGCTCTATCTGTGCGCGCTGGTGGTCCGCGACGTGCTGGCGCCCGAGTTCGACGTGGTGCGCTGGGACGGAAGTGACGATCCGTCAGGAGGCGTGCTGGACGGGGCTCCGGACGTGCTGGTGGTCGGTCCCTCGCGGTCCGGCGGGGAACCGCACGGGGTTGTGGAAATCGACGAGGAACCCGTGCTACCACCGGCCTGAGGCTGTGGATAAGTCACCGAGGGCCTGAGGACAGCGAGTTGTCCGCAGGCCCTCGGCGCGTCCGGGCAATGCCGCTGCCGCGGGCGGGAGTTGGCGTCCTGCCCGGGCGCGGGGCGATGAGGTAGCGGGCCCGGTCAGCCCTGCTCGACGATCCGGTCGAAGAGGGTCGTGGTGTGCCGCAGGGTCGCCTTCAGCTCGTCGCCCACCTGCGGCGGGGTCACCTCGCCGGGAACCCACAGCAGCGAGACCTGCATGTGCGGCGGCTCGGCGAAGCCCAGCTTGCTGCCGTTCCAACTGAACGGGGACGCCGTGCGGTTGAGCGTGGCCAGCCCGGCCCGGGCCAGGTTCTTGGCCCGGGGGGTGAGCCCGCTCAGGCTCTTGGGGGCCTCCAGGCCCACCCCGTGCGCCGTGCCGCCGGCCACCACCAGCAGGTGCCCGTCGCCCGGGACGCGGTGCTGGCGGTAGCCGTAGCGCTCGCCCTTGGCCAGGGCGTGCACGTCCATCACCGTGCCCCGGCAGTCGATGGCCTTGTGGTCGCCGAGCCACAGCTGGGTGCCGATACGGGCGCGGAAGTGCACGTCCGGGTAGCGCTGCGACAGCTCCGCGACCTCGGCCGGGCGCAGGTGGCTGACGAACATCCGCCGCAGCGGCAGCCGTTCGGCGCGCAGCCGCTCGACCCAGGCGATGGTCTCCCCGAGCGGGTCCACGCCGTCCGGGCGGTCCATCGGCAGGTGCACGGCGAAGCCCTCGACCCGGACGTCGTCCAGCGCGCTGCGCAGCTTGGGCAGGTCGTCGGGGGTGGTGCCGTGCCGCCGCATGCTGGTCATGCACTCGATGATCACCCGGCCGCCGACCAGGCCGCGCACGTCGCGCACGGTGCCGACGGTGCGGATCACCCGCTGCGGCAGCGGCACCGGGTCCTCGCCGATGCGGTACGGGGTGAGCACGATCAGATCCCGGCCGAAGTAGTCCTTGGTCTCGGCGGCCTCGTAGGCGGTGCCGACCGCCAGGACGTCCGCGTCCAGGCGCACCGCCTCCTCGGCCAGCCGCAGGTTGCGGAAGCCGTAGCCGTTGCCCTTGGCGACCGGGACCAGACCGGGGAAGGACTCCAGGACGGACCGCTGATGGGCGCGCCAGCGGTGGGTGTCCACGTACAGGGTGAGCGCCATGGGGCTTGGGCCTTCCGTGAAGATCTGTGCGGCGGGAGGGGTGTCCGGGCGGGCTGCGGGCGTCAGCGCCGATTCATGTACATGTCCAGCGCCTTGTGCAGCAGCTTGTTGAGCGGGAAGTCCCACTCGCCGAGGTACTCGGCCGCCTGTCCGCCGGTGCCGACCTTGAACCGGATCAGCCCGAACAGGTGATCGGACTCGTCCAGGGTGTCACTGATCCCGCGCAGGTCGTAGACGGTCGCGCCGTGGGCGTAGGCGTCCCGCAGCATCCGCCACTGGATGGCGTTGTTCGGCTGCACCTCGCGCTTGTGCACGGTGGAGGCCCCGTACGAGTACCAGACGTGCTCGCCCACGGTGATCATCGTGGTTCCGGCCAGCGCGTCGCCCTCGTGGTACGCCAGGTACAGGCGCATCCGGTTGGGGTCCTCGTTGTTCAGCGCCGTCCACTGCCGCTGGAAGTAGGAGAGCGGGCGCGGGATGAAGTGGTCGCGCTCGGCGGTCTCCAGGTACAGCTGGTGGAAGACCGGCAGGTCGTCGTAGCCGCCCTGGACGATCTCCACCCCGGCCTTCTCGGCCTTCTTGATGTTGCGGCGCCACAGCTGGTTGAAGCCCTTGAGGACGTCGTCCAGCGAGCGGTTGGCCAGCGGCACCTGGTAGACGTAGCGCGGCTGGACGTCGCCGAAGCCCGCCCCGGCGTCCTCGCCCTGCTGCCAGCCCAGGCGGCGCAGCCGGTCGGCGGTGTCGATGGCCCGGGGCTCGTACCAGTCGGCCTCGATGTCGCGCAGCCGCTTGGCCTCCTTGCCGGCGATCGCGTTCTTGATGGTCTCGGCCTGCCAGCGGCGGATTATCACCGGCGGGCCCATCTTCACCGTGAACGCGCCCTGGGACTTCAGGTGCGCCAGCATCGGCTCCAGCCAGCGGTCCAGCGCGGGGTCGAACCAGTCGATCACCGGGCCCTCGGGCAGGTACGCGAGGTACCGCTTGACCTTGGGGATCTGCCGGTACAGCACCAGCCCGGCGCCGACGATCGCGCCCCGGTCGTCGAACCAGCCGATGCTCTCCGAGCGCCACTCGGCCTTGACGTCGCCCCAGCTGGGCACCTGCATATGGCTCGCGGAGGGCAGGCTCCGGACGAAGGCCAGGTGCTCCTCCCGGCTGATGGTCCTCAGGCGCAAGCTCATGGTGGGGGTGCTCCTCGGGCGTCAGGTCGCGTCAAGCGCGAAGCCTACTGCCCAGCCGGAGCACCCCCATAGGACGCCCGGTGCGAAGCCGCCGCGAACCGCCCGTACAGCCGCCCGGGCCGCCCGCCCGGAACGCTCTCGTCCGGAACGCTCTCGTGCGGAACGGGCCGGGCGGGTCGGGTGCGCCGGGCGTGCCGGGCCGTCAGTAGCCGACCACGCCGCCGAGCAGCCCGCCGTGGGCCAGGCCGATGCCGAAGCCGACCGCCGCCGCGCCGCCGCCGATGACCAGCAGGAAGCGCTCGGTGGTGGTCGCCGAGATGTACTGGCCCCAGATGGCGCTGAAGATGCCGAACAGGCCGGTCCACGAGGCGAGGATGTGCAGGCTGCGGAATCCGCAGGTGCCGATGGCGATCAGGCCGAGGACCAGGGTGATCCCGGCGAGGGTGTCCTGAAGGGGGTGGGGCTTTCCGTCGTTGCGGACGATGGTCGCCCAGGTGCTCTGGTCGTCGGAGCGGCCGTGCGGCTGCGTGGACTGGGCCATGGAACCCGCCTCCTTGGGGAGGTTTGGGCGCACGCTGCGACCGGGCGGCAGCGGCTGCCGTCGGGCCGGCGCGTGGCGCGAGCTGGCCGACGGCCTGGGCGGCCGTGCGGCCTCGGATGCGGCGGCGCGCCCCGGGGCGGCCTCCCTACCCGATGTGTACAGATTGCGTCGATCGGGGGGCGGATTTCAAGACCCCATTCGGGTGCCTGTAGTCTGGACCGTCTGCACCGGTGTGGCTCGGCGCTTCGCTGGCGTGACGACGCGGATTCCCGCTCGTTTGTCAGTGCCGACCACTACTGTTGCGACGCGTCTCAAAACCCTCCTGCCACGGAAAGACCGTGGCCGCTGAGTCCAGAGGAGGTGGGTTCCACATGCGTCATTACGAGGTCATGGTGATCCTCGACCCTGAGGTCGAGGAGCGCGCTGTCTCCCCCCTGATCGAGAACTTCCTCAATGTCGTCCGCACCGGCGGCGGCAACGTGGAGAAGGTCGACACCTGGGGTCGTCGTCGCCTGTCGTACGAGATCAACAAGAAGTCCGAGGGCATCTACTCGGTGATCGACCTCAAGGCCGAGCCTGCGGTCGTCAAGGAGCTCGACCGGCAGCTCAACCTGAGCGAGCAGGTCCTGCGCACCAAGGTGCTCCGCCCGGACACCCACTGAGGCACCCAAGTGCGTCACCGTGCGTGACGTACTGCACTGCCCGGCCGTCCGTACGGCCGGTGCGGTGAGCACTGCAGAACGGAACCGCTCCCACCGAGAGGTCGATCACCACCATGGCAGGCGAGACCGTCATCACCCTTGTCGGCAACCTTGTCGACGACCCCGAGCTGCGTTTCACGCCGTCGGGTGCGGCCGTCGCGAAGTTCCGCATCGCGTCCACTCCTCGTACGTTCGACCGCCAGACCAACGAGTGGAAGGACGGCGAGAGCCTCTTCCTCACGTGCAACGTCTGGCGTCAGCCGGCGGAGAACTGCGCTGAGACGCTGCAGCGCGGTATGCGCGTCATCGTCCAGGGCCGTCTGCGCCAGCGCACGTACGACACCAAAGAGGGCGAGAAGCGGACCGTCTACGAGGTCGAGGTCGACGAGGTCGGCCCGTCGCTGCGCTCCGCGACTGCGAAGGTCACCAAGGCCCAGCGGTCCGGCGGCCAGGGCGGACCGGGTGGCGGCTTCGGCGGCGGCGGTGGCGGCGGCTACGGCGGTGGCGGCCAGCAGGGCGGCGGCGGTGGCGGCTGGGGTGGAAACTCCGGCGGCGGCCAGTCCGGGCCGTCCGACGACCCCTGGGCGTCCAGCGCCCCGGCGGGCGGCGGGCAGCAGGGCGGCGGCTGGGGTGCCCCGGCCGGCGGCGGATTCTCCGACGAGCCCCCGTTCTAGTCCTTCCGGACCGCCCTTTCCGGGCGCAGCAGTGTGCTGGGCCGAGCCCTCACGGGTGAGGCCCGCTCAGACTTGATCCCGTGCGACCCGCCCGCCCCCTCGGGGACGGTCGGATCGTGAACACCAGTTGGAGTACATGATGGCGAAGCCGCCTGTACGCAAGCCTAAGAAGAAGGTTTGCGTCTTCTGCAAGGACAAGATCTCCTACGTCGACTACAAGGACACGAACTTGCTCCGCAAGTTCATCTCCGACCGTGGGAAGATCCGCGCCCGCCGGGTCACCGGCAACTGCACCCAGCACCAGCGCGACGTGGCCACGGCTGTGAAGAACAGCCGCGAGGTCGCTCTGCTGCCCTACACCTCGACCGCTCGCTGAATAGGAGGGTGACCGAACAATGAAGATCATCCTCACGAACGAGGTCTCGGGCCTCGGGACCGCCGGCGACATCGTCGAGGTCAAGGACGGTTACGCCCGCAACTACCTGGTTCCGCGTGGCTTCGCCATCCGCTGGACCAAGGGCGGCCAGAAGGACGTGGACGCGATCCGTCGCGCCCGCAAGATCCACGAGATCCAGACCCTGGAGCAGGCCAACGAGGTCAAGGGCAAGCTCGAGGGCCTGACCGTGAAGCTCGCCGTGCGCGCGGGCGACGCGGGCCGTCTCTTCGGCTCCGTGACCCCGGGCGACGTCGTCGACGCCATCAAGGCCGTCGACGGCCCGCTGGTCGACAAGCGCCGGGTCGAGATCGGCTCGCCGATCAAGACCACGGGTGCCCACACGGTCACCGTCAAGCTGCTCTCCGACGTGGTCGCCAAGATCAACGTCAACGTTGTCGCTGCCTGACGTCGTGCACACCCGGCGCTGACGTGCCGGGCGGGAAGGCCGGTCCCCTCGGGGGCCGGCCTTCCGGCGTACTCAGCGGCGCCGGTCCGCGCTGAGTAGCACGCTGAGTATCCGAGCGCATTCGCCGGGTCGCCGGTGCGTGCACGATGGGATCGTACTCGCTAGTAACTTGCTGGGGCCGTACCGGCCCCGGAGCCCCAGAGCGGAGCCCTGCGATGACGATCCGGGTCACCGAGGTGACCACCCCGGCCGAGCTGCGGGAGTTCTGCGACCTCCCGCTCCGGCTGCACCCCTCCGACCTCTACGTCCCCGTCCCCGAGCGGCGCATCCGCGCCTGGTACGCCGGGACCGGACCGCTGCGCCGCTACGGCCCGGTCCACCTCTACCTGGCCCGTGACGAGACCGGGTGCCCGGTCGGCCGGACCTGCCTGCACCGCAGTAGTGCCCTGGACGCGCGGGTCGGGCGCAGCGTCCAGCTGTTCGGCCTGACCGAGTTCGCCGACCGGCGGCCGCTGGGTGACGACCCGGCCAAGGAACTGTTCGACCTCGCCGAGCAGGCGGGCACCATGAGCGGCTGCGATCTCATGATCGGACCGGTCGAGCAGTGCCCCGACGAGTCCCCCGGCGTCCTCACCTCGGGCTTCGACCGGCGCGGGTTCAGCGGCGGCGGCTGGAGCCCGCCCTACTACGCCGCCGCGTACGAGCGGCACGGCTTCACCCGGCGCTGGCCCGGCCGGACCTGGATCTGCGAGGGCCTGGACGATCCCGGGCGGCTGCCGCCGGAGAAGGCGTTCCCCTTCGACGACCGGCGGCTCGCGGACGAGCGGCTGACCGTGCACCGGGGTCGGGGCCGGGCGCTGCGGCGGGTGCTGCCGCAGCTCAGAGCCGTCCTGAACGCGTCCTGGGCGGAGGTGGAGGCGCGCACCGGGGTCTCGGCGGCGGACTTCGCCGAGGAGTTCGCCGCGTGGGCCGGGGAGCTGGGCGGCGGACTGGACGACCGGCTGCTGCTGTGGCTGTCGCGGGAGGGCCGGCCGGTGGCGTTCGTGCTGGCCGTCCCGGACCTGTCCTGGCGTGGCGCGCGCGACCGCCCGGCCCGGCGCGCACTGGCCCGGCTCGCGCCGGGCGGCCTGCGGGCTGGCGGGCTGCGGACGGGCGGCCTGCGGTTCGGCGGCCTGCGGGCGTCGGCCGCGCCGGAGCGCAGTCGGGGGCAGGCCGTGCTGGTGGCGATGGCGACGCTGCCGCAGTGGCAGGGCCGCGGCTACCTGACGCTGCTGGCCCGCGAGCTGTACCGCAACCTGGGGGCGGCCGGGTACCGGGTGCTGCGCGGGCACCGCGTCCCGGAGGGGGACGCGGCGGCGGAGGCCGCGTACCGGGGGATGGGCGGGCGCCCGCTCCACGGCACCGCCTTCTACCAGCGCGGACTGCGGTGACTGGGGGTGCCGGGGCGGTGCCGGGGCCCGGCGTCCGGAAGCTGTTCGGCGTCCGGTGGCTGTTCGGTACCCAGGCGCTGTCCGGCATCCGGGTCAGGCGCGGACCGCGCCGGTGACCAGCCAGGCGCCGGTCCGGGCGCGGACGCACAGGAACAGCAGCCGGACGACCATGCACAGGTCGATGGCGATCCACAGCGCGACCAGGCTGCCGCTGCCCAGCACCAGCGCGACCGGCGCGTACACGGCCAGGGTGGCCAGCATCGCCCAGGCCAGGTAGGGGCCGTCGCCCGCGCCCATCAGCACGCCGTCCAGCACGAACACCACCCCGCAGACCGGCTCGCTGAGGGCGGCGGCCAGCAGCACCGGGCCGAGCTGGTGCCGGACCGCCGGGTCGGCGGTGAACAGCGGCAGGTAGAGCGGCCGGGTGAGCAGCAGCAGCGCGCCCAGCACGACGCCCCCGCCGGCGCCCCACTCCACCATCCTCCTGGTCGCGGCCCGGGCCCCGGCGGCGTCCCCCGCGCCGAGGCAGCGGCCGATGATGGCCTGTCCGGCGATGGCGATGGCGTCCAGGGCGAAGGCCAGGAAGCTCCACAGCGACATGGCGACCTGGTGGGCGGCGATCGAGGCGTCGCCGAGCCGGGCGGCGACGGCGGTGGCGATCAGCAGCACCGCCCGCAGGCTGAGGGTGCGCACCAGCAGCGGCGCTCCGGCGGTGGCGCAGGCCCGGATACCGGCCAGGTCGGGCCGCAGGCCGGCGCCGGTGCGGCGGGCGCCGCGCAGGACCACGACGAGGTAGGCGGCGGCCATGCCCCACTGCGAGACGACCGTGCCGATGGCGGAGCCGGCGATGCCCAGGCCCGCGCCGTAGACCAGGGCCAGGTTGAGCAGCAGGTTGACCGAGAACCCGGCGACCGCGACGACCAGCGGGGTGCGGGTGTCCTGGAGCCCGCGCAGGACGCCGGTGGCGGCCAAGACGCCGAGCATCGCAGGGATGCCCAGGGCGCTGATCCGCAGGTAGGTGACGGCATAGGGCGCGGCGGTGGCGGAGGCGCCGAAGAGGTGGCAGAGCGCCGGGGCCAGCGGTATCGAGGCGGCCACGATCGGCACGGAGAGGATCAGGGCCAGCCAGATGCCGTCGATGCCCTGCTGGACGGCGGCCCGGCGGTCGCCCGCGCCGACCCGCCGCGCGACGGCCGCGGTGGTGGCGTAGGCGAGGAAGACGAAGACGTTGACCAGGGTGGTGAGCAGGGCGGCGGAGATGCCGAGCCCGGCCAGTTGGGCGGTGCCGAGGTGGCCGACGATCGCGGAGTCGCCCATCAGGAACAGCGGTTCGGCGATGAGCGCGCCGAAGGCGGGGACGGTGAGGGCCAGGATCTCCCGGTCGTGTCTGCGGCGTCCGGTGGCGCTGGGTGTGGGAGATCGCATGGTCCTACCGTAGTCATCCACATGTAAGGGACGCAAGCCCCATAAGACCGTTACCGAAGGGTGCGGCCGGTAGTCGTTCGCGCACCCCTTGTCGGGATCGCTGCGGCGTTCGTGAAGTTTTTCTCCTGCACAGCGGGTGGACGAAGAAACCACAGGCCAGAGCGTTGCCGGAGGGATCTTCGCGGGGTTGTCCACAAGTTGTCCCCCGCGTCGTGCACAGCTTCGGGGCAGTTCTCCACAGCCGGGGCTCCGTCATCCACATGGCCTGTGGATAACCGTCTTGGAGTATGGGCTGTTCCCCCCTTAGCGTGGGCGCTCTGCCGACGCGCCACACCCGCGCGCTGGAGCCCGTTGTGTCAGAGCGGTGCCGTATAGAAGAGGTGACGCGCCGGTCCGCTCCGGGTCGGCGCGGGCAACGACCAGCAGGGCTCGGCACGGGAGGCGCGCGATGAGCGAGGTACGCGGGACAACCCCCGGCGGGAGCCTACGATGACCGACCTCCCCTACGACGTCCACGACGACGTCCCGCCGCCCGACGACGAGTGGCCGCCCCCGCCGGAGCCCGGCGGCGGCCCCGGCGACCGGCTGCCCTTCAAGCGCATCGGCGGCACCCCCGCCGACCGGGCCTCCTACTCGGCCGGCTCCGGGCGCGCCAACGGCCAGGGCGGCGGCCGGAGCGACCGCGGCGACGACCGCGACAACCGGGGCGAGGGCCGCGGCGGCTACGACGGCGGCTCGGCTGCGGCCGCGTACGAGCGCGTCCCCCCGCAGGACCTCGCCGCCGAGCAGTCCGTCCTCGGCGGCATGCTGCTGTCCAAGGACGCCATCGCCGACGTGGTCGAGGTCATCAAGCCCAACGACTACTACCGCCCGGCCCACGAGCTGATCCACGGCGCCATCCTCGACCTGTACGCGCGCGGCGAGCCGGCCGACCCGATCACCGTCGCCAGCGAGCTGGTCAAGCGCGGCGAGATCACCCGCGTCGGCGGCCCCTCCTACCTGCACACCCTCGTCAACTCCGTGCCGACGGCCGCCAACGCCGAGTACTACGCAGAGATCGTCCACGAGCGCGCGGTGCTGCGCCGCCTGGTCGAGGCGGGCACCCGGATCGCGCAGATGGGCTACGCCGCCGAGGGCGACGTGGACGAGATCGTCAACGCCGCGCAGGCCGAGATCTACGCCGTCACCGAGGCCCGGACCAACGAGGACTACGCCCCGCTCGGCGACATCATGGAGGGCGCGCTCGACGAGATCGAGTCGATCGGCTCCCGCTCCGGCCAGATGACCGGCGTCCCCACCGGCTTCGCCGACCTCGACGCGCTCACCAACGGGCTGCACCCCGGCCAGATGATCGTCGTCGCGGCCCGTCCCGCCATGGGCAAGTCCACGCTGGCGCTGGACTTCGCCCGCTCCTGCTCGGTCAAGCACAAGATCCCGAGCGTCTTCTTCTCCCTGGAGATGGGGCGCAACGAGATCGCCATGCGCCTGCTCTCGGCCGAGGCCAGGGTGGCGCTGCACCACATGCGCTCCGGCAACATGACCGACGAGGACTGGACCAGGCTCGCCCGGCGCATGCCCGAGCTGAACGACTCCCCGCTCTACATCGACGACTCCCCCAACCTGTCGATGATGGAGATCCGGGCCAAGTGCCGCCGCCTGAAGCAGCGCAACGACCTGCGCCTGGTCGTCATCGACTACCTCCAGCTGATGCAGGCGGGCGGCTCGCGCCGCCCCGAGAGCCGCCAGCAGGAGGTCTCCGAGATGTCCCGGAACCTGAAGCTGCTGGCGAAGGAGCTGGAGCTCCCGGTCATCGCGCTCTCCCAGCTGAACCGAGGCCCGGAACAGCGCACCGACAAGCGGCCGATGGTCTCCGACCTCCGCGAGTCCGGGTCGATCGAGCAGGACGCCGACATGGTCATCCTGCTGCACCGCGAGGACGCCTACGAGAAGGAGTCCCCCCGCGCCGGCGAGGCCGACCTCATCGTCGCCAAGCACCGCAACGGCCCCACCGCCACCATCACCGTCGCCTTCCAGGGCCACTACTCCCGCTTCGTGGACATGGCCCAGAGCTGACCCCGGCGCGGGGGCGGCTGCCGAGGTCAGGGTCTTCGCTGAAGGCCGGCGGGGGGACTTCAGCGTGGCCGGAGGCCGTCCATGAGGAGGTCGAGCAGGCGCTGGGCCTGGGCGGGGTCTCCGGACCTGGCGGCGACGGCGAGCATGGCGAGGACGCCGGCGGAGACGTCTTCTGCGCGAGCGTCGGCGCGGATGTCCCCGGCGGTGGCGCCGGCATCGAGGATCGTGGTGATGGCCGACAGGAGTTCCTGACGGGTGTGCGCGAGGGAGATCTCGCCGGAGTCGATCATGGCGAGCAGGGTGTCGGTCATGCCGTGCTTGGTGGCCAGCCAGTCCCCGAACAGGTCCATCCACAGGCGCAGCGCCTGCGCGGGCGGATGGCCGGCGAGCAACTCCCGTGCCCCGGACGTCAGTCGGACGACCTGGTCCTGGTAGACGGCGTCGACGAGCGCTTCCCGGGTCGGGAAGTGGCGGTAGACGGTGGCGACGCCGACGCCCGCCTGCCGGGCGATCGCGCGCATCGACGGCTCGGTGCTGGAGGTGGCGAAGGCGCGGGTGGCCGCTGCGAGCACGGTCTCGCGGTTGCGCGCGGCGTCGGCGCGCAGCTTCTGGGAGGCAGCCGGGGACGGGTCAGTGGTCATGTCTTAAACGGATCGCGTTCCATGTGAGTCGGTCATCGGGTTAGTCTAGGCCCGAGTCAAACGGAACGCGTTCCGATTAACCCCTGGAGGAGACCTCATGGCCGAAACCGCTTCCGCGCCGGGCACCATGCGCACGGTGCGCTTCCACCGGAACGGCGAGCCCGCCGACGTCCTGCGCCTGGAGACCGCTCCCGTGCCCGCGCCGGGAGCCGGCCGCATCCGCGTCGCCGTGCACGCGTGCGGACTGGCCCCGGCCGACTGGGCGCTGTGCCGCGGCCTCTTCCCCGGGGCCCTGCCGCGCGGCATCGGCTGCGACGTCTCGGGCATCGTCGAGGCCGTCGGCGCGGGCGTCACGGACGTGGCCGTCGGTGACCGCGTGTTCGGCACCGCCGACTTCGCCGGTCAGCCGAGCGCCGGGGCGGCGGACCGCGCCGTGCTGGACCACTGGTTCGCCGTGCCCGAGGGGCTGGACCTCACCCGGGCCGCCGCGCTCCCCATGGCGCTGAGCACCGCATCCTGGCACCTCGCGCGACTCGGTCTGACCGAGGACAGCACGATCCTGATCAACGGAGCCGGAACCACCGTCGGCTACGCGGCCGTGCAGATCGCCCTCGTCCGCGGAGCGCGGGTGATAGCCACCGCCGGAGAGACATACGCCGAGCAGTTGCGCGAGCTCGGAGCCACGGTGGTCGGCTACGGCGACGGCCTGGCCGAGCGGGTCAGGGCTCTCGGCGTCGGCCAGGTCGACCTCGCCTTCGACACCGCGCCGCCCGGCGGGGCCCTGCCCGAACTCGTCGAGATCGTCGGCGGTGCTCCCAAGCGGGTGCTGACCTGCTCCGACATGGCCGCGGCGGCGGGGCTCGGGGCCCGCGACACCTTCCACGAAGACCCCGCGACACGGACCGACGAGGAGCGCTTCGGCGTCTTCCCCGAGTTCGCACGGCTTGCCGCCGAAGGCAGGTTCACCGTGCCGGTCGCCGGAACCTTCCCCCTGGCGGAGTGGCGCAAGGCCCTGGAGATCAGCCTGACCCGGCACGCCCGCGGAAAGCTCCTGCTGCTGCCCGCCGACGGCGCCGAGTAACCGGAGAGACCGCCCGGGGCGTGACGGTCGAGGGCGCCGCGTTGGCGGACGAGGTCGGGCTCGAACAGGTGACCGTGTCGCAGGTGGCGCGGCGGCTCGGCGTGAAGGACGCGAGCCTCTGCACGCACGTCCGCAGCCTGGACGACCTGCGCGGACGGATCGCGCTGCTGGCGGCGGACGAGAAGACCCTGCGCATCGCGGAGGCGACCGCCGGGCGGGCCGGCAAGGAGGCGCTGGTTGCCTTCGCCAACGCCTGGCGGGAGTACGCCCACCAGCACCCGGGCCGCTACATGGCGACGCAGACCCCGATGCAGATCGGTGTTCGCCGCGGGCCTGACGAAGGACGGCGACACCGCGGCGCCGAAGGCCGAGGTCGGGCTCCCGCCGCAGGCGGCGGCGCGGGCCGAGCAGACGATGGCCGACCTGCCGTACTTCGTCGGACGCATCGTGCCCGCTTTCCTGTCCTGCACCCCGGACGTCCAGCGGCTGGGGGCACTGTCGGACCGGCTCGTCCTCGCCTGCGGCCAGGACTCCCGCGGCGAGCTGCCCTACCGCCCGGCCGCCTTCCTGGCCGAGCGCCTGGGCACGGAACCCCAGCACTTCCCCGGCGGTCACACCGGCCTGACCACCCACCCCGCCGAGTTCGCCGAACGCCTGCGCAGGGCCCTCGTGGCCTCGGCCTGAAGAACCGCAGCCCACCGGGTGTCAGGGGGTGGGGCGGAGGGATTGCAGGATGAGGGAGATGCCGAAGGCGAAGCGCTGGTCGAAGGAGACGTCCTCCAGGTGGGCGGCGACGCGGCTGAGGGAGGGGTAGCCGCCGGGGGCGAGGGCCGGGGCCAGGGTGTGGTCGGCGGTGTCCTGGAGTGCCTGCTGCTCCTGGGTCAGGCCGAGGGTGAGGTAGAGCACCGACCAGAAGGCCCAGGCGGCGTCGCGGTCGCTCAGGCCGCCGTGAAGCAGTGACTCGATCATGGCGTCCGCGAAGCGGAGGGTGGCCGGTTCGGCGGCGTAGGTGCCGGCGACGATCGCGGCCCCGTCGCGGTGGGCCAGCAGGGTGCTGCGGTAGCGGCGCGCCAACTCCCCGACGCGTTCCCGCCAGTCGTCCGGGAGGCCGTCCAGCGACACCCCGGCGACGATCGCGTCGGCCATGAGTTCCAGCAGCCGGGCCTTGGTCTTGGCGTGCCAGAGCACGGTGTTCATCCGGACGCCGAGCCGGTCCGCGGTGCCGCGCACCGAGACCGCCTCCGCGCCCTTCTCCTGCAACAGGTCGAGGGCTGCCCTGACCACGGTGTCGGGGTCCAGCCGGACCCGGGCCGGTGCTTCGGCGGATTCCTGGGCTTGCTTCTTGGTCACTGACCTAGTCTACTGGGTTGCGCAATTGGTCACCGACCAAGGAGAAGTCATGGAGCAGATCATCGTCGCCGGAGCCGGTCCCGTGGGGCTCTGGCTGGCCGCAGAGCTGCGGCTGTACGGCGTGCCGGTCACCGTCCTGGAGGCCCGGACCGAGCGCGACCCGCACTCGAAGGCGCTCACCGTCCACCCGCGTACGCTGGAGGTGCTGGCCTTCCGCGGCCTCGCCGAGCGCTTCCTGGCCGAGGGGATGCGCATACCGAGCGGCCACTTCGCCGCGCTGGCCGAGCGGATGGACTTCGGCGTCCTGGACACGCCCTTCCCGTTCACGCTCTCGCTGCCGCAGGCCCGCACCGAGGAGCTGCTGGAGGAGCACGCCCGGTCGGTCGGTGTCGAGGTGCTGCGCGGGCACCGGGTGACCGGCCTCGCCCAGGACGACGACGCCGTCACCGTGGACGTCGACGGGCCGGACGGCGTCCACCGCCTGCGCGCCGCCTACCTGGTCGGCTGCGACGGCACCCGCAGCGCCGTGCGCGGCGCGGCCGGGATCGACTTCCCCGGCACCGGCGCCACCGTCTGGGCCTGGCTCGGCGACGTGGTCCTGGACCAGCCGCCCGCCAGGCCGTCGGTCTCCGGGCCGAAGGGCGCGCTGATGGTCTTCCCCCTGCCCGGCGGGCTGCACCGGCTGGTCGGCAACGACGTGGACAGCCTGCACGCCGAGCGCCCCGGCCCGCTGGGCTTCGAGGAGCTGCGCGCCAACGTCCGGAAGATCGCCGGAACCGACTTCGGCATGCGCGACCCGCGCTGGCTCTCCCGCTTCGGCAACGCCACCCGCCAGGCCGAGCGCTACCGCGATCGCCGGGTGCTGCTCGCGGGCGACGCCGCCCACATGCACTTCCCCTCCGGCGGACCCGGCCTGAACGTCGGCATCCAGGACGCCACCAACCTTGGCTGGAAGCTGGCCGCGACCCTGGCCGGCGCCGCGCCGGACGGGCTGCTCGACAGCTACCACGGCGAGCGCCACCCGGTCGGCGCCGACCTGCTGCTCAGCACCCGCGCCCAGACCGGCCTGATGACCACCTACTCGCCCGAGGGCCAGGCGCTGCGGACCCTGCTCGGCCACCTGATCGCCACGGTGGGCGACTTCTCCAAGGAGCTGGCCGAGCGCGCCTCCGGCCTGGCGGTCGGCTACCCGGCCGGGCCGGACGCGCACCCGCTGACCGGCCACCGCGTCCCCGATCTGGCCTTCGGCGGCGCCCGGGACGATGCCGGACAGCAGCAGACCACGCTGTTCGCGCTGCTCCGGGACGGCCGCTACCTGCTGCTGGACCTGACCGGCACCGGCCGTGCGGCCGCCGGCGTCGAGCGGCCGGCCCGGGAGGTCCGCCCGGGGCTGGCCGTCCACAGCGTGCGGCTGACCGAGGGGCACGGACGGCCGGGCTGGTCCGAGGCGCGCGCCGTGCTCGTCCGCCCCGACGGGCATGTCGCCTGGGCGAGCGCCGAGCGCGACGACGACGCGCTGGCCGCCGCCGCCCGCGCGGCCGTGGCCGCCACCTGGCGCGGCTGACCGCCCTGCGGGGGCGGGTGACCGCCCTGCGGGTGCGGTTGATGGCCCTGCGGGCAGGCGGGCCGAAAAGGGGATCGACGGGCGGGGCGGGGCCCAGATAGCGTTTCCGGCATGTCTGATGTGACTGGCTCTGCTGACACCGGCGCCGCCCCGGTGCCCGGCCCGGTGCTGCTGCGGCAGCGGTTGCGGGAGGCGCTCACGGGCGCGATGAAGGCCCGCGACCGCGCCGCCGTGTCGGCGCTGCGCTCGGCCCTGGGCGCGATCGGGAACGCCGAGGCGGTCGAGCGTCCGGACTCCGTCGACGAGCGGCTGGCCATCGAGCAGATCCCGACGGGCCTCGGCGCGGCCGAGGCCGAGCGGCGGGAGCTGACGGAGCCCCAGGTGGCCGGGATCGTCCGGGCCGAGGTGGCCGAACGTCAGGCCGCCGCGCTCGACTACGAGCGGGCCGGACGCCCGGACCGGGCCGCGCTGCTGCGGGCCGAGGCCGCGGTGCTGACGGTGCAGCTGGACGCGCACGACGCCGGGCGGCCGACCGCCGCCACGCCCGGCTGACGTCCCCCGCCCCCGCGGCCGGGCGCGGCTGCGGTTGGATGGGGGGATGGAGACGACGCCTGCTGTGCACCCCGCCCTGTCCCGGCCGGAGCTGCTGGCCGCACCGGTCGCCGCCGCGCTCGCGCGCTGGAGCGACGCGGCCGCCGCCGAGGTGGAGGCGGCCGAGATCGATCCCGACCTGGCCGACACCGCCGTGTTCTGCGAACGCTACGGGGTCGCCATGGCCGACTCCGCCAACTGCGTGATCATCGCCGCCCGGCGCGGCGCCATCACCACCTATGCGGCCTGCATGGTCACTGCCACCACCCGCGCGGACGTCAACGGCCTGGCCCGGCGGCACTTGGACGCCCGCAAGGCGTCCTTCGCACCGGTGGACGCGGTGCTGGCGGCGACCGGCATGGAGTACGGCGGGATCACCCCGATCGGCCTGCCGGAGGGCTGGCCGGTGCTGGTGGACGCGGCGGTCGCCGCGCACCCCCGGGTGATCGTCGGCTCCGGCATCCGGGGCTCCAAGCTCTGGCTCCCGGGCCGACTGCTGGCCGGGCTCCCGGGCGCACGCGTGCTGGACGGGCTCGGCATCCCGCTCGGCTGAGGGCGGCGGCGAAGGGCGCGGCGGCGTCGGAGGGGTGGCGTCGCGGCCGGGGGTCAGCTCGGGGGTGCCAGGTCGGCGAGGCGGGAGCGGGCGGCTTCGGCGTCGGGTGCGCCCAGCCGGTCGAAGATCTGCACCGCCTCGGCCAGGGCCGTCCGGGCCTCCTCGGTGCGTCCGGTGCCCTCCAGGGCCTGGCCCAGGCAGGAGAGGGTCACGGCCCGGCCGTGCTCGGTGCCGATGGCCGCGCACAGGTCCAGCGCGACCCGGCAGTACTCGACGGCCTCGGCGTAGCAGCCCAGGGCCACGTACGCCTCGCCGAGGTTGCTGACGATGGCCGCCTCGGCGTAGCGGTGTCCGGCGGCGCGGCTCAGTTCCAGGCCCTGCTGGTAGCTGTCGACCGCGTCGCGAGGCAGCCCTTCGGCGATCTGCAGCATGCCGAGGTTGCCCAGGGTGACGGCGGCGGCGCCCGGGTCGTCCGCCTCCAGCTGGATGCGCAGGGCCTGCCGGGCGGCGTCGATGCCCTCGCGGTGGCGCCCCTGAGCGACCAGGACGCCGGTGAGGTTGGACAGGGCCAGCGCCTGCAGGTCGCTGCGGCCCATCTGCCGGTAGGCGTCGATGGCCGTACGCGTCACCTCGGCCGCCTCGTCGAAGCGGCGCAGGTCCAGGTAGGCGGTGCCCAGGCCGTCCCGCATCCGGGCCGCGCCGAGCGGTTCGCCCGCGCTCTCGGCGGCGGCCAGGCCGGTCTCGTAGGTGCTGACCCAGTCCGACCAGGGGCGGCGGACGATGAAGTACTGGCGCATGGCCTCCGCGAGCCGCCAGCAGAACTCGGCCGTGCCCGGCTGCTGCGCCCGGGCGCTGAGGGCGACCAGGGTGGGCAGCTCCGCCTCGAACCAGTCCAGGGCCTGGTCCGGGGTGCGGAAGCGGGGCAGCTCCGGTCCGCGTCCGGCGGGTCGCGGGGCGGCGGGAGTGCCGGCGGACGTCTGGCCGGAGGCCGCCTGGCCGGAGGGGCCGAAGAGGGCCGGGCGGCCGGCCGGGCGCAGCAGCTCGGCTGCGGACTCGGCGCCCGCCAGGTACCAGGACAGCAGCCGGTCCAGGGCCTGCGCGCGGGCGGCCGGGGGCTCCTCGGCGTCGGCCGTCTCCTCGGCGTAGAGCCGGGTGAGGTCGTGGAAGCGGTACTGGCCGCCGTAGGGCAGCTCCAGCAGCCGGTGGTCGACCAGCGTCTCCAGCACGGCCTCGGCCTCGTCGACCGGGATGCCGAACAGCGCGGCGGCGGCGGTCGCGCCGAACTGCGGGAGCCGGCCCAGCCCCAGCAGCCGGAAGCAGCGGGCGAGGCTGGGCCCGTCGCCGTCGTCCGGCCTGGGGTGCGGGCCCGGGCCCGAGGCCGGGGGTGCGGTGGCGCCGTGCAGGCCGGCGTAGCCCAGGGCCAGCCCGGCCCGGACCGACAGTTCACCGGCCGTCAGCTCGCTGAGGGTCCGCCTGGTGTCGGCCAGCCGGTCGGCGAGGCGGCCGATGGTCCACCGGGGGCGGGTCGCCAGCCGGGCGCCCGCGATCCGGACGGCCAGCGGCAGCCCGCAGCAGCTGCGCAGCACGGCCGCGACCGCCTCGGGCTCGCGCCTGGTCCGGTCGGCGCCGACGATCCGTTCGAACAGCGCGCGGCTCTCGTCCAGGGAGAGCGTCTCCAGGTCGACCGCCCGGGTGTTGGTCAGCGCGGGCAGGTCGTGCCGGGCGGTGACCAGCACCGACGAGGCCCCGCTGCCCGGCAGCAGCTCGCGGGCCTGGGCGGCGCTGCCGACGTCGTCCAGCACGATCAGCACCCGGAGCGGGGCCAGCACCGTGCGGTACAGCGCGGTGCGCTCCTCGGGCTGGGCCGGGACGGCGTCCGGCGGGGTGCCGAGGGCGCGCAGGAAGCGGCCCTGGACGTCGTGGGCCGAGACCGGGTCCGGGCCCGCGCCCGCCATGGCGGCGAACAGCTGGCCGTCCGGGAAGTCCGGGCGCAGCTGGTGGGCGACGTGCAGCGCGAGCGCGCTCTTGCCGATACCGGCCGGGCCGACGACCGCCGCCGAGCGGGGCGCGCTGCGGCCGTCCTGCGCGGGCGCCCGCAGGTGGACCAGCAGCTGCCCGGCGGGGGCGGTACGGCCGGTGAAGTCGTCGGTGAGAGGCGGCAGTTGGGCCGGGGCGGGCGGCGCGGAAGCGGCGGGTGCCGGTGCCCCGGGCGGTGCGGCGGAGCGGTGCGGGGCGGTCGGCGGGAGGTCCAGCTCCGGATCGCGGCAGAGGATGCGCTGGTGGAGTTCCTGCAGGGCGCGCCCGGGGGCGACCGCCAGCTCCTTCACCAGGGTCCGCCGGGTGCGCTGGTACGCCTCCAGCGCCTCGGCCTGGCGCTGGCTGCGGTAGAGGGCGAGCATCAGCTGCCCGGCGAAGCGTTCACGCAGCGGGTGCTCCTGGGCCAGCGCGGCCAGCTCGATCACCGCGCCCTGGTGCAGGCCGAGTTCCAGATCGGCCTGGAGCCGCAGTTCCAGCGCCTGCAGCCGGGCCTCGGTCAGCTGCCACACCAGCTCGCCCCGGCCGGCGATGCCCGGGACGTCCTGCAGCGGCGTGCCCCGCCACAGCGCCTGGCCCTGGAGCAGCAGCTCGCGGCAGGCCGCCCAGTCGGCGTCGGCGGACGCCTGCTCGGCCTCGGTCCTGAGCCGGGCGAAGCGGTGGACGTCGTACTCGTCCGGGGCGACCTCGACCCGGTAGCCGGAGCCCTGGGTGACCACGCGCCCGCCCGCCGCGCCCAGCAGCCGGCGCAGCCGCAGGGTGTAGCCCTGCAGGGTGGTCCGCGCTCCGGAGGGCGGGCGGCCGTCCCAGACGCAGGCGGCGAGCTCGTCCCACTCCACGGTGTGGTTGGCCCGCAGCAGCAGCGCGGCCAGCAGCGCCCGCTGACGCCGCGCCGAGACCTGGCGCTCGCCCGCGCCGTCGTCGACCAGCAGCGGCCCCAGCAAGCCGAACAGCATGAGTTCCCGCCCTGTGGATGCCCGCGTTCCGGATCGGTCCCTGCAGAGGTGTCAAGGTAACAGCAGGTCGGAGGTATAGACCAGGCTGCCGGGAGGTGCGTGCGCTCCGCTTGTCTCCCGCTGGTGCCGGGCGGGCGTCCGGCCGGGTGCGGGCGGTCGAAGGCGGGTGGCGCCGGGGCGGACGCGTGCGCCCCGCTTGTCTCCGGGTGGTGGAGCGGTCCGCCCGGCGGGCGGGATCTTGACCGTGCACGTGGTCCGAGCCAGGCTCACTGTGGCACCAGACGAAAGGGACGCAGTCGGCGTATTCGGCCCGCGGCGTCCGCTGTTCGAACGGTCCGGCACCTGGACCCCGCGGGGGTGGGCCCAGGCGCCGGGGGGCCGCGGTTCCGGGGGCACGGCGGCGCTCCCGGAACCGGTCCGGGCCGCCGGGCCGGGCGTCCGCGCGACGTCCGGCCCGGCGGCCGGGCACTGCCCGGCGTCGGCCTCGGCCCGGTGCCGACCGGGGACGGCCGGGGAGCGGGTCAGGCGACGCCCCGGGGGCGGAACTGGATGCTGATCCGCGGGCCGGCCGCTCCGGGGGCCTTGGGGACGCAGTGGTCCCAAGTCCGCTGGCAGGAGCCGCCCATGACCAGCAGATCGCCGTGGCCCAGGGCCTGCCGTACGGACGGCGCGCCGCCGCCGCGCGGGCGCAGCCGCAGGGTGCGGGGTTCGCCGACGGACAGGATGGCGACCATGGTGTCCTGGCGGCCGCCCCGGCCGATCCGGTCGCCGTGCCAGGCGACGCTGTCGCGGCCGTCGCGGTAGTAGCACAGCCCGGCCGAGCGGAAGGGTTCGCCGAGTTCGGCGGCGTAGTGCGCGCTCAGCAGCGCGCGGGCGCGGGCCAGCACCGGGTGCGGCAGCGGCTCGTCCTCCCGGTAGTGGGCGAGCAGCCTGGGCACGCTCACCACCTGCTCGTACATCTGCCGCCGTTCGGCGCGCCAGGGGACGGTCCCGGCCAGGCAGGCGAAGAGGTCGTCCGCGCCGGTGAGCCAGCCGGGCAGGACGTCGATCCAGGCGCCGTGCGCGAGCGCGGTCCGGCGCAGGCCGCCGAGCGGGCCGAGGCCGACCGGGTCGGCCGCCGAGAACAGGGATCCCTGGAACGCTGCCGTCATTCCTCCAGCGTACGTCCTGTTCGAATGTATTTTCGATTATGTGGCCGAGGTACGGACCGCTCCCCGGTCGGCCGTCCCCGGATTGCCGCCGGGGTGCGGGCGCCGGACGATTGAATCCGGTGCGGGGGGCACCTGGAAGCCTGTGCGAAGGGCACCGAGGGGAGCAGATGGCCGCGGCGACGTACGAGGCGGCGGGTCGACGGATGGCGTCCGGATGGTGACCCCGCACCGGCTGCTGGAGATCGACCGCGTGCGGCGGCGCTGGGCGGTGGCCGCCACCGTGGCCCGCTGCCTGGTGGCCACCGCCGTGATCATCACCATCTACTACTTGCTGCCGCTGGAGGACGCGCACCCGGACACCTCCACACTGGAGCGGCTGACCGTCGGCGGGCTGGTCTTCGTCGCGGTCATGGCGTACGAGCTGCGGCGCATCCTGCGCGCGGACCTGCCGCAACTGCGCGCCGCGGAGGCGGTGTTCGTCGCGCTGCCGCTGTTCCTGGTGGCCTTCGCCAGCGCCTACGTCTCGCTGGCGCACGCGGACCCGGCCAGCTTCAGCCAGCACCTCGGCCGGACGGCGGGGCTGTACTTCGTCGTGGTCACCCTGGGCACCGTGGGGTACGGCGACATCACCCCGGTCACCGACTTCGCCCGCATCCTGGTCAGCGCGCAGATCGTGGTGGACCTGGCGTTCCTGGCCCTGGTGCTGCGGGTCGCCGTCGGAGCGGCCCGGATGAGCCTGCAACGCGGGCGGCCGGACGCCGCCGAGGGCGCCGGGGGCGCCGGGCCGGACGTCGGGCCCGGTGCCGACGAGGGCACGGGTGACGGCGGGAACGGCGGCCCGGGGACACGGTAGCGCCGACGGCTCCGGCCGCGGGTGGGTTGTCGGCGACCGCCCGGTGAACATCTCGGCGACGGCTACCGTCTGTGGTCAATTTTCTGTCATGCCCACCGAATCCTCACGACCGTTGCCACCAGGAGGAATTGCCCCGATGGGCCCGCTGGGTGCCCTGCTGTCCCCTATGAAATGCACGGGAATGCCCGGTTCACCATCAATTGACAATCCAGTCCACTGAACTGACGATGTGGGTTGTCCTCATGGGGGAGAAGTGCCTCCGGTTGCCGGTGTTCCCGGCCTGACGCCCGCTGCGTGCGCGCCGTTGTACGTCCCCCCACGACGTCAACCCTGTGCTCTTGATCCAATCGATGGGGAGAACGTGTCCATATCCCGCCGAACCGCTGTCGCGGTGCGTACTCTCGGTGTCGCCTCCGCGGCAGCCGCGCTCAGCCTGGGCGTCGCCGGCAGTGCCTTCGCCTGCCAGATCGCCGACTTCCACGCCTCCGTGGCCTGCGACTCCACCAGCGGCACCGCCACCATCACGGTGACCGACAACGACGCCAACGGCCCCACCGCGCGGGTCGGCCTGTACAACGGCAGCACCCAGATCGGCAGCACGGAGACCGTCAGCGGCGGCACCCAGGGCAGCCCGGGCCAGGTCAGCTTCACCAACGTGCCCTGGCTGTCCAGCGGGGAGTGGACTGTCCACGTGACGGTCAAGCACTACATCGACGACCAGACCATCGAGGTTCCGGCGACCGGCGGCGCGTGCTCCGCGCCCACGCAGCCGACGACCCCGCCCACGCAGCCCACCACGCCTCCGAGCACGCCCCCACCACCGCGCCGCCCACGTCCGCGCCCACCACGCCGCCGACCGGCTCGCCCACCACCCCGCCCAGCGGTGGTGCCAGCTCCTCGCCGTCCACCAGCGCCTCCGCCCCGGCGGCCTCGCCGTCCACCAGCGTGGACTCCTCGGTGTCGGCCTCGCCCAGCGGCCCCGCCCTGGCCGAGACCGGTGGCGGCAACGACAGCGGCCTGATCGCGGGCATCGCCGGGGCGCTGGTCGTCGCCGGTGGTGGCGTGGTCTTCGCGCTGCGCCGCCGCAGCGCCGCCGGACGCCACTGACATTTCATCACGTCGCTTCTCCCTCATGAGAGTTGGGGGAGAAGCGCGGACGCCGGACAGGCGCGTGCGGTGCTCCGTACGCGCCTGCGGTGCGTCCTCCGGGCCGCCGCCACCCCTGCCGAACTGGGGTCAACTGCCGTGACTGGACTGGACAACCTGGTCAATGAGCTGGTCCGGAAAGGGATTTGGGGGTACAAAGAAGGTGGGCCGTCCCCCAGTCGGGTGGCTGCTCCGACAGACCTTCGCCGACTCCGCCGCGAGCACACCAACCGGACCAGGGTGGCCGCCGACGGCAGTCGCACCGCTGCGACCGCGACCGCCGCAGACCCGCAGCCGTCCGCACCAGAACCGCACCGCACCCGCATCCGGGACGTGCGCCGCTCCGAGGGTGGTGATCGACCGGTGCACGAACCGTGCCCCGACGCGCGCCCGCGTCCCGACAACTCCCCTGCGGCGCCGCCCCTTACGGCGCCCCCGGCGCCGGCCGACTATGGCTGCGTCTGCACCCTCACCACCCACGGGCGGACCGTGGTGCGGCTCGTCGGCGAGATCGACCTCGCCACCAGCAGCCTGATCACCACCCACCTGATCCAGGTCACGGCCGGTGCCCGCCCGTCGGTCGTGGTCGACCTGCGGGCGGTCACCTTCATCGACGCCGCCGGGCTCGACCCGCTCGCCAGGGCCCGCGACCGGGCCCTGCGCCGGGGCGGCGAGCTGGCGCTGATCTGCACCGACCCGCGCATCCTGCGCACCCTGCGACTGGCCGGGCTGCTGCCGGTCTTCCCGCTGGTGCCGCCGTCCGCGGCGGCGTCCATGCCCGTGCCCGCGCCCGTGCCGAGGACCGGGCGCCGCTCGGACGCCTGACGGCACCCGCGCGACCGGCGCCGGGCACACAGCGGCTTCACCGTAGCGGGGTACGCACGGCGATGGCGAGGGTTTGCCCCGGTCTGGCTGCAAACGATCGTCCGTGACCGGTTGCGGCGGGCCCGGCTGCGCCGCTGGTCAGCGGCGGTATCGGCGTTGTCGGCGACCGCTCCGGCGGCCCGGCGCGCCCGGACTCCCGGCTCCCGGTGCCAGGCACGCCTGCGGGCGGGGAAGTCCAGGCGGGGGTGCGGATGGTGAGCCTGTCATGCCGCGGTGCGGGGGGCGGCTTCCGGCCGTATCGCCACGATTGGTAGTCGTTCGGTTGCTTTGCGCGTTTGTCCTGGGCCAGGGTCAAGGGGGAAGGGCCGTCGTAGCCGACATCGCGGGCGTGTGTTTCACGTGAAACGTGCGCTCGCCCGGGTCTGGACGTGGTGGGTTCCGTGAGTGCAGGGGTATCGCAGGGTCCGGTCGGCCCGAGGGCGGGGCTGCGGTGCGCGGCCTGCCGTCGCGCGGTGCGCCCGATCCGGCGCCACCCGCGGCAGCCGGGCCGGCACCCGCGCCGCCGCCCGGCCGAGGCGCGGACGCCCCGCCGGAGAAGACGCCGGCTGCCCGGCTGCGGAGGGGTCGGCGCCGCCCGGCCGCCCCGGTCGGCCGCGGGCAGGACCCAGTCGCCCCCGCGCGCCCGCCGCCTGGCCCGCACACCCCGCGCAGCGCCCCCCGCCCCCGGCCGCCGCCCCGCGCCCCGGAAGCCGCCGACAGTCCGGCCCTCCCCGGAGCCCAACAGAAGACCGCGCCCGTGGCCGCCCGTATGAGGGGCGGCCACGGGCGCGCTACGGCCCGGCCGGCCGCGCCGGCCGTGGCGGCCGGGCGCAGTCGCTCAGGGGCGGTGCAGCTAAGGGGTGGTGCAGCTAAGGGGTGGTGTAGTAGCCCTCCACGTCGGCGATGAGCTGGACCGTGCCCCCGGAGCCGTTGTAGAAGTCGACCGCTCCGTCCACCACCGGTACCACCACCAGGTTGGGGATGGTCTCGCCGGTGGTGAAGTTGAGGTTGGACGCCGTTGGCAGGGGCTGCCCGTCCGCGAACACCGTCAGGTGTCCGGCCGTGGTCGGGGCGGTTGCGGTCACGTTCAGCACGACCGCGGTCACCGTCCCCGAGATCGGCAGGCCGGGCAGGTCCGTGACGTTCAGGGAGACGGCCGCGTCGGGGGCGATCGCGCCTCCGGCGCCGCCCAGCCCGGAACGGGTGTCGATCGCCCGGATCGGCCGCACGGCCTGGAACGACGATCCGCTGGGGCCGAAGTACCCGGAGATGTCGGCGAGGAGGTCGGCGGTGCTGCCGGAGGCGTTGTAGAGGTCGACCTTTCCGTTCGTGACGGGGACGACGACCAGGTTGGGGATGGTCTGTCCGGCGGTGAAGTTGAGGTTGGATGCGGTGGGCGCGGGTTGGCCGTCGGGGTAGACGGTGATGTGTCCGGCGTCGGTGGGGTCGACCACGGTGACGTTCATGGTGACGGCGGTGACGCCGCTGCCGGGGACGCCGCCGCGGCCGTCGACCTGGAGCGCGACGGTGCCGTCGGCCTTCACCCGGGCCTTCGGAGCGCCCGTGCCGTTACGCGTGTCCAGGATCCGCGACGGGCCGACCGTGGTCAGCGCCGAGCCCTTGCCGTCCGCCGTGTCGTACCCGGTGACGTCGGCGAGGAGGTCGGCGGTGCTGCCGGAGGCGTTGTAGAGATCCACTTTCCCGTTCGTGACGGGGACGACGACCAGGTTGGGGATGGTCTGTCCGGCGGTGAAGTTGAGGTTGGACGCGGTGGGCGCGGGTTGGCCGTCGGGGTAGACGGTGATGTGTCCGGCGTCGGTGGGGTCGACCACGGTGACGTTCATGGTGACGGCGGTGACGCCGCTGCCGGGGACGCCGCCGCGGCCGTCGACCTGGAGCGCGACGGTGCCGTCGGCCTTCACCCGGGCCTTCGGAGCGCCCGTGCCGTTACGCGTGTCCAGAATCCGCGAGGGTGTCACCGGAACGAACAGGCTGTTCGGCGTGGGGCTGGCGGCCGTGACCTTGTACGCGTCGGGCAGGTACCCGGGGGAGGGTGTGCCCGCCGAGTATCCGGCGTTGTCCACCACCAGGTCGTAGCTGCCCGGGGCGAGGCTGAAGGCGTTGAGCGTCAGGGTCAGCGCGGTGCCGGTGGAGTTGATCCCGGTTGCCGTGAACGCGTAGCCCGATGACGGGCTGCCGTTCTGGGCGAGGGCCACCGGCGTGCCCAGATTCAGATTGGTGCCGTGCACCACCACCTGGCTCTCCGAGCCGGCCGGCCCGGAGGCGGGCGTCAGCGAGGAGACCGTCGGCGCAGGGGGCGGCGTGGCGCAGCCCTGCTGGCACACTCCCTGCACGGTGTAGCCGATCGGCGTCGGCGCGGTGCTGGGGGTGAGCAGCATGACGGCCTGCGTCGGCTGGGTGACCGAGTAGTTCTGACAGGTGTAGCTGAACTGTCCGACGTTGTTGCCGTTGCAGTAGCCGATGCCGTTGGTCCAGTTGGCGGTGGAGAACATGCTGATCCAGGGCACGTTGGCGCCCGCCTCGGTGTCCGTGCCGTAGACGCTGAACTCCTCCCAGGGCTGTTCGGGCTTCAGTTGCACCACGGCGCAGTACGCGGTGGAGGTCTCGGTCAGCGTCCCGCTCATCGGCGCGAAGCCGTTCACGGACAGCTGGTGCGCGGTGCACTGCGGAGCCCAGCCGGAGGCGGTGCCCACCACCCAGGCGTCCACGTGCGCCGGTATGGCGATCCCGGCGTAGTTCGCGGCGGTCACGATCAGCTGGTAGCTCGCGGAGCCGGTGAGCTGGCAGGAGACGCCCCACTGGCGGCAGACCTCGGTGCCTGCGGCGTTGGTGACCTGGAGCACCGCACCGGCCGGGGCGGGCGTGTTGGTGCGTACGTCCGTGTAGATGTCGTCAGCCGCAGCGCCGGTGACCCGTATGCAGGCGGTGTCCAGGGCCGAGGTGAGCAGCAGCCCGGTGGAGGGGCCGCCGACGGTGGTGGAGGCGGGCTTGGAGCAGTCCGCGGTGGAGGTCACGTCCCGGCGTACCAGGCGGTAGGTGTCGGCCTGGTCGGTGGAACTGCTCATCAGCGCGGTGTAGGCGACGCCCGGCTTGAACGCGCAGATGGCGGTGGAGTTGCCGAAGCAGACGGGGGCCCCGCTGGGGTCGTTGATGTTGATGGAGCCGTCCACCTTGTTGGCGATGTTCGAGTAGTCGATCATCTCCCCGGTGGAGTGCTGGTTCGCCGGAATGCTGAGGCACTTGATGGTCGAGGTGGTCGTCAGTGAGACCGTGGCGCCCCAGGAGCCGCCGTAGCCGGACTGCGGCCAGTCGGTGCAACCCGTGGTGGAGCTGGTGTGCTGGACCACTACCGAGTAGCCGTCTCCCGGGTACAGCTCGGAGAGGACCGCCCGGAACGGCGCGGTGCCGGTCAACGGGCAGACGGCGTAGCTGAAGTCGGCGCTCGGGCACTGCTGGGCCCCGGTTGCGTCCAGGACCTGGATCTGCGGCTCGGTGCCGTCGGCGGTGGGCTGGTCGAACACGTAGTCCGACTGGCCGGAGGCGGTCGGCAGGGTGAGGCAGACCTCCTCGCCGACACCGGCGAACGGCCCGGTCGCCGGACCGGTGCCGAAGTCGGTGTCACCGGTGGCCTTGCAGCCCTTGCTCTCGTCCGCCGCGATGAACACCACAGCAAAGTGGGTGACCGTGCCGGGGGTCACGTTGGCCACGAAGTTGTAGCTGCCGACGGCCAGTTGGCAGCTCGGCCCGGAGTTGGTGCAGGCCGGGGTGCCGTCCGGCTGGTAGAGCGTGCCGCTCAGGCCGCCGGTGTCCGGGCTTGCCGCGTAGACCTGGTACTGGCCGGCGGTGGTGACGTCCAGGGTGCGGCAGGCGACGGTGGAGCCGGTGTCCGGCGCGGTGCCGTAGCTCTGCTGGGGGGCCGCGACGCAGCCCTGCGGCTGGGAGACGGTGTTCAGCTGCAGGTAGTAGCTGTCGGCTGCGGCGTTGATGTCGCTGGCCAGCGCCCGGTACGGGGCGGTGCCGGTCAGGGTGCAGACGCCGTCCTGCTCGCCGCAGACCTGGGTGCCGGTCGCGTCGAAGACGGCGACAGTCACCTCCTGGTACGGATCGGAGGCCGAGTTGACGTCCAGCACGCTGCCGCTGGCTGCCGCCAGCGTGTAGCAGGCGCCGGTGGAACCCGCGGGGAGCGTGCCCTGCATGGTCGGTGCGGCGAACGAGGTGTCGACGGTGGTACAGGAGGTGTCCGAGAGCAGCGGGGTGTACGCCAGCGTGTAGCCGGCACCGTCGTTCTGGATCTGCACGGTGTACGTGCCGGCCTGCGAGGTCGCGCACTGCGAAGCGGTGTAGTTGTCGGTCGGCTGGCAGGAGACGCTGCCGGCATTGGGTGCGGTGACGGCTGTCTGCAGGTCCTGGCCGCTGCTGTTGATGGCGCGCACCAGCAGCAGGTCGGTGCTGTCGGGCAGCGTCAGCGTGTAGCTGTCCGTGCCGGTGGCGGAGGGCGTGGTGCACGGGTAGACCGTGTCCGCGGTGATCGCCCCGGAGCAGGTGTCCGCCACGGTGCTGTGGGCGAGGGCGCTGCGGACCGCGGCCGCGCGGAGTTGCTGGGCGTTCTTGGCGGCAGCGGGCGTGCGCACCGAGGGCGGCGACGTCGGCTTGGTGACCGCCTTCGCCCGCGCGGGTTTGGCCGTCTGCCCGGCCGCGGGCCTGGTGGCAGGCGTCTTCGCGCTGCCTGGCCTCTGCGGGGCAGCTGGTGCCTTGGCTGTGGCCGCCTTGGTCGTCGTCGGCTGGACCACGGCCGCGTAGGCGGCTCCGGTCGGGCCGACCACCGTGACCAGCACGGCGACGAGCAGTGCGGCCACGCCTGTCAGGCGTTTGTGCCGGTGTGTTCCGGATAGTGGCATTCGGGTGCCTTCCCCCCTTTTTGCGCCATTCCCGCCTCTGTGATAGTGCGGGGGCCTGTTGAGCAGGCGGAGCCTAGCAAGACCCGCTGTCACCGGCAGCCCCATATTCCGGGCCGCAGTACGCTCGATGTACGTGCTGTCCACAGCGGGAGTTGACATGACTGGTCAGCGACAGTCGGATGAGCCGCCGGGCCCTCTGGAGGAGTTGGAGTCGGCCGGTGTGGACGATCTCTTCCTGCCCCGCTCGAAGTCCGGCCACCGGCCCGATGCGTCCGCCCCGGTGCTGGGTGACGAAGCGGAGGAACTCTCCTGGGGCCTGCCGCCGGGCAGGGCGGCGCGGCCGGCTGGGCACCCGTCCCGGGCCGAGGACTGGGAGGGGCCCGAGCTCGACGGCTGAGTCGAGTCGTGGGGCGAGCCGTCCAGCAGGCGACGCAGACCGGATCATGCGGAGGTTGCCGTGGTCAGGGGTGAGTCGGTCAGGGGCGAGTCGGTCGGAGGCGAGCCGGTCAGGGGCGGGTCGACCGGCGAGGCGCCGACCGGTGGCGGCGAACAGGTCGGCTCCCGGGTGCGGGAGGACGGCCGATGGCAGGCGTTCGGCGGTCGGCTGGTCTCCGGGCTGCGCGCGGTCCGCGACTCCGGGCCCGGCGCGCTGCTGCGGCGCTTCCCCTTCACCCTGGCCACCGTCGGCCTGATCCTGGTGGCGGGCCTGGCCCTCGGCGCGCTGGGGAATCCGCTGCAGCAGCGCTCCTGGTATCCGGACGTGGCCTTCGGCCTGCCCTCCTTCGAGCACAACCGCTGGTGGACGCTGCTGACCGGCTCGCTGCTGGGCGCGCAGCCCTGGGACTACCTCGCCATCCTGCTCGGCATGCTGCTGCTGGTGGGCTTCGCCGAGGCCCGGATGGGGACGCGCTGGGCCGCCGCGGTGACCGTGGTCGGGCAGGTGTGCGCCGTCCTGCTGGCTGCCCTGGTGCTGCTGGTGCTGCGGACGACCGGCTGGTCCTGGGCGGTGGACGTCTCCCACCAGCTGGACGTCGGCTTCTCCGCCGGGATGCTGCTGGCCGGTGCGATGGCGTCGGCGACCCTGCGCTCGCCGTGGCGGCTGCGGCTGCGGCTCGCGCTGATCGCCTACGTGACGGTGTCGCTGCTGTACGTCGGCACGGTCTCGGACGTGGAGCACGCCCTGGCGGTCGGGCTGGGCCTGGCGGCGACCGGCTGGATCCGGGTGCCCGGCCGGGTGGACGCCTCGGGGCAGCTCTCCCGGCGCGAGTGGCGGCTGCTGGCGGTCGCGGGCCTGGTGCTGATCTCGGCGATCTGGGTGATCGTCTGGCTGGCCCCCAGCCGGGGGCCGCTGGGCTCCACCTACGGCCTGGGAGCCTCCTGGGCGCAGACGCTGATCGGCCTGGCCCTGGCCGCGCTGCTGGTCAACGGCCTGCGGAGGGGACGCCGCCGCTCCTGGCGCTGGACCGGCGCGGTGGCCACCGCCTATGTGCTGCTCGGGCTGCTCATCGCGGTGGTCTTCACGGTCGCCAAGGCGACCGGCAACCCGGTCACCATCACCGGCGGCGCGGTGCTGATCCCCACCGCCGTGCTCTGGGCCGCCGAACTGGTGCTGCTGGTCCTGGGCCGCGAGGCGTTCCGGGTGTCCTCGCGTCCGCTGCTGCGCCGGCGCGCCGGTAAGGCGGCCGACCTGATGCAGCGGGCCCCGGCCGGCGGCCGGGGGTCGGAGCCTACGGCGGTGCACGGCCATGACGACGCGGTCGCGCTGCTGCAGCGCTACGGCGGCGGCCACCTCTCCTGGATGACCACCTGGCCGGACAACTCCTACTTCTACGCCTCCTCGGAGCAGTCGTACGTGGCCTACCGCGAGCACGCCGGGGTGGCGGTCGCGCTCGGCGATCCGATCGGCTCGGAACAGGCCCGGGAGCGGGCCGTGGTGGAGTTCGCCGAGCAGTGCGACAGCTCCGGGCTGATCCCCTGCTTCTTCTCGGCGACCGGCCAGGTGGCCCGCGCGGCCGAACCGCTGGGCTGGCAGCACGTCCAGGTGGCCGAGGACACCGTGATCGAGCTGGAGCAGCTGGAGTTCCGCGGCAAGTCCTGGCAGGACGTGCGGACCGCGCTGAACCGGGCCAGGAAGGAGGGCATCGACTACCGCCCGGTCACCCTGGCCGAGGAGCCCCGGGCGCTGGTGAGCCAGGTCCGGACGCTGTCCGAGGAGTGGGTCGGCGACATGGGGCTGCCCGAGATGGGCTTCACCCTGGGCGGTGTGGAGGAGGCGCTGGATCCCCGGGTGCTGGTGGGCCTGGCCCAGGACGGCTCCGGGGTGATCCAGGGCGTCACCTCCTGGATGCCGGTCTACGGCGGCGACGGGGCGGTGGAGGGCTGGACGCTGGACGTGATGCGCCGCCGCCAGGGCGGATTCCGGCCGGTCGTGGAGTTCATGATCGCCTCCAGCTGCCTGGCCTTCCGTGAGCGCGGCGCGCAGTTCGCCTCGCTGTCCGGCGCGCCGCTGGCCCGCAGCGCACCGGCCGAGGGGGACGGCGGTGACGGCGGACGCGCCCTGGAGCGGTTCCTGGACCAGTTGGGGGAGAAGATGGAGCCGTACTACGGCTTCCGGTCGCTGCACGCCTTCAAGGCCAAGTTCCACCCCCGCTACGAGCCCATGTACCTGATCTACCGCGACGAGGCCGACCTGCCCCGGATCGGCGTCGCGCTGACCCGCGCGTACATGCCCCAGGCCGGGCCGCGCGACCTGCTGCGGGCGTTCGCCAAGCCCAAGGCGTGAGCCCGCCGTCCGAACCGAGCCGGGAGCGGGAGCGCGCGGGTCAGTCGTCGGGTGCGCCGCCGAGGAAGTCCTTGAACGCGTCCATCCGGGTGCGTCGGCCGGGCGGGTAGCGCTTGCGCGAGCGCCGCTCGCCGCGCGAGCCCGGCCGGTACCGCCAGCGAGCCCACGGCGAGCCCGGCTTGGCCAGCCGCAGGCAGGCCACCAGGGCCACGAACGGGACGAGCAGGCCGATGATGCCGAGCGCGTGCTTGCCCTTGAGGATCGCCACCAGCGACAGCAGCACGTTCACGGCCAGGCCGATGGCCAGCGAGATCCGGTTCTCCCCGGCGGTGCCGGAGAGCGGGTTGATCCCGGCCAGCAGGAACAGGCCGACGCCCGCCGCGATGAACACGGCGTCGACGGACTTGCGGCCCTCGCGCGACCAGTAGACGTCGTCCAGGTGCAGCCACAGCGCGAACTCGTCCAGGGTGAGCGCCGCGCCCAGCCCGAACATCACCGCCAGGATCTGCCCGCCCGGGCTGCCGGGCTGGTAGGTGAACTCGATGGCCCCGGCGACCAGCATGGCGATGATGCCGTAGACCTCGTGGTGCACATGGGTGTCGCCGACCTCCATGTTGCGGAACGGCCCCCGGCCCGAGCGGATCAGCCGGGTGACCAGGCGGGTGGCCACGAAGGTGACGATGAACGCGAGCATCATCCACAGGCCGAGGCCGAAGCTGCCCACGCTGAGGTCCAGGGTCACGCTGACGCCCCTCTGCACGGCCGCACCGGGCATCGGCGCGGTCACCGGGCAGCCCGGCACCGGCCGCGATCTGCCCCCTATGCCCTATCTTGCACACCCGGACCGGTGCCCGCAGTGAACCGGCGAACCAGGCATGTCGGGAGCGTCGGCGGTGACGAATCCGGCATTGCCGTCACGCCCGCCGGCAGAGCCGACACCCCTGCTGCCGGGCGCCCGGGCCACGTGTAGGATCCCGATCCTCATACCCGGCAGTGATCACGACTGCTGCCTCAGCGGGCCCAACGAGCCCGCTCCTTCGGGGGATGCCCATGATGTCCGATCACCTGATATTCGATCGCCCACGCCTGCGAACGGCGGCGGCCGCCGCCTTGCTGCTCGCCGCGACCGCACTGGGGGGCGGCACCGCAGCCGCAGCCGCCACCCCCTCGGCCGGAAGCTCCTCGGCCGGTAGCTCCTCGACCGGAAGCGCCCTGGTCGGGACGCCGGTCACCTTCGCCGGGCCCGTCCAGAACGACCCGGCCCCCGACCACCTGCTCAGCGCCGGCACCACCGGCTTCCTGCACCAGCCCGCGGGCGGCACCGACTACCTCTGGACCACCTACGGCACCGGCGGGACGACGACCTCGCTGGGCACCCTCGGCGCCACCGGCGAGCGCTCCGTCGACGCCGGCTGGTACGGCGCCGGCTCCGACCTGGTCGCCTCCTACCAGCGGACGTCCGCCACCCAGGCCACGGTCACGCTGACCGACATGGGCCACGCCGCCGCCACCAGCACCGTGCAACTGGGCTCGCTGACCTACGGCGGGACGTACGGCGACACGGTGATCGGCTTCGAGCCGCAGGCGTCCGGCGGCCCGTGGGCCGACTCCGTGCACCTGCTGCGCGCCGACGGCTCCGGCGGCACCACCGACACCCCGGTCACCGGCATCCCGGCCGGGGCCGACGTCTACGCCCGGAACACCGCGGGTGACGCCGCCTCGGCCTTGGTGCAGTACCGCGACTCCACCGGCGCCTGGCACCAGCTGATCGTCGACCTGGCCGACGGCACCAGCACCCCGGTCGTCCTGTCCACCACCCTGGTCCAGGCGGCGCAGGTCACCTTCACCCCGACCTCGATCGTGGTCGCCCCCACCGTCGGGAGCAACGTCCTCTCGTTCTCCCGGACCGACCCCACCGCCCTGGCGCAGTTCGTCGTGGTGAGCAACCTGCCGCGTCCGCTGGCCTTCTCCAGCGCCGCCCAGGTCGGCAGCTCGGTGCTGACCCTCGGCTCCCCCGGCGGCGGCCTGTGGAGCAGCCCGCTGAACGGCGGCTCCTCCGACGAGGTCCTCCAGCTGGCCCAGGACCAGATCCTGGAGACGCCGGACGGCGGCGCCCTGGTCGAGGGCGCCCCGCAGGCGGCCGTCGGCGGCTCGTGGAACTGGGGCTACTACCGGTTCTCGGCCGCAGCCGCGGGCCCGCAGCAGACCGCCCCGATGCAGATGGTGCCCGAGCCCGTCAGCGGCCTCTCGCTGGACAAGGGCCAGCTGGACATGGTCAGCGGCGATCCGGCCGCGGCCGGCACCTACCAGCTGACCAGCCGCACGGTGAACCCCCAGGCCACGCCGCCGGTCTCGGCCCCCACCACGCTGCAGGACCTCTACGCCCCCAGCGGGGTGACCGCCTCCGGCAACGGCCAGGCGGCCTTCGTCTACGGCGGGCAGATCGAGGACACCCAGGAACCCTCCGGCACCCACTTCGTCCCCGAGGCCACCGGCCGGATCGCCGACGCCGACGGCGACTACGTGCTGAGCGGCGGCGGCGACACGGTCACCGCCGGTGACTTCGCCACCCAGGACGCGCTCGGGTCGATCCGGACCGACGCCGCCGGGGCGGCCGCGCTGTGGCACGGCTTCGCGTACGTCGGCGAGAACGCACCGACCGGTGCGGTCGGCGTGATCGACCTGGCCGAGCAGCGGGTCGCCGCCACCCTGAACACCGGCGCGCCCTGCGCCGTCACCGACGTCCAGGTCACCGACCGCTGGCTGTACTGGGACTGCGACACCCACACCGCGGGCGTCTACGACCTGGCGACCGGCGCCCGGTTCCGGCTGCCCGCGAGCGGCTCCGGCTACGGCGACGCGCTGCTCGGCGACGGCTACCTGGTCCACCACGACCCGGTCGCCCAGCAGCTGGTGATCGACGACATCCACACCGACCAGGCGGGGGCCTCCTCCGCGTTCGCCGTCCCGGCCCAGGGCGCGGCCACCGCCGACCGGCGGGTCAGCTGGACGGTGGACCGCTACAGCCAGGAGCTGGCCTGGCAGGACGCCAGCGGAACCGTCCACATCGCCCCGGTGGACGTCCCCGCCTCGGCCGCCTGGACCTTCGGGTACACCGCGCCGAGCGTGCCCGGCTGGCTGGTCCCGATGGCCTACTCCTTCGACAACCAGACCCAGTGGCGGGTGTGCACCGGCGTCCGGATCTCCCCGAGCCGGATCCTGACCACCGCCGACTGCGAGACCGGCCACGGCGACGACGACTTCGGCTGGACGTACAGCGGCGCAGGCGTGCTCCAGGGCGGCGGCGGCGCCCCGCAGTACCTCCTCGACCAGGGCTACAAGTCCGCCACCGGGCAGGACGACCTGGCTGTCGCCGCCACCGGCAACGCCTCGCGCACCGTGGCGCCGCTGGCCGGGGCCTCCGACAGCGCGCTCTACCGGCCCGGCACGGCGGCGACGTTCTACTCCTGGTCCGGCCTCGGCTGGGACGGGGGAGCGGAGTACCGCACCCCGCACAGCGAGAGCACCGTCGTCGACTCCGCCGCCACCTGCACCGCGCTGCTCGGCCACGCGCTGCCGGCCGGCTCGCTGTGCACCTCGCCCGCGCCGGGCGCACTCTGGGC
Source organism: Streptacidiphilus sp. PB12-B1b (assembly GCF_014084125.1). Taxonomy (NCBI): domain Bacteria; kingdom Bacillati; phylum Actinomycetota; class Actinomycetes; order Kitasatosporales; family Streptomycetaceae; genus Streptacidiphilus; species Streptacidiphilus sp. PB12-B1b. The sequence goes on along the minus strand of NZ_CP048405.1, from coordinate 7,608,878 downwards.
GGCGGCGCAGGACCAGTGCACCGGCGACGCCGGGGGTGCACTGGTGGCCGGCGGCAAGGTGATCGCCACCGCGGCGACCCCCGCCACCGGCTGCGCCGCCAACGGCGTCCGGGTCTACACGGCCACCGCGCCGGACACCGCGCTGATCGTCGGCTGGGGCCGTGACCTGGGCGCCTGGGGCGACGGACTGACCTTCGGCGGGATCACCGCACGCAGTTCGGACGGCATCATCTACGCCTTCTGCTCCAGCGACATGAACGACTGCCTCAAGGGCGAGACCGGCAACCTGGTCGACGGCCAGGACGAGTACAACGTCGCCGTGTCCGCCGGGGACATGGACGGCGACGGCCAGCAGGACGTCCTGATCCGCAGCAATTCCGGCGCGCTCTACCGCTTCTGGGGCCTGGGCTACGGCGATGTCGACCTGGACACCAAGGACAAGGTCTGGCTGGGCAACGGCTGGAACGCGTACAAGACCATCCTGGTCCCGGGCGACCTCACCGGCGACGGCATCAGCGACGTGCTGGCAGTGGACGGCTCCGGCACCATGTGGCTCTACCCCGGCACCGCCAAGGGCGGCCTCGGCGCCCGGGTCCGCATCAGCGGCGGCTGGAACGCCTACAACCTGATCACCGCCCACGGCGACCTGACCGGCGACGGCATCGCCGACGTCGTGGTCCGCGACCCCCAGGGCCGCCTGTGGACGTACGTCGGCAACGGCAAGGGCGGCTTCCAGACGCACCGGGTGTACGTCGGCTCCGGCTGGGGCGGCTTCAACGCGCTGGTCGTCGGCGGCGACCTCACCCAGCAGGGCCGGATGCAGCTGATCGGCCGGACCTCCGGCGGCACCTGCTACCTGTACACCTCCAACGGCGCCGGCGGCTTCAGCTACAACGGCGCGGTCGGCGGCAACGCCTGGATCAAGGCGGCCCGGCTCAGCTGACCTCCGACCCGCGCCCCTCCGGGCCGCACCACCCCGCGCCGCGCGCCGTCCCCGACCCGGGGGGCGGCGCGCGGCGCCGTGAACGGCCCGCACGCCCCGCGCTTTCGGAGCCGAAAGCAGGTGTGCGCCGGGGTGCGCGGGGAAGCCTGGAGACGTGGGGTCGCGGCCTAAGGGAGGTTGCCATGAGCCTGCCCATGAACGAGAAGCGGATCCTGGCCGACATCGAGCGGGATCTGACGGCGCTCTACCCCCGCCTCGGGCGGCGGATGGCGTCCTTCGGCGGTCCCGCCGCGACCGTCCACCGGGTACGCGGCGTGCTGCGCCGGCGGGCCCGGCTGGCGGTCGGCGCCGCAGTCCTGGCCGGCGGCATCATCGCGCTCGGCGTGCTGGCGATCGTCCTGGACTCGGCCACCTTCGGCGCCTGGAGCGTGACGCTGGCCGCTGCGGCCGCCGGAGTGATCGCCGTCTGCGCCGTCGGCCGCGACACGGACAGCCACGGTGCGGGAGCGGACAGCCACGGGTCGGACGCCCACGGAACCGGCAGCCGCGGGGGCGGCGACCCCGCCGCGCACTGACCGCTGCGCGCTGACGGCCGGACGGGGTACGGGTCCGGGCGCACAGTGGCACGCGCGCGGCAGCCGCACGGAGGGGCCATGGGCATGGCGGCAACTCATCGATCGACGTTGGGCTCCCTCCTCGGCGCTGGCGCATGCGGCTGGCGATCGCCAGGCTCGCACCCCGCTTCCGCCTGGGACAGACTTCGCCGGGTCTGCAACGACGGGCCCCGGCGCAGAGCGCACGTGTCCGGGCGTGAGGACGGCTGCCTCCCGGGCAGGCGGCTGACCACCCGGGGGCCGAGAACCGGCAGCTCGCCGCCACCGGCTTCCGGGACCTGGCCGGGCGCCGCCGCAGAGGCGTGGGTACGGCGCTGCTGTGCGCGGTGCTGTCGGTGCCGGAGGCGGAGGGGCGCACCCGGGGTGCACGGCCACGGCCCGCTGATGGCGGCGACGGCGAACCTCGCCGGGCTTCGACCGCACCCACGGCTGGTTCCGGCAGTAGCTGACCGTAGCCGTAGCCGTAGCCGTAGCCGTAGCCGACGCCGACGCCGACCCGGCCCGACGCCGACCCGGCCACGCGCGCTGTCGCCGGGCTACCGGCTGGAGCACTGGGCCGGGGCGGCGACCGAGCCGTCGGCCGCCTCGTCCGCGCGCACGCGGGAGGCTGTCCACGAGCCACTGGCGAGGTCGTCGGCCGGACTGAGCCGGAGCTGCGCCCGGCTGACCCCCCGGGGGCGGCCGCGCAGCGGCTCGCCGCCGTCCGCGCCGCCTTGCGGCCGAGGCTCCCGTTGCGGCCGGGTTTCTACCACCGGCCCCGATCCCGCAAGGGATATGACGGTTCGTCAGAACAAGGTCGGTGGGCCGGTGGGGAGTGGTTCGGGCAGGGGGTCGAGGCCGGGGACAAGGGCGCTGACCTCGTCGTGGAAGCGTCGGGCGAGGGTGAGGGCCTCGTCGTTGTTCGGGGTGTGGATGAAGACCGTGGGCGAGCGGCCCTCGCGCAGCCAGTCGGCGACGGTGGCCGTCCAGTGGTGCCAACTCTCAGCCGACTGCTGCAGGTTGTCCCTGCTGATGTAGCGCACGACCGGGTCGGCGGTGAGCGCGCGGGAGCGGCGCGGCAGCCGGGGCTTCTTCTCCCACGCCTCGCGTTCCGCCGCGCTGGTGGGTGGGGCGGCGAACAGGTCGGTCGTGTCGAAGGACGTCCACTCGGCGCCGACACCGTCCAGGACCCGCTCCAACCGCCCCTCCCAGCGCGGGTCTTCGAAGAACGCGGGGTGGCGGACCTCGACGGCGTAACGGAACTCGCGCGGCGCCCGGTGCAGGAACGCGGCCAGCGAGCCGAGGTCCGACGGGCCGAAGGAGGCCGGAAGTTGGATCCACAGGGCGTGCACGCGCGGGCCGAGCGGCGCGACCACGTCGACGAAGGCCCGCACCTGGGCGTCGGTGTCGGTCAGCCGGCGCTCGTGGGTGATCGGTTTGGGCAGCTTGAACAGGAACCGGAAGTCCGGTGCGGTCTGCGCGGCCCAGGACTCGACCGTGGCGGCGGACGGCGTCGCGTAGAAGGTGGTGTTGCCCTCGACCGAGTTGCACCAGCTCGCGTAGGCGCGCAGGCGCTCCCGGGGCGCGAGCGGGTGCGGCAACAGGCTTCCCTGCCAGGCGGTGTGGGCCCACATCGCGCATCCGACGTGGAGTTTCATAACCCGAGCCTAACGGACGCCACGAACGCCCACCGGACGCCCAACGGACGGCCGAGCGTCAGGACGGCTGGTCGACGGCGAGATCCTGGGTGCCGATGACGGAGAGCAAGTCGAGTTTGTCGACCGCGTCGGTACCGGCCACCGGGCTGAACCACAGCAGCCGCTGACGGCCGTCCTCGCTGAGCAGGTTGAGGCAGTTGACGTCGACGGGCCCGAGCACCGGGTGCAGGATGCGCTTGCGGTCGCCGCGGCGCACGGCCACCTCGTACCGCTCCCACAGCACCGCGAACTCCGCGCTGCGCCGCAGCAGTTCCTCGACGATGGCGGCGGCCTCGCGGTCGTTGTGGTCGCGCCGGGCGACTGCGGCGCGCAGGTCGGCCACGAACGTCCCGGACTGGTGCTCGTGGTCCTCGGCCGGGTAGATCTCGCGGGCGGCGGGGTCGGTGAACCAGCGGTAGACGAAGCTGGCCGGGAGGCCGGTGGCTGCGGGCACCGGCCCGAGCAGGGCCAGGGCCAGCCGGTTCTGCACCAGGGTCACGTGCAGATCGGTGATGACCCGGGCGGGCGTGCCGGTCAGCCGGTCCAGCAGGTCCAGCATCCCGGGGTGGACGTGCGCCGCCGGCCCGGCCGTCGGCGGTAGGGGCCGCCCGGCGAGCCGGTACAGGTGGTCGCGCTCGTCGGACGTCAGCCGCAGCGCCCGGGCCAGCGCGGCCAGCATCTGCTCCGACGGCTGCGCCCCGCTGCCGCGCTCCAGCTCGATGTAGTAGTCCACGGACGCCCCGGCCAGCTGCGCCACCTCGTCCCGCCGCAGGCCCGGTACCCGGCGCCGGGGCCCGGTGGGCAGCCCGACGTCGGACGGGCGGATCCGGTCACGCCGTGTTCGTAGGAAGACGCCGAGGTCAGCCAGGTTCATACCCCCAGTCTGCCCGGTGGCCCGCCGTGGAGGGCCGCCGAGGCAGGGGCTGCCGACCCCTGGGTCGACGCCAACTGGTTACCCCCGCCGAACCGGTCCAGGGTGAAGGAGTCGGGGTCGCCGAGGACCGCCCGGGAACCCCCGGGAACACCGGGCCCAGGACCATCGAGGATTCGGAGGAGCCCATGACCGGGTCATCACACCGCACCGCCGTCGTCACCGGCGGCACCCGTGGCATCGGCCGCGAGATCGTCACCCGCCTCGCCGAGGACGGCCACGCCGTCGTCATCGGCTACGCGGGCCGCAAGGACCTCGCGGACGAGGCCGTCGCCGCAGTACGCGCGGCCGGCGGCGAAGCCATCGCCCAGCAGGCGGACGTCGCCGACGAGAACGCCGTCGCCGCCCTGTTCGACGCCGCCGAGACCGCCTTCGGCGGGGTCGACGTGGTCGCCCACGCGGCGGGCAGGATGGCGCTGTCCAGCGTCGCCGAGCTCGACCTGGCCGTCCTGGACGACCTGCACCGCACCAACATCCGCGGCACCTTCGTCGTCGCGCAGCAGGCGGCCCGCCGGCTGCGCCCCGGCGGCGCCCTGATCACCTTCTCCACCTCGGTGGTCGGGCTGGCCTTTCCCGAGTACGGCGCGTACAGCGCCAGCAAGGGCGCCGTCGAGGCACTGACGCTGGTCCTCGCGCGCGAGCTGCGCGGCAGGGACGTCACGGTGAACAGCGTCGCCCCCGGCCCGACCGCCACCGACCTCTTCCTCGAGGGAAAGGACGAGCTGACCGTCGCCCGGCTGGCTGCCCAGCCCCCGCTGGAGCGGCTGGGCACGCCGGGGGACATCGCCGAGGTCGTCGCCTTCCTGGCGAGCCCGCAGGGCCACTGGGTGAACGGCCAGGTCATCCGCGCCAACGGCGGCATCGTCTGACCGCCCGGCCGGTCCGAACCACCCGCACCACCCGAGTCGTCTGAAAGGAGGGGCCATGATCGTCCTCATCACCGGAGCGTCCTCGGGCTTCGGCGCGCTCACCGCCCGCGCCCTGGCCCGGGCGGGCCACACCGTCTACGCGGGCATGCGCGCCACCACCGGCCGCAACGCCCCGCGCCTGGCCGAACTGGCCGAGCTCGCCACGGCCGAGGGCGTCGACCTGCACGGAATCGAGCTGGACGTGCAGGACCAGGGCTCGGCCGACGCGGCCGTCGCCCGGATCGCCGCCGAGCAGGGCCGGTTGGACGTCGTCGTCCACAACGCCGGGCACATGGTGCTCGGCCCGGCCGAGGCGTTCACCCCCGAGCAGCTCGCCGAGCTGTACGACGTCAACGTCGTCGGCACCCAGCGGGTCAACCGGGCCGCGCTGCCGCTGCTGCGCCGCCAGGGGTCGGGCCTGCTGGTGTGGGTGGGCAGTTCCAGCACCCGCGGCGGCCACCCGCCCTTCCTGGCACCGTACTTCGCGGCCAAGGCGGGCATGGACGCGCTCGCCGGGAGCTACGCCGCCGAGCTGATCAAGTTCGGCATCGACACCGTGATCGTGGTGCCCGGCGCGTACCCGCACGGCACCGAGCACTTCGCCCACGCGGGCGCCCCGGCCGACGCCCGCCGGGCCGCCGAGTACGACAGCGCGTACGGGGAGTTGCGCGACCGGATCGCCCAACGCCTCGCCGACATCTTCCCCGACGGCCACACCACCGACGAGGTGGCCGAGGAGATCGTGCGCGTCGTCGGCCTGCCCGCCGGGCAGCGGCCGCTGCGCGTACACGTCGACCCCAGCCGTGACGGCAGCGATGTCGTCTCGATCGTCAACGACCGGATCAGGGCCGAGTTCTACCGCCGCATCGGCATCGGTGAACTCCTGCCCGCCCTGGCCGGCCGCTGACACCACCCGGCATCAACCGGACAGCACACCAACAAGACAGGAAACCGCACCATGCCTTTCGCCAACTTCAAGGTCCTCGCCGGAACCCTCACCCCGGAGCAGAAGGAGACCATCGTCCACCGCACCACCGACCTGTACGCCGAGATCTACGGCGAGCAGGCCCGGCCCAACACCATGGTCCTGGTCGAGGAGGTGGCCGACGGCGGCTGGGGCATCGGCGACAACGTGCTCACCCTCGCCAAGCTCCACGCCCAGGACTGACCCGCCCCGCCCAGGGGGCCCGGCCGGTGGCGGCGCCGGGACGTTCAGAACGCGTACCGGACCCGCAGCCAGGGAGCGTGGTCGGCGATGAGGTCCCGGAGGCGGGCGAGAGCCTTCTGCTTGACCTCCAGCGCGTAGCGGACGTTGTCCGCGCCGTTCTCCGAGCGCTTGGCCTCCTGGGCGGCCGGCTGCCAGAGGACGTCCTCGGCACGGGGGTGCCAGCCGAGGTTCACCTCGTGCAGCTGCCGGTTGTGGGTCAGCATGATGACCTCGGCGGCCGACTGCTGCTTCACCCGGGCGGGCAGCACGTCGTCCAGGTGGGCCAGCAGTTCGGCCCAGTCCCGCTGCCAGCCCGGGCGCAGCACCACCGGGGAGAGGTTGAAGTGCACCTCGTAGCCCGCGTCGAGGAAGGCGGCGGCGGCGGCGATGCGGTCCGCGACCGGGCTGGTGCGCAGGTCCAACAGACGCGAGTCGCTCGCGGGCATGACCGAGAACCGCACCCGGGTGCGGCCCTGCGGATCCAGCGCCAGCAGGTCGGGATTGACGAACTTGGTGGCGAACGACGCCTTGGCGGTGGGCAGAACGCGGAACGCAGCGACGAGATCGGCGGTGTTGTCGCAGACCAGGGCGTCGACGGAGCAGTCGCCGTTCTCGCCGATGTCGTACACCCAGGCGTGCGGGTCGCACTGGTTGGGCTCCCGCTTCGGCCCCTGCGCCTGTACGTGCCGCCGGATGTGCGCGGTGATCGCCTCGATGTTGGTGAACAGCGTGATCGGGTTGGCGTAGCCCTTGCGGCGGGGGACGTAGCAGTAGGCGCAGGCCATGGCGCAGCCGTTGGAGGCCCCGGGGGCGATCCAGTCGGCCGAGCGCCCGTTGGGGCGGGTGGTGAGGGTCTGCCGGACGCCCAGGACCAGGGTCTCGGTCTTGACGCGGGTCCAGCGGGCGACGTTGCCCTGGTTGCCGTGCAGGGAGGGGATGCGCCAGTGGCTCGGCACCTCGGTGACCGGGACGCCGGGCAGCCCGGCCATGATCTGCCGACCGCGCGGCGAGGCGAGCGCGGCCGGCTCGGCGTACACCTCGCGCACGTCCAGCATCCGCCGCGCCTGCGGGCTGTCACGGAACCCGCCGTCGCGCGGAGGGGGCGGGGGCGCGGCGTCCTCCCACCCGAACAGCGCCTGCTGCTCGGGCCGTTGGCGTTCGGGCCGCTGCTGCTCGGGCCGCTGCTGCTCGGGCCCCTGCGCGGAGGGGCCGGTCGGGGGCTGGGTCACGGCGCTGCTCCTGTCCTGGTCACGGTCCTGGCCCACTCCCCGCCGAGGCCGGACCCGGCCCGGGCTGACCCGGTCCCGACCGGCCCGACCTGATCGCCGAGGGCGGATCCGACCCTACGCGGGGCCCGCGCCCGGGCGGGCGCAGGCACGACCGGGCGCGTCCCGGGGGCCGCACCCCACCGGCCGCCGGGCATGCCGGAGTGTCGGCGTGCGGGCACGGAGGGACGCTGGCAGCATCGGTCCGGCCGGGAGACCTCACGGCCGCCGGGCGCCGCACCGCACCGCACCGCACGGCGGCGGTCCGTCGGCACCCCCGACCCACCCCGCCCCGGTCCCGGCGTCCCGACACCCGTCGTCCCCGAAACGGACACGGTCACGGAGACGGAGACGGTCACGGAGACGGCGACGACCGCGAGAGGCGGACCGCATGGCCGCACGCCCCCACTGGCTGTTCGGCGACCAGCTCGGTCCGCACTTCCTCGATCCGCGCCACGGCGGACCGGACGCCCACGCGCCGGTGGTCATGGTCGAGGCCCGCGCGGTCCTGCGCCGCCGCCGCTTCCACCGCGCCAAGGCCCATCTCGTGCTGTCGGCCATGCGGCACCGCGCGGCCGAGCTCGGCGAACGGGTCAGCTACGTCCGGGCCGAGACCTACACCGACGGCCTGGAACAGGCCCTGGGCGAACGGCCGTCCCGCCGTACCCGCCCGGCGGCAGCCCCGTGCGCCGACAGCCGGTTGACGGTCTGCCACCCCACCTCGCGCCGGGCGCTGGAGTTCGTCGGCGCGCTCGACGAGGTGGAGGTCCTGCCCGCGCGGGGCTTCCTGGTGGACCGGTCCGACTTCGCGCAGTGGGCCGGTCGGGGCAGCGGTCAGGGCAGCGGGCAGAGCCTGCGGATGGAGGGCTTCTACCGCTGGGTGCGCGGGCGGCACGGCCTGCTGATGGACGGGGACGAGCCCGCGGGCGGCCGGTGGAACCTCGACCACGACAACCGCGAGCCGCCCCCGCGCGGCAGCCGCACCCTGGACGTCCCCGGCCCGTGGCAGCCGTCCGAGGACGAGATCGACGAGGAGGTCCGGCACGACCTCGACCGCTGGGAGCGCGACGGCGAGGTGTCGTTCGTCGGCCGGGACGGCCCGCGCCGGTTCGCCGTCACCCGGCGCGAGGCGCTGGCCGCGCTGCGGCACTTCGTCGCCCACCGGCTGCCCGACTTCGGCCGCTACGAGGACGCCATGCTCGCCGCCGACCCGGTGATGAGCCACAGCCTGCTGTCGGTGCCGCTGAACCTCGGACTGCTCGACCCGGCCGAGTGCGTGGAACGCGCCGAGCAGGCATGGCGTACCGGCGCCGCGCCGCTGAACAGCGTCGAGGGCTTCGTCCGGCAGATCGCTGGCTGGCGCGAGTACGTCTGGCAGCTGTACTGGCACTTCGGCGAGGACTACCGGGCCCGCAACGAACTGCGCCACACCGCCCCGCTGCCCGACTGGTTCCTGGAGCTGGACGCCGACGCGGTCACCGCCCGCTGCCTCTCCACCGCTCTGGCCCAGGTGCGGGACACCGGCTGGACCCACCACATCCCCCGGCTGATGGTCCTGGGCAGCCGCGCGCTCCAGGACGGCTGGGATCCGGCGGCGGTGACCGACTGGTTCCACCGCTGCTTCGTCGACGGCTACGACTGGGTGATGCTCCCCAACGTCGTCGGCATGTCGCAGTACGCCGACGGCGGGCTGATGACCACCAAGCCCTACACCTCCGGCGGCGCGTACATCCACCGGATGAGCGACCTGTGCGGCCCCTGCGCCTACCGGCCGACCGACCGCACCGGCGAGCACGCCTGCCCCTACACCGCCGGCTACTGGGCGTTCCTGCACCGCCACCGCGACCGCCTCGCCGCCAACCACCGCACCGCCCGCGCCGTCCAGGGCCTCTCCCGGCTGAAGGACCTGCCGCAACTGCTCGCCGCCACCGAGCAGCGCGGCGACGCACCCCCCTGACCGCGCGCCCCCGCCGCCCTCCCGCCGTGTCGCGCGGTGCCACCGGTTGGGGTCAGCGCTCCACGGTGCCGGTGATCCGGCCCCGGGCGAGGACGGGGGTGCCGACGGAGGACAGGAGGGCGCGGGGTCGGGCCCGCTCGGCTGCGGCCCCGCCCGGGGTGGCGCCCAAGGGGGCTGCGAGGGCGAAGAGTTGGAAGGTGTAGTGGTGCGGCCCGTGGCCCTTGATCGGCGCCGGGCCCTGGTATCCGCGCCCGATGACGGAGCGCAGCAGCGTGACCCCGGTGCCGGGTTGCCGTCGGGCCAGGGCGCCGGGCGCCAACTCCCGGACCGCCGGGTCGATCAGGGCCATGCAGTGGACGGCGGGCCTGGCCTGGGGGACGTCGGTGTCCTCGACCACCAGGAGCAGTTGGGCGGTGGCCGTCGGCGGCGGACTCCAGGCCAGCTGCGGGGAGAGGTTGCGGCCGCCGATGTACTTGGCCCAGTGGTCCTGCGGGATCGTCCCGCCCTGGTCGAAGCTCCGGCTGCTCAGCTCCAGCGGTTCGGCGGCGTGCAGGTTCGGCCGATTCCAGGCCGCCTGGGCCTCGCCCGACCTGCGGTTCTTCAGGAGCCGACCGAGCAGGCTCATCGGGTCGCCCCCAGCATGTCCAGGATCTCGCCGGTGGTGGCGGTCTCGCCGAGCTTGGGGAAGACGCGTCCGACGCTGTGCCGGTGCGCCTCGGCGTCCGGGTCGGCGACGGCATCGGTGGCCAGGACGACGTGGTAGCCGTGGTCCGAGGCCGAGCGCGCGGTCGACTCGACGCCCGAACTGGTGGAGATGCCGGTCAGGACGACCTGTGTGGCACCAAGGTCCCGCAGCAGCGTGTCCAGGCCGGTGTCGTGGAACGCGCTCCGCCGCCGCTTGCTGATCAGGTGGTCCGTCGGCTGGACGTCGAGCTCGTCGATCAGGTCGGTCCAGCCGGGCGGGAGGGCGGACGCGGCTTCGGACCGGCCCCGGTCGGTGCGCCCGGGAGCGCGTCCCGTGACGTTGACCAGGACCACGGGCAGGCCGCATCGCCGGAACGCCGCCGCCAGCTCCGCCGACCGCCGGACTGCGCCGGTGACGGCCTCGTCGCTGTGGGCTGTGACGATGCCTTTCTGCAGGTCGATCACGACCAGCGCGGGTGTGGGGTCTATCGCTGTCAGGGCCATGGTGTCCTTCCGCATGGGTGGTTGACGGCGGGCCGTACGCGCGGTGGGCTCGCCTTCGGGCCGCCGGGTCAGATGCGCTGGGCCAGCCGCTCGAGCAGCGGCGCTGCCGCCGCGAGCTGCTCCAGCTCCTTCGGTGTGAAGCCGTCCGCCAGTGCCTGCGCGATCAGCTCCGTACGGGCGCTGCGCTTGTCCGCCAGCGCCTGCCGACCCGCGCCGGTCAGCGCCAGCAGCACGCGCCTGCCGTCCTGCGGGTCCGGGTTGCGCTCGACCAGGCCCCGGGCCTGGAGGCCGCCGAGCGTCGCCCCCATGGCCTGCGCGGTGATCTGCGCCTGCCGGGCCAGGGCCGACGACGTCGTCGGGCCCGCGTGGTCCAGCAGCGACAGGGCGGCCCGCTCGGGCATGCTGAGCTCGCCCTCGACCCGCACCTGACGCGCCCGCCGCAGCAGCGCGCCAACGCTCGCCAGCAGGGCCGTGGCGAGCGTGCCGGTGCCCAGCTCCTCGCTCATGTACTAAGGCTACTTTATCAATCAGCCTTAAGAAAGTCGGTGGTCCGGCGGTCCACCGCCAGCAGCACCCGACACGCCCGCGCGGGAGCCATGGCACCTTTGACTGGATCAACCAGCCGCGCCAGGCTGCCTGTTATGGGTTCCTCGACATACCGAACGGCCAAGCTCACCGCGCCTCTCGTGCTCGCGTCGGTTCTCCTGAGCGGATGCGCGGGGAGCCACGCCCCCGCATCGACCCGCACCGCCTCCGGCACCGCGCCGTCGCCGACCGCACCGGCGCCGACGTCGCCGACGGCCCCGACCGCCTCGCAGAGCAGCGCCGCCGAGCCCGCCCTGGTCGCGGTCGAGCGCCGCTACCACGCCCGGCTCGGCGTCTACGCGCTGGACACCGCGACCGGGCGCACGGTGGCCTACCGGGCGGACGAACGGTTCGCGTACGCCTCCACCTACAAGGCCCTCGCCGCCGGGGTCCTGCTCAAGCGGGACACGGACGCCCAGCTCGACCGCGTCATCACCTTCGGCGCCTCGGACCTCACCTCGTACTCCCCGATCACGTCCCAGCACCTCGGCACCGGCATGACCGTGCGCGCCCTCATCGCGGCCGCCCTGGACTACAGCGACAACACCGCCGCGAATCTGCTGCTGGACCAGCTCGGCGGGCCCGCCGGGCTGCAGGCGGCGCTCCGCAGCACCGGCGACACGACCACCGACGTCAACCGGACCGAACCGACGCTGAACCAGGCCACCCCCGGCGACCCCCGGGACACCAGCACCCCGCGCGCTCTCGGCACCGACCTGCGCGCCTTCGCCCTGGGCGACGCGCTGCCCAGCGGCCGGGCGCAGCTGTTCACCGCCTGGCTGCGGGCGAACACGACCGGCGGCCCCTACATCCGGTCCGGCGTCCCGGCCGGCTGGAAGGTCGGCGACAAGACCGGCAACGGCGGATACGGCACCCGCAACGACATCGCCGTCGTCTGGCCGACCAGCGGCGCCCCGATCGTCATCGCCGTCCTGTCCGACCGGGGCTCCGCGGGCGCCTCCTCCGACGACCCCCTGATCGCGGACGCCACCAAGGCGGCCCTCGCCGCCCTCGCCTAGAGCGGCGCTCGCCCAGGGCGGCGCTCAGGACGCCTGCCCGGCGCCGGTCATCATGGCGATCCAGCTGTGGGGCGCGTCGTCGCCGAGCATGAGGCCGTAGACGTCCTCGCCCCCGGCTTCGTCGGCGGTGCGCGCGAACACGGCCGGTCGGCATCTACGCCTTGCCGGCGGGCCTGCCGCAGACGCTCGTCGCAAGCGGGACGGTGGACCGTAACGGCAACTTCTCCGCCTGGTACAAGGTGACCCGGAACACCCGCTTCTCCGCCTGGTTCACCGGTGACTACTTCTACGGCACCGCCTGGGCCGACCGATGGGTCAACGGCTACGCCGCCATCGCAGACGTCCTGGTCAACTCCTATGGCAGCAAGACGTACGCGGGCTACAAGTTCCAGCTGTTCCACAAGTCGAAGCCGCCTGTGATGGGCATCGCGGTCGGTCCGGACAAGGGCAACCAGTGCATCACCGTGTACGGCCAGTGGTACAACGCGGGTGCCTGGCACAACCTTGCTCCGCTGGGGTGCTTCTCCCTCAACAACAACGGGGTGGTCGGGATCCGGCTGGACTTCGGCAGCTTCCCGCTGGGATCGCACTTCCGCATCGAGCCCCAGTACGGCGGTGACGGTATCAACGCTGCGACCTGGGGCAACTGGCTCTACATCAGCGTCACCAACTGACCGCACCACCAACCGTCCCGGACCTTCCGCACCCGCCCGCGCCTCCCGGCGTTCAAGGGCCGGTTACGTGCCAGTGGGCCCTGTTCACGGGGCGATGACCGAAGTGGTCCAGTCCGCCTGGTCCGGGCCGAAAGGCGTCGCGCCTGCGTGGCGCCATTGTCATCCTCTCGTCGGCCGGTTGCGTACATCCCTGTGACCGGCACGGCAGCCACGAGGGTTGCATGGCGGTTCCGACTTTTGGTGGCTACGTCCGTCTCCCGTTCGGGACCATCGAAGCCGAGCTGACGGACCTGGTGGACGCGGCGGGCTGGACTCAGGTCGAAGCGGCGAGGCGGAGAACGAGGACCGCCCGACGAGATCGGTGGTGCGGCTCGGGCGGTAGCTCCGGGGTGGCAGCTGCGGGCATACTGTCGGTAATGACAAATATGCGTATGGCCAAGCGCCACCTGCCGTCCAGTCCCTTCAAGCACGTAGCTGCGCCTCCGGGCGAGCTCTTCGCGGTGGGCAGCCGAGTCACCCACGACGTCTACGGCCTGGGCCGGGTCACCGCGGTCGAGGAGGGTGTCGCGGTCGTGGTGGACTTCGGTGCGATCCTGAAGCGCGTCGCCAGCCCCTACGCCAAGATGACCGGCCTGTAGCGGTTGTCCGAGCTCGGCCGGGGCGCCGCCGCCGCACTGGCAGGGCCGAGACGACTGCCGGGTTGGCCTGCGTGGTGTCGGCCGGCGTCTGCAGCTTTGCCCTGCACTTTTCTGCCGAGCATCGCCCGTAGCGCCCCTATGCCTGCTACAGTCGTTCTTGTTGCAGTTGTGGTTCCCATGAACTTATGTGTGCGCCTGCTGGCTTTTAGCGACAGGCGCATTTTTGTTTTCCCGGACATGCTCCGGGCTGGTCATCATCACGGCGGCGCGAGACGCGCGGCATGCGGGTTTCGGTACAGGCCCCATCAAGGAGAAATTTATATGGCTACTGGCACTGTGAAGTGGTTCAACGCGGAAAAGGGCTTTGGCTTCATCGAGCAGGACGGTGGCGGCGCTGACGTGTTCGCCCACTACTCGAACATCAACGCCCAGGGCTTCCGTGAGCTGCTTGAGGGCCAGAAGGTCGAGTTCGACGTCACGCAGGGCCAGAAGGGCCCGCAGGCCGAGAACATTCGTCCGCTCTAACGCCTGACCGCAGCACGTATCGCTGCGAAGCACCTGCCCGCACCGCACACGCGTCGGCGCGGGCAGGTGGCACCACCCTCCTGAACTTCTTTCCGGCCCGTTGTCCGGGCCCTCTGGCTCCGCCACCGGCGACCCACCCTCGCGAGACGCTCAGCGCCGCGTTCGGGTGCCGCCCCTGCCGTGACTCTCTGGTTTTTCTTCTTGCGAGTACGGTTCGAGGTTTCTGCCGCCCCGCCTTTCGGGCGTGCGCCGACCGTAGGTGACGTGCCGCACGGTTCCACCGTCCACGCCCCGCATTCATTCTTCCGGCCCGTTCGTGTGATCTCCCCGCGCCCGCTCCGGCGCGGCCTGGAGCCTTCCTCGACACGCGCCCCCTTGAGGAAGGTCCTCCCGTGATCCGCTCCAACCGCTCTTCCGACCGCAGTTCCAGCCCCCATGCCCGCGCGAACACGCGCACCGAAGGCACCGGAGAGTCCTCCTACGGACGCCGCCCCAGCACCGGCCGGCGCCCCGCAGCCCCGAGGGGACGTCAGAACTCCTCCGCACAGGGCGAGTTCGCGCTTCCGGCCAGCACCACCCCCGCCCTGGCGGCCGTTGAGGCGTTCAGCGACCTGGACATGCCCCGCGCCCTGCTGGACACGCTGGCGCGGCAGGGCGTCACCGCGCCGTTCCCGATCCAGGCGGCAACGCTGCCCAACTCGCTGGCCGGGCGCGACGTGCTGGGGCGCGGCCGGACCGGTTCGGGCAAGACCATCGCCTTCGGCCTGGCCGTGCTGGCCCGCACCGCCGGCCGCAGGGCCGAACCGCGCCAGCCCCTGGCCCTGGTGCTGGTCCCCACCCGCGAACTGGCCCAGCAGGTCACCGACGCCCTGACCCCCTACGCCCACGCGGTCCGGCTGCGGCTGGCGACGGTGGTCGGCGGCATGTCGATCAGCCGCCAGGCCCAGGCCCTGCACCGCGGCGCCGAGCTCGTGGTCGCCACCCCGGGCCGGCTGAAGGACCTGATCGAGCGCGGCGACTGCCGCCTGGACCAGGTCGCCGTCACCGTCCTGGACGAGGCCGACCAGATGGCCGACATGGGCTTCCTGCCCCAGGTCACCGAACTCCTGGACCAGGTCGCCCCCGGCGGGCAGACCATGCTCTTCTCCGCCACGCTGGACCGCAACGTCGACCGCCTGGTCCGCCGCTTCCTGAACGACCCGGTCACCCACTCGGTCGACCCCTCCTCGGCGACCGTCAGCACCATGGAGCACCACCTGCTCCACGTGCAGAACAGCGACAAGAACGCGGCCGTCGCGCACATCGCCTCCCGCACCGGCGGGGTGATCATGTTCACCGACACCCGCCACGGCGCCGACCGCCTGGTGCTGGAGCTGCTGGCCAACGGGGTCAAGGCGGCGGCGCTGCACGGCGGCAAGTCCCAGCCCCAGCGCACCCGCACCCTGGACCAGTTCCGCAACGGCCAGGTCACCGCGCTGATCGCCACCAACGTCGCCGCCCGCGGCATCCACGTCGACGGCCTGGACCTGGTCGTCAACATCGACCCGCCCACCGACCACAAGGACTACCTGCACCGCGGCGGACGCACCGCCCGCGCCGGCGAGTCGGGCACCGTGGTCACCCTGGTCCTGCCCAACCAGCGCCGCGAGATGACCCGCATGATGCACACCGCCGGCATCACCCCCCACACCACCCAGATCCACTCCAGCGACCCCGAACTCGCCCGCATCACCGGAGCCTGCGCACCCACCGGCATCCCCGTCGTGATCAGCAACCCGGTGATCGAACGCCCCCGCCGCGACGCCCGCTCCGGCCGCAGCAACCCGCGCAACCGCCCCACATCCGCCACCACCCGTACCGCCCAGGGCACCCCCGGCACCCGCAGCCGCTCACCCCGGCGCGCCCCCGTCGCAGCCTAGGAACTGGGCATACGACATCCCCCACCTGCGGAGATGGCTACGGGGCAAGCACATTGGCGTCGGGTCTGTACGGTCTTCGGTGTAACTCCCGATCATGGAAGTAGCACTGATGAGCGACGTGACTGCCAAGGTTGAGGCGGTTGAAGAGGTCCGTTCGGTCGAGTCGCCGGCGGACGTGCTGGACGAGCAGTTGATCAGCCAGCTGGTGGACCGGGCCCGCGCGGGCGGGCTCCAGCTGACCGGTGAGGGAGGGCTGCTGCAGCAGCTGACCAAGCGGGTGCTGGAGTCCGCGCTGGAGGGCGAGATCACCGATCACCTCGGCTACGAGAAGCACGATCCGGCCGGTTCGGGCAGCGGCAACAGCCGCAACGGTGTCCGCTCGAAGACCGTGCTGACAGATGTCGGTCCGGTGGAGATCACCGTTCCGCGGGACCGTGATGGCAGCTTCGAGCCGCAGATCGTCAAGAAGCGCCAGCGCCGGCTGACCGGCATCGATGAGATGGTACTGTCGCTGTCCGCGCGGGGTCTGACGCACGGTGACATATCCGCCCACCTGGCCGAGGTCTACGGCGCGAGTGTGTCCAAGCAGACCATCTCGACCATCACCGACAAGGTCATGGACGGCATGGCCGAGTGGCAGAACCGGCCCTTGGACCCGGTCTACCCGGTGATCTTCATTGACTGCATTCACGTGAAAGTCCGCGACGGCCAGGTGGCCAACCGGCCGATCTACGTGGCTCTGGCCGTGACCGTCGAGGGCACCCGCGACATCCTCGGCCTGTGGGCCGGCGACGGCGGCGAAGGTGCCAAGTACTGGCTCCAGGTGCTGACCGAGATCAAGAACCGCGGCGTCCAGGACGTCTGCATGGTCGTCTGCGACGGACTCAAGGGCCTGCCCGACGCGATCGGCACCGTCTGGCCCCAGGCAGTGACGCAGACCTGCGTCGTTCACCTTCTGCGGGCCTCGTTCCGCTACGCGGGACGCCAGGACTGGGACAAGATCTCCCGCTCGCTCAAGCCCGTCTACACCGCGCCGACCGCGCAGGCCGCCGAGGACCGGTTCCTGGAGTTCCAGGAGGAATGGGACGACAAGTACCCGGCGATCGTGCGGCTTTGGGAGAACGCCTGGGCCGAGTTCGTTCCGTTCCTCCAGTTCGACGTCGAGATCCGTCGGATCGTCTGCACGACCAACGCGATCGAAAGCGTCAACGCGCGCATCCGCAAGGCCGTCCGCGCCCGCGGGCACTTCCCCAACGAGGCCGCCGCGCTGAAGTGCGTCTACATGGCCGTCATGAGCCTGGACCCCACCGGGCAGGGCCGCAAACGCTGGACCATGCGATGGAAGCCCGCACTGCAGGCCTTCGACATCGCCTTCGACGGCCGACTCTCCATCGGCCGCCGCTAACTCACACCAACGAGTTACACCGTTGACTGGACAGGCCCTTGGCGTCCGCATCGCCCGCAAGGGGATCGACTACGGGAGGGCTTCCGCCAGGAAGGGGTAGTCCGTGTAGCCACGGTGGTCGCCGCGGTAGAACGTGGTGCTGTCGGCCTCGGTGAGCGGTGCGCCGACCTGGAGGCGGTGCACCAGGTCGGGGTTGGAGACGAACAGTGTCCCGAACGAGAGGATGTCCGCCAACCCGTCGTCGATCAGGCGCAGTTGGCGGGGTCCGGCGGGCCAGTCGTGGTGGGTCTCGTGCGGATTGAGCATGAACACCCCTGCCCAGCGCTCCCGTAGCTTCCTGGTGAGGTCGCGGTGGCCCGGGAACTCGAACACGTGCAGGTACGCCAAGTCGCTCGGCAGACCGTCGACCAGGGCCGGATAGAGCGCGTGCGGGTCGGGCTCGTCGAGGCCGAAGGCGGTGCAGCCGGGGGAGATCCGCAGCGCGAGCCGTTCGGGGCCGATGCGCGCGGCGACGGCGTCGACGAGGTCGAGCGGGAACCGGACGCGCCCGGCGATGCTGCCGCCGTAGCGGTCGGTGCGGCGGTTGGCGTTGCCGGAGAGGAACTGCTGGATGAGGTAGCCGTAGGCTCCGTGCAGTTCGACGCCGTCGAACCCGGCGTCGATCGCGTACGCGGCCGCGTCGGCGAAGTCGGCGATGGTGTCCGCGATGCCCTGCGTGGTCAGCGCGTTCGGCACCGGGTACGGCTTGCGCACGGCCGGTTCGCCGCCGTGTACGCGCACGACGCCCTCGGCGGCGCACGCGGACGGCGCGAGCGGGTGCAGCCCGCTGCCGAGGAGTTCGGGGTGGCTGTTGCGGCCGGCGTGCATGAGCTGTGCGTAGATCCGGCCGCCCGCATCGTGCACCGCGCCGGTCACCTGGCGCCAGGATGCGGCCTGCGCGGCTTCGTGCAGACCGGGGGTGTCGGTGTAGCCCTGGCCGACCCGGCTGGGTTGGGCGGCTTCTGCGACGATCAGTCCGGCGGTCGCGCGTTGCCGGTAGTACTCGGCCATGAGCGGGGTCGCCGACAGACCGTCGCCGTAGGCGCGGCGGCGGGTCAGCGGGGCCATGGCGACGCGGTTGGGGAGGGCGAGCGGGCCGATGGTGACCGGGTCGAACGCGTGGGGCATCGGGACTTCCTTCGCGGGGCGGCGGGTGTGCGTGCCCCTTCACCATCCCCTCGCGCCGGGGCCCGAAGGGGGAACACCGTCCGAGCGGGCGCGATCCGACACCAAGGCCTCGTGCGCGGCGCTATCCGACGATCGCAGCCGCCCCCTTGAGCACCCGTGTGCTCGGCGCGGTCTCCACCGACAGCAGTCCGGGCAACGCCGCCACCGGGCCCGTCAGGTACGCGTACAGGGCCGTGCCCGTGGGGCACCGCACGCTCGCGTACAGGTTGGAAATGCCGGTGGTGGCCGCCGCGAAGTTCACCTGCGGATGCCCCGCCAGCGTCTCGCCCGCAGCTGCCAGCTCACCCGGCGCGACCCGCAGCCACAGCGCCGCCGACGTCCGCGAGCCCAACAGTGCCGGGTCGGCGTCGACGTCGAAATACACCACCCCGCCCGAGCGCAGCTCCGCCAGCCGCCGCCGCACCGTCGTCTGCGACCAGCCCGTCGCCGTGGCCAGTGACCGGAACCCGGCCCGTCCGTCCCGCGCGAGCGCCTCCAGCAGCGCCTCGTCCTGCCCCGACAGTTCCACCGGCTCGGTCACGGGTTCCACCGCCGGTGGCCGCAGTCGCGCGCACTGCTCCGCCGTGAGCGGTCCGTTCTTCGTCAGCGTGCTCTCGCTCCCCCCGAAGAAGGCGTGCAGCACGCGATGCGCCGTCACCTCGGTGACCTGGGGCAGACGGGGCAGGCGGGACAGCACGCTCGACGTGTCCGTCACCGTGTGCACCATGCACAGGATCTCCGCGCCGCCCGAGGCGATCTGCACCCACGACGTCTCGGCCTGCTTCGCCAGCCCTCGCGCGAGTCCCGCCACCGCCTCCGGTACGCACCGCACCCGCACCAGCCACAGCTGCCCTCCCACCGCCTCCGGCCACACCGCGCCGATCACCCGAACGCCCGCCTCGTTGCGCAGCCGCGCGTACCGGCGCGCCACCGTCTGGTCCGAAACCCCCAATACTGCACCGACCAGCGAGAACGCGACCCGCCCGTCGATCTGGAGCGCCTGCAGCAGCCCGCGTTCGACCGTGTCCAGCATGTGTTCCTCCGCCCCCTTGGCAAATCTCTCAACGCTCATTATCTTCATGTTAAGAGACTTTCTGGTTCGCGGAAGGAGACAGCCATGGCATGCGACGAACTCGACGTCATCGTCGTCGGCGGGGGTCCGGTGGGGCTGATGAGCGCGGCGCTGCTGGACGCGGCAGGCGTCCGGGTGGAGGTGTACGAGCGCAACGCCGGGCCCAGCACGGTGTCCAAGGCCACCACCATGCACCCGCGCACCCTGGAGGTGCTCACCATGCTGGACTTAGGCGCGGGTCGGCGGGTCGGCGACGTCCTGGTGGAGCAGGGCAGGAAGGTCCCGCACGCGCACTTCGCCGCGTTGGCGAGCATGCTGGACTACAGCGGCCTGGACACGCCGTTCCCGTTCGTCCTGATGATCCCCCAGTGGCGGACCGAGCACGCGCTCGCCGACTACCTAAGGGCCTGCGGCGTCCCGGTGCACTACGACGCCGAGGTGACCTCGATCGTCCAATCCCCGGACGCGGCAAGGATCACGGTCGGCGGCAGGACGCGGCAGGCGGCCTATGTCATCGGGGCCGACGGCGCGCACAGCACGGTCCGGCACGCCGCAGGCATCG
Organism: Streptacidiphilus sp. PB12-B1b; assembly: GCF_014084125.1. Classification (NCBI taxonomy): domain Bacteria; kingdom Bacillati; phylum Actinomycetota; class Actinomycetes; order Kitasatosporales; family Streptomycetaceae; genus Streptacidiphilus; species Streptacidiphilus sp. PB12-B1b. The sequence goes on along the minus strand of NZ_CP048405.1, from coordinate 7,588,584 downwards.
ACTTCCCCGGCAGCACGCCCACCATGGTCGGCTTCGTCGCTGACGTGGCGGTGGCCGAACCGGCGCAGCAGGCACGGTACTTCTGGCACCAGGAGGCCGGCCTGGCCGCCGTCGTGCCGCTGCCCGGCGGCGAGTACCGCGTCTTCGGCGTCGAGGCGGCCGACACCGGGCTGACCGGCGACCAGGCGCGGCGCCGACAGGCCGAACCGCTGACGATCGAGGAGCTGCGGACCGCGCTGCACCGCATCTGCGGCACGGACTTCGGTGTCCACGACCCGTCATGGCTCTCCCGATCGGGCAACAGCAGCAGGTACGCGCGGCGCTACCGCGACGGCAGGCTGCTGCTCGTCGGCGACGCCGCCCACGTCCACCTGCCCGCCGGCGGCCAGGGCCTGAACGTCGGCCTCCAGGACGCCGTCAACCTGGCCTGGAAACTCGCCGCCGAAATACACGGCTGGGCCCCGGACCAGCTGGTCGACGGCTCGGCGGGGTACGAAGCCGAACGGCGCGCCGTCGCCCAGCGCCTGCTGGTCGACACCCTGGCCCAGGACGCGTTGATGCACACCTTCAGCCCCTCGGGACAGGCACTGCGCGAACTCTTCCGCGGACTCATCGCCCGGGGCGGCGAGGTCGCCCAGGAACTGTCCGGCTGGCTCTCCGGCCTTGAGGTCACCTACCCACGGCCCGAAGGGACTCATCCGCTGACGGGGGTGAAGGCACCGGACGGTGTCCTCGGCGGCGACGGACTGCTGCGCTCCCTGCGCCCCGACCGTTTCCTGCTGCTGGACTTCAGCCCGGACGGAGCGTACGCGAAGCTGGGTTCCGCACGGGTCGAGGTTCGCACCGCGCAGCGGCACACCGGCCCGTGGGCCGGCGTCCACGCGGCACTGATCCGCCCGGACGGGCACGTCGCGCACGCCGTCGCCACGCCCGGACCCGCGGGCACCGAAGCCGCTGCCGGACCCGCCGCCGGACCTGCTGCCGCCGCCGAAGCCGCCGTCGCCGAACTCGCCGAAGCGGTCACCGCCTGGACACTGCCGACGGTCCGCCGCCCGCCCGGCCCGACCCCGCCGGGCGAGGCATGATGCCGCGCGGCCTGCCCGCCCTGGCGGTCGGCGCGTTCGGGATCGGGGCGACCGAGTTCTCCGTCATGGGCGTGCTGCCGAAGGCCGCGAAAGGGGTACGCCGACGGCGCGGCACTCGGCGGCGCGACCATCGGCTCGGGCCCAGGCTACGGCGCCGTGAGCCCGGCCGGTGCGCTGCTGACACTGATCGGGCGCGTCCTCGCCCTGTGCTCCGGCAGACTCGACCGGTCCGCGGCTCCGGAACCGGCGATGCGGGAACACAGAGAACCCCACCCCTCCCCGTACGAGGAGCACACACCGAATGACAGCGGAAGGCGGCGACCGCCGAGTGGAACAGGACTACGTCGACCAGCTCATCGAGGTCGTCGCCCGCACCCACGACCCGGCCGTGACCGAGGCCAAGGCGCTGGCCTACCGACTGCGTAGGCTCGCGCACCGGCTGGAGACCGACATCAAGCGGGAACTGACCCCCCAGGGCATCGACCTGTGGGAGTTGGAACTGCTGGGCTGCCTGATGCGGACCGAGCCCCACCACCGGCTCTCCGCAGGGCAGCTCATGGCACAGCTTCAGCTGACCTCCGGCGCGATCACCAACCGGGTCGCCAAACTCGAACAGAACGGCTGGGTGACCCGGGACCTCGACCCGAATGACCGCCGCTCGGTCCTCGTCACCCTCACCGCCGCCGGAGCCCGGCGTGCCCAGGAGGTGTTCGCAACCAAGACCAACACGGAGTACACCCTGCTCTCCCCGCTCTCCCCGGCTGCCCAGCACCGCATCAACAACGAACTGCGCACCCTGCTGCTCTCCCTCGAAGGGCCGGCCTGACCCGCGCCCGCCCCCGGCCGGACCCCGTCCAGGACCGGCTGCGGGCCGAGCAGGACGGGGCCCTGTCGGCGGGCCGGCTCACCAGGGGACGACCCCGTTTCGTCGTCGAACAGCCGACCGGTCGGGCCGTCGTCCGACCGGGTGGACGGTGACGGCGTTGAGGTAGGTCTTCGCCGGGCGTGGTGTGCAATGCCAGGGCCCCGACGGGGCTTGACCGGTTCACGATCCGCAGGTGCTGCGAACGGCGCGGCAGCGGCAGCACCGCGTTGGTGCCCCGACCTCCCGAGGGGCCGACGGCTCAGCTGCGGAGCCTGACGCAGCTCCTGGTGAACGAGCGCATTCCTCATTCGTGCGGAACCGGCTCTCGCACATGCGAGTGCCCGAGGCACAGTCGATGACCGGCCTGACCCACCTTCACCGCCGCCATCCACCGGCGTCGCTTCACCGGCAATGCCCGGTCGATCCTGTCAACGACCGCTCAGTACCGGAACGGACGGATCCCGGTCATCGACCACCCCTGCGCGAGTCGGCCGTCGCGCACCGTCAGCAGGTCGGCTCCGCCCACGACGTCGCCGTCCGGGCCTGTGGACGTCCACAGGAACGCGACGCGCCCGCGGGCGGGGTCGACGACCGGTGACCGGTGAACCGCGACAGCCCCGCCGGACCACCGTGAGGCCAGGCCGGCCAGGCCGTCCGGACCGGCCGCGTCACCGTCCGGGCCCGCCCCGGAGAACAGCGTGAAGTCGCCGGTCACCAGGTCCCCGGCCGACGAGGCCTCGCCGTTGCGCAACCGCAGCCAGCGGTGCAGCAGGTCCTCGATCAGGGTCGGGTCGGCCGGGCCGAACCCCTCCGCAGCGGAGTCCGGCCGTTCGCAGCGGCGCTCCGCCACGAACGTCCAGTTCTCGTCGACGAGGTCGCCCCGCAGGACGTTGACGTCCATCCCGCTCCGCACCGTTCCGTCGGGCGCCCGCACGTCCCACAGGTATGCGAACCGGTCACCGCCGTCGGCGAGCACCCGCGGGGTGAAGGCGTTGGCGCGCTCCACGCGGTACCGGGCGGCGCACCGCTCCTGCTCCTGCGCGCCGACCGCCGAGTCCAGGCTGGTGAGGCGGTCGGACCACTGCACGCACGTGTCGGTCATCAGATCATGTGCCAGGGACGGGTCCTCGTCCCACATCCGGCACCAGAGGGTCATGCGCTTCTCGTTGTTCATGCAGACCAGCCTCGCAAACCGCGGCGACACCGTCCTGTCGGTGTTCCAGGTCACATTCCGGGGGCCGGCCCGGGGCCGGGCGGCTCGGCTCGTGCCATGCTCCGACAGGAGGGCGGCCGGCTGCCGCGGTGCGGTGGCAGGTTCGGGTCGGGGGTTCGACCCGTGTCACGATCCGGCGGGTTCGGCGGCCAGCCGCCGCAGTTCGGCTGCCCACTCCTGCCCGCGCGGGACGACCCGTTCGTCCGACAGTTCCGCCGACGCGATCCGGTCCAGCTGGAAGCCGCGTACAGCGGACCGGAGCCGGCACCAGCCCGCGAGATACCAGCCGGACGGTCCCCACAGCAGCCCCAGCGGTTCGACGTCGCGCGCCGTCACGGCACCCTCCCGATCGGTGTAGCCCAGGCGCACGACCCGCCCGGAGACCAGGGCGTCGCCGATGACGTCGCCCCACGCGGCGCCGACGGCGGGCGAGTGCCCGCCGACCCGCCGCACCCGGTCGGCGAGTTCGGCCTCCCGTCGGCGCACGTCAGCGGGCAGCACCGCCAGCACCTTCTGCGCGGCGCGGCGCGCAGCCGCCGCCAGCGGGAAGGCGCCCGCCGCCCGCACGGCGACACCGACGGCCAGCGCCTCGCCGGGCGTGAGCGTCACCGGCGGGAGCGTACGGTCGCGGTCCAGGCTGTAGCCGCCGACCCGCCCGGTGTCGCTGCGGATCGGCAGCCCTGACTGCCTCAGCGCGTCGAGATCCCGCTCGACGGTACGCACACTGACCTGGAACCGCCGCGCCAGCCACGGGGCGCTGCGCGGCCTCGGCGAAACCGCTCGCAACTCCTCGACCATGGCGAACAGGCGATCAGTGCGGTTCACCCACCCAGAATAACGTCTCGCCACTCTCCCAACGGCTCGCGCCGGCCGCCGCCACCTCCGCACCAGGCTCCGCAAACACCCTGAGTACGGGTACCTCAGCCCGCTCGAATCCAGAGCCAGACTGCGGCACGGCTCCACCCCCGCAGCGTAAGCAATCGCTGTCAGGGAGGAACTTCACAGCCTCAAGGACCTCATGCGCGCATGAGCCAGTCCTCGACCCGCGCCGCGATCATCCACCAGCACTCCAGCAGGGTCCAGGCCAGTCCGTAGCAGTCATCCGGTCCGAAGCACTCGACCAGTGCACTTGCCTCCTCCGCGGTCACGGGTCCGGAGATGGCGCGCAGCTGCCGGCCGCGTCGGTTGATCTCCTCTTCGGTACCGCTCCAATCAGGGAGGGAGCCGTCAGAGATGAACGCCAGCACTTCGGATCGCATCGCGCCGTGATCTGACGCTGCTTGCACGGCTGCGAGAGCCAACCCCGGCTCTGAGCTTGGGAATCACAGCGGGTAGCGGCCCTAATCGCGCCCTGACCTGCACGAACGTGGGCTGACGGTTCCCAGTGCTCGGTCCGTTGATCCTCTTGATTCACCGTGGCTGACCGCCCTATCTGGTGCACATCTGGTGCGCGGGCGCGGGCGGAGTGAGGGGTGGGTCATGCCACCATTCCGGCCCCGAGGTGGCTCCCGGAGGCCATCCACTGCCACCCCCCTTGAACTCCGCCGCACGAGTGCAGACCCGCGAGTCGCAATGCTCTCAACCGTAGGGCCTGACACTGACAGGCCACGAGTCCTGGAAGAGTCCGTTCCCGGATGGCGACTGACCAGGCGATCCGCTGACCTGCGGCGGAGCGTCGCTCTCGCCGTTGTTCCCCGCGACTCCCCGCCGTTGCCCTTCAGGACGGGCATACAGCGGGCATGCCGTTCAGTTGGCGTCCAGCACTCCGCGCAGACCCTTGATCATGAGGAAAACCCCCAAGGCCACGAACAGGCAGAGACCAGCCCGGTTTATCACGACGCCAGTGCGATAGAACTTGCGTTCTGGTCTCATGCCCCCGCGAAGGTTGATCCGGTAGGCGACCCCTCGGAAGTTGATGACATAGGCCACGAAGGCGAGTGTCAGCACGGTGCTGACAGACAAAAGGACCCAGTAGCCCGACGGGCTCAAGTGGTTAACGTCGATCACATTTGCAGCCAGCACTTGGCCTCCCCTGCGGGCAGTCTATCGATGTGCTGCGGGGAACTCCGTCGGCGTCATAGGCACGGCAGATGTCGAAGAAGTGATGCACCAGTTCGATGACCTGCGGCCAAACCGCCGACCCCTCCCCCTGAGCTGTGGGAGAGCGGTCGGCGGTTGTCGTCGTTGTGCACCCTTGGTCACCCTCGCACGGCCCCGAGACGACCCAAGGGGGCTGGTGGGGTCTGGTGGCTCGGCTGGCTCAAGGGTGAGGCGGTCCCGCAGGGGGTTTGCCGTGCTGGGCTACAAAGCTCGCGTAGTCCTCAGTCTCAAAGTGATCGACTGCGCCAAACAGGAAGCGCAGCTCTGCGATCTGTCTCCAGCCACCTGTCAAGTATGCCTGCACTGGAGGCAGAGGCGGTTGGGGTTCGCACACCCATTTGCCATCGACGCAGCGGATCTTGATGGTATTGGGTGCGGTCATGCGCGGAAGGCTATCGCTGTCGGGGTCAGCTCTGGGCCGGGCCCCCGGCTCTCCGCAGGAACCACACCCCTCCCCGCAGCCCCCACCCTTAGCCACGATCTAATACTCCAGCCGTAGATCGTGATCTTGCTACTGCTTGGCGGCGAAGGTGTGGAGGTAGAGGTCGCGAAGGACACCGAGTTCGCCACCATGGTGAGCGGTTTCGTCCAGGGCATGAAGGGCCAGCAGTAGGTAGCTCTCCTGGGCGTATGCGCCAGCCCGGGGACCCATGGGCTGGAGAAGGCGGTCATCGCCGAGGGATTCAACTCGGGTTCGGAATCGGGACCAGTCATTGGTCAGCATCCGCACGCCTTCGGCCGCCGTGCCCGGCCACAGATGCCGGTCACCGCTCTGGGATTCGTCTTCAAAGAAGCGGCCGTAGCCGCGCAGGCAGTCCGCACCGATGTGCCAAGTGCGCCAGGCGATCGTAGTGAACGGCGCCGGTCGGGCATCGCCTGCGGGCTGTGGGTCGGCACGGAACACACCGTTCGTATCCGCACGGAGCGTCATGCACGAGGCAACGGGCTCCCAGAGGTATTCGGCGTCGGTGAGGCCGTCAAGGCGAGCGATGGTTCTGGACCGTACGTCGTCAAGGGTTTCGAGCAGATCTCTGGTGACGGGGCCGGGTGAGGCCATTGGCAGCTCCAGGTTCGCCGATGGGTGCGGCCACCGTTGATCATCAGTGTGTGAAGACAGAAGATCATGAAGTGGCCGCGGGGCACAGCGTAGACCCTGCCCACTGGCAGAGGGCCTTCGAGGGCCTGATGGACCGGATCGCGGGCCGGTTCGCGCGTGTCGAACCCCGCCGACGGATACGGCGGCTGGTGCTCGGACTGCTCTCGGACCTGCCCCGGAAGAACTGCTGGACCATCGCCGAGTGGGCCGGGGAGACGAGCCCGGACGGCATGCAGCATCTGCTGAACCGCGCCAAGTGGGACGCTGACGCCGTCCGTGATGACGTGCGCGAATACGTCGTTGATCACCTCCGCGACGAGGCAGCGGTGCTTGTTGTCGACGAGACCGGCGACGTGAAGAAGGGCACCCACACCGTCGCCGTCCAGCGCCAGTACACCGGCACTGCCGGCAGGATCGAGAACTCCCAGGTCGCCGTCTACCTTGTCTACGCGGGCGAGCGGGGACACGCGGCGGTGGACCGGGAGCTGTACATCCCGCGCTCCTGGACGTGCGACCCGGAACGCTGCCAGGCAGCGGGGCTCGGCGAGAACACCGTCTTCGCGACCAAGCCTGAACTGGCCCGCACGATGATCGAACGGTTTCTTGACGCCGGGCACCGCGTCAGCTGGGTCACCGGGGATGAGGTCTACGGCGGCAACCCGAAATTGCGGACGGCTCTGGAAGGACACGGCATCGGCTACGTCCTCGCGGTGGCCTGTTCGACTGAAGTCCCCACCCAAGCAGGCAAGTTCCGGGCAGACCGCCTGGCCAAACTGCTGCCGAAGCGGGCCTGGCAGAAGCTGTCGGCCGGACGCGGTGCGAAGGGGAACCGCTTCTACGACTGGGCGGTCATCGACCTGAACGCCACCTGCCCGGGCCGCCACCAACTGCTGATCCGGCGCAACCGCGTCACCAGTGAACTCGCCTACTACCGGTCCTTCTCACCCCAGCCGGTGCCGCTGACGGAGCTGGTGCGGGTCGCCGGATCCAGATGGCGGGTGGAGGAGACCTTCCAGACTGAGAAGGGACTGGCCGGACTCGATGAGCATCAAGTCCGCCGCTACTCCTCCTGGACCCGCTGGGTCACCCTCGCCATGCTCGCCCACGCCTTCCTCGCCGTCGTCCGTGCCGACGAACACACCCGCCGTCCTGGGCCGGCAGACCTGGTCCCGCTGTCCTGCAACGAGATCCAGCGCCTGTTCATCGCGCTCGTCGTCCGGCCGGTCCACGACGCGGCCCACCGGCTCAGCTGGTCCGACTGGCGACGCCGCCATCAAGCCCGGTCTCGCACCAGCCATTACCGGCGACAGGCCGCATCCCGGACATGAAGATCACGATCTACAGCTGGAGTACTAACCGGTGGCCGCTGGCCGGGCCTTGGCCATCCCGGAGCCGGAGCGCCCCCGCCGGAGGCATTGTTCTGACCGGTGGGCTGGGATCTGGGTCAGCCCTCGCTGGTATCCCTGTCTGAGCAACTGGGCGCGCGGGGTGGCTGGCGCGCTGGAGCGGGGCGGAGACAGGAGCGGCGGCGCGTTGGACGCGCCGCGCGCCCGGAGGAGCGTTAGCGACGACGGGCCTTGAACTCGTAGAGAAGGTTGTTACTCACTGAACTCCGAGCGCCGGTTGGTGAAGGCGCAGAGCAGGGTGTAGCGGATGACTGGCTTGCCGGGCGGTGGAAGCAGAGGCAGGTAGAGCACCGGGCGGGCGGTCCACTCAAGGTGTGAGCCTGGGAAGGTTGCTGTGATGGTGATGGGCTGACCGCCGGTCAGGGCGGCGACGGCTTGGGCGTGATCGCTGGCCATCCAGCGGGTGAGGTGGTCGTGCTCGTTGGGGTCGACCGTGTAGAGGATGGTGCCGAGGCCGTGGCGGATCCAGCGGATTGCCTGTGCTGCGTCGGTGGCGTTGTGGAGGGCCACCAGTTCGGGGCCTTCGCCTGTGGCCGGGTTCATGGAGCGGCACTCGCTGCGGTAGCCACGGTGGATCAGAGATGCGGCTTGGATGGTCATGGGATGCCTTCCAGCAGGTGGGGGAATGGGGGTGGGGTGGAGCGGTGGTCACTGAGCCGGGATCTGGAGTACGGCGGTGACAGTGCGCCCGAGGTGGTCACCGGTAATCGCGACCTGGTGGGCGAGGACGTGGACGATGTCGAGCCCGCGGCCGTGAGTGGCATCAGCGCCGGCCTGCTGCACTTCGGGGGAGTGGAGCTTGGTGCCTCCGTCGGTCACGGCGACTGTGAGCGTGTCCGGGCAGACAGTGACGGTGACGAGGAACGTGCCTCCGCCGTCGGAGCTGGCGGTGTGGCGGAGGGCGTTGGTGCTCAGCTCGCTGACGATCAGGGCGGCGTCGTCGGCGCATGGTGTCTCGCGGAGGATTTCGCTCACCCAGCGGCGGGCCCGGCTGATTTCTTGTGGGCAACCTGGGCAACTGAGCCCCCAGACCCGTGGACTACTCATATACTCGTCCATATAAGTTCCTTTATGCTGGTGGGCCGCCATGGGTAGTCGCTTCGAGCTAGATGAGTTTGACGCCGTCGTGCGCTCGGACGGCTGCCGGTGCCACGGCGTCCAATGCGTCCAGGACGCGGATCGCATATGCCTCGTCGGCCAGGTCGGTGACCTCGTCGCGGCTGGCCCAGCGAAGTGCGCGGGTCTCGTCGCCGGTGGTCAGGTTGCCGTCGAGGGCCTCGCAGCGGAAGACGAGGGACACGATCAAGCCGGTCATGTTTTTGTACACGCCAGTGAGGACGGCCGGAAGCGCGATCTTGATGCCGGTCTCTTCCAGCACCTCGCACTGGAGGGCGTCGGGGATCGTCTCTTCCGGTTCGAGCACGCCGCCCGGGGGCTCCCAGTGGCCGTTGTCCCGGCGCTGAACCAGAAGCGCGCGGCCCCGGTCGTCGACGATGACTCCGGCGACGCTCACGGAGTGGGGGCGGTCAGTGCTCACGTTCCTCAGTCCCCTCGAATGGCTAGGCTCTCCACCGTAGCAATAAAACTCACCTGCTCGTCTAGATGTCCTAAGGAGTGCAAATGCCGCCTCTCTCCTCCGGCCTGCTCGGTGCGCTTGATGCGACCAGCGACCGCGCCGTGTTCCGCCAGATCGCTGACCAGCTGCGTGAGGCGATCGACAAGGGGCGTTTCGCCGAGGGGGACAAGCTCCCCTCCGAAACGGAGCTGATCGAGCACTACGGCGTATCGCGGATGACCATCCGCAACTCGATCTCGGTCCTCCAGGGGGAGGGGTTGGTTGCGTCGGAGCACGGCAAGGGCGTGTTCGTCCGCCCGCGCCCCCCGGTCCGGCGCCTCGCCTCCGACCGCTTCGCCCGCCGGCACCGCGAGCAGGGCAAGTCGGCCTTCACCGTGGAAGCGGAAGCGGTCGGGGGCCACGCCGAGGTCGACGGCCTGGTGGTGCGCGAAGAGAAGCCGTCCCAGGACATCGCTACTCGCCTGGGGGGTGCCCGCAAGGTCCTCGCGCGGCGTCGCCGCTACCTGCTCGACGGGCGGCCGGTCGAGTTCGCCGTGTCGTACCTCCCGCTCGACCTGGCGCGGAACACGCCGATCGCCGAGCCCAACCCGGGCCCCGGTGGCATCTACGCCCGCCTCGAAGAGCTGGGCCACCGCCTCGACCACTTCGATGAGGAGGTCAGCGCCCGCATGCCCACCCCGGAGGAGGTCAAGACGCTCCGCCTGGCGTCCGGAGTACCGGTGATCCACCTGATCCGCACGGCGTACGACACCGAGGGCCGTCCGGTGGAGGTCTGCGACACGCTGATGGCGGCGGACGCCTATGTTCTCGCCTACCAACTGCCTGCCACCTGAGGGTCGATGGGGGCGCCAGCGGGGTCGCCGGTGTCATCTCCTGGAACTCGTACACGGCAACACGCCAACTTATCTAGACGAGTAGCTGACTCCCGTGGCACAGTGGTTCCCGCAGCCAGCTTCGCCGGTTGCAACCAGTGTTACTTGTATAGACGAGTAGCTGTCTTGATGAGGAGAAGGCGTTGCGTTCCATTCGAGTTGAGACCTCGTCGGCAACGATCCTGCTGACCGAGGCCCCGGAGACCAAGGTCAAGAACCGGCAGACCGGCGAGATCGCCAAGGACGCCGTCAGCGGCGAGACGCTGAAGACGGTCGGGGTCGTCTACATCGAGGACGGGGAGTCCTCGCTGATCAAGGTCACTATTCCGGAGAGCGGGGTGGGAGAGGGCCTGGCCCTCGGTTCGCCGGTCTCGCTGCCCGGTCTGGTGGCCCGCCCGTGGGAGAGCACGTTCAACGGCCAGCAGCGGCACGGCATCGCGTTCCGTGCCACAGCCGTGATGGCCGGTGCTTTCCCGATGGCGATCGGGGCCTGACGGAATGTCGGACCTACTGACGCTCATGGAGGTGGGTGGTCCGGTCGCCGCGCTCGGTGGTGGGGCTGCCTACCTCCGGGCCCAGCGCCCCGCCGCCTACTGGTGCACAGTCGGCCTGCCGCTCTCCACCGCGCGGCTGCTGGGTTCCTACGGCTCGGTCATGGACGCGTGCGGGCTGACCGTCGCACCGTCCAGACCGCGTGTCATGCCCGACCGGGCCACCGCCCGCCGCGAGGTACGGCCGGTTCAGCCGCACGCGGGGATCTGTCCGACCTCGACCGGCATGCGCGGTCGGGGAACGGTTGGGCAGCCCGAGGAACGGTGATTGCTACGAGGAGCGCGCAAGGGGCGCGGCCGATGATTTGCGCTCGAACAGCAAAGAGGCCCGGCCTGGGGATCATGTCCCTAGGCCGGGCCTTTTCTGTGGAGCGGGTGACGAGAATCGAACTCGCGCTCTGAGCTTGGGAATCTCAAGATCCTTGACCGCATTTCCCCAGGTCAGGGCGATACAGCCTCCACCATGTCGCCCCGATCAAGGGTCGGCCATGGCCACTGTTGACTCCTGCGTACCGCTCCTACCGGTGCGCGGGTGGTGCGCCGAGCTTCGGGGAGGGTCGATACGGAAGGGGCACCCTGCGATGTCAGCCCTGATCGGTAGCTTGTTGCTGGCACGTGCGGCTGCGCGTGAGTCCTCTGGGGGAAGGCGTAGTTCATGGGCGCGAAAACGGGATTGCTGATCTATTCGCACGGTGCGGCGGCCGACGCCCTGCGGCGAGCGACAACGATGGACGCCCGCCGCACGGCCGCACTTCTCGCCCGCGTCCACCCGGGCTGCGAGATTCAGTCCGCAGACGGCAACACTCTCGGCGACGGGACCTACCCACCCGATGGAGTCTCCTACCTGGCCGCCTTTGAGGACGCGGAGGTCATCTGCGACCGCCAGTGGATGGACTACCTCCCGTCCGAGTTGCCCGCTCACCTTGTCGAGGCGAGCGCCGGTCGGAGACTCGTCCTGCACGCCATGCACAGCGTGGTGGACGCACTCACCTTCGCGGTCTGGGAGGACGGCCGGCTCATCCGCTCCCTCAGCCTGTCCCCCGACAGCGGAATCATGGAGAACATCGGGACGCCCTACGCCTTCGAAGCGCCGTACTGGGCCGGTCAGCACCCGGTGGACCCCGACCCCGACTGGGAGGACGAGGAACCGTATCCGCTGCCGTTCCATCCCCTCGAACTCGGCGAGGACGCCCTGCGCACCTTGGCCGGATTCATCCTGGAGGGCCAGCCGCACCCAGACGATGTGGACCCGTACACCATCCCACTGAACGGCTACCGGGTGACCGCCCCCCACGCCCCCGATCCAGCACTGGCGCGAGCCGCTCTCGAACGGGCCGTGAAGTCCATGGGCCCACCTCGGATCCTCCGCTTCAATCCCGACGGCTCAATCACCACGTCGGCCGGCGCATAGACCGCTGAACGGCTACCGTGCAGCCGTGACCAGCCCAGTACTGCCCCCACTGCTCTTCCTCGACGTCGACGGACCGCTCATCCCCTTCGGGGCGACACCGGAGCAACTCCCGGACGGGTATCCGACGTACCGGACCCCGCCCGAACTACGGGGCGTCAGCGCGAACCCACTCCTTGCCAGAATCGATCCCGCGCTCGGCCCCCTCCTCGCGGCCCTGCCGTACGAACTGGTCTGGGCCACGACCTGGATGGCCGACGCCAACGAGTGCGTCGCGCCCCGCCTCGGACTGCCGCAGCTTCCGGTGGTGGACTGGCCAGACCCCTCGGACGACGACGAGTTTGGCGCACTGCACTGGAAGACGCGCCCGCTGCTGGCCTGGGCCGCCGACCGACCGTTCGCCTGGGTGGACGACGAAATCACCGACGCAGACCGTGCCTGGGCAACCGCCCACCACCGCGGCCCCAGCCTGCTCCGACGCATCGACCCCAGCTTCGGCCTGCTGCCGGACGACTTCACCGCGCTCACCGCATGGGCCGCCGCACTCGGCCCACACTGAACACCGGCCCGTGTCAGAAACCCCCGTGCCGTCCCCTGCCCACCGCATCTAGGCTGCCGCCATGGATCGCAACCAGCGGGTGACAGGTGCCGTCGTTGGCTCGGCGGTCGGTGACGCGCTCGGTGCGCCCTTCGAGTTCAGCAGGGAACGCACGTTCTCCAAGCGCTTCCCGCAACCGGACCCCGACAAGGAGATGTGCGGAGGTGGAAGCTGGGAACCCGGCGAGGCCACCGACGACACCCAGATGGCCGTCCACCTCGCCGAATCCCTGCTGGAGCGCGGCGGCCTGGACCTACCGGACATCTTCGACCGCTTCCAGCGCTGGGCCACCGACGACCCCATGGACATCGGCCTCCAGACCGAGAGCGTGCTGACCAACGGCTACCCCTGGGACCAAGCCGCCGCCGTTCACTTCCAGACCCACCACCGCGCCGCGGGCAATGGCTCGCTGATGCGCGCCACGACCTCCGCCGTCTACTTCGCCCGCTCCGGGCAGCAGACCACTATGGACGCGGCCCGCCGCATCGCCGCCCTTACCCACGGAGACCCGGCCGCCTGGGAGGGCACCGCGATCTTCCACGAACTCGTCCGCATCGCCCTGGACGGCGACGACCCCCTCGCCGCCCTGCCCGACATCCTGCCCCTGATCGACCCGGACCAGCGCGAGCGCTACGCCGTCGTCCTGGCCCCCGACTGGCACCCCGACCAGGCCACCGAGTTCAACGGCGCCGTCTGGCCCTGCCTCGGCTCCGCTGTCTGGGCCCTACGCACCACCACCTCCTTCGACGCCGCCCTCCGCACCGCTGTCGACCTCGGTGGCGACACCGACACCGTCGCAGCCGTCACCGGCGGCCTCGCCGGCGCGGTCTACGGACTCGACGCCGTCCCCGCCCCGTGGACGCGCCCGCTCCATGTCCTCCTGCCGGGATCCGGCGGCCGGGAGCTGGATTTCACCGACTTGGCGGAACTCGCCGCGCGCCTGGAGAAGCAGCCGGTCGAGTAGGTCAGCTATGGTGCGGAGCCTCGAAATTGGCTGGACTACGAGCAAGCCCCGGGCTACTGGCCTGGGGCTTTGTATTGGAGCGGGTGACGAGAATCGAACTCGCGCTCTGAGCTTGGGAAGCGTTGCCGAACCAGCCGGGGGAAACCAGCTTTGACCTGCACGTTAGCCCCGCCGTACGCGTAGCATCACATGATCAAATGTGCCGCGGGTTCCCGTGGTTTACCGCCTGGCTCCGCCCCAAGGGGCACGCCGGGGGCACGCACGTACAATCACTCACTGGTCGGCCTCAGCTTGGGTGGGGCTGACTCACTCTTGGTGTCGAGCGCCCGGATGATGCGCCATGTTGCCTCGGTGGGCACTTCATGCTCCCAGACGCGCACAACGGTCCATCCTGCTGCCGTAAGGGCCTCATCTGCAGCTCGGTCACGGGCGACGTTACGCTCAAGCTTTGGCCCCCAGTACTGACCGTTCACGCCTGGCTGTCGGCCGTGCTCGGGGCAGCAGTGCCAAAAACAGCCGTCAACGAAGACGGCAACCTTCGCACGAGTGAACAGGATGTCCGGCCGGGGGCGCACGCCATCCAGGTCCAGGCGAACATCGACGCGGTACCGCTTGCCTGCACCATGCAGCAGCGAGCGGATCTCGCGCTCAGGCTTGGTGTCCCTGCGCTTGATCGCAGCCATGTTGCGCGAGCGGCCTGGCGTCGGAGGCTGCAAGGCAGTTGGATCGCTACTGTGGGCCATCAGTCACATCGTACTCACGAGTGTCAGACGCGTGGTGTTCGATGAGACAGGATAGTAGTCCTGTTGTAGGTCCCGATCCGGAGGTACGAGCGTGGCTGATCTGTCCGCCCTGGAGATCTGTGCGGGCGCTGGAGGACAGGCGCTCGGTCTTGAACTGGCAGGCTTTGACCATGCCTTGGCTGTCGAGCTTGACCAGAACGCTGTGGCCACGCTTCGCGCAAACAGGGAATGGGATGTACGTTCTGGTGACGTTGCCGACGAAAGCGTCTGGAATCCGAAGGAATACGTGGGAATCGACCTCCTCGCTGGTGGCGTCCCATGCCCTCCGTTTTCGATTGCCGGTAAGCAGCTCGGCGCCGCGGACGAACGTGATCTCTTTGCGTGGGCCGTTGAACTTGCGGGCAATGTAAAGCCGCGGGCGCTTCTCCTGGAAAACGTACGCGGCCTATCTATGCCACGTTTTTCGGCCTACCGTCAGCACGTCAAGGACCGACTGAAGGAACTGGGTTACTGGTCCGACTGGAAGCTACTGCACGCCAGCGACTACGGGACGCCTCAGCTGCGTCCTCGTTTCGTCCTAGTTGCTATGCGGCATGAAGATGCGCAGTGGTTCGAATGGCCAGACGAATCGCCGTTCGTTGGGTCTGTGGGAAGCGCCCTTTATGAGCTAATGGCGGCAGATGGTTGGTCCGGAGCTGCCGACTGGGCGAAGGGCGCGACTGGCATTGCTCCGACCATCGTTGGCGGCTCCAAAAAGCACGGTGGCGCTGACCTGGGACCGACACGGGCGAAGGCAGCTTGGCGTGCCCTTGGAGTGGACGCCCTCGGAGTGGCCGATGCGCCGCCAAACTCCTCTCATCCTCGGTACTTTGTCCCAAAGCTCACGACCGAGATGGTCGCCCGCATCCAAGGCTGGGGCGCTGAACCAGCATATGAGTGGACTTTCACGGGCCGTAAGACTACTCGTTACCGTCAGATTGGAAACGCTTTTCCGCCGCCGGTGGCCCGCGCAGTGGGCACATCAATCGCGAATGCATTGAATCGCAAGGGTCAGCCCAAAGACGTTGCTGATGTAGAGAACGAAGTCATGCATGATCACCTCTATCTTGCACTAAAGGCGACTTCAACTTTCCTGACCGAAAGAGAATTGGTCAAGCTGTCCGGCGAGAAGATTGATTCCGCGACTTTCGAGCGACGGATGGCAACTCTTGCTCGAGACTTTGTAATCGATGAAGTAGAGCAGATCGAGGGCCGCGCGTATCAGCTCACGGGCTTCAAGGGATTCACTGGCCAGGCCGACCATGAGCGGCATGCACGATTTGCCGAGGAGCGTTCGCGCATTAGCTAGGATTCACCCAAAGTCCGTTGCAGATATGACATCAGCTGTTCGCGCTCGTTGTGTGAGAGATTTCGGGCGCGATCGTATGCTTGATCAAGTCGCGATCGGCTTCGTTCGCCACTTTGCATCCAGCTAGAAAGCTGACGGAGCTCTGCAGTTCTGAGCTGCCTGATTTCGGCAACTACTTCGTCGTACTGCTCGGGATCCGGAAGTTCGTTTCGAACTGTCTCATTGCACCGCGAGCACTCGGTTCGCCAGTTATCGATATCATCGGCGGCACCGCGAGACCGAAGCCTTTCCTGAGGCACACGGTGCCCAATCGTAAGACGGGCTTTAGCATTCGGCTCCCCTGGGTAGGATTCACCGACCCCAATTCCGCATACCCGGCAGCGTGATCCGTCACGATCGAGAACGATCCGCCGGACACGCTGAGAAGGCCTGAATGCCTGCTGAGCAGCGCGTTCCTCGTCAATCCAAAGCTTGGCACCCTTCACCTCTACCCGGTAGGTATCCGGCGGGAGTTGGCGGTCATCCTTATTGGAGGGAATTTCCCACCCTGCATCCCGGAGTTCCCGCAGCCGCCGGTTGAGATGCTCGGAGCTTCCTTCGAGATCTGATCCGAGGGCGGAGCGGAGCTCACGCATTGTGAAAGTGTCCCCTAGTTCCTTGCGGAACCACAGATAGGCGGCAACTCGACCGACCTGCCCAAATGGTCGCTGCGTGCCTGGCCGATAGGACAACTCCCACCAGAGGGTGCCATCGGGAGCTCTTGATTCGTCGTAGTCACTCGCATCCGCAGGCATGTACCGGATTATGGCCGGCTCTGCCGATCGATGCCCAGTGATCGCAGAACTATCCGTTGGCCTCTGGAGTCTCACGAAAGACTCTGTCCACATAGCTACCGATCAGCCTGGCGTGCCAAGGTGGAAGGTGCGGCTCCGCAAGGGCACGACGATGCCCGCTGCTATCCCGTCTGCCGTCGTCCCACACCTCGGTGGAGCGGGCCTGCCCCCTGGGTGTCCAGGTGGAGCGCCCTACTGGACGTACGACCTGGACACCCAGGGGGCAGGCCTGCTCGGCTCTGCCTGGGGCGACGGCAGACGGGATAGCAGCTCCACACCTCAACCAGAACCAACCTGAACGCGCTGGCTGGACCGTGGTCATCCCGGAGCCGGGGCGTTCCCCGCCGGAGGCATCGTCTGAAGCCACTGCGCTCGGCACTACCCTTGGCCGCTCGGGGTTCGCCCTGCATGCCCCTTGGCCTATCTCTTGCGGGCGCGGGGTCCGGCGAGCCGCGCGGAGCGGGGCGGAGACAGGAGCGGCGCGCGAGCGCGCCGGACCCCGCGCCCGGCGGAGCGGCAGCGACGCCGGGTGCCTTGATACAGGGGAGAAACTTGGAACAGCTCCGCTGGCTACGGCTTGGCGTCAGCACGCTCGGCAAGTCCGCGCAGCTCTGGCGAAGCTGACCTCCCTGCGACAAGCATGAGTTCGCGAATCGTCTCGCGCGCCGCGATGTGAGTACTGACCATCTCTGGAGCAAGCTCCTCAGCCTGGAGCAAGTACTCCAGAGCTTCGCCTGGCTGGCGTCGCTGGGCATAGGCCCGGCCTAGATCCATCAGCAAGCGTGCCCGCCGCTCTACCGAGAGGCCAGACGCGTCGATGCCCTGGCTGATGTCGATGGCCTCACCGGCATCGCCCAGCTCGACAGCGCTGGCAACGGCTTGGATCTCAACGTTCGTAGGGCCAAATTCGAGATTGAAGTCGTTGCGATCTTCGCCGATTCGCCGGGCAACGGCCCGGGCTAGCCCGATCTCATCCCGCGCCTTGGCACGGTCACCCGCCTTCGCGTGCACGGTGGCGAGCTGAAGATGGAGAGCGCCAAGAACGGAAAGTGCCTCAGGTTCGCCATCCACCTCGGTGTACTGATGCAAGGCATTCACCGCCGTGGTGGCGGCATGCTCAGCCTGGTCGAGACGCTTGAGGCGGACGAATGCCTGCGAGAGTCGATAGATGCCAGCGAAGACCTGAAGCGGTTGGCCGGACCGTTCGGCTGCACTGATCGAGCGGTCAGCCGCCACCCATGCGGCATCTGGCTCGTCCTGGCGGACGAACGCCGCGGCAAGGGCCTGGTAGGTGCGTCCCAGAAGTTGCCACAGTTCAGGGCGGTCTTTGGCCGGTGCGGTGCGGGCTGCCCGCTCGAGCCGCGGGATCAGGGGTCCGAGACTGGCGCTCAGTTCCGCGAATTTGTCGGCGTGTGTCAGATCCCAGATGCGATCAACTGCTGCTCGCAGCTCGGGAAGGCTGGCCCGGTTGCTGCCCGTCTGGTCTGAGAGCAGAACCTCAGGCACGGGATGGCCGGACAGGAGCAGCCGGGCCTGGTCGAGGTCGTTTGGCTTTACTTCGTCCGCGATCGCGGAGGACGGCGCGTCCAGCTCGGGGAGGTCGGGCCGCAGCGTCGCGCGCGAGACCCCCAAGGCATCGGCCAGCATGCGGAGCACAGGAAGGCGGTTGACGGGCTGGATGCCCCGCTCCACCTGTGAGAGCCAACTCGCAGTACGGCCGATTTCTGCCGCAAGCTCGGCTTGGCTCTTGTCTCGCTCCCTGCGGTACGCGGCAACTCTGGCCCCGAACGCGACGTCCTCAGCGGTCACGCTGCCACCGGCCCCTTGCCTGCCTGTGCGTCCAGGAAGGTGACCTGCAGGGCGTTGATGTACTGCTCTCGCTCGGCAAGGAAGTGCTTCGTGTGGGGCTGCTGCTCGTGGGCGTCGAAGGCGTCGCGATCGGCGTACAGCTCGTAGAAGACCCTGACGTTGGGCTCATCGGGGACGGTGTGCACCACGTAGATCAACGTTCCCGGCTCGTGGGCCTTGATGCCCTCCGCCGTTTGCGACACGAGCTGATCGAACCCGGCTGCTGCTGTCGCATCGTGCAGCTCGAACCGGACGACCAGACCAAACCCGCTGCTCATGGAGCCTCCTATGTAGTCACAGACAGAGTCCCAGAATCACAGCAGGACTGCTACTCGCAGATTCTCTTGACTCGCAGTTTTTCTGTGAGTACTGTCATAGACATCCTGCTACTCGGTGTGAGTGCCGGGTGCCGACTCTGGGAGTTGCCCAATGCGTTCCATCCCCGTGGACACGTCGAATGCCATGATCATGCTGGCTCTGCTGCGTGGGCCGAAGATCAAGGACCGCAAGACCGGTGAGCTGGCCACCGATGCCGACACCGGTGCGACGATGATGCTCGTGGACGTCACGTTCATCGCGGACGGTGCGGCCGAGGTCCTGTCCCTGTCCGTCCCCGAGCCCGGCATCCCCGAGGGCCTGACCCCCGGCATGCCGGTGCGGCTCACTGGTCTGGTGGCCCGGCCGTGGGAGAACACCTTCGGCGGGGAGAAGCGCTCCGGCGTTGCCTTCCGCGCCGCTGCCGTGACCGCGATGGCTCCCGTGACGGCGAAGGGCTGACCTGCCATGACCGCAGAGCAGATCCTGATCCTGATCGGCCTGTTAGCCGTGGTGGCTGGGCTGGAGGTGGCGCGTCGGGTACGTCCGGGCGTGTTCTGGGCGCTGGTGGGCCTGCCGCTGGTCCTGGTCCGCTTCGCGGCTACCTACCGCTCGACCATGGAGGCCTGCGGGCTGACGGTCCCGCCCTCGCGGCTGCGGCTGCTGGTCCTGCGGGCCGCGTCCCGTGAGCGGGAGATCCGCCCGGTCCCGCCGAAGATCCGCCGTATCCGCCCCACCACCACCGGCCTGCGGGTCCGCCTGCGCCTGGCCCCAGGACAGGAACCGGACGACGTGGCCGCGGCAACCGAGCGGCTGCGGCACACCTGGGGCGTGCACGGCGTCCACGTCCACCCCGTCAAGCCCGGCACGGTCGAACTGCGGCTGGTGGGCTTCGACGTCCTGCGCAAGGTGATCATGCCCCGCAAAACCCCCGGTGCCGGGCCGCTGTCGATCCCAGTGGCGGTGCGCGACGACGCGACCGTGTTCCTGCGCGAATACCTCGTCGTGCCCCACGCGCTGACCCTGGGGGCCACGCTGTCGGGCAAGTCGGTGTATGTGCGCAACCTGATCGCTGGACTGGCTCCGCAGCCGGTGGCCCTGGTGGGCATCGACTGCAAGCGCGGGGTGGAACAAGCCCCGTTCGCGCCGCGCTTCACGGCGCTGGCCACCGATCAGGAGCAGGCCGCGAAGCTCCTGCCCGCCCTGGTGGCGGAGATGGAGGAGCGCTTCGACCTGATCCGTTCCTGGCAGGGCTTGCCGGATGCGACCCCGGCGGAGTCGATCACCTCCGACATCTGGGGCCTGCCGGAGTCGGTGCGCCCAGTGCCGCTGGTGCTGCTGATCGATGAGGTCGCGGAACTGTTCTTCGTGCCGTCCGCGAAGGAGGAGAAGCGCCGCGACCAGATGGTCACCGACCTGATCCGCCTGGCCCAACTCGGCCGCGCGGCAGGGATGTTCATCGAGGCCTGCGGGCAGCGCTTCGGCTCGGAACTGGGCAAGGGAGCAACGATGCTCCGCGCGCAGCTCACCGGCCGGGTGGTGCACCGCGTCAACGACATCGAAACCGCCCGCATGGGCCTGGGCGACATCGCCCCCGAGGCCATGGCCGCGGCCTGCGAGATCCACCCCGACCGGCCCGGCGTCGCGGTGGCCGGGAACACCTCGGGTGGCTGGTCCCGCATCCGCACCCCGTTCCTGACCCTGGCCGACGCGGCCGCCACCTGCCGCACCTTCGCCCACCTGACCCCTGAGATCGCGGCCCTGGCACAGTTCCGCCCGCCGCGCCCGGTCCCGGCCCCGGTGACTGACCACCCCTCGCTGGTCAAGCCCATCCCGGTCACCGACTAACACCCCCTGCACCACAGTCGGCGTGACCGCTTCGCGCCCTGTCCCTACCCCCACCATGCCCGAAACCGGAAGGAGTTGACGTGCCGGACCTCTACTTCGCGGAGGGCGACCCGCGCCGCGACGACGTGAACCGCCTGGGTGACCTCTACGAATGCCTCAAGCATTACGTCTGGTCCCGCAAGGGCACCGCCGCCTACGACCACCAGTTCGCCACGGTCGTGGCCTCCGCGCTGGAAGCGGAGCACTCGGCCTGGAACCGCGGCACCTACCCCCCGGCCGGGCACGACTTTGCCCGGCAGGACTGACCGATGGCCACCGCCCGCAAGCGCACCCCCGCGAAACCCAAGCCCGCCCCGGCCCCCGTGCCGTGTGAGCCGTGCGAGGGGACCGGCCTGGTCTCCACAACGGTCCGCGTGGGCCGCCGTCAGCGCAACGTCGGCTCCCAGCAAGGCGCATGCCTGGCCTGCTGGGGCACCGGCGAAACCGTCCCCGACCCGAACTGATCCACCCCACGACCGCCGGTACCGGGCGGCAGGCCATCCCCTCGCCCCGCCCGGTCCCGGCCCCAACCCACCTGGAGGTGAACCGACATGCGCCGCGCCCTCGCCCGCGTGAACCCCGTCCTTGTTCAGGCCCTGATCGCCGCCGCCCTGTCGTTTGCTCACCTGCACGACATCGCCACCGCCGCCGGGCAGCACGGCTGGAAGGGCTGGGCCTACCCCGTCTCCGTTGACCTGCTGCTCGTCGCCTCCTGGCGCAGGCTGCGGACTAACCGCGCCACCGGCGCACCGATCCGCCTGGCCTGGGTCTGGTTCATCGTCGCCCTGACCGCATCCCTCGGTGCCAACGTCGCCACCGCCGGACTCATGGACCTGCACGCCGTCCCCTCCTGGCTGCGCATCCTCGTCGCCGGATGGCCCGCCGCCGCCTTCCTCGGCGGCACCCTCCTCGCCCACACCACCACCCCCGCCGAACCGGCCAAGGTCAATCCGACCCCCGGACCTGCTCCGGCCCCGGCCCCGGTCCCGGTGGAGCCGACGCCGGAGCCCGTCTACCTGCCCGCACCCACCCCGGCCCCGGCGCCGGTCCTGAGTGCGGCACCCGCGCCGGCCGAATCGGCCAACTCGACCGCCCCCGCTGCTGCGGTGCCTGCGCCGTTGCTGGCCCACGCGCGGAAGGTCGCCGACGAACACGCCACCCGCACCGGCTCCCCGATCGACACCGCGACCCTACGCAACCGGCTCGGCATCCCGCCGCAGCTCGCCGCCGCCATCACCGCCCAACTCACCTGACAGGAGACCTGAGCCCATGCCCCGACCCACCCGCTTCCGCGACGTGATCCGCATCGGACCCGTCCAAGTCGGCACCCACTACGACCAGCGCGGACACCTGCGCTACGCCGCCGTGTGCACCGCCCCGCGCTGCGACTTCTCCGCCGACTACCACAACCGCCCCGCCGCCGAACTCGCCGCCCGCACCCACCGCTGCACCCCCAACTAGCCAACAAGGAAACGCAGATGACCATCTCGCTGCCCCTGGTCGTGGTCCTGGCCCTGCTCGCCTGGATGGCCATCAAGTTCTTCGCCGTCCGCCTGTGGATCGTCGCCGTCCTGGTCCTGCTCGGCTTCTACCTCGCCCACAGCTTCCTCGCCCCGGCCATCGACTCCACCACCCGAACCGGTGTCCACATCGTCAACGACCACTGACCCCGCCCGCCCCGGCTCAACCCCACGAACAGGAGAACCGCCATGCTCCGCCCCCGCTACCCCGCCCCGACCGTCTACCCGACCACCATCGTCCAGCCGACCGCGCCGCCCGCCGCGCTCGCCCCGTACACGCCCCCGGCGGCACCTGTGGCCCCGGTCTATCTCACCCACCCCACCCCTGCCCGGCGTCCGGTCGCCCCCTACGTGGCTGCCGGAGCTGGGGCGGTCGCCGCGGTCCTGGTCGTCGGCACGGTCCTGACCGCGCTGCTCCTCGCCGTCGCGGTCACCGCGCTGTCGCTGGCCGTGGTCGCCGTGGTCCTGCGCCTGCTGCTCAACCAGACCAACCAGGGGCGATGACCATGACTGTCTACGTGGACGAGCTCATCGACTACGGCGACTTTGCTCGTGAAGTTGGCTTGCGCACCACCCGCTGGGGGCACCTGACGGCCGACACCCGTGAGGAAATGCACGCCTTCGCCGCCTGTATCCGCCTGCGCCGCGCTTGCTTCCAGGACCACGGCAATTACCGCTGGCACTACGACGTGACTCCCGGTAAGCGCGCCGCTGCGCTGCGCCACGGGGCTCAGTCGATCGACCGCGCAGGCCTGGCCGCTCTCATAGCCAAGCGCTACGCCGCGCACACCTAGTTCCGCCTCGGGGCGACCGCCCGATCCCTGCCAGGAAGACCGGTCGCCCCGAGCACCCTGCCCGCCCAACAAACGAAACAGGAGACCACCATCATGCCCGGCCCCACCACCACTGACAGCCGCGTGTGCGCGCACTGCGACGGCTTCCCCACCGTCGAGATCACCACCGGCGCACGCCGCCTGGACGGCACCCGCGCCACCATCACCGCCCACTGCCCCAACTGCCACGGCACCGGCCACACCACCCCGGCGCGTCCGACCCTCGCCATGAGCGGCAGGTGATCGCCATGGCGCTCCTGAACTGGCGTGACAGCTCCCACTGGTCCGACGCCCCGGCCCCGTGCGTGCTGTGCGACAAGCCGACCAACCTGCGCTCGGACCGCGGCAAGCCCGTCCACAAAGTCTGCGCCGAGGACTGGACCTCCACCCACCCCACAACGGCCACCGCCACCCCGGGACGGAGGAACCGCCGGTGACCACACCTACCCTGGACCCTGAGACCCTGAGCGACCTGGTGCGCGTCGCCGCGCGCCCGGACTTCGACCGGTGGCGGCACCAGGTCGCCCGCACCGGCGGCTGCGCGGCCCCGATCCGCATGCGCGGCTGGACCCGCACCACCGACCGCAAGACGGGCGTGGTCCTGCACCAGTTCTCCACCCACGACCAGCCCGACGGGGTACTGCGCCTGGCCTGTGGCAACCGGCGTGCCTCGCGCTGCCCCTCGTGCGCGGCCACGTACTCCGCCGACACGTACCACCTGATCCGCGCCGGGCTGGTCGGCGGCACCAAAGGCGTCGGCACCGGCGTGCGCACCCACCCCCGGGTATTCGCCACCTTCACCGCCCCCTCCTTCGGCCCGGTCCACAACCGCCCCGACCGCGGCACCTGCCGCTGCGGAACCCACCACCCCGACGGTGCCGACGTGCTCGGCACCCCGCTGGCCCCCGAGCGGTACGACTACACGGGGGCGGTGCTGTGGAACAACTACGCCGGGGACCTGTGGCGCCTGTTCGGGATCTACCTGCGCCGCGAAGTCGCCGCCCACGCCGGAATCACCCAAACCGCCCTCAAGACGGTCGCCCGCGTCTCCTACGCGAAGGTGGCTGAGTTCCAGCGCCGCGGGGCGGTCCACTTCCACGCCGTGATCCGCATCGACGGCCCCGAGGGCACCGACGACCCGCCCCCGGCCTGGGCCAAAGTGGGGCTGCTGGGTGATGCGATCCGGGCCGCGGTCCGCCGCGCCGCCGTCGCTGTCCCGGCCGCCGGACCGCACCCCGCCCGCGCCCTGCACTGGGGCACGCAGCTCGACGTGCGGCCCATCAAGGCCTTCGGCGCAGGCACCGACCTGACCGAACAAGCGGTCGCCTCCTATGTGGCCAAGTACGCCACCAAGGCAGCCGAGAACACCGGCACCGTCGACCGCCGCGTCGGCAGCCGCGAAGCCCTCGACCTGCTAGGAGTCCCGCCACACCCGCGCCGCCTGATCGAAGCCTGCTTCGACCTGGACCGCCACTACCCCGAACGCCGCCTGATGGCCTGGTCCCACATGCTCGGCTTCCGCGGCCACTTCGCCACCAAATCCCGCCGCTACTCCATCACCCTGACCGAGATCCGCACCGAACGCGCCGACTACCGCGCCGCCGAACAGCGCGCCGCCCTCGCCCTACCCGACCCCGACGACCCGGACGCTGGGACGGTGCTGACCCTGGCCCACTGGGTCTACGCCGGACAGGGCCACACCCCCGGCGAATCCCTCCTCGCCCAAACCATCGCCGACGACCTGCGCGAAACCCGCCGCCTGGGCCGCGAAGAACACGCCCACCTCATCGCCACAGAAGGAGCAGCATGACCAGCGCATCCCGTACCGCCGATCCCCTGCTCACCGTGGCCGAGGTCGCCCAACGCCTTGGCACCTGGAAGGACTCGGGGGAGCGGTTCCCCCGGCGGCTGATCGCCGAACGCCGGATCGAGTTCGTGCGCATCGGTCGCCACGTCCGTATCCGCGAATCCGTCGTAGAGGCCTACATCGACTCGGGCACGGTATTGCCCCTGACCCGGCGCACGCGCCGACTGAGGACAGCCGTCTGATGGCGACGAACCGGCGGCAGTTCGGCCGCATCCGCAAGCTCGCTTCGGGCCGTTGGCAGGCTCGCTATCCCGACCCGGAGGGCCTGTTGCGGCCTGCTCCGGATACGTTCCGCACCAAACGTGAGGCCGAGGTCTTCCTGTCGCTCATGGAGACCGATCTCCGGCGCGGTGACTGGCGCGACCCTGACGCGGGGGCGGTCAACTTCCTGGAGTACGCGGAAGCCTGGATCAAGGAAAGGGACCTTCGGCCGACCACTCTGGAGCTGTACGCGCGGCTGCTGCGGCTGCATATCGCCCCGACCTTCGGCAAGTTGGACCTCGCCCAAATCACGGCGCCGCGCGTGCGGGCCTGGCGTACTGCGCTCCTGGAGGCGGACAAGCGGATCACCGCTGCCAAGGCGTACCGGCTACTGCGCTCGATCCTGGCGACTGCTACCGATGACGACCTGATCCGGCGCAACCCGTGCCGAATCCGGGGCGCGGGCAAGGAGTCGTCCCCGAGCGCGGGACGGCGACGATCGAGCAGGTCTATGAGTTGGCCGAACTGGTGGGCCTGCGCTGGCGGGCGTTGGTGCTGCTGGCCGCATTCACCACGCTGCGGCCGGAGGAACTGGCGGAGCTGCGGCGGAAGGACATCGACATGACGGCCTCGACCGTTCGGGTCCGGATGGCTGCCCCGGAGCTAACCACGGGCCGCCGGGTGGTCGGCGACACCAAGTCGGACGCTGGCAAGCGGGTGGTGACCATCCCGTCTGTGATTCTTCCGGAGATCCAGCACCACCTGGATGTCTTCGCGGAGAAGGGGGCGAACGGACTGGTCTTCGTTGGCCCGGAGGGTGGTGCGTTCCGGCGCTCGTCCTTCGGGCGGATCTGGCGCAAAGCCCGCGACAAGGCGGGCCTGCCGGAGTTCCGGTTCTACGATCTGCGGCACACCGGGAACACCTTGGCAGCGGCAACCGGGGCCAGTCTCAAGGAGCTGATGTCGCGCATGGGGCACGCCTCGGTTCGGGCCGCGATGATCTACCAGCACGCCACATCCGAGCGTGACAGGAAGATCGCAGACGGCATGGATGCGGAGATCAAGAGCAAGCGCAGCGGGGGCGCGGCTAACCCGGCCGGAGAGGCTCCTCCGGGGTGAGGGGCACGTAGGGGGCACGACCGCCAAAACGGTGCTGGAAAGCAAAGAGGCCCGGTCCGGGGATCATGTCCCTGGCCTGGGCCTTTAGCTGTGGAGCGGGTGACGAGAATCGAACTCGCGCTCTGAGCTTGGGAAGCTCATGTTCTACCATTAAACTACACCCGCGTGATCGGCCGTCAGGGACGGCTGATGTTGCTCACTCTACCCCATGGTCGTCGGGGTGTGCATCGAGCGGCTCGGGGTGTTCCGGGTGGGGGTGGTGGGCGTACTGTGGCGGGCGGATTCCGGGGGTTGGGCGGCGGCGAGCCTTGAGGTGGAGTGTCCGGAACATCCCTTAATGTGATGCCGCCGCGCTGTGCGGTACGGGAGGTGACCGCGCGTCCACGGGTCCGCTGGTGCGGGCCAGTTGGTCCTGCTGCGCGGCGGTCGGCCGGGTGGGGCCGCGGCGGTCCGCCCGTATGCCGTCCGATGGGGAAAGGAAGCAATGGAGCGCACCGTCGTCCGTTGTGCCGAGGGGCACCTGTTCAGTACCGCCACGTTCCCGATGCAGAATCTCGGGGCCGGGCGGATCGGCCCCGGGCGGTTGATCCGCTGCCCCCGGTGCGCGCGGCTGCGCAGCTCCGTTCCGGCCGATCTCGCCGCTCTCAGCCGGGAGCAGATCCAGCAGGCGCTGCGGCGCGAGGCCGTCGAGTTCCTGGCGTAGGCGCGCGCTCCGGACGGGCTGCCCCCGCTGATTGGGCGGGGGCAGCCCCGGGCACGTAACCTCATGACGTGCTGCTCTCAGACAAGGACATCCGGACGGAGATCGAATCCGGGCGCGTGGTCATCGACCCGTACGACCCGGCCATGATCCAGCCGTCAAGCATCGACGTACGGCTCGACCGGTACTTCCGGGTGTTCGAGAACCACAAGTACCCCCACATCGACCCCTCGGTCGAGCAGCCCGACCTCACCCGGCTGGTCGAGCCCGAGGACGACGAACCGTTCATCCTGCACCCCGGCGAGTTCGCGCTGGCGTCCACGTACGAGGTCGTCACGCTGCCGGACGACCTGGCCTCCCGGCTGGAGGGCAAGAGCTCGCTGGGACGGCTCGGGCTGCTGACGCACTCCACCGCCGGCTTCATCGACCCCGGCTTCAGCGGGCACGTGACGCTGGAGCTGTCCAACGTCGCCACGCTGCCGATCAAGCTCTTCCCGGGGATGAAGATCGGCCAGCTGTGCATGTTCCGGCTGACCTCGCCCGCGGAGCACCCCTACGGCTCGGCCGAGTACGGCTCCCGCTACTTCGGCCAGCGCGGGCCGACGGCCTCCCGCTCGTACCTGAACTTCCACCGCACCCAGGTCTGAGGGTGCCGTAGTCCGGGGACGCGCCGGGAGGCCGCCGAGAAGCCGCCGGGGGGCCGCTAGCGGCGCTTGGGGGTGGTGACGGCGGTCAGCTCGCTGCCGTCCTCGCTGAGCCGCAGCTCGGTGCTGAGGCCCGCGAGCTCGCCGAGGCCGTGCAGGTGGGTACCGCCGCAGAAGATGGACGCGTGGCCCTCCGGCAGGTCGCAGGCCCAGCGGCGGCGGGCGGTCAGCTCGGGGCCCGGGGCCTCGACCCGGACCGGCGCCTCGGCCGCGACCCAGGCCGCCAGCTGCTCGTTGACGGCGGCGGTCAGCGTCGGCAGGTCGGCGGCGAGGTCGTCCGCCGTGAAGCCCTTCTTCCGCAGCGACTTCCCGATCCGGTAGACGTCGGTGCTGGCCTGGGCGTCCATCCGGGAGGTGTCCATGGCGAGGCTGTCGAAGTCCGGGTGGCCGAGGGCGTCGGCGCGGCCCGGGTCCTTGCGCCAGCGCGGCGCCAGGGCGGCGTTCAGGGCCAGGGCCAGCAGGTGGCAGCCGGTGTGGGCGGCGGACAGGGCGGCCCGGCGGTCGGCGTCCACCCGCAGCTCGACCGTCTCGCCGACGGCGACCGGCGCGCCCACCCCAGCGGCGGACCCGACGACGTGGACGACCAGCCAGGCCCACGCCTCGTCGCCGCGGCGGACCGGGATGTCCGGACCCAGCGACAGCTCGCCCTCGGGGCTGACCCCGCCGGTGACGCAGTCCAGCACCGGCAGCTCCGCGCCGTCCGCGGTCAGCAGGCTGCCGGTGTCGGCGGGCTGGTCCGGCCAGGTGTGGTCGAGCGGGTGGAACGGGGTGGTCCCGGTGACCACGCCGTAGCGGTCCTCGGGCAGCGGTACGACCGCCAGCACCGTGGAACTCCCGCGGACCTCACCTGCCGGGAAGGTCACCTGGGTGGACGCGGAGGGGAGGGACATGGGTGATTCTCCTGGTGCGGGGACGGCGCGGGTACGGCGCGGGACGGTGCGGGTGGGGTTCGGGCAACGGCGGTGGAACGGGTGATCGAACCGACTACCGGTCCATCTTCCCTCAGCCGACCGCGGGCAGGGTGATCAGGAGCAGCAGCGCGATCAGTTGCAGCGCCGCCGCGCCCGCGGCCTTGCCCCAGGGCAGGTCGTGCACCTGGCGCACCATGGCCGTCAGCAGCCAGGCGCAGACCAGCCAGGTGACCCAGCCCAGCAGCTGCACCACGCCGTTGGAGGGCGCCAGCACCAGCATCAGCAGCGCCCGGGGCAGGTTGGTGCCCCAGGCGATGAGCATGGACAGGCCGACGGTCGGGGCCCACGGGCCGTCGCCGCCGAGCCGGCGGGCCAGGCCGCAGGTGACGGCCCCGAAGACGATGCCGGTGGCGACGAAGCCCAGCGCGCTGAAGACCAGGGCGAAGACGGCCAGGCCGAAGGTGGAGTCGAACACCTCGCCCCGGAGGCCGCCGATGCCGAAGGTCGCCAGCACGCCGTACAGCCCGGAGACCGCCAGCGCCGGGCCCCAGACCTGGTGCGAGCGCATCTGCGCGAAGGTGCGGGTGGGGCGGCGGTATATCCCGGCGAGCAGCTCCCGCCAGGGGAGTCTGGCGGTGCCGACCTCGGGGTGCCGCTGACCGGCCCGGTAGGTGGTGATGTGCTCCACGGGCGCGGGCACGGACACCTCCGGGACGGTGAAGGCACGGGTGTGGCCCGGCTGGTCGCCGGGGTCGACGGCGACCGCCGGGGGAGCGCTCCGGGCGCTCTCACGGGTCCGGGTGAACGGAAGTCCTCTAGCACGCACCCTCTGACCGTACCCGCACTGTCCGACACGCGAGCACGCTTCCCGGGACGGACGCCCGGACGGGGCCCGGCGCTGCGTCGGCGCGGGGAGGGGTACGGGCGCGGGTCCGGGCGTGCGGCGGGGTGGGCGCCGCGCGGACGTCCGGGACGGGAGGGGCGTTGGCGCCGGCGCGGTAGGCGGTAGGGGCGCGGGCGTGCGGTGGGTGGGCACGGCGTGGATCGTGGGCGGGGGACGCCGGGCGGCCCGGCTGCGGGAGGGGTTCCGCGGCCGGGCCGGGCGGTGGGCGTCAGGGGCGGTCGGCTGGGCGGCCGGGGTGGGGGCCCGGCCGCCCGGGCCGGGGATGCGTCGTCAGGAGGTGGCGGGTTCCGGTTCGGGGGCGTCTTCGGCGGGGGCCTGCGGGAGGGCCTTGACGGAGTCCAGCAGCAGCTGGGCGACGTCGACCACGCGCAGGGCCTCCTTGGCCGCGCCCTCGCTCTTCTTGCCGTTGGCCGAGTCGGAGAGCATCACCAGGCAGAACGGGCAGGCGGTGGAGATGATGTCGGGGTTGAGCGACAGCGCCTCGTCCACGCGCTCGGTGTTGATCCGCTTGCCGATGCGCTCCTCCATCCACATCCGCGCGCCGCCGGCGCCGCAGCAGAAGCCGCGCTCCTTGTGGCGGTGCATCTCCTCGTTGCGCAGTCCGGGGACGGCGGCGATGATCTCGCGCGGCGGGGTGTAGACCTTGTTGTGCCGGCCGAGGTAGCAGGGGTCGTGGTAGGTGATCAGGCCCTCGACCGGGTTGACCGGCACCAGCCTGCCCTCGTCCACCAGGTGCTGCAGCAGCTGCGTGTGGTGGATGACCTCGAAGTGGCCGCCGAGCTGCGGGTACTCGTTGGCGATGGTGTTGAAGCAGTGCGGGCAGGTGGCCACGATCCGCTTGACCGGGGCGTCCTCCAGCACGGTGTTCAGGGTCTCGACGTTCTGCGCGCCGAGCATCTGGAACAGGAACTCGTTGCCCAGGCGGCGGGCGGAGTCACCGGTGCAGGACTCCTCCTTGCCGAGGATGGCGAACTTCACGCCCGCGGTGTGCAGCAGTTCGGCGAAGGCCTTGGTGGTCTTCTTGGCCCGGTCCTCCAGGGCGCCGGCGCAGCCGACCCAGTACAGGTACTCGACCTCGGCCGGGTCGATGTCCTCGCCGATGACGGGGACCTCGATGCCGGTCTCCTTCTTCAGCTCCTTCACCCAGTCCAGGCGGGCCTTGGTGGCCATGCCCCACGGGTTGCCCTTGTTCTCCAGGTTCTTCAGCATCGTCCCGGCCTCGGTCGGGAACGAGGACTCGATCATGACCTGGTAGCGGCGCATGTCGACGATGTGGTCGATGTGCTCGATGTCCACCGGGCACTGCTCGACGCAGGCGCCGCAGGTGGTGCAGGACCACAGCACGTCCGGGTCGATGACGCCGTTCTCCTCGGCGGTGCCGATCAGCGGGCGCTCGGCCTCGGCCAGGGCGGCGGCGGGGACGTTCGCCAGCTGCTCGGGGGTGGCCTTCTCGTTGCCCTCGGCGTCCTTGCCGCCGCCGGCGAGCAGGTAGGGGGCCTTGGCGTAGGCGTGCTCGCGCAGGTTCATGATCAGCAGCTTGGGCGAGAGCGGCTTGCCGGTGTTCCAGGCGGGGCACTGCGACTGGCAGCGTCCGCACTCGGTGCAGGTGGAGAAGTCCAGCAGGCCCTTCCAGGAGAACTGCTCGACCTGGGAGACGCCGAAGACCGCGTCGTCGGCCGGGTCCTCGAAGTCGATCGGGGTGCCGCCGGAGGTCATCGGGCGCAGTTCACCGAGGGCGACGGAGCCGTCCTGCTCGCGCTTGAAGAAGATGTTGAAGAACGCGAGGAAGCGGTGCCAGGCCACGCCCATCGAGGGGTTGAGGCCGATGGTGATCGCCCAGGTGAAGGAGATGGTGATCTTCAGCATCGCCACCAGGTAGATCAGGTTCTTCAGGGTGCCGGTGCCGAGGTGCGAGAACGCCGCGACCAGCGGGTAGGTCACGAAGTAGCTGGCCTCGTAGTGCGTGACGCCCTCGAGCGCGCCCTCCAGGCCGCGCAGCACCAGGATGCAGATGCCGATGCCGAGGATGACGTACTCGACGAAGAACGCCTGCCAGGCGATGGAGCCGGCGAAGCGGGACTTGCGTCCGGCCCGGCCGGGCAGCGACAGCAGCCGGACGACGATCAGCACCAGGATGCCGAGCGTGGTCAGGGTGCCGACGATCTCCTCGAAGACCAGGTAGGGCGCCCAGTGGCCGATGACCGGCAGCGCGAAGTTCGCGTCGAAGATCTGCCCGAAGGCGGTGACCAGGGTCAGCACCAGGCAGAAGAAGCCGGTGGCGACGAACCAGTGGGCCACGCCGACGACGCCCCAGGTGGTCATCCGGGTGTGCCCGAAGAACTCCTTGGCGACGGTCTTGCCGCGTCGCACCGGGTCCGCGGTGCGGGCGCGTGGCGGCTCGTCGGCGCCGAGCGTGACGAAGGTGTAGATGTACAGGGCGGCGCGCGCGGCCAGCGCGGTACCGACCAGAGTCGTGACCAGTGAGATCACGATCGCGGCGAGCTGCATCGGCTCCGTCTCCTCGGGCTGCTGACTGGCTGCGTGGGATCGCAGGGAGAATCCCACCGAGTGTACCGGCCGGTAACTTAGCTGGGCGCCATCGCGGCGAAAACCACGTCCACATGTGACCGTGTCGTCACCGAGTCACCAGGGCCGATCAGCCGGACCATATCGCCCATGGGCCCCTTGTGCCCCTATGTAGCCCGTCACACCCGGAAGCACTGGTCCGGTCGTGGTCCGGGCGGCACCCGTTCGGCGCCCGGTCGGCATAAGGGATCAATAAAGTTGAGCCGTCACCACTCAGCTCTGTTGACGTACTCTGCTCCCGGGTGCATGATTGAGCCTGTTCTACTCAACTTGTTTCTGGAGGGTTCCACGATGGCTCGTGCGGTCGGAATCGACCTCGGTACGACGAACTCTGTCGTCAGCGTCCTCGAAGGCGGTGAGCCCACCGTCATCACCAACGCCGAGGGCGCCCGGACCACACCGTCCGTCGTCGCCTTCGCAAAGAACGGCGAGGTGCTGGTCGGCGAGGTTGCCAAGCGCCAGGCGGTCACCAACGTGGACCGGACCATCAGGTCCGTCAAGCGCCACATGGGGACCGACTGGAAGGTCAACATCGATGGCAAGGACTTCACCCCGCAGCAGATGAGCGCCTTCATCCTGCAGAAGCTCAAGCGTGACGCCGAGGCGTACCTGGGCGAGAAGGTCGCGGACGCGGTCATCACCGTCCCCGCGTACTTCAACGACTCCGAGCGCCAGGCCACCAAGGAGGCCGGTGAGATCGCCGGCCTGAACGTCCTGCGCATCGTCAACGAGCCCACCGCGGCCGCCCTGGCCTACGGCCTGGACAAGGACGACCAGACCATTCTCGTCTTCGACCTCGGCGGCGGCACCTTCGACGTGTCCCTGCTGGAGATCGGCGACGGCGTGGTCGAGGTCAAGGCCACCAACGGCGACAACCACCTCGGCGGTGACGACTGGGACCAGCGGGTCGTCGACCACCTGGTGAAGCAGTTCCAGAACGGCCACGGCGTCGACCTGTCCAAGGACAAGATGGCGCTCCAGCGTCTGCGCGAGGCCGCCGAGAAGGCGAAGATCGAGCTCTCCTCCTCGACCGAGACCACGATCAACCTGCCCTACATCACGGCCTCCGCCGAGGGCCCGCTGCACCTGGACGAGAAGCTCTCCCGCTCGCAGTTCCAGCAGCTCACCGCGGACCTCCTGGACCGCTGCAAGACCCCGTTCCACAACGTCATCAAGGACGCCGGCATCCAGCTGTCCGAGATCGACCACGTGGTCCTGGTCGGCGGCTCCACCCGTATGCCCGCCGTCGCCGACCTGGTCCGCGAGCTGACCGGCGGCAAGGAGCCCAACAAGGGCGTCAACCCGGACGAGGTCGTCGCCATCGGCGCGACCCTCCAGGCCGGCGTGCTCAAGGGCGAGGTCAAGGACGTCCTGCTGCTCGACGTCACGCCGCTGTCCCTCGGCATCGAGACCAAGGGCGGCATCATGACCAAGCTGATCGAGCGCAACACGACCATCCCGACCAAGCGCTCCGAGATCTTCACCACGGCCGAGGACAACCAGCCGTCCGTGCAGATCCAGGTCTACCAGGGCGAGCGCGAGATCGCGGCGTACAACAAGAAGCTCGGCATGTTCGAGCTGACCGGCCTGCCGCCGGCGCCCCGCGGCCTGCCGCAGATCGAGGTCACCTTCGACATCGACGCCAACGGCATCATGCACGTCTCCGCCAAGGACCTCGGCACCGGCAAGGAGCAGCGCATGGCCGTCACCGGCGGCTCCGCGCTGCCCAAGGAGGACATCGCGCGGATGATGCGCGAGGCCGAGGAGTTCGCGGACGAGGACCACCGCCGCCGCGAGGCCGCGGAGACCCGCAACACCGCCGAGCAGCTCGTCTACACGACCGAGAAGTTCGTCAAGGACAACGAGGACAAGGTCCCCGCCGAGGTCAAGGACGAGGTCGCGTCCGCCGTCGCCGACCTCAAGGAGAAGCTGAAGGGCGAGGACAGCGCGGCCATCCGCGAGGCCACCGAGAAGCTCTCGACCACCTCGCAGAAGCTCGGCCAGGCGCTGTACGCCCAGACCGAGGGTGCGGCCGCGGCCGGTGCGCCCTCCGACGCCCCGCACGACGCGGCCGGCGCCGAGGACGACGTCGTGGACGCCGAGATCGTCGACGACGAGAAGCGCGACGGCGGTGCGGCGTGACCAAGGAGACGCAGGGCTTCGCTGAGGAGCCCGGCGCCGCCACCACCGGCGAAGGGAAAGGGGCCGCCGACAAGGCGGCCCCGGCCCCCGGTGCTTCGGAGGGCGCGGCGACGGGTGCGGGCGACGCCGCCGGCGGTGCCGCCGCCGGCGCCGAGGAGCTGGCCGACGCCCGCAAGCAGCTCGCCGAGCGGACCGCTGACCTGCAGCGGCTCCAGGCCGAGTACCAGAACTACCGCAAGCGGGTCGAGCGGGACCGGGTGACGGTGCGTGAGATCGCCGTGGCCGCCCTGCTGGAGAACCTGCTGCCGGTGCTGGACGACATCGGCCGCGCGCGCGAGCACGACGAGCTGACGGGCGGCTTCAAGTCCGTCGGCGAGTCGCTGGAGACCGTGGTCGCCAAGCTGGGGCTGCAGCAGTTCGGCAAGCAGGGCGAGCCCTTCGACCCGCAGCTGCACGAGGCCCTGATGCACAGCTACTCGGCGGACGTCGAGGAGACCACGTGCGTGCAGATCCTGCAGCCGGGGTACAAGATCGGCGAGCGGATCATCCGCCCGGCGCGCGTCGCCGTGGCGGAGCCCGAGCCCGGCGGTTCCGCCGCCGGCGAATCCTCCGATGAGGACGCCAAGGGCGACGGTGACAGCGAGGACTGATCCGGTGGAGACTGTGGGGCCGTACGCCGGGTTTTCCGGGGTGCGGTCCCACCGTCCCATCACACCGACTGCTTCTGCGGCACCTGCGGAGAGGAGGGAATCCTTTTGAGCGGCAAGGACTATGTGGAGAAGGACTACTACAAGGTTCTGGGCGTGCCCAAGGACGCCTCCACCGCGGAGATCAAGAAGTCCTACCGAAAGCTGGCCCGGGAATTCCACCCCGACGCGAACAAGGGGAATCCCGAGGCCGAGGAGCGCTTCAAGGAGATCTCCGAGGCCAATGACGTGCTCTCGGACGCCAAGCGGCGCAAGGAGTACGACGAGGCCCGGGCACTGTTCGCCAACGGCGGCTTCCGTACCGGCGCCGGCGCCAACGGCGGCTTCGGCTTCGACCTGGGCGACCTGTTCAACGGCGGCCAGCAGAGCGGCACGTTCGGTGGCGGTGGCGGCGGCGGGCTGGGCGACGTCTTCGGCGGCATCTTCAACCGGGGCGGCGGCACCCGTACCGCCCAGCCCCGGCGCGGCGCGGACGTCGAGTCCGAGGTCACGCTGAGCTTCGTCGAGGCGGTGGAGGGCACCACCGTCCCGCTGCGGATGACCAGTCAGGCCGCCTGCAAGGCGTGCTCCGGCACCGGCGCCAAGGCCGGCACCACCCCGCGGGTCTGCCCGACCTGCGTCGGCACCGGCCACGTCCAGCGCGGCCAGGGCGGCTTCGCGCTGTCCGAGCCGTGCCGCGACTGCAAGGGCCGCGGCCTGATCGTGGACGACCCCTGCGAGGTCTGCCACGGCAGCGGCCGGGCCACCTCGGCCCGCACCATGCAGGTGCGGATCCCGGCGGGCGTCTCCAACGACCAGCGGATCCGGCTCAAGGGGAAGGGTGCGCAGGGCGAGCGCGGCGGCAACCCCGGTGACCTCTACGTCACCGTGCACGTCCAGGACCACCCGGTGTTCGGCCGCAAGGGCGACAACCTGACCGTGACCGTCCCGGTCTCCTTCCCCGAGGCCGCGCTGGGCGGCACGATCCGGGTGCCGACCCTGGGCGGCCCCCCGGTCACCCTGAAGATGCCCCCGGGCACCGCCAACGGGCGCACCATGCGCGCCCGCGGCAAGGGCGCGGTGCGCAAGGACGGCACCCGCGGCGACCTGCTGGTCACCGTCGAGGTCGCCGTTCCGCCGTCGACCGAGGGCGAGGCGCTGACGGCACTGGAGCAGTACCGCGAGGCAACGGCCGCGGAGGACCCGCGGGCGGCTCTGTTCAAGGCAGCGGAGGAGGCGTGAGGTGAACGAGGCAGACAGCGGGCGCGGCGCCGGCGGCGGCCCGATCGGCGTGGGGCTCGGCGGCGGCCTGCCCGGCGGGGTGCCCGGCAGCCGCTCGGTGGGCGAGGCGCCCGGGGCGGCCCGGGCGGGCGCCCGCGCGGCGTACCAGCTGACCGAGTACACCCCGGTGTACGTGATCTCGGTGGCCGCGCAGCTGAGCGGGCTGCATCCGCAGACCCTGCGCCAGTACGACCGGCTGGGCCTGGTCTCGCCGGACCGGACGGCCGGGCGCGGTCGGCGCTACTCGGCGCGCGACATCGAGCAGCTGCGCGAGGTCCAGCGGCTGTCCCAGGAGGAGGGCATCAACCTCGCCGGGATCAAGCGGATCATCGAGCTGGAGAACCAGGTGGCCGCGCTCCAGTCGCGGGTGGCCGAGCTGCAGGGCGAGGTCGCCAGCGCCGGTCTGGCCGCCACCCAGCGCGAGGCGGCGGTGCACGCCTCCTACCGCCGGGACCTGGTGCCGTACGCGCCCGCCAGGCAGAGCAGCGCACTGGTGGTGTGGCGGCCGAAGCGCCGTGGTGAGTGAGCAACTGCCCATGCTGGAACGGGTACTGACGTTCGAGGGGCCGTACCCCAGGTGGGTGCGGCCCCTCAGGCGTCAGGCCGTACGGCCCGGGCGACTGGTGGGCACAGGCTCAGTTCCAGGCCAGGTCGGCCGGGGTTGCCGCGACACGGGACGCCGTGTTCCCAGTCGAGACTGTCGCCGAAGCGGTGCCGGTACTGAACACCAGCGCCGCAGCACAGACGGACAGAGCCAATGCGACAGTACGAACGTAGCGACGAGCAGAGCGCATGACACCACTCCCTTCCGAGTGGGGGATCACGGTGAGCGGGTGATCCTCGGTGAGTGCGAAGGTCCTACGGCCGTGTGGGCCGAACAGTCATCCATCACAATGGGGTACAGAACGGCGTCGACTCGGCGTTCGAGGGTGGCAACAAGTGGCCGATCTCGAAGTGGCCAGAGAATAATTCTGTCTAAAAAGGGATAAATTGACAATGACGGGTGTGCCACAGCCTCCGAACCTGAGCCCTGGTGCCGTGGCCGTCTACCGGGTGGCTCTGGGGGACGGTGAACTCCGCATGGACACGGCAGCGGACATCACCGGGCTCAGCAACGACGAACTCGCTCGTTACCGGGACGAACTGTTGCGTTGTCGATTGCTTCAACCGTCGGCGAAGGATGAGCAGACACTGCTGCCGGTGAACCCGGAGATCGCGGCCGCGCGCCTGGCCGAGCCCCTCGAGGAGACCATTCGTTCGTACCGCGAGGCGGTGGACTCTACCAGGGAGACGCTGCTGAAGCTCATGCCCGCGTATCTGGGCCGTACCATGTACGGGCCGGTCAACGGCGGCGTCGAGACCGTCTCCGACCCGGCCGAGGTGCAGCACCTGGTGAACCAGGCGTCGGAGAAGTGCTGCAAGGAGATGCTGAGCGTGCAGCCCGGCGGCTTCCGCGACCCGGTGGCGCTGGAGGCCAGCCTGCCCAAGGAGTTGGAGGCGCTGGAGCGCGGAGTCCGGTTCCGGGTGCTCTACCAGCACCCCACGCGCGCCCAGTTGAGCCTGCGCTCGCACGTGGCCGCCATCGTCAAGGCCGGTGCCCAGGTGCGCACCGCCGACCAGCTGGCCGAGCGGATGTTCATCTTCGACCGCGAGGTCGCCTTCATCCCCAAGCGCAGCAGCACCGACCAGGCCCCGGGCGCGGTGGTGGTCCGCGAGCCGGTCCTGATCGCCTTCCTGTGCGCGCTGTTCGACCAGTTCTGGGTGTCGGCCGTCCCGTTCATCACCGACGGCCCGGGCTACCAGAACGTCTCGGACGACCTGCGACTGGCCATCCTCGGGCTGCTGTCGCAGGGGCTCAAGGACGAGGTGGTGGCCCGCCGGCTGGGCATGTCGGTGCGCACCTGCCGGCGTCACATCGCCTCGCTGATGCAGGAGTTGGGCGCGGAGAGCAGGTTCGAGGCCGGGGTGAAGGCGGCACAGCTCGGCCTGCTCAGCAAGGAGCTGCACGAGTAGCGAAACACCCACATGCCAGTGGGGGGTAACTACATGACACAGCCATCGCGTGGACGCACAGGTGTGCGCCCCTGCACCATCGATACATCCCCCCGGATGGGTCGCCGGCGCCGGCCACCTCACCTCACAGGTCCCCCGTCGTACAGGGACTTGATGTTAACAGGTCAACTATTGCGATGGAGTGGAACATGAGCGAGTTGCAGGACGTGGAGGAGCAGACCCGCGTCACCGAGGACGAGCTCGCCGCCGACGCACGGCGCAGCCTGCGTGTGTTCCTCGCCGCCCCCTCGCTGCGGCTGACCGGCCCGGCCGACGGCGTGTTCCCGCTCGCCCTGCGCGGCAAGGTCACCGCCCTGCGCGACGCCCTGCTGGACGCCGGTGTGACCGTCTTCAGCCAGCACCACGACGACTGCTGGGCCACCCGCGGCCTGGGCACCGGCTTCCGCGTCCCCTCCGCGTTCCGCGGGATGCAGTCCGCCGACCTCGCCTTCGCCTATGTCGAATCGCCGCTCTCCGCCGGCGTGGGCATGGAGCTGGGCTGGGCCTCCGCCCTGCGCAAGCCGCTGGTGCTGCTGGTCGACCAGGCGGCGGCGCACAACCCGATGATCGCCACGCTGGAGGAGGTCTCCCCGGTGCTGCCGATCCAGTTCGACGCCGGCTGGTCGGCCAAGAACCTCCGGCACGCCGTGATCACCGCCCTGGACTGGGCCGACACCTCGCTGGCCTACCCCGAGTCGGCCTGAGCCCGAAGCCTGGGCCCGAAGCCTGGGCCCGGGTCCGGGCCCGACGCACGAGTCAGGGGTCCGGGCCCGAGGCGTGGGCCCGGGCTCCGGCCCCGGCCGTCTGAGCGGCGGCCGTCAGAACTTCGGGATGCCCCGGGCCTCGCGTGCGGCCTCCGCAACCGCCGCCAGGTCCGCCCCGGTCGAGGCCAGCACGCAGGCCGCGATCGCCCCCTCCACGAACGGCGCGTCCACCAGCAGCACGTCCTCGCGCTCCAGGTCCGCCAGGACCAGCCGCGCGGTGAGGACGGAACTGCCCAGGTCCGGTACGACCAGCACACCGCCGCCGCGGTCCGCCTCGGCCACGGCGGCGGCGATCAGCTCGTAGCTGGTGCCCAGCCCGCCGTCCTCGGTGCCCCCGGCGACGGCGATCGGGACCAGGCCGGCGGCCAGCTGGTCCATCAGGGTGCGCAGCCCTTGCGCCAGGTCGCGGCTGTGCGAGACGAGTACGATGCCAACATCAGTCATGCTCGCCCATGCTAGTGCCGCCTCCGCCACCCTGAGGAGCCGCGCCGTGAAGAAGCTGATCAATTCCCCGGACGAGGTCGTCGCCGATGCCCTCGTCGGAGTAGCCGCAGCCCACCCCTCGTTGCGGGTGGACGTCAAGGAACGAGTGGTGTCCCGCGCGGCGCAGACCCGCGTGGGCAAGGTCGCCCTGGTCTCCGGCGGCGGCTCCGGCCACGAGCCGTTGCACGGCGGTTTCGTCGGCCTCGGCATGCTGGACGCCGCCTGCCCCGGCGAGGTCTTCACCTCGCCCGTGCCCGGGCAGATGCTGACCGCCGCGCAGCGCGTGGACGGCGGCGCCGGCGTCGTCTTCGTGGTCAAGAACTACACCGGTGACGTGCTGAACTTCCAGCTGGCCGCCGAGCTGGCCGAGGAGGAGGGCGTCCCGGTGCAGACGGTCCTGGTCGACGACGACGTCGCGGTCCAGGACTCCACCTACACGGCCGGACGGCGCGGCACCGGCGCCACGCTGTTCGTGGAGAAGATCGCGGGCGCCGCCGCCGAGCGCGGCGACAGCCTGGCCGAGGTCGCCGCCCTGGGCCGCCGGGTCAACGCCGCCTCCCGCTCCTTCGCGGTGGCGCTGACCTCCTGCACCACCCCGGCGGCCGGTCGGCCCGGCTTCGACCTGCCCGAGGACGAGATCGAGGTGGGCGTCGGCATCCACGGCGAGCCGGGCCGCAGCCGGGAGAAGATCCGCCCGGCCCGCGAGATCGTCGCCGACGCGCTGGCGGCGATCCTCGCCGACCAGCCGCTGGAGTCCGGCGAGGAGGTGATCGCCCTGGTCAACGGCATGGGCGCGACCCCGCTGCTGGAGCTGTACATCGTCTACGGCGAGGTGGCCGCGCTGCTGTCGGCGCGGGGCGTGCGGATCGCCCGGAATCTCGTCGGCAACTACGTGACCAGCCTGGACATGGCCGGGGTGTCGATCACCCTGTGCCGGGCCGATGCCGAGCTGCTGGCCCTGTGGGACGCCCCGGTGGACACCCCGGCCCTGCGCTGGGGGGTGTGACCCGAATGGCCCAACCGGACGAGGCCGGTCTGCTGGACGCCGACGGCGCCCGCGCCTGGGTGCTGGCCCTGGCCGAGGCCGTCGAGCAGACCTGCGAGCAGCTCACCTCGCTGGACGCGGCGATCGGCGACGGCGACCACGGCACCAACATGCGCCGGGGCCTGCGCGCCGTGGTCGAGGCGTTGGACGGCTTCGACGCGGCCACCCCCGGCGAGGTGCTGAAGAAGGCCGGGATGACGCTGATCTCCAGCGTCGGCGGCGCCTCCGGCCCGCTGTACGGCAGTGCCTTCCGGGCCATGGGCAAGGCCCTGGACACCCCGCAGGCCGACGCCGGGCAGCTGGCCGGGGCCTTCGCCGCCGGCCTGGAGGCGGTGCAGCGGCTGGGCGCGGCCCAGGTCGGCGACAAGACCATGGTGGACGCCTGGGCCCCGGCCTCGGCCGCCTTCGCCGCCGAGGCGGTGCGGGGCCCGGCCGCGGCCTCCGCCACCGCGGCGCGGGCGGCCGAGGAGGCCGCCCTCGGCACCGTGCCGCTGCAGGCCCACAAGGGCAGGGCCTCCTACCTGGGCGAGCGCAGCATCGGCCACCAGGACCCGGGCGCCACCTCGACGGCGCTGCTGTTCCGGACCCTGGCCGACGTCCTGGCCGGGGGCCCGGAGTAGCCGGCCGGGACCTGCCGTCCGGGCGGCCGCGGTCACCCGGACGGCCCAGCGCTCCGCTGCGCGGTCCGGCTCAGCGCCGGGGTGCGGCGATGCCCATCAGCCGGTCCCGCAGCACCGGGAACTCCGCCCGGGTCTTGGCCACCAGGCCCGGATCGAGGTCCACGGTGATGACCTCCTCGCCGTCCCCGGCCTCGGCCAGGACCGTGCCCCACGGGTCCACCACCAGGCTGTGCCCGGCCTGCTCGACGCCGCCGTTGGTCCCGGCGGTGTTGCAGGCCAGGACGTAGCCCTGCTCCTCGACCGCCCGGGCGCGGGCCAGCAGCGTCCAGTGCTCGCGCCGCCGGGCCGGCCAGGCGGCGGGGACGACGAAGATCTCGGCGCCCGCGTCCAGCAGCGTCCGGAACAGCTCCGGGAAGCGCAGGTCGTAGCAGGTGGCCAGGCCCAGGGTGGCGAAGTCGGTGGCGGCCACCGAGATCTCGGTGCCCGGGCCCATGGCGGCGGCCTCGCCGCTGTCGAAGCCGAAGCGGTGGATCTTCCGGTAGGTGTGGGCCAGCTCGCCGGAGGGCGAGAACAGCAGCGAGGTGTTGTAGAGCGGCCCGTCGGGGTCGCGTTCCACGATGGACCCCGCGTGCAGCCAGACGCCGGCGCTCCTGGCGGCCTCGGCCATCGCCTCGGCGGTGGGGCCGTCCAGGGTCTCCGCCCCGGACGACCACAGGTCGTAGGCGAAGCCGCCGAGGTTCCACAGCTCCGGCAGGACCACCAGGTCGCTGGCGGTCTGGGCGCGGACCAGGGCCGCGACGCGGTCGCGTCGGGCGTCCACGGACTCGTTCGGGTTGACGTCGATCTGCAGCAGTGAGGCGCGCACAGTACCACCCGCTCTGGGAAGGGCTCTACGATCAACACGTGAAAGCGCTGACCCGGTGACATAGGGGAGCGTAACGTGCCACGTGTGCACCCGTCGGCTGTGACGAACGGTGCGAGGGGCACGAGGAAACCGATCGAGCGTCCGCCGCCGGGGTGCCCGGAGCCAAGGGGTCAACAACGTGACCGACACGCAGATAGTCCAGGCGTACGCCGACGCCTGGACCCAGTCCATCGAGGCCGTCTCCGAGTTGGTGGCACCGCTCACCGAGGGCGAGTGGAACCGCCCCACCGAGTGCCCCGGCTGGTCGGTACGTGACGTGGTCTCACATGTCATCGCCATGGAGACGGAGCTGCTGGGCGATCCGCGTCCGATCCACACCCTGCCGCGCGATCTGCGGCACGTCGTCGACGAGTTCACCCGCTACTGCGAGGTGCCGGTCGACAAGCGCCGCTGCCACACCGGGCCGGAGATGACGGCCGAGCTGGAGTACACGGTCATCCGCCGCGCCCGCGCCCTGCGCGACACCCGCTATGGGCCCACCGACGAGGTGCGCTGGCCGATGGGCCCGTACGCCCGCGACATCCCGTACCACCAGCTGCTGCGGGCCCGGGTGTTCGACGTCTGGACGCACGAGCAGGACCTGCGCCGGGCGCTG
This sequence comes from Streptacidiphilus sp. PB12-B1b, assembly GCF_014084125.1. Lineage (NCBI taxonomy): Bacteria > Bacillati > Actinomycetota > Actinomycetes > Kitasatosporales > Streptomycetaceae > Streptacidiphilus > Streptacidiphilus sp. PB12-B1b. The sequence goes on along the minus strand of NZ_CP048405.1, from coordinate 7,545,938 downwards.
CGCACCCCGGGCGGCCTGGACTCGGCGGCGGCCGGGGTCACCCGCGACTACCTGGTGGAGATGCTGCCGAAGGCGGTCGCCAAGCTGGCCGGGGCACCGGCCGGGACGACCGTGGTCTTCGACGTCTCGGGCGCCCAGGAGTTCATGCGCACGGTGCGGGTGGACGAGCACGGCCGGGGCAGCGTGGACGAGCAGGTGCCGCTGGCCCCGGCGGTCCGGCTGACCCTGGACTGGGAGACCTTCGCCCGGCTGGCCTGCGGCCGGATCGCACCGGCCGCCGCGGGCGTCAAGGTCGAGGGGGACGAGGCGCTGGCGCGGCGCATCCTGGACAACTTCGCGGTCACTCCCTGAGCGGTCACCGCCGGGCGGTCACCGCTGACCCCGGGCGGCGGCCTCAGCCGGCCGGGCGGGTGCGCGGCCGGTGCAGGCCCAGCTCCGCCTCCCGGCGGGCGGCCAGCGGGCGCAGCCGGACGATCTGGCTCAGCCCGAGCGCCATCGGCAGGTACAGCACGCAGAAGGCCAGCCGGAAGGCGTGCGGGGTGTAGCCGTTGCCGCCGCCCGGGGTGAGCAGGTCCAGCACCAGGCCGATGCCGAACAGCGCCAGCACGGCGGCGACGAAGCCGCCCATGTTGACGATGCCGGAGACGGTGCCGCCGCGCTCGGGCGGGTTGACCGGCCGGGCGTAGTCCAGGCCGACCAGGGAGGCCGGGCCGTTGCTGCCCATGACCACCACCAGCACCAGCAGCAGCCACATGGGCACGTGCGGCCCGGGCCAGCTGAGCACTGCCGCCCACAGCGCGCCGGTGCCCAGCACCACCGAGAACACCAGCGGGGTCCGGGCGGCCGGGCGGCGTGACATCAACTGGCCGAACAGCAGCGCGAATCCCATGCTGACGACGATGATCAGGGAGAGCAGCCCGGCGGCCGTGGCCCGGGACTCGCCCTGACCCTGCATCAGGAACGGCATGCCCCAGAGCAGCAGGAAGGCCGAGGCGGGGAAGGCCGTGGTGAAGTGCACCCACAGCCCCAGCCGGGTGCCCGGCTCCCGCCAGGCCGCCCGGATCTGCGGCAGCAGCGGCGGCCGGGCCGGGGCCTGCTGCCGCTCCCGGCCGGGGTCGTGGGCCGGGTCGCGGAACAGCGGTGCGCGCGGGCGGCTGTCCGGGGTCTCCCGCAGGAACAGCAGCACCACGGCCAGGACGCCGAGGCCCAGCAGCGCGGTGCAGCCGAAGGTCGGGGTCCAGCCGGCGCTGTGCAGCACCTGCGACAGCACCAGCGTGCTGACCAGGTTGCCCACCGTGCCGACCAGGCCGGTGAGCTGCGCGATGAACGGGTTGCGCCGGGCCGGGAACCAGCGCGCGCCCACCCGCAGCACGCTGACGAAGGTCATGGCGTCGCCGCAGCCGAGCACCGCGCGGCAGGCCAGGGCGGTGCCGAAGTCGGTGGTGAGGGCGAAGCCGAGCTGTCCGGCGGTGAGCAGCAGCAGCCCGCAGCTGAGCACCCGGCGCGGGCCGAAGCGGTCCACCAGCAGGCCCACCGGCACCTGCATCCCGGCGTAGACCAGGACCTGCAGGATGGCGAAGGTGGAGAGCGCCGACGGGCCGATGCCGAAGCGCGCGGCGGCGGCGATCCCGGCCACGCCCAGGCTGGTGCGGTGGACCACGGCGAGGACGTAGACGCTGACGCCGATGCCCCAGGCGAGCCAGGCGCCGCGTCCGCCGGGGGCGGCTGTCGCGGGCCCGGGCGCCTGCCCGGCCGGGGGCGCGGTCGGGGGCGCTGTCGGGGCGGTGAGGGCGGTGGCGGGGGTGGAGACGGCAGGGACCAGCGGCATGGCGGAGTCGGCAGACATGATGCACTCATCCTATGGAGGGATGAATTGCCGTCGGCCGCCGGGATTTTTGCGGTGGTTGCCGGTGGTTTGTCGCCCGGGCCGGGGCGTCCGGTCAGTGGCTGAGCGCGTAGTTGTACAGGTAGAAGATCTTGTTGTCGAAGACCGGGCTGTAGCTGATCCAGGAGTTGGGGCCGCCGTACTGCAGCCCGCCGATCAGGCCGATGACGTCCCCGGTGTTGGTCCGGGAGTCCAGGTGGATCAGCCACGGACTGCCCGAGGTGCCCGAGTAGAAGCCGGTGCACAGGAACTGCATCTGGGTGTAGCCGGTCAGCTTTGTCGTCCAGTTCCAGCAGGTGACGGCCTTGTCGGCGGGCGCCGAGGCGGTCTCCGGGTAGCCGGTGACCCCGGCCCAGTTGCTGTAGGTGGGGGTGCGGGTGAGCACGTTGCCGCCGGTGACGTTCTGCAGCAGCCGCCCCCTGGTGTCCGGCGCGACCTTGGCGAAGGCGTAGTCGTAGTCCGTGCCGGTGCCGGTCGCCGCGTAGTGGCTGTCGGTGTAGACCGACTTCACCGACCAGATCCCGTACGGCTGGGTGCGCGCGCCCGCCTGGTAGTCGGGGACGAACGCCACCCAGTAGCCGGGTCGGCAGTGCGCCGCCGTCATGATCAGGTTCTTGCCGGGGCTCTGCACCACCGACGCCGTGCAGTAGTGGGTGGTGAGGTTCTTGTCGGCGTAGACCAGGATGCCGATCGACGGGCGGGCGTTGTCGTACGAGTGGCCCAGCGTGTTGTCGCTGCCCACCGAGGAGGTCCGGGCCAGGTCGGAGCCGCGGCCCGGGGTGGCGCCCTTGGGGCCAGCGGCGACGGGCGAGGCGGCCGCGGCGGCGAGCCGGGCCGGGGTCCAGAACTGCTGCAGGCTCTCGGTGGAGACCGAGGCGGAGGCGGTGGCCGTCCGCCGGGGCGCGACCGCGGTCGGGGCCCCGACGGCGGAGCCGCCCCCGGCCGCGCCGGTGCCGGTGGCCGTCACGGCGCTCCGGCCGGGCTGCGCCTGCGTCCCGATCAGCTGCCTGACCTGGGCGTCCGCCGCCGGTGAGAGCGAGGCCGCCAGCACGGCGGCCAGGCCGATCCCGGTCGCCAGCGACCAGGCGACGGCCTTGCTGCGCCCCCGCTTGCGTGCTCGCTTGTGTCCCACGTGATCCCCCGTACGCCCAGCCGACAAGATCGAACGAATGTATCAGCGATCGGTGACCCGGCTGTGCGCGGCCTCCCGAACAGCCGCCGGACGCCCGGATTCCCTCCGTGGGGCGGCAGTTGGCGCCCGGGCGGCCCCGGCGGCGGCACCGGTGCCGTCACCGGCGGCGGTGCCGTCACCGGCCGCGGACGGCCCAGCTGACCGTCGCGGTCATCCGGTCCCGGCGGAACGCCTCGTCCCGCAGCCAGGGCGTGCCGTCCTGCACGGCCGCGGTGACCTCGACCCACTGGCCCGCGCCCAGCCCCAGCCGGGCGGTGTCGAGCCGGTCGCCGTCGACCGCGGCGGCCGGCGCCCGGTGGCTGTCCACCCGCCAGTCCACCGTCAGCTGCCGCGCACCGACCAGCGGCACCGGGAAGACCCGCAGCTCACGGGGGGCGGAGACGACCCCGGGCGCGGGGTCGGCCCGGTCGATCGGCCGGACCTGGCGGTACAGCGACTCGATCAGCGCCTCCCGGGAGGGCAGGTTGTAGACCCCGCCCAGGGTCCGCATGATCGAGTCCCGGGTGGGCCGGTACAGCCCGTTGCCGCCGGGGTACGCCCCGACCGTGCCGCCGGTCGGGTCGGCCGCGCCCAGCCAGCGCCACCACTTCACCTGCTGCCGCAGCATGTCGGCGGCGTCGGTGGTGGCCAGGTTGGGAAAGCCCGGATCCGGCGGCGCGGCGTCGTACTCGTCGCCCAGGCCCCCGACCGAGTGGCCGAACTCGTGCTGCACGATCTGGTCCGCCTCCGGGGAGCCCGCCGCCAGCGTGGCCAGCCCGTTGCCGCCCTCGCCGCCGTACGAGTCGGAGTTGGCCAGCGCCACCACGTACACCCGGCCGCCGGGGCCGTGGCTGCGGCCGGTGTAGCGGTCGACCGCGCCGTCGTCCGCGCACAGCAGCCGGGGCAGGCCGTCGCAGCCGAAGTGCATGCCCAGCGGGGAGCCGGGGTGCAGCCCGGACACCGGCGAGACCACGTCCAGCCGGGTGACGTCGAAGAACCGCTGGTAGCTGCGGAACGGCTCGACCTCGGTCAGCGCCCGCCAGACCGCCGCCGCCTGGCTGCGGTAGCGGGGCAGCTCGGCGGCGGTGTAGCCGTCCCCGAGCAGGACGATGCTGATCCGGTTGGCCGGGCTGCCGTTGGAGACCAGCTGCCGGCTGCCGACCAGGCCGAGCCGGGGCCCGGCCGCGGCCGGGCGCGCGGCCGAGGCGGGCTGCAGCGGCGCCGGCCCGAGCGGCAGCACCAGCCCGAGCAGCAGCGCCGACAGCAGCGCCACCGGCCGGGCCCGGGTGCGGGTGAGGGCTCGGACGCCGGCGGGCAGGTACGCGGCGGCCCGGTTGCGCGGGCGGCGCATCGGTGGCATGGGGATACTCCTCCGCTTCACTGAACCGCGGAGGAGTACCCAGGCCCCTCGTCCGATCAGCGGCCGTCAGGCCGCTGTCACCCCGACGGGTCAGCCCCAGCTGATGAGCTTCTTGGGCTGTTCCAGCACGGCGGCGGTGTCGGCGAGGACCTTGGAGCCCAGCTCGCCGTCGACCATGCGGTGGTCGAAGGAGAGTGCCAGGGTGGTCACCTGGCGTGGCACCACCCGCCCCTTGTGCACCCAGGGCATCTCCCTGACCTGGCCGAACGCGAGGATGGCGGCCTCGCCCGGGTTCAGGATCGGGGTGCCCGAGTCGACGCCGAAGACGCCGACGTTGGTGATGGTGACCGTGCCGCCCTGCATGTCGGCCGGGGAGGTCTTGCCCTCCCGGGCGGTGGCGATCAGGTCGGTCAGCGAGACCGCCAGCTCGGTCAGGGTCTTCGAGCCGGCGTCCTTGATGTTGGGGACGATCAGCCCGCGCGGGGTGGCGGCGGCGATGCCGAGGTTGACCCGGCGCTTGTGCACGATCTCCTGGCTGGCCTCGTCCCAGGCCGCGTTCACCTCCGGGTGGCGGTGGATCGCGGTCAGCAGGGCCTTGGCGACCAGCAGCAGCGGGCTGACCCGCACGCCCGCGCCCAGCTCGCCGGACTCCTTCAGCTTCCGGACCAGCTTCATCGTGCGCGTGACGTCGACCTGCACCCACTCGGTGACATGCGGCGCGGTGAACGCCGAGGACACCATCGCGGCGGCGGTGGCCTTGCGGACGCCCTTGATGGGCACCCGGACGTCGCCGTGGTCGGCGGCCAGCGGCGCGGCGGCGGCCACAGTCGGGACGGCCGGTGCGGCGGCGGCCTGGACCGGCGCGGACGCGGCCGGGGCCGCGACCAGCGCGTGGACGTCCTCGCGGGTGATGGTGCCGTTCGGGCCGGTGGGGGTGACCGTGCGCAGGTCCACCCCGAGGTCCTTGGCGAGCTTGCGGACCGGCGGCTTGGCCAGCGGACGCGCGCCCTCCGCGACGACCGCCGGGGCGGCCTGCGGAGCCGGTGCGGCGACCGGGGCCGGGGCGGCTGCCACCGGAGCGACCGGGGCGGGGGCCGCCGCCGCTGCGGGCGCGGTCTTGCGGGCGCGGCGCTGGGCCGCGCCGGTACGCGGGCCGTAGCCGACCAGCACCTCCCGGCGTGCGGGCTCGGACTCGGTCTCGGCGGTCTCGGCGGCCGGTGCGGGCGCGGCCGGTGCGGCCTGGGCGGGCGGCTCCTCGACGGCCGCGCCGCCGGTCACCGCGACGCTGATGATGACCTGGCCGACGTCGACCGTGGTGCCCTCGCTGAAGAACAGCTCGCGGACCACGCCGTCGAAGGGGATCGGCAGCTCCACGGCGGCCTTGGCGGTCTCGACCTCGCAGACGACCTGGCCGTCCTCGACCTTGTCGCCCGGCTGGACGAACCACTTGAGGATCTCGGCCTCGGTCAGTCCCTCGCCCACGTCGGGCATCTTGAACTGGCGTACGGACTCTTTGGTGGTGCTCATGACGGTCTCCTCACACCCTCAGAAGGCCAGGGCGCGGTCGACAGCGTCGAGCACCCGGTCGAGATCGGGCAGGAAGGCGTCCTCGACCCGCGAGGGCGGGTAGGGGGCGAAGTAGCCGCCGACGCGCAGCACCGGGGACTCCAGCGAGTAGAAGCAGCGCTCGGTGATCCGCGCCGCCAGCTCCGCGCCCAGGCCCATGAAGACCGGCGCCTCGTGGACGACCACGGCCCGCCCGGTGCGGGCGACCGACTCGGCCACGGTGTCGAAGTCGATCGGGGACAGCGAGCGCAGGTCCACGACCTCCAGGTTCTGCCCGTCCTCGGCGGCCGCCGCGGCCGCCTCCAGACAGAGCTTGACCATCGGGCCGTAGGCGATCAGCGTCAGGTCGCGGCCGGGCTTGGCGATCCGGGCCTGGTGCAGCCCGATCTCCGCAGCGCCGTTCGGGTCCAGGGCGGCCTTGTCCCAGTAGCGCCGCTTGGGCTCCAGGAAGATCACTGGGTCGTCGGAGGCGATGGACTGCCGCAGCATCCAGTACGCGTCCACCGGGTTGGAGGGCGCGACCACCTTCAGGCCGGCGGTGTGCGCGAAGTACGCCTCGTGCGACTCGCTGTGGTGCTCGACCGCGCCGATGCCGCCCGCGAACGGGATGCGGATGGTGACCGGCAGCTTGATGTGGCCCAGCGCCCGGGCGTGCATCTTCGCCAGCTGGGTCACGATCTGGTCGAACGCCGGGTAGACGAACCCGTCGAACTGGATCTCCACCACCGGGCGGTAGCCGCGCAGCGCCAGGCCGATCGCGGTGCCGACGATGCCGGACTCCGCCAGCGGAGTGTCGATGACCCGGCTCTCGCCGAAGTCCTTGTGCAGGCCGTCGGTGACCCGGAACACCCCGCCCAGGCGGCCCACGTCCTCGCCCATGACCAGCGTCTTGGGGTTCTCGTCCAGGGACCGCCGCAGCGCCTCGTTCAGCGCCTTGACCATCGTGTACTGCGTGGCGGCCATCAGTTGTCCTCCCCTTCCGCGTCGAAGGAGGCAGCGTAGGCCAGGTAGCCCTCGCGCTCCTCGTCGACCAGCGCGTGGCCCTCGGCGTAGACGTGCTCGAAGATCGAGGACGGATCGGGGTCGGGCATGGTGCGCACGCCCTCGCGGACGCGCTTGGCCAGCTGCTCGCTCTCGGCCTCGACCGACTCCAGGAAGTCGGCGTCGGCCCAGCCCTCGCGCAGCAGGTACGACTTGACCCGCTCGATCGGGTCCTTCAGCCGCCAGGACTCCAGCTCGTCGGCGATCCGGTAGCGCGTCGGGTCGTCCGAGGTGGTGTGCGCGCCCATGCGGTAGGTGAACGCCTCGACCAGCACCGGGCCCTCGCCGTTGCGGGCCCGGTCCAGCGCCCAGCGGGTCACGGCCAGGCAGGCCAGCACGTCGTTGCCGTCCACCCGCACGCCGGGGAAGCCGAAGCCGGAGGCGCGCTGGTACAGCGGCACCCGGGTCTGCTTCTCGGTGGGCTCGGAGATGGCCCACTGGTTGTTCTGGCAGAAGAAGACCACCGGCGCCTGGTAGACCGAGGCGAAGGTGAACGCCTCGGACACGTCGCCCTGGCTGGACGCGCCGTCGCCGAAGTACGCGATCACCGCGTCGTCCGCGCCGTCCTTGGTGATGCCCATGGCGTAGCCGGTGGCGTGCAGCGTCTGCGAGCCGATGACGATGGTGTACAGGTGGAAGTTCTTCTCGTCCGGATCCCAGCCGCCGTGGTTCACCCCGCGGAACATCCCCAGCAGGTTCAGCGGGTCCACACCCTTGCACCAGGCCACACCGTGCTCGCGGTAGGTCGGGAAGGCGTAGTCGCCCGGGCGCATCGCCCGGCCCGAACCGACCTGCGCGGCCTCCTGGCCCAGCAGCGAGGCCCACAGGCCCAGCTCGCCCTGGCGCTGCAACGAGGTCGCCTCGGAGTCGAAGCGCCGCACCAGCACCAGGTCGCGGTAGATCGAGCGCAGCTCCTCCGGCGTGGTCTCCACGGAGAACTGCGGATGCTCCACCCGCACGCCCTCAGGGGTCAGCAACTGGACCAGGTCCGGCGGGCCGGGCTCCGCAGGGGCGCCGTTGGCGGCGCGGGCAGCCTTCGCCGCCGCCGCCTTGCTCTTGACGGTCACGTTCACTCCTCGGTCTCTCCGGCCTCCGGGATTGCCGGCAACCGGTCCGGTCGCCCTCTCCATGCTCTTCGCGCGGGGTGTGCGCAAGCGGTGAGGATCGGCGGTAGGTGTGCCCTGATCCTGCAGGAGAACGTTACCCAGCGGAAGACCCTGTCGCTTCTGTCCTAGGACGTCCACGTATTTTTCCCGGTCGGCGAAACCTGCTGAACATGAACAAATGCGGACATCAGGGTTGACCACTCCTGTCACTCCGATGCCATCGCGCCCCATCCGCACCCCGTTCGCGCCCCTGCGCAGGCTGGTGATCCTGCGGGATCGGCCCCGGAACAGGCTGTACAGCCGATACCATCGGAGCGTGACACAGTGTCGGACCGCTGCGCCGGCGGTGCCGGATACGGTGCACGGGATTCCGGTCGCGGCGGTGCTGCGGCGCTATCAGGACGTCATCGCCATCTCGGCCGAACGGGTGAGCCAGGGCCTGCTGAACCGTGCCCTGCGGATCACCGGACCGGCCGGCGGCTACTTCCTCAAGCAGTACCGGGACGATGCCAAGCATTCCTCGGGCGGTGCCATCGCGGCCCAGCACCGGGCCGTGGCCGGGCTGCGCGACCTCGGCCTGCCGACCGTCCCGCCGCTGGGCGCGCTGGACGGGCGCACGGTCGTGCTGCTGCGCGGGCGCCGCTACGCGCTGTTCCCGTGGGTCGAGGGGGAGCACCGCGCGGGCACCGCTCTCGACCGAGAGCAGTGCTCCGCACTCGGAGCGCTGCTCGGCCGGATGCACAGTGCTCTCGCCGAACTGCACCCGCCGGTCCCGCAACCGCAGGCCCTCCCCGGCGCCGACCCGGCCCAGACCCGGCGCACCGTCGCCGACCTGCTGGCGCTCGCCCGCGAGCGCACCCCGCAGGAGCCGCTGGACGCCCTGGCCCGGCGCCGCCTGCGGGAGCGGCTGGAGCTGCTGGACGCGTACGGCCACCGCCGCCCCGCCCCGGACGCCGCCCCGCCCGTCGGCTGGGTCCACGGCGACTTCCACCCGCTCAACGTGCTCTACCGGGGCTCCGAGGCCGCCGCCGTGGTCGACTGGGACCGGCTCAGCGTCCGCCCCCGCACCGAGGAGGCGGTGCGGGCGGCCACGCTGTTCTTCCACCACCCCGACACCGGCGTACTCGACCTGCCCCGGCTGCGCCGCTACGCCCGCGCCTACCGGGAGGCCTCCGGCAGCACCCCGGAGCAGGTCGCGGCCGGCGTCCACCGGGTGTGGTGGGAGCGGCTCAACGACTTCTGGATGCTGCGCTGGCGCTACCAGCGCCGGGACCTGCGGGCCGATCCGCTGTTCCCGGCCGCCAGCGCGCAGATCGCCTGGTGGTGCGAGGAGTACGAGCAGGTGCTCGACGCCTGCGTCAACTAGGGCCTCAGGAGGTGGGGTTGTTCCCGCCGCCGTGGTTGTTGCCGCCCGGCCCGGGGTTGCCGCCGCCCGCCTGGTTGGGCGGGGTCGAGGTGTCGGCGGGGTCGGTCGGCGGCGCGTCGGTCTGGGTCGGCGGCGCCGTGGTCGGGGGCGCCGACGGCGTGCTCGACGGGGTCGAGCTGGCGGTGCTGGACGGGGTGCCGCTGGCCGACGGCGTGGTGGACGCCGAGGCCGTGGCCGGGGTGCTGGGCGTGTACGGCACCGTCTGCGAGTAGGTGTCGCTCGGCGCGGTGCTGGGGGTGGTCTCGGTGGGCGCGGGAACGCTGGGCTGGCCCGAGTCGCTGGGCGTGGTGCTGGTGCTGGTGGAGGCCACCGGCGCCGGGCTGCCGCCGCCGGAGTGCCGCATGGCCAGGGCCACGCCCACGGTGATCGCCGCGATGGCGACCAGCACCGCGATCACCGCGAACACCGCCCGGCGGCTGTTGCGCCCGTCGTGGGTGTCGTACGGGTCGTCGTAGGGCCGGGCGCCGCCCGCCAGGGACGCCGCCTGGGTGCCCATCTGCTGGGTGGCGGCCGCGCCGCCGATCGCGCCCATGGCGGTGGTCCGGTAGCCGCCCGGGTCGCCGACCACGGTCGGGGCCGGACCGCGGCCGGACGCCGGGGTGGGCAGCACCTCGGTCATCGCCGTGCCCTGGTGCATGGTCCGCAGCGCGTGCTGGACATGCGCGCGCATCTCGTCGGCGCTCTGGAACCGGTCGTCCGGGTCCTTCGCCAGCGCGCGCAGCACCAGCGGGTCGAGCATCGCCGGGACGCGCCCGTTGGCCTGCGACGGCGGCACCGGGGCGTCCTGCACGTGCTGGTAGACCACGGACAGGGGGGTGTCGCCGGTGAACGGCGGGCGCAGCGTCAGCAGCTCGTAGAGCATGCAGCCGGTGGCGTACAGGTCGGAGCGGCTGTCGACCGGCTTGCCCAGGGCCTGCTCCGGCGAGAGGTACTGCGGCGTCCCCATGACCATGCCGGTCTGGGTCATGGTGCTGGTGGCCCCGGTCAGCGCCCGGGCGATGCCGAAGTCCATCACCTTCACCGCGCCGGTGGTCGTGATGATCACGTTGGCGGGCTTGATGTCGCGGTGCACGATGCCGTGCCGGTGGCTGTAGGCCAGCGCCTCCAGGATGCCCGCCGAGATGATCAGCGCCTGGTCGACCGGCGGCGGCTCCTCGCTCTGCAGCAGCTCCCGCACGGTGTGGCCCTCGACCAGCTCCATCACGATGTACGGGACGGTTTCGCTGCCGTGGGCCTCCTCGCCGGTGTCGTACACGGCGACGACGGCGTGGTGGTTGAGCGAGGCGACGGCGTGCGCCTCGCGGGTGAACCGCATCCGGGCGATGGCGTCCTCGGCGAGGTCCGGGCGCAGCACCTTGATGGCGACGGTGCGGCCGAGCCGCGCGTCCTGGGCCGCGAAGACCTCGGCCATGCCGCCCCGGCCGAGGCGGCGGGTGAGCCGGTAACGGCCCTCGCCGAAGAGGGACAGGCCGCCGGTGGAGGTGATCTGCTGCTCCTGCGACACCATTTCGGTCGGCGGATACGGCCGGTCACGCGGGGCGGGGCTGCCGAAAGCGGGCGTCACATCGGTGTCGCCACTGTCAGGTCGTGCGGAGTCACGCTGCGCGTCCGTGCCGTCAGCGCCACTGGCGTGCTCGTTGTCTGCCATTACTCTCCGCCGTCGGTCATCCGTCTGTGCACCCGGTGTCGCCGGGCTGGTCACCCACTGTCACGCTGCGCCGTCCGCGCGGGTCTTCAGAGCACGCTACCGGTTTCTCGGCGTGCGCGTGGTGGCCGGACCGCCCGTTCGCCGCACGGTGCACCGGCCCGATCCGGGCTCAGTCCGCGGACGGGTCGGCCTGGGCGGCGGCCACCGGCGCGGGTCGACCCAGGCCGCTGCCGTCGGAGTTGTCCTGATTCCGCGTCACCAGGGCCCCGATCAGGCCCAGGACGACCAGCGCACCGATGATCACGCCGACGATGATCGCCGCGATCCCGCACCCCCGGGCCGAGTTGGTGCGTGGGCGCACCGGCGGCATCGGCATCGGCGCCGGGCGTCCGGCCAAGCCCGGCGGCGGCGTCGCCGGGCGTATCGGCGGGTGCTGCGGCACCGGCGCGGGCCGGTACGGCGGCGGGGTCGCCATGCCCGGCCGCCCGTACGGCGGCGGCGTCTGCCGGGGAGGCATGGTCTGCCTCGGCGGCATGGGCTGCATCGGCTGCTGGTACGGCGGACGTTGCGGCTGCTGGCGTCCCGGTCCGGCCGGGCCCGGGCGGTACGGCTGCTGCTGCAGGCCTGGGCCGTACGGCGGCGGGCTCAGCGGCAGTGACGGCTGCGGGCCGGTGTACGGCGGCGGCACCGGCTGCTGGTACGGCTGCTGCGGCGCGGGCGGCGGCGTCCCGAGCACCCCCTGGGCCTGCGGGAACACCGCGTTCGCGCCGGAACCGCCGACCCCGGGACGGCCCGGGTAGGGCCCCTCGCCGGTCAGCAGCGGGGTGTTGGCGCCGGCGCTGCCGGTGACCCGCTCGCACTCGGCGCGCATGGTGTCGGCGTCCGGGAAGCGGTGGGACGGGTCCTTCCGCAGCGCCCGGGCGACCAGCGCGTCCACGCCCGGCGGCACGGCCGCGTTGAAGGCGGACGGCGCCGGGGGCGTCTCCTGCACGTGCTGGTAGGCCATGCCCAGGGCCGAGTCCGACTCGAACGGCAGCCGCCCGGTGAGGAGTTCGAACAGCAGGCAGCCGACCGAGTAGAGGTCCGAGCGGGCGTCCACGCCCTTGCCGAGCGCCTGCTCCGGGGAGAGGTACTGCGGGGTGCCCACGACCATGCCGGTCTGGGTCATCGACGTCACGCCGGACTGCATGGCCCGGGCGATGCCGAAGTCCATCACCTTGACCACGCCGCGCGGGGTCACCATGACGTTGGCGGGCTTGATGTCGCGGTGCACCAGGCCCTGTTCGTGCGAGACGGCCAGCGCCGACAGCACCCCGCCGGTGATCTGCAGCGCCCGGTCGGTGGGCATGGCGCCGTGCTCGGCGATGTCCCGGCGCAGCACCGCGCTCAGCGTCGAGCCCTCGACGTACTCCATGACGATGAAGGGGACCAGCACGCCCTCGTGGTTGAGGTCCTCGCCGCTGTCGTGCACCTGCACGATGTTGGGGTGGTTGAGCCGCGCCACCGCCTGCGCCTCGCGCCGGAAGCGCTCGCGGAACGACGGCTCCCGGCTCATCTCGCCCAGCATGGTCTTGATGGCGACCGGGCGGTCCAGGACCGTGTCGTCGGCGAGGTGGACGGTGGCCATACCGCCCTGGCCGAGCAGTTCCCCCAGCGTGTAACGACCGTGGCCGACCGTCCGAACCGCGCCGCTGCCGCCGCTGCCCTGCTCACTCATCAGTTATCTCTTCCCCCCGGCGCGCTGCAGCGCAAGCCAGCGACCGGCGCCTGTCGCGTACCAAGACGTAAGGCTATCGGGCGCCGAGGACCCGCGTCGCGGGGGTTCCGTGCCTGATTCCGTACCGTGACGACAATCTGACCGCACCCCAGGTCCGGGTGTCGACCCCGCGCCCGCACTACCGGCGGGTAGGGCGGTGCCCGCCGCCGACAGCGCCCCCCGGCGCACCGGCCGTGCTGCCACAGGTACGTGCTGCAGGTGCGTGCTACAGGTAGGGGCCGGAACGCACCGGGCCGTGGCCGTCCTCGTCGTCCTCGCCGGAGCCGGGCATGCCGGGCGGCAGCGCCCGCCGCATCTGCTCCAACTGCGCCCGTGCGGCCATCTGCTGGGCGAACAGCGCGGTCTGGATGCCGTGGAACAGCCCCTCCAGCCAGCCCACCAGCTGGGCCTGGGCGATCCGCAGCTCGGCCTCGCTGGGGATGGCCTCCTCGGTGAACGGCAGCGACAGCCGCTCCAGCTCCTCCACCAGCTCCGGGGCCAGCCCGGCCTCCAGCTCCTTCACCGAGCTGGCGTGGATCTCCTTCAGCCGCACCCGGCTGGCCTCGTCCAGCGGGGCCTGGCGGACCTCCTCCAACAACTGCTTGATCATGCTGCCGATCCGCATGACCTTGGCCGGCTGCTCCACCATCTCCGTGATCGGCAGCTCGCGGGGCTCGCCCGTGCCCTCGCTGCCGGCACCGGCGGCACCTCCTCCGGCTCCGCCCGGGGGCAGGGCACCGACGGGCATCCCGTCGGGACCGACGATCAGGACCTGGGGGCCGTCTTCCGGCCGCGCGTTCATCGGCATGCTCATACGTCCATTGTCTCGCACCCGGGCCGGTCCGGGGGCTGCACCCCGGAGAACGGGATCTCCGATCGCACAGGTGTCCCGGTCACAGCCGCCGCAGTTTCCAGCCGAACAGCGCCGCCCCGGCGCCGATCAGCGCCAGGCCCACACCCAGCGGCAGCAGCCGGTGCCGCAGTGTGCCCGCGTACCCGGCGGTCCCCGGCGCGGGCGCGGCGATCGGGCTCGGCTGCCCGGCCAGTGCCCCCGGCGGCAGCGGCGGCGGGCCCGAGGCGTCGCTGCGCCGCTCCCGCCACTCCTCCAACGGCTGTTCGGCGGCGGCCACGGCAGCCCCGGCATCGGCCGAGGCGGCGGAGGCGGCGGCCGAGGCGGCTGCGGCCACGGCGGCGGCCTTCGCCGAGGCGGCCTGGGCGGCGGCCGCGGCGGACACCCCGGCGGCGGCGCTGTTGCCGCCCGCCCCCGGCGGCGCGGGTGACACGGCGGTGGCGAGCGCCGGGCCGGACGCACTGCCGGACGCGGAGGCGCCCCAGGGAGCGGGGCCGGTCACCGCACCGGCCGGGCCCGAGGCCGTCCCGCTCCCGGGCCCGCCGGGCGCGGCCGGGTCCGGACCGGGCCCGGCCGGGTCCGGACCGGGCCCGGCCGGGGGCGTCCGGCCCGGGGCGAACGGCAGCATCGGCAGGGGGACGTCCGGCAGCGGCACCCCGGAGTCCGCGACCGGGACGACCGGCGCGGCCGGTGTGGCCGTGCCGCCGCCCGGCACGGCACCGGTCGGTCCGGGCAGCGCCTGCACCGGCGGCGCGGGCGGGGTCACCTCCGGCTCCGGGCCCTCGGGCGGTACGGCCCACCGCTGCCACCCGGCGACCGTCGCCTGCCCGGCCCGGCCCCCGCGCGGCAGCCGGACGGTGCGGCCGTCCGGGAGCCGCAGCAGCAGGCCCGCCCCGGGGCAGCCGTAGGCGACGGCTTGGGGTGCGGCCTGGGGTGCGGCCGGGCTGACGGCGGCGGGCGCGGCTGCGGCGAGTGCGGTGCCTCCGCAGGGGCCCGCGAGCGCGCCCAGGGCGAGCGCGGGGACGGTGAGGACGCCGAGGCCGGTGAGGCTGACTGCGCTGCGACGGGGAACGGCCACGATGTGCGTCCTCCAGGCCGGCGAGGGCTGCTGGGCCCGGATCGTGCCGACTCCGGATCTTCCTACGACGTTCCCATATATCCATAAAAACGGCATGTCAGACAGGATGCGCACCCCTCGCGTCCGCCGCGGCTCCGAGACATCACCGGGTCGGCCCAGCCGGACCGCGTCCGGCGGGCGCGGGTAGCGTCACCCCCATGAGCCCGGCGCCGCCGCCTTACCGCAGCACGGCCGACGACCTCGGCCGCCCGGTCCGGCTGGGTGCGGTGCGGCGGGTGGTGTCGCTGGTGCCCTCGCTGACCGAGGCGATCGCCGCCACCGCCCCCGGCCTGCTGGTCGGCGCGACCGACTGGTGCACCCACCCCGCCGACCTGGAGGTCGCCCGGATCGGTGGCACCAAGAACCCCCACACCGCCCGGATCATTGCCCTCGCCCCCGACCTGGTCGTCGCCAACGAGGAGGAGAACCGCGCACCCGACCTGGACGCTCTGCGGGCCGCCGGGATCCCGGTCTGGGTGACGGAGGTCCGCACCCTGGACCAGGCCCTGCGCTCGCTGGAGCGGATGCTGACCACCGCCTGCGGCCTGCCCCGCCCCGGCTGGCTCGACCGCGCCGAAGCCGCCTGGCAGGCCGTCCAGCAGGGCCAGGACGATGGCCAGGACGATGGCCAGGACCAGGACCGGGCCCTGGCCGCGCCGGTCCGCGCTGTCGTCCCGATCTGGCGGCGGCCGTGGATGGTGCTGGGGCGCGACACCTTCGCCGGCGACCTGCTGCGCCGCCTCGGCGTCCACCAGCTCTACGCCGACCATGCCGAGCGCTACCCGGCCGTCCCGCTCGACCGGCTGCGGGCGGCCCGGCCGGAGCTGGTCGTCCTGCCGGACGAGCCCTACCGCTTCACCGCCGAGGACGGCCCGGAGGCGTTCCCGGGCGTGCCCGCCGCCCTGGTCAGCGGTCGGCACCTGACCTGGTACGGCCCCTCCCTGGCCGAGGCCCCGGCGGTCGTGGCCGCCCAGCTCCGCCGGGCCCGGCCCTGGGACGGGCCCCCGCCGGGCTGACCGCGCGGCGCCCCGCCGCCCGAACGCCCCTGGCGGAGGCCGGATGGGGGTAGCGTCGGCCGCATGCGTGCAATCACCATTGCCGAGCCCGGCGGCCCCGACGCCCTGGTTCCGGCGGATGTCCCCGACCCCGTGCCCGGCCCCGGCGAGGTGCTGGTCCAGGTGGCCGCTTCGGCGGTGAACCGGGCCGACGTACTGCAGCGCCAGGGCTTCTACGACCCGCCGCCCGGCAGCTCGCCCTACCCCGGGCTGGAGTGCTCCGGGCGGGTCCTGGAGCTCGGCGAGGGCGTCAGCGGCTGGGCGGTCGGCGACGAGGTCTGCGCCCTGCTCTCGGGCGGCGGCTACGCCGAGAAGGTCGCCGTCCCGGCGGGCCAGCTGCTGCCGCTGCCCAAGGGCCTCGACCTGGTCAGCGCGGCAGCCCTGCCCGAGGTCGCCTGCACGGTCTGGTCGAACGTCTTCCAGGTGGCGTTCCTGCGCCCGGGGGAGACGCTGCTGGTGCACGGTGGCTCGTCCGGTATCGGCACCATGGCGATCCAGCTGGGCAAGGCCGTCGGCGCGAGGGTCGCGGTCACCGCCGGGAGCACCGCCAAGCTGGACGCCTGCCGGGCGCTGGGCGCGGACACCCTGATCAACTACCGCGAGCAGGACTTCGTGGAGGAGCTGCGCGAGACCACCGCGGGCAGCGGCGCGGACGTCATCCTGGACGTCATGGGGGCCAAGTACCTGGACCGCAACCTCGACGCCCTGGCCGTCAACGGCCGCCTCGTCGTCATCGGCATGCAGGGCGGCATCAAGGCGGAGCTGAACCTGGGCAAGCTGATGACCAAGCGCGCCGCCATCGCCGCCACCGGCCTGCGCGCCCGCCCCCTGGACGAGAAGGCGGCCATCGTCGCCTCCGTCCGCGAACACGTCTGGCCCCTGGTCGAATCCGGCACGGTCAAGCCCGTCATCGACCGCGCCCTGCCCCTGGCCGAAGCCGCCGAAGCCCACCGCCTCATGGAATCCAGCACCCACATCGGCAAGATCCTGCTGACGGTCTGACGCGACCCGCCTCGGAACAGGACAGCCATGGGGAGTGGTACCAGCCGGGTCCTGCCGGTCAGACGTCCTGCCGGTCAGATGTTCTGCCGGTCAACGACCCGGTGGTGGCTGTCGTACTCGGTCAGGGTCTTCGTGTGCACCCCGGCGCCGACCGCGATGACATAGGCGCTGAAGTCGGTGCCCGGGATGGTGACCTTCGGGACGGTGACCTGCGCGGCGTTGCCGAAGGTCATCGTCGCCGAGGACACGTTCCCGACCGGCGTGCCGTAGACCAGGCTGAAGCCGCCGACGAAGTCGTTCTGACCGACCCCGCCCAGGTTGGTGCTCATGTCGTGCGGGCCGGTGGCCGAGTCGCACTGCACCCCGTAGGGCGCGCTCGGCTTGCCGTCGACAGCCACGGCCAGACACACCAGCCCCACCGGGTTGTGCCCGGGGGCGTAGGACGACGGGGTGACCGGGTAGTACACCAGCTCGGCCGACCAGGTGTGGCCGTCCAACGTGCCGTGGCCGAGCGGGGCCGACCGCGGGGCCGTCGACTTCGGCGCGGCCGTGGGTACCGGGGTGGGCGCCACGGAGGGCGCGGCCATCACCGGAACCTGCTCCCGACGGGAGCCGTCGTCCCGGACGGCGCTCCACGACAGCAGGAGCGCAGCGGACGCCAGGCAGGCCGCCGCCCCCATCCGCACCCGGCGGCTGCGGATCCGACGGGCCCGTCCGGCGTGCAGGATCTCGGCGACCGGCGCCGGGGACGGGGCGATGCGGCTGGTCGATCTGGCCAGCGCGTCCTGGAGCTGGTCTGTCACGAGTTCGCTCCCATGAGGTAGGCGGCTTGGTCGGCAAGGGCCGGATCGGCACGGAGCTTGGCCAGCGCGCGTGACGCCTGGCTCTTCACGGTGCCCACGCTGCAACACAGTTCATAGGCGACCTCCTCCAAGCTGAGGTCCTCCCAGTACCGCAGCACCACCACCGCCCGCTGCCGCTCGGGCAGCCCGGCGAGGGCCGCGACCAGCAGGTCGTGGTCCTCGCCGGCACCGGACGGCGGCGACGGGGTCTCCGGCAGGAACGGCATCAGCAGCTGGGCCACCCGACGCCGCCGCACCCGGCTGCGGTTGTTGTTCACCAGCGCGCGCCGCACATAGCTTGCGACACCGTCCCCGCGGATCCGCCGCCACTGCGGGTACACCTTGGCCAGTGTCGTCTGCACCAGGTCCTCGGCCTCGTGGAAGTCGCCGGTGAGCAGGTACGCGGTGTGCACCAACGCACCCCACCGGGCCGCCACGAACTCGCTGAACTGGGCGTCGTCGCCACCCTGGGCTGAGCCACTGCGCACGAATCGCTGTCCTCGGGTCGGTTCGGGGTCTTCGGGCCGCAGCCTCGGAAGCCTCAGAGCTTCTGCTGGCTGACCAGGTGGTGGTGGCTGTCGTACTCGTAGAGGTTCTTCATCTGCAGGTGCGCGGCCACCGGGATGACGTAGGCGCTGAAGTC
This sequence comes from Streptacidiphilus sp. PB12-B1b, assembly GCF_014084125.1. NCBI lineage: Bacteria > Bacillati > Actinomycetota > Actinomycetes > Kitasatosporales > Streptomycetaceae > Streptacidiphilus > Streptacidiphilus sp. PB12-B1b. Next base: position 7,527,470 of record NZ_CP048405.1, on the reverse strand, counting down.
GGTGCCCGGAATGGTGACCTTCGGAACGGTGATGGACGGGGCATTGCCGAACGTCATGGTTGCCGAGGCCACATGCGCCAGCGGCTGGCCGAAGAACAGGCTGCTGCCGCCCGCGTAGTAGTCCTGACCGTAGTCGCCCAGGTCGCCGCTGGGGTCGTGCGGCCCGGTGACCGACATGCACTCCTCCCCGTAGGGGTTGGTCGGCTTGCCGTCCACGGTCACGGCTATGCAGAGCAGTTCCTTGGGGTTGTGGCCGGGAGCGTAGCCCGCCGGGGTCTTCGGGTAGTACACCAGCGCCGCTGACCAGCGATGGCCGTCCATCACGCCCGCGCCCAGCACCCGGCTCTCCGACTTGGCAGGGGAGCTCTTCTGCGCCACGGCCTGCTCCGACGCCGGCTGCACCACGGCCTTCGACGCCACCGTCCGGCTCTGCGCAGACTGCGGCTGAGCGGCGGACGCGGACGAGCTCAGCGCGAGGCCGCTCAGAGCGGCGACCGCAGTCGCACCGGCCAGGACCACCTTGATCTGCTTCATCGACACAGTTCTCCTCACACCATCAGGTCAGGCCGCAGAAGCGACCGGTGAAGCCAACCCTCACGCCCATAAGTACTCCCGCCCCGCCCGCCCGGGTTGCACGGGATCCGCGGAGCTTTTCGCCGTGCGCCGCCACCCCACAGCGATCCGACTGGACGCCGGGCAAATCACCCTGGGGGTACCGTCCCAAGGTCGAACGTCTTCCAGGTGGCGTTCCTGCGCCCGGGGGAGACGCTGCTGGTGCACGGTGGCTCGCCACCCTGCATTCCGCGTCAGGATCCTGCTCCAGTTCTGAGCCGCTTCGCCGCCCGCTCGACGGTATGGTGACTGGTATGGCAACGAAGAAGTACACGGTGACCCTGCCGGAGGAGCTGGCGGAGGAGATCCGGGCCGAGGTGGGCTCCGGCGGGTTCAGCCGCTATGTTGCGCAGGCCATAGAGCGTCAGCGGGAGCGCGACCACCTGCATGAGTTCGTCGGCTGGTGGGAGGGTGAGCACGGGGACGTCACCGATGAGGAGCTGGCAGGCGCGGAGGCGGAGAGGCTCGCACTGCAGCGCCGGCACGCGGACCGCAAGGCCCGGTCCGTGCCGGACCGCAGGGCGGGCTGATGTCCGAGCTCGTCTATCTGCTCGACAGCGAGGGCCTGTCCCAGGCAGTCCTCGGACATCGCTCGATGGGGGCCCGGCTCAAGGACGCAGACCGGTCCGGGATCCGGGTGCTGACGACCTCGATGACGCTCATCGAGGCGTATCACGGCCGGGTCAAGCGCAGTGCCTGGGCCTGGACACTCTCCAAGATCGCCGTTGAACCCGTCACGCGGGAGATCGCAGGAGAGGCGATCGGGCTGCTGGAGGCTGCGGGCCTGCACGGGCACACGTACGCCATCGATGCCGCTCTCGCAGCCGTGGCACTGCGCCAGCGCGGTGATGTCACCGTCTTCACCTCCGACGAGGAGGACATGAGGCTGCTCTGCGGCGACCGGATCGTCGTCCAGCGGATCTGAACACATCGGCAAGATCCTGCCGACGGCCTGTGCGCTTCGGGTCAGACCGTGATGACCTGCACCCTTGGCCCGCCAGGACCGCGTCCATGGCGTACGTGTGGCCGTGCAGCCCGTGGTGGCGCAGGAGGACGGCAGCCTGGGCTGCGAGTTCCCTGGTGACGTCGCAGATGTCGATGCGGGACAGCACCCAGGCGATGCGCGCCGGATGGACGCGCTCGTAGTCGGCCTCCAGTGTGGTCATCGCGGAGGTGACCACCCGGATGCCGCTGCGTCCCGGAGTCGCAGGGCGGCATCGGCGAGGGCTGTGTCGCCCCGGGCGCCAACCCTTAGGAGCACGTCCCTGGAGACAGCGGGTCAGTCGGGGGTGTCCAGGGACTGGAGGGCGGCGCGGACCTGGGTGCGGAGCCAGGCGTGGGCGCGGTCGTCGGCGTAGCGCCGGTGCCAGGCCAGGACGACCGGGATGGGCGCCGCGTCGAGCGGCAGCGGGAGGACGCGCAGGCCCAGCTCGCGCACCGCGGCCCGGGTCATCTGCTCGGGGACGGCGACCAGGATGTCGCTGTCCCGGGCGACGTGCAGCGCGGCCGTGCTGGTGGGGACGGCGGCGACCACGCGCCGCCGCAGGCCGCGCTCCTCGAGCAGGTCGTCGATGGGGTCGCGCAGGCGCCCCCGGCGGGAGACGGTGACGTGGTCCGCGGCCGCGTAGGCGTCCAGGGTGAGGCCGTCGGCGGCGCCGGGGTGGTCCGGGCGCAGGGCGACGACCAGGCGGTCGTGGGTGACCGTCTCGTGGTGGACGTCCGGCAGCTCCGGCGCGGTCGCGCCGATCTCCAGGTCGACCCGGCCCTGGCGCAGGTCGCTGCTGTCGGTGCTGGTCTCGCCGAGCAGCCGCAGGCGCACCTGCGGGGCCTGGGACCGGACGGTGGCCAACAGGGCCGGGCCGATCGCGTTCACCACGGCGTCGTGCCAGGTCAGGGTGAAGGTCCGGGTCAGCGTCGGCAGATCCGGTTCGTGTTCGGGCGCCAGCACCGACTGGGCCTGCTGGACCAGGGCGTGCACCTGCTGGCGGACGGCTAGCGCGCGCGGCGTCGGGGTCATCGTCCTGCCGGTGCGCACCAGCACCTCGTCGCCCATGACGTGCCGGATGCGGCCCAGCGCCCGGCTCATGGCGGGCGGGGTGAGGTGCAGCCGGTCGGCGGCGCCGGCCACGCTGCCTTCCTCCAGCAGGGCGTCCAGCGCGGTCAGCAGGTTGAGATCCAATTGCATGGGAGTAACTCTAGAGCTTACGAGCATGCAGTTGACGTTATCTGTGCTGATTTCTAGCGTGGAGTCCAGCGGTGAACACCTCCCCCGCACTCCATCCGGAAGAAGGCAGAGAAGTCATGACGATGCGTCAGCAAGTGGGAGCAGGGCCCGCGTTCGACGGAGTCAACGCCGACCGTGCGGCGGACGAGGCGCTGCTGGGCGGGGTGGTCGCGGCCGTCGTCGCGGCCGGTGCGCACCTGCGGGAGCGCTTCACCCCGGACGCCCGCCCGGGCAGCCTCGCCGAGGTCGTCGCGGCGATCCACGCCAACGACGCGGCCTCGCTGCGGTTCCTGCGCGAGCCGCTGGAGCGGCTGCGGCCCGGCGCGGCCTGGGCGGAGGACGAGCTGGAGAGCGGCGCGCTGCCGTCCGGCGAGTGGTGGGTCACCGACGCGGTCGAGGGCAACATCAACCACATCCACGGCATGACCGAGTGGTCGGTGACCGCCACCCTGGTCCGCGACAACCGGCCGGTGCTGACCGCCGTGCACCTCCCGCTCACCGGCGACACCTACACCGCGGTGCGCGGCGGCGGCGCCTTCCTGAACGGGGTCCGGCTGAGGGCCTCCGCCAAGGCCGGGCTGGACGCCGCGCTGGTCGGCACCGGCCAGGCCCGGCCCGGCGAGTCCGCGGACACCTTCCGCCGGATCGGCCTCTCGGTCGCCGCGATGCTGAGCAGCGCCCTGGTCACCCGGGTGTCGGTGCCGGCCACCATGCAGCTGATCCAGGTCGCGGCCGGGCGCATGGACGTGTTCTGGCAGTTCAGCGACGTGCGCTCGGGCCTGCTGGCCGGCGCGCTGCTGGTGGCCGAGGCCGGCGGAACGGTCACCGACGCCGCCGGGGCCCCCTGGAGCCTGTCCAGCCCGGACTTCCTGGCCGCCGCGCCCGCGCTGCACGCGGCGGCGGTCGAGGTCCTCGCCCCCATCCGCTGAAACGGCCACCGGCCACCGTCCACCAACCCCACCACCGAACGGAGCACCACCGTGAGCAGCACCGCACCCACCGCCGTCACCGTCCTCGGATCGGGACGGGTCGCCACCGCGCTCGCGGGCGGCCTGGCCCGGGCCGGGCACCAGGTCACCGTCGGGACCAGGAGCCCTGCCCGGGCGGCGGCGGCCTGGACCGGTGCGCCGGTCGGCTTCGCCGAGCCCGAGCAGGCCGTCCGGGGCGCCTCCGTGGTCGTCAACGCCACGCCGGGCGACACCAGCCTGGAGCGGCTGGGCGCGCTCGGCGGGGCGCTGCGCGGCACGGTCCTGGTCGACGTCGCCAACGCGACCGTGCGCGGCGGCGACGGCACGCCCGGCGGCCTGCTCTACCCCGGCGACAGCCTGGCCGAGCGGCTCCAACAGGCGCTGCCCGCCACCCGCGTCGTCAAGACGCTGAACACCATGGCCTCCACCGTGATGACCGACCCGCGCAGCCTGGCCGTGCCGCCGACGGCCTTCCTGTCGGGCGACGACCCGGACGCCAAGGCGCTGGTCGGCGGGCTGCTCGCGGATCTGGGCTGGCCCGCCGACTGGATCGAGGACCTCGGCGGCATCGCCACCGCCCGGGGGCCGGAGGCGCTGATGCTGCTGGTGCCCTCGATCATGCGCAACCGGGGGCCGCAGCCCTTCGCGCTCGCCGTCGCCGGGCCCGCGCCGCGCTGACCGCCCGCGACGGGTCAGCCGTTGGCGACGACCGAGCTGGCGTCGTTGCTGCTGATGGTGACCGGCTGGTCGTTCTGCAGCTCGCTGAAGAGGGTCTTGGACTGCGACTGGTCCCACAGCACGGTGTCGCCGTCGGTCTGGGTCTCGTAGTTGGCGTTGGAGATCGGCACGGTCAGCGAGTGGCCGCTGCCGCCGGAGACGCTCTTCATCGCCCAGAACATCTGCGCCAGGTCGTACGGGTTCATGTTCTTGTCGACGCTCAGGGTGTCGATGCCCGCGCTCAGCACCGGGTACAGCTTGAACGGGTTGAGCACCGTCGAGGGCGTCGCGGCCTGGTGCGCGACGGCGGCCAGGAACTTCTGCTGGTTGGCCATCCGGCTGAGGTCCTGCTGCGCGGCCTGGTGCCGCTCGCGGACGAACTCCAGCGACTGCGCGCCGTTGAAGGTCTGGCAGCCGGCCTTGAAGTCCGCGCCGGACGCCTGGTCCACCAGCGGCTGGCTCAGGCACATGTGCACCCCGCCGAGGGCGTTGACCAGGTTGACGAAGCCACCGAAGCCGATCTCCGCGTAGTGGTCGATGTGGATGCCGGTGTTGTACTCGACGGTCTGCGCCAGCAGCGCGCCGCCGCCCCAGGAGAACGCGGTGTTCAGCTTGTGCGTGGTCGCCGGGTAGTGCTTGCCGGAGGAGCCGGTGAACGCCGGGATGGTCACGTAGCTGTCGCGCGGCAGGCTGAGCAGGGTGTCGCCGTTGGATCCGATGTGCAGGATCATCATCGAGTCGCTGTTGCCGAACTGGCCCTCGTCGTCGGAGCCGGTGTGCAGCTCCTTCTGCTGCTGCGGGGTCAGGTTCTGGCGGTTGTCCGAGCCGGCGATGAGGTAGTTGGTGCCCTTGCCCAGGGCCGGCTGGTTCGGCAGCGCGCTGAGGTCGACCGTCCGGTCGAGCTTGTTGTCGGCCCAGACGTAGGTGCCGATGGAGGTGGCGACGAGCACGGTCACCACGGTGAGCGCGCCCCAGGTGATCCGGCGGCGCCAGTTGGGCCGGCCCTTGGTGCGGGTGCTGCCCAGGCCGCCCCCGGAGCCGGAGCGTCCGGCGCGATAGGTGGTGGCACCGCCGCCGCCGTTCCCGGGCTGCGACGACGACGACGGCGCGCCGCCGCTGTACGACTCCGTGCTCCGGCCCGGCGCGGGCACGGTGCGGCGCGGGGACAGCCCCGGCGGCAGCGGCGGCTCGCCCTGCGCGGGCCGTGCCTGCGCGGGCGGCGGTCCGTAGCCGCCGGAGCGCTGCTGTGTCTGCGGCATCGAGCGCGTCGCGCGATCCGCGTCGCCGCCGTCGGTCCTGCCCTCAGGCCATCCGTTCATGTATCGAAGTGTGCCCGCTCTCGGGGGTCGCAGTGAGGCCGTGGCGGTTCCGTAGCAGATCTGTTGAATTCGCCGCACAGCGCTGTGACAGGGGCCCCGGCCCCTGACCGGCGGCGGCCCCGACGGCATAGGCTGTGCGGCACGGGTCGGAGGGGGAGGGCGACGGTATGGACGTCGGCGAGCTGTGGTGGATCGTTCCAGTGGTGATCGTCGGTGGCGGCCGGCTCAGCGAGGTCGGCCGGAAGGCCCTGAAGACCCGCCACCAGCGGAAACTGGACCTGCTCACGGCAGAGGAGCAGAAGCGGCTCGCGGTCGAGGCGGCCAGCCGCCCGCCCGAGCCGGTCTGCGGCTGCACCCACCACCTGGCCAAGCACGACCGGTCCGGGAAGTGCCACGAGACGGTCGAGGCCCCGATCGCCTGGGACGCGGAGCGCAAGCCGGTGCAGTACGAGTCGCGGCCGTGCAACTGCCAGCAGTACATCGGCCCGGAGCCGCTGGGCACGGTCTTCGCCCAGCCGATCACCGACCAGCGCTGAGGACCGGGCCTTTCGGCCGGCGGCCGGCGGTCAGTGCGCGGTCGGGACCACCCGGTGGATGGCGATCACCCGGTCCCCCTGTTGCAGCGCCGCCGCCTGCGGGTCCGTGTAGAGCAGCCGCCGCCCGCCGCGGACGACCGCGACGACCAGGTCGCCGCAGTCCTGCGGGGCGCCGCCGACCTCGGCGTCGGTGACCTCGCGGTCGATCATGTCCAGGCCGCCGCCGACGGTCAGCAGGTCGTCCAGGACCGCGCCCGCGTTGGGGCTGAAGGTGGACATGCCGAGCAGCCGCCCGGCCGAGCCGGAGCTGGTGACGACCACGTCGGCGCCGCTCTGCCGCAGCAGCGGCGCGTTCTCGTCCTCGCGGACGGCGACCACGATGGTGGCCGTCGGATTCAGCTGCCGGGCGGTGAGCGTGATCAGGACGGCGGTGTCGTCCCGCTGGGTGCCGATGATGATCTGCGCGGCGTGCTGGGCCTCGGCCCGGCGCAGCACCTCGGTGCGGGTGGCGTCGCCGAGGACTCCGACCAGGCCGTCGTCGTTGGCGCTCTGCACCGAGCGGTGCTGCGGGTCGACCACCACGATCCGGCTCTTGGGCGCGCCCTTCAGCAGCAGCGTCTCCACCGCGTGGCGGCCCTTGGTGCCGTAGCCGACGACCACGGTGTGGCCGCTGCGGGACGGGTCGGTCAAGGCGGCCCTCCAGTTCTTGATCCGCCACAGTTGGCGGCTCCGGGCGGTCAGCACCTCCAGCGTGGTGCCGACCAGGATGATCAGGAAGACCACCCGCAGCGGCGTGATCAGCAGCACGTTGACCAGCCGGGCGTCGGCGCTGACCGGGGTGATGTCGCCGTAGCCGGTGGTGGAGAGGCTCACCGTGGCGTAGTAGACCGCGCCCAGGAAGTCCAGGTGGGCGTGGGCGTTGTCGTGGTAGCCGGCGCGTCCGGTGTAGACCAGGGCCACGGTTGCGGCCAGCACCAGCAGAGCCAGCAGCAGCCGCCGCCGGACCTGCCGCAGCGGCGGCCGGTTGGCGGCGGGCATCAGCACCTGGCGCAGCTCCGCGTCCTGGTCGCGGTAGGTCCGCGCGGCCCGGCGGCTCATCCCGCCGGGACCTCCAGCACCTCGACCCCGGCCCCTGCGGGCAGGCCGCCGGGCGGCACCACGGCCAGCCCCTCGGCCAGGGCCAGACCGCGCAGCATCGCCGGGCCGTCGTACGACAGCGGCAGCGCGCCCTGCCGCGGCAGCACCACCGGGACGAGCCGGGTGTCCTCGCGGTGGCCGGGCAGCGGCGCGGCGGTCCGCACCAGGTACGGCTCGGTCGGCGGGCATCCGGCCAGGGCCCGGAGCAGCGGCTCGGCCAGGGTCGCCGCGCCGGCCACGGCGGCCAGCGGATTGCCGGGCAGCCCGATCAGGTGGCGCCGGACGGTCTGCCCCTCGGCGGAGGGCAGCGCGGCCAGCACCATGGGGTGCCCGGGGCGCACCTGGACGCCGTCCACCAGCAGTCGCGCGCCGACCTCGGCCAGTGCCGAGTGCAGGAAGTCGACCGGCCCGGCGGCCGTCCCGCCGGTGGTGACGACCACGTCGGCCGGGCTGTGCCGGAGCGCGTCGCGCAGCAGCCCCAGATCGTCGCCGACCCGGCGCACGGCGAGGATCCGGGCGCCGTAGCCGCGCAGCCAGGACGGCAGCAGCGGGCCGAGCGCGTCCCGGATCCGGCCCTCCCGGGGCAGCCCGGAGTCCAGCAGCTCGTCGCCGAGGACCAGCAGCTCGACCGTCGGCCGCCGGTACACCGTCAGCTCGTCGCAGCCCGCGGCGGCGGCCAGGCCGAGCACGGCCGGGGTGACCGCGGTGCCCGGCGGCAGCAGCGGCTCGCCGCTGTGGCACTCCTGGCCGCGCGGGCGGATGTCCCGGCCCTGGTCCAGCGGCCGGGCGCCGCCGTCGTGCAGCAGCCGGGCCTCGCCGTGGCCGGGCCGGACCCGGCCGTCCTCGCTGCGCAGCACCGCGGTGGCGCCCGGCGGCAGCTGCGCGCCGGTGGCGATGCGCACGGCCGTGCCGTCGGCGAGCGTCCCGGCGCCGTGCTGCCCGGCGAGCAGCTGGTCCTGGGGCGGACGGCTGCGCTGCGGGGCGGCGGGGTCGGCGTCGGGGGCGGCGTTCGGGTCGGGGTCGGCGGCGTCGGCGTCCGGGGCGGGCCGGGCGTCGGGGTCGGCGGGTCCGGTGGCGAGCCCGGCGTCCAGCAGCCAGGGGCCCGGGCCGGAGACGGCCCAGCCGTCCATCGCCGAGGTGTCGAACGCGGGCAGGTCGGTGAGGGCTTCGAGCGGGGCGGCGAGGAAGCCGCCGAGGGCGTCCGCGAGCGGCAGCCGGACCGCCTCCAGCGGCGCACCGGCGGCGCGCAGCGCCCGGCGGCGGGCCTGCGGCCAGGGCAGCCCGGCGTCGTCGCGCCCGCCCGGCCCGCGCGGGGCCGCGCCGGGCGGTGCGGCGGCGGGGTCGTGGCGGTCGTCCGCCGCGGCGTGGTCGTACGGCAGGTCGGCGGCGCTCGCGGCACCGGCCGGGGGGTCCGCCGGCGCGGGGACGGCGGAGCGCACCAGGAACGGGTACGAGCTGAGCAGGTCGCTCTCGGGCGCGGAGTCGACGCTCATGCGCTGGGCCCCTCCGGCTTCCAGCCGTTCGCCAGCGCGGACACCTTGCGGTTGGCCTCGGCGACGGCCGCCGGTCCGCCGCCCGCCTGCGCCGCGGCGTAGCCGACCAGGAAGGCGGTCAGCGGCGCGGCAGGCCGGGCGACCCCGTGGGCGACGTCCCTGGCCATGTCGAGCAGGCCGGGCGCGTCGACGTCCAGGTCGATCCCCAGTTCGGACTTGGCAGCAGCGATCCAGTCATCCAGCATCCCCCCATCGTCGCCGATCCCGGAGCCGACCGCGTGCAGCGGGTCGTCGCGTTTCGGAGTCCACCCGTTCACCGCGCCGCGCGGCGGGGTTGGCGGGCGGTCAAGCGGGGTGGGCGGCTGGGGCGGAGTGGGGCCCGGCCCAGCGGCTGGGGCGTCGGGTGGTCAGCCGGGGGGTCGGGCGGCGCGGAGGCGGGCCTGTTCGAGGTCGGGCCAGGTGTCGCAGTCGGTGGCGACGGCGTCCGGGTCGGCGAGCCGGTGCGTCGGCAGGGCGCCGACCAGGCGGCGCAGCGGCTGACCGGCCGGATCGGGCAGCCGGGCCAGCGCCGCGCGCAGGGCGGCGGTGCGGTAGGCGGCGGCCAGCGGCTGCTCGCGTCCGTCCGCGTCGACCAGGACGGCGGCGTCGGCGCCGTCCGACCCGCCGAGGGCGGCGCGGAGGCGGGCGGCGCTGGGGGCGTCGAAGAAGGGCAGGTCGGCGGCGAGCAGCAGCACCGTTTCGGCGGTGACGTGCGGCAGGGCGGCGGCGACCGCCGCGACCGGGCCGCCGCCGGGTGGCTGCTCGCGGGCCCAGCGGACCGGACGCGCGGTGGTCCGCTCCGGGCCGACCACCACCGTCGTCCGGGCGTCCGCGCAGGCGGCCAGCACCCGGTCGAGCATGGTGGCGCCGCCGACCGCGAGGCCCGGCTTGTCCGCGCCGCCGAGGCGCCGCGCGGAGCCTCCGGCCAGGACCACCGCGTCGAACGCCGTCGGCTGTGGCGCTGCTGTCGTCATCCGGCCAGTATCGTCCAGCACTGCTGCCGGTGGCTCGGAGGGCAGGTCAGAGGGCGTGCTCGGCCAGGATCGCGCCGATCTCCTCCTCGTACGCCGGGGCCGGGCCGAGGAACAGCTCCAGGTACTTGGCCCAGGCGTGGTAGCGGTGCAGCGGGTAGTCCAGGTCCGCGCCGATGCCGCCGTGCAGGTGCTGCGCGGTGGAGGCGATGGTGCGCACGCCCTCGGCCGACCACACCTTGGCGGTGGCCAGGTCGGCGGCCAGCGGCAGCCGGTCCGGCAGCTCCGGGTCGTCCAGGCCGATCCGCCAGGCGGCCTGCCACAGGGTGGCCTCCATCGCCTTCAGGTCGATGTAGCGGTCGGCGGCCTGGACGGCGACGGCCTGGAAGGTGGCCACCGGGTGCCCGAACTGCTCGCGCCCGCTGGTGTAGTCGGCGGTGATCCGCAGGATCTGCTCGCCCAGGCCCAGGCAGAGCGCGGCGGTGCCGACGATCAGCAGCCCCCGGACGTACCGCCACGCGTCGCCGGACAGCGAGGGCGCGCCCAACTGCGCCGGGGGCCGGACCCGCGCGCCGTCGAACACCATCTCGGCCATCAGCTCGCCGCGGGCGGAGACCTGGCGGCGCAGCTCCACCCCCGGCGCGTGCGGATCGACCAGCAGCAGCAGGGTTCCGGCGTCGCACCGGGCGGGCACCAGCACCCGCTCCACGACCTGCGCGTACGGGACGGCGGTCTGGCTGCCGTGCAGCGTCCAGCCGTCCGGGCGGCCGTCGTCGCCGAGGGCCGGTTCGGCACGGACGGCCAGGTCGGCGGGCTCGTGGCCGCTGCTGCCGTGCGGGGCGACGCCGAGCAGCAGCCGCCCGGCGGCGACCTCGGGCAGCAGCCGTCGGCGCTGCTCCTCGCTGCCGAAGCGCTGCACGGCCAGCGCGGCGGCGCCGGTCTCCAGCAGCGGCACCCGCGCCAGCACCCGGGCGGACTCGCGCAGCACCAGGCACCAGGCGACCGGGTCGAGGCCGGAGCCGCCGTACTGCTCGCCCAGCGCGATGCCGGGCAGATCCGACTTGGCGAGGCGCTGCCACAGCTCGCGGTCGATGTCGTCGGAGACCGGTTCGACGCCGACGGCGGGGCTGGGGACACCTCCGTCCGGAGCCACGTCGGCGAAGGCCGCGCGGGCGGCCTCCGCTGCGGCCTGCTGCTCCTCGGTGAGGGTGAAGTCCACGGATGCCCCTTCCACGACCGGATGTGACGATCCGTCAGACTAGAACAGGTTCTAGGAGATGGGAAGCCAGGCGGCCGTCCCGGACCTGCGGCAGCCGCCGGGAGAACGGCAATCGCTGTCGCCGACCGGACGCGATCAGTACCTTTCTCGCAGACCCTCCAGACGCAGCGAAACGGGTACGCATGGCGGAGCAACCCAGCACGGCGGCCACCCCGGACCACTCCATACCCGACCCCGACCCCGACCCTGAGTCGTCCGCGTCCGCGTCCGCGTCCGCGCCCGCGCCCGCAACCGACCCCGACGCCGACCCCGAGGCCCCGGCCGGGCCGCGCCGGTGGTCGCGGGGCGCGCTGGCGGTGCTGGGCACGGCCGCCGCCGTACTGCTCTGCGCCACGGCCTGGCACCTCGCGGCGGTGTTCCTCTCCATCGCGCCCGCCAACACCCTCTCCACCAGGTACCAGCACCAGATCGACGGCTACGTCTATCCCGAGTTCGAGCAGAACTGGCAGCTTTTCGCGCCCAACCCGCTCCAGGAGAACATCGCCGTCGAGGTCCGGGTGCAGACCCTGGCGCCGGACGGCTCGAGCCCGCAGTCCGGCTGGATCAACCTGACCGCCCAGGACATCGCCAGGGTCCGGGACAACCCGGCCCCCAGCCACGCCGACCAGAACCTGTTGCGCCGGGCCTGGGACTACTACACCTCCTGGCACAACCAGAACACCGGCGCCTCCCTCGGCAGCGGCGGCCCGCTGTCGGTGGAGTACCTGAAGCGGATCGCGCTGCAGCGGATCGGCCGCGACTGGCGGGGCGAGCCGATCGCCGAGGTGCAGTTCCGCTCGGCGACCACCCCGGTCGTCGGACCGGCCTGGACCGGCGCGCCCGCGAAGGCCACGACCAGCTACCTCACCCTGCCGTGGTGGCTGGTGACCGACGCCGACGACCAGGGGCTGGCCCGGTGACCGCACCCGCTCCCGCCTCCCGACGCGGCGCCCCGGGCGCGGTGCGCGCCCTGCTGCCCGCCGACCGCCTCGCCGTCGGCTGGGCGGCCTTCACCGGCCGGGCCCTCGCGCCGTACCAGGCCGCCGTCGTCCGCATCGGCTTCGCGCTGTGCTTCGGCGGCTTCCTGCTCCGCGAGTGGCCGAACCGGCGGGTGCTCTACGGCGACCGGGCCGCCTGGAGCGTGGACCTGGCCCGGCAGATGCTCGCCGGGAACCACGCCTTCTCGCTGCTGGTCTGGTCCGGCGACCGCTGGTGGTTCGAGACCGTCTACACCGCCGCGATCCTGGTCAGCGCGCTGCTGCTGCTCGGCTGGCGGACCCGGACGATGTCGGTGCTGTTCCTGGTGGCCGTGGTGTCGGTGCAGAACCGCAGCGTGCTGCTGGGCGACGGCGGCGACAACGTGGTCCACCTGATGGCGATCTACCTGGCCTTCACCCGCTGCGGCCAGGTGTGGTCGCTGGACGCCCGGCGCAGAAGGCTGCGCCCGGAGCAGGCCGACGGCGGCCCGGCCGGGGTGCGGCTGTGGGCGGCTGTCGGCGCGCTGCTGGCCTGGGCGCAGTTCAGCGGCATCGCCAAGCTGGGGATGCTCGCCCCCGGCGTGTACAGCTGGAGCACGGTCTTCTGGGGCTTCTGGCTGCTGGCCGGGGTGTGGTGGTGGCTGGGCCGACGCGATCCGCTGGGCGAGCCGCGCGCCGTCATGGACGCCCTCGGCACCATGCTGCACAACTGCGCGATGCTGGTGGTCGCGGTCGAGGTCTGCTTCATCTACGCGACGGCGGGCTGGTACAAGATCCAGGGCTCGCTCTGGCAGGGCGGCAGCGCGCTGTACTTCCCGCTGCACCTGGACTACTTCAACCCGTGGCCGGGCCTGTCCGGGCTGCTGGCCGCGCACCCGGTACCGGTCTTCCTGATCACCTACGGCACGGTGATGGTGCAGGTGTCGTTCCCGTTCCTGGTGTTCAACCGGCGCATCAAGAACGTCCTGCTGGTGCTGATGATGGTCGAGCACGCGGCGATAGCGGTGATGCTGGGCCTGCCGTTCTTCTCGCTGGCCATGATCTCCGCCGACGCGGTCTTCCTGCCCACGCCGTTCCTGCAGTGGCTGGGGGAGCGGGTGGTGCGCGCGGCGGCCGGGGTGCGCGCCGGGTCCGCGTCCGGAAGCCGCCCCTCTTTCGAGGGACACCGCGACAAACCTCTGTCTCCCTCGCGCCCGGCACCGCACACTGGCTTGCATGCGCATGGAGATGGCGGGGGAGGCGCAGCGCCCGGACCGGGTCAGTGAGGACTTCGCGGCCGCGACGCCCGATGCCCTGGTACTGCTCGACGGTTCAAGCTCGCCCGCGGCGATGGAGTCCGGCTGCGAGCACGGCACGGCCTGGTACGCGCGGCGGTTGGGCGTGCACCTGCTGGCACGGCTGATCGACCGGCCCGACCGGACGATGGCCCAGTGCCTGGCGGACGCGATCGCCGAGACCGCGTCGCTGCACGGCGCCCGCTGCGACCTGGCCCACCCCAACACCCCGGCCGCGATGGTCGTCGCCGTACGCCGCCGGGGCGCGGCCCTGCAGTACCTCGTCCTCGGGGACTCGCTGCTGGTGCTGGACCGTTTCGGCAGCATCGCCGTCATCGGCGACAACCAGCCTTTTCCGGCGGGCGAGCAGCTCCGCCGGGAGGTCCACGCCACCACCCCGGGCAGCCCGGAGCGGATGACCCTGCACATGCGCTACGCGCTGGCGGTCAGAGCCGCCCGCAACACCGACCACGGCCCGTGGATCGCCGCCGCGCTGCCGAAGGCCGCCGACCATGCGGAGACCGGCAGTGTCCCGCTGTCCGAACTGCGGGCGCTGGCGGTGCTGAGCGACGGGGCGTCGCGCTATGTCGAGCGCTTCGACCTCGGCGGCTGGCCGGAGGCGATGAAGCTGCTGGACGAGCGCGGCCCGGCCGAACTGCTGCGCCGGGTACGGGAGGTGGAGGCCGGCGACACGGCCTGCGCACGCTGGCCGCGCGGCAAGGCCCGCGACGACGCCACGGTGGTGTACGCCCGGATGTAGCCGGCCCGGCCGCTCCGCCGGTTCCTGCCTGTGGCCACAGGCAGGAACCCTCATGCGGACGCGCTCGGCGCTGCCCAACTGCTGGCCAGGTGCTGCCTAGTTGGTGACGGTCCAGTACTGCCAGCCCGAGTTGCTGCCGCCGTTGGCGATGTCGCCGCCGTAGCTGACCTCGGTGCGGAACTCGTAGTTCTTGGGCCAGCTCGGCGTGAACTGGACGCCGTACACGCTGCCGGTCTGCAGCGCGAAGGAGTGCGGCGTGTTGGCCGAGACCCAGGCGTTGTTGACGTACGCCTGGACGGTGACCGTGACGTTCTCGCCGGACTTGTTCGGCGTGACCGTGCCCTGCAGGGTCGGGACCGACGAGGCGTGGAACTCGCGCACGGAGTGCCCGGCCCAGCTCTTGGTGGCGTAGTAGCGGCTGAAGCTGCCGGAGGTGGTCGAGCCGACGTGCACGGCCACGCCCTTGGTGGTGGTCGCGTTGTAGGCCGCGTCACCGGAGAAGCTCGCCCACCAGGTGCGGGTCTGCGACTCCCAGTAGCGCACCGACAGGTTGCCGGCGCTGTTGACCTTGCCGCTGGCGGCGAGGTAGGTGGCCCCGTTGCTCCAGTTGCGGGCGTAGAGCGAGACGGTGCGGTTGGTGGCGGTCGCGCCCAGGTGGATGTTGACGGTGATCCACTGGCCGTAGGCGACCGAGGTCGAGCTGTACGTGGCGGTCAGCGTCGCGGCCTTCTTGACGGCGGTCTGCGTCGTGGTGGCGTGGGTCGTGGCGGGCGCGGCGGCCATGGCCGGCGCAGCCGCCATGCCGATGACGCCGGCGGCAGCGGCCAGGACGGTCCCCACGGTGGTACGGAACTTCACTTGTGGCCCCCAGATGTGCGTGCCGGAGCACGGGCGCGATGCGAGCAGGGAAGCCCCCTGCTTCCTCGCTTTCGCGCCAACAATCAGGACAGTACGACACCGCACTGACAGTTCTCATCCGGGGCCCACAATTCGCACAGCCCGCTGCGGATATCAGTTGTGTTCTGCCGGGATTCGTCCGAATCGACCGCTCTGGAAGTCCTCCACCGCCTGCTGGAGTTCGCGGTGACTGTTCATCACGAACGGCCCGTAGTGCGCGACCGGCTCGCGGATCGGACGGCCGCCGAGGATCACCACGTCCAGGTTGGGCGAGCGCGACTCCTGGGTGGAGTCGGCCTGGACGGTGATGCTGTCGCCGTCGCCGAAGACCACCGCCTGGCCCATGCCGAACGGCCGCTGCTCGGCGCCGACGGTGCCGCGTCCGTTCAGCGCGTACACCAGGGCGTTGAAGTCGCTGCGCCAGGGCAGCGTGACGGCCGCGCCGGGGCTCAGGGTGGCGTGGATCATCGTGATCGGCGTGTGGGTGGTTCCCGGGCCCTGGACGCCGCCGATCTCGCCGGCGATCAGGCGCAGCACCGTGCCGCCGTCGGGGCTGGCGAGCAGCTTGACGTTGGCGCCGGAGATGTCCTGGTACTTGGGCTGGATCAGCTTGTCGGAGGCAGGCAGGTTGACCCACAGCTGCAGCCCGTGGAACAGGCCGCCGGAGACGACCAGATCCTCCGGCGGGGTCTCGATGTGCAGGATGCCCGAGCCGGCCGTCATCCACTGGGTGTCGCCGTCGCCGAGCGCGCCGCCGCCGCCGGTGGAGTCGCGGTGGATGAACTTGCCGTCGATCAGGTAGGTGACGGTCTCGAAGCCGCGGTGCGGGTGCCAGGGGGTGCCCTTGGGCTCTCCGGCGGCGTACTCCACCTCACCCATCTGGTCCATCATGATGAACGGGTCCAGCAGTTTCGTGTTGACGCGGGCGAACGCGCGGCGCACGGGGAAGCCCTCCCCTTCGAAGCCCTCGGGCGCGGTGGCGACCTGGACGACGGGGCGGGGGACGGCGATGGTCGGGTCCGGGGTCTCCACCCGCGGCAGGACCAGCGGGTTCTCGACGGTCACTGCGGGCATGTCAACCTCCTGAGCTGCCAGGTCGGCGGTGTGCCGACGTCAACCAAGGTAGTTGAAGCGTCAACATAAAGCAAGTTGAAATTTCAACCATGTGCCCACGCGTGTGCCGGCGGTTGGCATCAGTGCAGGTCAGGAATGATCTGGGCGTTCAGCCGTACATCCGGCGCATGGTGAAGTCGACCATCTGCTCCACGGCCTTGGCGTCGAACACCATCCGGTGCTCGCCCTCCATGTCCATGGCGAAGCCGTAGCCGGTGGGCAGCAGGTCCAGCACCTCGGCGCCGGTCACAGTGAAGTACTTGGAGTCCTTGCCCGCGTAGCGGCGCAGCTCCTTCAGCGAGCTGAACATCGGGATCACCGGCTGCGGGGTGTTGTGCAGGGCCAGGAAGCCGGGGCGCTCGCCGCGCGGGCAGAACACCTTGGAGGTGATGAAGATGGCCTGGAAGTCCTCCACCGGCAGCGAGCCCGTGGTGAAGGCGCGGACGGCGTCCGAGAGCGACGGCGGGGAGGGTTCGGGGTAGAGCGGCTGCTGGGGCTGCTGCTGCCCGTAGCCGCCGAGGTCGGGCCCGCCCATGCCGGGCTGGCCCATCGGCTGCTGCTGTTGCTGGTAGGGGCCGCCCTGGTAGCCCGGACCGGTGCCGCTCGTCGTCTGCTCGTAGCCGTACACAGGCTCAAGGCTATCGAGTCCGGCGTCCTCCGGACGGCCCACCGGGCTTGAAATAAGTTACCAATGGGTAGCATCATGGGGGGTACCGCTGGGATAGGGGGCGCCGAGGGCGTCCGTACAGAACCCGGCACCTAGCCGTTGCGATCACCGGAGCAGGTAATGGGTCACTACAAGTCGAACCTCCGCGACCTGGAGTTCAACCTCTTCGAGGTCCTCGGACGTGACGAGGTCTACGGCAGCGGACCGTTCGCTGACATGGACGTCGACACGGCGAAGAGCATCCTCGCCGAGATATCCCGCCTTGCCGAGAACGAACTCGCCGATTCCTTCGCCGACGCCGACCGCAACCCGCCGGTCTTCGACCCCGAGACCAACACCGCGCCGGTGCCGGACACCTTCAAGAAGAGCTACCAGGCGTACATGGACGCCGAGTGGTGGCGGCTGGGCATCCCCGAGGCCATCGGCGGCACCCCCACCCCCTCCAGCCTGATCTGGGCCTACGCCGAAATGATCCTCGGCTCCAACCCGGCCATCTGGATGTACTCCTCCGGCCCCGCCTTCGCCGGCGTCATCGCCGAGGAGGGCACCGAGGAGCAGCTGAAGGTCGCCAAGCTGATGGCGGACAAGGGCTGGGGCTCCACCATGGTCCTCACCGAGCCCGACGCCGGCTCGGACGTCGGCGCCGGCCGCGCCAAGGCCGTCCAGCAGGCCGACGGCACCTGGCACATCGAGGGCGTCAAGCGCTTCATCACCTCGGGCGAGCACGACATGTCCGAGAACATCGTCCACATGGTGCTGGCCCGCCCCGAGGGCCACGGCCCCGGCACCAAGGGCCTGTCGCTGTTCATCGTCCCCAAGTACGACTTCGACTGGGAGACCGGCGAGCTGGGCGAGCGCAACGGCGTCTACGCCACCAACGTCGAGCACAAGATGGGCCTCAAGGCCTCCAATACCTGTGAGCTGACCTTCGGCGACCGCCACCCGGCCAAGGGCTGGCTGCTCGGCGAGAAGCACGACGGCATCCGGCAGATGTTCCGCATCATCGAGTTCGCCCGGATGATGGTGGGCACCAAGGCCATCGCCACCCTCTCCACCGGCTACCTCAACGCCCTGGAGTACGCCAAGGAGCGCGTGCAGGGCCCCGACCTGGCCGAGTTCCTCGACAAGACCGCGCCCCGGGTCACCATCACCCACCACCCCGACGTCCGCCGCTCGCTGCTCACGCAGAAGGCGTACGCCGAGGGCATGCGCGCCCTGGTCCTGTACACCGCGACCGTCCAGGACGACATCGCGCTGCTGAAGGCGCGCGGCGAGTCCGCCGACGCCGCCGAGCGCCTGAACGACCTGCTGCTGCCCATCGTCAAGGGCTACGGCTCGGAGAAGTCCTACGAGCAGCTCGCCCAGTCCCTGCAGATCTTCGGCGGCTCCGGCTACCTGCAGGAGTACCCGATCGAGCAGTACATCCGGGACGCCAAGATCGACACCCTGTACGAGGGCACCACCGCCATCCAGGGCCAGGACTTCTTCTTCCGGAAGATCGTCAAGGACCAGGGCCAGGCGCTGACCGCGCTGTCCGAGCAGATCCAGAAGTCCGTCGCGGGCGGCCTGGGCGGCGACGAGCTGGCCGCCGAGCGCGAGTTCCTCGCCTCCGCCGCCGGCGACCTGGAGGCCATCGTCGGCGCCATGCTCGCCCAGCTCGGCTCGGTCGAGCAGGACACCCGCAACATGTACCTGGTCGGCCAGAACACCACCCGGCTGCTGCTCGCCTCCGGCGACGTCGTCATCGGCTGGCTGCTGCTGCGCCAGGCGTCGGTGGCCCAGGCCAAGCTCGCGGCCGGCGCCTCCGAGAAGGACAGCGCCTTCTACCAGGGCAAGATCGCGGCGGCCCGCTTCTTCACCCGGACGATCCTGCCGCTGGTCCACGGCCAGCGCCTGATCGTCGAGGCCGTCGACAACGCGCTGATGGACCTGCCCGAGGCGGCGTTCTGATCCCGCGCTGAGCCGCGCAGCCGCGCCATCCCGCGCACTGGGCGGCACGCCACGGCGTGACGGGGCCCCGAGGCACTGCCTCGGGGCCCCGTTTCCGTACCGCCCGCGTTCCCGCGCCTGCCCTGTTCCGTTCCCGAACCGCGCCTGCCCGGAAAAGTCGCGGCAACACGCGGCACCGTGCAGCAACCTGCCGCCGGGGCCCGCACACGTCGGTCGGATGGCCGTAACCCGCCGGTAAACCGCCCGCAAACCACCCGAACCGGGCGGCCCGACGACCGCCCGCCGCCGAAAGCCGGATCCTTACCGGGCAGTCAGCCTGTGGCGGCCCTGTGGAGCGGACGAATCCCGCCATGCTTCGGGCGTAGGCTCGACCGCAGACGGCCTCACGCCGCCCCTGCTCGCCTACCCTCACTCAGGAGCAGCATTGACCAGCGCAACCGGCGTGGGCACTGTGGCCTTCGACCGCAGCCACACCGACGACCTCATCGCCTACCTGCAGGCCAGCCCCTCGCCCTACCACGCGGTGGCCGGCGCGGCCGAGCGGCTGGAGAAGGTCGGCTTCCGCCAGGTCGAGGAGACCAGCGCCTGGGAGGGCACCCCCGGCGGCCGGTACCTGATCCGCGGTGGCGCGCTGATCGCCTGGTACGTCCCGGAGAACGCCACCGCGGCGACGCCGTTCCGCATCGTGGGAGCCCACACCGACTCGCCGAACCTGCGGGTCAAGCCCATCCCGGACACGGGTGCGGCGGGCTGGCGGCAGGTCGCCGTCGAGATCTACGGCGGCGTGCCGCTGAACACCTGGCTGGACCGGGACCTCGGCCTCTCCGGCCGGCTGGCGCTGCGCGACGGCAGCTCCCGACTGGTCCAGCTGGACGAACCGCTGCTGCGGGTACCGCAGTTGGCGATCCACCTGGACCGCAGCGTCAACGACGGCATGGTCCTCGACCGCCAGCGGCACCTCACCCCGATCTGGGGCCTCGGCAGCCCCACCGAGGGCGCGCTGATCGAGTACGTCGCCCGGTCCGCCGGGATCGATCCGGCCCTGGTCTCCGGCTGGGACCTGATGGTCCACGACATCCAGCCGCCCTCCTACCTGGGCCGGGACCGGGATCTGCTGGCCGCCCCGCGCCTGGACAACCTGCTCTCGGTGCACGCCGGCGCAGCCGCCCTGGCGTCCGTCTCCGGCAACCCCGGGCTCGCCTGCGTCCCGGTGCTGGCCGCCTTCGACCACGAGGAGAACGGCAGCGAGTCCGACACCGGCGCCAAGGGCCCGCTGCTGGCCACCGCCCTGGAGCGCTCGGTCTTCGCCCGCGGCGGCACCCTGGACGACCGCGCCCGGGCGCTGGCCGGAACGGTCTGCCTCTCCTCGGACATGGGCCACGCCGTGCACCCCAACTACAGCGAGCGGCACGAGCCGGGCCACCACCCGCTGCCCAACGGCGGCCCGATCCTCAAGGTCAACGTCAACAACCGCTACGCCACCAACGGCATCGGCCGCGCGGTCTTCGCGGACGCCTGCGAGCGGGCCGGGGTGCCCTGGCAGACCTTCGTCTCCAACAACGCCATGCCCTGCGGCACCACCATCGGCCCGATCACCGCCGCCCGCCTGGGCATCACCACCGTGGACTGCGGCATCGCCGCGCTGTCCATGCACTCCTCGCGGGAGCTGTGCGGCGCCGACGACCCGTTCCTGCTGGCGGCCGCGCTCAAGGCGTTCCTGGAGGGCTGACCGCAGCTCCGCCCGCTCTGCCCGCTCCGCCCCGCCGACGGCCCAGCGCCGTCGGCGGGGGGCCGGGCCTACTCGTCCATCCCGGCCAGCACCAGCGGCAGCCGCGACGCCGCGCCCGGAACCAGCCGCACCGGCACGCCCCAGTCCTGCTGGTGCACATGGCAGGTCGGGTACTCGATCGACGGGTCGTCGTCGCAGGAGGCCGCCATCGCGCTGATGTGCAGCACCCCCTCGGTGACGGCCGGGTTCAGCCGCAGCGGCCGGTGCAGCGCGGTGTCCGCGCCCGCGCCGTCCAGCAGCAGCTCCGCCGGGGTGGAGCTGACCAGCAGCCGGGTGGCCGGGCCGTAGGACTCGTCCAGCTTCTGCCCGCTGGGCGGGGTGAAGATCACGTCCAGCTGCAGGGCGCCGGGGGCGACCTCGGTGGCCGGCCGCTGGGTGCGGTGCGCGGTGGCCGCGACCTGCAGCGCCTCCTCCGGCAGCCGCAGCCGGGTGAGCCGGTGCCGGGCGGACTCGACCACGACGATGTCGCCGTCCACGACCACCGCGCCGCTGGGCTCGCGCAGGTCGGTCGCCAGGGTGCTGACCTCGCCCGCGGCGCCCTCCTCGGTCGGCGGGGCGTAGCGGCGCAGCGCGTGGTTGTAGGTGTCGCAGACCGCCACGGAGCCGTCGGGCAGCGCGGTCACGCCGAGCGGGTGCTGCAGCAGGGCCTGGGCGGCGTCGCCGTCCCGGTGGCCGAAGTCGAACAGCCCGGTGCCGACAGCGGTGCGGACGGTGTACGACCCGTCCGTTTCACGTGAAACATGGCGAAGCGCGGAGGTCTCGGAGTCCGCGACCCAGAGCCGGTCGGCCGTGGCGGCCAGACCCGAGGGCTGGGCGAACCACGCCTCCGCGGCCGGGCCGTCCACCAGGCCCTCGTTGGTGGTGCCCGCGGCGGCGGCGACCGTCGCCGTCTGCGGGTCATAGGTCCACAGCTGGTGCGTCCCGGCCATGGCGATCCAGACCCGGCCGTCGAACCAGGCCACGTCCCACGGCGAGGACAGGTCCACCTCGCGGCCCGGGCCGGACGTCGGCGAGTTCTGCCACCACTGGCGGCCGGTGCCGGCCAGCGTGCTGACCGCGCCCGAGTCCAGCTCGACCCGGCGCAGCGCGTGGTTCACGGTGTCGGCGACGACCACCGCGCCGTCGGGCAGCAGGGCCAGCCCCTGCGGCTCGCTGAAGCGCGCGCTGTCCGCCGGGCCGTCCGCGAAGCCCCGCTCGCCGCTGCCGATCCGGCGGACCAGCGTCTCGCCGTCCTCGGCCAGCTCCGCGAGCGAGTGGTGCCCGGAGTCGGCGACCAGGTAGCCCCCGGACGGCAGCCGGATCGCCTTGCCGGGGAAGCGCAGCACGCCGGGCTCGGCCGCCGGCGGCACATACGGGCTGTCGCCCCGGCGCAGCGTGCCCTTGGCGGCGTGCTCGGCCTCCAGCTCCTCCACCAGCGCGGCGATGGCGTGCGCATGGCCCTCACCGGCGTGCTGGGCCACCACGTAGCCCTCCGGGTCCACCACCACCAGCGTCGGCCAGGCCCGAACCGCGTACTGCTTCCAGGTCACCAGCTCCGGATCGTCCAGCACCGGGTGCTGCACGTCGTACCGCGCCACCGCGTCCACCACGGCCTGGTGCTCGGCCTCGTGCACGAACTTGGGCGAGTGCACTCCGACGATCACCAGCGTGTCGCGGTGCTTCTCCTCCAACTCCCGCAATTCGTCCAGGACATGCAGACAGTTGATGCAGCAGAAGGTCCAGAAGTCCAGCAGCACGATCTTCCCGCGCAGATCGGCCAGGGTCAGCGCCCTGCCGCCCGTGTTGAGCCAACCGCCCGCGCCGACAAGTTCGGGGGCGCGTACCCGTGCACGTGTAGCCATGCCTGTATCCAACCCCATCGGCCCGTGCAGGCATTCCGGGCGATGCCGGCGGGGATGCCCCGGCACTTCACGTCAGGGCGGTGTCACCATGACTGCACTCCTCTTCCTGGACGGGGCTTCCTGCCGTCGACGCGGGCGCGACGACGAATCTCCGGAGCCGCTGATGTGCCTGCCGCAGAGCGCGCGTGCCGTTCGGAGGGGCGGGGCCGGGTTCAGGAGGGGTGGAGGGGGGCGGCGGTCTTGATGAGGGGGGCGTCCCGGGAGAGCTCGCGGAAGCCGACGCCGTAGTACAGCTCGCGCGCGCTGGGGTGGGCCGGTGCGCCCAGGCAGGCGACCGTGGCGTGGGTGGCGCCGGCGGCCCGCGCCAGGTGCATCCCGTGCAGGAGCATCGCCCGGGCCAGGCCCCGACGCCGGTAGTCCGGATGCGTGCCGACCGGCTCGAACTCCACGGTCCTGTTGGCCTCGTCGAGCCACATGATCGTCGAGGATGCCATCGTCCCGTCCGGGGCCTCCACCAGGAGGTGCAGGTCGCCGCGGTACGCCGGTGTCTGCCGGACGCCCTGGTAGCCCTCGGCCGAGTACGTCGAGGGGGCCCATGCGTCCAGATGGGCCTGGACCGCCGCCTGCGCCCCGGCCTCGTCTGCGGTGCGGAACCGGAAGCCGTCCGGCAGCGCCGGCTGTTCCAGGTCCGCGAGGTCGCGCTCGTTGAGCTGGGTCCAGGACCCGGCGTCGCCGAGCGAGGCCGGGTCGGCCTGGTAGCCGTGCGCCGCCCACCGCCGCAGCCCGAACTCGTCGGCGGCGCCGGCCAGCACCGTGCGCTCGAGCCGTGCTGCCGTGCGGTCGTACCAGGCGATCACCTCGTCCACCAGCGCGGCGTGGTCGGGATGGACCTGGTACGCCAGGTAGGCGCCGGTGACGTCCGTCACCGAACCGTCGCTCCGCCGCACCCGGCGCGGAAGCCGGGCCCAGCCCCAGGCCACCAGCTCCCCGCCGGAGAACCACAGCTGACGCGGCCACCTCGTGCCCTCGGCGGCATGTCCCCTGCCCCAGTTCCACGCCAGCTCGCCGAAGGACGCGTCGCCGTTCACCAGGTCCGGACGCAGCGCGGTGACCCGCTGCGCCAGGCCCTGCATGAGCCGAACGTCTGCGGCGGACACAAGCTCCAAGCTCGTCATGGTGCGCCACTGTGTCAGGACTCCGCCGGACCGTCGAACCCTTTTCGGGCCACCGGTCGGGGCACCCCGGCACCCAGGCGCGCAGGTGGGCGGGGTCAGTGGCTGAGGAGGTCGGCGGTGGCGGCGAGGATGGCCAGGGAGAGCGCGGTGGTGAGCAGGACGCCGCGGTCGGCGAGGGGTTCGGCGATCGTGTATTCCTGGGCGAAGATGAAGGGTGGTGGGTGGCGGTGGATCCGGGACGAGCGGTGCGGGGGTGATCGGTGTGTGGGCGGGCATGGCGTCGGAGGCGGGCTCGGGCCGGGCGAACGAGGACTTCGCGGCGGTGGGCCCCGGGGTGGCCGTGGTGGTGGACGGGGCCGGGACGCCCGACGGCCTGCCGACCGGCTGCGTGCACGGGACTGCCTGGTACGCGCGGCAGTTGGCGGTGGCGCTGCACGCGCGGGCGACGGCGGGGAGCGAGGCAGGGAGCACGGCACGGGGCGTGGCCGGGGGCGGGCAGGGGCTGGACGGGTGTCTGGCGGACGCCGTCGAGGAGGTTGCCGCGATGCACGGCGGCGGCTGCGACCTCGGCGATCCGATGACGCCCTCGGCGACCGTGGCCGCCGTCCGGTTCCGCGAGGACGGGGCGGGCCTGCTGGAGTGGCTGGTGCTGGCGGACGCCACGGTCGTCCTCGACCTCGCCGGACCGCGCCCGGGACAGGACTCGGGACAGCGCCCGGGACCGCGCCCGGGGCCTGGGCAGGGCGCGGAGCCGGGCGGCCCGGTGGTGGTCTCGGACCACCGGGTGCAGCAGGTGGTGCGGGATCAACGGCTGCGCCTGGCAGACGAGTTGGCGGGCCTCGACCGGACTCGGCGGCTGCATGCGCTGGTCCGGGCGCAGCGGTCGGCGATGAACGTCCAGGGCGGCTACTGGGTGGCGGCCGCCGATCCGAAGGCCGCCGCCGAGGCGCTGACCGGGTCGGTGCCGCTGGCGCGGGTGCGGACGGCGGCGCTGCTGAGCGACGGGGCGGCGCGGGCCGTCGACGACTTCGGGGTGTTGGACTGGCCCGGCCTGCTGGCGCTGCTCGCCGCGCAGGGCCCGGAGGGCCTCATCGCCCGCACCCGGGAGCTGGAGCGCGGCGATCCGGACGGGCGGCGCTGGCCCCGGGGCAAGCGGCATGACGACGCGACCGCGGTGGTGCTGCGGTCGCGCGGCAGGTAGGCCCAGGCAGGCCCGGGGCACGCCCGGGCGGGCCCGGCGGGGCGGGGGCTATTCGCCGGTGGCGCCGTCGAGCCGCTCGCGGAGCAGGTCGGCGTGGCCGTTGTGGCGGGCGTACTCCTCGATCATGTGGGTGAGGATCCAGCGCAGCGAGAAGACCTCCTCGCCGTGGCTGCCGGTGGCGTCCAGCGACTCGGCGGCGTCCACGATGGCGCGGGAGCGGGCGCAGGCCGCCTGCCAGAGGGTGAAGGCCTGGTCGGGATCGGCCGACTCGACGTCGAAGACGCCGCCGTCGGTGTCGCCGCGCGGCCAGTGGCGCTCGACCTGCTCGCCGAGCAGCACCATCTGGAACCAGCTGCGTTCGACCTCGGCCAGGTGCCGGACCAGCCCGAGCAGCGACAGCGAGGAGGGCGGCACGGCCCGCTCGCGGAGCTGCGCGGGGGTGAGCCCGGTGCACTTCCACTCCAGCGTCTCGCGGTGGTACTGGAGGAAGGCGGTGAGCGTCGCGCGCTCGTCCGCCTGGAGCGGGGGTTCGTTTCTCTGGTGATCCTGCATGGCCCCATCATGGCGAGTGCGCTCCTCGCCCGCTCGGCATTTTCCGTCCCGTGCCCATGCCCGGGCGCAGCCCCATGCGTATGCCCGGCCCACCCCCGTCACAGCAGTTGCGGCGCGGGTCGCGGGCGGGCGTCCGGGTCTGTGGCAGGGTCGGACCGACGCGGCTCGAACCGGCGTGGCGGGGAACACGTCCCCGTAGGTGACGGACGACAGACGGAGGCGGCATGAGGTACCTGTTGCGGGACCGGATGTTCTCGATCGGCGACGACTTCTGGATCACCACCGAGCACGGCGAGAAGGTCTTCCTGGTCGACGGGAAGGTGCTGCGGGTCACCGACACCTTCGAGTTGAAGGACCAGCAGGGCTACAAGGTCGCCGTGATCAAGAAGAAGCTCGTGAGCATCCGCGACGCGATGAAGATCGAGCGGGACGGCGAGGTGGTGGCGACCGTCAAGAAGAAGCTGTTCACCCCCTTCCGTGACAAGTACGAGGTGAATCTGGCGGACGGCCGTGAGTACGAGGTGCACGGCAACTTCCTCGACCACGAATTCGCGGTCGAGGAGAACGGCCACCGGATCGCGCACGTCTCGCGCAAGTGGTTCTCGTTCCGGGACACCTACGGCATCGACATCCAGGACGACCAGGATGTTCCGCTGCTGCTGTCCGTCGCGGTGTGCGTGGACCACATGCAGGCGGCGGAGCACGAGACCAAGCTGTAGGTCCGGAGCGGGCGGCGAGGGGAGGGCCCGCCGGGCGCGCGCGATCCGCGCGGACGCCCGGCGGGCCCTCTTCCGTCCCCGAACGCGTCCCCGAACGCGTCCCTGAACGCGTCCCTGAACGCGTCCCTGAACGCGTCCCGGAACGGTGCCTTCGGTGCCGCCGGTGCTTCCGCAGACTAGTTGAGTGGAATAGACTCAACTTATGTCACGTTGACCGTGGCATAGCGCAGCGCACAGCGCTCCGGAGCAGCCGCCCGGCAGTCGAGCACAGCGAGTAGCAGGAGGACAACCAAGCGTGGACGCGAGCAAGCTCACCACCAAGGCACAGGAAGCCCTGTCGGCCGCGATCCGGCAGGCGTCGAGCGCGGGCAACCCCGATGTCACCCCGGTGCACCTGCTGCTCGCTCTGCTGGAGCAGCCGGACGGCATCGCCAAGCCCCTGCTGGAGGCCGTCAAGGCCGATCCGGCGCGGGTCCGGGCCGCGGCCGAGCGGCTGAGCGCCGCCCAGCCCAGCGCCCAGGGCTCCACGGTCTCCGCGCCGCAGATCGCCCGGCAGCTGGTCGCCGTGCTGAACGAGGCCGGCGCCCGGGCCGCCGACCTGGACGACGCCTACGTCTCCACCGAGCACCTGCTGGTGGGCCTGGCCGCCGAGGGCGGCCAGGTGGCCGACGCGCTCAAGGCCGAGGGGGCGACCCCGAAGGCGCTGCTGGCCGCGTTCAAGGACGTGCGCGGCAGCGCCCGGGTCACCTCGCCGGACCCGGAGGGCACCTACAAGGCCCTGGAGAAGTACGGCACCGACCTCACCCAGGCCGCCCGCGACGGCAAGCTGGACCCGGTCATCGGCCGCGACCAGGAGATCCGCCGCGTCGTCCAGGTGCTCTCCCGGCGCACCAAGAACAACCCGGTGCTGATCGGCGAGCCCGGCGTGGGCAAGACCGCCGTGGTCGAGGGCCTGGCGCAGCGCATCGTCGCCGGGGACGTCCCGGAGTCGCTGCGCGGCAAGCGCCTGGTCGCGCTGGACCTCAGCTCCATGGTGGCCGGCGCCAAGTACCGCGGCGAGTTCGAGGAGCGGCTCAAGGCCGTCCTGGCCGACATCAAGCAGAGCGAGGGCCAGGTCGTCACCTTCATCGACGAGCTGCACACCCTGGTCGGCGCGGGCGCCGGCGGCGACTCCTCGATGGACGCGGGGAACATGCTCAAGCCGATGCTGGCCCGCGGCGAGCTGCGGATGGTCGGCGCGACCACGCTGGACGAGTACCGCGAGCACATCGAGAAGGACGCCGCGCTGGAGCGCCGCTTCCAGCAGGTCATGGTCGGCGAGCCGTCGGTCGAGGACTCCATCGCCATCCTGCGCGGGCTGAAGGGCCGCTACGAGGCGCACCACAAGGTGCAGATCTCGGACGCCGCCCTGGTCGCCGCCGCGACCCTGTCCAACCGCTACATCACCTCCCGCTTCCTGCCGGACAAGGCCATCGACCTGGTGGACGAGGCCGCCTCCCGGCTGCGCATGGAGATCGACTCCTCCCCGGTGGAGATCGACGAGCTGCAGCGCTCCGTCGACCGGCTGCGGATGGAGGAGATGGCCCTGGACAAGGAGTCCGACGCCGCCTCCGTCGAGCGGCTGGCCCGGCTGCGCCGCGACCTGGCCGACCGGCAGGAGCAGCTGGCCGCGCTGACCGCCCGCTGGCAGCAGGAGAAGTCCAGCCTGAACAAGGTCGGCGAGCTGAAGGAGCGGCTGGACGACCTGCGCGGCCAGGCCGAGCGCGCCCAGCGCGACGGCGACTTCACCACCGCCTCCCGGCTGATGTACGCGGACATCCCGGCCGCCGAGCGGGAGCTGGCCGAGGGCCAGGACGCCGCCCGGTCCGAGGCGTCCAGCGCCTCCATGGTCAAGGAGGAGGTCGGCCCGGACGACGTCGCCGACGTCGTCGCCTCCTGGACCGGCATCCCGGCCGGTCGGCTGCTGGAGGGCGAGACCGCCAAGCTGCTGCGGATGGAGGAGGAGCTGGGCCGCCGGCTGGTCGGCCAGACCGCCGCCGTCCAGGCCGTGTCGGACGCCGTGCGCCGTTCGCGCTCGGGCATCGCCGACCCGGACCGCCCCACCGGCTCGTTCCTCTTCCTCGGCCCGACCGGCGTCGGCAAGACCGAGCTGGCCAAGGCCCTGTCGGACTTCCTCTTCGACGACGAGCGGGCGATGACCCGCATCGACATGAGCGAGTACGGCGAGAAGCACTCGGTCGCGCGGCTGGTCGGCGCGCCCCCCGGCTACGTCGGCTACGAGGAGGGCGGCCAGCTCACCGAGGCCGTCCGCCGCCGCCCGTACAGCGTGGTGCTGCTGGACGAGGTGGAGAAGGCCCACCCGGAGGTCTTCGACGTGCTGCTGCAGGTCCTGGACGACGGTCGGCTGACCGACGGGCAGGGGCGCACGGTGGACTTCCGCAACACCATCCTGATCCTGACGTCCAACCTGGGCTCGCAGTGGCTGATCGACCCCAACCTGGACGACGCCGCCAAGAAGGCGCGGGTGCTGGAGGCGGTCCGCACCGCGTTCAAGCCCGAGTTCCTGAACCGGCTGGACGACATCGTGGTGTTCGAGCCGCTGGGCACCGAGGAGCTGGCCCGGATCGTCGACATCCAGATCGCCTCGCTGGGCAAGCGCCTCGCCGACCGCCGGCTGACGCTGCACGTCACTCCGGCCGCCCGGGACTGGCTGGCGCTGACCGGCTACGACCCGGCGTACGGCGCCCGGCCGCTGCGCCGTCTGGTCCAGTCCGCCATCGGCGACCAGCTGGCCCGGGCGATCCTCGGCGGGCAGGTGCTGGACGGCGACACCGTGGACGTCGACTTCGACCAGGCCACGGACCGGCTGACGGTGCGCGCGGCCGAGCGCACCCCGACGTCGCTCACGAAGCAGGGCTGAGTTTGCCCGGCGGACGCTTCGCGGGAAGGGGCTGATGAGGCAGGATGGAAGAGCAAAGTCTTCGTGAAGGGAACTCGTCTCGATGAGCATCGACCCGTCGTCCATCCCGTCCTTCGGGGTGCCGCAGCCGCCGCAGCAGCCGTCGGGCGAGCCCGGTCCGCCGCCGGTGATCGTGCCGGACCAGGAGCTGGTCAAGCAGCTCCTGGGGCAGATGGAGCTGAAGTTCGCGGTCGACGAGGAGGGCGACCTGCTCGCCCCCTGGGAGGGCTTCCGCGTCTACTACATGTTCCGCGGCGAGCAGAAGGAGCTGTACGCGGTCCGCGCCTTCTACGACCGCGCGCACGACATCGAGTCCAAGACCGAGCTGCTCGAGGCCCTGGACGAGTGGAACCGCGAGACCCTGTGGCCGAAGGTGTACACCCACACGCATGACGACGGCGTGGTCCGGGTCATCGGCGAGTCGCAGATGATCGTCGGCATGGGCGTGAACATCAACTACTTCGTGGCGATGACCGCCAACTGGACCCAGTCCGCGGTGGCCTTCGACCAGTGGCTGGCCAACCGGCTCGGCCTGGTCGAGGACGTCGACGGCGAGGACGGCGAGGGCCCGGCGGACTCCGAGGGCTGACCCCGGGGACTGACCTGGCGGCGGACGCCACGACGGCGGGGCCGGAGCGCACAGCGCGCACCGGCCCCGCCGTCGTCCGTTGCTCCGGGACGGCGGCGAGCGGACGGTGCGCGGCTCAGATGGCGTACTGCCAGACGGTCAGCATGTAGCTGCCGAACCAGCAGCCGAAGAAGGCGATCAGGCCCAGCGCCAGGTACCCGTTGGCGCGCCGCGCCCGGGCCAGCGAGGACGCCAGCGGCAGCACCGCCAGCAGCACCGGGACGAGCAGCCGCGGCTTGGAGTGGTAGTAGTTGCTCTGCCCCAGCGAGGCCGCCAGGATCAGCATCCCGTACACCGCCAGTGGCGGCCAGGGCCGCTCCAGCAGCCCGGCCAGGCAGCCGAGCACGTAGCCGACCAGCACGAAGGCCACGCTGACCGGCACCCAGCCGTCGCTGCCGTGCAGGGTCGAGGCCACGAAGTCGACGGTGCTGCTGCCCCAGTCCCAGGCCGTGCCCCAGCCCGCGGACTGGATGTGCACCCAGCCGTCCGGGCTGCCCACCCGCAGCCCGACCCAGGCCAGGTACGCGGGCGTGCCGGCGCAGCCGAGGAGGCAGCCCGCCACCATCCGCCAGCCGGTCCGCCGCTCCCGGCGCACCGCCAGCAGCGCGGCCACCACCAGGGCCGCCGCGACCGCTGTCCCGGTCGAGCGGGTCAGCCCGGCGCAGCAGGTCAGCAGCCCGGCCCAGAGCCAGGACTCCCGCCGCGCGGCCAGCAGCGCGGCGGCGGCCAGCAGCAGGAACAGGCTCTCGGTGTAGGCGATCCACAGCGACACCGCCATCGGCTGGCAGAACACCAGCGCCACGGCGAAGCCCGCCACCCGCTCGGAGACCAGGCCGCACAGCAGCCGGTGCACCACCACGGCCGCGCCGAAGGCGCACAGCCAGGCCACGACCAGGGCCGCCGTGTCCGGGGCCAGCCCGGTGAGGGTGTGCACGATCCGGATCAGCAGCGGGTACAGCGGGAAGAAGGCCAGGTTGTTGCCGGTCAGCCGGCCGTCCGCGTAGGTGTAGCCGTGCGGGTAGCCGGACTGCGCGATCTGGACGTAGAACTGCGCGTCCCAGACGTGGAAGCGGCCGGCCAGGGTCTCGGTCGGGGTGTCCAGCCAGAGCAGCAGCAGGCAGTGCAGCAGCGCCGAGCCGGCGGCCACGCCGAGCGGCACCCGCAGCCGGTACCAGGCGGCGAGCGCGCGCCCCGGCGCGAGCGGGGAGCGCGCCCGCCGTGCCGCCCGCCCCCGGTCGGCTTCGCGCGCGCCGCGCGTTCCGGCGGGCGCGTCCGCCCGCGCGGCGTCGGCGGCGCCGCGCGCGTTGTCCAGCAGGGGCTCGTCCACCCGGGCATTCTCCCCCACCCGCCGCCGGGCGGTGTCACCACAAAGCGTTCGTGACCACGGTTGGCGATCCGTAAACTGTCTGTCGTGACCGACACGAACCAGCGCCCCGAGAGCCATGGGGACCACAGCGCCCTGGAGACCCTGCCGACCCAGTACGCGCCGGCGGAGGTAGAGGGCCAGCTGTACGAGCGCTGGGTCGCGGCGGGCTACTTCACCGCGGACGAGAAGAGCGACAAGCCGCCGTACACCATCGTCATCCCCCCGCCGAACGTCACCGGCGCGCTGCACCTGGGCCACGCCTTCCAGCACACGCTGATGGACGCGCTGACCCGGCGCAAGCGCATGCAGGGCTACGAGGTGCTCTGGCTGCCGGGCATGGACCACGCCGGGATCGCCACCCAGAACCGGGTCGAGCAGCAGCTCGCCGAGTCCGGGCTGTCCCGGCACGACCTGGGCCGCGAGGCGTTCGTCGAGAAGGTCTGGGAGTGGAAGGAGCAGTACGGCGGCCGGATCCTCGGCCAGATGCGCCGCCTCGGCGACGGCGTCGACTGGAGCCGTGAGCGCTTCACCATGGACGAGGGCCTGTCGCAGGCCGTCCAGACCATCTTCAAGAAGCTGTACGACGACGGCCTGATCTACCGCGCCGAACGCATCATCAACTGGTGCCCGCGCTGCCTCACCGCCCTCTCCGACATCGAGGTCGAGCACGAGGACAGCCCCGGCGAGCTGGTCTCGATCCGCTACGGGGACGGCGAGGAGTCCATCGTCGTCGCCACCACCCGGGCCGAGACCCTGCTCGGCGACACCGCCATCGCCGTCCACCCGGACGACGAGCGCTACGCTCACCTGGTCGGCCGCACCATCGCGCTGCCGCTGACGGACCGGCGCATCCCGGTCGTCGCCGACGCCCACGTCGATCCGGCGTTCGGCACGGGCGCGGTCAAGGTCACCCCGGCGCACGACCCCAACGACTTCGCCATCGGCCAGCGGCACGACCTGCCCAGTCTGAGCGTCATGGACGAGCACGGCGTCATCACCGTGCACGGCCCCTTCCTCGGCCTGGACCGGCTGGAGGCCCGCTCGGCCGTGGTCGGCGAGCTGCGCGAGCAGGGGCGCATCGTCGCCGAGAAGCGCCCCTACATGCACGCCGTGGGCCACTGCTCGCGCTGCCACACCATCGTCGAGCCGCGGCTGTCGCTGCAGTGGTGGGTCAAGGTCGAGCCGCTGGCCGCCGCGGCGGGCGAGGCGGTCCGCGACGGCCGGGTCCAGATCCACCCCAAGGAGCTGGAGAAGCGGTACTTCGACTGGGTCGACAACATGTACGACTGGTGCATCTCGCGCCAGCTCTGGTGGGGCCACCGCATCCCGGTCTGGTACGGCCCCCAGGGCGAGACGGTCTGCGTCGGCCCCGGCGAGCAGCCCCCCACCGGCGAGGGCTGGCACCAGGACCCGGACGTCCTGGACACCTGGTTCTCCAGCGGCCTGTGGCCGTTCTCCACCCTCGGCTGGCCGGAGCAGACCCCGGACCTGGCCAAGTTCTACCCGACCGACGTGCTGCTGACCGGCCACGACATCATCTTCTTCTGGGTCGCCCGGATGATGATGTTCGGCCTGTACGCGATGGACGGCCAGGCGCCGTTCCACACCATCGCGCTCACCGGCCTGGTCCGCGACCAGTTCGGCAAGAAGATGTCCAAGTCCTCCGGGACGGCGGTCGACCCGCTTGACTGGATGGACGAGTTCGGCGCCGACGCCGTCCGCTTCACCCTGGCCAGCGGCGCCAACCCGGGCGCGGACGTTCCGATCGGCGTGGACTGGGTCAAGGCGTCCCGCAACTTCTGCAACAAGATCTGGAACGCCACCCGCTTCGCGCTGATGAACGGCGCGACGCTGGAGGGCCCGCTGCCCGCCGCCGACCGGCTCTCGGCCGCCGACCGGTGGATCCTCTCCCGGCTCAGCGCGGTCGTCACCGAGGTCGACGGCCTCTACGACGACTACCAGTTCGCCAAGCTCAGCGACGCCCTCTACCACTTCGCCTGGGACGAGGTCTTCGACTGGTACGTCGAGCTGTCCAAGGCCACGCTGATCGCGGGAGGCCCGCAGGCGGACGCCACCCGCCGGGTCCTCGGCGAGGTCCTGGAGACCACGCTGCGGCTGCTGCACCCGGTCATCCCCTTCGTCACCGACGCCCTGTGGACGACGCTCACCGGCCGGGAGTCCGTGGTCGTCGCCGAGTGGCCGACCGCCGACGCCTCCCGCGCCGACGCCGCCGCCGAGCGCGAGATCGCCACCCTCCAGGAGGTGATCACCGAGGTCCGCCGGTTCCGCGCCGACCAGGGCCTCAACCCGGGGCAGAAGGTCCCGGCCCGGCTCGACCTGTCCGGCACCGCGCTGACCGCGCACGAGGCCGCGCTGCGCTCGGTCGCCAAGCTGCAGCAGGAGGGCGAGGGCTTCCACGCCACCGCCACCCTCACCGTCGCCGGCGCCACCGTCGAGCTGGACCTCTCCGGCACCATCGACGTCCCCGCCGAGCGCAAGCGACTGGCGAAGGACCTCGCGGCGGCGGAGAAGGAACTGGCGCAGGCCCGGGCCAAGCTCGGCAACGAGGCGTTCCTGGCCAAGGCCGCCCCCGCGGCGGTGGAGAAGATCCACGCCCGCCAGGCCAAGGCCGAGGCCGACATCGCCCGCATCACCGGCCAGCTCCAGGCCCTGCCCGCGAGCTGACCCCCGCACCGGGCCGGGCCCGCGCACGCGCCCGGCAGCACGGCGCACAGCCCGACCGCAGGGCGCACAGCCCGACCGAACGACCCCGACGGCCGGCCCCGGACAACCCCCAGCGGTTGCCCGGAGCCGGCCGTCGGCGTCCCGGCCCCCGGCCCGGGCTCCCGCTCCGGTGTGGTGGGCTTGCGTGCCACCCGGCGCCGGTCCGAGGATGAGCCCGAGCCGAGCCACGAGCCGAGCCACAAGCCGAGGAGCTGGGGAATGACTGCTAGGCCGCTGCTGAACCGCAGGCTGGACGGGCTGGGGACGACCATCTTCGCGGAGATGTCGGCGCTGGCGACGGCGACCGGCGCCATCAACCTGGGCCAGGGGTTCCCCGACACCGACGGCCCGGCCGAGATCGCCGAGGCCGCGGTCCGCGCCATCCGCGAGGGCAGGGGCAACCAGTACCCGCCCGGCCCCGGCATCCCCGAGCTGCGTACCGCCGTCGCCGAGCACCAGCAGCGCTTCTACGGCCTCGATTACGACCCGGACACCGAGGTCCTGGTCACCGCGGGGGCCACCGAGGCCATCGCCGCCGCCATGCTCGCGCTGCTCGAACCGGGCGACGAGGTGATCGCCTTCGAGCCGTTCTACGACTCCTACGCCGCCTGCATCGCCATGGCGGGCGCCACCCGCGTCCCGCTCACCCTGCGCGCCCCGGACTTCCGCCCCGACCTGGACCGGCTGCGCGCGCTGGTCACCCCGCGCACCCGGCTGCTGCTGCTCAACACCCCGCACAACCCCACCGGCACCGTGCTCACCCCCGCCGAGCTCGCCGCCATCGCCGAACTCGCCTGCGCGCACGACCTGCTGGTGGTCACCGACGAGGTCTACGAACACCTCGTCTTCGACGGCGCCCACCACCCCATCGCCGCCCTCCCGGGCATGCGCGACCGCACCGTCTCCATCTCCTCCGCCGGCAAGACCTTCTCCTTCACCGGCTGGAAGGTCGGCTGGGTCACCGCCTCCCGCGAGCTGGTGGCCGCCGTCCGCACCGCCAAGCAGTACCTGACGTACGTCAGCGCGGGCCCGTTCCAGTACGCCGTCGCCGAGGCCCTGTGCCTGCCCGACGCCTACTTCACCACCCTGCGCACCGACCTGCTGCGCAAGCGCGACCTCCTCGCCGACGGCCTGCGCGCGGCCGGCTTCGACGTCTTCACCCCGCAGGGCACCTACTTCATCACCACCGACATCACCCCCTTCGGCGAGAAGGACGCCTACGCCTTCTGCCGCGCCCTCCCCGAACGCTGCGGCGTCGTCGCCATCCCCAACTCCGTCTTCTACGACGACCCCGACGCCGGCCGCACCCAGGTCCGCTTCACCTTCTGCAAGCGCGACGAGGTGCTGGCGGACGCCGTCGACCGGCTCCAGGGGTTGCGCGGGTAGCCGCTGCCTGCCGGGAATCAGTGACGGGTCGGGAGCGAGTCGGCCCAGCGCCGCCACGCGTCCGACGGCACCGTGCGCTGGGCGTCCGTCGGCTCGGTCGGCTACTCATCATTGAAGGCCTGGGCCGCAGCGGCTCGCCGTGGCGGCCCCATCGGCCAGCACACTGTGATCTGCGTCACGCGATGCGGATGTCGACCAGTCTTGCTGCGCGCGGGCGCGGGCGTGCGC
Organism: Streptacidiphilus sp. PB12-B1b; assembly: GCF_014084125.1. Classification (NCBI taxonomy): domain Bacteria; kingdom Bacillati; phylum Actinomycetota; class Actinomycetes; order Kitasatosporales; family Streptomycetaceae; genus Streptacidiphilus; species Streptacidiphilus sp. PB12-B1b. Next base: position 7,491,990 of record NZ_CP048405.1, on the reverse strand, counting down.
GGATCGTTTGGCCTGCAGCGCCTCCGTTCCGCCAACTGCGCAGTGCTGCTGCGCAGTGATGCTGCGCAATATCAGGGGTCAAGTCAGGGGGCATCGCATGAAGTCGGTCTTCGAGTTGCTTGAGAAGGCGATGCAGAGCACGGAAACCACTACGTGGACGGCGGCGGGGTTCCGGTGGTCATGCCGAGAGACCTGGCCGGTATCGGCATCAGCGCCGACGGCATCCGGAGGATTCCTGAGGAACGCGCCTCAAGCCTGGACCGGTTCCGGCTTCAGCCCGGTGACATCGTGGTGGCACGGCGGGGCGAACTCGGGCGTTGCGCTGTGGTGCGCGAGGCGGAGAAGGGCTGGCTCTGCGGAACAGGATGCTTCCTGCTACGACCGGCAGGTGACGTGGATCCGGACTATCTCGCAGCCTTTCTCCGTAGTCCGGAGGCTCGCGCGTGGCTTGATTCCCGCTCCACCGGGAGCATGACGATGAAGACCATCTCTTTGGACGTGCTGGCTGCTCTTCCTGTCACCCTGCCCGATCCTGAGGTGCAGCAACTAGTCGCCCGTTTGATGCGGAGCGCTGAAGAACACGACCGTCTGATGATGGAGGGCTTGGTGAGTACCCAGCGGATCCGCGATGACGCGCTTCGCGGGCTCTTCGGTGAGCAAGGCTGACCGCGACGATCTGGTTCACGGTAGAGGATATGGACCACCCGTGGGACGTGTACTAGTCTTGGTACATGTCCATGAAGCGAACGAACGTCTACGCGGATCCTGAGGATCTCACCATCATCAAGGAGGCGGCTGCACGTCGCGGCATCAGCGAGGCCGAGATCATTCGACAGGGCATCCACCTGGCCGCCATGGCCAACCGCGTCTGGGATGAGCCCCTGTTCTCCCGCACCTTCGAGGGGTCGGGCCGCACGCCCTCGAAGGAGGACGTGCAGGAGGCGGTGGCCGAGGCCGCCAAGCGCGGGACCGCGCCGGACGCCGCCGCGTGATCGTTGTTGTCGCCGACACGTCGGGCCTGCTGGCCGCACTGGACTCGACGCACCCTGAGCACCAGGGAGCGAACGAGGCCATCATGGCCGCAGGCCTGTTGGTCATGTCCCCGCTGCTGCTGGCCGAACTCGATCACGTCGCCACCCGGGAGCTCGGACGGGACGCTGCGATCAGCGCGGTCGACGACATCCGGCGCTGGATGCGCGTGGGCCGCGTCCTCGTGGCCGAGGTCACCGAATCGCATCTCGGCGCTGCGCAATCGCTGCGCGCCCGTTACGGATCATTCAACCTCGACCTTGCGGATGCGGTGAACGTGGCCTTGGCGTCGGAGTACGACACAGATGCCGTCCTCACGCTCGACCGCCGTGATTTTCGCGCGTTGCGCCCCCTGGGCCGTCACAAGTCCTTCCGCCTCCTGCCGGATGACCTCCCCATCTGACCGCGGAGGCAGCAGCTCGGGCAGCGTGCATGGGTGGATGAAGACGGAGTGGCCTGGGTCACCGCCTCCCGCGAGCTGGTGGCCGCCGTCCGCACCGCCAAGCAGTACCTGACGTACGTCAGCGCCGGCCCGTTCCAGTACGCCGTCGCCGAGGCGCTGCGCCTGCCCGACGCCTACTTCACCACCCTGCGCACCGACCTGCTGCGCAAGCGCGACCTCCTCGCCGACGGCCTGCGCGCGGCCGGCTTCGACGTCTTCACCCCGCAGGGCACCTACTTCATCACCACCGACATCACCCCCTTCGGAGAGAAGGACGCCTACGCCTTCTGCCGCGCCCTCCCCGAACGCTGCGGCGTCGTCGCCATCCCCAACTCCGTCTTCTACGACGACCCCGACGCCGGCCGCACCCAGGTCCGCTTCACCTTCTGCAAGCGTATGGGAGCTATGGATGCAGCAGTCAAGGGATTGACCGAAGGGCTCGCTGAGCTGCGGAAACGCTAGCGGTTGGGGCAGAGTCCAGGGGGCGACCCACCTCCACCCGTACGCAGTTGCCCGTTCCGGCGGAAGCGTGTGTGCCCTGTGTCCCGCCGGTGGCAGGCAAGCCACGTCTCGACGTCCTCCGGCGTCACGTGCTCGCTGCTGGATTCGCCGCAGTCGGCATCGTCGCCAGTGACGCACTCGGCGGCGTACGTCGGTGCTGCCGTCTCGTCACGGGCGATCGCGTAGTTCCGGAAGCGGTACCGGGTCGTCATACCCATCATCACTCCGGCCGCTGGCCGCCGGCCTCAGTGCCCGGCGGTGCCGTCCCAGGGCAGTGGGTCCGGGCACCGCTGCCACCACCAGCCGCGGAGTGCCAGTTCGAGACGGGGCAGCGCGAGGGCATCGCTCAGGGCCGCCCCCTCGTCGTCGGCGGTCCCCGTTCGGAAGTCATCGTCGACCTGGGCCAAGGCGATGGTGAGAGCCCCGGCAACCTGTGGGTCGAGGCCGGGGAGGAGAGCGTCCAGTGCGTCGCGGGTTTCCAGGTCCTGCTGGTAGTAGTCGGCCGGGTACCAGCCGTCCGGGGGCCAGTTCGACTTCATCCGGACCACCAATGCCTCCCATGCACCCAGGCGGGTTCGGGCGTACCACTCCGGATCCGCCGCGCCGCTGGGGCTCGCCTCGGTGGCCGCCCCTTGCCGGTCGCCCAGCCACTTGCTGAACGCCGTGGTCACTGGGGTGGGGACACGGCATTCCCGGATCACCTCCGGCTGCTGCTCAACCCGCAGATCGGGGAAGCCGGGCACCTGTTGTCCCACCGCGTCGATGGTGTACCCGGCGTCCTCCTGGTCCGACTCGTAGAGGCGCGCACGAGTGCGCAACCCACCAGGCGCTGTCAGCCAGTAGGCGCTAGGCGGGAACGACTGGGCCGGGCAGATCACGACCTGCCCCAGCCCCTCGGCCAGAGCGGCTGCAAGACCCACTTCGGACAAGGGCTCTGGTGGGTCATCGGCCGTGGTGACCTCCAGGGCCCAGGTGACGTCACCGTAAGCCTGCTCGTACGTGCAGCCCACGGCGGCATCCCAGTTCCGGTTTTCGTAGTCGTCCGCGTCCGAGACGTCCACATCATCGGGGGCGACGGCAAAAGCAAGAGCCAGCGTGGCCCTTACGCGGTCCGTCGCCAGCGATCCCATGAGAAAGAAGTTGTACATCACGCGAAGATCCGATTGAAGAGGGCCAGTGCGGTGGCGATGGATTGCGGGTCATTGACGAAGTGCGGCGCTCTGGTGAAAGCCATCACTTTCGCCGGATCGCCCCCTGCCTTGATGAGCTCCTTCAGAGCCGAGTACTCGTTCCGGCTCAGATTGACGATCCCGTCACCCGATGCCGGGAACACGGTGCCGGACGGCTCAATGCCGTAGCTTCTCCCGTTGATCGTGTAGCGCTGGGTCTCGGGGTCCCATTGTGCATTCCCAGCCGCGATCTGCGCGATGTCGTCGTTCACCGCTTGCTCGTGGCCCCGGAGAATAAGGCTGTTCTCGGCTTTCGGGGGACCGGCCTTCACACCGGAGACGGTGTGCCTTTTGTTGACCGGGCGCAGAGTCTTGCCGCGTGCGCTGCCCGCTATGTTGTCCCCCGCGGGCCAGGGCGGTCCTTCCGGAGGAACTCCCGGCCCGCCAGGACCGACGTTGTGTGTCTGTGGCGTTCCTGCCTCGCCGTCGCTCTGCCCGGGGGTGAGTTCATCTGAACCTGCTCCCGCCGCTTTCCCTTCGGCGGATTTGGTGAGGTTGTCGACGGTGTCGGCCTCGTTGGTGGCGGCGTTGTCGGCCACTTGGCCGGTCTTCTTCTCGGTGTCCTTGAGGATGCTGTGGTAGGCATCGGCGAAGTCGTGGGAGAGGCCCTGTTCGGCTTTCCTGGCGGCGTCTTCGAGGGCGCGGGCTATCTCTTCGCTCATGTGAAGCTCAGCCCCGCGATGCTGCCGGAGAAGGTCTGGGCGTGGCCTTGGACGGCCTGGGCGTGCTGGGCGAAGGTCTTGGCGTGGGCGCGCAGGTCGTCGGGGTGGATGGTGAAGCCGTCGCCGGGGCCGTTGCCGGAGACGCCGAGCATGTCCTCGAGGGCGGAGTAGGTCATGCCGGCGACGGCTTTCTGGATGACGCCGAGCAGCGGAGTCAGGGCGGCTTCGACGACTTCGGCGATGATGTACTGGATGAGGAGCTGCTTCATGTAGTCGACGGCCTGTTCGGCTGCTTCGACGATGAGGGCTTCGGCTGCTTCGGCGAGGCCGAGGGTCGCCACGGCTGCTGCCTGGTCGGCGACGAAGGAGACCGCCAGGGCGGTGAGTTCGGCGATGCAGCTGAGCTTCATGGTGACGATGTAGTCGGCGCCCGCGTCGAGCGCGGTGGCCAGCGCGCCGCAGGCGCCGAGCAGGTCGGTCATGTGGCCCTGGGACAAGTGGGCCCACTTGGATACCAGCAGGTCGTAGGAGTTCGCCTGGTAGGACGTGCCCATGGCCTTGACGGTGGCGGTGGCCTGCTGGTGGGTGCCCTCGATGTCGGAGGCGAAGGTGCGTACGTGGCCGGCGAACTCGCGCACGGTGTCCTCGTTCACCATGGGCCAGTTGACCCCGATGCACTGCAGGAAGGTCACCACCTCGCTGGGCAGCTCGATCGCCATCCGCACCCCCGTACGTATCCGCCGACTCGGCGTCGGCTCACGTTATCAAGCGTCGCAAGCACGTTCGGCGGCGCCGGAGCGCGAGGGTCTGGGGGAGGTTACGAAATGGTGATGGTTTTCATATCTACCCGATCTGGCTAGGAGTGGGAATCATTTTCATCTAGCGTGGGTGGGGTACAGCTTCGCCGGCCCCGAGGAGAGCCCGCCCCATGACCGTTGCCGCACCGCCGCACCGCCCGGAAGGGCGCCGCCGCCTGGCCGGGACCGCCCGCGTCCGGACCGCTCTGGCCGGGGCCGCCGGGGTGGCGGCGCTCGGGCTGGTCGCGGGCTGCGCCACGGTCGGCCCGGCCGGGGCGGCGTCCGGCGACGCGGCCGGGGGCGGCGGGGTGGTGCGGGTGGTGGCCGCGGAGAACTTCTGGGGCAGCATCGCCGCCCAGCTCGGCGGCGCCCACGCCCGGGTCACCAGCATCATCAGCAACCCGGACACCGACCCGCACGCGTACGAGCCGACCACCGCCGACGCCCGCACCCTCACCACCGCGCAGCTGGCCATCGTCAACGGCGTCGGCTACGACGGCTGGGCCGACAAGCTGCTGGCCACCAACGCCGACAGCGGCCGCACCGAGCTGAACGTCGGCGACCTGGTCGGCGTCCGGCCCGGCGGCAATCCGCACCGCTGGTACTCGCCGGACGACGTCCGGCAGGTCATCGCCCGGATCACCGCCGACTACAAGCGGATCGACCCCGCCGACGCCAGCTACTTCGACCAGCGCCGGAGCGTCTTCGAGACGCAGACGCTGGCGCCCTACAACCAGGCCGTCGCGGGCATCCGGGCGGCCTACGCGGGCACGCCCATCGGCGCCTCCGAGTCGATCGTGACGCCGCTGGCCGAGGGCCTGGGGCTGAAGCTGATCACCCCGGAGACCTTCCTGGACGCGATGAGCGAGGGCAGCGACCCCACCGCCGCCGACAAGACCCTGATCGACCGGCAGATCCGGGAGAAGCAGATCAAGATCTACGTGTACAACACCCAGAACTCCACCCCCGACGTCATCGCCCAGGTCGACCTGGCCAGGCAGGAGGGCATACCGGTGGCCACCGTCACCGAGACGCTCAGCCCCGCCCGGGACACCTTCGAGCAGTGGCAGGTGACCGAGCTGCAGGGGATCGCCGCGGCGCTGAAGGCGGCGGGTGCCCGATGACCATCAGCCAGACTGCCGGTCCCGGCAGCGCCACCCCCGCAGCCACCCCCGTGCTGGAGCTGCGCGACGCCGCCGTCCGGGTCGGCGGCCGCACCCTCTGGTCGCATGTCCACCTCTCGGTCCGGGCAGGCGAGTTCGTCGCCGTGCTGGGCCCCAACGGGGTGGGCAAGTCCACCCTGATCAAGGTCCTGCTGGGGGTCCAGCCCGCCGCCGAGGGGGAGGTCCGGGTGCTCGGGCTGCGCCCCGGCCAGGGCGGCGACCGGGTCGGCTACCTGCCGCAGCGCCGCTCCTTCGGTGCCGGGCTGCGGATCCGCGGCGTGGACCTGGTCCGGCTCGGCCTGGAGGGCGACCGCTGGGGCGTGCCGCTGCCCGGCAGCCGCCGGCGCAAGGAGCAGGCCCGGCGGATCGACGAGGTGGTCGAGCTGGTCGGCGCGGGCGGTTACGCGCACCGCCCGATCGGCGAGTGCTCCGGCGGCGAGCAGCAGCGGCTGCTGATCGCGCAGGCGCTGGTGCGCCGCCCCTCGGTGCTGCTGCTGGACGAGCCGCTGGACAGCCTGGACCTGCCCAACCAGAGCGCCGTCGCCGCGCTGATCGGCCGGATCTGCCACCAGGAGGGCGTGGCCGTGATGATGGTCGCGCACGACGTCAACCCGATCCTGCACCACCTGGACCGGGTGGTGTACATCGCCGAGGGCGGCGCGGTCTCCGGCTCCCCCGAGGAGGTCGTCACCTCCGCCACGCTGAGCCGCCTGTACGGAACGCCGGTCGAGGTGCTGCGCACCTCCGACGGGCGGCTGGTCGTCGTCGGCCAGCCGGAGGCGTGACGCCATGCAGGTATTTTTCAGCTGGAACCCGGTCGCCGACTTCCAGCAGATGTGGTCGTTCCCGTTCATGGTCAACGCCTTCCGGGCGGGCGCGGTGGTCGCGCTGGTCGCCGGGGCCATCGGCTGGTTCATGGTGCTGCGCCGACAGTCCTTCGCCGGGCACACCCTGGGCGTGGTGGCCTTTCCCGGCGCCTCCTTCGCCACCCTCGCCGGGATCAGCACCGGCTTCGGCTACTTCGGCTTCTGCCTGGCCGCCGCCCTGGTCATCGCGCTGCTGCGGCGCGAGGGCCGGGACGCCGGGGCGGAGGAGTCGGCGGCCACCGGCGTCGTCCAGACCTTCCTGCTGGCCTGTGGCTTCCTGTTCATCGCGCTCTACAAGGGGCTGTTGAGCGGCCCGGAGGCGATCCTGTTCGGCAGCTTCCTGGGCATCACCGCCGACCAGGTGCTGGTACTGGTGCTGGTCGGCGCGGCCGTGTTGGCGGCGCTGGCCCTGATCGGACGCCCGCTGCTGTTCGCCTCGGTGGACCCGCAGGTCGCGGCGGCGCGCGGGGTGCCGGTGCGGGCCCTGTCGATCGTCTTCCTGCTGCTGCTCGGCGCGGCGACGGCGGAGGCCGCGCAGATCACCGGCTCGCTGCTGGTCTTCGCGCTGCTGGTGCTGCCCGCGGCGACCGCGCAGGTGCTCACCGCCCGCCCGGCGCTGAGCCTGGCGCTGACCCTGGCCGTCGGCTTCGCGGTGACCTGGGCGGGGCTGGTCGCGGCCTGGTACTGGCCCTATCCGCTGGGGTTCTTCGTGACCAGCTTCGCCTTCGCCGGCTACCTGCTGGCCCAACTCGCCACCCGGCTGCGGGGAGCCCGCGTCCGTGGGGCCCGCGTCCGGGGGGCCGTCGCCGGGAGGGCGGTCGCGTGAGCGTCTGGAGTCAGGACTTCTTCCACCACGCCCTGCTGGCAGGGACGTTCATCGCCCTGGCCTCGGGCCTGGTCGGCTACTTCCTGGTGCTGCGCGCCCAGGTGTTCACCGGCGACGCGCTCAGCCATGTCGCCTTCACCGGCGCGATGGCGGCCCTGGCCGCCGGGTGGGACCTGCGGCTCGGCCTGTTCGTCGGCTGCGTCGGCGCCGGCCTGCTGCTGGCCGGGATCGGCCGCCGGGGGCGCGCGGACGACGTGGTCATCGGCAGTTCCTTCGCCTGGATCCTCGGCCTGGGCGCTTTCTTCCTGACGCTGTACACCACCTCGCGCAGCGGCTCGGACGTCGGCAACGCCGGTACCAGCGTGCTGTTCGGCTCGATCTTCGGGCTGAGCGGCGGGCAGACCCTGGTGGCCGTCCTGATCGCGGCGGGCATCACCGCCGTGCTGCTGCTGATCGCCCGTCCGCTGCTGTTCGCCACGCTGGACGAGGCGGTCGCGGCGGCGCGCGGGGTGCCGGTGAAGCTGCTGGGGCTGGGCTTCCTGGCGCTGGTCGGCGCCTGCGCGGGGGAGGCGACGCAGGCGGTGGGCTCGCTGCTGCTGCTCGGCCTGCTGGCGGCCCCGGCCGGTGCGGCGCTGCGGCTGACCGACCGGCCGTACCCGGGGCTGGCGTTGTCGGCCGGACTGGCGGTGGCGGAGATGTGGATCGGGCTGGCCCTGAGCGCGACCTTCACCAGCCTGCCGCCGAGCTTCTCCATCATGGCCGCGGCCACCGCCGTCTACGCGCTGGCCTGGGCGCTGTCCGGACTTACCCGGAAGGGTGTCGCGGCTTCCGCGCATTGACGCGGTCGCCTACCGTGCGAGTGACCCCCGCAGGGGTGAACTTCGGTACGGATAGTGCCTTCTGGCAATGCCTGCGGCATGTGTCAGTGAGCGGCGTCGGAATCGCCGTGGCCGGTGGGACGTGTTCCTTCCCTACTCCGGGCCTGTTTTGACATGTCACTGTGCAGAACGGGCGGACGGCCCGGCCCGGGCGCGAGGCAATCAGCCAGGGAATGATGGCTCCGCGGGGAAGTTGGGTAAATGCTCAACAAGCGCGGATTATTCGTGCTTCCCTGCTTCCTGAGTCCCCGAAAGTCACTCCGCCGTAAGGCAGTCGCGTCCACTGACAGCTGCGCCCGCAGCCGGTGGACGGACGCCCTCCTCGGCGCCGTCGAGCGACCCAAGTACGCGGAGCCACGAATGCTCACCACGCTTCAGACGACTTACACCGACACCCGCGCCGGGGATCTGGCGTGGTGCCTCGGCGGCGGCCAGCTGCCCGCACTCGCCGTCCTGGACCTGAGGATCGGCCCGACCGATCTCCAACTCCGCCTGCTCGGAGCCTCGCACCAGGTGATCCTGGGGTCGGGCGAGGAGGAGTGCTCGGAGACCGTCGCCTGCCTGCCCGGCCGGCGCACCCCGCTGCCGGCCCGGGTCGCCGAGTGCGTCCACGGCTGGGAGTACGAATTCGCCGCCCAGGTGGAATCGTTCCAGGAGGAGGGCTTCGCGCGGCGCGCGCAGGAACTCCTGGCCCTGGTCGAGAACCATCCGCACGGTCTGGCCGGGGTCTTCCCCGGGGATCCGAATGCCTTCACCGCACTGCTCGCGGGCGGCGGTGAGCGGGAGGTGTTCTGGCGCACCTGGCACGCCTATCCGCAGGAGGGGCGACTGGTGTGCACCCGGTCCTCGCTCAGGCTCCGGGAAGGCGAAGCGGAGCGCGGTTGAGACATGGCCGACCTGGTTCCGGAAGTGCCGTGCGGACGTTCGGACAAATAGCGCGCCTGAGCGACGGGTCAATACCGTGCGACGTCGGCTCAGCCCATCGGGGGAAGGGCTGGTGACCTGACGTCGCCTAGCGTTTATATGTGATCAGCCAAACCGCAGCACCCCCAGTCACCCAGGCCGTCGGCGGTCGGGCCGCCCGGTGGCTGGTGCTGCTGGCGGCCTTCGTCTGCGCCGCCTGCGGACTGGTGTACGAGCTCGAACTGGTGGCGCTGGGCAGCTACCTGCTCGGCGATTCGGTGACGCAGGTGTCGGTGGTGCTCTCGGTGATGGTCTTCGCCATGGGCGTCGGCTCGCTGCTGGCCAAGCGCTTCACCCGCCGCCCGGCGACCGCCTTCGCCGTGGTCGAGAGCGCGCTGGCGGTCGTCGGCGGGCTGTCGGTGCTGCTGCTGTACAGCTGTTTCGTCTGGTTCGGCCACTACCGGGTCGCCCTGGTCGCCGTCGCCACCGTCATCGGCGTGCTGATCGGGGCCGAGATCCCGCTGCTGATGACGCTGATCCAGCGGATCCGGCGGCAGGACGCCGGCCGGGCCGTGGCCGACCTGTTCGCCGCCGACTACGTGGGCGCGCTCGTCGGCGGTCTGGCCTTCCCGTTCCTGCTGCTGCCCTGCCTGGGCCAGGCCGAGGGCGCGCTGATCACCGGCGGGATCAACGCCGTCGCCGGCGGGGCGGTCGTGCTGTGGCTGTTCCGGGAGGAGCCGCCGCGGCGGCTGCGGCCGCTGCTGTGGAGCCTGTGCGGGGTGGTCCTGCTACTGCTGGCCGTCTCCGCCGCGCTGACCGGGGCGTTCGAGCGCGCCGCCCGGCAGGCGCTGTACGGCGCGCCGGTCCGCTTCAGCAGCCAGAGCCGCTACCAGGAGGTCGTGCTGACCGGCCCAGGGCCGGGGCCGGGCCCGGGGCCGGGCAGCGAGCGGGTGCCGCCGCAGCGCTCCGCCGCCGACGGCTACCCGCCGCGCGGCCCCGGCCCGGCCGCGCTGGCACCGGCGCCCTCCGGCCCGGCCGCCCTGGCCCCGGCCGCGCTCGCCGAGCAGGGGCAGGCCGAGCAGCGGCAGGGTGAGCAGCAGCAGCAGGGTGAGCAGCAGCAGGACGAGGAGCTGCGGCTGTACCTCGGCGGCCGGATCGCGGTCTGCGGCGACGACCAGGCCCGCTACCACGCCGCGCTGGTCCAGCCCGCGATGACCGGTCCGCGCGCCCGGGTGCTGGTGCTCGGCGGCGGCGACGGCCTGGCCGTCCGCGAGGTGCTGCGACACGCCGACGTCCGGCAGGTGACCGTGGTCGAGCTGGACCCGGCCGTGCTGCGGCTGGCCCGAACCGACCCGGTGCTCTCCCGGCTCAACGGCCGTGCGCTGAGCGACCCCCGGGTGCGGGTCCGCACCGCCGACGCCTTCGACTGGCTGCGGGCCGCCGTCCGGCGCGGCAGGCGGTACGACGTGGTCATCGCCGACCTGCCCGATCCCGACCTCGACCAGGGCCGCAAGTTCTACACCGAGGAGTTCTACGGCCTCGCCGAGCGGCTGCTGGCCCCCGGCGGGCGCCTGGCCGTCCACGCCGGGCCGGTGACCGGGAGCTTCTGGAGCGCCGACGCCTCGGTCCGCGCGGTCGGCCTGCGCACGGTGGACTACGCCGTCCCGGCCGGGCCGGACTGCGGCGGGCCCGCCGACTGGGGCTTCATCCTCGCCGCCCGCAGCACGCCCCGGCTGTGCCTGCCGGCCGACCTGCCCGAGGCGCCCGGCCTGGACCAGGCCGCGCTGCGGCTCGCGGCCGTCCTCGCCGACACCCGCAGGCCGACCCGCGCCGCCGCGCCGTCCACCCTGCTGCGCCCGGGGTGAGGCGTGGGGTGAGGCGGGCGGCGCGGACGGGCGGCGCGCGGCCGGCGGCAGCGCCGCCGACGGCAGAAAACACCGCTCCTCATACGTCCCTTCCATGCCCACAGGTCTGTACGCTCCCAAGGTATGGAGCATGAGGTTCAGGTACCGCTGTCGCCGCACACCGTCCGCCGGTCGCTGCGCCGCCCCGAACTGCTGGTCCGCTGCCTGCCGGGGTTCGTCCCGGCCGAAGAGGCAGGTCCGGAGGCCGGTCCGGACGGCTCGGTTCTGGCCGGACGCATGAAGCTGCGCATCGGCAGCTCCTCCATCACCTACCGGGGCACGCTCCGCTTCGAACCGGACGACGCACCGCCGACCCCTCCGGCGCAGGGCGGGCCCGACGGCGCGGGCGACGATCCCGGGCTGCTGGTGTCGGTCGCCGCGCAGCAGGCGGTGGGCGAGGGCGAGGTCGCCGGGACGGTGCGGGTGGCCGTGCTGCCGATCGAGACCGGCGAGGGCGAGCAGGAGGGCGCGGAGCGCAGCCGCATCATGTTCGACTGCGCCGTCAGCGGCAAGGGCCGGATAGCGGAGATCGACCCGCAGGCCGTGGTGCTCGCCTCGCGCCGCCTGCTGGATCGTTTCTGCGCAACCTTCGTGGTGGAGCTGGACGTCGAGTCCCCGCAGGACCCGCAGCTGTTCCAGGAGCTGGACGGGCTGCCCGACCTCGGCGACCTCGGCGACTTCCCCGGGCTCTCCGACCTCTCCGAGCTGTCGGACCTCTCCGAGCTGTCCGACATCGACTCCCCGGACATGTTCCTGATCGAGGAGTCCGTCGGCACCGGCCCGCAGGGCGTGGACGAGCCCTGGCCGGACGAGCCCGCGCTGCGTCGCAGCATGGTCGGCCGCTCCGCCGAGGAGGTGGACCACGCGCCGCCGCGCGGCCGCTACGGTCCCGCCCTGCCGCCGCGCAGCGCCCGCTCCCGGGCCGCCGCCCGCTGGGGCGCGCCGGAGCGCCGGATGGGCGAGCCGCCGTCCGCCGAGACCGAGTACAGCCGGGTGCCGTGGCTGGTCGGCGGCGGGGTCGCGCTGGTCGGCGGCGCGGTGCTGCTGGCCCGCGCCCTGCGCAGACGCTGACCCCCGTACGCACGGCTCACGCACGGCCCACGCCCGGCGCCCCCGTACCGGCGTCCGTACCGACGTCCGTACCGGCGCTCCCGGGACGCCGACGCCGCGCCCCCGGCCGGGGCGCGTACCGTCATCGGCGAACCACGCATCCGTCACGACGTACCCGCGCCGCCGCTCGCCCGGAGGCGCACTGCCTGGAGGTCCCGTGTCCCGCTCCGCCCCGACGACGTCGCTGCCGCCGGTCCTGCTCTCCGCCGGGGAGGCGCAGGTGACCGTCCTGCCCGGCGACGGCTGCCGGCTGGGCAGCCTGCGCGTGGGCGGCACCGAGCTGCTGCGGACCGCCGAGGACGAGGGGGCGCAGCCGGGGGACGTCTTCGGCTACGGCTCGTTCCCGATGGTCCCGTGGAGCGGGCGGGTCGACCACGGCCGCTGGCGGAACGCCCAGGTCAGCCATGAGCTGCCGATCGACATGCCGCCGCACGCCATCCACGGCACCGGCGTCCGCGCCGCCTGGGCCCCGGCCGCCGCGCCGACGGCGGAGGCGGGGGCCGCGAGCGCGGCGTTCTACTACGACCTGGCCGCCCCCTGGCCGTACGCCGGCCGGGTGACCCAGCTGTTCGAGCTGACCCCGGACTCGCTGCGGACCACGCTGTCGGTGGAGACCGCCGCCGACTCCTTCCCGGCCCAGGTCGGCTGGCACCCCTGGTTCCGCAAGCGGCTGAGCGCCGGCGGAGCCGCCGCCCGGCTGGACTTCGCCCCGGCCTGGCAGGAGGAGCGCGGCCCCGACCACCTGCCGACCGGCCGCCGAATCGATCCGCTGCCGGGCCCGCGCGACGACTGCTTCGGCATGCCGGAGGGGGTCGCCGCCACCCTGGTCTGGGAGGGCGAGCTGAGCCTGGGGATCAGCTCCGACTGCGCCTGGCTGGTGGTCTTCGACGAGCAGGCGGACGCCATCTGCGTGGAGCCGCAGTCGGGCCCGCCGAACGGCCTGAACACCGCTCCGCGCCTGGTCACCCGTATCGAGCCGTTGGAGGCGAGCACCACCTGGAGCTGGCGGCGGCCCTGAGGCGGTGGCCCTAAACTGGTGCCTCATGAGCAACCACCGCGACGAGCTTCTCGACGAGATCAAGGCCAAGGCCGTGGTCCACGGCAAGGTAACGCTGTCCTCGGGCCTGGAGTCCGACTACTACGTCGACCTGCGCCGGGTCACCCTGGACGGCCACGCCGCCCCGCTGGTCGGCCGGGTGATGCTGGACCTCACCGCCGACCTGGACTTCGACGCCGTCGGCGGCCTCACCCTGGGCGCCGACCCGGTCGCCACCTCGATGCTGCACGCCGCCGCGGCGCGCGGCAGCCGACTGGACGCCTTCGTGGTCCGCAAGGCGCAGAAGGCGCACGGGATGCAGCGCCGGATCGAGGGCACCGAGGTCAAGGGCCGCCGGGTGCTGGTGGTCGAGGACACCTCCACCACCGGCGGTTCGCCGCTGACCGCGGTGGAGGCGGTACGCGAGGCCGGGGGCGAGGTGGTGGCGGTCGCGGTGATCGTGGAGCGCGGCGCGGCCCCGGCGATCGAGGCCGAGGGCCTGCCGTACCTGGCCGCCTACCAGCTGGCCGACCTGGGCCTGTGAACTGCCGCCGGGGAGAGCCGGTGAGAGCCGGTGAGAACCGGTGAACGTTCGAGCCGGCAGCCCGCGCGGGCTGCCGGCTCGCCGCGCCCGGGGCCGGGGCCGGGGGTCGGATCGGGCGTCGGCGGCGTCAGCTCTTGCGGTGGCGTCCGCCCGAACCGGCCGCGCCGACCGGCTCGGTCGGCGTCGCGGAGCCGGAGCCCGCGGCGGCCTGGCCGCCGTCCTGCTTCTTGCGGTTCCGCAGCAGCTCCCGCAGCATCGGGGCGATCGAGACCAGCACGATCAGCCCCATCGCCGGGATCAGGTACTTGTCGATGAGCGGGGCGAGCGCCGCGCCGAACTGGTAGCCGATCAGCAGCATGGCCTCGGTCCAGACCAGCCCGCCGATGACGTTCCACACGAAGAACTGCCCGGCGGGCATCTCCAGGGTGCCCGCGACCGGGTTGAGGAAGGTCCGCACCACCGGGATGAACCGGGCCATCAGCACGGCCTTGGCCGGGCCGAACTTGTGGAAGTACTCCTCGGCCTTCTCCACGTGCTCGCGCCGGAACAGCCGCGAGTCCGGCCGGTTGAACAGCTTCGGGCCGGCCTTGGCGCCGAGCAGGTGGCCCAGCTGCGCCCCGGCGATGGCGCACACCGGCGCCCCGATCATCAGCAGGTCCAGGGGCATCCGGGTGCCCAGGGTCTTGAGTCCGGCGCTGGACGCCGCGACGCCCGCCAGGACCAGCAGCGAGTCGCCGGGCAGGAAGAATCCGATGAGCAGCCCGGTCTCCGCGAAGATGATCGCAAGCAGGCCCCAGGTGCCGACCTGCGAGATCAGGGCGTTGGCGTCGAGTACGTTCAACGCGAGATACGTGGTCACCCTGGCAGGGTAGCGGGCCTTGCCATCAGCCCCCTGTGAAGGGCGGCCTTTTCCCGGCGGATCATGCCGGTAATGAGCTTTTGAGATGGTCTGACCGGACTGCGGGTGAAAGGCGCAATCCGTCCCGGGCCCAGGTGAAGCCCGGGGCCGGGGATGGGAGAATGGCGCCGGTGCCCGGCCCTGGTCGGGGTAGCAGCAGTATCCGTAGGCGCATCACCGACAACAGGAGCGGATTCGAATGCCCATCGCAACTCCCGAGGTCTACAGCGAGATGCTGGACCGGGCAAAGGCAGGCAAGTTCGCCTACCCGGCCATCAACGTGACGTCCACGCAGACCCTGCACGCCGCCCTGCGCGGTTTCGCCGAGGCCGAGAGCGACGGCATCATCCAGATCTCCACCGGCGGTGCGGAGTTCCTGGGCGGCCAGCACAACAAGGACATGGTGACCGGCGCGGTCGCGCTGGCCGAGTTCGCGCACATCGTCGCGGTGAAGTACGACATCACCGTCGCCCTGCACACCGACCACTGCCCCAAGGACAAGCTGGACGGCTACGTCCGCCCGCTGCTGGCGATCTCCGCCGAGCGCGTGGCCCGCGGCGAGAACCCGCTGTTCCAGTCGCACATGTGGGACGGCTCGGCCGAGACCCTGCACGACAACCTGGAGATCGCGGAGGAGCTGCTGGCCCAGGCCGCCGCCGCCAAGATCGTCCTGGAGGTCGAGATCACCCCGACCGGCGGTGAGGAGGACGGCGTCTCGCACGAGATCAACGACAACCTCTACACCTCGGTCAACGACGCCGTCCGCACCGCCGAGGCGCTGGGCCTGGGCGAGAAGGGCCGCTACCTGCTGGCCGCCTCCTTCGGCAACGTCCACGGCGTCTACAAGCCGGGCAACGTCGTGCTCAAGCCCGAGCTGCTGCGCGAGCTGCAGGACGCCATCGGCGCGCAGTACGGCAAGACCGACCCGTTCGACTTCGTCTTCCACGGCGGCTCCGGCTCCAGCGCCCAGGAGATCGCCACCGCGCTGGAGAACGGCGTGGTCAAGATGAACCTCGACACCGACACCCAGTACGCCTTCACCCGCCCGATCGCGGACCACGTGTTCCGCAACTACGACGGCGTGCTGAAGGTCGACGGCGAGGTCGGCAAGAAGAGCACCTACGACCCGCGCACCTGGGGCAAGCTGGCCGAGGCCGGGATGGCCGCCCGCGTGGTCGAGGCCACCCAGAGCCTGCGCTCGGCCGGCACCCGGCTGAAGTAGCCACCGGCGGCCACGCGCAGCGCCCCCGCACCCGTCGTCGTCACCGGGTGCGGGGGCGCCGTGCGTTCCGGCCCGGCCTGGCTAGCGCTTCAGCTCGGCGTACGCCTCGGGGCTGCTGTCCTTGAGGAAGGACCAGCAGCGCTCGGCCTCGTCGGTCTCCTTGATCGCCTCGGCGGCGCGGGCGAGCGCGGCCAGGCAGCGCAGGAAGCCCCGGTTGGCGCGGTGCTCCCAGGGCACCGGGCCGTGGCCCTTCCACCCCGCGCGGCGCAGCGCGTCCAGCCCGCGGTGGTAGCCGGTGCGGGCGTAGGCGTAGGACTCGACCACGTGGTCCTCGGTGAAGGCGTCGTCGGCGAGCATGGCCCAGGCGAGCGAGAACGTCGGGAAGTCCGCCGCGACCTGGACCGGTGAGGCGGACTGCTCCGCCAGCAGCCGGTACGGCTGCTCGTCCTCCGGAAGCAGCGTGGGTTCGGGCCCGCCCAGCAGGTTCGTGTGAATGCTCATGGGATGCAGTCTGCCACCCGTGGATATGGGCTCTGTGAGGAACGGGCGTCAGGCCGCCGGGGGGACGGCCTGGGGGACGGTCAGCCGCCAGGCGCCGGGCGCGACGGTCCAGGTGCGCTCGCGGACCGGGCCGCTCACCGCGTGGTCGGCCTCGTAGGTGAACAGCCCGCCGGTCACGCTGATCTGCTGCGCCCGGCAGCGGTACGGCCCGCCGAGCACGCCCGGGCTGCTGACCAGCACCTCCATCAGCCCGCCGGTGGCCGCCCCGGCGCTGCCGGGCGCGACGGCCCCGCCGGGCGCGACGGTGCCGCGGCCGGGCTGCCTGGGGGCTCCGGGGCCGCGCCGCTGGCCGCGCCCGGCGGCCGGGGCGTCCTGGGAGGAGGCGTTCCGGACCGAGATCAGCCCGACCGGGTGGTCCCGGTCGGCCAGCAGCCGCCCGTCCGCCTCGATCCGCAGGAACTGGCCGGGTGCGCCGCCGTGCGCCAGCAGCGGCCCGGCCACGCTCCGGGCGGCGCTCCAGGCGGAGCGGCTGAGCTGGGTGCACCAGGAGCCGATGAGGCTGCCGTGGGCCCGTCCGGACGCCACTCCGTTCGCCCTTGGCGAACATGCTGCATGCGGATCCTTCCCGTGTTCCACCCCTGGTGCGGGGGCGTCCAGGACCGCCCCGGGAGCGGTCCGTCCGGCGTGCGCGACGGCCCTGTCGGCGGCCCCCGGCCCGGGCGGCTGCTCGGCCACGCCCCGGCCCGGAATCCGCAGCCCGCCGAGGACCACCCCGCCGTCCTCGTCCACCAGCAGGTCGAGCCGGCGCTCGGCCCCCGGGCGACCGCCCTGGCGGCCTCCACCGGGCGGCTCGCGGCCCCGAGTGACCTGGCCAGAGCCACTTTGTGGCCCTTTCCGACCGGGATGATCCCGACAGGTCCCGCCTCCAGTTCGCAGTGCCGGTGCAACAGCTGAACGACCTGGTGCAGGGCGTGATCGTCACCGATCACAACCAGTCGCCGACGACCCCTGCGCGAAAGCACCCGCTCCAGCTCGGCGAGGTCCCCGGGCACCACCGCCTTCACCGCGAAGGCGGCGCCGAGGACGTCCCTCGCCACCCTCACCGACTCCCCGTCCAGGGCCAGTGCCGTGGGCGACACGACCACCAGAAGGGCCTCTCCCGCCGAATGCGCAGCCGACACCGCGGTCCTTCCTCGGGTAATCTCTCGGTGTAAGAGCCCCTTGCGCTGTTGCGCCAGGGGCTTGGTCTATCCGGGGCCAGAACGGCGGCCTTCCCGCCGTCTGTTGTGCCCCGCCCGAAAGGGGTGTACGCCTGTGCCCGCACTTGTGCTGGTCGGCGCTCAGTGGGGCGACGAGGGCAAGGGGAAGGCCACCGACCTCCTCGGTGGCTCGGTCGACTACGTGGTCCGCTACCAGGGCGGCAACAACGCCGGTCACACGGTGGTCGTGGGCGATCAGAAGTACGCACTTCATCTGCTCCCCTCCGGCATCCTCAGCCCCAGTTGCACACCGGTGATCGGCAACGGCGTGGTCATCGACCCGGCCGTGCTCTTCTCCGAGCTGGTCGGCCTCCAGGAGCGCGGCGTGGACACGTCCAAGCTGCTGGTCTCCGGCAACGCGCACCTGATCACCCCGTACCACCGGACCCTGGACAAGGTGTCCGAGCGCTTCCTCGGCAAGCGCAAGATCGGCACCACCGGCCGCGGCATCGGCCCGGCCTACGCCGACAAGATCAACCGCGTGGGCATCCGGGTCCAGGACCTCTTCGACGAGAGCATCCTGCGGCAGAAGGTCGAAGCCGCGCTGCACGACAAGAACCAGATCCTGGTCAAGCTCTACAACCGCCGCGCGGTCCCGGCCGACCTGGTCGTGGACGAGTACCTGGGCTACGCCGACAAGCTGCGGCCCTTCGTCGCGGACACCGCGCTGGTGCTCAACCAGGCGTTGGAGCAGGACAAGGTGGTGCTGATGGAGGGCGGCCAGGGCACCCTGCTGGACGTCGACCACGGCACGTACCCCTTCGTCACCTCGTCCAACCCGACGGCGGGCGGCGCCTGCACCGGATCCGGCATCGGTCCCACGAAGATCAACCGGGTCATCGGCATCCTCAAGGCGTACACCACCCGCGTCGGCTCGGGCCCGTTCCCGACCGAGCTGCTGGACGCCGACGGCGAGGCGCTGCGCCGGATCGGCGGCGAGCGCGGGGTCACCACCGGCCGCGACCGCCGCTGCGGCTGGTTCGACGCCCCGATCGCCCGCTACGCGACCCGGGTCAACGGCCTCACCGACTTCTTCCTGACCAAGCTGGACGTGCTCACCGGCTGGGAGCAGATCCCGGTGTGCGTGGCGTACGAGATCGACGGCAGGCGGGTGGAGGAGCTGCCCTACTCGCAGACCGACTTCCACCACGCGAAGCCGATCTACGAGAACCTGCCGGGCTGGTCCGAGGACATCACCAAGGCGCAGACCTTCGAGGACCTGCCCAAGAACGCCCGGGCGTACGTCAAGGCGCTGGAGGAGATGTCCGGCGCGCCGATCTCGGCGGTCGGCGTCGGTCCCGGCCGCACCGAGACCATCCAGATCAACTCGTTCCTGGACTGACCCGGCCCCTCGCCCGGTACGGCCCCCGTCGCTCGCGCGGCGGGGGCCGTACGCGTTCCGGGCCGCCGCATCCTCCCCTTTTGCACTAGTGCAGATATTGATTGCACTTAGTTCAAAAAGTGCCTAGGGTCGGGGCATGCCCGCCAAGACACCCGCACCCGCCACCCTCTCCGGCCGCCACGTCCGGCTGGAGCCGCTGACCCCGGACCACGTCCCCGAGCTGTTCGCCGCCGGCGGCGGAGACGACGAGGTCTGGCGCTGGCTCGGCCACCCCACCCCCCGCACCGAGGACGAGCTGCGCGCCATCGCCGCCGACCTGCTCGCCCGGCCCGACGCCTACACGGCCTTCGCCGTCGTCGGCCTCGCCTCCGGCCGGGCCGTCGGCTGGACCACCTACCTCGACTGGGACACCCGGGACGAACGCCTGGAGATCGGCTTCACCTGGTACGCCCGCGCGGTCTGGCGCAGCCCGGTCAACACCGAGTCCAAGCTGCTGCTGCTCACCCACGCCTTCGAGGACCTGGGCATGGGCCGGGTCCAGTGGAAGACCGACCACCTCAACCAGCGCTCGCAGAACGCCATCGCCCGGCTCGGCGCCCGGCCCGAGGGCACCCTCCGCCGGCACCGGCTGCGCCCCGACGGCAGCTGGCGCGACAGCGTCTACTTCTCGATGCTGGCCGACGAGTGGCCGGCCGCCAAGGCCGCGCTGGTCGCCCGGCTGGAACGGGGCTGACCATGGCCGAGCCGACCGTCACCCCGGCCCGGGCCGAGGACAAGGCACGCTGGCGCGAGCTGTTCGAGGGCTACGCCGCCTTCTACGCCACCGCGCTCGGCGACGCCGACTACGAGCGGGCCTGGTCCTGGATCCACGACCCGGCCCGGGAGTCCCGCTGCCTGCTGGCCCGCGACGCCGACGGCCGGCCGATCGGACTGGCCCACTACCGCGCCTACGACTCGCTGCTGCGCGGCACCTGCGGCTTCCTGGACGACCTCTACGTCGACCCGGCCCACCGGGGCAGCGGCGCGGCCGACGCGCTGCTGCGGGAGCTGAACCGGATCGGCGCCGAGCAGGGCTGGCCGGCGGTGCGCTGGAACACCGCCGAGGACAACTACCGCGCCCGCGGCCTGTACGACCGGCACGCCGTCAGGACGGTCTTCCTGACGTACAGCATGACCCCCGGCACCGGCGCGTGATCGACTCTGACAGGGTGTCGCCCGAGGGCCGGATCGCCTGGCAAGGTGTTCATTCTCGTCCTCGGGCGGCCTCCGTAGGCTGGCGCTCATGAGCATCCCTGTCGACTCCGCTGCCGGGCAGGCCGTCAAGGCCGCCGACCGTGCCCACGTCTTCCACTCGTGGTCCGCGCAGGCCCTGATCGATCCCCTCGCCGTGGCCGGCGCGTCGGGCTCGTACTTCTGGGACTACGAGGGCAACCGCTTCCTCGACTTCTCCTCGCAGCTGGTGAACACCAACATCGGCCACCAGCACCCCAAGGTGGTCGCCGCGATCCAGGAGCAGGCCGCCAAGCTCTGCACCTTCGCCCCGGCCTTCGCCGTGGACGTCCGCAGCGAGGCCGCGCGGCTCATCGCCGAGCGCACCCCGGGCGACCTGGACAAGATCTTCTTCACCAACGGCGGCGCCGAGGCCAACGAGAACGCCATCCGCATGGCCCGGCTGCACACCGGTCGGCAGAAGGTGCTCTCCACCTACCGCTCGTACCACGGCGCCACCGCCAACGCGATCGCGCTGACCGGCGACCCGCGCCGCTGGGCCAACGAGACCGGCGTCTCCGGCATCGTCCACTTCTGGGGCCCCTACGCCTACCGCTCCCCTTCCACGCCGAGAACGAGGCGCAGGAGTGCGAGCGCGCGCTGGCGCACCTGGAGGAGACCATCGCGTTCGAGGGTCCGCAGACCGTCGCCGCGATCATCCTGGAGACCGTCGTCGGCACCGCCGGCATCCTGGTCCCGCCGGCCGGCTACCTGGCCGGCGTCCGCGAGATCTGCGACCGCTACGGCATCGTCTTCATCCTGGACGAGGTCATGGCCGGCTTCGGCCGGACCGGCGCGTGGTTCGCCGCCGACCACTGGGGCGTCACGCCCGACCTGCTGACCTTCGCCAAGGGCGTCAACTCCGGCTACGTGCCGCTGGGCGGCGTCGCCATCAGCGGGGCGATCGCGCAGACCTTCGCCGAGCGCCCCTTCCCCGGCGGCCTGACCTACTCCGGGCACCCGCTGGCCTGCGCCTCGGCCGTGGCCACGATCAACGCCATGGCGCAGGAGGGCATCGTCGAGAACGCCCGGCGCCTCGGCGAGGACGTCATCGGCCCCGGCCTGCGCGAGCTGGCCGAGCGCCATCCGGTCATCGGCGAGGTCCGGGGCCTCGGCGTGTTCTGGGCGCTGGAGCTGGTCAAGGACCGCGCCACCCGCGAGCCGCTCACCGCCTACAACGCGGCCGGCGCCGCCGCCGCGCCCATGACCGAGCTGGCCGCCGCCTGCAAGAAGCGCGGCCTGTGGCCGTTCGTCAACATGAACCGGCTGCACGTGGTGCCGCCGTGCAACAGCAGCGACGCCGAGGTCAAGGAGGGCCTGGCGATCCTGGACGAGGTGCTGACGCTGGCGGACGCGCACACCGTCTGACCACAACCGTCACAGGTCCGGACCGGTCGCGGCCCCGAAAACCCGTTGGGAGACGGGCTTCGGGGCCGTACCATTGGGGTCGCTATTGCGGTCAATTCATCGCAATCACCCGGTTCGCACAACTGCTCCACCCGTCCGCCCCTGGTCCGCCCCACGTCCGCCTCTGTCGTCCACCCCGGGAGGGTCGCCGTGCCGCGTGGCCGCCGCGACCCCGGCCCTGCCCTGCAACGGCAGGTGCAGCGCAGCAGCCTGCGCGAGCAGGTCGCGGGCGCGCTGCGGGAGGAGATGATGGCCGGGCGGCTCGCCGCCGGGACGCACTTCACCGTCAAGGAGATCGCCGAGCTGTACGGCGTTTCCGCCACCCCGGTGCGCGAGGCGCTGCTGGACCTCGCCGCGCAGGACCTGCTCTGGAGCGAGCACAACCGCGGCTTCACCGTCCCCCAGCTCACCTGGGACGACTACCTGGACGTGGTCGAGGCCAGGACCCTGGTCACCGACGGCATGTTCCGCCGGCTGGGCAAGGGCATCCGCAGCGTCGACTGGAGCCGGATGCCCTCGTTGCAGCGCCGCGCCGAGGCCGCCGCCCGCGCGGCCGTCTCCGGCCAGCTGGACGTGCTGGTCGGCTGCGACCGCCGGTTCTGGGGCGAGCTGGCGGGCCTGATGGGCAACCGCAAGCTGGCGGACTACCTGGACTGGCTGCGGGTCCAGTACTGGATCTTCGCCGCCCCGCACCTGCGCGGCCGCGACGACGTCGCCGTCTTCTGCTGGTCGGACCACCTGGCGCTGACCGAGCGGCTGCTGGCCCGGGACCGGCAGGGCGTGCACCGGATCCTGATGGGCTACAACCAGCAGTCGCTGGAGCAGATGGCCGAGCTGTGCGGGGAGAGCCTGGACGACGACCCGGTGGCCGGCTTCCTGCGCAGCTTCCACCCGCCCGCCGGGCCCGACGACCAGGCCCCGGCCGGGACCGTCGCGGACGGCGTCCCGCTGCCCCGGCAGGCGCTCGGACCGTCACGGTCGGTAGGTCAGTTGCCGGTCCGGTGACGCTCCGTGCGCGCCCGGGCCACCGCCGTCACCGGTGCCGCTGACCGCCGACGGCTCAGCCGTTAGGGTTGAGGCGACCGTCTCCCGACCGGTGCCTACGCGCCCAGGAGTGCCCGTGGCCTGTGACATCTGGCTCGTCCCGCTTGTCGATGTGCTCGTGCACAGCCCCGACAACCCGTTCGCCGAGGACCTGGCGGTCTACAACGCCTCACTCGCCGCTGGCGGGCTGCCCGAGGTGCCCATCTTCCGCTACATGCCGGGCCTCAGCGGCGACGTCGAGCCGATCGCCGCCTTCGACTACGACTCCCTGCACTTCCTGCGCCGCGCCTACCTGCTGCAGCTCACCGGCCTGGACGTGACCCCGGTGGACGCCCTCGGCGGCGACTACGAGCAGCTGCTGGAGATGTTCGAGGAGGCGGCCGAGGGCTCGCACCTGGTCTGGCACTTCGACCACGCCGGCGCGTACGTCCCGATCGACTTCGAGCGGCCGATCGTGGACGACGCCCTGCTGGCTGCCGGGGGGCCGCTCGGCTCCGCCCAGGGGCTGCTGCGCGAGCTGCAGGCGGTGGCCCCGTACATCGGGATCGACCACCAGCTGCCGCCGGTCCCGGTGCGGCCGGTCGCGCCGACCACGCTGGAGGGCCCGGCCTACCCGCCGCCCGGCAACGACGGCCCGTTCGCCCGCGAGCGGCACGCCTGGACCGGGCTGCACGCCGCCGCGGTCCGGGCGCTGGGCCAGGGATCGATGGTCGTCTTCGCCTGACGGCAGCGCCCGCTTGTGCAGCTGGACGGCGGTGGGGGCGGGTACGGACCTCCGTACCCGCCCCCACGGACGTCGTCATCGGCGTCACCGCGCCGGCCGTCAGCGCAGCGGGGACTCCGGCGGCCGCTGGCGCGGCATCGTCGGCCGTCCGCCCGCGCCCAGCGACGGCAGCACCCGCACCTGCGCGCCCGAACCCTCGGTGCGCCCGCCCCACACGCCCGCCGCCTGCGTCGGCAGCTGCGTCATCGAGGCCCGGAACTCCAGCATCCACTCCGAGGTCTCGGTGCGGACCATGTCCGAGACGTCCTCGCAGAAGCGGCGCAGCACGCCCAGGCAGCGCTCGGCGGCCTCGCTGGCGGTGCCCTCGGTCGGGCCGAGCACCTCGCGCACGCACTCCGAGGCCCAGTCGAACTGGAACGCCTCCAGCCGCCGCTGCAGCGCCTGGCCGGTGCTGACGTCCCGCATCCAGCCGCTGGTCAGGCCGAAGGCCCGGTCCGCGCCCAGGCAGGCGGCGGCGAGCAGCAGCAGCACATAGCCCCAGTCGGTCACCCCGTGCCGGACGCCCGTCAGCCCGACCAGCGGCAGCGCCGCCCCGGCCGCGCCGAGCAGCGCGGCGAGGTAGCGCAGCAGCCGGGCCCCGCGGCGCTTCCAGCGGCGGTCCCGCTGGTACCAGTCGATGGCCTCCAGGGCGCGCTCCTCGGACCAGCGGTACAGCTCCTCCAGCCGCTCGGCCGGCTCGCCCCAGTCGCCGAGCGGGAACTGCCGGACGCTGAGGTCCCGCCCGCGCGGGGCGCTGCCGGTGGCGGTGTCGCGCTCGGCGCTGGTGGCCGAGGCCGCCGACCGCTGCTCATCGGGCCCCGGCTCGGAACCCCAGGGGCTCTCTTCGGGCTGCATATCGGGCTGGCTCACCGCGAGAACTCCCTGTCCTTCGGCCCATCGGGCCCGATCGTCCCAGTCTGCAAACACCACTTCTTACCGCCAAATGGCTGACCATGGTTGCAGATTCGCCGGTATTGGTGCGGTGGGGGCCACCCCGGACCGGTACGGAACCCATGGCAGCCGCGTTGCGCTGCTCCATTGTGGTCCCCCGGGTTTCACCCCTTCGAGTGGGTGGCTCCCGGGAGCGGATCTGACCCCCGGGCGGTGCGCGGCGCAGCGCGGGTCCGGGGGCCGGGAGCGCAGGCACTAGGCTCGTCCCGTGAAGGTCCTCGTTATCGGCGGCGGCGCCCGCGAACATGCCCTGTGCCGCGCGCTCTCCCTCGATCCGCAAGTCACAGCCCTGCACTGCGCCCCGGGCAACGCCGGGATCGCGCAGACCGCCCAGGTCCACCCGGTCGATCCGCTGGACGGCGCGGCCGTCGCCGACCTGGCCGCCGAGCTCGGCGCGGAGCTGGTGGTCGTCGGCCCGGAGGCGCCGCTGGTCGCCGGGGTCGCCGACGCCGTCAGCGCGCGCGGCATCCCGGTCTTCGGGCCGAGCGGCGAGGCCGCCCGGCTGGAGGGGTCCAAGGCGTTCGCCAAGGACGTGATGGCCGCCGCCAACGTGCCCACCGCGCGCTCCTACGTCTGCACCACGCCCGAAGAGGCGGCGCACGCGCTGGACGCCTTCGGCGCCCCCTACGTGGTCAAGGACGACGGTCTGGCCGCAGGCAAGGGCGTCGTGGTCACCTCCGACCTGCAGGCCGCCCTGGAGCACGCCGCCGCCTGCGAGCGGGTGGTCATCGAGGAGTTCCTGGACGGCCCCGAGGTCTCGCTGTTCGCGGTCTGCGACGGCGTCACGGTCGTCCCGCTGCAGCCCGCCCAGGACTTCAAGCGCGCCTACGACGGCGACGAGGGCCCCAACACCGGCGGCATGGGCGCCTACTCGCCCCTGCCCTGGGCCGATCCGGAGCTGGTGGACGAGGTGCTGCGGACCGTGCTGCAGCCCACCGTGGACGAGCTGCGCCGACGCGGCACGCCCTTCTCCGGGCTGCTGTACGCGGGCCTGGCGATCACCTCGCGCGGTGTGCGGGTGATCGAGTTCAACGCCCGCTTCGGAGACCCGGAGACCCAGGTCGTGCTGGCCCGGCTGAAGACCCCCCTCGGCGGGCTGCTGCACGCCGCCGCCACCGGGCACCTCGCCGACTTCCCCGAGCTGCGCTGGAGCGACGGCGCGGCGGTGACCGTGGTGATCGCCGCCGAGGGCTACCCGCAGGCCCCGCGCGGCGGCGACCCGATCACCGGGCTGGCCGAGGCCGAGGCCGCCGACGGCACCGCCTACGTCCTGCACGCCGGGACGAAGCTGGCGCAGGACGGGACGACGGTGCTGAGCGCCGGCGGCCGGGTGCTGTCGGTCACCGCCACCGGCAAGGACATCGCCGAGGCCAGGGGCCGCGCCTACGAGGCCACCGAGCGGATCGCGCTGGCCGGGTCGCACCACCGCGGGGACATCGCCGCCCGGGTCTGAGCATCGCCGCCCGGGTCTGCGCCCGGCGCCCGGGGGCCGACCACCCGCCGGGAGCAACAGCCCCCGCCCCGCGCCGCCGCCCGGCCGCGCGGGGCGAACGGTCCCCCGGAGGCACACCCTTCGAGTGAAGAGGAGCCGATCCGGCTGACGCCCACGCGCCTTCGGCCTTATGGTGCCCAGGACCGCGCAGCCCGGCACACCCGGCAGGGCCGCCGCGGTGCCGCCGCGCGGGTACTCCGAGCGGCGAGGGGGCAAGCTGCGGTCCATGGGGAATCACTGATCCGAGTGGTTCCGGACCGTTCCTGGAACGCCGGTCGGCGCGCGGACGTCGGATCAGACAAGAACCTGATCCGACCCCGACGCACCGGGGCCGGCATGCGTTCAGCGGCAGGGGGTGATCCGAGAGATGGCCGGTACGAACGCCACCACCGGCGTCCAGTCGGCGCGGGCGCACGCGCGGGCGGTGCTGCGGCTGCGCGGCCGGGCGCTGGCCGTCGCGGTGCTGCCCGCCGCCGCGGCAGCGGTGCTGATAGCGGGCGGCCTGACCGGGCGCCTCGGCGCGGCCGGGGCCCCCGACGCCCCCGGCTGGGACGCCGCCCGCTGGGCGGTCTCCGCCGTGGCGCTGGCGGTGCTGCTGCTCACCGCCGGCTTCGCGCTGGCGGTCAGCCGGGCCGAGCGCCCGCAGGTCCCCGCCGTTCCGCTGTCCGGGACGGACGCCCCCGAGCTGTACCGGCTGGTCCGCGAGGTCGCCGAGCGGATGGACGTGCCCGCGCCCGCGCGGATCGCGCTCACCCCCGACTGCGACAGCTGGCTGGAGGACCCGCCGGACCGCCCGTCCCGCTCCGCACCGGCCGCCGCCGCCGACGGCCCGGACGGTCCGGGCGGCGGCGACACCCTCGGACGCGGCCGCTCCGCCGAGCCGGTCGCGCCCACCCTGGTCATCGGCTCGCCCTTCATCTGGTGGATGCGGGTCGCCGAGCTGCGCGCCCTGCTCGCCCCGGTGGTGGCCGGCACCGCCTGCTCCGCCGACCCGGACATCGCCGCCGCCCGCCGCTTCGTCCGCGGCCTGGACGCCGCCCTCGGCCTGGCCGCCGACGGCCGCCGGGGCGCCCTGTGGAAGCGCCCCGCGCTGCTGCTGCTCGGCCGCGCCTGCGCGCTGCTGCTGCGCCGCAGCGCGCCGCACGCCGCCGAGATGGAGCGCTCCGTCGCCGCCTGGGCCTCCGAACAGGCCCGGCAGGTCGACTACGGGCTGCGGCTGGCCGCCCAGGAGCAGGTCGGCCTGGCCTATGCGGGCTGGGACCGGCTGCTCACCCGGGTCGCCCTGCCCGCCTGGCGGATAGGCCGCTGGCCGAGCCGGCTGGACGCGGGCGTGGTGTCGGCGCTGACCGAGCTGTCCCGCCGGGACCGGCTCGCCGAGGGTTTCGAGACCCGCCTCGGCGAGCGCCCCGCCTGCGACCTGCTGGAGGAGCCGGGCCGGGTGGACGAGGCCGTCTCGCTGCTCGCCGCCCGGCTGTTCTCCGGCGGGCACGGCCTCGGCCGCCCGGATGCCGCAGCCCAGGGCAGTACCTGGTCGCCGGTCGACTGGGAAGAGTACCCGCAGGCCGTGGTGGAGCGGATCTGGCGGACCCGCGCCGCCCGGCTGGGCTCCGCCCTGGCCGGGGCCTCCACCGTGGCCGTTCCGGCCGCCGGGGCCGGGCCGACTGATCTGGCCGGGGTGCTGGAGCGGCTCCGCCGGGTTCCGGGGGCCGAGCTGGGCGTCCGGCTGGCGGCCCTGGCCGAGCGCCCGGTGGTCGCCTCGCAGCCCGTCCGCACCGGCGCCGACCTGGTGGCCGAGCACCTGGCCGCCCTGGTCTGCTGCGCCGCGCTGGACGCCGGGGCCGCCGAACCGGGCCTGGACTGGCTCGACGGCCCGGCGCTGGTCGTCGGCGGGGTCCGCCGCACCGACCTGGCCGCCCCGGTGGCCCTGGCCGTGGAGAGCGGCGACGAGGCCCCGCTGCGGGCCTGGCTGGACGAGGTCGGGGTCCGGCTGGAGAAGCCGGTACGGCTGGTCTGACGCTCCGGCCCGGTCCGGCAGTCCGGTCCGGCCTCTGCTGCGATCCCTCGCGGACCCGTACGATGAGGGAGCACCCGTGGTGAACGGTCGGGAGCGCTGGGTGATCGCCGTGCGCCCTGACGGCACGTCACGTTCCGGGGTACGGTACCGGCCACGGGGCGCCGGCCCGGGGCGGCCCGGGCTCGGGCCGGTCCGCCCGGGACCAGTCCAGTCAGGGGGTGAGCGCGGGGATGGACCACAGTCGCCGCTGGGAGTCAGGGGCGCTCGCGCACGGCGCGACCGATCCCTTCGGCCAGGGCCCGCTGCCGTGGCTGCGCGGCGCCGACCGGTACTTCGACGACACCGGCCTGATGGTGCCCTGGTACGTCGACCTGGGCCAGACCCAGGGCCAGCTGCCCCGGGCGCGCCGCGCGCCGGAGGACGACCAGAGCCCGACCATGGGCCGCCCCCGCGCCTCCGACGACGTCGGCGGGCAGATCAAGGGCTTCGCCGCGCCCGCCGCCGACGTCGGCGGCTCGCTGGACCTGCGGGTGAGCGTCCGCCCGGCGCAGGAGTTCACCGTCGACGTCTACCGGATCGGGCACTACGCCGGGGCGGGGGCCCGGCACGTCTCCGCCAGCCCGAGGCTGTCCGGGCTGGTCCAGCCCGCGCCGCTGGTCGCCGGCCGCACCGTCTCCTGCCACCACTGGTGGATGTCCTGGCGGCTGCAGATCCCGCCGCACTGGAGCCCGGGCGCCTACGTCGCGGTGCTGACCACCGCGGACCACCAGTACCGCAGCCACATCCCGTTCACCGTCCGGGCCGGCCCGGTCGCCGCCGACCTGCTGCTCCTGCTGCCGGACGTCACCTGGCAGGCGTACAACCTCTACCCGGAGGACGGCCGCACCGGCGCCAGCCTGTACCACGCCTGGAACGAGAAGGGCGAGCTGCTCGGCGAGGAGGAGGCGGCCACCACCGTCTCCTTCGACCGCCCCTACGCCGGGGCCGGGCTGCCGCTGCACGTCGGCCACGCCTACGACTTCATCCGCTGGGCCGAGCGCTACGGCTACGACCTGGCCTACGCCAACGCCACCGACCTGCACGCCGGCCGGGTGGACCCCTCCTGCTACCGGGGCCTGGTCTTCCCCGGCCACGACGAGTACTGGTCGGCGGCCATGCGCGGCGCGGTGGAGCGCGCCCGCGACCACGGCACCTCGCTGGTGTTCCTCAGCGCCAACAGCATGTACTGGCAGGTCCGGCTGGAGTCCGGGGCGACCGGTGAGGCCGACCGGCTGCTGGTCTGCGGCAAGCGCCAGGGCGAGTCGGCGCGCAGCCTGCTCTGGCGCGACCTGGGCGAGCCCGAGCAGCGGCTGCTGGGCATCCAGTACGCGGGCCGGGTGCCGGAGCCGGTGCCGATGGTGGTCCACAACACCGGCCACTGGCTGTGGGAGGGCACCGGCCTGCACGACGGCGACCGCATTCCGGGGCTGGTCGCGGGGGAGTCCGACCGCTACTTCCCGAGGACCCCGCTGCCGGAGCACACCGAGCGGGTGCTGCTGGCTCACTCCCCCTACCGGGACGCCCGCGGCGCGCCCCGGCACCAGGAGACTTCGCTGCACCGGGCGCCGAGCGGCGCGTACGTCTTCGCCAGCGGCACCTTCTCCTGGTCCCCGGCGCTGGACCGGCCGGGCCACACCGACGAGCGCATCCAGCGGGCGACGGCCAACCTGCTGGACCGCATCTGCAAGGTCCACTGAATCAGCGGCCTTCGGAATCCGCTGTGAAAGACTCGTGGCGGCCCCCTTCCCCCACGTTCTTTCATCTAGGGACTCACCTTGAGCGGATTTGTCGAGAAGCCCGAGCCGGTGCAGGTGCCCGGCCTCATCCATCTGCACACGGGCAAGGTCCGCGACCTCTACCGCGACGAGGCCGGCCGACTGGTGATGGTCGCCAGCGACCGCACTTCGGCCTTCGACTGGGTGCTGCCCACCGTCATCCCCGACAAGGGGCGCATCCTCACCCAGCTGTCGCTGTGGTGGTTCGAGCGGCTGAGCGGCATCGTCCCCAACCACGTCATCTCCACCGAGGTGCCCGCCGGGGCGCCCGCCGACTGGGCCGGGCGCACCCTGGTCTGCCGCAGCCTGGAGATGCTGCCGGTGGAGTGCGTGGCCCGGGGCTACCTGGCCGGCTCCGGCCTGGCGGAGTACCGGGAGTCGCAGACGGTCTGCGGCATCGCGCTTCCGCCCGGCCTGGAGGACGGCTCGGAGCTGCCCGCGCCGATCTTCACCCCGGCGCTCAAGGCCGAGGTGGGCGAGCACGACGAGAACGTCCCGTACGAGGAGGTGGCCCGCCGGGTGGGCGCGGAGACCGCGGCGACGCTGCGGCAGACCACCCTGGCCGTGTACGGGCAGGCCCGGGACATCGCCCGCGACCGGGGGATCATCCTGGCCGACACCAAGTTCGAGCTGGGCTTCGCCGAGGGCGCCGACGGCGAGCGGCAGCTGGTGCTCGGCGACGAGGTGCTGACGCCGGACTCCTCCCGCTTCTGGCCCGCGGACGAGTGGGAGCCGGGCCGGGCCCAGCGCTCCTTCGACAAGCAGTTCATCCGGGACTGGCTCGGCTCCCAGGAGTCCGGCTGGGACCGCCGCTCGGAGGAGCCGCCGCCCGCGCTGCCGGAGGAGATCGTCCAGCGCAGCCGGGCCAAGTACGTGGAGGCGTACGAGCGCCTCACCGGGCTCAACTGGGACTGACGCCCGCCGCGGTGCCCGCCGGTCGACCCGACCGGCGGGCACCGGCCGCTGCTGCCACACATACCGCTGCGCCGCACACGAACGACGAAGGGCGCACTCGATGAGTGCGCCCTTCGATCCTTCTGGAGCGGATGACGGGATTCGAACCCGCGACCCTCACCTTGGCAAGGTGATGCTCTACCACTGAGCCACATCCGCATGGCGTTCGCCTTCGATTTCCTTCGGCCTGCTGGCCTCCGGTCCTTTCCGGCGAGTCCTACTCTACCTGATCCCCCGAGTGGCTTTCGCCATCCGGTCGGACCGTCGAGTGGAGCAGGTGACAGGGATTGCACACTGTGCCTCTCCCCTGGAAGGGGAGCGCTCTACTACTGAGCTACACCTGCGAGTCCACCCCGTTGACCTGGCCTTTCGGCTTCCGTCTCCGGCGTGTTCCGCTGAAGAGAACACTAGCCCATCCGGCAGGCGTTGATCGCCCGGGCGGGGTGGTTTGCCCGATTTGGACCAAAAGTCTTTTTGATCCCGGGAGGGCGGCGCCGTCCGGCCTCAGCTGGCCTCGGAGAACGCCTCGTACACGTGCTTGGGCAGGCGGCCCCGGGCCGGCAGCTCGATGCCCCGCGACTGGGCCCAGGCGCGGACCGTCTTCGGGTCCGGTGCCACCTCGGTGTGGCGGATCGCCTTGCCGCTGCGGCTCTGCTTGCGGCCGGCCGCCACATAAGGGGCGAGCGCGTCGCGCAGTTTTTCGGCGTTCCTGGAGGACAGGTCGATCTCGTACGACTTCCCGTCCACCGCGAACTGCACGGTTTCCTCGGCCGCCCCGCCATCGATGTCGTCGGAGAGAGTGACCACTACGCGCTGAGCCATGATGCCAATCCTCTCGGGATCGGCCATCGTCGGAGCGATGGCGGAAGCCCGCAGGTCGGAGGTGTGTTCTGGGGCCCGCATCAGTGCGGACACCACTGCCGGCCGGGTTCGGTGCAACGCCGTTCCCGGTGGCACCATTCTGCCCCTAAAGCCGACGAAAATCGATGAGGCAACTTTTTCTTCTCGATATTCCGTGTCGGTTCGATACCTCGCCGATACTCGGTCGAAACCTATGGACAGTGGAGCTGGGCTGCTGGTATTGCGAGCGGCCCGCAGATCTGCGCGCTGAACTGCGCTGTTGATGCCCGGAACGCGGATGCGGGCCGCCTGAATGCGGCGAATGAGGTATTTCCGGACGTTGCGGTCGGCAGATTTCGCCGCAGGCGCGCTTGTGTGATCGTCCGCACGGCAACGGTCATCTACGCGCGTCGCCCTGGATGACAATCCAAACACGCTCCCGGCCCCCGGTACGCTGGAGTTCCCCCCGCACCAGACACCACCGGGAGTACCCGTGGCACGCGTCGTTGTCGACGTCATGCTCAAGCCGGAGATCCTCGACCCCCAGGGACAGGCGGTGCAGCGCGCGCTGCCGCGCCTGGGCTTCGCCGGGATCGCCGACGTCCGCCAGGGCAAGCGCTTCGAACTGGAACTGGAGGGGCCGGTCGACGAGGCCGCCCTCGCCCGTATCCGTCAGGCCGCCGAGACCTTCCTCGCCAACACCGTCATCGAGGACTTCACCGTGAGGGTGGAGGAGCAGCAGTGACAGCCCGCATTGGCGTCGTCACCTTCCCCGGCTCGCTGGACGACCGCGACGCGCAGCGCGCGGTGCGGCTGGCCGGCGGCGAGCCGGTCGCGCTGTGGCACCGCGACAAGGACCTGCACCAGGTCGACGCGGTGGTGCTGCCGGGCGGCTTCTCGTACGGCGACTACCTGCGCTGCGGCGCCATCTCCCGGTTCTCCCCGGTGATGGGGACGATCATCGAGCAGGCCGCCGTCGGCCTGCCGGTGCTCGGCATCTGCAACGGCTTCCAGGTGCTGTGCGAGTCGCACCTGCTGCCGGGCGCGCTGACCCGCAACGACAGCCTGCACTTCGTCTGCCGCGACCAGCGGCTGCGGATCGAGAACACCGCCACCGCCTGGACCGGCGCCTACGTGCCCAACGCGGAGATCACCGTCCCGCTGAAGAACGGCGAGGGCCGCTTCGTCGCCGACGAGCGCACCCTGGACGCGCTGGAGGCGGAGGGCCGGGTGGTCGCCCGCTACCTGGACGTCAACCCCAACGGCTCGTACCGGGACATCGCCGGCATCAGCAACGCGGCGGGCAACGTCGTCGGCCTCATGCCGCACCCCGAGCACGCGGTGGAGCCGCTGACCGGCCCCGGCACCGAGGGCCTCGGTTTCTTCGCCTCGATCCTGAAGCAGCTGGTGAACGCCTGATGAGCCTCGACACCGTCAAGCACGCGACCGGTACCCCGGACGCCGAGCAGCCCTGGGCCGAACTGGGGCTCAAGCCGGACGAGTACGCGCGGATCCGGGAGATCCTGGGCCGCCGTCCGACCGGCGCCGAGCTGGCCATGTACTCGGTCATGTGGTCGGAGCACTGCTCCTACAAGTCCAGCAAGGTCCACCTGAAGCAGTTCGGCGAGAAGGCCCCGGCCAACGACGCCATGCTGGTCGGCATCGGCGAGAACGCCGGCGTGGTGGACGTGGGCCAGGGCTACGCGGTCACCTTCAAGATCGAGTCGCACAACCACCCGTCCTACATCGAGCCCTACCAGGGCGCGGCCACCGGCATCGGCGGCATCGTCCGCGACATCCTGGCCATGGGCGCCCGCCCGGTCGCGGTGATGGACCCGCTGCGCTTCGGCGCGCCGGACCACCCGGACACCCGGCGGGTGCTGCCCGGGATCGTCGCCGGCATCGGCGGCTACGGCAACTGCCTGGGCCTGCCCAACATCGGCGGCGAGGTCGTGTTCGACCCCTGCTACCAGGGCAACCCGCTGGTCAACGCGCTGTGCGTGGGCGTGATGAAGCACGAGGACATCCACCTGGCGCAGGCCTCAGGGGCCGGCAACAAGGTCATCCTGTACGGGGCGCGGACCGGCGGCGACGGCATCGGCGGCGTCTCCGTGCTGGCCTCGGAGACCTTCGACGCGACCGGCCCGGCCAAGCGCCCGGCGGTGCAGGTCGGCGACCCGTTCCAGGAGAAGCTGCTCATCGAGTGCACCCTGGAGGTCTTCCGGGAGAAGCTGGTCCTGGGCATCCAGGACCTCGGCGGGGCCGGCCTGTCCTGCGCCACCAGCGAGCTGGCCTCGGCCGGCTCCGGCGGCATGCGGGTCGAGCTGGACACCGTGCCGCTGCGCGACGCCACGCTCTCGCCGGAGGAGATCCTCATGAGCGAGTCGCAGGAGCGCATGTGCGCCATCGTCGAGCCCGGCAAGGTCGAGCGCTTCCTGGAGATCTGCGAGAAGTGGGACGTGATCGCCACCGTCATCGGTGAGGTCACCGAGGGCGAGCGGCTGGAGATCTTCTGGCACGGCGAGCAGATCGTGGACGTCCCGCCGCGCAGCGTCGCCCACGACGGGCCCACCTACCAGCGGCCCTTCGCCCGGCCGTCCTGGCAGGACGCCCTGCAGGCCGACGCGCCCACCGCCGAGCGGCTGAAGCGCCCGCAGAGCGGCGAGGAGCTGCGCGCCGCCGCGCTGCAGCTGGTCGGCTCGCCGAACCAGGCCGACAAGTCCTGGATCACCAGCCAGTACGACCGCTACGTCCTCGGCAACACCGTGCTGTCGGTGCCGGAGGACTCCGGCATGGTCCGCATCGACGAGACCACCAACCTAGGCGTGGCCATCGCCACCGACGGCAACGGCCGCTACGCCAAGCTCGACCCCTACACCGGGGCGCAGCTGGCCCTGGCCGAGGCGTACCGCAACGTCGCCGCGACCGGCGCCAAGCCGCTGGCGGTCTCCGACTGCCTGAACTTCGGCTCGCCCGAGGACCCGGACGTGATGTGGCAGTTCGCCGAGGCCACCCGCGGCCTGGCCGACGCCTGCCAGGCCCTGGGCACCCCGGTGACCGGCGGCAACGTCTCGCTGTACAACCAGACCGGCGAGACCGCCATCCACCCGACGCCGGTGGTGGCCGTCCTCGGCGTCATCGACGACGTCAACCGGCGCACCCCGATCGGCTTCGCCGAGGAGGGCCAGCTGGTCTACCTGCTCGGCGACACCGCCGACGAGCTGGGCGGCTCGGCCTGGTCCCAGGTCGCGCACGACCACCTGGGCGGGCTGCCGCCCCGGCTGGACCTGGAGCGGGAGCAGTTGCTGGCCGAGGTGCTGATCGCGGGCTCCCGCGACGGCATGGTCGACGCGGCGCACGACCTCTCCGACGGCGGCCTGGTGCAGGCCCTGGCGGAGAGCTGCCTGCGCGGCGGGCAGGGCGTGCGGCTGGTCGTCCCGGACGGCCTGGACCCGTTCGTCTTCCTGTTCAGCGAGTCGGCCGGGCGGGCGGTGGTGTCCGTGCCGCGCAGCGAGGAGCTGCGGTTCACCGAGATGTGCGGGGTGCGCGGGCTCCCGGCCACCCGGATCGGCGTGGTGGACGGCGACAGCATCGACCTCCAGGGGCAGTTCACCCTGCCGCTGGCGGAGCTGCGGGCCGCCCACACCGGCGTCATCGAGGCCCTGCTCGGCTGACGATCCGTCAACTGGCATGCGCCGCTGCCCCCGTGACCACGGTCGCGGGGGCAGTGGCATGTCCGGGCGGAGGCGGCGGCTGTTGCGCCGCTGTGACAGGAGGCCGACAGTTCCACGATCTTCGGCTGACAGGCTTCTCTCATCGCACCGAGCAGCAACGATCGAACGGGTGGGCACCACCCGACCGTGGCGGCGCGGCTCAGCGACCGGCACAGCCATCCACTCACCCCAAGGACACGCCATGTCTGCCCGCCTCCGCCGCACCGCCGCCGCCGTCGTCCTCACCGCAGCCGTCACCGCGCTGCTGCCCACCGTCGCCGACGCCGCCACCGCCCACGCCCCCGCCGCCGTCAACGGCACCAAGGGCAACGGCCTGACCATCAGCGACGGCACCAGGTACGTCGTCATGAACGGCACCCGGGTCGACTTCGGCGTGACCGTCCGCGACCTGGCCTGGAACCCCAGCGGCAGCAAGGCCGCGTTCATCGACGGCAGCGGCAACCTGGACGTCGCCAACGCCAACGGCACCGGCCGGGTCACCGTCGCCAAGAACCCCGGCCGGCAGACCTGGTCCCACCCGACCTGGCAGGTCGCCGCCGCCTCCGACGGCGTCCCGGCCAAGGACAACCTGATCTTCGCCGCCGAGAAGAGCGGTACCACCCGGCTGGAGACCGTGGTCGCCACCGCCCACGACGCCACCCCGGCGCTGCTGCCGCTGGAGCACTACTTCGGCGAGGGCGAGACCAGCCTGCCGCAGACCGGCAACACCTGGCCGAACGCCGCCGGGGGCTACGGCAGCGCCGTCTACGAGAACACCCGCACCGGCGACGTCTACATCCGCGACGACTACCTGCGGCAGCAGGGCGGCGTGCTGGTCAAGGGCTCCGAGCCGGCGCTCTCGCCCGACGGCGACGAGGTCGTCTTCGTCCGCTCGGTCGCCGGACACGACCACATCTTCGAGGAGACCTTCGGCCAGACCAAGGCCACCGTCCGGGACCTCACCCCGCACGGCACCAGCTACTACACCGAGCCCACCTGGTCGCCGAACGGCAGCACCATCGCCTTCCGCACCCCCGACGGCATCGACACCCTGGTCGTGAGCGGCTCGCACAACCCGGTCCAGGTCTCCACCTACACCGGCCTGGCCGCCTACCGCGGCTGACCCCGCACCGCCCCGACCGTGCCCGCCGGGCCCGGACCGCACTCGGTCCGGGCCCGGCGGCGCGGGTGCGGTACCTTCGCGGGCGTGACCGACGACGCCGCCCTCACCCTGTTCCAGGAGCACCGGCGGGTGCTGTTCGGCATCGCCTACCGGATGCTGGGCAGCGCCACCGACGCCGAGGACATCCTGCAGGACGCCTGGCTCAGCTGGAGCCGGGTGGACACCGCCGCCGTCGCCCAGCCCCGGGCCTACCTGGCCAGGACCGTCACCAACCTCTCGCTCAACCGGCTCGGCTCGGCCGCCGCCCAGCGCGAGGCGTACGTCGGGCCGTGGCTGCCCGAGCCGCTGGTGACCGCCCCCGACGCCGGCGAGGGGGTGGAGCAGGCCGAGCAGGTCTCGCTGGCGGTGCTGGTGGTGCTGGAGTCGCTCTCGCCGCTGGAGCGCGCCGTCTTCGTGCTCAAGGAGGTCTTCGGCTTCGCGTACGCCGAGATCGCCGGGATGCTGGAGCGCACCGAGGCGTCGGTGCGGCAGGTCGGCCACCGCGCCCGCTCGGCGGTGCAGGCCCGCAAGCCGCGCTACCAGGCCCCGGCCGAGGTGCGCCGCCGGGTCACCGACGAGTTCCTGGCGGCCTGTGTGGGCGGCGACCTGAACCGGATGATGGCGCTGCTCGCGCCCGACGTCACGCTGTGGAGCGACGGCGGCGGCAAGATCCGCGCCGCGCTGCGCCCGATCGTCGGCGCCGACAAGGTGGCCCGCTGGATCTTCGGCATCCTGGTCAACCGCCCGCTGCCGGACATGTCGGTGCAGCTGGTGGACGTCAACGGCGCGCCCGGGGTGCTGGTGCTCTCCGGCGCGGTACCGGACAGCGTCCTGTGCGCGGAGGTGGACGAGCGCGGCATCACCGGCATCCGGGTGATCCGCAACCCGGACAAGCTGCGCCACGTCACCCCGCCCGCACCGGCCTGACCTCTATGGCCGCGCGCGGGCGCGGGCGCGGGGGAGCGGCCTGGCGGCGTGGGCCGGTCCGCCCCTAGGCTCGCCGCATGCCGTCTGCCGCCCGCCGCGTGCGCGTCCGCACCTACGACCCCGCCCGGACCCGCGACGCCCTGCGCGGGCAGGCCCAGGCGCTGGTGGACGCCGTCCACGGGCTGTGCGAGCGCGCCGACGCCGAACAGCTGCTGGCCGCGCCCACCCGGCTGGACGGATGGCGGGTACGGGAGCTGGTCGCCCACCTGGGCAGCGCCTTCGACGCGCTCACCGACCGGCTGGGCCTCCCGGCCGCCGACGGCCCGCCGCTGTCGCCCACCGACTGGGTGACGGCCACCCGCACCGCCGCCCCGGCCGTCGCCGACCGCGCCCGGCAGCGCACCGGCGCCGACGCCGGGCAGCCCGACGCCGGGCACGACACCGGCGCCGACGCCGGGCAGCCGTTCGGCGGGGCGCCCGCCGAGGTGGCCGCCGCGCTGGAGGCCGCCGTCCGGCGGGCGCTGCGGCTGCTGGACGGGGACCACCCGGCCGAGCTGCGGCTGCCCACCCGCTACGGGACGATGCTGCTCGGCGACTTCCTGGTCACCCGGCTGGTGGAGGCCGTCGTCCACGCCGACGACCTGGCCGACGCCCTGGCCCGCGCCGATCCGGCCGGTTTCGGCCCGGCCGACGGCTTCCGGCACGACCGGCAGGCGCTGGCCAGCGTGGTCCGGCTGCTGGCCGACACGTTGGCGGTGCAGGCCCCCGGCGGCGCCGTGGAGCTGCGGATCCCGCCGTTCGCGGTGGTCCAGTGCGTCCAAGGCCCGCGGCACACCCGGGGCACCCCGCCCAACGTGGTGGAGACCACGCCGCTGGCCTGGATCCGGCTCGCGTCCGGCCGCACCAGCTGGGCCCGGGCCACTGGCGCCGACGGCGACGTGGCGCAACTCACGGCCAGTGGCGAGCGCAGCGACCTCTCCTCGCTACTGCCCGTGATGGGCTGAGTCCGCAGGGCACGGATCTACGCGTGTCCACAACCCGGGCCGTGACCTGCGGTTGTCCCCCGTTCGGCTGCTACCGCCGGACTGCCCTAGACTCGGTAGCGTGCCACGCGGTGACGGACGACTCAGCCATGACCTCCTTCCCGGCGAGAAGGGCCCCCAGGACGCCTGCGGTGTCTTCGGTGTCTGGGCCCCCGGTGAAGAGGTCGCCAAACTCACCTATTTCGGGCTGTACGCCCTGCAGCACCGCGGACAGGAGTCCGCGGGCATCGCAGTGAGTAACGGCTCGCAGATCCTCGTCTACAAGGACATGGGCCTGGTCTCGCAGGTCTTCGACGAGACTTCCCTGGGCGCGCTCGTCGGCCATATCGCCGTCGGGCACGCCCGCTACTCCACCACCGG
The DNA here is from genome assembly GCF_014084125.1 of Streptacidiphilus sp. PB12-B1b. Taxonomy (NCBI): domain Bacteria; kingdom Bacillati; phylum Actinomycetota; class Actinomycetes; order Kitasatosporales; family Streptomycetaceae; genus Streptacidiphilus; species Streptacidiphilus sp. PB12-B1b. Next base: position 7,453,125 of record NZ_CP048405.1, on the reverse strand, counting down.
CTCCTCGGTGTGGGAGAACGCCCAGCCGACCTTCCGGGCGACCGCCCACGGTTCGCTGGCGCTCGGCCACAACGGCAACCTGGTGAACACTGCCGAGCTGGCGCAGATGGTCGCCGACCTGCCCGGCGAGCAGCACATCTCGCGCTCCGGCCGGTCGGCCGTCACCAATGACACCGACCTGGTCACCGCGCTGCTGGCGGGCTCCCCGGAGCTGACCATAGAGGAGACCGCGCAGCAGGTCCTGCCCAAGGTCAAGGGCGCCTTCTCGCTGGTCTTCATGGACGAGCAGACCCTCTACGCCGCCCGCGACCCGCAGGGCATCCGCCCGCTGGTGCTGGGTCGGCTGGAGCGCGGCTGGGTCATCGCCTCGGAGACCGCCGCGCTGGACATCGTCGGCGCCTCCTTCATCCGCGAGGTCGAGCCCGGCGAGCTGATCGCCGTGGACGAGAACGGCCTGCGCACCTCCCGCTTCGCCGAGGCCAAGCCCAAGGGCTGCGTCTTCGAGTACGTCTACCTGGCCCGCCCGGACACCACCATCGCCGGGCGCAACGTGCACCTCTCGCGTGTCGAGATGGGCCGCCGGCTGGCCAAGGAGGCCCCGGCCGAGGCCGACCTGGTGATAGCGACTCCCGAGTCGGGCACCCCGGCCGCCATCGGCTACGCCGAGGCCAGCGGCATCCCCTACGGCTCCGGGCTGGTCAAGAACGCCTACGTGGGCCGGACCTTCATCCAGCCCAACCAGACCATCCGACAGCTGGGCATCCGGCTCAAGCTGAACCCGCTGAAGGACGTCATCCGCGGCAAGCGGCTGGTGGTCGTGGACGACTCCATCGTCCGCGGCAACACCCAGCGCGCCCTGGTCCGGATGCTGCGCGAGGCCGGTGCGGCCGAGGTCCACATCCGGATCTCCTCGCCGCCGATCAAGTGGCCCTGCTTCTTCGGCATCGACTTCGCCACCCGGGCCGAGCTGATCGCCAACGGGCTGTCGGTCGAGGAGATCGGCGCCTCCCTGGGCGCGGACTCGCTCGCCTTCATCTCCACCGAGGGCATGGTCGAGGCCACCGACCAGCCCCGCGAGCGGCTCTGCACGGCCTGCTTCACCGGTGAGTACCCGATGGAGCTGCCCGATCCGGAGCTGCTCGGCAAGCACCTGCTGGAGGCCGAGATCGCCTCCGCCGGGCAGCCCCCGGCGGTGCGCGGCGCGGGCAAGCACCGCACGGACGCCGACGGCGTGCAGTCCATGCTCGGCGGCATAGGGGCCGCCGACGCCCTGCGCCGACCGTAACGCCCTCACCCTCTCCACCCTCCCGACCCGAAAGGGCCGTTCCTGTGAGCGACCAGACCAGCAGCGCGAACGGCGGGGCGACCTACGCCGCCGCCGGCGTCTCCATCGAGGCGGGCGACCTCGCCGTCCAGCTGATGAAGCAGTGGGTCGGCAAGGCCACCCGGCCCGAGGTGGTCGGCGGCATCGGCGGCTTCGCCGGGCTGTTCGACGCCAGCGCCCTCAAGCGCTACGAGCGGCCGCTGCTGGCCTCGGCCACCGACGGCGTCGGCACCAAGGTGGCCCTGGCCGCCGCCCTGGACAAGCACGACACCATCGGCCACGACCTGGTCGGCATGGTCGTGGACGACCTGGTGGTCTGCGGCGCCGAGCCGCTGTTCATGACCGACTACATCTGCGTCGGCAAGGTCCACCCGGAGCGGGTCGCGCAGATCGTCAAGGGCATCGCCGAGGGCTGCGTCCTGGCCGGCTGCGCCTTGGTCGGCGGCGAGACCGCCGAGCACCCCGGGCTGCTCGGCCCGGACGAGTACGACGTCGCGGGCGCAGGCACCGGCGTGGTCGAGGCGGACGCCCTGCTCGGCGCGCACCGGGTGCGGGCCGGGGACGTGGTGATCGCCATGGCCGCCTCCGGGCTGCACTCCAACGGCTACTCGCTGGTCCGGCACGTGCTGCTGAACCAGGCCGGCTGGAAGCTGGACCGCCAGGTCGAGGAGTTCGGCCGGACCCTGGGCGAGGAGCTGCTCGAGCCCACCCGGATCTACTCCCTGGACTGCCTGGCGCTGGCCCGCTCCACCGAGATCCACGCCTTCTCCCACGTCACCGGCGGCGGCCTGGCGGCCAACCTGGCCCGGGTGATCCCGGACGGGCTGCACGCCCGGCTGGACCGCGGCACCTGGAACCCGTTGCCGGTCTTCCGCACCGTCGCCGAGGTCGGCCGGATGGAGACGCTGGAGATCGAGAAGACCCTCAACATGGGCGTCGGCATGGTCGCCGTGGTCCCGCCGGAGTCGGTGGACGCCGTGCTGGCGGTCCTGGCCGACCGGGACGTCGAGGCCTGGCTGCTCGGCGACATCGTCGAGCGCGGCGGCGAGTGGGACAACGGCGGAGCCGCCCTCTACGGGGCGTACGGGGCCTGACCGGCGCCGGGCGCGGCGGCCGGACCGTCGCCGCGCCCGCGCGGAACACCGCAGGACACCGCCGCCCGGCTGCGGCCGGTCGGCAGGCCGCGGCCCGTCGGTCGGCGCCGCTCAACGCCGAACAGCCGACCCGGCTGCCACCGGATCGGCTCCTCGACTGTATGGACGAATTCAGGCGTGTTTGCGGTACGGGACCTCAGTCTCGTCCTCATCATCCTCATCGTCGTCATCGCCGTTGTACAGCTTCGCGTACGACGCGTAGGGATCATCGTCCTCGTCGTCATCGAATCGCCGCGGATTGACCGACTCGTTCGAAGACGACACGCCCAGCTCGTTGGCCAGACGGGTTGGATCGAAACCCACGTCGCCGTACTTCAGCTGGCGGGCGACCTTTGCCTGCTTGGCCTTGGCCCGGCCGCGCCCCATGGCTCGACCCCCTCAACGACGGGGCTCATGGCCCCGAGTCTTGACACGCGTTCATGATTGAGAAACGACCCCTCACAAGTGAGAGGGCCGGTCCTTTGAGCAATAACGGTACCTGCTTACAGCGCCCTACGGTACGCCGCCCGTGCGACGTTGCGCACGCTGCTCCCACTCACGACCGTGTTGCTGCAGGTCACAAGGGTAGCGGGCGGGTTCCGCCGGTCACTTCCCGGGGCGGTCACGGGGATCGCCCCAGGAAGATTATCCCCCGTACGGGCAGCGGCTATCCACCGTTCGGGCCAGCAGGTGAGAACGCCGTTCCTGTCGCCCGCGGAGGCGCCGCCGGGGGCAGCGCCCCCGGTGCCGCCGCGCCCGGCCGGTCAGCTGTGGCGGCCGTTCGGGCGCCCGCCGGGGACCAGGATCGACCGCAGCCGGCCGACGTCGGCCATCCGCCGCTCGGCCAGCCGGTCGGCGGCCACCGCCGGGGGGACGCCGTCGGCCTGGGCCCGGGCGAAGATCTCCAGCGTGGTGTCGAAGATCTTCGCGGCCTTGGCCTGGGCGCGCTCGAAGACGAAGCCTTCTATCTCGTCCGCGACCTGGATCACCCCGCCCGCGTTCACCAGGTAGTCCGGCGCGTACAGGATGCCCCGGTCGGCGAGGTCCTTCTCGACCCCGGCGTGGGCGAGCTGGTTGTTGGCCGCGCCGCAGACCACCGAGGCGGTCAGGGCGGCGACGGTGGCGTCGTCCAGCGCGCCGCCGAGCGCGCAGGGGGCGTAGACGTCCAGGCGGGCCCGGATCAGGGCCTCGGCGTCGGCGGCCACCTCCACCCCGGGGTGCGCCGCCCGGACCCGCTCCACGGCGTCCGCCCGGACGTCGGTGAGCACCACCTGCGCGCCGTCCTCCACCAGGTGCTGCACCAGGTAGTGGCCGACCTTGCCGACCCCGGCCACGCCGACCCGGCGGCCGGCCAGGGTGGGCGCGCCCCAGCGGTGCTGGGCGCAGGCGCGCATGGCCTGGAACACGCCGAAGGCGGTCAGCACCGAGGAGTCCCCGGCGCCGCCGTACTGCGGCGAGCGGCCGGTCACGTAGTCGCACTCGCGGGCCACCACGTCCATGTCGGCGACGTAGGTGCCGACGTCGCAGGCGGTGATGTAGCGGCCGCCCAGGGACTGCACGAAGCGGCCGTAGGCCCGCAGCAGCGCCTCGGTCTTGATGCCGCCCTCGGCGGCCGTGGCCGGGTCGCCGATGATCACCGCCTTACCGCCGCCGAGGTCCAGGCCGGCCAGGGCGTTCTTGTAGGACATGCCCCGCGCCAGGTTCAGCGCGTCCTGCACGGCCTCCTCCTCGGAGGCGTACGGGTGGAAGCGGGTGCCGCCCAGGGCGGGGCCCAGGGCGGTGGAGTGGAGGGCGATGACGGCCTTCAGGCCGCTGTCGCGGTCGTGGCACAGGACGACCTGCTCATGGCCGTCCCCGGGGGCCGAGGCGGAATCGGACGCGAAGATCCGGTGCAGCACACCGGAGCGCTCCTGGACGTTGGTCACGGTGGTGACTCCATGTCGTTGTTCGGACGGCGTCCGCGGGTGTGGTGCGGACGCCCTCCCCGTGGGCGCCTGTGGCGGCGGCCCGAACGGGATGGCAGCAGCGTAGATCCCCCGGGCCCGGATGCGGGCGGTGTAGCCGAACTCCCACCCGCTCGGAACGTACCCGTCACTTCCGGGCCACAGCGGGCGGTCTCCGTGCGACGATGCGGGCGTGCCTACATTGCGGACCTCGGTGCGGCCCCCCTACGCCGCCTACTTGCGCGTGTACGAGCCGCTGACGGCCTTTCCGGAGCCGGAGCGCTCGTACTGGCAGGGCTACGCCGAGGACCGCCGCGACCCGGCCGGCGAGCAGCGGACGGCGCTGGAGGAGGGCCGCCGCCGGCTCGCCGACCTGATCGCGGTGCCGCCGATGGCGGTGCCCGAGCGGGAGAGCGGCGACGCCTTCGTGCACGAGCTGGACGGCGTCACCTACCTCTGCCCGTGGCGGACCCGGCTGCGCAGCTGGATCGCCCTGGAGGAGCTCCAGGCGGCCCTTCCCGCGCCGCTGCTGGACGCCGTGGTGCCTCCGGTGGTGCGGGCCCAGGCCGAGGCCGACTGGGACCGCTGGCGGGCCCGCCACCCGGACGGCCGCCCGTGGATCCTCACCAGCACCTGGAACGTCCCGGTCTCCTGGTTCCTGCTGTTCGACGACGGCGAGCGGGAGTTCGTCCCGGCGCTGCCGCAGGAGGCCCAGCAGGCGCAGCAGCCGCCGGAGGGGGCCGAGCCGCAGGGGCAGGGCGCGGGCGGCGTGAAGCGGCTCTCCGCGCCGGTGCTGCGCTACCGGACGCCGATGGCCCAGGCCCGGCGGCGGTTCGCCCGCGGCTTCCGGGTGCTGCGGGAGAACCTGGACGACGGGCCGCTGGTGGAGGCGGTCGAGGAGGTCGGCCGCTGGCTGGAGGAGTTCCACCCGCGCTCCCTGGTGGAGCTGGACTACGGCGGGCTGGTGCACGCGGTGGCCGAGGCGTCGCTGGCGGAGGACCACACGGCCCGGCAGGTCGCCGCCGGGGTGGCCGCGCTGCGCGAGGGGGACGCCCTGCTGGCGGCCCGCTCGTACCGGGCCATCACCGAGCGCTGGCGGCGCATCCAGGAACTGCAGTACGCGAACTGACAGCCTCTGACCAGGGGCCATCGTCCACGGAGCAGCCCGGGCCGGGGGTGGCGGGGTTCCGCCACGACGGATCACGCCATGGCCGAAGACGGGAGCTGTCGGACACGCGTGGCATCCTTCCCTCATGTGCCACAGGGTCACTTATCCCCCACCCACATAGGACCAACGTCGCGGATCGGGTCAATACCCCATCAACGTGACGTGACTCACCGTTGACGCGAAGTACTCTGAGCGTGCCAAAATAGGACAACCAGCCTCACTGTGGATCGATCCGGCTTGTTCGGGACGATTTGCGGGGGATTGAACAGTCTTCGCGGGGGAGCGGGGGGTCTGGTGCATGCCATGACCGATCGTCACGCTTGCGTGACTGTCCGTTATGACATGGTCCATCGCCATCCGCCGAGCTTGGACCCGCAGGGGTCAATTCCGATGGTTTGGCCGATGGGGCTGGACGGATGGTGTAGTTGTAGTGCCGAGGACATGCCGTTCGTCCTATTACCGACTTGGTCGGGGTGTGCCATTTCGGGCATCACGGTCCAAGGTGCAGAATTTGAAGGAAAGAACCGCGTTGGTTCGGTTCTCCCGAGGAGGCCGCTCATGACCGCTCGCACCCCTGATGCCGAACCGCTGCTTACGCCGGCTGAGGTTGCCACCATGTTCCGCGTTGACCCGAAGACGGTCACTCGCTGGGCCAAGGCCGGCAAGCTCACGTCGATCCGTACGCTCGGTGGGCATCGTCGTTACCGCGAGGCCGAGGTTCGCGCACTGCTTGCGGGTATCCCGCAGCAGCGTGGCGAAGTCTGAGGCCGAGCAGATCTGAGTCACCCCCTCCGGCCAATGCGTCGGCTGCCCTGTCAAGGGGCATGTCCGTTCGGCACGCAGTAATTGGAGGATCTTGAAAGACTTGAAGCCGTACCGAACTCCGCCGGGTTCGGTGCGGCTTCGGTTTTTTCTGTCCCCCGGTGCTGTCCGGGCGGGTGTTCCGCCCGGGCGCAGAGCAGTGCAATTGTATATATAAAATGGGCCGGTCCGGTGGAGCTGTCGGGGCCGGTGTGAGTGAAGACAATATAAGTGACGCCGGTCACAGTCCAGTGCTGCGGCCGGATGCGCGTCGGCGGATACGCGAAAGGCCCGAATCCGGTGGATTCGGGCCTTCCCTGCTGCGACCTCGACGGGACTTGAACCCGCGACCTCCACCTTGACAGGGTGGCGAGCTAACCAACTGCTCCACGAGGCCATACATCCCACCGGTCCGTCGTCCGGACTTCCTGTGCGACAACGGAGACTGTACTCCATGACCGGGGCCGAGGTCGAACCGTCGCCCGGCTGTCACGCGGCCACGCCGCAGGTCGGGGCGGTCACACCCCGGACGCCCCCAGCAGCGAGCCGACGGCGTAGGTCACCACCATGGCGATCACCCCGCCCGCCACATTGCGCAGCACCGCCGGACGCGCCGGCGCGCCGCCCATCCGCGCGCTCCCCCAGCCGCAGCCGGCCAGCGCCGCCAGCACCGCCGCCACCGTGATCGGCAGCCGCGCCCCGGCCGACGGCAGCACCATCGCCAGCAGCGGCAGCAGCGCGCCCGCGGTGAACGCCAGGAAGCTCGCCCAGGCCGCGTGCCAGGGATTGCTCAGCTCGTCCGGGTCGATGCCCAGCTCGGTCTCGGCATGGGCCCCCAGGGCGTCGTGCCGGGTCAGCTGGACGGCCACCTCGGCGGCCAGCTCCCGGCTCAGGCCCTTCTGCTCGTACAGCCCGGCCAGCTCCGCCAGCTCGGCCCCGGGCGTCCGGGCCAGCTCCCGGCGCTCCTGGTCGAGCGCGGCCCGCTCGGAGTCGCGCTGGGTGGAGACCGAGACGTACTCCCCGGCCGCCATCGACAGCGAGCCCGCCAGCAGCCCGGCCAGCCCGGCGGTGAGCAGCGCGTCGGCCGAGCTGGTGGCCCCGGCCACGCCGACCACCAGCCCGGCCGTGGAGACCACCCCGTCGTTGGCGCCCAGGACGGCGGCCCGCAGCCAGTTCAGCCGACCGCCGAGGCCGTCGCGGTGCGGCTCGTCATGGCCCGGCACCTCGCGGCCCGGTTCCTCGCGGCCCGGCACCTCCTGGTCCGGCACCTCGCGTGCCCCGTCGTCCGCCCCGCCCTGTGTCGCATCCTGCGCCCCACCGTTCGTCACACCGGCAGTCTGCCCCGCGCGCCGGGGATCACCGCGCCGGCGGGGCCGACCGGCGGGGCGGCCTCAGCCGAACAGGGCGAAGCCCGCGAAGGCGGCGGCCAGCCCCAGCAGCAGGCTGCCCATCACATTCAGCCCGGCCTCGGCCAGCGAGCCGTCCTCCAGCAGCCGCACGGTCTCGAAGGAGAAGGTCGAGAAGGTGGTCAGGCCGCCGCAGAAGCCGGTGCCGAGCAGCAGGTTCACATCCTGCGGCAGGTGCTGGTGCGCGGTGGCGGCCGCGATCCCGCCCAGGATGAACGCCCCGGAGACGTTGATCAGGAACGTCCCCCAGGGGAAGACGCTGTCGTGGCGGCCCTGGACGGCCCGGTCCACCAGGTAGCGGACCGGCGCGCCCAGCATGCCGCCGAGGAAGACCATGAGGAAGGGCATCAGCGGTTTCCTGCTTCCTGGGCCCGGCCCGGCGTCCGGGGCTGCTCGGCGTCGGGGACGGTGGCGGTGCGGCCGGCCTCAGCGCGGCTGCGCGGGCCGCGCCGGATCGGCTTCCCGGCCGCGACCCGGGCCAGCGCGACCCCGGTCCACACCGCCGCCAGCCCGGCCAGCAGGGTGGACAGCGCGTAGGCGTCGGCCAGCGCCAGGTGGTGGCCGGAGATCAGCCCCCGGGTCTCCGACATGTAGGTGGAGAAGGTGGTGAATCCGCCGATGAAGCCCACCCCGATGAAGGGCCGGCGGTACCGGGCGGGCGGCCACACCTCGATCACGTGGACCATCAGCAGCCCCAGCAGCAGGCTGCCGAGGATGTTGGCGGTGAACGTCGCCCAGGGGAAGCCCCCGGACGGCGTGGGCCAGGCCCGGGCGATCCCGTACCGGGCGATGCTGCCGAGGCCGCCGCCCACGCCGATCACCGCCAGCACGTCCCACTCGCGCGGCCGTCCGGCCCGCTGCGGGGGGAGGCCGGGCAGGTCCGGGTCCATCGGCAGGACCTCGGCGGGCAGCGGAGCCGGGATCGCCAGGTCCCGGCTGCGCTGCCGGTCCGAGGAGCGGTCGGCGGGGCGCTCGGGCCTGTCGCCGCCCGGGGGCGGGCCGTCCGCGGGCTCGGGGGGTCCGGCGGGCTCGGGGGGTCCGGCTGGTCCGGTGCTGGGCATCAGCGCTCCAGGGTGCGTGCGGCCGCCGCGGACGGTCGGCCGCAGGGTCGGGGAGCCCGCGCGGCGGGCCGCACAGCGGCGCCCGACACGGGTGGTGGCGGTGTCGCCTGTGCTGCTCGGGGCATGGTTCTCCTACCTGAAGTCAGGGTCGCAGAGGCGACCGCCAGGTAGGGACCGTTGGCGACCGGTGTCCGGTCGCGGTTGTCGGCGAGCCCCTCCGCCGTCCTGCCCCACAGGATAGCCAACCCGCCGCGGCGACCGCGCGCGCCTCCCGGTCAGCCCGCCGCGGGCCCGTCGGCGGTGGGGGCGCCCGGGTCGGCGGTCGGGGCGTCCGGCGCGGCGGTCGCGGCGGCGGCGTCCGGGTCGGTGTCCGGGGCGGCCAGGCGCAGCGCCTCGGCGGCCAGGCCGGGATCGGCCAGCAGCGCGCCCAGCCGCTGGACCAGCAGGCCGGTGGGACCCTGCGGCCGCTCCTGGGCGAAGAAGCCGCGGAAGGCCGGAAGCAGTTCCGGTTCGTTGGCCAGGCTCACCAGCAGCATGGCCACGAACTCCTGCACCAGCCGCAGCTGCAGCTCCTCCCGGGGCAGCCGCGCGGGCTGCGGCTGGGACTCGTCCAGATCGGCCAGCCAGGCCAGCGCGGTGGTCTCGGCGTTGGCGATCCAGGAGCGGACGGTGAGCCGCACCCGGGCGCTGGGCACGGCCAGGTCGAGGTGGGAGACCACCTGCTCCAGCGCGGCCTGCCGGACCCGGTCGATCACCGCGCCGGTGCCCGGGCTGGCGGAGGCGGAGCCGCCGCGCAGCAGCGCCGCGAAGCCCGGCCCGTGCGACTCGACGAAGCCCAGGTAACGGCCCATCACCCGGTACAGCCGCTCGGAGAGCGGGCCCTCGCGGGGCTCCTCGAACAGCCCGGCCAGCTGCTCCCCGGCACGGCGGATGGCCTCCTCGTACAGGCCCTGCTTGCCGGGGAAGTAGTGGTACACCAGGGGCCGCGAAGCCCCCGCGGCGGCGGCGATCTCGTCGATCGACACCTCCTCGGGGGCCTGCTTGGCGAAGAACTCCAGGGCGACGGCGATGAGTTGTTCGCGCCGCTGCTCGACTCCGAGCCTGCGGCGCGGGGGTCGGGAGCTGGGTGATGCGCTCATGACGAACAGACTAGGCGCTGGCGCGGCCCCGCAGCGGTCGCGCCCGCCCACAACTCCGCTCGTCACCGAACTCCGCTCGTCACCGGGTGCCGGGGCTCACAGGTCGAGCACCAGCCTGCCCTCCCGGCTGCGGGAGACGCAGATCAGCATGGAGTCGCCGCGCTCCGCCTCGGTGAGCAACTGGTCGCGGTGGTCCGAGGTGCCGGAGAGCACCCGGGTGCGGCAGGTCCCGCAGAATCCCTGCTCGCAGGAGTACGGGGTGTCCGGCAGCCGCTCGCGGACGGCGCTCAGCACGCTGCGGTCGGCGGGGACGGCCAGCGTGCCGCCGCTGCGGGCCAGTTCGACCTCGACGGTGTCGCCCGAGGCCGCGCCCCCGGCCGGGTGGAAGCGCTCCAGCTGCGCGGTGGCGCCGGGGCGCAGCTCGGCGACGGCGGCGACCAGGGCGTCCATCAGCGGTTCGGGGCCGCAGACGTGGATCTGGGCGGCCTCGGGGGCGGCGGCGACGGCGGCGGCCAGGTCGGGCAGGCCCTCGGTGTCGGTGGCCACCAGGCGTACGTGGCGCTGCTCCGGATCGAGAGCACTGATCTCGTCGAGGAACGGCATGCTCGTCTGTGAGCGCCCGATGTACAGCAGCTGCCAGTCACCGCCGCGAGCGGCGATCTCGCGGATCTTGGGCAGGATCGGCGTGATGCCGATCCCGCCCGCGACGAACAGGTGAGCACTGCTCTCGTGAGCACCGCTCTCGTTTCGGAGCAGGGGGAAGCGGTTGCGCGGGGCGTGCGCGCTGACCCGCGCGCCCTCGGTGAGCGCCGCATGCACCTCCTTGGAGCCGCCCCGGCTGTCCTCCGTCAGCCGCACCGCGATCCGGTACGCCGTCCGGTCGGCCGGATCCCCGCACAGCGAGTACTGCCGGACCAGCCCCGAGGGCAGCAGCAGGTCCACGTGCGCCCCCGGCTCCCAGCCGGGCAGCTCGCCGCCGTCCGCCGCCGCCAGCCGCAGCTCGGCCACGCCCTCGGCCGGCTCCCGCCGCCCGGCGACCACCAGCTCCAGCGTGCCCGCGGCCCGGGCCGCCGCCAGCGCCGCCGGTGAACTGGCCAGGTACGCCAGTGCCTTGGCGGTCGAGCCCTCCTGGGTGGGGTGGTAGCGGCGGCGCATGTAGCGGGGCACGGCGGAGAAGATGTCCCGGGGCGCGGGCACCAGCTCGGCCTTCGCAGCCCGCACCCAGTCCCGGATGTGCGGTTCGGCGGCCCGGCGCTCGGCCGGGCTCAGCTCGGGGTCGTTGGCGATGAAGAACTTCACGCCGCGCACCCACAGCCAGAACATGGTCGGGAACACCGTGGTCATGGTGCGCAACCGACGGCCGTAGCCGCCGTCCAGGTGCTGGAACACGTCGAAGGCCACCGAGCGGTGCTCGACCTCCTCCGCGCCGTGCCAGCGCAGCAGGTCGACCATGGTCGGGTCGGCGCCGAAGCGTTCGAAGCCGCGCGCGTCCAGCACCCACTTGCCGAGGACGGCGGTGTAGTGCTCGATCGCCGCGATGATGGCGACCCGCTCCAGCAGCCACCACTTCTTGGCCAGCGGCGGCGCGGTGTTGTCGCCGAGCAGGTGCTCGAAGAACCAGTCCATCTGCGCCGTGTAGGGGGCCGGGTCCAGCCCCTGCGCCACCAGGTGGTCCAGCACGGTGGAGTGGGCCTGGGAGTGCATGGCCTCCTGGCCGATGAAGCCGATCACGTCCTCGCGCAGCTGCGGGTCGCGGATCAGCGGCAGCACCTGCTTGTAGACGTCGACGAACCAGCGCTCACCGGCCGGCAGCAGCAGGTGCAGCACATTGATCATGTGGGTGGAGAAGGGGTCGTCCGGAACCCAGTGCAGCGGGGTCGCGCTCCAGTCGAAGGCGACCCGGCGCGGCCGCAGGGCGTTGTACTCGGTGGACACGACGGTCATGGGAATCCTCCTGCAACGGCTAGCGGGGCGTCAGGTCACGGCGGGCGATGAGCCGCAGGGCGCCGGGCGAGAGCCGGCGCAGGGCCGACCCGATCCGGGCCTCGGCGGCGACGGGGACGACGGCGCGGTTCTCCCGCACCGCGCGCAGGACGGCGTCGGCGACCCGGTCCGGGCCGACGTTGCGCAGCCGGTAGAGGCGTTCCGCGTTGCCGCGCAGCCGCTCCTGCTCCGCGCCGTCCACCCCGACGTAGCGGGTCGCCCGGGCGATCCCGGTGTTGACGAAGCCGGGGCAGACCGCGCTCACGCCCACGCCCTGGCCCGCGAGTTCGGCCCGCAGGCACTCGCTGAGCATCAGCACGGCGGCCTTGGTGGTCGCGTAGGCGGGCAGCGTGCGTGAGGGCGTGAAGGCCGCCGCGGAGGCGAGGTTGACGATGTGGCCGCCCTCGCCGCGCTCCTTCATCTGCGCGCCGAACAGCCGGCAGCCGTGCACCACGCCCATCAGGTTGACGCCGAGCACCGCCTCCCAGTCGGCGGTGGTGGTGTCCAGGAACGCGCCGCCCATGCCGATCCCGGCGTTGTTGACGACGATGTCGGGCGTGCCGTGCTCGCTCTGGACGTCCTTGGCGAAGGCCTCCATGGCGGCGCTGTCGGAGACGTCCACGGTGTACGCGTGGGCCGGTACGCCCAGCAGTGAGGCGAGTTGGGCGGTGCGCGCGCCGGAGTCCCGGTCCAGGTCGGCGGCGACGACGGTGGCGCCGCCCTCGGCGAAGGCCAGTGCGGTGGCCCGCCCGATGCCGCTGCCCGCGCCGGTCACCACCACCAGCCGCCCGGCGAACTCGGGCCTGGCGGCCTGCTGTTCGGCGGTGCGGGCCTGGGCGCGGTCCAGCGCGGGGGCGGCCGGGGCGCCGTCGATGTGCGCGGCGAACTCCTCGATCCAGCGGGCCAGCACGCCTTCGTGGGTGAGCGGAGCCCAGTGCCCGGAGCGCAGCGGGCGCCGCCACAGCCGCTCCGCCCACGGCTGCGGGGCGTCCCCGGCCAGCGCGGGGGAGACGTACAGGTCCTTCTGCGGCAGCACGACCTGTACCGGGATGCCGGTGCGGCGCTGCCGGGGCCGGGCCATCCGGGGCAGCATGTTGGCCCGGTACAGGGCCAGCCCGCGGACCGCGTCGGCGGGCAGCGTCGGCGACGCACCGCCCCGCGGCACCCCCTCGACCGCGTGCTGCAGCGCGGGCCACGCCCTGGCCAGGCCGGTCCGCCACAGCAGCGGCGGCAGCAGCGGCAGTTGGAACCAGCCGACGTACCAGGAGCGCAGGCTCTGTCCGGCCAGCTGCGCCAGCCCGCGCGGGCGCGGGCTGCGGGCCCGGGCGCGGAACCAGTGCGCGGCGTGGTCCAGGCAGGGCCCGGAGACCGAGGTGAAGGAGGCGATCCGCTCCGCCAGCGCGGTGCCGGTGACCGCCTCCCAGGACTGGATGGAGCCCCAGTCGTGCCCGACCAGGTGCACCGGCCAGTCCGGGCTGACCGCGTCCAGCACCGCGCCCAGGTCGGCCTCCAGCGCGGCCAGGGTGTACGCGCCGATCCGCCGCGGCGCGCCGGAGGCCCCGGCGCCGCGCACGTCGTACGCCACCACCCGGCGCCCGGCGGCGAGCAGTCCGGCGACCGGCCGCCACACCGCGTGCGTGTCGGGGTAGCCGTGGACCAGCACCACGGCGGGCGCGGGCGAGTCCGGATCGCCCCACTCGTACACGGCCAGCCGAACCCCGTCCGGCGCGGTGACGAAACTGCGGCGGCCGTCGTCGGCGGGGGCGGCGCCGGGGGTGCGGGTGCTCATGCGGCCTTCTCCTTCGCGTCCTTGGCTTCCTCAGCGGCTTGCGTGGCTTGCGTGGCTTGCGTGGCTTGCGAGGTTTGCGCGGCTTTCGCGTCCTCGGCGGCTTGCGTGCCGTCTGCCTGCTGCGACCAGCGGCGGACGTGCGGCAGGTCGTCGTCCAGCCAGTAGGCGTCGTCCTCGGTGACCACCAGCAGCTCCTCGAACTTGGCGCCGACGCCGCGCAGCCCGAGGTGCGGCTCGACCGCCCACAGGCCGGGCGTGGGTGCGTGGGCCGAGGCCCTGCCGTCCGCCCACAGGGGCGAGCGGTGCTGCAGCCGCTCGGCGACCAGCTCCCGCCCGAGGGTCTGCAGGCTGCGGACGCCGAACCCGGCGACGACGGTGCGCGGGCCGCGCGTCCGCAGCCGGGTGACCTGGTGGGCGAGGACCCGGCCGGGGTAGACCCGGTGCCGGTTGTCGTAGCCGTGCCGGGCCGCCAGCGCGTCCACCGCGCGGTAGATGTCGGCCAGCGGACGGCGCTCGCGCACCTGGTCGAGGATCAGCTGCCGGTACTCCCGCAGGTCGTCCATGATCTGCTGCTGGACCCGGTTGCCGCCGAGGCTGCCGGCGTAGCCGATGTCGGCGGTGTAGCCGTCGGCGACCGGCGCGCAGTCGAGGATGAACGGCATGCCCTGCTCCAGCCGCCGGTCGGTCGGAAAGAACTGCAGCGGCGTACGGAAGCGGTGGAACACCGTCCGGGCGCCGAACCAGGCGAAGGGCACGTGGAACCAGTCGTCCGCGCCGTTCGCCTCCAGCCACGCGCGCATCCTGCGGGCGGCCTGCCGCTCGGTCACCCCGGCCTCGAGCCCGCCCGCCACAGCCTCCGCGCAGCGGTACGCGAGCTGCTGGACCTCGCGGAACCTGTCCAGATCCTCCGGCGTCCAGGCCGGCTGCTTATTAGACATTGTGTCAACATAGCGCGCGGCCCCCTCCCTCACCAGGCCCCGCACACCACGAATCCGCCCCCCGGGCAGAGCCCGGCACCGAGCGTCGGGGGCGCGGCGGGAGTGCTGCCGGACGGGCGGCGGTGTACGGCCGGGGCGAAGGCAGCCCCCGCTGACCGGGAACCGAGGGCCCGGGGCGGATGTCGGCGCAGATGGGTGCCTGAGGCGGGAGGTGCCGCCCGGACGGCCGGGGCCTGCTGGCGGCTCGGCCGGGGTTTGCTCACGCTCGGCCGGGCCGCCCCGTGACGGGTACGAGGCCGCCGCCGTGACGGGAGCGGGCTGCCGCCCTGGGGCCGGTTGCTCGCCGTCTTCTCACCGCCGCGCCCGGCCGCGACGTCACCGCTCGGGCCCGACGGGGTTCGACCGCTGCGGGCTGCCGGCCGCCTGGTGGCGGCCCGGGTCAGGCGGTGGTGGGGGACGGGAGGGGGCTGCCGCAGCGGTCGCAGTAGCGGGCGGTCGGGTCCGGGGCGACCCGGTCGCAGGCGGGGCAGACGCGGGCCAGCAGGCAGGGGGCGTCGCCGCCCTCCGCCGGGGGCGCGGGCGGCGCGGCGAGCGCGGACCGGGCGGCGGCGAGGCCCTTGATGTCCAGGCCCGGACGCCGTTGGTGGGCCGTGAGGTACACCAGGCCCTCGGAGCCTGCGTGCAGCGAGCGGCGCGAGCCCCGGGGCAGCCAGGCCACCGTCCGGGCGTGCAGCTCCTCGCGCGGCTCCGCCCCCCGCCCCAGGTGGCCGCCGCCCTCGACCACGACCAGCAGCACGTCCAGCTCGCCCTCGACGTGCTCGCCGACCTCGGCGCCGGGTGCGAGCCGCACCAGGTTGGCGTCCAGCTGGCGGCCGGGCTCGGCCAGCCGCCACAGGGCCCCGCCCTGCTGCGCCGCCGCCTGCCGCAGGCGTTCGTCGAGATCGGCCAGGACGTGCGCGGTCTCGCGGGTCGGGGACATCCGGACCGCCTCCTGATCAGCTGTCGGCCATCGGCCGGTCGGGCCCTCCGCATCGTACAAGCGGGCCCCGATCCCGCTCCCGGCCCCCGTGCCCAGCCCACGGTGCTCGGCGCTCACGTGGTCAGCAGGACCCCGGCGTAGGACACGCCCGCGATCATCACCCAGGAGGCCAGGCCGAGCAGCAGCGCCCGCCCGCCGGTGCGGACCAGCCTGCGCACGTCCACCGCGCTGCCCAGCCCGAACAGCGCCGCCGCCAGCACCAGGCTGTCCAGCGACTCGACGCCGTCGACCACGCCCGCGGGAACCGTCCCGGTACTGCGGACGGCGACCATGGCCAGGAAGCCGACCACGAACAGCGGCACGATCGGCGGACGCCTGGCGCCCACCCCGGCCGCCCCGCCTGCGCCGGACCCTGCCCCCGGCCGCATCCCCGGCGCCGCGCTGCGGGCCCGGCGGCGGGCGAGGGCCGTCCCGGCGACGATCGGCGCCAGCAGCGCCACCCGCATCAGTTTGACCACCACCGCCTGCGCCAGCGCCGCCGGTCCGGCCGTCTGCGCGACCGCCACCACCTGCCCCACGTCGTGCACGCTGGCCCCGGCCCAGCGGCCGAACTGCAGATCGCTCAGGCCGAGCGGGTGGTGCAGCAGCGGCAGGACGACGATGGCCAGGCTGCCGCACAGGGTGACCAGGGCCACGGCGGTCACCACGTCGTCCTCCTCGCTGTCGGTGACGCCGTTCATCGCGGCGACCGCCGAGGCCCCGCAGATGGAGAAGCCGGTGGCGATCAGCAGCGCCTGATCGCCGGGGAGGCCCAGGCGTACGCCCAGCCAGCGGGTTCCGAAGAAGGTCGCCGCGACCACCGCCACCACCACGGCCAGCGTCTGCCAGCCCAGCGCCAGCACCTCGCCGAGCGCCAGCTTGAGGCCGAGCAGGACGACGCCGAACCGCATCAGCCGCTTGCCCGCCAGGTCCAGGCCCGGCCTGGCGGCGGTGGGCAGCAGCCGCAGGTTGCGGGCCAGCACGCCCAGGACGACGGCGGCGGTGAGCGTGGCCACGGTGGGCAGCAACCGGTCGATCTCCCAGGCCAGCGCGGTCCCGACGGCAGTGCAGGCCAGCCCGGGCCCCAGCCGCCGCACCGCCTCCGCCCCGCCCCGGCCGCGCCGGGCCGTGGGCGTCGGCCCGGGCCCGGGCATCGGCGTCGGCTCTGGCGTCAGCGCGGGCGTGGGCGTCGGCGTCCGCCCTGGCGTGGGCGTCGGCGTCGGCCTCGCCGAAGGCCCGGGCGGGTGGCGGAGGAGGAGGGAGGGACCGGCCAGGTCGGAGGCGTCGTCGGCCCGGACCCGTCGCAGAGGGGTGATCACCGTTCCACGCTGCTCCCGCAGCCCCCGCCCCGGTACCCGGCAATCAGCAGGCACATCATAGGGTTTTCCTATGAGCACCGTTCCGGCAGGCGACGACCGGCCCGCCCCCGTCCCCCGGCGGCTGCCCGATCTGCACGCCCTGGAACTGCTGGTCGCCGTCGCCCGGACCGGCAGCCTCGGCCGGGCCGCCGCCCGGCTGGGCATCAGCCAGCCCACCGCCAGCAGCCGGATGCGCACCCTGGAGAAGCGCATCGGCCTGCCCCTGCTGCAACGCACCACCACCGGCTCCCAGCTCACCGCCGCCGGGGTACTGGTCACCGACTGGGCCGCCTCCGTCCTGGACCAGGCCGACGCCCTCGCCGAGGGCATCGCCGCGCTGAAGTCCCAGCTCCAAGGCGATCTGCGGATCGCCGCCAGCCTCACCCTCGCGGAACACCTGCTGCCGGGCTGGCTGATGGCGATGCGCACCCACTACCCGCAGGTCCACGTCGGGCTGCGGGTCACCAACAGCCGGATGGTCGTCCAGGCCCTGCGCCACGGCGAGGCCGAACTCGGCTTCATCGAGGGCCCGTGGACCCCCAGCGACCTGGCCTCACTGCCGGTCGCCCGCGACCGGCTGATCGTCGTCACCGCACCCGGCCACCCGTGGACCCGCCGCCGCCGACCCGTCTGCGGCGAGGAGCTCGCCACCGCGCAGCTGCTGCTGCGCGAGGCCGGATCGGGCACCCGGGAGACCCTGGAACGCGCGCTGCGCCCGTGGCACGGCCCGTCCGTGCCGCTGCTGGAGCTGGGGTCCACCGCGCCCCTGCGCAGCGCGGCGGCGGGCGGCGCCGCCCCGGCGGTCCTGTCCGACCTGGCGGTACGCGACGATCTGGCCGCCGGGCGGCTGGTGGAGATCCCGGTGGACGAGGAACTCGACCTGCGGCGGACCCTGCGCGCGGTCTGGCCGGTCGACGCCGACCTGCCGGAAGCGGCCAAGCACCTGCTGTGGATCGCCCAGACCGGGGCCGCCGGTCCGACCGCCCCGGCCTGAGCGCAGCCTTGGGCCGAGCGACGGGGCAGACCGCCGCGCCGCCCGCTGGAAGGATGGCGGCATGGAGATCTGGATCAACCCCGCCTGCTCGAAGTGCGCCTCCGCGCTGTCCCTGCTGGACGAGGCCGGCGCCGACTACACCGTGCGCCGCTACCTGGACGACCCGCCCACCGCCGCGGAGCTGGAGGCGGTCCTCGCCCGGCTCGGCCTGGAGCCCTGGGACCTCGCCCGCACCGGGGAGCCGGTCGCCGCCGAGCTCGGCCTCGCCGACTGGCCCCGGGACGCCGCCGCCCGCGACCGCTGGATCGGCGCACTCGCCGCGCACCCGGCGCTGATCCAGCGGCCCGTCATCACCGCGGACGACGGCGCCGCCGTCATCGGCCGCACGCCCGAAGCCGTCCGCTCAGTCCTCCCCGCGAGCCCGGAGCGTCCGGCGAGCCCGGCGCGGGCCTAGGCGCTCGGCAGCTCCACCCCGAGGGCCTGGACGAGGAAGTCCCGCTCCAGCCGCAGCAGGTTGTCCGCCACCCCCTCCCGGGCGACCAGGTGGCCCGTCCCCGGCAGCGGCAGCACCGTGTGCGGGCGGCCCGCGGCGAGCAGCGCCGCCGACAGCCGCAGCGTGTGCGCCGGGTAGACGTTGTCGTCGGCCAGCCCGTGCACCAGCATCAGCGGGCGGGCGAGCCGGTGCGCGAGCGGCAGCAGCGAGCAGCGCTCGTAGGCGTCGGGCTGGACGTCCGGGTGCCCGAGGAACCGTTCCTCCCAGTAGCTGTCGTACAGCCGCCGTTCGGCCGGGGCCGCGCCCGCGACCGCCGCGTGGAAGACGTCCGGGCGCAGCAGCACCGCGCCCGCCGCCAGGTAGCCGCTGAACGACCAGCCCCGGATGGCGACCCTGCCCAGGTCCAGATCGGGATGGCGCTCGGCGGCGGCGTGCAGCGCGTCCACCTGGTCGTCCAGGACGGGACGCAGCCGGTCGCCGAGGATGGCGCGCTGCCAGGCCACCCCGCGCCCGGGCGTGCCCCGGCCGTCCGCGACCAGCACGGCGAAGCCCTGCTCGGCGAACCACTGGCAGACCGCCGGCTGCCAGCCCTGCGCCAGGGTCACCAGCTGCATGGCCGGGCCCGCGTAGGGGCTGAGCAGCACCGGGAGCGGGCCCGAGCCGGGCCGGTGCCAGGACGGCAGGTGCAGTCGGCTGCGCAACTCCCGGCGGCCCAGCGTGAGATGGACCGGCCGGGGGACGACCGACGGCCGTTCGGCGAGCACCGCGATGGAACCGGCCGGGCGACCTGCGCGCAGCACGGTCACGGTGTGCCCGTCCGGGGTGCGGCTGTCCAGGACGACGGTGTCGCCCCCGGCGGCGGCGGTGTGCACCCCGGCCGCCGCCGACAGCTGCTCGAAGCCGCCCTCGGGGGAGTACGCCCAGACGTGGGTCTGCAACGGGTCCGCGCTCGCGGTGAACATCACCCGCTCCCCGACCGCCCCCAGCACCGCCCTGACCTGCAGTCCGGCCGGGGTCGGGCGGTCGCCCACGCGGATGCCGCGATCGTCGCCGCGCACGCACGGCAGCACCGGCACGCCGGAGGCGGTGTGCAGCGGCGTGCCCGGCGTGACGTCCACCCAGGCGTCGTCGCTGAGCCGGGCCACCGCCGCGACCTCCCCCGTCGCCGGGTCCGCGCGCAGCACCAGCACCGTCCGCTGGTCCCGGCTCTGCACAGCCACCACCGGCCCAGCCCCGCCCCACTCCGCCGCAACCAGATACTCAACCCCCTGACCCCACCGCCAGCCGTCCCCCGCGCTCTGGCCCGCGTCCCCGCCCAGCCCTGCGCCTGCACCCGGTTGCTCCGCGACCTCTGCGTGCTCCGCGCCTGCGCTCTGGCCCGCGCCCCCGCCCAGCTCCGCGCCCGGGTTCGGCTCTGCGCCCTCGCCCTGCTCTGCGCCTGCGCCCTGCCCGGCGTCCGCGCCCCGCCCCGCGCCTGCGCTTTGCTCTGCGCCTACGCCCCGCTCCGCGCCCGTGCCCGGCCCCTCGCCTGCACCCGGCTCCGCGTCCGCGCTCTGCGGCAGTCGGACCGGGACGCATCGGCCGTCGACGTCCACCAGCAGCAGCGACGTCCGGGCGTTGGGGGTGCCCGCTGCCGGATAGGGCACCGAGCGGGGCGGCCGGTCCGGGTGGACCGGGTCGGCGATGTACCGCCGCTGCACCCCGGCGGTGTCCACCCGCGTGACCAGCAGCGCATCACTGCCGGGCGACCACCAGTACCCGCGCGACCTGCCGATCGAGGCCCGCGCGGTGTAGTCCGGCAGCCCGTACGTCACCTCCCCCTCCGAGCCGATCCTCTCCGAGCCGGGCCCCTTCGCCCCGGTCCCCTCCGAGCCGGGCCCCTTCGCGCCCGGCGCGTCTGCCTCCGCGTCGGGCCCGGTCAGCGCCCGGTCCTGCGTGCCGTCCGCCCGGACGACCCGCAGTGCGCCGCCGGCGGCGTAGGCGATGAGCGTCCCGTCCGGCGAGGGGCGCGGGTCCGCCGCCGGGCCGGGCGTCGGCAGCCGGCGCGCCGCGCCCCCGTCCGTGCGCACCGTCCACAGCTCCCCGCCGACGGTGTACGCGACGACCACCGCCTCCCGGTCGGCGGCGTACGCCTCCACCCCGGCGCCGCCTGCGGGCTTCGCCAACGCCCGCTCCCGCCCGCCCTGGTACAGCCACAGCACCCCGCGCGCATCCGTCCCCGACACCGACCGCAGGAACAGCACCCGCTCCCCGTCCGCGGAGACCACGAACCCCTGCGGCACCCCCGACGAGAACCGCCGCGTCCGCGCGAACTGCCCCGGAAACCCCTCGACGTCCGCATTCCTGCTCCCCTCCATGGGCCCCCACTCGCTCTCTTCCCACCCGGGACGCTCGTTGCTGATTAGCCGTCAGAACCCCTGAAGGCCATGAAAAAGCCCCTAGCGAGGGCTCTCGCTCAGGGGCTGGTCGTGCGCATCCGCCGCTCACCGCGGCGCCCCGCCATTCTATCGCGTCCCGGTGGTGCGCGGCGTTGATCAGGCAGCGACGCCCGTGCCGTGGCCACACGTGATGCCATAGTGCAGGCGTTGCAGCTAAAATGCATGCATGACAGCGATCACCATCCGGGACGTCACGGACTCGACCCTCGAAAGTCTGAAACTCAAGGCCGCCCGAGGCGGAAAGAGCCTCCAGGCGTACCTGCTCGACCTCGTCACCCGAGAGGCGGCGACGCCCACACTGGCCGACATGATGGCTCGGCTCGATCGGGAGACCCGTACCGAGGTCAGCACTTCGGACATCCTCTCCGCGATCGAGGACGGCCGGGAGCGCCGGTGAGCGCGACTGTCGTCATCGACTGCTCCGCCCTGGTCCGCGCTCTCACGGACAACGGCCCCGCCGGGTTCGCCGTCCGCAGCCGTCTCGGCGGGCTGGAGGGGCTCGCCGCCCCTGGCTTGCTGGACTACGAGATCGTCTCGGCCCTCTTCGGCATGGTGCGGGGCGGCAAGCTCACGGAGAAGGAGGCCATCAAGGCCGTCGCCGACTACCAGGCCCTCGCCATCACCCGTCACGAGACCCTGATCCTCTGGCAGCGGGTCCGCGAACTGCACCACAACATCAGCGCCCACGACGCGCAGTACGTCGCCCTGGCGGAAACCCTCGGCGTGCCCCTGGTCACCAGCGACGCCCGAATCCAGCGCAGCGGCGCAGCCAAGTGCATCGTCGAAGTCTTCTCCTAGCCAGCCGGAGGCGGTCGCCGACCGGCACCCGGTCAGACGAAAAATGCCCCGGCTCCGGTGCGGAGCTGGGGCATTCCTGCTGGTCATGCGAGGTGGCCAGGGCCGGGGTCGAACCGGCGACCTTCCGCTTTTCAGGCGGACGCTCGTACCAACTGAGCTACCTGGCCGAACTCCCCCCGAAGGGGGAGGTACAGCGACCTCGACGGGACTTGAACCCGCGACCTCCACCTTGACAGGGTGGCGAGCTAACCAACTGCTCCACGAGGCCTCGTACAGGCGAGCCTGCACGCGGTTTAATGCGTACCCCCAACGGGATTCGAACCCGTGCTACCGCCTTGAAAGGGCGGCGTCCTGGGCCACTAGACGATGAGGGCAATGGCCCTCCCGGCTTCCTTGCGGCCGTCGGGGACGTTCAGAAGCATATGGGATGGAGCCGGAGATCGCCAAAATGGATTCCACCGGCCCCGGAGCGCGGGGCTGCGGGCCCGAGGAGCGACGTGCTGCAGATGACCAGGGAACGGTTCGAGGAACTGGTGGGCGAGGCGCTCGACCGGATCCCGCCGGAGCTGACCCGGCTGATGGACAACGTCGTGATTTTCGTCGAGGACGAGCCCGAGCCCGAGCAGGGCGGCCCGGACGGCGGCCCGACCGGCGGGTCCGAGTTGCTCGGCCTGTACGAGGGCACGCCGCTCACCGAGCGCGGCGAGTGGTACTCCGGGATGCTCCCGGACCGGATCACCGTCTACCGCAACCCCACGCTGCGCGTCTGCGGCAGCGCCGAGGAGGTCGTCCGGCAGGTGTGCGTGACGGTCGCTCACGAGGTCGGCCACCACTTCGGGATTTCCGACGCCCGGCTGCACGAGCTCGGATACGGCTGAGCGGATACGGCTGAGCGGCGTCCGCTCCCGTGTCCTGCCGGGCCCTGTCGCCGTTGACACGGCGGGGGCTGTCGCGGACGGCCGCTGAGCGAAGAAAGCGGGGCCGCGCGGGTGGGTGCACGGGTGGGTACAGGTGATTCCCGGTTGAGCCGGGTCGTGGGAGCCGGCCGGCTCGTCGGAGCTGTCGCCCTCGGAGTGCTGGCGGCGGGGGCGATGAGCGGCTGCATGGCGGTCGACGGCAGCGTGCCGGCCGCCCCGGGCGTGCCGCTGCCGCAGGGCAGGCCCAGCCTCGGGCACGAGCAGGGCGGCCTGATCGAGATGCCGCCCGGCGTCCGACACCGCGGCGGCGCCGCCCCGGCGGCGGACAAGGGCAGCCCCAGTGCCGGGGCCAGCGGTACGGCCGCTCCCGGCGCCACGGCCAAGCCCGTGCCGGGCAGCGGCGCCAGCCGTCCCGCCGGGGCGGCCACCGGCTCGCCGGGTGCCGCCGGCGGCGCGGCGGGCGGTGCCAACGGCGGTGGCTCGGGCGGGACTTCGGGCGGCGGTGCGGGCGCCGGCTCGGCCAGCGCGAGCGCCAGCGCCCCGGTCAGCGTCGCTCCGCCGCCGACGAGCGCGCCGCCCACGCAGGCCCCGCCCTCCCCGTCCGCGAGCGCCCCGGCCTCCTCGGGCCCCACGCCCTGACACCCCGGGCAACCCCGGCCGCGGACCGCGATTGCGGGCGGCCGCGGGCCGAGGTGCCGTCCTGGGCGCCACCGGCCCCGGACGACCACAGTGACCGACGACCGCAGTGACCTGCATCTCATCGCAGCGCGGACCGGCCAGGAATACGCGGGAAGGAGCTACCGTTGAGACTCACGTACGGTCCCACCAGGGGGCCGGTGATGGTGCAGTCGGCCGCTCGGCCCTGCACCGGCGCCGACAGCGCGTCGGCGCGCAGCCTCCGCTGCCCCAAGCGGGTGATTTGCACGCTGGATCACCGGTAGGCTATCTTGGTAGATCGTTGTTTGTTCCATTTGCCCGGCGCCGCTGTTACGTAAGATTTCAGGCGCCCTGGCGCGTACCGTGCACTCCGTGGCTGACCGCATTGAGGCGGTTGCAGTTGAACCCCGCGGATTTGGCGCGTGCCAACACCCGGAAGGTTCTTCATGTCTCTCGTTGACGACGACCGCTTCGTCATGCCCGAAAACGGCTCCGAAGCCTCTGCCGCCGCCACGGTCAGCACCACCATCCCCACCGACGACACCACTGACGTCACCACTCACGTCACCGACAGCGCCGCTGTCGACACCGACACCGCCCAGGACTCCGCCTCCGCCTCCGTCGAGAGCGTCGAGTCCGCCGAGCCGGTCGAGCCCGCTGAGCCCGCTGAGCGCAAGGTCACCTTCGGCGACCTCGGCCTGCACCCGGACCTCGTTCGCACCCTCGGCAAGAAGGGCGTCACCGAGCCCTTCCCGATCCAGGCCGCGACCATCCCGGACGCGCTGGCGGGCAAGGACGTCCTCGGCCGTGGCCGTACCGGCTCCGGCAAGACCCTGAGCTTCGGCCTGCCGCTGCTCACCCGCCTCGGCGGCAACCGCAGCCAGGCCAAGCGTCCGCGCGGCCTGATCCTGGTCCCCACCCGCGAGTTGGCGATGCAGGTCGCCGACGCCCTGGAGCCGTACGGCTCGGTGCTCGGCCTGCGCCTGAAGGTCGTGTGCGGCGGCACCTCGATGTCCAACCAGATCTACGCGCTGGAGCGCGGCGTCGACGTGCTCGTCGCCACCCCAGGCCGACTGCGTGACCTGATCGACCGGGGTGCCTGCAACCTGGACGCCACCGAGGTCATCGTCCTGGACGAGGCCGACCAGATGGCCGACATGGGCTTCATGCCCGAGGTCACCGAGATCCTCGACCAGGTGCCGGCCGGCGGCCAGCGGATGCTCTTCTCCGCGACGCTGGAGAACGAGATCGACACCCTGGTCAAGCGCTACCTGAAGAACCCGGTCACGCACGAGGTCGACCCGTCGGCCGGCGCGGTGACCACCATGACCCACCACGTCCTGGTCGTGAAGCCCAAGGACAAGGCCCCGGTCACCAACGCCATTTCCGCCCGCAAGGGCAAGACGATCATCTTCGTCCGCACCCAGATGGGCTGCGACCGCGTCGCCGAGCAGCTGCGCGACGCCGGGGTCCTGGCCGACGCGCTGCACGGCGGCATGACCCAGGGCGCCCGCACCCGGACGCTGGCGGACTTCAAGGAGGGCTACGTCAACGTCCTCGTCGCCACGGACGTCGCCGCGCGCGGCATCCACGTCGACGACGTCGACCTGGTCCTGAACGTCGACCCGGCCGGGGACCACAAGGACTACCTGCACCGCTCCGGTCGCACCGCCCGCGCGGGCCGCTCCGGCACGGTCGTCACGCTGATCCTTCCGCACCAGCGCCGTTCGGTCTTCCGCCTGCTGGAGGACGCCGGGGTCGAGGCCACCCGCCACATCGTGGACGGCGCCTTCGACGCCGACATGGTGCGGATCACCGGCGCCCGCTCGCTGAGCGAGGTCCAGGCCGAGTCCGTCGCCACCCAGGCCAAGCAGGCCGAGCGCGATGTCGTCGAGCTGACCCGGGAGCTGGAGCGCGCCACCAAGCACGCCGCCGACCTCCGCCAGGACGCCGACCGGCTGGCCGCCCGCGCCGCCCGCGAGCGCGCCGCGCTGGGCATCGAGGACGACGCCCCGGCGGCCGACTCCGACGCGGCCGAGGGCACGGCCGAGACCCCGGCCGAGGCCGTCGTCCCGGCCCAGGCCGTCGCCGTGGCCGACGACGACGCGACCGCCTCCCGCCCGGCCGCCGCCCGCGCCGAGCGCGGCGGGTACGAGCGCCGCGACGACCGCGAGGGCGCCCGCTCCGGTGGGTTCCAGCGCCGGGACGACCGCGAGGGCGGCCGTTCGGGTGGCTTCGAGCGTCGTGACGACCGTGGTGGCAGCCGTTCCTTCGGTGACCGCGACGGTGCCCGCTCCGGTGGGTTCCAGCGCCGCGACGACCGCGAGGGCGGCCGTTCGGGTGGCTTCGAGCGTCGTGACGACCGTAGTGGCAGCCGTTCCTTCGGTGACCGCGACGGTGCCCGCTCCGGTGGGTTCCAGCGCCGCGACGACCGCGAGGGCGGCCGCTCCGGTGGCTTCGACCGCCGCGACGACCGTGGCGGCGAGCGCGGCGGGTTCCAGCGCCGTGACGACCGCGGCGCGAGCCGTTCCTTCGGCGACCGCGACAGCCGCTCCTCCGGTGGCTACCAGGGCCGCAGCGGCTTCGGCGAGCGCAGCGGACGCCCGTCCACCCCGTACCAGAGCCGCGACGACCGTCCGGCCTCCGGCAGCCGCTCGTACGGCGACCGCCCCGCCTCGGGCAGCCGCTCCTACGGCGACCGCCCGGCGTCCGGCAGCAGCCGCCCGGCCTACGGCCGCCGCGACGACCACCGTCCGGCCGCCGGCGGCAGCCGCCCTACCGGCGGGTTCCAGCGCCGCGACGACCGTGGCGGCAGCTACAACGGTGGCTCCTCGGCCCCGGCCGACCGCAAGCCCCGCTGGAAGAACTGACTGACCCGGCCGAACCGGCCGCATGCTGAAGACAAGGGCCGCTGCCCCTCCCGCACCCGGGACGGACAGCGGCCCTTGGCCGTGCCCCGCCCCACCCCGACGACCCAAGACCCGGGCCCGGGCGGATTCCCGATCACCGCATGGCACAATGGGGCGGTCAAGGGCCGCTAGCTCAATTGGCAGAGCTGCGGACTTTTAATCCGTAGGTTGTGGGTTCGAACCCCACGCGGCCCACCGACCGAGAGCCAGGTCAGAACAACTGACCTGGCTCTTCTGCATCCTGGGGAACCGGACAAGTCGGGCCCTGTTCGCCCGCTGCTGGACCGTCAGATGCTGCGCTGCGGGGCCGGGTGCCCTTGCGTGCCCGACGCTCCGACGTCCGCGAACTCGTCGCCGCCCTGTGGCCATCACCCTGGGGTGTGTGGGAGTGCATAGGACAGTGTGCCGTCGAGGGTGTGCACCCGCTGGGCGGTGCCGTCGACGGTGATCGAGAGTTCGTGCGGCAGCGGGCTGCCCGCGGACGTCCATTCGGCGTGAGCCTGCTCCATCTCGTCCCAGAGCGGTTGCGGCCCTCCCTGGACGGTGCGGCCGTCGTGGAGCACGTGGGCCCACGAGCCGTCGGAGCGATGCGCCAGGTACAGGCCCGGGACGTCGCCGTCGGGCAGGCCGAATGACACCACCTGCGGCATGGCCGCCCCCAGGATGAATGCGGTGGTCTCGTCCAGCGGCGGCACCAGCTTCGTGACGCGCTCGCCGGTTGCGGGGCCTGCCTGCGCCTGCAGCGCGTAGAAGCCGGGGTCGGCCTGGGAGTGCATCGGCATGAACGACGCCCGTTCCGGCAGGAACCTGCCGTGGCCGTCGGAGCCGACCAGGGCGAGCGCCGACCCGTGCAGGCCCGTCGTGACCGTCGCCAGCACCAGTCCGCCGGGGGCCAGTTGCTCCAGCCACGCGGGCGGGATCGACCGCACGGCGCAGGTGGCGATCACCCGGTCGTACGGTGCCCGGGGCGCATGGCCCAGGGCGCCGTCACCGGTGGCCACCGTCACGGCCAGGCCCAGTTCCGCCAGGCGCTCGCGCGCGGGCTCGGTCAGCGCCGGGTCGACGTCGACGGTCGTGACGTTGGCTCCGCCGAGGCGGTGGGCGAGCAGGGCGGCGTTGTAGCCGGTGCCGGTGCCGATCTCCAGCACGCTCATGCCGTCGGCGACGGCGAGGGCTTCGAGCATGCGCAGCATCAGGCCGGGCTGCGTCGACGACGATGTCGGGATGCCCTCGGTGATCTGGGTGAGCAGCGGTTCGTTGCGGTAGACGGCGTCCAGCCAGTCACGGTCACCCTGGTGCACAGCGACCATGCCTTCGGCGTCGGGCCGGTGGAAGGCGGGCAGGAACGCGTGACGGGGTGTGGCGAGGAGCGCGGCGTGCCACCGGGGCGTGCGCAGGTCTCCTGATTCGCGCAGCTGGTGGAGCCGGTCCACGACCATGTCGGCGGCGGCGTCCAGTTCCTCGGCGACGACCAGCACGGCGCCGCCCGGTGCGGCGGCGGTCACGACGCGGACGCGAAGTACGGGTCAGCGGTCTCGTCCGGCTGACTGTCCCAGTGGGTGTCGGTGGGCGAGGCGGCCAACGGCGTGGTGTACCAGGGCATTCCGTCGGCCAGGACGTTGAGCTGCTGCTCGGGGTCGTAGTCGGGGACGACGGGTTCGAGGCGCGTCGGGGTCTGTCTGCCGCGGGCTGACCGCGGCTAGGTTCCGTGTCCATGTCTGGTCTGAGGTCGAATCGGTTGTTCATGGCGGTGCTGCGCACGCTGGTGCTTTGTGGCGTCGGAACGGTGGTGGGGTTGGCGATGGGGGATCCGCTGGGGCGGGCCGAGTTGCTTGCCGCGCCGATTGGGCTCGTCCTTGGGGTTGCGGGCTACTTCCGGCGTAAGCCCGCGCCGGCGGAGGCCGACCGCGAGGGGTGACCCGGAGGCCGGTCCCGGCGTCGGGGTGGATAATGGCGCCCGGCCGGTGCGGTCCGGCAGGGGGGCGGTCAGTTCCGGGCACGGGGGGACGGCGATGGTGCCGTCCGGGGCGACGAGGTCCATGAGCTGGCGCGTCTCGGCCGGCTCGGCGGGGGTCATCAGGGCCATGGCGTCGCGCATGGGTGAGCCTTTGGGCAGTTGCGCGAGGTAGGGCTTGGCGATGGCGCCGATGCGCTTGATGGCGTCGGCCTGTTCCCTGGCGTGCTCCTCGGCCCTGCGCAGGTAGTCGGTGACGGCTTGGATCTCGGGGAAGGTGGCGTCGAGGGCGGTGTCGAGTTCGTCGGCGGTGAGGGGCTGGCAGCCGGGGTGGGTCCAGTTGCGGGGGTCGAGGCTGCCGTTGAGGTCCAGGCCGACCAGGAGCGCGACGGTGGCGGGGCGGACGGTGGGGGCGGTCATGATGGGCTCCTTCGCGTCGTGGTTTATAGGCGTTCGCTTGGGTTTTTCCTGATCAGCGAGGTTGATCTCTCTGTTCTGGCCCGTCGTCAACCCCTAGAGTTCGCGTATGCAACTCCGCATCAAGAAGACCCTCGCCGTCTTCGCCGTATTGGTCGGCATCAACCTGCTCTGGAGCATCCCCAACATGACCAAGTCGGGATGGCACTGGGCGATCACTCCCGGCTTCACGGCGTACACGTTGTTCAGCGTCGCGTACGCCGGGTTCGTGTGGTGGGCATACGGGCCTTCCGAGAGGGCGGTCGCTATGCGGGCCAAGGCCGAGGCGAAGAAGGCCGAGCGCCGTGCGCAGCGGCTGGGATGAGTAGTTGTCCGGCCGGGTCACGGGTAGCCTTCCTGCTCGGGCCTGCTGTTAGTGCTGCCGAGTGGGCCTTCGGACGGGCCCGCCCCCGGGTGATTCAGCTGGCGGTGTCGAGGCCGTGGTCGCCGGCGAGCCACTCGGCGTCGCCGACGGGTTGGCCGTGGATGGCGCGCATGGCGGCGGCGACCCGCTCGTCACCGATCCACGAGATCCAGAACCGGCCCTCCAAGAGCGTGGCCTTGATGTCGGCGACGGTTCGCGGCGGGCGCTTGTCGTCGGTGTAGTAGACCGAGACGCCGGGCAGTGCCTGGGTCTTGTCGCTCTCGGGGATGAGCACGTTGGCGATGTATTCGGCGGCCTCCTGGGCGATGCGGTCGCGGTCGACGTCGGTGGTGGTCACGGTGGTCTCCTTCGTGTTGTGGTGCTCGGCGAGCCGGACCCGTGCGGCCCGGGCGGCGTTGCGGTGCTGGACGCCGGCGTCGCGGTTGCGGGCGAACGCCTGGCGGACGGTGCGCTTGTCGGCGGCGCGGACCCGCGCGGCCTGGACCTGTTCGGCTACACGGGCGTCGGCCTCGGCACGGAGACGCGCGGCGAGGGCGGGATCGAGTTCGGGCATCACGACGCCGCCAGGTCCTTGAAGCGGGAGTCTTGAAGCGGGAGTAGTGCCCTTGGAAGGTGACCGTGATCGTCGCCGTTGGCCCGTTCCTGTGCTTCGCCACGATCAGGTCGGCCTCACCCGCCCGCGGCGTCTCCTTCTCGTAGGCGTCCTCGCGGTGCAGCAGGATGACCATGTCGGCGTCCTGCTCGATCGAGCCGGACTCCCGCAGGTCCGAGATAACCGGCCGCTTGTCGTTGCGCTGCTCGGGGCCTCGGTTCAGCTGCGAGAGAACCACCACGGGCACCTGCAGCTCTTTGGCCATCAGCTTGAGACTGCGAGACATCGCCCCGACCTCAACCTGGCGGCTCTCCACCCGGCGCAGACCGGACGTCATGAGCTGCAGGTAGTCGATGACCACAAGGTCCAAGCCATCGGGCTGCTTCATCCGGCTGCACTTCGCCGTGATCTGCATTGTCGTCAACTCCGTGGTGGCGTCGATGGTCAACCGGGCTCCGGAGACCGCGGGCATCGCGCGAGCAAAGTTGTCCCAGTCGTCCTTGGTCATGCCGCCCTGGCGCTGCATGTGGTGCAGCCCGATGCGACCCTCGGCGGAGATGGCCCGGTTCACGAGTTCCGTGCGGCTCATCTCCAGGCTGAAGAACGCGGTGTGCAGCCTGTGCTTGATGGCGGCCGATCGGGCAAAGTCCAAGGCCAGGGTTGACTTCCCGATGGCCGGTCGGGCGGCGATGACGATGACCTGGCCGGGGTGCAGACCGCCCGTGAGGGCGTCAAGGTCGGCGAAGCCGGTGGGGACGCCCTTGGTCTGACCGCACGGCGGGCCTCACCGACGATCGGGCCGTGGGCGCGCTCGCGGCCGGGCGAAGGGTCGAGCGGCAAAGAGATCGCCGCGTTCTTCGACGGCCTGGGGCCGGCCTCACCCGGCCTGGTGATGCTGTCGCAGTGACGGCCGGACGAACAGGGCCTCACCGGGGACGAGCGGATCGGGTTGTACGGCGGGGTGGCGCTCAAGCCCTGAGGCCGAAGCCTGGACCTGGCGCAGCGCTGCGGCTCACGGTCGCAGGGTGGGCAGCGTCCTTGAGACCGCCGTCACCGCCTTCGCCGTCACCCTGACCTGGCCTCGGCGCCACCACCGACACCTGGGTTGGCTCGCACCGGACAGTCACGGGGAAGCGCGTCTGATAGGCGCAATTCGGCCTACGCAGGCCAGTTCTGGGGTCTATGCGGCCGATCCGCCGTCTGCCAGACTGCCCGCACATCTGCACCGCGCACAGCAAGAGCACCTCCTGTCGTTCCATCCACCCTGACACCGGGAGAGCCAATGCGTCGCACTGCCCTACGTTCTGCCTTCGCCCCTCGAGTCCTCCCCGCGTGTCTGGGGGTGGCCATGGCCTCCTGTGCCGTGCTGGTCGCGGCGCCGGGAGCCCAGGCACTGGCGTCCCCGTCGACCTCCACGCCGTTCATCTCCTGCTTCTCGGAAGCCATCAACCAGACCAGGGGCGACGTCGAGTGCGGCACGGCGTCCTCCTTCGGAGTCGGCGCCGACACCTGGGCCTGGACGGTCAACTACATCACGTCCACGGCCAGCACCAGCGACGACCTGAGCTTCAT
The DNA here is from genome assembly GCF_014084125.1 of Streptacidiphilus sp. PB12-B1b. NCBI lineage: Bacteria > Bacillati > Actinomycetota > Actinomycetes > Kitasatosporales > Streptomycetaceae > Streptacidiphilus > Streptacidiphilus sp. PB12-B1b. The sequence continues at coordinate 7,421,899 of NZ_CP048405.1, read as the reverse complement.
CTGCGGCAAGGGCGACACCTACGAGATCGGCATGATCATTACCGACAGCCTCGGAGACACGGAGTCGGGCTGGACGTCGATCTCCTGCCGGACCGGCATCCCCGAGTGACCGTCGGCTGATCGGCCGGGCATCGGGAATCACCTGGTCCTGGCTGCCTGGCTTGCCTGGATGTGGGGTTGAGCCCGTCGGAGGGACGGGCTCAACCGGACGGGCCGGGCCCGTCGGGGTCACTCCTGGTTGGCTGCCGCGTTCATCTGCTGACGCAGGCTCTTGGGGCGCATGTCGGTCCAGACGTCACGGATGTAGGCCGTGCACTCCTCCTTGGTGCCCGTCTTCCCGGCCGGGCGCCACCCCAGCGGCGTGTCGCGGTCCGCAGGCCAGATGCTGTACTGCTCTTCGTCGTTCACGACGACCGTGTACGCGGTCTGGTCCTCGTCCATGGTGTGTCCCTTCGTGGTCGGTACTGACCTGGACAACGAGGTGCGCAAGCCGGGGACACGACGCGGCACGGCGGACGCCCTGGTCAGCGACGCTCACCACTACCCCTCCCACGCGCCTGACCTGGTTCGTCCCCGAGGTGGCGGGCGGCCAGGCGGGCGGAGCAGGGGTCGCAGATGACGAGGGTCCGGCCGCCGCTGTTCTGCTCGACGCCCAGGGCGCGGCCGGTGCGGGGGCGGTCGCAGTCGGTGCAGTACCCGGTCGCCCGGCCACCGCCGGCCTCCAGGGCAGCGATCTCGCGGAGGAGGGCGAGCCTGCGGTCCCGGGCGGACGGAACGGTCACGTCATCTCCCAGGCCACGCGGACGAGGACGGCCTCGGCCAGGAACCGGCCGTAGCAGTCGTCGTGGCTGACGCCGACCAGTTTCGACGAGCGGTCGCCGGGTCGGTGCCGGACGACCGGTGTGCCTGCGGGTTTGTCGCAGTAGTCGCAGAGCCTGACTGGTCTGGTGGTCACGGCGTCCTTCCTGGTGGCTCGTGCCGGTTGCTGCGGGTAGGTGCGGTTTCAGGTGCGGGCGAGCGCCCCGTACTCGGCGTAGGCGGTTTCCGCGCGGGGCAGCCAGGGCTCGCGGATCGCACCCCACGCGGCGACGTCGCCCCAGCCGGGCGATCGGACGTCCAGGCCGGTCAGCAGGGCCTCGACGGCGGCGGGCGGCCGGACGCGCCACGCCCGGCCGGTGGCTGCGGACACGATGGCGCTGACGTCCTCGCGGACCCCGGCGTCGGTGCTCACCGGCTGGCTGAGCGCCAGATAGCTGCCGGGCGGGGTCTGGGCGGCGAGGTCGGCGACGAGGTTGGCGGCGCTGCGCTGGTGCGGGATGCGCGCGGTCAGCCCGACCATCAGGACGGCCACCGGTCGGCGCAGGTCCAGCACGGACGCGACTTGGGGATGGAGCAGGATGCCTGAGCTCATCGGGTCGGCGGCCAGGACCGCCACGGAGCCGTAGCCGGAATCGGAATCACAGCCGGAGCCGTGCTTGTAAGCGCAGGCGCAGCCGCGCAGCGCCCGCGCCCGGGCCGGTGCCGTGACGTCGTCGTCCACGTACGCGAACCGGCAGGACCGGTCGACGCCCTGAGCCACCTCGTGCACGTCGGGTCGGCCCCGACCGGTCTCGGGATCGCTCAGACCGCAGCCCAGGTCGAGGAATTGACGCACACCACGGCTGGCCAGCCGGGCGACGACCAGGCGCCGAAACCCGTGCTGCGCCCGCGCCGCCCGGGCAGCGCCGGGCGCGGCGGCGGTCAGCTCGGCGAGGATCCGCTCGTCCAGCGGGTGCGTGGCCCGGCCGCCGGACAGGTAGTCCATGATCCTGGCCGCCGTCGGCGCGGGCGCGGGGCCACCGAAGCCGAAGCCGTGACCGGAGCCGAAGCCGTGACCGGAGCCGAGGCCGGTGGGCTGGGAGGACGTCATGACGCGGACCCCCGATGCTCGGCGCAGGCAACGACGGCCCAGGGCAGGACCGCACCGTCGCCGCTGGTCGTCTCCACATGCCCGACCGCGAGCAACGGACCCTCGGCATCGCCGCAGACGATGCACGCCCTGCCCTGCAGCCGGACCAGCGTCGCTCGGTCGACCGGCAACGCCAGCGGCATGAACTCCGTCGTGTTCACCATGTCACTGAACGTAAGGACGGTCGGGACGCCCCCTCTACGGTTTTGCGGGTCTTTGCGCGCGGATCAGGTCGCGCCCTTCGCCGCGTCGGCCAAGAGGGCACGAGCCGAAGAACCGTACAGGGCCATGCGTCCGAGGTTGATGAACGCCCGCTCGTACTGGGCGATCTCGCCGGGGGCCGTGATCGTGATCTGAGCGGACAACGTCTCCAGGCTCACCGTGGTGTCATCGAAGATGTGGAACGTGGCCATGGACCACATGGACGTCCAGTTCACCGAGAACGGGATGATGCCCAGCGCCACCGACGGCAGCGCCATGGCCTCCTGCAAGTGGGCGATCTGCTCGGCCATCACCTCACGGCCGCCGACGGGACGGCGCAGGACTCCTTCATCGAGGAGCGCCACGAACCGGTGGTCGCCACGGCGGAGAAGATCGGCCCGCCTGCGTCTGGACTCCACAGCGGCCTCGACATCGTTCGGGATGCCCCGGAACTCGGCGATGGCATTGAGCAGGGCCCGCGTATAGCCCGCAGTCTGCAGAAGGCCAGGTACCTGGGTTGAGGAGTAGACACGGAAGACGCGGGTGCGCTCGTACAGCGGCAGCGCGCTTTCCTGGAGCCGCCGTAGGCCGCCGTGCTGCTGACGGCGCCATTCCACGTACATCTGATCGACCTGGCGACTCGCGGCCACGAGGTCCGCTGCCTGGTCGTCGTGCCCGCAGGCCCGGCACCAGTCGTGGATGTCGGCCGCATTCGGGGCCGCTTTGCCGTGCTCGATCCTGGACGTCTTGGCCGCGTGCCATCCGCAGCGCGCCGACAGCTCCAACCCGGACAGGCCGGCGTCCAGCCGCATTTCCTTCAGCTGTTCAGCCACCCGCTCCCGGGCGGCCTGCGCGCTCGATGACGGGGACGTGGCCATGGCGATGTGTGTGGGGCTGAGCCGTCAGTGGATCTTGTAGTCCTCATGCGGGATGCCGCGCTCCCACGCGGTCTCGAACGCCGTCCGCACCATGCCGACGATGCGCGGCTCGGTGCACCACTCGCGTTCGACAACTTCCCCGTCACCGGAGAAGAACGTGAACTCGACCGCCTCGTCGTCGAACATCCACAGGTCGGTGCCCGGCAGCGCGATGTCGGCCGCACGGCGGCGAGGCAGCCAGCGGACCAGTTCGCCAGCGCTGAGGTTGGTCTCAGTGCCCGCGTGCTCGTACTTGATGTACTCGGTGACCGGCTCGGAGACGATGCGTGCCCGGCGGACCACAACGCCCCGGGCGGTCATGTCCCGGACGGTGTTCACCCATCCCGCCCGTGCGACGGCATCGAGGTGGGCGTCGCGGGTGCCGGTCGCACGCCAGCGGGCGAACCGCTCGGCCTCGCCTGCCACGCCGTAACAGTCCCGCATCTCAAGGTGCACGGCGGAGAACCGGGCCGTCTGGAACGGATCCTCAGCCGTCCAGTCCCTCTGCGACATCACATGCCTTCCTGAGAAGCGCCGCCATGCGGGCCGGTATGCGGATGATGTCCTCGTGATCCGGGATGCCGGGGGCGTGCCGGGGCGCGGGGCAGTCGTACACCTTGCTCCGCAACTCGTCACCGGCCTTCCAGCCCTGGAGGACGATCTCCATGGAGTCCGGGTCCACCCAAACCGTGGGTGAGTCCCGGTCATCCGTACTCGGGTCAACGCCGATGAACTCGAGGGCCATGATCTCTCCCTGGTTGAGGTCTCGATCGTCTGCTCACTCTCGATCCTGCCGTAACCGAGCGTCAAGAGGCGACCACATAGAAGAATTGGCTGTGCAATGACTTCCGACGCCGTCAGAACACGTGCTTGCGGTCGGCCGGACGAACGCTGTGGTTGCGCAGGGTGCTCTAGTCGAGTTTGGTGCGGCCGGTTTGGTGGCGGCGGGCGGGGGAGCGGCCTGCGCGGCGTTGGGGGGTGGGGCGTTGGCGTACGAGGCCGTCGGCGAGGTCGGGGGCGGGGTGGGCCGCTTCGGCGGGGGAGTGGCCGGGCTGGCAGCGGGCGCAGAAGACGGCGGATGCCGGGCCGTGCGGGTATTCCATGTCGGCCGGCGGCAGGTAGTGCGAGCCGCAGGCGGGCTCCTGGCAGAGGTAGATGGGTCGGCCGGTGTTGTCGGTGGTCATCAGACCCTCCCCAGTCCGCCGCAGGCTGTGCACTGCGATATGTAGGCGTGCCGGACGGCGACGCTGCTGCCGTCGGCATCGAGTTCGTAGGTGTACTCGACCTTCTCCGTCAGCCCCGTTCCGCCGCAGGACGGGCACTGCGTATCGCCCATGACGACCTCCGCTGGGGCTTCCTTCCACGGTAGCTGCCGGGGCTTCGCCCCGGGGGCGCAGTCACTCGAACGTGGGAGCGCGGGCGCGCGGGCGCGCCCCCACACCTCTCCCGCACGGCCACGGCGCGGGCTGCCGGCCGGGCCCCGGGCACGCCTGGACGGGGCGTGCCCGGGGCGGCGTGGCGGGGTCAGCCGGAGTTGGCGTCCTGCCAGGCGCCGCTGAGCGGGTCCTGGATGATCTCGCAGGTGGCGATGTTGTAGCTGCCGGTCGCCGTGGCCTTCGATATGACCTTGCCGTTGACCTCCAACTCGCAGGTCACGCTTCCGCCGTTGTCCAGCTGCGCGGAGATGCTGTAGTAGGCCGGGTCGCCCAGCGGATCGGTGACCTTCATGGGCACGTGCCCCTGGAGGCTGGACCCGGCCGCGCCGTACTGCACGTCCGCGCTGGAACCGGTGAGGACGTACGTGACGGTGCTGGACTTGGACGCCGCCGCGTGGCCGGTGCCGGTGGGCGCGCTGCCGGTCGCGGGCAGGGAGGTGGTGGCCGTGGTCTTGGAGCCGGCGACGGCCATGGCGATCACGACGATGACGACGACCGCGAGGACGCCGCCGCAGCCGAAGCCGAGGCAGCCGCGTAACGGCTTCTTCTTCGGCGCGGGAGGCGGTCCGTACGGCCCTGGCTGTCCGGGCATGCCGGGTTGGCCCCAGCTGGGTGTGCTCATGGTGTTCCCCCCACAGTGGTTGAGGGGGTCAGCGTTTCAGATGGGACTGACAGTTCGTCATGCCGTTGCCAGAGCGTTACGCAAAGCGATATCTGCTGGTGTCCTGGCGCGTGCGGGGCCGGGGCGGGCGGGGCGCGCCGGATCGTTTCTGCAGTCGCGGAACGTGCGTGCATAGGTCGCGGCGACGGGGGCAGGTGTGGGCCGAGGGCCCCGCTGTCTCCCCCGTCGGCGGGGCCCTCGTCACGTCCGCGATGCGGCTGGGCGCGGTGCGCGAGTGCAGGATCCGCGCGATTCGAACACTTGTCCACAGGGTTGTCCACAGCTGTGGACAACCTCCCGCCGGGAGCGGCGCGACCCGCCCTGGCGGCGTCCTACGCCGCCGCTTCCGCGCCGAGGGGCCCGGCGACGGGCCTGGCCGGGGGCTTGCGGAACAGCAGGGCGGCCTGCGGCGCGCGTCCCGGCACCACGGGCTTGCGGATCAGCCGGGCCTGCGTCGACAGCCCGGCGCCAGTGGCCAGTTCGGTGATGCGGTCCGGCGGCAGCAGGTGCAGATCGAGGGACATGGGGAGGCCGCCGTACCCCTCCTCCTTGCGGCGCCGTTCGTCGCCGACGTGGAAGCCCAGCAGCAGGTGCCCGCCCGGCGCGAGCACGCGGTGGAACTCGGCGAAGACCGGGGGCAGCAGCTCCGGCGGGGTGTGGATCACCGAGTACCAGGCGAGGACGCCGCCCAGACTGCCGTCGGCCCGCTCCAGCGCCGCCATCGTGCCTACGTCGAACCGCAGGCCGGGGTGGTCGCGGCGGGCCAGCTCGACCATCCCCGGCGACAGGTCGACGCCGGACGCGTCCAGGCCCAGGGAGTGCAGGAACGCCGTGACCTGGCCGGGCCCGCAGCCCGCGTCCACCACCGGCGCGCCGCCGTCCGCGCGTACCAGCTCGGCGAACGCGGCCAGCATCGCGCGGCCCAGCACATCGCGGGCGAAGGCCGGGCAGACGACCTCGGCGTAGGCGGCGGCGACGGTGTCGTAGGACGTACGGGTCTCGCGCAGGTGCAGCGGCAGTGGCTCGGCGGCGGCGTCCCGAGAGGTCGGCAGGGTCATGTGTCGCCTGCTGCATGATTGTTGCGCTGGCGGATCAGCGCGGCGAAGTCGGCGCGGCACTCGCCCATCGCCAACTCCAGCCAGGAGTAGCGGGCGGCCATCGCCATGAGCGCCGCGTCGAAGTCGCGGACGTCGGTCTGCGGGGCCGGTGCCCCGGCGATGCCCGGGCCCACGGAGAGTTCGAGCTCGAAGATGCGGTCGACGGCGGCCAGCAGCTCCTCGTACGCGGAGATCACGTCGGTGGCCAGCAGCGGCTGTGCGTGGGCCTCGGACGGCTCCACCTGCTCGCGGCGGCCGGAGGTGCAGATGAGCACGGAGTTGGCGGCGAAGTCTTCGGCGAGACTCCACAGCTCGGGATGTTCGTCGGGGTCCGTCTGGGGCACGGGTGCGCTTCTCCTCGGAGTCGTCGCCGGCTGCGCGGGCGGCACCGTGCTCGGCCGTTTCGCCGTACGGCCGCACGGTGGTGGACGCGGAAACCCCCGACCGGGGCGCGGCAGGGGGTTCGGGTCGGCCTGGGGCACAGGTGTGCACCAGGATGAGCGTCCCGTGTGATGGAGCGTCAGTCAAGGCGCACAGAAAGGCCGGTGGGCGAACAGGTGGTTCAAGTGCGGTCAGACGGAGGCGCCGACGACGCAGGTGTAGGAGCCGCTTCGGGCGGTGGTGAGGACCGCGCGGAGCCGGTGGTCCTGCGCGAGCGGCTCGGGCAGCCGGATCCCGGTGACGGCCGCCGCGACGTGCGTGTCGTACCGGTCGGTGCTCCGGCCAGGGCCGGACTGCACGCTCAACTCACCGGCCAGGGTGGTCATTTCCGTCCACAGGGTGCTGCCGTCCGGCTGGACCGCGTAGGCCAGGGTGCACACCGGCGGCTGCGGGGCTCCCGGGGGCGGGGGCCATGGCGCGCCCGGCGGCGGTGGCGGCGGAACCGCCCCCGGGCGCGGACGAAGGTGCGGCGGCGGAGGCTGCTGCTGTTGCGGGGGCAACGGGGCTTCTGCCGGCGGCTGTTGGGCCGGTAATGGCGAGACCGGATCGGCGGTGCCACCGGCCGACGCGGCTGCGGACGATCCGGTCGCGGGCGAACCGGGGCTCGGCGTACGGGCGTTGAGGGCGGTGACCACGATCAGCGGGACGAAGAAGACCAGCAGGACGACGATCCCGATCACCAGCGGGCCGTGCGGCCGACGCGGTGGGGGTTCACGAAAGGGCTCCGGTGAGCGGATGAACGCCATGCTCGATCTCTCCCGCTGGGTGTGGTCACGTCACACTGGCAGTTTTCAGCCGTCTGCTCGGGGTTCGTTGCCGGAACGTGACGATCACGGTGCAGCGGGAGGCGGGGCGGGAGCGGGGGAGCACGCGGGCCGGACCCGACAGTGGCGGTTCGCGGGCGGAGCGTGGCCTCTCGGCGGAGAGCTGACCCTCGGCGGATCGCGGCCTCTCAGGTGTCGGGGAAGCGGCGGACGTCCGTCCAGCCGTCGGCGGTCCGGCGGCGGATGTGGGTGACCAGGTACTCGCCGCCGCACTCCTTCTCCAGGGCGGAGGCCCGCTCGCGGGCCAGGTCGTCCGCCCCGGTGGCCTCGCCGAGCCACTCGGCGCGGAGCAGGCCGTCGGGCGTGGAGAACTCGAAGGTCCCAGGGCTGCCGATGCGCGGGTCGTCGTCGCTCATGTCACGCTCCTGCTCGGTCGTGGCCTCAGCCGCTCCCTCAATCGTCCCCCGGCGGCGCGCCGACTGCACATCGCCCCTGGGCTGCGGGAAGCGGTCGGGAGCCGGGCGCTGCGGAGCCGTGGACAGCGGTGGGCGACGGCGTAGCCTGGAGATGGAGGTCCCGTCGTCTCCCCCGTCGGCGGGGCCTTCGTCGTGCCCTCCGCGGGCACCGTTCCCCGGTCGTCACGTCATGCGGTCGGATGGTCACGCAGGGCTGATATGTTGCGCGGGTACTGCAGTCTCCACCCGCGAAAGGCACGCCTGTGCGCACCCGATTCACGAAGGTCCTCACCATCGCCGCAGCCTCCGCCGCGCTCCTCGGCGGTGCCGCGCTGGCCACCGCCGGGACGGCCTCGGCCGCCGCTCCGGCGCACGCCGTGCAGCCGATCGCGGTGCGGGTCGCGCCGCACCACCGCGCGCCGGTCCGCACCGAGCGGGTGTGGGTGGACGGCCGTTACGAGACCGTGCGCGTGCACGGCCGGGTGAAGCGCGAGTGGGTTCCGGGCCACTACGTCACCGTCGTGGTGCGCGGCCGGTAGCAGCCGCACCCGGCCGGTACGCAGTCGTACCTGTACGCAGCCGAAGGCCCCCTCTCCCGAGCGGAGAGCGGGGCCTTCGGTGTTGGCGCCCCGGTTGCCGACCCCCGGTGCGGACCGCATCGAATCTGTCGTACCTTCGGACCAATCCGTTCGAGTGACGGCGACGAAGCACGTGTGAGCAGCCCAGTCCTCGGAGGTGTACATGCACGCGGCAGCGCCCGGTGACCAAACCGTCGGCCCAGGTCCCGGCGCGTTGGAGACGCTTCTCGACCGTGTGTCCCGTGGGGACCAGCGTGCGTTCGAGACCGTCTACACGGCTGTGGCCGGGCCGGTGCTGGGCCTTGTCCGGCGGCTGGTGCGCGATCCCGCGCAGTCGGAGGAGGTCGCCCAGGAGGTCCTGATCGAGGTGTGGCGCTGCGCCGCGCGGTTCGATCCGGACAAGGGCAGCGCCATGTCCTGGATCATGACGCTCGCGCACCGGCGGGCCGTGGACCGGGTGCGCTCCGCGCAGGCGTCGACCGACCGCGAACAGCGCGTCGCCGCGCGCGACCATACGCCCGCCTTCGACGAGGTGAGTGAGCAGGTGGAACGGCGGCTGGAGCGCGAGCAGGTGCGCCGCTGCCTCAGCTCGCTCACGGAGTTGCAGCGCGAGTCGGTGCTGCTGGCCTATTACCGGGGATGCACCTACCAGGAGACGGCCGACCTGCTGGGGGCTGCCCTCGGCACGGTCAAGACCCGGCTCCGGGACGGTCTGATCCGGCTCCGCGACTGCCTGGGGGTGACCTCGTGACCACCGCCGACCTGCACACGCTCACGGGTGCGTACGCGCTGCACGCGCTGTCGGACCGGGAGGCCAAGGACTTCGCCCGCCATCTGGACATCTGCGACGCCTGCGCCCAGGAGGTCCGGGAGCTGCAGGAGACGGCGGCGCGGCTGGCGCTGGCCGCCGCCGAGGCGCCGCCGGCCGACTTCCGGGCGCGGGTGATGGCCGCCATCCCGGAGGTACGGCAGCTGCCGCCGCTGGTGCCGGACTCGCCGGAGGCGGGCGCTGCGCAGCGCGTCGGACGCTGGCGGCTGTGGAACCGCCGGCTGCCGCAGCTGGTCCTGGCAGCCTGCCTGGCGGTGGCCGTGGTCGCGGTCGGGGTGGCGGTGGACGCCGAGCACCAAGTGAGCCAGCAGCGCTCGCGTACGGCGCAGGCGGAGCAGCAGGCGGCGACGCTGAGCCAGCTGCTGGTGGCGCCGGACGCGACGTACCACACCGGCAAACTGGTCGGCGGCGGCAGCAGCACGGTGGTGGCCTCGCAGCAGCTGGGACAGGCGGCGTTCGTCTACCACGACCTGCCGACGCTGCCGAACTCCAAGGTGTACGAAATCTGGTACAGCCGGGGCGGGGTGATGGTCCCGGCCGGTCTGCTGGGCTCCGCGCAGGCGAGCGGGGCGACGCTGCTGCACGGTTCGCCGAGCGGCGCGGCGGGCGTGGGTGTGACGGTCGAGCCGGCCGGTGGTTCGCCGAGGCCCACCACCTCGCCGATCCTGCTGACCGCGCTGCCGGGGGCGTGACCGCCGCAGGCAACGGCCTGCGGAGTCCGCACAGGGGCCTGCCCGGGGTGCCGGGCGGGATCCCCGCGCTTGTGCGCTGTACATACTAGTAGGTACAGTTTTTCCATGAGCACACCCGAACGGCTGATCGAGAGCACTCAGGAACTGCTCTGGGAGCGCGGATACGTCGGCACCAGCCCCAAGGCCATCCAGCAGCTCGCCGGGGTCGGCCAGGGCAGCATGTACCACCACTTCAGCGGCAAGCCCGATCTCGCGCTGGCAGCCATCCGCCGCAGCGCCGAGCAGCGCATGGCGCAGGCCGACCAGGAGCTGTCAGGACCGGGCACGGCCCTCGAGCGGATCACCGTCTACCTGCGGCGCGAGCGGGACGTCCTGCGCGGCTGCCCGGTCGGGCGGCTCGCCCAGGATCCGGACGTCGTCGCCGACGAGACGCTGGTGCGGCCGGTCGCGGAGACCTTCGCCTACCTGCGCGCCCGCGTGGCCTCCGTCCTGGACGAAGGGCGGGAGCGGGGCGAGCTGGACCCGGGCCTCGATCCGGTCGCCACCGCCGCCACCGTCATCGCCGTGCTCCAGGGCGGTTACGTGCTGGCCCGGGCCGCCGGCTCGGTCGAGCCCTTCGAGCAGGCCGTCGAGGGCGCCGTCGCGCTCATCGCCGCCCGCGCCGCCGACTGAGCCGGGAGGACCCGCACCGTGCAGGCCATGCAGTACACCATCACCCTGCCCGCCGACTACGACATGTCGATCATCCGTGAGCGCGTCCGCACCCGCGGGCACCTGCTGGACGGCTTCCCCGGCCTCGGCTTCAAGGCGTACCTGATCCGCGAACGCGGTGTCGACGGCTCGCCGGTCAACGCCTACGCGCCGTTCTACCTGTGGCGCGACACCGGGGGGATGAACCGGTTCCTGTGGGGCGGCGGCGGCTTCGGCGGCCTCGTCGCCGACTTCGGCCGCCCGGCCGTCCGCAGCTGGACCACCGTCCACGAGGCGTCAGGACCGGCCCGGACGCGGCCGCCGGTCACTGCGATCCGCAGGCTGGAGGCCGTCCCGGACGGCGCCGACCCCGCCGAGGCGGTCACGCGCGCCCGCGCCGCCGCCGAGGCCACCGCCGGGACGCCGGGCGTGCACCGCACCCTGGTCGCGCTCGATCCGGACCGCTGGGAACTGGTCCTCCTGACGCTGTGGGCCGAACCAGCCGAACCGGCCGAACCGGAACCGGCCGGAACAACCGACCGCTACCGGATCCTCCACCTCTCCCAGGGAACGGACGAGAGCTGATGCAACCGCTCACCGAGGCGACGCTCGACCGCGCCGCCGGATACGCCCTGCTCGGACAACTCCAGGACGAGGACGCCCAACTCACCACGCTGCAGGCCCTGGACGGGCTCGCGCCGGGCTTTCCCGACTGGATCGTCACCACCCTCTTCGGCGGCACCTACCAGCGCGAGGGCCTCTCGCTGCGCGACCGGCAGGTCGCCAATCTGGCGGCGCTCACCGCGCTCGGCGGGGTCGAGCCGCAGCTCGCCCAGCATGTGCGGGCCAGTCTGCGGGTGGGGATGGCCCCGGCCGAGGTGGTCGAGGTGCTGGTGCACCTCGCGCCGTACGTCGGCGTGCCCAAGGCGCTGGCCGGGCTGCGGGTCGCCGCGCAGGTTCTGCCCGAGGACGGACAGCCGTGACCGCCGTCGTCCGCACCGTCCTCGGGGACGTCCCGGCGGCGGAGCTGGGCGTGGTCGACTCCCATGACCACCTGTTCTTCCGCAGCGTGCAGTTCCCGCCCGACCAGGCGCTGGACGATCCGGCGGCCGCCGTGGCGGAGCTGCGGGCCTTCGCCGGGCTCGGCGGCGGCACGGTCGTCCAGTGGACGCCCTTCGGCCTGGGGCGCGGTTCGGCGCGGCTGGCCGAGGTCTCCCGGGCCGCCGGGGTGCACCTCGTCGCGGCGACCGGGATGCACCAGGCCCAGCACTACCCGCCCGGCGCGGTGGAGCGGGCCACCGCGGGCGGCCTGGCCGCCCTCTTCGTCCGCGAGCTGACCTCGGGCCTGGTCCGCGCCGACGGCGAGGAGGGCGCGGAGGGCGAGCGGACCGCCCGGGGCGGCGAGGGCGAACTGCCCTGCCGGGCGGGCCTGATCAAGGTCGCCGGCTGCTTCCACAGCCTGGACCGGCACGCCCGTACGACCATGGCCGCCGCCGCCGAGGCGCACCATGCCACCGGCGCGCCGATCGGCGTCCACCTGGAGCACGGCTCGGCCGGGGCAGACGTGCTGGATCTGCTCTGCGACGAGCTGGCCGTGCCCGCGGAGCGGGTCGTGCTGGGGCACCTGAACCGGTTCCCCGAGCCCCGGGTGCAGCGCGGGCTGGCCGAGCGCGGGGCCTTCCTCTGTTTTGACGGTCCGTCACGGGCCAACCACACCACCGACTGGAGGCTGGTCGACGCCCTGGTCGAACTGGTGGAGGCGGGCCACGCAGGGCAGTTGCTGCTGGGCGGGGACACCACCACCGCCCAGGCGCGCGCGGCCACCGGCGGCGGACCCGGCATCCCCTACCTGCTGAAGACCCTCCGGCCGCTGCTGGTGCGGGAGTTGGGCCAGGAGACGGTGGACAGGCTGCTGGTCGGCAATCCGGCCCGGGCCTTTGCCACCGCCTGGCGGACCGCCCCGCCGCGCTGACCCGGCTGGGCCGCCCCCGCGCCGGGGCAGATTGCCCGTGGGCCCGACTGTCAGTGGGGCCCACTAGGGTCGGCGGACATGGAGGAAACAACCCGCTCCGGGGCGGGCGACCACCCCGGAGCAGAGCCGGCGGCCCGGTCAGGGCGCCGAGTCGGGCACCTTCGGGCTGTCGTTGTACGCCTGGGTCGGGGTCATGCCGACGCCGTTGAGCGCGACCGTGTACTGGGTGCTGACCGGCGCGCAGCTGTTCGTCTGGTTGCCGGTCTGGTCGTGGGCGCCGCTGAGCGCGACCTTGGTGTCGGCGGCCGCCGGGGACGCCTTGCCGCCGGGGAAGGTGCTGCCGCTGGTCCAGTCCCTGCCGATGACCAGCGTCAGCTGCGAGCCGCCGCCCTGCTTCAGCGCGGAGCCGGGCAGGCCCAGGCTGGCGGCGACCTCCTTGGCCTCCCCGGCCTCGGCGGCCGGGTAGCTGAGCGAGGTGGTCGCAGCCGAGGGGGCGTCGCCGACGCTGCTGTTGCTGCTGTAGCCCTGGTTGACCAGGGCGCTCTCGACGGTTCCGGCCCGGCCGCCCAGCCCGGTGCCGTTGAGCACCTGGACGGCGATCTGCGCGGCCGGGACGGTCGGCGCGGGCGCGGCGGTGGCGGTCGCGGTCGCGGTGGCGGCGGTGGACTTGCCGCCGCCCGCGGTGGTCAGCGACTGGTCGTTGGCGATGGTCCGGAACAGCGTCTGCGCGCCGGGGCCTATCACCACGCGGTTGTTGTTGGCGGGGTCCGGCTGGTTCTGCATGGTGGTGAAGGTGATCCGGTCGGTCGGCACCTTGTTGAGGTCGTCGGCCAGGTCGACCAGCTTGGGGATGCTGTCCAGACCGGTGTCCACGGTCAGCGCCTTGGTCGCGGCACCGGCCAGGTCGAGCAGCTTCACCGGGTTGCTCAGGGTGTCGGCGCTCTTCAGCTTGTTGATCATCTGGGTGAGGAAGATGTGCTGGGCGTAGGTGCGGCCGAGGTCGCTGCCGTCACCGAAGCCGTGGCGGGTGCGCAGGAACTCCAGCGCGCCCAGCCCCTGCAGGGTGTGCGTGCCCTTGGACAGCTTCAGGTGCGAGTCGGGGTCGTAGACGTTGGCGCTGACGCAGACGCTGACGCCGCCGATGGCGTCGGACATGTTCACGACGCCGCTGAAGTCGACCATGGCGAAGTGGTCGATGGGTATGCCGGTCAGCTGCTCCACGGCGGCCACGGTGCAGCCGGGCCCGTACTGCAGACTGCTGTTGATCATGCCCACGCCGCCGCCGAAGCTGGTGTGGTCCTTGGTGTCGGTGCAGGCCGGGAGCGTGGTCTCGAGGTCGCGCGGGATGCTCATCACCGTCGCGTTGCTGCGGTCCGCGGAGAGGTGGACCACCATCTCGACGTCGGCGTTGGCGCCGACGCCGCCGTCCGAGCAGTCGCCGCCGATCTTGCAGTCCGCGGCGGAGGAGCGGGTGTCCGAGCCCAGCACCAGGATGTTCAGCGGGGTGCGACCGAAGGCGTCCGGCTTCTCGGTCAGCGCGGGCTTCTTGCTGCCGTTGAAAAGGTTGTCCGCGGTGATGTTGCCGTTGAGCTTGTTGTACTCGTAGCCAACCCCGGCGGCGGCCAGCACCACCACGCCGGCCAGGGATATGCAAACGATCTTGACGGTCTTCTTACGCTTCCCCTGCCGGTTCTTGCGTGCGGCCGCCCGTCCGACCAGGCCGCTCGCGTCCGGAGGGGTACCGCCGCGCCGGGCTGCCGCCCGGCCGCTCGGCGCCTTGGTTCCGCTCATGAACGGGCCGCCTGACGGCTCCCGGTCGCCTCGGGGGGAACTCGTTCATGGTCACATCCTCGGTACGCCGCAGCGCCGGGTCTCGGTCGGCTGCACTGTCGGGCAGAGCCCAGGGGCTCCGGTTCGGTGTGCGCACCGCTGTAGTGCGGTGGACCCCGATGCGCGGGGGTCGGCTCTGGCGGCCCGAGCGGCTGGTTCCACGGGTGGGCAATCTAGCAAGCGATCGTGAGTAATACATAAAAGCTAGGTATCGAAGTTCACTTCTCAGGTGTAAGGGTCAACTCTGCCACACGGGTGAACGGACGCGACAGGGAGCACCGCGGTTCCCAGGGGCACCCAAGTCGAACAAATGAACGTTGACGGGCGTACCACGCGTCTCGGAAAATGTCAGGGTCCTGAACTTTGACATGCCCGAAGGGTTATGTACGGCTTTGATACTGATCGACGCGGTGACGAAGCGATACCCCGACGGCACGACTGCGGTGGATCGACTGACGCTCGAAATCCCGGCCGGTTCCATCACCGTCCTGGTCGGCCCCTCGGGCTGCGGCAAGACCACCACCCTGCGCATGATCAACAGGATGATCGACCCCACCGAGGGCCGGATCACCCTGGACGGCCAGGACATCCGCGACCGCCCGGTGACGGCCCTGCGCCGGTCCATGGGCTACGTCATCCAGCACGCCGGCCTTTTCCCGCACCGGACCATCGTCGAGAACATCGCCACCGTGCCCCGGCTGCTCGGCTGGGACCGGGGCAAGGCGCGCGCCCGGGCGATGGAGCTGATGGAGCGCGTCGGCCTGGATCCGGCGCTGGCCCGGCGCTACCCCTACCAGCTCTCCGGCGGACAGCAGCAGCGCGTGGGCGTGGCCCGGGCGCTGGCGGCCGACCCGCCGGTGATGCTGATGGACGAGCCCTTCTCCGCGGTCGACCCGATCGTCCGCAAGGGCCTGCAGGAGGAGCTGCTGCGGATCCAGGCCGAGCTGGGCAAGACCATCGTCTTCGTCACGCACGACATCGACGAGGCCACCGGCATCGGCGACATGGTCGCGGTGCTGCGCGAGGGCGGCCGGCTGGCCCAGTACGCGCCCCCGGCCGAGCTGCTCTCCGCGCCCGCCGACGCCTTCGTGGAGGACTTCCTGGGCCTGGACCGGGGCATCCGCAGGCTCTCCTTCTTCACCGCGGCCGGGCTGGAGCTCACCTCCCAGCCGATCATCGCGGTGGACAGCACCGCCGACCAGATCGCCGCCCGGACCCTGCCGCAGACCCCCTACCTGCTGGTCACCGACACCGAGGGCCGCCCGCTGGGCTGGGCGCACGGCCAGGAGCGGGCCGCGGGCGGCACCGAGCTGATCCCGTTCGGCCACAGCTTCCGGGCCGGCGGCGACTCGCTGCGCGCCGCGCTGGACTCCGCCGTGCTCTCGCCGACCGGCTGGGCCGTCGCGGTGGACGCGGACGGCCGGGCCGTGGGCGTGGCCGCGCAGGAGACCATCGCCGCCGCCATCCGCGCCGCCCACGCCGAGCGCTCCGGCGCCGCCCGCGCGGGGGATGTGGCCGTCCGATGAGCGGCTTCTTCACCATGCCCAGCGACCTGCAGCACACCTACCTGGGCCTGGTCGTCTGGCACCTGCAGCTGGCGCTGGTCCCGGTGCTGCTCGGGCTGCTGATCGCGCTGCCGATCGGCCAGCTGTGCGTCCGCTTCCGCTGGCTGTACGCGCCCATGCTGGGCGTCACCACCGTCTTCTACGCCGTGCCCTCGCTGGCCTTCTTCGTCGTGCTGATCGACTGGACCGGCCAGAGCGACACCACCGTGGAGATCCCGCTCACCGTCTACACCCTGGTGATCCTGGTCCCGGCGATCATCGACGGCGTCCGCTCGGTGCCGGTGGAGACCCATGCCGCCGCCACCGCCATGGGCTTCGGCCCGGCCCGCCGCTACTTCCAGGTGGACCTGCCGATCGCGGTCCCGGCCATCGTCGCCGGGCTGCGGGTGGCCACCGTCTCCAGCATCAGCCTGGTCAGCGTCGGCGCGCTGATCGGCGACCAGGGCGCGCTGGGCAACCTGCTGGAGGACGCGACCCTGTACCACCGGACGATCCTGGCGTGGAGCTCGGTGGTCACCACGGCCGTCCTGGCGATCCTCATCGACAGCCTGCTGGTGCTGCTGCGCCGGCTCCTCACCCCCTGGGCGGCGCGGTGAACCTGCTGCACTACATCGATGTCTTCTACACCAGCAAGGCCAACTGGAGCGGGGCCAACGGCATCCCGCAACGGCTGTGGGAGCACGTGCTGTACACGCTGATGGCGCTGGGCATCGCCGCCGCCATCGGGCTGCCGATCGGCCTGGCCACCGGCCACACCGGGCGCGGCGGCAACGCGCTGGCGTTCGTCGCCACGGCCGCCCGGGCGCTGCCCAGCTTCGGCCTGCTGGTGCTGCTGACGCTGCTCATGGGCCTGGGGCTGACGCCGGTCATGGTGCCGCTGGTGGCGCTGGCCGTCCCGCCGATCCTGGTCACCACCTACGAGGCGGTGCGCGCCGCGGACCGCTCGCTGGTGGACGCCGCCCGGGGCATGGGCATGGGCCCGATGCGGGTGCTGTTCCAGGTGGAGCTGCCGGTGGCGCTGCCGCTGATCCTCAGCGGGATGCGCTCGGCGGCGGTGCAGATCGTCTCGACCGCGACCATCGCCGCCTACGTCTCCTTCGGCGGGCTCGGCCGCTACATCGTCGACGGCCTCTACCAGGAGGACTACGGCAAGGTCGTCGGCGGGGCGTCCCTGGTGGCCGGGCTGGCGCTGGTGACGCTGGGCCTGTTCTGGCTGGCGGCGCGGGTGTTCGTCTCGCCCGGGGTCAGGCGCAGCGGGCGCTGACCGGCCCGCCCCGGGGCGCGGCGGCCGCACTGCGGGCCGCCGCGCCGGGAAGCCGGGCGGGGGTGTTCAGTGCTCGGCGCGGGCCAGGGCGAGTTCCAGCACGACCAGCAGCGCGTCGCGCACCGAGCCCCGCTCGCGGGCGTCGAACAGCACCAGCGGGACGTTGTCGTTGACGTCCAGCGCCCAGCGCACCTCGTCCAGGTCGTGGGTCAGGCTGCCGTCGAAGACGTTGACCCCGATGGCGAACGGCAGGTTGCGGTTCTCGAAGAAGTCGACGGCGGCGAAGCAGTCGTCCAGCCGCCGGGTGTCCACGATGACCAGGCCGCCGAGGGCGCCCTCGACCAGGTCGTCCCACATGAAGCCGAAGCGGTCCTGGCCGGGGGTGCCGAAGAGGTAGAGCTTCAGCGTCGGGTCCAGGGTGATGCAGCCGAAGTCCATGGCCACGGTGGTGGTGGTCTTGTGCGGGGTGTGGGTGAGGTCGTCCACGCCTGCGGCGACCTCGGTGATGCTGGCCTCGGTGGTGAGCGGTTCGATCTCCGATATCGACGCCACGGTCGTCGTCTTGCCGACGCCGAAGCCCCCGGCGATGACCATCTTGACCGGCAGCGGCGGGCGGAGCTGCGGCGCGGCGTGCCTGCCTGCGGCCGTGGCGGCGCTAGGCGGGGCGGTTGCCACGCGGTAGCCCTCGGGAGTCGGGGACGGCGCGGAGACCATCGATAACCCTTCGCAGTACGGATACATCCTGGGCGGTGCTGGCCTGGGGTACGTACACGGCCAACTGTCGTGCGCTGTGCAGGTCTCCGGCGATGACCCGGACCACGTTCAGGTGCAGGTGCAGCCGGGCGGCGAGCTCGGCGAGGGACTGCGGCACCCGGCACGCGGCGACGATGGCCTGGTGCTCGAAGGTCAGGCCGTCCAGTGCGGTGAGGCCTTCGGCCGTGGCGACGACCTGGGTCTCCAGCGGCAGTGGGGGGCTCTCGCTCCCGGAACCGCTTCCGGCGACGCGTCCGGCGGTGAGCAGGAACGGCCGCAGGGCCAGGCTGCTGCGTCCGGAGGGCGAATCGCCCTCGCCCGGGGGTCGGCGGCGGTGCCTGCGGGGACTGCCGGGGTCTGCGCGCCCGGTGCCGGGGGCCCGGGGGTGCGGGGGGCGCAGGGGGCGCGTGGGGCTCGGGAGGAAGGGCCGGGACGGGCTCCGGGTCGTCCGCCATGACATAGGGGCGCAACGGGCGGACGAGCCCCGCGTGCGGGAAGCCCTGCGCGCCCTCGGCGGGTGGTGCGCTGGCCACGATGCCGTTCCTCCCATGGTCGCCCCCGTGGTTGATGGATCCGTCCTGTCCGGTCGCCTCCGGCCGCACGCTGCGGCTCAGTTGGCGACCGGCGAGCCCACGCCGTTCTTCAGCTCGATGATCAGCTGCGGGCTGAGCGCGGCCCCGGCCCGGTTGGCGAACAGCGTCATCTCGTACGCGATGTTCCCCAGCTTGGCCTCCTTGGAGGCGACGACGCCGAGCACCGAGCCGTGACCGATCGCCGAGACCAGCAGGTGGCCGCCCTCCAGGTCGATGATGACCTTGTTGAGCGAGCCGAGCCCGTAGTTGCCCGAGGCGCCGGCGGCCAGGCTGGTGATGCCGGAGACGATCGCCGCGAGGCGCTCGGAGTCGGCGTGGTCGCGCAGCCGGGAGACGGCGATGAGCAGCCCGTCGGAGGACACCGCGATGGCGTCCACCACCCCGGCCGTCTCCGTGGCGAAACGGTTCAGCAGCCAGGTGAAGTCGGCCGCTGCGCTGCGCAGGTCACCGGGGACGGCGGGCTCGTTGGGGCTGGGGTCTGTGGGCGTGGTCATGAGCCCGTTCCTTCCGGACGTTCTGGTGTGCGTAGATCCTTGCGGGTGCTGTCCAGTTCGGCGCGACGGACGGCCTCCTCGAACTCCTCCATGGAGTCCCGGACGGCCTCGGCGTCCACCTCCCGCGGCGCGGGCGCCGCCGGTGCGGCGCCGGGACGCCCCTCCAGGGTGGCCCCGCGGACCCGGCGGCGCAGGCCGCCCGAGGGCTCGGCCGCCGGGCGGGCGGTGTCGGTGGCGGCGGGCTCGGCACTGGCCTGGCCGTGCTCGGGCTCGTCCGGCGCGCGGCGCGGCGCCCGCCGAGGCAGCGCCCCGCCGGTCGCCGGCGGCACCACCGGCACCGGCGCGGGCCCGGTCGCCGCCGGGGCCTGCGCGGCAGGGGCGTACGCGGCCGGGGCGGCGTGCGAAGGAGCGTTGTACGGGAGGCCCGAGGACGCGAGGGCCGTCGCCCGGGCCGGTGCGGACGGCGCCGGCACGGCCAGCGCGGCCGGGGTCGGCAGCGCCGGGGCGGGCTGCTGCGCGGCGGCCGGAGCGGCCGTCACCAGCTCCGGCGGGACGGTCACGGTGCTGGTCACGCCGCCGCCCGGGGTCCGGGCCAGGGTGACGGTGATGCCCCAGCGCCGGGCCAGGGTGCCCACCACGAACAGTCCGAGCACCTTGGTCGGCACCAGGTCCAGGCGTTCGCGCCGCACCAGCCGGGCGTTCTCCTCGGCCATCCGGTCCGAGCCCATGCCCAGGCCGTGGTCCACGATCTCGATCACCGCGCGCCCGCCCGACGCGCTGCGCACCGTCACCTCGACGTCGCTGTGCGCGGGGGAGAAGGAGACGGCGTTCTCCAGCAGCTCGGCCAGCATCAGCACCAGGTCGCCCAGGGCGTCCGGGGAGACCGAGGCGTCCGAGCGGGCGTGCAGCGACACCCGCTGGTAGCCCTCGATCTGCCCGAGGGCGGCCCGCACCGCGTGGCTCACCGGCGCCGGACGGCCGTCCAGCTCGGTCTCGCGGATGCCCGCCAGCAGCATCAGGCTGTCGGCGTTGCGCTGCATGCGCACCGCGATGTGGTCGATCCGGTAGAGCCGCTCCAGCAGCTCCGGATCGGTCTCGCTGCGCTCGGCCGCGTCTATCAAGGACAGTTGACGTGTCGTCAGATTGCTGACCCGGCGGCCGACGTTGCCGAACATCTCGGCGATGTTGCGCCGGCTGGTGACCTGGCGCTCCAGCAGCCCGGCGGCGGTGACCTGCACCTGGTTGAACGCCGAAGCCAGCTCGCCGATCTCGTCGTCCGCCAGCACCGGCACGGCCTCCAGCCGCGGTGGGCTCTCGTCGGTGGCGTCGTCGTCGGCGACCCGCGCCAGCTCCCGCCCGGAGACCTCGGCGACCTTGCGCGCGGCGCCCGTCAGCCGCTGCACCGGGCGCACCACCGAGTGCCTGATCAGCACCGACAGGGTCAGCCAGGTGGTGAACACCAGCAGCGCCAGGGCCAGCAGGAAGATCGCCCGCCACCCGGCGGAGGCGGCGTCGCCGTCGGCGCTGGACGCGATCTGCCCGGCCAGCAGCTGCACCGCGTGCTGCCGGATCGCCGCCTCGGCGGCGATCGTCGGGTACAGCGCCAGCGCCTGCGGCACCCCGACCGCGTCGTTCGGGTCGTCCGACAGCGGCGCCGGGTTGTCCTCCAGCACCGAGTAGGCGTAGGTGAGCTGGCTCTGCGAGGAGTTGTAGTCCACCGCGGAGAGCGCGGTGGACTGCGCGGCGTCGGCCAGCTCGTCGAAGCGCTGCTCCTGGTACTGGTACTGGTTGAGCTGGCCGACGGTGGCGACGAACTCGATCAGCGACTCGGAGTCGTAGGTCTGTGCGGACAGCAGCCCGGTCTCGTACGCGGCGTGCGCGCCGTCGGCCCGCAGCAGCGCGTCCAGGGTCTGCGACAGGGTGATGTCGCCGCTGTGGTTGCTGGTCAGCCCAAGGCCGTCGACCAGGTCGTTGGCGGCCGAGTTGTAGGCGTCGTCGATGTTGGCGGCGGCCATGGCGCCGGTGGTGATCTGCGAGCGGACGTCGCGCAGGTTGCCGACCTCGTTGAGCGCCTGCGCCTCGTCGACCGGCAGGTTCGCGCCGAAGGAGTTGCTGACCACCAGCGCCTGCGCGTCGGTGGCCTGCTGGGCCTGGCCGTAGGCGCTGCTGTCGACCGGCCCGGCGCCGTGCACGGTCGACTTCAGGTCGAAGCGGGTCCACAGCAGGATGGCCTGCTGCTGCTCGGCGCGGACGTCGTCGGCGAGCAGCGCGACCTGGGCGCTGCTGCGCATCAACTGGGCCTGGTTGCCGGTGGATTCGGCCTGGCCTATCTCATTGGCGATGATCACGCCGAACAGCACCGAGATGACCACGACCGGCACGATGACCAGGGCGTTGAGCTTGCGCCGGAACGGGGTCCGGTCGAGGCTGCGGCCGATCCTGGCGCGCAGGCCGGGCTCGTCGGGGGCGAGGGCAGCCGGTCCGGCCGGCGCCTGGACGCCGGATGTCTCCGGATGCGCGTCCTGGGGGGACATGCGGGGCTCCTCGTTCAGCTCCGTACCTGCGACATGACGATGCATCAGTAAATGTCCGACTCGCACGGGTACCCGTTCGTCCGAACGCGCAATCGTGCGGAGACTACCGGCAATGGTCGCTTCTTGTCAGAGGTGACTCTGTGAACATTGTGATACGAAGTCATCAAGATGCTTCCGGAACAGGGGGAAGGCACTCCAGTATCACCGGGTACGGAAGTTGGCTGCCGGTCCGGCAGACGGGCCGCACAGGCCCGTGAGCATGATCTCTAGCACCGCCCATAACCCTTGAACATCCGGAATGGAACAGTGACTACGACTACCAGCGGCCGTCCCACTCGTATCGCCGCCGCCCTCATCGCCTCTGCCGCCGCGGTCACGCTGGCGGCCTGCGGCTCCTCATCGAGCTCGAGTTCCGCGAACCCCCTCGCGCCCAAGACCTCTGCAGCCGCCGGTTCCATCGTCATCGGCTCCAACGACTTCACCGAGAGCACCCTGCTCGCCGACATCTACGGCGTGACGCTCAAGGCCCAGGGCGTCAAGGTGACCTACAAGTACAACATCGGCAGCCGCGAGGTGACCTACGGCCTGCTGCGGAACGGCGACATCCAGCTGATGCCGGAGTACAACGGCGCGCTGCTGGCGTACCTGGACAAGGCGGCGACGCCCACCAGCGTCTCCGACACCGACAACCAGCTGACCGCCAAGCTGGCCCCGGGCCTGGAGCTGCTGGACCCCTCCCCGGCGCAGGACAAGGACTCGCTGACGGTCAACGCCCAGACCGCCGCCAAGTACCACCTGACCAGCGCCTCCACCATCGCCGACCTGGCGCCCTTCGCGGGCGACCTGACCATCGGCGCGGCGCCGGAGTTCCAGACCCGGCAGGAGGGCCTGATCGGGCTGTCGGCCGAGTACGGGCTGAAGTTCAAGGGCTTCAAGGCCCTGGACGCGGGCGGCCCGCTGACCGAGGGCGCGCTGAAGGCCAACAACATCCAGGTCGGTGACATCTTCACGACCGACACCACGGTCACCGCCGACAAGTGGGTCGTTCTGCAGGACCCGAAGAACCTCTTCGGCTTCCAGAACGTCGTGCCGGTCGGCCAGAAGAGCGTGCTGACCCCGGCCGTGGTCTCCGCCCTGAACGCCGTCTCCGCCAAGCTCGACACGGCGACGCTGCTGCAGCTGGACAGCCAGGTGAGCGCCAAGGGCGCCGACCCGCTGCCGGTCGCCACCGCCTGGCTGCAGTCGGTCGGCCTGCCGTCCTGACCCGTTCCGCCCGCTCGGCCAGTGCCGCCCGCCGCGCTCCCGCGGCCGGGCGGCACTGTCGTTCCCGCCCGCGCCGGCGCTCGCCCGCCCGCGCCGGCGCTCGCCCGCCCGCGCCGGCGCTCGCCCGCCCGCGCCGGGCCCGCGCGCCGGGGTGACTGATCAGTCCAGGTCGTCGCAGCGGCCGAGGGCGTCCGGCTGGTGCTGCTCGACCCGGCGCAGCATCCGGCCCAGCTGCCCGGCCAGCACCGCGCGCTCCTCGGTGGAGGCGTCCTGCAGCACGTCCTCCTCGAAGACGGCCGCCATCCGCATGGACTCCAGCCACTTCTCCCGGCCCAGCTCGGTCAGCTCGATGATCACCCGGACCCGGTTGCTCTCGTCCCGGCTGCGGGTGACCAGGTCCGCCGCGGCCATCCGGTCGATCCGGTGCGTCATCGCGGCCGGGGTCAGCCCGAGCCGCTTGGCCAGCTCGCCCGGGCCCAGCCGGTAGGGGCTGCCGGCCACGATCAGCGCCTTCAGGACCTCCCAGTCGGCCGAGCCGATGCCGAGGTCGGTCAGCTGCCGCCCGTACGCCACCGACATCCGCCGGGCGAGCCGGGACAGGGTGCTGACGATCGTCTCGACCTGCGGATCGACGGTCGGGAACTCGCGCTGGTACGCCGCCACCTGCTCGCCGATGTCCAGCTCGGACGTCGGGGAGAGCGGGGGCCCTGCGTTGGCTCGGTCATGGGTCAAGTGTATAGCCTTGCGTTCTGAAGACTTTAGGTGTTTACTCTTTCATGAGAAACAGGATCGAGAGCGAAAGGCGGTGCAGCATGACCCGCACCCTGCGGCAGCAGAAGCAGGCAGGACAGTCCAAGAGCAACGGGCAGAACGGAACGGCGGCGTCCACGCTGCGCCGCGTCCAGCTCGGCAACGCGCTCAGCGCGTTCGGCAGCGGCTTCACCGTCCCCTACATGTTCGTGTACGTGGACCAGGTGCGCGGCCTCGGTTCGATGACCGCGTGGCTGATGTTCACCGTGTTCGCGCTCGCGGCCCTCGCCGTGCTGCCCTTCAGCGGGCGCGGCATCGACCGCTGGGGCCCGCGCCCGGTGCTGGTCGTCGGCGCGGTCACCGCCGCGCTCGGCGCCTTCGCCTTCGGGCACGCCACCGGCAGCGAGCACATCCTGGCTGCGGCCTTCCTGTTCGGGGCCGGAGTCACCACCGTGCAGCCCGCGCTGGCGACGATGATCGTCCGCTGCTCCACCCCGGCCACCCGCTCGCACGCCTTCGCCCTGCAGTTCACCCTGGTCAACCTGGGTATGGGCATCGGCGCGATGATCGGCGGCCAGATCGTGGACGTCCACCGCCCCGCCAGCCTGACGCTGCTGTTCAGCATCGAGGGGCTGATGTTCCTGGTGCTCGCGGCCGTCACCGGCAGCGTCCGGATCCCGGGCGCCCCGGCGCTCGCCCCCGCACCGGCCGCCCGGAGCGACCGGGGCACCGAGGCCCGCTCGGGCTTCCCGGCGCTGCTCCGGGACAAGGCGATGATCCGGGTCTGCCTGCTCGCCGGGCTGATCTTCTTCACCTGCTACGGCCAGTTCGAGTCCGGCGTCGCCGCCTACGCCACCTCCGTCGTCGGCACCTCGCCGTCGATCCTGGGCTTCGCCCTGGGCGCCAACACCCTGGTGATCGTGGTGCTGCAGATGATCGTCGTGCGGATGACCGCGCGCCGCCGCCGCAGCGCCGCCATCGCCGCCACCGGCCTGGTCTGGCTCGGCGCCTGGGCCATGGCCGGGGTGGCCGGGCTGATCCGCGGCGACGCCATGATCGCCACCGTCGCCATGGTCTCCGTCTACGCGCTGTTCGGCGTCGGCGAGGCGCTGCTGGCGCCCACCCTCGGGCCGATCGTCGCCGACCTGGCCCCGGCCCGGCTGCTCGGCACCTACAACGCGGCCTTCGCGCTGGTGAAGCAGATCGCGGTGGCCATGGGCCCGGCGGCCGGCGTGCTGCTGGTCGGCGCGGGCGCCTCGGTCGCCTACCTGGCCGTGATGGCGGGCTGCACCGTCCTGATCACGGTGCTGGCGCTGCGGCTGCGGCACCAGCTGACGCCGCTCCAGGACAACGCGGTGCACCCGGAGCGGGTGGTGGCAGGCTCCGCCGCGCTGCCCCGGCCCCGGCCCGAGCTGCGGCCGGAGCTGCAGTCCGTCGCCTGACCGGGATGCCCGGGCCGCCCGAGGCCGCCCGGCCCGTTCACCGGAACCTTCGACCGCCCCACGGCGGCCGGAGGTTCCGGTGAATTCGGGGCGTCCGAGCGGTGAACAAGGACGGCCCGGCGACGGGGGGTCTACAGCTCTGTAGTACTTTCTGACTGCCCAGTGTTTGCCCCTGTCTGCTGAAGGCCGTCGATGTCCGTCCTCACGTATCCAGAAGCGATCGGCGTCGGCCTGCTCCAGGGCGTCACGGAGCTTTTCCCCGTCTCCAGCCTCGGCCACAGCATCCTGGTGCCCGCCCTCATCGGCGGCTCCTGGAAGCGGGACCTCAATGTCTCCGCCGCCGGCTCCCCGTACCTGAACGTGCTGATCGGCCTGCACCTGGCCACCGCGCTGGCCCTGGTCGTCTACTTCTGGCGGGACTGGGTGCGGATCATCCGCGGCCTGCTCACCTCCGTCGTCCAGCGCCGGATCGAGACCGTGGACCAGAAGCTCGCCTGGCTGCTGATCGTCGCCACCGTCCCGGTCGGCATCGTCGGGCTGGCCCTGAACAAGGTGTTCCAGGACGCCCTCGGCACCCCCAAGGTCGCGGCCGCCTTCCTCGCCCTCAACGGCCTGGTGCTCTACGGCGCCGAGCGGCTGAAGCGCGGCGGCAGCGGCCGCCGCCGGGCCGGGGACGCCGCCGTCGACGAGCTGGGCCCCGACGGCCTGCCGCTGCACCCGGACGAGGTGTCCGACCTGCGCATCACCGGCAAGCTGAACTGGAAGCAGGCCGCCATCGTCGGCGGCGCCCAGGTGCTGGCCCTGCTGCCCGGCATCAGCCGCTCCGGCGTCACCATGAGCGCCGGGATCTTCAAGGGCCTGCGCCACGAGGACGCCGCCCGCTTCGCCTTCCTGCTCGCCACCCCGGTCATCGGCGCCGCCGCGCTGCTCAAGGTCCCCTCGCTGCTCGGCCCGGCCGGGGACGGCATCCGCGGGCAGGTGCTGGCCGGCTCGGTCGCCGCGTTCGTCGCCGGCTACGTGGCGACGCGCTTCCTCACCAAGTACTTCGAGACCCGGACGCTCACGCCGTTCGCCATCTACTGCACCCTCGCCGGGCTCGGCAGCCTGGCCTACCTCAGCTGGGGCTGACCGGCGCCTGGCCCGGCGGCCGTCCCGTCCCGTCCTGGTTGCGCCCGCCGGGCGGTGAGCGGCCCGGCAGTCACCCGACGGGGTGATTGCCGCACCGCGCCCCGGCGATGCACCGGGCGCGGCGCGGCCCGGCTGCTCAACTGATGCCGGGGCGGTAGGCGCCCCGGAGTCGGACCGAGGAGGGCCCCGCCGATGACCGGCCTCCGCGCCGCGTCCCGGGCGCTCGCCTGGGCCCTGGCCGTACTCGTCCTCGGCGGCTGCCTCGGCGGCTGCGTCACCGTCGTCGGCCGTGGACGCCCCGCAGCCGGGGCCGGCGCCGCCGGACGCCCCGGGCAGCCGTCGGACGAGAGCCTGGGCCTGGCCCGGCCGTTCCTGTCGCTGCCGCCGGTCACCCTCGACCCCGTCCCCGACAGCTACGACCCGGCCGCCGACGCCTCCGACGACGTCGCCCGGGCCCTCGCCGCCGCCCGCGCGGACGGCAGGCCGGTGCTGCTGGACTTCGGCTCGGCCTGGTGCGAGGACTGCCGCGCGATGTCCGCGTTGGTCGACACCCCCGGCGTGCACCAGGTACTGGCCCGGAACTACCACACCGTCGCCATCGACGTCGGCCACTTCGACCACAACCTGGCCCTCGCCCAGCGCTACGTCGACCTGGGAAGCGTCGGCATCCCGGCCCTGGTCGAGCTCGCCCCCGACGGCAAGCTCCTCGAAGGCGACAGCGACGGACGCTTCGCCAACGCCCGCGCCTTGGCCGCCGACCAGCTGGCCGACCTCCTCGTCGACTGGCTCTACAGCGGCGCGGGCCCGGCCGCCGCCCAGCACTGACCGGCGCGCCCGCCCACGGCTTCACCCGCCCGCAGCTTCACCCTTCGGCAGCTTCACCCGCCCGCGTCGCGCCGGAACCTCGCAGTCCCGGGCCGTACGGCGCTAGCGTGGCGGAGTGGTGACGAGCGAGGGCCCGACCGCGGGCATGGGCCGGTTGGACGAGATCGTGGTGGACTGCGCCGAGCCCGCGCGGCTGGCCCGCTTCTGGGCCGCGCTGGTGGGCGGCCTGCCGGTGGACCGCGCGCCCGACTGGTCCTACGTCGACCCGCCCGGCGGCCAGCCCCGGCTGGCCTTCCAACGGGTGCCCGAGGGCAAGCAGAGCCGGAAGAACCGGCTGCACCTGGACATCGACGTCCCCGACATCGCCACCGCCCGCACCGCCCTGATCGGGCTCGGCGCGCGGGCCGTCGGCGAGGTCCGGACGGACGACCAGGGCGCGTTCCAGGTCATGCTCGACCCGGAGGGCAATGAGTTCTGCCTGGTCCGCTGATGACAGGCGTGTGTCGATCCGGTGCACCGATGCGGACAAAAGCCGCGTATGCAACGTGAGTTGCCAGCTGCCTCCCCGAACCACTTGGAATCAATCGTCTCTAGGATTAACGTTTGATAACGCAGCACGAAGTTCTGCCGTTCGACGAGCGGCGTCGTGCTCTGTCGCCTAATCCTGCTGGGCGCCGCCCCGTGCGACGCCCAGGAGCCGGGGAACCACGTACCTGGGGTGAATCAGCCGCGAGGCTGTAGGGGACCTTCCTCCCCGAACCCGTCAGCTAACCCGGTCGGCGCTAGGGAAGGAAAGGAGCACGCCGATCGTGGCGTCGTACCAGTCCGCGTGGGCACCCGTGCAACCCGAGGCGCCGCAGCGCCCCGCAGGGATCGCGCCCTCGGCCGTCCTCGGCCTGGCGGCCATGGCCGCGGTCGGCGCCACCGGCGCGATCGGCCTGGCCACCCCGGCCCACGCGGCGACCATCGGCGACGCCAGGCCCACCGGCGCCAAGCCCTCGCTCAGCGTCCAGGACCACGCCACCGCTGAACTGTCCACCGGGACCACCGCGCTGATGGAACGCGACGCCACCGCCGCCGACCCCGGCACCGCCCTCGCCGACCGCATCCGCGCCCAGGCCGCGCAGCAGCGCGCCGACTCCGACGACGCCGCCCGCCGCCAGGCCGCGCAGGCCGCCGCCGCCAAGCTCGCCGCCGCCCGGGCCGACGCCGAGGCGGAGGCCCACGCCTCCGCGCAGCACGCCGCCGAGGCAGCCGCCCAGGCCGAAGCCCAGGAGGCCCAGGCCAGGGCCGAGGCCGAGGCCGCCGCGCAGGTCGTCCAGGCCGAGCAGCAGGCCCGCGCCGCCGCCGACCAGCAGCAGCTCGGCACCCTGGTCACCCCGGTGCAGGGGGCCGTGGTCGGAGCGGGCTTCGGCCAGTCCGGCACCTACTGGGCACAGTTGCACACCGGCCTGGACCTCTCCGCCGCGACCGGCGCGCCGGTCGTCGCCATCGGCGCGGGCACCGTCACCTCGGCCGGCTGGGCCGGCTCCTACGGCTACCGGGTCGTGGAGACCCTGCCCGACGGCACCGAGCTCTGGTACTGCCACCTCTCCGCGATCGGCGTCGGCTCCGGCGAAGTGACGCCCGGTCAGCCCATCGGCCGGGTCGGCGCCACCGGCAACGTCTCCGGCCCGCACCTGCACCTGGAGGTCCGCCCCGGCGGCGGCGAGCCGGTCGACCCGGCGCAGTGGCTCTCCGAGCGCGGCCTCAGCATCTGACCGCGGGTCCTCTTTGTCCTCTGATCCTCTGATCGGACTGCAGACACGAGAGGTCCGGACGGCTCAGCTGCCGTCCGGACCTCTCACCTCTCGCGTCCGGGCTGTCAGGCCCGGCGGTCCACCGCGGCCCAGGACGCCACCGCAACGCCACCGGCGACGGTCAGCACCGACGGCCAGGCGCCCAGCTTCTTCGCCAGCGGGTGCGAGCCCGCGAACGCGGCCACGTACAGGCCGCTCAACGCACCGGCCGTGACCGGCCCCGCCGTCCGCTTCCACTGCGTCGCCGCGACCGCACCCGCGGCGAGCAGCGCCGCACCGCCCAGCTCGCGCCGCTTCGTCGCCCGCGCGACACCGTAGCCGCCGATCAGGCCGGCTGCCGCGACCAGGGATGAGGGAATCCGCGCCATGTCCGTACGACCTCCTGCACTAGTCCTCCCAGCACCCTAACCCGCCCCCGGCCACCCCAATTGGCGCGGGGGCTGCGCCGAGCTAGTTGGTGCGGGTGTTGTGCAGGTGCAGGCCCATGTAGCCGATGCTCCATCCCCCGGGGGGCAGCCCCCGGACCCCCGGCGGGGTCGTGGGTCGCGCTGGGCTAGTTGGTGCGGGTGTTGTGCGGGTGCAGGCCCATGTAGCCGATGCTCCATCCCCCGGGGGGCAACCCCCGGACCCCCGGCGGGGTCGTGGGTCGCGCTGGGCTAGTTGGTGCGGGTGTTGTGCGGGTGCAGGCCCATGTCGCCGATGCTCCATCCCCCGGGGGGCAACCCCCGGACCCCCGGCGGGGTCGTGGGTCGCGCTGGGCTAGTTGGTGCGGGTGTTGTGCAGGTGCAGGCCCATGTAGCCGATGTAGATGCGGCCGGTGCCTGAGCAGTCGTCGTGGTAGTGGAGCCGGGGGGCGGTGCCGCCACCGCCTATGCGCAGGTGGGCGCCCATGAAGACTTCGCCGGCCGGGTTGACGTCCAGCGGGACCGGGAGTTCGCGTTCGCTCTTCCATTTGCCGTGGGAGCGGACGGTACGGGACTCGTCGCGGATCACCTTGCGCGGGGGGAAGGCGTGGCAGTCGGCCGGGGTGTTCTCGCACCAGCGGCGGAAGTCCCCGCCGGACTCGCCCCGGACCGCCGCCTCGGCGTAGTCCTGGAGGGCGAGCAGGGCGTCCCAGGCCATACGGACCCAGGTCGGGTGGTCCGTCTGCTGGTCCAGGTCGCGGGTCAGCCGGGGGTCGCCGGTGAACCGGAGCAGCGGGAACTCGTCCATCCGCTCCAGCAGCTCGGCGAAGGACGCCGGGTCGTTGTGCAGGTCGCGTTCGGCCGGGGCGTGGTCGGCGAGGTCCGGGTACCCGGCGGCGGCGAGGCGCCCGCGCAGCGAGCGGACCTCGGTGCGGGCCTCGCGCAGCTCGCTGTACTGCTCGTCGTACTCCGCGGCCAGCTCCGACTCGCGCTCCTCGGCCGCCCGCAGCCAGCGCCGTACCTCCTGGATCTCGCCCGCGCGCGCCCGCTCCTCCAGCGCCTCCTCCTCGTGCGTGTCCACCAGCAGCGATCCCGGCTGCACGCCGTCGATCTCCGCGCCGCTGTCGGTCAGCCCCCGGGCCCGCAGCGGCGGCAGCGCCGCCAGCGCGTCCGGCATGGGCGTCTGCACGGCGAGCCGGCGCGGCAGCCAGGCCAGCAGCCCGGAGGCGCGGCGCAGATCCGATTCGAAGGTGTGCCGGGCCATCACCCGGTGCCGCTGGGCGTCCGGCTGCCAGGCCGGGTCGAGGCCGGGGAGGTAGGTGCGGACCGCGCCGCCGAACACCCGGTGGTGCTCCAGCGCCCGGTTGAACTCCCGCTCGGCGCCGGGGGCCAGGGCGTACAGGACGGCCAGCCCGGCGCAGCCGCGCAGCAGCGGGTCGACGGTCTCGGCCAGCCAGTCGTCGAAGTCGGTGTGGGAGGGGGTGCTGGCGACGACGATGGGCAGCCGGCGGTCCGGATCGCACAGCTCGTCCAGGACCTCGTCCAGGTCGCCGCGCTCGATCACGGTCGGCATCGCATGCAGGGAGGCGGCGCCCGGGTGCTCGCCCTCGGTGGCGGAGAGGACGTCCAGCAGGCCGCGGGCCAGGGAGGGGACGGGCGCCTTGGCGACGGCCACGCCCCGCGCCGGGAGCAGCTCGGCATCCAGCCGCACCCAGGTGCGTCCGCCGGTGGGCGTGCTCACCGTGAGCGAGGTCTGCCAGATGCCCTGGAGCGTGAACTCCCGCAACCGCCAGCGCGCGAGTGACTCCTTCGCGCCCTTCGCGCCCCGCACGCGCTCCTTGAGCGAGCAGTCCAGAACAGCCTGCGAGCCGACGCGATGTCGGCCCTCCTCGGCGACCGGGCCGTCGTAGTGCTGCGCCTTCAGCCAGTGCCGGACCTGCTCCTCGGCCAGGGAGACGGTGTCTCTGTGGGCGTGGCCGCTGGTCACAGCCATGCGATAGATGCCATCCGTCATCCGCGGGCCTCCTGACGCATTGTCGGCGTCCCGCACGCAGCGTGCGGATAAAAGGGACAACGCCGGGGGCGACCCGGAAGGTTCCGACGGGCCGGGGATACGGAGGCTCAGTGGGAGGGATGCGCGGGCGGCTGGTGCGGCTCGGACGCCGGTGCGGGCTGCTCCGGGCCGGGCGCGGGCAGGGGCGCGGGAGCTGCCGACTGCGGCTGCGGTTGCGACTGCGGGAGGGGCGGGTGCGCGTGCGGCTGCGGCTGGTACGGGAACGGTGGCGGCTGGTGGCCCGCGCCCGGCACCGGCTGCGCCGGGAGGAAGCCGCCCGGTGCGCCGTACGGCGCCGGATACCCGGGCCCGTACGGCTGCGGGTACGCCTGCGGGTAGGGCTGCGGCGCGTACGGCTGCGATGCGTACGGCTGCGGCGCGTACGGCTGCGGCGCGTACGCCTGCTGTGCGTAAGGCTGTGGGTACGGCTGGGGGGCGTACGGCAGCGGCTGGCGGCGTGCGGCCTGCGGCGGCACGCCCCGATAGCCGTACACCGGCCGTACCGGCGGGTGCAGCCGCTGCCACTCCTGCTCGCCGACCCGCGCCAGCACCTCCCGGACCGCCTCCCGCCGCTCCCACAGGTGGTGCAGCAGCTCCTGCTCGCGCTCCGGGAACTCCGGGCCGACCAGGCCGCGTTCGGCGCGCTGCCGCAGGAACGCCAGCGAGGTCGCAAAGCCCAGGTACTCCCGCATGGTCCTGGCGCCGCTCGGGCCGAGCGTGAAGCGGGCCAGGTCCAGCGCCTGCCTGCGGGTGCGCATGGACGACAGCACCAGCGGCACCGGCGGCGATATCCAGCCCGCGCCCGCGTACACCGGCAGCTGACGGCCCACCGCCTTCAGCTCGTTCCGCCGGGACCACACCGCCAGCCACACCATCAGGCCGAACACCGGCACCATGAACAGGAAGTACACGCCGATGAAGCCGAGCGACCCCAGCACCGAGGAGCCGTTCCAGGTGCCGTGCATGAACATGGCCACGGCCCAGCCGCCGATCGGCGCGAGCACCTTCAGCCAGCGGCGGCGGGTCATCGCCGCGATCCCGAAGCCCACCCCGGTCATCGAGGTGAACAGCGGGTGCGCGAACGGCGACATCACCTCGCGCAGGATGAAGGTGACCACGGTCACCTCGATTCCCAGGCCCTCGTTCCGCCCGTCCAGCACCGAGCGGCCGATGTAGAGGATGTTCTCGGTGAAGGCGAAGCCGGTCGCGGTGAACCCGGCGTAGACCACGCCGTCGACGATGCCGCTGAAGTCCTTGCGGCGGAACAGGAACAGCAGC
Source organism: Streptacidiphilus sp. PB12-B1b (assembly GCF_014084125.1). Taxonomy (NCBI): domain Bacteria; kingdom Bacillati; phylum Actinomycetota; class Actinomycetes; order Kitasatosporales; family Streptomycetaceae; genus Streptacidiphilus; species Streptacidiphilus sp. PB12-B1b. Next base: position 7,389,243 of record NZ_CP048405.1, on the reverse strand, counting down.
AGGACGGCGGAGCCCTTGCAACTCTCCTCGACCAGCGGCGCGACCAGGCTGGCCCCGAGCGTCTGCCCGCCGCCGATCTGGTGGCTGATCAGCAGATCCGTCGCCCAGGTGTTGGCCATGATGGCGACCAGGGTCGCCGCGCAGGAGCCCCAGGCGAAGCAGAACAGCAGGTTGCGCAGCGGCTTGGGCTCCACCCGGTCCAGCCAGGAGAACGCGGCCAGCACCAGCGGCACCGGCACCAGCGCCAGGCACATCCCGATGAGCAGCCCGGAGCCGCCGGTCTGCCCCTCGACCTTCCACAGGATGCCGACGCCGCACAGCGCCAGCAGCAGCGTCAGCGCTACCAGCCGCAGCGGCTTGCTCTCGAGGAGTTGCCGGCGCGGCGCGTAGCGGAACCGGCGCGGCAGCGGGAAGTCCGGGCCCCCGGCGGCCTGCGGCACGGGGAAGGCGCCGACCAGCGGAGCCGGGCCCGCGCCCGGCTCCCCGGCGGCCGGCGGGGGTATGTCGTCGCTGGGTACGGACCGGTCGGGAAGGGGGCTGCTCACCGTATGACCTTATCGGGGTCGCCGACGGCTGGGTACGGCGTTTCTGCTGTTCGCCAGGGTCGGACGCGGCCTTCGCCAGGGCCCGGACGGACCGCGCCAGGGGCGGGTCAGCGGCGCCGGAACAACAGGTCCTGGACGACGTGCCCCTTGTCGATCCCCTGCCGTTCGAACTTGGTCACCGGACGCCACTCGGGGCGCGGCGCGTAGCCGTTGCCGCCGGGGTGCAGGTTCTCCAGCTCCGGGGCGGCGCTCAGCACCTCCAGCATCTGCTCCGCGTACGGCTCCCAGTCGGTGGCGCAGTGCACGACCGCGCCGGGGCGCAGCCGGGAGACGGCCAGCGCCAGGAACGCGGGCTGCACCAGCCGCCGCTTGTGGTGCCGGGCCTTGGGCCACGGGTCCGGGAAGAAGATCCTTAGCCCGGCGAGCGACTCCGGGGCGAGCTGGTCGCGCAGCAGGACGACGGCGTCGCCCTCAGCGAGGCGGACGTTGTCCAGGGCGTCGGCCTCGATCCGGCGCAGCAGGTTGCCGTGGCCGGGGGTGTGCACGTCCACCGCGAGGATGCCGGTGGAGCGGTCGGCGGCGGCCATGGCGGCGGTGGCGTCGCCCATGCCGAAGCCGATCTCCAGCACCACCGGGAGGCCGGGCGAGCCGAACAGCCGGTCGAGGTCGAGCAGCCCCTCGCCGTCGACGCGGACGCCGTACGCCTCCCACAGCCGCGCCAGGGCCGCCCGCTGGGCGTCGCTCATCCGCCCCTTGCGCGGGTGGAAGCTGCGGATCCGGTGCTCGGAGTGCAGCGACGCGGGAACGGGCGCGCCGAGCGAGGGGATGTCCTCGGGGCGCACGGGAGCAGCTGGTGGCAGGAGATGGCGGGTCACAGTGCGGACCAGTCTACGTGCCGCCCGACGCCCGTCCCCTGGCCTCCGGCAGGCCCGGGCCCGGGCCCTGCGGTCAGCAGGGGCTGCGGTCCGGGGGAGGTCAGGCGGCGGCGAGGGCGGTCAGGGCTCGGCGGGCGACTTCGCGGCCGATCGGTAGGGAGGCGGTCGCGGCGGGGGAGGGCGCGTTCAGCACGTGCACGGTGCGCGGCGCCTCGGCGAAGGCGAAGTCGTCCAGGAGCGAGCCGTCCCGGCCGACGGCCTGGGCCCGGACGCCCGCCGGGGCCGGCCGCAGGTCCGCCTCGGCGCAGTCCGGCAGCAGCCGCTGCACCTCGCGGGCGAAGGCGCGCCGCGACAGCGAGCGGTGCAGCTCGGCCGTCTCCGCGCGCCAGTGCCGGGCGCCCAGCCGCCACGCGCCGGGCCAGCCCAGCGTCCCGGCCAGGTCGCGCGGGCTGATGGCACGCCAGTCGTAGCCCTCGCGGGCCAGCGCGGGCACGGCGTTGGGCCCGGCGTGGACGCCGCCGTGCAGGTCGCGGGTGAGGTGCACGCCGAGGAAGGGGAACGCCGGGTCGGGCACCGGGTAGACCAGCCCGCGCACCAGCTCCCGGGCGCGCGGCGCCAGCTCGACGTACTCGCCGCGGAACGGCACGATCCGCACGCCCGGCTCGTCCCCGGCCAGCCGGGCGATCCGGTCGCTGTGCAGCCCGGCGCAGTTCACCAGGACCCTCGCCCGGACCTCGGCGAGCGTGGTGCCGACCGTGACGCCGTCCGCCCGGCGGGCGATGCCGGTCACGGTGTTGCCGGTCCGCAGCTGCGCGCCGGAGAGCGCGGCGTATGCGGCGGCGACCGCCGGGTAGTCGCAGATGCCGGTGCTGCCGACGTGCAGCGCGGCGATCCCGGCGACATGGGGTTCGTATTCGGCCATTCCGGCCGGGCCCAGCTCGCGCACCGGCAGCCCGTGCTCGCGTCCGCGCTGCGCCAGCGCGTGCAGGCGCGGCAGCTCGGCGCTGGTGGTCGCCAGCACCAGCTTGCCGGTCTCCCGGTACGGCAGCCCGTGCTCACGGCAGAACGCGGCCAGCTCCCGGCCGCCCTCGACCGCGAACCGGGCCTTCAACGACCCGGGCCGGTAGTACAGGCCGCTGTGCACGACACCGCTGTTGCGGCCGGTCTGGTGCGCGGCCAGGCCGGTCTCCTTCTCCAGCACGATCACCCGCACCCCGGGGTCGGCCCGGCTGATCGCGTACGCCGTGGAGAGGCCCACGATGCCGCCGCCGACCACAACCACCTCAGCGTCGAACCCCACACTGCTCCTCTCCCGATCCCGAGCGGTCCCGAGCCCGCATGTCAGGGATCGTCCCACGAGGGTCCGACAATCCCGCCGGCCGGTCGTGGTCCCGGTCCCGGTCGCGCTTCGGTCGCGGTACGGCCGGGCTCAGGCGGGGGCGGCCAGCACCAGCCGGGCCCGGCGGGCCAGCTCCTCGGCCTGGACCTCGCCCTGGTAGCGCTCCAGCCGGCGCAGCATCTCCTGCACGTACTCGCGGGTGCGCTGCGAGGAGATCCGCCCGGCGACCTCCACCGCCCGGCTGCCGGCCGCGACCGCCGCGTCCAGGTCGCCGTCGTCCAGCTCGGCCAGCGCGGAGACCACCAGCCGCAGGCCGTGCGAGCGGACGTACTCCTCGGTCGGGCGGGCCAGCGCCTGCGCGGTGTACTCGCGCACCTTCAGCGGCATGCCCAGGTCGCGGTAGCACTCGGCGGCGTCGGCGGCGAGCCGGTCGTAGGAGTGGAAGTCGATCCAGGCCGGGTCGGCGTCGCCCGGGCGGGAGCGCTCCAGGCAGCTCTCCGCCGCCGAGAGCGACAGCGCGCAGGCGTGCGCGCTGCCCGCGCGGGCGTGCGCCCTGGCCTCCACCAGGTGGAAGAAGCTCATGGTCCGGGCCGTGGCCAGGCCCCGGTTGCGCTCGATGGCGGCCTGCGCCAGGTCCACGCCCTCGTCCGCCGCGCCCCGGTAGGTGGCCTGCAGGCTCATCGAGGCGAGCACATAGCCGCCGAGCGGCACGTCCGCCGCCGCCCGGGCCAGCCGCAGCGCCTGGATGTAGTAGCGCTGGGCGGCCTCGTGCTGACCGGTGTCGAAGGCCATCCACCCGGCCAGCCGGGTCAGTTCGGCGGTCGCGCCGAACAGCGCCCGGCCCACCTCGTCGCTGTAGGAGCCGAGCAGCAGCGGCGCGGCGTCCTGGCGCAGGCACTCGGGCACCATCGAGGAGCGCCAGTCGCCGCCGCCGTAGCGGGAGTCCCAGCGCCGGGCCTCCTCGGCGGCCTGCCGCAGCTTGGCTGCGTCGGTGTGCCCGACCCGGTGGCCGACGCCCCCGGCCGCGATCCGCCCCGCGCCGCCCGCCGCCGTACCGCCGCCGGCACCCGTCGTACCGCCCGCGCCGGGCACGATCAGCCCGGGACCGGCGCCGCCGCCCGCGCCGGGGGCCGGGGGCGCGCCCGGGGCCTCCCGGGCCACCGAGCCGTCCACGGGGGTGATCAGCCAGCGCGACACCGGGGTCGCGTACGCCGTGACCGAAAACGTACCCGAGAGGCTGTCCCACCATCCGCCCTTGCGGCTCCCCGCGGCGTCCGGATCCAGCAGCCACAGCTCGGTCGCGTGGTGCACGGCCTCCTGGACGTCCCGGGGGAAGGCCAGCCCGATCTCCGGCACGGGATCGCTGCCGCCGAGCCCGATCTCCTCCAGCGGGACGCTGCGCCCCAGCTTCCCGCCGATCGCCGTGGCGATCAGGTGCGGCACCGCCCCCTGCGGCACCATGCCCTTGGTCACCCACCTGGCCACCGACGTCTTGTCGTAACGGTAGGTCAGCCCCCGCTGCGCGCCGAGGTCGTTGACCCGGCGGGCGAGCCCGGCGTTGCTGATCCCGGCAAGCGACAGCAGCGTGCCGAGCTTCTCGTTCGGTCCTCGTACGCTGGTGGTCATACCTGGTGCCACCCCCTCGCGCCTCGCCGTCGATGCCCGGTTACACCCAGAGTAGTTCCCCGCGTTCCCAGGGTTAAGGGGCGGTGAGGGGGATGGCGGGATACCGATGCCGGGAGTACCGGTGCCATGCCCCTGCGGGGTGTGGCCGTGCGCCCCGCCGTGCCCCCTGCCGGGCCCTTCCGCGCGGAGGTTGGATGGCGCTTGTGGGTCGGCCTGCCGGAGCGGAGCCCCAGCCTTGAGGACCCGGTGGGCCGGGGGACACTGCCGCCGTACATTCCCCGCGCGGTGGCAGCTGGGACCGGGGGGTGTGCGGACACCTCCCGGTCTGCGTCAGGGGTTCCAGAGGATCGGCTCCGCCCGGGCGGAGCCGTGTTCGTCGTCTCGGCGCGGGCCTGTCCGGGCCGGGGAGGGAGCGGTCCGGGCATGCGCCCGACGCGTGCGTCCGACCTGTGCGCGGGGCCCGTGCGCCGGTGCGCGCCGGAGTGCGCCCCGCGGCGGGCGCCGGCCGGGAACGGCTGATCCCGGCTGTCGGCTGCCGTGCTCGCGGCGATCTGCCCCGGTTGACCCGTCCTGCCCGGAATCTTCCGCAAATCGATCGCGTCATCCCTGCGGATGACTCGCCGAGCCGGTGGCACCATGTCTCCTGACGGTGCAACAGCAGGCCGCGAGATCTTTGTCCACAGGCTGTGGAGGCGACCATGCGGTGGTTGGTGGGGTGGAACGGCGCGTCAGCCGTCGGAGAGCCGGTCCTGCGCGACCTGCGCCCCCTCGGCGGACGGCTGCTCTGGCCCGGCCCCGACCCGCTGTGGGCGGTCGGCGACTGGCGGCCCGAGGAGATCACCACCGTCAGCGTCTACCGGCAGCACCACCACACCACCGACCGCGTCGCCCGGGGCTTCCCGGACCTCCCGGCCGACCCCGACGAGCCCGCCGCCGACGACGGCGCGGTCGCCCGGCTCGCCGTCCTCGGCCGCTGCGCCGCCGGCGACCGCGAACTGCGCGCCGCCCTGCTCGCCGCCAGCGGCGGAGCCCTGCGCCACCTCACCACCTGGCCCGGCAGCTACACCGTCGTCCTGCAGCAGGGCGCCCGGACCACCGTCCTCGGCGACCTCGCCGGCGTCCGCGCCGTCTTCCACACCCCCTGGTGCGGCGGAACCGCCTACGCCACCGCCGCGCTCCCGCTAGCCGACCTGGTCGGCGCGCCGGTCGACCCGCTGCACCTGGCCGCCCGGCTCGCCCTGCCCGACTCGCTCGACGCCCTCGGCGACGGCAGCCCGTTCGCCGGCGTACGGCGCGTACTCCCGGCGCACGCGCTCAGCATCCGCTCCGGCTCACCGCAGACCTCCCTCTACGAACCGCTGCCCGGCTCCGTCGGCAGCGCCTCCGCCGTCAACGGCCCCGCCGCCACCGGCGAAGTCACCCGCAGCCTGCTGGAGGCCGTCCGCTGCCGGGTCCGCAACGACCCCGACGCGCCGCCCGCCCCCGACCGCCGGGTCAGCACCGACCTCTCCGGCGGCAGCGCCTCCAGCGTGGTCACGCTGCTCGCCGCCGGCATCCCCGGCCGCGTCCCCTCGCCCTCCTGCGAACCGGCCCCCGACCCCGCCCCGGCCGAGCCGTACGACACCGCCGAGGCATACCGGACCGCCGACGCGTACCGCACCCCGGGCGACGCCCACTGGGGCACCGCCCGTCCCAGCGTCGAGGAGCGCTGGGGCGACCCGCGCAGCTACCGCACCGTCCACCACGGCCCGCCCGTGCCCAGCGAGGAGCCCCGCACTACCGGCGCGGTCCGCGGCTCCTGGGTCCGCCCCGCCCCCGGCGCCGACACCCCGCGCCCCGCCCCGCCGGACCGGCTGCTGCTCGCCGTCACCTCCACCGACACCCACGAAGCCGCAGGCCGACCGCCCGCCCCCGCCCGCACCGCCGAACTGCTCCGGGCCCAGGCCCTGGCCGCCGCCGACCCCCGGCTGCGCCACCTGGTCGTCCCCGGCGGTCCCGAGGCCCTGCCCTACGCCGACCTGCTGGACGACCCGCTCTCCGGCCCGCTCACCGACGAACCCGGGCCCGCGCTGGTCAGCGCGGTACGACAGCGCCACCGCCTGGCCGAGGCCGGCACCGACCACCTCAGCGGCCACGGCGGTCGCCAGGTCCTGGACGGCCACCCGGCCCGCCTCGCCGACCTGCTGCTGGAACGCCGACGGCTGCCGCTGATGCGCCCGGTCGCCGCGCTGGCCCGCGCCGACGGCCAGGAGCACCCCGTCCACGGCACCCTGGGCACCCCCGTCGCCGTGCTCCGCGCCGCCCGCCGCCTGGCCCGCACCCCGTACGCGGACGGGCTGGAGGACGCCGCGGTCGCGCTCATGGCCCGGCGCACCCCGCAGCCGGACAATGCGGGCGGGGCCTCCGTCGAGGCCCTCAGTTGGTGCATCCCCGGGCCCGCGGTCCGCTGGCTCACCGACGACGCCCTGTCGGCGGTCGCGGTACGCCTGCGACTGGCCGCCCGGCGCGCCGGGCCGGACGAGCGCCCCGGCGCGCGCCGGGCCAGGCTCGCGCTGCACCGGCAGGCCGCCGAGTTCCGCGTCCTCACCCAGATCATCGAGGAGTCGCACGGGCAGCGGCTGCACGCCCCCTTCCTGGACAACCAGGTGGTCCGTGCCTGCCGCCTGGTGCCCGACTCCGCCCGGGTCCAGCCCGGCGCCCGGCACGAGATCCTGCGCACCGTGCTCACCGGCGCGGGCGTCACCGGCATCCCCGAGGGCTGGGGCCACGGCGTCCCACCCGGCCCGTACGCGGCGGTCGAGACCGTGCGCGCCGGGCTGAACCGCGCTGCGGGCGCGCTGGACCGGCTGTTCGCCGCGCCGCTCCTGGCCGAGCTGGGGCTGCTCGACCCGGACGCCTTCCGGGCCGCGCTGCACCGCGCCTGCGGCGGCGCGGCGGTGCCGCTGGACGGCCTCGCCGACATCGTCTCCACCGAGCTGTGGCTCCGCCGACTGCGCGCCCGGCAGGGCTCCTGCTGGACCGGCATGCCGCTGCGCGAACGCCTCGCCCTGATCAGCAACAGCCACGCTCCGGCTGCCGCTCCCGAGGCCGTTCCCGCTCCGGCAGGGGCCGACCGGGACGAGATCCCCGACTGGGCCCGAGCGGCGTTTTCCAGCCATCCCGCAGCCACCCCGACCGGGACCGCGTCCGGACCCGCCGACACCGCGCCTGCCCGGCTCCGCCCCACCGCCGCTCCCCACCGCCGCACCCCCGCCGCGACCGACGAGACCGTCCCCCGCCCCCGCCCTATCCGCCCTACCCCCCTGCCACCCCCCGCCCCCGCCGCACCCCCACCCCGCCCGAGCCCGCCGTCCCGCCGCCGTACCCGCCTGCCGCCGCCCGTCCCCGCCGCGCCCCCGCGCCGCCCGAGCCCGCCACCCGCGCCGAGGCCGCCGTCCCGCCCGCTTCTGCTCCGCCCGCCGAGGCCGCCCCTCCCGTGCCGCCGTACCCGCCTGCTGCCGCCCGTCCCCGCCGTACCCCCACCCCGCCCGCGCCCGCCGCCCGCGCCGAGGCCGCCCCCGCCGCCCCGACCGCGCCGCTCCACCCGCCTGCCGGGGCGGCGCGGCACGTGGCTGCGCCGGGTGGGCACGCTCCGGCGTCGGCCGGGCACGGGCCGGTCGGGGTCGGGGCGCCCGCCGGGCATGCCGGGGCTGCCGAGCACCGGGCGCACGGTCGGCCCGCCGCTGCCACGGGCCCCGCGCCCGGCGCCGGGGCGGCTGCCGACCCACGGCCCGACCCACGGCCCGACCCACGGCCCGACCCACGGCCCGACCCACGGCCCGACCCGACGCCCGACCCCATCGGCGTGCCCTGACCTCCCGCGCCCCCCCACCGCGCACGATGGGCTGCATGTACCTCGTCTCCCGCGAACTGCCCGCAGCCGGTGCGACCCCCGGGGTCGTCGTCGGAGTGGACGGCTCGGACGGCTCGCTGTGGGCGCTCGACCGCGCCGTCACCGAGGCCGCCGTCCACGGCGTCCCCCTCTATGTCGTCGCCGCCGTCAACCCCGCCCCGACCGGCTACACCCCGGGCATGGTGGACCTGGTGCAGGAGAGCGTCGAACGGCTGCTCGCCGGGATGTCCGAGGTCGCCACGCGCGGCATCGAGACGGTGCTTGCCCGCCACCCGGAGCCGCCCCGGCTGTCGCTGCACACCGTGCTGGGCAACCCGGTGGAGGCCCTGCTCGCGGCGGCCGCCGCCCACCACACGCTGGTGGTCGGCACCCGTGGCAACGGCGGCTTCGCCCGGCTGCTGCTGGGCTCCGTCTCGACCGCCCTGGTGCACCACTGCACCTGCCCGGTCCTGGTGGTGCCCGCGCCGGAATACCCGGCCGCCGCCCAGCGTTGAGTTCTCTGACCGCGCAGAGAAGTGCAGAGAAGTCGAGTCTGGGAGCCACCCCGTGAAGGTCGAGATCTACAGCGACATCGCATGCCCGTGGTGCTACATCGGCAAGCGACGCTTCGAGCGCGCCCTGGCGGCCTTCCCCCGCGCCGAACAGGTCGAGGTGGTCTACAAGCCGTTCCAGCTGGTACCGGACGCGCCGACCACGGCCGTGCCGCACCGGGCCTGGCTGGAGCAGCGCTACGGCCCGCAGTCGCGCGCCATGGACGACCGGGTCGCCGCGCTCGGCCGGGCCGAGGGCATCGGCTACGACTTCGACGCCGCCCTGCACGTCACCACCCTGCACGCGCACCGGCTGCTGTGGCTCGCCGCCGCCGAGTACGGCCTGCCCGTCCAGCACGAGCTGAAGGAGCGGCTGCTGTCCGCGCACTTCGCCGAGGGCGTCGACGTCGCCGACTTCGCCGCGCTGACCGAGGTGGCGGTGGCGGCCGGGCTGGACCGGGCCCGGGTCGAGGCGTTCCTGCCCTCGGACGAGGGCACCGCCGAGGTCCGGGCGGAGCTGGCCGGGGCGCACGCGCTGGGCATCACCTCGGTGCCGACGTTCGTCTTCGACGGCACCTGGGCCGTGCAGGGCGCGCAGGAGACCTCCACCTTCCTGCAGGCGCTGGAGCAGGCCGTGCCCGCCGCAGCGGCCGCGGGCGCCTGCGGCGACGACGGCGTCTGCGCCGTCTGACCCCGCGCGGTCCGACCCCGCGCCGCCCGACAGCCCGCCGCCCGCTCAGCCGCCGCCCGCTCAGCCGCAGCTGAAGCGGGCGTCCGCCCAGTCCGCGACGTCCGGCAGCAGCGAGCCGTCGCCCGGCGCGGTCACCAGCCGGATCGCCGACACGCCGCGCAGCGCGACCCGCACCGACACGGCCGGATCGTCGCCGTCCACCGTGCCGGACTGCCACAGCGTCCGGCCGGTCGTGTCGTCCAGGACCGAGAAGCGCACCGCGCCCAGGCCCAGCTCCATGTCGTCGACCCCGGCGAAGGCGTCGAACTCGGTGCAGCCGCCGTTGAGGTCGATCACCGTGGACGACGGCGCGGTGATGGTGATCCCGCGCGGGTAGGCCACCCCGCCGATCCGCACCTCGCCGGTCCGCTGCCACACCCCGCTGCCCGCGTCGGCCCGCAGGCTGGGGCCCTGGGCCGGGCCCTGCCCCGGCGCGGCGTACGGGAGCGCGTCCACGTAGTAGTCGGCGAGCGGTACCGGCGCCGGGGTGGGCTTCGGCCGGGGCCTGGGCGCGGGCCGGGCCACCACCGGCCGGGGCTTCGGCTTCGGCCGGGGCACCGCCCGCACCGCTGGACGCGGCGGCGCGGGCACCGGCGCGGGCCGCAGCACCGGGGGCGGGGGCGGTGTGGGGGACGGCGACGGCGTCGGCGCCACCACCGCCGGGACGGACGCGGCGACCGCCCGGCGCGGCTTGGGCGGCGCGGGCTTGGCATGGCCGCCGGTGAGCGCGAACACCAGCCCGGCCACGGCCACGACCGTCACCGCCGCCGCGATCCCCGCCTTGGCGGGCAGCCCGAGCGCCTCGGCCGCCGCCCCGCCCCCGGCCGCGCCGGCGGACCCGCCGCCTCCGGCCGCGCCCGCGGCACCCGCCGCAGCAGCCCCACCGGCCCCGGCCGCGCTGGTCGAACCGGCCGCGCCCGCCGCGCCCAGCGCCGCGCCGCCGACGGCCGCGCCGCCCGCCAGCCCGGCGGCGACCGCCGCGAAGTAGCCCGAGCCCACCCACACCAGCGCACCCACCGGGAGCAGCTCGCGCAGGCTGTGGTTGAGGTCCACCAGCTCCAGGTAGGCCGCCGAGCACCGGTCGCAGTCCTGAAGGTGCGCCCGGACGTCGGTGGCGGCCCGCTTGCCCAGCGAGCCGCGGGCGAACGCGGCCAGCCGGCCCGCGTGCGTCCGGCAGTCCGAGTCCTGCGCGTCCGCGACGTGCGCCTGCAGGAAGGCGGTGGCCAGCCGGTCCCGCGCCCGACTCGCCTGGACGGCGGTGGCGTTGGCGGTCTTGCCGATCAGCAGCGCCACCTCGCGCGGCGGCTCCCGCTCGACCTCGGTGTGCCACAGCAGCATCCGGTCGTCGGCGTCGAGCCGGCTGAACGCCTGCACCACCAGCGAGTGGTCGATCTCGGCCATCGCCCAGGTGTCCGCGCCCGGGTCGGTGACGTCGACGCCCGCCACGGCGGGCGAGGTGGCCGCGAACGCGGTGAAGTCGTCCACCAGGTGCTCGCGCCGGTCGCTGCGGCTCCAGGTGGCCGCGATGTTGCGGACCGCCGTCAGCAGGTAGGCGCGGACGGCCAGGTCCGGGCCCTTCCCGGCACGCAGCGCCTGCAGGGTGCGGGCGAAGACCTCGCCCGCCAGGTCCTCGGCGGTGAAGGCGTCCCGGCAGCAGGTCCGGGCGTAGCGGCGGACGGCGTCGGCGTGCCTGCGGTACAGCTCCTCGTAGGCGGAGTCCTCGCCGGCCCGCACGGCCGCCGCCAACAGCGCGTCCGACGGCGGCAGTTCGTCCTCGTCGACCGGGCCGCCGGGGGCCGGGACGACAGCCTGCGCCGTGCGTCGCCGACGGCCCGGCCGGGGCCCCGGCCCGTCGCCCTGCGTCGGCACCTGCGGCCCGGGCGGGGGCGGGACGTCCGGTCCGGGGTCCTGCGCACCGGGCGCGTCCGTGTCTGCGTCGTCCACTCCGGTGCCGCCCGAGTCACGCTCGTCCTGGCCGCCGTCACGCATGGCAGCCCTCGTGTCGATCCACGGCGAAAGAGTCCCATGGTGAACGCACGGCACCTGCCCGGTACGGCAGTTACCACTCGTCCGGGGAACGCCGACCGGAACGCCCGTACGACTCCCGGGCGGATGTCGCCGGGCGGCCCGGTCGGCGTTCCGGACCAGCGTTCCAGGTCGACGTTCCAGGACCCCGCGCGCTAGGCCCCCGCGCGCAGCCCCGCCAGCAGGATGCCCAGCAGCCGTGCCGCGGTACCGTCCGGGGCCGCGCCGACACCCGCGTGCGCGCCGTCGTCGTCAGCGCCGCCGCCGATCCCGCCACCGGCGCCGCCCGCGGCGCGCGGCGCGCCCGGCTGCGCGGGCACGGACGCGGTCAGCACCAGCACCACGTCGGCGACGCTCACCCCGGCCCGCAGCTCGCCCGCCTCCCGCGCCCGCTCCACCAGCCGCGACAGCAGCCCCAGAAGCTCCACCAGGCTGGCCGGATCGACGTCCGCGCCGGAGGCCGACGCGCCGTCACCCCCGGCGTCCGGCAACGCCGTCTGCGGCCCCGAGGCCCGGTCCAGCACCTCCGCCCGCCGGTACGCCTCCGGCGGCAGCAGTCGGCCCGCGCCGCTGGCCACCGCGCGCGACAGGTACCCGGCCAGCGCCTCCCACGGCTGCGGATCGCCCTCGAGCGCCTCCCGCGCCTGGGTGGTGAGCCACTGCACCTCCTCCGAGGCGATCCGGTGGACCAGCACCTCCTTGCTCGGGAACCGCCGGTAGACCGTGCCGACGCCCACCCCGGCCCGCCGCGCCACCTCCTCCATCGGCGCGCCGTAACCGAGTTCGCCGAAGACCTCGCGCGCCGCGCGCAGTACGCTCTCCAGATTGCGCCGCGCATCCACCCGCAGCTGGGTGCCGCGCCTGGGCGCGGCCACACCGTTCCGCTGCTCCGGGATCGCGCCTTCCGCGGCATGCGAAAGAACCTGCTCCTGCTGAACCATGACGATCGTCCTCCCCCCGTGGGCACCCCGTCTGATGCGATGCCCCCACACGCACACTCTATGTAGCGAACCATGCGGCGCTTGCCGAGCCCATTGATTCACAGACTTACTGACCCTAGTTGAGAGCGGAACTGACGGAACAGAGGACGTCCCGCCATCCGGCCGCACCGCCCGGCCACACCACCCGGCCGAAAGGCGCCCATCCGCACACGCGACCGGCCCCGGAGCCGGACCGGATCGTCTGCGCAGATCAGCGGAGCGCCCTGCGGACGCCCGACCAGCCACGACCGTTCCGCGCCCGACAACCGTCCCAACAGATCCGGCACAGAGTATGTACAAGCAGCCGCCGAGGGTGCGGAATGGAGCGGTGACACCGGTGACCCCACCCACCCGTATCCTGATCGTCGGCGGCGGCCATGTCGGCCTCTACACCGCACTGAGGCTGCAGCAGCGCCTGCACCCGGGCGAAGCCGAGGTCACGCTGGTCGACCCCAAGTCCTACATGACGTACCAGCCGCTGCTGGCCGAGGCCGCGGCCGGGGCGGTCGACCCCCGGCACGTGATCGTCCCGCTGCGCCGGGTGCTGACCGGGGTGCAGGTCGTGCACGGCCGCCTCAGCGGCCTGGACCACCCGGCGCGCACCGCCGCCGTCACGGTCCCGTCCGCCGTCGCCGGACTGCCGCCGCGGGAGCTCAGCCTGCCCTACGACGTGCTGGTCCTGGCCCCCGGCTCGATCGCCCGGATCCTCGCCGTGCCCGGGCTGGCCGAGCACGGCATCGGCTTCCGCAGCGTCGAGGAGGCCGTGTCGCTGCGCAACCACGTGCTCACCCAGCTCGACCTGGCCGCCTCCACCCGCGACCCGGCGCTCCGCGAGGCTGCGCTGACCTTCGTCTTCGTCGGCGGCGGCTACGCCGGCACCGGCGCCCTCGCCGAGCTGGAGGACATGGCCCGCTACGCCGTCCGGCACTACGAGGGGCTGAAGCCCGAGGACATGCACTGGGTGCTGGTCGAGGCCGGCAAGCGCATCCTGCCCGAGACCGAGCCCGACGTCGGCCTGCGCACCACCGAGGAGCTGCGCGGCCGGAACATCGAGGTCCGGCTCGGCACCCGGCTGCTGTCGGTCGCCGACGGCGTGGTGGAGCTCTCCGACGGCAGCCGCCTCGCCGCCCGCACCCTCGTCTGGACGGCCGGGGTGCGGGCCAACCCGGTGCTCCGGGCCACCCGGCTGCCGGTCGACGCCCGCGGCCGGCTGCGCTGCGACGCCAGCCTGCGCGTCCTCGGCACGCCGGGGGTGTGGGCGGCGGGCGACGCCGCGGCCGTGCCGGACGTCACCCGTCCGGGGGAGTGCTGCGCGCAGAACGCCCAGCACGCCGTCCGGCAGGCCCGGGTGCTCGCCGACAACCTGCTGGCCGAAATGCGCGGGCAGCCCGTCGGCGAGTACCGGCACGAGCTGAAGGGCTCGCTCACCTCCCTCGGCCTGCACCACGGCGTCGCCCAGCTCCGCGGCCGGGCCCTGCACGGCCGTACGGCCTGGCTGCTGCACCGCGCGGTGCACCTGCGCCGGGTGCCGACCTGGGACCGCAAGGCGCGGGTCCTCGCCGACTGGGTCCTGGCCGGTCTGCTGAAGCGGGAAATTGTTTCCATGGGAGCCCTGGAGCAGCCCCGCGCGGTGTTCGAAAGCTATGTCGAACGTGAACTCCGGGACAGCGATGGGGGATAGCGCGGACGGGGGCCGAAAGCGGTCCTGGAATCAGCCGGGGGACCGTGCTGATCGGGATCAGTCCGTGCTGCGGGCCTGATGTCGCACGGCGGAGTCTTCCGCCACACTGGTCCGAACGTCCGTCACCGCACCCCGACCCAGGGGCGTCGAGATGACCAAGCCGTGCCGACCGACCTGCCAGGAAAGGCCCTGTGAATCTCACGCGCTGGAGCGCCCGGCTCCCCGGAGGACAGAGACGCGCCTCGGCCGCCCCCAAGCCGCCTGCCCCGCCGCAGCCGGTACGGCGCGGCGGCGCCGGCACCCCGGGCAGCGCGGACGCCCCGCCTGTCATGGACCTTCCCGAACAGCACCCGGAGCCGGACGCCCCGGCCGCCCACGACCGCCTCACGGTCAAGGACGTCCTCGGGCACCTGCCGGCCCTGGTCGCCGTCGGCTACGGCCCCAACCACCGCATCGGCTACCTCAACCGCGCCTACACCGACGTCTTCGGCCCCCGGCCCACCGGCGTCCCCGCCCACCAAGCCATGCCCGAGCTGGACGAACTCGGCCTGTTGCCGCTGATGGACCAGGCGTTCCGCACCGGCCGGGCGCGCACCGTCAAGGCCCGCAAGGTCACTCACTCCTCGCCCACCAGTACGGATCGCCCCCGCTTCTACACCTTCGTCTGCGCCCCCGTCCGCGACAGCGAGGACCTCGGCCGGCAGCTCGACGCCCTCGCCGAAGCCCACCAGCACCACGGACGCGGCGCCGTCGCCCGCACGCCGCTCGGCCCGCTCAGCACCCTCGGCCCGCTCGGCGCCCTGCGCCGCAGCAGCCACGCCGCCGACGTCTGCGGCGTCCTGGTCTTCGGCGCCGAGGTCACCGACCAGGTCCAGGCCACCGAACGGCTCCGCGAGAGCGAGCGCCGCCACCGCGAGGCCGCCGTCACGCTCCAGCGCAGCCTGCTCCCGCAGAAGCTCGAACAGCCCGACGACCTCCGCGTCGCCGCCACCTACCAGCCCGGCGGCCCCGACGCCGCCGTCGGCGGCGACTGGTACGACGTCATCACCCTCGGCGGCGGACGCACCGCCCTGGTCATCGGCGACGTCATGGGCCGCGGCATGCGCGCCGCCGCCGTCATGGGCCAGCTCCGCACCGCCGTCCGCGCCTACGCCCGGCTCGACCTGCCCCCGCACGAAGTCCTGCAACTCCTCGACGGCCTCGCCTCGGAAATCGACCCCACCCTCATTGCGACCTGCGTCTACGCCGTGTACGACCCGAGCGAGCAACTGCTCACCTACTCCTCGGCCGGACACCTGCCGCTGATGATCCGCGAACCGGACGGCTCCGTCACCCGTCCGGAGGAACCCTGCGGGCCGCCGCTGGGCACCGGCGGCTGGCTGCACACCTCCGCCTCGGTCTCCCTGATCACCGGCGCCACCGGCGTCCTCTACACCGACGGCCTGGTGGAACGCCGGGGCCAGGACATCGACGAGGGCCTGGACGCCCTCGCCACCACCTTCGCCGGCGCCACCGGCCAGCCCGACGTCATCTGCGCCCGGCTGCTCCGCGCCATGGGCGTCACCCCCGACCACGACGACGACGTCGCCGCCCTCGTCTTCCAACTGCCGGAACGCGACAGCGAGACCGCCGAACTCTTCCGCGGCGCCTCGCTCGAGCTGCTCGGCGGCGCCGAGGCGGTCTCCAGCGCCCGGGCCTTCACCAGCGGCGTCCTGGCGTCCTGGCGGCTCGGCGAGGAACTGCTCGACCTCGGCGTCCTCGCCGTCAGCGAGCTGGTATCCAACTCCTTCACCCACGGCCACCCGCCGATGCGGCTGCGGCTGCGCCGCACCGACCGCCGGCTCACGGTCGAGGTCACCGACGCCGACGACCACCTCCCGCGCCGCCGCCAGGCCGCGCCCGCCGACGAATCCGGGCGCGGCATCGCCATCATCGCCACCATCGCCTCCAGCTGGGGCACCCGCCGCACCCCGGACGGCGGCAAGGCGGTGTGGTGCGACTTCCTGCTCCCAGCGCCCCGCCAGACACCCCGTCCCTGACCGGTTTGACATCACGTCACGCGCCGCCTAATGTACGTCGAGCTGTCTGGGCAGGAGCCCCGAACGCGCTGAGCGCGGCCGGTCCTGTGACAGCCATCCCCGGAAGAACCAGAACATGCGACCTATGGGTCTGCCATGTCCTGCTGCCTTTTCAGCGGCTAAACCCGGGAATGCGGTGGAATTCGCGTCGATGGCGTGGTTCCGCTAGAGTTTCACTCGTCGGAACGGGCCGGAAACGGCGCGGGACGGCGGGAAATCGGGCCGGAAACGGTCTGGTAGGCTTCATAACGAAGAACGAAGCGCCCGGAGAGACCGTTGAAAGGGTCTTGAAGGAAGCGTCCGTTCCTTGAGAACTCAACAGCGTGCCAAAAGTCAACGCCAGATATGTTGATACCCCGTCCGTTTTTTGGACGTGGTTCCTTTGATGCACAAAACACTAGCGAGGACGCAGTGCACGAGGTCGGCTGTTCCGCTGACTGTCGTGCCGCTCTTTCGCGGGTGTGCTCCGGATATCCGGAATACATTCACGGAGAGTTTGATCCTGGCTCAGGACGAACGCTGGCGGCGTGCTTAACACATGCAAGTCGAACGGTGAAGCCCTTCGGGGTGGATCAGTGGCGAACGGGTGAGTAACACGTGGGCAACCTGCCCCAGATTCTGGGACAACACCGGGAAACCGGTGCTAATACCGGATACGACGCATCTCCGCATGGGGTGTGCGTGGAAAGCTCCGGCGATCTGGGATGGGCCCGCGGCCTATCAGCTTGTTGGTGGGGTGATGGCCTACCAAGGCGACGACGGGTAGCCGGCCTGAGAGGGCGACCGGCCACACTGGGACTGAGACACGGCCCAGACTCCTACGGGAGGCAGCAGTGGGGAATATTGCACAATGGGCGAAAGCCTGATGCAGCGACGCCGCGTGAGGGATGACGGCCTTCGGGTTGTAAACCTCTTTCAGCAGGGAAGAAGCGCAAGTGACGGTACCTGCAGAAGAAGCACCGGCTAACTACGTGCCAGCAGCCGCGGTAATACGTAGGGTGCGAGCGTTGTCCGGAATTATTGGGCGTAAAGAGCTCGTAGGCGGCTTGTCGCGTCGGATGTGAAAGCCCGGGGCTTAACTCCGGGTCTGCATTCGATACGGGCAGGCTAGAGTGTGGTAGGGGAGATCGGAATTCCTGGTGTAGCGGTGAAATGCGCAGATATCAGGAGGAACACCGGTGGCGAAGGCGGATCTCTGGGCCATTACTGACGCTGAGGAGCGAAAGCGTGGGGAGCGAACAGGATTAGATACCCTGGTAGTCCACGCCGTAAACGTTGGGAACTAGGTGTGGGTCACATTCCACGTGGTCCGCGCCGCAGCTAACGCATTAAGTTCCCCGCCTGGGGAGTACGGCCGCAAGGCTAAAACTCAAAGGAATTGACGGGGGCCCGCACAAGCAGCGGAGCATGTGGCTTAATTCGACGCAACGCGAAGAACCTTACCAAGGCTTGACATATACCGGAAACGGCCAGAGATGGTCGCCCCCTTGTGGTCGGTATACAGGTGGTGCATGGTTGTCGTCAGCTCGTGTCGTGAGATGTTGGGTTAAGTCCCGCAACGAGCGCAACCCTCGTTCTGTGTTGCCAGCGGGTTATGCCGGGGACTCACAGGAGACTGCCGGGGTCAACTCGGAGGAAGGTGGGGACGACGTCAAATCATCATGCCCCTTATGTCTTGGGCTGCACACGTGCTACAATGGCCGGTACAATGAGCTGCGATACCGCGAGGTGGAGCGAATCTCAAAAAGCCGGTCTCAGTTCGGATTGGGGTCTGCAACTCGACCCCATGAAGTCGGAGTTGCTAGTAATCGCAGATCAGCATTGCTGCGGTGAATACGTTCCCGGGCCTTGTACACACCGCCCGTCACGTCACGAAAGTCGGTAACACCCGAAGCCGGTGGCCTAACCCGCAAGGGAAGGAGCTGTCGAAGGTGGGACCAGCGATTGGGACGAAGTCGTAACAAGGTAGCCGTACCGGAAGGTGCGGCTGGATCACCTCCTTTCTAAGGAGCACTTCTTACCGCCTCGGCGGTCAGAGGGCCATATCGTCAGCGCATGTCTGACGGTGGTTCGCTCATGGGTGGAACGTTGACTATTCGGCACGATCGGCTTGTCGCCGCTAGTACTGCATCTTTCGGGGTGCGTGGAACGCGGGGTCGGGTGGATCGGGTCGGGCACGTTGTTGGGTCCTGAGGGCACGGCCGTGAGGCTGGTCTTCAGCGCCGGCCCCAGTGAACTCCACGGCCTTCGGGTGTGGGGGTGATGGGTGGCTGGTCGTTGTTTGAGAACTGCACAGTGGACGCGAGCATCTGTGGCCAAGTTTTTAAGGGCGCACGGTGGATGCCTTGGCACTAGGAACCGATGAAGGACGTGGGAGGCCACGATAGGCCCCGGGGAGCTGTCAACCGAGCTTTGATCCGGGGGTGTCCGAATGGGGAAACCCGGCAGTCGTCATGGGCTGTCACCCGCTGCTGAACACATAGGCAGTGTGGAGGGAACGCGGGGAAGTGAAACATCTCAGTACCCGCAGGAAGAGAAAACAACCGTGATTCCGAGAGTAGTGGCGAGCGAAATCGGATGAGGCTAAACCGTTGTGGTGTGAGACCCGGCAGGGGTTGCCACTTCGGGGTCGTGGGAGAATTCTTGACCGGTCTGCCGGCCGGTCGGAGAGTCAGAAACCGTATGGGTAGTCGAAGGACATGCGAAAGGTCCGGCGTAGAGGGTAAGACCCCCGTAGACGAAACCTGTGCGGCTCTCTTGAGTTTTTCCCAAGTAGCACGGATCCCGTGAAACTCCGTGTGAATCTGGCGGGACCACCCGCTAAGCCTAAATATTCCCTAGTGACCGATAGCGGACAGTACCGTGAGGGAATGGTGAAAAGTACCGCGGGAGCGGAGTGAAATAGTACCTGAAACCGTGTGCCTACAAGCCGTGGGAGCGTCGCAGCGTGTGCTTGCACACAGCTGTCGTGACTGCGTGCCTTTTGAAGAATGAGCCTGCGAGTTTGCGGTGTGTTGCGAGGTTAACCCGTGTGGGGTAGCCGTAGCGAAAGCGAGTCCGAATAGGGCGGTTGAGTAGCGCGCCCAAGACCCGAAGCGGAGTGATCTAGCCATGGGCAGGTTGAAGCGCGGGTAAGACCGTGTGGAGGACCGAACCCACCAGGGTTGAAAACCTGGGGGATGACCTGTGGTTAGGGGTGAAAGGCCAATCAAACTCCGTGATAGCTGGTTCTCCCCGAAATGCATTTAGGTGCAGCGTCGTGTGTTTCTTGCCGGAGGTAGAGCACTGGATAGGCGATGGGCCCCACCGGGTTACTGACCTTAGCCAAACTCCGAATGCCGGTAAGTGAGAGCGCGGCAGTGAGACTGTGGGGGATAAGCTCCATGGTCGAGAGGGAAACAGCCCAGAACACCGGCTAAGGCCCCTAAGCGTGTGCTAAGTGGGAAAGGATGTGGAGTCGCAGAGACAACCAGGAGGTTGGCTTAGAAGCAGCCACCCTTTAAAGAGTGCGTAATAGCTCACTGGTCAAGTGATTCCGCGCCGACAATGTAGCGGGGCTCAAGTACACCGCCGAAGCCGTGTCATTGCAGTGTCAACTCCTAACGGGGGCTGTGATGGGTAGGGGAGCGTCGTGTGCCGGGTGAAGCGGCGGCGGAAGCCAGTCGTGGACGGTATACGAGTGAGAATGCAGGCATGAGTAGCGATACAAGAGTGGGAAACTCTTGCGCCGATTGACCAAGGGTTCCTGGGTCAAGCTGATCTGCCCAGGGTAAGTCGGGACCTAAGGCGAGGCCGACAGGCGTAGTCGATGGACAACGGGTTGATATTCCCGTACCCGCTTTGAAGCGCCAACGTCGAACCCGGTAATGCTAAGCCCGTGAAGCCGTCCCGGAGTCTTCGGACAAGGGGAAGTGGTGGAGCCGGTGAACCGAGCTGGTAGTAGGTGAGCGATGGGGTGACGCAGGAAGGTAGTCCAGCCCGGGCGGTGGTTGTCCCGGGGTAAGGGTGTAGGACGAACGGTAGGCAAATCCGCCGTTCACATAGTCTGAGACCTGATGCCGAGCCGATTGTGGTGAAGTGGATGATCCTATGCTGTCGAGAAAAGCCTCTAGCGAGTTTCATGGCGGCCCGTACCCCAAACCGACTCAGGTGGTCAGGTAGAGAATACCGAGGCGTTCGGGTGAACTATGGTTAAGGAACTCGGCAAAATGCCCCCGTAACTTCGGGAGAAGGGGGGCCGGTTGTGGTGATGGGGTTTACCTCCGGAGCTGTGGCCGGCCGCAGAGACCAGCGAGAAGCGACTGTTTACTAAAAACACAGGTCCGTGCGAAGCCGTAAGGCGATGTATACGGACTGACGCCTGCCCGGTGCTGGAACGTTAAGGGGACCGGTTAGCTGCACTTCGGTGTGGCGAGGCTGAGAACTTAAGCGCCAGTAAACGGCGGTGGTAACTATAACCATCCTAAGGTAGCGAAATTCCTTGTCGGGTAAGTTCCGACCTGCACGAATGGCGTAACGACTTCTCGACTGTCTCAACCATAGGCCCGGTGAAATTGCATTACGAGTAAAGATGCTCGTTTCGCGCAGCAGGACGGAAAGACCCCGGGACCTTTACTATAGCTTGATATTGGTGTTCGGTTCGGCTTGTGTAGGATAGGTGGGAGACTGTGAAGCGGCCACGCCAGTGGTTGTGGAGTCGTCGTTGAAATACCACTCTGGTCGTGCTGGATGTCTAACCTGGGTCCGTGATCCGGATCAGGGACAGTGTCTGGTGGGTAGTTTAACTGGGGCGGTTGCCTCCTAAAATGTAACGGAGGCGCCCAAAGGTTCCCTCAGCCTGGTTGGCAATCAGGTGTTGAGTGTAAGTGCACAAGGGAGCTTGACTGTGAGACCGACGGGTCGAGCAGGTGCGAAAGCAGGGACTAGTGATCCGGCGGTGGCTTGTGGAAGCGCCGTCGCTCAACGGATAAAAGGTACCCCGGGGATAACAGGCTGATCTTCCCCAAGAGTCCATATCGACGGGATGGTTTGGCACCTCGATGTCGGCTCGTCGCATCCTGGGGCTGGAGTAGGTCCCAAGGGTTGGGCTGTTCGCCCATTAAAGCGGTACGCGAGCTGGGTTTAGAACGTCGTGAGACAGTTCGGTCCCTATCCGCTGCGCGCGCAGGAGTCTTGAGAAGGGCTGTCCCTAGTACGAGAGGACCGGGACGGACGAACCTCTGGTGTGCCAGTTGTCCTGCCAAGGGCATGGCTGGTTGGCTACGTTCGGGAGGGATAACCGCTGAAAGCATCTAAGCGGGAAGCCTGCTTCGAGATGAGGACTCCCACCACCATCGAGTGGGTAAGGCTCCCAGTAGACGACTGGGTTGATAGGCCGGGTGTGGAAGCCCTGTGAGGGGTGGAGCTGACCGGTACTAATAGGCCGAGGGCTTGTCCATAGTTGCTACGCGTCCACTGTGTTGTTCTGAAGCAACGACCCCTTCCCGGGAGCGTCATGCCGGGGAGTGCGGGTCAACTTCATAGTGTTTCGGTGGTCATAGCGTGAGGGAAACGCCCGGTTACATTCCGAACCCGGAAGCTAAGCCTCATAGCGCCGATGGTACTGCAAGGGGGACCTTGTGGGAGAGTAGGACACCGCCGAACAACCTTTCGTGAAAGGCCCTCTGACCTCGAGTCAGAGGGCCTTTCCGCGTTTCCGGGCAGGTGCGCTCGGCTTCAGTCGGCGAGCTGGTCCGCATGGGCGGTGATGTATTCGGCGTCGGCCAGATAGCGGCGGTGATGGCCGTCGGCCAGGTGGCGGGCGAAGGCGAGGTTCCCGGCGGCGGCCCGCGTGGTCATGAAGTCCACCAGCGCGGTGAGCCGTTCGGCCACCGTCGCGGGCAGCAGCGCGCGGTGCTCGGCGCTGAGCCCGTACGCGTCGGCGAACAGCCGCAGTCTGCGGGCCTGCTCGGGCAGCGGCAGGGTGCCCTCGTCGGCGCCGGGGGCGTGCAGCGGGACAAAGCGGTAGGCGGTGTAGCTCGCGTCCCAGAGCCGTGGGCCCGGGTGGGCGGTGTCGAAGTCGATGAACGCCACCGGCAGGCCGTTACGGAAGACGCAGTTGTAGGTGGCCGCGTCCCCGTGACAGACCACCTCGACCGGCTCGCGGGACGGCAGCATCCACACGTCGTCCGGCCGGTGCGGGAAGTCGGCGGCGGCGTCGTGCAGGCCGCGCAGCAGCCGGGCGGCGGCGCGCAGGGCGTCGTCACTGCGGGCGTGGGCGGGCAGCGGGTAGTGGCCGACCTCGCCGTCGATGTAGGAGACGGTCTCCTCGTTGCCGTCCTCGCTGATGCCGAGGGCGCGCGGCGCGCCGGTGAAGCCCTGGGCGCGGAGGTGGTCCAGCAGCCGGTGCACGCTGGGCGTCCAGGGGCCGGCCGGGCGGGTGACGGTGTCGTCATGGCGCACGACATGGTTGACCCCGCCGACGAATTCGGTCTCCTCCTGCATGGAGTCGACGATAGCGGCGGGGCCGGTCCCTCGGGTCGGTCGGTCAGGCGGGCGGTGTGTCGTCGCTCGGGGAGGAATCCTGCGGCGGTTCGGCCGGGGCCGGCGGGGTCAGCGGCTCGGGCGCGACCGGCGGCGCGGGCGGCGCGGGCTGGTAGGCGGGCGGCCAGCCGGCGGGGGGCTGCTGTCCGGGCCAGCTGCCGTAGGGCTGCTGACCGGGCTGCGGCTGCCCGTAGGGGGCCGACTGTCCGTACGGCGTCGGCTGACCGTACGGGCCGGGCTGTCCGTACGGCCCGGGGCGGCCCGGCCAGCCGCCGTAGCCCGGCGGCGGGACGGGGACTGCCGCCAGGTCGATGCCGGCGTCCTCGGCGAGCTGCACGTCCAGGCTCTCCCGGCGGATCCGGCGGTCGATGTAGAGCAGGCCGTTGGTCAGCGGGGTCAGCGGCATCAGCACGACACCGGAGATGTACCCGGCCGCGAGCGTGCCGACGATGTACAGCCAGAGGCTGCCGAAGCTGGGCAGGTCGGAGACGCTCCACGGCTGGCCCGGCTGCGGGAACGTGGCCACCACGGGGCTGCTGGTCAGCAGCGAGACCGGGGCGCTGACCAGCTGGGTGACGAGCGAGCCCATGACCGACACCAGCAGGGTGATGCCCAGCGTGCGCCACCAGTGCCCCTGGTTGAGCCGCCAGGCCCGGGCGATCGCGGCGAACGGCCGCTGGTTCTCCAGGATGACGACCGGCAGGACCAGGGCCAGCCGGATGATCGCAAAGAGGAACCCGGCGTACGCGGCGATGACCAGCAGCATGCCGAGCAGTGCGCCCGCCGTGCCGAGCAGCGCGCCCAGGACAATGAACAGCACGGCCGCGACCGTCAGCCCGACCACGGCGCCTGCGGCGATCAGCAGCATCACGCCGAGCGTGCGCCACAGGTGCGGACGGGCCTCGGCCAGGACCTGCCGCATGGTGGCCGGGCGTCCGATCGCGGCGTGCCGCAGCACGGTGGTGGAGGTCAGCGAGGTGACGGCATAGCAGACGAAGACGCACAGGGTGAGCACCAGCAGGGCGCCCGCACCCAGCCCGAACAGCTCCATGCCCTGGTGCCTCGTCACCGTGTCCCGGTCGGCGATCTCCTGGTACACGTGGTGGAACGTGGAGTAGCACAGAGCGGTGTAGACGGCGGTGACGGCACCCGCAGCGAGGAAGATCAGCGCCAGCGGGCCGTAGATCGCCCAGAAGTACCGGCGGATGGTCCCGAAGATCCCATTGAGGATGTCGGCCAGGGTCAGGGGGTGCAGCGGTATGACGCCTGGCTTGGGTGCGAGGGGTACGTAGTTCCAGCCGCCGGGCCCCGGCCGCCCCGGCTGGCCGGGCCAACCCCCGTAGTTGCTCATGCTGCTCGTACTCGCTTCCCGCTGTCGCCGACACGGCGCGTTGATCACATCTGTGGCCCCCGAGAGTACGGGAGTGTCATGTGTTCGCGGCAGTCGGTTCGCCGGTTGCGGGCTCCGGCGGCAGGGAGAGGCGTTCGGCGGGGTGGCGCGGGCGGAGCAGCAGGAGTTCGCCGGCGGTCAGGGCGGGGGTGAGCTCGGCGTCCAGCTCGGCGGCCGGGCCGGTGGTCTCGGGCGGGCCGAACAGGGGCCCGGACGCCGGTCCCAGGACTCCCCGGGCGTCCGCGCTTGTCCACAGGCTGTGGACGGCCCGGTCGCCCCAGCGGGCCCGGGCCTGCTCGGGGGAGCGGAGTACGGCGACGGTGTTGATCCCGAGCGGGCCGCCCCGGGCCATCAGATCCGGCAGTCCGGGCAGCGGGGCGACGGCGGCGACGCTGTCCAGGACGCAGAGCAGTGGTGGGTCGAGCCGACCGGAGGATGACCGTACGGCCATGCGCCGGCCGAGCTCGGCCACGTCTTCCACAAGCGCGGTCAGGAGCGGCATCGCGCTGTGCGCTGAGCGGCTGACCCGGGACTCCTCCGCGCGGCCCGCCAGGTACAGCGTTCCCCGATTGCGCAGGAACGACTCCAGATCGAGGGCATCATGTGCCGACTCGGGCGTGCACGCCTTGAGGACGTGCAGATCGGAGAGGACGTCGAGGGCGGACAGCACCCGCTCCAGCGCCGCCTCGCGGACGTCGGTGGCGTTGGCGAGGACGGACTGCAGCTCGCCGCTCCAGCCCGGCGCGGCCGCGTGCGGATCGGCGGTGCGCAGGATGGTCACCGCCTCCTGCCGGGCCGTTCCGGCGGCCCAGCGCAGGACGTGCCGGAACGGGCGCCGGTCCAGGGCGGCAGCGTGCAGCCAGCAGCGCAGCAGGGTCTGGGCGGCCTCCTGGACGCCCTTCTCGCCGGGCGAGTTGCCCGGGCGCGTGGTCGGTGCGAGCAGGGCCCGGGCGCGGGCCAGCGCGACGGTCGGGTCCTCGCAGCGGTCGTGCGGGGCCCAGCGGACCCGCGTCTCGCTGTCGGCGTCGGTCAGCCGCAGGGGGTCGAACAGCCGGGCGTCGCGGTGCGCGGGCCGGGCCTCCCAGAGCGCCAGGTCGTCGCTGACGACCAGGACGGCCCCGGTGGCCTGGTCGACCGCCCGCCGCAGCAGCCGGCGCCTGGCCCCGGCGGACGCGGCGGGTTCGGGGGCCAGCAGGCAGACCGCGCCCGGCGGCAGTACCAGGGCCCGGCCGCCGGACCGGGTGCCGGGCGGGGAAGCCTTCGTCAGCGCCGTCGCCCCCGCAGGCACAGCCACGGGCGGCGGCGTGGACGGATCGGCGACGGGTACGGCGGGTCGCGCAGGGGCGGGCGCAGGCGGATGGGCGGGCGCGGGCACGGCGGGTGCGGCGTGGGCGCTGGGGGCCTCCCGGTCCGGTACCGGGCGCGGCGCGGGCACCTCGTACCCGGCCGGCCGCTCCGGAGCCGGGCCGGGCCCGGCGGCCGAGGGCGTCCCGTACGGGGGCGTCCCGTACGGGGGTGTCCGGTACCCGGGCGCGCCCGGCGCGGGCGCGGCCTGCCCGGCTGCCGGATACGGTCCTGCCGCCGGGTAGGGACCGGCCGCCCACGGGTCATCAAGCCCCGGCGGCTGCGGCTGCGGCTGCCGACCGGCGCGGGAGCGGTCACCCCGGCCACCGTCGGCCTGCTGCCGGTAGGGCTGCTGGTGCGGTTGCTGGTGCGGCTGGCCGTACGAGGGGTCGTACGGCGGCTCCTGGCGGGCCCTGGCCGCGGCGGTGGCGCGCCTCAGCCGGGTCCAGGCCGTGAGCATCGTCAGCATCAGCGCGATCAGCAGGGCCAGCAGCACGAAGAAGGTCGACCAGAAGGCCGTCGGCGAGGGCAGCTCGGCGGTGGGCGTCCCGGGCCAGGCCGCCACCAGCCGGTTGGGCTCGGTCGCCAGGACCCGGATCGCCGTGGGCGTGCCCTCGAACGGCAGCGGGTGCGGCAGGTGGCCGTGGCTGAACAGCCCGGCCAGCGCGGTCGCCGTCCACACCAGCACGGTGGTGCCCAGCAGGGTCGCCAGCAGCCCGACGATCGCCCCGTCCGGGATGCCGCGTCCGGGGGGCGGTGCCTGCGGCCCCCGACTCCGGGGGCCGTACGGGCGGGGGCCCGGTGCCTGTCCGACCATCAGGCAGCCGGGTCGTCGGCCAGATGTTGGGAGGCGCGGGTGCGTTCGATGATGGCGTCCTCCGTCATGGCCCGGTCGGTGAAGACGAGCGGGCGCTCCTGCTCCGTGATCAGGTGCTTGACGACCTGGACGTTGCCGTTGACGTCCCAGACCGCGATGCCCGGCGACAGCGTGGGGATGATCTCCACCGCCCAGCGCGGAAGCCCCAGCACCCGCCCGGTGGCCCGGGCCTCGTCTGCCTTCTGCATGTAGATGGTACGGGTGGAGGCCATCTTCAGGATCGCCGACGCCTCCTTGGCCGCAGCGCCGTCCACGACGTCCGAGAGGTGGTGGACGACGGCGATGAACGACAGGCCCAGGCGGCGGCCGAACTTCAGCAGCCGCTGGAACAGCTGAGCCACGAAGGGCGAGTTGATGATGTGCCAGGCCTCCTCCACCAGGAAGATCCGCTTCTTGCGGTCGGGCCTGATCCAGGTGTGCTCGAGCCATACTCCGACGATCGCCATCAGGATCGGCATGGCGATCGAGTTGCGGTCGATGTGCGACAGGTCGAAGACGATCAGCGGGGCGTCCAGGTCGATGTCGGTGGTGGTCGGCCCGTCGAACATGCCCCGCAGGTCGCCGTCGACCAGGCGGTCCAGCACCAGGGCCACGTCCAGGCCCCAGGTCTGGATGTCCGTCAGGGAGACCCCGAGCGGGTCGATGAAGTCGGTGTTCGGGGTGCGCAGCGTGTCGATGATGTCGGCCAGGACCGGCTGCCGGTCGGTGATGGTCGCGGTGATGTGCGCGTGCGCCGCCTTCAGCGCGAAGCCGGCGCGCTCGCCCAGGCCGCGGCCCATCGCCACCTCGACGATGGTGCGCAGCAGCGCCAGCTGGCCGGTGGTGGTGATCGCCGGGTCGAGCGGGTTGAGCTTCACCCCGCCGGCGAGGGCCGCCTGCGGGTCGAGCCGGACCGGAGTTATCCCCAGCGCGCGGGCGATCAGGTTCCACTCGCCGACGCCGTCCTCGCCCTGGGCGTCCAGGACGACGACCTGCCGGTCGCGGAACCGCAGCTGCCGCAGGACGTAGGTCTTCTCCAGCGCGGACTTGCCGTTGCCGGACTCGCCGAGGACCAGCCAGTGCGGCGCGGGCAGCTGCTGGCCGTAGAGCTGGAACGGGTCGTAGACGTAGCCCTTGCCGCTGTAGACCTCGCGTCCGATGATCACACCGGAGTCGCCGAGTCCCGGCGCCGCGGTCGGCAGGTACACGGCCTGCGCCTGTCCGGTCGAGGTGCGGACGGGCAGGCGCGTCGTCTCGTTCTTGCCGAACAGGAAGGCGCCGAAAGCGTCGGTCAGGCCGCCCACGGGTGCTGCTGCCATGCGATGCCTCCAGTGGGCGGGTCGGGGGTTAGCGGCGGATGCCGGTGGCGAAGGGGAGCGTGTTGACGAAGGCCCGGTGGTGCTCGCGGTCGCACCATTCGAGCTTCAGATAACTCTTACCCGCTGAGGCGCGGATTGTCCGCTTGTCCCGGGCAAGTGCCTCCGGCGTACGGGAGCTGACGGTGATGTAGCCGACGATGTTCACGCCCGCCGCGCCCGAGGCGAGATCCTCCCCGCGCTGGTCCACGCGCCCGCTGTGCGCCGCGTCGCGCGGGTCCACCGTGCGGTTCAGCTTCGCCTGCCGGCTGGCCTCGGCGTCGTCGTTGGTCTTCTCGGTCAGCATCCGCTCGATGGCGACGTCGGTCGGCTCCAGGTCCATGGTGACGCCCACGGTCCGGATCACGTCCGGGGTGTGGACCAGCAGCGGGGCCAGGAAGTTGACCCCGACCGGTGTCAGCGGCCACTCCTTGATCCAGGCGGTGGCGTGGCACCAGGGCTCCCGGGTGGCCGACTCGCGGGTCTTCGCCTGCAGGTAGTTGGGGTGGGTCGCGTCCAGCTCGGCGGGCCAGGCGTTCCGCTTGGACATGGCCTGCAGGTGGTCGATCTGGTGGTCCGGGTCGTACATGGAGTGCAGCAGCGAACTCAGCCGGGCCTGCCCCAGCGGCTGCCGCACCCGGATGTCGGCCTCGGCCAGTCGGGCGCAGATGTCGTTCAGTTCGCGCGACATGACCGCCGCCAGGCCCTCGTCGCCGCGCGCCCCGCGCCCGCTGTTGCGGCCCATGACGTGCGCCTCGGCGGCGAGGTCGCGGGTGTAGGGCATGCAGGCGACCAGGTAGGCGCGGTGCTGCTCGGACGAGGTCGAGACCATCGCCTGCAGCTGGTCGTACGAGTCCTTCAGCCACACCGGGGCGTCCGGGTCGCCGCGCCGGGCGACGTCCTTGGCGTGCGCGTCCGGGTCGGCCGGCAGGGTGCGGGCCAGGATCTGCAGCCGGGTGACGAAGCCGTCGCCGTTGGCGACGTGCTTCAGCAGCGTCCCGAAGCGTTCCACCAGCGACTCCTGGTCCTCCGAGTCGCGCAGCCCGACGCCGGGGCCCTCGATCTCGATGGCGGCGGTCACCGTGCGCCGGTTCAGGTGCATCAGGACGGCGACCTCGTCCGGGCCGAAGGGCGCGGCCAGCCAGCGGATCCGGCCGATCCCCGGCGGGGGGCCGATCTCGACCTCGCGCCCGTCCAGCCGGGTGCCGGCCTCGTGCACGTCCGACCGCCAGACGCCGTTGCCGCTGCGGACGGTGCGGCGGTAGGTGCGGTTGATCTCCGCCCACTTGTAGAAGGTCCGCTTGCGGTACGGCAGGTAGACGATGGCGAAGGCCAGCAGCGGGAACGCCAGCAGGCCGGCCAGCCGCAGCACCAGCACCTGCTGGATGGCGATGCCCCACAGCATCCCCAGGAAGGCGCCGAAGATGAGCAGGAAGACCTCCCCGCTCTCCCGGTTCTTCCCGATGACGGCGTTGGGCTTGGCCTTGCCGATCAGGTAGGTACGCCGGTAGCCCCCGACGGGTTGGGTGGTCAAGAGCGGCCTCCCTGGGCACTGGTGGAGCTGCTGTTACCGCTGCCGGCCGGGGCTGGAGCCTTGCTGCCGCCGGAGGACTGCACGGGCGGTGCGGGGGGCGCGGGCGCGGTGCGGGCCGCGTGCGCGGCGATCCCGGCACCGGCGCTGGCCGCGCCGCTGTTGCCGCCGCCGGAGCCGCCCGAGCCGCCGCCGGGCGAGTCCCCGCCGCGCCCGGCGTGGGTGCTGATGCCCTGCTTCATGAAGTTCGCCGGGCCGTTCAGCACCGCGGCGCCGGCGCTCACCGCGCTGGAGCGCTGGCGGCGCATCGCCGCCATCTCGTCGCCGAAGCCCGGGACGAAGCGGTAGATGGCGCTGCTGGCGAAGATCGACAGGATCAGGATGGCCACGCCCGACATGACCGTCGAGAAGGCGTCGTTCGCCCCGGCGTTGGAGGCGATGGCGCCGGCCAGGCCCAGGACGATCACGATCACCGGCTTGATCAGGTCCACCGCCACCATGACGCCCGCCCAGCGGCGGACGTGCTTCCACAGCTGCTTGTCGACCAGGCCGGCGTAGACGGCGGTGCCGAGGAGCGCGCCGACGTAGAGCATGGCGGCGCGGATCAGCATCTCGATCCACAGGACGGCGGCGGCGAGGATCGCCACCAGCGACACCAGGACCAGGATGATCGGGCCGCCGCCGAGGTTGCCGCCGGTCAGGGCGGAGGCGAAGGAGCCCAGATAGCTGGTGGTGTCGGTCTTCGTGCCGGAGGCGATGGCGGCGGTGATGCCGTCGGTGGCGCTGACGACGGTGTAGAGGATCAGCGGGGTGAAGGCGGAGGCGATCACGGTCAGCCACAGGAAGCCGATGGCCTCGCCGATGGCCTGGTGGAAGGGGACGCCGCGGGCGGCGCGTTTCGCCACCGCGAGGAGCCAGAGGATCAGGGTGAGGAAGGTGGAGGCGCCGAAGACCACCGCGTAGGTGCGCAGGAAGCTCGGGTCGGTGAAGTTCACGTTCGTGGTCGCGTTGATCCCCGCGGAGAGCTTGCGGATCACCCAGGCGGCGGCGGTGGCGCAGGCGCTCGCCAGGGACTGGAGAGGATCCACCGACGACGGCAGAATCCCCCCGGTCCCGGGGGGGAGCCGGAGGTTCCGTGCTCGCAGATGACCTTGCCGGGGCCGACCAGGCCGGTGCAGTTGTTCGCGCTGGGGCTGGGGGACGGAGCGCCGAAGGCCGTGCCGGCCATCAGCAGCGCGGTGAACTGCACGCAGGAGAGGGCTCCCGCGAGTAGCCCGACCCGGGTGGGGAACCTAGCGGGCATAGCGGAACCCTCCGAACTGGTTGACCGCACCGGCGATTGCGTTGGCAGATGACACCTGCTGGCTGGCGCCGATCGGCGCCGGTCCGTCGAAGGAGGAGTAGCTGGCGATCTTCCAATCGCCGCCGATCCAGGCCAGGTGCATCGTCAGGGTGTACCAGTACTCGGCGACAGGCTGCGTGGAGCCGGTCCCGGCAAGGCCGCCGAGCTGGTCGCTCCATACCTCGACGGTTGCGGTGTCGCCGTTGTAGCTGTCCGCCTTGACCCCGGCCGGCAGCGGTCGGCTGACGAGGGTGAGACCGGGACGGGCGACGCCGTCGGTCAGCCCGAGGGTCTTGTTCAGATTGCCGTACTGCGTGTCCGTGGTCGCTTCGAGCTGTGCCACTGCCGACGGGTCGATGACGGTCTGCAGGATGCTGTGGCGGCTCGCTGTCGCGTACATCTGGCTGGAGCCGAGGGCGACGCTGTAGTTGACCGCGGCGGACTGTGCCCCCTCGGAGGTGTGGGGGTAGCCGGTGGCGATGCCGTCCTGGGAGGTGGTCACCGGCTGGGCCCCGGTCGGGGCGGTCGCGGACGCCTTCGCGGCGCTGCCGGAGCCCGGGCCCGCGGCGGAGCCGGCTCCGCCGGTGGTCCCGCCCGCCTGGGTGCTGCTCCCGCTGGTGCGGTTGACCACCGCGATCACCACCAGCAGCAGCACCACCGCCCCCAGGACCGCCCCGAGCGTGCGCAGGGGGTGCCGTCCCGGTGCCGCCTCGGGCGGCGCTTCGCCCGCCGGGTAGCGGGTACGCGTGTGCGGCTGGTCGTCAGGCACGGACACGACAGCCCCCTTGGGACGAGGGTGAGCAGGACGGACGGGACTCGGACGGCGCTGCGGGCAGCACAGGGTGAAAGGGTGTCACCGAAGCGGCGGCTCGTGGGGAGAGCGTGACCGATCCGGTACGCACGACGGACACGACGGACAGGGCGGGGTGCCGGTCCGGACGCTCCGCGGGTGGGACCTGCCGGGCGGTACGGACCTGCTGGGCGGGACGGCGGCGGGCCGGGTGCCCGAACCATCCAGACGAATAATCAGATCGCCATCCCATACACAATGGTGAACAACGTACCGAGCGATCCGATGATGAACACGCCGGTGAGACCGGCGATGATCAGACCCTTGCCCTGCTCGGCGCTGAAGGTGTCCCGCAGCGCCGTCGCGCCGATCCGCTGCTTGGCCGCGCCCCAGATGGCGATGGCGAGGCAGCCGAGGATGGCGACGGCCATGACGACCTCCACCATCGTCCTGGCCTCCGTGCCCAGGCTGGCGAAGGGGCCCCAGTTGGGGGCGATGCCTCCGATGATGGTGCTGATGTCGTTCTTGTTCGCGCTGAGATACATAGGAACCACCCACCTGATCATCTATCAAAGCCCAGCACCCGGCCGTGGTGTAGGGCCCAGTCCTATTCTTGGCCAGAACCGAAGTCGACTTGGCCACTTTCCCAAGGATCGCCACTGAGTGATAGGCCACAGGTGCCACCATGGGACCTCATGGAGCCTGGAGCCGCTCGGATGAGACTACCGCTTACTCTGTGTATCGCAGCTGATTGCACTGGGCAACGCCTGGGTCCAGACTCTATGAGGGCAATCGCAAATCCCTTCGGACGAGGCAGGTGGCACATGCGTTCGACCTGTACTGCCATGGTGCGCGCCGCCGCTGACGCCCGTTCGGCCGGCCGCTGATGGCGGGGCGGCGGACCTGGATCGCGCTGGGCTCGGGCGGCGCCGCGGTCGCCGGGTTCCTGGCGCTGGTGGTGGTGGGGACGTACGCCGCCGCCGGCTCCATCCTCCAGGGCCAGCAGCAGAGCGCCGCCGCCCTGCAGCTCGCCCCGGGCACCGTCCCGGCCGCCTACGCCTCGATCATCCAGCAGTGGGGCACCCTGTGCCCGCAGCTGACGCCGCCGCTGCTCGCCGCGCAGATGTACCAGGAGAGCGGCTTCAACCCGCAGGCCGTCAGCCCCGTGGGCGCCCAGGGCATCGCCCAGTTCATGCCCGCGACCTGGGCGGTCTACGGCATGGACCCCACCCATGCGCACGCCTCGCCGGACGTCTGGGATCCGGCGGACGCCATCCCCTCCGCCGCCACCTACGACTGCCAGCTGGCCAAGGACACCAAGAACGTCCCCGGCAACGCCACCGCCAACATGCTGGCCGCCTACAACGCCGGGCCCTACGCGGTGATAAGCGCCGACGGCATCCCGGCCTACGCCCAGACCGAGGACTACGTCACCTCCATCAACAAGCTGGCCCAGTCCTTCGCCGCGGCCACCCCCATCGCCTTCTCCGAGCAGGCCGCCGGGGCCATCTACTACGCCCAGGCGCGGCTCGGGACTCCTTATCTGTGGGGCGGCGAGGGCCTGGCCTCGCAGAACTACGAGTTCGACTGCTCCGGGCTGACCCAGGCGGCGTACGCCAGCGTGGGGATCGCCATCCCGCGCGTGGCCGCCGACCAGTGGTACGCCGGCCCGCACCCCTCGCGCAGCCAGCTGCAACCCGGCGACCTGGTGTTCTTCTCGACCGATCCGAACGACCCCAGCAAGATCCACCACGTCGGCATCTACGTCGGCGGCGGCATGATGATCGACGCCCCGCACACCGGCTCGGTCATCCGCTACGACTCCATCGACGCCGAGGGCGACTACTTCGGCGCCACCCGGGTGACGGCCGGTGGCGCGGCCGCCCTGCCGACCCTGCAGCCGGGCGGCGGAATCGCCAACGGGGGCTCCCTGTCCTGAAGGTGACGGATCGGTGCCGGAAGGGGCGCGGGCTTGTGGCGGAGCGGTGATCGAAGCGTCACGTTCCCATAACTTCCTCCGCGGGCGGAACAGTTTGGGTGATTCGTTCCGTTGTGCACCTTGTCAGGGGAGGACACTTGATCGTGCCGTACCGGAATCCCGGCGGCCGGGGGCCTGGTTGGCGACAGTGGGAGGTGTGGCGTGGCAACGCTGCTGGCGGATGGTAGCGGTGCGATCAGCAGCGGCTCGATCGACTGGACGCTGGTCTCCGGCATCAACGGGCTGGCCCGCGACCTCCCCTCCTGGCTGGACTCCGCGCTGAGCTTCCTCGGCGAGTACGGGGTGCCGCTGGCGTCCGTGCTGATGATCGCCGTCGCCTGGGGCTGGGCCCGCCGCAGACCCGACGCCCCCGCCGCCGTCGCCGGAGTGCTCTGGGCCGGGCTGGCCTCCGGGCTCGCCCTGG
Source organism: Streptacidiphilus sp. PB12-B1b (assembly GCF_014084125.1). Lineage (NCBI taxonomy): Bacteria > Bacillati > Actinomycetota > Actinomycetes > Kitasatosporales > Streptomycetaceae > Streptacidiphilus > Streptacidiphilus sp. PB12-B1b. The sequence continues at coordinate 7,355,410 of NZ_CP048405.1, read as the reverse complement.
TGCTGAACATCCCGGTCCGGGGCCTGGTCCAGCGGCAGCGGCCGTTCGTCGCCCACCCCGGCCAGCTGGACCTGCTGACCAACCATCAGGCCAACGGCTCCTTCGCCAGCGACCACGCGACCTTCACCATGGCGGTCGCCGTCGGCCTGCTGCTGGTCAACCGCCGGTTCGGGCTGATCGCGGGCGGCCTGGCCGCCGTCGAGGGCTTCCTGCGGGTCTTCATGGGCGTGCACTACCCGACCGACGTCGTCGGCGGCTACGCCCTGGGCACCGCCACCGTGCTGCTGCTCGCGCCGCTGGCCATGGCCGTGCTCGTCCCGCTGGTCCGCTCGGCGGCTCGCACCGGCGCCGGGCCGCTGATCGCGGCGTCCCCCCGGCGCGGCTCCCGGCGCACCGACCGCCGGGGGGACGCCCTCCCGCCGCTGTACGGGCAGCGGGACGGCGCCGACCACGACGGCGACCGGGACCTGGCCGCCTGAGCCGCAGGCCGGGCCCGGTCGGCCACGGCCCGGGCCGTCCCCGGTCAACCGCCCCGGCCCCAGCCGCTCCGGTCAACCGCCCCGGTCAGCCGACCGGGATGCTCTGCGGGAAGTGGAACAGGTTCCCCGGGTCGTAGGTCCGCTTGACCGACTGCAGCCGGGCCGCGTTGCTGCCGTAGTACGCCTGCTCCCAGCCGGTCAGCCGGGGGTCGACGTAGTTCTGGTACGCCTCGCCGCTCGCGTACGGGCGCATCGCCGACCAGACCCCGTCCAGCCAGGACCAGGAGCGGTCGGCGGCGGTGCCGCCGGTGACGCCGGCGGGGTAGTTGGCGGTGTACTGGGCGGTGAACAGCCCGCTGCGGTGCACGAAGGCGGTGGCGTTCCGGCCGACCCGGTTGATCGCCCCGCCGAGGGCGTCGAAGGCGACGCCCGCGCTGCCGCCGACCGGGCCGGTGCGCGGGTAGCGCTCGATCGCCGCGACCAGGGCGGCCGCCCCGGCGCTGCTGATCGGCTGGTTGAAGATGTCGGAGCGCGCGCCGTACGACTCGCGGGTGACCCGCCCGGCCGGGTTCTGCCCGGGCAGCGAGCCCGGCAGGTGCGCCGCCGCCTGCGACCAGCCCGAGACCCCGGCCATGACCTGCATGGTCTGCAGGTACGGGGCGGTGTGCACGGAGACCGAGGAGGGGGCGGTGCCGAGCCGGTCGATCAGGTTGCGCAGCTCGGACTCGGGGCCGAGGTAGTTGACCGTGGTGCCCAGCTGGTACTGCCCGTTGGCCCAGACCAGCAGGTGCAGATCGGCCCACATGGCGTCCGGCGCGCTCGGGGCCCACGCCTGCCAGGAGCGGATCACCTGCGCGGCCTTGGACCACGGCCAGGACAGGAAGGCGTAGGAGCACTGGGGCGCGGCGTGCGTGGTGAAGTCGAGCGAGGTGACGACGCCGAAGTTGCCGCCGCCACCGCCGCGCAGCGCCCACAGCAGGTCGGCGTCCCTGCCCGCGCTGACCTGGCGGATGCTGCCGTCCGCGGTGACCACCTCGGCGCCGGTGAGGCTGTCGCAGGTCAGCCCGTACGCGCGGCCGGTGACGCCGATGCCGCCGCCGAGGGTGAGGCCGGTCACGCCCACGGTCGGGCAGGAGCCCGCCGGGATGGTCACGCCGTGCCCGGCGAGGCCGGTGTACACGTCGATGAGCCGGGCGCCGGCGCCTATGGTGGCGTGGCCGGAGGAGGCGCTGACCCCGGAGAGCCGGCTGACGTCCAGCACCAGGCCGCTGCCGGAGGACCAGCCCGCGTAGCTGTGGCCGCCGCAGCGGGCAGCCACCGGCAGCCGGTAGGTGCGGGCGAAGGCCAGGGCGGTGGCCACGTCGTGCGCGTTGTCCACGTAGACCACGCCGCTGGGCGCCAGCGCGTCGTACTGCGGCTGGAACAGCTTGCGGGCGTTGTTGTAGCGGCTGTCGCCGGGGCGCAGCAGCAGGCCGTCCAGGTCCTTGTTGAGCGCGGCCCAGTCGGCGGCCTTGGGCGGGCCGGGGGTGGCGGTCATGGAGGTGCTGCGGCTCACCGAGGCCGCTGCGGGCGAGGAGACCGTGCCGGCGCCCGCGCCGGAGGCCGAGGCGCCGGCCTGCTTGGCGCCGGTGCAGGCGGTGAGCCCGGCGGCGGCCGCAGTCAGGACGCCTGCGCCGCGCAGGACCGTCCGTCGAGACGTGATCTTTTCGCCCATGTGTTCCATCCTCGACCGGAGCGGTGTCGTCGTGTACGGGAGGAGACGGCGGCGGACGCCCCTCCGGTTTCATGCTGCGCGCTGAGTCAGGTCACAGTCCGGGCTCAGCCCGCCCGATGCTCGGGGCGTGGCCGGGGCCGGGGGCATGGTCGGGGGCGTGGTCCGAGGTGTGGTCGGCCGGGTGGGCGGAGGCGTCCCGGCGGGACTTGTCCCGGGAGCGGCGGGCGGGCGCGGACCAGCCGCAGGCGCAGCGCGCGGTGCTGAACGATCCGGCCTCGGTGATGAAGGTCTCATGCTGTGGGCCGCTCGGCTCGGCCGCGGCCGAGAGGTCGGCGCCGCTCGGCGAGGGTTGGGCGGTCGGCGCGGAGGGGGTGGTCGGCGCGGAGGGGGTGGTCGGCGGGTAGGGCAGGGTCGCGGCGGCGCACGGGTACGGGGAGGAATCCATGGTTCCGCACCGGGGCGCCTGGTAGCTGTCCACGTCGTTCACGGTAACCCGGATGGCCCAGGGAGCGCGCGCCCCCCAACGCCGTAACCGCCGCTACCGGCGGTCGTTGTCCAGGGGGAGCCCGCCAGTGGGCGTGTGTCCGAGGGCCTTGAGGGAGATGTGTGTCCGTGCTGAATCGTGAGTCCGGCTCTCGCACAGGGGTGCGTTCGGTGCTGCTGGCCGCCGCCGCCGCGGCGGCCCTGACCGGTGCGCTGACGGGCTGCTCCGGCTCGGGCAGCGGATCGTCCGGCTCCGCCGTCTCCTCGGCCGATCAGGCCGTGAACTCCTCCGACGCGCTCTCCTCCGACCCGCTGACCGCCGTCCGCTCCGCCGCCGACATCACCGGCCGCTCGGGCTACGTGCAGGACGCCACCGCGCTGACGACGGTCTCCGGGGCGAAGCGGATGACGCTGCACGGCACGGCACAGTACGACTACACCACCCGGCTGGGCCGGATGGCCATCACCATCCCGCCCGGTGAGGGCACCACCGGCAAGCTCACCGAGGTCTTCGCCCCGGGCGTGGTGTACATGCAGAACAGCGGGGCCAAGGTCCCGGCCGGGAAGTGGATCGAGGTCAACCTGCAGGAGCTGGCCGACGGCAACCTGGTGAGCAGCGGCGCCACCGACCCGGCCTCGGCCGCCAACGCGCTGCGCGGCGCGCAGACGGCGGTGGCGGCGGGCACGCAGACGGTCGACGGGGTGGTCCTGAAGCACTACACCGGGACGCTCGACCTGGCCCAGGCGGCGGCCGAGACCGGCGGCGGCGCCGGGACCGGGCTGACCCTGGCCGCCCGGACCTTCACCGTGAAGAAGGTGCCGTACCAGCTGTGGCTGGACCAGCGCGGGCAGATCCGCAAGATCGTCGAGACCTTCACCTTCAGCAAGGTCCCGGGCTCCACCGCCGCGAAGGATCAGGAGGTGGTGGTCTCCACCAGCGAGTTCTCCGACTACGGGACTCCGGTGACGATCAGTCTGCCGCCGTCGGCGGACATCTACGGGGGTCAGTCGACGGCCAAGTAGTACCCGATCGGGGGGCTGGGAAATGGCCCAGACGTGCCATGCCAGCCCCTTGCGCGCTGCCTACTCTGGAGGCAGTCGAAGTCGACTGCCCGACGTTGACGAGGAGGTGGTGCGTGTGGCCGCGCACGACCCGGTGGCCCTCGCGGAGATCGACCTCTACGGCGAGCTGATGATCGCCGCCGCGGCTACCCCGTTCGAACGGCTTCCGGCGGACCTGATCGACAAGGTGCTGCGCGTGGTCCACGGCCCCGACCGCCGCGCGGAGCGGCGCGCGGACCGCTGCTCCGAGCACGGCCCCGATCGGCGGCACGGCCTCGCCGAGGCCAAGGTCCCGCCGCAGGGCACCGGCCCGGACGCCTGAGCCGGGCCCGGACAGCCGTACCGGCCGGGCCGCGCATGTCATGTACCGGCCGGGTCCGCGCGGCCGGGCCGGTCGGCCGCGGGGCTCAGGTCGGGTTCAGGTCCGCAGCAGCCGGGCGATGGCCGCCGTCGCCTCCGCGATCTTGTCGTCCGCCTCGGGGCCGCCCTCGGTGACCGCGTCCGCGACGCAGTGCCGCAGGTGCTCCTCCAGCAGGCTGAGCGCGAACGCCTGCAGCGCCTTGGTGCTGGCGGACACCTGGGTGAGGATGTCGATGCAGTAGACGTCCTCCTCCACCATCCGCTGGAGCCCCCGGACCTGGCCCTCGATCCGGCGCAGCCGCTTCACGTGCGCCTCGCGCTGCGGGCTGTAGCCGTGCGGCCCGGGCGGCGAGGCCGGTGCCGGCGCCTCCGGTTGCGGTTTCTCCACTGCCTCCATTGCCTCCACCCTGTCCATCGTATGGCGCTCCGGGACGGCCCGCGGGGTCCGTGGCGGAGTCGTGAATACTACTCAGGGCCGGGGGCAGCCTTCCGGGCGTCCTTCCGTCACACTGATGGGGCACAGTCTCCGAGCCGCACGTCGATCGGGCGTGCGCAAGGATAAGCGCAGGCAAGGGTGGATACGCTGCCCCCCGGCACGCGGAGTCACTGCACGCAGCGCCTAGCATCGACTCGTCCGCACCCTGTACTTCGGAGATCTTTGTGCGAATTCGTCTGACCCCCCGGGAGACGAGCTTCTATGACATGTTCGCTTCCTCGGCGGCGAACCTTGTCACGGGCTCGAACCTCCTGCTGGAGCTGCTCGGTGCAGATGTCGCCGCACGCCCCGACCTGGCCGAGCGCATGCGTGCCGCCGAGCATGCGGGCGACGACATCACCCATGCCATCTTCCACCAGCTGAACTCGTCCTTCATCACGCCCTTCGACCGGGAGGACATCTACAGCCTGGCGTCGTCCCTGGACGACGTCATGGACTTCATGGAGGAGGCCGTCGACCTGGTCGTCCTCTATGAGATCGAGACCCTGCCGCAGGGCATCGAACAGCAGATCGAGGTGCTGGCGCGGGCGGCGGAGCTGACCGCCGCGGCCATGCCGAACCTGCGCACCATGGACAACCTCACCGAGTACTGGATCGAGGTCAACCGGCTGGAGAACCAGGCGGACCAGATCCACCGGAAGCTCCTGGCGCACCTGTTCAGCGGTGCCTACGAGGCGATCGAGGTGCTGAAGCTCAAGCAGGTCGTCGACGTGCTGGAGGAAGCAGCCGACGCGTTCGAACATGTGGCGAACACGGTGGAGACCATCGCCGTCAAGGAGTCCTGAGCTACGTGGACATCCTCGGACTGGTCCTTGTGGTGGGTGTTGCCTTCGGCTTCGCCTACACCAACGGCTTCCACGACTCGGCCAACGCCATCGCCACCTCGGTGTCCACCCGGGCGCTGACGCCCCGGGCGGCGCTGATGATGGCGGCGGTGATGAACCTGGCCGGCGCGTTCCTCGGGACGGGAGTCGCCCAGACCGTCAGCAAGGGCATCATCGAGGCGCCGTCCGGTCGGCAGGGGATGGTGGTCCTGTGGGCGGCGCTGATCGGCGCGATCACCTGGAACCTGGTCACCTGGTACTTCGGCCTCCCCTCCTCGTCCACCCACTCGCTGTTCGGCGGGATGGTCGGGGCGGCGCTGGCGGGCGGCACCAAGGTCTTCTGGACCGGCGTGTGGGAGAAGGTGGTCATTCCGATGATCACGTCTCCGATCGTCGGCCTGGTGCTGGGCTTCGCCATGATGGTGGCCATCATGTGGATCTTCCGCCGGGCCAACCCGCACCGGGCCAAGCGCGACTTCCGGATGGCGCAGACGGTGTCCGCGGCGGCCATGGCGCTCGGCCACGGCCTGCAGGACTCGCAGAAGACCATGGGTGTGGTGGTGCTGGCGCTGACCATCTCGCACCACCTGACCGGTTCGGCCATCCCGTTCTGGGTGAAGACCAGCACGGCCGTGGTGCTGTCGCTGGGCACCTGGGCCGGCGGCTGGCGGATCATGCGCACCCTGGGCCGGAAGATCATCGAGCTGGACCCGCCGCAGGGCTTCGCCGCCGAGTCGGTGGCCGCGTCCATCCTCTACATCACGGCGTACGCCTACCGGGTGCCGGTCTCCACCACCCACATCATCACCTCGGCGATCATGGGCGTGGGCGCGACCAAGCGGGTGCGGGCGGTGCGCTGGGGGGTGGCCAAGAACATCGTCATCGGCTGGTTCCTGACCATGCCCGCCGCCGGGCTGGTCGCCGCGCTGGTCTACTGGATCTCCTGGGCGGTCGTCCGCTGACGCCGGGCCGTACGGCACACGAGGACGGAACGGAAAGAAGGCCCCGCCCCCGGTCTACGGGGGGCGGGGCCTTCTGCTACCCCGTGGCGGCACCGCCTAGCAGCGCCACGGGGTGGTCCGGTGGGTCACCCGAAGCGGCCGGAGATGTAGTCCTCGGTGGCCTGCACGGACGGGTTGGAGAAGATCTTCTCGGTGGCGTCGATCTCGATCAGCCGCCCGGGCTGGCCGACGCCCGACAGGTTGAAGAAGGCGGTGCGGTCGCTGACGCGGGCCGCCTGCTGCATGTTGTGGGTGACGATGACGATGGTGAACTGCTCCTTCAGGGTGCCGATCAGGTCCTCGATGGCGAGGGTCGAGATCGGGTCCAGGGCGGAGCAGGGCTCGTCCATGAGCAGCACCTGGGGCTCGACCGCGATGGCGCGGGCGATGCACAGCCGCTGCTGCTGGCCGCCGGAGAGGCCGGCGCCGGGCCGGTCGAGCCGGTCCTTGACCTCGTTCCACAGGTTGGCGCCGATCAGCGACCGCTCGACGGCCTCGTCTATTGCCTTCTTGTTGCGGACGCCGTTGAGCTTGAGCCCGGCCGCCACGTTCTCCTTGATGGACATGGTGGGGAACGGGTTGGGGCGCTGGAAGACCATGCCGACGGTGCGGCGCACGGCCACGGCGTCGACGTTGTCCCCGTAGAGGTTCTCGTCGTCCAGGAGGACCTTGCCCTCGACGCGGGCGCCGGGGATGACCTCGTGCATGCGGTTGAGCGTGCGCAGGAAGGTGGACTTGCCGCAGCCGGAGGGGCCGATGAAGGCGGTCACGGAGCGGGGTTCGACGGTCATCGAGATGTCCTCGACGGCCCGGAACTTTCCGTAGAAGGCGTTGAGCCCGCTGACGTCGATGCGCTTGGCCATGATGGGGTTCTTCTCTCGTTCCTGAAGTCTGAAAAGTCTGTGGCGGCCGGCGCGTCAGCGCGATGCCTTGGGGGCCTTCCAGCGGGCGATCCCGCGAGCGACCAGGTTCAGCAGCATGACCAGCGCGATCAGGACCAGTGCACCGCCCCAGGCCCGGGCCTGGGAGGCGGGCGTACCCGCGTTGTACTGCTGGTAGACGAACAGCGGGAGTGACGACTGCGGGCCGCTGAACGGGTTGGTGTTGATCAGGTCGGTGCCGAAGACCAGCAGCAGGATCGGCGCGGTTTCGCCGATGATGCGGGAGATGGCCAGCACGACGCCGGTGGTGATGCCGCCGATGGCGGTAGGAAGGACGATCCGAAGGATGGTCAGCCACTTGGGGACGCCCAGCGCGAGGCTGGCCTCCCTCAGCTCGTTGGGAACGAGTTTCAGCATCTCCTCGGTTGCCCGGACCACGACCGGCATCATCAGGATGGCCAGGGCGAGGCTGCCGGCGAAGCCGGTGTAGGGCATGTCCAGGATCATGATCCAGAACGTCAGGACGAACAGGCCGGCGACGATCGACGGCACGCCGCTCATCACGTCCACGAAGAAGGTGACGATCTTGGCGAGCCTGCTGCGGTTGCCGTACTCGACCAGGTAGACCGCGGTCAGGATGCCGACCGGGGCGGCGAACAGGGTGGCCAGGCCGACCTGCTCCAGGGTGGCCATCAGCGCGTGGTAGAGACCGCCGCCGCTCTGGTTGGGCGAGATCTCGTTCATCGAGTGCGTCAGGAAGGTGGTGTTGATGACACCGATGCCCTTGTTCACCGTGTAGTAGAGCAGGCCCACCAGCGGCAGCAGCGCCAGCAGGAAGGCGACCCAGACCAGGCTGGTGACCAGGCCGTTCTTGGCCTGGCGGGCGCCCTCGACGGAGCGGGTGAGCAGGTACTGGGCGAGCACGAAGAAGATCGCGGCCAGCAGCCCCCACTGGAGCTTGCTGTGGATCGAGAAGACCGTGCCGAGCAGCACGGCGAGGGCGACCGCGCCGACGACGCTCGCGGCCGGCGTCCACTTGGGAAGGCGGCGTCCGCTGAGGGTGGACGGCGTGCGGCCGCTGCGCGGCGCGGTGGAGATGGTGCTCATCAGGCGTTCGCCCCCGAGTATTCCTTGCGGCGGGCGATGATCAGCCGAGCACCGCCGTTGACCAGCAGCGTGATGACGAAGAGGACCAGGCCGGAGGCGATCAGGGCGTCCAGTCCGTCGCTGGACGCCTCGCCGAACTGGGTGGCGATGTTCTGCGCGATGGTGCTGCCGCCCGGGTCGGTGATGTGCAGGCCCAGGGTGAGCTGCGGGGAGAGGACCGTGGCCACGGCCATGGTCTCGCCGAGCGCGCGGCCGAGGCCCAGCATGGAGGCGCTGATGATGCCGGAGCGGGCGAACGGCAGCACGGAGGTGCGGATGACCTCCCAGCGGGTGGCGCCGAGGGCCAATGCGGCCTCCTCGTGCGCCCGGGGGACCTGGAGGAAGATCTCGCGGCTGACCGCAGTGATGATCGGCAGCACCATGATGGCCAGCAGCACGCCGACGGTGAACAGGCTGCGCGGCTGGTCGCCGGGCAGCTGCTGCTTGAAGACGTAGGTCCAGCCGAAGTACTGGTTCAGCCAGGCGTTGACCCCGAGCATGTGCGGGACCAGGAACAGCGCGCCCCACAGGCCGTAGACGATGCTGGGGACGGCGGCGAGCAGGTCGACCACGTAGCCCAGGCCCTGGGCCAGGCGGCGCGGGGCCAGGTGCGAGATGAACAGGGCCACGCCGACGGAGATCGGCACGGCGAGCACCATGGCCACGATCGCGCTGACGGCGGTGCCCAGGACCAGCGCGGACATGCCGAACACCATCGGGGTGTCGGTGATGTCGAAGCCCTGGGTGGTCAGGAAGTTGCCGCCGTCCTCGCCGATGGCGTGGACGGAGCGGACGGTCAGGAAGGCCGCGATGGCGGCCATGATCACCAGCAGCAGGATGCCGGAGCCCCGGGAGGCGCCGGCGAACAGCCGGTCGCCCAGGCGGACCACGCCGCGGAGCTTCTCGGGGGCGGGCTCGACCACTGCGGTGGCGGGGGCGGAACTGCTGAGCAGATCGGGCCGGAGGTCGTCCGGCTCGGACTTCTCCTGCGGGTTGCTCGGTGGAGCGGTGTCTGGGAGTTCCATGGATTCTCCGGTCTGGGTGGCGTCGTCACCGGGGACGGCGCCTGGCGGCGGTGCACCGGACTGAGGGGGAGGGCAGAACGGGGGGAGAACGGCCACTGCGGTCCGGCCCTGCCTCCCCCAGGGGCAGGACCGGACCGCAGCGGGGTGTGCCGGGTCAGCCGAGGTTGCTGATCTCCGCCTGGACCTTGGTCTGCAGGGCGGCGGGCAGCGGGACGTAGCCGAGCGAGGTGACCGACTGCTGTCCGGCGGTGCTGATGGTGTAGTTCAGGAAGGCCTTCAGGGCCGGCAGCGACGAGGCGTTGTTGCCCTTGTCGCAGACGATCTCGTAGGTGACCAGGGTGATCGGGTAGGCGTTCGGGGCCTTGGTCGCGTAGTTGATCTTCAGCGAGAGGTCGTCACCGGTGCCCACGACGGGGGCGTCGGCGATGGTGGTGGTCGCGTTGGCGGCCGAGACGGCGACCGGGGCCGGGGCGCCGGTGGCGATCTGGACGGTGGAGAAGTTGCCCTCGGTCGCGTAGGACATCTCGAAGTAGGAGATGGAGCCCTTGACGGCCTTGACCTGCGCCGCGAGCCCGGCCGAACCGTTCGCCGACTGGCCGCCCTTGGCGGGCCACACCTTGGTGGCCTTGTACGGGAAGTCGGTCGGGTCGGTGGCGTTCAGGTACGCGGTGAAGTTGTTGGTGGTGCCCGAGCTGTCGACCCGGTGGAAGGTCTGGATCGGCAGGTTCGGCAGGGCGGCCGACGGGTTGAGCGTCTTGATGGCCGTGTCGTTCCAGTTGGTGATCTTGCCGGTGAAGATCTTCGCCAGCGTCGGGGCGTCCAGGACCAGGCTGTTCACACCGGGAAGGTTGTAGGCGATGGCGATCGGGCCGCCGATCATCGGCAGGTCGATGCCCTGGCCGCCGGGGCAGACCGCCTTGGTCTTGGTGACGTCGGCGGGCTTCATGGCCGCGTCCGAGCCGGCGAAGGCGACCTTGCCGGCCTCGAAGCTGGTCAGGCCCGCGCCCGAGCCGGTGCCCTGGTAGTTCACGGTGACCGAGGGGCACTTGGTCTGGAAGTCCTTGACCCACTGCGTCACAGCGTTCTGCTGGGCGGTGGAGCCGGCGCCGAGCAGCTGGCCGCTGCCGCAGGCGGAGGCGGCCGAGCCGCCGGTCGAGCTGGAGGAGGCGGCCGGGGTGGAGCCGCCGGCGTTGGTGGAGCTGTTGTTGTTGGAGCCGCACGCCGCGAGCGTCAGCGAGCTGACGACCGCCACGGCGCCGATGGCGAGGGCCTTGGTGCGGCCGTTCCGCTGGAGCTTCACTTGGTGTCCCTTTCGGAGTGGCCCAGGTCTGTGGTCTGGGCCTTCGTAGTGGAGGGAGGGTCTTGCGGCCTCCGACACCACTGGACGCTATGCGGGGGAGGTGAAGCGACAGGCCAGCACACATGAACGGAGGGTGAACCTCGGACGGACGCCGGGATACGCCGTGCGGTAGTAACGGTTTCGCTACGGCAACGACACGGCCGGATAAAGCAGCTTTACGCCGGACTCGCGGCTTTGTAAGGGATCACTCGGTAAGGGATCACTCGCCCAGCCGGGTGAGCAGCGCGTCCACCAGCTCCCGGTCGTGCCCGTAGCTGAGCCGTCGACGCGCCCGGTCGGCACTGAGCCACTCCAGCCGGTCCGCCTCCCGGTTGGGGGTGAACCTCCCGGAGATCCGGACCGCCGACCAGTAGCGCACCCGCTTGGGGCGGCCCTTCACCCGGTAGTGCTGGGTCGGCAGCCGGGCGCCCAGCTGCACCCGCATGCCGGTCTCCTCCAGGGCCTCGCGCAGGGCGGCCTCCTTGGAGCGCTCGCCCTCCTTCAGCTTGCCCTTGGGGAAGCTCCAGTCGCACAGCTTCGGCCGGTGGATCAGCGCCAGCTCCAGCTCGCCGTCCCGGCCGCCGGGACGCCACAGCACCACCCCCGCCGCACGGATCTTGCCGTGTTCGGTGCCGGCGGGGAGGGTCAGCGCGTGAACCATGAGTCGGAGAGCCAATCCGGGTGGTGGAGTTCGGGCCAGGCGAGGCCGAAGGCGTGGCGGGCCGCCTCCACCTCCAGGCGTTGATCAGCATGGACCACGCCCAGGACGTACGCGGTGGCGGGGGTGATCCTGGCCGTGGCGCCGGCCAGGGCGGCGGCCTCGGCCGCGTCGGTGGCCTCCTCGTGCCGCAGCAGTAGCCGGCCCAGCTCCGTCAGCCCGGCCAGCGGCCCGGCCGCCTCCGGGCCCAGCAGCGGCGCGCAGACCTCCATGGCGTACCGGGCGCGCAGCGCCAGCAGCCGCACCTCGCGCCAGGGCAGGTCCTCGTCGGGCAGGTGCAGGCCGTCCCCGTTGTACGGCCGGGCGCTGCGGGCCAGCGGCAGCACGGCCACCGCCTCGGCCAGCCGGCGGCGGGCGGCTGCGGCGTGCGTCAGCAGCGCCCGGGCCGGGGCGGAGCCGGCCGGCAGGCGCAGCGGCAGGTCGGACGCCAGCAGCGTCATCCGGTCGGCGACCGCGTGGAAGCGGGCCGAGCCCAGCTCCTGCAGGGCCAGGCTGTGCGCCCGGGAGCGGGCCAGCGTCAGCTGCCGCTCCAGCAGCGCCCGGGCCTTGGGCGCGCCCGGCGCGGCGTCGCTGTCCACGCAGGCCAGCGAGTCCAGCGCGGTGGTCAGCCGGGCCAGCCGACGGGTGTACGCCTGCTCCTGGCCGACCAGGGTGTCCAGCCGCAGCAGCTCGTCCCGCAGCTCGCGGGCCCAGGCCAGGTCCAGCAGCGCGTCGAAGGTGTGCAGCGCGCCGGCGACGCGCCGCAGGGTGCGGGGCTCGATGGACGGCAGGCCGCGCAGGAAGCTCGCGGCGTGGGCGGCCAGGTGCGCGGCCAGGGCCTCGCCCGCGGTACCGGCCGTGGCCGCCCGGTCGGTGGCCGGCCCGGCGGGCGTGGCGAGCGCACCGAGTGCGTCGGTCATCGTGCGTAAGTCCCCGTTGTCGTCTCGGTCGGTGGGCGGGCTCTCAGTTTCTGGGGCCACCCTGCCCCCAGCCGTCCGTGCGGCGCGTGCGGCGGCGCGACTCGATCAGCAGCTCCTGCACGTTGCGCAGCGGTGTGCCGTCCTCGGCGTGGGCGTGGCGGGTCCAGGTGCCGTCCGGGCCCAGGTGCCAGGAGGACGTCTCGTCGGCGATGCCCAGCTCCAGCAGGGCGGCCAGCTCGGCGCGGTGGCCCGCGTCGGTGACCCGGAGCAGGGCCTCGATCCGGCGGTCCAGGTTGCGGTGCATCATGTCGGCGCTGCCGATCCACACCTCCGGGTCGCCGCCGTTGCCGAACAGGAATATCCGGGAGTGCTCCAGGAACCGGCCGAGGATGCTGCGGACCCGGATGTTGTCCGACAGGCCGGGCACGCCGGGCCGGATGGCGCAGATGCCGCGCACCCACACGTCCACCTGCACCCCGGCCTGCGAGGCCCGGTAGAGGGCGTCGATGATCGCCTCGTCGACGATGGAGTTCAGCTTGAACTGGATGCGCGCCGGCCGCCCGGCCCGGTGGTGCGCGATCTCGTCCTGGATGCGGGTGACCAGGCCCTGCCGCAGCGAGCGCGGGGCGACCAGCAGCCGCCGGTAGGACTCGCGGCGGGAGTAGCCGGAGAGCCGGTTGAACAGGTCCGAGAGGTCCGCGCCGACCTGCGGGTCGGCGGTGATGATGCCGAGGTCCTCGTACAGCCGCGCGGTCTTGGGGTGGTAATTGCCGGTGCCGACGTGGGCGTAGCGGCGCAGCGTCTCGCCCTCCTGGCGGACTACCAGCGACAGCTTGGAGTGCGTCTTCAGCCCGACCAGCCCGTAGACGACGTGGCAGCCCGCCTCCTCCAGCTTGCGGGCCCACTTGATGTTGGCCTGCTCGTCGAAGCGGGCCTTGATCTCCACCAGCACCAGCACCTGCTTGCCGGACTCGGCGGCGTCGATCAGGGCGTCCACGATCGGCGAGTCGCCGCTGGTGCGGTACAGGGTCTGCTTGATCGCCAGGACCTGCGGGTCGTTGGCGGCCTGCTCCAGGAAGGCGGTGACCGAGGTCGAGAAGGAGTCGTACGGGTGGTGCAGCAGGACGTCGCGCTCGCGGACGGCGGCGAAGATGTCCGGCTGCGAGGCCGACTCGACGTCCGACAGGCCGCGGGCGGTCCCGGCCACGAACGCCGGGTACTTCAGCTCCGGGTGGTCCAGGCCGGCGATGGCGAACAGCCCGGTCAGGTCCAGCGGCCCGGGCAGCGGGTAGACCTCGGACTGGTTGATGTTCAGCTCGCGGACCAGCAGGTCCAGGACGTACGGGTCGATCGACTCCTCGACCTCCAGCCGGACCGGCGGGCCGAAGCGGCGCCGCATCAGCTCCTTCTCCAGGGCCTTGAGGATGTTCTCGGTGTCGTCCTCCTCCACCTCGAGGTCCTCGTTGCGGGTGACCCGGAAGGCGTGGTGGTCCAGCACCTCCATGCCCGGGAACAGCTCCTCCAGGTGCGCGCCCATGACGTCCTCCAGCGGGACGTAGCGCTGCGGGGAGGCCTCCAGGAAACGGTTCAGCGACTGCGGGACCTTCACCCTGGCGAAGTGCTTGTGGCCGCTGACCGGGTTGCGGACCACCACGGCCAGGTTGAGCGACAGCCCCGAGATGTACGGGAAGGGGTGCGCCGGGTCCACCGCCAGCGGGGTGAGCACCGGGAAGATCTGCTGCCGGAACAGGGTCAGCAGGCGGGCCTGCTCCGTGTCGGTCAGCTCGCTCCAGCGGACCAGGTCTATGCCCTGCTCGGCGAGGGCCGGCTGGACGTCCTGCTGGAAGCAGGCGGCGTGCCGGGCCATCAGCTCGCGGGACCGCTTCCAGATCTGCTCCAGCACCTCGCGGGGCTGCAGCCCCGCCGCCGAGCGGGTGGCGACGCCGGTGGCGATCCGCCGCTTCAGGCCGGCGACCCGGACCATGAAGAACTCGTCCAGGTTGCTGCCGAAGATGGCCAGGAACTTGGCGCGTTCCAGCAGCGGCGTCTCCGGGTCCTCGGCCAGCTCCAGCACCCGCTCGTTGAAGGCCAGCCAGCTGCGCTCGCGGTCCAGGAAGCGGCCCTGCGGCAGCTCGTCGTCGGGGGACTCGGCCAGCTCCGCCAGCTCGCGGCTGTCCGGCAGGCGCAGCACGCTGGCCCCGTCGGCCTGCACGGCGGCGGGCACGGCTGCGGGCGCGGCGGTCTGCGCGGGCGCGGGGTCGGCCGCGGTGGTCCGGGGGCAGCCTTGGTGGGAGCCTTGGTGGGAGCAGCAGCCGTCTTGGCGGCGGCGGTCTTCGCGGCGGCGGCGGACTTGGCCGCGGGCCGGGGTGAAGCAGGGCGGGCGGTCATGGTGGGCGGCTCCTCCTGCGGGCTGTCATCCGTACGGGTCTGCGCGTGATCCGGGTGACGCTGCGGAGACTGTACGGATTGCATTTCGTGATCTTTGCAACGGCGATTGAACTCAAGGTAAATAGGGGATGGCCTACGGGATAGCTGAGGTGGTCACCTCAGCGCGGCAGTACGTCGTCCGCGGGTGCGCTGAACACCAGATCGACCTCGTGCACCGTGAACCCCAACCTCTCGTATACCCGGACGGCCGCGGGGTTATCGGCGTCCACGTACAGCAACACGGTGTGCAGGCCCCGTACCTCTCCGAGGTAGCGCAGGCCGGTCGCGGTCAGCGCCCGGCCCAGGCCGCTGCCCTGCTCCTGCGGGCTCACCCCGACCACGTACACCTCGCCGAGGCCGCCCTCGGCCTTGGTCCAGTGGAAGCCCACCAGCCGGCCCCCGCGCTCGGCCAGGAAGAAGCCCGCCGGGTCGAACCACGGCTCGGCGATCCGCTCCGACAGGTCCCGCTGCGTCCAGGAGCCCTGCTCGGGGTGGTGCGCGAAGGCCGCGGCGTTCAGCGCCAGCCAGGCCGCGTCGTCCTGGCCGGGGACGAAGGTGCGCAGGGTCACGCCCGGCGGCAGCACCGGCTCGACGTCCACCGGCAGGGCCCGGCGCATCTGCCGCAGCTCGCGGGAGAGCACCAGCCCGAACGCCTCGGCCAGCCGCCGCGCCGCCGGGTGGCCGCCGTGCGCCCACACCCGCCGCGCCCCGGCCGAGGCCGCTGCCGACGCCAGCTCGCGCCCGTGCCCGCGCCCGCGCCGGGCCGGATCGACCACCAGCTCGGCCGTCCCCTCGCCGTCCACCTGCGCGTACCCGACGAGCCCGCCCGCGTCGTCGTGCTGCAGCAGGTGCCGCACCCCCTCGCGCGGCCCCCGCAGCGCCAACCGGCCCTGCTCGGACACGGCAGCCTTCCCGTCCTCCGCCGCAGCCCGCTCCAGCAGCCGCCCCACCGCCCCCTGCGCCCCCGGATCCAGCGCAGCCACGACCTCTATGCCCTCGACTCCACTCATGCCCCGACCCTACGTCCCCCCACCCCACCCCAGCAGTCCACCGCGAACCCGCCGGAGCCTCACCCGATCGAGTGACCCCGGTCCGAAGGCCTGCCGCGCTCTGGCCCGGACATTTAGCCATAGAACAAGCTGGCGGAGGCGGACCCGGAGTCGTACGTGCTGGTCAACCAGGCCGTCCTGGTGCTTGCCGTGAACGGTCCCACCGAGGGGCGGCCACTGGTGGACCGCGTCCACGGCTCCGTCCTGCACAACCTCAAGGAACTGCGACCGGGATCATCGGGGCGGAGCGAGATCCGGGTGCTGTTCATGTTCGACCCCTGGCGCTCCGCCGTCCTGCTGGTGGCGGGCAAGAAGGCCGGGGACTGGACCGGCTGGTACGACCGGGCCATCCCCAGGGCCGAGGCGCTGTACGACACGTACCTGAGCGAGCGACGGAAGGAGAAGGGCCCGTGAGCGGACACATCCGCTGGAGCGAGTCCGGCCACCGGCAGCAGGCGGAACGGTTGGCGGGAGGGGAGGAGGTGTTCCTCGCCCGCGTGCGCCGGATGCTCGACCAGGCCCGCGCCTGGCGCCTGGTGGAACTCCGCAAGGAGCGCGGGTTCACCCAGGCCCAGGTGGCCGAGCGCATGGGCGTGAGCCCTGGCCGCGTCTCCCAGATCGAGAGCGGCCAGGTCTCCGGACAGGAGGTGATCGAGCGCTACGTCGAGGCCCTCGGCGGAAGCCTGGTCGTGGTCGCCGTCTTCGGCGACGGTGACCTGCGCAAGGTCGGCTGACCCCGGAGCGGGTCGGTGTCCAGGGGGTGGGACGGGGGTGTCAGGGGGTGGACGGGGGCGGGGTGGCCGGCTTCGGGGGAGCGGGGGCGCCGAGGCGGTCGGGGGCGTGGCCGGAGGCGGGGTGGGCGCGCCGGGCAGCCGGACCGTGGCCAGCGCGCCGCCGGTCGCCCCGCCCGGGCCGGGCTCGGCGGCGGCCAGCGCCACCTCGCCGCCCGCGTCCCGGATGGTCTGCGCCACGATCGCCAGGCCCAGACCCGACCCGGGCATCTGCCGCGCCGAGGGCGACCGCCAGAAGCGGTCGAACACGTGCGGCAGGTCCTCCGCCGGGATGCCCGGGCCCCGGTCGCGCACGGTCAGCGTCCCGAAGCGCAGGCCGACGTCGATCGCGCCGCCGGACGGGCTGAACTTCACCGCGTTGTCCAGCAGGTTGATCACCGCCCGCTCCATGGTGTGCGCGTCCGCGCGGACGAACCAGGGGTGCACGTCGACGTTGAAGGTCAGCCCCGGGCCGCGCAGCCGGGCCCGGTCCAGGGCGCGCGCCACGATGTCGTGCAGCGGCAGCACCTCCAGCGGCTTGGAACCCTTCGGCCGGGTCGGCCGGGACAGCTCCAGCAGGTCCCCGATGAGCGTGGACAGCTCCAGCATCTGCGCCTTCATGTTGCGCAGCATCCGGCTCCGGGTGTCCTCGGGCAGCGCCCGCCCGGTCTCCTCGCTGCGCACCAGCAGGTCCACGTTGGTCCGCAGGGACGTCAGCGGCGTCCGCAGCTCGTGGCCGGCATCGGCGATCAGCTGGGACTGCCGGTCCCGGGAACTCGCCAGCGCGGTGCTCATCGAGTTGAACGACTCGCTCAGCCGCGCGATCTCGTCACTGCCGTTGACCTCGATGGTGGTGCCCAGCTCCTCGGTCCGCGCGATGTGCTCGACCGCGTCGGTCAGCCGGTCCACCGGGCGGAGCGCTGCGCGGGCCACGAGCAGCCCGATGCCGGCGGCCCCCAGGGCGCCCAGTGCGGCGACGCCGATCAGGATGACGAGCAACTCCTGGAGCGATCGCTGTGTCTCGGTGAGCGGGTAGGCGGCCAGAAGCACCACCGGCTGCCCGGTGGTCGTGGTCTTCGGAGTCACCAGGACCAGCGCGGGCATTCCGTCCGTGTACGTCCCGTGCCGGAAGTGGGTCTTGGTGGTCGTGTAGTCGGAACTCACGGTCTCGATGCCGCGAGGTGCGTACTGAGGCAGGCAGACACCGGTGCCGGTGGGTGTGGACTCGATGACCTCGAGATCGCTCTGGACCGACTGTCCGCCGCTGGGGGGAATCCCCAGCGCCGGGTTGGATGCGGCTGCCGCGCTCTGCTCCTTGGCGGTCGCCGCGGCGTCCCCGGCCGTCACACCGCAGGCTGCGTTCAGGAACGTATTCCGGGCGATGTAGACGCTGTTCAGGGAGCGCTCTGCCTGTCCGTTGAACTGGTCCTTGACCACGAACCAGCAGGTGCAGGCGCAGACGGCGATGGCGACGGCGACGGCTGCGGCCGTGAGGACGGACAGCCGGCCGCGGAGCGACATGCGTTGGAACCAGCCGGACCAGCGGCGGCGGGAGCGGGGACGGGCCTCGGGGGTGGGGGTGTCCTCGTCGGGTGGGGTCTCGTGGTCGTTCATCGCTGGTCTGGTCCCCGTCGGAAGTGTCGTCGCCATGGTCGCGGCGTCAGCTGCTGCGCTCGACCGCGCGCAGCGCGTACCCGACGCCGCGGACGGTGTGCACCAGGCGCGGCAGGCCGCCGGCCTCGGTCTTGCGGCGGAGGTACATCACGTACACGTCGAGCGAGTTGGAGGAGGGCTCGAAGTCGAAGCCCCAGACGGCCTTGAGGATCTGCTCCCGGGTGAGCACCTGGCGCGGGTGCGCCAGGAACATCTCCAGCAGCATGTACTCGGTGCGGGTCAGCTCCACCGGGTGGCCCGCGCGGGTCACCTCGCGGGTGGTGGTGTTCATCCGCAGGTCCTCGAAGGCGAGGATCTCGTCGTTGGAGGGGCCGTCGCCGCCCAGCCCCGCCGCCTGGACGATGCTGTTGCGCCGGAGCAGCGCCCGCACCCGGGCCAGCAGTTCGTCCAGCTCGAAGGGCTTGGCGAGGTAGTCGTCCGCGCCGACGTCCAGGCCGGTGACCCGGTCGCCGACGGCGTCCCGCGCGGTGAGCATCAGCACCGGCACGGTGTCGCCGCGGGCCCGCAGCCGGCGGACGGCGGTGAGGCCGTCCATCCTCGGCATCATGATGTCGAGCAGCACCAGGTCGGGCTTGTTCTCGGCGATCGCGTCCAGGGCCTCGACGCCGTCGGAGGCGGTGGCCACCTCGTAGCCCTCGAAGGCGAGGCTGCTCTCCAGGGCGTCCCGCAGCGCGGGCTCGTCGTCGACGACCAGGACGCGTGCCAGCGCCTCCGCCTCGGAGGCGGCGGGGTCGTTGGGGAGGCGTTGGCGGCGGCAGGCATGGGGGCTGCTCCTCAGGGGTTCTTCTTTATGCGGACACGGTGGCATGTGTCCGTGATTGTCCAGCAACGACGCGCCCGGCGGAGAACGGCCGGGCGGATCGGATCCGCCCGGCCACCGCACCGCTGGGGAGGCACTGCTCAGCTGGTGATGCTCTGGCCGTTCTGGAGCTGGCCGAGGACCGCCTTGACGGCGTTGATCGGGATGGCGAAGCCGAGGCCGACGCTGCCGGCCTGCTCGCCGGAGCTCTCCTGGCCGGAGGAGGACGAGGAGTTGTACATGGAGGCGTTGATGCCGATGACCTGGCCGGAGCTGTTCAGCAGCGGGCCGCCGGAGTTGCCCGGGTTGAGCGAGGCGTCGGTCTGGATGGCGTTGTAGGTCGCGGTCTGGCCGCTGGAGCCGGAGCTGCCGCTGTTCCCGTTGCCGCTGCCGAAGCCGCCCTCGCCGGACCAGCTCGGGAAGCCGAAGCCGCCGTTGCTCTGGGTGGTGGCCTCGCTGACGTCGACGGTGACCTTGCGGTTCAGCGCGCTGACGATGCCCGCGGTGACGGTGCCGGTGAGGCCGTCGGGGTTGCCGATGGCGACGACCGAGTCGCCGATCGCCACCTGGCTGGAGTCGCCGAGCGAGGCGGTCTTCAGGCCGCTGACGCCCGCGGCCTTGATCACCGCGATGTCGCTGCCCGCGTCGGTGCCGACGATGCTCGCACTGGCGGTCGAGCCGTTGTGGAAGGTGACCTTGATGGTGGCGTTGCTGTCGCCGACCGACGAGGAGATCACGTGGTAGTTGGTGAGGATCTGACCGGTCGAGGTCAGGATGATGCCGGTGCCGATGTCCTCGCTGTTGCTGGTGTCCACGGTGATCTGGACGGTGGCGGGCGAGACGGCGGCGGCGATCGCGGCGATGTCGTTGGTGCTCTTGGAGTCGGAGGTGACCACGGCGGAGGTGCTGTAGTTGCCCGACTTCTGGGTGCTGGTGCTGATGTAGCCGCCCGCCACGCCGCCGGCCAGGGCGGAGATCAGGGCCACTGCCGCGACCAGCGCCAGCGGGCGCCGCATCCGGCGCTTCTTCGTCCCGCTGCCGTCGCTGCCGTCGGCCCCCTCGCCGCCGTGGCCGCCTTCGGCGAAGGCGGTCTGCGCGGTCCAGTCGCCGTTGCCGGCGCCTCCGGCCTGCGGGCCGGTGCCGTCGTACGCGCCGTAGCTGTGCGCGGGCGGCGGGGCGAAGCCGGGGAGGACCGTGCCGTCGATCGGCGCGTGCGCGGTGGGCTGGTAGCCCGGGACCGGCGGTACGGCCGGCATCGGGGTGGTGGCCTCGGCGCCGGCGGCCCAGGCGCCGCCGGCCGGGTAGCCGGGCTGCGGAGCGGCGTCGTAGCCGGGCCGGGAGCCGGTCTCGTAGGGGGACGCTCCCGGCTCGGGGGCGCTGGCAGGGTTCGGGTGCGTGTCGGTCATGAGAACAAGGTCCGCTGGAAAGATGAAAGCTCGCTGAGAGTCAGCTCATAAGCCGACCAAAGATTCACTATGCCGGATGAGGACCCGCTCATGGCCGCGTTTCCGCAGGTCCGCCGCATCCGCAGGAGCGGCGGACGACCAGCCGGCTGGGGAACCGGCGCAGCCGGGGGGTGTCCGAACCGGGCACCATCAGCGAGTCGTCCAGCACCAGGTCCACCGCGGCGCGGGCCATGGCGTCCCGGTCGGAGGCGACGGTGGTCAGCGGCGGGTCGCTGAACGCCGCCTCGGGCAGGTCGTCGAAACCGGCCACGGCGAGGTCCCGGGGGACGTCCAGGCCGACCTCGCGGGCCGCCCGGAGCACGCCGATGGCCTGGTCGTCGGTGGAGCAGAAGATGGCCGTCGGCCGGTCGGGGGAGCGCAGCAGCTCCACCGCGACCTGGTAGGCCCCGTACCGGTCGAAGGGCGCGTCGACCAGGCGGCCCTCGGTGGCCAGGCCCGCGCCGATCATGGCCCGCCGCCAGCCCTCGATGTGGTCGATCACCGGGTCGCCCGGGGCGGGAGCGGTGACCGGGCCGCCGAAGCAGGCCACGTACGGGTGGCCGTGCCCGAGCAGGTGCAGCACGGCCTTCTCGGCGCCGCCGACGTCGTCGGTGACCACGGCGACGTCGTCGGAGCTGGACGGGCGGCGGTGCAGCATCACCACCCGGGAGTCGTCGTAGGCGGCGAACTCGGCGGTCGCCTGCTCGGAGGGGCCCTGGCTGATCAGGATCAGTCCGGCCACGCGCATCCCGAGGAAGGCCCGGACGTAGTGGATCTCCCGGTCGCCGGTGTAGTCCGAGTTGCCCAGCAGCACGATCTTGCCGCGCTCGGACGCCACCCGCTCCACGGCGTGCGACAGCTCCGCGAAGAACGGCTGGCGGGCGTCGGGGACGACCATGCCGATGAGGTTGGTCCGCCGGCTCGCCATCGCCTGGGCCACACTGTTGGGGCGGTAGCCGAGCTCGGCTATGGCCGCCAGGACCCGTTCTCGGGTCGCCGGGGCGACCGGCCGGGGGCCGTTGTTGATGACATAGCTCACGACTGCCGTCGAGGTCCCTGCCAGCCTGGCCACATCGTCGCGCGTCACCTTGGGCACGGGGGCATCCTACGCGCCGCCGCGTGCCGTTCGTGGCCGGTGTTCACGCTCCGGGCACGGGTGCGCTGCCGTCGCCCCCGCCGCGGCGCGGGGACGACGCGGGCCTCAGACCTCCAGCTCGACGTCGGCGGCCTCCTGCGGGGCCGCCAGCGGGGCCTTGTCGGCGGCCTTCTCCGGGATGACGAAGCGGTAGCCGACGTTGCGCACCGTGCCGATCAGCTGCTCGTGCTCGGGGCCGAGCTTGGCGCGCAGCCGCCGCACGTGGACGTCCACGGTGCGGGTGCCGCCGAAGTAGTCGTAGCCCCAGACCTCCTGCAGCAGCTGGGCCCGGGTGAAGACCCGGCCGGGGTGCTGCGCGAGGTACTTGATCAGCTCGAACTCCTTGAAGGTGAGGTCGAGCACCCGGCCCTTGAGCTTGGCGCTGTAGGTGGCCTCGTCCACGGAGAGGTCGCCGTTGCGGATCTCCATCGGGCTGTCGTCCTGGACGACCTGCATCCTGCCGGTGGCCAGCCGCAGCCGGGCCTCGACCTCGGCCGGGCCCGCGGTGTCCAGGAGCACGTCGTCGATGCCCCACTCGGCCGTCACGGCGGCCAGGCCGCCCTCGGTGACGACCAGGATCACCGGCGCACCCGGCCCGGTGGAGCGCAGCAGCTGACACAGGCTGCGGATGTGCGGCAGGTCACGCCGCCCGTCCACCAGGATCACGTCGGCGCTGGGGGTGTCCACCAGGGCGGAGCCCTCGGCGGGGGCCACGCGCACGTTGTGCAGCAGCAGGCCGAGGGCGGGGAGGACTTCGGCGGAGGGCTGGAGGGCGTTGGTGAGCAGCAGCAGAGAACTCATACCCGGGTAGTCCCCTTTCCGGGTGACGGAGGGCTGGTAACTCCGGTATCCCCGGCGGGCACACCGCACTGTGCGCACCACCGGCCATGCGTCGAGCCGCGCGACAAGGCGATGGACGGACTGTGCGTTCAGCTGCTGAATGCACAAAAGGACCCGGGGGCGACTCTGCCCGGATCCCTTGGAGAAGGAGAATAGCCCACATGGACCCCAGGGCGAAGAGTCTGACCAGGAACGAGGGGGGCGTACGCCCGTGGAGCGCGCCTGCTGAGGCGCTCCTCTCCACCGCCGACGGGGTGCGGCTGCACGCCGCGTACAGCCCGCCGAGGACGCCCGGCGCGGAGGTCGCCGTCGTGCTGGCGCACGGCTTCTCCGGGGCGGTCGAGCGCCCGGCGGTGCGGCGCGCGGCGGCGCTGCTGACCGGGTACGCCGGCGTGGTCACCTTCTCGTTCCGGGGGCACGGACGCTCGGCCGGGCTCTCCACCGTCGGCGACCGGGAGGTGCTGGACGTCCAGGCGGCCGTCGCGTGGGCCCGCTCGCTGGGCTACCGCCGGGTGGTCACGCTCGGCTTCTCCATGGGCGGGGCGGTGGTGCTGCGGCACGCCGCGCTGCACCAGGGGGTGGACGCGGTGGCCGCCGTCAGCGCCCCGGCCCGCTGGTACTACCGGGGGACGGTGCCGATGCGGCGGCTGCACTGGGTGGTGATGCGGCCGCTGGGCCGGGTCGTCGGGCGGGTGGGGCTGCGCACCCGGATCGACCCGCAGGAGTGGCCGCAGCCGCCGCTGCCCCCGGTGGCCGCCGCCGCGCTGCTGCCCGCGCTGGGCATTCCGCTGCTGGTGGTCCACGGTGACACCGACCCGTACTTCCCGCTGGACCACCCGCGCTCGCTGTACGAGGCGGCCGGGCCGGACCATGCCGAGCTGTGGATCGAGGCCGGATTCGGGCACGCCGAGAACTCCGCGCCGGACGCGCTGATCGAACGCGTGGGCGAGTGGCTGGCGGGTGCGCGGTGACGGCAACCCGACGGACGAGACATGATGTCCCGATGCGAGCTTCCACGGAGGAGGGTGAGATGGCCGGGACGACGTCGGTCACCGACACCGGACCGGCCGACGCGGCACGGAGCGGTGTGATCCGCTACTGGGCGGCGGCCAAGGCCGAGGCCGGTACGGGCGAGGAGCCCTATCGGGCGGCGACGCTCCAGGAGGCCTTGGACGCGGCCCGGCGGCTCCACGCCGACCAGCCCCGCTTCGAGCGCGTCCTCGGCATGTGCTCGTTCCTGGTCGACGGCGCCCCGGTCGGCGGCCGCGACCATGCGGACGTCCACCTGGTCGAGGGCGGCGTGGTCGAGGTCCTCCCCCCCTTCGCGGGCGGGTGACGCGGACCATGTCCGACTACTACTCCCAGCAAAACCCCCAGCCGCAGGCCCAGCCCGGGCCGCAGCATCAGCCCCAGGCGCAGCCCCAGCCGCAGCCGCAGGCCCGTCCGGGGCAGCCGCCGTTCACCTCCGACGACGCCGAGGCCACGGCCTACCTGCCGCCCGTCCCGGACCAGGGCCCGGCCTTCGCCGCCGACCCGGCGCAGCCGCCGCCGACCTCGCGCTTCGGCCAGATCCACGAGAAGTACGCCACCGGCGAGGTCCACGTCCCCCCACAGGCCCACCAGCAGCCACAGCAGCCCGCACCGCAGTACCAGCAGCACCCGCCGCACCTCCAGGCCCAGCAACACCCGCACCAGCAGCCCGCTCCGCAGCACCCACAGGCGCAAGCCCAGCAGCAGCAGTTCGCGCAGCAGCAGCCGCAGCGGTTCGCGCCGCAATTCCAGCAGGGTCCGCAGCCGCACCCGCAACAGGCCCCACCGCACCCGCAGCAGCAGGCCGCGCCGCAGCACCCGCAGGCGCAGGCCCAGCAGCAGCCGCAGCCCGACCCGCAGCAGGCCGCGGCCTGGCCGCAGCACTGGGAGCAGCCGTCCGCCGCTCCGGCGCCGGACGGCTACGCGCCCTCGGCCCGCTCCACCCCGCCCCCGGCTGGCAGCCGCAGGCGGCGCCCCCGGCCCAGCAGCACCCGTACCAACCCGCTGCCCCCTACACCTCCGGCCCGACCGCCTCCCCCTACGCCCAGTCCACCGCCTTTCCCCCGGGCCAGGGCCCCAACTCCGCCACCCCACCGTCCGGCCCCTTCCCGCCAGGCCAAGGCCCGGCCGTGGCCGGTGGCCATCCCGGCGCGGGCACCGATCACCCCGGCCCCTTCCCGCCCGGCACGCCGGCCCCCGGCCAGACCGCCAACTTCCCGCCCGGTGCCGGTCCGGGCGCTGGCGCGCCGTCGCACGGCCCCGGCCCCTTCCCGACTGGCGCGCCCGCGTCGGACCAGGGCGCGGGCTTCCCGCCCGGCGCGGGTCCGGGCTCCGGCGCGCCGTCGCACGGTCCTGGTCCCTTCCCACCGGGCGCGGGCCCGGCCGGGACGAGTGGCTATCCCGGCGCGGGCACCGATCACCTCGGCTCCGGGCCGTCCCCGGCCGGCGCGCCCGCGTCGGGCCAGGGTGGGGGCTTCGCGCCCGGCCAGGGCACCGGTTATCCGGGGGCGGGCCCGGCGCAGGCCGGTGGGTACTCGCCCGCGTCCGGGGCTGGGCAGGCGTCGGGGCCGGGTGCGGCGCAGGTCGGTGGTTATGCGTTCGGGGCCGGGGCTGGGCAGGTGTCCGATCCGGCGTCCGCGTCCGCGTCCGCGTCCGGGGCTGGGGGCGCGGTTGCGCCGGAGGCCGGGGGGTGGGCGGATGCGCCGGTGGCGTACGGGCCGCCGGCGTCGTTCCGGGAGGCGTTCACCTCGGCGCAGCCGACCGGCCCGGCGGGGGCGTTCGCGCCGCCGCCTCCGGCGCCGCTCGGAGCGGAGCCCGGCGGGTCGCTGCGCGAGGCGTTCGCCGCCGCGCAGCCGACCGGGCCGCAGGCCCCGTTCGCGGTGCCCGCGCCTGCCGCCGCGCCGGTTCCGGCGGCGCGCAAGGGGTCGCCGATCATCGATCCGGGGCTGCAGCCCGCCGCGGCGACCCTCGGTCTGGCGGTGCTGATCGCGCTGGCCGCGCTCCTCGGGCGGACGGCCGTGGTCGTGCCGACGCTGCTGCTGCAGGCGGTGACCGCCGCCGGGTGGTTCCGGCTGAACGGCATGTGGCCCGCCCGGCAGGGCATCGCCCTGGCCGCCCTGGGCGGCTTCACCGCGGATGCGGCGATGCTGGCCGCGGGCGGCGGCACCGCTCCGGCGGTGCTGGCGGGCACGCTCGGCGGGTTCTTCCTGCTGGTGCTGATCCTGCAGATCTTCCGCCCGAGCAATCCGGACGAGCGTTTCTACGCGCTGACCGTCAGTGCCTCGGCCACGCTGATGACGGTGCTGGCCGGGGCCTATCCGGCGGCGGCGACGCTGACCCGTCACGGCTGGTCGACCGGCGCGGTGGTCACCGCCGGCGCGCTGGCCGCCGGCGCGGCGACGCTGGTGTCGGCGGTGCCCCGGGTACCGGCGCCGGTGGGTTTCGGCGCGGGCGCGGTGGCGGGGCTGCTGTGCGGTGCGGCGGTGGGCAGCGCGACCGGCCTGGGCCTGGACGGCGCGCTGGTCGGCCTGGCGGCCGGGGCCTGCGCGCTGGTCGGACGCCGGGTCGCGGCGTACGACTTCCCGTCGCGATTCGTGCACTTCACCGCCGGGATCGCGGTGCCGCTGGCCTGCGCGGCGCCGGTGGTCTACCTGGCCGGGCGGCTGCTCGCGCGCTGAGCGGGCAGACGACTGCCGGCCGGGCGTCCGGCACCGGGCGCCGGCCGTCCGGGCCGTCCGGGTCGAGCGCCTGAGCGACCGGCGACCGGGCGACCGGACGGTCCGGCGCCTGGGTCACACTGGAGCGGGCGTACTGGGAGCGGGCGAAGGGGCCGGGCAACCGAGGTTGCCCGGCCCGGCGTCTCCCCGGGCGAGGCCACGGAGGGAATCCCACATGCGTGCCATACGACGTACG
This sequence comes from Streptacidiphilus sp. PB12-B1b, assembly GCF_014084125.1. Lineage (NCBI taxonomy): Bacteria > Bacillati > Actinomycetota > Actinomycetes > Kitasatosporales > Streptomycetaceae > Streptacidiphilus > Streptacidiphilus sp. PB12-B1b. Next base: position 7,328,902 of record NZ_CP048405.1, on the reverse strand, counting down.
ATCATCGTCCTGGTGATCCTGTTCGGGCTGTTCGTAGCCGCGGACCGGATCGCCGTCCACGTCGCCCAGTCGCAGGTCGCCGACAAGCTGCAGACGGCCCGGGGGCTGGCGCAGAAGCCGAGTGTGAGCATCGAGGGCTTCCCGTTCCTGACCCAGCTGGCGGGCGGCAAGCTGGACGAGGTCAAGGTGCACGCCACCGGCATGACCGTGCACGGCACGAGCGGCGGCCCGAACGTCACGCTGCAGGACTTCGAGGCCGACCTGAAGGGCGTCCGGCTGGAGAACGACTACTCCACGGCGGTGGCCGACACCGCCACCGGTACGGCGGTCATCTCGTACGCCGATCTGACCGCCGCGCTGCCCAGCCACCCGGCCCTGAGCTACGGCGGCGACAGCAAGGTGAAGGTCTCGGCCACGGTGGACCTGCCGTTCTTCGGCAAGCAGGCGCTCTCCGGGACGGCGGACGTGAACGTGGTGAACGGCGACACCATCGGCCTGGCCGACATCAGCGGCATCACCGGCGGCGACAGCGCCTCCGCGCTGGGCGTCGCCGCGCTGCAGGCGGCGGGCGCCATGCTGGAGCCCCAGTTCCGGCTGTCGGGCCTGCCCAGCGGGCTCAAGCTGGCCCGGATCCAGGCCGAGCCGGACGGCATCGCGGTGAGCGTGTCCGGGACCGGCGTGTCGCTGAGCAGCACCAGCGACTGACCCCGGGCAGGGCCCAGACTGGGAGCGGGCCGCGCCCGGACGCCCGCACCTTCGCGGTGCGGGCCCCGACGCGTCCCTGTCGCGTCCGATCGGCGAGACGGAGTGTCCACCTTCGTCCCGCCGGATCGGGCCCGCGGGGCCGCCGAGGGTTCGGGCGCAGCCTGCCGGGGTGGCCGGACGCCCGCCGGGCCGCCCCTCATATCAATATGCGGAGCATTATGTCTCACTATTCAAGACATCAATGACAGCGCCGTCCTCGTTGCCTAGCATCGACAGCATGAAGCGACAGGTAGATCTCACGAAGCGGCGGGCGGTCGACCTGTGCCGCGTGGCTGCCTGCCTCTGTCGAATGCGCTGACGGGGTCCTTCGCGGCCTCCGCACGTCCGCTGATCTGATCCCTGCCGCGCCGTCTCACCATCCGAGCCTCCCCTTCGGACAACCCTGCGCGCGGCGACCCTTCCGCAATTGCCCCGGATGGAGAATCCCCCGATGAGCCGCAGTGACGTACTCGTAAGCGCCGACTGGGTCCAGGACCACCTGGACGACCCCAAGGTCGTCGTGGTCGAGGTCGACGAGGACACCGCCGCCTACGACAAGAACCACATCCGCAACGCCGTCCGGATCGACTGGAAGAAGGACCTCCAGGACCCGGTCCGCCGCGACTTCGTCGACCAGGCCGGCTTCGAGGCGCTGCTGTCCGCCAAGGGCATCGCCAACGACGACACCGTCGTGCTCTACGGCGGCAACAACAACTGGTTCGCCTCCTACGCGTTCTGGTACTTCAAGCTCTACGGCCACGGCGACGTCCGCCTGCTCGACGGCGGCCGCAAGAAGTGGGAGCTCGACTCCCGCGACCTGGTCGACGGCTCCGAGGTCCCCGACCGCCCGGCCACCCACTACCAGGCGCAGGCCCAGGACACCTCCATCCGCGCCTTCCGCGACGACGTCGTGGCCGCCATCGGCAACAAGAACCTGGTCGACGTGCGTTCGCCGGACGAGTTCTCCGGCCGCCTGCTCGCCCCGGCGCACCTCCCGCAGGAGCAGTCGCAGCGCCCCGGCCACGTGCCCAGCGCCCGCAACATCCCGTGGTCGAAGAACGCCAACGACGACGGCACGTTCAAGTCGGACGAGGAACTGAAGGCCCTGTACGAGGCCGAGAACGTCGACCTCGGCAAGGACACCATCGCCTACTGCCGCATCGGCGAGCGCTCCGCGCTCACCTGGTTCGTGCTGCACCAGCTGCTCGGCCAGACCAACGTCAAGAACTACGACGGCTCCTGGACCGAGTACGGCAGCCTCGTGGGCGTGCCGATCGAGCTCGGCTCCAACTGAGTCCCGGCCCACCCCTAAGGAGACCCAAAGACATGTGTGGTGCGAAGGCCGGCGGCCCCGATCTTGCAGGAGTTGACGTGGCGAGTGAGACGATCATCCAGGGCTCGGTGACCCGCGACGGCGAGCCCGTCAGCGGCTACGTGCGGCTGCTGGACGAGGGCGGCGAGTTCACCGCCGAGGTGCCCACCTCCGCGACCGGCCAGTTCCGGTTCTTCGCCGCCCCCGGCACCTGGACGCTGCGCGCGCTCATCCCCGGCGCGACCGTGGACCGGGTCGTCGCCGCGACCCGCGGCGCGGTGGCCGAGGTCGCCATCGCGGTCTGACACCACCAGGTCGTACCCCGTCGCCCCGCCCGGTCCGCCCGGGCGGGGCGACGGCTGTTCGGTGGGCCCGGTCAGTAGACCAGGGCCTGCACGCCGTCCGCCATGATCTCGCTGACGAACACCTGCGCGCCGGCGATCCGGACCCCGTCCAGCACGTCCTCCTGGGTGATCCCGCGCCGGGCCGCGCACTGCGTGCACAGCGTCACCTGCCCCCCGGCGGTCAGCGCCTCCAGCAGCTCGGGCAGCGGGGCGGCGTGCGGCAGCTCGAACTCGGCCGCCCGGCCGGGCAGGGCGAACCAGCTGGACTCGCCGGTCAGCCACAGCGACACCTCGACCCCGCTGGCGACGGCGACCGCCGCCACCGTGAACGCCTGCGAGCAGCGCTCCGGCGCGTCCGCGCCGGCCGTGACCTTGACAACCAGTTTCTTCGACATGCGGGCAACCCTATGCAGCGGACGCGTGGCGAGGCCCACCGCGAGCGGCGGGTGCGGGCACATTAGACTGGGGAACCGCGCGCCCGCCGTCCGTCACCGCACGAGGAGCAGACCATGCTCGTAGACTTCTACGACACCTTGCTGGCCATCATGGCCATCGTCATCATCTGGTTCGCCGCCTACTCGGTGAAGAAGCTCTACCAGGGCCAGCGCTGACATGATCGAGATCCCCTCCGGCCTGCACAAGGACGTCGTGTCGCTGGCCTTCCTCCTCGGCACCTGGGAGGGGGCGGGGGTGCACGCCGCGCTCCCCGGGCAGGGCGACCCCGAGACCGAGAAGTGCAACTTCGGCCAGGAGCTGGTCTTCCGGCACGACGGCCGCCCGTTCATCGAGTACCGCTCCCGCACCTGGGTGCTGGACTCCGAGGGCGCCAAGGTGCGCCCGCTGGAGAACGAGGCCGGCTTCTGGCGGGTCACCGGCAACCCGCACGGCACCACCGGTACGCGCGAGATCGAGTGCTCCCTGGTGCGTGACGACGGCACCGTCGAGATCTGGTACGGCGAGCTGGCCGACGGCAAGCCGCAGATCGACCTGGTCACCGACGCCGTCGCCCGGGTCGCCGACAGCGCCCCCTACTCCGGCGGCAAGCGGCTCTACGGCCTGGTCAACGGCGAGCTGATGTGGGTCGGCGAGAAGTCCGCCCCCGAGACGCCGCTGCGCCCGTACATGTCGGGCCAGCTGAAGAAGGTGCTCAACCCGGCGCAGCTGGTCGAGTCCGTGGCCGACCTCCCGGACGACGGCATCGCCTTCTTCCGCTGACTGCGGAGCCCTTCAGGGAACGTCCCGCGCCCCCCTAGACTCGGGGGTGCGGGACGTCGTCGTTGAGGGTTGAGGGGCACGGGAGTGACTGGCACCGACTGGCAGAGCGACTTGCGGGCGCGCGGCTACCGGCTCACGCCGCAGCGCCAACTGGTACTGCAGGCCGTGGGCGCGCTGGAGCACGCCACCCCGGACGACATCCTCACCGAGGTGCGCCGGACGGCGACCGGCGTCAACATCTCCACGGTCTACCGCACGCTGGACCTGCTGGAGGAGCTGGACCTGGTCTCGCACGCCCACCTGGGCCACGGCGCGCCGACCTACCACCTGGCCGACCGCGACCAGCACCTGCACCTGGTCTGCCGCGACTGCGAGCAGGTCACCGAGACCGATGTGGCGCTCGCCGCGCCGTTCGTGGAATCCCTGCGGGCCGTCCACGGTTTCGAGACGGACATGAAGCACTTCGCCATCTTCGGCCGCTGCCGCGACTGCAGCCGCGACCGGGAGCGCGCGCGCTCCGACCACCACGGCGCCCCCTCCGGCGCCGACGCCAGCCACCGCCCCGGTAAGGACGCCCACTCGTGACCGTGCCCCCCAGCCCGCTGCTCTCCCTGCCCGGCGCCGTCGCCGCCGACGGGGTGGACGAGCCCGTGGCCGCGCACTACGGCGAGCTGTTCCGCGAGCAGCGCGAGCTGGCGGCGGGGCGCGGCTTCGTCGACCTCTCGCACCGGGGCGTGGTCACCGTCTCCGGCCCGGACCGGCTGAGCTGGCTGCACCTGCTGCTGACCCAGCACGTCAGCGCGCTGCCGCCGCAGCAGGCCATCGAGGCGTTGATCCTGTCGCCGCACGGCCACATCGAGCACGCGCTGTACCTGGTCGACGACGGCGCCACCACCTGGGCGCACGTGGAGCCGGGCACCGAGGGCGAGTTGGTGTCCTACCTGGAGAAGATGAAGTTCTTCAACCAGGTCGAGATCGCCGACGCCACCGCCGACTACGCCGTGGTGCACCTGCCGGCTGGCTCCACGGCCGACGCCGCGGGCGCCGCCGCCGTCCGCGAGCTGCCGTACGGCCGGGACCTGTTCCTGCCGCGCGCCGCGCTGGCCACCGCGACCGCCGGCTACGGCGCGCCCGCCGGGCTGTGGGCCTACGAGGCGCTGCGGATCGAGGGCCACCGCCCGCGGCTGGGCTTCGAGACCGACCACCGCACCATCCCGCACGAGCTGGGCTGGCTGGAGAGCGCGGTCCACCTCAACAAGGGCTGCTACCGGGGGCAGGAGACGGTCGCCCGGGTCAACAACCTCGGCCGCCCGCCGCGCCGCCTGGTCTTCCTGCACCTGGACGGCAGCATGGAGGTGCTGCCCGGGCACGGCGCCGAGGTCAGGGTCGCGGCCGACGGCCCGGACGCGCGTCCGGTCGGCTTCGTGACCTCCTCGGCCCGGCACCACGAGCTCGGCCCGGTGGCGCTGGCGCTGGTCAAGCGGAACACCCCGGTGGACGCCGGACTGCTGGCCGGGGGCGTCCCGGCGACGCAGGAGGTCGTCGTCCCGCAGTGACGGCGCTGCGGTGACGGGGCTTCGGTGACAGGGCTGCGGTGACAGGGCTGCGGTGACGGATCGTCAGAAGTCCAGCACCAGGGTGAACGGGCCGTCGTTGACGAGCGAGACCTTCATGTCCGCGCCGAAGCGTCCGGTCTCCACGGTCGCGCCGAGCGCCCGCAGTCGGGCCACCACCTCGTCCACCAGCGGCTCGGCGACCGGCCCGGGCGCGGCGGCGTTCCAGGTGGGGCGGCGGCCCTTGCGGGCGTCGCCGTAGAGGGTGAACTGACTGATCACCAGCAGCGGCGCGGCCAGGTCCGAGCAGGACTTCTCGCCCTCGAGGATCCGCACCGACCACAGCTTGCGGGCCAGCAGCGCCGCCTGCTCGGCGGTGTCGTCGTGCGTGACGCCGACCAGGACGCACAGGCCGGGGCCGAGGATCGAGCCCACCACCTCGCCGTCGACGGTCACCTTCGCCTCGGTCACTACCTGAGCCACTGCGCGCATGGGCACCATTGTGCCCGGGGCGCACGGCCCGGAGCACGGGGGGCGCGGGGGAGCGGCCCCGCGCCCCTGGGGCGGTGGCGGCTCCGGCCCTGGGCTGGGCATATGCGCCGGTCGTATGAGCCACCCGCATTCGCCAGGGGGCCGATCGGGTGCTGCCTGCCTGCGCGACTGTGCCGACGGGTGGCACGATGCCAGACTCAGGACGGCGTCGAAGCGGTGACGGACCAGGGGACGGCTGACGTGGTGGGCGACGGGTACGCACGACAGGACGCGGTCGGCGCGCTCGCGCTGATGGGCCTCGAGGACCTGCGCTGCCGGCGCCGCCGGGCCCAGGAGGACGAGGCCGACCTCTCCTACCTGCGCCGCCTGCTGCAGGGCCGGGTGGACATCCTCTGCGCCGAGCTGGCCCGGCGCAGCGGCCGCCGGGCGGCGCCGGACACCCTGCTGGAACAGCTGCCGGTGATCCTGGCGGACGTCCCCTCGCAGGTCCGCAGCTCGGCCCGGCACGTCACGCTGGGCACTCCGCGCAGCGCCGAGTTCCAGTCGCTGGCGGACGAGATCATGGACGACATCGACTGCGCCGACCCGGAGGCCCGGTCCGACGCCGCGCTGCAGGCGGCGTGCATCCGGCTGACCACGCACGAGCGGGCGATCTCGCAGCGCCGCCAGCGGCTGCAGCGGATCGTGGACGAGTGCAGTGCGGAGATCACCCGCAGGTACCGTGAAGGGGAAGCACGCGTCGATGATCTGCTCCTCGGAGGCTGAACCGCCATGACCACCCCGCCCGTTCCGGCGTCCGCCGCACACGCCCCGGCACCCGCCTCCGCCGCGCCCGGCGCACCGACCTCGGCCGTGCTGGCCGAGGTCGTCCGCTCGGGATTCGTCGAGGGCCTGCACCGGGGTTCGCTCGTGGTGCTGGCGCCGGACGGCTCGGTGGAGTTCGCGTTGGGCGCGCCCGGGGCGCCGGTCTTCCCCCGCTCCAGCAACAAGCCGATGCAGGCCGCCGCGGTGCTGCGGACCGGGCTCGACCTGGACGGCGAGCTGCTGGCGCTGGCGGCGGCCAGCCACTCCGCAGAATCGTTTCACCTGGACGCCGTGCAGACCATCCTGACCAGCGCCGGGCTGGGCACGGACGCCCTGCAGACACCCCCCTCCTGGCCGCTGGACGAGGTCGAGCGGGAGGACTGGATACGCTCCGGCGGCCACCCCGAGCCGATCCTGATGGACTGCTCCGGCAAGCACGCCGCGATGCTCGCCGCCTGCGTCGCCAACGGCTGGGACACCGCCACCTACCTGGACCCGGCCCACCCGGTCCAGCAGCAGGTGCTGGCCACCCTCCAGCAGCTCACCGGCGAGCAGGTGCACACCCAGGGCACGGACGGCTGCGGCGCCCCGCTGCTGGCCGTCAGCCTGATCGGCCTGGCCCGGGCCTTCCAGGCCATGCTGCTGGCCGAGGAGGGCAGCCCCGAGCGCCGGGTCGCCGACGCCATGCGCGCCCACCCCGAGTACGTCGCCGGAACCCGCCGCATCGACACCTGGCTGATGCGCGGCCTCCCCGGCGCCATGGCCAAGATGGGCGCGGAGGCGGTCCAGGCGGTGGCCCTGCCGGACGGCCGCGCCCTGGCCTTCAAGATCGACGACGGCGCCTACCGCGCGGTCGGCCCGGTGCTGGCGGCGGTCCTGCGTCGGCTCGGCGTCCCGGCCGCGGGCGACACCCTGAACCGGATCGGCTGCGCGCCGCTGTACGGCGGCGGCAGGCCGGTCGGCGAGATCCGCCCGGCCTTCTAGGCGCCGCCCCCGCCCGCGAGGCGCCGCCTACCGGCCCTCGTCCGGGCCGCCGGGCTCCGACGGCTCGGTGGGGTGCTTCGCCCCGGCCCCGGCGCCGGCCCCGGTCAGGTGGGTGAAGGCGTCCAGGTTGCGGGTGGACTCCCCGCGCTTGGTGCGCCACTCCCACTCGCGCCGGATCGCCGAGGCGAAGCCCAGCTCCAGCAGCGTGTTGAAGGGCTCGTCGGCGTTGGTCAGGACCGTCCCCAGCAGCCGGTCCAGCTCCTGCGGGGTCACCGCCGCCAGCGGCAGCCGGCCGACGAGGTAGACGTCGCCGAGCCGGTCGATGGCGTAGGCCAGGCCGTACATCCGGGTGTTGCGCTCCAACAGCCAGCGGTAGAAGCCCTCGTGGTTCTCGTCCGGGCGGCGCACCACGAAGGCGTTGACGCTCAGCGTGTGCTCGCCGACCCGCAGCGAGCAGGTCGTGGACAGCTTCCGGGTGCCCGGCAGCGTCGCCACGAAGGTGTGGGGATCGCCCGCGGGCTGCTCCCAGGAGACGCCCGCCTCGTCGAGGGCGGTACGCAGTACGGTCAGGGCCGCGGCCCGGAGCTCATCGCTGTCCATGACCCGACGCTACCGCCCCCGCCGCCGCCCGCTGTCGCTCCACCCCCGCGTGCATGGCCTGCCGGTACACCTCGGCGGTGTCGGCGGCGGCCCCGGCCCAGCCGAAGGCGGCGGCGTGCCGGGCGGCCGCCTCGCCCATCCGGGCGACCAGCTCGGGGGCGTCGACCAGGCGGCGCAGCGTCGTGGCCCAGTCCCGGGGGTCGTGCCCGTCGACCAGGAAGCCGGTCTCGCCGTCCCGCACGGCCACCGGCAGGCCCCCGACGGCCGCCGCCACCACGGGCGTGCCGCACGCCTGGGCCTCCAGCGCGACCAGCCCGAAGGACTCGCTGTACGAGGGCATCACCAGCGCGGTCGCGGCCCGGTACCAGTCCGCCAGGGCGGCCTGCTCGACGGGCGGGCGGAAGCGCACGATGTCCGATATGCCGAGCTGGGCGGCCAGCTTGTGCAGGCTCTCCGGGCGGGCCATGCCGCTGCCGCTGGGGCCGCCGACGATCGGGACGACCAGCCGGTCGCGCAGCGCGGGCTCCCGGCGCAGCATCTCGGCGACGGCCCGCAGCAGCACGTCCGGGGCCTTCAGCGGCTGTATCCGCCCGGCGAAGAGGAGGACGGTGGCGTCCCGGGGGAGTCCGAGCCGGCTGCGCAGCCGGTCGCGGTGGTCGCCGGATCCGGCCGGGGCGGCGGCGGCCGCGGCGGTCGGTGCGGCGGCGGCATGGCTGACCGCGTCGCCCACCGCGCCGGTCGGCGAGGCCGAGGCGGGCCGGAACACCTCCAGGTTCACCCCGGGGTGCACCACCGCGAGCTGGTCCGAGCGGGCGTCGTAGTGGTGGACGAGCTGCTCGGCCTCCTCGGTGGTGTTGGCGATGAGGCGGTCGGCGGCGGACACCACCTGGGTCTCGCCGATGATCCGGGCGGGCGGCTCGGGCGTGTCGTCCAGGGCCAGCGAGGCGTTCTTGACCTTGGCCATGGTGTGCATGGTGTGCACCAGCGGGACGCCCCAGCGCTCCGAGGCGAGCCAGCCGACCTGGCCGGAGAGCCAGTAGTGCGAGTGGACCAGGTCGTAGTGGCCCGGCCGGTGGCCCGCCTCGGCGCGCAGCACGCCGTGCGTGAAGGCGCACAGCTGCGCGGGCAGGTCCTCCTTCAGCAGGCCCTCGAACGGCCCGGCGGTGATGTGGCGGACCAGGACGCCCGGGGCCAGTTCCACCGTGGGCGGCAGGTCGGAGGAGGTGGTGCGGGTGAAGATCTCCACCTCGATGCCGCGGTCGGCGAGGCGCTTGGAGAGCTCCACGATGTAGACGTTCATGCCGCCCGCGTCTCCCGTCCCCGGCTGGTGCAGCGGGGAGGTGTGCACGCTGAGCATGGCGATGCGGGAAGGCTGCTGGGGCACCGCTCGTCCTCACTTACGGGGTTGGGAACGCTGTCCTGGGCATGTCCCTGTCTGCGGCCGCTCGACGACCCTTCAACACGATTGCAACAGGCGCGGACGCCCATCGATTCCCCGGGTGGATCCGGGCAGGCGGGGCGGGGTCCGCAGGCCGCGTACGCTGCGGGTGTGTCCAAGGTGAGCGGCGGGGGTGTCGGCGGGGTCGGCGGGGGGACGCGGTCGGGCGTCCGGCGGGCGGCGCGTCCGGTCGGCGCGGTGACCCGGGGCACCACCAACCCCAACCGGCTGCGCCGGATGGACCGCTGGATCGCGGCGGAGCTGGCCCCGGCCCTGCGCCGGGCCGAGGCCGCGCCGGTGGCCGTCGACCTCGGGTACGGGGCCGCGCCGTGGACGGCGGTGGAGCTGTACCAGCGGCTGGCCTCGGTACGGTCCGACGTCCGGGTGGTCGGCATCGAGATCGAGCCGGACCGGGTCGCGCTCGCCCAACGCTACGCGCTCCCGCCCGGCCTCACCTTTCGCCGCGGCGGCTTCGAGGTCCCGCTGGACGCCCCGGCCGGTCCCGGCGGCGGGGCGCTGCTGATCCGGGCCGCCAACGTGCTGCGCCAGTACGACGAGGGCCAGGTCGCGGACGCCTGGGCGCTGCTGTGCGGGCGGCTGGCGCCGGGCGGGCTGCTGGTCGAGGGCACCTGCGACGAGATCGGCCGGCGCCAGGTGTGGGTCGCACTGGACCGCGGCGGCCCGCGCACGGTGACCTTCGCGGCCCGGCTGGGCGGCCTGGAGCGCCCGTCCGACCTGGCCGAACGGCTGCCGAAGGCGTTGATCCACCGCAATGTGCCGGGCGAGCCGGTCCATGCCCTGCTGCGCGACCTGGACCGGGCCTGGGCCGCCGCCGCGCCCTACGGGGACTTCGGCGCGCGGCAGCGCTGGATCGCCATGGCCCGGGCGGTCGCCGGGGACTGGCCGGTCCTGGGCGGCCCGCGCCGGTGGCGGCAGGGCGAGCTGACCGTCCGCTGGGAGGCCGTTGCGCCGACCGGATGATTTATTCGAACGAGTTATCGAATTGTATGGAGATTTGACATCCCCTCAGTCCACCATGGACCCATGCGCCACCCCCTCGTCCCCGTCGCCGCCTTCGTCGAGCCGCTCCAGCGCTCGTTCGAACACCCTGAACGCCTCCGCGTCGAACAGGACGAAGCGGGCCTCGGCCGGCGCCCCCGGGATCTCGCGGGCGGCCGCCCGGACGGTGGACAGGGCGATCCGGGCGGCGTCGGCCATCGGCCAGCCGTAGACCCCGGCGGAGACGGCCGGCAGCGCCAGCGTCCGCACGCCCAGCTCCGCCGCCACCCGCAGCGACTCGCGGTAGCAGGAGGCCAGCAGCGCGGCCCGGCCCGGATCGGCGGCGTCGTACACCGGCCCCACGGTGTGGATCACCCACCGGGCGGGCAGATCCCCGGCCGTGGTGGCCACCGCCTGCCCGGTGGGCAGGCCCCGGCCGTACTGCGAGGCGCGCAGCGCCCGGCAGGCGGCCAGGATCTCCGGCCCGCCGCGCCGGTGGATCGCGCCGTCCACCCCGCCCCCGCCGAGCAGCGAGGAGTTGGCGGCGTTCACCACCGCGTCCACCTGCTGTCGGGTGATGTCACCCTGAACCAAAGTGATCTCCATCACGTACCCCTCTCGTCGGTGTGCACGCTATCGGCCCCGGCAGCGCCCCTGCCCTGGGATTTCCGCCGCACCGTGCGGACGCCCACGGCCCCCGACCCGCGGGTGGATTCCGCCTGCCGGTGTGACGTGCCGTACGGAGGGGGTGTGGAGATCACGTTAGGGTCACGGGAAAGCTCCAGGATTGCGGTGTTGGATGGGCACTGCACCCGTCGCCCAACCGTTGCACAGCCGGGGAGAGGGAGGTATCGCTGATGCCCGCCATCGAGAGCGCGCACGAGCAGCAGTCGAGCGCGCCCACCGGCACGCCCATACCGCGCCCGCGCCTCGCCCCCGTCCCGGCGGCCCCGGCCTCCCCGGCGGCCCTGGCGCCTGCGGTTGCTTCGGCGCCTGCGGCTGCTCCGGCGCTGTCGGCGACGACCGCTGCCGCGGCGGTCACCGCCATGTCCGCCCTGGCCTCGATCTCTCCGGCGGTCGCGCTGTCCGTGCTGGTCGTCGACGACGATCCGGGCGACGCCGAGACCGTGCGCAACCTGCTCGCCGAGGTCGCCTCCGACGTCCAGGTCCGCTGCGCGCGCACCCTGGACGAGGCCGAGGCGATGCTCACCGCGGACACCGCCTGCGTCCTGCTGGACCTCGAACTGCCCGAAGCCGGCGGCCTCGACGGCCTGCGCCGGCTGCTGCGCCGGGCCCCGCGCACCGCCGTCCTGGCCGTCACCGGCACCGCCGACGTCTACCTGGGCGCCGCCGCGGTCGCCGCGGGCGCCCAGGACTTCCTGGTCAAGCAGGAGATGGACGGGCGGCTGCTCACCCGGGCCGTCCGCTACGCCGTCGAGCGCAAGCGCGCCGACGAGTCCCAGCGCCGCCTGGTCGAGGCCGAGCTGCGCGGCCAGGAGAACGCCCGGTTGCAGCGGCACCTGCTGCCGACCCCGCTGCTGGACGGCTCCGGCCTGACCTTCCACGCCCGCTACCGGCCCGGACGCCGCCGCGCGCTGCTCGGCGGCGACTTCTACGACGCCGTCCGCACCTCCGACGGCAGCGTCCACGTCGTCATCGGCGACGTCTGCGGCCACGGCCCGGACGAGGCCGCCCTCGGCGTCGCCCTGCGGATCGCCTGGCGCACCCTGGTCTTCGCCGGCCTCACCGGCGAGGCCCTGCTCGGCACCCTGCAACGGGTACTGGAGCACGAGCGCCGCAGCGAGGAGATCTTCGCCACGCTGTGCATGCTCGCCATCGACCCCGACGCCGAGTACGCCGAACTGCACCTCGCCGGGCACCCCGCGCCGCTGCTGCTGCGCGAGTTCCGCCCGCCGGAGCTGCTGCCGTACGACAACGGCGGCCCGGCCCTCGGGCTGCTGCCGCTGGACGCCCCGGCCGAGGCCGAGCAGTGGCCGCCGACCAAGGTCCGCCTCGGCGACGAGTGGAGCCTGATGCTCTACACCGACGGCCTGATCGAGGGCCGGATAGGCGCGGGCACGCGGCGCCTCGGGCAGGAGGGGCTGATCGGCATGGTCGCCGACCACCAGCAGAGCGGGCTGCGCGACGAACTGCTGATCGACACGGCCATGTCCGAGGTCGAGGACCTCAACGGCGGCGCGCTCGCCGACGATGTCGCGGTGCTGCTGCTGAGCCGCCCGCCGACCGCCCCCGCGGTCTGACCGGGGGCGCTCGGCGGGCGGCTCGGCCGCTCGCGCACCCGGGTTCACCCGGGCCGACTGCCGGACCTGGGGCTACCAGGGCCCGTACGGCCCCATGTGGTCGTTCTTGCCGTTCCGGCCCTTGCGCGGCGGCGTGATGGCCCGCACCCGCGGGCGAACGTCGACCATGTAGACGATCGCCGCGACCAGCCCGGCCAGCACCAGCATGGTGCTCAGGAAGCCGCCGATCGGGATGATCGACACGGCCACGGCCAGGCCCAGGATGATCAGCCAGAACGCCTTGGTCTGCTTGTCGACGGCCGGGAACGCGTCCTTGCGCCGGATCAGCGCGTCCACGAAGGCGACCAGCTCGAACAGCAGCACGACAATCGTGAGGTAGGCGAGGACGTTGTTGAAGCCGTCGACCAGGACGCCACTCACGGCATAGTGCGGGATCATCGTCTCTCCTCGGCCCGGGACTCCATGAAACGCATCGTCCCACGCGTCGCCCCCCTTGCGGGGGAAACGCCCGGGGCGCGCCGGGCGTGCCCGACGCGCCCCACGGGATCACCCGCCCGGTGTCACTCCTTGGACGCGCCCTTGCGCTGGGCGGGCCGCTTGGCGGCGGGCTTCGCCGGAGCCTCGGGCTCCACGAACTCGGCGACCTCGATCACCTCGTCCACGGCCGCGTCCGAGACCCGGTCCACACCGGCCGCGAAGGCGTCCGCCTTGGACTCGGCCTTGACCGCGATCCCGGCCAGATCGTCCGCGGTGTCCTTGCGCTGCCGGTCGACGACGACCTTGCCGCGCTCGGCCAACTCGTCGTACACCTCGCGGGCCTTCACGGCCAGCTCGGCGGCGCGGCCCACCGACTGCAGGGCCAGGCCCTGGGCCTTCTCCTGCAGCGACTTCAGGTCGGTCGGCAGGGTGCTGACGCTCTCGGCGACCTTGGCCTGCGCCTCGGTCAGCCTCGCCCCGGCCTCCTGAAGGCGGGCCGTGGCCTTCTCCTGCGCGGCCCGGCGGTCCGCGGCGATCGCGGCGGCCCGCTCGGGCACCTCGCGCAGCTTCTCCACGGCGAAGTCGCCGGCGCCGGCCAGGGCGTAGAGCGGGGTGGGGTCGGAAAGGGTCTTGCGCAGGTCATCGGTGATAGGCATGGGAGTTCCTCCCCTTAGTAGGGATCAAGAGTCGGGATCGACCCGGGTCGTGCTGTCACTGGTCCCGTGCTCCTTCTCGTTCTCCTTGAGGAAGGAGTCGTAGACGGCGAGCAGCACCTGCTTCTGCCGCTCGTTGATCAACGGGTCCGCAAAGATCGCCGCCCGGAGCCCCAGGCCGGCCTCTTCGCGCTCCTCGAGGATCCCCGCCTGCACGTACAGCGTCTCCGCCGAGATCCGCAGCGCCTTGGCGATCTGCTGCAGAATCTCCGCGCTCGGCCTGCGCAGCCCGCGCTCGATCTGGCTGAGGTACGGGTTGGACACCCCAGCCGCCTCCGCGAGCTGCCGCAGCGAGTACTGCGCGTGCCGCCGCTGCTCGCGGATGTACTCCCCGAGCGAGCCGACGTTCAGTGAGGCCATGGCTCCACTCTGCCCCCGAATGCTAACTATTGCAAGCACATCGCTTGCAACTGTCGTCGTTGCTCGTGTGCCTGAGCACTACAGATGGCCATTTTTCAGGGTTGATGGCCAAAGTTTTCGGGCTACTTGGCCAGACGGTGCAGGGTTCTCGGCCAAGGAGTCAGCATCGGGTGAGACCTTCGTTGCGTTCGATGATCTCGGTGATGTTGTCCCGGGCCCGGATTGGCGGCGGTGACACAGCCGGTCTCACCGGATGACCGGCACTCAGATGTCCATGTTCGGTTCACCGCGAACGGCGTACGCCAGCAGCCGGGCATCGTCCAAGCAGGCCGGGGGAGCGAAAGGCCGAACCGCTGCTCGATGATGCCGAGTGCCCGGCGGTCGGCGCCCGCACGTTGCTCGCCTTCGGGGGCTATGAGCGTGCTCCCGCCGGGCTGAAGCACCTGTCCGGCTATCAGATCGGGAAGCAGCAGCTCAGGCTGCCGGCCCCAGCGCACGTTCTCCTCGCCGAGTCCGAACCCGCAGAGTGTGACCCCGTCCCGGGCGTAGAAGACGAGGGCAGGAGGATGGTTCCTGCCACTCCGGGTCCTCCCACAGCTCAACGATGGTGCGTCCCTCGAAGCCGTGGGTCGTCCCCCGCCAGCTCCTGGTCCTGGGCCAGGCGGAACGCAGCCGCAAGATCCTTTTGGTAGGGACCGGTGTTCGCCCATCCATTACCGCCCACGGCTGGGTGCGGTCAACCCTGACGGGGCAATGAGCCTGTTCGCGCTCCTGGTCGACCATTCGCCGGAAGTATTCCAGCGCTTCGCAGAGGACTACTACGAGGTCTCCGTGGACCTGGGGGCGGTGGGCCAGGTGTATGCCCTGCGGCCACTGAGCCAGGAAGTCGTGTCGTCGCTGAACCCTGAGATCGGCTTGGCAGACCTGGCAGAGGACATTTCCGGGATCGGCCATCCGCATCCGGGCCAGCGGTCGGTCTGAATGCCGACTCGCGGGTGTCACCGGTCAGCATCTCTGGCAAGATCGCCCGCATGAGATTTCGCCGCGTCCACCTGCGCGCGGGCAAGGACGGCGGTCTGCCCGTAGGTCCGCTGACCGGCTCTCCGGACGAGGCGACCGAAGACGTTGCGGCCGTCGGACCCGACATCGAACACGATGCCGACGGGCGGGTCACCCCCGAGTCGTTGGCGGCGGTCCGAGCGGCCGCGGAGCGGGGCCTGCCGGTGGCCATGGCCAACTACGGGACGGTGTTGCACTCGGCCGGTGACCAGGCCGGCGCGCTGCACTGGTACACCAGGTCCTGGGAAGCTGGGAATGTCGTTGCCGGATTCAACCTCGGCACGTTGCACTGGAGGGCCGGGAACCGGCACCAGGCGCGGCTCATCTGGGAGCTGGCCGCTACCCGTGGCGACGTCGACGCCATGCTCGGCCTGGTCCGGCTGGCCTTCGAGCAGGACGACCGGCCGACGATCGAGCGCTGGGTGCCGCGGATCTACGCCCAGGATCTGGCCTTTCCGATCACTGCGGTAGGAGTCGCCTTCGGCGCGCGCGGCCACACCTCGGAAGCCCTGCGCGCCTTTACGATCGCCGGGAACCTGGGCGACGCCTATGCCATGGAGTACCGCGCGGAGATCCTCGAAGCCCGCGGCGAGCGCGAGCAGGCCGACACCCTGCGGGCCCGCGCGGCCGAGGCTGAACGCATGTACTGACCGAGGGCAGCGGCACTTCCCGGGGCTGTACCCGTCAGCCCCTCGAGCTGAACACCGGCCGTGCCGATCCAGTCGAGTCGATCGGACGGTTGGGCTGATGTGGTTCACGGGGTTCCGTCCTGGTCGATCAGCTGTGCCGCGAACCGCAACTGCTCCGCCGTCAGCGTCACCCCGTCGGGCCCGCGCACCGGGGAGCCGAGGTCGGCGTACCAGCGCAGGACGTCGGCCTGCCGGCGGCGCTTCTCTGCCGCGATGACCTGCTTGCCCCTCCTGGACCAGAACTCGGATCTGGCACGCTCGTCGGCGGCTATCTCCTCGAACTCGGCGCGCATCGACTGAAGGGCCAGGGCTGCGAGCGCGACGAGGCCGGCGAACACGCCCAGGGCGATGTACAGCCAGATCACGATTTCTCCCCCGGAGTCTCCCGCGCGGGTGCCACGGCGGGCCCGACGATCGGGTGCGGCCTGATCCGCGTCATGCCGGGATCGTCCAGGGGGCCGGGGTCTGCGGATCACACATCTGGACGGTCCTTGCTACGGCCTCCGGCGGGTCTCCGACTCGACGTGAGCCGCTCGCAGCCGTGGGGGACATCACTCGGCAGTTCACCAGAAGGCCGTGGCGGGCGCGTGCGGGGTGATCGCCTGGCTTCCCCGCCAGCCCGGGAGTGCGGGCAGGGGCCCGAACCAGTCCGGGTCGGTGGCCCTGGCGGCGCCCTCCGCGACAACCACCAGTGGGGTCATGGGTGTGACCTGTAGCGACGCCTTCCTGCTCAGGCGGAAACCTGCCCGGTGCCGGCCACAGCGGAGACGCGCTCCGACGCAGTGTTCCGTGCCGACTTGCCGAGTTTCCCGCCAGTCGATCGTCGTAACCCACCACTGCCGCCTCCGGTCTGGCCCCCACGCAGGACCTCACTTCATAGAGAGAGGCGGCGACGGGTGCGGGTTGTCACCGCGGCCGTTCTTTCGCCGCATCACCACCACGGCGGGCAGCGGGGCGGGCCCCAGAGCACGGCTGACTGCGACGCCTGCCACTGATCGCGCTCTCCCGCCGACGATGCCGAACTGTTCGGCGCCCCCGGTGGACCCTCTCGCGGTAGCCGGCCCGGCGCGCTCGGCGGTGCCTGATGGGCGGGTGACTGCTCGCAGCCGCCAGCCAGGGTGCGGGAGCCGGTCGGCCAAGCACTGCCGGGAGGGGGAGCCCAGCCGGGATTCCGGCTGCTGGCGGCAGTCGACGGTTCGGGAAGGGGACGCGCCGGGAGCCTAGGAGCCGGGCTGGACGGTGGTGCGCTCGGACCGTGCAGGGCTGACCAGGGGCAGGAATATCGTGTCCACGATGTCCTCGATGCCGTCGTCCGGCATGGCCTGGAAGGTCATCAGGGCGTGGTGGCGCAGCAGGTCCATCGGCAGCGACCGGATGCGCGGGGTCAGCCGGTCCGGGTCGGCCTCGCCGCGTTCGACGGCTGCCGCGAGGATCTGCTCGAGCACCGGCTCCTGTCCCCTGAGCAGGACCTCGCGCAGGTCGGAGAGGGTCTCGCCGGTCTCCTGGTAGTAGCCGCCGAGCTGCACGCCCAGCACGGTGGCGAAGTCGAGGCGGGAGTCGTTGACCTCGTGCAGCAGGGCGATCAGGTCGCCGCGCAGGCTTCCGGTGTCCGGCACCGGGGACGTCCGGGCCACTCCGGCGTGGGTGATGGTGGCGTGCAGCAGGTCGTTCCGGCTGGCCCACCGGCGGGCGAGCACCGGGCGACTGGTGCCGGCATGGGTGGCCACCGCCTCCAGGGTGAATCCGGCGTAGCCGTTCTCGCGCAGCACCGCCCACGCCGCGGCGAGCAGCGCCTCCTCGAGCGCGGTGCCGCGACGGCGCTGGGGTGACTGAACTTTTTCAGGATGCACTTGCGCATCTTATCAGGCGTGCGTACGCTCATGGATAAGATACGTAGCTGCATCTAATTGGCGGCTCGGTGCGTCGCATCGGCTGCTGGGGGAGGCCCGCCATGAACGAGCACCAGAGGAACGACATCCGGACCATCGACGACCGGACCATCGACATCCGGACCGACGTCCTCGTCGTCGGCGCCGGCCCGGTCGGTCTGACGCTGGCCTGCGACCTGGCCCGGCGAGGCGTCGCCTGCCTGGTCATCGAGCGGGACGCGACCGCCAACCGCGCGTCCAAGGCCAAGACCATCCAGTCCCGTTCGCTGGAGGTGCTGGACGACCTGGGCGCCGTCGGGCACGTGGTGCGCCGGGGCCTCGCCGACCTGCCGCTGCGGTTCCACGACGCGTCCGGCGGCGTGACCGACCGGCCGTCGATCACGGTCCGCGCCAGGGACTCCTTCCACACCCCCTACCCGGACGCGCTCTGGATCGGGCAGTTCGACGTCGAGCACGCGCTGCGCGAGCGGCTGCGCGAACTGGGCGGCTCGGTGCAGTACCGGACGGAGGCGGTCGACCTGGTGCAGGACGCGTACGGGGTCACGGCCACCCTGCGCACGCCGGACGGCGACCGCACGGTCCGGGCCCGCTACGCGGTGGGGACGGACGGCGGCAGGAGCACCGTCCGCAAGCTGGTCGGGCTCCCGCTGGAGGGCGAGACCCGCGAGCAGGAGCGCTGGTACATCGGCGATGTCACGCTCACCGGCCTCGACCGCGACCACATGCACGTCTGGCCGTCCGGCGAGGGCATGATCGTCCTCACGCCGCTGCCGCACAGCGAGCTGTGGCAGCTTCAGGCCCCCATCCCGGAGGGCGCGGAGCCGGCCGTCCCGAGCCGCGAGCTGTACCAGCGGCTGCTCGACGCGCGCAACGCCGGGGTGACCCTGACGAGCGCCGACTGGCTCTCGGTCTACCGCGTCAACATCCGTATGGTGACCGACTACCGCAGCGGGCGGGTACTGCTCGCGGGCGACGCCGCGCATGTGCACTCGCCCGCCGGCGGGCAGGGCATGAACACCGGCATCCAGGACGCCTACAACCTCGGCTGGAAGCTGGGCGCGGTCGTCCAGGGCGCCTCCCCCGACCTGCTGGACAGCTACTCCGCCGAACGGGCGCCGGTCGCCCGGGCCGTGCTCGCCCTGAGCACCGAGAAGCTGGACCGGACGACCGAGCGGATCGGCGGCGACGCCGACACCCTGGGCGCCGCCCTCGGCGAACTCGCCGACGACGCCGTGACGACCGGCCTCGGCATCAGCTACGCCGAGCACGGCGGCGACCACGCCGGCGACCGTCTTGGGGGGCCGGTCGCCGGGGACCGGGCGCCCAACGCCACCGGCCTGCGCGGCCCCGGCTTCACCGGCGGCCTGTTCGACCTCACCCGCGGCCCGCAGTGGAACCTGTTCGCCTTCGACAGCGACACCGACAGTGACGCCCTGGCCCTGGCCGACCTCGCCCGGCCGAACACCCTGCACGTGCACCGGATCACCACCGACCCCGGCGACGGAATCCTCGACGCCGACGGCCAGTTCCAGCGGATATACGCGCCGCACCGAGGCGAACTCGTACTCGTCCGCCCGGACGGCCACATCGCCGCCCGCCTCCCCGGCGACCGCGCCGCCGAGCTGGCCGACCACCTCCCCTTCGCGGCGGCACCGACCCGCAACACGGCGGCCGCCGCGCGCAGGTGAGGCAGGAACCGCTGCGCGGCGCTCCGGTCCCCCGGCGATGTCACATCGCGCGGCCCTGCGGTGTCTACACGTCGAACACGCCAGAAGGGGCCTCGGGACGAGGCCCCGAGACGAGGGAGACACTCATGAGCACCCACACCGAGGTCGTCGTGGTCGGCGGCGGCTACGCCGGGGTCATGGCCGCCAACCGGCTGACCCAGCGCCAGGACGTGTCCGTGACGCTGATCAACCCGCGCCCGGCCTTTGTCGAGCGGATCCGCCTGCACCAGCTGGTGTGCGGCTCTCACGGCGCGGTCGTCGACTACCGGGACGTCCTGGCCGAGGGCGTCCGGCTGGTGGTCGGCAGCGCGACCCGGATCGACGCGCCCGGGCGCAGCGTGACGCTGGCCGACGGCGGCAGCGTCGGGTACGACTACCTGATCTACGCCGTGGGCAGCGGCAGCGCCGCCCCGCGCGTGCCCGGAGCGGCCGAGTTCGCCTATCCGCTGGCCGATCTGGAGCAGGCGCGGCGGTTGCGGGCCGCCGTCGACGCCGTGCCCGCGACGGCTGCGGTGACGGTCGTCGGGGCCGGTCCGACCGGTATCGAGGCCGCCGCCGAGCTGGCGGAGCAGGGCCGCAGGGTGACCCTGGTCTGCGGCCGGGAGCTCGGCCCGTACCTGCACCCGCGCGGGCGGCGCGCGGTCGCCAAGCGGCTGGCCCGGCTGGGCGTGACCGTGCTCGGAGGCCCCGACGCCACGGTGACGGCGGTGACGTCCGACGCCGTACGGCTCAGCGGCGGGCACGACCTGCCGAGCGCGGTGACGGTCTGGACCGCCGGATTCGGCGTGCCGGATCTGGCCGCACGCAGCGGGCTGAGCACCGACGCGCTGGGTCGGCTGCTCACCGACGAGACGCTGACCAGCGTGGACGACGCGCACATCGTCGCGGCCGGGGATTCGGCGGCCCCCTCGGACCTGCCGCTGCGGATGAGCTGCCAGGCCGCCGAACCGCTGGGCGCGCAGGCCGCCGACACCGTGCTCAGCCGGATCGCGGGCAGCCGCCCGATACCGGTCGACCTGGCATTCGTCGGCCAGTGCATCAGCCTGGGGCGTCGGGTCGGCATCTTCCAGATCGCGCACCGGGACGACACCGCGACGCGGTTCCACCTCGTCGGCCGCTCCGGCGCGAAGCTCAAGGAGTTCATCTGCGTCTACACCGTCAAGCAGTTGGCACGCGAAGCACGCAAGCCCGGCTCCTACAGCTGGGCCAAGGACGCCAAGCGCCCGCAGCGCCTGCAGGCCCGCCCCGCCGAGGCAGCGCCCGCCACTGAACCTTCGCCACTGAACCTTCGCCGCTGAACGTTCAGCGCTGAACGCTCGCCGCTGAACGTCCGGCGTTGATCGGGCAGCAGCGGTGCAAGGGGGACGGGGGCTACGGTCGTCTGCCATGAGCGAAGCGACGTACCTGCACACCACCCGGGCGGCCTACGACACCGTCGCCGTCGACTACGAGCGGCTGCTCCGGGACGAGCTCGACGCCAAGCCGCTGGATCGCGCCATGCTCGCCGCCTTTGCCGAACTGGCGCAGGCGCCGGGCACCGGGCCGGTGGCCGAGCTGGGCTGCGGTCCCGGCCGCGTCACCGCTCACCTGCACGGCCTCGGCGTGGACGTGTTCGGCATCGACCTGTCCCCGGAGATGGTCGCGGTGGCCCGCCGCACCCACCCCGGCCTGCGCTTCGACACCGGGTCGATGACCGGCTTGGAGCTGGACGACGCCTCCCTCGGCGGCGTCGTCGCCTGGTACTCGACCGTGCACACCCCGCCGGAGCTGCTGCCGACCGTGTTCGCCGAGTGCCATCGGGTGCTGGCCCCGGGCGGACACATGCTGCTGGCGTTCAAGGTCGGGGACCAGCACTGGCACCGGGAGCAGGCGTACGGGCATGCGGTGTCGCTCGACATCTACTGGCTGCCGCCCGACCAGGTCGCCGAGCTGATGGCCGCAGCCGGGCTGGTGCTGGACGCCCGGATGGTCCGCGAACCCGACGACAGCGAGAAGCCCGGGCAGGGTCGGCAGGGCTTCTTCCTGGCCCACAAGCCGGACGAGGCGGAGGCCGCCCGGTAACCGGCCGAGGGACGCCGCCCCAGGCACCGCGCGGTCGCCGCGCGTGGGAGGCCGCCGGTTCGGCGGGAGGTGCCCTACGGCGCTGGCACCCTACGGCGCTCCGGGCACTACCCGCGCCAGCAGGGCCATCAGCTGCTCGTCCGCGCCCGGTGCCGCGACCAGGCACAGGCCGATCGGCGCGCCGTCGAGCAGCGTGCCGGGGACGCTGACGGCCGGGGCGCCCGCCCCGCTCGCCAGGCAGGTCAGGGCGACGGTGGCGGCCCTGCGCCCGGGGTCCGCCGCGCCGGAGGCGACCGGCGCCGCCGGTCCCGGGGTGGTCGGCAGGGCCAGCACGCTGCCCGGCGCCAACCGCTCGCCCAGCTGCCGCGCCGCCTCGGCGACCGTGGCCCGGGCCGCCTGCTGCTGCCCCGGAGTGACGGTGGCGGCCCGCGCGAACCGCTCCGCCACGCCGGGCCCGAACCGGGGCCGCGCCCGCTCGATCCACTCGCCGTGGCAGGCCCACGCCTCGGCGGCCTGCACGGTGATGAAGGCGGTTCGGACCTCCTGCCACCGCCCGGTGTCCGACCCCGGTCCGAACCAGGGGGTGCGGTCCACGGCGGCCATGCCGGTGCCGAACCGGTCCAGCAGCGGGCGCAACGCCTCCCGCACCCGGGAACTGACGGCCGACCAGAGATCGTCCGGTACGAGCAGCCGGTCGCTGTCGGGTGCGACGCCGCCGAGCCACGCCTCTCCGGGGCCGCCGAGCAGCGCCCGCAGACCGGCGTCCAGGGTGGCGGCGTCCCGCGCCAGCAGCCCGGGGACGTCGTAGGAGGGCGCGAGCGGCACGATCCCGGCGCGCGGCGCCCCGCGGTGGCTCGGGCGGAAACCGAACAGGCCGCAGTACGAGGCGGGCACCCGGATGGACCCGGCCGTGTCGGTGCCCAGGCCCAGATCGGCCGCGCCCAGCGCGACCGCCGAGGCCGATCCGCTGGACGAGCCGCCGCACAGCCGGTCCGGCGCGGCGGGGTTCCGTGGCGCGCCGTAGTGGGCGTTGTCGCCGTCCAGGCTGTACGCCAGCTCGTCGGTGTGGGTCTTGCCGACCACGCTCGCGCCGGCCGCCCGCAGCCGGGCCACGGCCTCGGCGTCCGCGAGGGCCGGGCCCTGGGCCCGCAGCCAGTCCGGGTGGCCGGCGCCGGTGGGCAGCCCGGCCACGTCCAGGACGTCCTTGACGGCGAGCCGGAGCCCGCGCAGCGGCCCGTCGCCGGTCGGCGGGAGGACGGGGGCGTCGCGCAGCCAGCCCACGAACGGTTCGATCCGGGAGGTCAGCACGGTGAGCCCTTCGCCTGGTGCGGTCCGGCGGAACGCCGCTTCGCGCCGGTCGATGCGGACGGTACGACCGGAGTCCACGGCACAGTCAACTTATCCGCCCGACGCCCGCAGCCCCGGCGACAACACCCCGACGGCGACAACACCCCGACGATTCCGGCCCGGGGCTGGCTACCATCGGCGGCGTGGACTACACCGAACCGCTGTGGGACAGTTCGGCGCTGCTGGTGATCGACGTCCAGCGGGACTTCCTGGACGGCGGGGCGTGTGCGATCCCCGGCACCGTGGGTGTGCTGCCGCGCCTGGCCGAGCTGGTCGGGGCGTTCCGGGCGGCCGGGCGGCCGATCGTCCACGTCGTGCGGCTGAGCGAGCCGGGCGGCAGCGATGTCGACCTGCCGCGCCGGGCGGCGGTCGAGGCCGGGCTGGAGCTGGTCGCGCCGGGCACGGACGGCAGCCGGCTGGTGCCCGCCGTCCTCGGCGGGCGGATGGCGGAGCTGGACGCGCCCGCCCTGCTGGCGGGGGAGGCGCAGTACCTGGCTGAGCGCGAGGCAGTGCTGTTCAAGCCGCGCTGGGGCGCCTTCCACCGGACCGGTCTGGAGCGGCTGCTGCGCGGGTGGGCGGTCAGCACGGTCGTGGTCGCCGGGTGCAATCTGCCCAACTGCCCACGGGCGACGCTGTTCGAGGCCAGCGAGCGGGATCTGCGCGCGGTGCTGGTCACCGACGCGGTGTCGCGGACCAGCGAGGAGCGGCTCGCCGACCTGGCCGGGATCAGCGTCCGCCTCGCCGGGACGGCGGAGGTCCGCGCGGCGCTGGCGGCTGCGGCCACGGCCCGTCCCTGAGGGGCGGCCCTACGGGCGGCTGCCCGGGTGGTCGCCGGTGGACCGGTCGATGAGCTCGCGGACGACGTCCATGTGGCCGGCGTGGCGCGCGGTCTCCTCGACCATGTGGATGAGCACCCACCGCAGCGACACGGTCTCGCCGGACCAGGCCGTGCCCAGGTCCTCGACCGACAGCTCGTCGATCACCCGGTCGGTGGCGGCCCGGGCCCGGCCGTAGAAGGCCAGGACGTCGGCGGTGGACTCGTGCGGCAGCACCCGCAGATCCGCGTCCTCGTCGTCGGGGTCGAACGGGAGCGGCTCGGTCTCCCGCCCGAAGGTCTGCGAGAACCAGCAGTACTCGACTGCGGCCAGGTGCTTGACCAGCCCCAGCAGGTTGGTCCCGGAGGGGGTCATCGGTCGGCGCACCTGCTCGTCGTCCAGCCCGTCCAGCTTCCACAGCACCACGTCGCGGTGCCGGTCCAGGCTGACGTGCAGGCTTTCCTTCTCGCTGCCGGTGAACGGCACTCGTCGTCCCATGCAGGCGACCGTAACAGCCGCCTGTGACAGTGGCTCCGAAAGGGACTTGAACATGTTCAAAAACGGGTCTAGTGTCCTGCTCGACGCGAAATTTGAACGCGTTCAAAAATCTCCCAAGGGGCGGAACCATGGACCTCACGGTCGTCACCTACGTCGTCTACCTGGCGTTGAGCATCGGCCTCACCGTCTGGGTGGCGCGCACGCTCAGCCGCAGCGGACGCGTCTTCCTGGCCGATGTCCTCCAGGGCAGCGAAAAGCTCGCGGACGCCGTCAACCACCTGCTGGTGGTCGGCTTCTACCTGGTCAACCTCGGATTTGTGGCGCTGTGGCTGCGCGGCGGCGACACCGACGTCGCCGACACCCGCTCGATCTCCACCGCGCTCTCGGTCAAGATCGGCACGGTGCTGCTCGTCCTCGGCCTGCTGCACCTGTGCAATGTGTACGTCCTCAGCCGGATCCGCCGACGCGGGCTGATGGAGCTCCAGCAGCGCCCGCCGGTCCCGCCGCGCGGACGCACCACCACCACGCCCCCGCTCGCGCCGCAGGTCTGAGGCCGGACCATGGCCGAGCCGGACACCGCCACGACCGTGCCGACGGAGCAGGAAGCGCCGCCGATCCGCTCACTGACCGTGCTGTACGACGCCGACTGTCCCCTCTGCCGCCATGTGCGCGGCTGGCTGGAACGGCAACTGCAGCTCGTCCCGCTGGAGTTCGTCCCCGCCGGGTCGGCCGGGGCAGTGCAGCGCTTTCCGGCGCTGGACCACGCCCGCACGCTTCGGGAGATCACCGTCATCAGCGACGGCGGTGAGGTGTACGAAGCCGCGGACGCCTGGATCGTCTGCCTGTGGGCGCTCAAGAGCCACCGGCCCACGGCCCATCGGCTCAGCACCCCGGCCGGGGCGAGGCTCGCCCGCGGCGCGGTGCTGGCCGCCGCCAAGTGGCGCGCAACCGCGAAGGGTGCGCGCACCTCCAAGCAGGGCGTCCGACCGACTGCGCAGGGGACAGCCGGTCGGATGCCCTGGATCTCGCCCTCGACCCCGGCCGGCGACTGGGTCTGGAACGGCCGCGCCTGGGAGCCGCCCGCGCCGTGCGGCGTGGATCCCGCCTGGGCCGAGGAGCGGTCGGCCGAGGAGCGCGATGCACGGCGCACCCCGCCGCCGGGCTAGCCTCAGGGGCGTGAACGACGCCCTGCCGCCCGAGCCCCCCGAGCCCGCCTCCGCTCACCCCGGCGAGCCGGGGGGCGGCCGCGCCCGGACGAAGACCGTCAAGAGCGAGCAGACCCGCGCACTGATCCTGGAGACCGCCATGCGGCTGTTCCAGGAGCGGGGCTACGACAAGACCACCATGCGGGCCATCGCCGCCGAGGCGGGCGTCTCCGTCGGCAACGCCTACTACTACTTCGAGTCCAAGGAGTTCCTGATCCAGGGCTTCTACGACCGGATGACGCACGAGCACGCGGTCGAGGCCCGGGCCCGGATGGCGGGGAGGACGGACTTCGCCGAGCGACTACAGGTCGCGCTGGACTCCTGGGTGGACTGCGCGGCGGACTACCACGAGTTCGCGGCGCAGTTCTTCCGGACGGCGGCGGACCCGGACAGCGCGCTCAGCCCGTTCTCCAACGAGTCCCACCCGGCGCGCGCCACCGCGGTGCAGATCTTCCGCGAGGTGCTGGACGGCTCGGACCTCGGGCCCAAGCTGGATCCGGAGCTGGAGCAGCTGCTGCCGGACCTGCTCTGGCTGCACCTGATGGTGGTCGTCCTGTACTGGGTCTTCGACCGCACCGAGGACACCGAGCGCACCCGTGCTTTCGTCAAGCGCTGCGCCCCGTTCGTCGCCAGGATCGTCGCGCTCTCCCGCTACCGCGTCTTCCGCCCGCTGGTCCGCGATGCGGTCGACATGATCCAGGACTTCGTCCTCCCCACCATCGGCAAAGCCGCGCCCACCCCCAAGCCCGCCCCGGCGGCAGCCCCCGCAAAACGCGGACGCCGCGCAAAGGATTGAGCTCCGACGGTCGTAGGAGCGGGTCAGAAGCTGTCGGGGCACCAGGGGCGGAAGTCGGTGCGCAGGAGGGCGCTGAGGCGGTGGGCGGCGCCGGGGCGGAGTTCGGTGAGGCGGCCGGCGGCGTGGAGCCGGGTGGCGGTGTCGGTGCCCAGGTACAGCGTGGCCAGGACTCCGGCGTCCAGGGCCAGTTCGGTGGGTTCTCCGGCGTCGGCGGCGGTCCAGCGGCCGGTGCCGTCCGGGGCCGTCTCCAGGGCGAAGCGGCCGTCGACGTAGCCGAGGGCGTCGGCGACCTGGAGGACGACGCGGCCGGGCGCGTCGTAGCTGCGGGCCGCGAAAGCCGTGGGCGCGTCGAGGATGCGCAGCCACATGAAGTCGTCGCAGCTGTTGCCGCCGTCCGTGCAGGCGCGGGGGTTGTCGAACAGCAGCGCCAGCGGCTCGTCCGGGGCCGCGTTGTCGATCCGGATGCGGACGACCCAGTCGATGGCGAGCAGGTAGCGCCACAGCGCGGCGGCGGCCGTGCGGTCCACCGCGATCAGGTCGGTGACGATGAGCTCCGTGGCGGAGACCTTGTTGGTCCACTCCTCGGTCACCCTGTACGCGACGTACCCGGCGGGCTGTCCGGCGCCGTCGCGGTAGAGGGCGACCAGCGGCTCCTTCCAGTCGGAGGGGGAGCGGATCAGCCCGCCGGTCTTCAGCCGCCAGTCCAGGGGCAGCCGGCTGATCGCGCCGGGTTGGGTGAGCCGGAAGCGGTCGTACAGCTCGGGGCCGATCGCGCGCCACTCGTCCAGGTCCAGCAGCTCGAAGCTGCCGTCGTCGGCCTCGGCGGGCACGCGGACGTTCCCGGCGCGGAGTTTGTCGACGGTGTAGCTCCGGAAGCCGGTGGCGGGGCCGAAGCCGTAGCGGCCGTAGATCGGGTACTCGGCGGCGATGAGGATGGCGAGGCTGTTGCCGCGCTCGGCGGCGGCGGTCAGGCCCCTGGTCATCATCCGGGTGAGCAGGCCGCGTCGGCGGTGGGTGGCGGCGACGGTGACGTTGGTGATGCCGTCGGCGGTGAGGGTCGCGCCGCCGGGGACGGTCAGCTCCCGGTCCAGGCTGCGGAAGGTGCCGACGCAGCGGCGCCGGTGGTACGCGCCGAGGGTGCGGCCGGGCGAGAACTGGGCCTGCCGGATCTCCAGCCGGCTGTGGCCTTTGGGGGCGAGGAAGCCACTGCTGACGGCCCTGCCCCAGTCCGCCAGATCGGCCTCCTCGACCGCTCTGATCTCGATGCCGCCGCTGTCGCCGCTACCGCCGTCGTGCCGTCCGCCGGGTGTCGTTGTCGCCATACCGGGCACCCTACGAGCAGCTGTCGGCCGGGGCACCCGCATTTCTCGGCTGGTTCGGCAGGGGCTCGCCGGGGCGCCGCAAGGGCCGGTTCAGCAGCCAGACGTAGCCGCCCGCGGCGACCGCGCCGAGCAGGGTGCAGCTGAGCCAGACGGCGTCGCCGCCGGACGCGGCCAGCAGGAAACCGGCGGTCATCGGCGCGACGAAGGACGCGGCCGACCAGGCCAGCGAGTAGACGCCCTGGTAGCGGCCACGGGCGTGGACCGGCGACAGCTCGGCGACCATCGCCATGTTGGCGGGGACGCCCAGCATCTCGCCCGCCGTCCAGACCACCACGGTCAGCGCGTAGAACCAGGCGGCCCCGGCGAAGGCGGTCAGCCCGAAGCCGCAGCCGGTGAGCAGCGCGGCGGCGGACAGCATCAGCGTCCGGCTGCGGCCCTCCACCACGCGGGTGATCGGGATCTGCAGCACCACGATGAGCAGCCCGTTGAGGCTGACGACCAGGCCGTAGTCGGTGGGGGAGTAGCCGGCCCGGCCCATGACGATGGGCAGGGCGACGCTGCCCTGGTTGGCCACGCAGGCGAGCAGGAAGGTGAGGCCGACCAGGGCCATGAAGGCGGGGTCGCGCAGCACGGTGAGCAGGCTGATCGACGGAGCCGGGGCGGGAGCCGGAGCCGGAGCGGGAGCCGGGGCGGGCACGGAGGCCGGTGCAGGTACGGGTACGGGCTCGGGTGTGGCGTCTGCCGCTGCGGCGGAGGCGTGCGGGTGGGCCGCCGGGCGGGTTTCGGGGACGCGGGCGAAGACCACCAGGGCGCACAGCAGCGTCGTCGCCGAGTCGCCGATGAACAGCAGCAGGTAGCCGTGGGCCGCGATCAGTCCGGCCACGGCGGCGGAGAAGGCGAAGCCGATGTTGATCGCCCAGTAGTTCAGCGAGAACGCCCGCACCCGGTCGGCGCCCGGCACCAGGTCCGCCATGATCGCGGACACCGCCGGGCGGGAGGCGTTGCTGGTGAAGCCGAGCACGGCGGCCGTGGTGGCGATCGCCCACGCGGGGCGGTCCAGGCCGAGCACCAGGGTCGCCGCCGCCGTGGCGGACTGCGCCGCCAGCAGGGTCGGCCGCCGCCCGATCCGGTCCGCGAGCACCCCGCCGGCGAGCGCCGCCAGGCTGCCGCCGAGCCCGTACAGGGAGGCGACCAGCCCGGCGAAGGCGGGGGAGAGGCCCCGGTCCACGGTCAGGTACAGCGCCAGGAAGGTGACGACGAAGCCGCCGAGCCGGTTCACCAGTGTGCTGGTCCACAGCCACCAGAAGGTCGCCGGGAGTCCGCCCACCGACTCCCCGGCCGCTGTCCTCAGGCGCTGCGCGATACCTGGCCGGGGCGGTGGCGAGATGGGCAAGGCAGGCTCCCCGAGCAGCAGGTGTAAGTATCGCATCGGCAGTGGAGAGCTTACGCAGCCCGGTGCCTCGGCCGCTACCGGGTTTCCGCCTCGACTAGGCTTCCGGTCATGGCTGATGCTCCCTACCGTCTTGTCCTGCTCCGCCACGGCGAGAGCCAGTGGAACGAGAAGAACCTCTTCACCGGTTGGGTCGATGTCGACCTCAACGCGAAGGGCGAGAAGGAGGCCGTGCGCGGTGGCGAGCTGCTCGCCGCCGAGGGCCTCCTCCCCGACGTCCTGCACACCTCCCTGCTGCGCCGCGCCATCCGGACCGCGCAGATCGCGCTGGACAAGGCCGACCGGCACTGGATCCCGGTCCGCCGTTCCTGGCGGCTGAACGAGCGCCACTACGGCGCGCTCCAGGGCAAGGACAAGGCCCAGACCCTGGCCGAGTTCGGCGAGGAGCAGTTCATGCTCTGGCGCCGCTCGTACGACACCCCGCCGCCGGTACTCGCCGCTGACGCCGAGTACTCGCAGGCGGACGACGCCCGCTACGCGCAGATCCCCGCCGACGTCCGGCCGCAGACCGAGTGCCTCAAGGACGTCGTCGAGCGGATGCTGCCCTACTGGTACGACGCGATCGTCCCCGACCTCGCGGACGGCCGCACCGTCCTGGTGACCGCGCACGGCAACTCGCTGCGCGCCCTGGTCAAGCACCTGGACGGGATCTCCGACGAGGACATCGCCGGACTGAACATCCCCACCGGCATCCCGCTGCTCTACGAGCTGGACGCCGACTACAAGCCGCTCACCCGCGGCGGCCGCTACCTCGACCCCGAGGCTGCCGCGATCGCCGCCGAGGCGGTCGCCAACCAGGGCAAGAAGAAGTAGCCGCAGCAGCGAGCCGCGGCAGAGCACGTCGGGCTCGGACTCCCTGGGCGGAGTCCGAGCCCGACGCGTTCCCTGCGGCCGTGCGCGGCCCGGCGAGGGCCACGGCGCGGCTAGTGGCAGCAGCCCCCGCCGCACTGGCAGGTGCCGCCGGACTGGCAGCCGCAGCCGCACCCGGAGCCGCACCCGCACGCGGCGAGCAGGGGCAGCGGGATCCGCAGGACTGCGTCGTGCGCGGCATCGGCCGTGGCGGCCTTCGTCGGGGCGGGCTGGGTCGGAGTCTGAGTCATGCGGACCCTCCTTCAGGCGGACATGCCTACACCTCAGTCAAGCCCCGGAGTTGACACCCCGTCAACGGGCGTACGGGAGCATGCCGCACGCCCGTCCGCGCGCCCCTCGGCCGGGCGTCCGGCTACTTGCCGGTGGGCTCGGGGACAAAGTCGTCCGCGTGCTCACCGGTGACCAGGAAGACGACCCGCTTGGCCACCGACACCGCGTGGTCCGCGAAGCGCTCGTAGTAGCGGCCGCACAGGGTGACGTCCACGGCCGTCTCGATGCCGTGCTGCCAGCGGTCGTCCAGCAGGTGCGAGAACAGCTGGCGGTGCAGCGCGTCCATGGCGTCGTCGTCCCGCTCCATCTCCAGCGCGGCGTCCACGTCCTTGGACGAGATGACCAGGCCGGCCTTGGCGACCAGGCGCTGGGCCAGCTGGCCCATCTCCAGGACGATCGGGTGCAGGTCGGCGGGGACGGCGGACTGCGGGTAGCGCAGCCGGGCCAGCTTGGCAACGTGGCGGGCCAGGTCGCCGGAGCGCTCCAGGTCCGCGCTCATCCGCAGCGAGGTGACCACGATGCGCAGGTCGGTGGCGACCGGCTGCTGCCGGGCCAGCAGCGCGATGGCGCGGTTCTCCAGGTCGTGGTGCAGGTGGTCGACCTTCTCGTCGGCCGCGATCACACCCTCGGCCAGCTCCAGGTCGGCGTCCAGCAGGGCCGTGGTGGCGCGGCCCATCGCCGAGCCGACCAGTCGGGCCATGTCGACCAGGCCGTCACCGATCGAATCGAGTTCCTCGTGGTACGCGTCACGCATGGTGCCATCCTCCTGCTGAGTCCTGTTGGTCCTACCTTGGGCCGTCCGTGCGTCCCCGCCGCTCAGCAGCGGTGAACCACTGCTGACGCCCAGGTGAATTCTCGGCGACCAGGGGCTGATGCCCTGCTCCAGGGGTTACAGCAGGTCACCGCCGTGCGCTTACGCTGAACATATGGATCTGAACGTGGCCGAAGCCGCTGCGAGCGCGATCGCCGGGCTCGGAGTCGGCCTCACCGCCGCGCTGTCCTTCCGGTGGAGCGAGAAGGAACGCCGCAAGCCCGCCAAACGCGTCGAACAGCAGCCCGAAGCCGGACTGCCCCCGGGTGTGGACACCGTACTGTCCGTGCTGCGCTCCTGCGCGGTCGTTCTCGACGACAGCGACCAGGTGATCAAGGCCAGCTCCGCCGCGTATGCGCTGGGGCTGGTGCGCGGCGGGGCCATCGCGGTCGACGCCATGCTGGTCATGGCCCGGCTGACCAGGCGCGACGGCGAGATACGCCAGGCCGACCTGGACATACCCCGGAGGATCGGCGGCAAGACCGGAGGGGACGCGCTGGCCGTGTCGGTGCGGGTCGCCCCGCTCGGCTCGCGGCTGGTGCTCGTCCTGGTGGAGGACCTCACTGAGGCCCGGCGGATCGAGGCGGTCCGCCGCGACTTCGTCGCCAACGTCTCGCACGAGCTGAAGACCCCGGTCGGCGCGCTGTCGCTGCTGTCCGAGGCCGTGCAGGACGCCAGCGACGATCCCGAGGCGGTCCGGCGCTTCGCCGGACGTATGCTCATCGAGGCCACCCGGCTGACCAGCCTGGTCCAGGAGATCATCGAACTCTCCCGGGTGCAGGACGACAACCGGCTGGTCGACCCCGAGTGGGTGCCGGTGGACGAGCTGGTCGCCGAGGCCATGGACCGCTGCCGGCACCAGGCCGCCGCCAAGCAGATCGTCATGGCGGCCGGCGGCATCGCCGGGCTCAACCTGCACGGGAACCGCGGCCAGCTGGCCGCCGCCCTGGGCAACCTGGTGGAGAACGCCGTCAACTACAGCCCGGCGCGGACCCGGGTCGCCATCG
Source organism: Streptacidiphilus sp. PB12-B1b (assembly GCF_014084125.1). NCBI lineage: Bacteria > Bacillati > Actinomycetota > Actinomycetes > Kitasatosporales > Streptomycetaceae > Streptacidiphilus > Streptacidiphilus sp. PB12-B1b. The sequence goes on along the minus strand of NZ_CP048405.1, from coordinate 7,296,790 downwards.
CCGCCCGCAAGGTGCCGGGCGGCTCCAGCGACACGGTCGAGATATCGGTCACCGACCAGGGGACCGGCATCTCCGAGAAGGACCGGGAACGGATCTTCGAACGCTTCTACCGGGTCGACCCGGCCCGCTCCCGGGCCACCGGCGGGACCGGACTCGGCCTGTCCATCGTCAAGCACGTCGCCGCCTCCCACGGCGGCACGGTCTCGGTGTGGAGCGTCGAGGGCCAGGGCTCCACCTTCACCCTGCGCCTGCCCGTCGCCCACCGGGACGGACGGGCGGCCGGCGGCGACGAGGACCCCGACGGCACCGAGATCGACGCCGACTTCGACGGTTCCGCCGCCGACGCCGACGACACCCCAGACCCCCTGCCCACCACTCTCCCTGCTCCGGAGGCCCTGCCGTGACCCGTGTGCTCGTCGTCGAGGACGAAGAGTCCTTCAGCGATGCCCTGTCCTACATGCTCCGCAAGGAGGGATTCGAGGTGGCGATCGCGGCCACCGGACCAGACGCCCTCGACCAGTTCGAACGCAATGGCGCCGATCTCGTCCTGCTCGACCTGATGCTGCCGGGCCTGCCCGGTACCGAGGTCTGCCGCCAGCTGCGGGCCAAGTCCAGCGTCCCCGTGATCATGGTCACGGCCAAGGACAGCGAGATCGACAAGGTGGTCGGCCTGGAGATAGGCGCGGACGACTACGTCACCAAGCCCTACTCCACCCGCGAGCTGGTCGCCCGCATCCGCGCGGTGCTGCGCCGCCGGGGCGAGCCGGAGGCCGTGGACGGCGGCCCCGGCGCGCTGGAGGCCGGACCGGTCCGGATGGACGTGGACCGGCACGTCGTCACCGTGGACGGCGCCAAGGTCGACCTGCCGCTCAAGGAGTTCGACCTGCTGGAGATGCTGCTGCGCAACGCCGGGCGGGTACTCACCCGGATGCAGCTGATCGACCGGGTCTGGGGCGCGGACTACGTCGGCGACACCAAGACCCTGGACGTGCACGTGAAGCGGCTGCGGGCGAAGATCGAACCCGACCCGGGCGCCCCGCGCTTCCTGGTGACCGTGCGCGGTCTCGGCTACAAGTTCGAGCCGTAGGCCGCAGACCCCCGCTGACGGCCGCGCCCCCGGAGGAATCGTCCTCCGGGGGCGCGGCCGTTCGTGCTCGGCGGCCGGTTCAGCTCGCGGCCGGTCAGCTCGACGCTCGGGTCAGGGCGTGCTGCTCGTGGTCGGCGTGGCCTTGGCGGTGCCCTTGCCGGTCGCGGCCTTCTCGGTGGCCTTGCCGCTGGGCTTGCCGGTCGGCGCGGCCTTGCCCGACACGGTGCCGGCCGGGGTCGACGGGCTGGTGGTGACCGCCAGGGTCGCCGTCGGGGTGGGGGCCGCGCTGGGCGCGTAGGAGGCGTACGGGCCGGTGCCCGCGCTGACCAGGGCCTGGATGGTGACCGAGCCGGCGTTGGCGAAGGTGAGGGTCACCGGGGTGTTCTGGCCGGGCGTCTGGGTCAGCGACGGAACCGTGGCGCTGACCTGGCCCGGGCCGCTGAGCAGCAGCGAGCTCTGCGGCGGGATGACGGCGGGCCCGCTGAGCGTGGCCGCGGTGCCGTCGGCGGTCACCGAGGTCAGCGTCTCGGCGGTGGTGCCGTTGTTGGCGATGTTCACGGACACGTTGGCCTGGGTGCTGCCGCCGACGGCGGTGACGACGTTGATGCCGTTCAGCTTCAGCGATCCGAGGGTGGTGGCTGCGACATTGGGCTTCACCTGGAGGGACGCAGCTCCGTCCCCCGCGGAGCAGGCGGCGAGGACGGGGGCGGTCGCAATGATGAGGGCGGCGACAGCGCCGCGACGAAGACTGCGGCTCACGGCGGAGGCTTCTCCTTGGACGATTTCGGTGGTCTGGCCGCGATCAGGTTACCGATCCCCTTTATCCGCTTCACACGGGGGAGCCCCGTGTCGCCCAGCCACTGTTGACGGCGCATCGGGGGACGTCCACGGCGCGGGGTTGACCGCAGTGCGCCGCGCGGGTGATCGCGGAGGGGCTCACCCGAAGATCAGATAACGATCCGATTACGGCTTACGGGTAAGATCCTTCCGGGGTTTGCCGGTGCTTTGTCGATCGTTCGCAACCGCTCCGACCTGCGGGAAGCCCGCGTCGAACTGGGGTCGCAGCACGCGGCAGGGGTCCTTGTCAAGCCCTGAGACTGGCTCTGACCTGCGAAAACGCCCTTCGGATATGGCTGAACCCGTGTTATTCTGGAAAGCCACGGAAGGGGTACCTGTCACATGACGTTCAAGGTTGGCGACACCGTGGTCTACCCCCATCACGGGGCCGCACTGATCGAAGCAATCGAGATTCGCCAGATCAAAGGTGTGGACAAGACCTACCTGGTGCTCAAGGTGCAGCAGGGTGACTTGACGCTGCGCGTGCCTGCAGAGAACGCCGAGTTCGTGGGCGTGCGCGACGTGGTCGGTCAGGATGGGCTGGACCGGGTCTTCGAGGTGCTGCGTGCACCGTACACCGAGGAGCCCACCAACTGGTCCCGCCGCTACAAGGCGAACCTGGAGAAGCTTGCTTCGGGCGACGTTATCAAGGTCGCGGAGGTTGTGCGCGACCTTTGGCGACGTGAGCGTGAGCGCGGGCTGTCCGCCGGCGAGAAGCGGATGCTGGCCAAGGCCAGGCAGATCCTGGTGAGCGAGCTGGCCCTCGCTGAGAACACCAACGAGGACAAGGCTGAGACGCTTCTCGACGAGGTACTCGCCTCCTGAGAGGCACCCTCGCGTGACGATGCGCTTGACCTGATGCAGTGCTGCCTCAGCGCCCGCCGTTAGCCGACGACGGGCGCTGAGGCATGTCCCGCGCCTGCCGGCGGTGCCTGCGCCGACGGGGCATGCCTCGGCGCACACTGCAACGGCCGGGGCGGCCGCCGGTGTGCGAGGCGTTGTCTGACGGCCGGTGAACCACCGACCGGTAGTGTGCCGGGACGAGCGGGTCGGGCTCCACGGAAGGTGCTTGGCCCGGCACGCCTTGGCCATACCCACTTCGTTGAAGGAACAAAACCTGAACGCCGCAGCAGTGGTACCCGCCGCAGGGCGGGGCGAACGACTGGGCCCCGGCGCCCCCAAGGCCCTGCGTGGACTGGGGGGCGTGCCGCTCCTCGTCCACGCCGTCCGCGCGCTCGCGCGCTCCCGCGCCGTCACGCTGGTCGTGGTGGTCGCGCCCGCCGACGGAGTCGCCCGGGTCCGCGGGATGCTGGCCGACGCCGGGGCCGAGGGCTCCGACAGCGGCCCGCGGGTCCTGGTCGTCCCGGGCGGCGCCACCCGGCAGGAGTCGGTCCGGCTCGGGCTGGCCGCGCTGCCGCCGGAGGTGGACGTGGTGCTGGTGCACGACGCCGCCCGCCCGCTGGTCCCGGTGGAGGTCGTGGACGCGGTCGCCCGCGCCGTCGACGAGGGCGCGCAGGCCGTCGTCCCGGCGGTGCCGCTGGCCGACACGGTCAAGCGGGTCGGCCCGGCGGACGGCCCCGGCCGGCCCGAGCCGGTGCTCGACACGCCCGACCGCTCGATGCTGCGCGCGGTGCAGACCCCGCAGGGGTTCCGCCGCGACCTGCTGCAGAGCGTCCACGACAAGGCGCTGAGCGACGGCTCGGACGCCACCGACGACGCCGGCCTGGTGGAGCGCTACGGCGGGCAGGTCGTGGTCGTCCCCGGTCACGAGGAGGCGTTCAAGGTGACCCGCCCGCTGGACCTGGTCCTGGCCGAGGCGGTCCTGGCACGACGGAGGGCGCACGATGACTTCTGAGCACCCCGGGAGCCGCGCGGCTTCCGCTTCCGCCGCTTCTGACCGGGCGCCAGAGCCCGGACCGGGCCCGGCGGCTGCCCCGCGGCTGCCGCGCACCGGTATCGGCACCGACGTCCACGCCTTCGAGGCCGGGCGCGAGCTGTGGGTGGCCGGGCTGCGCTGGGAGGGCCAGGAGTTCGGCCTGGCCGGGCACTCGGACGGCGATGTCGTCGCCCACGCGGCATGTGACGCACTTTTCTCCGCCGCCGGCGTCGGCGACCTCGGCACGCACTTCGGCACCGACCGCCCGGAGTGGGCCGGGGCCTCCGGGGTGCGGCTGCTGGCCGAGGCGGCCAGGATCGTCCGGGCCGCCGGATTCGAGATCGGCAATGTCGCGGTGCAGGTCATCGGCGTACGGCCGAAGATCGGCACCCGCCGCGAGGAGGCCCAGCGGGTGCTCTCCGAGGCGGTGGGCGCGCCCTTCTCGGTCGCCGGGACGACCTCCGACGGGCTCGGTCTGACCGGCAGGGCCGAGGGTCTGGTGGCCGTCGCCACGGCCCTGGTGTACTGACGTTCGGCATCCGGGTGCCCGGAGAGGCACCGGGCACCCCCTGGTTCCCACTACGCTTGACGCTGTGAGTATTCGCCTGTACGACACCAGCGCCAGCCAGGTACGCGACTTCGTCCCGCTCGTGCCGGGCTGTGTCTCGATCTACCTGTGCGGCGCGACCGTACAGGCCCCACCGCATATCGGTCATATCCGCTCGTACCTGAACTTCGACATCTTCCGTCGCTGGTTCGCCTACCGCGGCTACGACGTCACCTTCATCCGCAACGTCACCGACATCGACGACAAGATCATCGTCAAGGCGCGCGAGAGCGGGCGCCCCTGGTGGCAGATCGGCTACGCCAACGAGCGCGCCTTCAACGACGGCTACGCCGCGCTCGGCTGCCTGCCGCCCACCGGCGAGCCCCGGGCCACCGGGCACATCCCGGAGATGATCCAGCTGATGCGCGGCCTGATCGAGAGCGGCCACGCCTACGAGTCGGAGGGCAACGTCTACTTCAGCGTCACCTCCTACCCGGACTACCTGTCGCTGTCGCACCAGGAGCTGGAGAACCTGCGCCAGCCCGAGGGCGAGGGCGAGACCGGCAAGCGGGACCAGCGCGACTTCGCCATGTGGAAGGCCGTCAAGCCGGGCGAGCCCAGCTGGGAGACGCCGTGGGGCCCCGGCCGCCCCGGCTGGCACCTGGAGTGCTCCGCCATGGCGCACAAATACCTCGGCTCCGCCTTCGACATCCACGGCGGCGGCCGGGACCTGATCTTCCCGCACCACGAGAACGAGATCGCGCAGTCCAAGGCGTACGGTGACGAGTTCGCTAACTACTGGATGCACAACGCCTGGGTGACGCTCAGCGGCGAGAAGATGAGCAAGTCGCTCGGCAACTCGGTGCTGGTCTCCGAGATGGTGCAGACGTGGCGTCCGATCGTGCTGCGCTACTACCTGGGCACCCCGCACTACCGCTCGATGATCGAGTACAGCGAGGAGGCCCTGCGCGAGGCCGAGACCGGCTTCGCCCGGATCGAGGGCTTCGCTCAGCGGGTCACCGAGCTGCACGGACTGGTCGAGCCCGCGCCGCAGGTGCCCCCGGCGTTCGCCGAGGCCATGGACGACGACTTCGGCGTCCCGCAGGCCCTGGCCATCGTCCACACCGCCGTCCGGCAGGGGAACGCGGCCCTGGCGGCGGACGACAAGGAGAACGCGGTAGCGCGTCTGGCCGAGGTCCGTGCGATGCTCGGGGTACTCGGACTCGACCCGCTGGACCCGGCCTGGGCCGGACCGCAGCAGGGAGAGGACCTGCACGGCGTCGTCGACGCCCTGGTCAAGCTGGTGCTGGAGCAGCGTCAGGCCGCGCGGGAGCGCAAGGACTACGCCACCTCGGACGCCATCCGGGACCGGCTCGCCCAGGCCGGACTCGCCATCGAGGACCGCGCCGACGGCTCCCGCTGGACCCTCAGCTGAGTTTTCACGTTCTCACGTTCAACCACGAAAGCAGGACCGTACTGATGGCCGGCAACAGCCAGCGCAGGAACCGCCGCAACCCCGGCTCCAAGAAGGGCCCGTCGGTCGGTACCGGTGGCCACAGCCGGAAGTCCCTGGAGGGCAAGGGCCCGACCCCGCCCGCCTCCGAGCGCAAGGGGCACAAGAAGAACCGGCTGGCCAACGCCGCCGCCAAGCGCTCCGTCGCGGGCAACAAGTCCCGCGGCAACGCGCGGCGCGGCGGCAAGGCCGGCTCCGAGCTGGTCTACGGCCGCAACTCGGTTGTGGAGGCGCTGCAGGGCGGCGTGCCCGCCTCGGCGCTCTACGTCCAGCAGTTCATCGACAACGACGAGCGGGTGCGCGAGGCGCTGACGCTGGCCACCGAACGCGGCGTGCCGCTGATGGAGGCCCCGCGCCAGCAGCTCGACAACCTCGCCGAGGGCCACAACCACCAGGGCCTGATCCTGCAGGTGCCGCCGTACGACTACGCGCACCCGGACGACCTGCTGGCGCGGGCCGCCGACAACCACGAGAGCCCGCTGATCGTGGCGCTGGACGGGATCACCGACTCGCGCAACCTGGGCGCCATCGTCCGCTCCGTCGCCGCCTTCGACGGCCACGGCGTGGTCATCCCCGAGCGGCGCGCCGCGGGCATGACGGCCGGCGCGTGGAAGACCTCCTCCGGCGCGGCGGCGCGGGTGCCGGTCGCCCGGATGACCAACATGACCAGGACGCTGGAGGCGTACCAGAAGGCCGGCTGCTTCGTCGTCGGCCTCGCCGCCGACGGCGACGCCGACCTCAGCGACCTGGAGGCGCTCACCGGGCCGGTGGTCATCGTCATCGGCTCCGAGGGCAAGGGCCTCTCCCGGCTGGTCTCGGAGACCTGCGACCTGACGGTGCGCATCCCCATGCCCGGCGCCGCCGAATCCCTCAACGCGGGCGTGGCGGCCGGCATCGTGCTCTACGAGGCCGCCAGGCTCCGCGCCAAGCGCTGAGCCGACCGGCCGCGCGGGCGGGGCGGTGCGCCCCGCCCGCGGCGGGGGCGTCCGCGCGGTGGGCGCGTGGGCCGGTGTGCGCGCCGAGTCTTGCCGCAGAGGGTGTCCAAACGGACCCTCGGGCGGTTAGTGGTGTGTGGACACCAGAACACCTACGCGGCCCCAGAAGGCAGCGGCCGAGGGGATAGACGCCGAGCCGGGGCTCTACGGGGTCAAGGTTCCGACCGATCCGGCCCGGCTCAACACCACGACGGCGAGCTTTCGGGTGCGCTTGGGCGCTCCGGTGAGCCCGCTGTTCGAAGCCCCCCGCATGTCCGACGACACCCAGCAGCTGCTCGTCGTCCCCGGCTTCCCGGCCCTCGCCGGGGCGGGCGCACCGCTTTTCGGCAACCAGCAGCTCGCGCCGCAGCAGCAGCCCCGGCGCAAGCCCCGGGTCACCCCGATCACCTGGACCGGCGGTGCCGACCCGCTGCTGGACGCCCTGCGCCAGGGCGGCCTGGGCACCCCGGTGCTGCCCCGGCAGCAGATCCCGGACGCCACCCAGCCGATGTCCCGGATCGCGCCCGAGGAGACGTACCAGCCGTACCAGCCCTACCCGGGGCGGGACGCGCGCGACCGGGACCGCGAGCGCTACGAGGAGACGTACGAGCTGGGCGTACGCGAGCCGGGAGAACCGGTTCGCCACGCCTGGTACCCGGGGCGCCGGGTCGACCTCGGCCTGGTGCTGCTGCCGCTGCGGCTGTTCCTCGGCGGCATCTCCATCTACGCGGGCTTCAGCAAGCTCTGCGACCCGGTCTACTTCAACGGCGGCGCGCGCGGCTCGATGATGCACTGGCTGCAGTCGCTGCACCCGTGGCCGGTGGCGGCGCCGCTGCTGAACCAGGCGCTCACCCATCCGGTGGGCGCGGGCCTGGGCGTCGCCTTCGTCCAGATCGTCGTCGGCGTGCTGTGCGTCCTCGGGCTGTGGCAGCGGTTCGCGGCCGCGCTGGGCATGATCCTGGCCGTCGTCCTGCTGGTGACCGTCAGCTGGCGCTCGGCCCCGGTCTACGACGCCCCGGAGATCATCTACCTGGCCGCCTGGAGCCCGCTGCTGCTGGCCGGCGCCCCGCTGTTCTCGCTGGACGGCCGGCTCGCCATCGAGGCGTGGCGGCGGCTGGGCGAGCGCGCCCCGGTCTCCCGGCTGCGCCGCCGGGTGCTGCGGCGCGGCTTCGTGATCGCGGTCGTGGTCGCCGGCTCGACGCTGCTGCTGGGCTCGGCCATGGGCGCGGCGGTACGCGGCAGCCGGACCGTCACCACCGTCGTCCCGGACAGCACCGGCACCCCCAGCAGCCTGCCGACCAGCTACCCGGACCCGATGTGGCCCACGCCGACGGCGAGCACGCCGCACGGCAGCGCCAAGCCCTCGGCGCACGCCCACGCCTCCGCCTCGCCGCACGCCTCGGCCACCGCGAGCCCGTCGGCGCACCACACCGCGTCCCGGCACCACAGCAGCGGCACGGGCACCGGCACCGGCACGGCGTCCGGCACCGGCAGCAGCAGCGGAGCCGGCGCCGGGCACGGCCCGACCGGCACCGGCGGCGGCACCGCCCCCGCGCCCACCACCGGTCACCACCGGACCGGCTCGCCGTCGTCCGGGCCCACCTCCGGCAACGGCGTCCTGGGCGGCCTGCTCGGCGGCGGGTGACCTCCGGCCGAGAGGCCGGGGCCGGGCGCGGCGGGCGCGTCCGGCCCCGGCCCGGCTCCGGCTCAGCGCCGCTGACACGCACAGTGGCCCCGTACCTGACTGGCGATCAGTCGGTACGGGGCCACCGTGCGTGCGTCCCCGGCGTGCCGTTCCCGGCGGTCTCAGGGGGAGGCGTCCCGTCAGCCCTTGGCGCGGCTGGCGGCCAGCTCCTTGGCGGCCTCGGAGAGGTCCTTGGCGGTGTCGATGGCCCGCCAGTACACGCCCTGGGGCAGCTCCCAGCCGGACAGCCGGCGCTCGCGGGCCAGCCGCGGGAACGTGCTGCGCTCGTGGTCGCCCAGATCGGGCAGCATGGACGCGAACTGGGCGGAGAAGACGTACACACCCGCGTTGATCAGGTACGGCGACGGCGGCGCCTCGATGAAGTCCAGGATGTTGCCGAACTGGTCGGTGTCCACCGTGCCCCACGGCAGGCGCGGGCGGGCCAGGGCGAGCGTCGCGTGGGCGTCCCGCTCGGAGTGGAAGTCCGCCATGTCGCGCAGCTGGAAGCGGGTCCAGATGTCGCCGTTGGTGGCGTACCAGGGCTGGTCCTGGCGCGGCAGCGAGGAGGCGGCGAACTTCAGGCCGCCGCCTCGGCCGAGCGGCTCCGTCTCGACGACCGTGGTCACGTTGAGCGGGAGGTCCGACTCCTTGAGCCAGGTCTGGAGCACCTCGGCCAGGTGACCGCAGGAGATGACGACGTCCGTGACGCCCTCCTCGGCCAGCCACTGGAGCTGGTGGCCGATGATGGGGACGCCGGTGCCGGGGATCTCGATCATCGGCTTGGGACGCGTGTCGGTGTACGGGCGCAGCCGGGAGCCCTGACCGCCGGCCAGGATCACGGCCTGAGTGACGGGCGATGAGGCCAGCGGAGAACCCTCGGTGGAGGGGATGAGGTCAGCGGTCATGGGAGCACCCTATGGGGAGAAGGTGACAGCGGGTGCGCCGACCGGGACCTCGGCGGCTTCCCCGCGTTCAGTGTGCGTTCAGCGGGTTCGGCCGGGTAGGGGCCGGTCGGCCCGAATCCGCCCGCCCGGCCCGGCCGTTGTCGGTCGGCGGGCCGGGCGGGTCGGGGTCCGGCGGCCGGTGGGCGGGCCAGCCGGTGTGCCGGTCAGCCGGTTCCCGCCATCGTCCCGGCGGCGAAGGAGCCGTCGCAGACCGGGCGGGCGAAGGACTGCGCCCGGCGGACGTCGCCCCGGTACTTGCGGACGGCGGCCTGGCCCAGGTCCCGGGCGATACCGGTGCAGTAGCGGGTCAGCGAGGGCTGCTGCTCCATGGCCTGCTGCAGGGAGTTCAGCGCCACGCCGGGGTTCTGCGCGTCCAGCTCCCGCAGCAGCCGGCTGCGCAGGGCGTCCTGCGGGCTGCTGTGGCCGGTGCCGGCGCTCGTGCCGACAGCGGTGCCGCTCCCGGTCTGCGAGGACGCGGAGGCGGCGAGCTGCTGCTGATCGCCGCTGTTGTCGGAAGGGGCCCAGGGCACGCGGGTCACCGCGAGGGTTCCGGTCGTCACCAGGACGACGGGCAGGACGAAGGCGAGGGATCTGCCGAGACGGCGCGCTAGCTGCTTCACGACGGTGATGCTAGCGGTGGGTAATGATATGGCGACATTTAGTCACCCGAATGAGTGACGTCTCTTTTGTTTCACCCGGACAGCGCTTCTCCCCGGTGGGGACCACCCCACCGTGGAGAAGCGCACGTCACATCGGGCTGCCGGGCTCCGGGTCAGTCGCCGAGGCGCAGGCCGGTCGAGGTGGAGAAGACGTGGGTCTCGCCGGTGCGCGGGACGACGTGCAGCACCTCGCCCTTGCGGGGGACGGCGCGGCCGCTGACCCGGACCACCAGGTCCTTGTCCACGCCGCCGACGTTGGCCGTGCCGTAGACGTAGCCGTCCGCGCCCAGCTCCTCGACCACGTTGACGGTGACGGCCAGGCCGCGGCCGCCCTGGCCCAGGGCGTCGCCCTCGGAGACCAGGTCCAGGTGCTCCGGGCGGACGCCGATGGTGACCGTGCTGTCGCCCGCGTCGGCGGCCCCGCCGACGGCGGCGCGGTGCACCTCGATCGTCGAGTCGCCGAACTTCACGCCGCCGTCGACCAGCGGCACCTCGATCAGGTTCATGGCCGGCGAGCCGATGAAGCCGGCGACGAAGAGGTTGGCCGGGCGGTCGTACATGTTGCGCGGGGAGTCGACCTGCTGCAGCAGGCCGTCCTTGAGCACGGCGACGCGGTCGCCCATGGTCATGGCCTCGACCTGGTCGTGCGTGACGTAGACGGTGGTGATGCCCAGGCGGCGCTGGAGCGAGGCGATCTGGGTGCGGGTCTGCACGCGCAGCTTGGCGTCCAGGTTCGACAGCGGCTCGTCCATGAGGAAGACCTGCGGCTCGCGGACGATCGCGCGGCCCATGGCGACACGCTGGCGCTGACCGCCGGAGAGGGCCTTCGGCTTGCGGTCCAGGTACTCGGTGAGGTCCAGGATCTTCCCGGCCTCCTCGACCTTCCTGCGGATCTCCGTCTTGTTCACGCCGGCGATCTTCAGGGCGAAGCCCATGTTGTCGGCGACGGTCATGTGCGGGTACAGCGCGTAGTTCTGGAACACCATGGCGATGTTCCGGTCCTTCGGCGGGAGGTGGGTCACGTCGCGGTCGCCGATGCGGATGGCGCCGCCGTTCACGTCCTCGAGGCCCGCGAGCATCCGCAGGCTGGTCGACTTGCCGCAGCCGGAGGGACCGACCAGGACGAGGAACTCGCCATCGGCGATATCCAGGTCCAGCGCGTCCACGGCGGGCTTCTGGCCACCGGGGTATATACGGGTGGCCTTGTCGAACGTCACGGTAGGCATAGCTGTGCTTCTCCTTCACCGGCAGGAACGTGCCGGACGATCCGAGTAAAGGTGGATGTCGCGCCCTCTTCCGAAGTCTCGCTCCGAGAGAGGTCTAGTCCACTGTTTCAGCAGACTGCTGGTGACGGTACCTGCACGAAGCGGCCTTGTCAGCACCCCCGCCCACCCCAATGCGCCCGCCCCCCGCCCTTACAACCACCCAAACCCCACCCCTTTGCCACAAACCACCCACCCCGCCACACCCCCTCCCACCCACAAAACCACCAGGCACCACCCCCACTCCGTTCGGTACACTGCACCCTGGTCCTGCCGTGGCCCGCCGCGGACAGGCACCACGCCTCCTTAGCTCAGTTGGCCAGAGCACCGCTCTTGTAAAGCGGGGGTCGTCGGTTCGAACCCGACAGGGGGCTCACCGCACCACCTCGGATGAGCTGCAACTTTGGCCTTCTGGGGGCTCCATCGTCGGCCTCGGACACCTCGTCCGAGGCCGTCTGCGTGAGCGGACGGCATGATCTTGGCCGGATCGGCGGTGGACTGGGCAACCTTGCCCGGCCTGTTCGCCCGGGGGACGAGCCGGGCCGCCGCCTCCGCGATCGCCCCGTCGACCTGCGGGCGCAGGGTCGTGTACGTGTCCGAGGCGATGCCGATCGACGAGTGGCCGAGCATCTCCTTGATCGTGTGCAGGTCGCGCCCGCCGCGTGAGCCAGCGTGGCCGGGCCGTGCCGGAGGTCGTGCAGCCGGACCGGCGGCAAGCCGGCCGCCTCGGCCAGCTCGCGGAAGCGGTCGGTCACGGCGGTCGGGTGCAGCCACTCGCCGTTCTCCTTGGTGAAGACCCGGCCGGTCTCTCGCGCCATCGGCATCGGCCGGAGGAAGGGCTATGACCTGGCCCGTCGTGACGCCCACCCGTGCCGTGTGCTGCGGCTGGGGAAGCACTGCCGGGTGATCGGCAGATCTGCTTCGGGTGCTCGGGATCGAGGGACGCGGAGAGCCTGCCTGATGTGTGATCAGGGTGTCTGGGATGGGGTCGAGTTGCGGCGTGGGTTCGTGCTACCGTCCGTGGTCCACGAACTAAATAGGCGACCCCGGCGGTGCTGGAACACCCCGGGGTCCGGCACAAGGAGCCATACTCCTCATGCACGTCCATCGTAGCCGCCACACGTGCGGCTTCATGATCCTGCCCAACTACCTCCTCCAGGACCGGCGGCTGTCCTACACCGCTCGGGGCCTGCTGGCCGACCTGCTCTCGCGCCCCGATGGGTGGCGCGAGGACGGACGGCGCATGGCCGATACCAGTCCGCAGGGCCGACTGGCCGTCGCCAGGGCGCTGCGTGAGCTGACCGCCGCCGGTTACTACTGCGTCCTGCGGGTCCGCCAAGCCGACGGGACCTTCATCAGCGAGGCCCACGTCTACGACACCCCGCAGACGAACTCGCAGGTCGCTCCGGCTCCCACTGTTCCGGTCCCCGGTGGTGCGGCAGCCGATCTTCCTGGCGCCAACCCCGTAAAGGACCTGGAGAAAGAACCCACCCTCCCCACGCCGCGCAGGGAGGCCGGGCAGCGACGCACTGTTCCAGCCGCCCGGGAGGGCGGGTGGCAAGCAGCCGACATGGCGACCGCTCGCGGGGCCCAAGTGCCCGACGGCCCCGCGCAGCGAGCGGCGGAGACGCTGCTGCGGGTCGTCGGACCCGAGCCGCGCCTACGCGTGGGGACCGTTGAGGCCATGGCTCTCGCGCCACAGGTCGCGGCCTGGCTCGAGCGTGGATGCGGCGAGCGCGACCTCGGACAGGCCCTGCTGACCGGCCTACCCGATCGCGTCCACAGCGCCGCCGCGCTGCTGCGCGACCGCCTCGTGCGCAAGCTGCCGCCCGTCCCGGCCCCGATGGCCACGTCGGGGCCTGCCGTCGCGCCCCTGACCGAGTGCCCCACCTGCGGCGATCCGGTACGCCAAGTGGGCACCTGCCGCACCTGCGCCGGGCTCGGCTCACGCACGGTGGCAGTCGGCACCGGCGAGGCTGCCACCAGGCGCGGAGCCGCCCGTGTGCGTGCCGCCATGCGTCCAACCGGACAGCGGCTCGCTCCCAGCAGAGCTTCCGCGCTGGTGTGGTGACGTCCTCAGTACGGGTGCCCCTGGATCCTGATGATCGACGGCTCCCGGCCGCAGATCGAGCAGATTCAGGCCGAAGCCTCCCTGCTCGGCCGTCAGGGTCCTACTGGTCTACGGCTCAGGGGCAAGCCTCCTCAGGCTTCTGCCAGACCGACACGTGCGTGGTGCTCTCCGCCGTGAACGGCGAACGGTCCCAGCCCGCCCAGCGGTGCTTCAGGCTCAGTCCCGCCATACGCGCCATGAGGTCCATCTCGGCCGGCCAGGCGTACCGGAACGGGATGCGCCAGAACCGGCCCTTCCCGTCCGCCGTCACGGTGACATGGTTCGACGTGAACTGCTGGGTCACGACGTCGTACTGGTCGAAGCCCAGGTAGCCGCCGCCCTCACGACCGGGCTCCACCCGAAACGGGACCGAGTCCTGGCCCGGCGGCAGACGCCGCAGGTCCGGAACCCCCACCTCGATCAGGAACACCCCGCCCGGCCGCAGGTGTGCGGCAGCATTGCGGAAGACGGCGACCTGTCCGTCCTGCGTGGTCACGTTGCTGATGGTGTTGAACACGAGGTAGACGAGGGAGAACTGGCCGTCCACTCTCGTGGTGGTCATGTCGCCGATGGTGACCGCGACCTGGTTACCGCCCGGCTTGTCGGTGATCCGCGCCGCCATCGCCCGGCTCATGTCGATGCCGCTCACGGCCACGCCGCGGGCCGCCAGCGGGGCAGCGATTCGGCCGGTTCCGACGGCCAACTCAAGGACCGGACCGCCGGCAGCCAGGTCTTCGAGGACGTCCACCACCGGGTCCACCGCTTCAGGCGCATTCACGCCGCCCGGGGCGTCGTAGCCCGCAGCCACGCTCTCCGGGAACCAGCCGTCCGCGAGATTGTCTTCCTCCATGAGCCGCTACCCCACCAGCGGTACGGAGACGAGTCAACGCAATTTGCCGTCCGTCCCGGATGGGTCCGATCACTGGCTGCGCCCATCGGCGACACCTGCGTCAGGCGCAGACCTGGATGAGGCCGTACGTGCCGCTGGTGCGCCACGGCTCCCCTGTGGCGTCCAGCCCGGCAACCACCTGTCCGTCGAGGCCCACGATGACGTCCGACTTCAACGTCCGCAGGGCTGCTACCGGGGATGGGAAGTAGGCGACTCTCCCAGCGAACGAGGTTGTGGCGCCCCAGAGTCGGTCCTCAACGAGACGGCGGTAGTTGAGGTCGCCCTTGAGGATCGTCATCGTGGCGCCGGAGAGGTCGGCTCTGAGGTCGGCCGGCATGTCGCGGAAGGGCAGAGGCGCGCAGAGGAACGGGTGCGTGCGAACCGCCAAGGTGCCCCGGCTCATCGCCTCCCGGAGACGACCGCCGATCCGCGCTGCCTCGCGTCCTGGTGCGGCGTGAAGCCGCTCGACGGTTGCGAGGACGTCGGCGGTGGTCGCGTCCGACACGTAGGAGGGGAACGGTTTGACGTACAGGACCACCTCCGCCGCCTGACTGCTGGTGAGCAGGTGATCCACCAGGACCAAATCGGGCAGGAGCTCGCGTCCCGCGTTGTCGGCCATGACGCAGACCCGCGCCCTCTCCGCCGCGGCGAGCGCGGACCACAGCGGGGAGCTGTCGTTCGCAATCACGGTGGAGGTTCGGGCCTCGGCCGAAGAGGCTGTGACCTGGAAGCTGAGATCCGCCCGATTGCCCCAGAGCGCTGAGGAGAGCAGCACCTCGGCCCGCTTCTCGGCGGACAGGGATGGCAGGTCGTCGAGGGCGGCCATCTCCTCGTCAACGGTCTGCCCGGCCAACTCGGCGTTCTTGAACGGCGCGAACGGGTCGATCCCGTGCCAGGCTCCGGGACGGAAGTAGCCCGTGGCTTCGAGCAGCCTGCGGTAGAAGTAGCTCTCCGCCCACAGGAACGGCGCCTCGCCCCAGGGCCGCCCGAACAGGTCCCCGCCCCAGTCCAGCCACTGCTGGTGATCATGGGCGGTCTTGTCGAGGGGCTGGAGCACACCACCCGTGCTCTCGGCGAGGAGTTCCCCGACCGCCGCGCGCTGGGCCGGACCGTACGGCAGAGCGTCCAGTACCTGCTGGACGAGCTTGGGGTGCCGTTCATGGAAGACACCCCAGGCGAATGTTCCAGGGACGCCGATGCCAATCACGGGTGCCGTCGTCATGCGCGGATTCGTCTCCTTCATCATCGTGCCGCCCGGCCGAAGCCTTGCCGAGTCGACCCTACGCCCGCCCCCACCATCGCTTCGCGCGGTGCTACGAGGCTTACCGAGCTGCCGGGCTGGCGCTCCCGCTACGGCGGATGCGCTCCACTCGAACAGGGCACTGCGGACAAGGGCTCTGTCCGCATGCGTCGGAAAAACGGCAGCGCAATGGGTCGGCGATACGTCAGTATCGGGCGGGCGCCTCCGCGGCGCGCTTCGCTCCTGAGGCATCCGAGCCGATCATCACCGGCCGACGGTGGCGGCGATGCCACGAACTACGCTGTCGGCCATGGACTGGCTCGATCGGGTGGCGAAGTTGCGGCAGTGGAGGAGCAACGAGGTCCGTGCCCCGCACAAGCCGTTGTTGCTGCTGTACGCGCTCGGCAGCTTTCAGCAGGATGCCGACAGCGAACTGCGGTACAGCGTGGTCGAAGAGGAGTTGAAGCGGCTGCTGGTCGAGTACGGGCCGCCGAATCCGACGACGCCTGCGTACCCGTTCCACCATCTGGTCAGTGACGGTGTCTGGGAGGTCAGGACCGATCGTGGGCAGGGGAGCCCGGGGAGTGGGGTCAGGATTCTCCGGTCCAGCGGCGCCACCGGCAGGCTCGTACCGGAGTTGCGCACGGCGCTCGCCAGGGAGCCTTCGCTGCTGGGGCGGCTGGCCAGAGTGCTGCTGGACGTCAACTTCCCGCCGTCACTGCACACCGAGCTGTGCGAGGCCGTCGGTCTCGACCTGGAGCTTGCCGAGGTTGCGCCTTTGACCGGCTTGCTGGGTGAAGCGGAGACCGCTGTGCGTCGACAGCGGGACCGCCGAATGCGTGAGATCGTCCTGACGGCGTACGAGTTCCAGTGTGCTTTCTGCGGCTACGACGGGATGCTCGGTGCGAGCAGCGTCGGCCTGGAGGCCGCTCACGTGCGTTGGTGGTCGTACGACGGTCCGGACGAGGTCGACAACGGTCTGTGCCTGTGTTCGTTGCACCACAAGCTTTTCGACAAGGGTGTCCTGGGGCTGGGCGAGGGTCACCGCATTCTTGTTTCGCAGCGCTTCGTCGGCCGGAGCGAGGCGAGCAGGCAGCACGTGCTCGCGCTGGCCGGGCGACCGGTGACAGGACCGCAGCCGGGCGTTCCGTCCGTCGCAGGACGGCATCGGGACTGGCATGCCCGACAGGTGTTCCATGGTGCGCCTCGTACGCCCGCAGTAACCGCTGTACCGGTTGGGTGAGTGCCGGTTCGTCGCCGTTCAAGGCTTCACCGGGCGAACCCCTCTCCCTCTCGTGACCAGGCATCGAGCGGCCGCGGCGCGTCAGGGATCGGGGCCGGGGCCTCCAGCCCTGATCCCTGACGACAACCAGCCTGGTAGCGCTGGGAGTCAGCGGTGCACGGTGACGGTGAAGTCCTGCTTGTGGGCGACCGAGAGGTAGCCCGGGTTCAGGACGGGCCTGCCGTACGCGTCGAGCAGGACGAAGCCGTTGGGAACGTTGGGCTCCACGTGCCAGGTCCCCGGACGGGTCGAGGCGCCGAAGGTGATGCGGAAGTCGATCCGGGCCCACCGGCCCGGGGCGAGCGTCAGATGGGTGGGCGCCGAGTCCAGGGAGAGCCCGAAGTCGGAGTACCCCGTCCTTCCCACGGCCTGCCAGCGGTGCGTCAGCGGATTGAGCCAGCTCACGGAGAGGCCCTTCTCGCTCGCTGTCTGCCCGCTCCACACCGACACGAGGAAGTCGGTGGCCGCCATGGAGTACCGCGACCGCTCCATGTACCAGGTGTGCAGGGAGACCGTGGTTCCGGCGCGGACCGAGCCGGGGACGCCGACGGTGCTGCTGTACAGCGCTCCGACCGGGCCGGGCGCGGACGCGGCCGAGGCGGTGGCGGTCCCGCCGGGAACGAAGCCGAGGAGTGCCGCCGCAGCAGCCAGTCCCAGCATGCGGCGCAGGTTTTTCTTCACAATGCCCCCTGTTGATGTTGATCGCAGAAGGGATCGTAGCGACGGCGCCGCCCGGCCGCTCCGCAGGGCACCCGGCCCGCTGGGGAGCACGTGCCGGCTGCCCTCGGACGATGCCCGGCCGCGCGGCGGCTCGGCATCGGCCCCGGACGCCGGAGGCGCTCCCCGAACCGGCGCAGGTGGGCCGCCGAAACGCCGGCTGGCCCCGCCACCGGGGTGGCGGGGCCAGCCGGTGGGGTTACTGGACGACGGACCAGATGAAGGTGGCTGTGCCGGAGACTCCCTTCGGGTCGGTGGCGGTGACGGTGACGGTGTAGGTGCCGAGGGCGGTGCTGGAGCCGGAGACGGTGCCGTTGGAGGCGATCGTGATGCCCGGCGGCAGGCCGGTCGCGGTGTAGGTGAGGGACTGCGAGGTGTTGGAGTCCACGGCCTGCATGGCGAAGGAGACCGCCGCGCCCTTCGGGCTGCTGTAGCCGAAGGGGTTGACCACGCCGACCGTCTCGGCGCCCGGCACCCCGGAGTTGGCGGTGACGTTGGCGCTGACGGCGGTGTTGGCCAGGGAGACGCCCGCGCCGGAGGCGCCGGCGGCGATCTGCCCGGTCAGGGTCTGGGCCAGGCTGGTGGAGCCGGTCAGCGGCAGGTTGTTGGACGCGTCCCCGACCTTGATCGAGTACGTGCCCGCGTGGGCCTCCCACTGGTTGTCGGTCGGCGACCAGGCCGCCAGGTCGTGGATGGTCAGCGGGAAGCTGACCGTCGCGCTCTGCCCGGGGGTGAGCGTGACCCGCTGGAAGCCCCTCAGCTGCTCCGGCGGGTCCTGGCTGGCTGCCGGGTCGCCGACGTACAGCTGGGCCACGTCCGCGCCGGCCACGGACCCGGTGTTGGTGACCGTCGCGGTCGCCGTGGCCGTGCCGTTGGCGTTGAAGGCGCCGACGTTGAGGTTGGAGAAGGAGAATTTCGTGTAGGACAGGCCGAAGCCGAACGGGAAGGCGGGGGTGATGTTCTGGGACTGGTACCAGCGGTAGCCGATGTCCACGCCCTCGCTGTAGACCGTCCCGGTCGAGGTGCCCGGCCACTGCGCGGTGGTCTGCGCCGGGACCTGGCTCAGGCTGCTCGGGAAGGTGACCGGCAGCTTGCCGGACGGGTCGGCGGTGCCGAAGATCAGCGCGGCCGTGGCGGCGCCGGTCTCCTGGCCGCCGTACCAGTTCTCGAACACCCCGGCGACCGAGTTCAGCCACGGCATGACCACCGGCGAACCGCTGTTGATGACCACGATGGTGTTGGGATTCACCGCCGCCACGTCCGCGATCATCGTCTCGTCCGCGCTGGACAGGTCGAGCGTCTTCAGGTCGCTCTCCTCGCCCTCCGGGGCGCTGACGTAGACGATCGCGTCGGTGGCGGCCTGGGCCGCGGCGACCGCCTGCGGGATGTCGGTGGTGCCGTTGTCGTCGCCCGCGGTGTAGGTGACCTTGGTGTTCGGCCCGACCGCGTTCTGGATGCCGGTCAGCGGCCAGACCGCGTTCGAGCTGTCGACCCCGCCGCTGCCGCCGCCGGCGATCTCGACCGCGGCGCCGCCGTCGGTGCCGATCACCGCGATGGAACCGGTGGCGTTCGGGTTGAGCGGCAGCAGGCCGTTGTTCTTCAGCATGACCGTGCCCTCCTCGCCGAGCTGCAGCGCCGTCTGCTGGTGCGCCGCGGTGGTGACGGTGGCGGAGAGGGAGCCGCTCTGCGGGTTGTCGAACAGGCCGAAGGCGAACATCTGGGTCAGGATCCGGGCGACGATCGCGTTGACGGTCGCCTGGCTCAGCGTCCCGGCCGTGAGCGCGGCGGTGATGTCGCTCGCGTCGGAGAACGGCATGGCGATGTCCATGCCGCCCTCGGCGTCCGCGACGGCGGAGCCGGCGGCGCCCCAGTCGGAGGCGACGAAGCCGCCGTAGTCGGCCTGCTCGTCCAGTCCGTCCTGCAGCAGGTCGGCGTTGGCGCAGGAGGGGGCGCCGTTGACCACGGCGTACGAGCACATCACCGAGGCCGGAGCGGACTGGTTGATGGCGGCCTGGAACGGCGCCAGGTAGAGCTCCTCGAGCGCCTGCTGGCCGACCGTCTCGTTGTCGCCGCCGTTCGGATACTGCTCCTGGTCGTAGGCGGCGGCGTGCTTGACCATGGCCATCACGCCCTGGCTCTGCAGGCCGTCCACCTCGGCCGAGGTGATCTGGCCGGCCAGGTACGGGTCCTCGCCGTACGTCTCGTAGGTCCGGCCCCAGCGCGGGTCGCGCACCAGGTTGGTGGTCGGGCCGAGGGAGATGTTCACGCCCTTGCCGGCGAACTCGGCGCCCTTGGCCGCGCCCTCCTGCTTGATCAGCGCCGGATCCCAGGTCGCGGCGGCGTTCTCGCCGTCGGGGAAGGCCGTCACGCCGCCGTTGCCGTCGCCGACCCCGGACGGGCCGTCCTCCATGTTGTCCGGCGGGATGCACAGGTTGGGAACGCCGGGCACCTGGCCGATGTAGGACGAGGCGCCGTCTCCGGAGAGCAGGCTGGCCTCCTCCGACTGGTCCATGGTGTTGAGCACCTGCTGGACGCGCTGGGCGACCGGGGCGGTGGAGCCGACCCACGGGCAGACGCCGTTGCCGCCGTTGCCGTTGCCGCCGGTGACCGGCGCGGTGGTGGTCAGGCCGTAGACGTCGAACTCGAAGATCGAGTAGCCGAACTGGGTTCCCCGCGCCGTGCCGTACATGCGGATGTAGCGGTCGGTCACGGAGGCGGTGAACGTCTGGTTGCCGCCGGTGCCGGTCGTCGTGGAGTAGATCGTGGTCCAGGTCGCGTTGTCGTTGGACACCTGGATCTGGAACGCCGTGGCGTACGCGGCCTCCCAGAGGATGCCCACGCTGCAGATCTGCTGCGGGGAGCCGAGGTCGACGTCCAGCCACTGCGGGTCGCCGGCCGCGCTGGACCAGCGGCTGCCGGGGTCGCCGTCGGTGGCGTCGGCCGCCGGGTAGTCGGTGGCGTCCTGGGTCGAGGAGGCCGTGGTCGGCTGGTCCAGGGCGAGGTCCTGGGTGCCGCAGTACTCGGTGGGGCCGGAACCGCCGCCCCCGCCGCCTCCTCCGCCGCCGCCCGATCCCTGGGTGAAGGCCAGATAGTGGAAGTTCCAGCCGTTGGAGTCCTGGTCCAGGGTCAGCGTCTGCACGCCGGCCGGCAGCGTGACGCTGGCGGTCACGGTGGCCCAGGTCTCGTATCCGCCGGTGTTGGGGACGGCGACGGAGCCGCTGAGGTTGGTGCCCGAGGCGTTGGCGATGTGCAGGGCGTCGCTGATCCCGTACGGCGAGGAGACGCGGAAGCTGGCGGTGTAGACGCCGGCGGTGGCGACGTTGACGGTGTACTTGAACCACTGCCCCGGCGTGGTCCAGCCCATGTCGTAGGCGCCGCCGGCCACCCCGGAGTCCTGGGTGTCCGCGGTGGTCTCGAGGTCGACGCCGTCCGAGCGGTAACTGTCGGCCGTCCCGTTGGCGGAGGTGACGTTGTACGCCGTGCCCTGGCCGCCGGTGTCGTAGTTGGCCACCTGGACCGTGCCCGGGACGGCCGCCGGAGTACCGCCGAAGGGCTGGTCGCCGCTGGAGCCGCCGCCCCCGCCGCCTCCGCCGCCCGAGCTCAGGGCGAAGGCCACGTTGTGGAAGTTCCAGCCGTTGGAGTCCTGGTCGATGGTCAGCGTCTGCACACCTGCGGGCAGCGTGACGCTCGCCGCGACCGTGGTCCAGGTCTCGTATCCGCCGGTGTTGGGGACGGCGACGGAGCCGCTGAGGTTGGTGCCCGAGGCGTTGGCGATGTGCAGGGCGTCGGTGATCCCGTACGGCGAGGACAGCCGGAAGCTGGCCGTGTAGATCCCGGCGGTGGCGACGTTGACGGTGTACTTGAACCACTGGCCTGCGGTGATCCACCCCATGTCGTACGTGCCGCCGGCCGCGCCGGTGCCCTGGGTGTCGGCGGTGGTCTCGAGGTCGATGCCGTCCGAGCGGTAGCTGTTGGCGGACCCGTTGGTGGACGTGACGTTGTACGCGACGCCCTGGCCGCCGGTGTCGTAGTTCGCCGCCTGGACCGTGCCGGGAACGGCGGCGGCGGTGCCGCCGAAGGGAGCGGAGCCGGCGGCGTAGGCGGTGGTGCGCACACCGACCAGCGACACGGCGCACAGGGCCGCGACCGCGAGCAGCGCGCGTAACGTGGGCCGGCGGCGGCGCGGACGCGGTCTGCCGCGCACGGGCGCGGTCGGCCGCAGGTGGGGGAGAGGTCGCATTGCTGTCCCTTCAGTTGCCTGATCTGGGTGGGTCCGTGGATCGGCGGGCCGACCTGCCCGGCCGGGGCCGGAGTCTGCCCGCAGACGTCCGCGAACGGCTCGCACCTGCGCCCCCGGCTCGGCCGGGGCGGCTGACGCAGACCGGATCCGCGGATGTCCGCAGCGGCGTGTCGGTGGTGCGGTGGCGGCGGCAGGGCATGACGAAACGAATTGCCGCACAAAGGCGGTTCAGCGCGCCGAATGTCGTCCCGCCACCCTGGGAGAGCGCTCTCTAGACAGAGGTTTAGGGCAGGGATTCGGACATGTCAAGGCTCCGCGACGGATCGGACGCCTGGCGCCGATCGCCGCGGCTGCGGCCTTGTGTCCACCGGCGACGGGCGGCCGGGAACCGCAACCATGCCGGATCAGGGAGTATGTGACGATCACTCAGGCCGGACCGTCGAGCGGGGCCGGGTCAGGCCCCGGGGAGGAAGCGGTCGGCCAGGAGGGCGAGCCGGTCGGGGTCCGGGCGACGGGGAGCCGGCCGGCCCGGGTGAGGGTGGCCAGGCCGTGCAGGGCGGCCCAGAAGGTTTCGGCGAACAGGCCCGGGTCGTTCGGGTGGGCGTGGTCGGCGAGGGGGTCGAGCAGGGCCTGGAAACCTTCGCGGAGGGGGGCCGGGGTGGCTTCGTCGGCGAAGGCCAGGCCGTTGTCGAGGCTGAACATGGCGTCGTACAGGGCCGGATTGGCTGCGGCGAAGTCGGTGTAGGCGCGGGCCAGGGCGATGACCGCCTGCCGGTCGGCCGCGCCCTGCGGGGCGGCGGCGCGCAGGGCGGCCGCCAGCTCGGTGAAGCCCTCCAGGGCGACCGCTGCCACGATCTCGTTCTTGCCCCGGAAGTGGCTGTAGAGCACGGGCTGGCTGTACTCGATCCGCTCGGCCAGTCGGCGGGTGGTGACCGCGTCCCAGCCGTGGGCCTCGGCGAGCTCGCGGGCCGTGGAGACGATCAGCCTGTGGCGGTTGGCCCGCTCGCGTTCCTTGCGCTCGTGTACCGGCATGCGGCGATGCTAGCACCGCTAGACAACCAAGCGTCGGTATGTCTAGCATCGATTCATAACCTAGCAGTGCTAGAAATCACCCCGGGGAGGGGACATGCAGGACGTACTGGCCGCTGTCACGGTCGTCGTGGTCGGGCTGATGGTGGGCGTGGAGTTCGCGGTGGCGGTGTTCGTCAATCCGATCCTGGACCGGCTCCCGGACGACGGCGGGCTCGGCGCCCGCAGCGACGGGGCCCGGGTGCTCGGCCGGATCATGCCGTTCTGGTACGTCGGCTCGGTCGTACTCGGCTCGGCGTGGGCGGCGCTGGCCTGGGGCGACGCGCGCGCCCCGCTGATCGCCGCGGGCGCGGCGCTGCTGGTGCTGAGCGTGGTGATGTCGCTCCTGCTGCTGGTGCCCATCAACGCGCGGGTCGCCACCTGGAGCCTGGAGGGCGCGCCGGCGGACTGGAAGCAGCAGGTGGGGCGGTGGGACCGTTACCACTACGTCCGGGTGGGCGTCATCGTGAGCGGCTTCGCACTGTTCGTCGTCGCCCTGCTCCAGCCGGGCGGCGGCCCGGCCTGCGGCGGTCAGGGGGCGGAGTTGGGGACGTCCGGGTTGTCGGCGAACTCCGACTGGGGGGTGTGGCCCGGCTCGGTGTACTGGGTGCCGACCACGGCGCAGCGGTTGTCCTGGTCGGCGGTCTGCGGGGCGGTGCCGCTGAGGGCGGCGGCGGTGTCCAGCGGGGCGGCCGAGGGGGTGGAGTGCGGGAAGGCGTCGCCGCTGGTCCAGTCCCCGCCGACGACCAGGGTCAGGCCGCTGTCGTCGGTCCGGTGCAGGGCGGTGGACGGCAGACCGAGGATCGCGGCCGTCTCCTGCGCCTGGGCGGCGTCGCCGGGGCCGTAGTCGAGCGTCGTGGTGGCGGGCGCGGCGGTGTCGGGGTAGCCGGCGGTGGCGGGGTTGAAGCCGTCGCCGGTCAGTTCGGCGGCGATGGCGTCGGCGCGCCCGGAGACGCTGGTGCCGTTGCGGACGGTGACGGTGATCGAGGACAGCGGCGGCGCGGTGGGGGCGGTGGTGGGCGTGGGCGTGGGGGCTGCGGTCGGGGACGACGTGGCGGTGGCGGTGGCCGATGCGGAGGCGGATGCGGTGGCCGTTGCGGAGGCGGACGGGGCGGGGGCGGCGGGGGTGAGGGACTGGTCGTTGATGACCGAGCGGAACAGGGCGGGCGCCTGGCTGGTGTCCTCGGACACGTCCTCGCCCCACTCGGCCATGTTCGGGCCGTCGTAGGGGACGTTCTGCATGGTGGTGAAGGTGATCCGGTCGGTGGGCACCTTGTTCAGGTCGTCCACCAGATTCAGCAGTTTGGGGATGCTGTCCAGGCCGGGGCTGACGGTCAGCGACTTGGTGGCCGCGTCCGCGATCCGGTACATGGCTATCGGATCGCTGAGGGTGTCGGAGTCCTTCAGCTTGTTGATCATGTCGGTGAAGAAGATGTGGGTCGCGGAGGTGCGGTCGCTGCTGTCGCTGCCGCTGCCGAAGGCGTGCCGGGTGCGGAGGAACTGCAGTGCCGCCTTGCCCTCCAGCGTGTGCGTGCCTGCGGTGAGCTTGAGCCCGGAGTAGACGTCATACATATTGCTGCTGACGCAGACATTCACGCCGCCCAGGGCGTTGGATATGTTGACCACGCCGCCGAAATCGACCATGGCGTAGTCGTCCACGGTGATGCCGGTGAGCTTGTGCACGGCCTCGGCGGTGCAGGCGGGCCCGTACTGCAGGCTGCTGGTGATCTGCGCGGTGGCCTCGCCCGCGCAGGACGGCAGTTGCGTGACGGTGTCGCGGGGAATGCTGATCACCGTGATGTTGCTGCGGTCGGCCGAGAGGTGCACCAGCATCTCGACATCCGCGTTGGCGCCGCTGCCCGCGTCGCCGCCGTCCGCCGCGTCGACCGCGGTGGCCCGGGTGTCGGATCCGATCAGCAGCAGGTTGAGCGGGGTCCGGCCGAGGGGGTCCGGCTTCTCCACGCCCACCGCCGCCGCCCGGTTGTCGCCGGTGAAGAGGGGCGCGCTCTTGATATTGCTCTGCAGGTGGAAGTAGACATACGACGCCCCCGAGCCGCAGACCAGGGTCACGACGGCGGTGGCCAGGGCCAGGATGCGCAGGGCTCTCCGGCGCCGGGGCCGTCTGCCGCTCGGCCCGTCGTCCGGGACGGTCTCGCCGCCGGTTCCGCCATCGGCGCCGCCATCGGCCCCGCCCTCGGCTGCGCTGTCGGCCGCGCCTGCGGCCCCGCCGTCGGCGTCCCCGGTCGGCGCTGCGTCGGCCGGGACGTCCTCTCCGGCCGATCGTTGCCTGCTCATGCGCCCCTCCGCGTTCCCGGCCACGTCGCGTCGCCCGCCTGGCGGCGGAGACCGAAGGTCCGGAAGTGAACGGACGGGCGCGATATGACAGTCATTTATGAGCGGGACGTTCACGCGTCGCTCATGGTTCCGTCCGGGCCGGTCATGATCAGACCCGGGCGGCGGCGACGCGCGGCGCGCTGCCGAATCCGGTGGCGGGCGGCAGGGCGGCGGCGCGCAGGCCCAGGCCGATGGTGCGGGTGAGCAGCATGGCGACGGCCATGAAGATGAGCCCGTCGGTGATCGCGGCGGCGCTGACCTGGTGCGCGACGGCCCAGCTCGCCAGCTGGGTGGGGAACCAGTGGACCGAGCCGTAGGAGAAGGCCGCGCGGGCGCCGATCACCAGCGTCCACAGCAGGGCGTAGGCGGCTCCGGTGCGGCTGACCGGCTTGCCGGTCTGCGGGCTGCGGTGGACGGTCATCAGCGCGGTGGCGGCCAGGCCCGCCACCAGCCCGGCGGCGACACCGGCGAGCTCCACGGCCAGGCCGCTGCCGTGGGTGACCGGGGATTCCAGGAACAGCGGGACGATGCCGCCCGCCATCAGCAGCGGCCGCAGGATGCGGAAGGCGCCGACCTTCTTGTGCCGGCCGAGGTCGCTGTGCAGCACGGCGACCAGCACGGTGCCGTTGACGATCATGGCTTCGGTGAGTTCGGACATCATGGCTGACTCCCTGGTGAACTGGTGAACTGGCGGCTGATGGCACTACCTTCGCCGTCCGCGGCGATCGGCGGATCGGAGTCCGGGCTGACCTCCGGCATGATCCGCGCGGCGGGCGCGGTACCAGGCCCGGGGCGGCGGTCTCAACCCGCCGGTCAACCCCTGCTCCGACGCGGCCGGGCGGCAGCGGTCCGTACCGTGGCGGAGCCCGGCCGCGCGGCCGGGTGCGCGCGCACCGCCTGGTGGGCGACAGGTACGACCAGGGAGCCTGCTGTGCACGGAGCGTCGGGACTGCTGTCGTGGAGGCGCGATAATGCCGGGATGCTGCGTACGACGATCTGCCTGGCCCGGGCCTTCGGTTTCGCGGTCGTCGGGGTGCTGGTCTTCCTCGGCGGCCCGGTCGGCCTGCCCTCACGGGTCCTGCAGATCACCGTCTACGCGCTGATCGGGCTCGGCCTGCTGGCCTGGACCTGGCTCGAACTGCACCCGTCCGGCGAGCGCGACCGCGCCCGGATGGTGCCGCTGCTGGGGGTGCTCTGCGTCGCCGGAAGCCTCGGCTGCACCCTGCCGCACGGCGACAGCCTGGTGGCCTTCGCGGTGACGGCCGCGGTCGCCGCGGGCGGCGACATCGCCCTGATTGCCGGGTGGACCGTGCTGGGCTGCGGAATCCTGGCGGTCGAGATCGGCGCCGTGGTCTACGGCGACAGCATCGGCACGGTCCTGGGATATCCGCTGCTGCTGCTGGTCGGCCTGCTGATCGGCCATAACCGGCGCGCCTACCGGATATCCGCCGAGCAGTCGGAGGCCATGCTGGCGCAGTCCGAGGCGATGCTGGCGCAGGCGCGGGAGTTGCAGGCCCAGCAGCGCCGGACCGAGGTGCTGGACGAGCGCACCCGCATCGCCCGCGAGATCCACGACGTGCTCGCCCACTCGCTGGGCGCGCTGAGTATCCAGATCCAGGTCGCGCGGGCGGTGTTGACCGACCAGGAGGATATCGGGCGGGCGGTGGACGTCCTCAACACCGCGCACCGGATGGCGTCCGAGGGGCTGGCCGAGACCCGGCGCGCGGTCCACGCGCTGCGTACCGACGCGCTTCCGCTGGCCGACGAGATGGCCCGGGCGGCCGAGGCGCACGCCCGCAACCACAGCGCCCAGGTGAGCTTCGACGTCGACGGCGCTCCCCGGGCGCTGCCGCCGGACGCCACCGTGGCGCTGCTGCGCATCGGGCAGGAGGCCCTGGTCAACGCCGCCAAGCACGCGGCCGGACAGTCCGTCGCGGTGCGCCTGGAGTACACCGGCGGGCTCACCCGGGTGACCGTCACCAACGCCCTGGGCGAGGGCGGCGCCCCGCGCGGGGAACCGAGGAGCGGCGTGGACGGCGGCTACGGCCTGATCGGGATGCGCGAGCGGCTGCGGCTGCTGAACGGCACCCTGGCCGCCGGTCCGCAGGACGGCCGGTGGACGGTGACGGCGGAGCTTCCGCACAGCGACGACACGGCGGACGCCCGACCCGCCACACTGATCACATGACCGCCACCGGCTCCGCCGCCCCCTTGCGCATCGTCATCGCCGACGACCAGGCCAGCGTCCGGGAGGGCCTGGTGCTGCTCCTCGGCGGCCTGCCCGACATCGACGTGGTCGGCGACGCCCCCGACGGCGCGCGGGCGCTCGAACTCGTCGCCGAACTGCGGCCCGACGCCATCCTGTTGGACCTGCGGATGCCGGTGCTGGACGGCATCGAGACCACGCGCAGGCTGGCCGCCGAGCATCCCGGCGTGGCCGTGGTGGTGCTCACCACCTACGCCGACGACCACTCGGTGCTGGACGCGCTGCAGGCCGGGGCGCGCAGCTACCTGACCAAGGACGCGGACCGCACCGACATAGCGCGGGCGCTGCACGCCGCGGCGGGCGGGCTGAGCGTGCTGGACCCGCGGGTCCAGGCGACGCTGCTGGCTGCCGCGATGGCCCCGCAGCCGGGCCCGGCGTCCACACCGGCGTCCGCCCAGCCGGAGCGGCAGCCGGTGCAGCAGCCGGTGGCGCTGCCGGACGGGCTGACCCAGCGCGAGGCCGAGATCCTGGCGCTGATCGCGCAGGGGCTGAACAATCCGGAGATCGCCGCCCGGCTGGTGGTCAGCAGCCACACCGTGAAGACCCACATCAACCGGATCTTCGCCAAGACCGGCTCCCGGGACCGCGCCGCCGCCATCAACTACGCGAAGCTCCACGGCCTAGGCTGAAGGCGCACACCGGGGGCCGTGGAGCGGAGGCGCGATGGACGACGGGTTCAGCTATCCCGAGGTGGGCGCCACCCGTCCGGCCGCCGGCGGGCTGCCCGGCGCCGAGGCCGGGCCGCTGCCCGCCGGCTACCGGCACCTGCGGCACCGGACCCTGATCGGCAGCGGGCCGCAGGTGTGCGCGGCGGCCGGGGAGGCCGTGCTGAGCTGGCGGATGCACCGCGCGATCGGGGTGCGGGTGACCGCCACGGACGACCGGGCCCGGCCGGGCGTACGGGTGCGGGTGCTGATCGGCCGGGGCGGGATCGGCCCGGCCGGGCTGTGCGAAGTGGTCTGGGCGGTCGAGGAGCCGGACCGGCGCGGCTTCGGCTACGGCAGCCTGCCGGGGCACCCGGAGTGCGGCGAGGAGGCGTTCCTGGTGGAGCTGGCCCCGGACGGGCGGGTCTGGTTCACCGTCACCGCTTTCAGCCGCCCGGCGTGCTGGTACACCCGGGCGGCCGGGCCGCTCGTCCCGCTGTTCCAGCGCCTGTACGCCCGGCGCTGCGGCACGGTGCTGCGCCGACTGGCCGCGCCCGCAGCCGGCTGACCGGTCAGGCCCTGCCGACCCCGGCGCCGTCCGCCGCCGGTCCCGCCGGTTCGTCCTGCGCCGCTTCGCCCTGTGCCGCTTCGTCCTGTGCCGGTTCGCCCTGTGCCGGGTCGAGCAGGACCGGCAGTGCGGCCAGGCCGCGGGTGCGGATCGAGGGGCGTCGGCGGAGCTCCTCGCGGGGCAGCGCCAGGACGGCCTCCGGGTGCTGCTCCAGCAGCACGCTCAACGCCGTGGTGGTCTCCAGCCGGGCGAGGGCGGCGCCCAGGCAGTAGTGCGGTCCGTGGCCGAAGCCCAGGTGGCCGCTGCCGGTCCGGGGCCGTTCCGGGGAGAGGGCGTCGGGGTCGTCGAAGGCGTCCGGGTCGCGGTGCGCGGAGCCGACGGCGATCAGCACCGGCTCCCCGGCCGGGATCAGCACCCCGCCGATCTCCAGGTCCTCCACCGGGAAGCGCCGGATCGCCAGCTCCACCGGGCCGTCGTGCCGGATGACCTCCTCCACCAGGGCCGGGACGACGGCCGGGTCGGCGGCCACCCGCTGCCGCAGGCCCGGCTCGGTGACCACGGCCAGGACGGTCGCGGTGATCGCGCTGATGGTGTTCTCGTAGCCCGCGAGCAGCAGCAGGAAGGCCAGGCTGAGCAGCTCGTCCGCGCTCAGCCGGTCGTCGCCGTCGTGCGCGGTGACCAGGGCGGAGAGCAGGTCCGCGCCGGGCTCGGCGCGTTTGGCGGCGATCTGCCGGGCCAGCGAGGCGACCACGCCCTCCAGCGCCTCCTGGAGCTGGGCGCGGGTCGCGGTGGCCGGGGCCAGCAGCAGCGCGGTCCAGCCGTGGAAGCGCCGGGATTCGGCCCGGTCGACGCCGAGGATGTCGCAGAGCAGGGTGAGCGAGAGCGGCGCGGCGTACGCCTCGACCAGGTCCACCGGGCCGCTCTGCCGGGCGGCGTCCGCCAGCAGCCCGGCGGCCACCTCGCGCACCCGGTCGCGCAGGGCGTCCATCCGGGCGGCGCTGAACGCCGGGGCGACCAGGCGACGCAGCCGGGAGTGGTCCGCGCCGTCCATGTTCAGCAGGTTGGCGTCCAGCACCGGGGGCAGCGACAGGCCGGCGTACTTGCCGGGGGCGGCGTTGCGGCGGTCCAGCGACAGCCGGGGGTCGGCCAGCGCGGCGCGGGCATCGGCGTACCGGGTGACCAGCCAGATCGGCACGCCGTCCGGGCCGAGGACCTGGTGCACCGGCGCGGCCTCGCGCAGCTGCGCGTACCGGGGGTACGGGTCCGGGCCGAACGCCGTGTCCAGGCTGGGCAGGGCGGCGGTGTCGGACGGCGTCGGGGCGTGGGGCGACATGGCTTCTCCGGTGGTGATGGCAGGTCAGGTGCGGCTGGTCGGCTGCAGGCCGTGCGGATCGGTGTCCGCCAGCACGGAGGCGACCACGGGGGAGTCGACGAGCGCGGCGGCGACCCGGACCAGCCAGGCGATCTCGGCGGCGGCGTCGGCGCCGCCCGGGTCGGCGCCGGTGCGGGCGTCGCGCTGCGGGGCGAGCGCGGTCCGCTCGGGGGTGATGCCGAGCGCCACGGCCCGCATGGCGGCGGCGAGTCGGGCCGCCTCGACCACGGCGGCGAGCTGGTCCGGGGCGAGCCCGGCCCGGCCGCCCGCCTGCTCGGCGGCGGCCGCGACGCCCGGGTCGAGGAAGGGGCGCAGCTCCAGCCGGGCGTCGCGGATCTCGACGTACCGGCGGGTGAGCCGGTAGCCGGCCCGCAGTGCCACCCGGCCCGGCCGACGGCGCCCGCCCAGCAGCGAGGCCCGGTCGCCGGTGTCCAGCACGACGTACGGGACGGCCGTGGTCAGCGCGTCCCACAGCGGGTACAGCCGCCAGTACGGGCGGTGGGCGCGGGCCCAGTCGGCGGCGGCGGAGAGCCGCGGGCCCCAGCGGGGGATGGTCCAGCCGATCGGCGGCATCAGCACGCCGATGCCGACCGCGAGCCGGGCGACGTCCTCGAAGCGTCCGGCGTCGAGGGCGACCCAGCGCTGCGCCACGTCGGCGATCCGCACCGCGCAGTAGGGCAGCGCCAGCAGGTTGCCGAAGGCGTTGATGCGCAGGCCGCGGCGCAGCCAGGGCCGGCCGCCGATCCGGGCGAGTTGCAGGGTGATCCGCACCACCACGATCTGCAGCACCGCGTAGGTGGCGATGTAGACCATCAGGTACGCGTTGATGTACGGCTGGCGGGCGTTGTCCGGCACGTAGGTGGTCGGGTCCTCGGCGCTGATCGGGGCGGCCAGGAAGAGCACCGCCATCAGCACCACCACGGCCGTCAGCGCCAGCCCCGAGCGCCGGATCAACTGCCGTGCCCGGTGCGGCGGGTAGCGCCACAGCACGCAGGCGGCGAGCACGCAGAAGGTGTACGGCATGACCAGGCCCTGGCTGACCAGGATGGCCAGGTTCGGGTAGTGGGCGGCGCGGTCGAGGGCCACCCACACGTCCGGGGAGGCGATGAAGAAGATGCCGCCGAGGCAGACGAACGCGGCGACCACCGCGACCAGCGGCAGGTTGCGCCGGCGGCGCAGGTCGCGGGCCTTGTAGAGGCAGGCGAGCCAGGCGGTGACGGCGGCGATGGGGTAGAGGACGCTGTTCACGGGGCTCCTGGCGTGGTGCCGTCGCCGAGCGAGCGGCTGATCCGGTCGACGACGCCGCCCTCGCCGCCGGCGATCGACCACTGCGACTCGGCCGTGAAGCGGTTGATCCGGGCGAACAGCATGGTGGCGATCAGCTCCGCCTGCTGTTCCTCGGGTGTGGAGTAGTTGCTGCGGCCGTTGATGCTGCGCACCAGGCGCGGATCGAGGTGGGTGTAGACGAAGCGGCCGGCGTCGGGGTGGGCCAGCGGGTCGGTGAGGTGCCCGGCGATCAGGTGGCCGATCTCGTGCAGCCCGACCACGTCGCGGTGCGGCCCGGTCAGCCCGGCGGTGATGAAGATGATGTCGCGGTCGTCCAGGGCGGCCACCATGCCGCAGGGCAGCGCGGACGGCAGGTCGATCTCCATCAGGGTGAGCGGGCGTCCGCGCAGTTCGCCGAGGTTGCGGCAGAACTGTTCGAGGTCGAATGGCGAGGGCAGGTCCAGATCCTTGACGAGTTTCGCGCACTGCCGACGGAGCGACCGCGACATGTCTGTCTCCTTCGGGACGATGACCCATCCTGTCACCATCACGGGGACGCCGGAGCCCCTGGTTCCCTGCTGCCTTCGGCGGTCTGGGCGGTGACCGGATCGGCGATCGGCGGAAGGTTGTTGGCGCGGCGCAGCACGTCCAGGATGGCCTGGACCGGGACCAGGTCCTCCCCGGCCAGACCGGCCGAGCGCAGCGCGATGGAGCGCACGCCGAGGTCCTTGAGCAGGGTGGCGGCCTCGATCTCCTCGGCGATGCCGCGCTCCACCTCCGGCGGCAGCGCGTCCTGGTGGAAGTAGCCGGGCGGGACGTGGAAGAACTGCGCCAACGCGTCGATGGTGCCCATGGTGGGGTTGGCGTTGCGGCCGCTGCGCAGGTTGGCGATGTTGGTTGCGGAGATGCGCAGCAGGCCGCGTTCGCTGATCAGCGCCGACATCTCGTTGTCGGAGTAGGGCGACTGGCGGTCCTTCGGAGTGACGGCGGCGATCAGTCCGTTGAGCTTCTCAGCCAGCGTCCGCGGCTGTCGGGCAGCAGCCATGCGCCACCTCTCGAAATCGTCCCCTCACTTGAGTGAGGGCCAAGGGCTCCTGTACGCACTTGAATTGGTCCGGTGCGCCCGCCTAGGCTACCGAGTGAACCACTCCGTGGGGAATGGTTCACCGAGTGGTTGGGATATCCAACCCCTTGGCCGGCTGCGCCAATTGAAGAACAGTGCGCAACGCTGCGTGAAACGGGCCACGGGGATTGTATACCTGTACGCCTGTCATGGACCTGCTATCAGGCCGCGAGCCGCTGCCGTGCCCCAGCGACGCACGGCAGCCGGACGGACGCGCGTGGGCGGCGGCCGGGGGTGCGGCCGCCGCCCACGCGGTGCTGGAGTCCCGGTGCGGGCTACTGCCCTACTGCCAGGTGTCGTTCAGGGTGGCCGAACCGGAGGCGCCGGTACTGGCGCTGCGGTTGCCGCCGTCCTCCCAGGTGACGTTCCCCGAGCCGTCCTTGATGATGTACTTGTACTGGAAGGACGTGTCGGCGGGCAGTTGCACGGTGCCGCTCCACACCGGGTACCCGGCCGAGGAGAGCGGGACGGCGGACGCCGGATCCCAGTCGCCCAGCGCCGGGATCGAGCCGACGACGTACACGTTCTGGCCCCACACCGTGGTCCTGGTCTCGTTGAAGGTCTCCGAGACGGTGCCGGCCGCCGGGGCGGTGGGGGTGCAGCCGGTGCTGCAGGCGGCCTTGGTGTAGACGGCGACCGAGTCGCCGGCGTTGACCGTCACCGTGGCCTGGCCGGAGCTGTTCACGCTGACCGCGGGGCCGGTGCAGCCGCCCGCGGCGGTGGTGTCGCCGTGGATGACGTCGCAGTAACTGCCCGCCGCCAGGCCGGTGGTGAAGGTCTCGGTGACCGCTGAGGAGCCGTTGTTGATGGCGATCCAGGCGCCGCTGCCCCGGCTGAAGGCGATGGCGTTGCCGCCGTTGTCCCACCAGTTCGCCACCGGCTGGCCCTGGGCCGCGTTGTGCCAGCCCACCATGTTGGCGATGCCCGGCACCCGGTCGGTGCAGACCCAGGCGCCGGACGAGCAGTCGGTGGCGGTCACGAAGCCGTTGGCGTCGGCTGGCGGCGAGTCGTTCGCGTCGGCGAAGGCGAAGCCGGAGTAGACCGTGGGCTGCACGCCGTAGTTCCAGGCCAGCATGAACTCGGTGGCCAGGGTGTACTGCGAGCCGTTCTTGTAGTTCAGCGTGGAGCCGTCGCGCTCGGTGTCGTGGTTGGCGACCATGGCGCCGTCCTTGTCGCTCGGCTCCAACCCCCAACTCTGGCCGAACGTCTTGAGGTTGGCGATGCTGCCCTGGAACTGCGCCTTCAGCGCGTCCGCGTAGTCGAAGCCGATGACGCTGCCGTTGCCCTCGAACGCCGAGGGCGCCAGGTTCCCGGTGCCGCCCAGCGCCACCTCCTGGAGCACGTAAGGGCGTTGGCCCCACGCGGTGTTGTTCAGCCGGGACTCGATATTGGCCATGTCGGCCTGGTTGATGTGCTTGGCCGAATCCACCCGGAAGCCGTCGACGCCGTAGCCGATCAGCTTGTTGAGGTAGGCCGCGATCTTCGCCCGGACGTCGTCCGACTCGGTGTCGAGGTCGGCCAGGTCCTCCAGGTCGCACTCCTGCACCTGGGTCTGGCTGTTCCAGTCCTGGATGGACATGTCGGCGTTGGGGCAGTTGGCCGGGGAGGTGTGGAAGTCGGCCGGGCCGTACGGCACTTCGGAGTACGTCTTGGACGACACGTTGAAGCCGTCGCCGCCGTACGAGTCGGTGCTGGTCTGGTCGTTGCCGGACATGTGGTTGATCACCGCGTCCACATAGACCTTGACCCCGGCCGCGTGGCAGGTCGCCACCATGGACTGGAACTGCGCCTCGTCGCCCATCCGGCTGTTGAGGTCGTAGCCCACCGGCTGGTAGACGTCGTACCAGGGGTGGCTGCTGCCCGGGATGCGGATGGAGTCCTCCGGCGGGGCGACCTGGACCGCGCCGTAGCCCTTGGGGCCGAGCACGCTGGTGCACTCGGCGGCCACCGAGGGCCAGTTCCACTCGAAGAGGTTGGCGATCACGTCGCCGCCGTTCGGGCTGCTCGCGTGCGCGGTGCCGCCGAGCGTCAGCGGCAGCAGCGTCCCGGCGACCAGGGCTCCGGCGAGGGTCAGCCCGCCCGGCCCGAACCGGCGACGGGGGCGGGTGCGGGGCGGCGCTGCGGACGTCGATGTGCGCAGGGGTGTCATGTGCGGCTCCCGGGTGGGGGTGGGGAGAGCGGTCGCCGCCGCGGCGGCCGGCCCGCGGCTGTCCCGGCCGGAGCCAGCCGCGAGGGTGACCGGCTGGGTGAACGCACTGACGATCGCGCCGCCCCCGCAGCGTCGTCAAGAGTTTCTGCAAAGTTTTTCAGAATCAGCCTGCAAGAAATTTCACTGCTGGGCCGAGGTGTGGGCGTGGGTGGCCGAGGCGTGCGCGTGAGCGTGCGCATGGACGGCGGTCGCGGGGGTGGCCATGGCCAGCACGGCGTCCAGGGTCTGGTCCGCCAGCCGGTAGCGGACCACCCGGCCGTCGCGGATGCCGGTGACCGCGTTGGCGGTCTTCAGCAACCGCAGCGCCTGCGAGACGGTGGTCGCGTTCATGCCGGTGGCCAGAGCCAGGTCGGTGACGCTGATCGGGCCCGCGTGGCGGATGCACAGCAGCAGCGAGAGCCGGCCCGGATCGCTGAGCAGCGAGAAGCGGGCAGCCCAGGCGGCGACGTGCCCCGGCTCGCCCAACGCCTCGATCGCCTCGCACGCCCGGTGCTCGTCGATGGACGCCTGCTGGGCCCGCTCGGCCGGGACGAGATGCATGGCACAACTCTCGCACACGCCCGATCCAGCGCCCGCCCGGATGGCGGAGACCGACCAACCATGACATAAAGGTGCATATTCCGCCCAGGCTTCGACCCGGAGGAACCGCCATGTCGTACGGAGTCCCGCCCGACAGCAGGCCCGGCACCAGGCCCGGCAGCGGACCCGGAGACGGGCCCGAGGACGCGATCCTCGGGACGCCGCTGGCGGGCCTGCTGGCCAGGGCGTCCTGGCCGGTGGCCCTGGCCCTGGGCGTCGGCACGCTGCTCATCGGCGTCTTCACCCTGGTCTGGCCGGGCAAGACGCTGGTGGTCGTGGCCGTGCTGTTCGGCATCTACCTGCTGCTCAGTGGCATCCTGCAGTTCGCGCACGCGTTCAACGACCGCTTCGGCGCGGGGACGCGGGTGCTGATGTTCGCCAGCGGGACGCTGTCGGTGGTGCTGGGGCTGCTGTGCTTCCGCAGCGCGGAACAGTCCGTGGTGCTGCTCGGCCTGTGGATCGGCATCGGCTGGCTGTTCCGGGGCTTCGCCGAACTGGCCGCCGCGATCACCGCCCCGGAACTGCCCGGACGCGGCTGGATCGTCTTCCTCGGCATCGTCAGCGTGCTGGCCGGGATGGTGCTGATCACCTCGCCGGTCACCAGCATCGTCGTGCTGGCGGTCCTGGCCGGGTGGTGGCTGGCCGCGCTCGGCGTCTTCGAGATCGTCACCGCGCTGCGGCTGCGGCACTCCACCCGCACCCTGGACTGAGCGGGCCGGGGACAACAGCGTCGTCCCCGGCCCGCTCGGACGACCGCCGAGCTGCGTTCGCCGTGCTCGGATATCCGGTGCCCGTGGCGGCTCCTCACCTGATCGGCCCACTGGCGTCGCGCCGGGGCGGGCCGGGGCCGAGGATCGGAGCGGAGGCAGTCCTGCCTCCATTCTCATGCAGTGCTCACGGTACTTACAGTTGGTAGCTCGCATGATGGAGGCAGGGCAGCACCGCTTAGCTCGCCCGGTCCAGAACCGTTTGGGGGCCGTCATGAGCACAAGTCACGGAGCAACGCCGACCGGAGCCGGTGGCACGGGCGGCAGCTGGGGTCCGCCCCCGGCGCCACAGGACGACACGCGGATCATCCCGCCGTCGGCCGAGATGCCGCCGCCCATGCCGCCGTACCCGCCCACGGCCTCGTACTACGGCCACGGCCATGGCTACGGCTCGGTGCCGCCCAAGCGGCACTGGGTGCGCAGTCTGGTGGCCTTCGTGGTGGTCGCGGCGGTGGCGCTGGCGGCCGGCGTCGGCCTCGGGCGCAGCGTCTGGCGTCCGGCGGCGTCCGCGTCGGCCGGCGGGTCCAGCCCGACCGCGCCCGTCCAGCCGTCCCAGCCGCAGTTCGGCGGCTCCAACGGCGGCAGCAGCAGCGGTGGCAGCGGCAGTACCGGTGGCGGCAGCGCCACCGGCGTCGCCGCCAAGGTGGATCCTGAGCTGGTGGACATCAATACCACTCTCGGTTACCAGGATATCCAGGCGGCCGGGACCGGGATTGTGCTGACCTCCAACGGCGAGGTGCTGACCAACAACCACGTGATCGCCGGGGCGACCACGATCACCGCGACCGACATAGGCAACGGCCACACCTACACCG
This sequence comes from Streptacidiphilus sp. PB12-B1b, assembly GCF_014084125.1. Taxonomy (NCBI): domain Bacteria; kingdom Bacillati; phylum Actinomycetota; class Actinomycetes; order Kitasatosporales; family Streptomycetaceae; genus Streptacidiphilus; species Streptacidiphilus sp. PB12-B1b. The sequence goes on along the minus strand of NZ_CP048405.1, from coordinate 7,259,918 downwards.
CGACCGTGGTCGGCTACGACCGCACCGGTGACATGGCCGTTCTGCAGCTGAAGGACGCCTCCGGGCTGGCGACGGCGACCCTGGCCGACTCCTCCCAGGTCGCCGTCGGCGCCTCGGTCACGGCGATCGGCAACGCGGGCGGCACCGGGGCGACCCCGACGGCCGCCGCGGGCAGCGTGACCGGCGTCGACCAGTCGGTGACCGCGAGTGACGAGGTGACCGGGTCGGCCGAGCAGCTGACCGGCATGATCCAGGTGAACGCCAACGTCCAGCCGGGCGACTCCGGCGGGCCGCTGGTGAACTCCTCCGGCGCGGTGATCGGGATGGACACCGCCGGTTCGCAGTCCTCGGGCTCCTCCGGCTTCCAGCAGCAGGCCGAGCCGCAGGGCTTTGCGATACCGATCAACACCGCCTCGGCGGTGGCTAAGCAGATCGAGGCGGGTACCGCGAGCAGCGCGGTGCACGTGGGGCCGACGGCCTTCCTGGGCGTCGAGGTCTCGACCGGTTCGTCGTCCAGCGGCGCGGGCGCGGGTTCGGGCACCGGCCAGGGCTTCGGCAGCGGCTCGGGCACCGGCTCGGGCAGCTCCGGCAACGGCGACTCGGGCACCGGCTCGGGGACGGGCTCCGGCACCGGCTCCGGCACGGCCGCCGGTGCGCCGGTCGCCGGGGTGATCGCCGGCTCCCCGGCCGCGCAGGCCGGTCTGGCGCAGGGCGACGAGATCACCTCGGTCGGCGGCAAGACCGTCGGTACGGCCGACCAGCTGACGACCCTGATGGCCTCGCACAACCCCGGTGACCGGGTGGCGGTCGTCTGGACCGACAGCAGCGGCGCGCAGCACAGCGCCACCGTGGACCTGGTGAGCGGCCCGGCCAACTGACCCCCTCGCAAGGGCGCGACCGACACGACTCGGCCCGTGCAGGTGATTTCCCGATAATCACCCGCACGGGTTTCTTCTTGTCGTACATCGAATAACCGCACATACAGGTGTTCGTATATACCGGGGTCTCTCGCTGAATCTCTCCGCAATCGCCATACACCGCGCACTCCTCCTGCCATTCTGGCGCCGCAGCCCGATGAGGTTGCAGATGCACGTGCCATGGGAGGGTCAGGTAATGAGGCAAGGGAAAAAGGGGTGGATGGCCGCATTGGCCAGTGCCACCCTGATCGCGGCAGCGGGGGCCGCGATTCCGGCAGGGGCGGCTGCGGCAGCGTCGCCGCCGCAGCTGGATCTGAGAGTTCTGCTGGTCGGGGGAGTGGGCGGGGCCGCGGCCGATCCGACCACGGCGGCCTGGGCGTCGGCCCTGACCACCGAGGGGGTGCCGTTCACCGAGGTCGACGCGGCCGGCGCGGCGGGCAGCGAGACGGTGTCGCTGCCCGCGCTGTCCAGCGGGACGCACGGCGCCTACAACGGCGTGGTGATCGCCGACTCGCCGACGTACTTCGCCGCCGGTCAGCTCACCGCGCTGGACGCGTACGAGTCGGCGTTCGCCGTCCGGCAGGTCGACGGCTACAGCTATCCGAACCCGGCGCTGGGCCTGACCGACACCGGCGCGGGGGCGCTGGACGGCACCTCGGGCCGGCTCACCGCGGCCGGGCTGCAGGCCCTGCCGGAGCTGAAGGGCACCATCCCGTTCGGCACCGGCTCGTACGGCTACCCGGCGTCCGCCGTCGCGGGCGCCCCGGTCACCCCGTGGCTGGAGAACTCCGACGGCGGCATCCTGGCCGCCGTCTACCAGCACCCGGGCACCGACGCGCAGGCGGGAGTGGTGGAGCTGACGCTGGGCTTCGACTATAACGCCGCGCAGACGCAGTGGCTGCTGCTCGCCCCGGGCCTGATCAACTGGGTGACCGACGGCATGCACCTGGGGCTGTACCGCAACTACGTCGAGATGGACATCGACGACACCTTCACCCCGGACGACGCCTGGGACACCGCCGACCACACCATCGACTACGCCGACGCCGACGCGCTGCGGATGCGCGCGGCCGACGTCGACTACGCGGCCACCTGGTCCCAGGCGAACAACTTCCGCATGGACCAGCTGTTCAACGGCGGCGGCAGTGTCGAGTACCAGGCGAACAACTCCGGCGCCGACCCGGTGCTGGCGGAGTTCCAGAAGAAGGATCCGGCGACCGGCAAGCCGTACGCCGACGACTTCGGCTGGCTCAGCCACACCTACGACACCCCGTACATGGATGTGGGCTGCGCGACGCAGAACTACATCGAGGCGGAGCTGAACGAGAACACCAGCTGGGCGGCGGGCAAGCCGGGCAGCACGCCGGGCACCGGCGGCCTGGGCCTGACCAGCAGCACCGACGCCAGCCAGGCGCTGGGCTACGAGAACCCGCAGGTCTTCGTCCCGGGCAACCACTCCGGCTTCGCGGACCTCGTCCCCGGCAACCCGGCCACGGTGGACCCGCCGGACCTGGACGAGGCCGACGGCGGCACCGGCGGCAGCCTGGCCGCGGGCAGCTACGTGTACGCGGTGACCGACCAGTTCACCGACTCGCCGAGCGCGGGCCAGTCGGCGGCGTACGTCACGGCGCCGATCACCGTGCCCCAGGGCGGTTCGGTGACGCTGCAGATGGAGGCCATCTGCCACGCCTCGGACTACCAGATCTACCGCGAGGCGCAGGGCAGCAACGACTGGTCGCTGATCGACACCTATGCGACGCCCTCCTCCGCCACCCTGCCGGACAACAGCTCCGGCGACCCGGCGTCCACCACCGACGTCACCGGCGGCGGCGAGAAGGAGCTGAGCTACACCGACACCGGCGCCTCGGGCACCCCGCAGCCCGGCTGGACCCCGCCGACCCAGGAGAACGCGGTCGAGGGCCCCTGGGAGCAGAACCCGTACTTCATCCCCGCGCTGGAGGCCGTCGGCATCAAGGACGTCGGCGACGACGCCTCCAAGGCGTACCCGAACCCGCCGGACGCGCAGTTCGGCATCGGCGCGGACTACAACGGCGCGGCGTACGCGCCCGCGCAGGCCTTCCTGGACGGCACCGCGCAGGTGGCCCCGCGCCACCCGATCAACATCTACTACAACGCCTCCACCGAGGCCCAGGAGGTGGACGAGTACAACACCCTGTACGAGCCGCCGTCCATGGGCGGCCAGTGCCAGGCCAGTTCGACGACCACCTGCGAGACGGCCCCGGCGACCTTCGCCGACATCGTCAACAGCGTGGTCTCCGGGATGATGCAGAACATGCTCAGCAACGACCCGCGGCCGAGCTACGTGCACCAGACCAACATCATCGGCGCGCCCCCGGCCGGGCCCGCCACCACCGGGACGCCGCCGAGCACGCCGGACACCACCGGCGACGGCCTGCTGTACTCGGTGCTGAACCCGCTGCTGGCGCAGTACGCGAGCTACTTCAGCCCGCTCACCCCGTACGAGCAGCCCACGCTCGGCGCGATCGGCGACATCCTCGGCGAGCAGACCGCCTGGAGCGCCGCCGAGGCCGCCGGGACGGTGACCGCCTCGGAGACCGACGGCGCGGTGACCGTCGCCAACGCGGGCACCTCGGCCGTCGCGGTGCCGATCACCGCTCCGACCGGCACCACCGTCAACGGCGCGGCCTTCGGCCAGGCGTACGGCGGCACGCTCTCTGCGTGGACCTCCGTCGCGGGCAGCGGCAGCACCACGCTGCAGCAGAACACGGCGCCGCTGATCACCAGTGCCGCGACCGCCTCGGCGGGCGTCGGCACCGCCTTCACCACCACCCTCACCGCCACCGGCGCGCCGGCCCCGGCGCTGAAGGAGTCCGGGGCACTGCCCGGCGGCGTCAGCTTCACCGACAACGGCGACGGCACGGCGACGCTGGCCGGAACCCCGGCGGCGGGCAGCGGCGGCAGCTATCCGCTGACGGTCACCGCGGCCAACGCCTCCGGTTCGGTCACCCAGGACTTCACCCTCACGGTGTCGTCCACGCCCGCCGTCAGCAGCCCGGCCACGGCGGCGTTCAGCACCGGCACCGCCGGCAGCTACCCGGTGACCAGTACCGGATACCCGGCGCCGGTCCTGACCGAGAGCGGCGCGCTGCCCTCGGGCCTGGTCTTCAAGGACAACGGCGACGGCACCGGCTCCATCTCCGGTACGGCGGCGGCGGGCACGGCGGGCAGCTACCCGGTGGTGCTGACCGCGACCAACGCCAACGGTGCGGGCAGCGAGACGGTGACGGTCACGGTCAGCCAGTCCACCGGACCGGTCATCACCAGTGCTGCGGCGCTGACCCTGGCCGCGGGCAAGGCCGGGACGTTCACGGTGACCACGACCGGCACCGCGCCGATCACGCTGACCGAGTCCGGCGCGCTGCCCTCCGGGGTGGCCTTCAAGGACAACGGCAACGGCACCGCGACCCTCTCCGGCACACCGGCGGTCACCGCCGACGGCGTCTACCCGCTGACCCTGACCGCCCGGAACGGCGTCGGAAGCACCACCCAGGAGTTGGATCTGACGGTCAATCAGCTGCCGGTGTTCACCACCGCCGATTCGGCGACGGCGCTGGGGATAGTGCCGTTCAGCTTCACGATCAAGACCACGGGCTACCCGGCGGCGACGCTGAGCGAGTCCGGGGCGCTGCCCTCGGGGCTGAAGTTCACCGCCGGGAGCAACGGCACCGCCACCATCTCCGGCACCACGGCGGCGCTGCTGGGCACCTACCGGCTCACGCTCACCGCCAAGAACGCCGCGGGCACGGCCACGCAGGCGTTCACCCTCTCCACCGTCCTGTGATCCGGGCCAAGTTGGGCCACAGGCACTGCTGAGAGACACCGAGGACTCCTGCGGGTCCGCACCCCGAGGGTGCGCGACCCGCGGGAGTCCTTCTGCACATCAGGATTGACGTGACGTCAGGTGGTGGCGATGCCCTCGCCGCCGACGGCGCCGGGCACGGTGACCGAGCCGATCGCGGTGAGCGAACCGTTGTGGTGCACCCGGAACTCGTCCACGATGCCGGCCGCCCCGGTCTGCACGTACAGGTTGCGGCCGTCGGCGGAGGCGGCCGCGTCCACGGTACCGGCGTTGGTGGCCGTGTTGCCGAGCGCCGTCAGCTCTCCGCCCGGGCCCGAGCGGAAGCCGGACACCGTGCCGCTGCCCGCGTTGGAGGCGTACAGGTGGTTGCCGGTCCGGGTGATCCAGCAGGTGGCGGACTGGCCGGTGGGCACCGAGCCGAGCGGGGTGAGGGTGCCGTTGCGGTGCACGGTGAAGGTGGCGACCGCGTTGGGCCCGGCCTGGGTGACCACCAGCCGCCCGGCCCGGTCGAAGGTGAAGCCGAACGGCACGGTACCGGCCTCGACATCGGTCACCGGTGCGGCCGAGGGCGCCTGGTGCCGGCCGAGCGGGAAGACGTCGATGCTGTTGGCGCCGGCCTTGGTGGTGACCACCAGCGCCGAGCCGTCCGGGGTGAACGAGACCTGCCCGGGCGTGTGCGTGAACTGCGGCGTCGCGGCCGGGTCCAGGCCCAGCGCGCGGTGCCAGGAGGCGACCCGCACCAGGCCCCGGCCGGTCCGCTCGAAGCCCTGGATCGAGCCGCCGTCCAGCGCGTTCAGCACGTACACCAGGTTGCCGTGGACGGCGATGCTGACCGGGAACTCCCCGCCGGAGCCGATCACCTGGAGCCGGACCAGCTGGTCGCCGCAGACCTGGAACACGGTCACGGTGTTGCTGCCCGCGTTGACGGCGTAGAGCAGGTGATGTGCCGGGTCGTAGGTCAGCGAGTGCTCGGAGGCCAGGTGGTCCACGGCCGACCCGGCCAGCACCCCGCCGAGGCCGCCGGTGCGGTAGACCCCGGCCTGGGTCAGCCGGCCGTCGGCGGCGCGGTCGTAGGCCACCACGGTGTTGCCGTTGACGTTGTTGCTCTGGACGAACACGGCCGAGTCGGCGGCGCGGGCGGCCGTCGCATGGGCGGCGGTGGCGGCCTGGGCCGGTGCGGCCAGCAGCGCGGTGGCGGCGGCCATCACCGCGCCGACGGCGGCCAGCCGGGCGGTGCGCTTCGAACGGGTGCTGCGGGTGCTGCGGGTGCTGGAATTCATCGGGAAACTCCCTGCGCATGCAAATCGGGACAGCGGACTTTCGACGACACCGACGAGACCGTGAATTCCGCGCGGTACGGCGGATATTCACGGTCCGTTGGAGTGAGCCCCGGGCCGTCGGCGTGCTCATCACACTAAGCGCAGAAAAGCCGTCAGAACCGGCTCACCGCACCGGCGTTCGTAGTCCGTAAGAATTACCCCGACTGCTCCGAACGGCTGGCCCGGCGGGGTGCCGTCCCCGCTTCCGCCCCGCCGCCCGCTTCCGCCCGCCGCCGCGCGGCTAGCGCCCGCCGGAGACGTCGATGAACGCCCCGGTGCTGTACGAGGCCGCGTCCGACAGCAGCCAGACGATCGCCTCGGCCACCTCCTCGGCGGTGCCGCCGCGCCCCATCGGCTGCAGTGGTCCGATCCGGTCCACCCGGCCCGGCTCACCCCCGGCGGCATGGATGCCGGTGGCGATGATGCCCGGCCGGACGCAGTTCACCCGGATGCCCTCGGCCGCCACCTCCTTGGAGAGCCCGAGGGTGAGCGTGTCCACCGCGCCCTTGGAGGCCGCGTAGTCCACGTACTCGTGGGGCGAGCCCAGCCGCGAGGCGGCCGAGGAGACGTTGACGATCGCGCCGCCCCGGCCGCCGTAGCGGGTGGACATCCGCAGCACGGCCTGCCGTGCGCACAGGAAGGCGCCGACGACATTGGTCGACAGCACCCGCTGCAACCGGTCCGCGGTGATCTCGTCCACCCGGCACTGCCGCTCCAGCACCCCGGCGTTGTTCACCAGCGCGGTCACCGGGCCCAACGCGTTCTCGGCGGTGTCGAACAGCCGCTCCACGTCCTGCTCCAGGCCGACGTCGGCCCGTACCGCCACGGCCGCCGGGCCCAGCGCCTCGACCTCGCCGACCACGGCCCGCGCCGCCTCGGCGTCCGAGCGGAAGGCCACGCACACCGCGTAGCCGTGCCGTGCCGCGAGCCGCGCGGTGGCCGCGCCGATGCCCCGGCTGCCGCCGGTGACGACGACGACTCCGGTCCTGCTGCTGCTCATGGGCCCTCCAAGGTCGATGGACGAGACGGTGTCGGACGGTCAGACGGCTTCCAGGGTGCGGCACAGGGCGTCCAGCGCCGCGCTGAAGGCGTGCTCGGCCGGGGTGCCGTAGCCGACGACCAGGGCGTCGGCGTCGCCCGGGTCCGGCACGTCCGGGTGGCGGAACGCGCCGAGCCCCTGGACCGCCAGCCCCAGCCAGGACGCGCCGCGCACCACCTCGCGCTCGGTGCCCGGCGGCAGCCGCAGCACCGCGTGCAGCCCGGCCGCGATGCCGTCGGCCCGCACCCGGGGGCGCGCTCGGCCAGCGCCGCCACCAGCCGGTCGCGCCGCCGCCGGTAGCGCAGCCGCATCGCCCGGACGTGCCGGTCGTACCCGCCGCAGGCGACGAACTCGGCCAGGGTGAGCTGCGTCAGCGCGTCGGTCTGCCGATCGGCGGCGGTCCGCTCGGCCAGCACCGGCTCCACCAGTCGGCCCGGCAGCACCATCCAGCCCAGCCGCAGCGCCGGCGCCAGGCTCTTGCTGGCGGTGCCCAGGTAGACCACGTGCTCCGGGTCGAGCCCCTGCAACGCCCCCACCGGCTGCCGGTCGTAGCGGAACTCGCCGTCGTAGTCGTCCTCCAGGACGATCCCGCCGGACTCCCTGGCCCAGTCCACCACGGCGGTGCGGCGGTCCGGATGCAGCGGCACGCCGATCGGGAACTGGTGCGCCGGGGTGAGCAGCACCGCCGGGACGTCCCGGCGCCGCGCCAGCTCGTGGACCTGCGCGCCCTGCGGGTCCACCGGCAGCGGCACCGTCCGCAGCCCGGCCCGGGCGGCCAGCTCCCAGTGCGGGCCCAGGCCGTACGACTCCACGGCCAGCCGCTGCGCCCCGGCGCGCCGCAGCGCCCGGCTGAGCAGCGACAGCCCCTGGGCGAAGCCCGCGCACACCACGATCTGCTCCGGATCGGCCCGCACGCCCCGCGCCCGGGCCAGGTACTCGGCCAGGACCAGCCGCAGCTCGATCCGGCCCAGCCCGTCGCCGTAGCCGAAGGCGTCGCCGGGGGCGGCGGTGACCGCCCGGCGGGCCGCCGCCAGCCAGGCCGTCCGGGGGAAGGCGGAGAGGTCGGGCGAGCCCGGGACGAGGTTGTGCGGCGCGGTGCGGGGCCGGGCCGCCGGCCGGTGCGCGGTGGCCCTGCTGCTCGCCGTCCGCTGGGCGACCCGGGTGCCCGAGCCCTGCCGGGCGGACAGCCAGCCCTCGGCGACCAGCTCGCCGTAGGCGTCGGCCACGGTGTTGCGGGCCAGGCCCAGATCGGCGGCGAGGGCGCGCGAGGAGGGCAGCCGGGTGCCGGGGGCCAGCCGCCCGCTGCGGACGGCCCCGCGCAGCGCCCGGATCAGCCCGGCCCGGACCCCGCCGGGGCCGCGCAGGGCCAGATCGAGATGCAGGTCGCCGCCCTGCCCGCCGCCGGGCGGGGACGAAGTGGCCCGGGAATCCGTCATGGAAATGGACCATAGCTGTGGGCCGGTCTGCTCGTAGCGTTGCCGTCATGACGACACCGACGACGACACCGACGAACAACGCGACCCACGGCGGGAGCCACGACCACCACGCGCCCCGGATGAGCTTCTTCACGGCCGCCCCGGAGATCTACCAGGCGATGGTCGCCCTGGACCGGTCGGTCAGCAAGGGCTTCGATCCGGCCCTGGCCGAGCTGGTCAAGATCCGCGCCTCGCAGCTCAACCACTGCGCCTTCTGCCTGGCCATGCACACCCGCGACGCGCGCAAGGGCGGCGAGAGCGAGCAGCGGATCTACCTGCTCAGCGCCTGGGAGGAGGCGGGCGCCTTCTTCACCCCCAGGGAGCAGGCCGCGCTGGCGCTGACCGAGGCGGTCACCGTGATCACCGACGGCTTCGTGCCGGACGCGGTCTACCAGCGGGCCGCCGACCACTTCGACGAGGCGGAGCTGGCCCAGCTGATCGGGCTGATCTTCACCATCAACGCCTGGAACCGGATCGCGGTGACCACCCGGATGGACCCGGCATCGGTCTGAACAGGCATGACCGGCCGTACCGGCGATCTGACCCAATGTAACGGCATATTCCTGTCAAGGGTGTCTTTGGTACCTCAGCTGACATGTTGCTTCCGGTCACGCTAGATTTCTGGCCATGCCACGTGGTCGCCATCGCCAAACCTCGCCTCTGAACAGGCTGCTCCCACCCATCGCCTGCGGAGTGCTGGCGGTCGCCTCACTGGTGTCCGCTCCGCTCACCGGCAGTCTCACGCTGCTCCGGGTCCTGGTCGTGGCGACAGCCGTCGGCGCCGCCTCGGCCGCCGTGCTGCTGCGGCTGCGCGAGCGCGCCGGGGAGCTCGAACTGGAGACCGAGGTCTCCGCCCGGGCCCGGGACGAGGCCCGCTTCGAGGACCGCATCGCCGAGCTGGAGTACCAGGCCGAGACCGCCGAGGAGCAGGTCAAGCGGCTGGAGCGGCGGCTGCTGGCGCAGCGCAGCCAGCTCGCCCGCGCCGAGGGCGACAACCAGCGACTGCTGCGCGAGCGGGCCCGGCTGGCGGCCGAGCAAGCGGCGCGCGCCGCCGAGGAGGCCCGCCGGCGCGAGGCCGCTCTCCGCGGCATCCGGCCGACGCCCACCGCCTACCTCAAGGCGGCCTCGGTGCTGCGCGGCCTGGAGCGGCGCGCGGCCGTGGGCCAGGCCCAGCGGATCGCCGCCAAGGGCTCCGGCCGGATCCTGGACCGCGTCCCGGCCCTGGTGCCGGTGGCCGTGCCGCCCCCGGTCGCGGGCCCGGCCCCGGCCTCGGTCCGGCTGACCGTGAGCCGCCCCGAGCAGCAGCCGCAGGCCCGTCCCGAGATCGCCGCCCAGGCCGCCCCGGCGGCCGCAGCTCCGACCGTCCCGGCCGCAGCAGCCCCGTCCGCCCCGGCCGCAGCCGCTTCGACTGGAGCGGCCCCCACCGCAGCCGCCCCGGCAGCGGCTCCGGCCGCCCCCGCCGCTCCCGCCCCGGCCGCAGCGGCCCCCGCCGCCCCGGCTGAGGTCGACGCCCGGGCTGCCGCTCCCGCCCCGGCGCGGGCTAAGGCCGACGCCGATGCGGATGCGCCGATCGTCGCCCAGGGGCCCGCCTGGGCGCGTGCGGCGCTGCCGCCGCTGCGTCCGGCGGTGACGATCCTGCCCGCCACGCTTCAGCGCGGCGCGGTGCGCGGATCGGCCCACGCGGGGACCAGCGGCCACGGCACGGCGGCGGGCACCTTCAACTTCTTCAGCCGCCAGGAGACCGCGATCTCCACCGACCTGGGCCCGGTCCCGGCCGATCTGGCCGACGTCGTCGGCGAGGAGGCCGCCGCCGCGCAGCACCGCTACGACGCGGTCTCCCGCGCCGCCGAGCCCGCCGCCGAGCAGGCAGGCGCCGCGCTCGACGCCGCTGCCCACGGCCGCGGCGAGGACGCCGCCCAGACTGGCGGAGCGCGCGCCGGGGCCGGTTTGGTGGACCTGACCGCCGAGGACGAGACCGAGCCGATCGACGTCCGGGTGCTGCGCGCCCTGTAGCCGACGGGAACAGCAGCGGAGGCGGGGCCCGGCCGGGCCCCGCCTCCCTTGCGTTGTCGGCTTCCGGCCGTCGGCCGCTGGTCGGCTACTTGTCGATGTCGCCGACGACGAAGAACAGCGAGCCGAGGATCGCCACCATGTCCGCCACCAGCGTCCCCGGCAGCAGCTCGGTCAGCACCTGGATGTTGTTGAACGAGGCCGAGCGCAGCTTCAGCCGCCAGGGCGTCTTGTCGCCGCGCGAGACCAGGTAGTAGCCGTTCACGCCGAGCGGGTTCTCGGTCCAGGTGTAGGTGTGGCCCTCGGGGGCCTTCAGCACCTTGGGCAGCCGCTGGTTGATCGGCCCGGGCGCCAGCTCGGCGATGCGGTCCAGGCAGGCGTCGGCCAGGTCGAGCGCGTTGTGGGTCTGCTCCAGCAGGCACTCGAAGCGGGCCAGGCAGTCGCCGTCGGTCCGGGTGACCACCCGCAGCACGTCGCCCAGCTCGCCGTAGGCCAGGTAGGGCTCGTCGCGGCGCAGGTCGAAGTCGACGCCGGAGGCCCGGGCGATCGGCCCGCTCGCCCCGTACGCGTGGACGGTGGCGGGAGCGAGCACGCCGACGCCCCGGGTGCGGGCGCGGAAGATGTCATTGCCCAGGACCAGGTCGTCGTAGACGCCCATCCGGCCGCGTACGGCGGCGACGGCGGCGCGGGCGCGGCCGTACCAGCCGGCCGGGAGGTCCTCCTTGAGGCCGCCGACGCGGTTGAACATGAAGTGCATCCGGCCGCCGGACGCCTCCTCCAGCAGCGACTGCAGCTGCTCGCGTTCGCGGAAGGCGTGGAAGACCGGGGTGATCCCGCCCAGCTCCAGCGGGTAGGAGCCGAGGAACATCAGGTGGTTGAGCGCCCGGTTCAGCTCCGCCAGCAGGGTGCGCGTCCAGGTGGCCCGCTCCGGGACCTCCATGCCGAGCATTCGCTCCACGCCGAGGACCACGCCCAGCTCGTTGGCGAACGCCGACAGCCAGTCGTGCCGGTTCGCCAGCATGATGATCTGACGGTAGTCGCGCGCCTCGAACAGCTTCTCCGCGCCGCGGTGCATGTAGCCGACGATCGGTTCGGCCGAGGTGATCAGCTCGCCGTCCAGCCGCAGCCGCAGCCGCAGCACGCCGTGGGTCGAGGGGTGCTGCGGGCCGATGTTCAGCACCATGTCGCTGGTGCCCAGCTCGGTGGCGGCCCCGGCGCCGATCCCGACCACCGTCTCCCGCTGCGTGCCGCTGCCGTGCGTGCCACTCGTCGGCGTTCTGCCCGTCGGCGTCCTACTCGTCATGGTCCCAGAGTCTGTCATCTCCGAGGCCGTGCCATTCCTCCGGCAGTGCGGCCGTGCCCACCGACTGCACCGCCCAGACGAAGGAGCCCAGGCCGCCCGGCTCGGTCAGCTCCGCCGCCTGCCCGGCCGCCGCCAGCGCCCGGACGTACCCGGCCGGGTCGGCGGACGCCAGTTCCAGCGGCGGGCGGGCCCCGCTGACGCCGAGCAGCCGCAGCGCCGCGCGCTGCGTCGTCCACAGGCTGTGGACAATCCGCCCGCCATGGGCCTGGACGGCCGCCGCCAGGCAGGCGTCCAGGGCGACGTGCGAGGTCAGGTCGCAGCTGCCGTCCGGGACCGGCCGCACCTCGCGCCCCTCGCGGAAGGCGGCGAGGCTGCCGAAGGGCGGCCGGTCGGCGGCGTGGTGCGCGTAGTCCACGGCCACCGCCACCCCCCGGCCCAGCGAGCCGACCGCCTCCGCCCAGGCGGTGTCGCGCGGCAGCCCGATCTCCGCCCGGAAGCCCGGCTCCGGAGCGGCCCCGCCCTGCGGTGCGTCCGCCCGGGCGGCGCCCGGCCGGGCACCGGACAGCGGCCACCAACGCTCCAGCCACCGCCCGTGCCCGCCGCCGACCGGATCGCCCAGCCGCTCCTCGCCGGTGGCCGGATCCACCAGCACCAGCCGGACCACCCCGTCCTCGTCCACCTCGGCCACGTCCACCGGGACGTTGTCCAGCCACTCGTTGGCGATCAGCACCCCGGCCGCCGCCGGTTCGATCCGGTCCGACCAGCCGATCCACCCCGGCAGCCGGTCCGGGCGGTCGGCCAGCTCCACCGCCCGCAGCGTCAGCCGCGCCGCCAGCCCCGGATCGAGCGCCCGCGCCCGCTCGCCCAGCGCCAGCAGCAGCTCGCCGCGCCCGGCGCCGACGTCGGTGACCACCAGCTCCGCCGGACGGCCCAGCCCCTCGTCCACCTGCCGCACCAGCTCCAGCAGCGCGGCGGCGAACAGCGGTGAGGCGTGCACCGAGGTACGGAAGTGCCCGGCCGGGCCCACCGGCTGCCGGAAGAAGCCCCCGGGCCCGTACAGCGCCGCCTGCGTCGCGTCCCGCCAACCGATCATCGCCATGCCACCACCATCCCAGCGGGTGGTGATGGCAACCAACTCCGACCTGCGGAGGATCCCCGGCTCACTCCGGCGGTGGACCCAGCAGCGCTCCGGGCTGCCTACGCTTGGAACGTGCAGACGATGTACAGCTGGCTCCGCAGGCATCCCACGGTGGCAGATGCCGCGTGGGCGGCTCTGCTGTTCCTGCTCTGCGCCCTGGAGGTCGCCGTCGACTGGGACCAGGGCCAGCACGACCTGGCCCTGGCCGGGTGCACCGTGGTGCTCTGCGCCATGCTGGTGATCCGCCGCCGCAGGCCCGATGTGGCCGTGCTGGTCGGCATAGGGGTGGGCCTCGGGCAGGTCGTCGTCGGCTCCCCGGTCAACTTCGCCGATCTGGCGCTGCTCGTCCTCGCGTACACCGGCGCGGCCTTCGCGCACGTGTGGACCTCCCGGATCGCCCTGGTCGCCGGGCTGGCCGCGGGCCCGCTGGCGTGGCTGCGCTTCTACAGCGCGCAGGCCGCCGCCGACCGCCCCGCGGGCACCACCCACTCCTGGACCGACGCCGCGATGAGCGCGGTGTTCTCGACCCCGTTCGTGCTGTGCTGGGTGCTCGGGCGGCTCACCCGCATCCGCCGCGCCTACTACGTCCAGCTGGAGGACCGGGCCGAGCGGCTGGAGCGCGAGCGCGACGCCCAGGCGAAGATCGCGGTGGCCGCCGAACGCGCCCGGATCGCCCGCGAGCTGCACGACGTGGTCGCCCACAACGTCTCGGTGATGATCGTCCAGGCGGACGGCGCCTCCTTCGTCATGGACTCCTCGCCCGAGCAGGCCCGGCAGGCACTGGCCACCATCGCCGGCACCGGCCGTCAGGCGCTGGAGGAGATGCGCCGGCTGCTGGGGCTGCTGCGCTCCGCCGACAGCGGCGGCGACTACGTCCCGCAGCCCGGCGTGGAGCAGCTGCCCGACCTGCTGGAGCAGGTGCGCAACGCCGGGCTCCCGGTCGCCTTCGAGGTCGAGGGGGAGCCCCGGGAGCTGCCGCGCGGCCTGGAGCTGACCGCGTACCGCATCGTGCAGGAGGCGCTCACCAACGCCCGCAAGCACGGCGGCCCGCGGACCGCCGCCACCGTCCGGCTGCGCTTCGACGACCGCGGCGTGGACGTGCTGATCGAGGACGACGGGCGCGGGGCCAGCGCCGAGCTGGCCCGGGGCGGCGGCGCGGACGGCTTCGGCCACGGGCTGATCGGGATGCGCGAGCGGGTCGGCATGGTCGGCGGCACGCTGGCCGCGGGCCCGCGCGCCGACGGCGGCTTCCGCATCGACGCCCGGCTGCCGCTCAAGCCGACCCGTACCCCGGCCGCCGCACCGGCGCCGGCGCCCGCCCCGCCGGTCGCCGTTCCGGTCGCGCCCCCGGCCCCGGCCGCCGACCTGAGCGGCGACAGCCGCGCCTCCTAGCCCGCCATCACGGCCCGCCCCCCTTCCGACCACCCCCCTGCCAAGGAGTCCCATGCCCATCCGCGTCATGCTCGTCGACGATCAGGAGCTGCTGCGCACCGGTTTCCGGATGGTGCTCCAGTCGCAGCAGGACATCGAGGTGGTCGCCGAGGCCGGTGACGGGGCGCAGGCGCTGGAGGTGCTGGCCGCCACCGAGGTCGACGTGGTGCTGATGGACGTGCGGATGCCGCGCATGGACGGGGTGGAGGCCACCCGCCGGATCTGCGGCCGGGCCGCCGCAGGGCCCGAGGGCGGCGGCCCGCGCGTGCTCATCCTGACCACCTTCGACCTGGACGAGTACGCCTTCGCCGCGCTCAAGGCCGGGGCCAGCGGCTTCCTGCTGAAGGACGTGCCCCCGGCCGAGCTGGTCGCGGCGATCCACGCGGTGCACGGCGGCGAGGCCGTGGTCGCGCCGACCACCACCCGCCGCATGATCGACCGCTTCGCCACCGTGCTGCCCAGCTCCCAGCCGCCGCAGGACACCCCGGAGATGGCCCGGCTCACCGAGCGGGAGCGGGAGGTGCTGCTGCTGGTCGCCACCGGGCTGTCCAACGGCGAGATCGCCGCGCGGCTGTCGCTCTCCGAGGCGACGGTCAAGACCCATGTGGGGCGGATCCTGACCAAGCTGGAGCTGCGCGACCGGGTGCAGGCGGTGGTGCTGGCCTACGAGACCGGCCTGGTCCGCGCGGGCGGCGGACAATAACCGTCATCTGTCAGCTGTCATCCCACCGCTGACAGCCGTCAGCTGACAGCCGATCACCGTCAGCCGTCAGCGGTCAGCCGTCAGCGGTGGGACGACCGCCGTCAGCGCCCCGCCACCCGCTCCAGGAACGCCGACACCCCCGCCCGTACGTCCTGCGCCGACCACTCCAGCGCGCTCGCCGCCACCGTCACCTCGGTGCAGGAGATCCCCGGCAGCCCCGGTTCGCGCCACATCCCGAACAGCGACTGCCGGGTCTGCTCGGCCAGCAGCGTCCCGGCCTCGTTCAGCGCCTCCGCCGGCAGCGGCAGCCACAGCTGGAACTGGTGGGTGTGCGGCGGCTCGGGGAACACCCGGGCGCCGGGCAGCGGCGCGAACCCCTCGGCCAGCGCCGCCGCGACCACCTTGGCGTGCGCGACGTACGACTCCAGCCGCGGCAGTTCGCGCTCCAGCCCGGCCAGCGCCGACAGCGCGGCCGGCCACTGCTCGAAGAGCTGCCCGCCGTAGCGGTGCCGCCAGGTCTTGGCCTGGGCCGTGAACTCCGCCGGACCGGCCAGCGCTGCCCCGCTGAGCCCGCCGAGGGACTTGTAGAAGGAGACGTAGACCGAGTCGGCCAGCTCGACGATCTCCGGCAGCGGGCGGCCGAAGTGCGGCACGGTCTCCCACAGCCGGGCGCCGTCCAGGTGCACCACGGCGTCCCTGGCCCGGGCGGCGGCGACGGTCGCCGTCAGCTCGTCCCAGCCGGGCAGCAGGAAGCCTGCCTCGCGCAGCGGCAGCTCCAGCATCAGCGTGCCGAAGGGCTCGGCGAAGCCGGCCACCTCCTCGGCCGTGGCCATCCGCCGCTCCTGCGTCGGCCAGACGCTGCGCAGGCCGCTGAGCTGGGAGTAGGCGAAACGTTCATGCACCTCCGGGTGCGCCTGCGGGTGCATGGCCACGGTGCGGTCCCCGGTCCGGTCGGCCCAGCAGCGCAGCGCGACCTGCTGCGCCATCGTCCCGGTCGGGAAGAACGCCGCCGCCTCCGTGCCGAGCAGCCCGGCCACCCGCCGTTCCAGCGCCTCGACCACGCCGTTGCCGTAGACGTCGGGGCGCTCGTCCAGGTCGTAGGCGGTCTCCGCGGCGGTGGCGAGATCAGCCAGCCGCTCCCGCAGCGTCATCGGGCGGGAGGCGGAGAGCGTCCGCTCGCAGCCGCGCAGGGCCGCGAACCGCCGCCGCGCCGGGTCCTGCTCCCCGTCGTCGCCATCCGTGCCGTACCGGTCGTCCCTGTCATCAGCCATAGGCCGATCATCCCCCAGCGGCAATGTGCCGAATGTCATGCCCTGCCGCAGCCGGACCATCCGGTACGGTGACCGGCCAGTGACGATCCGCAGACGTTCCCGGAGGACTCGTGTTCGCTCATGTCGCCAGGTCGCTGCTGGCACCGGTCACCCGGCTGGTCTACCGGCCGGTGGTCGAGGGGCGCGGGAACGTGCCCCGGCGCGGCCCGGTGATCCTGGCCAGCAACCACCTCTCCTTCATCGACAGCATGGTGATCCCGCTGGTCGCGCCGCGTCCGGTGGTCTTCCTGGCGAAGGCGGAGTACTTCACCGGCACCGGCTTCAAGGGCTGGCTCAGCCGCAGCTTCTTCACCGCGATCGACGCCGTCCCGGTCGAGCGCGGCACCCACCGCGCCGCGCAGGCGTCGCTGGACGCCGCGCTGGAGGTGCTGAACCAGGGCAAGGCGTTCGGGATCTACCCGGAGGGCAAGCGCTCGCTGGACGGCCGGATCTACCGCGGCCGGACCGGCGTCGCCTGGCTGGCGCTGACCTCGGGCGCGGTCGTGGTGCCGGTCGCCCTGGCCGGGACCGAGGCCATCCAGCCGGTGGGCGCGCGCTTCCCGAGGATCCGCCGGGTCAGCGTCCGCTTCGGCGAGCCGCTGGACTTCAGCGACCGGGCCGCCGCCGTCCGCGAGCGCCGCACCCCGGTCGGCCCGGTGCGCCGCGCGGTCACCGACGAGATCATGGATGCCATTCAGGCCCTGTCCCAGCAGGACCGGGCCCCCGCCTACAACGAGGGGCAGCGGATGGCCGCGTAGCCGCCCGCGCAGCCCCTCCCGGGCCGTCCGCTCCGCCGTAGGATGGCGGCGGACGTCCGGTACCCGTTGCGGACTGGAACGGAAGAGGGAGCACGAGGGTGAGCACTGACGGCTTCGACCTGCCCGTCGACGGGCCGGGGGGCGATCCGGCCGATCCGGGCAACCGGCCCGCGCGGCTCGCGGTCGGCGTGGTCGGCACCGGCCGGGTCGGACCGGCCCTGGGCGCCGCGCTGCAACTGGCCGGGCACCGGGTGGTGGCCGCGTCCGGCGTCTCCACCGCCTCCCGGCGGCGCGCGGAGACGCTGCTGCCGGGCGTGCGGCTGGTGACCCCGCCCCAGGTGATGGCCGCCGCCGACCTGGTGCTGCTGACCGTGCCGGACGACGCCCTGGCCGCCCTGGTGGCGGGCCTGGCCGAGACCGGGGCGGTACGCCCCGGCCAGATCATCGTGCACACCTCCGGCGCGCACGGCGTGGCGGTGCTCGAACCCGCGACCCGGGCCGGAGCGCTGCCGCTGGCGCTGCACCCGGCGATGACCTTCACCGGGACGGCCGTGGACGTCGCCCGGCTGGCCGGCTGCCCGTTCGGGGTGACCTCGCCGGAACAGCTGCGCCCGGTCGCCGAGGCGCTGGTCGTGGAGATGGGCGGGGAGCCCGAATGGGTGCCCGAGGAGGTCCGCCCGCTCTACCACACCGCCCTCGCGCACGGCTCCAACCACCTGGTGACGCTGGTCGCGCAGGCCATGGAGGTGCTGGCCGCCGCCGGGGTCGCCGAGCCGGGCCGGATGCTCGGACCGCTGCTCGGCGCGGCCCTGGACAACGCCCTGCGCAGCGGCGACGCGGCGCTCACCGGCCCGGTGGCGCGCGGCGACGCCGGTACGGTGCGGACCCACGTCTCCCAGCTGCGGGCGTCCGCGCCGCAGGTGCTGGACAGCTATCGCGCGATGGCGCGGGCCACCGCCGACCGGGCGCTGGCCAACGGGATGCTGAAGGCGGAGGCGGCCGAGGCGCTGCTGGACGTCCTCGCGGAGGAGGGGCAGTGAGTCTGGAACCCGTGCGCACGGCGGCCGAGCTGGACCGCCTCGCAGACGACAGACCGGCCTCCGGGCAGGCGTCCCGGCCCGGCGGTGGGTCCGGCGGCGGCCCGCGCGCGGTGGTGATGACCATGGGCGCGCTGCACCCGGGCCATGCCGCGCTGATCCGCGCCGCCCGCGAGCGGGCCGGGGCGGACGGGACGGTCGTGGTGACGGTCTTCGTCAACCCGCTGCAGTTCGGCGCGGGCGAGGACCTGGACCGCTACCCGCGCACCCTGGACGCCGATCTCCGGCTGGCCCGCGAGGCCGGGGCGGACGTGGTCTTCGCCCCGTCCGTGGACGAGGTCTACCCGGGCGGCGAGCCGCAGGTGCGGCTGGCGGCGGGCCCGATGGGGGAGCGCTTCGAGGGGGCGTCGCGCCCCGGCCACTTCGACGGGATGCTGACCGTCGTCGCCAAGCTGCTCCACCTGACCCGGCCGGACGCCGCCTTCTTCGGCGAGAAGGACGGCCAGCAGCTGGCGCTGATCCGGCGGATGGTGCGGGACCTGAACTTCCCGGTGGAGATCGTCGGCGTGCCGACCGTGCGCGAGCCGGACGGCCTGGCGCTGTCCAGCCGCAACCGCTACCTCTCGCCCGAGGAGCGGACTCGCGCCCTGGCCCTCTCCCGGGCGCTGTTCGCCGGGCGGCAGGCCGCGCCGCAGGGCCCCCGCGTCGTGCTCGAGGCGGCCGGGGAGGCCCTGACCGAGACCCTGTCCGGCGCCGGGATCGCGCTGGACTACCTGGCCCTGGTCGATCCGGCCGACTTCACCGCGATCGACCGGGACGACTACCGGGGCGAGGCCGTGCTGGCCCTCGCCGCGAAGGTGGGCGGCACCCGGCTGATCGACAACGTACGGATCAGCTTCCCGCCCGAGACGCCCTGAGCCGGGCGCCAGCCCCGGACCCAGAGCACAACCAGACCTGTCCCCGCCCATCCGGCATGCACTTCACCCAGGAGGCGTGACCATGCTCCGCACCATGCTCAAGTCCAAGATCCACCGGGCCACCGTCACCCAGGCCAACCTGCACTACGTCGGTTCGGTCACGGTCGACCGCGACCTGCTGGACGCCGCCGACCTGCTCCCCGGCGAGCTGGTCCACATCGTCGACATCGACAACGGCAACCGGCTGGAGACCTACACCATCGCCGGGGAGCGCGGCACCGGCATCATCGGCATCAACGGCGCCGCCGCGCGCCTGGTCCACCCCGGCGACCTGGTCATCCTGATCGCCTACGGGCAGATGGAGACCGCCGAGGCGCGGGTGTTCGAGCCGCGCGTGGTCTTCGTGGACGCCGACAACCGGATCACCGGCCTGGGCGGCGACCCGGCCGACGCCCCGGCCGGCAGCGGCCTGCGGCGCGGAGATGCGGATGAACGTGCGATTCCCGCGCAGGCGTACCGTGACGTCGACGGTGCGGTACCAGGCGCACCCACGCACGCTCGGAGTGAGGCATGACTTCAACCTGCAGACTCGCCGCCCCGGCCCCCGGGTGGACGGCCGCGACCGACGTCGTCGTCGTCGGCTCGGGCGTGGCCGGGCTCACCACCGCGCTGCGGCTGCGCGCGGCCGGGCTCCGGGTGCTGGTCGTCACCAAGGCCATGCTGGACGACGGCTCCACCCGCTGGGCGCAGGGCGGCATCGCCGCCGCGCTCGGCGAGGGCGACAGCCCCGAGCAGCACCTGCAGGACACCCTGGTGGCCGGGGCCGGGCTGTGCGACGAGGACGCCGTGCGGACGCTGGTCACCGAGGGCCCGGACGCCGTCCGTCGGCTGATCGCCACCGGCGCCGCCTTCGACCAGGACGCCGACGGCGAGATCCTGCTCACCCGCGAGGGCGGCCACCACCGCCGCCGGATCGCCCACGCCGGCGGCGACGCTACCGGCGCGGAGATCTCCCGCGCGCTGGTCGAGGCGGTCCGGGCGGACGCCGGGGTCGAGCTGATCGAGCACGCCCTGGTGCTGGACCTGCTCACCGACGTCAAGGGCCGCACCGCCGGGCTGACCCTGCACGTCATGGGGGAGGGGCAGCGCGACGGCGTCGGCGCCGTCCACGCCCGCGCGGTGGTGCTGGCCACCGGCGGCATGGGCCAGGTGTTCTCCGCCACCACCAACCCGGCCGTCTCCACCGGCGACGGCGTCGCCCTCGCGCTGCGCGCCGGGGCCGAGGTCACCGACCTGGAGTTCGTCCAGTTCCACCCGACCGTGCTGTGGCTCGGCCCGGACGCCGAGGGCCAGCAGCCGCTGATCTCCGAGGCCGTGCGCGGCGAGGGCGCGTACCTGGTCGACGCCGACGAGGTGCGGTTCATGGTCGGACAGCACGAGCTGGCCGAGCTGGCCCCGCGCGACATCGTCGCCAAGGGCATCATGCGGCGGATGCAGCAGACCGGCGCCCCGCACATGTACCTGGACGGACGGCACTTCGGCGCGGCCATGTGGGAGGAGCGCTTCCCCACCATCCTGGCCTCCTGCCGCAGCCACGGCATCGACCCGGTGACCCAGCTCATCCCGGTGGCCCCGGCCGCGCACTACGCTTCCGGCGGCGTCCGCACCGACCTGCGCGGCCACACCTCCGTGCCCGGCCTGTACGCCTGCGGCGAGGTCGCCTGCACCGGCGTCCACGGCGCCAACCGGTTGGCCTCCAACTCGCTGCTGGAGGGCCTGGTCTTCGCCGAGCGGATCGCCGCCGACATCGTCGAGCGCGACCGCGCGGGCCGACTGACCCCCCGCCACGAGGACACCTCCCGCCCGGTGCCGCGGGTGCCGCTGCTGGCGTCCGAGGCGCGCGCCGAGATCCAGCGGCTGATGACCGGCGGGGTCGGCGTGCTGCGCAGCGCCGCCAGCATGGCCGAGGCCGCGGCCGGACTGGACGCCCTGGTCGCCCCGGACGCCGTGGTCGAGCACGACCCGGACGACCTCCACGGCCACGGCGGCGCCGGCAAGGGCGAGGCGCCGCAGGTGGAGACCTGGGAGGCGACCAACCTGCACCTGGTGGCCACCGCGCTGACCGCCGCCGCCCGGCTGCGCGAGGAGACCCGGGGCTGCCACTGGCGCGAGGACTTCCCCGACCGCGACGACGACCGCTGGCGGATCCACGTGATCACCAAGGCCGGCACCGACGGCCTCACCACGACCCCCGAGGAGCACCGAGCATGAGCGCGCACGACCACGACGGCCACGACCACCAGGAACTCCCGCTGGCCGACGGCTGCGGCGAGGGCTGCACCTGCGGTGACGGCGGGTACGAGACCGGCCTGGACCCGCAGCTCGCCGCGCTGCTGGAGCAGGCCGGGCTGGACCCGGTCGAGGTCGAGGACATCGCCACCCTGGCCCTGGCCGAGGACCTGGCCGGCGGCGAGGACGTCACCTCGGTCGCCACCGTCCCCGAGGCCGCCGTCGCCACCGCCGACTTCACCGCCCGCACGGCGGGCGTGGTGGCCGGGCTGCGGGTCGCCGAGGCCGTGGTCTCGCTGGTGGCCGAGGAGGAGTTCAGCGTCGAGCGGCACGTCGAGGACGGCGACCGGGTCGAGGCCGGGCAGGTCCTGCTCAGCGTCACCGCCCGCACCCGCGACCTGCTCACCGCCGAGCGCAGCGCGCTGAACCTGCTCTGCCACCTCTCCGGCATCGCCACCGCCACCCGCGCCTGGGCCGACGCCCTGGAGGGCACCGGCGCGGTCGTCCGCGACACCCGCAAGACCACCCCCGGGCTGCGCGCCCTGGAGAAGTACGCGGTCCGCTGCGGCGGCGGCGTCAACCACCGCATGGGCCTGTCCGACGCGGCCCTGGTCAAGGACAACCACGTGGTGGCGGCCGGCGGCGTCGCCGAGGCGTTCAAGGCCGTCCGCGCGGCCTACCCGGAGCTGGACGTCGAGGTCGAGGTGGACCGGATCGACCAGATCCAGCCGGTGCTGGAGGCGGGCGCCGACCTGATCCTGCTGGACAACTTCACCGTCCCCGAGCTGCGCGAGGCGGTCGCGCTGGTGGCCGGCCGCGCCAAGCTGGAGTCCTCCGGCGGCCTGACCCTGGACAACGCCCGGGAGGTCGGCGGGACCGGTGTGGACTACCTGGCGGTGGGGGCGCTGACCCACTCCTCGCCCGTCCTTGACATCGGTCTGGACCTGCGCGGATAGTCCACCGACCGCCCCCGCACGCCGCACCGCCCCTGTCCGCTGCCACAGACAAGAACGGTTACCCGCCCATGCTGCTCACCATCGATGTCGGCAACACCCACACCGTTCTCGGCCTCTTCGACGGCGAGGAGATCGTGGAGCACTGGCGGGTGTCCACCGACCCCCGCCGGACCGCCGACGAGACGGCGGTGCTGATGCAGGGGCTGATGGGCGCGCACCCGGCGCTGGGCGAGGACACCGTGGACGGCCTGGCCATCTGCTCCACGGTGCCCTCGGTCCTGCACGAGCTGCGCGAGGTGACCCGCCGCTACTACGGCGACGTCCCGGCGATCCTGGTGGAGCCGGGCGTCAAGACCGGCGTGCACGTCCTCACCGACAACCCCAAGGAGGTCGGCGCGGACCGCATCGTCAACACCCTTGCGGCCAAGCACCTCTACGGCGGCCCGTGCATCGTCGTGGACTTCGGCACGGCCACCACCTTCGACGCCGTCAACGAGCGCGGCGACTACCTGGGCGGCGCCATCGCCCCGGGCATCGAGATCTCGGTGGACGCGCTGGGCCAGCGCGGCGCCAAGCTGCCCAAGATCGAGATCATCCGGCCGCGGAACGTCATCGGCAAGAACACCGTGGAGTGCATGCAGTCGGGCATCCTCTACGGCTTCGCCGGGCAGGTCGACGGCGTGGTGAACCGGATGGCCGCCGAGCTCGCGGCCGATCCGGACGACGTCCAGGTGATCGCCACCGGCGGCCTGGCCCCGCTGGTGCTGGGCGAGGCCGGCAGCATCGACGTCCACGAGCCGTGGCTGACCCTGATCGGGCTGCGGCTGGTGTACGAGCGCAACACCGCCGGCTGACCGCCCCGCCCCGGGCCGACTGCCGCTCCGGGTACGACAGCTGACGGCGTGTCGATAATCAGAATTCAGGCATTTCCGGCATAGGCTCCAGGCATGCCTACGCCTCATGGGTCTCGCGGCGGCATGGCCTTCAGCGCGGACGAGCTGCGGGTGCTGCGCCGCGCCCTTGCCCACATGCTGAACCCCGCGACTCCGGCCGCCCCGTCCCTGCCCGGATGGGCCCGCAGCGCCTGGGTCGAGGACGTCCAGGACGTGCTCCGCCTGGCCGAGTCCATCGACGACGCCGTGCACGAGGCCGGCCGGATGCGCGCCTTCGCCCTCGCCGACCTCGCCCGCTACCGGTCCGCCCTGCCCGGCACCGCCTCCGGCTACCTGGAACGGCTGGAGGAGGCGGTGTCCGACGGCTACCTCCCCGACGACCAGGATCTGGCGGCGCTGCGGAACCTCACCGCCCTGCCCTGCGCGCCGTCGGAGCGGGTGCGCCGGCTGGGCCTGCGCTCCCGCTGCGGAGCGCTGGCCCAGGCCGCCACCCGGCGGGCCCTGGAGAGCGGGCCGCAACGCCCGGTCGCGGCAGCCGCGCTGACACCCGGTCCGGGGAGCGGCCCGGCCGTCCCGGAGCACGCGGGCGTCCCCGCCGCCCGGCCCGCCACCGATCCCGCCGCCCGGCCCGCCACCGATCCCGCCGCCGGCCAAGCCGCCGAGCCCGGCGCCGGCCACGGCAGTGTGGCGGACTTCGCCCGGGCGTCCCGCTCGCTGCGCCAGCGCGACAAGTCCCGGCCGGCCGCACCAGCGACCGGGGGGCACCCCCACCCCC
Source organism: Streptacidiphilus sp. PB12-B1b (assembly GCF_014084125.1). NCBI lineage: Bacteria > Bacillati > Actinomycetota > Actinomycetes > Kitasatosporales > Streptomycetaceae > Streptacidiphilus > Streptacidiphilus sp. PB12-B1b. The sequence goes on along the minus strand of NZ_CP048405.1, from coordinate 7,235,807 downwards.
TTCCGACCCGACGTGGAGGAGCGATTCCCATGGCCGCCTTTGACCCTGCCGCCCAGTCCGACGAGCCCGGACAGGGGTCGGTCCCGGCCCCCGCCCACGGCGCGGTGGCCCCGGTCCGCTCCATCCCCACCCCCGGCGACCTGTGGCCGCGCGGCGTCCGCGCGGGCGCCGACGCCGCGGCCGAGGAGGAGGCCGAGCTGGCCACCGGCACCGGCTGAGGCACCGGCCCGTCCGAGCGGAACAGCGAAGCAGCAGAACAGCACCGAACAGGCAGCGCGCGGCGCGGCCCGGCCGATCCGGCGGGGCCGCGCCGTCCCGCGTCCGCATACGTGCACGTGTCCGGGTCCGCGCCGACCGGGCTGACCTGCGCGGACGGCCGCCGGGGTCACGGCCCGATCACGGCTGGGGATCGATTGGGCGGGCGATCCCGACGCCAATCGCCCAAAGCGCCCATTGTCGCCCCGGCCGCGGGCGGCGGCGGTGGCGGCGGCCCCGCGGGCAGTGGTGTGATCACGCTCTCCACACCATTCCTCCGGGGGATCTCCATGCCTCACCCGCGCATGCGCACCGCCGTACGGCTCGGGGCGACCGCCGCCGCGACCGCCCTCCTGTCCGCCGGTTTCGCCGGGATCCCGGCCCAGGCCGCCGCACCCGAGAACCTGTTCGCGCTGATGGCCCCGGACGCGCAGACCATCCTGCCGCAGTCCGCGCTGCCCCAGGGCTCGGCGTTCCGCACCATCAGGCCCGTGGTCCTGAGCGAGGGCAGCCGGATCACCGGCGTCACGATCACCGTGGACGCCTCGGAGCTGGTCGGCGTCGCCGAGCTGTCGCTGCCCTCCCAGTGCCGCTACACCGACAAGGCCGAGCTGCGGGCCAGCTGCACCGTCGGCACGGTCGGCAGCCTCGACCCGGCCGGGGTCGACCTGGGCATCCGCGCCGTCGCCGGGGCCCCCGCCGGCGCCCAGGGCCGGATCACCTTCGCGGCCACCGCCACCAACGCCGTCGAGGACACCGAGGGCGGCGTGGACGACACCACCCCGGTCACCGTGGGCGACGGCGCCGACCTGGCCGCCCAGCAGCTCGGCAGCCTGACGGTGAAGCCCGGGGGCTCCACCGCCTTCACCCCCCAGGTGACCAACCTCGGCGACCGCGACTCCCACGGCGTGGTGATGTTCATCGGCGCCGAGTCGCTCGGCCTGGACGGCTCCTCCGGCTTCAGCATCGGCGGGAACTACAGCAACTGCCACTACGGCGTCGGCGACGTCGGCGATCCGGCCGACAGCGACACCGGCGTCCTGTGCCGCTTCGACAGCACGGTGATCCACCCGGGCGAGGTCCTGGTGCCCTCGGCGCCGGTCACCGTGCTCGCCGCCCGGTCGGCGCGGTCGGGCATGGTCGCCTATGGCTTCGACGTCACCGGCGGCGCCCTGGACACCCAGACCACCAAGGGCCACCCGGGCACCGGCCCGGCGCTGACCCTGGTGCCCGCACCGGCCGCGCGCCAGGCCCGGCCCGGCCCGGGCAACGTCGACATCGACTACGACAACAACGTCGCCTACTCGCCGATCAGCACCGGCCAGGCCGACGACGTCGCCGCCGTCGGCGCGGACGTCCACGGCACGGTCGGCCGCGCCCTGCCGGTCACCGTCGGTGTCAGGAACGTCGGCACCCTGCCCACGCCCCCGCTGGACGGCGCCCCCTCGCCGAAGGACACCGCCATCGTGATGGCGGCCTTCCCCCAGGGCGTGAGCATCACCCGCGCCCCCGCGGACTGCCAGTCGGTCGACCTGTCGGACCCCACCCAGACGGCCCGGCTGCCCCAGGCCGTGCGCTCGGCGCTGAGCGCGCACCGCCCGGCCGACGACGGCGGGCTCCCCGGCGACATCGGCGCGGTCTACGGCTGCCTGGTCGACCACGTGCTCAAGCCCGGCCAGAGCGCGCTGTTCAGCTTCACCGCCAAGCCGACCAGGGTGCTGGACCAGGCCCAGGGCGAGGTGGTGGCGGTCGGCCCGGACGACGACGCCACCCCGCAGAACAACCTGGCCGCGCTGACCGTCTCGGCGGTCCGGGCCGGAGCCTCGTCCGCGCCCACCGCCGCCCCCTCGGCCCCGGCGTCGGCCTCGGCCTCCGCGCCCGCCACCGCGGCTCCGTCCGGCCCGGCCGCGCCCGGCTCGGGCAGCCTGGCCGGGACCGGCGGCGGTGACGACTCGCTGCCGCTGGCCGGGGTCGGCGCGGTGGCCGTGCTGCTCGGCGCGGGCGCGGTGGCACTGACCCGCCGCCGCAGGTCCGGCGGGCGCGGCTGAGCCCCGGCCGACCACCGGTCGGCCACCCGGCGGCGGCCGGCGCCCAGCGCGCCGGCCGCCGCGCGGGCCATCGGTTAGAGCACCGGCCCCCACCCTGGATACCCTGGGGCCGTGACTGATCAGACCCCCGTGCCAGCAGCTGATGACCTCCCCGAGCAGATGCGGGTGCGCCGCGAGAAGCTGGAGCGCCTGCGCGCCTCCGGCGTCGACCCGTACCCGGTGGGCTTCCCCCGGACGACGACCCTCGCCGACCTCCGCGCCGCCCACCCCGACCTGGCGGCGGACGTCGCCACCGGCGAGCGCGCCGGGGTCACCGGCCGCGTCGTGCTCAGCCGGCCCGGCGGCAAGCTGTGCTTCGCCACCCTCCGCGACGGCACCGCCGACCTCCAGGTGATGCTGTCCCTGGACCGGCTCGGCGCCGACAGCCTGGCCTCCTGGAAGGCCGACATCGACCTGGGCGACCACGTCGGCGTCGAGGGCGAGGTCATCACCTCCAAGCGCGGCGAGCTGTCGATCATGGTGGACCGCTGGGCGCTCACCGCGAAGTGCCTGCGCCCGCTGCCCGACAAGCACAAGGGGCTGACCGACCCGGAGGCCCGGGTCCGGCAGCGCTACGTCGACCTGATCGTCAACCCCGAGGCGCGGGAGCTGCTCTACCTGCGCAGCAAGGTCGTCCGCTCGGTCCGCCGCACCTACGAGGAGCGCGGCTTCACCGAGGTCGAGACGCCGATGATGCAGCCGGTCCACGGCGGCGCCAACGCGCGCCCGTTCCGGACCCACATCAACGCGTACGACATGGACCTGTTCATGCGGATCGCGCCGGAGCTGTACCTCAAGCGGCTGGCGGTCGGCGGCGCGGAGAAGATCTTCGAGATCAACCGCAACTTCCGCAACGAGGGCGCGGACTCCACGCACAACCCCGAATTCACCATGCTGGAGTCGTACGAGGCGTACGGCGACTACGACACCCAGGCCGAGCTGATCCGCGCCACGATCATCAACGCCGCCCGGGACGCGCTGGGCACCACGGTGATCCGGGGCGTGGACCCGCACGGGGTGGAGCACGAGATCGACCTGGCCGAGCCCTGGGCCGAGATCACCGTCTACGGCGGCATCTCGGAGAAGCTCGGCACCGAGATCACCCCGGACAGCACCGTCGAGGAGCTGCGCAAGCTGGCCGACGCGGCCGGCGTCCCCTACGAGAAGAAGTGGGGCCACGGGCAGATCGTGCTGGAGATGGTCGAGCGGCTGCTGGAGGAGGACGCGATCAAGCCGACCTTCATCCGGGACTACCCGACCGAGGTCTCCCCGCTCACCCGGCAGCACCGGAGCAACCCCGGGGTCGCCGAGAAGTGGGATCTGATGATCTTCGGCACCGAGATCGGCACCGGCTACTCCGAGCTGGTCGACCCGGTCGAGCAGCGGGCCCGGCTCACCGCGCAGTCGCTGCTCGCGGCCGGCGGCGACGTGGACGCCATGCAGCTGGACGAGGACTTCCTGCGGGCGCTGGAGTTCGCCATGCCGCCCACCGGCGGCCTTGGCATGGGCGTGGACCGGCTGATCATGCTGCTGACCGGCAAGAACATCCGCGAGACGCTGCTGTTCCCGCTGGTGAAGCCGGACAGCCAGGGCTGACCCCGGAACAGCGCGCGCACAGCGCTCACCCCGGCCCCTGGAGCGCACAGGGGCCGGGGCTAACCTTCTGGTGGACGGTTCCCCCATCCAGTCACCCACCGAGGCGGTCCGGAACAATGCAGTACCTTGAGGCGCTGACGCCCCCCACCGTGATGTGCATCGCTTTCGCGCTGATGATCCGCACCCTGTTCCGCAACCAGGGCGGGGCCGCCGCGGCCCGCGAGGACGCGGCCGCGGACGCCATCATCCTGAAGCAGGGCGCCCCGCAGGACTGAGCTTTCCCCGGCACTTCCCGTTCCTCCCCGGCGCCGCCCGGGCGCGGCTCTGCCGCTTTGTCCGGAAAAGGTGATATTTGCACTGTTGGAAGCCCGCAAGGTTTCCATCGGACGCACGGGAAGAGAACCGCGATGGCACGCCGGCTCGGTGAACTTGAGAACGAGGTGATGTCCCGCCTCTGGCAGTGGAATCGCCCGGTGACGGTTCGTGAGGTTCTTGAGGATCTGCTCCAGGAACGCGAACTCGCCTACACCACGGTCATGACCGTGATGGACAAGTTGTTCCAGAAGGGATGGCTCCGCCGGGAACAGGAGGGGCGGGCCTTCCGTTATGAGCCGGTTTCCTCACGGGAGGCTTATACGGCCGCCCTGATGAACGACGCGTGGGCGACGAGTGACAACCCGGCGGCGGCTCTGGTGCACTTCTTCGGGATGATGTCCCCGGAACAGCAGGAAGCGCTCCGCGACGCATTGCGGGTGGTCGCCCCGCAGCTGTCCGAACAGCCCCCGGAAGAGGCGCCCGAACAGTCGGTCGAGCCCCCCGCCGAAGAGGCCGCCGAGCAGCCCGCCGAAGAAGAGCCCGGCCCGGGACCGGATATCCCGGAGCAGCCGGGCGGCTGAGCGCGATAGCGTCCTGCCATGGAGGTCACCATCCGCCGGGCGCGGACGAGCGATGTACGGGCAGTGCGCCGACTGGTTGACGGCTACGCGCGCGAACGAATCCTGTTGAACAAGCCGACGGTCACGCTCTTTGAATCCGTACAGGAGTTCTGGGTCGCCGAACGGGACGACGACGCCGAGGTCGTGGCCTGCGGCGCGCTCCATGTGATGTGGGAAGATCTGGCCGAGGTGCGCACCCTGGCGGTCGATCCGGCCTGCCGCGGGACCGGTATCGGGCACGTCCTGCTGGAGAAGCTCATCTCCACCGCACGCTGGATCGGTGTGCGCCGGATTTTCTGCCTCACCTTTGAGGTCGACTTCTTCAGCAAACACGGCTTCAGTGAGATCGGCTCCACGCCGGTCGACGGCGACGTGTACGAGGAGCTGCGGCGCAGCTACGACGAGGGCGTCGCGGAGTTCCTCGACCTGGAACGGGTGAAGCCGAACACCTTGGGCAACACCCGGATGCTCTTGCATCTCTGAGTGTCCCCGGGCGGTCCCCGGCGTTGTCCCGGGGGCTGCGGATGCGGCCTTCTCGTGCAGGGGGTTTGAGTTTTCCGCAGAAAAGCGGTTTCCTTTCCTACAAGTAATCCGAGCTTTTGAGGAAAGGGAAGCCCGTGGCGCAGAAGGTCCAGGTCCTTCTTGTCGACGATCTCGAGGGCGGAGAGGCGGACGAGACCGTGACGTTCGCTCTCGACGGGGTTGCCTACGAGATCGATCTCACTCATGAGAATGCAGGCAAGCTGCGCGAGCTGCTCGCCCCCTACACGGCAGGCGGCCGCAAGCAGAGCGGGCGCGTCAGTGCCGTCCGCGGCGGCCGCGCCCGCGCGCCGCGCCCCGTCGGGGGCAACCCGGACACGGCGAAGATCCGCGCCTGGGCCAAGGAGGAGGGCTACGACGTGAACGACCGCGGCCGGGTGCCCAGCCACCTCCGCGAGGCGTACGAGAAGGCCCACGGCTGATCCGGCCGTCCAGGTGCGACCGGCCGAGCCGCCCCGTCCGGGCGCGGGCAGCCGTTCCCGGCCCCGGCGGGGCGTCCAGGGGTCCACAGGGCCCCGGGCCCGCGTCCGGGGCCGCAGCGGCGCCGCGCGGGGCGCGGGCCGCCTCGGGGTGTGCTGCTCGGGTGTGGCACACCCTGCCCAACGGGCGACGGACGGCCCCGGTTACGCGCGTCGCCACACCGGACGCCCGATGTCACACAGTTGGCCCGCACCGTTCGTCCCGCTTCTCGCCGGGCGAACACCCGGTCGTGGTCGAACGGGAATGGATGGCGGTGCCGCACGGGTATGAAGCCTGTGTGGAGGCACGGACGGCCGGGGTCGGAGAGCCGGTCCTGCGGCGTGTCGTCGGGAGCGTTCGCCGTCGGCGTAGCGATTCCAGGTGGATCTGCTTGGCCTGCGGGAACACCATCCCGGAGCATTCGGTTGGAGTCATTGTCGGCCGCCGCGTACATAACGGGGCGTCGGCTGTCGGCGGTAGACGTGAGCTGTTCCGGTCGCCGGGACTAGCATGCGGAAGGACAGGGAGGGGACCGACCCCTCACTGCCCGACCGCTCTGAGGAGCGATTAACGATGTTCGAGAGGTTCACCGACCGCGCGCGGCGGGTTGTCGTCCTGGCTCAGGAAGAAGCCCGGATGCTCAACCACAACTACATCGGCACTGAGCACATCCTCCTGGGTCTGATCCACGAGGGTGAGGGTGTCGCCGCTAAGGCCCTGGAGAGCCTCGGGATTTCGCTCGAGGCGGTCCGCCAGCAGGTTGAGGAGATCATCGGGCAGGGGCAGCAGGCCCCGTCCGGCCACATCCCCTTCACTCCTCGGGCGAAGAAGGTCCTGGAGCTGTCGCTCCGGGAGGCCCTCCAGCTCGGCCACAACTACATCGGGACCGAGCACATCCTGCTCGGCCTCATCCGTGAGGGCGAGGGCGTGGCCGCCCAGGTCCTCGTGAAGCTCGGCGCCGACCTGAACCGGGTCCGGCAGCAGGTCATCCAGCTGCTGTCCGGCTACCAGGGCGGCGGCAAGGAGTCGGCCACGGCCGGGGGCCCGGCCGAGGGCACTCCCTCGACCTCGCTGGTCCTCGACCAGTTCGGCCGCAACCTGACCCAGGCGGCCCGCGAAGCCAAGCTCGACCCGGTGATCGGGCGCGAGAAGGAGATCGAGCGGGTCATGCAGGTGCTGTCCCGCCGCACCAAGAACAACCCGGTGCTGATCGGCGAGCCCGGCGTCGGCAAGACCGCCGTCGTCGAGGGCCTGGCCCAGGCCATCGTCAAGGGCGAGGTCCCGGAGACGCTGAAGGACAAGCAGCTCTACACCCTCGACCTGGGCGCCCTGGTCGCCGGCTCCCGCTACCGCGGTGACTTCGAGGAGCGCCTCAAGAAGGTGCTCAAGGAGATCCGCACCCGCGGCGACATCATCCTGTTCATCGACGAACTGCACACCCTGGTGGGTGCGGGCGCCGCCGAGGGCGCGATCGACGCGGCCAGCATCCTCAAGCCCATGCTGGCCCGGGGCGAGCTGCAGACCATCGGCGCGACCACGCTGGACGAGTACCGCAAGCACCTGGAGAAGGACGCCGCGCTGGAGCGCCGCTTCCAGCCGATCCAGGTGGCCGAGCCCTCGCTGGCGCACACCATCGAGATCCTCAAGGGTCTGCGCGACCGCTACGAGGCGCACCACCGGGTGTCCATCACGGACGCCGCGCTGGTCGCCGCCGCGACGCTGGCGGACCGCTACATCTCGGACCGCTTCCTCCCCGACAAGGCGATCGACCTCATCGACGAGGCCGGCTCGCGGATGCGCATCCGCCGCATGACCGCGCCGCCGGACCTGCGCGAGTTCGACGAGAAGATCGCCGACGTGCGCCGGGAGAAGGAGTCCGCGATCGACGCGCAGGACTTCGAGAAGGCCGCTTCGCTCCGCGACAACGAGAAGCAGCTCCTGCAGGCCAAGGCCAAGCGGGAGAAGGAGTGGAAGGCCGGCGACATGGACGTCGTCGCCGAGGTGGACGAGGAGCTGATCGCCGAGGTCCTGGCGACGGCCACCGGCATCCCGGTCTTCAAGCTCACCGAGGAGGAGTCCTCCCGGCTGCTGCGCATGGAGGACGAGCTGCACAAGCGCGTCATCGGCCAGAAGGACGCCATCAAGGCGCTCTCCCAGGCCATCCGGCGCACCCGTGCGGGCCTCAAGGACCCGAAGCGCCCCGGCGGCTCGTTCATCTTCGCCGGCCCCTCCGGCGTCGGTAAGACCGAGCTGTCCAAGACGCTGGCGGAGTTCCTCTTCGGCGACGAGGACGCGCTGATCCAGCTCGACATGTCCGAGTTCAGCGAGAAGCACACGGTCTCCCGACTGTTCGGCTCGCCTCCCGGCTACGTCGGGTACGAGGAGGGCGGCCAGCTGACCGAGAAGGTCCGCCGGAAGCCGTTCTCGGTGGTCCTCTTCGACGAGGTCGAGAAGGCCCACCCGGACATCTTCAACTCGCTGCTGCAGATCCTGGAGGACGGTCGGCTGACCGACAGCCAGGGCCGGGTGGTGGACTTCAAGAACACCGTCATCATCATGACCACCAACCTCGGCACCCGGGACATCTCCAAGGGCTTCAACCTGGGCTTCGCCGCCCAGGGCGACGTCTCCACCGGGTACGAGCGGATGAAGGCCAAGGTCGGCGAGGAGCTGAAGCAGCACTTCCGCCCCGAGTTCCTGAACCGCGTGGACGACATCGTGGTGTTCCACCAGCTGTCCGAGGAAGACATCATCCAGATCGTCGACCTCATGGCCGCCAAGGTGGACGACCGGCTCAAGGACCGCGACATGGGCCTGGAGCTGACCCCGGCCGCCAAGTCGCTGCTGGCCAAGCGCGGCTACGACCCGATCCTGGGCGCCCGGCCGCTGCGCCGGACCATCCAGCGCGAGATCGAGGACGTCCTCTCGGAGAAGATCCTCTTCGGCGAGCTGCGGGCCGGGCACATCGTCCTGGTCGACGTCGAGGGCGAGGGCAAGACGGCGAAGTTCACCTTCGTCGGCGCCGACAAGTCGCCGATCGCGGACACCCCGCCGGTGGCCGCGGGCCCGGATCTCACCAAGGGCTGACCGGCACGGACGAAACAGGGCCCGTCCCCCGCTCCTCGTGAGCGCGGGACGGGCCCTGTTTCCGTCTCAGTCGGCGACCGTCTCAGTCGGCGACCGCGCCGGAGGCGATGGCCGCCTCCACCTCGGCGATCCGGGCCGCCTCCTCGGCGGCGAAGCGCTCCGCGTCGAGCTGCTCGGCGATGTCCTCGTCCTGCTGCATCAGCAGGTCCAGGTTGGAGTCGCCCAGCTCGAAGACGCCCATGTCCAGGTAGGCCCGCTGGAGCCGCGGTCCCCACAGGCCGATGTCCTTGACGCAGGGCACGATCCGGGAGAACAGCAGCTTGCGGAAGAAGGTCAGGTACTCGCTCTGCTCGCTGATGGCCTCCGCGTCGGCGAGCGGGATGCCGAAGTTCTCCAGCACCTCCGTGCCGCGCAGCCGGTCCCGCATCAGGTAGCAGCCCTCGATGACGAAGTCCTCCCGCTCGGCCAGCTCGGCGCGGGTCAGCTGGGAGTAGTAGTCGCGCAGCGCCATCCGGCCGAAGGCCACGTGCCGGGCCTCGTCCTGCATGACGTAGGCGAGCAGCTGCTTGGGCAGCGGCTTGCTGGTGGTGTCCCGGATCAGCCCGAAGGCGGCCAGTGCCAGGCCCTCGATGAGCACCTGCATGCCGAGGTAGGGCATGTCCCAGCGGGAGTCGCGCAGGGTGTCGCCGAGCAGCGCCTGCAGGTTGTCGTTGATCGGGTAGAGCATGCCGATCTTCTCGTGCAGGAAGCGGGAGTACAGCTCGGCGTGGCGGGCCTCGTCCATGGTCTGGGTCGCGGAGTAGAACTTGGCGTCCAGATCGGGCACGGACTCGACGATCCGGGCGGCGCAGACCATCGCGCCCTGCTCGCCGTGCAGGAACTGGCTGAACTGCCAGGAGGCGTAGTGCCGGCGCAGTTCGGCCCGGTTCTGCGGGCTGAAGCTGTCCCAATAGCGGGTGCCGTGGATGGTGAGCGACTCGTCGGGCAGGCCGAGCGGGTCGTACGGATCGACCTCCAGCGACCAGTCGATGCGCTTGGCCGCGTCCCACTGCTTGTCCTTGCCCTTCTGGTAGAGCGCCAGCAGCCGGTCCCGGCCGTCGTCGTACTCCCAGGTGAAGCGCGCGGAGCCGGAGGCCGGGACGGTCCAGAGGCCTTCGGCGACGGGGTTGGCGTAGCGGTCGTGGGTCGTCATCGACGGTCTCCTCGGCGTGTGCGTCGCGGGGCGGTGCAGGGCACATCCAGGAGCGTCACACGGAAGTTACTGACGGGTCAACAGTCTTGCCGGGGCGGGACCGCACTCCTGGGGCGCCCGGGCACGGCCGGTGGCGGAGCGGCGCACGGGCGCAGCCGAACGGCGCCGCGCGGGGGCTGCGCGGCGCCGTCGGAGAGCACGGGGGCGGCGGGTGCCGGGGTCAGCGGGAGGGGTAGAGCGAGTACCCGGGGAAGTTGCCGTAGAGCTTCTCCTCGGCGCCGTCCGGCCCGTGCGTGACCGCCTGGACGAGCAGGTCGCCGCCGACGAACGCGCCCTTCCAGGAGGCGCCGAGCCCGCCGAAGACCTCCTCCCGGTCGCCGCGCGAGCGGGGCTTGTTGACGCCGATCTTGAAGGCCAGCAGGTCCGGTGCGATCCGGGCGGCGAACGCCTCGTCGTCGGTGGCGATGCTGGCCACCAGCGAGCCGTTGCCGGCGTTCATGGCCGCCAGCAGCTCCGCCTCGGTGTCCACCAGGACGATGGAGTCCAGCGGCCCGAACGGCTCGGAGTGGTGCAGCGCCCAGCTGCTCGGCGGCTCCAGCACGCAGGCCGGGGCCAGGTAGGCGGCGGTGTCCTGGCCGGGCAGGAAGGTCCCCTCGGCCAGGGAGCCCCGGTACAGCGGGACCGCGCGGGCAGCCACCGCCTGCTCGAAGTGGCGGGCCAGCTCCTTGGCCTTGGCCGCGTGGATGACCGGGCCGAAGTCCAGCTCCGGGAAGGGCGTCTGCGGGTCGTCGTCGGCCACCGCCAGTGGATGCCCGAAGCGCAGCCCGCCGACCACCCTCAGGTAGGTCTCCAGGAAGGCCGGGAACAGCCGGCGCTGGACGACGTAGCGCGGGTAGGCGGTGCAGCGCTGCTTGGCGTACTCGAAGCCCTTGCGCAGGTGGGCGGCCAGGGTCGGCCAGTCGCTGTAGTCCCAGACGCCCCAGGTGTTCAGGCCCTCCTGCTCCAGGAAGTGGCGGCGGTTCAGATCCGCCAGCGAGGTCGCGGCCCGGCGGCCGTTGGCGCGTCCGCCGACGAAGGCCAGCGCGCCCAGGCCGGGGGAGCGGATCAGCGAGTCGGCGATCTCCGAGCCCATGCCGGAGAGCAGCGACACCGGCAGCCCGGCCCGGCGCATCAGCGCGTGGGCCAGGGTCAGGCAGTGGAAGCCGCCCTGCGAGGGGGTCTTGGCGATGACCGCGTTCCCGGCCAGCAGCTGCACCAGCTCGGCGTGCACCTGCACGCTCATCGGGTAGTTCCAGCTGGCGATGTTGGACACCGGGCCCGGCAGCGGACGCCGCGGGCTGTCGGAGTGCAGCCCCAGCTGGCGTTCGATGTTGGCGAGGTACCAGCGCACCCCGTCCAGCGCCCGGTCCACGTCGGCGCAGGCCAGCCTCCAGGGCTTGCCGATCTCCCAGACCAGCAGCAGCGCCAGCAGCTCCCGCTGCTCGGCCAGGGCGTCCACGGCGGCGCCCACCCGGGCCGCCCGCTCGTCCAGCGGTACCGAGGCCCAGCGCTCGTGCTCGGCGATGGCGAAGTCGACGGCGGCCGCCGCCTCCTCGACGCCGACGCGCGGCGGCCCCGGGATCGGGCTGCCGTCCAGCGGCGTGGTGTGGAAACCGGGGGTGCCGACGGCGTGCCAGTCGCCGCGGACCAGGTTCAGCAGCCGGTCCGGGGAGAACGCCTCGGGTGCGGTCCGGATGCAACGGGCGTAGGTCTCGGCCCAGGATGTGCCGGATTTGAGCTGGAGGGTCACGGTGCGCTCCTGATCGAGGGAGGAGGGAGCGTTCGGCCTTGCAGGTCATCCAGCCTTGCACGATCAGGGCGTGCGCGGGTATGGGAGCTGGGCCGGGAGTGGGGCAGCTCACGCTCCTCCGGCGCGGCCTCCCGGCGTCCGGGAACCGACATCCCCGCGTCCGGGAGCGGCCTCCCCACGCCCCGGCGGGCCTGCCTAGCTCCGGGCGGGCTTGCCGATCTGCTCGGCGACGTCCAGCGCGACCCGTACCGCGACCTCCTGGCGGGTCTGCGGGTCGGGCAGCTCCGGGGCGGCCGGATCGTGCTCGGCGACCGAGTCGGAGATGAAGTGCGTGACGTTGACGACCATCAGCGACACCGCCGCGCGGACCCGGTCCTCGAAGGTCGGCTCGGGGCCCTGCATCAGCTTGGTCAGCTTGATCATCCGCTCCTTGAAGCGGCTGCCGACGCTCAGCTCGCGGATGGTGGGCTGGTTCTCGTGGAAGAAGCGCAGCAGCCGCTGCCGGTCGGCCATGCCCTCGGCGAAGCGGCGGACGATCTCGTCCCGTACGGCCGGGCTGTAGGGCTGCTGCTCGCCCCAGGCGATGGCCTCGTCGATGGGCGCGGACATGCTGTCCACGATCCCGGCGAGGATGTCCTCCTTGGTGCGGAAGTGGTAGTACAGCGCGGCCTTGGTCACCCCGAGCCGGTCGGCGATCTCGCGCAGCGAGGTCTTCTCGTAGCCGTGCTCGGCGAACAGCTCCAGAGCGATGTCCACAATGCGCGCCCGGGTGTCCCCGCGAGGTGTCTGGGTCGTCATCGCTCCGCCTGTGGACCTGTGTGGTGGTGGTTTGTTCGAGACTGAGCTTACCGCGCGTCCGGCGCGGGTACTAGCCGGTCGGCAAGTAGGTTGGCGTGTCCCCGCAGATCGCCCACCGGCACCGGCGCGCCGCCCGGGAGCCGGTAGACCCCGGGCGCGACCGGCTCCACCAGGCCGTCCGCGACCAGGCCGTCCAGGGCCCGGGCCCGCTGCACCTGGTCCGGCCAGACCGCGTCCAGGTCGGCCTGGGCCACCTCGGCGCGGGTCGCCCGCAGCACCGCCAGCAGCTTCCCGCGCACCTGGCGGTCGGTCCCGGCGTAGGTCTGCCCCCGGCGCGGCGGCCCGTCGTGCGCCGGGCTGCCCGCCAGCCGCCAGGCGCACTGCGCCGACACCGGGCAGCGTGAGCACTCCGGCGACCGGGCCGTGCACACCAGCGCGCCCAGCTCCATCACGGCGACGCCCCAGGTGGCGGCGGTCTCCGGGTCGTCCGGCAGCAGTGCGGCGGCGGTGCGCCGCTCGGCGGCGGTGGTCGCGGTCGGCGGGAACTCGGTGCCGTCCACGAGCCGGGCCAGCACCCGGCGGACGTTGGTGTCCAGCACGGCGTGCCGCTGCCGGAAGGCGAAGGAGGCGACGGCCGCGGCCGTGTACTCGCCGACGCCGGGCAGCGACAGCAGCTCGGCGTGGTCGGTCGGCACCGAGCCGCCGTGGCGCTCGACGATCGCGGTCGCGGCGGCGTGCAGCCGCAGCGCCCGGCGCGGGTAGCCCAGCCGCCCCCAGGCGCGGACGGCCTCGCCGGGCGGGTCGGCGGCCAGCGCCGCCGGCGTCGGCCAGCGCTCCAGCCACTCGGCGTACAGGGGCAGCACCCGCTTCACCGAGGTCTGCTGGAGCATGAACTCGCTGACCATCACCGCCCAGGCGCCGGCGTCCGGCTCGCGCCAGGGGAGTTCGCGGGCGTTGGCGGCGTACCAGGCGAGGATCTCGCGGTGGAGGCGCGGGGCGGAGAGGGCGGCGTTCGTGTTCATGACGGTGTCGATGGTCGCACACCTCCGGTCACAACCGGGTAACCGGATTGGTCGCAGGAAACCATTCGGATGGCCGATCAGGCCGATGATGTGAAAGAAGGGACCACGGGTACGGCGGTGTTGCTCTGACCGGGGGTTGATCTCTCGTAAGGTTTGCTCGTGCCTTCTCTGCGCAATCCTGTCGGGCCTCTGCCCTCGTCCATCTACTGGCGGCGCCGCGTTGTCGTGCTGGTCGTCCTCGTCGCGGTGCTCGCCCTGGTCGGGTGGCTCCTCTTCGGCGGGGGAGGCGGCGGCACCAGGAGCGTGACGGGGGGCAGGGGCACCCAGCCCGCGAAGTCGATCACCCCCGGGCCGACCGGCTCCACCGCGCCGTCCGGCTCGGGCAACGGCGGCTCCAGCGACGGCGCGCCGAGCGGCGGGGCGAGCAGCGGTACGGGCAAGGGCGCGGGCGGCAGCGGCGGATCCGGGCACGGGTCCGGCGGGTCCGGCTCCACGCCGGGCACCGGGGCGCCGGGCGGCGGGCAGCCGGTCACGGTCACCGAGGGCGGCCCGGGCAGCGGGGCCGCCGGCTCGGGCGGTTCGAGCGGCAGCAGCGGCTCCAGCGGCGGCGCGGGCACCGGCGCCGGCGCGGGCACCGGCGCCGGGGGCACCCCGGTCGTCGCCGGCAGCCCGGCCACCATGGCCCTCCCGGTGTGTCTGGCCTCCGACCTGGAGCTCTCGCTGACCAGTACCGAGCCCACGTACACGGCCGCGCAACTGCCGGCCTTCCAGCTGGCCATCACCAACACCAGCGGCGGCGCCTGCCGGACCGACCTCGGCGCCGCCTCGGCCGTGGTGGTCGTCAGCACCAGCGGCAACAGCCACGTCTGGTCCTCCGGCGACTGCCCGGCGGACACCGCCTCGCAGTGGTACGCCGTCCCCGGCTCGGGCACCCCGATCACCGCCACCTTCCAGTGGAGCCGGATGACCTCGGCCCGGGGCTGCACCCCCGGCACCGGCGGCGCGGCGGCCGGGCCCGGCACCTACGTCGTCCAGGTCAGCCTGAAGGGCGTCACCGCCCAGCCGTCGTACCAGTTCCGGCTCGCGCCGTTCGGCAGCTGACGGGCCGTCTGGGCCCGCGCCGCGCGCGCGGGCTCAGACGTAGCGTTCCAGGATGGACGACTCGGCCAGCCGGGACAGCCCCTCGCGGACCGAGCGGGCACGGGTCTCGCCGACGCCCTCGACGGCCTGGAGGTCGTCGAGGCTGGCGGCGAGCAGCTTCTGCAGCCCGCCGAAGTGCTCGATCAGCCGCTCGATGACGGTGTTGGGCAGCCGCGGGACCTTGGCCAGCAGCCGGTAGCCGCGCGGGCTGACGGCGGTGTCCAGGGCCTCCGGGGTGCCCGGGTAGCCCAGCGCCTTGGCGACCGTCTGCAGCTCCAGCAGCTCGGGGTGGGAGAGCGCGTCCAAGTCGGCGAGGACGTCGTTGACGGTGCGGCCCCGCTTGGCGGCGCGGTCCGGGAAGTAGTCCCGGGCGACCAGTTCGCGGTCCGGCTCGACCCCGGCGATCAGCTCCTCCAGCTGGAGCGACAGCAGCCGGCCGTCGGTGCCCAACTCCACCACGTAGCCCGCGATCTCCCCGGCGATGCGGCGGACCAGCTCCAGCCGCTGGGCGACGGCGGAGACATCACGGACCGTCACCAGGTCCTCGATCTCCAGGGCGGAGAGGGTGCCGGCCACTTCGTCCAGGCGCAGCTTGTAGCGCTCCAGCGTGGCCAGGGCCTGGTTGGCGCGGGAGAGGATCGCCGCGGAGTCCTCGATGACCCGGCGCACGCCGTTGACGTACAGCGCGATCAGCCGCATCGACTGGCTGACCGAGACCACCGGGTAGCCGGTCTGCTTGTTGACGCGCTCGGCGGTGCGGTGCCGGGTGCCGGTCTCCTCGGTGGGGATGGTGGCGTCCGGGACGAGCTGGACCCCGGCCCGGACGATCCGGGTGATGTCCTTGTCGAGGACGACCGCGCCGTCCAGCTTGCACAGCTCGCGCAGCCGGGTCGCCGAGAACTCGACGTCCAGCACGAAGCCGCCGGTGCTCAGCGCCTCCACCTGCTTGTCGAAGCCGAGCACGATCAGCCCGCCGGTGCGGCCGCGCAGCACCCGCTCCAGGCCGTCGCGCAGGGGCGTGCCAGGGGCTACGGCGCTGAGCGAGGCCCGCATCAGGGCCTCCTCGCGGGAGGAGCGATCCGCCCGGTCGTTGGCTGCCACGGGACGACTCCTCCGGTGGGGTGAGGGGGTGCGCGACTGAGTTTACCGGTGGGCGCCGCAGGCCGTGGCTGGATATAGGCGGGATGGGGGGCGACGGGTGTCCGCGGGCGCTCCCGGCCGCGCCCGGACTAGCCGGGATCGACCTCCTCCCAGCCGTCCATCAGCTCGGCCGGATCGTCCGGGACGTCCAGGAACGCGGGCAGGCCGCTGCCGCCCCGGCCCGCGCCGGAGCCGGAGGCAGAACCGGGGCGGGAGCCGGGCCCGGCGCCGTTTCCGGAGCCCGACGTCCGGCCCGCGCCCGCGCCGGAACCCGCGCCCGCGCCCCCGCCCGAGCGGCGGCCGGAGCCGCGCCTGCCGGGGATCGCCGCCATGGCCTCGGCGATGGTGGAGACCTCGGTCACCCGCATGCCCCGGGGGACCTTCCCCGGATCCGGCGGGACCAGGGCGTGGGTGAAGCCCAGCCGCGCCGCCTCGGCGAGCCTGCGCTCCACCCCGGTGACCCGGCGCACCTCGCCCGCCAGGCCCACCTCGCCGATCGCCACCAGGTTCGGCGGCAGCGGCGTGTCGGCCGCTGAACTGGCCACCGACAGCGCGATCGCCAGGTCCACCGAGGGCTCGGTGAGCTTCACCCCGCCGACGGTCGCCGTGTAGATGTCGAGCTTGCCCAGCCGCACCCCGGCGTGCCGCTCGACCACGGCCAGGATCATGGCGATCCGCGGCGACTCCAGGCCGGAGGTGGTCCGCCGGGGCGAGGGGATCTGCGAATCCACCATCAGCGCCTGTACCTCGGCGACCAGCGGGCGGCGCCCCTCCAGGGTGACGGTCAGGCAGGTCCCCGGGACCGGTTTCTCCCGTTTCGTCAGGAACAGCCCGGACGGGTCGGGCAGGCCGACGATGCCGGAGTCGCTCAGCTCGAAACAGCCCACCTCGTCGGTCGCGCCGTAGCGGTTCTTGATGCCCCGGATGATCCGCAGCCGGGCGTGCCGGTCGCCCTCGAAGTGCAGCACCACGTCCACCAGGTGCTCCAGCAGCCGCGGCCCGGCGATCGAGCCGTCCTTGGTGACATGGCCCACCAGCAGCGTGGACATGGCCCGGGTCTTGGACGCCCGGATCAGCGCCGCCGTCACCTCCCGGATCTGCGCCGGGCCGCCGGGCGCGCTGTCCAGCTGGCCGGAGGCGATGGTCTGCACCGAGTCCAGGATCAGCAGCGACGGGTTGACCTGCTCGATGTGGCCCAGCACCGCCCCCAGGTCGGTCTCCGCCGCCAGGTAGAGGTGCGGGGACAGGGCGTTGATCCGGTCCGCCCGTAGCCGGACCTGGCTCGCCGACTCCTCGCCGGTGACGTACAGGGTGCGGTGGGTCTCGCTGGCGGCCTTGGCCGCCACGTCCAGCAGCAGCGTCGACTTGCCCACACCGGGCTCCCCGGCCAGCAGCGCGACCGCGCCCGGCACCAGGCCGCCGCCCAGCACCCGGTCCAGCTCGTCGATGTTGGTCGGCCGGGAGGCGGCCACCCGGGCGTCCACCTGGCCGATGGGCAGGGCGGCGCTGCTCACCGGGCCGGCGGCGGTGGTCCGCACCGGGACCGCGCCGACCTCCTCGATGGTGCCCCAGGCGTTGCACTCGGTGCAGCGGCCGGTCCACTTGGGCGGGGTGGAGCCGCACTCCGTACACCGGTACGAGGAGCGGACCTTGGGAGACGTCGATCGTGCTGCCATGCCGTGAACGCTACAACCCGGCACTGACAGCGCCGCCCACTCACCCGAAAGGGGTACGCCGCCCGCAAGCTCCGGTGGGCGGCGCGGGCCGGGCCCTAACGTCGGGGAGGTGACCACCCGGACCCAGGCCAGAGCCGTTCCCCGGCAGCGCGGCCTCGACGAGGCATGGGAACACCTGACCGACGCGCTGTACACCTACTGCCTCTCCGTCCTGTGCGACCAGGCGGAGGCGGTCGCCGCCGTACGCGAGGTGCGGCGGCTGGCGGCGCGGCACCGGCGGCGGCTGCGCCGGCCGGCGCTCCAGCGCGCCTGGCTGTACGCGCTGGCCCGGTACTGCTGCCTGCTGCGGATGGAGAACGCCGACCCGCTGCCGGGCGGCGGCCGACCGCAGGCCCCGGGCCTGGGCAGGCTCGCCTGGCCCGAGACGGCCGGCTCCACCCCGGCCCAGCGCGAGGCGCTGGAGCTCACCGGACGCCACGGGCTGGGCACCGGGGAGCTGGCGGCGGTGCTGGGGATGCGCGACGAGCAGGCCGGGGCGCTGGTCGCCCGGGCCGTGTGCGAGATGGAGCGGACGGCGGCGGCGCTGAGCGTCCTGGACGCCGACGGCTGCCCGGAACTGCGGCGGCTCGGCGGCGAGCGCGGCCCGGTGCTCGGCCCGGCGCTGCGCGGCGAGCTGGTCCGCCACCTGGACGACTGCCCCACCTGCCGGGGCACGGCGGAGCGCGCCGCCGCACTGGGCCCCTGGCCGGGAACGCTGCGCGCGCCCGGGACGCCGGGGCTGGTGGCCGCCCCCGGCGAGCTGCGGCAGGACGCGGGCGCGGAGGGCTTCGTCGCCCAGCTCGGCCGCCGGGACGACACCGCCCGCGAGCCCCGCTTCGACCGGCGCGGCTTCCCGGTGCACCGCGCCGCGCCCAGCCAGCGCGCGGTGCTGCTGCGGCAGCGGGCCGTGGCCGGCTCGGTCATCGCGGCGGTGGTGGCCGCCCCCGTCGTCGCGTTCTGGTCCACGCACCAGCGCCACCCGGTCCAGTCGGCCCCGGTCTCCTCGGTCAGCGTGGCGACGCCCGAGCCCGAACCGGCCGGCCCGCAGTCGCCGGGGCCGTGGGAGCCGCCGGAGCCGGGGCCCACCGCGTACGGCCCGGGCGGTCCCGGCGCCGGTGCGGCCGCCCCCGCCGGTCCGCCCGCCGCAGGCCCGGCCCCCGGCGGCGCGGGGACGGCCCCCGGCCCGGCGGGCGCGTCCGGGGCCTCGGTGGCGTCCGCGCAGCCCGCCGCGCAGCTCGAGGTGACCGCCGCCGAGGTCGGCGGACGGACCGTCGTCACCCTGGCCGACAGCGGCAGCAACCCGACCGCCTGGCAGATCACCGGCGGCGCGCCCTGGCTGCGGCTCAGCCGGGGCTCCGGCACGCTGCGGCCGGGGGAGCGGGCCACCGTGCTGGTCACCGTGGACCCGGGGCTGACCCCGGTCGACCCGTGGACCGCCCGGCTGACAGTGCAGCCGTCCGGCGCGGTGGTGACCCTGCGCGGCCCGGGCACCGGACGCCGGACCCTGCCGCCGCCCTCGGCGCCGAGCAGCAGCCCGACCGCTCCCGGCGGGCCGGTCGCCCCCACCGCCCCGAGCGGGCCGACGCCCGCGCCCAGCGGCAGCGCCGGAGCGCCCGGCACGCCGACTGCGAGCCCGACCGCGCCGCCGACCGGTCAGCCGGTCTCCACGCCCAGCGCCCCGGCCTCCGGCACGCCCGCCCCGGTGGCCTCGGCCACACCGCCGGCCACCGACCAGCCCCAGGGCCGCCACCGCCGCCCGGGCTGACGCCCGCCCGCAGGTCAGGCCGGGTCGGCCGGGTGGGGGGCGACCGGGGCGCCGAGGGTGGCCAGGTGGCGGGTGCAGAGCTGTTCCAGCACGGCGTAGCCGGCCTCGCCCATCAGCTCGGTCAGCTCCGCGCGGTAGCTGACGTACACCGGCTCCGCGCCGACGTGGGCGTCCGGGCTGCCGGTGCACCACCACTGCAGGTCGTGGCCGCCCGGCCCCCAGCCCCGGCGGTCGTACTCGCCGATGCTGACCTGGAGGTAGCGGGTGTCGTCCGGGCGGTCGATCCAGTCGTAGGTGCGCCGGATCGGCAGCTGCCAGCAGACGTCCGGCTTGGTCTCCAGCGGCTCCAGCCCCTCGGCCAGGGCCAGGGTGTGCAGTGAGCAGCCCTCGCCGCCGGGGAAGCCCGGGCGGTTGAGGAAGATGCAGGCGCCGTCGACCCGGCGGGTGCGCAGCTCGCCGTCCTCGTCGGGCTCGCTGATGCCCTTGGGGCCGTTGCCCTGCCGGTGGTACTGCCAGGTCTCCGGGGTGAGCCGGGCGGCGTGGCCGAGGACGCGCTGCTGGTCGTCCTCGTCGGACCAGTGCGCCCCCAGGGTGCAGCAGCCGTCGCTGGCCCGGCCGGGGCGGATGCCGTGGCAGCCCCGGCCGAAGATGCAGGTCCAGCTGGAGGTGAGCCAGGTCAGGTCGCACCGGAAGACCTGTTCGGCGTCGTCCGGGTCGGCGAATTCGACCCAGGCGCGGGCGAAGTCCAGCGGGACCTCGCGCTTGCGGGCCGCCGCTGCGGCCTTCTTCGCAGCCTTCTCGACTGCCTTGCGATCGGTGAGCGTGACGTCTACGGCTGGCACGGCTCCAGCCTATGTCCTCGGCGCCGCAGATCAGAGCCGGTGTTCACCGGGGTGGCGGCATCCGGTGACGGCAGTGGGCCCGATCGGTTAGGTTTTACCGACAGCATGTCGGTAAAGAATGGCCGGTGACCGCGACCGTGGGCGCGGCAGGGCGGCGACGCCCAGGACTGGGGAGGACCGGATGACCGAGCAAGCCGCCGCCGAGCCGCAGGCGGGCTTCGCCGCACTGCTGCGCAGCGCCACCGCGCGGGAGCACCAGGAGGCGGAGCAGTCCGCGTTCATGGGGAACCTGCTCGGCGGGCGCCTGGGCGTCGACGCCTACGCCGAGCTCGGCGGGCAGCTGTGGTTCGTCTACCGCGCCCTGGAGGACGCCGGGCTGGCGCTGGCCGCCGATCCGGTGGTCGGCCCGTTCGTCGACCCGGCCCTGCACCGCGCGCCCGAGCTGGAGCGGGACCTGCTCCACCTGCGCGGGCGGCACTGGCGCGACGGGCTGGTCCCGCTGCCCGCCACCGAGGCGTACGCCGCCCGGCTGCGGGAGGTGGCGGAGAGCTGGCCGAACGGCTTCCTCGCCCACCACTACACCCGCTACCTGGGCGATCTGTCGGGCGGTCAGATCATCCGCGGCATCGCCGAGAAGACCTGGGGCTTCGAGCGCAAGGGCGACGGCGTGCGGTTCTACGTCTTCGAGGCGGTGGACAACCCGGCCGCGTTCAAGCGCGGCTACCGGGCCCGGCTGGACGCGGCGGGCGAGGCGATCGGCGAGATCGAGCAGCGGCGGATCGCCGACGAGAGCCGGCACGCCTTCCGGCTGAACACCGGCCTCTTCCACGACCTGGGCGGGCTGCACCCGTTGAGCGCCTAGCGGCGGCTACTCGACCCGGGTCGAGAACAGGCCGCCGGTCGGGCCGTCCTTGTCCGGGCCCTCGGCCTTGCGCAGCGCGTTGGCCAGCCCCTCCAGCGTCATGGACTGCAGGATCACCTTGCCGTGGCCCTGGAGGGTGGCCAGCGACAGGCCGTCGCCGCCGAAGACGGCGTTCATCATGCCCTGGCGGTTGAGCGCGCCGACCCGCTCCACGCTGTAGCTGATGCCCTCCTCGAAGGCCACGATGCAGCCGGTGTGCACCTGCAGCGCGCCGCCGAAGTCCTGCAGCTCCAGGTCGATGAAGTTGCCCGCGCCGCCGATCAGCACGGTTCCGTAGCCGGTGAACTTCTCCAGCACGAAGCCCTCCCCGCCGCGCATCCCGGCGCGCAGCCCGGAGAAGGCGATGCCGAAGTTCACGCTGGACTCCGCCGCGATGAAGGCGTCCTTCTCGGCCAGCCAGGCCCGGCTGCCGTCCAGCTCCAGCGCGCGCATCTCGCCCGGGATGTGCCCGGCGAAGCCGAGCGTGCCCTCGCCGCCCTGGGCGGTGAAGTACTGGAAGGCGGCGCTCTCCCCGGCGAGCATCCGCTGCCCGACCTGCATCGCGGTGCCCATGGCCTGTCGCAGCAGCCCGCCCATGCCGCCCTGCTGACCGGGCATCGAACCCTGCTGCCCGTTGGAGGGCGTCGACAGCCGGGTGTCCATGCTCACATTGGTGGTCTTGAAGAGGAACTTCCCTGCCTCGCTGTACACCGTCTGCCCCGGCTGGAGTTGGACGACGGCCATCTGCATGGCATTGCCGACGATCTGGAGTTGCAGGGCCACAGGGGATCTCCTCGGGGGCGGGACGAAGGGCCGGCGTGAAGGGGCCGGTACGAAGGGGAGAACGGCACAGCCGCCCCGGCCGGTTCCTGACGCGGGATGATCGTTGCCCGCGCATCGCGTAGCGTGGAGAGTTATGCGACTTGGCGTGCTCGATGTGGGATCCAACACCGTCCACTTCCTCGTGGTGGACGCCCACCCCGGCGCCGCGCCCGTGCCCGCGTACTCCCACAAGATCGAGCTGAGGCTGGCCGAGCTTCTCGACGACGAGGGGGCCATCAGCGAGGACGGCGTGCGGCGGCTGGTGGACATGGTCGACTCCTCGATGCGGGTGGCCGAGGACAAGGGCGTCGAGGAGGTCCTGCCCTTCGCCACCTCCGCCGTGCGCGAGGCCGCCAACGGCGAGGAGGTGCTCAAGCGCGTCGAGCGGGAGACCGGCGTGCAGCTGCGGGTGCTCTCCGGCGGCGACGAGGCCCGGCTGACCTTCCTCGCGGCCCGCCGCTGGTACGGCTGGTCGGCGGGGCGGCTGCTGCTGCTCGACATCGGCGGCGGCTCGCTGGAGATAGCGTGCGGCGTGGACGAGCAGCCGGACGCGGCCATCTCGCTGCCGCTGGGGGCCGGCCGGCTCACCGCCGCCTGGCTGCCCGGCGACCCGCCCACCTCGGAGGCGGTGCGGGCGCTGCGCCGCCACGTCCGGGCGCAGATCGCCCGGACGGTGGGGGACGTCGCCCGGCTGGGCGTGCCGGACCACGTCGTCGGCACCTCCAAGACCTTCAAGCAGCTGGCCAGGATCACCGGCGCGGCCCGCGAGGCCGACGGCCCGTTCCTCAAGCGCACGCTGACCCGGGAGGCGCTGGCCACCTGGCTGCCGAGGCTGGCGACCATGACCACCGCGCAGCGGTCCGTCCTGCCCGGCGTCTCCGAGGGCCGGGCCCGGCAGCTGCTGGCGGGCGCCCTGGTCGCGGACGGCGCCATGGACCTGTACGGGGTGCAGGAGCTGGACATCTGCCCGTGGGCGCTGCGGGAGGGCGTGATCCTGCGGCGGCTGGACCAGATGGAGGGCGTGGAGTAGCAGCCCCGGGCCCGCCCCGCGCGCCGGTTGTCCGGATTGCGTGACAGGGGGCGAGGTGCTGTCCCCGGGCGCGGCCGACACGCATACGCTGTCTTCGTGGCGGAACCAGCTGAGGAAGAGCCGACGCGGGATTCCCGTTCCGGGGAGCCCCCGGACCGGCCCCGCGCGGGGCGTGCGGCCAAGGCGACCGGAGCAGCTGCCAAGAAGGCGGCGGCGGTCAAGAAGGCGGTTGCCGGAAAGACGGCCGCCGAGAAGACAGCCAGGAGGGCGGCCGAGAAGCCCGCTGGAAAGGCGGCCGGGAAGGCCGCCGCCCGGCGGTCGGCCGCGAGGACGGCGGCGCCCCGGGCGTCGGCGCGCGCCGTGCCCGGGGCGCCCGCGCGGCCGCCGGTACTGCCGGGCCCGCACCCGGCCGGGCTGCTCACCTCCGGCCCGGCCCTCCGCGTCCCGGACGCCAAGGTCGCGCTGTCCACCGCCTCGGTCTACCCGGAGAACACCGCCGCCGCCTTCGAGATCGCCGGACGCCTGGGCTACGACGGCGTCGAGGTCATGGTCTGGACGGACCCGGTCAGCCAGGACATCGAGGCGCTGCGCCGCCTCTCGGACTACCACGGCGTGCCGATCCTGGCGGTGCACGCGCCCTGCCTGCTGATCACCCAGCGGGTGTGGGGCACCGACCCGTGGTCCAAGCTGGTGCGGGCCCGCGCGGCGGCGGAGAAGCTGGGGGCGTCCACCGTCGTCGTCCACCCGCCGTTCCGCTGGCAGCGGCAGTACGCCCGGGACTTCGTCCAGGGGGTGTGGCGGATGGCGGAGGAGACCGACGTCCGCTTCGCGGTGGAGAACATGTACCCGTGGCGCTACCGGGACCGCGAGGTCGCCGCCTACGCGCCCGACTGGGATCCCACCACCGAGGACTACCGGCACTTCACCGTGGACCTCTCGCACGTCGCCACCTCCCGCACCGACGCGCTGGCCATGGTGGACCGGATGGGCGACCGGCTCGCCCACGTCCACCTCGCCGACGGCTCCGGATCGGCCAAGGACGAGCACCTGATCCCGGGGCGCGGCACCCAGCCCTGCGCCGAGCTGCTGGAGCGGCTGGCCGGCAGCGGCTTCGGCGGCCACGTGGTGCTGGAGGTCAACACCCGGCGCGCCCCGGGCCCGGTCGAACGCGAGGCCGAACTGGCGGAGGCGCTGGCCTTCACCCGGCTGCACCTGGCGACGGCCGCCCGGATAGGTTCGGGAAAACGCTGACTCGAGGATCGAGGCCCGGACCATGTCGTCCTTCCTGCCCGGCAGTGAGCTGTCGTCGTCCTTCGGCGCGGTGGCCGCCCAGTACGACGCCGCCCGCCCCGGCTACCCCGACGAGCTGTTCACCGCCGTCGAGCGGCTGAGCGGCCGTCCGCTGCGCGGCGCCCGGGTGCTGGACGTGGGCGCAGGTACCGGCATCGTCACCCGGCTGCTGCGCGGGCGCGGCGCCGACGTCGTCGCCGTCGAGCCCACGCCGGGGATGGCGGAGCAGCTGCGCCGGGTCTCCCCGGAGATCCCGCTGGTGCGCGGCGACGGCGACCGGCTGCCCTTCGCCGACGGCTCGGCCGACTTCGTCACCTACGGCCAGGCGTTCCACTGGACCACCCCGGCCAGGTCGGTGCCGGAGGCCCGCCGGGTGCTGCGACCGGGCGGGGCGCTGGCGGTGTTCTGGAACGTCAAGGACCGCACCCAGGGCTGGCCCCGGGAGCAGGAGCAGCGCCTGATCGCCGCCTGCCCGCAGTACCACGGCTACGGCGCGGTCAACGACAGCGCGCCCGAGCTGGAGCGGCTGGGCCTGTCGGTGCGGCGGGCGGTGCTGCGCTGGAGCCGCTCCATCCCGGTCGAGCAGGCCCTGGCCGACCTGGGCTCGCGCTCCTACGTGGCGGTGCTGGACGCGTCCCGCCGCGAGCAGGTGCTGACGGCGGAGCGCGCGGCGCTGCTGCGGGTCTTCCCGGACGGCGTCGTGGTCGAGGACTTCGACCTGGACGTCACGGTCGGCGTGGCGGCGTGACGGCCGCGGGCGTGGACCGGGCGGTGTCCACGCCCTGTATCGCATGGCGGACGCGGCGTCCGAAGGGCGGTATCGCGGCGTAGGCTCGAGGGTCAACGACGAAGGAGTTGAGCACAGTGCCCGAGCTGAGGTCCCGTACGGTCACCCATGGTCGGAACATGGCTGGAGCCCGCGCCCTGCTCCGGGCCGCCGGTGTAGCCCGCGAGGACTTCGGAAAGCCGATCATCGCGGTGGCGAACAGCTTCACCGAGTTCGTGCCCGGGCACACGCACCTCCAGCCGGTGGGCCGGATCGTCTCCGAGGCGGTCGCGGCGGCCGGGGGCATCCCGCGCGAGTTCAACACCATCGCCGTGGACGACGGCATCGCCATGGGCCACTCCGGGATGCTCTACTCGCTGCCCTCGCGCGACCTGATCGCCGACTCGGTCGAGTACATGGTCCAGGCGCACTGCGCGGACGCGCTGATCTGCATCTCCAACTGCGACAAGATCACCCCCGGGATGCTGATGGCCGCCATGCGGCTGAACATCCCCACCGTGTTCGTCTCCGGCGGCCCGATGGAGGCCGGCAAGGCCACCCTGGTCGACGGCACCGTCCGCAAGCTGGACCTGATCAACGCGATCGCGGACGCCGTCAACGAGAACGTCTCGGACGAGGACATCGCCCGGATCGAGGAGAACGCCTGCCCGACCTGCGGGTCGTGTTCCGGCATGTTCACCGCCAACTCGATGAACTGCCTGACCGAGGCCATCGGCCTGTCCCTGCCCGGCAACGGCTCGCTGCTGGCCACCCACACCGCCCGCAAGGAGCTCTACCAGGCCGCCGGGCGCACCGTGGTGGAGATCACCAACCGCTACTACGGCCAGGACGACACCACCGTCCTGCCGCGCTCGGTCGCCACCCGGGGCGCGTTCGAGAACGCCGTCGCCCTGGACGTCGCCATGGGCGGCTCGACCAACACCATCCTGCACCTGCTCGCCGCCGCCCAGGAGGCCGAGCTGGACTTCGACATGAGCGACATCGACGCCCTGTCGCGCCGGCTGCCGTGCCTGTCCAAGGTGGCCCCGAACGGCTCGTACTACATGGAGGACGTGCACCGGGCCGGCGGCATCCCGGCCATCCTCGGCGAGCTGTACCGGGGCGGGCTGCTGAACGAGGACGTCCACACCGTGCACAGCCCGTCGCTGGCCGACTGGCTGAAGACCTGGGACGTGCGCGGCGGCTCGCCGACGGCCGAGGCCGTCGAGCTGTGGCACGCCGCGCCCGGCTGCGTCCGCTCCGCCTCGGCGTTCTCCCAGTCCGAGCGCTGGGAGACGCTGGACACCGACGCCGCCGGCGGCTGCATCCGGGACGTGGAGCACGCCTACTCCACCGAGGGCGGCCTGGCGATCCTCTACGGCAACCTGGCCGTGGACGGCTGCGTGGTCAAGACGGCCGGCGTGGACGAGGCGCTGTGGCGCTTCCAGGGCCCGGCCGTCGTCGCCGAGTCGCAGGAGGACGCGGTCGAGGCGATCCTCACCAAGCGGGTCAAGGAGGGCGACGTCGTCGTCATCCGCTACGAGGGCCCCAAGGGCGGCCCGGGCATGCAGGAGATGCTGTACCCGACCTCGTACCTGAAGGGCCGGGGCCTGGGCAAGGCGTGCGCGCTGATCACCGACGGGCGCTTCTCCGGCGGCACCTCGGGGCTGTCGATCGGGCACGCCTCCCCGGAGGCGGCCTCCGGCGGCGCCATCGCGCTGGTCCAGGACGGCGACCTGATCACCATCGACATCCCGGCCCGGTCCATCCGGCTGGAGGTCTCCGACGAGGAGCTGGCCGCCCGCCGCGCCGCGCTGGAGGCCGGCCACGGCTACCGGCCGCGCAACCGCGACCGGCAGGTCTCGGCCGCGCTGCGGGCCTACGCGGCGATGGCCACCAGCGCCGACCGCGGCGCCGTCCGCGACGTCTCGCGCCTGGGCTGACCGGGCCGCGCACCGCGACCCGACCGGGCGCCGCGACGCGGGCCGTCCGCTCCCTGCCGGGGGCGGGCGGCCCGCTGCCGCATAATCGGAGGCGTGTCTGACACCCGCGCCACCAGGCCCGCCCCCGGACCGGGACCGGCCCCCGAGCCGATCCGCTTCTTCGGCACCGGCTGGCTCACCCACGACACCGGCTACTGGCTGCGCCGCGTCGGCGTGAGCGCCGGTGCGTTGGCCGCCACCTGCGCCGGCGCGCTGCTGATGCGCCTGGCCGTGCAGGGGGTGCTGGTCGCCAGATCCGGATCGCTGGTGGACGTGCTGCTGACGGCGGCCGTGGCGGTGTGCACGGTCGCCGCCGCCGTCCGCTCCTGGACGCTGTTCGCCCGCGGCCGGGCGGCGCTCAGCGGCTGGATGGCCGAGGAGCGGTCGGTGACGCCCATGCTGGCCATCGGCTTCGTCGGCGCGCTGGCCGCCTACTTCGTCCGCAGCCTGGTCGAGGCCCCGGGCGAGGCCGAGAAGCGCGCCCGCTACGAGCGTGCCCAGGCCGGTGCGGCCGGTTCGCGGCCCCGCGCCGGTGCGGCCACCGGCCCCGGGCGCGACCGCCGCTGACGCCCGGTCAGCTGCTGTGCCGGGAGCCCATGACCTGGCCGACGACGCCGATGACGACGCCCAGGACCGCGGCGTGCCACAGGCCGGTCCATATGCTGGCGAAGACGCCGGAGCTGCTCAGGAAGAACTGGGTGAGGGTGTTGGTCACGGCCAGCCCGGCGGCCGGGACCAGCGCCGTCTGCCACGGGTGCTCCGCCGCCCAGCGGCGCAGCCGGCGGTCGCCGCCCTTGCGGCTGACCACCGAGCCGACACCGCCGACCAGGAAGAACAGGAACAGCCCGATGCTGGCCGGGCCCGCGAGCAGGCTCAGCGACCAGTGCAGGCTGATCAGGTCGATGCCGGCGGCTGCGGCGGCACCGACGACGCCGACCGCGCCCGCCGCACGCCACGGACCGAGCGTGGTGGAGGCGACGGCGAGGTGGCCGGTTTCGCGGGTCGAGACATCGCTGCTTGTCATATCTCAACGGTGCTCCCCCCGGCCCCGCGAAGCTATAGGGGACAACCCTGAGTTTGCCCCGATGCCGTTAAAACCCGTGGTAGGGGCCGGTCGGCCGGGGCCCGCGGCGCGAGTGCCCGGCTGCTGGACGTTCCCGGCCCCGGCCGCGGTGGCAGGATGGCGCCATGACGCAACGAGTCGCCGTCCTCGGCACCGGCAAGATCGGCGAGGCCCTGGTCTCCGGGCTGCTGCGGGCCGGAAAGTCCCCGTCGGACGTCCTGGTCACCGCCCGCCGCCCGGAGCGCGCCGCCGAGCTGCACCAGCGCTACGGCGTGCGGGCCGTCTCCAACGCCGAGGCGGCCGCCGCCGCCGACACCCTGATCCTCACCGTCAAGCCGCAGGACATGGGCGCGCTGCTGGACGAGCTGGCGCCGCACATCTCGGTGGACCGGCTGGTGATCTCCGGCGCGGCCGGGGTGCCCACCGCCTGGTTCGAGGAGCGCCTGGCGCCCGGCACCCCGGTGGTCCGGGTGATGACCAACACCCCGGTGCTGGTGGACGAGGCCATGAGCGTCATCTCGGCCGGATCGCACGCCTCCGAGGCGCACCTGCTGCGCACCGAGGAGATCTTCAAGCCGGTCGGCCGCACCCTGCGCGTCCCCGAGTCGCAGCAGGACGCGGCGACGGCGCTGTCCGGATCGGGCCCGGCGTACTTCTACTTCCTGGTCGAGGCGATGACCGACGCCGGCATCCTGCTGGGCCTGCCGCGCGCGGTCGCCGCCGACATGATCGTGCAGGCCGCGGTGGGCGCCTCGGTGATGCTCCGGGACTCCGGCGAGCACCCGGTGAAGCTGCGCGAGGCGGTCACCTCCCCGGCCGGCACCACCATCGCCGCCATCCGCGAGCTGGAGAACCACGGCGTCCGGGCGGCGCTGCTGTCCGCGCTGGAGGCGGCCCGCAACCGCTCCCAGGAGCTGGCCTCGGGCGGCAGGTGACCTGCGCCGCCCCGGCCCGGGGCGCCCCCGTAGGGTGATCCCGTGCGCTACGACCTGGTGATCTTCGACAACGACGGTGTGCTCGTGGACAGCGAGCCCATCTCCAACCGGCTGCTCGCCGACTACCTCACCGAGCTGGGCTTCCCCACCACCATCGAGGACTCCTACCGGGACTACATGGGCGCCGCCGCGCACACCGTCCACGACGTGGTCGCGGCCCGCTTCGGCGGCGCCACCCTGCCCGAGGGCTTCGACCAGGACTTCCACGCGCGGGTCTTCGCCGCGTTCCAGGAGCAGCTGACCCCGGTCGCCGGGGCCGCCGAGCTGCTGAAGCGGGTGCAGGCGTCGGGGGTGCGCTACTGCGTCGCCTCCTCCGCCCACCACGCCTGGATCCGGACCGCGCTGACCCGGACCGGGCTGCTGCCGTTCTTCACCGACGAGCAGCTGTTCAGCGCCCAGGACGTCGGCCGGGGCAAGCCCGCGCCCGACCTGTTCCTGCACGCCGCCCGGACCATGGGAGTCCCGCCGGAGCGCTGCGCGGTGCTGGAGGACAGCCCGCTGGGCGTGGCCGCCGCCCGGGCGGCCGGGATGGACGTCTTCGGCTACACCGCGCTGACCCCGCCCGAGCGGCTGGCGGACGCCACCGCGCGCTACACCGACCCGGCGCAGGCCCCGGCGCTGCTGGGGCTGTAGCCGCTAGGCGGGCCCTGGCCCGGGCCCGGTCGGGGACCGGTCCGGGACGGCGAAGCGGCGGCCGCGCAGCGGGGC
This sequence comes from Streptacidiphilus sp. PB12-B1b, assembly GCF_014084125.1. NCBI lineage: Bacteria > Bacillati > Actinomycetota > Actinomycetes > Kitasatosporales > Streptomycetaceae > Streptacidiphilus > Streptacidiphilus sp. PB12-B1b. The sequence goes on along the minus strand of NZ_CP048405.1, from coordinate 7,205,888 downwards.
GCCGCGCAGTTCGGCCAGTCGGAACGGCAGCCCGGCACCGCTGCCCGGCAGCGGGCGCGAGGCCCGGGTCTCGGCCCGCAGCTGCAGGGCCGGCTCGGAGCCGTCGCCGGAGTTGCCGACGGCGGCGACCGGCGTCCCGGTGGTGAGGTGCTGGCCGCGCCGCACCCGGACGCTGTCCTGGCGCAGCCAGGAGAGCACCACCAGCGCGCGGCCGGTGTCGATGGCGACGTGGTTGCCCTCGGGGTGGTCCGCGCCGGAGCGGTACGGCTCGTGGTCGGGCAGGCCGTCCACGGCGGCCACCACCACCCCGTCGCAGGGGCTGACCACCGGGTGCCCGTAGACCGCGTACCGCTCGTTGACGGCCGGGGCCAGGCCCAGCGCCCGGCGTCCGCGCCACTGCGGGCCCGCGCCGAGCCGCACCAGCTCCACGGCGTAGCGGTGCGAGCGCCCGCCGCCGGGCAGCAGCGACTCCTGCGCGTACCGGTTGACGGCGGGCCCGCCGCCCTCGGTGAGGGTGAACCGGCCGCCGCGCAGCGGTGACGCGAGGACCAGCGGGTGGGCGCTGGGCGAGGGCCGGATCGGTGCGCTGCGGCGGTGGGTCCAGACGGCCAGCGCGGGCACGGCGGCGGCCAGGGCGGTCTCCGGCAGGCCCGGCGCGGTCCACGGCAGCCCCGGGCCCAGCAGCGGCAGCGCCCGGGCGGCGGCGAGCACGGCGGCGGCCAGCGGCAGCAGCGGCAGCAGCCGGAACCACGGCGGCAGGGTGTGCGCGGGCGCGGTGCGCAGCACGTACCAGGCGAACGCCGGGGTCTGCGCCAGCAGCAGCGCCCAGCCGGAGGCGGTGTCGGTGAGGAAGGGGATCGTCAGTTCCACGGCGGTGGCGGCGGCGTAGCCGAGGACGGTGCGCTGCAACGCGGCCGCGGCCGGCGCGGGCGGCGCGGCGGGCGGCGGGACGGGCGGCGCGGCGGGCGTGGCGCGTCCGGCGGGCGGCGGCGCGGGCTTCCAGGGCGGGGTGAGCGCCGGGTGCGGCAGCCGGATGCCCAGCGGCGGGGTGCGGATGTCGTAGTCGTAGCCGAGGGCGTCGTCCAGCGCCGCCGGGTCGTCGTCGCCGGGCCGGCCGGGGCCGGGTACGGCGGCGGCGGGGGCGCTGCCCCGGGCGAGCAGCGCGCCGGGACCGGTGACCAGGGTGGTGAGCCGCCCGGCGGCGTCCGTCCCGGCCCAGACCAGCTCGGCGCCGCGGGCGAAGCCCAGCCGGTGCAGCTCCTGCTGCGGCCGGACCGAGCGCAACGGCCCGTGCCGGTCGCGCAGCGCGTCCACCGTCTCCTGCAGCCGCGCCAACGGCACCCGGGCCAGCAGCTCCGGGGCGAACAGCGCGGGGCTGAGCGCCTCCGCGCGGAACACCGCGGTCAGGGCGCGCGCGGTCGGGCCCTGCGCCACCGGGCCCGGGGAGGCGATCCGGCGGAGTGGGGCGAGGAGGCGGTCGCGCGTACCCATGGGGGCCCTTCTGGTGCGGTCGGCGGCTGGGCCGGGAACGGACGGTGCTCTCTGCGCGCCTGTTCCCTCACGTCAGGTAACGAGCGGAGCGCCGGGCGGGAATCGACGTGGGGCCGCGCGGCGCGATCTTTTGCCCGGGGCCCTTCCGGTGGACCGGCGAAATCCGTACGCTCACGCCAACCTGTTCCGGTACCGGCGAGTAAGGACGTGCGTCATGGCTGCGGAGACGGCTGCGGGCAACGCCGGTGCGGTGCCGCCGGGGCTGCGCCGGGCGCGGGTGGCGCTGCTGGTCAGCTATGTGGTGCAGGGCGCGGTCTTCGCGCTGCTGGTGACCCGGATCCCGGCGATCCAGACCCAGTACGGCATCAGCAACGCGCTGCTGCCGGTGTTCCTGGCGGCCGTGCCGGTGCTCGCCGGGGCCGGCTCGATCTCCATGGAGTGGGTGGTCAAGCGCACCTCGCCGCGCGCGGTGCTGCGGGTGGTCCAGCCACTGGTGTGCCTGACCCTGCTCGGCGTCGGGGCCGGTGACCGGCTGGCCGAGGCGGCGGTCGCGCTGGGCGCCTTCGGGCTGATGGTCGGCGGCCTGGACGCCAGCGAGGCCATGTCGGCGGTGGCGCTGCAGCACCGCTACGGCCGCTCCATCATGCAGGGCTTCTACGCGGCCTTCAGCCTGGGCGGGATCGTCGGTGCGGTCCTGGCCTGGGCCGGGGCGCACTGGCACCTCAGCCAGCTGGCGCTGTTCGGCACGACGGCCGCGGTGGCCGTCCCGATCGTGCTGGTGGCGAGCGTCTGGTACGCCGGGCCGCAGGAGCTGGGCCGCGCCGTCGAGGAGGCGGTGGCCGCCGCCGCCCGCTCCATCCCGTGGAAGCCGCTGCTGCCGCTGTGCCTGGCCATGTGCGTGGCGTACATCGCCGACTCCACGGTCTCCAACTGGAGCGCCAAGTACATGCAGGACCTCATGCACACCTCCAGCCAGATGTACTCGGTGCCGTACGCCGCCTACATGGTGGTGATGCTGGTGGGCCGGATGCTGGGCGACAACCGGGTGCAGCGCTGGGGCAGCGTCCGGACGGTGCGGCTGGGCGCGGTGGTCTGCGCGCTGGGCTTCGCCCTGGTCGCGGTCGCCCCCGAGCAGTGGACGGCGGTGGTGGCCTTCGCCGTGGTCGGCCTGGGCGTGTGCGTGGTCGTCCCGCAGGTCTTCGCGGCCGGCGGGCGGCTGTTCCCGGGCGACGCGGACGCGGCCGTGGCCCGGCTGAACATCTTCAACTACGTCGGCTTCCTGGTCGGTTCGCCGCTGGTGGGCGGCATCGCGGGCGGCTCCGGCTACCGGGTGGCGATGCTGGTGCCGATGGTGCTGGTGCTGGCGATCCTCGGCGTGACCAAGGCGTTCGGGGCCGCTGCGCCGCAACCGTCGGCAGTCGATACCGTGGCGGTATGACGCCGCTGCAGCTGTTCTGGGACGAGGCCGACACCCGTTACGACTTCGGGCCCGGCCATCCGATGGACCCGGTGCGGCTGGAGCTGACCATGTCGCTGATCCGGGCGTTCGGCCTGGACCGGCTGCCCGGGGTGACCGTGACCGGCGCGCACCCGGCGGGCGACTCCACGCTGGCGCTGGTGCACGAGCCGCAGTACGTGGCGGCGGTGCGCAAGGCCGCCGAGACCGGCCAGGCCGACCCGGAGCGCGGCCTGGGCACCGAGGACAATCCGGCCTTCGCGGCCATGCACGAGGCGTCCGCGCAGATCGCCGGGCAGTCGGTGGCGGCGGCCGAGGCGGTCTGGCACGGGCCCGGGCCGTCGCGGGCGGTGAACTTCGCCGGGGGGCTGCACCACGCCATGGCCGGCAGCGCCTCCGGCTTCTGCGTCTACAACGACGCCGCCCTGGCCGTCGCCCGGCTGCTGGAGCTGGGTGCGGAGCGGGTCGCCTACGTGGACGTCGACGTCCACCACGGCGACGGCGTCCAGGCCGCGTTCTACGACGATCCGCGGGTGCTGACCATCTCGCTGCACGAGCACCCCCGCACGCTGTTCCCGCAGTCCGGCTGGCCAGAGGAGACCGGCGGCCCGGGGGCCGAGGGCACGGCGGTGAACCTGGCGCTGCCCGCCGGGACGGCCGACGCGGGCTGGCTGCGGGCCTTCCACGCCGTCGTCCCGCAGCTGCTGGAAGCTTTCCGGCCACAGGTGCTGGTGAGCCAGCACGGCGCGGACACCCATCTGGAGGATCCGCTGGCGCACCTGGCGGTGACCCTGGACGCGCAGCGGGCGGTCGCCGCCTCCGTGGCCGCCCTGGCCGACCGGCACGCCCGGGGCCGCTGGCTGGCCCTGGGCGGCGGCGGGTACGCGGTGGCCGAGGTGGTGCCCCGGGCCTGGACCCACCTGGTGGCCATCGCCGCAGGTCGGCCCATCGCACCGGAGACGCCCACGCCCGAGGAGTGGCGCGCGGAGGTGTTCCGCCGTACCGGGCAGCGGGCGCCCGAGCGGATGACCGACGGCATGGACGCGGGCTGGCGGGAGTTCGACGACGGCTACGACCCGGCCAACCGGCTGGACCAGGCGGTGCTGGCGACCCGCCGCGCGGTCTTCCCGCACCACGGCCTGGTGGTCTGAGCGCGGGTCGGGGGCGCGCACCGAAAAGTTCGCGCCCCTGCGTTGGGGGCCGCGCCCGACCGCGCTCCGTGCCCTGGGCGGCGGTCGGCAGGCGCGCGGGTGTAGGAAGGGACGCACCCGAAGGCAGTCCCCCGCTCCGGAGTGCCGGCCCCCGGACGGGCCGCAGCGACCCCGGCCTCCGGACGCGCGGACGCCCCCGGCAAAGGCTGCCGCCACCGCTGCGACCTGCGCTTTCGCTGCTCCTCCCGGCTCGCCCAGGCCCGGCGGGGAGGCGGCCGGCGCCCCGGCGGCGACCGCGCCGGCGGCCCCGGCAGGCGCCGCGCGGCGGCCCGGGGGAGGGCCCGCAGCGGGTGCGCGGGCCGACGGAATCGGCCACGGTGAGCGAGCGGACTGCTACGGAATGCCTACCGCCTACGTACTGCAACAGGCCGGTATGTCTCAGTAGCGATTGGCTGCTTCTCCCCCTTCCCACTGGTACCACCCATAACTACTCTGGGGATACGCGTGTGTTGGCTGGAGTCACCGGAGGGGAAGCCGGTGCCCGTCACACGGATAAGGGTCGGTGTTGTCATGGCGTCTGGAGAGCGGCCTCTGAACGAGGTCAACTTCCTCACCGTGGCGGAAGTCGCCTCGGTGATGCGAGTGTCGAAGATGACCGTGTACCGCCTGGTGCACAGCAGCGAGCTGCCTGCGATCCGCGTAGGCCGCTCCTTCCGGGTACCGGAACAGGCGGTCCACGACTATCTCCGCGAGTCCTACGTGGGGCGGGAGACCGCGTAGGTCCGAACGGTAGCGAGTGCACAGCGCCACCCGGCCCGGCCGGAGAACGCCCCGCGCGGGGCCGCCTCCGGCCGGGCCGAGGCCGTCCGGGGGCGGTTCGGGGCCGTTCGGGGCCCCGCCGAAGCCCCGGCCGAAGGTCGGTCAGAAGTGCCTCCGGGGGGCGGATTACTCCCTGGGCCCAGGTTTCGGTACGCTGGTGGCTTACGTCAGTCGTTTGGACTCTGACTCCCGCTCCTGCGGGTTTGTCCAGTGAGTGAGGGTTGTCAGTGGGTTCCGTAATCAAGAAGCGTCGCAAGCGTATGGCCAAGAAGAAGCACCGGAAGCTTCTCAAGCGCACGCGTATCCAGCGTCGCAACAAGAAGTAGTACCCGAACGCCGCCACGCGCGGCCGCAAGGTGTCCCGCCGCCCGTTCCGACGCTAGTGTCGGAGCGGGCGGCGGTGCCATGTGACACGGCCGAGCAGCGGAGGCGGGAAGGGACTGTCCAGTGGGAAGAGTCGTACTCGTCACCGGGGTCGCCCGGCACCTGGGCAGCCGGTTCGTGCAGTCGATCCGCCGTCAGCCGGGCGTGGACCTGGTCGTCGGCGTGGACGTCCAGCCCTCCACCCATGACCTGGCCGGGACCGTCGACGCCGCCGGGCTCGCCGAGTACGCCTTCGTCAGCGCCGACATCCGCCGCCCCACCGTCGCCCGGGTGATGGCGGAACACGGCGTCGACACCGTGGTGCACCTCAACGTCAGCACCACCACGCTGGGCTCCACCAGCCGGTCGACGGTCAAGGAGACCAACGTCATCGGCACCATGCAACTGCTCGCCGCGGTGCAGAAGTCCCCGTCGGTGCAGCGGCTGGTGGTGAAGTCGACCACCAGCGTCTACGGCTCCGCGCCCCGCGACCCGGCCGTCTTCCAGGAGCGGATGCAGCCCAAGGTGCTGCCCAGCGGCGGATTCGCCAAGGACGCGGTCGAGGTGGAGGGCTACGTCCGGGGCTTCTCCCGGCGCCGGCCCGACGTGGCGGTGTGCGTGCTGCGCTTCGCCAACATCGTCGGACCGCACGCCGACACCCCGCTGAACGAGTACTTCTCGCTGCCGGTGCTGCCCACCGTCCTCGGCTACGACCCCCGGCTGCAGTTCGTCCACGAGGACGACGCCGTGGAGGTGCTGCGGCTGGCCGCGGTGGACCCCCGGCGCGGCACGACCAACAGCGGCACCTTCAACGTCGCCGGGGACGGCGTGCTGCTGCTCTCCCAGGCCGCCCGGCGGCTCGGGCGGCCCACCGTGCCGCTGCTGCTCCCGGCGGTCAGCTGGGTCGCCGGGATGGCCCGGCAGACCAGGATGCTGGACTTCGCCCCCGAGCAGCTGCGGCTGCTCACCCACGGCCGGGTCGTGGACACCACCCACCTGCGCGAGACGTTCGGCTACATCCCGGCATTCAGCACCGAGGCGGCCCTGGCGGACCTGGCCCGCAGCACCCGGGCGGGGCTGCTGCCGCCGACCCGGGTCGCGCGGTGGACGTCCAGGGCCGCCGACCTGCTGCCGGCCGGCGGAGGAGGCAACTGATGAGTTCGGCGAACGAGCGGGCCGGGAACGAGGCCAAGGTCATCCCGATCGGCGGGCGCAGGAGCGGCCGGGCCAAGCCCGTCGGCACGCCCGCGGCGCCCTCCCCGGCCCATGCCCCGGCGCCGGTCCCGGTGCCCGCCCCGGCCCGGTCCGCGGGCCAGGCCGCGGGGCGCTCCCCGGGCGCGGCGGCGGCCGCGGCCGAGCCGGGCCCGCAGGCCGGGCCCCGGGCGGCCCGGCCGGGCGGTTCGCCGGTCGCGCTGGCACCGGTCGCGGCGCCCGCGCCGCAGGCCGAGCGCCGGGGGCAGGGCATGGCCGAGAGCCTGGCGGGCGCGGTCGGCAGCGCCCTGTCCGGCCCGCTGGGCGGTCTGGCCGAGCGGGCGCTGGGGAAGGGCTGGGAGCGCAGGGCCGCAGGCGGCCTGGACTTCCTGCGGCGGCGGCTCACCGGCGAGTACCAGGTGGACGAGTTCGGCTTCGACCCGGAGCTGACCGAGAAGGTGCTGCTGACCGCCGTCCGCCCGATCGCGGAGAAGTACTTCCGGCTGGACGTCCGGGGCGCGGAGAACCTGCCCACTGAGGGCGGCGCGCTGGTCGTCGCCAACCACTCCGGGGTGCTGCCCTGGGACGCGCTGATGACCCAGGTCGCCATCCACGACCACACGCCCACCCAGCGGCACCTGCGGATGCTCGCCGCCGACCTGGTGTTCGTGCTGCCGGGCGTCAACGAGCTGGCCCGCAAGGCCGGGCACACCCTGGCCTGCAACGAGGACGCGCAGCGGCTGCTGGAGGCGGGCGAGATCGTCGGCGTCTGGCCGGAGGGCTTCAAGGGCATCGGCAAGCCCTTCTCCGAGCGCTACAAGCTGCAGCGCTTCGGCCGGGGCGGCTTCGTCTCCTCGGCGCTGAAGGCGGGGGTGCCGATCGTCCCGTGCTCGATCATGGGCGCGGAGGAGACCTACCCGATGATCGGCAACGCCCGGACGGTGGCCCGGCTGCTCGGCCTGCCGTACGTGCCGCTCACCCCGACGTTCCCCTGGCTCGGGCCGCTGGGCGCGGTCCCGCTGCCGACCAAGTGGACCATCCAGTTCGGCGAGCCGATCCCCACGGACGACTACCCGGCCGAGGCGGCGGACGACCCGATGCTGGTGTTCAACCTGACCGACCAGGTGCGGGAGACCATCCAGCACACCCTGTACCGGCTGCTGGTGCAGCGGCGCTCGGTCTTCTTCTGAGCCTGCTGCCCTTCCTGGACGATTCCGGACGAGTCCGGACGCACGGGCGGGCCCGGCGGCGCGCTGCGCTGTCGGGCCCGTCTCGCTGCGCTGTCAGCCGTCGCCGCCGGACAGGCCGATGCCGATGGTCGGCAGCAGCCCGGGGACCAGCGGCGGCACGGTGAGGCCGTCGCCCGCCGGGGTGGAGGCCGCGGCGCTCGGCTGCTTGGCCCCGGCCGGGGGCGTGGTCGACGGCGAGCCGCCGCCGTCGCCGCCGAGCAGGCCGCCGGTCAGCCCGGGGACCAGGGCGCCGCCGCCGGAGCTGGGCGTGGCGCCGGGAGCGCCGCCGGTCATCGAGCCGGTGCCGGAGGTGGTCGCGCCCTGCGGCGCACTGCTCGGCCGGACGCCCATGGTGCTGCTGCCGGTGCCGGAGACCGTCCCGGCGGAGGGCGTGGCGGCGGTACCGGGCCGGTAGCCGCCGCCGGTGCCGCCGGACCCGCCGGGCGCCAGGTGCAGCGGCGCCAGCTCGGCACTTATCCCCGACAGCAGTTGCTGCAGCCGCCCGGCCATCGGGTCGGCCTGGCTGGGCAGGTGCGGGGAGATGGCGTCCAACTGCTGCTGCTGGCTGCTGGCGAAGGCGGCCAGGCTCTGCATCGGAGCCAGCGAGTGGCTCTGCTGGTAGATCGCCTGGAGCAGGTTCCGGCCCTGGGTGCCCTCGGCGTTCATGTCGCTGAGCGCCTTGGTGACCTCGGCGGCGACATGCGGGCTGAGGGTGTGCTCACCGGGCTGGCGGTCGATCAACTGCCGTGCCTCGGCCATGCGCTGGGAGGCCTCGCCGAGCAGCAGCCTGCCGCGCTGGGCGTCGGAGCCGGCGAAGTCCAGCCGCCAGTTCTCCAGCCCGCGCTTGACCCCGTACAGGGTGTCGCCCGGGATGGCCGAGGAGCTGGCCGCGGCGACGCCGCCGAAGGCGCTCACCACCACCCCCGCCGCCAGGCCGCTGACCGCGAGCTTGCGGCCCCAGCGGCCGCTGGGGCGGAACCGCCCGGCCGGCGCCGCGCGGTGGCTGCCGCGATCGCGCTGGGCCGGTACGCCGCCGCCCCCGGCGAAGGCGCGTTCGAACTCGGCCATCAGCTGGGCCCGCTGCACCATGTGGACCTCGGGGTCCAGGCTCGGTGCGGACTGCGAGCCCAGGATGTCCAGGGCGTCCACCATCGTCAGCAGTTCCGGGAACTGCTGGGCGGCGGCTGTGCTGGGACGGTCCTCCACAGCGTCTGCGAAGGCTCTCGCCCTGCGGTGCTCTAGCACGTTGGCTGTCATGGGCAGCACCTCCTCTCGTCGTTGTCGACAACTCGGCCGACCGGACGGTTGCGCAGTCGTGCCTCGAACCACCCGAAAGGGTGAGGCGGGGCCCCGGCGGGGCCAAGCACACTGTGCAACGAGCGGTGGGGACGCTCGGTTACGCGGGCCCGGGCGTGCGGGTGACGGGTCGCGGGCCGGTCCGCCGGGGCTGTCCGGGGCGGGCTCGCGCAAGGGTTCGGAGACGGGTGCGGGGACGGGCTCATGGGCGGCGGCGACTACCTGGCGTCGCTCGGCAGCAGTCGGGCCAGGGTGCGCACGGCCCGGTACTGGAGGGTCTTGATGGCGCCCTCGTTCTTGCCCATGATCCTGGCCGTCTCCGCGACCGACAGGCCCTGCAGGAAGCGCAGCGTGACGCACTCCTGCTGCTGCGGGTTGAGCCGGTGGACGGCGTCCAGCAGCGCCGCGTTGGAGAGCGACTCCAGCACGGAGTCCTCCGGGCTGCGCTCGCACTCGTTGGAGTCGAGCATCTCGCCGGTGGTCACCTCCAGCCGGAAGCGGCTGGACTTGAAGTGGTCGGCGACCAGGTTGCGGGCGATGGTGACCAGCCAGGCGCCGAAGTCGCGGCCCTGCCAGGTGAAGGTGCCGATGCGGCGCAGCGCCCGCAGAAACGTCTCGCTGGTGAGGTCCTCGGCGGTGGCCTTGCTGCCGACGCGGTAGTAGATGTACCGGTAGACCGTGTCCGCGTAGTGGTCGTAGAGGCGGCCGAAGGACTCGCTGTCGCCCTCCTGGGCCCGCTCGACCAGGCGCATGATCGGATTGTCGGCCGACTCCTGGACGTCGTCCTTGTCCCAGGACGGGTTTCTCGGGCGCGGGGAGGCGGCGGAGGCGCGGCTGCGCTGGACGACGGGCGTGCGCGGGGGCTGCGGGCCGAATGGCGCGTCCACGCCGCCGGCCACGGCGAGTGCGGTCATCGGCAGCGGGCCGAGCGGGAACAGCTGGTCGCGCACCATGGCGCGCAGCAGGTCCAGCCCGCCTGCGGCCGAGCCGGGGGCGAGGGAGGGTGCAGGCGCGTCGTTCCGGACGTGTGGGTACACGGGACTCCCAGAGGCAGAACTGTTTACGTGCAGTGCGGGCCCGCTCGCCCAGCGTGGGACACATGGGCACCGGCGTGCGTCAGACGAGGATAACGCTTTGTGCAGCAACGGCTACACCCTGTTGCTTATTTCACCGCTTCCGTCACATCTGTTACTCGTTGGTGGCAGGATGTGACCGACTATGGCCAGCGGCATCCGACCGCCGCTGCGGATTCGTGATCGGGCGGTGTCCAGGAGTGATCGTGCGAGGGCCGATTCCCTGCGGTGCGGCTCGACGGCCCGGGAAATCGCAGGGAATCCGGAGCGGGTCGAACGATCAGAAACGATCAGCCAGTTGGCCGCTCCGTCACCCGGGACGTCAACCCGCTGCAGCCGGGACACCCCGACGCGTCACCGCCCGGGCGGTCAGCGTCGGCGGTGCCGGTACAGCGCCATGGCGGCGGCGGTGCCGCCCGCAGCCGCGCCCAGCCCGGCGGCGGCCGGGATGCCCACCCGGGCGGCCTTCCGGCCGGTCCTGAAGTCCCGTACCCGCCACCCCTGTTCCCGGGCGTGGCGGCGCAACTCGGCGTCAGGGTTGATCACATAGGGGTAGCCGACCAGCGACAGCATCGGGATGTCGTTGGAGGAGTCGCTGTACGCCGCGCAGCGGGCCAGGTCCAGGCCCTCGCGCTGGGCCAGCGCCTTGACCGCCTCGGCCTTGGCCGGGCCGTGCAGCGGCTCGCCGACCAGGCGCCCGGTGTAGACGCCGCCGACGGCCTCGGCGACCGTGCCCAGCGCGCCGGTCATGCCCAGCCGCGCGGCGATCACCCGGGCCGCCTCCTGCGGGGCGGCGGTGACCAGCCAGACCCGCTGCCCGGCCTCCAGGTGCATCCGCACCAGCGCCCGGGTGCCCGGCCAGATCTTCTCGGCCATGTACTCCTCGAAGACCTCCTCGCAGATCCGCTCCAGATCGGCGACCCGGTGCCCGGAGACGATCGACAGCGCGCTCTCCTTGGCGTCCGCCATGTGCCCGGCGTTCTCCGCGCCGTGCAGCCGGAAGTACGTCTGCTGCCAGGCGAAGCGCAGCAGTTCGCGGTGGCTGAAGAACTTGCGCTTGTACAGGCCCCGGCCCAGGTAGAAGATGGCCGCGCCCTGGACGATGGTGTTGTCGCAGTCGAAGAAGGCGGCGGCCCTGGGGTCGCCCGGCTCCGGCGCCGCGGTGTCGGGCGCGGCCTCGGCGGCGGCCGCTCCGGAGGCCGCGCCGGCGAGCACGGCGGGGGAGCGCTTCTCCTGGGGGAGCCTTCGCAGCGTGGCCATGGTGTCGAGCATAGCCAGAGCGGGCTCCCGTATCCGTACCAGCGGGAGGGAACGCCTGCTGACGGTGGGCGCAACGGAGGGGGTACGGGCGGGGCGCAGAATGGTGGGGTGAGCCCTCTGCTGCGCCGCGGCGCCCCCCGCAAGGAACCGTCCGATCACCTGGTCACGCTGATCGGCAAGCCGGACTGCCATCTGTGCGACGACGCCCGGGCGGTGGTCGCCCGGCTGGCCGGCGAGCTGGGCTTCGCCTGGGAGGAGCACGACATCAACCAGGACGAGGAGCTGTACCGGAAGTACTGGGAGCAGATCCCGGTCACCCTCGTCGACGGCAGGCAGCACGACTTCTGGCGGGTGGACGAGCGCAGGCTGCGCACCGCGCTGGGCGGGTAGCCGGACGCGCGGTCTTATGAGATGCATGGTGGTTGCGCTTACCATCGAGAGGTTTTGTGTCGGGGGGCCGACCGTCGAAGGAGTGACACGTGCCCACCGGCTCACCGCGAACCCCGTGCGCAGCACGCGTGATGCGCATCACTCCTGGCGGACAAAACGGACACCATCTTTGTGCACACGTTCACAAACGCATAACCTGGCGTTCGCAGCCCAGCTTCAGACACAGGAGCACCGTGGCAACTGGACGTTCCACCTCATCCACCCCGCCGCCGACGGGGGGCGCCGGCACGCCGCGCCGCTCCCGCGGCCGGGGCATCCCCGACGCCACGGTCGCGCGCCTGCCGCTCTACCTGCGCGCGCTGACCGCCCTGTCCGAGCGCTCGGTACCCACGGTCTCATCCGAGGAACTCGCCGCCGCAGCCGGGGTCAACTCGGCCAAGCTCCGCAAGGACTTCTCCTACCTGGGCTCCTACGGCACCCGCGGCGTCGGATACGACGTGGAGTACCTGGTCTACCAGATCTCCCGTGAGCTGGGTCTCACCCAGGACTGGCCGGTGGTCATCGTCGGCATCGGGAACCTGGGCCACGCCCTGGCCAACTACGGCGGCTTCGCCTCCCGCGGATTCCGGGTCGCGGCCCTGCTGGACGCCGACCCGGCGCTGGCCGGGCGCACCGCCGCCGGCCTGCCGGTGCGGCACATGGACGAGTTGGAGGAGATCATCCGGGCGGAGCACGTCTCCATCGGGGTGATCACCACGCCCCCCGGCGCGGCCCAGCAGGTCTGCGACCGGCTGGTGGCGGCCGGGGTGACCAGCATCCTCAACTTCGCCCCCACGGTGCTGTCCGTCCCCGACGGCGTCGACGTCCGCAAGGTGGACCTGTCGATCGAGCTGCAGATCCTGGCCTTCCACGAACAGCGAAAGTCCGGTGAGGAGCACCTCCCGGAGGAGCCGCCCGCAGTAGTCTCGCGCCCTGGGGCAGGAGCGAAGGCAGTGGCGGCCGCCGCTGCGCGCCGCAGCCTCGGCGCCGTCTCCCGCGCCCGGGGCAAGGCCCCGAGGGCGAGCGCGGCGACGACGGCGACCTGCCGGCGGTGGTGCCGGCGTGAACACGGGAAGCGAGGCAGAAGCATGAGCCTTCTGGTACTCGGCCTCAGCCACCGCACCGCGCCGGTCGGGCTGCTCGAGCGGGCCGCCCTCACCGGCGACGCCCCGCGGCGGCTGCTGCACGCCGCGGCCGCTGCCGCGCCCGTGGGCGAGGCGGCGCTGGTCTCCACCTGCAACCGGATCGAGCTGTACACCGACGTGGACAAGTTCCACGCCGGGGTGGACGAGCTGTCGGTGCTGCTCGCCGAGCACACCGGCGTCTCCATCGAGGAGCTGACCGCGCACCTGTACGTCCACTACGAGGACCGCGCCGTGCACCATCTGTTCTCGGTGGCGTGCGGGCTGGACTCGATGGTGGTCGGCGAGGGGCAGATCCTCGGCCAGCTGCGCGACGGGCTGTCGCTGGCGCAGGAGCAGAGCACCGCCGGGCGCGGCCTCAACGAGCTGTTCCAGCAGGCGCTGCGGGTCGGCAAGCGGGCGCACACCGAGACCGGCATCGACCGGGCCGGGCAGTCGCTGGTCACCTTCGGCCTGGAGCGGGTCGCCGAGGCGACCGGTCCGATCGCGGGCAAGCGCGCCCTGGTCGTCGGCGCCGGCTCGATGAGCTCGCTGGCCGCGACCACCCTGGCCCGCGCCGGTGTGTCCGAACTGGTCATCGTCAACCGAACCGAGGACCGGGCGGTCCGGCTGGCGGCCGCGCTCGCCGACCACGGCGCCTGGGCGGTGCCCTTCGCCGACCTCGGCTCCGCACTGGCCGGGGCGGACCTGGTGGTCTCCTGCACCGGGGCGGCCGGAACCGTCCTCAGCGCCGCCGACATCACCGCCGCGGCGGCCCGCAGATCCGGCAGCACCCCGCTGGCCCTGCTCGACCTGGCCATGCCGCGGGACGTGGACACCGAGGCCCACGGCCTGGACGGGGTCCACGTGGTCGACCTGGAGACCCTGGCCGAAGCCGCCGCGCAGACCGACGGCGCCGCCGGGGCACTGGACGTGGAGGCGGTCCGCCGGATCGTCGCCCAGGAGGTGGACTCCTTCGGCTCGGCGCAGCGGGCGGCGGCCATCACGCCGACCGTGGTGGCCCTGCGGACCAAGGCGTCGGAGGTCGTCCGGGCCGAGCTGGAACGCCTGGACGGGCGGCTGCCCGAACTCGACGCCCGCAGCCGCTCCGAACTGGCGCAGACGGTGAACCGAGTGGTGGACAAGCTGCTGCACTCGCCGACCGTGCGGGTCAAGCAGCTCGCCGGGGAGCCGGGCGGCGCCTCCTACGCGGAGGCGCTGCGGGAGCTGTTCGATCTCGACCCCGCGGCGGTCCAGGCCGTCGCCGGGGCGCCGGTCCGCGTCCCGGCACAGGCGCCCACCCCGGGGGTGGCGCGGGATGACCGAGCCCCGCCCGGCCTCCGTGCCCCGCCAGCACCCCGTACCGACGCACAGCACCCATACCGAGCACGACCGGGATGATCATGTCATGAGTGGCCAACTCAGCAACACCCCCACCGCCGGCCCACCGGCCCTGCGCCTGGGCACCAGGCGCAGCGCCCTGGCGATGGCCCAGTCCGGGCAGGTCGCCGAGGCGGTGTCCCGGGCCACCGGACGCCGGGTCGACCTGGTCGAGATCACCACCTACGGCGACACCTCGCGCGAGCACCTGGCGCAGATCGGCGGCACCGGGGTCTTCGTCTCCGCGCTGCGCGACGCGCTGCTCGACGGCACCATCGACTTCGCCGTGCACTCGCTGAAGGACCTGCCGACCGCCGCCCCGCAGGGGCTGCGGCTCGCCGCCGTGCCCCGCCGCGAGGACCCCAGGGACGCCCTGGTCGCCCGGGACGGCCTCACCCTGGACGAGCTGGTCGCCAAGTGCGCGCACGACGGCGCCCCGGTCCGGATCGGCACCGGCTCCCCGCGCCGCACGGCCCAGCTGAACGCCTGGGCCGCCGCCACCGGGGCCGCCGTGGAGACCGTGCCCATCCGCGGCAACGTGGACACCCGGATCGGCTACGTCCGCTCCGGTGAGCTGGACGCGGTCGTCCTGGCCGCCGCCGGGCTGAACCGGCTCGGCCGGCTCGCCGAGGCCGGCGAGCTGCTCGCCGACACGCTGATGCTGCCCGCGCCCGGACAGGGCGCGCTGGCCATCGAGTGCGCCGCCGCCGACAGCGGGCTGGCGGACGCGCTCGCCGTACTCGACGACGCCCCCACCCGGGCCGCCGTCACCGCCGAGCGCGCGCTGCTGGCCGCGCTCGAAGCGGGTTGTTCCGCCCCGGTCGGGGCACTGGCCGAGGTGCGACGTGGCTCCTCGGCCGAGCGGGCCGACGAGCTGCACCTGCGTGCACTGGTCGGCACCGTCGACGGCTCGACCGTCGTGCAGTTGTCCGCCACCGGCGCCCACGCGCCCCAGGCGGCGTCCGAGCAGGCAGCAACGGCCCTGGGCCGCGAGCTGGCGGCCCGGATGCTCGCCGAGGGCGCGGCCGGTCTGATGGGGGAGCGAGTCAAGTGAGCCCCACTCATGACATCCACGGGGCGGCCCGCCGCCCGGCCGGCCAGGTCACCTTCCTGGGCGCGGGCCCGGGCGACCCCGGACTGCTGACGCTGCGCGCGGTGGAGGTGCTGGCCTCGGCGGACGTGCTGGTGGCCGACCCGCTCACGGCGTCCGCCGTGCGCGTGCACTGTCCGTTCGGCGTCGAGCACCACACCGCCGACCAGCCGCTCGGCGGTGACGCCGACGCCCAGCTGCTCGACGGCGGCCCCATCGTCCAGCTGTTCCCGGCCGTGCAGGCGGGCAAGCACGTGGTCCGCACCGTCGACGGCGACCCCGGCCTCGACGGCCGCGCCGCCGAGGAGATGCTGGCCTGCGCGCAGGCGGGCATCGCCTTCCAGGTGGTGCCCGGCGTGGCGCAGTCGGTCGGCGTCCCGGCCTACGCGGGTGTGCCGCTGCGCACCGGCGGCGCCACCGACGTCCGCTTCGTGGACGCGCAGCAGCCGCTCGCCGAGACCACCTGGAGCAACCTCGGCGGCTGCGACTCGACCCTGGTCGTCCGCACCCTGCTGGGCTCGCTGCCCGCCGCCGCGCAGACCCTGGTGGCCCACGGCCGCAAGCCCGACACCCCGATCTCGGTCACGCTGGAGGGCACCACCACCCGGCAGCGCACCTACTGCGCCACGCTGGGCACCCTGGCCGCCGAGCTGAAGGCGGCCCGGGTGCTGCCCTCGCCGGTGTCGGCCCCGGTGGACCCGGCCAGCAGCGTGATAGCCGTCGTCGGCGAGCAGGTCGCCCAGCGCTCCTCGCTCTCCTGGTTCGAGACCAAGCCGCTGTTCGGCTGGAACGTCCTGGTGCCGCGCACCAAGGACCAGGCCGGCGCGCTCTCCGAGCAGCTGCGCTCGTACGGCGCGGTGCCCTCGGAGGTGCCGACCATCGCGGTCGAGCCGCCGCGCACCCCGCAGCAGATGGAGCGGGCCATCAAGGGCCTGGTCACCGGCCGGTACGAGTGGATCGCGTTCACCTCGGTCAACGCGGTGAAGGCGGTCCGGGAGAAGTTCGAGGAGTACGGGCTGGACGCCCGCGCCTTCGCCGGGATCAAGGTCGCCGCGGTCGGCGAGACCACCTCGCAGGCCCTGGTCGACTTCGGCGTCAAGCCGGACCTGGTGCCCAGCGGCGAGCAGTCCGCCGCCGGGCTGCTGGAGGACTGGCCGCTGTACGACCCGGTGTTCGACCCGATCGACCGGGTGCTGCTGCCGCGCGCCGACATCGCCACCGAGACGCTGGTCGCCGGGCTGGTCGAGCTGGGCTGGGAGGTCGACGACGTGACGGCCTACCGGACCGTCCGCGCCTCGCCGCCGCCGGCCGAGACCCGGGAGGCCATCAAGGGCGGCGGCTTCGACGCGGTGATCTTCACCTCGTCCTCGACCGTCCGCAACCTGGTCGGCATCGCCGGCAAGCCGCACAACGTCACCGTCATCGCCTGTATCGGCCCGGCGACCGCCAAGACCGCCGAGGAGCACGGGCTGCGGGTGGACGTCCTCGCCCCGGCCCCCTCGGCGGCGGCGCTCGCCGAGGCCCTGGCAGACTTCGGAGCGGCCCGCCGCGACGCAGCAACCCAGGCCGGCGAGCAGGTGTACCGCCCGAGCGAGCGCCGCCCGGGCTCGCGCAGGAAGGCCCGCTGAACCGTCATGGACTCCACCCCGATCCAGACCCCCGTCGTCCGTCCGCGCCGGCTCCGCACCACCCCGGCGGTGCGCCGGCTGGTCGCCGAGACCCGGCTGCACCCGGCCGAGCTGATCCTGCCGCTGTTCGCCCGTGAGGGCATCAGCGAGCCGGTGCCGGTCGGCTCCATGCCCGGCGTCGTCCAGCACACCCGGGACACGCTGCGCAAGGCCGCGGTGGAGGCGGCCGAGGCGGGTGTCGGCGGGATCATGCTGTTCGGCGTGCCGCTGGTGCAGGACGCGACCGGCTCCGAGGGCACCAACCCGGACGGCATCCTGCAGCAGGCCATCCGCGACGTGGTCGCCGAGGTCGGCGACGCGCTGGTGGTCATGTCCGACCTGTGCCTGGACGAGTACACCGACCACGGCCACTGCGGCGTGCTGGCCGCCGACGGCTCGGTGGACAACGACGCGACGCTGCTGCGCTACGCCGAGATGGCCGTGGTGCAGGCCGACGCGGGCGTCCACATGGTCGGCCCCTCGGGGATGATGGACGGTCAGATCGCGGTCGTCCGGGAGGCCCTGGACGCCGCCGGGCACCAGGACGTCTCGGTGCTGGCGTACTCAGCCAAGTACGCCTCGGCCTTCTACGGGCCCTTCCGGGAGGCGGTCGGCTCCTCGCTGAAGGGCGACCGCAAGAGCTACCAGCAGGACCCGGCCAACGCCCGGGAGGCCCTGCGCGAGCTGGAGCTGGACCTGGCCGAGGGCGCGGACCTGGTGATGGTCAAGCCGGCCATGGCCTACCTGGACATCCTGCGCAAGGTCGCCGATGTCAGCCCGGTGCCGGTCGCGGCCTACCAGGTCTCCGGCGAGTACGCGATGGTCGAGGCGGCCGCCGCCAACGGCTGGATCGACCGGGAGCGCATGATCATGGAGACGCTGACCTCGATCCGCCGGGCCGGGGCCAACCAGGTGCTCACCTACTGGGCGGTCGAGGCCGCCCGGATGCTCGGCTGAGCCGACGACGACGGCTTGGGGGAACAGGCCGGCGGGCCAGGAAGAGGAGGTCTTCCTGGCCCGCCGGTGCACATCCTGGAGGGTCACTCGATCGGGTGATCGTCGGGTCAGTGGCGCCGCAGGGCGCCGGTGTGGTGCGAGGCTGGAACGAAATCAGCCGATGAGGTGCGACAGGGCGCCGTCGCCCGCACCCTGGGTGGTGTGGCCGACGTTGCAGGTCTGGTGCAGCTGCTGGTCCGCGATGGGCAGGTCCGCCTGGACGGGGACGAGGCCGACCTGCACGTGGTGGATCTCCGGCAGGCAGATGTTCGGGTTGTCCAGGGTGTGGAAGTTGGGGCTGTTGTCGCCGTGGGTGCCGGTGACGTTGGTGCCGCCCGCGCCCTGGAGGGAGGTGGTCGAGCCGTCGGAGTTGCCGATGGCGGCGGCCGGGGAGACGACGATGGCGACAGCGCCCGCGGCGAGACCGACGACGGAGAGGGCCTGCTTCAGCATGTTCGAACCTGGTTTCTGTGAGTTGCGTTGACTTGTACCGCTCATGACGCTTGTACCGCTTCTACCGCGCGCAGCTGAGTGGGAGTCAGCCGAGGAGGTGGGAGACGGCCCCGTCGCCTGCGCCCTGCGTGCCCTGCCCGGACTGGCAGGTCTGGTGCAGCTGCTGGTCGGCGACCGGGACGTCCGCCTGGACCGGGACGAGAACCCCGACCTGGGCGTGGTGCACCTCTGGCAGGCAGAGGTTGGTGTTCTCCAGGGTGTGGTGGCTGGGGCTGTTGTGACCGTGCGTCCCGGTCACATTGGTGCCCCCGGCCCCCTGGAGGGAGTTGGTCGTGCCGTCGGAGTTGCCGATGGCGGCGGCCGGTGAGACGACGAGCGCCGCTGCGGTCATGGCGAGACCGACCACGGAGAGGGTCTGCTTGATCATGGGGGGCTGATCAGCCGATCAGGTGCGACAGCGGAGCGTCGCCCGCGCCCTGGGTGGCCTGGCCGACGTTGCAGGTCTGGTGCGACTGCTGGTCGGCGATCGGCAGGTCCGCCTGGACCGGGATGAGACCGACCTGCACGTGGTGGACCTCGGGCAGGCAGATGTTCGGGTTGTCCAGGAAGTGGAAGTTCGGGCTGTTGTCGCCCCAGGTGCCGGTGACGTTGGTGCCGCCCGCGCCCTGAGCGGACAGCGTCGACCCGTCGCTGTCGCCGATGGCGGAGGCGGGAGCGGAGGTCATCGCGAGCGTGGCGGCGGCGATACCGGCGGCAGCGAAAGCCTTCTTCAGCATTGCGGATCCTTTTCTGGGTGCTGTGTGGTCACACGTCCGGGTCGTTATCGTGAACGAATCCCATGACCGGTCGATGCGCATCCGCCGGAGCGGCCTCCGTCTCCCTGTTCGGTGCCCGACCAGGGCGTCCGAATGCGGGGACTCCTGCCTGCCGCCTCTGCGGTGGATGCGTTCTGATCAACGATCGCCCCTGGCAGGGGCAACGGTGGTTACTCCTTTCAGGTCAACGGGATTCCCCCTGGGGATGAAAACACCTGGTCGGCCATGGTTGCTCAGGGTGAATTCGCGCATTGTCGCGGCCGGTGAATCGTTCAGGCAGGTTGCTCGTGGCCGAAGCAACCTGCGAGCGTGTTCAATCCGCTGCCGGCGGCGCACCGCGGTCGGGCGGGTTACGGAAAGATGGGATCCCCACTGATGAATCTCTCCGCGCGAGCGACCGCGATCGCCGCCGCCGTGTGTGCCTCGGCCGGCCTGGCGGCCGGGACGGCCGCCGCCACCCCGCTGACCCCCGCCCAGACGGCGGCGGCCGAGAACGCCGCGGCGCAGGAGCAGGTTCCGTTCGACCTGCCGCTGGGCGGGGCGGCCCGGCAGCTCACCGGATCGACGGCGAGCACCGCCGGGGTGGACGGCGCGGTCCCGGCCGCGCTGGTGCTGCCGCCCTCCTCGCAGGCCGGGCAGTCCGCCGGGCCGTCCGGTCCGACCGCGCAGACCCAGGACCCGCAGCTGGTGCCGGACCCGCTGGTGCCCGCGCTGGACACCACCCGCAAGACCCCCGCCGTCGGCGTCACGGCGCCGCTGGCCGCGCCGCTGAGCGGGCCGGACGACCACGCCAAGCCCAACGCGGTGGACCTCTCCGTGCCCAGCGCGCCGCTGCGCACGGTGGGCTCGGCGGTGTCCCTGGGCCACCCGCTCACCTACCACAGCGGCAGCACCCGCTCGATGACGCCGGATCACGGCACCGTCGACCTCGGCAGCCTCAACCCGTCGGTGACCGAGCCGCAGCTGCACACCGACCCGCGCGGACGGCTCGACCTGGACCAGGGCGGCAGCCGCAAGCCGCTCACCCAGGGCGTGGACGAGCTGGTGGCGTCCGCCGGGGCGCTCGGCCAGGGGCTGCAGCAGCACTGACCTCCGGCCCGGGACGGCGCAGGGCCCCGCAGTCGGATGATCCGACCGGCGGGGCCCTGTCAGCGGTGCTGCGAGAACGGTCCTAAGAGAACGGTCCTGCGGTTTCAGCCCGGGAGGGCCGAGGCGAGCGTGTTGACGACCGGCAGGCTGGCCAGCCCGCCGCCGGCGCTCAGCGGGCCGGTGACCGTCGAGGTCGCCACCGGGGAGACGCCCGGCGAGTCGGGCTGCACCGCGAGGCCGTTCGACAGCGGATCGGCCTTGGAGGCCGCCAGCGGATCGACCCGCAGCGTCTTCACCGGGTGCGAGGTGCTGGCCACCGCACTGCCCAGCCCGGTCAGCGCCGGGATGGCGTCCGGCGGCTGCAGCTCGGCGGAGGGCTTGGCCAGCGGCGCACCGCTCTCCGCGGCCCAGCAGGGCGCCTGCGAGGAGAGCGTGCCCAGGACGAGCAGGGCACCGGCGGCGCAACCCGTGGTCAGCGCACGGAACATGGATGACTCCTTGGAGTGGCGACGGGGTGCGGTGCTGCCCCTCGGAAGCGTCCCGAGGGGCAGCACCGCGGCTGGACCGCCCGGATCAGCAGTCCGGGTTGTTGACGCAGTGGTTGCCGAACGCCGGGTTCAGCGCGCCGATCACGTCGATGCTGTTGCCGCAGAGGTTCACCGGGACGTGCACCGGGACCTGGACCAGGTTGCCGGACAGCACGCCGGGGGAGTTGTTGGCCGCGCCGGTCGCGGTGGCGTCGGCGGCGGCGGTGCCCGCACCGGCCAGCGCGACGCCGAGGACGGCTGCGGACACGGCAGCGGTCTTCAGGAGCGTCTGCATGGGTGGATCTCCTTCATCAGGGTGAAAAGCGGTGGGGGAGGGGTCAGCTGTTGCTGCAGTGGTTGCCGAAGGCCGGGTTGAGCAGCGAGACCACGCCGATGCTGTTGCCGCAGAGGTTCACCGGGATGTGGACCGGAACCTGGATCACATTGCCGGAGAGGAAGCCGGGCGAGTTGTTGGCTGCGCCGGTCGCGGTGGCGTCGGCGACGGCGCTGCCGGCGCCGGTCAGCGCCAGGCCGACCGCGATCGCGGTGAGGGCGATGCCGGTCTTCACGGACTTCACGGTGCGCATGGTTGGAATCTCCGTCTTCTGTCGATCCCCAGTGGACCGGACACCTGGCGAACGAGGGACGGTCGGCGACGGACACGCACGCGGTCCGAGGACCACTCGTGCAGCGGACAGCCGGGCCGCCCCGGGCCGGGGGACAGGTGAGGGCCGCGCCCCGCCGGACTGGTGAGTACGGGGGCGCGGCCCTTCGGTCAGCCGACAGGTCAGCCGTTGTTCTCGCAGTGGTTGCCGAAGGCCGGGTTGAGCAGGCCGATGACGTTCACGGTGTTGCCGCAGGCGTTGACCGGGACGTGCACCGGGACCTGGATCAGGTTGCCGGACAGCACGCCGGGGGAGTTGTTGGCCGCACCGGTGGCGGTGCTGGAGGCCATGGCCGCACCGGCGCCGCCCACGACGATTCCGGCGGTCACGGTGACCAGCAGGGCGCTGCGCTTGATGTTCTGCATGTCGATTCCTTATGAGGCTGGTGATGTACTGGGGCCTTCACCGCTGAAAACGAGTGCCGCCTTTGGAGGAAACGGCCGACGGTGAAAGAAGCTCGAATTTTCGGACTGCGAGCGGGTGGGTGACGCGTCCGGGTGAAGTCGGAGCGGGGCCGTATCCGCCGCGCTCCTGGAGCGTTGTGCTCAACGTCCATTCCTGCGGCACTTTGCCACGCAGACAAACCACGGAGTAGTCATCATGAACAACACCCTCAAGGGCGCCGTCGTCACGATCGCCGCGGCCGGTGCGCTCGCTGCCGGGGCGGGTGCGGCGTTCGCCAGCTCCACCGCGACCGGTGAGGCCAGCAACTCCCCCGGTGTCCTCTCCGGCAACAACATCGCCGTTCCGGTGCACGTCCCGGTCAACCTGTGCGGCAACAGCATCGACGTCGTCGGCCTGCTCAACCCGGCCTTCGGCAACCACTGCGCCAACAACGGCTGACCGTCGGCAACCGCTGACCAGCACCACGCCCTCCCCGGGCCGCGCCTGTTCGCAGGCCGCCCGGGGAGGGCGTCGCGCTGTCACGGCGACGGCCGGCCCCGCCCGGACGGGTGGGACCGGCCGGTTTCCGCAGGACCTGGAGGGGACCAGGTCAGCAGCAGTCCTCGCCGCGGGCGTTCAGGTGCAGGCTGTGGCGGTAGCCCTCGTGGTTCAGGCCGGCCGCCTCCGGGGTCATGGCGATGTGGTGCGCGGCCATCAGGTGGCCGGCGGCCGCCTGCGTCCCGTTGCCGTTGGAGCAGGAGTTGCCGAACGCTGGGTTCAGCACGCTGATCACGCCGATGCTGTTGCCGCAGACGTTGACCGGGATGTCGATCGGGATCTGGACGACGTTGCCGGACAGGACCCCGGGGAGTTGCTGGCCTCGCCGTAGGCGTTGGAGTCGGCGGAGGCAGCCCCGGCCCCGGCGAACACGAGCCCGCCGACCATGGCGGTCATCGCTACGGCCTTGCGCATTCTGCTCACTTTGTTCCTCTTTCGCTTGCGTCGGAACGGCTTCGGCCGGGGGCGCGGGGGACGAGCCCACGCAACCCCCGGCACTACAGCCACTCTTCGTCACGAAAGCGGTGGAGGGTGGGTGACACTTCGTCATATCACCCGCTTGGAGGAAATTCCGCCGATGGCGCCGGGTGGGGCGGCCGGAGTGCGTGGGATACGATCCGAAGGGGTTCTCCGACGGTATTTCCCGGTGCTCTCCGGCGGGCACCGGAATTGCGCCGGGAGGGGTGTTCCGCGGCGGCCGGATCGGGCGGACGGCGCTCGAGGGCAGCTGCGCGGCGACGGTCCGGGTCATCCGTTCGGGTGGTTCGGCGGGGCGTCCGGGTGACCTCGGCCGACGTCCCCGGCGGGGGCGCCACGGGGGGCACGGCGCGGGCCGGACGCGGGCCGGACGCGGGCTCGGCGGTGGCGGGCGGGGGCGCTGTCCGGGCTCTCACGTCGGCTCCGCATAATGCAGATATGCGATCCCCCGCCGGTCCCCGTCGAACCACCGTCCAGCGCGCCCTGCTCGCGGCCGCGCTCACAGCCTCCGTGGCGGGGCTGGCCAGCGGGTGCGGCAGCGGGACCGTCCAGCGGGTCGCCCCCGGGGTGGCCCAGTCGTCGGTGAGCACCGGCGCCGACGGCACCGACTGGAGCATGCGGGCCCGCAACGTGGACCTGGCCATCAAGGACGCGGTGGTCGAGCTGGGCCCGAGCGGGCAGGCTCGGCTGGACTTCACCGTGGACAACGAAGGGCCGGTGACCGAGCACCTCTCGGTGGTCTCGGTCCCCGGCCTCGGGCAGGCGACCCTGACGGGCAGCGCCGGTCCCATCAACGCGCTGTCCACCGCCGGGATCATGATCGACTCGGGGAGCAGCGCGACCTTCGGCGCGGGCGCGCCGTCGGTCGTGCTGCCCTCCGCGAGCGGACTGAAGGCGGGTGGCACCAGCCCGGTGCTGCTGGAGTTCGGCGTCGCCGGGCTGGTCCACCTCACCGTGCCGGTCAAGGCTGGCTGAACGCGGCGGCCGGAGCCGCTGTCACTGCCGCTGCCGTCAGCTCACGCTGAGGTCGTCGGCGTAGACGTTGCCCTGGCCGTACCAGCCGTGGACGTAGACGGTGACGGTGCCGCTGGAGCCGGTGGTGAAGGCCACCTTGAGCTGGTTCCAGGAGCTGTTGCTGGACCAGGTGCTGGCGGTGGCGCCGCCGCTGACGCCGAGGTAGGCGTAGCTGCCCTGGACCCAGCCGCTGAGTGTGTAGCTGTGGTTGGGCTGCAGGGTGAGGGTCTGGTCGCACTCCCCGGTGGTGGAGGAGCCGGCTGCCACCTGGAGGGCGTGGCTGCCGGAGTGGACCGGGGTGCTGACCACGGCGCTGCCGGTCTGGCAGGTCCACGGGCTGAGGCTGCCGGTCTCGAAACCGCCGTTCACCAGGCTGCTGGAGCCGCCACCGCCGCCGCTGGTGGAGGTGACCGTCAGCGAGAAGGTCGCGGTGTGGCTGCCCGAGGCGGCGGTGCCGGTGATGGTGATCGGGTAGGTCCCGGCCGCGGCGCTGCTGGAGGCGCTCAGGGTGAGCGTGGAGCTGCCGCCGGAGGTCACCGAGGCGGGGCTGAAGGCGGCCGTGACGCCGCTGGGCAGGCCGCTCGCCGCCAGGGAGACGCTCTCGGCGCTGCCGCTGGTGACGGCGGTGCTGACGGTCGAGGTGGTCGAGGCCCCGGCCGCGACCGACGCCGAGGCGGGCGCGTCGGACAGCGAGAAGTCGTTGCCGGGCGGCGGGGGCGGGGTCACCGTGCCGCCGCTGGTGAAGGGCTCCAGCGCGTGGCTGAAGTCCCAGGTGCCCTGGGCGATGCCGGAGCAGGTGTCCGAGCCGGCGGTGCCGACGCAGCCGCCGTTGTCGCGCTCCAGCGCCCAGAACGACAGCTCGGCCAGGCCCTTGCTGGTGGCCCAGGATTCCACGGTGGACGCGTCGGCCACGGTGGTGGTCTCGGCCGCGCCGTAGTCGTCGATACCGGGCATCAGGGTGATCCCGATCATGCCCCACAGCTGCGCGGGGGTCTTCGAGGGGTAGAGCGAGGCGAGCTGGCTGTACAGCCCGGTCGCCGCGTTCTCCGCGTCGGTGCCCATCTCGTGGGTGGCGCCGTCGTAGTAGTCGAAGGTCATGATGTTGACCACGGAGACCACGGCGTTGTTGGCGACCGCGTTCTTCAGCACCGCCAGCCCGCTGCTGGCGAGGCCGCTGGTGGTGGTCGGCAGGGTGTACTGGAACTGCACGGTGCGGCCGGTGCTGGCCGCCCACGCCTCGACCTGGGCGATGGCCTGGTTGCGGCGGGTGATGCCGGCGGTGTCGGTGAGCGAGTTGTCCTCGGTGTCGAGGTCGATCCGGGTCACGTTGTACGTGGTGATCACCGACTCGTACACCGCGGCGATCGAGGCGACGCTGGTGCAGCTGTCGGCGATCTCGGTGCCGGTGTCGTCGGCGGTGTAGCCGCCGAAGGAGGGGATGACGTCGCCGCCCTTGGCCTGGATGGCGCTGATGTCGCTGCCGAAGGTGGCCGAGGTCAGCGGCTGGCTGCTGTCCCCGTTCCAGTAGGCGGTGCACGAGCCCTTGCTGGCGGTCTGGATGAACGCCATGGTCTCGTAGTTGGCGCCGGACTGGGTGGAGATGGTGGCCGGGCTGTCACCGCTGTACGCCTCGAAGTACGGGGCGAACACGTGGGCGGGCAGTGGGGTGGCCGCCTGTGCGGTTCCGGCGCCGCTCACGACCAGGCCGGCCGAGGCCGCGGCGGTGGCGAGCAGGCCGGTGAACAACGTGCGTAGGGGTCGTGCGGTGGTGCGCCGTCTCATGCGGACTCCCGTGGGGGTGGGGTGCAATTGGTAGAGACCACTGGCTGAACACCGCCCATAGTTGGACTAGACCATTAAACTGTCAAGAGTCCTAACAGTTTCGGGTGCGCGATCCGGCTGCACCCGGCGGAACCGGGCTCGGCTATGCCAACTCCGTTGCCGCGCACGGCCTATCGGCACGCGGACCGATCCCCTGCCGACTTCGCCCGCATCGGGTGTCGGCGCCGCTGACCAGACAACGCCCTTACCTCGCCGTACATATGGCCGAAAGTCGCCCCGGGAATGCGGCGGGGCCCGCACGGCCGCAATGCTCCTGCCGCCACCGTGCGGGCCCCCGTGCGCTTACTGACGAAGCATCAGCCGATCGTGTAGGCGCGGTAGACCGTCTCCGTGCTGGTGTCGCCCTTGGTGTCGACGACCTCGGAGCGCAGGGAGACCGCGCCGGAGGCCGGGTCCGGGACGGCCACGGTGTAGGCGGAGCCGCTGCGCTTGACCGCCAGCGCGTGCCAGCTCTTGCCGCCGTCGGTGGAGTACCAGCTCAGGACCGACTTGACCGGGTCGTTGGGCAGCGGGGCGTCGGGGTTGCCCGTCGGCCCCCGGTCCAGGTCCAGGGTGATCGGCATGCTGCCCTTGGGCGTCGCGGCGTTGTACGCGTTGAGCCCGCCGGGCAGGAAGTGGGTCAGGTAGACCGGCGCGGCCTGGGTGACGGACGGGCTCGCGTAGAAGTGCAGGCCCAGCGTGACCTCGTTGGACAGCGTCCCCGAGGGCAGCGCGAAACCGGCCCCGTAGCGGTGCGCGTCCACCGAGAGGTTGTACCAACCGGCGTACCTGATCGGCTCGTTGAAGTCGGTCTGGTTGCCGTAGGAGTTCAGGTTCTGCTTCTTCAGGACCTTGCTGCCCTGGGTCAGCTCGAAGGTGGACCACACCGAGGAGCCGAACGTCATCGTCCCCGGCGTCGGGTCCTCGATCAGGCCGTCGGGCGACATGTCGATGGCCCGCTCCCAGACGGTCGGCACCGTGGAGACCGGCCCCCACGTCGCCTGGCCGAAGGTCTCCCAGTAGGTGTGCCCGCCGGCGAACGACGCCTGCGCGGCGAACTCGCCGCCGAGGTCACCGGGCCCGCCGAAGACGTCCGAGCGGGGCTCCCAGCGTCCCGGCGAGACGTAGACCGTCTGGTTGAACGGCCCGTCCTGCTCGTCGCCCGGACCGGCCAGATCGGTCTGGCAGTTGTCCGTCGGCCCCTCCGGCTGGAACTCGACGTCCGTCTGCGCGGCCTCCTCGTCCCCGCTGCGCGCCTGCACGTGCACCAGGGCCAGGGCGGCCTTGCGGAAGGCGCCGCCCGGGTTGCTCGGGATGCCCGTGGTCATCCCGCTCAGCATGTAGCCGGTGCTGCCCTGCAGATCGGCCAGATAGGCGAACTGCAGGTCCTTGGAGGCGTTGGGGACCACGTACAGCGACCCCTGGTTGTTGGAGACCTCCACGTCGCCGACGGGCATGCCGTCCGCGCACACCCGCGAGTCGATCGTCCACTGGTCGGCCGGGGCCGGGTTGGAGTCCAGCGAGACGTGCACCGCGCGGCCCTGCCGGGCGTCCAGCGTCACCGACTTGGCGCCGGACACGGTGACGATCTGCGAGCCGATGGTGTCCGAGACCGCGCCGCCGGCGCCGGTGGTCTGGATGTCGGCCAGGACGGCGTACGTCCCCTTGGGCAGCGCGTGCGCCTTGCCCGTGGCGAAGGAGTACATGCTCTCGTCGGCCAGATTCATCACCTCCGCCGTGGCGGCGACCCTGGCGCCGGTCCGGCTGATCGCGGTGACGGTGAGGGTGTTCCCGGTCGCGGCAGCGGCGGGCACGGCGGAGACGCCGGCCAGCGCCGGCATGAGCGCGGCGGTCATGGTCAAGATGCTGGGTATTCGCCTCACGGCGCACTCCTGGGTTCATCGGGTGGAGCGTCGAGAAACCTCCGGCCCGTCGGCCGTCCGCCCGGTCCCCGCGTCAGGTCCCGCTGCCGGTCCAGCCCCGGACCCGTACAGCCGGACCCGCACGCCCGGGCCTGCGCCGACCCGCCCGCGAGGCCCCCGGCGCGTCCGGGCGCGCGGTACCACCCGCGCTCGGTTCAGGACGACACTCCGTCGTGACGCAGAGCCTACGGACCCCGCACCCCCGGCCCCCGCCGGGTGCGTGGCCACCTGGGCTGAAGAGTCCCGTTTGGGCGATCATTCTGTTCCCATCCTGTGATCCGGGGGCGGGCGACGTGACCCCGGGCCGGGTCGGATAGTCCGGATGGAGACGTGGCGTCCGGGGGACCGCCGCCGCCGACCGGCTGATGCGGCGGGCGGGTCGGGGGACCGGCGGGCGTGGGCGTGGAACGCTTCGGGCATGACAGACGCGGCAGACGCCAGTCGGCGGGCGGCGCCCGCGAGAGCCGTCCCGGCGCCGGGGCCGACGCCCGGCCTCCCGGACCGCTGCGTCGCCTGCGCGGGCACGGAGGGACGGACCGCCGCATGAACGAACCGGTCCTGGGCGACACATTGCTGCGGCGGCGGCCCCCGGGCTGGGGCCGCGCCCTGGCCCGTACCGTCGTCGAATGCCTGGTCATCATGGGGCTGCTGCTGGCGGCGTACACGGTGCTGTCCATCGACCCCAGGCAGGCCGAGTCCTTCGGCCTGCGGCTGGCGCTGGTGATGGCGCTGGTCGGCGCCGTCCTGGTGTACGAGGTGCGCGCGGTCTCCCGCGCCGACCATCCGCTGCTGCGGGCGCTGCGGGCACTGACCACCACCGTCAGCCTGTTCCTGCTCTCCTTCGCCGTGGCCTACCTCTCGCTCGCGCGCTCGGACCCGGGGGCCTTCAATGCGCCGCTGGACCGGATCGACGCCGTCTACTTCACCGTGACCGTCTTCGCCACCGTGGGCTTCGGCGACATCGCCCCGGTCAGCCACCCGGCCAGGCTGGTGGTCACCGTCCAGATGCTGCTGAACCTGGTCCTCATCGGAGTCGGCATCCGCGTCCTGGTCGGCACCGCCCGGCTGCGCCTCTCCCGCCCGCCGGAGCCCCGGCCGCAGCCTGAGCCGCAACCCGAGGCACAACCTGAGGCACAACCCGAGGCGCAGCCCCGGCCCGAACACGGCCAGGCCGAGGACCCCGGACAGCCCTGAACCGCCCGCACGGCACCACGCTCGGCCCCGACCGAGGCGCTCGTCGTGGTAGGTCGTCCAGGCACACGTGGGCCGGTTCGCGTACCGCTGAAACCGGGTCAGGCGGACGCGGAGGGCTGGGGGGCGAGCTGGACCGCGCGCGCCTGCAGATCGCTCAAGGCCGCCGCGGCGTGGGCCGGGAACGGGTCGTCGTGGTCCGACCTCATCCAGCGCTCAAGGGCGACGGAGAAGGCGAGCATCCCCACCTCCGCGCCCAGCCGGGCCGTCAGCTCGTCTGCGCCCCGCTCGCGCAGGGCGGCACTGATCGACCGGGCGATGCGGGCGTGCTTGAGCAGCCCCCGCTCCTGTACCTCGCTGTTCGCCGCGACCACCAGCACGCGCTTTGCGGCCTTGGCCCGTTGCTGCGGGGTCATGGCGACCTCGGCGGCTGCGAACGCCGCGTGCAGGCACTCGGTGAGCGTGGCGTCCGGTGCGGCGGCGCGGATGCCGTCGGCGAACAACTCGGCCAGAGTGTCCTCGCCGCCGAACAGGACCTCCCGCTTGTCGGCGAAGTGACGGAAGAACGTGGCGCGGTTCAGACCGGCGCGGTCCGCGATCTGCGCGACCGTCGTCTCCTCGTACCCGTTCTCCACGAACAGGTCCAGCGCGGCGGTCTCCAGGCGCTCGCGTGCGTCCGGCGCCCATCTGCTCATCCTCACAGCATAGGCGAGGCGACCGGATCGCATCAGGGGCGTACAGCCATGCGACTGCGTCGCATAACGGTGCTAGAGTTGATGCGACCGGATCGCATCAGCACTCCGGCCGCGACATCCGAAGCACACCCGAGGAGATCTCCATGCGCATCTTCGTCACCGGCGCTTCCGGCTGGATCGGCTCGGCCGTCGTCCCCGAACTCATCAGCGCCGGCCACCAGGTCCTCGGACTGGCCCGCTCGGACGCCTCCGCCAAGACGGTCGCCGACATGGGCGCCGAGGTGCTGCGCGGCGACCTGGACGACACCGACGCGCTGCGCGCCGGCGCCCTCGACAGCGACGGCGTCATCCACCTGGCCTTCGTCGTGCCCAGCGTGACCGAGGCCGCGACGCGGACCGACGCCGCCGCGATCGGGACGTTCACCACCGCCCTCACCGACTCCGGCAAGCCCCTGGTCATCTCCGGCGCAACGCTCGTCACACCCGGCCGCCCCGCGACCGAACGCGACGAACTCGTCGCCGCCGGGCCCATCGCGGCCCGTATCGCCACCATGCAGGCCGGACTCGCGGCCAAGGACCGGGGCGTGCGCACCTGCCTGGTGATGCTGCCCCGCTCGGTCCACGGCCAGGGGGAGCGCCACGGGTTCATCCCCCAACTCATCACCGCCGCCCGGACCAAGGGCGTCAGCGGCTACATCGGCGACGGAGCCACCCGCTGGCCCGCCGTCCACGTGAAGGACGCCGCGCGTCTCTACCGGCTGGCCGTCGAGCAGGCTCCCGCCGGCGCGGTACTCAACGCCGTCGGCGACGAGGGCGTCGCCATCCGCGCGATCGCCGAGGCCATCGGCCGACAGCTGGACCTGCCCGCCCGCTCCCTGCCCGCCGAGGACTTCGGAGGAATGCTGGTGCGCCTCCTCAGCACCGACATGCCCGCCTCCAGCACCCTCACCCAGGACCTCCTGAGCTGGAAGCCCACCCACCCCGGCCTCATCGAAGACATCGAACAGGGCCACTACTTCACCTGACCGCCCGATCGCCCGAGCCGGACGCCGACGCCCCCTGGCCCTCGGAGATCCGGCTCCACGCCACCAGCGTGCGTCTGCTCCCATGTGCACGCGATGTGCACGCGCTGATTCGCCGCGATGAGGCGCTCCGCAGTAGACCGGCCCCAGATCGCACGAGAGCGATACCGTCGGCGAGGCGAGACTGCGAGGGGACAGAGGAGGTGACCGTATGAGTCTCACGGCTGATCATCGCCCCCAGATGAGCGTCGAGGAGTTCGAGCAGATGGCCGCCCACGCGCCCGAGACCGTCACCCTGGAGTTCATCGACGGGAAAATCGGCGTGAAGGCTCTGCCTGACGGTGACCACGGGGCGATCATCATGTGGCTGCTGCGGCGGTGCATGCAGAGTCGCCCGGAGCTGGACCTGCACAGCGAGCAGGGCCTGCGCGTGGACGCCTACCGCTCCGGTCATGCCCGCCCGGACGGTGTCCTGGCTCCCATCGCCCACTTCGCCGGGCAGGGTGAATGGGCTGATCCGCAGGGTGCTCTGATGGTGGTCGAGGTCACGTCCTACGATCCCGACACGGACCGGCGTGACCGCGTCGAGAAGCCGGCGGCCTATGCCGAGGCGGGCGTTCCGGTGTACCTGCTGAATGACCGGGACACCTGCGAGACGGTGGTGCACACCGAGCCCGAGGGTGGGAAGTAGCGCAGCATCCGGTCCGATGCGTTCGGGGCGAACGTTGTGATCCCCGGCTTGGGGATCGCTCTGGAGACCGAGACCCTCAAGCAGTACGTCCGCTGACCTGCACCCGGCTCAGAGCCGCATCAGGAGCCAAAGCCGGTAGTGGGCGTCGCGCAGGCGGGCGACGAAGTCCTGGCCTCGTGGAGCTATTCGCGCGGGTACCTTGCTGACCTGCGGCGATCTTCTCGCTCACGTGCCCTGAAAGCGCCTGGTGATCAGGTACCTCGTCGACGCTGCCGTGTGGGCTGCGGCCACTCCAGGTGGCGTATTACGGCGTGATACGATTGTGCCATGGCAAAGACGAGGATCTCCATCAGTCTGGATCCCGAGCAGGCCGAACGCATCAGGCTGGCCGCGGAGAAAAGAGGCCAGGACGTTTCCGCCTTCGTGGTCGCTGCCGCACTCACGGAGGCCGTCCGCCGGGAGCGGATCGCTGCGTCCTTCGCCGATATCGACGCGGCCATTGCCGCTGCCGAGGCCGAGGCGGAGTCCTTGGACTGGCCGCCCGCGAGCGATGCCCCGGCAGACTCCACGGAGGAGTCCGCTCAGGTCAAGGAGCAGGTTGCGGCGGCCCGCGCCCGGGCGGCAGCGATCCGTGCCCGTCGGAACGCGGCATGAACTGGGGCTGCCCAACATGCCCTGACGCCGATTCACTCGGCGACGTGGTGTACGACGCAGGGATGCTCATCGCGCTCGCCGCCCCAGGTGATCGACGAGCCCAAGCGCTTCACGCGGAGTACTGCCTGAATGGGCGTCCGGTCGTCCCTGCCCCGGTGGTCGCCCAGGCGTGGCGAGGAGGTGCCCGCGCTGCCTACCTGGCGCGGGCCCTCAAGGACTGCGCGGTGGTGTGCTGCTACACCGAGGTGGAGTGGCGCAGGGTGGGTGAACTGATCGGCAGGGCGAATCTCAACCCGAAGAAGAAGCCAGATCCTGTGGACGGCCTGGTCGCGCTCACAGCTGTGGAAATCGACGCGGCGATCGTCGCAACCTCGGATGGGGACGACATCCAGGCGTACCTGGATCAGATCCGCGGCAGTCAGGCAATCACGGTTCTCGGCGTCTGACCCAGCCCCGTCCTCAAGGGCGACCGGAAGGTAGTTGGAGGTCCGGCAGCGTGCCCTCACCGCGCCCTGGGGAAACCGGGCAGCCCCCTGGCCGACGCCGGCTCCAGCCCACCCATGACGGCTGACCCCCAGGTCAGGGCCACATCAGACAGTAGAGCTGGTGGCCGGCGTCGTGGAGGCGGGAGGCGAAGTCCTGCCACTCGTGGAGCAAATGATCACCCCAGGCCGCTGAGCTGGGGTGATCCGCTCAAACGGCCTCTGACCTGGGATTTTGGCGTTCAGCACCTTGCACTGCTCATGGTCGTTTTCCGTCCCCATGTGCACGCGATGTGCACGCAGTGCTCTCTCGCCAGTGGTGCTTCACGCAGGCTCGACTTCGGTGTCGTCTGGCGCTCATGTGCCTGAAAGCGCCCTGAACGCCCCGCGTGGAGTACGCGCGGGTGGCGCCACGGCAGTGTGCGCCAGGGGCGTTCAGGTGCGCTTCCGTGGGGCACCGGGAATCCCTGCCCGGTGTGCCTACATGTAGTACCCGAAGATGTCGGCTATCACGTGCGTCGTGCCGGTGACGTACAGATCGACCTTCCCGTCGGGGGCGACCGGGACCACGACCTGGTTGGCGATCGTCTGGCCCGGAGCCCAGTTGAGGTTCGAGGTGCTGGGTCGGGGGGTGCCGTCCGCCCATGCTTGGAGGACGCCGCCGCTGGTGTTGCCGGTGGCGGTGACATTGAGGACCACCGAGGTGATGCCTGCCGGAACACCGGCGCGGCCGGTGATCTGGAGGACTAGGTCGTGTCCTGCCGCGATCGGCGTCCTGGTGGGGATGCCGATGGCGGCACGGGTGTCCAGCAGTCGGTTCGGTGCCACCGCGGTGAATTGGCTGCCACCGGAACCTGCGGTGAAGTAGCCGAAGACGTCGGCGACCACCTGGCTGGTGCCCGCGACCTTGATGCTGACATGGCCGTCGGCTCCCAGCGGGACGACTGCCAGGCCGGCCACGGTTGTCTTGGCAGCGGTCCAGTTGACGTTGGAGACGCCAGGCGCCCGGGCACCTTCCGGGTACGCCTCCAGGAATCCGCCTCCGGTGGTTCCTGTGGCCGTCAGGTTGAGCACGACCGCGGTGGCGTCGGCCGGGACCCCGTCCTGTCCGGCCACGTTCAGACTGACCGTGCCGTTGGTGATCGCTCCGGCCGTGGAGATGCCGGTCGCCTGGCGGGTGTCCAGGAGGCGGGCGGGTGCCGTACTCGTGAAGGTGGACGCTGCTGATCCGGAGGCATCGGTCGTGTAGTAGCCCTGGACGTCTCCGATGATCGAGGCCGGACCGCTGGTGTACAGGTCCACCCTGCCGTCTCCGCCGACCGGGACGGTTACCAGGTTGGAGACCGCCTGGCCCTTGCCGCCCCAGTTCAGGTTGGACGTCGTGGGGCGCGCGGTACCGTCGGCCCAGGCAGTCAGGTAACCGCTGCCGGAGGTGTTGGTCACGGTGACGTTCATGACGACTGCCGTTACTCCGGTCTTCGGGATGCTCCCGTTGCCTTCGACTGCGACCGAGGCGCTACCGCCGGCGGGCACTACCGGGGAGCTGCCGGACCACCCGATGCCTGAGCGGGTGTCGAGGATGCGTGTCGGTCCGAACGGCACGTAGGGATCCGGTGTTGCGACCGCCACCCGGGCGGGTTGCGTGGAGCTCAGCGAGGTCCCGTTCGGCAGGGTGGCCGTCACCGTCACGGGGTAGCCGCCTCCGTTGCCGGCGTACGGTTGGGAGTACGTGTGCTGAGCAGTCGGCACATCGGTCACCACGGGGGCCGATCCGTCCCCGAAGTCGAAGGAGTAACTGACCGTCAGCGACTCCGGATTGGTGACGGGGGCTGAAGCCGTCACCGTCATCGGCGCGAAGCCTGACTGCCTGTCGACCGCCACTGAGCTGCCCAGTTGGTACACCTTGGTGTATTCGAACGCACCACGATCGAACGTGTCAGCGACAGGGTGTGCCGCCATCGGATCCGACACCCGGGCTGCCCCGAAAAAATCGGTACTCAACTCACCCGGCGCTGTGGGATCGGCCGAGTCGATCGCTGGAGAGCCTTCGAGAACAGTGGAGTAGAAGGGATCGGAGGAGTCGAACTGCGGGTTCGTCAGCAGGTCGTCCGTGCCCTGACCGGTAGCCGTCTGGAAGGCGGTCGGCGTGGCGTACTCGGTGCCGGCCCAGGTGTAGGGCTCGGAGTAGCTCGTGGGGGCGAAGATGTTGTGGCTCACCGTGGTGTCCGGCGCCGATCCGGCCGATACCATCAGGTCGGGATAGGTTGCCTCGGCGCTGCACGTCATGCCCGTGGTCCATCTGTCGGTATCGACGCTGATGTTGTTCTCAACGAACGATCCGCTGGAGGTACCGGTGAGGGAGATCGCCGATGCGCAGGGCCATGTGATGGTGTTGCTGGTCACCGCCGTGTCAGGGGCACTGATGACGGAGATCGCCGGTCCGGCGACTTCTTCCAGGTAGTTGGTCGTGATCACCGTGCCGGTCACGCCCGCGTCGACCTCGATGCCGCCTGCCTTGGCGAACTCGATCGCGGTACGACTGACGGTCACCGCGCTGCTCTTACCGGTGATCTTGATCGCAACCTGTGGCGGGTGACCGGCGAAAACCACGCCGCCAGTGAAACCGTCACGGTCGACCGTGATCCGGGACGAGTTGTCGATGATCATCCCGGTCTGCAGTGACGTATCGAAGCTCGACCCAGTCACGACGACGTCGTGGACCCCGCTTAGAGTCAACGAGTTCAGCCAGATACCGCTCAGGGTGATGGGCGATGCGGAGCTTCCCGAACGGGTCAGGGTGTCGTTCTCGGGATACTCGCTCGAGACTTCGCTCTGGATGGTCTGGCCCGGCTGGACCGCGTTGAGTGCAG
Source organism: Streptacidiphilus sp. PB12-B1b (assembly GCF_014084125.1). NCBI lineage: Bacteria > Bacillati > Actinomycetota > Actinomycetes > Kitasatosporales > Streptomycetaceae > Streptacidiphilus > Streptacidiphilus sp. PB12-B1b. Next base: position 7,170,546 of record NZ_CP048405.1, on the reverse strand, counting down.
CCTGCACCGTACAGTACGGAGTTGCCTGGCTCCCGTGCCCAGCGGCTGTGTCGGAACAGTTCGAACCTGTCGCATCATTGACGTACAGAGTGCTGCCAGTGGCGTAGGCCGGAGCGGTCATGACAGCGACGGGCGCGGCCAAGGCGACGACGAGCACAAGCGAGATTTTCGGTATGCGCAAGCGCACGGATTTCCCCTCGGATCAGGTTGCCAGTTCAAGGCGATGTTTGATGCGAGAGTGTCATGCGCTACCGACAACGGGCACCATGCGACGCAGGCAGGATCCTGTCAGAGCGCAGGCAAGCCCCTGTAGTCGCAGTGGGTTCCGGCGGACCAGGGAGGGCATCTCGCAGGGCTGTTCTCAGACCGCCACGAGGCGGACGTCCTGGGCGTTGAGCGCCGACAGATAGGCGCTGACGTCGTCCGGGTCGCTCGTGAAGACGACTGCGCTGCCGTGGCGGACTGCTGTGATGGCGACCAGGGCGTCCACCACATTCGGATGCTTCTTGGGCGGGAGATCGGCGATGCTCAGGGCTCCGCCGATGCGATGCCACTCGGCCAGGTCCAGGGGCGTGTTGCAGAGCAGGCATACGGGTTGTCCGGCGGCTGTCGGGCGCAGTGCGCCGGGTGAGCTGCGCGCGTGCGGGACGGTGCAGTCCCGCAGGGCAGTAGCCAAGGCGTGGACGGTACTTGGAGCGGGACGCCATACCTGTCCCAGGACTGGTCCCGGCACGATGGCGCGGTGCGGGGTCGCCTTCATGCCTTCGTGCAGGCGGACTGCTTTGGCCCTGCGGTCGGCGAGCGCGATCAGCATGCCGGTGTCGTAGACAGGGACACGGGCGTTCACGCCGTGTGGCCCGGGCGCTGCTGTCGCCCTCGCGACTGAGCTGGCCGGTCGGGGCCGTAAACGAGCTCCATAGCCTCCTCGACCTCACGTCGTTCCTGCTCGGTGAGGTCGTCTTCTGCAACCTGGGGCAGCTCCGGCAACTCCGATGCCTCGGCTTCCGCTGCGGCGATCACCGCATCGATGGAGGCGAACTGATCCTCCAGCGCATCGGTCTCCGCCATCTGCCGGGTCGCGGCATTGACGAGGTAGGCGGAGACATCCATCCCAGCGCGGTCGGCGTGCGCTCTGATCTGTTCGGCGTGCGCTGCGTCGAGGCTGATGCTGATCCTGGTCTTCGCCATGACGCCAGTGTATGACGCGTATTACAGGCAGCCAAGCTCTTTTGTCTGGGTCCTGAACAGGGCGGAAGCGGGAGGGGCGAAATCCCTTGCGGTGTGCACTCAAAGTGCCCTGGGGTACATGTGACGGGCCTCTGGCTGGCCCCGTACATCACTCCGAGGAGGCGACTAACCCGCAGGTCAGGGCCACATCAGGCAGTACAGCTGGTGCCCCGCGTCGTGGAGGCGGGAGGCGAAGTCCTGCCACTCGTGGAGCATCTGGTAGATGACGAAGGCGTCGCGGGGGCCGCGGCGGTCGGGGACGGTGGACCAGATGAAGGCGGCGGTGCCGAGTTCGGCTTCGTCGGCCTTGCGGAGGGGTTCCACGACGGAGTGGGGGAGCTGGAAGACGGCGTAGTCGGGGTGGAGGACGACGAGTTCCAGCGGGGGCACGGCGGACAGGGGGATGCCCTCGATGCCGGTGAGGACCATGGCGCTCATGGTCTCCGGCTTGATCTTGGTGGAGAGGCTGCCGCTGATCGACTCCTCCGAGCCGTCCTGGCCGAACAGTTCTCCGAGCCGGCCGAGGGTGCCGAGCTCGCCGGCGTCCAGGCCCAGGCCGTCGCGGCCGAGCGCCGTGGGGACGCGGGCGGCCGTCGCGCGATCGGGTGCACCGAAGTACTTGTAGGTCACCCCCATGCCACCACCCCTTGCTCCGGTACTGCCGTCACCGCTGCGGCTGCCATGGCGCCCGACTCTGCGCGCAGCCCTCGACGGACCGTCGGACCCATCGCGCGCGTCTGACACCGCTGACCATCCTTACTGGCAGTCACCCATTTGCCAACAGTGAGCGGGCGGGCGGCTGGGCACTGCGGCCCGATCATCGTCCCAGATGATCGGCCGGGACATGCCGAGTGACAGGCAGCGAATTTTGAAAGAAGCAGATTTGAGACTATGGGTGGCGTGACCTACCCGTACGAAGCACCCGAGTCCCAGAAGCTCTTCGCGCGCGCCTCCGTGGTGACCCCCGGTGGCGTGAACTCGCCTGTCCGCGCCTTCCGGGCGGTGGGCGGCACCCCCCGGTTCATGGTCTCCGGCCAGGGCCCCTACCTCACTGACGTGGACGGCCGCGACTACGTTGACCTGGTGTGTTCCTGGGGTCCGATGATCCTCGGCCACGCCCACCCGGCCGTCGTCGAGGCCGTCCAGGCGGCGGTCGTGCGCGGCACCTCCTTCGGTACGCCCGGTGCCGGGGAGGTGGAACTGGCCGAAGAAATTGTGACGAGAGTCACTCCCGTCGAGCAGGTGCGCCTGGTGTCCTCGGGCACCGAGGCGACCATGTCGGCGATCCGGCTGGCGCGCGGATTCACCGGCCGGGCCAAGGTCGTGAAGTTCGCGGGCTGTTACCACGGACATGTGGACGCCCTGCTGGCCGCCGCCGGTTCCGGGCTGGCCACCTTCGCGCTGCCGGACACGCCCGGCGTCACCGGCGCCACGGCCGCCGACACCATCGTCCTGCCCTACAACGACCTGGACGCCGTGCGCGCCGCCTTCGCGGCCCACCCCGGCGAGATCGCCTGCGTGATCACCGAGGCGTCGCCCGGCAACATGGGCGTCGTCCCGCCGCTGCCCGGCTTCAACGGCGGGCTGGCGCAGCTCTGCCGGGAGAACGGCGCGCTGTTCGTCTCCGACGAGGTGATGACCGGCTTCCGGGTCTCCCGGGCCGGCTGGTACGGCCTGGAGGCCGCGAACGAGGGCTGGGCGCCGGACCTGCTGACCTTCGGCAAGGTCATGGGCGGCGGCTTCCCGGCGGCGGCCTTCGGCGGCCGGGCGGACGTCATGGCCCACCTCGCCCCGGCCGGCCCGGTCTACCAGGCGGGCACGCTCTCCGGTAACCCGATCGCCACCGCGGCCGGCCTGGCCCAGCTGCGCGGCTGCACCGACGAGGTGTACGCGACCGTGGACCGGGTCTCGGCCGAGATCTCCGGCCTGGTCGGCGCGGCCCTGAGCAAGGAGGGGGTGGCGCACCGGGTGCAGCGGGCCGGGAACATGTTCTCGGTCTTCTTCACCGACGAGGCGGTGACCAACTACGACGAGGCGCGTCGGCAGGAGTCGTTCCGCTTCACCGGCTTCTTCCACTCGATGCTGGCGCAGGGCGTGTACCTGCCGCCGTCGGCGTTCGAGTCGTGGTTCGTGTCGGCCGCGCACGACGAGCGGGCGATCGAGCGGATCGCGGCGGCGCTGCCGGCCGCCGCCCGCGCCGCCGCCGAGGCGACGGCCGCCTGACGGCAGCGCGACGGCGGGGAGCCGTAGCGCCCGCAATGGGTGTCGTCCGGTTCCGGTATCCGGGGCCGGGCGGCGCCTGCGCGATACTGACGTCACCGTCGGCCGAGCAGCGTCCGTACGAACACCCTCCGCACGAGCAGCTTCCGCACGAGCAGCCTCCGCACCAGCAGCGTCCCCGAAGGAGCAGTCCAGGTGAGCAGCCGAACCGACTCAGCGAGCGACGTCACCGTCGTCCACCTCATGCGGCACGGCGAGGTGCACAACCCGGAGGGCGTCCTGTACGGGCGGCTGCCCGACTACCACCTCTCCGAGCTGGGCAAGGAGATGGCCGAGCGGGTCGCCGACCACCTCGCCGGGCGCGACATCACGCATGTGGTCGCCTCCCCGCTGGACCGGGCCCAGGAGACGGCCGCGCCGATCGCCGCCGCGCACGGGCTGACGACCGCCTCGGACGAGCGGCTGATCGAGGCCGACAACATCTTCCAGGGCAAGACCTTCGGCGTCGGCGACGGCTCGCTGCGCAATCCGCAGTACTGGAAGTACCTGGTCAACCCGCTCCGGCCGTCCTGGGGCGAGCCGTACATCGAGCAGGTCGTGCGGATGATGGGGGCGCTGGGCGCGGCTCGGGACGCCGCCCGCGGGCACGAGGCGGTCTGCGTCAGCCACCAGCTGCCGATCTGGGTCACCCGCAGCTTCGCCGAGCACCGGCGGCTGTGGCACGACCCGCGCAAGCGGCAGTGCTCGCTGGCGAGCCTGACCAGCTTCACCTACCACGGGGACAAGATCGTATCGATCGGCTACAGCGAGCCCGCCCGGGATCTGCTGCCCGCGCACCTGACCGGCAAGGGCCGCAAGGGCGATGCGCCGGTCGCCAAGAGCTTCGGCGCCTGACCGTCTGTTCGACCTGTTCGATGCAGTGTCGTGGCAGGTCAGGGCGGGTTCGCCGGTGTGACGGCGGGGGCAGTGAACGTGCTCGAAATACCCATGCGAAACTCTTCACATGCGCCCCCGCCTGACCTCCCGCCTGACCACCAGCATGATTGTCGCCGTCGCCGCAGCGTCGGCCATGGCTCTGTCCGGGTGCTCCTCGTCGAGCACGACGTCCAGCGACAGCGGCAACACCTCGTTCGTCAAGGGGACCGGCGAGATCACCACGGTGGCGGCGGCCCACCGGGGCGCGCCCATCGCGCTCTCCGGCAAGGCGCTGGACGGGAAGACCACCATCGACCTCGCCGCGTACCGGGGCAAAGTCGTGGTGATCAACGTCTGGGGCTCCTGGTGCGGCCCGTGCCGCGCGGAGGCGGGCGACTTCGAGAAGGTGTACCAGGCGGACCAGGCCAAGGGGGTGCAGTTCGTCGGCATCGACACCCGCGACCTGCAGACCGACGAGGCCCAGGCGTTCGTCAGCGACCACCAGCTGACCTACCCGAACCTGTACGACCCGGACGGCTCGCTGCTGCTCAAGTTCCCCGAGGGCAGCCTGGACCCGCAGGCCATCCCGTCCACGCTGGTCCTCGACCGTGAGGGACGCATCGCCGCCCGGGCGCTGGAGCCGCTGCTGGCGAGCCAGCTCCAGCAGATCCTCGCCCCGGTGATCGCGGAGAAGCCGTGACCGCCGCAGCACCCGTCCTACTGGCGTTCGGCGACAACCAGACGGTGGTCTCCGGGGCGCTGATACTGGCGATCCCGATCGCCATGCTGGCCGGCCTGGTCTCCTTCTTCTCGCCGTGCGTGCTGCCGCTGGTCCCCGGCTACCTCTCGTACGTCACCGGCTTCTCGGCCGTGGACCTGGCCGACGCCGAGGGCAGGCGGCGCGGCCGGATGCTGTTCGGGGCGCTGCTGTTCATCACCGGCTTCACCGCCGTCTTCGTCTCCGAGGGCGCGCTCTTCGGCTACTTCGGCCGCCAGCTGATCCACTACCAGCACACCATCGACATCGTCACCGGGGCGCTTACGATCCTCATGGGCCTGGCGTTCATGGGCTTCCTGCCCGGCTTCACCCAGCGCGAGCTGCGCAGCCACCGCAAGCCCGTGGTCGGCCTGATCGGGGCGCCGCTCCTCGGCATCGTCTTCGGCATCGGCTGGACGCCCTGCATCGGCCCGACCCTGTCCGCGGCGCTCAGCCTCTCCGCCGACCAGGCCAGCGCGGGGCGCGGCGCCCTGCTCACCTCGGTCTACTGCCTGGGGCTCGGGGTGCCGTTCATCCTCGCGGCCGTGGCCTTCCGGCGGGCGCTCGGCGCGTTCGGCTGGGTCAAGCAGCACTACCAGCTGGTCATGCGAATCGGGGGCGGCATGCTCGTCCTGGTCGGCCTGATGCTCGTCACGGGGTGGTGGAGCCAACTGGTCTACCAGCTGCAGCTCTGGTTCCCCATCTCCACGTTGGGAATCTGAATCATGAGTGACCGTCCGGGCACCGACGCGCGCGACGACCTGCGGGACGACGGCGTTGACACCGACGCCGCCGCAGCCGACAGCGCAGTCGCCGACACCGCCGCCGAGCAGAGCGAGCTGGCCGCCGCCGAGCGGCTCAGCAGCGCGCCCCGCGAGGACCCGGCCGACCTGCTGGAGGCGGAGGGCGGCGAGGTCGCCGCGCCCGGCGGGACGGTCGGCATCGGCGTCCTCGGCTGGCTGCGCTGGGGCTGGCGGCAGCTGACGTCCATGCGGATCGCGCTGATCCTGCTGTTCCTGCTGTCGCTGGCCGCCGTGCCCGGCTCGTTGGTGCCGCAGACCTCGGCGAGCCAGATCAACGTCGACAACTTCCACACCAACCACAAGATCCTCTCGCCGATCTTCGACAAGCTGCAGATGTTCGACGTCTACGGCTCGTTCTGGTTCTCGGCGATCTACATCCTGCTGTTCGTCTCGCTGCTGGGCTGCATCGTCCCGCGCACCTGGCAGTTCGTCGGCGTGCTGCGGGCCAAGCCGCCGGTCGCGCCGCGCCACCTGGTCCGGCTGCCGGTGTACGCGACCTGGCGCACCAGCGCCGACGCGGACGCCGTCCTGGCCGCCTCGGCCTCGCTGCTGCGTCGTCGGCGCTTCCGCACCGCGCGCGCGGCGGAGGGCTCGGTCAGCTCGGAGAAGGGCTACCTGCGCGAGGTCGGCAACCTGCTGTTCCACGTCTCGCTGATCGCGCTGCTGGTGGCCTTCGCCGCGACCAAGCTGTTCGGCGGCATGGGCACGGTGGTGGTGGTCGAGGGCCAGGGCTTCAGCAACAACGTCACGCAGTACGACGACTTCTTCCCGAGCGAGTTCTACACGGCGAACAGCCTCGACCCGTTCTCGTTCACCCTGAACAACTTCCAAGCGACCTACCAGACCAGTGGTGACCAGTTCGGCACGCCGAGGACGTACGCCGCGCACATCACCTACCGGATCGGCAGCGGCGGCGGTAAGCCGGTCAGCGGCACCATCAAGGTCAACGACCCGCTGAAGATCGGCAGCAGCAACGTCTACCTCACCGCGCACGGCTACGCGCCGGTGGTCAAGGTGACCAACGCCCGCGGCCAGGTCATCTTCGACGGCCCGACGCCCTGCCTGCCGCAGGACGCCAACGTCACCTCGCTGTGCGCGATCAAGATCGCCGACGACTACATCACCACCAGCGGCAAGTCCACGCAGCTGGGTTTCTCCGGCTTCTTCGCGCCGACGCAGTCGCCCAGCTCCACCTCCGGCCCGCAGTCGGTGTTCCCGGCGCTGGACAATCCCAAGCTGTTCCTGGCCATATACCACGGTGACCTCGGGGTGGACTCGGGCATTCCGCAGAGCGTCTACACACTCGACCTCAGCCACATGACCCAGTACAAGATCGCCGGAGATCCGCTCTCGGTGGCGCTGGTCCCCGGCGGCGGCCTGAAGCTGCCGGACGGCGGCACGCTCACCTTCGAGGGCACCAAGCAGTGGGTGAACTTCACCATCGCCCACAACCCGGGTACGACCGCCGCGCTGGTCAGCGCCGTGCTGGCGATCCTCGGCCTGATCGGCTCGCTGTTCATCCAGCGCCGCCGGATCTGGATCCGCGCGGTCGCCGGCGCGGACGGCGGCACCGTGGTGGAGGTGGCGGGCCTGGCCCGCAGCGAGTCGGCCCGGATCGCGGAGGAGATCGCCGACCTCGCCCTCGCCCTGCAGGACACCGCCCCGGCCGACCTCGCCCCCGACCCGGACGGCGCCTCCGACCCGGACGACGACGTCCGGGCCGCCGACGCACCTCTCGCCGACCTCACCTCCAGCAAGGACTGAACGAGCGTGAAACTCCTCGCAGACGCGGCGATCGACAACAACTTCGCCCACATCTCCAACGTCCTCATCTACTCCTCGATGGCGGTCTACCTGATCGCCTTCCTGGCGTACACCGCCGAGTGGACCTTCGGCGGCCGCAGCCGCATTGCCCGGCAGTCCGCCGAGCTGACGGCGGAGCCCGGGGTGACCATGGCCGCAGCCGTGGCCTCCGCGCAGGCCGCCGCCGAGAAGGTGACCGCCACCACGGCGCCCAAGGTCGCGGTCACCGTGACCGGCGCCGGCGGCCGGACCGCCACGCTGACCCGCACCGTCGCGGCCAAGGCCGGCTCGGTCGACGTTGTCACCCGCGGCGACTCGGAGCCGCCGGTGGAGGGCGTGGGCGCGGCCGGGGGCGACGACAAGGCCGACCGGGTCGGCCGCATCGCCGTCGCCATGACCACCCTCGGCGGGCTGCTGCAGCTCGGCGGCGTGGTCGCGCGCGGCATCTCCGCGCACCGCGCGCCGTGGGGCAACCTCTACGAGTTCACCTGCGCGCTGACGCTGGTCGCGGTGCTGGTCTTCCTGGGGCTGCTGTTCTCCGGCAAGGACGTCCGCTGGCTCGGCCTGCTGCTCACCACCGGCGTGCTGCTGGGGCTGGGCCTGGCCACCACCGTCCTGTACACCGCCTCCGAGCAGCTCGTCCCGGCCCTGCACTCGTACTGGCTGTGGATCCACGTGTCGGGCGCGATGATCTGCGGCGGCGCGCTGTACGCGGGGGCGATCGTCACGGTGATGTTCCTCTGCAAGGACTACCACGAGGCCGCGGTCGCCGAGGGCCGCGCCAAGAACGGACGCTGGGCCGACATCTGCGAGCGGATGCCCTCCTCGGCGACGCTGGACAAGCTGTCCTACCGGATCAACGCCTTCACCTTCCCGCTGTGGACGTTCACCATCATTGCGGGCGCGATCTGGGCCGAGTCGGCCTGGGGCCACTACTGGCAGTGGGACCCGACCGAGACCTGGGCGTTCATCACCTGGGTCGGCTACGCCTGCTATCTGCACGCCCGCGCCACCGCCGGCTGGAAGGGCCGCAAGGCCGCCTGGCTGGTGCTGATCGCCTTCGGCTGCTTCCTCTTCAACTCGTACGGCGTGAGCATCTTCATCAACGGCGTCCACTCGTACGCCGGGCTGTAGGGCTGGAGGGCTGTAGGGCCGCAGCCGCGACGCCGGGTGGCGCGGGTTGTCGGTGCGTACGTGGAGAATGTGACCGCGTACAACTCCGCCGGTTCGGCGGGGGCACTGACAGCGGGGAGACAACGGCCATGGATGCTCGGATCGTGGGGGACACGTCGGGTGGCTCGGGCGCGGCGGCTGCGGACCCGTTCGGCACGGCCGGGCTGCGGCGGCGGGTGCTGGACGCCTGGGCCGCCTCGCCCGCCCGGTTCCGCGAGGACGCCAACGCCGAGGAGGAGCTGGCTCTCGGCGGCTACCGGGACCGGCTGGTGGTCGAGTTGGCGCAGAACGCCGCCGACGCCGCCGCCCGCGCGGGCGTGCCCGGGCGGCTGCGGCTGACGCTGCGCGGGGGAGTGCTGGCCGCCGCCAACACCGGCGCCCCGCTGGACGCCGCGGGCGTCGAATCGCTCTCCACGCTGCGGGCCTCGTCCAAGCGGGAGGAGGCCGCCGACGGCGCGGTCGGCCGCTTCGGCGTCGGTTTCGCGGCGGTGCTGGCCGTCTCGGACGAGCCCGCCGTGCTCAGCCTGCCCGGCGGGGTGCGCTGGTCGCTGGCCGAGGCGCAGGCCCTGGCCGCCGAACAGGCCCCCCTGGCCGAGGAGTTGCGCCGCCGGGACGGCCATGTGCCGCTGCTGCGGCTGCCGCTGCCCGCCGAGGGCGCGCCGCCGTCCGGCTACGACACCGTCATCGTGCTGCCGCTGCGCGACGCCGCCGCCCAGGACCTCACCCGCCGGCTGCTCGGCGAGATCGACGACGTACTGCTGCTCACCCTCGGCGGGCTGACCGAGGTCGTCGTGGAGATCGACGACGCGCCGGCCCGCAGGCTCACCCGCCGCGCCGAGCCGCCCGCGCACGACCTGGACGGCCCGGCGGTGGTGGTCGTCGCCGACGCCTCCGGCGAGCGCCGCTGGCAGCTCGTCTCCGTCGGCGGCACGCTCGCCCCGGAGCTGCTGCAGGACCGCACGGTCGAGGAGCGCCACCGCCCGCGCTGGTCCGTGACCTGGGCCGTGCTGGAGAACGGCGCCGAGCCCGGCCCCGAGGAACTGCTCGGCGGCCCCTCGGCGCCGGACGGGCCGCGCGGCGCCACCCGGGGCGTCGCCCCGGTCGTCCACGCGCCCACGCCGACCGACGAGCCGCTGGGCGTGCCCGCGCTGCTCATCGCCTCCTTCCCGCTGGACTCGACCCGCCGCCACATCGCCCCCGGGCCGCTCACCGACTTCCTGGTCGAGCAGGCCGCCGAGGCGTACGCCGCGCTGCTGCGGCTGCGCGGCGCGGGCACCGGGAACCTGCGGCTGGTGCCCGGTCCGCTGGGCCAGGGCGAGTTGGACGGCCGGCTGCGCCGGGAGATCCTGCGGCTCCTGCCCGACGTGCCGTTCCTGCCCGCCGCCGAGGGCGAAGCCGCGCTGCGCCCGCGCGACGCGGTGCTGCTGGAGGGCGCGGACGCGGAGATCGTCCGGGCCATCAGCGAGGTCCTGCCCGGGCTGCTGCCCAGCGGGCTGGAGCGCCGCCAGGAGCTGCGCACCCTCGGCGTGCGGCGGCTCGCGCTGGCCGAGACCGTCGACCAGCTGGCCAACCTGGAGCGGGAGCCGGCCTGGTGGCGCAACCTCTACCAGGCGCTGCTCGGTGCGGACCGGGACGCCCTGGGCGCGCTGCCGGTCCCGCTGGCGGACGGCCGCAAGGTCACCGGCCCCCGCCGGGTGCTGGTCCCCAGCGGGGACGAGGTGTCGGCGGAGGATCTGGCCCTGCTCGGGCTGCGGCTGGTCCACCCGGAGGCCGCGCACCCGCTGCTGGAGAAGCTCGGCGCGGGGGTGGCGACGGCCGTCGGCGTGCTGGAGACGGCCGAGCTGCGCGCGGCCGTGGAGCGCTCGGTCGACGTCGACGACCAGGACGAGGCCGAGGAGATCGCCGAGGCGGTGCTGCGGATCGTCCGCGCGGCCGGGGTGGGCGGCGCGCCCGCCGCGTCCTCTGGCTCCGGCGCGTCCTCGGGTTCCGGTGCGGACGCCGGGGCCGGCTCGTACCCGTGGCTGGCCTGGCTCGCGCTGCCCGACGAGGACGGCGAACTGGTCGCCGCCGGCGAGCTGGTGCTGCCCGGCAGCCCGCTGGCGACCGTGGCCGACGAGGACGACGCCGTCTTCCTGGACGAGGAGTGGGCCGAGCGCTGGGGCACCGACGTGCTCCGCGCGGTCGGCGTGGGCTACAGCCTGGGGCTGGTCCGCGCCGAGGAGGTCGTCCTGGACCCGGACGACCTCGAACGGCTCGACCCCACCAGCGCCCCCGACCGGGCCGCGGGCGGCGAGCCCAGGGGCCTGCTGGACGAGGCCCCGGAGGGCTTCGCCGACTGGGCCGAGGAGGTCGCCGACCAGCTCAAGCCCGACGCCGACGGCCACGGCGGCCACGGTGGCGGCCACGGCGTGCCGGAGGTGCCGCCGGTCGCCGCCGAACTGCTGGCCGTCCGCGACCTGGACCTGGTCCACGACGACGCCTGGCCGCAGGCCCTGGCACTGCTCGCGGCCCCGCCGCTGCGCGACGCCGTGGTGCACCCGGTACGGCTGCTGCTCGCCGACGGCAGCACGGCCGAGGTCCCCTCGTACACGGCCTGGTGGCTGCGCGACCACCCGGTCCTGGACGGCCGCCGCCCGGCCGGGCTGCGCGCGGCCGGGGCCGATCCGCTGCTGCGCGGCCTGTACCCGGAGGCCCGCACCAGCCTGGACCCGGTCTTCCTGCACGCCCTGGGCGTGCGGACGACGCTGGCCGACCTGCTGGCCGAGGCCGAGGGCCCGGACGAGCTGCTGTACCGCATGGGCGATCCGGACTGCGAGTTGACCCATCGTCAACTGCACGGCCTGTACACCGCGCTGGCCGCGATCCCGCTGGAGCGGATCGCCCTGCCGGAGGAGGTGCGGGCGCTGCCGCCGATGGAGCCGGACAGCCACCGCCGCCCCGCGCACACGGTGGTGGTGGACGTCGCCGACGCGGTCGTCGCCGACGCGCCGGACCTGGTGCAACTGCTGGACGACTACCCGCTGATCACCGTAGCCCCGGCGCTGGCCGCCGCGCTCGCCGAGCGGCTGCACGTCTCGCTGGCCAGCGAGGTCGCGGGCGGCCGGGTGCTCAGCGAGGGCAGCGTGCACCGCGTCCCCGAGGCCGTGCGCGAACTGCTGCCCGGCTGCCCGGAGGTGTACGAGGAGCACGAGGAACTGCTGGTCGTCGGCCCGGACGGCGCGCAGGCCGCCGTCGACTGGCGCTGGGACACCGACAGCCCCGCGCCCGAGCCGGAGCCGGACGCCGAGGCCGAGGCGGACGCCGGGCCCGAGGAGTTCGCGCCCGTCGTCCCCTACGGCGCGCTGCACGCCGCCACGCCGGAGGGGCTGGCCGCCGGGCTGGCCTGGGCGGCCGGGCAGTGGCACCGGCGCTTCGAGGTGCTGGCGGTGCTCTCCGACCCGGACCGCGCCTACGAGCTCAGCGCGGCGCGGGACTTCGAGGGCTGACCGGCAAGCCCGCGTTGGGCAGCGGCGGCGCCGACGGCAGTGCCGACGGCAGGGGCGCGGCCGCTGCCTGGTGCGCGGCCGCGCGGTAGGTGGCGGGCTTGAACAGGTCCGTCACCGGCAGGTGCAGCGAGACGCACAGGGTCAGCGCCACCGCCGTGACCACCGGCACCGCCGACTGCGTCGCATAGCGGCGCAGCCAGCCGACCCGCCCGTACTCCTCGCACCGGTGCACCGCGTCCACCAGCGCCAGGAACAGCACCGGCATCAGCACCGCGCTGTAGTGCCCGGCGGTTCCCCAGTACGCCGGATCGGTGGCGAGGAACCGCCAGGCCAGGGTCGGGACGGCGACCAGCGCCAGCGGCGAGCGCAGCGCCAGGAACCCGGTGACGGCGAGCAGGTAGCCCAGCGTCGCCAGCTTGGTGCCGCCGCCGACGTCGGCCAGGTGGTGCAGCAGCTTCAGCGGCGAGAGCAGATCCAGGTAGCCGCCGGGCAGCTGCGACCAGTACGTGTAGCTGCCGCCGGCGCTGAAGTGCGGGATCACCCAGTCCACGGTGATCAGCAGGGCGGCGACGCCGAAGCCGATCAGCACGGCCCCGGCCGCCCAGCGCCGCCGCAGCACGACCACCACGCCGATCAGGGCCACGGTCAGCGCCAGGTCCTCCTGGACGAACACCAGCGGCAGCGCCCACAGGCCCGCCCGCTGCCACCGCTCCAGCAGCACGTTCCGCAGGGAGAGGGCGACCAGCGGCACCGCGAAGCAGGTCAGCCGCAGATCCGTGCCGACCGCGTTCTGCAGACCCCAGGACAGGCCGTAGGCCGCACCCAGGCACAGCGCCCGCCCGCGCGCCTGCGTCCGCCCGTGCCCGCCCCAGAGCCGCCCGGCGGTGGCGGCCACGATCGTCACCGACCCGGCAAACAGCAGGTCCTGCACCAGCAGCAGCGTCAGCGCGTTCGGAAACACCCAGTACAGCGGCACCAGCAGGGCCAGCACCGGGGAGAAGTGCAGGCCGAGGGCGTTCACCGGGACGCCGTGGACGCTGAAGTCGGGCGCGCTGAGCGAGGCGTAGCCGTGGATCTCCTGCATGATCAGCGCGGTGCCCGGCGGCAGCGACGCCTCCTGCCGGTAGCGGCTGACCGTCAGGACCGCGTAACCCGCCAGGAACAGCAGGCCGAGCAGCAGGTACGGCAGGGTGCTCCGGCGCACCGGGCGCCGCCGGTGCCGGGACTGTGCGGGGACACCGATGGGCGCCGAACCCTGCTCGGCGTCATAGCCGTCGACGGCGGTGGCGATGGTGGCCATGGTCTCCCCAGCTGAAGCAAGTGGCAGGGACGCGCGTGGATCTGCCGTGCAACGTAGCGGGGAGCAGCGGAGGAGTGGTGAGCAAGTGTTGAATGTTCGTGGAGAAGGCGTGAAGGAGCGTGCATGACCGACCGGCCGTGTCCGCTCAGCGGGGCAGCGGTCAGCCGGTCGGCCGGGGCGTCACCAGAATGCCGCTGATCAGCACGGTGAACCCCCAGAGCAGCCGGTCCTCGCCGGTGCCGCTCAGCAGGTCCAGGCCGAGCGCGGCGATGTTCGGGTAGGTCTCGGCGGTGGCCCCGGTGATCGCCTCGCCGAGGTCGTCCTCCTCCGCCTCGGCGTCGGCGGCCCGGCTGCGGGCCCCCTGCTCGGCGGCGGTCGAGGTGGCGAAGTGCAGCAGCAGGTCCACCGCCCACGCCGCCCGGTCGGCGGGCACCTGGCCGTCCAGCAGCGCCAGGACGCCGTCGAGCAGCCGCAGGTAGCCGGGGCCGGAGGGCCGGGTGACCAGGGCGGACTGGGCCAGGCCCGGGTGCTCCATCAGCACGGTGGTGTAGGAGAGCAGCACGGTGACCAGCCGGTCGCGCCAGTCGCCCGCCGCCGTGACCGGGGCCAGGTCCAGCCCGGCGAGCAGGTCGTCCAGCAGGTAAGCGTGCAGCTCGGCGGTGTTGCGCACGTAGACGTACAGCGAGGCCGGGCCGGTGTCGAGCACCTGGGCCAGGCGCCGCATGGTGACCCGTTCGAGCTGCTCGCCGCGCAGGATCTCCATCGCGGCCGTGACGATGGCCTCGCGGGACAGCGCGGGCTTGGCGGGCCGCTCGCGGCGGCTGACCGGCGTCGGCTTCGGGGGAGTCATGGGCCCACGGTAACGAACGCGTTCGCCCCCGCAAAAGTCGGGGCGAACATGTTCGTTACAAGGTTGATCGTAACGAACATGTTCGTTACGCTGAAGGCAGTCAACCAAGGAGGAACACCATGAGCAGCGCCCACCACCCCGTCACTGTCATCGGCGCCGGGCTCGGCGGCCTCACCCTCGCCCGCGTCCTGCACACGCACGGCATCGAGGCCGTCGTCTACGACCTGGACGCCGCCCCGGCCGCCCGCGCCCAGGGCGGCATGCTCGACATCCACGAGAGCTCCGGGCAGGTCGCGCTGCACGCCGCCGGCCTGTACGACACCTTTCGCGGGCTCACCCTCCCCGGAGCCGAGGCCATGCGCGTGCTGGACCGGCATGCCGTGGTCAGGCTGACCGAGGACGACGACGGTGACGGCAGCCGCCCCGAGGTCGAGCGCGGACAACTGCGCGATCTGCTGCTCGACTCCCTGCCCGAGGGCACTGTCCGCTGGGGCGCGAAGGCCGCCGGCGCCCGCGCGCTCGGCGACGGACGCCACGAGGTGGCCTTCGCCGACGGCTCCACCATCACCACCGACCTGCTGGTCGGCGCGGACGGCGCCTGGTCGCGCATCCGCCCGCTGGTCTCCGACGCCACGCCCGCCTACACCGGCGTCTCCTTCGTCGAGTTCGACCTTCAGGACGCCGACACCCGCCACCCGGCGGCAGCGGAGATCGTCGGCCCGGGCATGCTGTTCGCGCTCGGCGCGGGCAAGGGCTTCCTCGCCCACCGCGAGCCCGACCACAGCCTCCACATCTACGCTGCGCTGCTGGCCCCGGAGAGCTGGATCGGCGGCGTCGACTTCGCCGACACCGCCGCCGCGAAGGCAGCCCTGACGGCGGAGTTCGCCGGCTGGGACGACGCCTACCGCGCGCTGATCGCCGAAGCAGACAGCCCGCTGGTGCCCCGACTCATCCACGCGCTGCCGGTCGGGCACCGGTGGACGCGCACCCCCGGCATCACCCTGCTCGGCGACGCCGCCCACCTGATGTCACCGTTCGCCGGGGAGGGCGCCAACCTCGCCATGCTCGACGGCGCCGAACTCGGCCAGGCCATCGCCGCCCACCCCGGCGACACCGAAGCCGCCCTCGCCGCCTACGAGCAGGCGCTGTTCCCGCGCAGCGAGGCGGCAGCGGCCGAATCCGCCGCCAACCTCACCCTCATCTTCCGCGAGGACGCTCCGCAGGGCCTGCTCGACCAGTTCGCCTCCTACCAGCAGACCGCCCCGCACTGACCCGCGAACGCGGACTCCCACGCGAGGAGCCCGCGCCCGCCGACCCTCAGCCGCCCGGCAGCAGCTCGCCCGCGCGTATGGCTGCGACGAACGCCGCCCACGCGTCAGGCGCGAACATCAACGCCGGACCATGCGGATCCTTGCTGTCCCGGACGGGCACAGCCTGGGTGAGACCGTCCCCGACCTCAACGCAGTTCCCGCCGTTGCCGCTGTAGCTGGACGTGTGCCAGGTGGTACGCAACTCGCTTGCCCTGGGCGTCATACGGGCACCTCCGATTCAGGAATCAGACGTTCGGCAGTTCACCTGCGCGGATGGCCGCGACGAAGGCGGTCCAGGCGGCGGGTTCGAAGACCAGTGCCGGACCGAGGGGGTCCTTGCTGTCGCGGACGGGGACGGCGTGGGTGAGGCCGTCGCCGACCTCGACGCAGTTGCCGCCGTTGTTGGAGTGGCGCGACTTGCGCCAGGTGACGGCCAACTCGCTTGCGCTGATCATTGTTTGTTTCCTTCCAGGTATCCGGTGATCAAGTCGCCGGAGGCCGCTGGCGAAAGTGCCATCGCCTTGAGGAGATCGTAAGCGCGGGTGGCCTCGGAAATCTCTGCCGGATCGAGCCCAAGTCGCCCTTGTGCGAAGCCGTCTACGAACAGCACCTCTGGCGTGTCTGCCAGATTCAGCAGCGTGAACGGGCCTTGCAGTCCAGGGTGGGAAGTGGTCTGCTCCGGAATCACCTGAATGACGGTGCGAGGTTGCTGAGCCTCTTTCAGCAGCCTTATCAGTTGGGCGCGCCAGACATCCGGTCCGCCGATCTGTCGTCGCAACACCTGCTCATCGATGACGAACCAGGCTCGCGGGCGTTCATCCCCTTCCCCTTCGAGAAGGGATTGGCGACTCATGCGCGCCGCCACGGCATCGTCCATTGAGTCGGGACGCCCAGAGGCCATCAGGGCGCGAGCGTACTCCTCTGTCTGGAGCAAGCCGGGGATGATCTGGCTTTCGAAGACCCGCATGGAGAGCGCCTCGCGTTCCAACTCCACGTACGGCAGGAACCATGTCGGGTAGGCGTACCGCACAACCAGGGGTTGGAGGCGGATGAGCAGGCCGCCAGCCTCGAACGCCATGTCAAGCCCGTGCGCGAGCAGGTCACTTGGGACGCGCTTCGCTGTCTCCACGTAGGAGATGGCGGCCTGGGTGGCGTGGGCGCGTCTGGCGAGTTCCTCCTGGCTCCAGCCCTGCTGGGTGCGGAGTCGGATCACCTCCGAGGCGAAGAAGGCCAGCACGCTGGAGGTCGGGTCCGGTGGTTCGTTCGCTGTGGCCATGGCAGCCCCCTGATGTCGCACTGTGCGCATGGTTGCTCACTCACTGTCGACCATAGCCGTCCGTGCAGGGCGCCGTGTTATCGATCGTCAACATTCAGGGCTGATACGTGACGATCCTCACGGGCGTGCGCCTGGGTCGCCTCAGCGGGGGCGTTGCGCGGCGGCGGGTTGTCGGGGTGGAGCCGCAGGTAGCGCCAGACGACTTCCAGCAGCACGCAGCCGATCAGGGCCACGCCCACCGCCGTCCAGGGGTCGCGCCAGCCCTCCAGGCTGAGCTGGAAGAAGGTCTTGAGCCAGGGGATGATCAGCACCAGCGCGAAGCAGCCGGCCATGGAGAGCACCAGCAGCACGCGCCACCAGGTGTACGGGCGGGCGATGATCGCCAGGGCCCACAGGGCGACGATGAACAGCGTCAGGGTGGTGACGCTGGTGTCGGGGACCTGGGGGGTGGCGTGGTCGGCGCGGGCCAGCATGTACGTGGCGAAGCTGGCGCCGCCGGCGATCACCCCGGCCGGGACGGCGAACCGCAGCACCCGCCGGACGAAGCCGGTGCGGGCACGCTCGCTGTTGGGGGCCAGGGCCAGGAAGAAGGCGGGGATGCCGATGGTGAGCCCGCTGAGCACGGTGGAGTGGCGCGGCAGGAACGGGTACGGCACCCGCATGATGATCACCAGCAGCGCCAGCAGCACCGAGTAGACAGTCTTCACCAGGAACAGATTGGCGACGCGTTCGATGTTGCCGATCACCCGGCGGCCCTCGGCGACGACCAGCGGCAGCGTGGCGAAACGGTTGTCCAGCAGCACGATCTGGGCGACCGCCCGGGTCGCCTCGCTGCCCGCGCCCATGGCGACGCCGATGTCGGCGTCCTTCAGGGCGAGCACGTCGTTGACGCCGTCGCCGGTCATGGCGACGTGGTGGCCGCGCGACTGGAGGCCCTGGACGAGGTCCCGCTTCTGCTGCGGGGTCACCCGGCCGAACACCGAGTGCTGCTCGACCACCCCGGCCAGCTGCTCGCGGTCCTCGGGCAGGGTGCGGGCGTCCAGCGGGTCGTCCGCGCCGGGCAGGCCGAGCGAACCGGCGACCGCGCCGACGGAGACGGCGTTGTCGCCGGAGATGACCTTGGCGGCGACGCCCTGGTCCTCGAAGTAGCGCAGGGTGCGGGCGGCGTCCGGGCGGACCCGCTGCCGCAGCACCACCAGCGCCGCCGGCTCCAGCCCGGCGGCCGGGTCGGGGGCGTCCAGGGAGGTCGCGGTGCGGCCGAGCAGCAGTACCCGCAGGCCCTGCGCGCCCAGCTCGTCCACGGCGGTCAGGGCCGGATCGCCGGGCGGCAGCAGCACGTCCGGCGCGCCCATCAGCCAGGTGGCCTGGCCGCCGTCCGGGTCGCGCAGGGCGGCGCCGGACCACTTGCGGGCGGACGAGAACGGCGCGGCCTGGAGCTGTGACCAGCCCGGCTGCTCCGGGTAGCGGTCGATGATGGCCTTCAGGCTGGCATTGGGCCGGGCGTCGGCCGCGCCCAGGCTGCCCAGGACGTGCTCCACCATCGTCCGGTCCGCGTCGCCGTCCCCGGTCAGGACGCGCAGCTCGGAGACGTCCATGCCGCCCTCGGTGAGGGTGCCGGTCTTGTCCAGGCAGACGGTGTCCACCCGGGCCAGGCCCTCGATCGCGGGCAGCTCCTGCACCAGGCACTGGTGTCGGCCGAGCCGGATCACGCCGATGGCGAAGGCGACGGACGTCAGCAGCACCAGGCCCTCGGGGACCATGGGGACGATCCCGGCGACCATCCGCCGGACCGCCTCGGCGACGTCGTTCTGTTCCACGTACAGCTGGCTCAGGATCAGCCCGAGCGCGGTGGGGACCAGCATCCAGGTGATGTAGCGCAGGATCGTGTCGATGCCGCTGCGCAGCTCGGAGGCGACCAGGGTGAACCGGCTGGCCTCCTCGGCCAGCTGGGCCGCGTACGCCGCGCGGCCGACCCGGGTGGTGGTGAACGCGCCCGATCCGGCCACGACGAAGCTGCCGGACAGCACCGGATCGCCGGGGTGCTTGTGCACCGGATCGGCCTCGCCGGTCAGCAGCGACTCGTCGATCTCCAGGCTGTCGGCCTCGGCGACCTCGCCGTCCACGGTGACCTTGTCGCCGGAGCCCAGCTCGACCAGGTCGCCGAGGACGATCTCGCTGTTGGTCAGCTCGGTGCTGCGGCCCTCCCGGCGGACCCGGGGGCGGGCCTCGCCGACCACGGCCAGGCTGTCCAGGGTGCGCTTGGCGCGCAGCTCCTGGAAGATCCCGATGCCGGTGTTGGCGATGATGACGAAGCCGAAGAGGCCGTCCTGCAACGGCCCGACCACCACGATCACCACGAACAGGGTGCCGATGATGGCGTTGAACCGGGTCAGCACATTGGCGCGGACGACCTCGGCGGTCGTCCGGCTGGACCGCACCGGCACGTCGTTGACCTGGCCTCGCGCGACGCGTTCGGCCACCTCGGCGGAGGTGAGGCCCGGCAGCTGCGGTGCGGTCATGCTGCCGACCCTAGGCGCGCCCGGCGCGGCCCGCCCCCGGGCGTAGGCCGACCGGCCGCCGGTGCCGGGCCGGTGCCGGGCCCGGGGCGGACGGGCGCTCAGCCGGTGGGTTCGGTTCCCCCGCCGCCGTCGGCTGCGGCTGCCGCCTCCGCCTGCCGCTTGGAGCGGGCGATGGCGTCGCGGCGGGCGCGGCAGTACCAGATGCCGATCAGGCCGAGGCCGAACCCGGCCAGGCAGGTCCACAGCCAGTCGGTGTCGCCGTGGCGCGACAGCCAGCCGTGGAACGGCAGCAGGACGACGAAGGCGACCAGCCAGAGCACGGTGCCGCCGGTGACGATGGCGACGTCGTTGGCCTCCATGGGAGGTGCCGAGGGGAGTTTGGTCGTCTTCACGGGAACAGGGTACGGGTGAGGCGGGGCGTGCGGGGAGAGTCACCCGTTTGGAGGAACGCACAGTCTACGCGCGCAGATGGCTCGTGCCGTTTATACGATTCATACTGACGATTCCAGCCAGAACGGCGTGCCCCCTTGACTGTCCCTGTACGGACAAGTGCGCGCGCCCGTCCTCAGGGGCTCCTCTCTCCCCGGCCCCGCACCCGCTAAGGAACAGTGCGCAATGTCATCCGTGGCCGCCGCCAAGGCCGAGTCGCCCGATTCGGGGCCGAACCCGCCCCGCAACGCCGTCGACCGCTACTTCAAGATCTCCGAGCGCGGCTCGTCCGTCGTCCGTGAGATCCGGGGCGGTGCCGCCACCTTCTTCACGATGGCCTACATCATCGTGCTGAACCCGATCATCCTGTCCTCGGGCGTCGACAAGTACGGCCATCACCTGAACAGCGGACAGCTGGTCACCGCGACCGTGCTCACCGCCGCGCTGACCACGCTGCTCATGGGCGTCATCGGCAACGTCCCGATCGCGCTGGCCGCCGGGCTCGGCACCAACAGCATCGTCTCGCTCCAGCTCGCACCCAAGATGACCTGGCCGGACGCCATGGGCATGGTCGTCCTGGCCGGTTTCGCCATCATGCTGCTGGTCGCCACCGGGCTGCGCGAGCGGGTCATGAACGCGGTCCCGATCGGCCTGCGCAAGGCCATCGCCATCGGCATCGGCCTGTTCATCTGCCTGATCGGCTTCGTCGACGGCGGCTTCGTCACCCGCATCCCGGACGCCGCGCAGACCACCGTCCCGCTGCAGCTGGGCAACAACGGCCACCTGAACGGCTGGCCGGTGCTGATGTTCGTCATCTGCGCGCTGCTGACGCTGATCCTCATCGTCCGCAAGGTGCCCGGCGCGATCCTGATCAGCATCGTCGTCACCACGCTGGTCGCGGTCGTGGTCGACAAGGTCGCCACCATCCCGGCCGGCGAGTGGGGCCTGACCGTGCCGGTCTTCCCGCACAGCATCGTCTCCACGCCGAACTTCGGATTGATCGGCAAGGTCAGCCTGTTCGGCGGGTTCCATCAGGTCGGCGTGGTCACCGGCGTCCTGTTCGTGTTCACCGTGCTGCTCTCCTGCTTCTTCGACGCCATGGGCACCATCCTCGGCGTCAGCGACGAGGCGCACCTGCTGGACGCGGACGGCAACCTGCCGGGCATGAGCAAGGTGCTGATGGTCGACGGCTTCGCCACCGCCCTCGGCGGCGCGACCTCCAGCTCCGCCAACACCTGCTTCGTCGAGTCGACCTCCGGCGTCGGTGAGGGTGCGCGCACCGGCCTGGCCTCCATCGTGACCGGCCTGTTCTTCGCCCTGGCGCTGTTCCTGACCCCGCTGGCGACCATGGTCCCGACCCAGGCGGCCACCCCGGCGCTGGTCGTGGTCGGCTTCCTGATCCTCTCCAACGGCATCCGGTCCATCGACTGGTCGGACTTCACCATCGCCATCCCGGCGTTCCTGACCATGGTGCTGATGCCGTTCACGTACTCCATCACCAACGGCATCGGCATGGGCTTCCTGGTCTTCTGCATCCTGAAGATCGCCACCGGCCGGTGGCGCGAGGTGCCCCTGCCGCTCTACATCGTCGGCGCGGTCTTCGCCTTCTACTACCTGATGCCCGCCCTCGGCCTGGCCCAGTAGGCCCCGCGCCGGACGCACGACGGTCCCGCCCCCCGGCGAACGGGGGAGCGGGGCCGTCCTACGTCCGGGCCCGCTGCTCAGCCCTGCGGAGGCGCCGGGTCGGGGGGCGTCGCGGCCGGGGGTGTCGTCGCCGGGGCGTTGAAGGAGATGCCGGAGAAGTCCCGGCCCTGCAGCACCGTGCCCTGGAGGCTGACGCCGCTGAACGAGTTGACCACCGAACTCCCCTCGGTGGACACCTGCTTGGCCCGCTCGTGCCACTGCTGCAGCTCGTCGTGGACGCCCGGGTCGAGGGCGGCGCGCACGGCCAGCGCGGTGCTCAGTGCGTGCGCGCGCTCCGTATCGTCGGGCGCCTGCTGCAGCGCCACCAGCTCCGCCTCGCCCGAGGACACCGGCGGACTGCCGGCCGAGCGGTGGAACGGCCGGCGCACCAGCGCGGCCAGCCCGGCCCACGCCTGTTTGCCCGCCTCGCCACCCGCGCCACTGGCCAGCGCCGCCAGCAGCAGTACCGAGATCGGCTCCACTACGCACCATCCCCCTTCACGCGCCCGGTCCGAGATATCCACGGTACGAGCAACCCTGACGATCCGTGGGCAAACCGGGCAACTGCCCTGGCCGACGGCGCGGACGGTGCCGGGGGGATGGCCGCGCGGGGTCAGCGCTGGCGGGAGCTGCGGCGGAAGGCGACGGTGACGGCCGTGCCGAGCGAGAGCGTGACCATGGCGAGGCCGGTGAGCAGCCCGGCATTGTTGCTGTCGCCGGTCTCGGCGAGCGAGCTCGCCTCGGCGGAGGGAGCGGCCGCCGCCGCGACGGGCGCGGCCGGTGCGCTCGGCGTGTCCGCGTGCGCGGCGGCGGGCGCCAGCAGCATGGCCACGGATATCACCAGGGTCAGCACGCCCGCGATGAGGGAGCCGACGTGCTGGTTGGTGCGGGCCTGAGCAGCCATGGTGGTTCCCCCGGGGCGGTGTTCTCGATGCGGTGCTGCGGTGCGATGAGAGAAGCGTGTCAGCCGGAGATCATGAGCCTGTGCGGCTCCTGTCACCAATGTGCAACAGCGCGTCGGACGTCCGTGTGGTTTTGGACACGTGCGCGATAAAGACGTTTCCTTAGCCTAGGTAATGAGCTAGGCTAAGGACCATGCCAGACCTCTCCGAGGGCGACGCTGCTGCTGTCAGCACGCTTCGCTCCGCCGTGATGCGACTCTCCCGCCGCCTGCGCAACCAGCGCGTCGAGGAGTCGCTGACTCCTACCGAGATGCAGGTCATGGCGACGCTCAACCGCTGTGGCAGTGCCACCCCGGGGGAGCTGGCCCGCAAAGAGCACGTCCAGCCGCCGTCGATGACCCGGATCATCGCCATGCTGGAGGAGAAGGGCCTGGTGCGGCGCGAGCCGCACCCCGACGACCGCAGACAGGTCGTCGTCAGCAGCACCGAGCAGGCCGAAGCCATCATCGAGCAGAGCCGGGCCATGCGTGACGCCTGGCTGGCCGAGCTGGCCACTGGCCTCACACCCGAGGAATGGGCGGTGCTGCGCGCCGCCGCGCCCGTGCTGGAGCGCCTCGCACAACTGTGATCCACCGCTATGACCAGGGGAAACCAAGCTATTGCCATCGCTGACCGGAGCCACCACACAGCCCACACGTCCCACTGACACCATCAGCCTCACCGGCACCGCAGGCCCCGCCACGGAAGCCGACACCGCTGACGCGCCGCTCGCTTCGCCCCTCGTCACCCCCGTGGACGACGACCCCGACGAACGAACCGCGTCGGCCGCAGCCCCGCTGCCGTCGACGCCCCGGCAGGACCCCGCCGACAGCCGTACCGATGCCGGGCCCGCCCGGCGCGGCCGGATGTTCTCGGCCCTGCGACACCGCAACTACCGCTACTTCTTCATCGGCCAGGTCGTCTCCAACTCCGGCACCTGGATCCAGCGCGTGGCCCAGGACTGGCTGGTCCTGAGCATCACCGGCAGCGCCTTCGCGGTCGGCATCACCACCGCCATGCAGTTCCTGCCGATGCTGCTGTTCGGCCTCTACGGCGGAGTCCTCTCCGACCGCTTCCCCAAGCGGAAGCTGCTCATCGCCACCCAGGGCGCCATGGGCGTGCTGGCCGCCGTGCTGGCCGGGCTGACGCTGGGCGGTGTCGTCCAGGTCTGGCACGTCTACCTGCTGGCCTTCCTGCTCGGCATGGTCACCGTGGTCGACAACCCGACCCGGCAGACCTTCGTCGGCGAGATGGTCGGCAAGAAGGACCTCGGCAACGCGGTCAGCCTGAACGCCGCCAACTTCCAGACGGCCCGGCTGATCGGCCCGGCCATCGCCGGCGGGCTGATGGCCGCCTTCGGCACCGGCTGGGCCTTCGGCATCAACGCGCTGTCGTTCGCCGCAGTGATCCTCGGCCTGCTCGCCATGCGCCGCTCCGAACTGCACCCCTACCCGAAGCAGCCCCGCGAGAAGGGCCAGCTGCGGGCCGGTCTGCACTACGTGGCCGGACGCCCGGACCTGATCTGGCCGATCGTCCTGATCGGCTTCATCGGTACCTTCGGCTTCAACTTCGCCATCATCCTCTCCGCCTTCGCGTACCACGTCTTCCATGTGGGGCCCGGCCTGTACGGGCTGCTCAACACCTCCATGGCGGTCGGCTCGCTGGCGGGCGCGCTGCTCGCGGCGCGGCGCTCCCGGCCCCGGCTGCGGCTGCTGGTCGGCGCGGCGCTGGCCTTCGGCGTGCTGGAGACCGTCGCCGGGTTCGCGCCGTCGTACTGGGTGTTCGCCGCGCTGCTCACCCTGGTCGGGGTGTCCGGTCTGACGCTGAACACGGCCGCGAACTCGCTGATCCAGCTGCGCACCGAACCGGCGATGCGCGGCCGGGTGATGAGCCTGTTCATGATGGTGTTCACCGGCGGGACGCCGCTGGGCGCGCCGCTCGTCGGCTGGATCACCGAGCAGTACGGCCCCCGGGCGGGGCTGGTGGTCTGCGGCGCGGTCTCGGCGGTCGCGGCGGCGGTGATCGGCGCGGTGATCGCGCGGATCGGCAACCTGCGGCTGACGGTCGACTGGCGACGCGGCCCCGAGCACCGGCTGGTGGCCTTCGTCCCGCGCCAGGCCGCATGACCGGTCAGGTGATCCCGTCCACGTACTGCGGCGGACGGGATCACCTGACCGGTTCCGGCCCGGGTGGCGGCTGCGGTGACCGCGCAATGTCCGCCGTTGGCACGGCCCTTGTGGTGGTTCCGGCCGCCCGGTGGACCGTCGGGCTCCGGCGTCCGCGAGAATGCCGACGATGAAACTCTTTGTCGCGCTCGTGCCCCCGTCGGAAGCCGTCGAGGAGCTGGCGGCCGTCGTCCGCCCGCTGCACTCCCTGCCGCAGGCCGCCCCGCTGCGCTGGACCGGACTGCCCAGCTGGCACCTCACCCTCGCCTTCCTCGGCCAGGTCGACGCCGAGCAGCTGCCGCCGCTGGAGGCCGGTCTGGCCGCTGTCGCCGCAGCTCAGCCCGCGTTTGCGCTGCGGCTCGGCGGAGCCGGTCACTTCGGCGACCGCGCCCTGTGGGCCGGCGTCCACGGCGACACCGCCGCCATCGGACGCCTGGCCGGGGCCAGCGCCGACGCCGCCCGGCAGGCCGGTCTCGGCGTGGACGACGGCCACGGCTTCACCGCCCACCTGACCCTCGCCCGCAGCTCCACCCCGCGCAGCGCCGGGCGCCACGCCGGCCGCCCCGGCGGCCCGGACCTGCGCCTGCTCGCCGCGGCGCTCACCGGGTTCCGGGGCCTGCCCTGGCCGGCGGACACCCTGCGGCTGATGCGCAGCCACCAGGGCGCGGGCCCGTCGCCCTACGAGACCGTCGCCGCCTGGCCGCTGGCGCAGTCCTGACGCCCCTGCCCGCCGGGCCGGGGCAGGTGCGCTGTGCTCAGGGGGCGGCCAGGGTGGTGAAGCCGCCGCGGTAGAACAGCAGCGGGCCGGTGACGTCGCGTCCGGCGTCGAGCGCGCCCACGCGGCCCAGCACGATCAGGTGGTCGCCGCCGGTGTGCACGGCGTGGATGGTGCAGTCGATCCAGGCCAGCGCCCCGGCCAGGCGCGGCGCGCCGGTGGCGGGCGCGGGCGTCCAGTCCAGCCCGGCGAACTTGTCCGCGCCGGTGGCGGCGGAGACCGCGAAGGTGCGGCAGAGAGCGTCCTGGTCGGCGGCCAGGACGCTGGCGCAGAACGCCCCGGCGCGGGCGATCCGGGGCCAGGAGGACGACGTCCGGGCGACGTTGAAGCTGACCAGCGGCGGCTCCAGCGAGAGCGAGGAGAACGACTGGCAGGCGAAGCCGACCGGCGCGCCGTCGTCGTCCAGGGCGCTGATCACGGTCACGCCGGTGCAGAAGTGCCCCAGCACGGCGCGCAGTCGGCGGGTGTCGGCAGCGGCGGCCTCCGACGCCTTCGTGTCCGGCCGCCGCTCGTCCGGCCGGACCGCGCGCAGCGCCGGGCGGTGCGGCGGTTCGTCCGCTTCGGGGGAGTAACTCCCGTTTCGGTACGGCTCCGGCGGGCCGACCGTCCGCAGATAGCGGACGGCTGCCACCGCCATTCCCTCGTGGCCCATCGGGTCGCCTCGCAGCCTGGTCGCAGCCCTGTCGTCGGTCCTGGACCCCATTGAACCTGACGGTGCGTCAGTTGGGAAGTGGGTGGGATTGTCCCTTGACGCGCCCGAACACCTGTTGCGTAGGGTGTGCGAACCGATCGGCAGGAGGACCCCATGGCAACGCAGGCCAGGCGCTGGACGCGGGCTGCCGGAGCGGTCGGGGCCGCGGCGCTGGTGATGAACGCCGTCTCCCTGTTCGAGGTGTGGCAGGTGGTGAGCATGCCCGGGAACAGCATCACCATCACCGGCGTCTTCGACAGCGGCCTCCTCCGGCGGCAGCTGGCGCAGCTCGTCGGCGAGACCCTGGTCATCCTGCTGCTGCTGGCACTCGCCCGGCTGGTGAGCCGCCGACTGCTGCACGGCCGGTTCGCCATAGCCGTCGGCGCGGTGCTGCTGGTGGCCGCCGCGCTCACGGACGACTGGTTCACCTTCCACGGCGGCATGGAGGGCGTCACCGCCATCGTCTACGGCACCAACGGCCTGCTCGCCCAGGCCGCGCTGCCGATGGCGGCCGGGGCCTGGACGCTGCGCTCCCGCACGCCGGAGCTGGTGCCGGTCGCCGACACCACCCCGTTCGAAGGCGTCTGGGAGGGCCCGGCGGGCGTGCTCAGCCTGGAGCCCGAGGGCCTGTTCACCCTGCACCGGGGCGGCGGCGAGGCCGTCGAGGGCAGCTGGGAGCCGGAGACCGGCCTGCCGCCGCAGCTGCTGCTGCGGGTGGACGCGCCGACCGCGCTCGGCCACGGCTGGCAGACGACCGTGCTGGACATCGAGCACCGGCCGGACGGCGCCGAGGTGCTGCGCCTCGCCGACGGCATCGCCTTCGCCCGCCGCCCGGCCGAGCTGGTGGTGGAGCAGGCGGGCGGCTACCAGGGCGGCCTGGAGCTGCTGGAGAGCTGACCGCCGTCGGCGGGGCGTTGCTCAGCGGCCGGTGAAGCGCGGGGTGCGGCGCTCGACGAACGCGCGCACCCCCTCCTGGGCGTCCGCGCTGGTCAGGTTGATCTCCTGGGCGTTCGCCTCGGCGGCGAAGGCGCCCGCCCGGTCGGACTCCAGGGCGGCGTTCACCAGCTGCTTCGTCAACGCCATCGACCTGGTCGGCCCGGACGCCAGCCGCGCGGCCCAGGACTGGGCGGTCTTCTCCAGCTCGGCCGCCGGGACCACCCGGTTGGCTAGCCCCAGCCGCTCCGCCTCGGCAGCCGGGAGCGGATCGCCGAACAGCAGCAGCTCCTTCGCCCGCTGCGGCCCGACCAGGCGCGGCAGCAGGTACGCCGCGCCGCCGTCCGGCACCAGCCCCCGGCGTACGAACGCGGCCACCAGCGTCGCCGTGTCCGCCATCAGCACCAGGTCGCAGGCCAGGGCCAGCGGTACGCCCACGCCCGCCGCCGTGCCGTTGACCGCCGCCAGCACCGGCTTCTCGCAGTCCAGCACCGCCCCGACCATCCGCTGCACCCCCCGCCGCAACACCCGCGCCACATCCCCCGCCACCCGCCCATCCGCCGCCGCGCCCGGGGCGGGGTTGCGGAGGTCGGCGCCGGAGCAGAAGCCTCGGCCTGCGCCGGTGAGCACCACGGCTCGTACGGCGGGGTCGGCGGAGGCCTGCTCCAGCAGCGCGATCAGCTGTTCGCGCATCTCGGCGGTGACGGCGTTCAGCGTCCGGGGCCGGTTGAGGGTGATCCAGCTGACGCCGTCGTCCATCCGGCGCAGCACCGGCGGGCCCGCCGCGTCGGCATCGGCTGCACCGGCCGTTGGTGCACCGCCCGCCGCCGCGTCGCCCGCTGCCGCAGCGGCCGGGCTGTTCACCGGCATACCGCCAGCGCGTCCAGCGCGACCACGCCCTTGCCGCGTTCGAGCACCATCAGCGGGTTGATGTCCAGCTCGGCGAGGTCGTCGCCCAGTTCCAGGGCCATCCGCTGGACCCGCATCACCACCTCCACCAGCGCGTCGACGTCCATCGGCGGCCCGCCGCGCACCCCGTCCAGCAGCGGCCTGCCGCGCAGCTCGGCCAGCATCGTCCGGACGTCCGCGCAGGCGAACGGCGGGACGCGGACCGCGGTGTCCCGCAGCACCTCCACGAAGACCCCGCCGAGCCCGACCGTGACCGTGGGCCCGAAGGTGGGGTCCTGGCTGATGCCGAGCGCCATCTCCACCCCGGCCTCGACCATCTGGCACACCAGCACGCCCTCCAGCCGCCCGATCCCGGCCGCCCGGGCGTTGTCGGTGAGCTCCCTGAAGGCGTCCCTGACCTGACTGGCCGAGGTCAATCCGACTTTCACCAGGCCGAGTTCGGTCTTGTGGGCGACCTCGGGAGCGGAGCCCTTCAGCACCACCGGGTAGCCCACCACGCCGGCCGCCCGCACCGCCCCGGCCGCGCTCGCCACCAGCTGTTCGCGGGGCACACGAATGCCGTAGGCGCGCAGGAGTTGCTTGGCCGCGACCTCGCTGAGCTGCTGCCCGGCGTGCAGCACCCGCTGCGCCTTGGCCTTGCCGGCGCAGGGCGTGCGCGGCGCGGTGTCGAACGGGCTGCGGTAGCCGGCGGTGAAGCGGTGGTGCTCCAGGTAGGCGGCGACGGCCCGGACGCAGTTGCCGAAGGTGCGGAAGACGGCGACCCGGGAGGAGCCGAGCAGGGTCTCCCGGTACGCGGCCTCGGTGCCCACCGGCGAACCCCACACCACGCAGACCAGTTTGTCGGTGGTCTCCGCGACCTCGACCAGATCCTGTGCGAGCCTGTCGCTCATGGGCGGGAAGGGGCCGGTGACGGGACAGATCAGCACGCCCACGGACGGGTCGGCCAGGATCGCGTCCAGGATCTTCCGGCCGCGCCAATCGCCCACCGGGTGACCGCCGTTGTCGATCGGGTTGGCCACACTCAGGTAGCCGGGTATCCACTGGTGCAGTTCGTCCTGCTTGGCCTGGCCCAGCCGGGGCAGGGTCAGGCCGCGTGCGGCCGCCAGGTCGGCGAGGTGCGCGCCGGTGCCGCCGGAGATGGAGTAGACCGCGACGCCGTCGGCGGTCGGCGGCTTGGCCCGGGCCAACAGGGCTGCGGTGTCCTGGAGTTCGTCCAGTCCGTCGACGCGGATCACACCGAACTGGCGGAACGCGGCGTCCACCACGTCGTCCGCGCCGGTGAGTTTGCCTGTGTGCGAGGCGGCCATGCGCGCGCCCTCGCTGGTCCGGCCGACCTTGACGGCGACGACCGGCACGCCCCGGCGCGCGGCGTGGTCGGCGGCCAGCAGGAAGGCACGGCCGTCCTTCAACCCCTCGATGTACGCGGCGATGGCGCCGACCTCGGGCTGGTCGGCGAACCAGCGGACGAAGTCGGAGACCTCCAGGTCGGCCTCGTTGCCGGTGGGCGCCCAGTGGCTGAGCCGGATGCCGAGCTCCTGGAGCGCGAACACCGGACGGCCCTGGTGGCCGCTCTGGGTGATCAGCGCGATCGCCGGGCCGGTGAGGTCGTCGCGGAACCGTTCGAACGCGTTGAGGTTGGTGTTGGGGCCGAGCAACCGCAGGCCGGTCGGGGCGTCCGCGATCAGCTGCGCCAACTGCTCCTGCGCGGCCGCGCCCGCGCTGCCGGTCTCGGCGAAGCCCGAGGCGAAGGCCACGGCGAAGCGCACCTTGGCCTCGATCAACTGCGGGACCACCGAGGCCGGATCGCCGAGCAGGATCACCGCCAGGTCGATCGGCTCCCCGCCGGGAGCCGGCACCGACGCCAGATCGGGGTAGCAGGTCAGCCCGTCGACCTCGGACCGGCCGGGGTTGACCGGGAACATGCGCGCGCCGACCCGCTCTGCCCAGGCCCGCAACTGCCGGGTGATGCCGGTGTTGGGCCGGCCGGGGGCGTCGGACGCGCCGATGACCGCGACAGCGGCGGGGCGGAAGAAGGACTCAAGATCGACCGGACGGGGGTGGAGCGGCCGTCCGCTGACATCGATGCCATCCTCCGCGTCCAGCATGGCGCAGCCTCCACTCCCACGTTATCTGACGTACCATCAGATTACTTGCCGGAAGCTTGTGGTGGAAGAGGGCGGACGAACCGTCCCGACCCCTTGCGCGGGCGATCCCCGTTGCGGTCAACTGACGATGCGTCAAGAATGGTGATGGTGGCGCACATCGGGCCGTGCGGCCGGAGGCGAGGCGGGCAGATGCAGGTCGTCCACAGCTACGGACTGAGCGCCGCCCACTGGCTCGCGGTGCTGCGCATCGGCCTCGGCCTATGGTGGCTGGAGAGTTGGCGGCACAAGGACAAGCGCGGCTGGCTGCAGCGCGGCACCGGCATCGACTGGGCCAAGGGCGTCGCCGCCAAGCACCGCTGGTCCGCCGTGCGCGGCTCCTTCGACCGGATCGTCGCCCCCCGGCCCCGGGCCATGGCGTACGTGGTGGTGTCCGCCGAGCTGGCCCTCGGCCTCGGCCTCACCGTCGGCCTGCTCAGCGCAGTCGCCCTGGCCGCCGGACTGCTGCTGAACCTGCTGTACTTCGTGCTGATGATCCACGACTGGGCCGAGCAGGGGCAGAACCTGATGATGGCGCTGATCTCCCTGGTCGCGCTGCTCGCCATGAGCTGGCAGACCTGGTCGCTGGACTCCCTCTTCTTCTCGGGCGCCTGGTACTAGCGTCCGGGGGCCGGTGGCGGCTCAGGCACCGGCCGCCGCGTAGCGCCAGAAGTCCCGCATCAGCGCGGGCGGGGTCGGGCCGCCCAGCTGCACCTGGGTGAACAGGACGGAGACGGTGCCCGTGGCCGGTGTGATGTGGGCCGTCGTCCCGGTGCCCCCGACCCAGCCGTAGCGACCGGCCACGTTCCACGGGTTCACCGGCTCGACGTCGACCGAGCCGCCGAAGCCCCAGCTCTGGCCCTCCAGGAACAGCCCGGTCGGCTCCCGCTGGACGCTCGTCAACTGGTCGGTGGTCATCTGCCGAACCGCCTCCGCCGAGAGCAGTCGGCGGCCGTGGGCGGCCCCGGCGGCCCGCCCGTCCACCACGCCCCCGGCGAGCAGCATCCGGCCGAACGCGTACCAGTCGTCCACCGTCGAGACCAGCCCGCCTGCGGCGGAGGGGAACGCGGGCGGTGCGGCCCACTGCCCGTCCGGCGGGTCCAGCAGGGCCAGGCCGCCCGCCGGATCCTCGCGGTAGTAGCCGGTGAAGCGGTCCAACCGGGCTGCGGGGACCGCGAAGCCGGTGTCCACCATGCCGAGCGGGTCGAACAGCCGCTCGGCCAGGAACTCCTCCAGCGGCTGCCCGGCCACCCTGGCGATCAGCACGCCCAGGATGTCCGCGCAGGTGTTGTAGAGCCACGCCTCGCCCGGCTGGTGCAGCAGCGGGATCCCGGCCAGCGCCGCCATCCAGGCGTCCGGCTCCGGCACCGCCTGCGGCTGCGGCGGTCCCTGCAGCAGCACACTGAACAGCGGTGCGACGGCGGGCAGCGAGAAGTCCGAGGGAAAGCCGTACCCGGCGCGGAAGGTCAGCAGGTCGAGCACGGTGATCGGCCGCACTGCCGGGACCACGTCGTCCAGTTCGCTGCCGGGGGTGCGCACCACCACCGGCGAGGCCAGCTCCGGCAGCCAGCGCCGGACCGGATCGTCCAGCGCCATGCGCCCCTCGTCGACCAGGACCATCGCCGCCGCGGCGGTGACCGGCTTGGTGATCGACGCGATCCGGGCGATCGACTCGCGCGCCATCGGCGCACTGCCCTGGACGTCCACGGAGCCCACGGCCGCCACCTCGACCCGTCCGCCCCGCGCCACCAGCCCCACTGCCCCCGGCACCGCGCCCGCGCCGACGCCGACACGCGCCCCCAGAAGGTCACCCAGCCCGGCCATCGCCTGCCTCCTCCACTGCGTTGCTGCCCCCACGCCATTCTCGTTCCACCCCCGAACCCCCGCGACCGGAAGCGGCGTGGCGGCGCGGAGTGGGGGTTGCCGGGGAGCGGCTGGGGGCGCATTCTGACGGGCAGTCAGAAAACTGAGCAGAGTGGAGAATGCGCATGACAGCCTTTGTTCCGGCCGCTGTTGCCGCGCCGGGCCAACCCGAGCCGGACGGATTCACCCGGGTCTACTGGGAGGCGGCCGCGCGCGGGCGGTTGCTGGTGCGGCGGTGCGGGGGGTGCGGTCGGGCGCACCACTATCCGCGGGAGTTCTGCCCGTACTGCTGGAGCGAGGACGTGGCCTGGGAGGAGGCGTCCGGGCGGGCGACGCTCTACACCTGGTCGGAGGTGCACGCCAATGACCTGCCGCCGTTCCGCGACCGGCTGCCCTATGTGGCCGCGGTGGTGGACCTGGAGGAGGGCCCGAGGATGATGACGGAGATCGTCGACTGCCCGGTCGCGGAGCTGCGGATCGGGATGCCCTTGTTTGTGACCTTTACCACAGCAGAAACAGCGGACCCTCAGATCACGCACATGGCGGCCGTGGCCGTGTTCCGTCCGTCTGACCGCTGATGATGCCTCAGCGGCACTGCCGCGCTGGGACGTACACCCACCGACCGGCTGCCCCGGACGCCGAGAAAGGAAACCTTCCCTTCCTGGGCGGTGGCAGTTCGTGGGGGTAGCGTGAGACGAGTGACGGTCGCGCAGAGGGGTGCGGCCGGTTGACCGGGAGGCGCCAAGGGCATCCGTCTCGTCCGTTGTGACGATCCGGCCATTCACGCGCACCCACACCCCCGAGGACCCTGCACATGCCCAGTCACCCGCCTTCCAGCACT
Organism: Streptacidiphilus sp. PB12-B1b; assembly: GCF_014084125.1. Lineage (NCBI taxonomy): Bacteria > Bacillati > Actinomycetota > Actinomycetes > Kitasatosporales > Streptomycetaceae > Streptacidiphilus > Streptacidiphilus sp. PB12-B1b. Next base: position 7,137,537 of record NZ_CP048405.1, on the reverse strand, counting down.
CCCCGCGGCTCCGGTCGTCGCCGACGCCCGGGCGGCGACGGCGACGCACGCGGCCTGCGCGGCGACGGCGGGTACGGCGGCTTCGACGCCCACGACGCCGGTGCGGACGGGACCGCCGCGGCCGGACCGTCCGGGGGCGTCGGCTCTGCGGGATTCCCCACCAGCCGACTGCAGGCCCGGGCCGCCTCCCGGGCGCAGTCGCGGCGCAAACGGCGGGTGCGCAACGGCGTCCTCGGCGTCGGCTCGATCGCCGCCCTGTCGGTGCTCGCCGTGGCCGGGCTGCTGCCCGGCCCCACCTCCGCCGGTCGGACCAGCGCGGACGGCATCCCGCCGGTCGGCGCCAAGCCGGCTGCCGCGTCCCGGCCCGCGTCCGCGCCCAGCAGGCCCGCCGCGCCCAAGCCCGCTCCGGGCCTGGCGCAGTTGCCGGGGCTGGGCGCGTCGTTCCGGGCGAAGATCCCGGCCGGCGCCGGGCAGGTGCTGCTGGCCCGGGGCGGATCGGCGACCACCAACACCGTCACGGTCGTGCTGTACACCCGCACCGCCGCCGGGCGGTGGCTGCCGGGCGCAGTCTGGGCCGGGCACAATGCCCTGGACGGCTGGACCACCGACCACCACGAGGGCGACCTGCACAGCCCGATCGGCGTCTACACCCTCACCGACGCCGGCGGCCTCTACGCCAATCCGGGGACCAAGCTGCCGTACCTCCAGTCCTCGGAGTTCAAGGACCTCAGCACCGGTTTCGAGGGCGAGTCGCTCGCCGACGCCTTCAACTACGTCGTCGCCATCAACTACAACCACGTGCCGGGCACCTCCCCGCTGTCGGCGGCGCGGCCCATGGGCGCGTCCAAGGGCGGCGGGATCTGGGTGCACGTCGACCACGGCGGCCCCACGCACGGCTGCATCAGCATTCCGCAGGCGGACATGGTGGCGCTGCTCAAGGAACTCGACCCGGCCGAGCACCCGGTCATAGTGATGGGCGACGCCGCCGCGCTCGCGGCCTGAGCCTCCGGACGCGGTCGGCGGATCGGGCTGCGGGCGGGCTCCGATGGCCGCACGATGCCCGAACGGGCGTCCGAGGTGAGAGTTGGCTGAGGGGAAGCGGTCAGGCCCCAGCCGCCCGTTGGCGGTTGTCAGGCCCCTACAGCATCGCCCGTCGGAAACTGTCCCTGGTCATGCCTATGGACCGGCCGGTAACCGGCTTGAGTGGGGGCATGACCGGTTCTCGTATCGTCGCGCTCGGGCACTACCAGCCGCCCAAGGTCCTCACCAATGCCGACCTGGCGCAGCTGGTCGACACCGACGACGAGTGGATCCGCAGCCGGGTGGGCATCCGCACGCGGCACATCGCCGAATCCGAGACCGTCTCCGACCTGGCGTTCCTCGCCGCTGAGAAGGCGCTGGCCGCGAGCGGCCTGGACGCGTCCACGATCGACCTGGTCGCCGTGGCCACCTGCACCGCGATCGACCGCAGCCCGAACACCGCCGCGCAGGTCGCGGCCCGGCTCGGGATCGCCGCGCCGGCGGCGTACGACATCAATACGGTCTGCTCGGGCTTCTCCTACGCGCTGGCCACCGCCGACCACGCGATCCGCGCGGGCGCGGCCACCCGGGCGCTGGTGATCGGCGCGGAGCGGATGTCCGACGTCCTGGACTGGACCGACCGCAGCACCTGTGTGATCTTCGGCGACGGCGCGGGCGCGGCCGTGGTCGAGGCGGTCGGCGGCGCCGAGCAGCCGGGCATCGGGCCGGTGGTCTGGGGCTCCGACCCGTCCAAGGGCGACGCCGTGCGCATCGACGGCTGGGATCCGACCATCACCCAGCAGGGGCAGGCGGTGTTCCGCTGGGCCACCACGCAGATCGCCCCGCTGGCCCGGCTGGCCTGCGAGAAGGCCGGGATCACCCCGGCCGAGCTGGCCGGTTTCGTCCCGCACCAGGCCAATCTGCGGATCATCGACGCCATCGCGGCCAAGATCGGCGCGCCGAACGCTGTCATCGCCCGCGACGTCGTCGACTCGGGCAACACCTCGGCGGCGTCCATCCCGCTGGCCCTCTCCAAGCTGGTCGAACGCGGCGAGCTGGCCTCCGGCGCCCCCGTCCTCCTGCTCGGCTTCGGCGGCGGCCTGGCCTACGCCGGCCAGGTCGTCCGCTGCCCCTAGCCCCCGGCTCCTGGCCCCCTGCCCCTGGCCTCCTGCCCCGGTCGCGTTCAGCGGCCGAGGACGAGGGTGGCGGAGGAGCAGAACCAGCCGCCGACACCGCTGACCAGGGCGAGGCCGGGCGGGCCGGGGGTGCGGTCGCGGCGCGGGACTTGCCGGGCCGGGGCGGTGGACGCGTAGTCGCCGCGGAGCTGGCGGACGGCCTCGGTGATCAGGAACAGGCCGCGCATGCCCGGGTGGCAGGCGGACAGGCCCCCGCCGTCGGTGTTCACCGGCAGCGCGCCCTCCCGCAGCAGCCGGCCGTGCTCGGCGTCGACGAAGGGGCCGCCCTCGCCCTTGGCGCAGAAGCCCAGGTCCTCCAGGGCGACCAGCGGCATGTAGCTGAAGGCGTCGTACAGCTGCGCCAGCTCGATGTCGGCCGGGCCGACGCCCGCGCGCCGGTAGGCGAGGGCGCCGGAGACGGCGGCGGGGGAGACGGTGAAGTCCTCCCACTGCGACATCAGGCTGTGGCTGAGGTGCTCGCCGGCCCCCAGGATCCAGACCGGGGCGTGCCGGGTGTCCGGGACGTAGTCCTCGGCCGCGAGCAGGACGGCGCAGCCGCCGTCCGAGCGGATGCAGCAGTGCAGCTTGGTGAAGGGGGAGGCGACGGGCGGCCCGGCGAGCACCTCGTCCACGGTGAGCGGGGCGCGGTACATGGCCTCCGGGTTGGCGGCGGCGTTGGCCCGGGCCTGCACGGCGACGCCCGCGAGCTGCTCCAGTGTCGTCCCGTACGCGTGCATGTGGCGGCGGGCCGCCATCGCGTACTTGGAGATGAGCGTGTGCCCGTACGGGGCCTCGAACTGCTGGGGCCCGTGTGCGCCCAGTGCGAGCCCGGCGGTGCGGCGCCGGGCCTTGAGGTCGGCGCGGGCCGTCGAGCCGTAGACCAGCAGGACGGCCTCGGCGTGGCCGGCCGCTATCGCGTCGGCCGCGTGGGCGGCCATGACCTCCCAGGTCGAGCCGCCGACCGAGGTGGAGTCGGTCCAGCGCGGGCGCAGGCCCAGGTATTCGCAGACCTCGACGGGGGCGAGCAGGCCGAGCCCGGCCGAGGCCACGCCGTCGATCACCGAGCGCGGCAGTCCGGAGTCGGCCAGGGCCCGCCGGGCGGCCTGGGCGTGCAGCTGGAACGCGGTCGCGTCGTCCACCCGGCCGCAGTCGGAGTGGGCCACGCCGACGACCGCGACCCGGCGGCGCGGCTGCTCCGGCGGCACCGGGTTGTGCAGGGAGGGCACGGGCACGGGTCAACTCCTCCGAGAGGTAACGGTGTTGCGGCCGAACCGGATAGCTGACGGTACATCAGATTTATGGCCCGTGCCCCTGTGCTCCCGTGACCGCTGCTCCTAGGATGACGGACCGTCAGCACACGAGAGCTGGAGGCGGTATGGACCCCGCGCCCACCCCCGAACAAGAGGCCGTCCGCCGTACCCTGCGCGAGGCCCTGGCCAAGCGCTGCACCCCGGAGCAGGTCCGCGCGGCGGCGGCGAGCCCGTCCGGGCACGATCCGGAGCTGTGGCGGCGGCTCGCGGAACAGCCCGGACTGCCCGGCCTGGCCCTGCCCGCGGAGTACGGCGGCGCCGGGCTCGGGCCGATCGAGCTGGCCCTGGCCTGCGAGGAGACCGGACGGGTGCTGCTGCCCTCGCCGCTGCTCGGCTCCTGCGTCCTGGCGGCGGGCGCCGTCCTCGCGCTGGGCACACCGGAGCAGCGGGCCCGGCTGCTGCCGGCCCTGGCGAGCGGCGAGCGGACCGCCGCGCTGGTCCTGCCGAGACCGCTGCCCGACGGGACGGCTGCGGGCGGCGGCCGCGCCGGCGGCATCCAGGCCCGCCCCCGGCCCTCCCAGGACCGGACGCCGCCCGACGCGACGCCGGACCGTACGCCGGGGTGGCTGCTGTACGGGGAGGCCGCGCCGGTCGTCGACGGCGCCCGGGCCGACCTGCTGGTCGTCGCCGCGCACACCGGGGGCTTCCCGCGCAGCCGGACCGTCCTCTACCTGGTCGCGGGCGACGCCCCCGGGCTCACCCGCAGCCGCTGCGCCTCGCTGGACGAGACCCGCGCGCTGGGGCGGGTGGAGCTGCGCGACACCGTCGGCGTCCCGCTCGGCGATCCGGCGCTGGACGCGGGGCCGGGCCTGGACGGCGTCGGGCTGTCGGCGGCGCTGGCCACCGCCGCCGAGGCGGTGGGCGCGGCCGAGCACTGCCTGGCCCGGGCAGTGGAGTACGCGCAGACCCGGGAGCAGTTCGGCCGGCCGATCGGCTCCTTCCAGGCCATCAAGCACAAGCTCGCGGACGTGTATGTCGCGGTGGAGTCGGCGCGCTCGGCGGTCCACTACGCAGCCTGGTCGCTCGACGCCGCCACGGGCGCCGGCGCCGACGGCGGTGCGTCGGCGTCGGCGGCGGCCACCGCGGTGCTGCTGGCGCTGGCCCAGGCGCTGGAGTGCCTGCACACCGCCGCCGCCGAGGCGATCCAGGTGCACGGCGGGATCGCCATCACCTGGGAGCACGACATCCACCTCTACTTCAAGCGGGCCGTCGCCGACGAGCTGCTGTTCGGGGCGCCGCACCGGCTGCGCGCCCGTGCCGCGGCCCGCGCCGGGCTGTTCCCGCCCGGGCCGCACGCCGGGCGCGGCCGAGCGGCGGCGGTGTGACATGGCGCCGGAAGCCCACGGTCAGCCGCCCCGACCGTCCAGCTCACCCCGCTCGCCCCGCTCACCCCGTTCGCGCGGGGCGGCGGTGATCCAGCGGGTCTCCACCTCGCGGGCCTTCGCCCGGATCGCCCCGCGCGTCCTGCCCCGGCTGGACCGGGCGGTGCACCGGCTCAGCGGCGGCCGGGTGATGATCAGCCAGTACCTGCTGCCGTCGCTGTTCCTGACGACGGTCGGTCGCCGCAGCGGCGAGCCCCGGGTGACCCCGCTGGCCTGCCTGCCCGAGCCGGGCGGCGGCTTCCTGGTCATCGGCAGCAACTTCGGCCAGGCCCGGCACCCGGCCTGGACCGGCAACCTGCTCGCCGCCCCGGACGTCACGGTCGAGCACCGGGGCCGGACGCTGCCGGTCACCGCCCGGCTGCTGGAGGGCGGGGAGCGCGAGGCGGCCTGGGCGGCGCTGCTGCAGATGTGGCCGCCGTACGCCGCCTACCAGGCGCGGGTGGAGCGGCAGCTGCGGATCTTCCGGCTGGAGCCGCTCCGCCAACGGCGGACGGAGCGGACGCGGACCCGCGCGGCGGGCGTATCCGAGGGCGTCGCGGGGAATGAATGATGGGCGGCCCTTCCCCGGCGAAGGGGAGGGCCGCCCAGGGCGGATCCGGCGTCGCAGACGACTCGCAGACGACTCCGAGAGGGGTACTGCGGGCATGCGGGTGTGAGTGCGGGCGCGGCGTTTCGGACCGGTGTACCTCCCCCGAGGCGCAGCCGGTCCCTCGCCCGGTCGGACAGGCGACCGGGTTTTCGCAGCCCAGGAGCGCTCACCGAGCACTCACCCCGGGCGTCCTGGCACCATCCGGACGTCCGGGATCGTCCCGGGGCGTCCTGCGGGCCGCCCGTGGCCGCCGGAGCGGCCGGTGCGAGCCCGCGCATGCCCGGGAGACACCCGGGACTGGTCGGGGCCAGGGCTAACCGGCCGGGACCGGTGCCGTGGTCACCCGCTATTTCGGCGGCTTCTTACCGGTCATGCCGAGGTAGACCAGCAGCGCCAGGCTGGGCTTGAGCTCCTTGGCCTTGACGCCCCAGGAGTCGAACCCCTTCTGGTGCTCCGCGACGGCGGCCAGCATGGCCACCAGCGATCCGGCGATGGCCGGGGCGCTGACCGACGCGTCCGCCTTCCCCGAGGCCTGGAGGGCCTTGAGGGAGTCGGTGAGCGAGTTGGTCACCGCGTTGAGGATCTTCATGCGGATCTTGAAGAACCGCTTGTCCCCTTCCGCTGAGCCCAACGTGACCACGCGCAGGATGGCCTCGTTGTCGCGCCAGAACGTGAGGAAGCCGTCAACCAGCTCCTCGGCCGTCTGGTAGCCGGTCTTTCCGGCCCACGACTTCTCGGCGACCAGGTCCTTGAGACCGGCGCCTTCCCTGGCCATCCCGTCCGCGATCTCGAGGACAGCGCCCTCGACGTCGGGGAAGTACTGGTAGAACGTTGCGGGGGAGGTACCCGCCATCCGGGCTACGTCGATGACCTTGACGTCCCGGTAGGGCGATGTGCTGAGCATCTCGCTAAGGCATTCGAGCAGCTTCTGCCGCGTCGCCTGCCCGCGTCGCCCGGCGACACGCCCGTCGACGGTGCGAACTTGTCCTGTCATGCCGTCAGTTTACCGTGGCAAGATCCGCGCGCTATCCGGCAGTGTGCCGAATGCTCCGTCAGGCTGACGGGCCGCCGGACGGCGGGCGCGGCGCAGCACCGGCCCGAGGGCCGGATTTCGGGGCCGACGGCGGTTTCCGGCCCGAATCCGATGCGAGAAATCAGGCGGGCTCCGAACTCAGTTCCGAATCCAGAGCCGAGCCCGGTCCGGGGCCCTGGGCCGGCTGCTGCCCTCCGGCGGCGGTCAGCCAGGCCGCCCGGGTGCCGGGCAGTCCGCTGCCGCCGTCGGCGGTGGTGCGCACCGCCAGCACCTGGTTGACGCCGATCCGGTTCTCCTCGAAGGCCAGCGCGGACGCCGCCATGTAGAGCCGCCAGACCCGGGCCCGCCCGGTGCTGGTCAGCGCGGTGGCCCGGTCCCAGTCGGACTCCAGGTTGGAGACCCAGGCCCGCAGCGTCAGCGCATAGTGCTCGCGCAGCGACTCGACGTCCCTGACCTCGAATCCGGCCTGCTCCAGCAGGCTGACGGTCTCGCCGACCGGCGAGAGGTCGCCGTCGGGGAAGACGTACGCGGTGATGAAGGGGCTGGTGCGGTAGCGCTCGCCGGGGGCGCTGGGCCGCCGGGCGATCTGATGGTTCAGCAGCCGCCCGCCGGGGGCGAGCAGCCCGTACAGCAGCCCGGCGTAGCGTCGGTACTGCTCCGTACCGACGTGCTCGGCCATGCCGACGCTGGAGATCGCGTCGAACGGGCCGTCGACGACCTCGCGGTAGTCCTGCAACCGGGTCGTCAGCTGCTCGGCCAGCCCGGCCTCGGCGATGCGCTCCCGGGCGCCGCGCGCCTGCTCCTCGGAGAGGGTGATCCCGACGCCGGTCACCCCGTAGTGACGGGCGGCGTGCAGCAGCAGCGAGCCCCAGCCGCAGCCCACGTCCAGCAGCCGCATGCCCGGGCGCAGGCCGAGCTTGCGGCAGATCAGGTCCAGCTTGGCCTCCTGCGCCTGCTCCAGGGTGGACGACTCCGGCGTCCAGTAGGCGCAGGAGTAGACCAGGGACGGGCCCAGCACCAGCCGGTAGAAGTCGTTGCCGACGTCGTAGTGGTGGCTGATGGCGGTGCGGTCCCGGCCCAGGGAGTGGCGGCTGCCCTTCAGCCGGCGGGCCTCCTCCGGCGGCAGCGGCGGCCTCGGGCCGATCGCCCCGAGGGTGGTGGCGGTGCGCAGCAGCCGGCGCCCCTGCGGGCCGAGCAGCTCCCGGGCGCCCGGACGCAGCGTCACCGTGTCCGTCCGCTCGACCAGCCGCACCACGGCGGTGAGCAGCTCGTACAGGTCGGTGCCGGGGTCGATCTCCAGATCGCCGGAGACGTAGGCGCGGGCCAGGCCCAGCTCGTCCGGACGCCAGATCAGGTGCCGCAGGGCCCGCCGGTTGCGCAGCACCAGCATCGGGGCGCCGGGCGGGCCCGCCTGCGAGCCGTCCCAGGTGCGCAGCCGTACCGGCAGTTCCGTGCCGAGCAGCTCGGTCAGAACCGAGGCCAGTTGCTCCGCCGTGCCCGTCATCTGTCGCCTCCACCGCCGTTGGACACCGCTGAGACATGCCAGGCCGTCAATCTAACGCTCGTGCACCAATTCGTGGATCAGCCGCGCGACACGATCGTGAGCCGTTCCCGAGCATGGCCTACTGGTGGGCGCGGCCGTTCCGGAGCGCGACCGGCCGGGCCGGTGAGGGCTGGTTGGCCCCGGAACGGGTCCGCGTTGGAGAATCAGTGCCGAACGCGGCATTTACGGGGAGCACTCACGGGGAGGTGGCTGAGGACGTGGACCAGCTGACGGCGCACGATCCCAGACGGATCGGGCCTTTCGAGGTGCTCGGACGCCTCGGCGCGGGTGGGATGGGGCTGGTCTACCTGGGCCGCTCGGCCGCCGGGCGCAGGGTCGCCATCAAGACCGTGCGGGCGGAGCTGGCCGAGGACCAGCTGTTCCGGGTCCGCTTCTCCCGGGAGATCGCGGCTGCCCGTACCGTGAGCGGCTTCTACACCGCGGCCGTCGTGGACGCCGACGCGGACGCGCCCGTCCCGTGGCTGGCCACCGCCTACATCCCCGCGCCCTCGCTGGAGGACCTGGTCGCCGAGTGCGGGCCGCTGCCGGCCGGCGCGGCCCGCTGGCTGATCGCGGGCATCGCCGAGGCGCTGCAGTCGATCCACGCGGCCGGGCTGGTCCACCGTGACCTGAAGCCCTCGAACGTGCTGGTCACCGAGGACGGCCCGCGGGTCATCGACTTCGGCATCGCCGCCGGGGTCTCGCACACCCGGCTGACCATGACCAACGTCGCCGTGGGCACGCCCGCGTACATGTCGCCGGAGCAGGCCAGGGACAGCCGCAGCGTCACCGGCGCCAGCGACGTGTTCTCGCTCGGCTCGCTGCTGGTCTTCGCCGCCACCGCGCACGCCCCGTACCACGGGGTGAACCCTGTGGAGACGGTGTTCATGCTGCTGCGCGAGGCCCCGGACCTCTCCGGCCTGCCGCAGGAGCTGGCGCCGCTGGTCAAGGCGTGTATGCGGCCCGCGGCGGAGCGGCGGCCGACCCCGGCGCAGATCCAGGAGGAGCTGGCACCGCACCTGTACGCCAGCGGGACCGGCGAGGACGACGACTCGCGGGACTGGCTGCCGCCGGTGGCGATGGAGCTGATCGACCGCAGGCGCGGGCGGCGCGGCACCGGCGGCGGCGCGTCGCCCGCGCCTGCGGTCCCGGGCGCGCAGCAGGCACCGCCGCAGCCGGGTCAGCAGCCGCAGCCAGCCCAGCCCGCTCAGCCGTCGGCCCGTCCGGCCCAGCAGCAGCCGGTGGCCGCGCCGTCGGCCGCCGGGCCGGGTCCGAGGACGGCGGATCCGAGGACCGGCGAGACCCCGCCCACCGAGAAGGTCCGCCCGGCGGGCGGCCGTCGCCATGCCGCCGCGCCGGTGGCCGAGGAGGCCGGGCCGACCACGCCCACGCCGGTGGTGCAGCTGGTCGGCGGCGCGGTGCCGATCGGGCCCGGCGTCCGGGCCGGGGCCACCGGCGCGACCACCCATGCCGCCGAGCCGGTCACCCCGCCCGGCACCGACTGGGTGCGCCGTACGCAGATCCCGCAGCCCGGCCGTTCCCCGGCCGCCGCCTCCGGGCCAGCGTCCGGCCCCGCGTCCGGCGAGCCCCCGCGTCCGCCCCGGCGGCCCCGAGCCGCTGGCGTCCCTGGCGGTTCCGGATGTCCAACGACGTCTGGGGCACGCCCGAGGTCAGCGACGGCACCCTGTTCGTCACCAGCTTCGAGGTGCACGCCCTCGACATCGCCACCGGCCGCCGCCGCTTCAAGTCCCGGGACGTCGCCTGGGCGGTGTCGGTGGCCGACGGGCAGGTCCACGCCGCCGACGGGCCCAACCTGTTCACCCTCACCGCCGCCGACGGCGCCGAGCGCTGGCGGGTGGTCCTCGACGGCTGGACGTACTCGCTGCACACCGGCGGCGGCGCGGTCGTCGCCGGAACCCGCGGCGGCGGCGTGCAGGTGCGCTCCGCCATCGACGGCAGCGAGATGTGGAAGGTCAAGGACGCCCAGCAGGAGTACGAGAACCAGCAGTCCGGGCCGTGCGTGGCCGGTGACTCGGTCTACTACTACGGCGGCGGCCGGCTGCACGCGCTCGACCTGACCACCGGACGCCCGCGCTGGGCCTTCCCGGTCGGCGAGGACGTCCCCTCGCACCCGGTGCTGCGGAACGGCGTGCTGTACGTCACCTCCGGCTCCCGGGTGCTCGCCCTGGACGAGGCCACCGGCGAGCAGCGCTGGCGCTTCGACACGCCGGTGGCGCTGTTCACCCCGCCGACCCCGGACGGCCGGGGCGGCATCTACATCGCCGACTACCTGGGCACGGTCTGCGCGCTGGACGCGGCCACCGGCGCGGTGCGCTGGCGCGCCCGGACCGGCGGGCGCCAGGGCGGGGATCCGGTGCTCGTGGTCGACGGCAGCGTCCTGGTCGGCAGCGTGGACACGCTGTACGCCTTCGACGCCGCCCAGGGCGACGAGCGCTGGCGCTACTCCGCGCGCGGCGAGCTGACCGGGGCCCCGGCCGCCGCCGGGGGCCTGGTCCATCTGGGCAGCCGGGACCACTCGCTGCACACCCTGGACCTGGTCACCGGGCGGCTGCGCTGGAAGCTGGACACCGGCGGCGAGATCACCGGCTCCCCGGTGGCCGTCGACGGACGGGTCTTCGCGTGCAGCAAGGACCGCTGCGTCTACGCCCTGGACGCCGCCCGGGGCACGGCCACCTCCCGCGACTGAGGCCCGTCGGGGCCCGAGCCGGAGACGGGTGGCCGGTGGCCGGTGGCGGGAACGGCGTGGCCGTTCCCGTCACCCGTCCCGTCCCCGCGCCCGCGCCGCCTGCCGGGGCGCCGTCGGCTACTCCGGGTGGCGCAGCTGCCAGCCGGCCCAGGCGGAGGCGATCATCTCCTCGACGCCGTACTGCGCCGTCCAGCCCAGCTCCTTGGCGATCAGCTCGGCCGAGGCCACCACCCGGGCCGGGTCGCCGGGGCGGCGGTCGACGACCTCGCCGCGGGCGTCCAGGCCGGTGACCCGGCCGATGACGTCGAGCATCTCGCTGACCGAGACGCCCTCGCCCCGGCCGATGTTGAGGACCAGTTCGGTGTCGTCCGGGTTGTCCCGCAGCCGGTGCACGGCCGCCACATGGGCGGTGGCGATGTCGGCGACGTGGATGTAGTCGCGGATGCAGGTGCCGTCCGGCGTGGGGTAGTCCGCGCCGAAGACCAGCGGGGCCTTTCCGGCGGCGAGCCGCTCGAAGACCATCGGGACCAGGTTGAAGACGCCGGGGTCGCCCAGCTCGGGGGTGGCCGCTCCGGCGACGTTGAAGTAGCGCAGCGCCACCGTGCCCATGCCGTGGGCCCGCCCGGTGGCCCTGACCAGCCACTCGCCGACGAGCTTGGTCTCGCCGTACGGGCTCATCGGCGCGCACGGCGTGGACTCGGTGACGGTCTCCACGTCCGGCATGCCGTACACGGCGGCGGAGGAGGAGAGCAGGAAGCGCCGGACGCCCGCCTCGGCGGCGGCCTCCAGGACCACCCGCAGGCCCTCCACGTTCTCCCGGTAGTAGTGCAGCGGCAGCGCCACCGACTCGCCCACCTGCTTCTTGGCGGCGATGTGCAACACGCCCTCGACCCGGTGCTCCGCGATCACCCGGTCGAGCAGCGCGCGGTCCAGGGTCGAGCCGTTGACCAGCGGCACCCCCGCCGGGAGCCGGACCGGGTCGCCGGTGCTGAGATCGTCCAGCACGACGACGGATATACCGTCCTCGACCATGGCACGTACGACGTGCGCTCCGATGAAACCTGCTCCGCCTGTGATCAGCCAACTCATGCCGAGCATGCTATCCGGGGCGGTGCTGCCGGGCCGACCGGCGGCCGTCCGGGGAGCGCCGGTCAGGAGCCGGTCAGCGCCCAGCGGGGCACGGCCACGCCCGGCGCGACCGTCTGGAACACGGCCTGCACCGGCGCCCCGATCCGCAGCCGCGCCCCGGCCTCGGCGGTGACGGCGTCCAGCGGCGCGTCCGGGCGTCGGGCCGACGGGGTGAGCGCGCCGACCAGCCGGATCGCCGGGGCGTCGTCCAGCTCCACCACGGCCACCGGGTAGGGGGCGTGCTCGGCGTAGGCGGGCAGCAGCGGCGGGTGCGCCACCACGAAGGACCAGATCCGGCCGCGACCGGACGTCAGCTGCCAGCGGCTGTCGAAGCTGTGGCAGCCGGGGCAGCAGGGGCGCGGCGGGAAGCGCCGCAGCCCGCAGTCGGCGCAGCTCTGCACCCGCAGCTCGCCCTGGAGCGCGTACCGCCAGAACGGTTCCCCGTCGACGTCCGGCCAGGGCAGCAGCATCCCGCCGACCATGCCCCCGGCGGCGTGCACGGCCTCGGTGACGGACGGTTCGGATGCGGGCTTGTCGGCGTTCACGGGGCCTCCTCAGGCGCGCAGCAGCAGGGCCGAGGTGGGGACGCCCTCCCCGGCGGTGACCAGGCAGGTCGAGGCGTCCGGCACCTGCGCGGTGGAGGTGCCGCGCAGCTGCTTCACGCCCTCGTTGATCAGGTTGAAGCCGTGGACGTAGCCCTCGGAGAGGCCGCCGCCGCCGGTGTTGATCGGCAGCCGTCCGCCGAGTTCCAGCGCGCCGCCCTCGGTGAAGGCCGCGCCCTCACCGCGCCCGCAGAAGCCGTAGCCCTCGAGCGAGAGCGGGATCAGCGGCGTGAACGCGTCGTAGATCTGGGCCACGTCGACGTCCTGCGGGCCCAGGTCGGCGGTCTTCCACAGCTGGCGGGCGGCGGTCCAGGCCGGTCCGGTCAGCGGGTCGTCGTTCCAGTAGTTGACCATCCCGTGGTGCTGCGATGGCAGGCCCTGGGCGGCGGCGTGCACGTAGACCGGCTTGCGGCGGCAGTCGCGGGCGCGCTCGGCGCCGACGACGACGCAGGCCAGCGCGCCGTCGGTCTCCAGGCAGTTGTCGTAGAGGCAGAGCGGCTCGGAGATCCAGCGGGCGTCCATGTACATCTCGCGGGTCAGCGGCCGGTCGTACATGACCGCGGCCGGGTTCTGGTTGGCGCGGTTGCGGCAGGCCAGGGCCACGTTGAAGAGGTGGTCGCGGGTGGCGCCGTACTCGTGCATGTAGCGGCGGGCCAGCATCCCGATCTCGTCGGCCGGCCGCAGCAGCCCGAACGGCCTGGTCCACTGCGCCGGGGTGGGCAGTTGGACGCTGGTGCTGGTCCACGGCCGGACGCCGGAGCCGCGCTTGCGGGCCCGCCAGGCGACGCCGACGGTGGCCTGTCCGGTGGCGACGGCCATGGCCAGGTGCGCGACGGTGGCGCCGGAGCCGCCGCCGCCGAAGCCGGTGCGGCTGAAGAAGGTGATGTCCCCGGCGCCGATCGCCTTGGCGAGCTCGACCTCGTCGGTCTCCTCCATGGTGTAGGAGGCGAGGGCGTCGACCTCGCAGGGGTCGATCCCGGCGTCGTCGAGCGCGGCCAGCACCGCCCGGCAGGCGAGGGTCTTCTCGGGCTCGTCGAGGTGCCTGGCGAAGCGGGTCTGGCCGATGCCGACGACGGCCGCACGGTCCTTGAGCATCGAACCCCCGGGGTGGGCAACTGATCTGACGTAACGTCAGAATAGGCGGACGCCCCCTTGGCCGGTAGGCCGCGACCGCTCTAATCTGGCCGGGCCTCAACAGCGTTGTTGCGACTACGAGTGGAGGACGCCGTGCGCGGAGACCTGGAGTGGGGCACCATCCCCCGGCTGGTGCAGGCCGCCGCCGACCGCCACGGCGACGCCGAGGCCGTCGCCGGACCGCGCACCCGGATCAGCTACCGGCAGCTGGGCGAGCGCGTCCGCCGCGCCGCCGCCGCCGTCATGGCCGCCGGGGTGCGGCCCGGCGAACGGGTCGCCGTCTGGGCCCCCAACACCCCCGACTTCGTGGTCGCCGCGCTCGGCGCGGTCAGCGCCGGGGCGGTACTGGTGCCGCTGGGCACCCGGCTCAAGGCCGCCGAGGTGCTCGACCTGCTGCGCAGGACCAGGGCCTGCACGCTCTTCGTCACCGACACCTTCCTCGGCGTCAGCTACGTCTCCGCCCTGCGCGCCGCGGGCTCCGGCGCCGGGGGCTCCGGCGCCGGGGGCTCCGACGCCGGGGCTTCCGGCGCGCGGCGCGGGAAGGCTGTCGGCCCGTTCCCCGGGCTGCCGCACCTGCGCACGGCCGTCGTCCTCGGCGACCGCACCGAGGCCCGGGAGGGCTTCCAGCACTGGCGCGGCTTCCTCGCCGCCGGGGCCGACGTGCCCGACCGCGCCGTCCGCGCGCGCATCGACGCCGTCCGCGGCGAGGACCCCGCCGACATGATGTTCACCTCCGGCACCACCGGCCTGCCCAAGGGCGCCGTCACCACCCACGCGCAGAGCCTGCGCGCCTTCTCCACCTGGGCCGACCTCGCCGGGCTCGCCGAAGGCGACCGCTACCTGGTGGTCAACCCGTTCACCCACACCTTCGGCTACAAGGCCGGAATCCTGGCCTCGCTCATGCGCGGCGCGACCATCCTGCCGCTGCCCGTCTTCGAGGCCGAGGCGGTGCTGGCCGCCGTCTCCACCGAACGCGTCACGGTGCTGCCCGGCGCCCCCACGGTCTACCAGTCGCTGCTCGACCACCCCGGCCGGGCCGGCTACGACCTCGGCTCGCTGCGCCTGGCCGTCACCGGCGCGGCCGTCGTCCCGCTGGAACTCGTCACCCGCATCCGCGAGGAGCTCGGCTTCGACACCGTGATCACCGCCTACGGCCTGACCGAGGCCTGCGGCCTGGTCACCATGGGCCGGCGCGGGGACGACCCCGGCCTGATCGCCGCCACCTCCGGCCGGGCGGTGCCCGGCGTGGAGCTGCGCATCGCCGACGAGAGCGGCACCGGCCTGCCCTGCGGCACCCCCGGCGAGGTCCAGGTGCGCGGCTACAACGTGATGCGCGAGTACTTCGAGGACCCGCAGGCCACCGCCGCCGCCGTCACCGCCGACGGCTGGCTGCACACCGGCGACATCGGCATCGTCGACGACTCCGGCAACCTGCGGATCACCGACCGGCTCGGCGACATGTTCACCGTCGGCGGCTTCAACGCCTACCCCGCCGAGATCGAGCGCGTGCTCATCCGGCACCCGCTGGTCGCCGACTGCGCCGTCGTCGGCATCCCGGACCCGCGCCTCGGCGAGGTCGGCAAGGCGTACGTCGTTCCGCACGGCGCCCCCGAGCCGGGCGCGGCCGAGGCCCTGATCGCCTGGGCCCGACGCGAGATGGCCAACTACAAGGTCCCCCGGCAGGTCGCCTTCCTCGGCGAACTGCCCCGCAACGCCTCCGGCAAGGTGCTCAAACGGCAGCTGCGCGCGGGCGGCTGAGCAGAACTCTCACCTCTGCCCTACGTCCGGCACAGGCTCCCCACAGCGCCGTGCCGAAGCGTGGCGGCATGAGCAATTCGACAGCGTCGGCGGCGGCACAGCCCGCCCACCGGGACGGGGTGCAGGCGCGGCGACCCGCGCAACCGGGACCGCCCGGGCGCGCCCTCCTGGTCGAGATCGTCGTCCCGGTCCACAACGAGGAGCACGTCCTCGGCCGGAGCGTCCGCCGCCTGCACGCCTACCTCAGCGAGACCTTCCCCTACCCGTTCCGGATCACCATCGCCGACAACGCCAGCACCGACACGACCTGGCAGGTCGCGTCCGCGCTCGCCGCCGAGCTGCCCCGGGTGGAGGCCGTCCACCTGGACCAGAAGGGACGCGGCCGGGCGCTGCGCCAGGTCTGGAGCCGCAGTGACGCCGACGTCGTCAGCTACATGGACGTGGACCTGTCCACCGGCCTGGACGCCTTCCTGCCGCTGGTCGCGCCGCTGCTCTCCGGCCACAGCGACCTCGCCATCGGCAGCCGGCTGCACCGCGGCTCCGCGGTGGTGCGCGGCCCCAAACGGGAGATCATCTCCCGCACCTACAACCTGATGCTCCGCACCACCCTGGCCGCGCGCTTCTCCGATGCCCAGTGCGGCTTCAAGGCCGGGCGCACCGAGGTGGTCCAGGCCCTGCTCGGCTCGGTCGAGGACCAGACCTGGTTCTTCGACACCGAACTGCTGCTGCTCGCCGAACGCAGCGGGCTGCGCATCCACGAGGTGCCGGTGGACTGGGTGGACGACCCGGACAGCCGGGTGGACATCGTCCGCACCGTCAAGGACGACCTCAAGGGCATGTGGCGGGTCGCCCGCAGGACCGTCTCCGGCGCGACCCGGCTGCCGGTGCCGCCGCGCGTGCAGCAGGCGCAGCTGCCGCCCGGGATGCGGCGCCAGCTCTCCAGCTTCGCCGTCATCGGAGCCGCCAGCACACTGGCCTACCTGGCGCTCTACCTGGTGCTGCGTCAGGGCTCTCCGGCCGTAGTCGCCAACGCGCTGGCGCTGCTGGCCACCGCCGTCGCCAACACCGCAGCCAACCGCCGCTTCACCTTTGGCGTCACCGGCTCCCGGGACGCCCTCAAGCACCAGGTCGAAGGCGGTATCGCCTTCCTCATCGGGCTGCTGCTG
The DNA here is from genome assembly GCF_014084125.1 of Streptacidiphilus sp. PB12-B1b. Classification (NCBI taxonomy): domain Bacteria; kingdom Bacillati; phylum Actinomycetota; class Actinomycetes; order Kitasatosporales; family Streptomycetaceae; genus Streptacidiphilus; species Streptacidiphilus sp. PB12-B1b. The sequence continues at coordinate 7,120,990 of NZ_CP048405.1, read as the reverse complement.
AGCACCCTCATCCTCGCGGTGACCAGGGCCGTCGCCCCCGGCGCCTCGCACCTGGAGGAGCTCGGCGCACTGGTCGGCGCCAACGCGCTGGCCACCGTGGTGCGCTTCCTGCTGATGCGGGTCTGGGTCTTCAACCCCGGACGCCACCACCGCCGGACCCACCCGACCGCCACCGCCACCGACAGCGCTGCCACCGCCACCGACAGCACCGCCGCCACCCGGACCCACCAGGAGCTGAACCACCGATGAGCGTGCACACCCCAGCCCTGACGGCGCCCGAGCAGGCAGCCCGGCCACCGGGCGGACGCAGCCGGATGCGCCGGACGCTGCTCGGCCCCCCGAACACCCCCCGCTGGGCCCGGCCCGCGCTCTGGGCGGTGCTGGCGCTGGCCGCCGCCGTCTCCTGCTACCGGCTCGGGCAGAACGGCGACGCCAACTCCTACTACGCCGCCGCCGTGCTCAGCGGCACCAGGAGCTGGTCGTCGATGTTCTTCGGCTCGCTCGACACCGGCAACTACATCACCGTGGACAAGCCGCCGGTCGCGCTGTGGCTGATGGAGGCGTCCTGCCGGATCTTCGGCTTCGGCAGTTGGCAGATGCTGCTGCCGATCGCGCTGTGCGGGGTCGCCGCCGTGGGTGTGCTCTACAGTGCCGTCCGCCGCAGCTTCGGCCACACGGCGGCGACGGTCGCGGCGGTGGTGCTGGCGCTCACCCCGATCACCGTCGCCATCGACCGCGACAACAACCCGGATCCGGTCCTGGTGCTGCTCACCGTCGCCGCGGCGTGGCTCTGCCTGGAGGCGATCCGCAGCGGGCGGACGATGCCGCTGGTGTGGTCCGGCGTCCTGGTCGGCTTCGCCTTCAACACCAAGATGCTGGCCGCCTACCTGGTGCTGCCGGCCTTCTTCGCCGCCTACCTCTACGCGGCCCGGGGCGGAGTGCGGAAGCGCGTCCGCACCCTGCTGCTCGCGGGCGCGGCCCTGGCCGTCTCCAGCTGCTGGTGGATGGTGGTCGTGGACTCCATCCCGGCGGCCGACCGCCCGTTCATCGGCAGCAGCACCAAGAACACCGTCTGGGACCTGGTCACCGGCTACAACGGCCTGGCCCGGATCACCGGCGGCAGCGGCGGCGGCGCGGGCCGTGCGGGCGGCGGTGGTGGCGGTGGCGGTGGCGGTGCGAACTTCGGCGGCGCGGCGGGCGTGGGACGCCTGTTCAACACCATCCTGGGCGGCCAGATCTCCTGGCTGATCCCCTTCGCGGTGATCGCCTGCGCGGGCGCGCTGGTGCTGCGGGGCCGCAGGCGGCGCACCGACCTCCAGCGCGCCTCGCTGGTGCTGTGGGGCGGCTGGCTGCTGACGCACTACCTGACCTTCAGCTTCGCCGACGGCACCTTCCACCCGTACTACACGACCATGCTGGCCCCGGCGATCGCCGCGCTCACCGGCGCGGGCGGGGTGGCGCTGCTCCGGGCCTTCCGCAGCCGGTCGGCGGCCTGGGCGTGGGTGCTGCCGCTGGCGGTCGCGGCGACGGCGCTGTGGGCGATCGTGCTGCTGCGGCGCGACTCCGGCTCCACCGGCCGGCTGTGGCCGCTGGTCGCGGTGTCGGCGACCGCCGCCGTGGCGCTGCTGCTGGCCGCCCGCGCGGGCACCGGATCGGGCTCCGGCCTCGGCTTCGGCCGGGGCGGTGCCCGGGGTCGGCTGCGGCTGATGGCGGTCGGTGCGGTGGCCGCCCTGGTCGCACTGCTCGCCGGACCGGTCGCCTACGCCGCCGACACCGTGACCGCCGGAAGCATCCAGGGCGTCAACCCGACCGGCGGGCCGTCCACCGGCACCGGCATGGGCGGCCTGGGCGCTCCCGGCGGCGGCGCGGGCGGCCGGGGCTTCCCCGGCGCGGCCGACGGCAGCCGTCCGAGCGGGACCGGCGGCGGCTTCGGGGGATTCGCCCCACCCGGGCAGGCCGGTGGCGCGGAGCAGGCCGAGAGCACGGCGCCACAGGGCGCGACCGGGCGGCCGGGCGAGGCCGCGGACCAGGCGCGCACGGCCCGCGGCCCAGGCGGCACGGGCGGCGCCGACGGCACGACTGGCGCCCCGGGCGGCGGCATGGGCCGCGGCGCGGGCGGCGTCTCCAGCGCGATGCTGCGCTACCTGGAGGCCCACCAGGGCTCCGCGACGTGGCTGGTGGCCACCTCCGAGGCCCAGTCCGCCGCCCAGATCATCCTGCAGAGCGGCGGCCGGGCCGCCATCGGCATGGGCGGCTTCACCGGGGACGACCCGGCCATGAGCCTGGCCAAGCTGAAGGGCTACATCGCCTCGGGCAAGCTCCACTACGTCCTCCTCGACGGCTCAGGGACCACCGGCGGACCCGGCGGCGCTACGGGTGGGGGCATGGGCGGCGGCCGGGCCAACTCGGCTGCCACCTCCTACGTCACGTCCAGCTGCACGGCGGTCACCGCGTCCGCCTACGGCGGCTCCAGCACCGGCACATCCCAGACGCTGTACTACTGCGCGTAGTCCGGCCTGCTCGCTCGGTCGACGGCCCACCGCCCCCGGATCGCCCCGGGCGGTGGGCTGTTGGCGTTCCCCGGCCCGCCGACGCGCGCGGAACCACACAGGGGCGCAGACTCGTCAGTGACACGTAGTGGCGTCATGGCGTCATCTCCCGTTCCGGGAGCGAAACTTGACAGCAATCCGTGACCAGTCGGACACGCTCCGGTCATCATGCGGGGAAAATCCGCCAGCATACTGCACCTGGCGAGAAAAAACTTCCCGATGGGAATGATGTCCGGAATCTGCTCGTTGCATCGTTACGAAAGGCAACCACGAACGGGCCGGCCAGGCCCGTCCCTTCTCTGTGAAGGAGTACGCATGGCAACCCGTGCCGTCGTCCGCGACAAGGCCGACCGGACCCGCACTGCGCGTCCGACCAGCGGTGAGGCCGACCGCGACCTCGTCGGCATGTATCTGGACGAGATCGCCCGGACCCCTCTGCTCGACGCCGCTCAGGAAGTCGACCTCTCGACCCGAATAGAAGCCGGAGTCTTCGCCGAGCACCTGCTGGAGAGCGGTGAGACCGCAGCAGGCGCCGACGAGGAAGAACTGCACGCGATCGCGGCCGACGGCCGCCATGCCAAGGACGTGTTCATCCGCTCCAATCTGCGTCTGGTGGTGGCCGTGGCCCGGCGCTACCCGCGCAGCGGCCTGCCCCTGCTCGACCTGATCCAGGAGGGCAACGCGGGTTTGGTACGGGCCGTGGAGAAGTTCGACTTCGGCAAGGGCTTCAAGTTCTCCACCTACGCGACCTGGTGGATCCGCCAGGCCATCACTCGGTCCATCGCGGACCAGTCCCGCACCATCCGGTTGCCCGTGCACCTCGTGGAGGAGTTGGGCCGCATCCGTCGGGTGCAGCGGGAGAAGTCCAAGGAGCTGGGCCGTGACGCCGAGCACTCGGAGATCGCCGCCGAGCTGGACACCACCGTCGAGCGGATCAAGGACGTCCTGGACTGGGCCCGCGACCCGGTCAGCCTCAACATGACGGTCGACGACTCCGGGGAGACCCAGTTCGGCGACCTGGTCGAGGACACCAGCGCGACCTCCCCCGAGGACGCGGTGATGGTGATGCTGCGCCGTGAGGAGCTGGAGGACCTCATCGGCCGCCTGGACGACCGCACGGCCTCGATCATCCGCTCCCGCTACGGCATGGAGGACGGCCGCGAGCGCACGCTCACCGAGGTCGGCAAGCAGCACGGGCTGACCCGCGAGCGCATCCGCCAGATCGAGAAGCACGCCCTGGCCGAACTGCGCAAGATCGCCGACCACTCGGGCTTCGAGGCGGCATGAGCACCGCCCCGGAACCCGAGACCACCGCCTCGTACGCTGGACGCATGGCAGAGAACACGAGCAAGCGACCGGCGCTGGTCTTCGACGACCCGCTCTCCCAGCCGAGCCGGGACGACACCGACTCCGGCTGGGGCAGCGGTGCCGGATCCGGCGGCGGCGAGTCCGAGCGGGACGAGGCGTGGTACCGCCGCGAGACGCCGCCGCACCACGGCGGCTGAGTTCCACGGCAGCTGAGTTGTACGGCGGATGAGTCGGCGCGACCGTGACGGTGGCGACCGGGTGACGCGGAAGGGCCGGGGCCGGTGTCCCGGCCCTTCGCCATGACCGCCCCGCCTCGGCCCTGACGGGTCGGCAGATCGCGGATCTTCCGGAGACGCGCTTCACCTGGACGAGCGGCCGCCCGGACCGGCCGTGCCCCCGCTGACGTGCAGCGTCGGCCGGGCATCGGCGTGCTGGCCCGCGACGCCCTCGACCGCCGGCCGCTGCGGGCCGCGCAGCGAGCCCACCGCGAGCGCCGTCACCGCCACCATCAGCCCGGCCGCGACCGGCCCGGGCCTTCGGCGCACGGCCGCCGGGAGCCGATGCCGACCGCCCCCGGCCCGGATCGGCGCGAACAGGGCGATCCGGCGCGTCGGCGGCACCGCCGGGCCACCCGCCACCGGATCACCGGCCCCCGGGCCACGCGGGTCGGGACTGACCGTTTCGGGGCCGCCCGCCGCGCCACCGTCCGCCACCGGACCGCCGCCGAACAGCGGCTCGGTCCGCACCGTCGGCTGCGGCGCGGGCAGGGCCTGCGGCCCGTCCTCCGCCCAAGCGTCCGCCCGCTCCTCGGACTGCGCCTCTGCCCGGACATCCGCCCGGACATCCGCCCGGACATCCGCCCGGGCATCTGCCTGGGCCTCCGCCTCCGCCTGGATCTCGGCCCGCATGTCGGCCCAGGCATCGGCCCAGGTCTGCGCCCAGGCGTCGGTGCCGGGCTCGGGCCCGCGGTCGGCGCCCCCGGAGGCGCTGCAGGGGGCGTCGGAACGGGAGGGGTCGTTGATCATGAGGGACATGCGGAACCACCGCCTTTGCGAGGCTGTTCGGGACCTGCTTGCCCCTCAACGATCGCCGATCCCCGCGTCGCCCCGGCCCGTCCGACCGTGATCTGTGGACAAACCCGGGGCTGTGGAAAACCCCGTCACCCACACGGGTGAGCCACCACCAGCCCGCACCCGCCCTCAGGGCGCGCCAAAGCCCCGGCGGTCACTGCTGGACGCAGGACCGCCGGGGCTCGGCGACAGGGCCGACGTTGCTGTGCGGGTCATTCCGCCTCAGGCGGCGGGCGACGAGCTGCTGCCCGCCGACGAGCTGCTCGACGAGGACGACGACGCCGCAGCAGCGGACGTCGAGGACGACGAGGAGGAGTCACCCGACGGCGCGGACGCCGCAGCAGGCTTGGACGCGCCCACGGTGCTGCTCGACGACGAGCGGCTGTCCGTGCGGTAGAAGCCGCTGCCCTTGAAGACCACACCCACCGCGGAGTAGATCTTGCGCAGCCTGCCGCTGCACTCGGGGCAGACCGTCAGGGCGTCGTCCGTGAACTTCTGGACCGCCTCAAGGCCGCTGCCACACTCGGTGCACTGGTACTGGTAGGTCGGCACTGGTATTCCTCCTGGCACTCTCGCCTGATGAGTGCTAACGACGATCCATGATGCGGCATTCCTGGGCGATAGTCCACTGTGGCGGGTGTGAGCTGCGGCTCCCGTGCCCGATCCGGACCGCACGATCGGTGACGACCGTCCCGCAGAGGGTCATCGCAGCGCCGTCACCAGCTCGGAGGGTGCTCGGCCACCGCCCCGGAGATGCTCCGCAGATCCCGCGGAAATGCCCGGAAGATGCCCCGGAGATGCCCGGAAAGAGCCCCGCAGAAGCCGCCCAAGCCGGGGACCAGTCCGCAGCGTCCGGGCTTCAGGTGTTAGCGTCGGCCCCGCCGCACTGCACGGCGGCGGACGAGCCCCTGCCTCACAAGGACCCTGATGCCCCGCACCAAGAAATTCCGCCGTTTCCGGTTGCTGGTGATCCTGCTGGTGATCCTGGTGGTGGCGGGCGCCGTCGGCGGAGGCTGGTACGGCGTTCGCACGGTCCGCGCCTCCTTCCCGCAGACCACCGGAACGCTTCAACTCGCGGGCCTGCAGGGCCAGGTCAGCGTGGTCAGGGACAATCAGGGCATCCCGCAGATCTACGCGAACAGCGCCGCGGACCTCTTCACCGCGCAGGGCTACGTCCAGGCCCAGGACCGCTTCTGGCAGATGGACGTCGACCGGCACATCACCGAGGGCACGCTGGCCTCGATGTTCGGCGCGGGCAAGGACAACGCCAACGTCCAGAGCGACGCCTTCATCCAGACCATGGACTGGACCGGCGTGGCCCAGAACGAGTACGCCACCCAGCTCGACCAGGCCACCAAGTCCTACCTGCAGGACTTCTCGGCCGGCGTCAACGCCTGGTTGAAGCAGCACCCGGGCGGCGCCGGGGCCTCGGTGGAGTACGCCATGCTCGGGGCCAGCCACAGCGGCTACACGCCCGCCCCCTGGACGCCGGTGGACTCGCTGACCTGGCTGAAGGGCATGGCCTGGGACCTCAGCGGCAACATGCAGCAGGAGATCGACCGTTCGCTGCTGTCGCAGAACCTCACGCCCGCGCAGATCGCCCAGCTCTACCCGGCGTACCCGGCCGCCAACGGCACCATCGTGGCCACCGGCACCGTCTCCGACTCCGGGGACCTCAGCAAGGCCGTCTACCACCCGGCCGACGGCACCGGGGCGAACAGCGGGGCGAACAGCGGGGCGGGCACCGGCTCGTCCACGACCGCGACCGACGACGCCGCGACCACGACGACCACGACCACCAAGGGCGCCACCAAAACCGGCACGAAGACCTCGACCACCGGCAGCAACAGCAGCGCCAACGCCGGTGCGGTGCAGGGCCTCAGCGGCGCGGCGACGCAGCTGGCCGCCAACCTCGACAGCGTCCCGTCCATGCTGGGCGAGCCCGGCCAGGGCATCGGCTCCAACTCGTGGGTGGTCTCCGGTAGGTACACCACCTCCGGCAAGCCGCTGCTCGCCGACGACCCGCACCTGACCCCCGGGCTGCCGTCGGTCTGGGAGCAGATCGGCCTGCACTGCGACACGGTGAACTCGGCCTGCCCGTTCGACGTCACCGGCTTCAGCTTCCCGGCCGTGCCGGGCGTGGTGATCGGCCACAACCAGACCGTCTCCTGGGGCTTCACCAACCTGGGCGCCGACGTCCAGGACCTCTACCTGGAGCAGGTGACCGGTCCCGACACCTATGCGTACGACAACCAGAACCGGACCTTCGTCACCCGGAACGTGACCATCAAGGTGGCCGGCGGCCCCGACCAGTCGATCACCGTGCGCAGCACCACCGACGGCATGCCGATCATCTCCGACCACGACGCCGAGGAACAGGCGGTGGGCCAGAGCGCCCCGGTCGACGGCACCGCCCCGCCGCGCGGCAGCGGCTACGCCATCGCGCTCAAGTGGACGGCGCTGACGCCGGGCAGGACCATGGACGCGGTCTTCGAGCTGGACCGGGCCACCGACTTCACCCAGTTCCGGGCCGCCGCCGCCGACTTCGACGTGCCCGGCCAGAACATGGTCTACGCGGACGACAGCGGGGCCTCGGGCAACATCGGATACACGGCCACCGGACGCATCCCGGTACGCGCCAACGGCGACAACGGCACCTATCCGGAGCCGGGCTGGAACTCCGCGTACCAGTGGAAGGGATACATCCCCGCCGCGGCGCTGCCCTATGTGGAAAACCCCGCCGCCGGATACATCGTCGCGGCCAACCAGGAAGTGGCGGACAGCAGCTACCCGTACCTGCTGACCCAGGACTGGGACTACGGCATCCGCGCCCAGCAGATCACCAGCCTGATCCAGTCCAAGACCGCGGGCGGCGGCAAGATCTCGCCGGACGACATGTCCACCATCCAGATGGACGACACCAGCGTGATGGCCAAGACCCTGGTGCCGTACCTGCTCAAGGTGAAGCTCAGCGGCGGCTCGTACTACACCGACGCGCAGGCGCTGCTGAAGAACTGGGACTACGACCAGGACTCGGGCTCGGCCGCCGCCGCGTACTACAACGCGGTCTGGAGCAACCTGCTGCACCTGGCGTTCGACGAGAAGTTCCCCGCGTCCGTGCGGGCCACCACCGACTGCGTGGCGCAGCCGCAGAACAGCAACGTCCCGGCGGACGGCCTGAACGGCCCGACCAAGCTGGTCAGCACCTGCGGCACCCGCGCCCCCGACCAGGCCCAGCCGGACGGCGGTGACCAGTGGATGACCGCCGTCAGCAACCTGCTGACGCAGCCCGACAGCAGCTGGTGGTCGTACACCTACAACAACGGCCAGCAGGTCAACGGCAGGGACAACCTGCTCGCCGAGGCGATGAAGGACGCCCGGATGCAGCTCACCTCGCTGATGGGCAAGTCCATGACCACCTGGAGCTGGGGCCGCATCCACACGCTCACGCTGAACGAGTCCACCCTCGGCACGGACAACACCTCGCTGCTCTCCGGCCTGGAGCACACCCTGCTCGACCGGGGTCCGTACCAGCTGAACGGCGGCAGCTCGGCGGTGGACGCGACCGGCTGGAACGCCTCGGCCGGGTTCCAGGTGGACTGGGCGCCGTCGATGCGGATGGTGGTCGACCTGAGCAACCTGAACGACTCGGAGTGGATCAATATCGGCGGCGCCTCCGGCCAGCCCTACGATCCGCACTACAACGACCAGACCGCGATGTGGGCCAACGGCCAGCTGCTGACCTGGCCCTACACCAAGAGCGCGGTGCAGGCGGAAGCCGTGGACACGCTCACCCTGACGCCCGCCCCGAGCGGCCAGTAGCGCCGGACGGCGCCGCAGGCCACTGCGAGGCGTCAGAACCAGTGCACGCCGGAGGGCGTCACCGCCGCGTCGACCGGACGGTCGTGCGGCTCGGCGGGGACGTCCTCCACCAGCTCGGCGTCGTACAGCAGCGTCGCCAGCCGGGCCGCCGAGCCCGCGCGGGCGAGCCGGGCCAGGACCCGGTCGTAGCTGCCGCCGCCGCGCCCCAGCCGCAGGCCGCGCCGGTCCACGGCCAGCCCCGGCAGCAGCACCAGCCCGGCCGCGCAGACGGCGTCCGGGCCGAGCCGCGCGCCCCCCGGCTCCAGCAGCCCGCGCCCGGCCTTCACCAGGCCCTCCGCGCCCGCGTAGGCGCCCCAGTCCAGATCGTTGTCGGGCAGCAGCACCGGCAGCAGCACCCGCACGCCCCGCGCGCGCAGCGCGTCCAGCAGCGCGCGGGTGCCGGGCTCCGCTCCCACCGACACGTATCCGGCCACCACCGGCGGCTCCCCGTCGGGCGTCCCCCCGGGGGAGAGCGCGGGCAGCAGGCCCAGCGCGTGCTCGGCCAGGGCCCCGGCGGCCTGCTGCCGCTGCTCGGGTGACAGCGCGGCGCGTGCCGAGAGCAGGCGTGACCGCAGTGATGCCTTGTCGTTCACCATCGGATGGGCGGGCCTTTCGTGCCTGGGCGTCAGTGGACCGGCGGCCGTGCGGACCAGCGGCCAGGGGGACGACTACCGGTCGGAGGAGAAGCAGACATGATGGCGCAGCTCTACGACATCCTCGCCGCCCTCTGCCTCCCCGCGCTCCTCGCCGCCGCGCTGCTGCTGCGCGCGCTGCGCCGGGCGCGGGCGTCCGCCGCCGTCCGCGAGGGCGGCCTGCGCCGGGACGTCGAGGAGCTCCGGGCGGCCCGCGCCGAGCTGGAGCGCACCTCGTACACAGATCCGCTCACCGGCGTCTGGAACTACCGCTACCTGCAGCTCTCCCTGGACCGCGAGATCGCCCGCTGCCTGCGCCACCCGCACCGGCCCGGGGCGGGGCCGGGCGGCCGGTTCGCGCTGCTGCTGCTGGAGATCGAGGGCTTCGACGAGATCCGGCGGGTCCACGGGCACCAGCGCGGCGGCGTGGTGCTGCGGGATCTGGCGCAGCGGCTGGCCATGGAGTTCCGGCAGTCCGACATCTTCGGCCGGTACGGCGGCGAGGAGTTCCTGGTGCTGCTGCCGGACACCGACGCGGACGGCGCGGAGCACGCCGCCGAGCGGCTCCGCTGGACCGTCCGCCGCCACGTGCTCCCGCTCCCCGCCGTCCCGTCCGCCCCAGAAGCCCCGGAACCGGCTGCTGAACCGGCCGCTGAACCGGCGGCCGCCCCGGGGCCCCTCCCGGCCGCCGCCGCGACCGCCGCCGGGAACGGCCTGCGCGCCACCGTCGGCGTCGCCTCGCTGCCGCGCGACGGCACCCACGCAGCGCTGCTGCTGCGCGCCGCGGACCGGGCGCTGGCGCTGGCGCGGGAGGGCGCGCGGGCGGCGGCCCGGGCGCAGGGGCTCCCGGACGTCCGGGAAACGCCCATGTCACAGGAGGTTCACATGACCCTGGCAGAGGGCTGTGAGCGGCCGCGAAAAACCCAGGGGCAGGTCTGAAGCACGGGTGGCGGGCGGTTACAGTCTTCGGCATGACGAATGCTCGTTCGCGCCAGATCACCAAGGCTGTGATCCCCGCCGCCGGTCTGGGCACCCGGTTCCTCCCGGCGACCAAGGCCACTCCCAAGGAAATGCTTCCGGTCGTGGACAAGCCCGCGATCCAGTACGTCGTGGAGGAGGCGGCCTCGGCCGGCCTCACCGACGTCCTGATGATCACCGGTCGGAACAAGCGTCCGCTGGAGGACCACTTCGACCGTGCGTACGAGCTCGAAGAGCTGCTGATCCGCAAGGGCGACCAGACCAAGCTGGACCGGGTCCGCGAGTCCAGCGACCTCGCCACCATGCACTACGTGCGCCAGGGCGACCCCAAGGGCCTCGGCCACGCGGTGCTCTGCGCCGAGCCGCACGTCGCCGACCAGCCCTTCGCGGTGCTCCTCGGCGACGACCTGATCGACCCGCGCGACCCGCTGTTGGCCAAGATGATCGAGGTCCAGAGCGAGCTGGGCGGCAGCGTCGTCGCGCTGATCGAGGTCGAGCCCTCGCAGGCGCACCTGTACGGCTGCGCGGCCGTGCGGCCCGCCGAGTGGCACGGCACCCTCGGCGGCGACGACGAGATCGTCCGGATCACCGACCTGGTGGAGAAGCCCGCCCCCGGCGAGGCGCCCAGCAGCTTCGCGGTGATCGGCCGCTACGTGCTGGACCCGAGCGTGTTCGAGGTGCTGCACGACACCGCGCCCGGCCTGCACGGCGAGATCCAGCTCACCGACGCCCTGCGGGTCCTGGCGCAGCGCACCCCCGGCCGCGGCGGCCCGGTGCACGGCGTGATCTTCAAGGGACGCCGCTACGACACCGGCGACCGGGGCGACTACCTGCGCGCCATCGTCCGGCTGGCGTGCGAGCGCGAGGACCTGGGCCCGGACTTCCGCGCCTGGCTCAAGGACTTCGTCGGCAGCGGCGAGCTGGACGGCACCCCGCTGGACGGCCTCCCGCTGGAGGCCGGCAAGCCCGCAGCCGCCAAGCCGTAAGCCAAGCCGGGAGCCAAGCCCGACGGCGAGCCGCTCGCGGCTGCCGCGCCCGAGGGGGCCCTCGCCGAGTAGCGTGCTGGACAGCGGGCAGCAGCTGGGACGGCGGCTGACCGCCGTCCGGCGACCGAGGCACGACAGCAGGGGGAGCAGTGAGCGATCACAGGCACAGCGACGGCCCGGCCGCCGGTCCGGACCGGGCCGACCGGCCGGACCCCGGCGCCGCCGACGCTGCCGCCGAGCGCAGCTGGTCGGTGGACGAGCACCTGGACTCCATCCTCCGGACGGTCGGCCCGCTCCCCCCGCTGGAACTGCAGCTGCTGGAGGCGCAGGGCTGCCTGACCGTCGAGCCGATCACCGCCCCGGGCCATGTGCCGCCGTTCGACAACAGCTCCATGGACGGCTACGCGGTACGCGCCGCCGACCTGGCCGGCGCCACCGAGCAGTACCCCTCGGTGCTGACCGTCGTCGGCGACATCGCGGCCGGGGCCGCCGAACTGCCCGTGGTCGGCCCGGGGCAGTGCGCCCGGATCATGACCGGCGCGCCGCTGCCCCCCGGCGCGGAGGCGGTCGTCCCGGTCGAGTGGACCGACGGCGGCAGCGGCGGCGACCGGGCCGCCGACTCCATGGCACCGGTCGGCAGCGACCCTGAGGGCGCCTCCGGCGAGGTGCGGATCTTCCGCCCGGCCGAGCCCGGGGCGTTCATCCGCCGCCAGGGCGACGACATCACCGCAGGCCAGGTCGTGCTCCCGGCGGGCACCCGGCTGGGTCCGGCGCAGATCGGGCTGCTGGCGGCGATCGGCCTGGACAGCGTCAAGATCCGGCCCCGGCCGCGGGTGGTGGTGCTGTCCACCGGCAGCGAGCTGGTCCAGCCGGGCACGCAGGCCGGCCCCGGGCAGATCCCCGACTCCAACAGCTTCGCGCTGACCGCTGCCGCGCGGGAGGCGGGCGCCATCGCCTACCGGGTCGGCGGCGTGCCGGACGACGCCGAGCGGCTGCGTGAGGTGATCGAGGACCAGCTGATCCGCGCCGACGCCATCGTCACCAGCGGCGGCGTCAGCGTCGGCGCGTACGACGTGGTCAAGGAGGCGCTGTCGCCGGTCGACGGCAAGGCCCCGCTGGGCGAGATCTCCTTCCGCAGACTGCGCATGCAGCCCGGCAAGCCGCAGGGCTTCGGACTGCTCGAGGGCACCGTGCCGCTGTTCGCGCTGCCGGGCAACCCGGTCAGCGCCTACCTCTCGTTCGAACTGTTCGTCAGGCCGGCGATCCGCGCCATGATGGGTGTGGAGCCGGTCCACCGCACCGTCGTCCGGGCCCGGCTGACCGAGTCGCTGACCTCGCCGGCCGGACGCCGGCAGTTCGCCCGGGGCCGCTACCACGCGGGCCACGACGGCGAGCCGGGCAGCGTCGGCCCGGTCGGCGGCGCGGGATCGCACCTGGTCGGCCCGCTGGCCCAGGCCAACGCGCTGATCGTGGTGGACGAGGACGACACCGCGGTCGAGGCGGGCACCCTGGTCGAGGTGGTCCTGCTCGACCCGCTCCCGGGGGACGGAACGGTCTGACGCGCGGACGATCCGGCGCGCAGCAGATCTGACGCGCCGCGCGCGCAGCGATAGCCTGTGCCCGCACCGGCACCGGCCACAGCAGGAGACGAGACGTTGAGTACCGCACAGGGCGACGGGCTGACCCACGTGGACGCGACCGGGGCTGCCCGCATGGTCGACGTCTCCGAGAAGGCCGCCACCGTCCGCACCGCCCGCGCCACCGGCCGCGTCGTGGTCTCGCCGCGCGTGGTGGAGCTGCTCCGGGGCGAGGGCGTGCCCAAGGGCGACGCGCTCTCCGTCGCCCGGATCGCCGGGATCATGGGGGCCAAACGCACCCCCGACCTGATCCCGCTGTGCCACCCCATCGGGATCTCCGGGGTGACCGTGGAGCTCGACGTCACCGACGAGGCCGTCGAGATCGCCGCGACCGTCCGCACCGCCGACCGCACCGGCGTGGAGATGGAGGCGCTGACGGCGGTCGCCGTCGCCGGGCTCACCGTGATCGACATGGTCAAGGCGGTCGACAAGGCCGCCCGGATCGAGGCCGTCCAGGTCGAGTCCAAGACCGGCGGCAAGAGCGGCGACTGGCACCGCGAGGAGGGCCGGTGAGCGACCGCCGGGGCTTCGTGCTCACCGTCTCCAACCGCGCCCACGCCGGGGTGTACGCCGACCGGGGCGGTCCGCTGCTCGCCGACGGCCTGCGCGAGCTGGGCTTCAGCGTCCAGGGGCCGGTGGTCGTGCCCGACGGCGAGCCGGTGGCCGAGGCGCTGCGCGCCGCCGTGGCCGAGGGCTACGACGTGGTGCTGACCACCGGCGGCACCGGGATCAGCCCGATGGACCTCACCCCCGAGATGACCGCCCGCGTCATCGACCGGCCCGTGCCCGGCATCGCCGAGGCCGTCCGCGCCCACGGCCGGGCCGGCGGGGTGCCGACCGCCGCGCTCTCCCGGGGTCTGTCCGGCCTGGCCGGGACCACGCTGATCGTCAACCTGCCCGGCTCCAGCGGCGGCGTCAGGGACGGCCTGGCCGTGCTCGCCCCGCTGCTCGCCCACGCCGTCGACCAGGTGCGCGGCGGCGACCACCCCCGTCCGGACGGCCCCCCGGCCCCGGCCGCACCCGGCCACCGCGCCCCGGGAGGCCCGCACTGAACGCCTTCTGGCCGGTCGAGCTGGGGGAGGGCCCGGTGGGGCTACGCCCCATCAAGGTCCGCGACCGCCGCGACTGGCAGCAGGTCAGCGCCCGCAACCGGGACTGGCTGCGGCGCTGGGAGGCCACCGTGCCCCCGGCCGCCCCCGGCCGCCCGTCCGGCCCGCGCCCCACCTACCGGCAGATGGTCTCCTTCCTGCGCTCCGAGGCGCGGGAGGGCCGGATGCTGCCCTTCGTCGTCACCTACCGGGGCGAGCTGGTCGGCCAGCTCACCGTCGGCGGCATCACCTGGGGCTCGATGTGCTCCGCCAACATCGGCTACTGGGTGGACGAGGCGGTCGCCGGGCGCGGGATCATCCCGACCGCCATGGCCCTGGCCGTGGACCACTGCTTCCGCAGCCTCGGCATGCACCGGATCGAGGTGTGCATCCGCCCGGAGAACGGCCCCAGCCGCCGGGTGGTGGAGAAGCTGGGCTTCCGCGAGGAGGGGCTGCGCCCGCGCTACCTCCACATCGACGGAGGCTGGCGGGACCACCTGGTGTACGCGCTGACGGCGGACGAGGTCCCCGAGGGCATGCTGCGCCGCTGGCGCAACGTCAGCCAGCACCTCGACCACTGATTGCCCCGCCTGTTCGAAGCGGTCGGCGTTGTGTCGCTCAAAGCGACAAAAATAGGGTGAGATGAGCGTGAGTGCGCGACACACCGGCCGAAATTGCCGCGCGGTGTTCCCTTGCGCCCGTACGGTGTGAAGCGTGAGCAGTAGTGGCCTCATCTACGCGGTGATCGTGGGGGCCTGGGCTGCCTACCTGGTGCCGATGTGGCTCCGCAGGCAGGACGAGCTCAACGAGGCGCGCCCCACCGAACGTTTCAGCACTGCCATTCGCCTGCTGTCCGGGCGTGCGGGCCTCGAGCGCCGCGCCTCCCGCAGCCTGGAGGGCGAGCAGCAGGCCGAACCGTCGGACGCACCCGCCTCCTCCCCGGCCGCGCCGCCGCCCCCGCCCGCCCACACCACCGGCAACGCCTCGGCCCACACTTCCGGCAACACCTCGGCCCACACTTCCGGCAACACCTCCGCGCGCGCCCCGGAGTCGCAGCGCCGGGCGGCGCTGCTGGCCCGCCGCCGCCGGATGGTGATCCTGCTGTTCGCGGCCTTCACCGCGGGCATGGTCACCGCCGCCGTCGGCGGAGTCGGCCTGCTGTGGGTTCCGGCCGTCCCCGCCGTGCTGTTCTCGCTCTACATCTCGCACCTGCGCCGCCAGGAGCGCCGGCGGTTCGAGGTCAAGCTCGACCGCCGCCGCTCCGCCGAGGCCGCCCAGCGGCTGCGCGAGCGGGAGCGCGAGCGCGACCACCGGCACGCCGAGCCGCCCGCCGCCGAGCCCGCGTCCGCCACCCCTCGCCCGGCCGACCTCCCGCACGCCGACTACGCGCACGGGGACTTCACGCACGCCGAGTTCACGCATCCGGGTGGTCGCGGCGCGGCCGACCCCGGCGTCCTGGTCGAGGCCGCCGACCCGGACGAGTGGGCGGACGCCACCCAGGAGAGCCCGGAGGAGGCCGAGCCGGGCTCCTGGGATCCGGTCCCGGTACCGCTGCCGACGTATGTCACCGCCCCGGTCGCCCCGCGCCGCACCAGCGGCCTGGACCTCGGCGGCCCGGACACCTGGAGCGCCGGCCGCGCGGTCACCCCGCCGCCCGCCGACACCGCCCCCGCGCGCCCGGCCCCGCGCCCGCCGTCCACCCCGCTCTTCGACCAGTACGCCGAGGACGACCCGCGCCCCCGCGCCGCCAACGAGTGACCCGCACCGGGCCGCAGGGCCCGGACCTGCGCTCCGACCGTGCACGACCACCCCCTCGGACCTGATAGAGTTTCTTCTCGTTGGGGCTGTGGCGCAGTCCGGTAGCGCACCTCGTTCGCATCGAGGGGGCCAGGGGTTCGAATCCCCTCAGCTCCACCAACGAAGGCCCCGTGTGACCAGAAAAGATTCTGGTCACACGGGGCCTTTTATGCTTCGAGCAGGCACGGAGCGGGCGATGCCCATCTGCGGCCTGGTCGGCGCCCTCGCCGTGCTGCCCGGCCGGACCTGGGAGCGGGGACCACATCTGCGATCAGCCCTTGTTGGCCGCGGCGATCACCCCGATGACGATCGGCGCCGCGAACAAGAGCCAGGAGACGGGGTGGGCGAAGTTGAGCGTGCGCCCGAACCCGAACTTCTTCGGCACCAGGATGCGGCGGTCGTCCTTGTTGAAGTAGAACTGGCCGAGCTTCCAGCAACGATCATCGTCGTCCCGGTTCACTGCCGCCTCCTCGAGCCGTATCCGCCCCCGACAGGGTACCTCTGCCCGCAGTGCACGCAACCGCCGAGCGCCGGCTCAGCCGACCGCCTCGGATCGATGCCGAGGCCGAGCAGCGAGCCGGTCACGAGCGCCGGCCGGGTGTGGGGGCCAGGTGTGGGGGGTCATTCCATTCATGCCGATGAGGTACCCGCTGGGGTGAGGGATCGTCAGGGCAGGGTGGCGGGTGTCGTATGATCCATGCTCGCCGTCAGCCGTACCAGGAGGTAACCGTGTCGCAGGCCGTTGCCAAGTTCCTGCTGTCTCCGCTGGCGCGGCTGATCTACCGGCCGGTCGTCCTGGGGCGGGAGAACGTGCCGAAGCGGGGTGCGGTGATCATCGCCAGCAACCACCTGGCGGCCATCGACAGCGCGGTGATCCCGCTGCTGGCCCCGCGTCCGGTGGTGTTCCTGGCCAAGGCCGAGTACTTCACCGGGAAGGGACTCAAGGGCCGACTGGTCAAGGCGTTCTTCGCGGCCATGGACTCGGTCCCGGTGCAGCGCGGGACGCACCGGGCGGCGCAGGCGGCGCTGGACACGGGGCTGGAGGTGCTGAAGTCCGGCAGGGCCTTCGGCATCTATCCGGAGGGCACCCGCTCCCGCGACGGCCGGCTCTACCGGGGGCGGACCGGGGTGGCCTGGCTGGCGCTGGCGTCGGGCGCGCCGGTGGTGCCGGTCGCGCTGGAGGGCACCGAGCAGATCCAGCCCATCGGTACGCTGCTGCCGCGCATCCGCCGGGTGACCATCCGCTTCGGCGAGCCGCTGGACTTCTCCGACCGCATCGGCGCCACCCCCGTCGGCCCGGTCCGCCGTGCGGTCACCGACGAGATCATGGACGCCATCCACGCGCTCTCCGAGCAGCCCCGGGTGGACGCCTACAACGAGCACGCCATCACCGCCTAGCCGACGGCCCCGTCCCCGCGCCGTCCGTGCCCGGCGCAGCCGAGCGGGCCGGACGGCTGGCTGCCGTCCGGCCCTGCGGTCACCGGGCGGCCGGTCAGCCGGTGAGCATCCGGTGCACGGTGACGACCGGGGCGTGCGCCGCGAGCGCGTTCACCCCCGGCCCCTTGGGCGCGGTCGCCGCGGCGGCCTTGAGGATGGACTCCACCTGTGCGGCCAGCGCGTCCGCCTGCTGCTGGACGGCGGTGACCGGCGCGGTGGACCGGCCCAGGGCGTCCAGGCTGCGGTGCACGTCGGCGAGTTGGCGCTGTGCGGCGGCACTAAGGGTGAACGGCTCCGGCGTCGAGACGATGAACTGCCAGGCCCCGGCCAGGGTCTGGCAGCCTGCGCAGTCGTGGTCGGCCGCGTGGCTGGTGTTCTGCGCGTTGAGGTGGATGTTCTCCCCGGCCATGGTGATGATCTGGAAGGAGAGCGCCACCGAGCGGCAGGGGGAGGCCGCGGAGCAGGCCCACGCCTGCGCCTGGGCCTGGTTGACGGCGCTGGCGTCGTACAGCGCGCCGTACTGGTGCACGGTGAAGGCGTCCTGGAACTGGCTGGGGTGGCCCGGGTTGGCCAGGCTGAACACGGTGTTGTCGGCCACCGCCACCCCGTGGCTGACGTGCGAGGTGGTGGCGGCCTCCGCACTGGCGGCGGTGGCGACCACGGTCAGCCCGGCGGTGGCGAGCATGCCGAGGCGCAGGGCCCGGCGCGCGGGCCCGGTGCGCGGCGTCGCTCTGCGGTGCTGGTTGAGGTTCACGGTGTGGCTCCCGAAGTGAGGTCGAACGCGGTGGCGCCGGGCGCGGCGACGTCCGGCAGGCGGTGCGGTACGAGGCGTGCGCGGTAAAGCCTGTGCAGGCGGTGCGGTGCGGTGCGGTGCGGTGCGGTTCCGGGTACGGCGGTACCCGGCGGTGTGCGTGGTCGCCCGGGACGACCCGTCCGGTCAGGTCGCCTTGGGCGCGGCGGCTGTGGACGGCGGGGCTGAGCTGGCGGGCGGGAGCGTGCTCGGCGGCGTCGTGGTGGACGCCGGGGGAGTCGAACTCGCCGCCGAGGGAGTCCCGCTGGGCGTGGTGGAGGGCTTGGACGAGTCCTGCGCGGAGGAGGGCGGAGCGCTGTGGGGCGTGCTCGCCGCCGCGGCCGGGCTGGCCGGTCCGCTGTTCTGCGGCGCCGCCGGTGCGGGCACGCTGGTCGCCGTCCCGGCGGTGGCGGACGGCGTCAGGCCCGGCACGGGCACGGGCGCGCCGCCGGGCCGGGAGGTCGGCCGGGCTCCGGCGGTGGGGCCGGTGCTCGGCGCGGCCCCGGTCGGGGCATGCGTCTGCGGCGGTTCGGTGGTGGGCACGCCCGGCTGCAGCACCGGCACGATCGGCGGCTGCGGCGGCAGCGGCTTGGGCGTGATGCCGCTGACCCAGGCGCTGCCCAGGGCGGCGGCCCCGGCGATGGCCAGTACGCAGAACGCGGCCCGCAGCCGAGGGCTGCCGCTGGTGCCGCGCAGGGCGGTCCGCAGCAGCCGTCCGCCGAGCCGCACGGACAGGTAGGCCATGCCGGCCAGCGGGCAGATCAGCATGAAGCTGCCGAGCACCCCGACCAGCCCGGTGGCCAGATGGCCGGCGGCGAACGCCGAAGCAGTGCCGCTCAGTTGGGTGGTGAGCGAGCGGACGCCGGTGGCGAGTATCCGGGGCAGGTTCCACAGCGCGTAGCCGAGGTCGCCCAGCAGCAGCGGCACCATGGTCATCACCCAGATGGTGATGACCACGCGGGCGGAGCGCTTGAGGTCGGCCACCTCCGGCCGGACCGGTCGGCCGGGGACGGCACTGAGCAGGATCGGCCTGATCTTGCCGAAGAGGTCGGGCACCCCGGCCAGGTCGCCGAGGATGTAGTAGCCGTCCAGCCGGACGGCGGGCATCAGCTGCTCCAGCACCTCGAAGTGCCCCAGGTAGACGGCGCTGAGGAAGAACTGTTGGCCGGTCAGGAAGTAACACCCGGCCATGCCGAGCATGAAGACGACGTTGAAGTAGACGCCGCCGAGGTCGGTCCGGATGCGCCCGCCGCGGCCGATCCGGTAGACGTCGGTGACGTCGGTGTACATGGAGGGCCAGATCAGGAACAGGCCGCAGCCGATGCAGCCCGGTTTCGCGCCGCCGTAGCGGCAGGCGGAGGCGTGCCCGAACTCGTGGAACACCAGCGAGGCCACCGTCAGCGCGAACACCACCAGCAGCAGCACCGGCTGGTTCAGCACCTCCAGGACCGGGGTCATCGCGCCGTGGAAGCAGAACAGCCAGACGTCCAGCGCCGCCATGGCCGCCAGCACCGCCACCACCACCGCCGGCCGGTGCAGCCAGGCCAGCGAGCGCCCGATCCGGTTCACCCGGCGCTGGTCGAACAGCACCCGGTGGCCCTTGAGGGCGAGCAGCAGGTCGGAGCGTGGGGCCTCGACCGCCTCGTCGCCCTCCTGGTCGTAGGGCACCGTGACACCGAGCGGAGTGAGCTTCTGCTCGACGAGGTAGGCGATGTTCTCCTCGCTGACCTCGCGCCCGTACAGGCCGCTGACGCGGTGCGCGACGGTCTCGGTGTCGCTGGAGCCGTCGATCGCGGCGGCGACCAGGTGGAGCAGCCGGGAGAGCTGCACCACCTGGCCGTCGCCCCGTCGGGCGATGTACTTGGGCTCGTTGAAGCCGGACCCCTGGTACTCGCCGTGCAGCTTCAGCCCGGCGCTCAGCCGGGGCACCGGGAAGTGCGGCGCCGCTCCCGGCCCCGAGGACTGGGCCGGGACCGGCGCCGGGACCGGGATCGGGGCCGAGACCGGGACCGGGACGGGGGTGTCGTACGGGTCGTACGCGGTGAACTCGTCGTACCCGGTGATCTGCGTGTACTGCTCGTAGGAGGTGGCGAAGCCCCCCGGACCGGGGACGAGTGCCCCCGGCTCCACGCTCACGGTCATCTGTGCTGCCCTTCCCCCCGTTGACGCGGCCCTTCGACATCCCCGGCCCCTGGCCCCCGAGTGCGGGCCGCTCCCTCCCCAGGCGCGGCCCGCACCCCGAACGCAGGTGTGCGCGGGTACTGCTGTTGCTGCGGCTGCTACTGGCTGATGCTGATCGCCTGGTCGGCCTCGGACTGGGCGGTGGCGCCCAGCGAGCCGAAGTTGTTGGCGCTGGAGGTGTTGTGCGCCGAGACGTTGGCGACGTGCTGGGTGACGTTGACGGTCTTGGTGAAGCTGAACTTCAGCTTGCCCAGGGCCTCGCGGCCGGGGAGCAGCTCGGCGGACTCGGCGTCGAGCTCGTGCATGTCCATGCTCATGGCAGTGCCTTTCGTGGTGGTGGTACGGAGTTGTGGTGGTACGAGGTGCTGCAGGTGCGGTGGTACGGCTGTGGCAGCGCGGGGGTGCTACTGGTGGATGCTGATCGACTGACCGGCGTCCGACTGGGCGGTCGCGCCCAGCGAGCCGAAGTTGTCGGCGGTGGAGGTGTTGTGCGCCGAGACGTTGGCCACGTGGCTGGTGACGTTCACGGTCTTGGCGAAGCTGAACTGCAGCTTGCCGAGGGCCTCGCGGCCGGGGAGCAGCTCGGCCGATTCGGCGTTCAGCTCGTTGATGTCAAGCACGGTCGATTCCCCCTGAGGAATGGACGGGTGCGGTCGGACGACCCAAGGGATCCCCCAGTCGTCCAATCCGGTCGGACGGCTTGTCCAACGAGATTGGACACTAGTCGGCCCGGATCGCGGCCCGCAAGGGGTTTGCCCACGACGTTCTGTAACGGGACGGCAACAGAGAGAAATCGGCAGGTGAGGGGGGTCGGGGCGGTGCCGAAACCGGTGATCGCCGTAGAATCGTCCCCTCGGAGCCCGCCGACCCGGCGGCGACAGGAGGCGTCAGCCAGGTGTCCAACGCGCTGCAGCAACTGATGAGAGAGCGGTTGGACCGGGAGGGCTGGTCCTACGGCGAGGTCGCCCGCCGCGGCGACATCCCCCGATCCACCGTGCACCACCTCGCCACCAGCGAACGACTGGTCAGAATGCCGCAGCCCGCGACCCTGGAGGGCCTCGCCCGGGGGCTCGAGCTGCCGCTGGACGCCGTCCGCCGGGCCGCCGCCGAGGCGTGCGGCATCCACCTGTACGCGGCCGGCCCCGCCCCGGCCGAGGGCGGCCGCCCGGCCGCCGACCCCGAGGTGGACGTGCTCATCGCCAGCCTGCAGAAGCTCTCAGTGGACGACCGCCGCCATGTCGCCGCCCTGGTCGAGTCGCTGCTCGGCAAGGGCGCCGGCGTCCGCGGCGATCAGGACGGACGTTCGCAAGCGGCAGAGTAGGACGCCACCCCTGCCCGTTCGGGTTCCCGATCCGCCCCAGAATGACCGGATGGGGCGAATATCCCGGCACTCCCGCGCCTGTACGGGTGGCTGCGGCTAGCTTGTTCGTACTGCAAGCCCGCAAGGGAGGGGCGGGTGAGCCGCACGCCGCCCCGCGGACCAGGGGGACATGTGCTGGTCGTACAGGGAAGCCCCACCACTGCCGTCGTCCGGGGCAGCAGCGGCGAATCCGTCGTCCTGCTCTCCGGGGAGCTTCCGGCCGAACTCACCGACGCCAACCTCGCCGAGGTGCTGCACCTCGCCGCGGCCGTCCTGGACGGGGAGGAGATGCTGCTGTTCCGCCGCTGCCTGGCCGCGCTGCGCCGGGGCGAGCTGGACGGCACCAGCAGCGTGGAGGTGGACGGCGCGGTGCTCACCGTCTACACCGGCTGACCTCCCGTCCCGCCGCCGTCGGTGACAATGGAGGCGCGCTCTTACCGCGCTCTCATGCACGACGGAGAGAATCAGCACCGTGACGTCGACAGTACTTCTGGCCGAGGACGACCGGGCCATCCGCGATTCCCTGGTGCGCCTGCTGACCCTGGAGGGGTACCAGGTGACCGCCGTCGCCGACGGTATCCAGGCACTCGCCGCGATCCATCGGGACCGCCCGGACGCCATCGTCCTGGACGTGATGATGCCCGGCATCGACGGCCTCGCCGTGTGCAGCGTGCTGCGCGCCGAGAACGACCGCACCCCGATCCTGATGCTGACCGCCCGGGTGGAGACCTCCGACCGGGTGGCCGGGCTGGACGCGGGCGCGGACGACTACATGGTGAAGCCGTTCGAGACGGACGAGCTGCTGGCGCGGCTGCGCGCGCTGCTGCGCCGCGCCCTGCCGGTCCCGGTGCCGGCCGACCCGCCGTCCACCCAGGCGGCGCATCCGGCCGACGGCCTGATCGAGGTCGGCGACCTGCGGATCGACCCCACCGCCCGCCGGGTGTGGCGGCAGGGCACCGAGATCGCCCTCTCCCGCACCGAGTACGACCTGCTGGAACTGCTGGCCCGCAACGCCGGGATCGTGCTCGACCACAGCACGGTCTACGACCGGATCTGGGGCTACGACTTCGGCCCGGGATCGAAGAACCTCGCCGTGTACATCGGCTACCTGCGCCGCAAGCTGGAGCTGCCGGACGCCCCGGCGCTGATCCACACGGTCCGCGGGGTCGGCTACTCGCTGCGGGAGCCGTAGCACCGGTGGGCGCAGACCGAGTGGGACGCGAACCGTGAGCCGGGTGCCGTGGCGCCTGCTGTCGCCGGCGGCCGTGAGCCGGGCGCTGCGCCAGGGGCCCTCCGGCGGGCTCCGGGTGCGCTTCGCGGTGGCCTTCGCCGGGGTGGCCGCGCTGGTCGCGGTGCTGGTCGGGGGCCTGGGGTACGACTCCGCGGCGAGCATGATCCGGCGCGACCGCACCAGCGACTTCACCGACTCGCTGAACAGCCTGCGCTCCTCGGTCGAGGGCAACACGCTGAAGCCCGCCAGCTTCCTGCCGACCAAGGGCAACAACCTGCGGGACACGCTGATCCAGTCCGGCGACATCGGCATCCAGGTGCTCGGCCCGACCGGGCAGGTGCTGGACACCGCCAACACCGACCGGCTGCCGGTCAGCGCCACCGACATCGCGTACGCCAGGGCGCGGACGGCCGGGCACGACCACACCATCACCGAGGTGACCGCGGGCAGCCACTACCGGGTGGTGACCGTCTCGCTGGGCGGCGGTCGCGGGGCGGTGCAGCTCAGCCAGCTGCTCACCGACACCGACCAGTTGCTGGAGGCGCTGCTGCACCGCATCGCCGAGCTGGCCGGGGTGGTGGTGCTGCTGGCCGGGGCGTCCGGCTGGTGGCTGGCCGGGCGGATCACCCGGCGGCTGGTCAGCCTCACCGGCGCGGCCGAGCACGTCGCCTCCACCGGCCAGCTGGACGTGGACGTGCCCCGGCGCGGCGCCGACGAGATCGGACGGCTCGGGCGGGCCTTCGACGACATGCTCGGCCGGCTGGCCCGCTCCAAGGACGACCAGCGCCGCCTGGTCCAGGACGCCGGGCACGAGCTGCGCACCCCGCTGACCTCGCTGCGCACCAACATCGCCGCCCTGCCCCGGCTCGACCAGCTGCCGCCGGAGTCCCGCGACGGCCTGCTGGAGGACCTGGCGACCGAGACCCGCGAGCTGACCGTGCTGGTCAACGAGCTGGTGGAACTGGCCGCCGACCGGCGCGAGGCCGAGGAGCCGACCGAGGTGCAGCTGGACGCCCTGGCCGAGCGGGTGGCCGAGCTGGCCCGCCGCCGCACCGGCCGGGAGATCGTGGTGGTCGCCCGGCCCTCGCCGGTGACCGCCCGGCCGCAGGCGCTGCAACGGGCGCTGAGCAACCTGGTCGAGAACGCCGCCAAGTTCGCCCCCGGCGACAGCCAGATCCTGCTCACCGTGGACGCCGGGCGGGTCGCCGTGCTGGACCGCGGCCCCGGCATCGACGAGGCCGACCTGGACCGGGTGTTCAACCGGTTCTACCGGGCCACCCGGGCCCGCAGCCTGCCCGGCTCGGGCCTCGGCCTGTCCATCGTGCGCGAGGTCGCGGAGAGCCACGGCGGCCGGGCCTTCGCCCACAACCGCCCCGGCGGCGGTGCCGAGATCGGCTTCACCCTGCGCACCGACCCGGTGGACCCGGCCGCGCCGACACGCCGACCGACAAATCGGACAAGAGGTTGATTTCCGGCTAGATTTCCCGGTACGGCCTGGCGAACGGTCGGCAGCCGCCGCGCCCGCCCCTCCGGGGGCGGTGCGGCTCTGTCGGCCGTTCAGCGGGCCGTACGTGCCGTCGAGGGAAGGAACGCCATGAGCAACCTGATCGCCGTCGCCTATCCGGATGTCGCCACCGCCGAGAAGGTCCGTGCCCTGCTCGGGGACCTGCAGAAGCAGAAGCTGATCCAGGTCGAGGACGCCGTCGTGGTCGAACGCCGGGAGGACGGCAAGGTCAAGCTGCACCAGGCGGTCAGCACCACCGGCGTCGGCGCGGCCGGGGGCGCGCTCTGGGGCGGCCTCATCGGGCTGATCTTCCTGATGCCGTTCCTCGGTGCGGCCATCGGCGGCGCGGCCGGCGCGGCCGTCGGCTCCGCCCAGGACTACGGCGTGGACAACGACTTCATGCGCAGGGTCGGCGAGCACCTCACCCCCGGCGCGGCCGCCCTGTTCGTGCTGGTCCAGCAGTCCGTCCCGGAGAAGGTCATCCCGCAGGTCGCCCCCTTCGGCGGCCAGCTGATCCAGACCTCGCTGAGCGACGAGGCCGAGGCCCACCTGCGCGAGGCCGTCCGGGCCGCCCAGTCCTGAGCCCGGCGGGCAGGACCGCACCGACCCGCCCCACCCGCCCCGACCGCCGCGCGAGGACGAGATGGCCGCAGCGACCGCGCCCGCAGCCGCGCCCCCGCAGCCCCGGGTGCCCACCCGCCGGACGACGGAACTGCTGCTGGTCGTCGCCGCGGTGCTGATCGCCGCCTTCGGCTACGCCGACACCGGCTACGCCATCGACGGCCGGGTGCCCGCCGACACCGTCAGGTACACGGCCGGGCTGGGCGTCCTGGCCCTGCTGGCGCACCTGGCCGTACGGCTGCGGGCGCGCTGGGCCGATCCGCTGCTGCTGCCGCTGGCGGTACTGCTCAACGGCCTCGGCCTGGTCGTCATCTACCGGCTCGACCGGGCCACGGCCACCTCCTCCGCCCCCTCCCAGCTGCTCTGGTCGGCGCTGGGCGGGGTGCTGTTCATCGCGGTGGTGCTGTTCCTGCGGGACTACCGGGTGCTGCAGCGCTACGGCTACGTGTGCGCCTTCTTCGCCATCGTCCTGATGATCGTCCCGGTGTTCCTGCCGGCCGTGTACGGGGCCAAGATCTGGATCAAGGCCGGGCCGCTCTCCTTCCAGCCCGGCGAGATCGCCAAGATCGCGCTGGCGGTGTTCTTCGCCTCCTACCTGGCCGTCAACCGGGACGCGCTGGCGCTGACCGGCCGCCGGATCTGGCGGATCGAGCTGCCGCGTGGCCGGGATCTGGGCCCGATCCTGGTGGTCTGGCTGGTCAGCTCGGGCGTGCTGTTCCTGGAGCAGGACCTCGGCACCTCGCTGATCTTCTTCGGCATGTTCGTGATCATGCTGTACGTGGCCACCGGGCGGACCGGCTGGATCGCGGTCGGGCTGATCCTGGTGGCCGCCGCGGTCGTCCCGGTCGCGCTGTTCGAGCCGCACGTGCACAGCCGCTTCGTGGACTGGCTCGACCCCATGCGCAGCATCGGCCTGGACCAGGGCCCCGGGCAGCTCGCCCAGTCGCTGTTCGCCTTCGCCGCCGGGGGACTGCTGGGCACCGGCCTGGGCCAGGGCCACTCGTACCTGATCGGCTTCGCGGTGAAGTCCGACTGGATCCTGGCCACCTTCGGCGAGGAGCTGGGGCTGGCCGGCCTGGCGGCGCTGCTGCTGGCGTACGCGGTGCTGGTGGTGCGCGGCTACCGGGCCGGGATCATGCTGCGCGACCCGTTCGGACGGCTGCTCTCGATCGGCCTGGCCTCGCTGCTGGCGCTGCAGGTGTTCGTGGTCACCGGCGGCGTCACCGACCTCATCCCGCTGACCGGGATGACCATGCCGTTCCTGGCGCAGGGCGGCTCCTCGCTGGTCACCAACTGGGTGCTGGTGGCGCTGCTGATCCGCACCAGCGACGCCGCCCGGCGGCCCGAGCTGCCGCCCGCCCCGCCGCCCGAGGACCCGCCGCTCCCCGGGCCCCCGCGGCCGCCCGGGGAACCGCGGCCCACTGCACCGCCCGGCGCGGACGCACCGACCCAGGGAGTGCCCAAGGTATGAGTCCGTTCGGTCGCGGCCGAGAGGAGCAGCCCCCGGCGGGCGCGGTACGGCTGACCCTGGCCCGGACCGCACGCCGGGCCGGGCTGTTCTGCCTGCTGCTGGTGGTGGCGCTGCTGGTGAACCTCACCCTGGTGCAGGTCGTCCAGGCCCCGCACTACAACGACAGCCAGGCCAACCAGCGCGCGGTGCTGGCCCGCTACGCGCAGCCGCGCGGCGACATCGTCGTCGGCGGCAGCCCGGTCACCGGCTCCCGGGCCACCGGCGGCAGCTTCGACTACGTCCGCACCTACACCGACGGCCCGCTGTACGCGCCGGTCACGGGCCTGTCCTCGCAGACCTACGGCAACACCCTGCTGGAGGGCGTCGAGGACGGCGTGCTCTCCGGGACGGACAGCCGGCTGCCGGTGTACCCGCTGCTGAACGCCGTCACCCGGGAGCAGGTGCCCGGCGGCAAGGTGATCACCACCATCAACGCCAGGGCCCAGCGGGCCGCCTTCGCCGGGCTGGGCGGCAAGCGCGGCGCGGTGGCCGCGATCGAGCCCGCCACCGGCCGGATCCTGGCCCTGGTCAGCACCCCCTCGTACAACCCGGGCAGCGTCGCCGGGACCGGCCCGGCGGTGACCGCCGCCTGGAACGGCCTGACCGCCGACCCGACCCAGCCGATGCTGAACCGGGCGCTGCGGCAGACCTATCCGCCGGGCTCCACCTTCAAGCTGGTCACCGCCTCGGCCGGGCTGGCCAAGGGCGTCTACAGCGGCATCGACGTGCCGACCGACTCGCCCGACCCGTACACGCCCGCCGACACCACCGTGCCCCTCGTCAACGAGAGCGCCTCCGACCCCTGCCGGGACGCCACCCTGCGGGTCGCGCTGGAGGTCTCCTGCAACACCGTCTACGGCAAGCTCGGCGTCGACGTCGGCGAGGCCGGCATGGTGCGGATGGCCCAGGCGTACGGCTTCAACCAGACCGGCCAGGTGATCCCGGTCGGGGTGTCCCGCAGCGTCTTCCCGACCGGGCTGACCGGCCAGGCGTACCTGGCGCTGTCCTCGATCGGGCAGTACGACACGGCGGCCACCCCGCTGCAGATGGCCGAGGTGGCGGCGGCCATCGCCGACAACGGCACGCTGATGCAGCCGCAGCTGGTCAGTTCGCTGACCCGGTCCGACGGCACCGCCGTGCAGACCTACCACCCCAGGGTCTTCTCGCACCCGGTCTCGGCGGACGTCGCCGCCGAGCTGCAGCAGATGATGGTGGGCGTGGTCACCGACCCGCTGGGCACCGGCGGCAACGCCGCCATCCCGGGCGTGACCGTCGGCGGCAAGACCGGCACCGCCCAGAACGGTGTCAACAACGCCGGTACTCCGTACGCGTGGTTCGTCTCCTTCGCCCGGCCGAGCGGGGCGGCGGTGGCGCCGGTGGCGGTGGCCGTGGTGGTCGAGGACAGCAACGCCGACCGGGCCGACGTCAGCGGCGGCGGACTGGCCGCGCCGGTGGCCCGAGCGGTGATGCAGGCTGTACTCAACGGTTGATGATCGGACAAGGTAGACCCATGCCGATGATCGCAGTGGTGGGGAGCGTCAATCTCGACCTGGTCGTGCCGGTCCCGCACCACCCCGGACCGGGGGAGACGGTGCTGGGCGGCGCGCTGGCCGAGCATCCGGGCGGCAAGGGCGCCAACCAGGCGGTGGCGGCGGCCCGGCTCGGGGCCCAGGTCGCCATGGTGGCCATGGTCGGCGCGGACGCCATCGGCGGGCGGCTGCGGGCGGCGCTGGAACGCGAGGGGGTGGACGTCGAGCGGGTGCTCCGGGAGGAAGGGCTGGCCAGCGGGCAGGCGCTGGTCGCGGTGGACCGCGCCACCGGGGAGAACTCGATCATCGTCAGCCCCGGCGCGAACAGTGCTCTCGCAGCGGAGCACTGCGCCGCCGCCGGAGCACTGCTCCGCGACGCGAACGTCACCCTGCTGCAGCAGGAGGTCCCCGACGAGACCGTCGAGGCAGCGGCCCGGCTCGCGGCCGGCCTGGTGCTGCTCAACCCCGCCCCCGCCCGCCCGCTCACCCCGGCCCTGCTGGAGATGGTCGACGTGCTGGTGCCCAACCGCGCGGAGCTGGCCGCCCTGGTCGGCCGACCGCTGCCGGACCTGCACGACGTCGCCGACGCGGCCCGCACCCTGCGCGGCCCGGCCGCCGTCGTGGTCACCCTCGGCGCGGACGGAGCACTGCTCTGCGAGGAGGGCGCTGTTCACGTCGTCCCGCCGCTGCCGGTGACCCCGGTCGACACCACCGCCGCCGGGGACGCCTTCTGCGGCGCGCTGGCCGTCGCCCTCGCCGAGGGCCGCCCGCTGCACGAGGCCGCCCGCCGGGCCAACGCCGCCGCCGCCCTGAGCACCACCCGCCCCGGAGCCCAGCCCTCCCTCCCGACCCGCACCGAAGTCGAACACCTGCTCGCCCACCCCTTCTGACCCACCCCACCCCACCACCGTCCGCGCGCGTCCCCGCGCGGGGGCCGACGCGCCGTAACGCTGCGCCACCGCGCGGACTAAGCTCTGCACCGACATGGATGGAGTCCTCCGGCGGCTGAGCACTCGCGCCCTCGCCCGCGCCGGCACCTTCGTACAGATCCTCCGCAAGGCCGGGTGGGCCGCCCCCGACCAGCGGGTGTTCCTGCTCCCCTCGCTGGTCGGCCCGCGCCTGCGGTACGCCCTCGCCATGGTGTGCGCCGCCTGCGTCTTCATCCTCACCGAGACCGCCGACGGCCAGCTCAACCAGCTCGTCCCCGGCAGCCTCGCCTGGGCCCTGGCCGGGCTGCAGGTGCTGCCGCTGCTGCTGGCCGCCTCCCGCCCGCTGGCCGCCTGGCGGATCTGCGCGGTCGGCCTCACCCTCACCACCTTCGCCGAGGTCGGGCACGCCCCCACCCCGTTCTGGCCCTGGCCGGTCAGCGGCTGCATCGCCTACGTCGCGCTGCTGTTCATCACCGCCCAGGTCTACGGCCGGGACGTCGCCGTCGGCGTGGACGTGCTCACCGCGGGGGCGGTGCTGCTCCCGGCCGTCCCGCTGGTCGGGCTGCCGCCGGTGGTGCTCGCGGTGGCCGCCGTGGTGGTCACCCTGGTGTTGGTCCTGGGCGAGTCCATCCACTCGCGCCGCGAGGCCGAGCGGCACCTGGTCCAGGCCGAGGAGCAGCGCCGGGCCGGCCTGGCCCGGCAGGCCGTGCTGGAGGAGCGCTCACGGATCGCCCGCGAGCTGCACGACGTGGTCGCGCACCACATGTCGATGATCGCCATCCAGGCCGAGGCCGCCCCCTACAAGGAGCCCGGCCTGCCCGAGCAGACGCTGCGCACCTTCGGCGCCATCCGCGAGGCGTCCACCACCGCGCTGACCGAGATGCGCCGGGTCATCGGCCTGCTGCGCGAGGACGACGAGAACGCCGAGCGCGCGCCGCAGCCCGGCATCGACCGGATCCCGGAGATGGTCCGCGCCGCCCGGCAGGCCGGCATGCAGGTCGACCTCACCCTCACCGCCGGTCCCGAGCGGCCGCCCGCCGTCGTCGACGTCTCGGTGTACCGCATCGTGCAGGAGGCGCTGAGCAACGCCGGACGCCACGCGCCCGGCGCCCGGGTCGAGGTCGAGGTGCTGCGCACCGAGCGCGGCGTCCAGGTGTACGTCGCCGACGACGGCCGCTCCAACGGCGGCCCGGTCCTCGGCGGCAACGGCGGCCACGGCCTCACTGGCATGCGCGAGCGCGCCGCGATGCTGGGCGGCACGCTGCGCGCCCACCCGCGCGAGCACGGAGGCTTCGAGGTGACCGCCGAGCTGCCGCTCGACGGCGTACCGGACCAGCGGCGCGGAGAGCACTCCACGGCCGCGAGCGAAGAGAACTGACGGGGGAGCGCGACCATGGGCGACAGCGTCCGGGTGCTGCTGGTGGACGACCAGGAGATGGTGCGCGACGGGCTCGGGGCGCTGCTCGCCTCCGCCCCCGACATCGAGCTGGTCGGCGAGGCCGGTGACGGCCTCCTGGCCGTCCAGCTCGCCGCCGAGCTGCGGCCGGACGTGGTGGTCATGGACATCCGCATGCCCGGCATGGACGGCCTCACCGCGACCGCCCGCATCCTCGGCGACGCGCTCCCCGGCGAGGCGCCCGGCCCGGGCCGCCCGCGCGTGCTCATCCTCACCACCTTCGACCTGGACGAGTACGTCTACGAGGCGCTCGCCCGGGGCGCCAGCGGCTTCCTGCTCAAGGACGCCCCCGCCCGGGACCTGATCAACGCCGTCCGGGTGATCGCCTCCGGCGAGGCGCTGCTGGCCCCGTCCGTGACCCGCCGGCTGATCGACGACGTGGCCCGGCGCCGCCGCTCCGGCACGCTGCGCCCGGAGGCCGCCGCCACCCTCACCGTCCGCGAGCTGGACGTGCTGCGGCAGGTCGCCCGGGGCCTGTCCAACGGCGAGATCGCCGACGAGCTGTTCCTGTCGGAGCAGACCATCAAGACCCACGTCGGCCGGATACTGGCCAAGCTGGAGCTGCGCGACCGGACCCAGGCCGTGGTCTTCGCGTACGAGAACGGCCTGGTCGGCGGCCTGGGCGAGGCGGGCTGACGGCGTTAGGCCATCCTTGCCATCCTGGAGAGGGATATCCGCACCACCCTCCAGCGTGACGACGTGATCACAGAAACCTTCCTAACGTTGGCATGGTGACGACGACCCATGTCCCGGAAGCGGCCAGGAAGCTCACCGCCGTCAGTCCCGTGCACGCCGGCCCGCGCCGCCTGCCCTGGGTCCTGGGGGCCCTGGTCTGCGCCGGATGGGCCGGATTCTTCCCGCTCTTCTCCGACCTCGGCCCGCAGCGCAGCTGGGGCCTGATCGCGGCCGGCGGCTACCTGCTGGCCGCCGGCGCGGCCGGTTTCGCGCCGCGCCACCACGCCCCCCGGATCGCCGTCGCCGTCGCCCTGCTGGGCGCGGTCGCGGTCCCGCTGGCGGTGATGCTGGCCACCGGCGCGGCCCAGTCCGAGGTGCACGTCGTGCAGAACTCCGCGGCGCAGCTGCTGCGCACCGGCAGCCCGTACCTGCCCAACCCGCGGCACGTCATCGGCTACGACCCCTACCTCCCGGCGATGGCCCTGTTCGGCCTGCCGCGGGCCTGGCTGGGCAGCGCGGGCGCCGCGCAGTTCCTCGGCGACGCCCGGCCGTGGTTCCTGGCGGTCTTCGTCGGCTGCCTGGCCACCAGCTGGCGGCTGCTGCGCCCGGCCCGGAACGGGACGGCTCGGGGCGGGGCAGCCCGGGGCGGGGCCGCCGCACCGCCGGTCCGCTGTTGGTTCGCGCTGGCCGCCGTCGCGGCCACCCCGCTGATCGCGCTGACCGTCGCGGTCAGCGGCGTCGACCTGCCGCTGATCGGCTGCTGCCTGCTCGGACTGGCCTGCGCCGAGCGCGGGTACGCCGTCCGGGCCGGGCTGGTGATCGCCCTGGCCTGCGCGCTCAAGTGGACCGCCTGGCCCGCCCTCCCGGTCGCCCTGCTGCTGCTCCAGCAGCGCCACGGGCTGCGGACGGCGGCCCGCTGCGCGCTGGTGGCGCTGGCCGCGGGCGCGCTGCTGATCGTCCCGTCGGTGCTGGTCAGCCCGGGCGCGGTGGTCGAGCAGGTGGTCCGCTTCCCGCTCGGCCTGTCCCGCATGCACACCCCCGCCAACAGCCCGCTGCCCGGGCACCTGCTGGCCGAGCTGGGCCCGGCCGGGCGGACCGCCTCGCTGGTGCTGCTGGGCCTGGGCGGCGCGGCCGTCGCGCTGTGGCTGTTCCTGCGGCCGCCGCGCACCGCCGTGCAGGCTGCGGACCGGCTGGCGGCGGGCGTGGCGGTGGCCTTCCTGCTGGCCCCGGCCGGACGCTTCGGCTACCTGGAGCTGCCGGTGCTGCTGTTCCTGTGGCCCCGGCTGGCGCTGGGCTCGCTGCGCCCGCCCTCCTTCGCCGTCCTCCGGAGGCGCCGACCGGCCGTCCGCAGTCTCCGGCGGAGCAGCGGAAGCCCCCGGAGTGCCCGGAGCACCCCGGGAATAGTTTCCCAGGAAGACGTTGTTCTCCCGCTCAGTAGCTGAACCGACCGGTAGCTGATCCGACCAGTAGCTGGTCCGACCGAGGAGACACCATGGCCGTCCGCCGCCTCAACCACGCCGTGCTCTACATCCGGGACGTCCCGCGCGCCGTCGAGTTCTACACCGACGTCCTGGGCTTCGAGGTCTCCGCCGAGTACGACGGACGGGCCGCGTTCCTGCGCGCCGCCGGCACCCTGAACGACCACGACCTCGGCCTGTTCGCGGTCGGCGGCCAGGCCGCAGGCCCGGTCCCCGGCCAGGTCGGCCTCTACCACCTGGCCTGGGAGGCCGGCACGCTCGGCGACCTCGCCGCGATCGGCGCCAAGCTCCAGGCCCGGGGCGCGCTGGTCGGCGCCAGCGACCACGGCGTCAGCAAGTCCTTCTACGCCAAGGACCCCGACGGCATCGAGTTCGAGGTCATGTGGCGCGTCCCGCGCGAGGAGTGGCCGACCGACCACGCCGGCGTCGAGCGCCTCGACCTCGACGCCGCCCTCACCCGCTGGGGCGCCGACCTCCCCACCGGCGCCGCCGCCGGCTCCGCCACCTGACCCCGCGCCCCAGGCCCGGTGCCCGGTTTCGGGCCGGGACCGGGCGGCGTCGGCGTCGGACGGCTACTCGGTGGCCCCGATGAGCTCCTTGGCGATCAGACCGGCCGTGCCCGCGCCGGTCGCGCCGCCCTGGACCAGGGCGGCGACCGCGATCCGGCTGTTGTAGGCGGTGAACCAGCCGTTGGTGATCAGCGTGCTGCTGCCGTCCGGGCCGTTCACCTGCGAGGTGCCGGTCTTCGCCCCGGCGTCGGCGAACGAGCCCAGGTCAGGGGTGGCGGTGCCGTCGCCGTCGTGCGCGGCGGCGAACATCAGCGAGCGCAGGTAGCCGTCGGTGGTGCCGTCCAGCGGCGCCGCCGCCGGAGTCTGGGCCTGGCCGGGCAGGATGCGCGGCTGCCGGAACTGGTCGTCCCGGACGGTCGCCGCGATGGAGGCCAGCGCCAGCGGGCTCATCAGCACCTTGCCCTGGCCGATCAGGTCGGCGGTCGCGGTCGGCACGTCCGTGTTGACCGGCACCGACGGGTTGGCCGTGGCCACGCCGCCGCCGATCGACCAGTTGCCGTTCATCCCGAACACGTCCGTGGCCTCCTGGCCCAGCAGGTGCGTATCGACCGGACTGGTCTGCACCAGATTGTCGAAGCCGTCCTTGATGAACGAGGTGTTGCAGGACATCGCAAAGCCCTGCTCGATGGTGGCGTTCGGGTACGCCTGGTCGAAGTCGTTCTTGAAGGTGGAGTCGCCCGCCGTCAGATGGCTCTGGCAGGGGGCGGGCGTGCTCGGCGTCAGGTGGATGTCCTGGAACAGGGTCGCCGCTGTGATGATCTTCATGGTCGACCCCGGTGCGAGCTCCGCCAGGAGTGCGGTGTCGCCCTCGGAGCCGGTGTTGGCATAGGCCACGGCCAGGATGTTGCCGGTGCGCCAGTCCAGGACGACCGTGGCGGCGGGCATGCCGTTCAGCGCCGACAGCTTGACCGCCCGCTCCGCTGTGGCCTGGATCGCCGGGTCGATGGTGGTGGTGATCTTCGCCGCCTGGGGCGCGGTGAACACCTTCAGGGTGGTGACCGGCGTCCCGGCCGCGTTGACGACCGCGATGCCGGAACCGCTGCTCGCCGCCGCGCCCTGGGAGGCCCCGCTGTGCGCGATGGTGGTGGCGATGGCCTGCAGCGACGGGTACGCGGCGCTCGTCAGCTGGGTCCGGCCGTCGTTCGCCAGTACGGTCGCGGTGGTCGCGGTGGCCGGGACCGGGCCGGCGGCCAGGGTGTCACCGGCCTGGAGGCCGGGGTAGAGGGAGGCCGAGGACCAGTCCACCGAGGCCTTCCCGGCGTTGTTCTGGACCACGTTCAGCTTGTCCGGGTAGGACCAGGTGCCGCCCTTGACCTTGGCGGTGACCGTGAACGTGACGCTGGACGCCCCCGGATCGGTCAGCGAGGGGCCCGCGGATGCCACCGGGCCGAAGACGATGGAGGTCAGCCCCAGGCCGGTGCCGTAGCCGGTCAGGTCCGTCTTAGCGGTGGAGGGGGCGTTGGTGTCCTGGGAGGCCGCCGCGTAGCGGCCCGGCCCGGCCTGCCAGTCGGCCAGGAACGCCTGCGCGGTCTTCACCGCCTGGTCCGCGGCGGGCGGGGTGGTCGACTGCTCCGACGCCGTCAGCCCGTTGTCGGTGTCGGAGGAGGAACCGGACATCCCGTGCACGAGGTTGTAGGCGCCCAGGCTGCCCATGGCCGCCAAGGCCACGCCGCAGGTTCCTATGACCCCGATCTTCACGCCGCGTTTCACTGTTCCCCCTGTGCCCACCGGATACCGGTTATGAATCGTAGGCGTACCTCATCGGAGATCACGGAGAAAACAGGAGACTGATGGGGGACTGTGACCCGGGACTCGGGACGCATCCGACATTCGGTGCGCGGGCCGGACGTCAGATCCAGGTGGGCCACCACATCCGGGCCTGCCACTGCGCCAGCGTGGTCACCTCGCCGGTGTACAGCGGGAAGAAGTACGCGAAGACCGCCATGATGGCGACGACCAGCACCCCGGCTGCGGCCCCGCCCCACAGCCTGCGGTCCCGCGAGGCCGCGGCGCTGCCCAGCATCCCGCCGATCATCAGCGCCAGCGCCAGGCACAGGAACGGCTCGAAGTCGATGGAGTAGAAGAAGAAGATCGTCCGCTGCTGCCACTGGAACCACGGCAGGTAGCCCGCCGCGATGCCGCAGCAGATCGCCGCCGCCCGCCAGTCCCGGACCAGGATCCACCGGTACAGCGCGTACACCAGCGCGAAGCAGGCCGCCCACCACAGCAGCGGGGTGCCGATGGCCAGCACCTCGCTGGAGCACTGCGCCGCGCCGCCGCACTGCGAGGGCTTCAGGCCGCTCGGGTAGTAGAACGACACCGGCCGCCCGTTGACCAGCCAGCTCCACGGGTTGGACATGTACGTGTGCGGCGTCGTCAGGTGGGTGTTGAAGTTCCAGATCTCCGAGTGGTAGTGCCACAGGCTGCGCAGCGGCGCCGGAACCCAGCTCATGTCCACCTGCGGCAACGGGATCGGGCCCCAGTTGGCGGCGGACAGGCCCGCCCGGTGCGCGGCCCACTGCCGGTCGTAGCCGCCCTGGGTGAACAGCCAGCCGGACCAGGACGCCAGATAGGTGAAGAAGGCGACCACCACCGTGGACAGGAACGCGAACGGCACGTCGTGCAGCAGCGCCGTCCGGTACGGGTGCCGCGCCCCGGCGGTCTTGCGGGCGCCCGCGTCCCACAGCACCGACATGACCGCGAAGAACGCCAGGAAGTCCAGGCCGTCCCACTTGGTCGCGCAGCACAGGCCCAGGGTCAGCCCGGCCAGCAGCCGGTACGGACGCCAACCCAGCGGGGCCGCGGTGGCCCGCTCGTGGTCCGGCAGCGCGTTCGGGCTGTCGGCGGTCGCGCCCACCGCGTCCGCCAGCCGGGCCCTGGTCCGGTCCCGGTCGAGCAGCAGCAGGCCGAAGGAGCACAGCGCCCAGAACATCACCACCTGGTCCAGCAGGCCGGTGCGGCTCATCACCACGTGCAGCCCGTCGCAGCACATCAGCAGCCCGGCGACGCAGCCCAGCAGCGTCGAGCGGAACAGCCGGCGGCCGATCCGGCAGACGATCAGCACGGCCAGGGTGCCCAGCAGCGCCACCATGAAGCGCCAGCCGAACGGGTTCAGCCCGAAGACCATCTCGCCGATGCCGATGACCCACTTGCCCGCCGGGGGGTGCGCGATGAACGCGCCGCCCTGGGGCTGCGGGATCACCTGCGGGTGCTGCAGGATCAGCTGGTTGGCGTCGGCCGGCCAGTTCACCTCGTACCCGTAGTGCCACAGCGCCCAGGAGTCCTTGGCGTAGTAGGTCTCGTCGAAGATGATGTCGTGCGGGTGGCCGAGGTTGGTGAACACCAGGATGCCGCCGAACAGCGTCACCGCCAGCGGGCCCAGCCAGCCGGACCAGCGGCAGAGCCACAGCCACAGGCCGGTCGGCAGCGACAGGCCGAGCCGGGCCAGTACCGGGGAGGGCTCGCCGGCGGAGACCGAGCGGCCGTCCGGCATCGGCGGCACCAGGCGCTGCCGCAGCGGGGTCTGCTCCGCCGCGTCGTAGCCGAGCCGGGCCAGCCGCCGCTGCCACGGGCTCGGCGGCCACGACCGGCGCGGGGTCGCCCCGGTCGGGCCGTCGCCGGGCACCTCCTCCAGCGCGATGCCGGTCAGCGTCGCCGTACCGTGCATCCCGTCGCCCTCCGGCGCTGTCCCTGTCGCCTCATCACCACTCACGCGTGCATCGTAGGGGTGAAGTCTGTCCGCGGTACGGGTACCTCGCCATCCTGGGAGAGTATGAGGACGTGACAGGTCTACTCATTCTCGCGGGAACCCCCATCGGCGACGTCGGGGACGCACCGCCCCGGCTCGCCGCCGAACTGGCCTCCGCCGACGTCGTCGCGGCCGAGGACACCCGGCGGATGTGGCGCCTCGCCAACGCACTCGGGGTCGCCCCCGGCGGGCGGGTCGTCTCCTACTTCGAGGGCAACGAGGTCGGCCGCACCCCGGAGCTGGTCGAGGCGCTGCTCGGCGGGGCCAGGGTGCTGCTGGTGACCGACGCCGGGATGCCCTCGGTCTCCGACCCCGGTTACCGGCTGGTCGCCGCGGCGGTGGAGAAGGGCATCCGGATCACCGCCGTGCCCGGGCCCTCGGCGGTGCTGACCGCGCTGGCGCTGTCCGGGCTGCCGGTGGACCGCTTCTGCTTCGAGGGCTTCCTGCCGCGCAAGGGCGGCGAGCGCACCACCCGGCTGCGCGAGCTGGCGGCCGAGCCGCGCAGCATGGTCTTCTTCGAATCCCCGCACCGCATCGAGGACTCGCTGCTGGCCATGGCGGAGGTCTTCGGCGCGGAGCGCCCGGCCGCCGTCTGCCGCGAGCTGACCAAGACCTACGAGGAGGTCAAGCGCGGCCCGCTGGCCGACCTGGCCGCCTGGGCGGCGCAGGGCGTGCGCGGCGAGATCACCGTGGTCGTCCAGGGCGCGCCCCCGGCCGACCCCGCCGCGCTGGACCCGCAGGAGCTGGCCCGCAGGGTCGCCGTGCGCGAGGACGCCGGGGAGCGCCGCAAGGAGGCGATCGCCGCGGTGGCGGCCGACACCGGCGTGCCCAAGCGGGAGGTCTTCGACGCCGTGGTCGCCGCCAAGAACGAGGCGCGCAAGGGCGCGGCGCCGCAGGCCTGAACCGCCCCGGGGAGCGCGCGGAAGCCCGGTCGGCGCGCCCCGCCGGGCTCCGGCCAAAAGCGCGCCAAGGAATGCTCACGGTCGGGTAGCGGTAATACCGCGCCGGGCCAACTCTCTGCCAAGAATGACGCGGCGGTGAATCCACGGCGAAGCCCGGGGGATTCTGGGGGAGGAAGCGAGAAAGCCCCGCTTCGGGCATTTCGGGAGACCTGCATGAGCGCATACCTCGGCGACCCCGACGGCGCGGCGTCCCACACCGCGACGTCCGCCGCCACCTCCATCCCGACCGCCTCGGCCGGCCCCGCGCCGGCCGCCGGCGCGACCGTCCACGAGGCCTACGCCTTCGCCTGCCTCAACTGCGGCTACGGTTGGGAGCAGGCGTACGAGATCGAGCACCGCAGCGACGCCGGGGGCCGGCCGGTGATCAGCTACCGCGCCAACGGCGTGCCCGTGCCCTCGCCGCTGACCAGGCCCGGCTGCCCCGGCTGCGGCGGCACGCACGTCCGCATCCTGCGCGCCGGGCGGGTCGCCGAGGCCGCCGCGTACGCGCACCCGCCGCGCCCGGCGGCCCGCGCCAAGCCCGCCCCGGCCACCACCGCGACCAGCACCGTCGGCGTCGCCCGGCCGCGCCGCCCGCGCCGACTGCACCTGCCCTTCCACTTCCTGATCCGGAACCGGCACACCACCCCGAGCCCTGACCCGGGACCGGCGCGGCGGCGGCCCCGGTCGGGCGGGAAACGATTCGGGGCGCCCCGGGCCGGACGGTTAGGATGCGGCAGCATGGCGGCCATGTCGGACAGCACCGGGACGCGCGGGCACAGCTACTACGTGACCACGCCGATCTACTACGTCAACGACCGCCCCCACCTCGGCCACGCCTACACCACCGTCGCCGGGGACGTGCTCAGCCGCTGGCACCGCCGGCGCGGCGAGCAGGTCTGCTTCCTCACCGGCACCGACGAGCACGGCCAGAAGATCATGCGCACCGCCGAGGCCCACGGCGTCAGCCCGCAGGAGTGGTGCGACCGGCTCGTCGAGGAGGAGTGGAAGCCGCTTTGGCGGCACCTGCAGATCGCCAACGACGACTTCATCCGCACCACCGAGGAGCGGCACACCGCCCGCGTCCAGGAGTTCGTCCAGGATCTTTACGACCGGGGCGAGATCTACCGGGGCGGCTACGAGGGCCCGTACTGCGTCGGCTGCGAGGAGTACAAGTCACCGGGCGAACTGCTCGACGGGAGCGGTGAGTTCGAGGGGCGCAAGCTCTGCCCGATCCACCGCACGCCGGTGGAGATGCTGAAGGAGGAGAACTACTTCTTCCGGCTCTCCGCCTACGGCCCCCGGCTGCTGGAGCTGTACGCCGCCGAGCCCGGCTTCGTCCAGCCCGAATCCGCCCGCAACGAGGTCGTCCGCTTCGTCGAGCAGGGCCTGCAGGACCTCTCCATCTCCCGCTCGACCTTCGACTGGGGCATCCCGGTGCCCTGGGATCCCGGGCACGTCATCTACGTGTGGGTGGACGCCCTGCTCAACTACGCCACGGCCGTCGGCTACGGCGCCGACCCGGAGCGCTTCGCGCGGACCTTCCCCGCCGACGTCCACCTGGTCGGCAAGGACATCCTCCGGTTCCACGCCGTCATCTGGCCCGCCATGCTGATGGCCAACGGCCTGCCGCTGCCCGAGCGGATCGCCGCCAACGGCTGGCTGATGGTCGGCGGCGAGAAGATGAGCAAGTCCAACCTGACCGGCATCTCCCCGCGGCAGCTCACCGACCACTTCGGCGTCGACGCCTACCGGTACTACTTCCTGCGGGCCGTCCCGTTCGGCACCGACGGCTCCTTCTCCTGGGAGGACTTCGCCGCCCGCTACACCTCCGAGCTGGCCGACGACTTCGGCAACCTCGCCTCCCGCACCGCCGCCATGGTCGGCCGCTACTTCGGCGGCGTCCTGCCCGCCGCCACCGCCGCCGGACCGGCCGAACAGGCCCTCGCCGACGGCCTGGCCAGGGCCGCCGCCGAGGCCGACGAGCGCATCGGCGAGCAGCTGGACTTCGCCGGCGGCCTGGCCGCCGTCCTCGACTTCGTCCGGCAGGTCAACGGCTACCTCAGCGCGCAGGAGCCGTGGAAGACCGCCAAGGACGGCTCCGAGCAGGGCCGGGCCCGGCTGGCGACCGTCCTGTACAGCGCCGCCGAGGCGCTGCGCGGCATCGCGGTGCTGCTGAGCCCGGTCATGCCCGGCGCCTGCGGCCTGCTCTGGGACTCGCTGGGAGCCGAGCCGCAGCTCGGGGCCCTCGCCGACCAGCGCATCC
The DNA here is from genome assembly GCF_014084125.1 of Streptacidiphilus sp. PB12-B1b. Taxonomy (NCBI): domain Bacteria; kingdom Bacillati; phylum Actinomycetota; class Actinomycetes; order Kitasatosporales; family Streptomycetaceae; genus Streptacidiphilus; species Streptacidiphilus sp. PB12-B1b. Next base: position 7,080,859 of record NZ_CP048405.1, on the reverse strand, counting down.
CGGAGGCTGGCGGCTGGGGGCTGCTCCCGGCGGGCGTCACGGTCACCAAGGGCGCGGTCCTGTTCCCGCGACTGGAGGAGAAGTCCTGATGCCACGCTCGAAGAAGTCCCAGGCCGAGAAGGACGCCGCGCCGCCGCTGCCGGAGCCGCTGCGGATCGCCGTCGCCGACTCGCACACCCACCTGGACATGCAGGACGGCAGCCCGGAGGACGGCCTGGCCAAGGCCGCCTCGGTCGGCGTCACCACGGTCGTCCAGGTCGGCTGCGACCTCGACGGCTCGCGCTGGGCCGCCGAGCTGGCCGCCCGGCACCCCGGCGTCCACGCCACGGTCTCGCTGCACCCCAACGAGGCCCCGCGGATCGTCCTCGGCGACCCGGACGGCTGGAGCGGCCGCCGCCGCGCCCCCGGCGGTTCGGCCGCGCTGGACGAGGCCCTCGCCGAGATCGACGCCCTCGCCGCGCTGCCGCAGGTCAGGGGCGTCGGCGAGACCGGCCTGGACTACTTCCGGACCGGCCCGGAGGGCGTGGAGATCCAGCAGGAGTCCTTCCGCCGGCACATCGCGCTCGCCAAGAAGCACGGCAAGGCCCTGGTCATCCACGACCGGGACGCCCACGAGGACGCGCTGCGCATCCTGCGCGAGGAGGGCGCGCCCGAACGCACCGTCTTCCACTGCTACTCGGGCGACGCCGAGATGGCCAAGGTCTGCGCCGAGGCCGGGTACTACCTCTCCTTCGCCGGACCGGTCACCTTCCCCGCCAACCAGCACCTGCGCGACGCGCTCGCCGTCGCCCCGCTGGACCGCGTGCTGATCGAGACCGACGCGCCCTTCCTCACCCCCGCCCCCTACCGCGGCCGCCCCAACGCCCCGTACCTGATCCCGGTCACGCTGCGGGCCATGGCCGCCGTACGCGGCCTGGACGAGGACGCCCTGGCCACTGCGCTGGCGGCGAACACCGCCCGCGCCTTCGACTACTGACCGGCGGCCGACTGCGGCCGCCCCCCGTCTGACCGCTTTCCGGTGACCCCCCGCCCGGCTGGTCGTTGATCCGCCCATGGAGGACCCGGACGCGACCGTCGCCGGGGCCTCGGACCTTGTCGGACGGCGGAAGGCTTCGGGTGAACGTGTCAGCAGGGGCGCAGCGGACGGTGCCCAGGGCCCTGGTGCTCGCCCTGCTCGTCGGCGGCAGCGGGGGCGCGTTCGCCGCCCACGCGCAGCAGCCGCACCGGGAGGCCGGCGGCTCGCCCGGCCACCAGCGGACCGACCTGGACAGCGAACCGGCCGCCGACGCCGCCCCGCTGGCGGCGGCGGAGCGCCCGGCGCCCCGCCCGGCGGCGCCCGCCGACCGGGCCCTGCCCCGGCCGTCCGCGCCGGACCCGGTCACGCTGCAACGCCTGCTGGACCTCCCCGCGCCGGCCGGGCCCGGTTTCGGTCGCGGTTCCGATTCCGGCTCCGGTTTCGGCGCCGGGCCGCTGCTGCCGCCGCTGGCCCGGCTCGCCCCGCCGACGCCCCCGGCCCCGCCGGTGCTGCCCGCGCTGACCGTGCTGCCGCCGCTGCCGCTCACCGTCCCCGGCCCGGCACCGGCGCCGGTCGTCCCGCACCCGGCGGGCTCCGGCCGCCACGCCGCGCACACCCGTCCGGCCGACAGCGGCCGCTCCTCCCGGCGCCGCCCCGGCGAGGCGCGGGCGCACTCGCACCGCCGTCCGGCCGCGTACAGCGCGACCCTGCACACCGCGACCCTGCACACCACCGGCGGCATGAACTGGACCGCCCTGGCCCGCTGCGAGGCCGGGGGCAATCCGCACGCGGTCGACCCCAGCGGCCGCTACGGCGGCCTCTACCAGTTCGACGCCCGCACCTGGCACAGCCTCGGCGGCCACGGCCTGCCGCAGGACGCCTCCCCCGGCGAGCAGACCGACCGCGCCCGCACCCTCTACCAGCGCCGGGGCATGGAGCCGTGGCCCGCCTGCGGCCCGCGCGCAGCCGGATAGGCTTGCCGGGTGAGCACCAGCACTGAAGACTCCCCGTCCACGGAGGGCCCCCTCCTCGGCGCCGCCGACATCCGCAGCCTCGCGGACACCCTCGGCGTGCGGCCGACCAAGCAGCGCGGCCAGAACTTCGTCATCGACGGCAACACCGTCCGCCGGATCGTCCGCGCGGCCGGGGTCACCGCCGAGGACGTCGTGGTGGAGGTCGGCCCCGGGCTGGGCTCGCTCACCCTGGGCCTGCTGGAGGTCGCCGACCGGGTCACCGCCGTCGAGATCGACCCGCTGCTCGCCCGGCACCTGCCGACCACCATCGCCGCCCGGATGCCCGCCCGCGCCGACCGCTTCGCGCTGGTCCACGGCGACGCCATGGAGGTCGCCGAGCTGCCCGGGCCGCCGCCGACCGCGCTGGTCGCCAACCTCCCGTACAACGTGGCCGTGCCGGTGCTGCTGCACATGCTGGAGACCTTCCCCAGCGTCGAGCGCACCCTGGTGATGGTGCAGTCCGAGGTCGCCGACCGGCTCGCCGCCGGGCCCGGCAGCAAGGTCTACGGGGTGCCGTCGGTCAAGGCCAACTGGTACGCCGAGGTGAAGCGCGCGGGCGCGATCGGCCGCAACGTCTTCTGGCCCGCCCCCAATGTCGACTCCGGGCTGGTGTCGCTGGTCCGCCGCGAGCCGCCGCGGACCACCGCCACCCGCGAGGAGGTCTTCGCCGTCGTCGACGCCGCCTTCGCGCAGCGCCGCAAGACCCTGCGCGCCGCCCTCGGCGACTGGGCGGGCTCCCCGACCGCCGCCGAGGCGGCGCTGACCGCCGCCGGGATCGACTACCGGCTGCGCGGCGAGGTGCTGACCGTCGAACAGTTCGCCCGCCTCGCCGAGGCCCGGCCCCCGGCGGCGGAGCGGCCCGGGGCGGCTGCGGCAGAATGAGACCCCTGCCGCTCACGGGGCAGGACACCGAGGGGCCGGGCGCCGAGCGGCGCAGGCCCGAGCCAGGGGAGCAACCGCACGTGTCGCCGTCATCGCCGCCGCAGCCGCAGCCGTCATCGCCGTCTCTGCCGTCTGCGCGGCCTCTGCCGTTTGAGCGGTCCGTCACCGTCCGGGTACCGGCCAAGGTCAACGTCCAGCTGGCCGTCGGCGGACGCCGGGCCGACGGCTACCACGGGCTGGCCACGGTCTTCTTCGCGGTCGGACTGTACGACGAGGTGACCGTCACCCCGGCCGAGGCGCTGACCGTCACCGTCGCCGGAACCGACGCCGCGCACGTCCCCGCCGACGGCAGCAACCTCGCCGCCAAGGCCGCCGCGCTGCTCGCCGCCCGGCACGGCCTCGCACCCGCCGTGCACCTGCACATCGCCAAGAACATCCCGGTCGCCGGGGGCATGGCCGGCGGCAGCGCCGACGCCGCCGCCGCCCTGGTCGCCTGCGACGCCCTCTGGGGCACCGGCGAGCCCCCCGCCGGGCTCGCCCACCTCGCCGCCCAGCTCGGCAGTGACGTGCCGTTCGCGCTGCTCGGCGGCGTCGCCCTCGGGGAGGGCCGTGGCGAACTGCTCACCCCGCTCCCGGTCGGCGGCGCCTTCCACTGGGTGTTCGCGGTCGCCGACGGCGGCCTGTCCACCCCAGCCGTGTACGCCGAGTGCGACCGGCAGCGCGCCCTCGGCGCCGGATCCGGCGAGGCCGACGTCCCGCCGCCCACCGCCGATCCCGCGCTGCTCGCGGCGCTGCGCGACGGCGACGCCGCCGCCCTCGGTGCCGCCCTGCGCAACGACCTCCAGCCGGCCGCGCTGGCGCTGCGCCCCGCGCTCGCCGCGACCCTCGCCACCGGCGGCGACGCCGGAGCCATAGGGTCGCTGGTCTCCGGCTCCGGGCCGACCTGCGCCTTCCTCGCCAAGGACGCCGAGACCGCGCGGACCGTCGCCGACGCCCTCGCCGCCTCCGGCACCTGCCGCGGGGTGCGGATCACCGAGGGCCCCGTCCCGGGCGCGGCCGTCGTCGGCTGACCCCCCGTCCGTCCCGGCCGCGCGGCTGCCCTTCCCGGCCGGGGCCGCCCGTCCGCGCGTCCCGGTCCCCGCGCCGACTAGGCTGGGAGGCCGGAGCAGGTCCCCCAGCCCAGCAGGAGCAGAGCACCCGTGGCAGTCAACCTCGTCACCGTCGAAGCCGTCACCAAGGTGTACGGCACGCGCGCCGTCCTCGACGGCGTGTCCGTCGGAGTCAGCGAGGGCGACCGGATCGGCGTCGTCGGCCGCAACGGCGACGGCAAGACCACCCTCACCCGGATCATGGCCAAGCTGGAGGAGGCCGACACCGGCCGGGTCACCCACGTCGGCGGCCTGCGCATCGGCGCGCTCACCCAGAGCGACTCGCTCGACCCGGCCGCCACCATCCGGCACGAGGTCATCCGCGACCAGGCCGACCACGAGTGGGCCGGCAACGCCAAGATCCGCGACGTGCTCACCGGCCTCTTCGGCGGCCTGGACCTGCCCGGCTTCGCCCAGGGCCTGGACACCGTCATCGGCCCGCTCTCCGGCGGCGAGCGCCGCCGGATCGCCCTCGCCAAGCTGCTCATCGCCGAGCCGGACCTGCTGGTCCTGGACGAGCCCACCAACCACCTCGACGTCGAGGGCATCGCCTGGCTCGCCGGGCACCTGCGCGCCCGCCGCTCGGCGCTGGTCGTGGTCACCCACGACCGCTGGTTCCTGGACCAGGTCTGCACCCGGATGTGGGACGTCCAGGCCGGCGCCGTGCACGAGTACGAGGGCGGCTACTCCGACTACGTCTTCGCCCGGGCCGAGCGCGAGCGGATCGCCAGCACCGAGGAGACCAAGCGGCAGAACCTGGTCCGCAAGGAGCTGGCCTGGCTGCGGCGCGGCGCGCCCGCCCGCACCTCCAAGCCCCGGTTCCGGGTCGAGGCCGCCAACGAGCTGATCGCGGACGTCCCGCCGCCGCGCGACCGCGCCGAGCTGATGAAGTTCGCCAACTCGCGCCTCGGCCGGACCGTCTTCGAGCTGGAGGACGTCACGGTCCAGGCCGGGCCCAAGATCCTGCTGGAGCACCTCACCTGGAACCTCGGCCCCGGCGACCGGGTCGGCCTGGTCGGCGTCAACGGCGCGGGCAAGACCTCGCTGATGCGCGCCATGCAGGCGGCCTGGGCCAGCGACAGCGACCTGCAGCCCGCCGCCGGCCGGGTCGTCGTCGGCAAGACCGTGAAGCTGGCGTACCTCTCGCAGGAGGTCGCGGAACTCCCGGCGACGCTGCGGGTGCTGGAGTCGGTCGAGCAGATCCGCGGCCGGGTCGACCTCGGCAAGGGCCGCGAGATGTCCGCCAGCCAGCTCTGCGAGACCTTCGGCTTCACCAAGGAGAAGCAGTGGACGCCGGTCGGCGACCTCTCCGGCGGTGAGCGCCGCCGGCTCCAGCTGCTGCGGCTGCTGATGGACGAGCCCAACGTCCTGTTCATGGACGAGCCCACCAACGACCTCGACATCGAGACCCTCAGCCAGCTGGAGGACCTGCTCGACGGCTGGCCCGGCTCGCTGGTCATCGTCAGCCACGACCGCTACTTCATCGAGCGCACCACCGACGTGGTGTACGCGCTGCTGGGCGACCGGGCGCTGCGGATGATGCCCAAGGGCATCGACGAGTACCTGGAGCGCCGCCACGTCATCGCCGAGCAGGCGGCGGCCTCGGCCCCGGCCGCGAGCTTCCCCAAGAAGACCGGCGACACCCGCGCGGCCAAGAAGGAGCTCCAGCGGATCGAGCGTCAGATCGTCAAGCTCGACAAGGACGAGGCCAAGCTGCACGAGCAGATGGCCGAGCACGCCGCCGACTTCGGCAGGGTCGCCGACCTGGACGCCAAGCTGCGGGCGCTCAAGGACGAGCGCGAGGCCCTCGAACTGACCTGGCTGGAGCTGGCCGAGGACGTCGACGCCTGACCCGCCCCGGCCCGGCCCGGCCGGCATTGCGCCGACGCGGGGGTGGGGTAGCTTTTCCTGTGCACCGAGTGGGAGATGTGTGCGGGGGAGCCACATGACGAACAACAGCGGAACACCGGACACCGGCCCGTCGAGCGCGGTCAGCGTCGAAGTCGAGACCCTGACCGCGTTCCGGGACCGGGTGAACGGCCTGCTCGCGTCCCTGGACGCCGGCCCGGCCGCACCGGGTGCCATCGCGTCCCAGCAGCTGACCGCCGCTCACCTGGGCACCGGATTCCAGGAGGTGGAACTCCTGATGACCCGTTACTCGGCCGTCCACACCCAGCTGCAGCAGCTGTCGCAGACGCTGACCGACCAGATCAACGCCATGGACATCACCCTCCAGGTGTCCCAGGTCGGCTACCGCAACGTCGAAGCCGAACAGATCGCCAAGCTCTGGGACATCCAGACCCAGACGACCGCCGCCCAACCCCCGCCCTCCCAGACCGACTGGACCGTCGACCAGCAACTCGCCGCCGCCTCCAAGCCCGCGAAGCCCGCGGAGCCCTCCGCCTCCCCGTCGCCGACGGCGACGCGGCCGAGCTGACCGAACCATCGAGGACAGGGGGAGAGAACGATGAGAGAACCGGGCGGCTCCGACAGCTGGAGCCCGGTCACCGACTTCGAGAAGTCCTCGCACGAGGAACTGCACGGCATGATCGCCGCCGCCGACCCCAAGTCGGTCCTCGCCGTCGGCGACACCCTGGCCGCCGCCAGCACCCAGATCCAGTCGCTGGCCGACGACCTCTCCCAGCACATCAACGGCCTTCAGTGGACCGGCTCGGCGGCCGACTCGTTCACCGGCTGGGCGCGGCAGGTCATCTCGTCCACGGACACGCTGGCCGGCTACGCGAACAACACCAGTGTCGCCATCACCATGGCCGGCCAGCAGCTGGGCACCGCGCAGGCGGGCATGCCGCCCGTCCCGCACGCGGACATGGCGACCGTCAGCGCCTTCAAGCAGCAGCAGCGCTTCTCCGTCGACTCCGGCCTGAACTTCGACGGCAGCGTCAAGGACCCGGCCGTCTCGGGCCTCGTGGTGGTCCCGCCCGGCGGCATCACCCAGAAGCAGGCGTTCGCCGCCCAGGCCAACGTGGAGTCGGCCTACCAGGAGGCCCTCAGCCAGATGGAGAGCCTCGGCGGCTCCTACGTCGGCGCGGTCTCCACCATGGGCGTCAGCACCGTCCCCACCTTCCCGCCCCTCCCCGGTGCCCTGATGCCCCCCAAGGGCGGGGGCTACTACGGGTCCCTGGAGAACCAGCCGGGGGTCGGCGGGTCGGGATCGCGCTCGACCACGGCGTACCGCCCTGCCGCTGTTCCGAACCCGGGATCGGTCTCCAAGGACGACTCCTCGGCCGGTTCCCACTCCGGCCCGGGCGGTACGACCCTCGTACCCGTCCCGCCCCCGGTGACCGGCGGCAGCGGCGGGTCCACCACGCTCCAGGGCGCGAACCCGCCGACTCCTCCTCCGCCGCCCGGCACGCCCGGCACTCCCGGTAGTGGCGGTGCGGGGAGCGGCCCGACCGGGGGTGGAACCACGGTGCTGCCGCCTCCGGTCGCGCCCATCCCACCGGGAGGCGGTGGGGAGTTCGGCGGTACGCCGCCCGCCGACGGAGGCATCGACGTCACCGGCAGCGGGATCAGCGGCGGTGCGGTCGGTTCCGCCCCTGGCAGGAACCGCTTCGGGGCGGCGGCCGTGGGTGAGGAGACGGGAGCCGGCGGCGGGTTCGCCGAAGGCACGGGCTCGGGCGTGGCTTCCGGTTCCTACGGGGAGTCGGCTGCCACCGCGTCGATCACCGCCCGGTCGGGGATCAGCGGCGCCCCCGTCGCCGATGAGTCGGCAGCTTCCGCAGCCGATAGCCGGGGCACCAACGAGTTGATGTCCGGAGGGATGGGCATGGGCGGCATGGGACGGATGGGCGGCAGCAAGCGCAAGGGGCGTCGTGCGGCCTACCTCGTCGAGGACGAGGAGACCTGGACGTCCGGTACGCCTGGAACCAACCCTGCGGTGATCGAGTAGGTTCGCTTGTCGATCGGTTGGACGCAGTCGATCGCACGGAAGGAGAGCGGGATGGCACGGTTCGGCAGGAGGGTCCTCCCGCGTCTCTGCGTTGCGCTGGCGGCTACGGCGGCTGCGCTGTTCAGCGGCTCCACCGCCGCGACGGCGAATGCTCCGGTCTCCTCCATCCGAGCGCAGGAGTGGTGGCTCACCACCATGCACGCCACCGATCAGCTCTGGCCGGTCTCCACCGGCAAGGGCATCACTATCGCCGAGATCGACAGTGGCGTGAAGGCCGACCATCCGGACCTGGTCGGGCAGATCCTGCCGGGGCAGAACTTCTCCGGTCTCCCAGGTGGCGCGGAGACGGACGCCAACGGCCACGGGACCGCCATGGCCAGCCTCATCGCGGGCACCGGAAAGGGCTGGAGCGGCAAGGGCATGTACGGCCTGGCGCCCGGAGCCAGCATCCTTCCGCTGCGCGTCGTGCCCCAGGGCGCCAACGAGGCCGTCTTCGCGGAGAGCTTCGCGCAGCAGATGTCCGCCGCCCTCCGGGCGGCAGCGGACAGCAGCGCGCAGATCATCAACATCTCGATGGGACAGGTAGAGAACGAGCCGAGCGTGCACAGCGCCGTCGACTATGCGCTGTCCAAGGGCAAGCTGATCGTTGCTGCGGTCGGCAACGACGGGGCGGACGGGAACCCCGTGGAGTACCCCGCTGCTTTCCCCGGGGTTGTGGGAGTCAGCGAGACGGACAAGAACGGGAACGTGGCGAGCGAGTCGGAGCACGGCTCGGAGGTGTCGCTGAGTGCCCCCGGCGCGGGCATGTACGAGGCGTGCGTGGGGCCGTCCGGCTACTGCAACGGACACGGGACGAGCGACTCCACCGCGATCACCTCGGCCTCTGCGGCGTTGATCTGGTCGGTGCACCCCACCTGGACCGCAGACCAGGTCATCCGGGTGCTGAAGAACACGGCCAACGCGGGGAGCAGGCCCGGCTTCCAGGACCCGTACTACGGCTACGGCCTGATCCGCCCCCGTGTCGCGCTGGCCACGCCGGGGGATCCCGGGCCCGCTGATGTGAATCCGCTGGTGCCTGCCGCGGCGAGCGCTCCGGCTGCGCCCCGGGCGGGTGGGTCGGCGGCGGCGTCCGCGCCGGCGGGGGGCGCGCGGGCTGCCGCGGGCGCGGGCACGGGCGGGGGTGGTCGGCGGCGGAGGTCGCGGGGGTCGCGGTGGCCGGGCTGGCCGTCGTCGCCGCGGTGGGGCTGGTGGTGAGCCGACGGCGCCGGAACCGGCCCGGGCCGCCGCCTCCGCCGTCCGCCACGCCGCAGGACCCGTACGCCCACCTGCCGCACCAGTGACGATCACCCGTGTGCGTGATCGTCTTCGCGGAGAAACGGGGCTAAGAATGATGATATGTCAGATAAACCTCCGTTTCGGGTGGTTTCGGCCGTCGTCATCGGCTCCGCCACCGAGTTCTACGACTTCTTCATCTACGGGACTGCCGCCGCGCTGGTCTTCGGGCGCGCCTTCTTCCCGCATCTGAGCACGGCCGGCGGCCTGCTGGCGGCCTTCTCGGTGTACGCCGTGGGCTTCCTGGGGCGGCCCACCGGGGCGGTGCTGTTCGGACACCTGGGCGACCGCTGGGGACGCAAGCGGGTCCTGATCGGGTCGCTGCTGCTCATGGGGCTGTCCACGGCCGGGGTCGGCCTGCTGCCCGGCTACGGCGCGTGGGGCGTGTGGGCGCCGCTCACCCTCACCGCGCTGCGCTTCCTGCAGGGCGTCGGCCTCGGCGGGGAGTTCGGCGGGGCCGCCCTGCTCGCCACCGAGCACGCGCCGCCGGACCGGCGCGGACGCTACGGGGCCTATGTGCAGTTCGGGCCCTGCCTGGGCTTCGCCCTGGCCACCGGGCTGTTCTGGGCGCTGTCCGCGCTCCTGCCGGAGGCGGAGTTCCGGGCCTGGGGCTGGCGGCTGCCGTTCCTCGGCTCGCTCGTCCTGGTCGCGGCCGGGCTGGTGGCCCGGCTCCGCGTCCAGGAGTCCCCGGTGTTCCTGGCGGCCGCCGCCGAGGGCCCCGTCCGGGCGCCGCTGCTGACCGTGCTGCGCCACCACCGCGGGCCGCTGCTGCTGGGCGCGGGCACCGTCGTCAGCGGCTCGGTGTTCTTCTACGTCTCCACGACCTGGGTCCTCTCCCACGCCACCGCCGACCTGCACCTGCCGCGGACCCGGATGCTGGGGCTGCTGCTGGTCGGCAATCTCCTCCTCGGCGCGGCCACCTACGCCGCCGCCCTGCTCTCCGACCGCTACGGACGCCGCCGGGTGATCCGCTGCGGCATGCTGGTCGCGCTGCTGTGGGCGCCGCTGCTGGTGCCGCTGCTCGACACCGGGCGCACCCCCCTGATCATGCTGGCGCTGGCCGGGGCCATGGTGGCGCTCGGCCTGCTGCACGGGCCGCTCCCGGCGTTCCTCCCGGCGCTGTTCCCCTCCCGGGTGCGCTGCTCGGGCGCGTCCGTCGCGTACAACCTGGGCTCGCTCACCGGGGGCGCCCTCGCCCCGCTGATCGCCACCCGGCTGACGGCCACCGTCGGTTCCTACGCGGTGGGCTGGTATCTGATCGCGGCCTGCTGCTGCTCGCTGCTCTGCATCCGCGCGCTGCCCCGGCCCCACCCGGAGGGGCCGCTGCTGGCGACCGCCCAGGAGGCGATTTCGTACTCCGGGCAGTGATCCGGTATTGTCTTCCTCGTTCGCCCCTATAGCTCAGTCGGTAGAGCGTCTCCATGGTAAGGAGAAGGTCTGCGGTTCGATTCCGCATGGGGGCTCGGTAAGGACTGTAGGCCCCCCGCCCGTGTGGCGGGGGGCCTACGGCGTTTCTTCACCCGATCGTGTGGCTTCCGGCGCTGATGATCCGGTGGCTGCGGCTCCGGGCGGACTTCACCAGCTCGCCGTTGGGCCGGTCGTTGTCGGCGATCCGGCTGCGGGTGCGCTCCGCCGAGGAGCCGTTGCCCCGGTGCCGCTCCTCCAGCCGCTGCTCGCGCAGGTCGTCGGGGGCGTCCAGGTACCAGAGCCCGTCGAGCAGTGCCGCCGCCTCGCGCCAGCCGGCGGCGTCCAGCCCCAGGTAGTTGCCCTCGGTCACGACCAGCCGGACGCCGGGCCTGATCACGTGCCGCGCGGCGACCGGCTCGTGCAGGGCGCGGTCGTAGTCCGGCGCGTAGACGTCGTGCTCCGGCGGCGGCACCCCGCCGACCCGGCGCAGCAGCGCGACATAGCCGTGGACGTCGAAGCTGGGCGGCGAGCCCTTGCGGTCCGCGAGGCCGAGTCGTTCCAGCTGACGGTTGGACAGGTGGAAGCCGTCCAGCGGCAGATAGGCGGCAGTGTCAGTGCCGAGGCGTAGGTTGATTCCGTCCACGAGGGCACGGGCGAGTACGGACTTCCCTGCGGCGGGCGGTCCGCACAGCCCGAGCAGGCGCCGCCCGGGGCGGTCGAGCATCCGGGCGGCGTCGTCGGTCAGTGCGTCGGTTCCAGGGAGAGGGGGCATGGGTCCAGCCTGCCAAAGCCGTTCCGGCGCGGGCGGCCGGGCGGGGGTCTGGCGGCGGTGGGCGGTGCCGTGCGGCGCGGTCGGATGCGGACGACCTGGTGAAGTGCTGGCGGTCCGTGCACGGAATGCGCTGTGATGGTGCGTCACGGCCGGGAACGGCCGAGTGAGAGGGGGCGCCACCGTGGGCGTACGGCTCGTGGTGATGGACGACCATCGACTGCTCGCGGAGGCGCTGGCGACGGCGCTGCGGCTGCGGGGGCACCGGGTCCTGGCCGTGGGCACCCCCGTGGGGTCGGCCGCGGAGCTGGTGGTGAACCGCAGGCCGGAGGTCTGCCTGCTGGGCATGGCGCACCCGGAGGAGCCGTCCGCCTTCGACGTGGTGCGGCGGATCCGGCGGGAGCGACCGGAGGTCGCCGTCGTCGTCATGGGCGGCGTGGTGCACCTGGCCGGGGTCGCCGCGGCGCTGGCCGCGGGCGCGGCGGGGTACGTGCGGCAGGACGAGCGGATCGAGGTCGTCGAGCGGGCGCTGACGCGCGTCCGCGCGGGGGAGGCCGCGATCGCCCCGGACCTGCTGCAGTCGGTCTTCGAGCACCTGCTGCGGCCCGCCGCCGAGCCGGACGACGAGGCGGTCCGGCTGCTGCGGGTGCTGACCCGCCGCGAGGTCCAGGTGCTGATACGGATCGCCGAGGGAGAGGACACCCGCGAGATCGCGGACGGCATGGCGATAGCCCCGAGCACGGCCCGGACGCATGTGCAGCGGGTGCTGATGAAGCTGGGCGTCCGCACCCGCCTCGAAGCAGCCGCCCTCGCCGCCCGCACCGGCCTACTGGACCTCCCCCCAGAACCCTGACCGCCGCCCCCGCCGCCCGCCTGGCAGGCCCTCGTGGGGCGGGAGGTCGGCAGCTGGACGGCGCCCTGCGGCCGGAGGTCGGCCGCCGGGCGATGCACCACGTGCCGGTCGCTGGTGCGGTGCCGCCCCTGATACCGACTGGTGCCGCCGGGCCGCACACGGTCGCCGGTGCGGCTCACGCCGGACCGGGCTCAGGTGCCCGCTGCGCGCGTCCGCTCGCGTCCGCCCGCAGCGCACCCGCCGTTCCGCGCTCACCCGCCCCACGCCGCCCTGCACCGCCCGCCTGCCTGGGCGGCGCTACGGGCCTGCCCGGCGTTGCGCGCCTGCGCCGCCGTGCCCGGCCCGCGCACGGCCGTCTCCCCTCGCGGCCCGCGCCCGCTGCTCCGCTCTCGCCTGCGCGTCCGCGCGTCTGCGCGCCCCGCTCGGGGGTCGGGGAGATCACCGACCCTGCATCTGTTGGGTACTGAGTCATTGTGTTTGAATGTGTTGGCATGCGGTTCAGGTTGGTGTGAAGGTGGAGCGAGTGAAGAAGACCAGCACCCGTTTGGCGGATGGGCGTGAGTTGATCTACTACGACTCGCGGGACGACGCCGTCCGGGACGTCCCCGACCGGAGGCCCCTGGGCTCCACGGAGACCGCCTCCGAGCTGCGCTACGATCCGCTGCTGGACGAGTGGGTGGTCGTCGCCTCGCACCGGCAGGGCCGGATCTACCACCCCCCGGCCGACGAGTGCCCGCTGTGCCCCTCCCGGGACGGCCGGCTGAGCGAGGTCCCCGCCGCCGACTACGAGGTCGTCGTCTTCGAGAACCGGTTCCCCTCGCTCACCACCGCCGGTGCCGGGCTCCCCGAGACCGTCAGCGGCGCGCTGCCGCACCTGGCGCGGGCCGGGAACGGCCGCTGCGAGGTGGTCTGCTTCACCTCCGACCACGACGCCTCCTTCGCCGACCTGACGCCCGCGCAGGTCGGACTGGTCCTCGACGCCTGGACGGACCGCACCGCCGAACTGTCCGCACTGCCCGGTATCGAGCAGGTGTTCTGTTTTGAGAACCGCGGCGCGGAGATCGGCGTCACCCTCGGCCACCCGCACGGCCAGATCTACGCCTACCCCTTCGTCACCCCCCGCACCGAGCGCATGCTCGCCGCCGCTGCCGCCCACCGCCGCCGCACCGGCCGCAACCTCTTCGACGACCTCCTCGCCGCCGAGCGCGCCGCCGCCGGCACCCCGGACGACCGGGTCGTCGTCGCCGGTGAGCACTGGACGGCGTTCGTCCCCTACGCCGCCCACTGGCCGTACGAGGTGCACCTCTACCCCCACCGCCGGGTCGGCGACCTGCTCGCGCTGAACGACGCCGAACGGGCCGAGTTCTGCACCCTCTACCTCGACCTGCTGCGCCGCTTCGACCGGCTCTTCGAGGGGACCGGCAACCGCACCCCGTACATCGCCGCCTGGCACCAGAGCCCGGTCGGCTCCGGCCCGGGGAACTGCGGCGAACTGGCACTGCACCTGGAGCTGTTCACGATCCGTCGTACCGTAGGCAAGCTCAAGTTCCTGGCGGGCTCCGAATCCGGCATGGACGTGTTCATCAACGACGTGTCGCCGGAGACGGCGGCACAGCGCCTACGAGAGGTCTCCCCATGAGCAAATACCTGGTCACCGGCGGCGCCGGCTACGTCGGCGGGGTCGTCGGCGCGCACCTCGTCGAGGCCGGCCACGAGGTCGTCGTGCTCGACGACCTGTCCACCGGCCACCGCCGCTCCGTGCCGGCCGGTGCAGCCTTCGTGCAGGGCCGGATCCAGGACGCCGCCGACCTCCTGGACGGCTCCTTCGACGGCGTGCTGCACTTCGCGGCCAGCTCCCAGGTCGGCGAGTCCGTCGCGGACCCGGAGAAGTACTGGCGCAACAACGTCGCCGGCTCGCTGGAGCTGCTGACGGCCATGCGCAAGGCCGGTGTGCGGCGGCTGGTGTTCTCGTCCACGGCCGCCGTCTACGGGGAGCCCGAGACCAGCCCCATCGAGGAGACCGCCCGCACCGCGCCGACCAACCCCTACGGCGCCACCAAGCTCGCCGTCGACCACATGATCACCAGCGAGGCCCGGGCCCACGGGCTGGCCGCCGTCTCGCTGCGCTACTTCAACGTCGCCGGGGCCTACGGCGTCCAGGGCGAGCGGCACGACCCCGAGTCGCACCTGATCCCGCTGGTGATCCAGGCCGCCCTCGGCAAGCGCCCGCACATCGCCGTCTACGGCGAGGACTACCCCACCCCCGACGGCACCTGCGTCCGCGACTACATCCACGTCGCCGACCTGGCCGAGGCCCACCTGCTCGCGGTCGCCGCCGCCACCCCCGGCGAGCACCTGATCTGCAACCTCGGCAACGGCAGCGGCTTCTCCGTCCGCCAGGTCATCGAGTCGGTGCGCCGGGTCACCGGACGCGACATCACCGCCGTCACCGCCGAGCGCCGCCCCGGCGACCCCGCCGTCCTGGTCGCCTCCGCCGCGCGCGCCCGCAGCGTCCTCGGCTGGCAGCCCAGCCGCGCCGACCTCGACGGCATCGTCGCCGACGCCTGGGCCTTCGCCCTGGCCCAGGAACCCGACCAGCAGGACTGACCAGTAACACACACGGTCCGCACGGACCGGAAGAGGAGCAGCCGTGTCCCACCTCGACAGCGCCGTCAAGGGCTTCCGGTCCCGCTACGGCGCCGACCCGGACGGCGTCTGGCAGGCCCCCGGGCGGGTCAACCTGATCGGCGAGCACACCGACTACAACGACGGCTTCGTGCTGCCGCTGGCGCTGCCGCAGGCCACCCGCGTCGCCGCCGTCCGGCGCGACGACGGGCTGCTGCGGCTGCACAGCGCCCAGGCCGCGCAGGTGACCGAGGTCGAGGTGGCCCGGCTGGGGCCGGGGGCGGTCGGCGGCTGGGCGGTCTACCCGGCGGCCGTGGTCTGGGCGCTCGGCCGGGCCGGTCACCGGGTGGGCGGCGCCGACCTGTACGTCGACAGCGACGTGCCGGTCGGCGCCGGGCTGTCCTCCTCGGCGGCGCTGGAGTGCGCCGTCGGCCTGGCCTACGACGACCTGTACGGGCTGGGCCTGGACCGGCCCGGGCTGGCGCTGCTGGCGCAGCGCGCCGAGAACGACTTCGCCGGGGTGCCCTGCGGGGTGATGGACCAGATGGCGTCCAGCTGCTGCACCGAGGGCGCCGCGCTGTTCCTGGACACCCGGGACCTCAGCGCCCGGCAGGTGCCGCTGGACCTGGCCGCCCGGGGGCTGGTGCTGCTGGTGGTGGACACCCAGGTCAAGCACGAGCTGGCGGACGGCGCGTACGCGCAGCGGCGCGCCGGGTGCGAGCGCGCCGCGCGCCTGCTCGGCCTGGCCGCCCTGCGGGATCTGCCGTACGCCGAGCTGGAGGCCGCGCTGGAGCAGCTGCCGGCGGGCGAACTGCGGTCGCTGACCCGCCATGTGGTCACCGAGGACGCCCGGGTGGAGCGGGTCGTCGCCCTGCTGGACGGCGCAGACGGGCCGGAAAGCCCCGGCGGCCCCGACGGCCCCGGCGGCCCCGGCGGCGCCGCGGCCGGTCTGCGCGCCGTCGGGCCGATCCTGACCGAGGGCCACGCCTCGCTCCGCGACGACTTCGCGGTCTCCTGCGCCGAGACCGATCTGGTGGTGGCCGCGGCCAACGCCGCGGGCGCGCTCGGCGCGCGGATGACCGGCGGCGGCTTCGGCGGCTCGGTGGTGGTCCTGGCCGAGGAGGGCGCCGCCGACGGGATCGCCGACGCCGTCGCCGACGCCTTCGCCGCCGAGGGCTGGAAGTCCCCGCGCTCCTTCGCCGCGGTGCCCTCGGCGGGCGCCCGGCGGCTGCTCTGAATTGCGGTATCGCGGCGGTGGCGGACGCCGCTAGCATGACCCGGCTGCCATGGTCCCGAATGCAGGAGTTCCGGCGGGCAGCCGCACAGTACGTGCCCGAATCTGGGGGAATTTTGATACTTCGTTCGCGCCGCTCTCTCGCGGTGCTCTCGTCCGCCGCCACCCTGGCGGCGGGCATCGTCGGCACGCTCGGCGCCACCGCCGCCCACGCGGCGACCCCGGCCGCCGGCGTGCTGGCCTTCCGGACCAGCTCCGGCGAGGCCGCCGTGATCAACAGCGACGGTTCGGGCGAGCGCCTGCTGCCCGCCCTCTCCTACGGCTCGTTCGGACGGGTCGCCTGGTCGTCGGACGGCAGCCGGGTGGCCTCCGCCGTCAACGGCGTGCTCGCCAGCAGCCGGCCGGACGGCAGCTCCGCCTTCCAGCTGACGCCCGCCCAGGGCAACGCCGACGACGCGGCCTTCGGCTGGAGCGGCAGCGACCTGCTGACCGACGCCGACGGCCAGATCTACGCCCAGACCTCGGACGCCGTCGGTGCCCCGGTGCGGCTGATGAACAGCAGCACGGAGCCCGCCTCGGACCAGGACACCCAGCCCGACGTCTCGCCCACCGGCCTGGTCGCCTTCGCCCGCAGCACCAACGGCGGGACGCAGAACATCTGGACGTACAGCACCGGCACCGGCAAGGCCGCCGAACTCGTCGGCAACGCCTACCAGCCGGTCTACTCCGCCGACGGCTCCACGCTGCTGTTCCTGCGCCAGGTGGACGGCCAGCCGGCCCAGGCGTACGCGATCAAGGCCAACGGCACCGGCACCGCCGTCCAGCTGACCGACGACCCCAACGGCGTCCAGTCCGCCAGCCTGTCGCCGGACGGGCACACCCTGGCGTACGCCAGCTACGAACCCGCCGCCGCCGACCAGGTCGTCAAGACGCTGGCCCTGGGCGTCGCCGGAGCCTCGCCGGTCACCGTCGCCCCGGGCACCGACCCGGTCTGGCAGCCGGTGCAGGCGCAGCAGAACGGGCTGTTCGACATCTACGGCACCGGCGGCCTGGGCACCGACGACGCCGCCTCCCGCTGGGACTACAACGCCGCCGGCACCAGCAAGGCCGGGCTGGTCACCGCGTTCAACGCGGTGCTGGTCAACCGCTCGGACCAGGGCGACGCCCCGGCCGCGGTGGCGCTGGCCGCCGAGAAGCAGGGCCCGCTGCTGATGACCTCCGGCGGCTCCCTGGACACCGCCGCCGCCAACGAGCTGAAGCGCTCGCTGCACCAGGGCTGGACGGTCTACCTGGAGGGCAGCACCTCCGAGCTGTCCGCCAGGGTCGCCGCCCAGGTCCAGGCGCTCGGCTACAAGGTCGACCGGATCAGCGCGGGCAACCCCTCCGACGAGTCGGTCGCCACCGCCCGGGCCACGACCTCCGCGCCCACCTGGATCGTCCTCGCCGACGACATGGACTACCGGACCGCGCTGTCCGCGGCCGCCACCGCCGGGAGCGGCGGCTACCACGGCCGCCTGGTCGTCCTGCTCAACAGCACCTGGGGCCTGCCCGGCTCGATCGCCTCCTACATGAACGGCCTCAACCCGTCCTCCACCCACCTGGTGGCGGTCGGCGGCCGCAGCATCTACGCGCTGGAGCACACCACCGCGCTGCACAAGGTCTGGTACTTCTGGACGGTCGACAACAGCAGCAACGGCGAGACCCTCTCCTTCGCGCTGGCCGACTTCTGGTGGGGCGGCGAGGGCGAGGCCACCGTCGCCAACAACACCGGCTGGCAGGACGGCGCGGTCGCGGCCTCCGCCGCCGCCACCTACGGCCCGCTGGTGTGGACCTCGCCGAAGTACCTGTCGCCGGACACCGTCGCCTTCCTGGAGCACGAGTCGGCGTCCGTCAACAGCGTCCAGATCTACGGGACCGCCGGCTTCCCCGGCAACACCCTGTACGAGATCGAGGACTCCGTGGCCGCCGCCGGCACCGAGCTGGTCAAGGTGCCCAACGGCCGGCCCCCGGCGCTGCCGACGGTGCGTACGGCCGCGACCGGAACCGGGCAACTGCCCGCCCCGATCCGCGCCGCGGCCACCGCGCCGCAGCCCCGGCTGAGCGACCCGCAGAGCACCACCGCCGCCGGCTGACCCCGGCCCGGCGGACCGTCGACGCCCCGAGCCCCCCGGGCCCGGGGCGTCGACCCCCTGGACGGCGGGGCTCGGGCCGGGCACGATCGCCCTTCGGAACGATTGCGGTCCCGCGCTTCCCATGCTGTGGACGCTCCGTTGGCCCTACCCTGGGTCTGCGGAGCGGCGGGGGGCCGGTGCCGCACTAAGGGGTGAGCTGTGGGGCGTATCCGGGTCCTGGTCGCCGACGGGCACCGCATCTTCGCGGAGGCACTCGCCACCGCTCTCGCGGCCGAGCCCGATATCGACGTGGCCGCGGCCGGAGGCACGTCCACGGCCGAACGCGCCCTGGACCGCGCCGCCGCCGAGAACCGGCCCTTCCAGGTCCTGCTGGTGGACGCCGACCTCGGCCCCGGACCGCAGCTCCCCCCGATCGCCGACCCGGCCCGGACCGCGACGCCGCCGCCCGCACCGGCCGCACCCATCGGCGGCGGGCACGGCACCGGGCACAGCCCCGGGCACGGCAGCAGCCCCGGGCACAGCAGCGGCCCCGGGCACGGCCCGGGCGGCCAGGGCCCTGCGGCGCCGAGCCGGGCCGCCACCGCCCCCGGACGCGACGACCCGGCCGGGCCGCACCGCCCCGACCGGCCCCGCACGGCCACCACCCGCGCCGTGCTCCCGCTGCCCGCCCAGCGCCGACCCGCGACCGTCGCCCGGATCGCCCCCGCCACCCCGGCCGCCGCCACGCCCGCCGCCACCCCGGTCCCCGGCGCGGCGCACCTCCCCGCACCCCGGCCCGACCGCGCCGCCCAGGACCGCGACGGGGACGGCCGCGAGCCGCGCACCCTCGCCGACACCGGCGACGGCATCGCCCTCGCCGCCCGCGCCCGCGCCGCCCACCCGCAGCTCCGGGTCATCGTCCTGGCCGCCGCCGACGACGACCCGCGCCGCACCGTCCGCGCCCTCCAGGCCGGCGCCAGCGGTTGGGTCGCCAAGGAGAGCTCGCTGGGACGGCTCACCGCCATCGTCCGCGGCGTCCTGCGCGACGAGACGCACATCCCGCCGCTGCTGCTCACCGGTGTGGTCCGGGAGCTGACCGCCGCCCGCCGGGACCGCACCGAGAGCGAACGGCTGGTCGAGTCGCTGACCCCGCGCGAGCGCCAGGTTCTGCGGTGCATGGTCGCCGGGCTCGGACGCCAGGCCGTCGCCGACCGGCTCTACCTCTCCCCGCACACCGTCCGCACCCACATGCAGAACGTCCTCGGCAAGCTCGGCGTCCACTCCACCCTCGCCGCCGTCGCCCTGGCCCGGCGGGCCGGCCTCGGCCCGGCCGACTAGCGCCCGGCTAGGCCGCCGCCGCCCGGGACGTCCGCCGGACCTGCTCCGTCAGCGGACCCACCGCCAGCACGCTGCGCAGCGCGCTCGCCGTCCGCCCCCACTGCCACCCCACCACCTCGCCGTAGCCGGACACCGCGAGCGCGCACGCGATCGCGCACAGGTGCTCGGCCCCGGCCAGGTTCGGCAGCAGTGCCTCCTCCAGCACCATCCCCAGCACCACCGCGCCCCCGGTCACCCAGGCCCGGTAGCGCCAGGCCACGCAGACGGCCAGCGCCACCACCGCCGCCGACGGGCCGGTGTCCCGCACCAGCGCGTCCACCGGCGGCAGCCCGAACGGGCTCCCCGGCCCCAGCCGGACGCCGTTGCGCGCGTACAGCGTCCCGGCGAGCGACCCCAGGTAGGCCACCGCCAGCGTCCGCCACCGGCCCAGCGCCAGCTCCGCGATCCCGAACACCAGGAACACCTGCGCCGCCGCACCCCACACCGGCAGATCCGGCGCCGGCACGAACAGCGACAGGGGAGTGCGCAGCAGCTCCCGCCACAGCGGCAGCGACGCCTGGACCACCCCGATCCGTCCCACCAGCGCCGCCCCGCCCGCCGAGTGCTGAACCACCTGGAACACCAGCACCGCCGCCGTCGCCACCAGCGTCAGCGGAACCGCCGCCCAGCGCCGCCGCAGCAGCGCACCGCGCACCGCCCGGAACAGCGCGCCCCACTCGGCGTCGGCCGCCCGCACCACGTACCGTCGGCACCGGTCACGCAGGGTGCCGGTGTCGGAGGCGCCGGGTCGGCTGCTGCTCACGCCGCTCCTCCGTTCCCGCCGGGGCCTCCCGCCGGGGCCCTGCATCCACGCTAGATCCGTTGCGCCACGCCCGCCTCGGGGACGCGGCTGTGTCGGCGCTTGAACAGGCTGGGCAGGCTGGGCGTGGTGATGAAGCCCTCGGCCCGCGCCGAGGCCAGGCCGATCCGCGGCAGGTCGCCGCTGCGCTCGAACAGCAGGTAGCGGGGCTCCCAGATCGGCCGGTACTTGGCGTTCGCCCGGTAAAGGGACTCGATCTGCCACCAGCGGGAGAAGAACAGCAGCACCGAGCGCCACATCCGCAGCACCGGCCCCGCGCCCAGCTTCGAGCCGCGCTCGAAGACGGCCCGGAACATGGCGAAGTTCAGCGACACCCGCTCGAAGCCGAGGACCTTGGCCTGACCGATCAGCTCGATCACCATGAACTCCAGCAGGCCGTTGTCGGACTCCCGGTCCCGCCGCATCAGGTCCAGCGACAGGCCGTCGCGGCCCCAGGGCACGAAGCTGAGCAGGGCCCGCAGCTCGCCCGTGCCGTCACGGCACTCCAGCATCACGCACTGGCCGTCGTCCGGATCGCCCAGCCGGCCCAGCGCCATCGAGAAGCCGCGCTCGGTCTGGCCGTCGCGCCAGTGGTCGGCGCGCTGCAGCAGGGTGTCCATCTCGTCGTCCGGGATGTCCGCGTGGCGGCGCACCCGGACGGTGTAACCGGCGCGCCCGACCTTCTTGTGCGCCTGGCGGACGTTGCGCATCGCGCGCCCCTCCAGGGTGAACTCGTCGACCTCGACGATGGCCTCGTCGCCCAGCTCCAGCGCGTTCAGCCCGTGCCGGGAATAGACCGTGCCGCCCTCCTCGCTGGCCCCCATCACCGCCGGCACCCAGGCGTGCTCGCGGGCCTGCGCCTGCCAGCGCTCGATCGCGCCGGGCCACGCCTCGACGTCCCCGATCGGGTCGCCCGAGGCCAGCGACACCCCGCCGACCACCCGGTACACCACGGCGGCCTTGCCGGAGGGCGAGAACAGCACCGATTTGTCACGGCGCAGCGCGAAGTAGCCCAGCGAGTCCCGCTCGCCGTTCTTGTCCAGCAGCTCGCGCAGCCGCGCTTCGTCCTCCGGGGCCAGGTACTCCTTGCCCTTGGGGGCGCGGAACAGCGCGTACAGCACCAGCAGGAAGATCAGCACGCTCATCACGTTGATGCTGATGTCCACCCAGTGCGGGGTCACGATGTCGTCGTAGCGGCTGCCCGAGGGCGCCAGCGTGTAGACCCGCATCAGGGTGTAGCTGGTCCGGTCCCACAGGGTCGAGCCGCTGGCGGTGTCCGTCGCCGACACCAGCGCGGTGCCCAGCAGCACGGCCACCGCGCCGCCGCCGATCAGCGCGGCCAGCGCCAGCAGCGGATTGGAGCGGTCGCCCTTGGCCCGGAACTCGCGGCGGCCGACCACCAGCGCGATCAGCAGCGCCAGCGTGAGCACCAGCGAGATCCAGTTGAACCACAGCCCCTTGGCCTGCGGGTAGACCGCCAGGAACAGCACCACCACCAGCAGGTACAGGCTCACCAGCACCACGTTGAACAGCCAGGCGGCCCGCTTGCGTCGGCGCAGCATGACCGCCATGAACAGTGCCAGCGCGCCCGAGGTGAAGCCCGCGCTGAGCAGGTACGGGGTGAAGAAGTCGCCGGTGTTGTGCCGGGTGACCTGACTGCGGAAGGGGGCGGAGACGGCTCCGACGAAGTTCAGCAGCGCGGCGATCCGCAGGTACCAGACGGCCACGGCGCCCGCCCGCACACGCCAGACACCGGAGCTGTTCGTCACAGTTTCGGAGGACACGTCCCTCCCCATCCTTTATCAGAGGATCTTTATAGTTGCATACAGTTTTCTCCTTTCTGGTCCTCCGGAAAACGGAGAGCCCGCCCCCCGAACGGCGGGGGCGGGCTCTGCTGCGGCCGTACGGCCGGGAAGGCGCCTCAGCGGCGGCCCTCCAGCACGCGCTCGAAGACGTTGGCGATGACGCCGTAGCCCAGCGTGTTGGCGTGGATGTTGTGGTACGGCGTGCACTCCCAGGTCCACTCGCAGACGTGGGCCACGTTCAGCGGCACCCGGCCGATGCCGGGCAGCGTCACCGGGCGGCCGAAGTCGTCGGTGGCGAAGGTCCGGGAGACGTCCGCCAGCTGGAAGCCCGAGCTGTGCAGCCCGGCCTGGACGGCGGCGTTGAAGCCGGTCGACAGGGTCACCGAATCCTTCGCCAGCTGCTGTCCGGCCGCGCCGGTCAGCCAGGCGGCGAGGAAGGGGTCGTAGTAGTTCATGCCGACGTACCGCGGCGTGGCGCCGCCGGCCTTGTGCACGGCCCCGGCGATCTGCGGCAGCTCGGCGGCGACGGTGGCGATGCCCTGCTCGGCGCAGGCCATGTCCAGCCCGGTCGCGGTGGTGCAGCCGTCGACGTCGTTGGCGCCGATGTCCAGGGTCACGTACGACACCTGGCCCTTGTGCGCGTCCAGGAACTTCACCGCGGCGTCCAGCTGCGAGGAGGCCCCGGCGTAGGAGCAGATCCCGCCGCTGATCATGGTCTGGGTGGTCTCGCCGCTGCAGCCGAGCTTGACGTGCACCAGGTTCGGGTCGTGCTTCCTGAGCCGCGCGTACAGCTGGTCGGTGTAGGACTCGTCGGTGTTGCCGCCCGCGTTCGGCTGGTATCCGGCGGCGAGGGAGTCGCCGAGGGAGACGTAGTAGTCCGGGGCGTGGTGCGTGGAGCCGTGTGCGTCCGGTGCGGTGGTGCTGTGCGCGACGGCGGCCGGCGCCGTGGCGCCCGTCAGCGCGGCCGCGGCCAGGGCCGCGGAGGCGACGCCCATGAGACAGCGGGCGGTGCGGGAGGTGCTGAGCACGAGTGGGACCCCCTCAGTGGGGCGCCGCGTTCGGATGCGGCCCCCGGTTCCAGGGAGTATGGCAACCGGTGAGTAGCCCTTGGCAAGACTTCTGCAGACACGTGATCAAAAGACATGCGGTCAGGGGACGCGCGATCAGGCCCGTGCTGCCGCCGTGGCCGTGGGCGCGGCCGGGCGGGCTACTCCGGGAGGTTGTCGAACGGCGCGACCAACTGCCGCAGCAGCCCGGCCAGATCGGCCTGCTGGGCCGCGGAGAGCTCCGCCAGCAGCGCCCGCTCGTGGGCCAGCAGCCCCGCCAGCGCCTCGTCCGCGCGGTGCTGCCCGGACTCGGTCAGCCGCACCAGGACGCCCCGGCGGTCGCCGGGGTCGGGCAGCCGCTGGACCAGGCCCTTGCCGGCCAGGCGGTCGATCCGGTTGGTCATGGTGCCGGAGGTCACCAGAGTCTGCGTCAGCAGCTGCCCGGGGGACAGCTGGTAGGGCGCGCCGGTCCGGCGGAGCGCGGTGAGCACGTCGAACTCCCACGGCTCCAGGCTGTGCTCGGCGAAGGCGGTACGGCGCGCCCGGTCCAGGTGCCGGGCGAGCCGGCTGACCCGGCTCAGCACTTCCAGCGGCTCCACGTCGAGGTCCGGGCGCTCGCGGCGCCACGCCATGACCAGCCGGTCGACCTCGTCCTCCATGGAGATCAGTGTATCGGTGGATGTGTCGATGTGAAGTCTCTTGACATCAAGAAACAGACGCGAGCACACTGAAAGTATCTTGATATCGAGATACTTTGGACCCGTCCACCCCTGGAGCCACCATGACCACCGACACCTGGGACCCCGCCCAGTACCTCCGCCACGCCGACCACCGCAGCCGGCCCTTCCACGACCTCGTCGCCCGCATCCCCGGCACCCCCCAGCGCGTCGTCGACCTCGGCTGCGGCCCCGGCAACACCACCGCCACCCTCCCCCGGCGCTGGCCCCGCGCCCGGATCACCGGCATCGACAACTCACCCGCCATGATCCGCCAAGCCCGCCACGACCACCCCGACATCGACGTCCAGCCCGGCGACATCACCACCCACCGCCCCGACGCCGACCTCATCCTCTCCAACGCCGCCCTCCAGTGGATCCCCGACCACACCCGCCTCTTCCCCCGCTGGATCGACGCCCTGCCCGCCGGCGGCACCCTCGCCTTCCAGGTCCCCGGCAACTTCGACCAGCCCAGCCACACCCTCCTCGCCGACCTCCGCGCCACCCCCCGCTGGGCCCACCTCCCCCCGGTGCACACCCCCGCCGTCCACCCGCCCGCCCACTACCTCCACCTGCTCACCGACCTCGGCTGCACCGTCGACGCCTGGGAGACCACCTACCTCCAGCTGCTCACCGGCGACCGCCCGGTCCTCGACTGGATGCTCGGCACCGGCCTGCGCCCCACCCTGACCGCCCTCACCGACCCCGCCGACCGCGAGGCCTTCCTCGACCAGTACGCCGCCCTCCTCGACCGGGCCTACCCCGCCACCCCGCACGGCACCGTCCTGCCCTACCGCCGTATCTTCGTCATCGCCACCAAGGCTCCCGCCACCGAGACGCCCGCCACCGACCGCCCCGCCGCGAACTGAGGAACAGGCCATGATCGTCGCCCTCGACCACGTCCAGCTCGCCGCACCCGCCGGCAGCGAGGACCAGCTGCGCGGCTACTACGCCGGCATCCTCGGCATGACCGAGCTCCGCAAGCCCCCGCTGCTCGCCGCCCGCGGCGGTTGCTGGTTCCAGGCCGGCCCGGTCCAGCTCCACCTCGGCATCGAGGACCCGTTCACCCCTGCCAGGAAGGCCCACCCGGCCCTGCGGATCAGCGGCATCCACGCCTACGCCAAGCAGATCGCCGCCCTCGGCGCGCCCGTCACCTGGGACTACGACCTCCCCGGCCACCACCGCTTCTACTCCCACGACCCGGTCGGCAACCGCATCGAGTTCCTCGAACCCGTCGCCCGGAAGCCCGCCGGATAGGCGCGTGCGGGGGGCCCGGGCGGGCCCGGGCGGCTAGTTCTTGCGCCGCCCCACCAGCTGCGGACGCCGCTCCATCCCCTCCAGGCCGTGCCAGGCCAGGTTCACCAGGTGCGCCACCACCTCGGCCTTCACCGGCTTCCGCACGTCCAGCCACCACTGCCCGGTCAGCGCCACCATCCCCACCAGCATCTGCGCGTACATCGGCGCCAGCTTCGGGTCGTACCCGCGCGACTTGAACTCGTGCCCCAGGATGTCCTCCACCTGGGTGGCGATGTCGTTGATCAGCGAGGCGAACGTCCCCGTCGACTGCGCCACCGGCGAATCCCGCACCAGGATCCGGAAGCCGTCCGTCGACGTCTCGATGTAGTCCAGCAGCGCGAACGCCGCCTCCTCGCACAGCTCCCGGGGGTGCCCGCCGGTCAACGACCCGGTGACCATGTCCATCAGCAGCTGCATCTCCCGGTCGACCACGACCGCGTACAGCCCCTCCTTGCCGCCGAAGTGCTCGTACACCACCGGCTTGGACACGCCGGCCTGCGCCGCGATCTCCTCCACCGACGTCGCCTCGTAGCCCCGCTCCGCGAAGAGCATCCGGCCCACGTCCAGCAACTGCTCCCGGCGCTGCTTCCCGCTCATCCGCACCCGGGCCGTGCGTCCTCCCGCCGCCGGGGCCCTGCGCGCGCGTGCCGCCTTCGCGGGGACCGCCGAGCTCCCCGCGCCCCCTGAACCACCGCTGCTGTCACTCACAGGACCATCATGCCGCCCGCCGCGCCTCGACCCGCTCCGGGCTCGGCCAGCGGACGTCCCGCGCCCACCCGGCCAGCTCGAACCAGCGGATCAGCCGGGCCGAGGAGTCCACCTGCCCGCGCAGCACCCCGTGCCGGGCCGAGGTCGGGTCCGCGTGGTGCAGGTTGTGCCAGGACTCGCCGCAGGACAGCACCGCCAGCCAGGCCACGTTGCCGGAGCGGTCCCGGGACTTGAACGGACGCCGCCCGGAGGCGTGGCAGATCGAGTTGATCGACCAGGTCACGTGGTGCAGCAGCGCCACCCGCACCAGCGACCCCCAGAAGAACGCCGTCACCGCGCCCTGCCAGGACCACGACCACAGGCCGCCGGCCAGCGGCGGGAGCAGCAGCGAGGTCGCGGTGAAGAAGGCGAACTGCCGCGACACCCAGGAGACGTCCCGGTCGCCCACCAGATCCGGCGCGTAGGTCTGCTGCGGGGTCTGCTCCTCGTCGAACAGCCAGCCCATGTGCGCCCACCACAGGCCCTTGAGCAGGGCGGGGACGGACTCGCCGTAGCGCCACGGGGAGTGCGGGTCGCCCTCCTTGTCGGAGTAGCGGTGGTGCTTGCGGTGGTCGGCCACCCAGCGCACCACCGGACCCTCGATGGCCAGGCTGCCGGCCACCGCCAGGGCGATCTTGAGCGCCCGGTTGGCCTTGAACGAGCCGTGGGTGAAGAACCGGTGGAAGCCGATGGTGATGCCGTGGCAGGCGGTGAAGTACATCACCACCATGATCACCACGTCGTGCCAGCCCAGCCCCCAGCCCCAGGCCACCGGGACGGCGGCGAGCAGCGCCAGGAACGGCACCACGATGAAGGACCCGAGCGCGAACTGCTCCGCGAAGCCCTTGGTCTCCCCGCCGCGGGTGGCCGGGGCGGCGGACGGCGGGCGCGGCTGTGACAGGACGGCCGTCGCGGCGGGCGCGCCGTTCTCGTCAGCGGGTTGAGTGGTCATGTCTCGCTACCTCGCGGCCTGGGAGGGGTAAGGGGCGGGGGCCTGCCTACGGTTCCGTAACCTACGGCATCGTAGGTTGATTGCCCCGCTCCGTGCGCGTCCAATCGCGGCGAGCGTGCCGGAGCGATGAGCACACCATCACTCGAACGAGTGATGCGGGCGGCTGTCCGGCCCGCGCCCGGACGGCCGCGCCCAGAGTGGTTCGTATGGACACCGAAGAGGCCCTGCGGGAGCAGGCGGTCGCGCTGCGGCGGGGCGGCATGAGCCGCCGTCAGATCAGGGACGAGCTGAAGATCTGGAACAACGACCGGCTCACCCGCATGCTCGCGGGCGAACCACCGCCCGAATGGACCAGGCGGCCCAACGCCAAGGACGACCTCCGCGAGCAGGCGCGCCGGCTGCGGCGCGAGGGGCGGACGTACGACGAGATCGAGGAGGCACTGGGGGTGTCGCGCAGTTCGGTGTCGCTGTGGGTGCGGGATCTGCCGAAGCCGCCGCCGCGGTTCACCCGCGAGGAGCTTGCCCGGCGGGCCTCGGAGGCGCGGTGGGAGCCGCTGCGGCGGCTGCGCGACGCGGAGCGGCGGACCGCCAAGGAGGCTGCGGCCGCGTCGATCGGGGACGTGAGCGACCGGGAACTGTTCGTCATGGGCGTGGTGCTGTACTGGGCGGAGGGCACAAAGGACAAGGCGTACGCCCGTCGTGAGTCCGTGGCGCTGATCAACAGCGATCCCGATGTGATCACGGTCTACCTGGCCTGGCTGGACCTGCTCGGCGTGGACCGGTCGCGGCTCCGCTTCCGCGTGCACATCCACGAGTCCGCTGACGTCGACGGGGCCCAGGGGTTCTGGGCCGACCTGGTCGGCGTGGACGTCGCCGAACTCCGGCGTCCCACGCTGAAGAGGCACAACCCCCTGACGGTGCGCAAGAACACCGGTGAGGACTATCGGGGATGTCTCGTCATCAACGTTCTCGGGAGCGCCGATCTGTATCGGCGCATCGAGGGCTGGTGGGGCGGATTGGTGTTGGAGACGAAGCGCCGGAAGCCGTAGGCTATGAGCGTTCCGAGAGGAGAAATATTCTCCGCTTGACAAATGATCCGCTGTAGTGTAATTGGCAGCACGACGTCTTTTGGTGGCGTTCGGTCTAGGTTCGAGTCCTAGCAGCGGAGCTTGTGTTCGACGCCTGACCGGCCCGGCCTGGTCATCGGTCGAACCGACCCCGCTATCCTCGAACCGTTCGGGCACGCCTGTGCGATACCCCCTGCGGTAGTGGTGGCCCGGAGCGCATTCTTCCCTCCACCACCCCGTGACGCCGAGGAGCCACCACCCGTGAGCCCGACCCCCCCGGCCGCTGTCATCGTCCTCGCCGCCGGCGGGGGCACCCGGATGAAGTCGGCGGTCCTGCCGAAGATCCTGCATCCGCTCTGCGGGCGCAGCCTCGTCGGGCATGCCGTCGCCGCCGCCCGGGAGCTGACGCCCGACCACCTCGTGGTCGTCGTCGGGCACATGCGGGAGCAGGTGTCCGCGCACCTCGCCGAGATCGACCCGGGTGTCCGGGTCGTCGTGCAGGAGGAGCAGAAGGGCACCGGGCACGCCGCCCGGGTCGCGCTGGAGGCGCTGGCCGCCGAGGGCACCGTGCTGGACGGCACGGTCGTGGTCAGCTACGGCGATGTCCCGCTGCTCACCGCCGACACCCTGCGCCGCCTGGCCGGGGCGCACGCCGCCGACGGCAACGCCGTCACGGTGCTGACCGCCGAGGTGCCGGACGCCACCGGCTACGGCCGGATCCTGCGCGGCCCGGCCGGCGAGGTGCGGGCGATCGTCGAGCACAAGGACGCCAGCGAGGACGAGCGGGCGATCACCGAGATCAACTCCGGCGTGTACGCCTTCGACGGCAAGCTGCTGGCGCAGGGCCTGGGCGAGGTGCGCACCGACAACAGCCAGGGCGAGGAGTACCTGACCGACGTCCTCGGCATCCTGCGCGAGGCCGGGCACCGGGTGGGCGCGCTGGTGGCGGCGGACTTCCGGGACGTCCTCGGGATCAACGACCGGGTGCAGCTGGCGGAGACCCGGCGGATCATGAACGACCGGCTGCTGGACTCCGCGATGCGGGCCGGGGTCACCGTGGTGGACCCGGCGACGACGTGGCTGGACGTCCAGGTGACGTACGAGCCGGACGCGCTGATCCACCCGAACACCCAGCTGCAGGGTGCGACCAGCATCGCGGCCGGGGCCGAGGTCGGGCCGAACTGCACGCTCAAGGACACCCGGGTGGGTGCCGGAGCGCATGTGAGTAATGCCACAGCCGACCAGGCGGTCATCGGTGAGGGCGCCCAGGTCGGGCCGTACGCGTACCTGCGTCCGGGCACGGTGCTGGGGGTGCGGTCGAAGGCCGGGACGTACGTGGAGATGAAGAACGCGGTCGTCGGCGACGGCAGCAAGGTGCCGCATCTCACGTATGTGGGGGACGCCACCATCGGCGAGGGCAGCAACATCGGCGCGGCCTCGGTGTTCGTCAACTACGACGGCGTGAACAAGCACCGTACGACCATCGGAAGCCACTGCCGGACGGGTTCGGACAACATGTTCGTGGCCCCGGTGACGGTCGGGGACGGGGCCTACACGGCCGCCGGATCGGTCATCTACAAGGACGTTCCGGCCGGTGCGCTCGGGGTCACCCGGCCGCAGCAGCGCAATGTGGAGGGCTGGGTCGAGCGCAAGCGCCCGGGGACGGCCGCGGCGGAGGCGGCGGCCGCCGCGCGCGCCGGGAGCGCCCCCGCGAACGCCTCCGTCAGCACCCCGGCGGCCGACCCGGAGGCGACGGAAGCCGCTCCCGACGCGTAACCTGGTGGACATCCGAGCGCCGCGGACGTGCAGTGCAGTCCCCAGGTGTTCAGCCAACCCCCACAGCAGCTGTGCCGCGAGCGGCGGCTAGCCCAGCGCGCGTCAGCAACGAGGAGACGGTGCAGTGACCGGGATCAAAACGTCCGGTGAGAAGAACTTGATGCTCTTCTCCGGCCGCGCACACCCCGAGTTGGCGCGGGAGGTGGCGGAGCAACTGGGTGTGGACCTGGTTCCGACGAAGGCTCTGGACTTCGCCAACGGTGAGATCTACGTGCGCTACGAGGAGTCGGTCCGCGGGGCCGACGCCTTCGTGCTGCAGAGCCACACCGCCCCGATCAACCAGTGGATCATGGAGCAGCTCATCATGATCGACGCCCTGAAGCGGGCGTCGGTCAAGAGCATCACCGTGATCATGCCGTTCTACGGCTACGCCCGTCAGGACAAGAAGCACCTGGGCCGGGAGCCCATCTCGGCGCGGCTGATAGCGGACCTGCTGAAGCAGGCGGGCGCCGACCGGCTGATGTCGGTGGACCTGCACACCGCGCAGATCCAGGGCTTCTTCGACGGCCCGGTGGACCACCTGTTCGCGCTGCCGCTGCTGGCGGACTACGTGGCCAGCCGGGTGGACCGGGACCGGCTGACGATCGTCTCGCCGGACGCGGGCCGGGTGCGGGTGGCGGACCAGTGGTCCGACCGGCTGGCGGCGCCGCTGGCGATCATCCACAAGCGGCGCGACCCGAACGTGGCCAACAAGGTGATGTCGGCCGAGGTCGTGGGCGACGTCAAGGGCCGGGTGTGCGTGCTGGTGGACGACATGATCGACACCGGCGGCACCATCTGTGCGGCCGCGGACGCGCTGTTCGACCAGGGCGCGGCGGACGTGATCGTGGCGGCGACGCACGGTGTGCTGTCGGGTGCGGCGACGGACCGGCTGAAGAACTCGCGGGCCAGCGAGTTCGTCTTCACCAACACCCTGCCGACCCCGGGCGAGCTGCAGTTGGACAAGGTGACGACGCTGTCGATCGCTCCGCTGATCGCCCGGGCGATCCGTGAGGTCTTCGACGACGGTTCGGTGACCAGCCTGTTCGAGGACGCCTGAGCGATCCACTGCTCCACTGCTCCACTGATTGACTGATCGTTTTGGGGCCCTCGCCGGGTCTGGGCTAGACTCCAGGAATTGCCCGGCGAGGGAGTCCCGACTTCGCGTGACTCCGTGATCGACGCGCTGCACCGCACAGGCTGCGGACGGTTGTGCGAGACGCCACCGGGCGACTCATCCAAGAATTCTTTCGGGTGAGGTTCTGCCGGTGGCTTTTTTCATGCGTGCGTCCAGCGCGCGTGCGGGGGCTGTGCCGGACGGCGCCCGCCCTGTGTACGAGGAGTGCCGTCGTGTCTGAGATCCGCCTTGAGGCCCAGCCCCGCAACGAGTTCGGCAAGGGCGCCGCGCGTCGCGCCCGCCGCGAGGGCCTGGTCCCGGCCGTCGTGTACGGCCACGGCCACACCCCGGTCCACGTGAACCTGCCGGGCCACGCGCTGATGCTGGCGCTGAAGACCCCGAACGCCCTGTTCACCCTGGCGATCGACGGCAAGGACGAGTTCGTCCTGCCGAAGGCCGTGCAGCGCGACCCGATCAAGCGCTCGCTGAAGCACGTCGACCTGCTGCTGGTGAAGAGCGGCGAGAAGGTCACCGTCGAGATCCAGATCAACACCGAGGGCGAGCTGGCCCCCGGCGGCAACCTGCTCGAGCACATCCTGAACACCCTGCCGCTCGAGGCCGAGGCCACCCACCTGCCCGAGTCGGTCACCGTCTCGATCGAGGGCCTGGAGGCCGGTACCTCCATCCTGGCGAAGGACATCACCCTGCCGAAGGGCGCGACCCTGGCCGTGGAGCCGGAGACCGTGGTCCTGCAGGTCGTCTCCGCGCAGATCGAGGCCCCGTCCGAGGACGCCGAGGCGACCACCGAGGCCGCTGTCGAGGCCTGATCCTCGCACTGCTCTCCTCCGCTGCCCCGGCCGTGCATCATGGCCGGGGCAGCGGCGTGTGGTTCGGGCGGGTTGCTCGGGCGGTTGGCCCGGGGGCGTGGCTTCGGCAGTGGTTCGGCAGCAGGGAAGGACGACGAGGGTGAGCGACGAGCAGAGCGGTCCGTGGCTGGTCGTGGGTCTGGGCAATCCGGGCCCCGAGTACGCGGGGAACCGCCACAACATCGGGTTCATGGTGGCGGATCTGCTGGCCGGGCGGATCGGGGCGAAGTTCAAGGCGCACCGCAGCCGCAACCAGGTGGTGGAGGGGCGGTTGGCGGGGCAGCGGGTGGTGCTGGCGAAGCCGACGTCGTTCATGAACCTGTCGGGCGGTCCGGTGGCGGCGCTGCGGGACTTCTACAAGGCGCCGCTGGACCGGCTGGTGGTGGTCCACGACGAGCTGGACGTGGACTACGCGGCGCTGCGGCTGAAGCTGGGCGGCGGTGACAACGGCCACAACGGGCTGAAGTCGATCACCAAGTCGCAGGGCCCGGACTACTACCGGGTGCGGGCCGGGGTGGGGCGTCCGCCGGGGCGGATGGAGGTCGCGGACTTCGTGCTGCGGGACTTCTCCTCGACCGAGCGCAAGGAGCTGGACTGGTTCGTGGACCGGGCGGCCGACGCGGTGGAGGCGTTGATCTCCGAGGGCCTGGAGCGGGCGCAGACGACGTACAACTCGTAGGCACGGCACGGCACGGCACGGCACTGCAAGGCGCGGCGCAAGGCGCGGTACGGCGGCGGCCCGCAGTCCTCCCGGTTCGGGGGGCTGCGGGCCGCGCGGTGTTACTGGCGTGCTGTCAGCCGGTGTTGCGCAGGCCGGCGGCGATGCCGTTGACGGTGAGCAGCAGGGCGCGGGCGCGCAGCGGGTCGTCGTCGGGGCCCTGGTCGGCGTTCTCGCGCTGGCGGCGCAGCAGGGCGACCTGGAGGTAGGAGATGGGGTCCAGGTAGGCGTCGCGGATGGCGAAGGTCTGCTTGAGCACGGGGGTGTGTTCGAGCAGTTCGTTCTCGCCGCTGACGTGCAGGACCTCCTTGAGGGTGAGCGCGTGCTCGGCCTCGATGAGGTCGAAGATGTGCCGGAGGTGGTCGGGGACGAGCTGGTCGACGTAGTGGCGGGCGATCCGCAGGTCGGTCTTGGCCAGCGTCATGGCGACGTTGGACAGGAAGTTGCGGAAGAAGTGCCACTCGTTGTGCATCTCCTGCAGGATGTCGCCGAGTCCGGCCTCGCGGGCGGCGGCGAGTCCGGCGCCGACGCCGTACCAGCCGGGGACGATCTGCCGGGACTGGGTCCAGCCGAAGACCCAGGGGATGGCGCGGAGTCCGTCGAGTCCGGCGCCGCTGTCGGGGCGGCGGGAGGGGCGCGAGCCGAGGTGCAGGGCGGCGAGCTGGTCGACGGGGGTGGCGGCGAAGAAGTAGGCGGGCAGGTCCGGGTCCTCGACCAGGCGCCGGTAGGCGGTGTGGGCGCCGTCGGAGACGGTGTCCATGGTGGCGTCCCAGCGGGCCAGGGCCTCGGGGGCCTGGCGGGGCGCGGTGTGCAGGGCGCTGGCTTCGAGGGTGGCGGAGACGGTGAGTTCCAGGTTCTCCCGGGCGAGGGCGGGGATGAGGTACTTGTCGGAGATCACCTCGCCCTGTTCGGTGACCTTGATCTCGCCTTCGAGGGTGCCGTAGGGCTGGGCGAGGATGGCCTCGTGGGAGGGGCCGCCGCCGCGGCCGACGGTGCCGCCGCGGCCGTGGAAGAGGCGCAGCCGGATGCCATAGCGGTGGGCGACGTCGCGCAGCCGGCGCTGGGCGCGGTGGATCTCCCACTGGCTGGTGGTGATGCCGCCGAACTTGCTGGAGTCGGAGTAGCCGAGCATGACCTCCTGGATGTCGCCGCGCAGGGAGACCAGCAGCCGGTAGGAGGGGTCGCGCAGCATCTCGTCGAGGATGGTGTCGGCGGCGCGGAGCTCGTCGGTGGTCTCCAGCAGCGGCACGATGCCGATCTTGGCGATGCCGGCGTGCAGGTCGATGAGTCCGGCCTCGCGGGCCAGGACGGCGGCGGCGAAGACGTCGTCGGCGCCCTGGCACATGGAGATGATGTAGCTCTCGACGATCTCCGGGCCGAAGCGTTCGAAGCTCTCGCGGATGGTCTCGAAGACGCCGAGGGTCTTGGCGCCGGCGGCGTCCAGCGGGGCCGGGGTGGGGGCGAGCGGGCGGCGGGACTTGAGCTCCTTGGCGAGCAGCCGCTGGCGGTACTCGCGGGGCATGTCGGTGTAGCGCCAGGCCTCCTCGCCGAGGCGGTCGAAGAGTTGGCCGAGGGCGTGGTGGTGGGCGTCGGCGTGTTCGCGGACGTCCATGGTGGCGAGCTGGAGGCCGAAGGCGGCGATGGTGCGGATGGCGCGGGAGAGGCGTCCGTCGGCGATCAGCCGGCCGCGGTGGGCGCGCAGCGAGTCCTGGATGATCTGCAGGTCGGCCAGGAGCGGGGCGGTGCCGAGGTAGTCGCGGCCCTCGACGTGGGGGGTGCCCGCGGAGAGCCGGTCGCGGGTGTTGATGAGCTTCTGCCGGATGCAGGTGGCCTTGAGCCGGTAGGGCTCCTCGGCGTTCATGCGCTTGTAGCGGGGGCTGATCTCGGGGAGGTTGGCGAGGTCGGCGTCGAGCGAGCCGATGAGTTCGTCGCTGGCGCCGGAGAGCCGCACGGAGGAGGAGAGGGCGCCGCGGAGGTCGTCGATGACGTCGAGGGCGTCCTTGATGCCGTACTCGTGCTGCAGGACGAGGACGTCGAGGGTGACGGCGGGGGTGACATTGGGGTTGCCGTCGCGGTCGCCGCCGATCCAGGTGCCGAAGGTCAGCGGGCGGACGCCCTCGGGGATGTCGGCGCCGATCCGGGCGAGTTCCTCGTTGAGCTCCTCGAGCACGTCGGGGACGGCGCGCTTGTACAGCTCGTCCAGGTAGTAGACGGCGTTGCGGGCCTCGTCGCCGGGTTCGGGGCGGGCGATGCGCAGTTCGTCGGTCTGCCAGAGCAGGTCGATGACCTCGGCCAGGCGGCGGTCGGCCTGGCGGCGGCCGGTGGGCCGGGTGGGGGTGTCGGTCTGCTCGAGGAGTTCGGCGATGCGGCGGAGCTTGGTGAGGACGCTGCGGCGGGCGGCCTCGGTGGGGTGCGCGGTGAAGACGGGCCGGACGGCGAGGTGGGCCAGGGTGTCGGCGAGGTGCTGCGGGTCGGCCTCGGCCAGCTTGTCGGCGGTGCGGGCGAGCAGCGAGCCCTCCTGGGCGCGGTGGATGCCCAGCTCCCGGCCGCGGTGCACCTGTTCGGCGACGTTGGCCAGGTGGAAGTAGGTGGAGAAGGCGCGGACCAGCTTGGCCGCGGTCTCGACATCGGTGTCCTCCAGCAGGGCGGCGGCGGCCTCGCCGTCGCTGCGGGTGAGGGCGCGTACCTGTTCGACGAGGTCGAGGAGTTCCTGGCCCTCCTGGCGGACCAGGGTCTCGCCGAGGAGTTCGCCGAGGCGGCGGATGTCGGCGCGCAGGGCGGAGTTGTCCGGTTCGGCGGTGCCGAAGGCGCCGGGGGCCGTGCCGGCGGCGGTGCTGGAGGGCGGGGTCGAGGCTGGGCCCGGGGTCGGGGTGTAAGCCTCGCGTGCGTCGCTCACGCTGGTGCTCCCTTGCAGGTGGATGGGGCATCGGCTCTGCGGACCGCGCTGTCCGACGCGACCAGCATAGGTGTGGGCCCTGCCGGGGCACCTCTGGCGGCCGTATGCCGGACACCGCGGCGCGGCCCCGGGCGAGGGGGCGAGGACGGCAGGGGGACAGCCCTACCGACGGCGGGCCGGGGCTTCCGTAGGCTGGCCCCATGAGCATGGCGACGCCCGGGGTGGGCGCGGGGGACGTGGCGGGGCTGTGGCCCCGGCGGCGCAGCATGTGGTTCGACCTGGGGGTGGCGCTGGCGGCGGCGACGGAGTGCGCGTCCAGCGCGGCGAACTTCGTCCGCAACCAGGGGTTCGGCCCGGCGTGGATGGTCGGCGTCGGGGTGTTCGGGGTGCTGGCCAGCCTGACGCTGGTGGTGCGGCGGCGCTGGCCGCTGGTGCCGGTGGTCGCGGCGCTGGCGACCATTCCGTTGCAGGCCGGGTACCTGCTGCTGATGGTGGGTCTGTACACACTCGGCGCGTACCGGCCGGAGGGGGCGGCCCGGCGGTTCGCGGAGCGGCGGGCGATGACGCTGCTGTGCGTGGTGGCGATCCTGGAGACGGCGCTGGTGTCGTCGCTGACCATCGGCACCCAGCAGGCGGCGGCGCTGCGCAGCGGGTTCCCGGAGTACGTGCTGTTGCTGCTGTCGGTGCTGGTGGCGGTGGGGATCACGGTCGCGCCGACGATGCTGGGCCTGTACGTGGGGGCGCGGCGGCGGCTGATGGAGGCGCTGCGGGAGCGGGCGGAGGGGCTGGAGACGGAGTTGGCGCTGCTGGCCGAGCAGGCGAGCGAGCGGGCGCGGCGGGCGCAGACGGAGGAGCGGGCGCGGATCGCCCGGGAGATGCACGACGTGGTGGCGCACCGGGTGAGCCTGATGGTGGTGCATGCGGGCGCGTTGGAGCGGGTGGTGGAGCGGGATCCGGTCCGGGCGGCGGAGAGCGCGAAGCTGATGGGGGACATCGGCCGGCAGGCGCTGGACGAGCTGCGGCAGATCCTGGGGGTGCTGCGGACGGTGGAGTCGGCGCCGGTGAGCGGTCAGGAGGCGGCGGCGGTGCTGGCGGTGCCGACGTCGGACGCGCCGGGGCTGGCGGACATCCCGCGGCTGGTGGACGAGTCGCGGGCGGCCGGGCTGGGGGTGCGGTTGACGGTCGGCGGGGCGCGGCGGGGGCTGAGCGCGGAGACGGAGCGGACGGCGTACCGGGTGGTGCAGGAGGCGCTGACCAATGTGCTGAAGCATGCGCCGGGGGCGGACGCGGAGGTGGTGGTGGCGTACGTCCCGGGCGGGGTGGCGCTGGCGGTGTCCAACGCCTGCCCGACGGAGGCGGGGGCGGAGGCCGTCGGCGGCGGGGCCGGACGGGCGCTGCCGAGCGGCGGGAACGGCCTGGTGGGGATGCGCGAGCGGGTGACCGGGCTGGGCGGGACGTTCACGGCGGGGCCGACGGAGGCGGGCGGCTTCCGTGTCGAGGCCCGGCTGCGGGGCGCGCGGTGACGCGGGGGCGGGGGCGGTGACGGGCGGCGCGGTGACGGGCGGCGCGGTGACGGGCGGCGCGGTGACGGGTGACGCGGTGAAGCGCGGGTGCGCGGGGTGCGGGCAGCCGGTGACGGGCGGCGCGGTGACGGGCGGTGCGGGCATGGCTGGGCGGTGGGGTGCCGTGGCGGGGCGGGGTGCTGTGGCGGTACTACCGTAGGGGGACCGCTGTGCCAGTCCTCCCGGAGGCCCGTTCCGTGCAGATCGTTCTCGACCCCGCCTCGCAGGTTCCGCCGTACGAGCAGATCAGGGCGCAGATCGCCGAGTCGGCGCGGAGCGGCGCCGCGCCGGTGGGGATGCGGCTGCCGACGGTGCGGCGGCTGGCCGAGGAGCTGGGGCTGGCGGTGAACACCGTCGCCAAGGCGTACCGGGAGCTGGAGTCGGCCGGGGTGGTGGAGACCCGGGGGCGGCACGGCACGGTCGTCGCGGCCTCCGGCGACTCCTCGCGCCGGGCCGCCGCGCGGGCCGCGGCCGAGTACGCGCGGCTGGTGCGCGGGCTGGGCGTGCCGCCGCAGGAGGCCCGGGCGGTGGTGGAGGCGGCGCTGCGGGACGCCTACGGCGAGGGCTGACGGCGTCCGGGTGCCGCCCGGCGCCGGACCTGCCGGGGCCGGGCGGCAGGCCGGGCCTGCCGGACGCCTGCCGGGAACGGTCGCGGGCCGGGCCTGCCGGGAGCGGCTAGAGCGCGTCGGCGACGAACTGCAGCCGTTCCGGTGTGGTGCCCACGATCAGGGTGGTCAGCGCGCGGTCCATGGTCTGGCCCAGGAACCATTCGCCGGTGTGGTCCAGGCTGTAGACCCGGCCCAGCGCGTCGATGGCCAGCAGGGCCTGGCCGTCGCGCTCCTCGCCGAGGGGGGCGAGCGGCAGGTCCAGGGCGCGGCCGAGGTCGGCCAGGGTGCGCGGCTGGTGCAGCCCGGCCATGGGGTCGATGGTGAACGGCGTCCGGGCCTGGTCGCGGCCGGCGCCCTCCAGATCGACCGTCAGCCCGCCGAACTCCGCCCAGGCCTCGACGGCGGCGGGGAAGACGGAGTGCCGGTGGCCCTCCGGGGAGCTGTGGTTGATCAGGGCGTCCGCCCACTGCTCGGCGCGGGGCAGCTGGCGGCGGCCGGGGAACCAGCCGGCCTTGGTGAGGACCGATGCTGCGTCGGCGGGGAATCTGACGTCCACGGTGATCCGTTCTGGGTAGTGCGGGGTGCGGCCTCGGCGCGGGTTCAGGCGGAGGCGGGGGCGGAGCCGA
This sequence comes from Streptacidiphilus sp. PB12-B1b, assembly GCF_014084125.1. Lineage (NCBI taxonomy): Bacteria > Bacillati > Actinomycetota > Actinomycetes > Kitasatosporales > Streptomycetaceae > Streptacidiphilus > Streptacidiphilus sp. PB12-B1b. The sequence goes on along the minus strand of NZ_CP048405.1, from coordinate 7,042,547 downwards.
GGGCGACGGACTGCACCCCGTAGTGGGCCAGCAGCGGCGCGCAGGAGCGGCAGGGCGGCTGGTGGGTGCCGTGCGCCGGGTCTCCCTCCTCGCGGATGCGGACGGTCGTCATCCGGGCCCCGCGCAGCGACTTGCGGGCGTCGCCCTCGGTGAAGGGCTTGCGCGCGGCGCGCTTGGAGCGGCCTTCCTCGGCGGCGGTGAAGAACTGCGACAGCAGCACGGCCTCCGGACAGCGCCCGGTGAACCGTTCGCGCTGCGCGTCCGGCAGGGCGTCCAGGAACTCGGACACCAGCGGGTGCAGCGGGGGCGGCGGCCCGGTCTTCTCGCCGACGCAGGTGTGGGTGCCGCTGCGCACCGACAGGGCGGCCGCCACGATCGGCATGAGGCTGTCCCGGCGCTGGCGCAGCAGGGGTGCCGCGGCCGCCGGTCGGTGCTCGCCGGTATCCACGTCCATGGGTCCTCCGTGTCCTTGCGCACGGCGGAGCAGGGATACTTGCCGCGCGGCAGCCCCCGTGGGTGAGGGTCGCTCACCGCTGCTGCAGGGTGCCAGCCTGCCAAATGCCCACAGGGATGCGGAAGTCGGGGTGCCGGTGCGGCCCTGCGGAGAATCCGGAGATCCACCGGGCCCGGTCAGCCCCTAGTCTTGGACCGGCAGACAGTTCCAGCAGGGGGCAATCTCGATGACGACAGGTCGGCCCAACGCGGCCTACGCCGGGCAGGTCGTGCACTTCCCCGATCCCGTGCGCGCCGCCAGGTATCCGGGCGGCGTGCGTGTGGACGGTCAGGGGCATCCGGACTTCGGCCCGTACGCGCGGGCGGCGGCCGAGGTGGCCGATCCGCCGCAGGGCTTCGGGGTGGACGAGCTGCGGCTCACCGACTACGTCTCGGCCAATGCCGCGCTGCACGCCCAGGGGCACGAGCTGTGGGCGGGCCTGGAGTCGCCGGTGGCGACCCCGGCGGGCTGGACCTGGCACCACTCGGTGCGCCCGGCGCAGCCCGGCAGCCGCCGGATGGAGTTGATACCGGTCGAGGTGAAGTCGCTGCTGCGGCACCACGGCGGCCTGGCCGTGTCCACCGCGGACCACGGCAAGCGCGGCACCCGTCCGTTGCAGGAGCGGCGGCCGGTGCACTTCGCGCTGGACCCGCTGGAGCCGCAGCCGTCCGGGGCGGAGCCGGACGGGCCGGTCCAGGCCGCGGGGGTGGACGAGACGCGGATGCAGGCGGCGGAGGAGGGGCTGGGCTACAGCCTGCCCGGGCCGTACCGGACATTCCTCAAGGCGGCCGGGGGCCGCGCGCCCCAGGGCATGGCCCTCGACACCGAGCTGGGCGTCCTGGTCGACCAGCCGTTCCTCACCCTGCGTCAGGAGCGCGGCGTCGACGACCTGGTGTACGTCAACAAGTGCCTGCGCGACCACCTGACCAAGGACTACCTCGGGGTGGCCTACGTCCAGGGCGGTCTGATCGCGCTGAAGGTGAAGGGCGCGTCGATCGGCACGGTGTGGTTCCTGCCCTACGACGACGCCCGGGACGACGGCGATCCGGGGCTGACGCCGCAGCAGCGCTGCGAGCGGCTGCTGCTGCCGTGCGGCGACGACTTCGACGGGTTCCTGCTGCGGCTGGCGGGCAGCCCGCCCGAGCTGCAGACGGTGGCACAGCTGATGGTGGACGGCGGCTTCGCCCGCGCCGTCCCGGTGGAGGGGTGAGCCGGGCGTGGTGACCTATGCGGAGGCGCAGCAGCGCGCCGAGGAGTGGATCAACGAGGGTGTGCCCTCGTACCAGCGCCGCGAGGTGCGGGTGCGGGAGTTCGACCTGGGCTTCGTGGCCTGGGCGGTGGACCGCGCGGGCGGCCCCTCGTCGGACGGCGGTGCGGTGCGGCTGGTGATCTCCCGGGACGGCGGGGCGGTCACGCTGTGGCCCGCGCTGCCCGTCAACGATGTGGTGCGCCGCTACGAGGAGGCGTACGGGCGTCCGGTGGGGGCGACCCCGACCAGGACCCCGGCGCCGCCGGACGCGGAGCTGGCGGAGGCGACGTCCTTCCTGCTGAGCCCGCCGCAGTGGCTGCGCGAGGCGGGGGCCGCGGCGATCGCCGCGGAGGCCGCCGGGCTGCCGCTGGGCGCCGGCGCGGGCCGGGAGCCGCACGGCGCTGGCGCGGGGCCGGAGCCGCACGGCGCTGGCGCGGGTCCGGAGGCGCACCGGCAGGCGGTCGAGGAGCCGTCGCTGCTGGTGGCTCCGCCGGTGTCGGACGGCCCGCCGGGGGACGTGCCGACGATGCTGGCCCCGCCCGACGCCCCAGCGGGCCGCGCCCCGGGCGGCCCCGGCGGTCCGGGCGTTCAGGGCGGCCCGGGCGTTCCTGGCATTCAGGGCGGCCCCGGCGTCCCCGGTGTTCCGGGCGGCCAGGGCGGCCCGGGCGGCCCGGGCGGCCCGGTGGACGGCGAGCGTCGGCCGCCGGTGTACGCGCCGCCGTCGGCGCAGTCGGCCTACCTGCCGCCGCAGCCGCCGCAGTCGTCGGTGACGCCGCCGCCCGCCCCGCCCCGCGCGCCCGAGGCGCAGGCCCCGCAGCCGCAGCAGGCTCCGCCGCACACACCGCAGCCGCCGTACGTACCGCAGCCGCCGTACGTACCGCAGCAGGCGCAGGCCCCGCAGCAGGCGCACGCCCCGCAGCCGGGTCGGTCGCCGCAGTCTGTCGGGGGGCCGGGGACGCCCCCGCCCCCGCCGCCCGGGTTCATCCCGGTGCAGCCCGGCGGGGCCGGGCTGGACCATGCGCCGACGATGCTGGCGCAGCCGGGCAGCCTGCCGCCGGTCCCGCCCGGCGCGCCCGCGCCGGTGTCCGCGCATGCGCCCGCGCCTGCCGTCCGTCCGGCCGGGCCGGGGGCGCCGCCTCCGCCTCCGCCGGGGCTGCTGGCCGATCCGGGGCCGTCCGGGGCCGCGTCCCCGGGGCCCGTGTCCTCGGGGCATGCCGGTCCGGGCATGCCTCCGCCGCCGCCCCCGCCGGGGCTGCTGCCGCAGACGCCGGCCTCCGGCGTCCCGGCGGGGGACAGCTACGTCCCGACGCAGTTCGCGCCCGCGCTGGACGGCCGGGCCGGTTCCGGCGCGGTGCCCCCGCCGCCGCCCGCCCCGCCGACGGCGGGCCCGCAGGCGCAGCCGTCGCCGGGGACGCCTCCGCCCGGGGTGCCCGCGGTCGGGCCGGGCTACCTGGCGGTGCTGCGCTACCGAGGCCCGGACGGTTCGGAGCAGCAGATCATCCAGCGGTCCGCGCTGGGCATGCCGCACCCGGAGTGGCAGATCCTGCAGGAGGTCCGGCGGCTGAACGTGCCGCCGGAGCAGGTGCTGGAGCTGCACACCGAGCTGGAGAGCTGCGACCTCCCGGCGGGCTACTGCCGGCGGATGGTGCAGGAGGCGTGGCCCAACGTGCGGGTGAGCAGCATCGCCCCGTACGGGCTGGACCAGGCGGCCCGGCAGCGCGGCGTCCAGCACCTGCTGGAGCACCACACGGAGCTGCACACGCACGCGTCCGGGCCGGCGCCGCAGCGCTCGCAGCGGGTGCCGCTGCCCGCCCAGGGCTCGGTGCCGCCCTCGCCGCCGCTGGCGCCGCAGGCGCTGGCGGACGAGCTGGCACAGGCGTTCGGCGCGCAGAACGTGTTCCGGCACGAGTCGCAGGCGGTCTCCCGGCAGGGCGTGCCCGAGGCCGTCTCGACGGCGCTGATCTGGGCCGGGGTGCCGCTGGAGTTCGGTCCGTTCTTCTGGGCGCAGTCGCAGCCGGGGCGTCCGATGCCGACCCTGGCGGAGCTGGCGGCCGAGCGCGGCATCGCGGCCGGGCCGGACGCGGGCACCTACCTGGTGCTGGGCAACGACTACGGTCGCCAGCTGTGCGTGCAGTACGGCACGGCGGCGATCGTGGCGGTGGATCTGGGGACGCCCGCGCACCCGGCCGGTCCGGAGGCGCAGCGGCCGCGTTTCGTCAACACCGGCCTGCCGGAGTTCATCCGCTGCATGGCGGCGCTGGGACGGCTGTGGCGGTTCCGCTTCGGGCTGACGCCGGAGCAGGCCGCGCGCTGGACGGTGGACCTGCAGACGGAGCTGCTGGCGCTGGACCCGGCGGCGCTGGCCACACCGGAGACCTGGTGGTCGGTGGTGCTGGAGCAGCTGTGGGACGGCCTGTTCTGAGCACGGCTTGTTCTGGGCGCTGGGTGTCGGTCCTCCGGGGTAGGCGATGAGTCTGTGCACAATTGATCAGATACTGATCATTTGCGCACCTGATTCATTCATCGGATGAGAGGACCAGCCCCATGAGCGACGCCGTCTCTCCGCACGGCTTCACCGTCGCCCGCCGCGGCTATGCGATCCCCCAGGTCGAACAGGCCCTGGACGGAATCACCGCCGAGCGGGACCGGGCCTGGCAGCGGCTGGCCGATCTCGGCCGGCTCGCCCGCGGGCTGGAGCAGGAGCTGGACGACGCGCTCCGGGCAGCGGCCCAGGCCGGGCCGCCCGACTTCGCGGAGCTGGGCGAGCGCGCCGTCCGGCTGCTGGACCTCGCCGAGGAGGAGGCCCGGGCGGTGCGCACCGGGGCCGAGGAGCAGGCCGGGCAGCTGGACGCCCAGGCCCGCGCCGACGCCGCCGCGCTCGCCGTCGACACCCGCAGCTACGCGACCCGGGTGACCACCGGGGCGGACGAGGCCGCCCGCCGGGAGCTGGCCTGGGCCCGCAGCGAGGCCGACGCGGAGCTGGCCGAGGCCCGGCGCGAGGCCCGCGCCCAGGCCGAGGCCGCCGAGGCCGACGCCGAGGAGGTCCGGGGCCGGGCCGCGGCCGCCGCGCACGACTCAAAGACCTCGCTGGCGGCCCGGCAGCTCGCCGCCGACCGGGAACAGGACGCGCTGGAGGCCGACGCCACCGCCGTGCTGGAGACGGCCGCCGCCGCGGTGGAGCGCCGCCTGGCCGACGCGGAGCGCTACCGCAAGGCCATGCTGGCACAGGCCGCGGACATCGAGGCCGAGGCCGCCACCCAGGCCGAGCGGCTGATCGGGGCCGCCCACCGGGAGGCCGCCCGGATCGCCGACGCCTCGGTCCGCGAGGAGGAGGTCTTCGCCGAGCACCGCGCCGAGCTGCGGGCCCACCTCGACCACATCCGGCAGACCCTGACCGCCCTGGTCGGCGTGGCCCCGACCGCCCCCGACCCGGACGCCGACGCCGACGCCGACACCGCCACCGTCGCCGTCGCCGGTGCCGATGACGGCGGGCCAGGCCCCGGCGCCGGTGCGCAGGCAGATGCGCCCGCGCCCGCCGACCGCGCCCCCGCCGCCCAGGGCCCGGGAACGGCCCGGGCCGGGCACGACGCCACAGGCGCCGCCGGGCTGCCCGGCCGCGCCGGGCGCGCGCTGGGGGCGTCGCCGCTGTCGGCGGGGCCCGCGCCGTTCCCCGGCTCACCGGGCGCCCGGGGCCAGGCCGGGCCGGTCGGTTCCGGGCCGGGCAGCAGTGCGGCCCGTCCCCAGGCTGTGGACAGCGCTGTGTCCGACAGCGCTGTGTCCGACAGCGTCGTGTCCGAAGAGGCGTAACCGGCGTAACGGCCGGGCGGCGCCCCCGGCCGGGGGCGTACGCTGGAGGCCCCCCGGCTGCCGCGCAGACGGGGTGCTGCGCGTTGCCCCCGGCTGAGAGAAGTCCATGAGCCTGACCGGCCTGCTTGACGTTGTCGCGTCCGACCCGGCCCTTGCCGAGGCGGCGCAGTCCGCGCTTGCCGGGGACCGCCGCCACCTCGACCTGGTCGGCCCGCCCGCCGCCCGGCCCTTCGCCGTGGCGGCGCTCGCCCGCACCCTCGCCGACGCCGCCCGGGACAGCCGCGGCCGGCTGGTGCTGGCGGTCACCGCCACCGGCCGCGAGGCCGAGGACCTGGCGGCCGCCCTGGGCTCGCTGCTGCCGCCCGACTCCGTGGCCGAGTTCCCCGCCTGGGAGACCCTGCCGCACGAGCGGCTGTCGCCCCGCTCCGACACGGTCGGCCGACGGCTGGCGGTGCTGCGCCGGATCGTCCACCCGCGCGCCGACGACCCGGCCGCCGGGCCGCTGCAGGTCGTCGTGGCGCCCATCCGCAGCGTGCTCCAGCCGCAGGTCAAGGGCCTGGCGGAGCTGGTGCCGGTGAGCCTGGCGGTGCGCCAGGAGGTGGATCTGGAGGATCTGGTCCGCCGCCTGTCCGCAGCCGCCTACCAGCGGGTCGAGCTGGTCGAGAAGCGCGGCGAGTTCGCCGTGCGCGGCGGCATCCTGGACGTCTTCCCGCCGACCGAGGAGCACCCGCTGCGGGTGGAGTTCTGGGGCGACGAGGTCGAGGAGATCCGCTACTTCAAGGTCGCCGACCAGCGCTCGCTGGAGGTCGCCCAGCACGGCCTGTGGGCGCCGCCCTGCCGTGAGCTGCTGCTCACCGACGAGGTGACCGGCCGCGCCGCCGAGCTCGCTGCCCAGCACCCGGAGCTGGCGGACATCCTGGACCGGATCGCCCAGGGCATCGCCGTCGAGGGCATGGAGTCGCTCGCCCCGGTGCTGGTGGACGACATGGAACTGCTGGTGGACGTGCTGCCGCAGGGCAGCGTCACGGTCGTCTGCGACCCGGAGCGGGTCCGCACCCGAGCCGCCGACCTGGTCGCCACCAGCGAGGAGTTCCTGCACGCCTCCTGGGTGGCGGCGGCCTCCGGCGGGGACCGCCCGCTGGACGTCGGCGCCGCCTCGCTGTGGTCCATCGCCGACGTCCGGGCGCACGCCGCCGAGATCGGCCTGCCCTGGTGGTCGGTCAGCCCGTTCGCGGCCGACGACGAGGTGCTGACCGGGCCGGACGTGCTGCACCTGGGGATGCACCCGGCCGAGGCGTACCGGGGCGACACCGCCCGGGCCATCGCCGACGCCAAGGGCCGGCTGGCCGAGGGCTGGCGGGTGGTGCTGGTCACCGAGGGCCACGGGCCCGCGTCCAGGATCGCCGAGATGCTCTCCAACGAGGGCATCGGCACCCGGCTGACCCCCGACCTGACCGAGCCGCCCACCCGGGACGTGGTGCACGTCGCCTGCGGCTCCATCGAGTTCGGGCTGGTCGCCGAGGGCCTCAAGCTGATGGTGGTCACCGAGACCGACCTGGCCGGGCAGAAGTCCTCCACCAAGGACATGCGGCGGATGCCCTCGCGCCGCCGCAACGGCATCGACCCGCTGGCGCTCCAGTCGGGGGACTACGTGGTGCACGAGGCGCACGGCGTGGGCCGCTACGTCGAGATGGTCCAGCGCACGGTGCAGGGCGCGACCCGCGAGTACCTGGTGCTGGAGTACGCCCCGGCCAAGAAGGGCCAGCCCGGCGACCGGCTGTTCGTCCCCACCGACCAGCTGGAGCAGGTCACCAAGTACGTCGGCGGCGAGGCCCCGTCGCTGCACCGCCTGGGCGGCGCCGACTGGACCAAGACCAAGTCGCGGGCCAAGAAGGCCGTCAAGGAGATCGCCGGGGACCTGATCCGGCTGTACTCGGCGCGGATGGCCGCCCCCGGGCACGCCTTCGGCGCGGACACCCCCTGGCAGCGCGAGCTGGAGGACGCCTTCCCCTACGCGGAGACGCCGGACCAGCTCACCACCATCGCCGAGGTCAAGGAGGACATGGAGAAGTCCGTCCCGATGGACCGGCTGATCTGCGGCGACGTCGGCTACGGCAAGACCGAGATCGCGGTGCGGGCGGCCTTCAAGGCGGTGCAGGACGGCAAGCAGGTGGCCGTGCTGGTGCCGACGACGCTGCTGGTCCAGCAGCACTTCTCGACCTTCGCCGAGCGCTACAGCAACTTCCCGGTGGTGGTGAAGGCGCTGTCCCGGTTCCAGACCGACTCCGAGGCCAAGGCCGTGCTGGAGGGCCTGCGCGACGGCAGCGTGGACATCGTCATCGGCACCCACCGGCTGTTCTCCTCGGAGACCCGGTTCAAGGACCTCGGCCTGGTCATCGTGGACGAGGAGCAGCGCTTCGGCGTCGAGCACAAGGAGCAGCTGAAGAAGCTGCGCGCCAACGTGGACGTGCTGACCATGTCCGCCACGCCGATCCCGCGCACCCTGGAGATGGCGGTCACCGGCATCCGCGAGATGTCCACCATCACCACCCCGCCCGAGGAGCGGCACCCGGTGCTGACCTTCGTCGGCGCGTACGACGAGAAGCAGATCTCCGCGGCGATCCGGCGCGAGCTGCTGCGCGAGGGCCAGGTCTTCTACATCCACAACCGGGTCGAGTCGATCGACAAGGCGGCGGCCAAGCTGAAGGAGCTGGTCCCGGAGGCCCGGATCGCCACCGCGCACGGCCAGATGGGCGAGACCGCGCTGGAGAAGGTCGTGGTCGACTTCTGGGAGAAGGAGTTCGACGTCCTGGTCTCCACCACGATCGTGGAGTCCGGCATCGACATCTCCAACGCCAACACGCTGATCGTGGAGCGCGGCGACACCTTCGGCCTGTCCCAGCTGCACCAGCTGCGCGGCCGGGTCGGGCGCGGGCGCGAGCGCGGCTACGCCTACATGCTGTACCCGCCGGAGAAGCCGCTGACCGAGACCGCGCACGAGCGGCTGGCGACCATCGCCCAGCACACCGAGATGGGCGCGGGCATGTACGTGGCCATGAAGGACCTGGAGATCCGCGGCGCGGGCAACCTGCTCGGCGGCGAGCAGTCCGGGCACATCGCCGGGGTCGGCTTCGACCTGTACATCCGGATGGTCGGCGAGGCCGTCGCCGAGTACCGGGACAACGTGGACGGCGCCGGCGAGCCGGAGGAGGAGCCGCTGGACGTCAAGATCGAGCTGCCGGTCGACGCGCACCTGCCGCACGACTACGCGCCCGGCGAGCGGCTGCGGCTCCAGGCGTACCGCTCGATCGCGGCGGTCAACTCCGAGGAGGACATCGCGGCGGTCCGCGCCGAGCTGACCGACCGCTACGGCAAGCTGCCCGAGCCGGTGGAGAACCTGCTGCTGGTGGCCGGTCTGCGGCTGTTCGCGCGGCGCTGCGGCATCGGCGACATCACCCTGCAGGGCCAGAACATCCGCTTCGGCCCGGTGGAGCTGCGGGAGTCGCAGGAGCTGCGGCTGCAGCGGCTCTACCCGCGCAGCCAGGTGAAGGCGTCCACCCGGCTGCTGCTGGTGCCCCGGCCCGGCACCGGCCGGATCGGCGGCAAGCCGGTGGTGGGCCGCGAGCTGCTGGCGTGGTGCGCGGAGTTCCTGAGCGCGATCTTCGACGAGCTGGCGACGGCGGCGCCGCGCTGACGCGGGGTGGGCGCTGACGCGGGTGGGCGCTGACGTGCGGTGACGGGTTCCGCCGCCGGGGCGGATAGGCTCGACGTATGCTCTTCGGACTCGTCATGGCGCTCGCCGCCGCACTGTTCTTCGGCGTCGCCATGGTCCTGCAGGCCCTCGGCGCGCAGCGGCACTCGCCCGCCGCCGACGGCTCGGGCCTGCTCGGCACCGTCCGGGCCATGGTCAATCTGCCCTTCGCGGCCGGGCTGCTGCTGGACGGCCTGGGCTTCGTCGCCCAGCTGATCGCGCTGCGCTCGCTGCCGCTGTACGTGGTGCAGGCCGCGCTGGCGGGCGCGCTGGCGGTGACGGCGGTGCTGGGCGCGGCGATGCTGAAGATCCGGCTCGGCCGCGCCGAGTGGCTGGGCGTGGCCGGGGTCTGCGTCGGCCTGGCCGTCCTCGGCGCGACCGCCGGGGCGGAGGGCCACCGGCAGCCGTCCACGGCGTTCCACTGGATGCTGCTGGCGGCGGTGGCGGTGATCGCGGCGGTCGGCGGCTTCGTCTGGCGGCTGCGCGAGCCGCTGCGCGCGGCGGTCATGGGCGCCCTGTGCGGCCTGGGCTTCGGCGTGGTCGGCCTGGCGGTGCGGGTGCTGCCGGCGGTGCACGGTATGGACCTGGTGCCGCTGCTGACCGATCCGGCCACGTACGCGCTGCTGGCGGGCGGCGCGGTGTCCTTCGTGTTCATGACCGAGGGTGTGCGCGGCGGCAAGGTGACCACCGCGACCGCGGCGATGGTGCTCGGCGAGACGGCGCTGCCGGCCGTGCTCGGGGTGGTGCTGCTGGGCGACCGCACCCGGCCCGGGATGGTCCCGCTGGCGATCGCCGGCTTCGCGGTGGCGGTGGCGGGCGCCCTGGCGCTGGCCCGCTTCGGCGAGGTCACCCCGGTTCCGGAGGCCGCCGCTGCGGACGAGCCCACCCGGGTCGGCTGACCCGCCGCCGCCGACCTGGTGACAGTGGTGCTCCGGCGCGCCTATTCTCCCTCTCGGACAGGTGATCAGACGTATCGTCAGTCGCATGCGTGCCCTGTGCCCGCAGCGCCGTCACTGCCAGGAGGCCCTGTGAACCGCCGTCGTCGCCGTACCGCCGTTGCCGCCCTCGCCGCGTGCGCGGCCGCGGCCCTGACCGGGTGCTCGGCGGGGAGTGAGCACCCCGGCGCCGCCGCCGTGGTGGGCGGCCACCGGATCGCCGTGGCGACGCTGCAGGCGGACGTCACGGCCTACCAGACGGCGCTGGCCCAGGACCCGACCGCCCAGCAGGGCTCGGCGGTCTCCGGGCAGACGCTGCAGCTGCTGGTGCTGGCGCAGGTGGTGCAGCAGACGCTGGCCGCGCAGGGGCTGCCCGCGGTGACCGAGGGCCAGGTGCAGCAGGCGGAGGCGGCCGACGCGGCGCAGGCGGGCGGCGCGCGGGCGCTGTCGCAGGACTTCGTCCAGCAGCTGTCGCTGGCGCCGTCGGCGATGGACACGTACTACCGGATGCGCGCGGGCGAGCTGGAGCTGCTCCAGCACGCGGGCGTGGACCCGACCGCCAGTGACGCCGGGACGCAGCTGCAGAAGATCGTCTCGGCCGCCGCCGACCGGCTCGGGGTCACCGTCAACCCGCGCTACGGGGTCTGGAGCGACCAGAAGCTGACCCTGGCCGCGCCGTCGGAGCCCTGGCTGCGGGCGTAACGCGGGGCGTAGCGCCGAGCGCGGTGCGGACGGCGCGGCGGTGCGGCGCGGCGGTGCGGCGCGGCGGTGCGGCGCGGCGGTGTGGCGCGGCGGTGTGGCGCGCCTGCGCGGGAATCGATGCGGCGAAATGGACAATATGGGTCAAATCGCCCCACGAGATATCCTCAGGCAAAGGTCGCGCCCATGGAGACTGCCGGTTCCCGCCGCCCGCTGCGCACCCCCGCGCTGCTCGCCCTCGCGGCTGCGCTGCTCGCCGCGTCGGCCGGGTGCAGCAGCGGCTCCTCCTCGGCGTCCTCCCGCTCGTCCACGGACGCCGGCAGCGGGACGCCCGCGCCCGCGCCGAGCGTCAGCAGTGACCTGCAGACGCAGTACGAGAACACGGTCGCCGGGGTGCTGCCCTCGGTGGTGCAGATCACCGCGGGCGACAGCCTGGGCTCCGGCATCGTCTACGACAGCAAGGGCGACATCGTCACCAATGCCCATGTCGTCGGCAGTGCCACCAGCTTCCAGGTGACGCTGGCCGACAGCTCCTCGACGCTGGCGGCGACGCTGGTCTACTCGTACCCCACCAACGACCTCGCGGTGATCAAGCTGACCAGCCCGCCCTCCGGGCTGAAGCCGGCGGTCTTCGCCGACAGCGGCAAGGTCGCCGTCGGGCAGATCGTGCTGGCGATGGGCAATCCGCTGGGCCTGTCCAGCAGCGTCACCCAAGGCATCGTCTCGGCCGTCGGGCGGACCGTCTCCGAGCCGCGCGGCGAGGACTCGCCGGGGGCGACCATCCCCAACATGGTGCAGACCTCGGCCGCGATCAACCCCGGCAACAGCGGCGGCGCGCTGGTCAACCTGTCCAACCAGGTGGTCGGCATCAACACGCTGGCCGCCGGCGACTCCAACGAGAGCGGCGGCCAGGCCCCCGGCATCGGCTTCGCCATCCCCGCCTCGACCGTCACCGACCTGGCCAACCAGATGATCAAGGACGGCAAGGTCGTCGACTCCGGCCGGGCCGCGCTCGGGATCACCACCCGCACACTGCTCGCCGACAGCTCCGGCTCCGGCTCGGAGACCGGCGCGGGCGTGGTCGGGGTCACCTCCGGCGGCCCGGCGGCCAAGGCCGGCATCCAGCCCGGGGACGTGATCACCAAGCTGGGCGGCACCGCCATCACCAGCTCCTCGCAGCTCAGCCAGGTGCTGGCGACCATGCAGCCGGGGCAGAAGGTCCCGGTCGGCTACGTCCGGGGCGGTTCGACCAGGAGCACCACGGTCACCCTCGGCACGCTCTGACCGCGACCGGCCCGCCGCAGCACCCGCACCGACCGGGCCCGCCGCGTCCGCACCCGGTGCGGTGACGCCGCTCCCGCAAGCTGTTTCCCCACCGCCCGGCGCCCGTTCTGCCTGTCCGCCGCCGGGCGACCCGAGCCCCGCCGCCCGCACCCCGGGCGGCGGGGCGCCTCCCTGAGCCGGGGCCGTCCGCACTCCTGACGCACCGTCAGATCGGCGGTAGCCTGGCCGACATGGACAGCTTCCCGTGGATCATCTCGGTGGACGACCACACCGTCGAACCGCCGAACGTCTGGCAGGACCGCCTGCCCAAGAAGTTCCTCGCCGCCGGGCCCCGGATCGTCCGCGCCCCGCTCGCCGACATGACCTTCGTCGGCGGCCGGTTCGCCCCGGTCATGGGGGAGCCCGGCAGCGCCGGAACCATCGCCGACTGGTGGGTCTACGAGGACCTGCACCGGCCGCTGACCAGGCTCGACACCGCCGTGGGCTATCCGCGCGAGGAGGTCCGGCTGGAGGCCATCACCTACCAGCAGATGCGGCCCGGGTCGTTCTCCGTGCCCGAGCGGCTGGCCGACATGGACACCAACCACGTCCAGTCCGCGCTGTGCTTCCCGACCTTCCCGCGCTTCTGCGGCCAGACCTTCACCGAGGCCGCCGACCGCGAGCTGGGGCTGCTGTGCGTGCGCGCCTACAACGACTGGATGGTCGAGGAGTGGTGCGGCCCGCAGGCGCGGGGCCGGATGATCCCGCTGGCCATCGTCCCGCTGTGGGACGCCGAACTGGCCGCCGCCGAGGTGCGCCGCAACGCCGACCGGGGCGTGCGCGCGGTGTGCTTCAGCGAGATACCCCCGCACCTGGGGCTGCCGAGCATCCACACCACCGCCTGGGATCCGTTCCTGCGGGCCTGCCAGGAGACCGGCACGGTCATCGCCATGCACATCGGCTCCTCCTCGCGGATGCCCTCCACCTCGGCCGACGCGCCCCCGGCCGTCGGCTCCACCATCACCTTCGCCAACTGCTGCTTCTCCATGGTCGACTGGCTGATGAGCGGCGTCTTCGACCGCTTCCCGGGCGTGCGGATCATGTACGCCGAGGGCCAGATCGGCTGGATCCCCTACATCCTCGCCCGCGCCGACGTGGTGTGGGAGGAGAACGCCGCCTGGGGAGGCGTCGCCGACAAGGTGCTCACCCGCCCCAGCGAACTGTTCGCCCGGCACATCTACGGCTGCTTCTTCGACGACCCGCACGGCGTGCGCAACCTCGACGCCATCGGCGCCGGCAACGTCCTGTACGAGACCGACTACCCGCACTCCGACTCCACCTGGCCCCGCAGCCGCGAGGTCGCCGAGTCGCAGATGGGGCACCTGGAGCCGGACATCATCGAGCAGTTGGTGCGCGGCAACGCCGTCCGGCTGCTCGACCTCACCCCGGAGGGGCTCTGGAAGGGGTACGCCGACCATGCCTGACGCAACGTCACCAAGCCTCCTGCAGTACGGTATCCAGCTGCCGGTGCAGTCGCAGAGCACCCTCTACCGGGAGCCCTGGGAGACCACCGCCGGACCGGACGAGCTGGCCCGCGCCGCCCGCGCCGCCGACCGCCTCGGCTACGCCTACATCGCCTGCTGCGACCACGTCGCCATCCCCGCCCGGCTGGCCGACGCCATGGGCACCACCTGGTACGACCCGGTCTCCACGCTCGGCTGGCTGGCCGCGCTCACCACCCGCACCCTGCTGCTCTCCCACGTCGCGGTGGCCCCGCTGCGGCACCCGCTGCTCTCCGCCAAGCAGTACGCCACGCTGGACCTGCTCAGCGGCGGACGGCTGCTGCTGGGCGTGGGCGCCGGACACGTCCCGGAGGAGTTCGAGGCACTGGGCGTCGACTTCCACCAGCGCGGACCCGTCCTGGACGAGACCCTCACCGCCCTGTCGGCGGCGCTCACGGACGAGTACCCGAGCCACCCCGGGCCGCGCTTCCCCTTCTCCGGGCTGGCCGTCAGCCCGCGCCCGGCGCAGCGCCCGCGCCCACCGATCTGGGTCGGCGGCTCCTCCCCGCGCGCGGTCCGGCGGGCCGCACTGCTGGGCGAGGGCTGGCTCTCCCAGGGCGACAGCCTCGAACAACTGCCCGCGCAGCTGGGCCTGATCGCCTCCGTCCGCGAACAGGCGGGCCGCAGCGGGCCGTTCGCCGTCAACGCCATCCCCCCGGCGCTCTACGTCGGCGAGCCCGGCTGGGAGACCGGCCGCCGCGCGCTCACCGGCAAGCCCGAGCGGCTCGCCGCATCCCTGCGCCGCTACGCCTCCCTGGGCGTCACCCATCTGCAACTCCGGCCCCGCAGCCGCAGCCTGGACGAGTACCTGGACCAGCTCGAAGCCGTCGCCACCGACGTGCTGCCGCTGGTCTGACCGCACCGCCCCGCCCCCGTAGCCCGGACAAGAGGAGCCCGCCATGCCGAAACTCGACGGCCGCACCATCCTGGTCACCGGAGCCGCCCGGGGCCAGGGCGAGCAGGAGGCGCGACTGTTCGCCGCCGAGGGCGCGCAGGTGATCGCCGCCGACATCCTGGACGACCGGGGCGAGGCCCTGGCCAAGGAGCTCGGCCAGCTCCACGGCCCGGGCCGGGTGCGCTACCAGCACCTGGACGTGGGCGACGAGGACGACTGGGCGGCGGCCGTCGAGGCCGCCCACACCGCCTACGGCAAGCTCGACGGCCTGGTCAACAACGCCGGAATCCTGCGCCTCAACGAGCTGGTGAGCACCCCGCTGGAGGAGTTCCAGCTGGTGGTGCGGGTCAACCAGACCGGCTGCTTCCTCGGCATGCGCGCGGCCGCCCCGGCGATCGAGGCGGCCGGCGGCGGCACCATCGTCAACACCGCCTCGTACACGGCGCAGACCGGGATGGCGCTGCTCACCTCGTACGCGGCGACCAAGGGCGCGATCCTCAGCATGACCAGGGTGGCGGCGCTGGAGCTGGCGGCCAAGGGCATCCGGGTCAACGCGATCTGCCCGGGAGCGGTGGACACCCCGATGGCCGACCCCGCCAACGCCCTGCCCGGCGGCGCGCAGGAACGGGCGCGGCCGACCGACCCGGCCGAGGCGGCGGCGCTGGCCCGCGCGGTGGCGGGGCTGTACGCGAAGGCCGTGCCGCTCGGGCGGATCGGCCGGCCGGAGGAGATCGCCCGGCTGGCGCTGTTCCTGAGCAGCGCGGACTCCTCGTACATCACCGGTCAGCCGATCGTGGTGGACGGCGGCTGGCTGGCCGGCGTCTCCATCGGCTGATACGAGTGCAGAGCAGCCTATCTGACGGTGCATCAGCTATTGACGGGCCTGCGGGCCGGTGCCAGAGTCGGCCTATCTGATGGACCGTCAGATAACGTCGGAGCCGACAGGACGGTGGAACGATGGAGTTCGGAGTCTTCATCCAGGGCTACGTGCCCAGGAGCCGCTCGCAGGCCGATCCGCAGGCCGAACACCACGCCCTGATGGAGGAGATGGACTACGTCGTCCAGGCCGACCGCGCGGGCTTCAAGTACGCCTGGGTCACCGAGCACCACTTCCTGGAGGAGTACTCCCACCTCTCCGCCAACGACGTGGTCATCGGCTACCTCACCCACGCCACCCAGCGGATCCACCTCGGCTCGGGCATCTTCAACCCGCTCGCCAAGGTCAACCACCCGGTCAAGGTCGCCGAGCGGGTCGCCATGCTCGACCACCTCTCCGGCGGGCGCTTCGAGTTCGGCAGCGGGCGCGGCGCCGGGAGCCACGAGATCCTCGGCTTCATGCCCGAACTCACCGACATGAACGGCACCAAGGAGATCTGGGAGGAGACCATCGGGGAGTTTCCCAAGATGTGGCTCCAGGACGAGTACCAGGGCTTCCAGGGCAAGCACTGGTCGCTGCCGCCCCGCAAGATCCTGCCCAAGCCGTACGGCGGCGCGCACCCCGCCATGTGGTACGCCGCGGGCAGCCCCTCCTCCTACGAGATGGCCGCCCGCAAGGGCCTCGGCGTGCTGGGCTTCAGCGTGCAGAAGGTCTCCGACATGGAGTGGGTGGTCAACTCCTACAAGAACGCCGTCCGCGACGCCGAGCCGGTGGGCGCGTTCGTCAACGACAACGTCATGGTCACCTCCACCGCCATCTGCGCCGAGACCAGCCGCGAGGCCCGCCGGATCGCCGTCGACGGCGGCCTCAACTACCTGCAGTCGCTGCTGTTCCGCTACCACGACACCTTCCCCCGCCCGGAGGGGATACCGGTCTGGCCGGAGCTGCTGCCCGAGTACAGCGAGGAGCTGATCGACCTGCTGGTGCAGGAGGAGCTGATGATCTGCGGCGACCCGGACGAGGTGCTGCGCCAGTGCAAGCGCTGGGAGTCGGCCGGCGCCGACCAGCTCGTCTTCGGGCTCCCCATCGGCATCCCGCCGGAGGCCACCGCCGACACCATCCGGCTCATCGGCGAACACGTCATCCCCAAGATCGACACCGACCCGGTGCACCGCACCACCCGGTTCCGCCAGCAGGCCCGCTAGCGGCCACCACCGTACGGAGGGACCATGCTCGACCACCTCATCCGCGGCGCGACCCTGGTGGACGGCACCGGCGCGCCCTCCCGCAGCGCCGACGTGGGCATCCGCGCCGGGCGGATCGCCCTGGTCACCGGCGCCGGGCAGTGCCGCGAGGACGCCGCCACCCGTGAGGACGCCGACGGCCTGGTCCTCACCCCCGGCTTCGTCGACCCGCACACCCACTACGACGCCCAGCTGTTCTGGGATCCGTACGCCACCCCCTCGCTGGGCCACGGCGTCACCACTGTGGCGGGCGGGAACTGCGGCTTCACCCTGGCGCCGCTCAACCCCGCCCGCCCGCAGGACGCCGACTACACCCGCCGGATGATGTGCAGGGTCGAGGGCATGTCGCTGGCCGCCCTGGAGGAGGGCGTCCCCTGGGGCTGGTCCACGTTCGGCGAGTACCTGGCCGCGCTCGACGGCCGCATCGCCGTCAATGCGGGCTTCATGGTCGGGCACTGCGCGCTGCGCCGCCACACCATGGGCCCCGACGCCGTCGGCGGCAGCCCCACCGAGGCGCAACTCGACGCCATGGTCGCCCTGGTGAAGCAGTGCATGGCGGAGGGCGCCTGGGGCCTGTCCACCACCCAGTCCTCCACCCATGCCGACGGCGACGGCCGGCCGGTCGCCTCCCGGCACGCCTCCCGCGAGGAGCTGATCGCGCTCAGCCGGGCCGTGGGCGAACACCCCGGCACGCAGATCGAAGCCATCGTGGCCGGCTGCCTCGACCAGTTCGCGGACGAGGAGATCGACCTGCTGGTCGACATGTCCGCCGCCGCCGGACGCGCGCTGAACTGGAATGTCCTCACCGTCGACGCCGCCGTGCCCGCCCGGGTGCCGCGCCAGCTGCTGGCGTCCGAACGCGCCCGCGCCGCCGGGGGCCGCATCGTCGCGCTCACCATGCCCATCCTCACCCCGATGAACATGAGCCTCGGCACCTTCTGCGCGCTCAACCTCATCCCCGGCTGGGGCGAGATCCTCGGCCTGCCCGTCCCCGAGCGCATCGCCAGGCTCGCCGACCCCGCCGTCCGCGCCGAGATGCTGCGCCGCGCGGGCAGCCCCGAGGCCGGGGTGTTCCGGCGGCTCGCCGACTTCGGCCGGTACGTCATCGGCGACACCTACACGGCCGCCAACGACGGGCTCTCCGGCCGGGTCGTCCACGACATCGCCGCCGAACGCGGCCAGGACCCGTTCACCGCCCTGGTCGAGATCTGCTCCGCCGACGGCCTGCGGACCGTGCTGTGGCCGATGCCCACCGACAACGACCCCGCCAGCTGGGAGCTGCGCCGCGAGACCTGGGCCCACCCGGACGTCCTGCTCGGCGGCTCGGACGCCGGAGCCCACCTGGACCGGATGTGCGGCGCCCCCTACACCACCCGCTTCCTCGGCGACTGCCTGCGCCGCCGCCGGCTGCTGCCGCTGGAACAGGCCGTCCGGATGCTCACCGCCGACCCGGCCGGGCTGTTCGGGCTGCGCGACCGCGGCACCGTCGCCGTCGGCAACCACGCCGACCTGGTGCTGTTCGACCCCGAGCGGATCGACGCCGGACCGGCCACCCTGGTGCACGACCTGCCCGGCGACAGCCCCCGGCTGGACTCCCGGGCCGAGGGCGTGGTCAGCGTCCGGGTCAACGGGGTGGAGACGGTCCGCGACGACAGGCTGACCGGCGCCGTGCCCGGCCGGGTGCTGCGCTCGGGCCGCGACACCCGCTCCGTCCCGACCCGCTGAACGGACGCTCCGGCGCTCGGGTCCGGCGTTCGGGGCGCTCGGGGCGGTCGGTGCTTCAGCCCGCGAGCAGGCCGCGCACCATCGCCCGCTGGATGCCCGCCACCCCGCGCAGCACCAGCGGGGTGAGCAACAGCAGGAGCAGCCCCAGCGCGCAGCAGCCGGCGATCTCCGGGACCGAGCCCAGGTAGTGCGTGTGGTCGCCGTTCTCGTACAGCTCGATCCCCGGCCGGTGCTCATAGGTCGGGAACACCCACTGCCACAGCGGGTAGGTGACCGCCACCAGCGCCACCGACCAGAGCGTGACCGCCAGCGTGAACGAGGCGATGCCCAGCGGCAGCATCAGCACGGCGTACAGCGCCGCCCGCCACCCCGCCGCGCTGCGCAGCGTCGCGCCCATCCAGGCCACCGGCCCCGGACGGTCCGCGCGCGGCGGCGCGGGCGCGGGCACCGCCAGGTCCAGCAGCGCGGCGGCCCGGGCCCGCTCCATGGCCGCGAAGCCCCGGCAGCCGGCCAGGGTGCAGGCCAGCAGCGGCAGCCCGACGAAGGTCACCGCCGTCCCGAGGCCGCCCGCCAGCAGCGTCACCACGGCGCTGAAGGCGACCACCCCCACCGGCAGGTTGACCACGGCCTGCAGCGTCTCCCGCCAGGTGCGGGCGGAGAACGGGGCCAGCCAGAAGACCGGCCGGGGCGAGCCCGCGCCCTTCACGGCACCCGCACCGGTCTCCCGCGGCCACCCCGTGCTGTCCAGCGTGCTGCTCATCGTCCCCTGCTCTCCTCGAACCCGTGCCGTGCCGTGCGGCGCTGTGTCGTGCCCGGCTCGGTGTGCTGCTGTCTGCCTCCAGCCTGTCGTCCGCCGGGCCGGAAAGCCCTGGTGCCGGTGGCCGTCCCGACCGGGGGTTAACCCCACCCGGCAGGCGCCACCGGCGCCCGGCCTGCCGCCGCCCGCCGCCGCCCGGCCTGCCGGTGCCCCGGGCGGACGCGAGCGGCGGCGGCGTCCGCGCGGCCTCCGCCGCCCGAACGCCGCCGCCACGGCCCGCCTACCGCCCCCGGCAGGCCCCTAGGCCCGGGGGACCGCGCCCCGGGTGCGCCACGGCAGCTCCACCGACACCACCGTCGGCCCGCCGACCGGGCTGTCCACCACGAACACGCCGTCCACCGCCCTGATCCGGTCCGCCAGCCCGGCCAGGCCGCCGCCGGGCCGCTCCAGCGCGCCGCCCCGGCCGTCGTCCCGCACCTGCAGCATCAGCGTCTCCCCGGACCGCCAGGCGTCGACGGTCGCGGTGCGGGCGTCCGCGTGCTTGGAGACATTGGTGAGCAGCTCGCTGACGGTGAAGTAGGCGATGCCCTCCACCGCCGGGTCCGGCCGCGAGGCTCGGTCCGGGCCGCTGGGCAGGTCCGCGTTGACGCGCACGCCGCCCGGCACCGTGCACCGGCTCGCCACCGACGACAGTGCGGCGTCCAGCCCCCGGTCGGTGAGCACCGCCGGGTGGATGCCCCGGGCCAGGTCGCGCAGCTCCTGGAGGGCCAGCTTCACCTCGCCGTGCGCGTCGGCGACCATCTTCGCGGCCGTCTCCGGATCCTCCGCCAGCTTCTCCTTGGCCAGACCGAGGTCCATGGCCAGGGCGACCAGCCGGGCCTGCGCGCCGTCGTGCAGATCGCGCTCGATCCGGCGCAGGTCGGCGGCGGCCGAGTCGACGACCGTGCCCCGGTCGTCCTCCAGTTCCCGCACCCGCTCGGTCAACGGCGTCGGGGCCAGCAGCGAGCCGGCCAGCAGCCGGTCCACCGTCGACAGGCCCCGGACCAGCCACGGCAGCACCGGCCACAGCACGCACAACCCGACCAGCGTCAGCGTGAAGGTGAAGATCCCCCACGGCAGTTTGATCACCAGGTAGAGCGCGGTGCGCCAGGCCAGGCCGTCGGAGAGCACGGCCAGGACCCGCCGCCAGACCGTCGTCTCCCGGGGCCCGGACACCAGCGGCGGCGGCTCGGCGACGTCGAGGTCCAGCAGCGTCCTGGCCAGCCCGCGCTCCACCACCCCGAAGCTCCTGACCAGGAGCAACGCACCGGCCATGATCCAGATCCCGACGAAGGTCACCAGCGTCCCCACCCCCAGGGCCAGCCCGGTGACGGTGAGCACGAAGCCGACGACGCCCAGCGGCAGGCCCAGCAGCAGATAGCCGACCTCACGCCACATGGTCCGGTTGAAGGCGGGGCGTCCCCGGGTCGGGGCGGTGTCGTGTGCCATGGGGTCCATCCTCGGGTACGCGGTTCGGCCGGGGACACGGGCTTCCGGTCCGTGCCCCAAGCCTCGCCGCGGGGGCCGCCGTTGGCGATGGGGTGGATCGGCCTCCCGTTCCGGGGGATAACCCCACCCCCGGCGCGCCCGGCCGCGCCGGTCTCACCACGGGCGGGTCGGACGTCTCGCGTGATGAGTCCCGTTCACGCAGTCGCTGCCGGTGGACCTAGACTCCCGTGCGTACAGAACGTCATGAATATGCAAAGGAACGGACCGGGAGGCAGCGAGCATGGAGGCACTGGCGGCGGCCGCCGCGCCCGCGCAGTCCGGGTACTTCCACGGCTATGCCGTGGTCGGCCTGCTCGCGGTCATCGGTGTGCTGTTCGTGTCCACGGCGTTCGGCGCCAACCGGCTGCTGCGCCCGTACGCGCCGACGCCGGAGAAGCTCCTGGCGTACGAATGCGGCGTGGACCCGGTGGGGGAGGGCTGGGCGCACACCCAGATCCGCTACTACATCTACGCCTTCCTGTACGTGATCTTCGCGGTGGACGCCGTCTACCTCTTCCCCTGGGCCACCGTCTTCGCCGCCCCCGGGTTCGGCGCCGGGACGCTGATCGAGATGTTCGTCTTCATCGGCTTCCTCGCCGTCGGCCTGCTCTACGCCTGGAAGAAGGGCGTTCTGGAATGGACGTGAACCCCCGCCACCCGCACTCCCACGGCGGCGCGGACGCCTCGGCCGCCGTGCCCCTGGGCCTGCCGGACCCGGCCCGGCCCGGCCCCGGCGCGGTCGAGCCGCGCCGGCTCGGCCCGCTCGCCCGGCTCGCCCCGGACCCGGTCAAGGTCGTCCTCAACTGGGGGCGGCGCTACAGCCTGTGGGTCTTCAACTTCGGCCTCGCCTGCTGCGCGATCGAGTTCATCGCCGCGTCCATGGCCAAGCACGACTTCATCCGGATGGGCGTCATCCCGTTCGCGCCCGGCCCGCGCCAGGCCGATCTGATGATCGTCTCGGGCACCGTGACGGACAAGATGGCCCCCGCCATCAAGCGCCTCTACGAGCAGATGCCCGAACCCAAGTACGTGATCTCCTTCGGCGCCTGCTCCAACTCCGGCGGCCCCTACTGGGACTCCTACGCGGTCACCAAGGGCGTCGACCAGATCATCCCGGTCGACGTCTACGTGCCCGGCTGCCCGCCCCGGCCGGAGGCGCTGCTGCAGGGCATCCTCAAGCTCCAGGAGAAGATCGCCCAGGAGTCGGTGGCCGACCAGTACCCGGGCCGTCCCGCTTCCTCCGCCCCCTCGGCTGCCGCCCTGAAGCGCCCGCTGGTGAGCGGGCCCGCGACGGAGGAAGGCCCGCAGACGTGAGCAGCGAACGCACACCGGAGGAGACCGCCGCGGCGATCGGGCCGTGGGCCACGGCGGAGCACGCCTTCGCGCTGCTGACCGTGGACGTCCCGGCGGAGCACTGGACCGAGGCGCTGACGGCCGCCCGCGACCGCCTCGGGCTGGCCTTCTTCGACTGGCTCAGCGCCGTCGACGAACTGGCCGAGGGCTTCTCCGTGGTCGCCCACCTGGCCGCCGTCGGCACCGGCGGCCCGCTGACCGCGGTGCTGCTGCGCACCCGCGTCGCCCGGGACGCCGCCGCGCTGCCCACCGCGACCGGGGTGTTCGCCGGGGCGGCCTGGCACGAGCGCGAGACCCACGAGATGTTCGGCATCGACTTCACCGGGCACCCGGACCTGGCCACGCTGCTGCTGCCCGAGGGCTTCGAGGGCTACCCGCTGCGCAAGGAGTTCGTGCTGGCGGCGCGGGTTGCCAAGGCATGGCCGGGCGCCAAGGAACCGGGCGAGAGCGACCACCCGGGCGAGGGCGGCGCACCGGCCGCGCGCCGCCGGATGCTGCCGCCGGGCGTCCCCGACCCGAACGAGTGGGGCCCGCTCGCGGGCACGCTCCCGCCCGTCCCCGAGCGGCCCGCTCGGGGTGCGGGCCGGGGCCCGCGCGCGGCGGCCGCCGCCGAGGGCGCCGCCGCAGCGGCGGCGGGCGAGCGCCCGGTCCGCGCGGACCGTCCCCGCCGCACCCGCAGCGTCGACCAGGGCTCCGCCAGCCAGGCCGCCCCCGCGGCGCCCGCCCCCGCAGCCGCGCCCGAGGCACCCCCCGCGCCCACCCCGGACGCCCCCTGGCAGCTCCCCACCCCCGAGCCGCCACCGGCCGAGCCCCCTGCCGGGCCCGCCGCCGAGCCGCCTGCTGAGCCCCCGGCGGCACCGTCGCAGGACGCCGCCGGTGAGGGCGGGGACGATCCGCAGCCGACAGGAGACGACGCATGACCACCGCGCTTGACGCGCTGCTCCGCTGCGTGGTGATCCTGGCGGTGTTCCTGGTCGTGCCGCTGGTCATCGGGCAGACCGAGCACAAGGTCATGGCCCACATGCAGGGCCGGCTGGGCCCGATGTACGCGGGCGGGTTCCACGGCTGGGCGCAGCTGGTCGCCGACGGGGTCAAGTTCGCGCAGAAGGAGGACGTCGTCCCCGCCGACGCGGACCGCCGGATCTTCCAGCTGGCGCCCGCCGTGGCCCTGCTGCCGTACCTGCTGGTGCTGGTCGCCATCCCGGTCGGTCCGGGCGGCCTGGTCGGGCAGGACCTCGACGCCGGGCTGTTCTTCGTACTGGCGGTGATGGGCGTCGGCGTCCTCGGCTCGCTGATGGCGGGGTGGGCGTCGGCCAACAAGTTCTCGCTGCTCGGCGGCATCCGCACGGCGGCCCAGCTGATGGCGTACGAGCTGCCGATGCTGCTGGCCGCCGCCTCGGTGGCGATGGCCGCCGGGACGGTCTCGCTGACAGGCATCATGGGCGCCTTCCACTGGTGGTGGGTGCCGTGGCAGATCGTCGGCGGCTTCGTGTTCTTCACCGCCGGGCTGGCCGAGCTGCAACGCCCGCCCTTCGACATGCCGGTGGCCGACTCCGAGATCATCTTCGGCGCCTACACCGAGTACACCGGCCTGCGGTTCGCGCTGTTCCTGCTCTCCGAGTACGCGGGCATCCTCGTCCTGTGCGCGCTGACCTCGGTGCTGTTCCTGGGCGGCTGGCACGGCCCGCTCGCCGGGGACCTCGGCTGGCTGTGGACCCTGCAGAAGACCTTCGCCCTGGCCTTCGTGGTGATCTGGCTGCGCGTCACCTACCCCCGGCTGCGGGAGGACCAGCTGATGCGCTTCGCCTGGACCGTCCTCATCCCGCTCTCCCTCGCCCAGCTCGCCCTCACCGGCGTCGTCAAGGTGGTGATCTCCTAGTGGCTCCCCTCCCCGGCCGTCACGGCGGCGGCGTCCCCGGGCGCGGCCTGGCCAAGGGCCTCGCCGTGACCCTGCGGACGATGACCAGGCGCACCGTCACGCACCAGTACCCGGACGTCCAGCCCGAGCTGCCGCCGCGCTCGCGCGGGGTGATCGCGCTGCTGGAGGAGAACTGCACGGTGTGCATGTTGTGCGCGCGCGAGTGCCCCGACTGGTGCATCTACATCGACTCGCACAAGGAGACGCTCCCGGCGGTGGAGCCCAACGCCCGGGCCCGCACCCGGAACGTGCTGGACCGTTTCGCCATCGACTTCTCGCTGTGCATGTACTGCGGCATCTGCATCGAGGTCTGCCCCTTCGACGCGCTGTTCTGGTCGCCGGAGTTCGAGTACTCCGAGACGGACATCCTGGACCTCACCCACGAGCGGGAGCGGCTCCGCGACTGGATGTGGACCGTCCCGGCGCCGCCCGCGCTGGACCCGCTGGCCGAGGAGGCCAAGGAGGTGGGCGCGGCCCGCAAGGCCGCCGACAAGGCCGCCGCCGCAGAAGCGGCAGCCGCCGCAGCCGAAGCCGCCGACAAGCCCGATCCGGAGGCCACCTCGTGACCGGCTCGCTCAGCTCCCAGGGGCACTCCTTCCTGACGCCCGGCGGCGTCGAGATCGTCTTCGTCCTGGTCGGCCTCGCCGTCCTCGGCGCGGCCCTGCTCACCGTCACCACCAAGCAGCTCGTCCACGCCGCGCTGTGGCTGGTCGTGGCCCTCGGCGGGCTCGCCATCGAGTACCTCCTGCTCACGGCCGAGTTCATCGCCTGGGTCCAGGTCCTGATCTACCTCGGCTCGGTCGTCGTGCTGGTCCTGTTCGGGCTGATGCTCACCAAGGCGCCCATCGGCGCCTCACCCGACGCCGACTCCGGCAACCGCTGGGTCGCCCTGGGCGTCGCCGTCGCCGCCGCCGCGACGCTGGTCACGCTGGTCGTCGACGCCTTCCGCAGCACCTGGATCGACCTCGCCGCCGGCGGCGGCAGCACCCGGGCCAACGGCACCATGCTGTTCCGCTACTGGGTCCTGCCGTTCGAGGCGCTGTCCGTGCTGCTGCTCGCCGCGCTCGTCGGCGCCGTCGTCATCTCGCGCCGCCACCGAGAGGAGCGCTGACCCGGGATGCATCTCGTCTATCCCGCCGTTCTCGCCGTCCTGCTGTTCAGCGTCGGCCTGTACGGGGTGCTCGCGCGCCGCAACTCCGTGCTCGTCCTGATGTCCGTCGAGCTGATGCTCAACGCCGTCAACCTCGACCTGGTGGCCTTCGACGTCTGGCTGCGCGACACCCTGCACGCCGGCCAGGCCCTCACCCTGTTCACCATCACCATCGCCGCCGCCGAGATCGGCCTCGGCCTGGCCATCGTCCTCATGGTCTTCCGCACCCACGGCACCGCCGACATCGACCGGCTGCGCATGCTCGCCGACCGCCCCGGAGACCCCGGTGCGGACTCCGGCACCGGCACCGAGGACAGCATGGCACCCGGCACCGACACGACCGCCCCGGCAGACGCCCCCCAGGGGAAGGCCACCGTCGCATGATCCTCAGCATGGCGGTCCTCGTCCCGCTGCTGCCCCTCCTCGGATCGCTGGCCGGCCTCGCCGCCGGCCGCCGCGTCCCCGGCCTGGTCCGGCCGCTGGCCGTGCTGCCGACCCTGGCCGCCGCCGTGCTCGCCGTCGCCGTCGCCGCCGACCTCGGCAGCGGGCACCACCTGGACGCCGCCACCCGGCTCACCCCCACCGGCGGCATCCCGATCGACCTCTCCTTCCACCTGGACGGCTTCTCCACCCTGCTGGCCGTCCTCGTCGGCGTGGTCGCCACCTGCGTCCAGGTCTACTCGACCTCCTACCTGCGCAACGACGCCCGCTACCCCTCCTACACCGCGCTGGTGTCGCTGTTCACCGCCGCCATGCTGCTGGTCCTGTACTCCGGCGACCTGATCGTGCTGCTGGTCGGCTGGGAGGTCATGGGCATCTGCTCGTACTTCCTGGTCGGCCACCACTGGGAGAACGAGGACGCCCGCTCCGCCTCCATCAAGGCGTTCCTGGTCACCAAGCTCGGCGACGTGCCCTTCCTCTTCGGCATCCTCGCCCTGGGCAGCGCCGCCGGGACCTTCGGCATCAGCGGCATCCTGCAGGCCGCCGCCGACGGGCGGATCCACCACCCCACCGTCATCGCGCTGCTGCTGCTCTGCGGCGTGGCCGGCAAGTCCGCCCAGTTCCCGCTGCACACCTGGCTGCCGGACGCCATGGCCGGCCCCACCCCGGTCTCCGCGCTCATCCACGCCGCCACCATGGTCGCGGCCGGCATCTACCTGGTCGCCCGGCTGCTGCCGGTCTTCCTGCTCTCCTCGGCCGCCCTGGCCGTGCTCGGAGCCATGGCCGCCGTCACCATGGTCGGCTCGGCGCTGTGCGCCCTCGCCCAGGACGACATCAAACGCGTCCTGGCCTACTCCACCGTCGGCCAGCTCGGCTACATGGCCGGGGCCCTGGCCGTCGGCGACCGCGACGCGGCCGTCTTCCACCTGCTCACCCACGGCGCCTTCAAGGCCCTGCTGTTCCTCGCCGCGGGCGTCGTCATCCACGCCGCCCACACCAACTCGCTGACCGCCATGTCCCGCATGGCGGACCTGCGCCGACGCGTCCCCGACGCCTACTGGACGATGACGATCGGCCTGCTCGCCCTGGCCGGAATCCCGCCCTTCTCCGGCTTCTTCAGCAAGGACGCCGTGCTCACCGCCGCCGAGGACGCTGCCCGGGGCCGCGCGCTCACCGGCGGCCTCGGCCCGGCCTCCGCCGTCCCGCACGCCGTCGGCTGGACCGTCCTGGTCGCCGGACTGCTCACCGGACTGCTCACCGCCGTCTACGCCACCCGGCTGTGGCTGCTGACCTTCCGCGCCCCCGCCGCGCTCGCCGCAGCCGGGCCCGCCCCGGCCCCGGGCGCCGAGGAACCCGGCGCCATGCGCTGGCCGCTGTGGCTGCTCGCCGTGCCCGCCGTCGCCCTCGGCCTGGCCGGACTGCGCACCGGCTGGCTGCCCTCCTTCCTCGACGGCACCTCGCTCGTCCCCTCCGGCACCACCGCGATCCTCGGCACCGCCGTCGCCCTGGCCGGGGTGCTCATCGCCTACGCCGCTTGGCGCCGCGCCACCGCCCTGGTCAGCGACGCGGCCACGGCCCCGGCGGCGCTGGCCGCGCACGAACTCGACGAGGCGACCCGGCCCGCGGCCACCCTCGCCCACCCGGACCAGGCCGCCGCCGACCTCGCCGACATCCCCGGCGTCAGCCTCGACCAGGCCATGGCCGACGCCGCAGCCTCCGCCCGCGACGCCCGGCTCGCCCCCGACCCGGCCCGGCTGCTGCTCGGCCCGCTGCTCGGGCCCGCGAGCAGCGGCTTCGGCATGGACCGGCTCTACCGGAACCTGGCCGTCCGCCCTGTCCTCGCCGCCGCCGGGCTCGCCCGCTTCCTCGACCGCGAGGTCATCGAGACCTACATCGCCGCAGCCGTCGGCCTGCCCCGGCTGCTGGGCGCGGCCGTCCGCCGGGCCCAGAACGGCAACACCCAGACCTACCTCAGCGCACTGCTCGCCGGGGCCGTCGTCCTCGCCGTCCTCGTGGAGACCACCCGATGAACGCCGTCCTCATCGCGCTGATCCTGCTGCCGCTCGCCGGGGCCGCCGCCACCCTCGTCCCCGGCCTGTTCGGCGCCGACGAGCAGGCTGCCGGACGCCGTGCGCTGCGCTTCGGCGCCGCCGTCAGCGGGCTGGCCCTCGCCCTGGCGGTCGCCCTGGCCGCCGGATTCGACCGAGGCCACTCCGGCCGGATGCAGGCCGTCACCAACGCCCCCTGGATCCCCGCCATCGGCGTCCGGCTGCACCTCGGCGTGGACGGGATCTCGCTCCCGCTGCTGCTGCTCACCGCCCTGCTCTCCTTCCTGTGCGCGGTCTACTCGCTGCGCCGACTGCCCGACGGGCCCGGCACGCCCAGCCCCCGCTCCTACACCGGGCTGCTGCTGCTGCTCGAAGCGGGCATGCTCGGCACCTTCGCGGTGCTCGACCTGATCCTGTTCTTCCTGGCGTTCGAGGTCGTGCTCATCCCCATGTACTTCCTCATCGCCCGCTGGGGCGGCGAGAACCGGGGCCCGGCCGCCAACCGCTTCATCCTGTACACCCTGCTCGGGTCCGCCAGCATGCTGCTGGGCTTCCTGCTGCTCGGCTTCAAGTCCGGCACCTTCGACATGACCGTGCTCGCGCACCGCCACGGAGCCGGGCTCTCGCACAGCACCCAGGTCCTGGTCGTGTTCGCGGTCGGGCTCGGCTTCGCCGTCAAGGCGCCGATGTGGCCCTTCCACAGCTGGCTGCCCGACGCCCACACGGCCGCCCCCACCACCGGCTCGGTACTGCTCGCCGGGGTGCTGCTGAAGATGGGCACCTACGGTTTCGTCCGGATCCTCCTCCCCGCCACACCCCAGGGCATGGCGACGTTCGCGCCGTACCTGGCCGCGTTCGCGGCGGTCGGCATCGTCTACGGCTCACTGGCCTGCCTCGCCCTGGTCCGCCCCGGCGCCAAGGGCGACCTCAAGCGGCTCATCGCCTACTCCTCCGTCGGCCACATGGGCTTCGTGCTGCTGGGCATCTCCACGCTCACCGCCGCCGGGGTCAACGGGGCGCTGTTCGCCAACATCGCCCACGGGCTGATCACCGGCCTGCTGTTCTTCCTCGTCGGCGCGGTCAAGGACCGCTACGGCACCGCCGACCTCGACACCATCGCCGGGGCCACCGGCCGCACCGGCGCGGCGCTGTACGGACGCGCCCCCCGCCTGGGCGGACTGCTCGCCTTCGCCGCCATCGCCAGCCTGGGACTGCCCGGCCTCGCCGGGTTCTGGGGCGAACTCCTCGCCATCTTCGGCTCCTTCCAGCCCGCCGCGGGGCTCTCCCGCCCCGCGTTCCTGGTCTTCATGGCCCTCGCCGGACTCGGCACCCTGCTCACCGCCGCCTACATGCTCAACGTCGTGCGCCGGATCTGCATGGGAGACCCCCGCAGCCCGCACAACTCCACCGCGCCGGGCATCGCCGACGTCCAGGCGTACGAAGTCGCCGCCTGGACCCCCCTCGTCGCCCTCACCGTCCTCGCCGGGCTCTGGCCGGCCGTGCTCCTCGGCCTCAGCAACCCCGCCGTCACGGCACTCCTCGGAGGCAGCTGAGCCATGGCCCTGACCCCACTCGCCTCCGCCGCCGCGGGCTCGCTCATCCAGTCCGTCGACTGGACCACGATCGCCCCACCGCTGATCACCGCCGCCACCGGGCTCGGCGTGCTGGTCGCGGACCTCTTCCTGCCCGCCCGGCGCAAGCCGCTGCTGGGCTGGGCCTCCATGGCAGGACTGGTCGTGGCCCTGCTCGCGCTCATCCCGCTGCGCGACGGAACCCACGTCACCTTCTGCCTCAAGACCGTAGCGGGCACCACTGACAACGGGGCCTGCTCCTACGTCGCCGACCACTTCGCGCTCTCCTTCCAACTGCTGGTGCTCGGCGGCGCGCTGCTGGTCGCGCTGCTGTCCGTGCACGCGGTCGAGGAGACCGGCCTGCCGCGCGGCGAGTACTGGTTCCTGCTGCTCAGCTCCGCCGCCGGGGCCGCGCTGCTGCCCGCTGCCCGCGACCTGGCGACCCTGGTGGTGGCCCTGGAGGTGGCCTCGCTGCCCGCGTTCGCCCTGGTCGGGCTGCGCAGGGACGGCCGGGGCGGCGAGGCCGCGCTGAAGTTCTTCCTCTCCTCCGTCGCCGCCACCGCCGTCACACTGCTCGGCGCCGGCTTCGTCTACGCGGCCACCGGCAGCATGTACCTGACCCGGATCGCGGCGGCGCTGCCGCACGTGCCGGACCAGCTGAAGACGCTGGCCCTGGTCGGCGCGGTGCTGACGCTGGTCGGCTTCGCCTTCAAGACCGCCGCCGTGCCGTTCCACTTCTGGCTGCCCGACACCTACGCGGGCGCGCCGGTGCCGGTCGCCGCGTACCTCTCCGTGGTCGGCAAGGCCGCCGGCATCTCCGGCCTGGCCCTGATCGCCGTCGTCGGATTTCACCCGTACGGCCGAATCTGGGGACTGGGACTGGCCGTCGTCGCCGCCCTCACCATGACCCTCGGCAACACCGCGGCGCTGCGGCAGCGCACCGATGCACCGCACAGCGCCGTCCGGCTGCTGGCCTGGTCCTCGATCGCCCAGGCCGGCTACCTGCTGGTGCCGATCGCGGCGGCGGGCTACGGGCACGGACGGCACGACCCGCTCGGCGCCACCGTGGCCTACGCGCTGATCTACGGCGTGGTCAACCTGGGCGCGTTCGCGGTGGTGGCGCTGCTCGCGGGCCGGGTGGACGACTACCGCGGGCTGTACGCCCGGCGCCCCGCCACCGCCCTGGCGCTGGCCTTCTTCCTGCTCTGCCTGGCCGGGCTGCCGCCGGGCGTGATCGGCCTGTTCGGCAAGGTCGTGGTGTTCCGCGCGGCGGTGCAGTCCGGGCTGGGCTGGCTGGCCGTGGTGATGGCGGTCAACGTCGTCGTCGCGCTCTACTACTACCTGGTGTGGACGGCGAAGCTGTTCCAGCCCGACCCGACGCGGCCGAGCGCCGAACCGGCGGCCGCCCCGCGCCCGCCCCGCCCCGCCCTGCCGCTGCCGCTGGCGGTCGGCCTGGGCCTGGCCGCGGCCCTCGGCGTGGTCCTCTCGCTCGCGCCGCAGCTTGTGCTCCAGGTCACCTCCGTCTCGCTGTTCGGCTGACCGCGCCCGGCGCACGGCTCTGACCTGCGGTCGTCCGTCCGGGGGCGGGTGTGCGACCATCCCGGGCCCGGCCCGGCGGGGACGCGTCGGGGAACCAGGACGTCGGCTCCGGCCGTTGGATGCAACGAATGGGCGGTGAACGTCACCGCCAGCGTTCGTTCTGGAGGGCCCACCCGTGCACCGCCGGCACAACGGTCTGAAGACCGCCGTACTCCTCGGCGGCTTCTCCGTGTTGATCGTCGTGATCGGCGGAGCGTGGGGCCTGACCGGCCTGCTGCTGGGCCTGGTGGTCGCGCTGGCAGCCAACGGCTTCGCGTTCTGGAACAGCGACCGGCTGGCGCTGCGGGCGATGCGGGCCCGGCCGGTGAGCGAGTTCGAGGCGCCCTGGCTGTACCGGATCGTCCGCGAGCTGTCGATGTCCGCGCGCCAGCCCATGCCCCGGCTCTACATCTCCCCGACCTCCGCCCCGAACGCCTTCGCCACCGGCCGCAACCCGCGCAACGCGGCGGTCTGCTGCACCCAGGGCATCCTCGGCATCCTGGACGAGCAGGAACTGCGCGGAGTCCTGGGGCACGAGCTCTCGCACGTCTACAACCGCGACATCCTGATCTCCTCGGTGGCCGGCTCGCTGGCGTCCGTGGTGATGTTCCTGGCCAACTTCGCCTGG
The DNA here is from genome assembly GCF_014084125.1 of Streptacidiphilus sp. PB12-B1b. Taxonomy (NCBI): domain Bacteria; kingdom Bacillati; phylum Actinomycetota; class Actinomycetes; order Kitasatosporales; family Streptomycetaceae; genus Streptacidiphilus; species Streptacidiphilus sp. PB12-B1b. The sequence goes on along the minus strand of NZ_CP048405.1, from coordinate 7,011,076 downwards.
CTGATACCGCTCGGCCGCAGCGAGGACGACGACAGTCCCGGCCTGGTCGGGCTGCTGCTGCTGATGGTGCTCGGGCCGCTCGCCGCCACCATGATCCAGCTGGCCGTCGGGCGCTCCCGCGAATACGCGGCGGACGCCTCGGCCGCCCGGCTCACCGGCGACCCGATGGCCCTGGCCAGCGCCCTGCGCAAGCTGGACGCCGGCAGCCGGCGGCTGCCGCTGCCGCCCGAGCCGCAGCTGCAGACAGCCAGCCACATGATGATCGTCAACCCGTTCCGGCAGGGCGAGGCCGGCGCCCGGCTGTTCTCCACCCACCCGCCGATGGCCGAACGGATCGCCCGACTGGAACAGATGGCCGGGTACCGCAGGTGAACGGACTGCCCCGGGGCGGCGGTGGTGGCAGACTCTCCGGTAGGGACCGGAACGCATCCGGACCCCTGCCCACCGCCCAGCGCGGCGCACAGGAGGCGGTCGCACCATGAGCGTGATCAATGTCGTCCTCAACATCATCTGGCTGATCTTCTGCGGCATCTGGATGGCCATCGGCTATGTCGTCGCCGGCATCATCTGCTGCATCCTGATCATCACCATCCCCTTCGGCATCGCCTCCTTCCGCATCGCCGCCTACGCCCTGTGGCCCTTCGGCCGGACCACGGTGGAGCGGGGCGACGCGGGCGCGCCGTCAGTCGTGGGCAATGTGATCTGGGTGATCTTCGCCGGTGTATGGCTGGCCCTGGGCCACGTCGTCACGGCCTTCGCGCTGGCCGTGACGATCATCGGCATCCCGTTCGCCTGGGCCAACCTGAAGATGATCCCGCTGGCGCTGATGCCGCTCGGCCGCGAGATCGTCCCCACCGACCAGCCCTTCGCCGCCCGCTGACCGCCGCGGCCCTTGCCCGCCGTGGGCTCAGCGGCTCAGCGGCTCAGCCGAGGACCCGGACCGGCTCCCCGGCGAGGAAGGCGGCGATGTCCTCCACCGCCTGCTCGAAGTAGGTCCGGTAGTTCCGGCGCGTGACATAGCCCAGGTGCGGGGTGGCCAGCAGGTTCGGCAGCGAGCGGACGTCGTCGTCGGCGGCCAGGGGCTCGGTCTCGAAGACGTCCAACCCGGCCCCGGCGATCCAGCCGCCGCGCAGCGCCTCGGCCAGCGCTGCCTGGTCCACGATGGGCGCGCGCGAGGTGTTCACCAGATAGGCCGACGGCCGCATCCGCTTCAGCTCGGCCGCGCCGACCAGGCCCCTGGTCCGCTCGCCCAGCACCAGGTGCACCGAGACGAAGTCGCTGTCCGCCAGCAGCTCCTCCATGCTCCCCGCCAGCCGGACGCCGACCTCCCCGGCCCGCTCGGCGGTCAGGTTCCGGCTCCAGGCCGACACCTCCATGCCGAACGCCTGGCCGACCCGTGCCACCCTGGCGCCGATCCTGCCGAGGCCCAGCAGCCCCAGCCGGCTGCCGTGCAGATCGACGCCGACGGTGCTTTGCCAGGGGCCGCCGTCCCGCAGGGCCGTGCTCTCCGGGACCAGCTGCCGGGCCAGCCCCAGGATCAGCGCCCAGGTGAGCTCCACCGTCGGCTCGGAGCTGCCGGCCGTCCCGCACACGGTCACTCCGTGCCGCCCGGCCGCGGCCAGGTCGATCGAGGCGTTGCGCATGCCCGAGGTCACCAGCAGCCGCAGCCGGGGGAGCCGGTCGAACAGCTCGGCGCTGAACGGTGTCCGCTCCCGCATGGCCACCACGATCTCGCAGTCGGCCAGGGCCGCCACCAACTCGTCCTGCGAGGCGAGGTGTTCCCTCACCACCCTCACCTCGACACTGTCGGCCAGCACCGACCACTCGCCACTCGCCAGGGCCACACCCTGGTAGTCGTCCAGCACAGCGCAGCGCAGTCTCATGGAGATTCCCCTCACTCGGCAGCCACAGAAACCCGTCCAACACCCATCCTCCCCCGCCCACCGCCGCAACCGGCCGCCCACACAACGGCCTGATCCGCCATCACCCAGGCCCGCCCCGACCCGTAGGAGGGCGGCGGGCGGTAGTTGACGAACTGAAATCACAAGGCGCTGACCTGGGAATACTTCCCCAATGTGCCCTGGTGGCTGCCCTGCATGCGCGGATGGGGATGTCATGTCAGAGGCCACTGATAGACCCTGTCCATGACGTTCGTCGTGGTAGTTGATGGCGATGCGGCCGGCTGGCGAGTCAATCCGACGGCGCTGACCGAGGCAATCCGGGCTCGATGGGCCGATGCCGAGTTCGATTCGACTGAGTACAGCGAGGTGCGCAGCCTCATATGGCGCTTCGAGACCGGCTTCAGACCGGGATCACCTGCGGAGAGCTGACCGATCTGGTGGACGCTGCTGGCTGAGTTCAGGCGGTGGCCGGAGGGCTGGACGAGGACGGCCACAACCGATCGGCCTCGATGCATGTGAGAAGACGATGTCGCTCATCTGGACGTCGCTGCTTCCAGCGCGCGGTCCGCCTGCCTACCGACCATCTCCAGGTCCGGCTCGCCTGACCTCGGCGTGGTCCAGTACGGAGCCGAGATCCTGGAACGGCCTGCCCGACGTTTCGACTTGCCTTCCGAGCGAGCGGAAGCCGAAGCGGCCGTGGACCGGCTGTTCGCTTCGCTCGATCCGATCGGCCAGGTTCACTCCTTCGCCAAGGGCATGGGCATCGCCGCCCCTCAGCTCGGCATCGACCGAGCCGCCGCCGTGGTCCAGCCCGCCGAACCCGGAGCCCCGGTCATCGTGCTGCTGAACCCGCGCGTCATCGACTGCTCGTCCGACACCGACGAGCAGTACGAGGGCTGCCTGTCCTTCTTCGATGTCCGGGGCCTGGTCCCGCGCCCGCTGACCATCACCGTCGAGACCACCACCCTCGACGGCAGCACCGCCGTCACCAGCTACGAACGCGGCTTGGCCCGCCTGGTCCACCACGAGATCGACCACCTCGACGGCCTGCTCTACCTAGCCCGCATGCGCACCGGTGTAGAACCGCTGCCCGTTGAGGAGTATCGACAGGTCGGCCGCGCCTGGAGCTACGAGCCGTAACCGTCAACTTCCCTTACACGCACCTCTGGCCGGACGAGGAGGACACAACGAGGGCAGCGATCGAGTCTGTGCTCAGCGCTGTGCCCTCGATGTGCCCTCTCTCCGCCCAGGAACTACAAACGCGCAGGTCAGAGCCCTGCTTTAGCGGTAGTTCACGAACTGGACCGCGAAGTCGAGGTCCTTGCCCTTGACCAGGGCCTGGACGGCCTGGAGGTCGTCCCGGCTTTTGGAGGTGACGCGCAGTTCCTCGCCCTGGACCTGGGCCTTGACGCCCTTGGGGCCCTCCTCGCGGATGATCTTGGCGACCTTCTTGGCGTTCTCCTGGGAGATGCCCTCCTGGATGGACGCGAAGATCTTGTACTCCTTGCCGGAGAGCTGCGGCTCGCCCGCGTCCAGGGCCTTCAACGAGATGCCGCGCTTGATCAGCTTGGTCTGGAAGACGTCGAGGATCGCGTTGACCCGCTCCTCCGAGTTGGCCCGCATCTCGATCTTCTCGCCGGACCACTCGATGGAGGCGCCGACGTTCTTGAAGTCGAAGCGGGTGGTCAGCTCGCGGGCGGCCTGGTTGAGCGCGTTGTCGACCTCCTGCCGCTCGACCTTCGAGACGATGTCGAAACTGGAGTCGGCCATGATCTGTGAATCTCCTTGGCGGTTCTACGACACGGAAGGCGCCGGTCTCCGTTCGAGGGCCGTCGCCGCTCCAGCCTAGCCATCGCGGGCCCCCGGTGCCCTCCTCCCGGTGGACCGTGGCAGACGCTCGCCGCGCCCGGTCCGCGCCTGATGAACCGGGTGGCGGAGCACCCCCTGCGATCGGGTATTGTTTACCTCGTCGGACGGGAGACCGCGAGACAAAGCCCCTGGCGGGTTGCCCGAGTGGCCAAAGGGAGCAGACTGTAAATCTGCCGGCTCAGCCTACAGTGGTTCGAACCCACTACCCGCCACCAGGGAATTGCGGCCCCTGATCTGCAGCAGTGCGGATCAGGGGCCGCTGCTTTTGTGACGGGGCGTCGCATTCCCGGCCGCTCCCGCACGCGTCCCCGTGCGCGTCCCTCGTGCGCTCGCGCTCCGGGCGTGGACGGGGCGGTGAAGGGCCTGTAGTACCCTTGGGACGGGCCTCTTGGGAGCCGTGATTGAGTCAGTGAGCGCACTGCAGTGGGTGATGCTCCCGGGCGACACGTAAATACGTGTTCCGTTCTCCGGCCCGGCTCAACCGCCGGGTCGATTGCGTGGACGGGAAGTCGAACAGCCGTTGTGCGTGGGTTGCGCGGTCGGCATGGGTCCCGGCATGCCTGCGAGAGCGGCATTTGCCGCCCGAGGCCGAGATGTCATAGTGTATGCGAGCATGTGCTCTTGGCGGCTCACGCCAAAAGTTAACGGTAGATTCAAGCTCTGTAACGGAGGGTAGTCGATGGCGAACAGGTGTGACTCCTGTGAGAAGGAGCCGACGTTCGGCCGGACTGTCGCGCGTCTGGGCCGTGGAGCCCAGAACCGTCGTATCAAGGGACGTTCTGCGCGTAGGTTCAACCCGAACATCCAGACGTTTCGCACCGTCATCGACGGCACGCCCAAGCGTCTGAAGCTCTGCACTTCTTGCTTGAAGAAGGGTAAGTTTGCCAGGCGCGTTGCAGCCTGATCCCGTGAGCTGCGGGCAGTCGTTGAATGCGAAGGCGACAATGGTCCGGCTCTGTAGCTATTGACAGCCCAGGTTTTCGTGGTTGGCACTAGCGGCAGAGCCGGACTGTTCCATTGGGGCGCCGCCGAGTTCGGCGCACCGGACGCCCCGAGCATGCAGGGTTGTGAGGCGGCCGTCCAGCTGTGGAGACACACCTGGGCGGCCGCCTCTCGCATGCCCGGGTCTCACCGCGTGGCCCAGGCGCGCAGCCGGTGCCCGGCGAAGCCGCCGGCGACGGCGGGCGCGGTGTCCGTCCGGGCGGCCAGGCAGGCGAGATGCTCCCGGTCCGGCCGGATCCCGGTCAGCCGCACCTCGGCCGGGGCCTGCGGCCGGCTCGGCCAGGCGAGCAGCGCGGGCGGCTGCCCGGGCGGCGCCAGCCGCAGCGCCCGCAACGGCGTCCGGAGCCCGACGCCGTAGCACTTGAGCACCGCCTCCTTCTGGGTCCAGGAGCGGACGAACGCCTCGCGCCGCTGCTCGCCCGGGAGTTCGGCCAGGGCCTGCCACTCCTCCGCGCCGAGGACCCTCGGCCCCAGCGCGTCCACGTCGGCCCGGGTGGACAGCGGCTCGACGTCCAGCCCCACCTCGAATCCGTCGCCCAGGGCCACGCCGACCAGCGCGCCGGCATGGGTGATCGAGAGCCCGATCCCGTCCGGCCCCTGGCCCTCGACGCCGACCCGGCCGTGCGGTCCGCCGCAGTTCGGGCAGGAGCGCAGCAGGCGGACATCGCCGGGCGCGAGACCGAGGCACTCGCCCAGTGCCAGCTTGGCCAGGGCGCAGCCGAGCAGGAACGCGGCGCGGCGCTCGGGCCGCAGCGTGGTCTCGTAGCGCGCGCGCTCCACCGGATCGAGCAGGTCCCTGAGCGAGCCGTGCGCGTCGGCCGGGCGGGCCCACCACACCCGCGCGCCGCCGGGCGGCAGGCCGGTCATGCGGCCCGGCCGGGGGCGGGGTGCGTGGTTCCGACATACATGCCGGCTGTCGTCCTTTGCGTTTCGGCTGGAAGGGTGAGCACCGCCCGCGCGGCCGGGAGGTGGGATGATCCCTGCCGATACAGCCTGCTCCGTCGACCGCCGCCGGAATGGGCGGTCTATGATACCCTGGCAGCACCTACATTTGGAAATTGATTGTGACGCATCTGCACCTGGATCCGCAAGAACATTCTGCCGAAAAGCTCCTCCAAGAAGTTGCGAATGCGGTTCGTCTGCAGGAGGGGGCTGTAGGCGTCCGGTCCGTTCTGCGCGCAATCCGGCGGCTTGCTCCGGCCGCCACCAAAGAGATCAGCCGGGCGACGGGTATTCCGGTTCCCATCATCGCCGCCATCAGCAATGAACTCCGCCGCCGCGGCATCCTGACCCGGCAGCGCCCCTCGCAGCTCACCGCCGCCGGGCTGGAGCTGGCCGCGGATCTCGGCATGGACCTCGCCATGGATCCGACCTGCCCGCAGTGCCACGGCCGGGAGGTGACCGTGCCTGCCGCGCTGGACGAGATGGCGGCCCGGATGCAGGCGTTGATGGACGTCGGGCCCTTGGCGGACATGAGCCTTGACCAGTCCAGGTGCACCCCGGAGACCAAGGTGCGCCGGGTGCTCGCGCTGCTGCGCGCGGGCGCGCTGCCCGGTGGATCGCTGCTGCTGGTCGGCGACGACGACCTGGTCTCGCTCGCGGTCGCGGTCGCCGCCGAGGTCCTCGGTGTCCGCCTGGCCCAGCGCATCGCCGTGGTCGACATCTCGCCGGATATCCTCGGTTATGTCGAGGAGGTCTCCGCAAAACACGGATTCGGAATCGAGACGTACCAGCACGACCTCCGGCTGCCGCTGCCCGAGGAATTGTGCCGCCAGTTCGACGTCGCCATGACCGATCCGCCGTACACCGCCGAGGGCGCCCGGGTATTCCTCTCCCGCGCGGTCGAAGGGCTCCGCCCCGGTCCGGCGAACAGTATTTTCTTCTCCTTCGGGCCCAAGAGCCCGGACGAGCTGTATTCCGTGCAGCAGGAGATCCTGGAACTCGGCCTGGTCACCAACGGCTACATCAACAATTTCAACGAATACGAGGGCAGCGGGATCATCGGCGGCTCCGGATTCCTGCAGCACCTGCTCACCACCGGCTCCACCCGCTCGTCCGTCGACGGCTCCTACCAGGGCCCCATGTACACCCGGGACAAGCGGCCGCAGCAGCGCGTGTTCGCGTGCCTCTCCTGCCGGGCGCGGATCGTGGTCGGCCAGGGCGCCCGCTGGCAGTCCGTGGCCGCGCTGCGCGCCGACGGCTGCCCGGAGTGCGGCGGCGGCCCGTTCCGTCCGCGCCAGTTGGTCCCGGAGACCAAGCGGCCGGACGAGCCCCGGCAGCCCGAGGGCCTGGGACAGCCGGACGGTGCGCAGCAGCCGACCGAGGCCGACGAGCACCCGGCGTACGACGTCCCGCTGGACGACGCAGACGACGCCCGGGCGGACGACGACGCCCCGGTGCGGGCGGCCGAAGGGCTGCCCACCGGCTACCGGCCCCGCGAGCTGGACGGCTACCGGATCAGGCCCGCCGAGGAGCGGGATCTGGACGCCATCGCCGCCTTCGAGGTGGAGATCGCCCAGGTCTCCTTCCAGGAGCACGCCGTGGACGACCTGCCGACCCACCGCTCGCGCCTGGCCAAGGCGATGAGCCGGTCCAAGGTCGGCATGTTCGTGGCCTGCCAGGAGTCCGACGACCAGGTCGTCGGCTGGGTGTGGATGAGCGTCAACCGCAACGCCATGACCGGCAACTCGTACGTCAACTTCCGCTCCCTGGCGGTGGCGCCCGGTGAGGACCGGAGCCTGGTGGCCGAGCAGCTGATCAGCGTCGGCCTGCGGTTCGCGCGCGAGCAGCGCCCGACCGAGGTGGTCGGCCGGGTGTACAGCGGCAACCTGCCGATGCGGGCGCTCTACCGCAAGTTCGGCTTCGAGTCGGCCCACATGGCCATGCGGTTGAGGCTGCCGGAGGGCGGCCGCTAGTGCATGCGGGTCGCATCAAGTGTGTGGCGTGGGACCTCGACGGCACCCTGTGGGACGGGGTCGCCGTCGAGTCGCCCCCCGGCACACTGCCGGAGCTGCGCCCACCCGCGCTCGACGCGGTCGACGCACTGACGGCCATGGGCGTGGTCAGCAGCATCGCCAGCCGCACCGATCCCGCGGTGCTGGAGCTGGTCGCGGCCGACCCCCGGCTGGCCGGGCGGTTCCTCGCCCCGCAGGTCGGCTGGTGCGACAAGAGCGTCTCGCTGCGGGCCATCGCCGCCGACCTGGGCATCGGGGTGGAGGCGCTGGCCCTGGTCGACGACAACCCGTACGAGCGGGCCGAGGTGGCGGCGATGCTGCCCGACGCCCAGGTGCTGCGGCCGGACGAGGTCGCGGAGCTGCTGGCGGCGCTGGCCGGGCAGCCGGTGACCGGCGACGCCCGGAACAGGGTCGGCCGCTACCGCGACGAGGAGCAGCGCAGCCGGGCCGGCCGCTCCTTCGACGGGCCCCGCGAGCAGTTCCTGGAATCCTGCCGGATGCGGCTGACGCTCACCCGGGCGCGGCCGGACGACGTCCCACGCTTCGTGGAACTGGCGGCCCGCACCCACCGGTTGAACTCCTCCGGGCTGGAGCTGGACGCCGACCGGGTGCGCGGGCTGCTCGCCGACGGCAGCCATCTGCTGCTGACCGCCCGGCTGGAGGACCGTTTCGGCGACTACGGCCTGATCGGCGCGGCTCTGGTGGAGCGCGGCGCGGCGGCCTGGACCGTCCGGCTGCTGGCCCTGTCCTGCCGGGTGGCCGGGCGCGGGGTGTCCGCGGCCTTCCTGTACGGGGTGATGCGCGAGGCCCGGCGCTGCGGGGCCGGGGAACTGCTGGTGGACTCCGCGCCGACCTCCGCCAACGTCGAGCTGCGGCTGCTGTTCCGGCAGGCGGGGCTGCGCCGGTCGGCCGATCTCTTGCCGGAGCCTGGCGCCCCGTCGTCGTATGCTGCTGTCGAAGCCGAGGGGATCCCTGCCCGCGAGCCGCGGGTGCGCCGACTGGGCCGGTCCCTGCTGGATCCTCTCCCGAATTTCCCGTCCTGGCTGGACGTGGTCGAGCCAGGAAGAGAACTGGATGATGGAGAGTGACCCCACTCTCGCCGCGATCGAGGCCGTGGTGCGCCCGCTGCTCGCCGACGCGCTCGGCCTGGACCCGGGGGCGGTCTCCGCATGGGCGGCGGACACGCCGCTGTTCGGGCCGGTGATCGGCCTCTCCTCGCTGTCCGGCGCCAATCTGCTGGCCGGTATCGAGCGGGAGTACGGCCTGGACGTCGCCGACGGCGATCTCGACCTCGACTCGCTGGAATCCATTGCCACGCTGTGCGCCTACGTGGCCGTGCACCTGCCCCGCTGAGAGTTCCCCGCGGAATTGCCGCCGGGAGCGGCGCGGAATTGCCGGGCGGGAAGCCGGAAGGCCATAGCGGGCCCGGTCGGGTGCGGCCGTTCGGGGGCCGTTGCGCCGAGTATGCCCAGGAACTTTCGCCGCGTCCGCGACTGTCGTCCGCGACTCTCCCCTTTACCCGCGTCCGTTTACCCCGGCCGCCGGTGAGGGGCGCCGTCCGGGCGGACGCCGGTCCGGGCCGTCGAGGCCGCCCGGACGGGCCCGGCGGGGCCTGGCGGGCCGTTCCGGCGGCGCCTCGGCCATGTTCGCCCGGAGCTGTGGGAACGGGTCCGCAGTCACCCGCTGAAGCGGTTCCGGCCAGGCCGCGAGCGTCTCGGTGACCGACGGTTGCGGACGTCCGGGGCAGGCCACGGACGGGTACCAGGCCTCAACTCGCTGGTGCTACACTCCGCAGTGTGACTTAGCAGCTGAGCGGTTCCGTCGGGATGCGATCGGGTACGCCGCTCCTCTTTTGGAGATACTCGATATGGGACGTGGTCGGGCACGGGCCAAGCAGGCGAAGATCGCTCGGGAGCTGAAGTACTCCGCACCGACAGCCGACTTCGCTGCCCTCCAGAAGGAGCTCTCCAGCAGTGGGCCGAGGGTCCCCGCCGAGAGCTTCGCGCAAGCGTCGGACAGCTCTGACGACGGCGGCGATTCCCGCGACCAGGGCGCTGACCGCGATTACTAGCAGGCGATTCCGCCGGACCGAGGGCCGGTCTGCTGTATTCCTCCGGCAATTCCGGGAAGATATCGGGTCGGTCTGCGCGGTCTGAGGACCATGGAATTCCGGGTGCCTGGCGCGGGCGTTTTCGCCTGTCCTTTCACTCCGCCTCTCGTACAGCGAGACAGGCATGACAGCAGAGCGCCGACCGGGACGATACCTGTCCCGGTCGGCGCTCTGCTGTCTGCGGTCGCTGTGTGCGGTCGGGGCGTCGGCTCCGGCCCAAGTCCCCTGCCAGCGGCGCCTGTTGGACGAATGCCGCCAACACGGGGCTTCAGCAGGGAAGTTGGGCCTCTCCGGCCCGGCCCGGCTCGGGGGAGCGGCGACCGCTGCCGCCGCTCCCCCGGGGCTCGGGACGCTAGTCCTGTCCCTCCACCTTGAGGTGGATCACTCCGTAGTCGTAGCCGCGCCGACGGTAGACGACGCTCGGCTGGCCGGTGTCGCTGTCCACGTACAGGAAGAAGTCGTGGCCGACCAGTTCCATCTCGTAGAACGCCTGGTCGAGCCCCATCGGCACGCCGGCGTGGACCTTCTCGCGGACGACCAGCGGGCCGTCGCCCTCCACCTCCACCGAGCCCACCAGCGTGCGCTTGGGCGGCTGCCCGGTCTCCTCCGCCAACGTCGAGCCCAGCGGCTCGGTGAGCGCTGCCGTGCTCTCCGCGACGCTCTTGGGCGCGTGCCTGCCGGTGTGCACACGGCGGCGGTCGGCGGCCTTGCGCAGTTGCGCGTCCAGCTTGGCCGAGGCCAGGTCGAGTGCCGCGTACGGGTCGGGGGCGCACGCCTCGGCCCGGATCACCGGGCCCTTGCTGTGCAGGGTGATCTCCACCCGGTCGGACCGTTCCGCCTGGCGCGGGTTGCGCTCCTTGGAGAGTTCCACATCGAGGCTGATGACCTTGCCGTCGAGCTTCTGGATGCGCTCCAGCTTCTCGGCCACGTGCTTGCGGAACCGCTCGGGCACCTCGGTCTTGCGACCCTTCACGACGATGTCCACGCAGATCTCCGATCCCTTGCGCTGTCGCCGGCGAACCCGCGGGTCCGCACGGCCCATCGAGTACGCAGCACCGCCCGCCCGGGGTGAGCGGGGCCGCCCCTCACACCCCCTCCTCCCCACTGGAAACGGTTGGAACCCCATGAAACAACGGATCCCCCGTTTCCGCCCGTTCTGCGGCGGTCGGAACCCGGACATCCTGGGCAGCTCTGCGTCCAACCCCTCCAACCTCCCGCCGACGCGCGCCGGTGTACAGGCCCTCGACCGGCTCTGCCCCCTTTCGAGTGACGAGCGGCCGAAACCCGCACACTGCCCCTGCCCGGTCCGGGAAGGTGGGGAACCTCTGTGCCGACCCTTGCCCTGACACGGCATCAGTCGCCGTCGGCCGCAGCGGCGTACCGGTGCCGGGCGCGGAGCGGATACGGCTTCTCCGCCGACCGGCGTTTCGGAATTGCTCCGGGGCTCCCGGCACCGCCGGGAAACCCTTCCGAAATGCCGGTCGGGAAACGGGTGGCAGGCGTCGGCCGGGAAGACCTGGGGGCGGTGGAATGCGCGTGCGCGGGAACAGGGAATGCGCTGCCGGGGCCGCTCCGGCGCCGAAAGGAAACGTCCGGACGAAAAAAGGATTCCCCGCGGGCCGTAAAGGCCGGCGGGGAATCCGGGTACGCGCGCTCGGAGCGGGCGGTCAGTGGACCGCGCGGAGCAGCCGGGAGACGTTGATCTTGGTGGGGGAGAGGCCGGTCTCCACGCTCTCCATCATGCGCTCGCCGTTGAGGCGGCCGTAGGCCAGCAGGTCGACGTTGGCCAGGCTGAACTCCGGCCAGGTGTGGATGGACAGGTGCGAGGCCGAGAGCAGCAGGATCGCGGTGACCGCGCCGTTCGGGAAGATGTGGGACGCCTCGCCCAGGATCTTCGCGTTGCCCTTCTCGGCGGCCGTGCGCAGCAGGTCGAGCAGACGGCGCTCGTCCGTGAGGATGCTGGCGTCGCTCACCCATACATCGACGGCGTAGGAGCACAGATCATCGACATTGATATCGGCGGGCTCGGTCTCGGTAGAGTTCATCGTTGATAGCTGGGAAGCGAGGCGCAAAGAACTCCGCCTCCCATCTCCTTCCGGCTGTGGATTTCCGTCCGATGCGCGCGTTCGATGACGCCCTCTAACCGGCATGCATGACGATCGGATCGAACAATTTTACCATGGGCCCGACCGGCCGCCTTCTTTTGCTGCCGGGGCCGAGCTGTTCGGGATCTTTCCGGTCGGTACGCCGGTCGGGGAATGGCCCGGTCGGCAATCGCGCGGTCGATCCGGGCCGTCCGAGTGCCGTCCGAGTGCCGTCTGCGGGCCGTTCGCGGGTCTTCGGCGCGGGCGGACGTCGGGACGGGCACAGCGATGGCTCAAAATTGACCAGGACATGTCTAGACAAGCGGCGGCTCGACGCCATGTGCGATACGTCATAGGCCCGCCCGGCGGATGCCCCTCGTCGAGCGCCCCGACCGTGACGGTGCTGTTGCGGCGGGCGAAGCAGCCGCGGCACGGCTCCACGGGGGCCCGAGGCGGCCGCCCCACGGCCGCAGCGGAAGCTTCTGTACTGCCGCTGAGCACAGTTGATCATGCGTCAGTTTCAACTGCCCGGCGCGCGAGGGCACATGCCCCGCCCTGCAGGCGCTTCGGGACTGTTTCAGGAAGATTGACCCCCGTAACAAGGCTCTCTATCAGACATTCTGAGTCCCGCTCGCCCAAACGGCCTCTGGCACAAGAAAAGTGGCGTAGATCACACGATTCCGCAGCGCGCCCCAGGGGCATCCATGGTGAAGTGTTCCTGCCATTCCGCGGCGGGGTGACAGCCATCCCTGCCGTGAAAACCCCTGCCACATGCGCGTTTTGAGCTACGGAAGGCGACAACCCGAATGAGAATGACCCGCCATCTGGCCGTCACGTCGGTCGCACTGACTCTGGCGTTGACCGTGGCGGGGTGCAGCGGTGGCAGCAGCGGATCCGGCGGCGCGATAGGCAACGGCAACTCGGGCAGCTCCGCGCCCAAGGGCCAGTTGCAGCACGGCGGAACGGTCACCATCGCCGAGGTGGGCGCCTCGCCCAACTTCGTCTTCCCGCTCACCCCGGCGACCAACACCGACGGCTACAACGTCAACCTCACCCAGGGCATGTGGCCCTTCCTGGTCTACTCCGGCGACGGCGCCCAGTCGGTGATCAACCCGCAGGAGAGCCTGACCACCTCCATCGTCTACGGGGACGGCGACAAGCAGGTCACCATCGGCCTGAAGGACTGGAACTGGTCCGACGGACAGCCGATCACCAGCCGGGACTTCACCTTCGTCTACAACCTGCTGAAGGCCAACGCCTCCAACTGGTCCGGCTACGTGCCCGGGCTGTTCCCCGACGACGTGTCCAAGGTGACCGCACCGGACGCCCACACCGTCGTGCTGGACCTCACCAAGGCGTACAACCCGAGCTTCTTCACCGACGACGTGCTCAGCGAGATCCCGCTGCTGCCGCAGCACGCCTGGGACAAGACCTCCACCACCGGCGCCGTCGGCAACGCCGACCAGACCACGGCCGGGGCCAAGGCCGTCTACGCCTTCCTGCAGAAGCAGGGCGGCGACATGACCACCTTCGCCACCAACCCGCTGTGGAAGGTGGTGGACGGCCCCTGGCAGCTGTCGGCGTTCCGCACCGACGGCTACTACAGCTACGTGCCCAACGCGCACTACTCCGGGCCGGACAAGCCGATCGTCTCCAGCGTCGTCGAGACCCCGTTCACCACCGACACCGCCGAGCTGAACGTGCTGCGCTCGGGCACCACCCTGGACGTGGGCGGCCTGCCGCTGAACGACGTCAAGCAGGCCGGGGCGCTGGAGGCGGACGGCTACTCGGTGGCCAGCATCCCGATCCCGGGCGTGGCCGGCATCATCCCCAACCTCTACAACGCCAAGGTCGGGCCGGAGCTCCAGCAGCTCTACGTGCGCCAGGCGCTGGAGGACCTGATCAACCGCCCGCAGATCGTCTCCAAGGTCTACGGCGGCTACGCCGACCCGGGCAACGGACCGGTCCCGCTGACCGCGACCGGGCCCTGGGCCTCGCCGCTGGAGAAGTCCGGCGGGCCCTACCCGTACAACCCGTCCAAGGCCGCCGCGCTGCTGACGGCGCACGGGTGGAAGGTGGTGCCCAACGGCAAGACCGTCTGCCAGTCGCCGGGCACCGGGCCCGCGCAGTGCGGCGCCGGGATCACCGCCGGCGAGCCGCTGACCTTCGAACTGGCCTACTCCTCCGGCAACACCGCCACCGGTGAGCAGGAGGCGGCGATCCAGTCCTCGGAGGCCCAGGAGGGCATCACCGTCAACCTCAAGGCCGAGCCCTTCAACACGCTGATCGGCGCCATGGGCTCGTGCACCGCCGCCTCGCACCCGGCCGCCACCTGCGGCTGGCAGCTGGTGGACTACGGCTACGACCCGTACCCGCTCTACCCGGCCGGGGACGGCTTCTTCAACAGCACCGGCGACAACAACTCCGGCGGCTACGCCAGCCCGGAGATGGACCAGCTGATCAACGCCACCGAGTTCGGCTCGCAGACCTCGGCGTTCTTCGCCTACGAGGACTACACCGCCCAGCAGTTGCCGTGGCTGTGGCTGCCCAACCAGGAGGCCATCCTGGTCTACCGGAAGAACCTGCAGGGCGTCACCCCGCTCAACCCGTTCTCGGGCGGGCTGAACCCGGAAGTCTGGTACTTCACCAAGTGAGCAGCTACCTCCTGCGGCGCGTGGGTCAGGCGGTCGCCGTCGTCATCGGCGTGATGGTCCTGACCTTCGTCATGCTCCACCTGGAGCCCGGGAGCGCGGCCCGGGCCACCCTGGGGGTCAAGGCCACGCCCGGCCGCATCGCCATCTTCAACAGCGTCAACGGGCTCGACCAGCCGCTGTACAAGCAGTTCCTCACCTATGTGCGGCAGGTGTGCGAGGGCGACCTCGGCACCTCGTACTCGCTGCAGCAGCCGGTCTCCACGCTGATCGCCCAGCGGGTGCCCAGGGACGCGGTGCTGGTGGGGATCTCCACGGTGCTGTCGCTGCTGATCGCCCTGCCGCTGGGCATCGGCCAGGCGGTGCGGCGCGGCGGCTTCGCCGACAACGTGCTCACCGCGGTGGCGTTCGTGCTGTATTCCATGCCGGACTTCTTCTTCGCGCTGCTGCTGATCTCGGTCTTCTGCGTGCAGCTGCACCTGCTGCCGCCGGAGGCGCCGCAGGCAGTGTCGGTGGGCGGCATCCTGGCCGACCCGCGCGCCCTGGTGCTGCCGTTGGCGACGATGACGCTGGGCAGCTTCTCCGGCTACAGCCGCTACATGCGCTCCTCGGCGATCGACGCCCTGGCCCAGGACTACATCCGGGTGGTCCGGGCCAAGGGTCTGCCCGAGCGGCTGGTGCTGGCCCGGCACGTGCTGCGCAACTCCATGCTGCCGATCATCACCCTGCTCGGGCTCTCCGCACCGGGGATCGTGGCCGGCGCGGTGATCGCGGAGGAGGTCTTCAACTACCCCGGCATGGGCCTGCTCTTCTTCCAGGCCGCCACCAGCCACGACTACCCGATCCTGCTGGGCTCCACGCTGGTCGTCGGCGTGGCCACGGTCGCCGGGAACCTCGTCGCCGACGTCGTCTACAGCCTCCTCGACCCACGGATCCGCTATGTCAGCTCCTGAACCGGGCACCGGCACCGCCGAGCTGCCCGAACCGCCCGGCCGGGCCGCCGGGACCGGCCGGTCCGAGACCGCCGAGGCGGGCGCGCTCGCCGCGCGCACCGGCTCCGGCCGGCTCATCTGGCAGGCGTTCATCCACAACCGGCTCGCCGTCGCAGGCGCGCTGACGGTCGTCGTGATCGCCCTGTTCTGCTTCCTGGGGCCGCTGTTCTACCACACCGACCAGGTGACCGTCCGGCTCGACCTGGCCGAACTGCCGCCCAGCAGCGCGCATCCGCTGGGCACCGACGCCTCCGGCTACGACGTGCTCGGACGGCTGATGGAGGGCGGGCGGTCGTCGCTGGAGCTGGGCTTCGCGGTGGCCGTCGCCACCACCGTCCTGGGCGCCCTGTACGGGGCGTTCGCCGGGCTGGTCGGCGGCATCGTGGACTCCCTGATGATGCGGGTCATCGACACCTTCCTGGCCGTCCCCGGCCTGGTACTGCTGCTGATCCTGGTGAACCTGTTCACCCCCAACCTGTGGATGATCATCATCCTGCTGTCGCTGCTCTCCTGGATCGGCGTGGCCAGGCTGGTGCGCGGCGAGGTGCTGACCCTGCGCACCCGGGACTTCGTGCTGGCGGCGACCATGATGGGCGCCACCCGCTGGCGCGTGGTGGTCCGGCACCTGCTGCCCAACGCCATCGGCGTGATCATCGTCAGCGCCACCTTCACCGTGGCCGACGCCATCCTCACCCTGTCGACCCTGAGCTTCCTCGGCCTCGGCCTGCCGCCGCCGCACGCCGACTGGGGCACCATGCTCTCGGACGGCCTCAACTACCTCTTCGACGGCTACTGGTGGCTGGTGTACCCGCCCGCGATCATCCTGATCGTGACGGTGGTGGCGTTCAACCTGATCGGTGACGCCGTCCACAACGCCCTGGACGTCCGCCTGAGCAAGAACTGACGGGAACGACATGGCCCCCCTCCTCGAGGTCAACCACCTCACCACGCACATCCGAACCGGCGACCGCCGCGTGGTCCAGGCCGTGGACGACGTCTCCTTCCACCTGGACGCGGGCGAGACCCTCGGCCTGGTCGGCGAATCCGGCTGCGGGAAGTCCATGACCGGGCTCTCGCTGATGGGGCTGCTGCCCCCGGGCGGCGCGATGATCGGCAGGTCGTCGGTGGTGCTCGCCGGGCGCGAACTCGTCGGCCTGCCCGAGCGCGAACTGCGGGCGGTGCGCGGCAACGAGATCGCCATGGTCTTCCAGGACCCGATGAGCTCGCTCGACCCGACCAAGACCATCGGCTACCAGGTCGCCGAACCGGTCCTGCTGCACCGAGGCTGCTCGAAGGCCGAAGCCATGGACCGGGCCGCCGAGGTGCTCGGCCTGGTCGGCCTGCCGCACCCCAAGGAGCGGCTCGGGGACTACCCGCACCAGCTCTCCGGCGGCCTGCGGCAGCGGGTGATGATCGCCATGGCGCTCGCCAACGAGCCCAAGGTGCTCATCGCGGACGAGCCCACCACCGCCCTGGACGTCACCATCCAGGCGCAGATCCTCACCCTCCTCGCCGACCTCAAGGACCGGCTGGGCATGGCGATGATCCTGATCACCCACGACATGGGCATCATGGCCGGGCACGCCGATCGGATCAACGTCATGTACGCCGGGCGGATCGCCGAGAGCACCGGCACCGACGCGCTGTTCGGCGCCATGCGCCACCCCTACACCCAGGGCCTGCTGGCGGCCACGCCCACCCTCGGCCAGGACAGCACCCGCGCCCTCTACACCGTCCCCGGCCTGCCGCCGGACCTCGCCGACCCGCCCCGGGGCTGCCGCTTCGCCGAGCGCTGCGCGTACGCCACCGACCGTTGCCGGGAGGAGGAGCCGGCCCTGGCCGGGAGCGAGCAGCACCTGTTCGCCTGCTGGCACCCGACCGACGGCCCGCTGCCCCCGGCCGAGCCGGTGCTGACGGTCGCGGCGCAGGCCAGGGCGGAGGCCGAGGTCGAGACGGCCGACGCCCGCCCGCTGCTGGAGGTCCGCAGCCTGGTCAAGGAGTTCCCGGCCGGCCGGGGCGGGTTCCTGGGCCGGGAGCGGCTCTCCGTCCACGCCGTCTCGGACGTGTCGCTCACGCTCGGCTACGGCGAGACCTTCGGCCTGGTCGGCGAGTCCGGCTGCGGCAAGACCACCCTCGGCCGCATGATCGTCGGCCTGGAACGGCCCAGCTCCGGCACGGTCAGCCTGGACGGCACCGACATCAGCAGCCTGCGCGGGCGCGAACTGCGCCGCCACCGCCGGGATCTGCAGATGATGTTCCAGGACCCGATGAGCTCGCTCGATCCCCGGATGCGGGTCAGCAGCACCCTGCTGGAGCCGCTGCAGATCCAGGGCATCGGCACCGCCAAGGAGCGGCTGGAGCGCGCCGCCGAGCTGCTGGCCGAGGTCGGCCTGCCGGAGAGCGCCCTGGATCGGTTCCCGCACGAGTTCTCCGGCGGCCAGCGGCAGCGCATCGGCCTGGCCCGGGCGCTCACGCTGACGCCCCGGGTGATCGTCGCCGACGAGCCGGTCTCCGCGCTGGACGTCTCCATCCGCGCCCAGGTGCTCAACCTGATGAAGCGGCTGCAGGCCGCCCACCGGCTCTCGTACGTGGTCATCTCGCACGACCTGGCGGTGGTGAAGTACCTGGCCGACCGGATCGGGGTGATGTACCTGGGGCGGATGGTCGAGGTCGGCAGCGGGGACGACATCCACCACCGCACCGCCCACCCGTACACCGCGGGCCTGCTGGAGGCCATACCGGTGCCCGAGCCGGAGCTGGAGCGCACCAAGCGCGGCGGCGGGATCAGGGGCGAGCTGCCCAGCCCGCTGGACCCGCCCTCGGGCTGCCGCTTCCGCACCCGCTGCCCGCTGGCGCAGCGCCGGTGCGCGGAGGAGGAGCCGCAGCTGCGGCACTTCGGCCCCGGCCATGTGGCGGCCTGCCACTTCCCGCTGCGGACGCCGCTGCCGGAGATCCCGGCGCCGACGGCCGCCGCGGAGGGGGCGTCCACGCCGGTCTGACGTGACCGGGCGGGGCCGGGCCGGACCGGGCCGGGCCGGGCCGATTCGCTTCGGTTCGCTTCGACCGACCGGCGCGGCCCCCGGGTCAGGGCCGCCGCAGCAGCTCCGCCTCCCGCTCCGGCTCCAGCCCGGGCGGGCGACGGCCGTGGCGCGGGGCCGGCGGGGGCGCGTCCGACTCCCGCAGCCAGCGCCAGGTGTCGGCCACGGTCTCCGCCACCGGGCGGCAACGCAGGCCAGCGCCGACGGCCTTGCCGACGTCCCCCTGGTGCAGGGCGTCGTACAGCTCGCCCGGCGGGATCCACACCGGCAGGTCGGTCCAGGGCTCGACCCCGGCGGCCAGGATCGGCTCCGGGTCGGTCCACCGCAGCTCGGCGCCGGAGCCGGTCACCCGGACGCAGGACTCCAGCAGCTCGCCCATGGTGGCGTGCCCGGGCGGGCTGACCACGTTGTACGCGCCGCCGAGCCCGCGCCCGGCGGCGTCCAGCACCCAGGCGGCGAGGTCGCGGGCGTCCACGTACTGCAGCGGCAGCCCGCGCGGCCCGGGCGCCAGGACCGGCCCGCCGCGCTCGATCCGCCGCAGCCACCAGGGCAGCCGTCCGACGTTCTCGCGGGGGCCGAGGATCAGCCCGGCCCGGGCCAGCAGCGCCCGCTCGCCGAAGGCCGCGATGGCCGCCAGCTCCCCGCCGCGCTTGGCCTCGGCGTACTCCACCTCGCCGTCGTCGGGCGAGCCGTCCACCAGCGGCCCGTCCTCCCCCAGCCCGGCCGGGGCCGGGAACGCGTACACCGAGCGGCTGGACACGTACACGTAGTGCCCGGCCCGCCCGGCCAGCAGCCGCGCGGCGTCCCGGACCGCCGACGGCGCGCCGCTCCAGGTGTCCACCACGACGTCCCACTCGCCCGTGGCGAGCGCCGACAGCCCGTCAGCGGCGGTGCGGTCACCGCGCAGCGCGGTGGCGCCCGGCGCCTGTTCCTGGCGGCCGCGGTTGAACGCGGTCACCTCCCAGCCCCGGGCCAGCCCCTCGTCGACGACGGCCCGGCCCACGAATTCCGTCCCACCCAGCAGCAGCAGCCTCATGCCCCGACTCTGCCCGCCCGGCCGGGGGCTGTGAACGGCGGCACGCTCTCGGCGGAATCGCCCAGAGCGGAACGGCGGCCCGGGGCGCCCGGATCTCGGCGTGCGCCGGGCAGCCCAGGTCGGACAATGGTGGTGGTGGACGTAGGGGCACGGACGGCCCGCACTCGCCGCACGGCCCCTCCGGGACGAGGAGGCGCACGATGATGTGGCACAGGGGCGAACGCCAGACCGGCGCCGGGGCGGGCGGAAGCGCCGGAGCGGGATCCACGACCGGCCCGGCCGCCACTGAACCGGCCGCCGACCCCGCCGCGGTGCGGGCCGACGCCGCCGAGCGGGCCCGGGCCGCCGAGCTGATCCTCGCCGCGGTCGCCACCGAGGGCCTCCCGGCGCTGGTGCACTCCTTGCTGGAGGCCAGATCCGGCAACCAGGACGCGGCGGCCATGCCGGTCGGCGCGCTGCTCCGGGCCCTGCCCGACACCGGCTGGTTCACCGCCCACGACCTGGTCAGCCTGGCCGGGATCACCGAGTCCACCACCGTCGGCGAACTGGACGCCGTGCAGCTCAGCACCCTCACCCGCGGCCTCAACCGGGCCTCCTACCTGCCCGGCAGCCCGCAGGCCGGGCAGGGGGCGGCCGACAGCCGGCAGGCCCGGCCGCAGCCGCCGCGCGGGGTGTGACCGGCCGCCTCCGGCGCGGACCGATGGCGCACCCTCGCTAGCGGCGGCCCGGAGGTTCGTCCTAGGCTCGGCCCGACCAGAGGAACTGCCGTCCCTCCGGCACCAGTTCGATGCGGCTCGGTTCGGCGGGGGAGCGCTTGGACGCACGGCAGGGAACAGGGGCATGGAATGAGCGAGCAGGCGGCGGTGCGCGAGGCCGTGGCGCAGGACGTGGACGCGGCGGTACGGCTGTGGACGCTCTCCCATGTCGTCCGCCGCAACGGCAGGCCCCTGCCGGAGGCGCACATCGCCTCGGTCCACCGGCGCATGGCCACGCCGGGGGCGCTGCTGCTGCTCGCCCGCTGCCCGGCGGACGACGAGCCCGGCGCGCCCGGCGCGCACCTTGGCGGCGGCGACCCGCAGCGGCCGGGCGCCGACCGGGACGGCCGCGTGGACGCGGGATGGGACGGCGGCGTGCACGACCCCGGCTCCGCCGGTCCGGGCGCGGTGGTCGGGACCATCCTCGGCCTCCAGGGCCTCGACCGGGACGGCGCCGGGCCGCCCGTCCCCGGGCTGCTGCACATATCCCAGCTCAGCGTGGCCCCCGACCGCTGGGGCCAGCACATCGGGCGGCAGCTGGTCGAGCAGGTCCTGATCCGCGCCTCGGCGCGCGGATTCGAACAGGCGCAGCTGTGGACGCACGCCGACAACCTGCGGGCGAACCGGCTGTACAAGTCCATGGGCTTCCGCCGCAGCGGCCGGGTTCGGATCGACGACTGGGGCGAGCTGCTGGTGCACTACCGGCGCGCGGTCCGGGGCTGACGCCCGCCGCAGTCCCAGTCCCAGCCCCAGCCCGCCGCAGCCCGTTCCCGCCGCAGTCCCAGCCCCAGCCCGCCGCAGCCCGTCTCCGCCGCAGTCCGTGCCCGCCGTGGCGCGTCCCCGCTGCGATCCTCAGCCGCTGCGGCCCTGGCGGGGCACGGCCGGGGCGATCGGGTCGGCGTACTCGCGGACCGCGCTGGTCCGGCTGACCACCCGGCCCGCGTGCAGCACCACCCGGCTGTGGCCGCCGGAGAGCACCCCGCGCAGGTTCTCGCCGCGCACGGCCAGCAGCTCGGCCGGGAAGCCGACGGCCAGCCGGACCGGCGGCAGGCCCAGCACCGTCCGGGCGGCCGCGCTCACCGACTCGTACCCGGCGGCCACGTCCAGCTCGCCGCAGGCGGCCAGCAGGAACGCGGCCTCCAGCGGGTCCATCCGCCCGACCGGGTTGGCGGTGTCCCGCACCGCGCCGCTGCCCGCCGCCACCACCACCCCGGCCGCCCGCAGCCGCCGCACCGGCACACCCGTCCCGGCGCGGCGCGGGCCGTCGGCCCCGGCCGCCAGGCCGACGCAGCGGCCGCTCTGCGGCAGGCAGACCAGCGCGATCCCGGCCGAGGCCAGCCGGTCGGCGGCGCGCGCCAGCCCGTCCGGGGCCGGCCGGCCCAGCCCCGGGACCGGGCCGAGCGTCACCGGGGTGCGCAACGGCCGCAGCGCGTCCGTCAGTTGCGCCAGCCGCAGCGGATCTGCGGCGTCGGTGTGCAGGTCCAGCGGCCGCTCCGCCTCACCGGCCAGGGTGGCCAGGGCGCGCAGGCAGCCGACCGGGTCGGCCTCCCGGTCGGGACTGCCGCCGAGGGCGTGCGCGCCCATCGCCAGCGCCTCCCGCAGCAGCGCGCGCCCCTCGCGTCCGGCCGCCCCGGACAACGGCGGCGGCAACACCGCCACCTGAAGCTCCATCAGGCCGCGCAGCCCCCGGGCCGCCTGCAGCGCGGCCTCCAGCCGTACCAGCGCGTGCGCGTCGCCGATCCGCACATGGGTGCGCTGCGCCACCGCCCCGTAGCCCAGGCCGCCGAGGGCCGCCTCGGTGATCCGCCGCTGGAGCGCCTCCGGCGAGGGCTCCGGCGCGGGCCCCGGGGTCGGTCCGGTACGCGGGCCTGACGCCGCCTCCGGCCAGGGGCCGGCGCTGAACGCCTCGTCCAGGTGGGCATGGGGCTCCACCGGGGCCGGGAGCAGCAGGTAGCCGCTGAGGTCCAGTCGTTCGGCGGCGCTCAGGCTGCCCGCCGCCCCGATCGCCTCGATCCGGCCGCCGCTGATCCGGACGTCCACCGTGCGGCCGTCCGGCAGCCGGGCCCCGGAGAGCAGCTGGGCGGGGCCGACGGGCGCGCCCAGCCCCCCGGAGGGCGTGCCGGTGGACATCGCTGCTCCTTCGGGCCGGTCAGGATCGCCGGGGGGAGCCTAGGGCGGCGTCGGGGGCGGGCCCGGGAGGCGCGTGGGGACGATGGGGAGGACTGGATAAGTCGTACCGGCCGGGTGGTCCGTCCGGCCGCTCTGAGCTGGGAACGGGCAGTCCTGATACGGATTTCACGGATCGGCCGGGAACCGTGTAATGTCTTCCTCGGCCAGCCCCTATAGCTCAGTCGGTAGAGCGTCTCCATGGTAAGGAGAAGGTCTGCGGTTCGATTCCGCATGGGGGCTCGGATGAGAGGGAACCCCGCTTCGGCGGGGTGCCCGATCGTCGTGGCGGTGTAGCTCAGTTGGTAGAGCAAGCGGCTCATAATCGCTGTGTCACCGGTTCAAGTCCGGTCACCGCTACCACGCCCTGTAGCCGATTGTCGGGTAACCCGCCCAGTCGGCTACTCTTGTCTGTGTTCATAACGTTGTCTGTCCGAGGAAGGCACTCCTGTGGCCGCCACTGATGTCCGCCCGAAGATCACGCTGGCCTGCGTGGAGTGCAAGGAGCGGAACTACATCACCAAGAAGAACCGGCGTAACGACCCGGACCGTCTTGAGTTGAAGAAGCACTGCCCCCGCTGCAAGTCGCACACCGCGCACCGCGAGACCCGCTGACCTCTGCGTTCACTCGCAGGGCCGGTGCTATCGACCAGCTCGTCGGCGAAGGCCGTCCCCATCCGTGGGGGCGGCCTTCGTCTCGTTGCGGTTTCCCCAACCACCAGGATCCACAAGGAGACTGTCCATGCCGCTCGACCCCTCCTTCATCGGGCGGACCTACCCGCCCACGGCCCCGTACGAGGTCGGGCGCGAGAAGATCCGCGAGTTCGCCGAGGCGGTCGGCGACCCCAATCCGGTCTACCGGGACCAGGAGGCCGCCAAGGCCCTGGGCCACGCCGACGTGATCGCCCCGCCCACCTTCCCCTTCGTGATCACCTACCGGGCCTCCGCCCAGGTGGTCAACGACCCGGAGCTGGGCCTGGACTTCTCCCGGGTGGTCCACGGCGACCAGCGCTTCGTCTACACCCGGCCGGTGCGGGCGGGGGACCGGCTGGCGGTCACCTGCGTCATCGAGTCGATCAAGTCGCTGGCCGGCAACGACGTGCTGTCGGTGCGCGGCGAGGTGCACGAGGAGAGCGGTGAGCACGTGGTCACCGCCCACATGATGCTGGTGGCCCGCGCCGCCGAGGAGGGGTGACCATGACCGCGAAGGTCAACTACGACGAGGTCGAGGTCGGGGCCGAGCTTCCGGCGCAGTCCTTTCCGGTGACCCGCGCCACCCTGGTCCAGTACGCCGGGGCCTCGGGCGACTTCAACCCGATCCACTGGAACGAGGCGTTCGCCACATCGGTGGGCCTGCCGGACGTCATCGGCCACGGCATGTTCACCATGGCCGAGGCGATCCGGGTGGTCACCGACTGGCTCGGCGACCCGGGCGCGGTGGTCGAGTACGGCGTGCGCTTCACCAAGCCGGTGGTGGTCCCGAACGACGGCGTCGGCGCGGTGATCGAGGTCTCGGCCAAGGTCGGGGCGAAGCTGGACGACCGCCGGGTGCGGGTGGACCTGCTGGCCACCAGCGCGGGCCAGAAGGTGCTGGGCATGTCCCGGGCCGTAGTCCAGCTGGCCTGACGGCGCTCGCGGCGACCGATCGCGGCGCACCCCGGACGGCCTCCGGGCGGGCGCCGCGACCGCCGGGGCGCCCGGCGTTGACAGGTTAGTAATCAACCACTAACTTTGTCTGCATGGCAAAGGCGAGCATGAGGATGACGGCGGAGGAGCGGCGCGAGAGCGTCATCCGCGCCGCCATGGTCGAGTTCGCCGAGCGCGGCTACAACGGCACCTCCACCCAGTTGATCGCCGACCGGGTCGGCGTCTCGCAGCCGTACCTGTTCCGGATCTTCCCCAGCAAGCGGGCGATCTTCGAGGCCGCCGCCCGGCGCTGCATGGACGACATCCGGGAGGCCTTCGTCGCCGCCTCCGAGGGGCTCAGCGGCGAGGACGCCCGGGAGGCCATGAGCCTGGCCTACATCGACCTCATCGCCGACCGCAGCCGGCTGATGATGCAGATGCAGATGTACGTCTCCACCGCGGCCGCCGAGGCCGCCGGGGACGCCGACGTCGGCGAGATCGTCCGGGGCATGTGGACCGACCTCTGGGACACCGTGACCGATGCGGCCGCGATGACCCAGGAGGAGACGCGGGAGTTCTTCTCGCAGGGAATGCTGATCAACGCAATGGTCGCCATGGGTTTTCCGCCGGAGCACCGCCTGTGGCAGGGATTCAACTTCGAGGACAAAGGGCACTGAGGCGGGCCCGCCGGGCCTGTCTGCGGCGTTTCTTTCTGTCCGCGAAAGTTAGTAATCAATTACTAAGTGTGGCCCCACCCCAGTCGGGGCCGAGCAGCAGGGAAACCGACATGCGCAAGGGCAATCCAGCAGTCTGGGCCTTCGTCATCACCAGCACCGCCGGCTTCATGGCCGCCCTCGACAACCTCGTCGTCACCACCGCCCTCCCCTCCATTCGGGCGCACCTCGGCGGCGGCATCACCGACCTCGAATGGACCGTCAACGCCTACACCCTGACCTTCGCCGTGCTGCTGATGCTCGGCGCCGCCCTCGGCGACCGCTTCGGCCGCCGCCGGATATTCACCCTCGGGCTCACCCTGTTCACCCTCTCCTCGCTGGGCGCGGCCCTCGCCCCCGACATCGGCGCGCTGATCGCCGCCCGCGCCGCCCAGGGCGTCGGCGCGGCCCTGCTCACCCCGGTCAGCCTCACCCTGCTCACCTCCGCCGTCCCGCCCGCCCGGCGCGGCGCCGCCTTCGGGGCCTGGGGAGCCGTCAACGGCATGGCCATCGCCCTCGGCCCGCTGATCGGCGGCACCGTGGTCGAACACCTCTCCTGGCAGTGGATCTTCGCGCTGAACGTCCCCATCGGGCTGGCCCTGATACCGCTCGCCCGACTGCGGCTGACCGAGAGCCACGGCCCCAACGGACGCCTCGACATCCCCGGCACCGCCCTCGCCAGCGCCGGCCTCTTCGGCATCGTCTTCGCCCTGATCCGCGGCAACTCCGACGGCTGGAGCAGCCCCACCGTGCTCACCGGACTCGTCGCCGGAGCCGCCCTGCTGGTCGCCTTCGTCGCCTGGGAGATGCACACGGACGCGCCGCTGCTGCCCATGCGGCTGTTCCGCAACCGGGCCTTCGCCGCCGTCAACAGCGCCTCGCTGCTGATGTCCCTGGGCATGTTCGGCTCGATCTTCCTGCTCAGCCAGTGGCTGCAGAACGCCCAGGGCTACAGCCCGATGGAGGCCGGGGTCCGGATGCTGCCCTGGACGGCCATGCCGATGGTGGTCGCGCCCATCGCCGGACTCTTCGTCGACCGCATCGGCGGACGCGTCATCATCGCCGCCGGGCTCGCCCTGCAGACCGCCGGGCTCACCTGGTTCGCCCTGATCGTCGCCGCCCACGTCGGCTACGCCGCGCAGCTCCCCGCGCTGATCCTCTCCGGCATCGGCATGGCCCTGTTCTTCTCGCCGGTCGCGGCGGTGCTCATGGGCTCGGTCGAGCCGGAGGAGCAGGGCGTCGCCTCCGGCGCCAACAGCGCGCTCCGCGAGGTCGGCGGAGCCCTCGGCATCGCCGTCCTCACCTCGGTCTTCACCGCCCACGGCGGCTACGGCAGCCCGCAGGCGTTCGCCGACGGACTGGACCCGGCGCTGTGGGTGGGCGCCGCCGCCATCGCCGCCGCCGTGGTCGCCGCCCTGGTCATCCCGCGCCGCCGCCGGGCCGCCGGGGCGCCCGAGGCCGCCGCCGAGAGCCAGGCCCCCACCCTGTCGCCGGTCTCCTGACCCGGCCGCGCGGCACGACCGGCGCCCCGTCCCATCCGCCCCGGCGGGTGCGGGCGGGGCGTCCGCGCGCCCCCCTCTAAGCTGGCATCGTGCAGGTACTCCAGGACGCCCCCCTCGCCCCGCTGACCACCTTCCGCCTCGGCGGCCCGGCCCGCCGGCTGGTCAGCGCCACCACCGACGACGAGATCGTCGAGACCGTCCGCGCCGCCGACGCCGCCGGGGAGCCGCTGCTGGTGATCGGCGGCGGCAGCAACCTGGTCATCGGCGACAAGGGCTTCGACGGCACCGCCCTGCACATCGCCACCACCGGCCACACCCTGCACGGCACCCGCCTGGACGCCGCCGCCGGAGAGGTCTGGACGGACCTGGTCGCCGCCACCGTGCTGGAGTACGGGCTGGCCGGGAACGAGTTCCTGGCCGGCATCCCCGGCTCGGTCGGCGCCACCCCGGTGCAGAACGTCGGCGCCTACGGGCAGGAGGTGGCCCACACCGTCACCGAGGTCGTCGCCTACGACCGCCGCGCCCGCGAGACGGTGACCCTGGCCAACGCCGACTGCCGGTTCTCCTACCGGCACAGCGTCTTCAAGGCCCACCCCGACCGGTACGTGGTGCTGCGGGTCCGCTTCGACCTGGAGGACGCCCAGGGGCGCTCCACCCCGGTCCGCTACGCCGAGGTGGCCCGCACGCTCGGCGTGGAGCAGGGCGAGCGCACCGGGCTGCGCACCGCCCGCGAGACCGTGCTCGAACTGCGGGCCGGCAAGGGCATGGTGCTGGACCCGGAGGACCACGACACCTGGTCGGCGGGCTCCTTCTTCACCAACCCGGTCCTGGACCCGGAGCAGCAGGCCGCGTTCCTGGCCCGCGTCCGCGACCGGCTCGGCCCGGACGTCCAGCCGCCGCTGTTCCCCGCGCCGGACCAGGGCGCCAAGACCTCGGCCGCCTGGCTGATCGACCGGGCGGGCTTCGGCAAGGGCTACGGCCGCGGCCCGGCCCGGCTCTCCGGCAAGCACACCCTGGCCCTGACCAACCGCGGCCAGGCCACCACCGATGACCTGCTGGCGCTCGCCCGCGAGGTGCGCGACGGCGTCCGGGCGGCCTTCGGCGTCACCCTGGTCAACGAGCCGGTGCTGGTCGGCGTCGAGCTCTGACCCGGACCGGCCCGCGCACCGGCCGCGGCGCGCGCCCGGTCAGGACACCAGCCAGGCGTCCACCCCGGCCAGCAGCCGCTCCCGGACGTCCTTGGGCGCGCACGAGCCGCGCACCGACTGCCGTGCCAGCTCGGCCAGTTCGGCGTCGCTGAAGCCGTGCACCTCGCGCGCCGAGCGGTACTGGGCCACCAGCCGCGAGCCGAACAGCAGCGGGTCGTCGGCGCCCAGCGCCATCGGCACGCCTGCGTCGAACAGCGTGCGCAGCGGCACGTCCTCGGGCTTCTCGTAGACGCCCAGCGCCACATTGGACGCCGGGCAGACCTCGCAGGTGATCTGACGGTCGGCCAGCCGCTGCATCAGCCGGGGGTCCTCCGCCGCGCGCACCCCGTGGCCGACCCGCCCGGCGCCGAGGTCGTCCACGCAGTCCCGGATGCTGGCCGGGCCGGCCAACTCGCCGCCGTGCGGGGCGGCCAGCAGGCCGCCCTCCCGGGCGATGGCGAAGGCCCGGTCGAAGTCCCGCGCCATGCCCCGGCGTTCGTCGTTGGACAGGCCGAAGCCGACCACGCCCCGGTCGGTGTAGCGCACCGCCAGCCGCGCCAGGGTGCGGGCGTCCAGCGGGTGCTTCATCCGGTTGGCGGCGACCAGCACCCTGATCTCCACGCCGGTCGCCCGGGAGGCGGCGTCCACCGCGTCCAGGATGATCTCCAGCGCCGGGATCAGCCCGCCGAGCCTGGGCGCGTAGGAGGTCGGATCGACCTGTATCTCCAGCCAGGCACTGCCCTCGGCCAGTTCGTCCTGGGCGGTCTCCAGTACCAGCCGCCGGATGTCGTCCTCGTCGCGCAGCACCGATCGCGCCATGTCGTACAGCCGCTGGAAGCGGAACCAGCCGCGTTCGTCGGTGGCCCGGAGCTTCGGCGGCTCGCCGGAACTCAGGGCGTGGGCTCCCAGCGCCTCGGGCAGGTGCACTCCGTGCTTGTCGGCCAGCTCCAGCAGGGTCGCGGGGCGCATGGAGCCGGTGAAGTGCAGGTGCAGATGCGCCTTGGGAAGAAGGCGGACATCCCGGGGGGCAGGGGCGGCGGCGACCGCAGGGGGGCCGATCGGGGCAGCGGATACCTGTTCCATCCAGAGATCTTCGCTCATTCAGCCTGGCCTTGGAATACATCCAGGTCAAGACCCTCGATCGGGTGAACCCCGGACGGGGCGCCGCGCTGACGCGACGGGCCCGTCACCGCGGCCGCAGCCGCCGTGACGGGCCCGAAAGACCGGCTCGCACCGGCCCGGCGGTCTAGTCGCGGGCCTCGCCGAGCAGCTTCTGCAGCCGGGTGACGCCCTCGACCAGGTCGTCGTCGCCCAGCGCGTACGAAAGACGCAGGTACCCCTGCGTTCCGAACGCCTCGCCCGGGACGACCGCGACCTCGGCCTCGTCCAGGATCAGCGACGCCAGCTCGGCGGAGGTCTGCGGGCGCCTGCCGCGGATCTCCTTGCCCAGCAGCCCCTTGACCGACGGGTACGCGTAGAACGCGCCCTGCGGCTCCGGGCAGACCACGCCGGGGATCTCGTTGAGCATCCGCACGACCGTCCGGCGGCGGCGGTCGAACGCCACCTTCATCTCGTCCACCGCGGAGAGGTCGCCGGACACCGCCGCCAGCGCCGCCACCTGGGCCACGTTGTTGACGTTGGAGGTCGCGTGCGACTGCAGGTTGGCGGCCGCCTTGACGACGTCCTGCGGGCCGATCACCCAGCCCACCCGCCAGCCGGTCATGGCGTAGGTCTTGGCCACGCCGTTGACCACGATGCACTTGTCGGCCAGCTCCGGCACGGCCACCGGCAGCGACACGAACGCGGCGTCGCCGTAGACCAAGTGCTCGTAGATCTCGTCGGTGAGCACCCACAGCCCGTGCTCCGCGGCCCAGCGGCCCACGGCCTCCACCTCGGCCCGGGTGTAGACCGCGCCGGTCGGGTTGGACGGCGAGACGAACAGCAGCACCTTGGTGTTCGCGGTGCGGGCGGCCTCCAGCTGCTCCACCGACACCTTGTAGCCGGTGGTCTCGTCGGCGACCACCTCGACCGGGACACCGCCCGCGAGCTGGATGGACTCCGGATAGGTGGTCCAGTAGGGCGCGGGCACGATGACCTCGTCGCCCGGGTCCAGGATCGCGGCGAACGCCTCGTAGATGGCCTGCTTGCCCCCGTTGGTCACCAGCACCTGCGAGGGCTCCACGGCCCAGCCGGAATCGCGCAGCGTCTTGGCGGCGATGGCGGCCTTCAGCTCGGGCAGCCCCCCGGCCGGCGTGTAGCGGTGGTTCTTCGGGTCGCGGCAGGCCGCCACGGCCGCGTCCACGATGTAGCCGGGAGTCGGGAAGTCCGGCTCGCCTGCGCCGAAGCCGATCACCGGACGACCGGCCGCCTTGAGGGCCTTGGCCTTGGCGTCGACGGCGAGGGTGGCGGACTCCGCGATGGCGCCGATGCGTGCCGAGACGCGGCGGTCTGCCGGACGGATGCTGGGGTCAGGGGTGGGGGATGCAGCGCTCATACCTGCATGGTCGCAGAACCGGACCGGCCCGGGCATCGCCGTTCCGCGATACGGCCGGGAACCGCCCGGCGGCAAGGCATTCGACCAATCGCGCCCCCACCCCCTACACTCAACCTCCGATGGACCGAGCCGCGGCTCAGGAATCGTGCACACACCGTGCCGGGGCCCTGATGCGGTAGGTTGGGTCCTGCGAATCCGGTCACCCGGATTCCAAAGGGTCGTAGCTCAATTGGTAGAGCACCGGTCTCCAAAACCGGCGGTTGGGGGTTCAAGTCCCTCCGGCCCTGCAGTCCGCCCTGTTGCAAACGCGCTTCAGGCGGTACCGTCCAGCAGTGCGCAACACGAGATCGCAACACTGCGACCACTCGAACAGGTACCCGATCTTCAGGTGAGGAACGAGTGACGGAGACCGTGGGCTCCACCGCGACACCTGATCGTGGTAACCCTGAGGACGAACAGGGCGAGGCGCTGTCCCGCCGCGACCGCAAGCGCGCCAACAAGGCCGCCGGCAAGGGTGGGAAGAGGCAGAAGGACCCGAACCGCAAGAACGTCTTTGCGCGTACGGCCCTCTTCTACCGCCAGATCATCGCCGAGCTGCGCAAGGTCGTCTGGCCCACCCGCAACGAGCTGACCACCTACACCACCACGGTCATCTGCTTCGTCCTGGTGATCATGGCGATCGTCTACGGCCTCGACACCGGCTTCGCCGAGCTGGCCAAGCTCGTCTTCGGCTGACGGTCGGCCGCAGCTGCCCGGCGCCGCGCTGCCGGACCGCCGTGGGACACCATCACCGGACACCGCCGTGCGGACGCTCCGCTACCGTGGAGTCGGTATCGTTGAGTATCCGAGTCGTCCGCAGTCAAGCCCTGCTTCTCCCTGTGGACGGTCCGGTACCGATCCACCCTTCATCTCCAGGAAGAAGCAGCCAACGTGTCTGAGTCCCACCCGTCCGACGCCGCAGAGACCCCCGAGGCTGACGAGGCCGTGGAGTCGGTCGACGCTGCGGAGCAGGACGCGTCTGCGTGGGCCGATGCCGACGACTCCGCCGAGCAGATCATCGACAACGCCGATGGGGACGACGACGAGGCCGAGGCAGCTGACGACGAGGCCGGCCGGGCCGCCGAGGATGCGGCGCTGACCGTCGTCACGGACGAGGAGTCCGCGGCCGTCGAGGCGGCCGAAGAGGCCGACGCCGAGGTCACCGAGGAGGACCAGGTCGAGATCGACCCGGTCGCCGCGTTCCGCGAGGAACTGCGCCTGGCCCCCGGCGAGTGGTACGTCATCCACACCTACGCCGGGTACGAGAACCGGGTGAAGTCCAACCTGGAGCAGCGCGCCGTCTCGCTCAACGTCGAGGACTACATCTACCAGGCCGAGGTGCCGCAGGAAGAGGTCGTCCAGATCAAGAACGGCGACCGCAAGACCATCCGTCAGAACAAGCTCCCCGGCTACGTACTGGTGCGCATGGACCTGACGAACGAGTCCTGGGGCGTCGTCCGCAACACCCCCGGCGTCACCGGCTTCGTCGGCAACGCCTACGACCCGTACCCGCTGACGCTGGACGAGGTCGTCAAGATGCTGGCGCCGGACGTCGAGCGCGCCGCCGCCAAGGAGGCCGGCCGGCCCTCGCAGGTCCGCCCGTCCGAGATCCAGGTGCTGGACTTCGAGGTCGGCGACTCGGTCACGGTCACCGACGGCCCGTTTGCGACGCTGCAGGCCACCATCAACGAGATCAACCCGGACTCCAAGAAGGTCAAGGGCCTGGTCGAGATCTTCGGCCGGGAGACCCCGGTCGAGCTGTCGTTCGACCAGATCACCAAGAACGACTGAGTACCAGGAGCGACTGAGTACCGAGCACGACCGCAGGGCCCCGCACCGGACGCACGGTGCGGGGCCCTCGCGCGTGCGGCCTCGGGAGCGATTTAGGATCGTGGGCCTTTCGGGCTATCCTGGTTCGATGTGTGCGTTGAGCCAGGCCGTCCGGCCAGGTGGCGCCACGCAAACCCCAGGCCCCGCCGGTGCGCTTCCGCATGCCGGTCGGGAACACCTCTCGTAAGGACCCGGAGAGAGAACATGCCTCCCAAGAAGAAGAAGATCACTGGGCTGATCAAGCTCCAGATCAAGGCCGGTGCGGCCAACCCCGCCCCGCCCGTCGGCCCCGCGCTGGGCCAGCACGGCGTCAACATCATGGAGTTCTGCAAGGCCTACAACGCGCAGACCGAGTCGCAGCGCGGCATGGTCGTGCCGGTGGAGATCACGGTCTACGAAGACCGCTCCTTCACCTTCATCACCAAGACCCCGCCGGCCGCGCGCCTGATCCTCAAGGCCGCCGGTATCGAGAAGGGCTCCAGCGAGCCCCACAAGACCAAGGTCGCCAAGCTGTCGGCTGCCCAGGTCCGTGAGATCGCCACGACCAAGCTGCCCGACCTGAACGCCAACTCCCTGGAAGAGGCCGACAGGATCATCGCCGGTACCGCCCGGTCGATGGGCATCACCATCGAGGGCTGAAGTCCCCTTCAGTCCCCGTTGGCAGTGGTAGGGCCGAGCGCGGCCCGCAGCCACCACAACTCCACGTCTTGAATCCACAGGAGCAGCAGTGAAGCGCAGCAAGGCTCTGAACGCCGCGGCCGCCAAGGTCGACCGCGACCGTCTCTACGCCCCCCTCGAGGCCATCCGGCTCGCCAAGGAGACCTCGACCACCAAGTTCGACGGCACCGTCGAGGTCGCCATGCGCCTGGGCGTCGACCCGCGCAAGGCCGACCAGATGGTCCGCAGCACCGTGAACCTTCCGCACGGCACCGGCAAGACCGCCCGGGTCCTGGTCTTTGCGACCGGTGACCGTGCCGCGGCCGCGGAGGCTGCGGGTGCCGACATCGTCGGCGCCGACGAGCTGATCGACGAGGTGGCCAAGGGCCGCCTGGACTTCGACGCCGTCGTCGCCACCCCGGACCTCATGGGCAAGGTCGGCCGCCTGGGCCGCGTGCTCGGCCCGCGTGGCCTGATGCCGAACCCGAAGACCGGCACCGTGACCCCGGACGTGGCCAAGGCCGTGACCGAGATCAAGGGCGGCAAGATCGAGTTCCGCGTCGACAAGCACTCGAACCTGCACCTCATCATCGGCAAGACCTCGTTCGATGACGACAAGCTGGTCGAGAACTACGCCGCCGCCCTGGACGAGGTGCTCCGCGCCAAGCCGTCCGCCTCCAAGGGCCGCTACATCAAGAAGATCGCCATCAGCACCACGATCGGCCCCGGCATCCAGGTCGACCCGAACCGCACCCGCAACCTCCTCGTCGAGGAGGACCCCGCGGCGGTCTGACGACCGAGCGAGGTACGAGCGAGGCCGTTCATGGCGCCGCAGTCAAGCACTGTGGCGGTCTGACGACCGAGCGAGGTACGAGCGAGGCCGTCATGGCGCCGCAGTCAAGCACTGTGGCGGTCTGACGACCGAGCGAGCCGGACTGACGACCGGGCGAGCCTTCTGAACGGGCCGGTTTCCCATCCCCTCACCGGGGGGCGGGGAACCGGCCCGTTCGCGTGTCCGTCCCCGGGTGTAGCGTCGTGTGTCGAAAAGGTTCACAGGCACCACCCAGGGGGGTTTCCTATGCGTCGTACTCGCGCTCTCTGTCTCACCGTCGTCGCCTCCGCCGCCGTGCTCGGCCTCGCGGCCTGCGGCGGCGCCACCAAGGGCGCCGCCTCGGCCGGCGCCGTCGCCGCGCCGAAGATGGCCAGCGTCGCCGACGCCATGGCGCTGGTGAGCAAGCAGACCTCGGCCGACACGTCGGCGAAGATGACGATGACCGAGTCCGTGCCGTCGGTCGGCACGATCACCGCCAGCGGCTCGGTGTCCTCCAAGCCGCTGGCGATGGACATGACGATGACCAATCCGCAGCTGACCCAGAAGCTCGGCGCCGGCAGCATCCGGGTGCTGCTCTCCGGCGACGTCATGTACATGGATCTGGGGCCCAAGAGCGCTGCGGAGTTCGGCGGCAAGCAGTGGCTGAAGATGGACATCGCCTCGCTCGGCGGCGCCAGTGGCCAGAGCCTGTCCAGCCTGCTGAACGCCAACAGCGGCCAGGACCCGGCCACCATGGTCCGGCTGCTGACCTCTTCCGGGGACGTCCACCGGGTCGGCCAGGAGACTGTGGACGGCCAGCAGACCACCCGCTACACGGGCGTGGTCGACGTCAAGAGCCTGCTCACCACGGAGCTCGGCGGCCAGGACGACGCCGAGCTGAAGAACGTCCTGCAGCAGTTGTCCGCGCAGGGCGTGAGCACGGAGAACGTGAGCATGTGGGTCAACTCCCAGAGCCTGCCGGTCCGGATCCAGGAGTCCGGGAACAGCTCCGCCGGGACGACCAGCGCCACCGTCGACTACTCCGACTACTCCAGCGTGCCGCTGAAGATCACCGTGCCCCCGGCCGGCCAGACGATGGACCTCACCCAGCTGCTCAAGCAGCAGACGCAGGCCCAGGGCGCCGGCTGACGCCTCGTCCGCTGCTGTGCCGACGGCCCGTTCCGGGGGCGATTTGCCCCGGGGCGGGCCGGTCCCGTACCGTGGTGCCTGCCACAGACCGCTGGTTGTCGCCGCCTGCCTTTCACAAGGTGAGCGTGGTGACCGAAGGCTCCGCGAAGGATGCGGACAACCCGCGCAGGATGAATGAGGAAGATCGCGCTCCGGGTGCGTGCCGCAAGGCATCGCAGTCGTTGAGCATGTTGAAGCCCCGTGCGCCTGCGCCGGGGCTGTTCTGTTTTTCTCGAACTCTTTCTTCCGGCGGTACGGGCGTAGCAGGTCGACTCAACGGTCGGCCACGCATCGACATCACGGAAGGAGGCGTAAGCCTATGGCAAGGCCCGACAAGGCTGCCGCTGTCGCGGAGCTGACGGACAAGTTCCGTGACTCCAGCGCGGCCGTGCTGACCGAGTACCGCGGTCTGACCGTGGCGCAGCTGAAGACGCTGCGTCGCTCGCTCGGCAGCAACGCCAATTACGCCGTGGTGAAGAACACGCTGACCAAGATCGCCGCCAACCAGGCCGGCATCTCTGAGCTTGACGACCTGTTCGCGGGTCCGACGGCTGTCGCCTTCGTCGCCGGTGACCCGGTGGAGTCGGCGAAGGCTCTGCGTGACTTCGCCAAGGACAACCCTGCGCTGATCATCAAGGGCGGTGTCCTTGACGGTAAGGCGCTGTCCGCCGATGACATCAAGAAGCTCGCGGACCTTGAGTCCCGCGAGGTGCTGCTCGCCAAGCTCGCGGGTGGCCTGAAGGCGTCGATGGCCAAGGCCGCCGCGACCTTCCAGGCTCCGCTCACGGAGTTCGTCCGCACTGCGGAGGCGCTCCGGGCCAAGGTCGAGCAGGGCGGTGCCGGTACGCCGGCTCCCGCCGCCGAGGACGACGCTCCCGCCGCGGAGTAGGACCCTCGCAGCGGGCCCGTACGCCCGCCTATCCGTACATCCGGCACCTGCCGAAAATAGTGGAAGGACGCCACCATGGCGAAGCTGTCCCAGGAAGAGCTGCTCGAGCAGTTCGCCGAGCTCACCCTCATCGAGCTGTCCGAGTTCGTGAAGGCGTTCGAGGAGAAGTTCGACGTCAAGGCTGCCGCCCCGGTCGCCGTCGCCGGTGTTGCCGGCCCGGGCGCCGTCGAGGAGGCCGCTGAGGAGCAGGACGAGTTCGACGTCATCCTCACCGCCGCCGGTGACAAGAAGATCCAGGTCATCAAGGAGGTGCGCGCCCTGACCTCCCTCGGCCTGAAGGAGGCCAAGGACCTCGTTGACGGCACCCCCGCCACGGTCCTGGAGAAGGTCGCCAAGGAGGCCGCCGAGAAGGCCAAGGCCGCTCTCGAGGCTGCCGGCGCTTCGGTCACCGTCAAGTAATCACGGTTACTGACTGACAGTCCCTCCGAGGACTGTTCGGCCGGGCCGTTCACCCCTACGGGTGAGCGGCCCGGCCTTCTTGTATGCCCGGGGCGCTGCGGCCCCCCGCCCGTTCTATGACGATTCGCCACTTCTGTCGGCCAGTTGCCCTCTTCGGCGGCCCGGGACGAGTATGGTGATCGTCGTCGCTGCGGGTACGACCTGTCCGCAGCGGGCGCCGTGGCGCGTCCGGGGTCACCTCCGGAGCCGCACAGCGGTCGCCGGTCGGCCACCCCACCAGGGCAGTCGTCCGGCTCGGCCGCCGGCGTGCGGGACCGGGCCGGAGCCCGTCGCAGGGGCCCCTCGATGCACCTGCTCGGGGGTCTGCCCTTGACGAACCGCACGCGGCGCGCAATTCTCAGGACGCGAAGGTCCGCGCAGGACGGTTCCAGGCAGCGCACCGGCGAGTCGATGAATCTTCGGCTGGCAGGCATGGAACCCCGGCGTGGTGGGGAATACACACCCCGTAGGCAGTTACCGCCCCAGGGGGCGCCCTTGTCAGGGGGCTCTCCCGCGAGGTAGGGAGTTCGACGATTCGGTCTCCGAATCCGGACTGGACAGCAGTGTGCCCTTTGGCTACACTGTCCCTTTGCGCTGCCTTTTAGCTGCTCCGCGACTCGACCCACGGAGTACGCACTACCCCGACCAGGGGTGGCACCCCGCTTGCGCACCGGCTACGACCTGGTGAAACACCCAGGACGACGGCTTGTGTGGGAGTGCGGATGCTACCCGTGCGACGGGTGGGCCCGGTACGCGCGTAGTGAGTCCGAGCCCTCGGAAGGACCCCCTCTTGGCCGCCTCGCGCAACGCCTCGAACAACTCCGCATCCACCGCACCGCTCCGTATTTCTTTCGCGAAGATTCGTGAGCCCCTCGAGGTTCCCAACCTCCTCGCCCTGCAGACCGAGAGCTTCGACTGGCTCCTCGGCAATCAGGCGTGGAAGTCCAGGGTCGAGGCGTCGCTCGCCGAAGGACACGACGTCCCGCAGAAGTCCGGCCTGGAGGAGATCTTCGAGGAGATCTCTCCGATCGAGGACTTCTCCGGTTCGATGTCGCTGACCTTCCGCGACCACCGCTTCGAGCCCCCCAAGAACTCGATCGACGAGTGCAAGGACCGCGACTTCACCTTCGCGGCCCCGCTCTTCGTGACGGCCGAGTTCACCAACAACGAGACCGGCGAGATCAAGTCGCAGACGGTCTTCATGGGCGATTTCCCGCTCATGACCCACAAGGGCACCTTCGTGATCAACGGCACCGAGCGTGTCGTCGTCTCGCAGCTGGTGCGCTCCCCGGGCGTCTACTTCGACACCACCCTGGACAAGACGTCCGACAAGGACATCTACTCCGCCAAGGTCATCCCCTCGCGCGGTGCCTGGCTGGAGCTTGAGATCGACAAGCGCGACATGGTCGGTGTCCGCATCGACCGCAAGCGCAAGCAGTCCGTCACCGTGCTGCTGAAGGCCCTCGGCTGGACCTCCGAGCAGATCCTGGAGGAGTTCGGCCAGTACGAGTCGATGCGCGCCACCCTGGAGAAGGACCACACCCAGGGCCAGGACGACGCGCTGCTCGACATCTACCGCAAGCTGCGTCCGGGCGAGCCGCCGACCAAGGAGGCCGCGCAGACGCTTCTGGAGAACCTCTACTTCAACCCGAAGCGCTACGACCTGGCCAAGGTCGGTCGGTACAAGATCAACAAGAAGCTCGGCGTGGTCGAGCCGCTCGACGGCGGCGTGCTCACCGTCGACGACATCCTGGCGACCATCAAGTACCTGGTCCAGCTGCACGCGGGGGAGACCGAGACGGTCGCGCCCAACGGCAGCACGATCGTCGTCGAGGACGACGACATCGACCACTTCGGCAACCGTCGCCTCCGCAACGTCGGCGAGCTGATCCAGAACCAGGTCCGTACGGGTCTCGCCCGTATGGAGCGGGTCGTGCGCGAGCGCATGACCACCCAGGACGTCGAGGCGATCACGCCGCAGACCCTGATCAACATCCGGCCGGTCGTCGCCTCCATCAAGGAGTTCTTCGGCACCAGCCAGCTGTCCCAGTTCATGGACCAGACGAACCCGCTGTCGGGGCTGACCCACAAGCGCCGTCTGTCCGCGCTGGGCCCCGGTGGTCTGTCCCGTGAGCGCGCCGGCTTCGAGGTCCGCGACGTGCACCCGTCCCACTACGGACGCATGTGCCCGATCGAGACCCCGGAAGGCCCGAACATCGGTCTGATCGGCTCGCTCGCCTCCTACGGCCGGGTCAACGCCTTCGGCTTCGTGGAGACCCCGTACCGCAAGGTCGTCGAGGGCATCGTCACCGACGACCTCGACTACCTGACCGCGGACGAGGAGGACCGGTTCGTCATCGCCCAGGCCAACGCGCCGCTGACCGATGACAACCACTTCGCCGAGGCCCGTGTCCTGGTCCGCCGCCGCGGCGGGGAGATCGACTACATCCCCGGCGTCGAGATCGACTACATGGACGTCTCGCCCCGGCAGATGGTGTCCGTCGCCACCGCGATGATCCCCTTCCTGGAGCACGACGACGCCAACCGCGCGCTCATGGGATCCAACATGATGCGCCAGGCCGTCCCGCTGCTCAAGAGCGAGGCGCCGCTGGTCGGCACCGGCATGGAGTACCGCGCGGCGGTCGACGCCGCCGACGTCATCTCCGCCGAGAAGTCCGGCGTGGTCCAGGAGGTCTCCGCCGACTACGTCACCGTCGCCAACGACGACGGCACCTACACCACGTACCGCGTGGCCAAGTTCACCCGCTCCAACCAGGGCACGGCCTTCAACCAGAAGGTCATCGTGGACGAGGGCGCGCGCATCGAGGTGGGCCAGGTGCTCGCCGACGGTCCCTGCACGGACCAGGGCGAGATGGCGCTCGGCAAGAACCTGCTCGTGGCGTTCATGCCATGGGAGGGCCACAACTACGAGGACGCGATCATCCTGTCGCAGCGCCTCGTGCAGGACGACGTCCTCTCCTCGATCCACATCGAGGAGCACGAGGTCGACGCCCGCGACACCAAGCTGGGCCCCGAGGAGATCACCCGGGACATCCCGAACGTCTCCGAGGAGGTCCTCGCCGACCTCGACGAGCGCGGCATCATCCGCATCGGCGCCGATGTCACCACCGGTGACATCCTGGTCGGCAAGGTCACGCCCAAGGGCGAGACCGAGCTGACCCCGGAGGAGCGCCTGCTGCGCGCCATCTTCGGCGAGAAGGCCCGTGAGGTCCGCGACACCTCGCTGAAGGTGCCGCACGGTGAGCAGGGCAAGATCATCGGCGTCCGCGTCTTCGACCGCGAGGAGGGCGACGAGCTCCCGCCCGGCGTCAACCAGCTGGTCCGGGTCTACGTGGCCCAGAAGCGCAAGATCACCAACGGTGACAAGCTGGCCGGCCGCCACGGCAACAAGGGTGTCATCTCCAAGATCCTCCCGGTCGAGGACATGCCCTTCCTCGAGGACGGCACCCCGGTCGACATCGTGCTCAACCCCCTCGGCGTCCCGTCCCGAATGAACCCGGGACAGGTGCTGGAGACCCACCTCGGCTGGCTCGCCAAGACCGGCTGGGACGTCTCCGGGCTGAGCGAGGAGTGGGCCCGCCGGCTCCAGAAGATCGGGGCCGACCGGGCCACCGGTGGCACCAACCTCGCCACCCCGGTTTTCGACGGCGCCCGCGAGGACGAGATCGCCGGCCTGCTGGACCACACCACGCTCACCCGGGACGGCGACCGCCTGGTCGGCTCCTCCGGCAAGGCGCGGATGTTCGACGGCCGCTCCGGCGAGCCGTTCCCGATGCCGGTCTCGGTCGGCTACATGTACATCCTCAAGCTGCACCACCTGGTCGACGACAAGCTCCACGCCCGTTCGACCGGTCCGTACTCCATGATCACGCAGCAGCCGCTGGGTGGTAAGGCGCAGTTCGGTGGTCAGCGCTTCGGTGAGATGGAGGTGTGGGCGCTGGAGGCGTACGGCGCCGCCTACGCCCTCCAGGAACTGCTCACCATCAAGTCCGACGACGTCCTGGGCCGCGTGAAGGTCTACGAGGCGATCGTCAAGGGCGAGAACATCCCCGAGCCCGGCATCCCTGAGTCCTTCAAGGTGCTGATCAAGGAGATGCAGTCGCTCTGCCTGAACGTGGAGGTGCTGTCGTCCGACGGCATGTCCATTGAGATGCGTGACTCCGACGAGGACGTGTTCCGCGCCGCGGAGGAGCTCGGTATCGACCTGTCCCGGCGTGAGCCGAGCAGCGTCGAAGAGGTCTGACGGAGGTCTCGGGTCCGCGTAGCGCCAGCCGCCGCGGACCCGTCACCCCCAGGACCCCCTCAGACCAGATGTAAGACTTCGACCCCGAAGGTGGGATTGACGACCCGTGCTCGACGTCAACTTCTTCGATGAGCTGCGAATCGGCCTGGCGACCGCTGACGACATCCGTCAGTGGTCCCACGGCGAGGTTAAGAAGCCCGAGACCATCAACTACCGCACCCTCAAGCCCGAGAAGGACGGACTCTTCTGCGAGAAGATCTTCGGCCCCACCCGGGACTGGGAGTGCTACTGCGGCAAGTACAAGCGCGTGCGCTTCAAGGGCATCATCTGTGAGCGCTGCGGCGTCGAGGTCACTCGCGCCAAGGTGCGTCGTGAGCGGATGGGCCACATCGAGCTGGCCGCCCCGGTCACGCACATCTGGTACTTCAAGGGCGTGCCCTCGCGCCTCGGCTACCTCCTGGATCTTGCCCCCAAGGACCTCGAGAAGGTCATCTACTTCGCCGCCTACATGATCACGTGGGTGGACGACGAGCGCCGCACCCGCGACCTGTCCTCGCTGGAGGCCCAGGTCTCCGTCGAGCGCCAGCAGATCGAGCAGCGCCGCGACTCCGACCTGGAGACCCAGGCGAAGAAGCTGGAGAGCGACCTCGCCGAGCTGGAGGCCGAGGGGGCCAAGGCCGACGTGCGCCGCAAGGTGCGCGAGAGCGCCGAGCGCGGCATGAAGCAGCTGCGCGACCGGGCCCAGCGCGAGCTGGACCGCCTGGACGAGGTGTGGGCCCGCTTCAAGTCCCTCAAGGTCCAGGACCTCGAGGGCGACGAGCTGCTCTACCGCGAGCTGCGCGACCGCTTCGGCACGTACTTCTCCGGTTCGATGGGTGCCGCGGCGCTGCAGAAGCGCCTCGAGACCTTCGACCTGGAGGAGGAGGCCGAGAAGCTCCGCGAGATCATCAAGACCGGCAAGGGCCAGAAGAAGACCCGTGCGCTCAAGCGCCTCAAGGTCGTCTCCGCCTTCCTGCAGACCACCAACAAGCCCAACGGCATGGTGCTGGACTGCGTCCCGGTGATCCCGCCGGACCTGCGTCCGATGGTGCAGCTGGACGGTGGCCGCTTTGCGACCTCCGACCTGAACGACCTGTACCGCCGCGTGATCAACCGCAACAACCGCCTGAAGCGGCTGCTCGACCTCGGCGCGCCCGAGATCATCGTGAACAACGAGAAGCGCATGCTCCAGGAGGCCGTCGACGCGCTGTTCGACAACGGCCGCCGCGGCCGTCCGGTCACCGGACCGGGCAACCGCCCGCTGAAGTCCCTGAGCGACATGCTCAAGGGCAAGCAGGGTCGTTTCCGTCAGAACCTGCTCGGCAAGCGCGTCGACTACTCGGCCCGTTCGGTCATCGTCGTCGGCCCGCAGCTCAAGCTGCACCAGTGCGGTCTGCCCAAGGCCATGGCGCTGGAGCTCTTCAAGCCGTTCGTGATGAAGCGCCTGGTCGACCTGAACCACGCGCAGAACATCAAGTCGGCCAAGCGCATGGTCGAGCGCGCCCGTCCGGTCGTGTGGGACGTCCTCGAAGAGGTCATCGCCGAGCACCCGGTGCTGCTGAACCGTGCGCCCACGCTGCACCGCCTCGGCATCCAGGCGTTCGAGCCGCAGCTGGTCGAGGGCAAGGCCATCCAGATCCACCCGCTCGTCTGCACCGCGTTCAACGCGGACTTCGACGGCGACCAGATGGCCGTGCACCTGCCGCTGTCGGCGGAGGCGCAGGCAGAGGCCCGCATCCTGATGCTGTCCTCCAACAACATCCTGAAGCCGGCCGACGGTCGCCCCGTCACCATGCCGACCCAGGACATGGTGCTGGGCCTGTTCTTCCTGACCTCCAGCCGTGACCCGGAGACCCTGCGCGGCGTCGGCCGCGCCTTCGGCTCCACCTCGGAGGCCGTGATGGCCTTCGACGCCAAGGAGCTGGACCTCCAGGCCGAGATCGACCTGCGCCTGCCGCTGGGCACCGTCCCGCCGCGCGGCTGGGTCTCCCCGGTCGACGAGGACGGCAAGCCGGTCTGGCAGGACGGCGACCAGCTCCGGCTGCGGACGACCCTGGGCCGCGCGCTCTTCAACGAGCTGCTGCCCGAGGACTACCCGTTCGTCGAGGAGGAGATCAACAAGAAGGCGCTCTCCGCGATCGTCAACGACCTCGCCGAGCGCTACCCCAAGGTCGTCGTCGCGGCGACGCTGGACAACCTCAAGGCGGCCGGCTTCCACTGGGCCACCCGCTCGGGCGTCACCGTCTCCATCTCGGACGTCGTGGTCCCGCCGAACAAGCCCCAGATCCTCGAGGGCTACGAGGCGCAGGCCGAGAAGGTCCAGAAGCAGTACGAGCGCGGCCTGATCACCAAGGACGAGCGCCAGCAGGAGCTCGTCGGCATCTGGACCAAGGCGACCGCCGAGGTCGCCGAGGCCATGAACGCGAACTTCCCGAAGACCAACCCCATCTTCATGATGGTGGACTCCGGGGCCCGCGGAAACATGATGCAGATGCGCCAGATCGCCGGTATGCGTGGTCTGGTGTCGAACGCGAAGAACGAGACCATCGCGCGCCCCATCAAGGCGTCCTTCCGCGAGGGCCTCTCCGTGCTGGAGTACTTCATCTCCACCCACGGTGCCCGTAAGGGTCTCGCCGACACCGCCCTGCGCACCGCCGACTCCGGCTACCTCACCCGTCGTCTGGTCGACGTCTCCCAGGACGTCATCATCCGCGAGGAGGACTGCGGCACCGAGCGCGGCCTGAAGCTGCCGATCGGCACCGTGGGCGCGGACGGCGTGCTGCGCAAGTCCGACGACGTCGAGACCAGCGTGTACGCCCGGGCGCTCGCCGAGGACATCGTCATCGACGGGCAGGTGCTGGCCCCGGCCAACACCGACCTGGGCGACGTCCTGATCGACGAGCTGATCCGCCGCGGCATCTCCGAGGTCAAGACCCGTTCGATCCTGACCTGCGAGTCCGCCGTCGGCACCTGCGCCATGTGCTACGGCCGCTCGCTGGCCACCGGCAAGCTGGTCGACATCGGTGAGGCGGTCGGCATCATCGCCGCCCAGTCCATCGGTGAGCCCGGCACCCAGCTGACGATGCGTACCTTCCACACCGGTGGTGTGGCCGGTGACGACATCACCCAGGGTCTGCCGCGTGTCGTCGAGCTGTTCGAGGCCCGCAACCCGCGCGGTGTGGCCCCGATCAGCGAGGCCGAGGGCCGGGTCCGGATCGAGGACACCGAGAAGACCCGCAAGCTCGTCGTCACCCCCGACGACGGCAGCGAGGAGATCGCCTACCCGGTCTCCAAGCGCATCAAGCTGCGGGTCTCCGAGGGCGAGCACGTGGAGGTGGGCCAGCAGCTCACCGCCGGTACGGTCAACCCGCACGACGTGCTGCGCATCCTCGGCCAGCGCCAGGTGCAGATCCACCTGGTGGCCGAGGTCCAGAAGGTCTACAACTCGCAGGGTGTGTCGATCCACGACAAGCACATCGAGATCATCATCCGGCAGATGCTCCGCCGGGTCACGATCATCGAGTCCGGCGACGCCGAGCTGCTGCCCGGCGAGCTGGTCGAGCGCGGCCGCTTCGAGACCGAGAACCGTC
Organism: Streptacidiphilus sp. PB12-B1b; assembly: GCF_014084125.1. Lineage (NCBI taxonomy): Bacteria > Bacillati > Actinomycetota > Actinomycetes > Kitasatosporales > Streptomycetaceae > Streptacidiphilus > Streptacidiphilus sp. PB12-B1b. Next base: position 6,967,191 of record NZ_CP048405.1, on the reverse strand, counting down.
GAGTGGTGTCCGAGGGCGGCCAGCCCGCCTCCGGCCGTCCGCAGCTGATGGGTATCACCAAGGCCTCGCTGGCGACCGAGTCCTGGCTGTCGGCCGCCTCCTTCCAGGAGACGACCCGGGTGCTCACCGACGCGGCGATCCACGCCAAGTCGGACCCGCTGCTGGGCCTCAAGGAGAACGTCATCCTCGGTAAGCTCATCCCGGCCGGTACGGGTCTGCCCCGCTACCGCAACATCCGGGTCGAGCCGACCGAGGAGGCCAAGGCCGCGATGTACTCGGCCGTCGGCTACGACGACATCGACTACTCGCCGTTCGGCTCCGGCTCCGGCCAGGCCGTGCCGCTGGACGACTACGACTACGGCCCCTACACCGGCTGAGGTCAGTAGCCCGCACCGACCGCAGGGCGGTCACCCCGATCCCGGGGTGGCCGCCCTGCGGCGTTTCCGGGGGCGTTTTCTGCGGTCCTTCCTGCGGCGGCGGCGGGTCAGTCGGCGTCCAGCAGCCGCTGCGCGAGGGCGAGGGTCCGCTCCGGGGAGCGGCCGTGCTCGCGGCGGGCCCGCGCGTGGTCCGGCATCCGCTCCTCGGCCCGCAGCTCCGGCGCCCGCTCGACCACGGTCACGCCCGTCTCGGCCTCCAGCACCGGCGCGAAGCCGGCGGCGCGCAGCGCGTCCAGGGTGACGCCGGGGGCGGCGGTGCTGATCAGCACGGTCGGGGCGATCCGGCGCAGCTCCAGCCCGGCCAGCGAGCGGGTCCGGGCCAGCTCCTCCAGCAGCGCCTCGTCGTCCGAGCGGATGCAGCAGGCCGAGCGGACCACCCGGACGTGCCCGTGCGTCCGGCCGGTGTCGCGGACCAGGTACTCCAGCGGCTGCGGCAGGCCGCCCTCGGCCGCCTCGCGCAGCCGCCGCAGCAGCTCCTCGGCGGACAGCCCGGCGTCCAGGGCCCGGCGCACCGAGGGCGCGCTGAAGCGCCAGACCACGGCGTGGCCCTCGGACTCCCGGACCGCGGCCATGCCCAGCAGCTCCGCCAGCTCGGCGGAGGGCGCCCCGGCCGCGATGGCCGTCAGGTCGGCCTGGAACCGCGCCCGCCGCTGCGGCGCCGGCAGCAGCCCCGCCAACGCGGCCCGCAACGCCGCCACCGGCCCCCGGTAGGCGCCTGCGGCAGCGGCGCGGTGCGGCGCGCCTGCGGCAGCGGTGCCGTGCGGCGCGTCGGGGCGGTCGGGACCGTGTGCGGAGGCGGCTGCGGTGTCGGGGGTGGCAGCGGCACCGGGGCGGCGGGGGGTGTCGGGGTGGTCGGTGCCGTGCGGCGCGTCGGGGCGGTGGGCGGTGTCGGGGTCGGCTGCGGGGTCGGGGTCGGGCGGGCTGTCGTCGGTGGCGGGGACGTAGGGGAACCAGTCGGGGGCGTCGGTGTCCAGCAGTGCCAGGACCGCCGCGCCGAGCGGGGTGAGCTGGCCGTGCGCGACCGCGCCCAGCAGCTCGGCCTCGTGCAGGGTGGCCAGCAGCCGCCCGGCGTCCACCTGCTCCGCCCCGGTCAGCCCCGGGCACAGCCAGCCGACCAGGGCGAGCAGCTCGCGCAGCGCCTCGCCGCCGAGCGCGGCCGCCGGGCCGACCCCCTGCCCGGGCGGCAGCGTCGCCAGCGCCGCCAGCACCTGCCGCCGCAGCGGGACGGCCTGCTGGTCCTGCGGGGCCACCAGCGCCACCGGCGTCTCGCCCTCCGGGTCCGGCCACCAGCTGAACAGCTCCGGCACCACCGCCCAGGCACAGACCACCGGCACCAGCCGGTCGGCGGGGGAGCAGCCCAGCCAGTCGTCGTAGCGGGTGGTCGGCAGCAGCCGCACCGGCGCGGCGGGCAGTGCTGCACGCCGTCCGCCGCGCCCGCGCGCCGCCGGACGCTCGGGCTCCTCCTGCGCGGTGCCCAGCAGGTCCGCGGTGTACGCCAGATCGATCCACAGCCGGGCCTGCTCCTCGGCGGCGTCGATCGCCTTGGCCAGCCGCCTGGTGTCGCGCACCGCCAGGCCGCCCGACTTGCGCACCCCCGGCGGGACGGCCGCGCACGACGCCAGCAGCAGCTCGACCTTGCGCCCGGCGGTGGCCACGGCCGCCTGCGCCTCGCTCAGCGCGCCGGTCACCGCCGACAGCCCGGTGCGCAGCCGGGGCGGCTCCGGGTCGAACGGCGCCCGCACCCGGCCCCCGGTCAGCGCGTCGGCCACCTCGTACGGCAGCTCGACCATCTCGGCGCCGACCGGCGCCAGCAGCCCGCGCTCGGCCAGCCAGTCGGCCCCCCGGTCGCCCGAACCCTCGGGCCGCAGCTGGTACTTGGTGCCGGAGCCGTAGTGGTAGCCGCCGAGCGGCGCGAAGCAGCGGGCCCGCAGCACCGGCGGCCCGGACACCAGCCGCGCCAGCACCTCCGCGGCCTGCGGCGGCGCGGCCACCAGCAGCGCCCGTACCCGCTCCCGGTCGGAGAACAGCGCCACGATCCCGGCCTGCGCCGCATTCCGGTCGCGCTCGCCGGGCAGGTCCAGCGCGGCCGCCACCCGGTGCACCTCGGGCGCGTTGAAGGCGTCCGACATCAGTTGCGCCAGCGGTCGGCCCAGGCCCAGCGTCTCGGCCAGGTGCCGGTGCACGAACGACGGCAGCGCCAGTCGACCGGGCCCGGCGGGCAGCACCAGCAGCAGCTCCCGCAGCGCCGCCAGCTGCTCCTGCGCGGCGGCCCGCAGCCCGGCGTCACCGCCGGAGAGGAAGTCCAGCAGCGCCCCCTCGTCCACCGGCCGGGAGGAGGGCTCCAGCGGCGTCCAGTACGGGGTCTGCCGCAGCGGGCCGTGCTCCCGCGCCGCCAGCCGCACTCCCGCTGCCAGCAGCTGGACGCCGGGGGTGCGCAGCCGGGAGACGGCCTCCGCGACGCAGCGGTCCTCCAGCAGCAGATCCGCCAGCTGCGCCAGGGTGTGCGGGGTACGGCCGCTGCGCAGCGCGGGGCCGCCGATGCGGCGGGCGTCCAGCAGCGCGGCCAGCTCCCCGGGGTCGAGCCGGGCGAGGCGGGTCCGCAGTGCGGTGGCGCTTTTCACACGCCGACGCTACCGCGCCGCGCTGCCCGGAGCCGGTCCCGACCGCCCGCCCCTGCGTGCGCCGCCGGGCCGCCGGGCCGTGACGCCGCCGGGGTACGCGTCGCCGGGCCGCGCGGGTGGTGGGCGGCTGCGACGGCGGGGGCAGTGCGGCGCGGGCCCGTCGGGGGCGGGCGTCGCGTCAGTGGGGCAGGGCGCTGTTCTGGCCGTGCAGGCGGGCGCGGTCGGCGGCGGCGCGGCCCTGGGTCCAGCCCTCGTAGTCGTTGGCGCGGACCGCCCGCCCGGCCTTCAGCGTGGGGAACATCCGCTCGGTCGACTCCCGGACCGCCTCGTCCCGCGCGGCCAGCACCGGGAGCAGTGACACCGCGCCGCCGCTGCCGCCGCCGCCGTCGTCCGGACGCCCGCCGCCCAGCGCCTCCTCGGTGGCCTGCGCGGTGGCCTCCGCCAGCCGCTCGCGGATCCGCGAGGCGTAGGCCACCAGGAACGACTGCCGGAACGACTTGGTGCGCGAGCCGCCGCCGTTCATCCCGCCGGTCGCCTGCACCAGCAGCGAGGTGTAGAGCAGCTCCACCGCCTCCAGATCCGCCGGGAACCCGACCACCGTGCAGAAGCCCAGGTCCTTGGACCACACCGAGCGCGACCGGTTGGCCTCCGCCACCGCGTCCAGCAGCACCGCCTTGGGGGCCTCGTACGGGTTGTCCACGCCGATGCGGCAGGCGCCCGGCTCGGCGGCGCTGCCGGAGACGGCGGCCAACAGCGCCTCGTCGATGCTGTGCTGCGCCATCAACTGCTGCGCCTTGGCGGTCAGCGCCTCGGCCTCGTCCGGGAACTCGGTGGACTCGGCCTTGGCCAGCAGCGCCCGGATCCGGCCGAGCATCCGCGGCTCGCTGCCGGTCTTCTGCGCGTACGCGGGGGAGCGGCCGGGCCCGGAACGCGCCCCGCCGCTGCCCGGCGGCGGGCCGAGCAGGGTGATCGGGGGCAGCCTGCCGATCAGTCGGAACAGCTCCAGCAGCAGGGTGGCCACAGCGAAGCGGTCGGCGCGCTCGCGGGCGGCGACCCCGGGAAGGAACGCGTCGTCCTCACCCCACCATTCGGTTGCCTCCAGCTCGCGCAGCTGCCCGGACCAGCGCGGATCCAGCGAGGCGGCGGCGTAGCCGCGGGCCTCGGCCGCGATCAGGTCGACCGCCAGCCGCAGGTGCCGGACCGTCAGCTCCCGCCGGACCGCCCGGGCCAGGTCGGCCGGCTGCCAGCCGGCCTGCCACAGCCGGGCCAGCATCGCGCCGGTGACCACCAGCACGGTACGGCTGGTCTGCGGCCAGCGGGAGGCGGGCTCGGACAGCGCGCTGGCGCCCTGGTCCAGGGTCAGGTGATAGCGGTCGTCCGGGGCGTACAGCACCGCGCCGAGCGTGGACTCGACCAGCTCCCGCAGCGAGGAGCCGCCGCCGAGCCCCGGCTCGTCCGGCTCCGGCCGCGCCCGGGGAGGGGTCTGCGGGCGCTGCCGCGCGTCCCGCTCGCGTTTCCTGGCGCGGCGGTGCTCCTGGTCGCGCTTGCCCATGGCTGCCCTCCCCTTCCCTGTGGTCCCTCGGCTGTCCGGCGGTACACCGGCGTCCTGATCCCGCGTCCTGACCCGGTGTCCTGATCCAGTGTCCTTGAGGTCACGCCCGGTGACAGCATGGCATCAGGGTGTGACAGTCCGGTCCGGGCTCCCCGGCCGCCGGGCCCGGCCGCCCTCGCCCGTGGACGGGCGGTTCACCTGCGGTTGTCCTAAGTCCCGCTCTCCGCAGGGCGATCCGGTCGAACCGTATGGCAAGCTGTGCTCCGCCCGCGTGCGAGCCCCGCGCGGTGACCGTCCGTACCCGGGGAACGAAGGCTTCCGATGGCAGTCCCTGAGATAACCCGCGCGCACCGCGCCCTGATCGGCGGTGTGGCGACCGGCGCCGTCATCATCGCCGGCATCGGCTTCACCGGCTCGTACGCGGCGGTGCGCACCCTGGCCCTGCACAAGGGCTTCGGCGACTTCTCCTATGTCTTCCCGGTCGGTGTGGACGTCGGCATCGCGGTGCTGCTGGCCCTGGACCTGGTGCTGACCTGGCTGCGGATCCCCTTCCCGCTGCTGCGGCAGACCGCCTGGCTGCTCACGGCCGGCACCATCGTCTTCAACGCGGCGTCCTCCTGGGGCGATCCGCTGGCCATGGCGATGCACGCGATCATCCCGGTGCTGTTCGTGGTGGTGGTCGAGGCGGCCCGGCACGCGGTCGGGCGGATGGCCGACATCACCGCCGACAAGCACATGGAGTCGGTGCGGCTGATGCGCTGGCTGCTGTCGCCGGTCCCGACCTTCCGGCTGTGGCGGCGGATGAAGCTGTGGGAGATGCGCTCCTACGACGACGTGGTGCGGATGGAGCAGAACCGGCTGGTCTACCGCACCCACCTGCGCGCCCAGTACGGGCGCAACTGGCGTCGGCAGGCGCCGATCGAGACCCTGCTGCCGCTGAAGCTGGCCAAGTACGGGGTGCCGCTGGACCTGGACACGGTGCGCGCGGTGTCCGCGCCGGTCCGCTACGTCGAGGTACCGCAGCCGGTGCCCGCGCAGCAGCTCGACCCGGCCCAGCAGCCGCCGCTGCCGGGCCCGTTGCCGCAGGCTCCCCACCAACAGGCCGTCCAGCCGCAGCCCGCGCCGCAGCAGGCCGTCCAGCAGCCGCAGCCCGCCCCGGTGCTGCCGCTGACCGGCCCGTCGCCGGATCCGGTGCCGGTCGCGGTGGACCTGCTCAGCAAGCTGGCCAAGCACCGGCACCGGCGTCCGCTGCACGATCCGGACGTCGCCCCGCAGGCCGCCGCCGAGGAGTCCGCGGGCCCGGTCGACAACCCGACCCGCGGAGTGGCCTGGCTGCCCCGGCCGGAGGCGGTCGCCGAGCCGCAGGAGGCCGGGCCGGAGGCGTGGTTCGCGGCCAAGGTGGTCCCCGATCCGCCGGCGGAGCCGGAGCCGGGCGCCGCGCCCGAGGAGGAGGAGCCGCCCGCCGGACTGCACCCGGCCGCCCCGGCCGTCCCGGTCGCTCCGTCCACTCCCGTCGGCGAGGCCACCGTGGACCAGTACCTGGAGGGCCTGCGCAGCTTCATCGACTCGTACAACTACGAGCCCGACGAGCAGAAGCTCGCCGAGCACCTGTTCACCAACCACGGGGTCACCGGCAAGAGCGGCGACCGGCCGGTGGGGGTGGAGACGCTGCGCCGGCACTGGCCGGAACTCCAGCGCCGCTTCGCCGAACGCTACGAGTAGAGCGCCCTGCGCACATCCCGCGCCGATCCGCAAGTCGCCCGCCGATCCGGTCTGACCTGCTGCCTTGTATGTGTTTTGACCCGCGCCGATGCGCCAAGTAGGCTCTGACCTTGTGCCTGGGGTGTCCCCGGGTCTCTTGTGCGTGCGTGCATATCAGCCGTCGCACTTTGGGAACCGCACGTCTCACACCGCTCCTCCGCAAGGAGTCGAGGGGATGGGACGTGGACCGACACACCCGACCGCGTGGGTCGGATGTCGGCGAGACACAACCAGGGTAGTTTCACCAAGCGATGGCACAGAGAAGACGGAGATACGGTGCCTACGATCCAGCAGCTGGTCCGAAAGGGCCGGCAGGACAAGGTCGAGAAGAACAAGACGCCCGCACTGAAGGGTTCCCCGCAGCGCCGGGGCGTCTGCACGCGTGTGTACACGACCACCCCGAAGAAGCCGAACTCGGCTCTCCGTAAGGTCGCCCGTGTGCGCCTCACCAGCGGGATCGAGGTCACCGCTTACATTCCGGGCGAGGGCCACAACCTGCAGGAGCACTCCATCGTGCTCGTGCGTGGCGGTCGTGTGAAGGACCTGCCGGGTGTGCGTTACAAGATCATCCGCGGCTCGCTGGACACCCAGGGTGTCAAGAACCGCAAGCAGGCCCGCAGCCGCTACGGCGCCAAGAAGGAGAAGTAAGAATGCCTCGTAAGGGCCCCGCCCCGAAGCGCCCGGTCATCATCGACCCGGTTTACGGCTCCCCTGTGGTGACGTCGCTCGTCAACAAGATCCTCCTGCACGGCAAGCGCTCCACCGCCGAGCGCATCGTGTACGGCGCCCTCGAGGGCGTCCGCGAGAAGACCGGCGCAGACCCGGTGGTCGCGCTCAAGCGCGCCCTGGAGAACGTCAAGCCGACCCTCGAGGTCAAGTCCCGCCGCGTCGGTGGCGCGACCTACCAGGTCCCGGTCGAGGTCAAGCCGGGCCGTGCCAACACGCTGGCCCTGCGCTGGCTGGTCGGCTACTCCCGCGCCCGCCGCGAGAAGACCATGACCGAGCGCCTGCTCAACGAGATCCTGGACGCGAGCAACGGTCTGGGCGCCTCGGTGAAGCGCCGCGAGGACACGCACAAGATGGCCGAGTCCAACAAGGCCTTCGCCCACTACCGCTGGTAGTTCGAACCCCGTCAGTAACAAGAAAGAGAGAGACGAGCCACCATGGCTGCAACCTCCCTTGACCTCGCCAGGGTCCGCAACATCGGGATCATGGCGCACATCGACGCGGGCAAGACCACCACCACCGAGCGGATCCTGTTCTACACCGGTGTCTCGTACAAGATCGGTGAGGTCCACGATGGCGCTGCCACCATGGACTGGATGGAGCAGGAGCAGGAGCGCGGCATCACGATCACGTCGGCCGCGACGACCTGTCACTGGTCGGTGGACGGCGTTGAGAACACCATCAACATCATCGACACCCCGGGCCACGTCGACTTCACCGTCGAGGTGGAGCGCTCGCTGCGCGTCCTGGACGGTGCCGTCACGGTGTTCGACGGTGTCGCCGGTGTCGAGCCCCAGTCGGAGACGGTGTGGCGTCAGGCTGACCGCTACAACGTCCCGCGTATCTGCTTCGTCAACAAGCTGGACCGCGTCGGCGCGGAGTTCTTCCGCTGCGTCGACTCGATCATCGACCGCCTGGGTGCCACCCCGCTGGTCATGCAGCTGCCCGTCGGTGCCGAGGCGGACTTCGCCGGCGTCATCGACCTGGTGAAGATGAAGGCCCTGCTCTGGTCGGCCGAGGCCGCGAAGGGCGAGATGTACGACACCGTCGACATCCCGGCCTCGCACGCCGAGATCGCCGAGGAGTGGCGCGCCAAGCTCATCGAGACGGCCGCCGAGGGCGACGACGAGCTGATGGAGATGTTCCTGGAGGGCGAGGAGCCCAACGAGGAGCAGCTGATCGCGGGCATTCGCCGCGGCACCATCGCCGGCAACTTCACCCCGGTCTTCTGCGGCACCGCGTTCAAGAACAAGGGCGTCCAGCCCCTGCTCGACGCCGTCGTGAAGTACCTGCCCTCTCCGATCGACGTCGAGGGCGTCATGGGCCACAAGCCCGGCGACGAGTCCGTGGAGATCTTCCGCAAGGCCTCGGACGAGGAGCCGCTGTCGGCGCTCGCGTTCAAGATCATGTCCGACCCGCACCTGGGCAAGCTCACCTTCATCCGGATCTACTCCGGGCGTCTCGAGGCCGGTACCGCCGTCCTCAACTCGGTGAAGGGCCGCAAGGAGCGCATCGGCAAGATCTACCGGATGCACGCCAACAAGCGTGAGGAGATCGACTCGGTGGGCGCCGGCGACATCGTCGCCGTCATGGGTCTCAAGCAGACCACCACCGGTGAGACCCTCAGCGACGACAAGCAGCCGGTCATCCTGGAGTCCATGGACTTCCCGGCCCCGGTCATCCGCGTGGCGATCGAGCCGAAGTCGAAGGGCGACCAGGAGCGTCTGGGCGTCGCTATCCAGCGGCTGGCCGAGGAGGACCCGTCCTTCCAGGTCAACACCGACGAGGAGACCGGCCAGACCATCATCGCGGGTATGGGCGAGCTGCACCTCGAGGTGCTGGTCGACCGTATGAAGCGTGAGTTCCGGGTCGAGGCCAACGTCGGCAAGCCGCAGGTCGCCTACCGCGAGACGATCCGCAAGGCCGTCGAGCGCATCGACTACACGCACAAGAAGCAGACCGGTGGCTCCGGCCAGTTCGCAAAGATCCAGATTGCGATCGAGCCGATCGAGTCCGGCGAGGGCTACGAGTTCGTCAACAAGGTCACCGGTGGCCGTGTGCCGAAGGAGTACATCCCCTCGGTGGACGCCGGTGCCCAGGAGGCGATGGAGTTCGGTGTTCTCGCCGGCTACGCGCTCCAGGGCGTCCGCGTGATCCTGCTCGACGGTGCCTCGCACGACGTCGACTCCTCGGAGCTGGCGTTCAAGATCGCCGGTTCGATGGCGTTCAAGGAGGGTGCCCGCAGGGCGTCCCCCGTGCTGCTCGAGCCGATGATGGCGGTCGAGGTCACCACGCCCGAGGACTACATGGGCGATGTGATCGGCGACATCAACTCGCGCCGTGGCCAGATCCAGGCCATGGACGAGCGCAGCGGAGCCCGTGTCGTCAAGGCCCTCGTCCCGCTGTCGGAGATGTTCGGCTACGTCGGCGACCTGCGCAGCAAGACGTCCGGCCGTGCCAGCTACTCCATGCAGTTCGACTCGTACGCCGAGGTTCCCCGGAACGTGGCGGAAGAGATCATCGCTAAGGCCAAGGGCGAGTAGTCCGCAGGGGCGGGCGGCCAACGCCGCCGGCCCCGACGGGAGCCCCGACAAACCGGGAGCTTTCACCCTTTAGGCTGTAGGAGCGTCCCGGGGCCTGCCACGGCAGTCCCCGGGCCCTCCGGCCCCCACCCCCCGGGCCGGCACCGGCGCTGACCAAGCGGACGGAACCGGCGCGATATCAGACCACCTGACGTCGTACGGCGTACAGAACCAGTCCTCAGGAGGACCCAGTGGCGAAGGCGAAGTTCGAGCGGACGAAGCCCCACGTCAACATCGGCACCATCGGTCACATCGACCACGGTAAGACGACCCTTACCGCGGCGATCACCAAGGTGCTGCACGACAAGTACCCGGACCTGAACGCGGCCTCGGCCTTCGACCAGATCGACAAGGCCCCGGAAGAGCGTCAGCGCGGTATTACGATCTCCATCGCGCACGTCGAGTACCAGACCGAGGCGCGTCACTACGCCCACGTCGACTGCCCGGGTCACGCTGACTACATCAAGAACATGATCACCGGTGCCGCGCAGATGGACGGCGCGATCCTGGTCGTCGCCGCCACCGACGGCCCGATGCCGCAGACCAAGGAGCACGTGCTCCTGGCCCGCCAGGTCGGCGTCCCCTCCATCGTCGTCGCGCTGAACAAGGCCGACATGGTGGACGACGAGGAGATCCTGGAGCTCGTCGAGCTCGAGGTCCGCGAGCTGCTCTCCGAGTACGAGTTCCCGGGCGACGACCTGCCGGTCGTGCGCGTCTCGGCGCTGAAGGCGCTCGAGGGCGACGCCGAGTGGGGCGCCAAGCTGATCGGCCTCATGGACGCGGTGGACGAGTTCATCCCCACCCCGGCCCGTGACGTCGAGAAGCCGTTCCTGATGCCCATCGAGGACGTCTTCACGATCACCGGTCGTGGCACCGTCGTCACCGGCCGCATCGAGCGTGGTGTCCTCAAGGTCAACGAGACCGTCGACATCATCGGCATCAAGGAAGCCAAGACCACCACCACGGTCACCGGCATCGAGATGTTCCGCAAGCTGCTCGACGAGGGCCAGGCCGGTGAGAACGTCGGTCTGCTGCTCCGTGGCATCAAGCGCGAGGATGTCGAGCGCGGCCAGGTCATCATCAAGCCGGGCACCGTCACCCCGCACACCGAGTTCGAGGCGCAGGCGTACATCCTGTCGAAGGACGAGGGTGGCCGTCACACCCCCTTCTTCAACAACTACCGCCCGCAGTTCTACTTCCGCACCACGGACGTGACCGGCGTCGTGACCCTCCCCGAGGGCACCGAGATGGTCATGCCCGGCGACAACACCGCCATGACCGTCGTGCTGATCCAGCCGATCGCCATGGAGGAGGGCCTCAAGTTCGCCATCCGTGAGGGTGGCCGTACGGTCGGCGCCGGCCAGGTCACCAAGATCGTCAAGTAGTTCCGACGTTCTGACCTGCCTGCACCACCAGGGCAACGGAAGGGCCCCGCTCCATCACCCGATGGAGCGGGGCCCTTCCGCATGTGCCCTGCGGCCCGCGGCGCGGAACGCGGAAGGCCCCGGAGGAGGTCCTCCGGGGCCTTCCGCGCGTATGTTCGGGTCAGCCCTGGTGCCGGGAGGACAGCGACGCCGTGAACGCCCTGACCGCGTCGTACGAGGGCAGCAGCCCGGAGGCCAGCGCCTCCGCCAGCGAGGGCGCCGCGGTGTCGCGCTCGGACAGCTGCGGCACCTCGGCCGGCCACTCGATGCCCAGCTCCGGGTCGAGCGGGTGCACGGTGTGCTCGCCGGTCGGGTTGTAGGTCGCCGAGCAGAAGTACGACAGCGTGGAGTCGTCCTCCAGCGCGCAGAAGCCGTGGCCCAGGCCCTCGGAGATGTAGACCGCGCGCCGCTCGGTCTCGTCCAGCCGGACGCCCTCCCAGCGGCCGAAGGTGGGCGAGCCCACCCGCAGGTCCACGATCACGTCCAGCACCGCGCCGCGCACGCAGGTCACGTACTTGGCCTGGCCGGGCGGGACGTCCGCGAAGTGCACGCCGCGCACCACGCCGCGGGCCGACACCGACAGGTTGGCCTGCGCCAGCTGCAGCGGGTGCCCGACCGCCTCGGCCAGGTGGTCGAAGCGGTAGTACTCCATGAACAGCCCGCGCGGGTCGCCGTGCTGCGGGGAGGTGACCTCCCAGGCGCCGTCGATGCTCAGCGGACGGATCTTCATCCGATGCCCTCTTCCAGAAGGTCCAACAGGTAGCGGCCGTAGCCGCTCTTGACGAGGGGCTCGGCGAGGTCGCGCAGCCGGGCGTCGTCGATGTACCCCATCCGCCAGGCCACCTCCTCGACGCAGCCGATCTTGTAGCCCTGGCGCTCCTCGATGACCCGGACGTACTCCGACGCCTGCATCAGCGAGGCGAAGGTCCCGGTGTCCAGCCAGGCGGTGCCCCGGTCCAGCACCGTCACCTGGAGCTGCCCGTCGCGCAGGTACTGCTCGTTGACGGCGGTGATCTCCAACTCGCCGCGGGCGCTGGGCTTGAGCCCGGCGGCGATCTCCACCACGCGGTTGTCGTAGAAGTACAGGCCGGGCACGGCGTAGCGGGACTTGGGCCGCTCCGGCTTCTCCTCCAGCGAGAGCGCGTTGCCGTCCGCGTCGAACTCCACCACGCCGTAGGCGCTCGGGTCGGCCACCGGGTAGGCGAACACCCGGCCGCCGACCAGGGCCTCGTTCTGGCTCAGCCGGGTGCCCAGGCCGCTGCCGTGGAAGATGTTGTCGCCCAGGACCAGGGCCACCGACTCGTCGCCGATGAACTCCGCGCCCAGGGTGAACGCCTGCGCCAGGCCCTCGGGGCGCTCCTGCACCAGGTACTCCAGGCGCAGCCCGAACTGCGAGCCGTCGCCGAGCAGGCGCTGGAACTGCTCCTGGTCCTGCGGGGTGGTGATGACGAGGATCTCCCGGATCCCCGCCATCATCAGCGTGGTGAGCGGGTAGTAGACCATCGGCTTGTCGAAGACCGGCATGAGTTGCTTGGAGATGGCGCGGGTGAGCGGCCAGAGCCGTGAGCCGGTACCGCCTGCCAGAAGGATGCCTCGCATACCGCCACTGTATCGGCGCAGCCAGGGCCGCTTGTCCAGGGTTCGGTAAGGGGCCCGGCGGCCGGGCCCGGCGGGCGGCCGTCCTCGGCTCGGTGCCCCGCCGGTCTCTGCGTAGACTCTTGCCTACTATGCGAATCCTCGTCACCGGCGGCGCCGGTTTCATTGGCTCCGAGTTCGTCCGCTCCCTGCTCGGCGGTGCCGACGGCGCACCCGGCACCTCGATCACCGTTCTGGACAAGCTCACCTACTCCGGGGTCGAGGCCAACCTCGCACCGGTCGCGGACCACCCCGGCTACCGCTTCGTGCAGGGCGACATCTGCGACGCCGACACGGTCGACCAGGTGATGCCCGGCCACGACGCGGTGGTGCACTTCGCCGCCGAGTCCCACGTCGACCGCTCCATCGCCGGCGCCGGCCCGTTCGTCACCACCAATGTCCTGGGGACGCAGGTGCTGCTGGACTCGGCCCGCAAGCACGGCGTCGGCCGCTTCGTGCACGTCTCCACCGACGAGGTGTACGGCTCGATCAGCGAGGGCTCCTGGACCGAGACCTGGCCGCTGCAGCCGAACTCGCCGTACTCGGCCTCCAAGGCCGCCTCCGACCTGCTGGCCCTGGCCTACCACCGCACCCACGGCATGGACGTGGTGGTGACCCGCTGCTCCAACAACTACGGGCACTACCAGTTCCCGGAGAAGGTCATCCCGCTGTTCACCACCAACCTGCTGGACGGCCTCAAGGTGCCGCTGTACGGCACCGGCGGCAACATCCGGGACTGGCTGCACGTCTCCGACCACTGCCGCGGCATCGAGCTGGCGCTGCTCAAGGGCCGCGCGGGCGAGGTCTACAACATCGGCGGCGGCACCGAGATCACCAACAAGGAGCTGACCGGCCTGCTGCTGGCCGCCGCCGGCGCGGACTGGGACATGGTGGTGCCGGTCGAGGACCGCAAGGGCCACGACCTGCGCTACTCCCTGGACATCAGCAAGATCAGCGAGGAGCTGGGCTACGCCCCGCAGGTCTCCTTCGAGGACGGCCTGGCCGCGACCATCGCCTGGTACCGCGACAACCGCGCCTGGTGGGAGCCGCTGAAGCAGAAGGCGGCGCTGGGCCAGTGAGCGAACCGCAGCAGTCGAGCACGCCGCAGCCGTCCAGCTGGCTGGTGGTCGGCGCCGGGGGGATGCTCGGCCGGGACCTGCTGGACGTCCTCGCCGGGACGCCCGGCGTCCGCGCCCTCGGGCTCACCCGGGCCCAGCTCGACATCACCGACCCGCAGGCCGTGCTGGCGGCCGTCACCGGCCACGACGTGGTCGTCAACGCCGCCGCCTGGACCGACGTGGACGGCGCGGAGACCGCCGAGGCCGAGGCCGCCGCCGTCAACGGCACCGGCGCCCGCCACCTGGCCGCCGCCTGCGCCGCCACCGGCGCCCGGCTGCTCCAGGTCTCCACCGACTACGTGTTCCGCGGCGACGGCGACAGCCCCTACCCGGAGTCCGCGCCCACCGGCCCGGTCGGCGCCTACGGCCGCAGCAAGCTGCTCGGCGAGCAGGCCGTCACCGAGCTGCTGCCGGAGCGCGGCTACATCGTCCGCACCGCCTGGCTGTACGGCGAGCACGGCCGCAACTTCGTGGCCACCATGCTGACGCTGGCCGCCCAGCGCGACACGCTGGACGTCGTCGACGACCAGCGCGGCCAGCCCACCTGGGCCCGCGCCCTCGCCCAGCAGCTGCGCGACCTCGGCCTGGCCGCCCTCGACGGCGCCGCCCCGGCCGGGATCTACCACGGCACGGCCTCCGGCGACACCACCTGGTTCGGGCTGGCCAGGGCCGCGTACGAGCTGGCCGGGCTCGACCCGGAGCGCATCCGGCCGACCACCTCGGCCGCCTTCGTCCGGCCCGCGCAGCGCCCCGCGTACAGCGTGCTGGGGCACGACCGATGGGTGGAGGCCGGCCTGAAGCCGCTCCCGCACTGGCGGGACAGCCTCGCCGAGGCGCTGCGGCGCCCCGGTTTCGCGGCCCTCACCGGATCCCCGGGCCCGGGATGACCAACCCGCTGGCGAAGCTTCTGCGCGTGATCCCGGCCGGAACCCACCTGGTCATCGGCGGGACGCTGGTCCTCGGCGCGGCTTCGTACATCCAGATCTCGATCGCCGGCCACGCCCTGGCCACCGGCCCGCGCGCGGCCGTCTCCGAGCTGTGGTCGCTGGTGATGACCGTCAGCCTGGGCCTGTTCTTCCCGATCGAACAGGAGCTGACCCGGGTGGTGGCGGCCCGCGCGGTGCGCGGCGAGGGCGTGGCGCCGGTGCTGCGCCGGGCCTCGCTGCTCACCCTGGGCCTGCTGGCCCTGCTCGGCGGCGGCCTGGCGCTGGGCGCGGGCCCGCTGGCGGACACCTTCTTCGGCGGCGACCGCACCCTGGTCTGGGCCTTCGCCGGCTCCCTGGTGGGCATGGCGCTGGTCTACCTGACCCGGGGCATCCTGGCCGGGCTGGGCCTGTTCAACTCCTACGGCATCTCGCTGGCCCTGGACGGCGGGCTGCGGATACTGCTGGCCGGGGGCCTGTACCTGGCGGGCAGCCACTCCGCGGTGGCGTACGGCCTGGTGCTGGCGGCGGCCCCGCTGTTCGCCATGGTGTGCACGCTCCCGGCCACGCTGCGCGGTTGCCGACCGGGACCGCTGATGCCCTGGAGC
The DNA here is from genome assembly GCF_014084125.1 of Streptacidiphilus sp. PB12-B1b. Lineage (NCBI taxonomy): Bacteria > Bacillati > Actinomycetota > Actinomycetes > Kitasatosporales > Streptomycetaceae > Streptacidiphilus > Streptacidiphilus sp. PB12-B1b. The sequence continues at coordinate 6,951,804 of NZ_CP048405.1, read as the reverse complement.
GAGCTGTTCCAGAACATGACGATGATGATCACCGCGTCGGTGCTGGCGCAGATCATGGTGAACGCGGCGGTGATCACCACCGCGCTGGTCGCCACCGATCCCCGGATCACCTTCGCGCTGCTCAGCGCCGGGGTGCTGTGCCGCATCCCGCTGTTCGTCTTCGGCTCGCTGCAGCCCACGCTGATGACCGGGCTGTCCACCACGGCCACCACCGGGGACCGCGCGGGCTTCCGGAAGATGCTGCTGCAGACCTCGGCGGTGATCCTCGGACTGGGCCTGATGGGTGCCGTTCCCGCCGTGATCATCGGTTCATGGCTTATTCACACCTTTCTGGGCGCCCCCGACGTCCTCGGACCGATGGACTTCTTCTGGTTCTCCGCCGGGACCATGTGCTACATGCTCGCCATGGTGCTGGGGCAGGCCCTGATGGCCCTCGGGCGGCACCGCTGGCAGATGGTCGCCTGGCTGCTGGGGACGGTCGCCCTGGTGGCTGTCACACTGGTTTCAGGCCCGGTCACCACCCGGGTTGAGGTAGCGTATGCGTTCGGTTCACTGGTGACCGCGGCATCCATGCTCCTCACCCTCGTACGGGGCGTCACCAAGAGATCATCCGGTCCTGCGGCGCACGGCGCCGCTGCGGCGTCCGCGTTGGAGAATGCCTGATGCCGCCCGTTCCCCACCTCGGAGACGCAGTGAACGATTACCACGACACCTGGCTGGTGATCCCCGTCTACAACGAGGAACAGGTCATCGCCGACGTCGTCGAGCAGGCCCTCAAGGTCTTCCCCAACATCGTCTGCGTCAACGACGGCAGTTCCGACGGCTCCGCCGAGCGCATCCTGGGCACCGGCGCCCACCTCGTCCGGCACCCGGTCAACCTGGGCCAGGGCGCGGCGCTGCAGACCGGGCTGTCCTACGCCCTGTCCCGCCCCGGCGCCGAGTACTTCGTCACCTTCGACGCCGACGGCCAGCACCAGACCGACGACGCCGAGAAGCTTGTCGCGCTGCTCCGCGAGGACGCCGCCGACGTCGTCCTGGGCTCCCGCTTCATCGAGCAGAGCGACCAGGTGCCGCTGCTCAAGCGGATGGTGCTGCGCACCGCCGCCGCGGTCAGCCCGACCGCCCGCCGGCTCAAGCTCACCGACTCGCACAACGGCCTGCGCGGACTCAACCGCAAGGCCGCCTCGCAGTTGAGGATCACCATGAACGGCATGGCCCACGCCTCGGAGATCGTGGGCATCCTGGCCCGGTCCGACCTGCGGGTCGCCGAGATCCCGGTCGACATCCTGTACACCGACTACTCGCGGGCCAAGGGGCAGTCGCTCCTCAACGGCGTCAACATCCTCTTCGACATCTCACTGAGGGAGCGTGGCGGCCGATGAAGGGCACCCTGCTGATCCAGCTGATCCTGCTCCTCGGCGCGGGGATGATGCTCTTCCTGTTCATCCGCCGCTGGGACGCCGCGCACACCCGGGCCTGGAAGCGCATCGCGTTCTTCCTGTTCGTGGTGGCCAACGTCTTCGCCGTGCTCCGCCCCGGCGACGTGACCTGGGTGGCCAACCGGCTCGGCGTCGGCCGAGGCACCGACCTGGTGCTGTACCTGCTGGTGGTGGCCGTGTCCTTCTTCGCGCTCAACACCTACATGCGGTTCCGTTCGCTGGAGAAGAAGGTCACCGACCTGGCCCGGACGGTGGCGCTGCGCGATGCGGAGCTGCTGAACCGGGACCGCCTGGACCGGGAGCGGCTGGACGCCCCCACCGGCGCCTCCACCCGCCCCTGACCCTGCCGGACCACCTGCGCCGGACCACCGCGAACCCGAGGCGAGCAACCACCGTCATGGCCACCTTCGACATCATGATGCCGTACTACGGAGATGTCGGTCTGATGCAGGACGCTGTCCGCAGCGTGCTCGCGCAGACCGACCCGGACTGGCGGCTGACCGTCGTCGACGACGGCCGCGAGCCCGGCGTCCCGGAGTGGTTCGCACAGCTGGGGGACGAGCGGGTGCGCTACCTGCGCAACCCGCAGAACCTGGGCATCACCCGCAACTTCCAGAAGTGCGTGGAACTGCTGGAGCTGGAGCGCGCGGTCATCATGGGCTGCGACGACCTGCTGATGCCCGGCTACTTGGCCACCATCCGCCGGGTGCTCAAGGAGCACCCGGGCGTGGGCATGGTCCAGCCCGGCGTCGAGGTCATCGACTCCCAGGGCGCGCCCGTCGGCGGCCTGGTGGACGGCGTCAAGAACCGGCTCTACGCCCCCGGGGTGAAGGGCAGCCGCCGGATGGGCGGCGAGGCCCTCGCGGCCAGCCTGCTGCGCGGCAACTGGCTGTACTTCCCCTCGATCTGCTGGGACTCGGCCGCGGTCAAGGCGGTCAACTTCCGCGACGGGCTGTCGGTCATCCAGGACCTCGCGCTGGTCATCGACCTGCTCCAGCGCGGCCAGGAGATGGTGGTCGACACCGAGCCGGCCTTCCGCTACCGGCGGCACGCCGTCAGCGAGTCCTCGCTGCAGGCGTTCTCCGGCACCCGCTTCACCGAGGCGGAGCGCTACTTCGCCCAGGTCGCCGACCGCATGGACGCCCAGGGCTGGCCCCGCGCCGCCCGCGCCGCGCGGGTCCACAGCGCCTCCCGGCTGCACGCGCTGACCATGCTGCCGGGCGCGGTCAAGCGCGCCCAGTGGGACGGCGTGCGCACCCTCACCGGCCATGTGCTGCGCCCCACCGGCGCCTCCGGCGCCAACAGCGCCGCCGCCGACGGTTCCTGACCGTCCGACGGCGGCGCCGTCCCGCCCGTGCAGCCCGCTCGTACGGCCCGCCCGGCAGGTGCCGGTCGGGCCGGAGCCGCTAGAGCCGGGTCAGGCCGAGCGTGCCGGGCGCGGCCCCGACGCCGTCCGCGCCGGTCCGGGCCGTGCCCGCGTCCGGCTCCCGGTCCTGCGCGAACGCGCGCACCAGGCCGTACTGGGCCAGCAGCCCGAGCCCGTAGACGGCCGTCCACAGCATCCAGGTGCCCGGCGGCTGCCAGTGCACGTGCCGGGGGAGGAGCGCGCCGTTGATGCCCACCAGGTAGCGGTGCAGCGCCCAGTAGAAGGCCGCCAGGTTGGCGAAGGCCAGCAGCAGCGCGGTGATGGTGACCAGCCGCCTGCGCGCCGGCCCGGGCAGCGGGTTGCGCCGGGCGATGACGAAGGCGCTGAGCACGGGCAGCCCGGCGGCGAAGGCCAGCAGGTAGCGTCCCTGCCAGATCGGGCCCAGCCGGTAGTCCAGGGTGCTGCCGGCGATCGGGATGACGAAGATCCCCACGGCGATGGCCAGCAGCGGCAGCGCCTCCCGGCGGCGGCAGCAGGTCAGCGCCAGCAGGGCCAGGGCGACGATGACGCCGAGCCAGATCAGCAGCGTGACCGCGGGCACCGGGGTGTTCAGCCAGCCGAAGTTGCCGACCATCTGGTCGACGTACTGGCCGGAGGCGTGGAAGGTCCACATGGCGACCGCCTCCGGGGTGAGCGCGCTGCGCAGCGACGAGTGGTCCGGGTGGGTGATGTTCCACAGCTCGCCCGCGACGAAGGCGACGCCGGAGACGGCGGTCCAGACCCAGAAGGCGCGGCGGCGGATGATCGACGGCAGCGTGCCGCGCTCGTTGACCAGCAGTCCGACGGTGATGGTCGCGGCCACCCAGGCCAGCCCCAGCGGGCGGATGCAGAACAGCGAGGCGGAGGCGATCCCGGCAGCGGCCAGCCGCCGGTTCAGCAGCGCGGGATCGGGCGACATGAAGACGGACAGCACGGCGGTCCAGGCCAGGATGCCGGCCGCGCACTCGACCGCGTTCGGGTTGACCACGCCGCCGAGGAACAGCACCATCGGCGTCGCCGCCGCCAGCACCCCCAGCACCGCCACCCCGCGCCGCCGCCACTCGCTGGCCGTGACCACGGCGCTGGCCAGCAGCGCCGCGCAGAGCACCGCCGTCAGCAGCCGCATGGCGTAGACGCTGTCGCTGCCGTTCAGCAGCAGCGAGGGCCAGCCGACGGCGAGGTAGTAGACCGGGTTGTAGCGGCCGGCCGAGGTGGTCATGCTGGCGACCTGTTCGGTGCCGTGGAAGTCGGGTGCGCAGCCGGCCGGCCGGTTCACGTTGAAGGCGTAGCAGCGGAACATGTCGTTCAGCGAGGCGTAGCGCTCCGGCAGCCGGATGCCGGTTATCACCTCCTTGGAGATGAAGTCCGCGATCTTGACCTCTTGGACCACGGGCGGCCCGTTGAACTGGCCCCGGACGACGGAGGCGGCGCGCAGGATGTGGGCCGGCTCGTCCGGTGCGGCGGTGAGCGGGGTGGCGAGGGACCATGCGGCCATCAGCGTCAGGAAGAACGCGAATCCCGCCAGCCAGATGCTGCGGCGGTTCGCCGTGACCCTTGGTCCGATGGCCTGGAGTAGCGGTGGCATGGAACTACGAGACCTCGTCTGTTCAGTTTGTCGGTCGGTAATAGATCATCTTCAACCACGACTGGTCGCCGTTTTTCGAGCACTTCCCCTGCGGCGCGTACCTGGGACATTTTCCATTGGTCATGCGAACGGTCTGCGAAACCCAGGGAAGAATCTGGTACGTGTTCGTCTTCTGGGGCATGTACCGGTCCGACTGGGACGAGCCCATGGAGCCGACCAGCATGATCAGCGCGCAGAAGACCCCGATCACCGCCGGGCCCCGGGCGGGCAGCCGGCTCCCGGCCCGCCTGACCGCCAGCCAGACCGCGAGCGTGACGAACACCAGCCCGCAGTAGAGGAGTTGGTTGTCGGTGCGGATCCACAGCTGCACCTCGCCGGTGCCGTACATCTGCGAGGCGAAGTACATCCGCATCAGCCAGGCGCTGCCGAAGACGGCGACGGTGGCGAGCACCACCGAGCGGCGCAGCCCCAGCCACAGGGCGACGGCCAGGGCGACGAAGAGCAGCGCGGTGAAGACGCTGACCCCGCCGATCTCCCCGGGCGGCGGCCACTGGCCGACCTGGCCGGGCATGTCGGTGCGCCACATGGAGAAGAACGCCGGGTCGGTGTAGGCGTCGAAGCCGTAGTCCCGGTCGGCGGTGCCGGACGCCTGCAGCAGGTCCACCACGTACCAGCCGGCCGCGGCCAGGAAGACGGCCGCGGTGGCGCCCAGGAAGGCCAGGCTGCGCAGCCGGGCCCGGGGCACCCGGGAGCGCCACGGGAACAGCAGCAGGACCGCCGCGAAGGTGCCCGCCGCGCTCCAGACGAACCAGCCCGAGTAGGTGAGCAGCAGCAGCGCCAGCAGCAGCCCCAGCCCGCCCGCGGTGAGCAGCAGCGGCCGCCACTCCTGCTCCGCGGACCGGCGGAAGGCCCGCAGGAACGCGGCCAGCACCGGCAGCAGCAGGATCAGCACGGTCGCGCTGTACGGCTTGTACGAGTCGATCAGCGCCATCATCGGGACGATGCCGACGACCGTGGCCCAGATCGGGCTGTAGAGCATCCGCCAGCACAGGTAGGCCAGCGGGCCGGTGATGGCCGCGCCGAGGATCTCCAGGTCCTTGAAGGCGTATCCGGCGTTGCCGCCGTGGAACACCTTGGCGAACAGCGCCAGGCTGTACAGCGGCAGCGGCGGGTAGATCGGCTCCGGGTTGGCGTGGCCGTGCATGATGGTGGTCGCCCAGGCGACGATCCGGCCGCTGTCGCCGTTCAGGCCGAACATCGGCCAGGGCGTGCCCAGCAGCGAGACCACCGCGCCCGCGGCCACGAAGCCGCTGGCCAGGCCGGCCAGCGCGGCGCAGCTGAGGCGGGTGGCCAGCGGGAACCAGCGCCCGTCGCCGAGCCTGCGGGCGGCCACCAGCGCGGCCACCAGGACCAGGCCGAGCAGGGCGAAGCGCAGTTGGATGGCGGCCAGTCCGCTGACCGCGCCGAGCCTGCTCATCGGGTCGACGTCGAGGTGCCGCACCAGCAGCGGCAGCAGCAGGCAGGAGCCGAAGGCGACGGCGGCCTCGGCGGCGGTGAGCTTCCAGGCGCGGTCGGCCCCGAGCCGCAGCAGTCCCCGTCGGGGTCTCGGGGCGGCCACCGGGCCGGGAAGGGTCATGCTGCTCACGTGGGCGTCCCCTGGTTTTTCACACGTACCGGGAACGCGTCCCGCTGGAATCCGCGGGCGGCGCATACCCCCCATGCGGCGGCGTCACCCTATCCCACCCCCGGCGGAAATCCCCGGCGACCTGCCTTCGGGTGTTCGAAGGTAATAATCGCGTTCGGGAATCCGCGGGAGCGCAACCATTCGGGCCGACACGACGTCCGCGAATCACCGCGTCGGCGGCCTCCGCCGGTCGCGTGCGGCGAGGGCCCCGGTCCGGCCCGGCCGCGCCGGGGGCACTGCTCCGTCCGGCCCCGGCCCTGGTTTGACATGGTGGGCGACCTGGGTACGCTCGTCGGCTCAATTGGCGTGCACCGTGTCCGGTATGGCACACTAGCCAAGTTGCTCGGTTGAGTGCCGATGCTGCGCGCCTCCCATGCGGGGGGACCGGAAGCGAGTCCCACAGTACTCGTCGTGCCCGTGTACGGCCGTTGCCTAGTTGATGTTGACGAAGCGCGGCAGCTGCGGCGCGGACGTACGGGAATCTTCCGGGAAGTGCATGCAGGCGCTCGGTCCGGCGTTTCGCCCCGGCGGACCTCAGGGTCTGCCAGCGGGGCCAGGAGTTCGACCAAGGCTTTCTTATGGCGGGCAGCGCGACACGCCCGACCGCGTGGGTCGAAGGAACGCCACCGGAGCCTCCACCCGGAGGATCCGGCCGCAGAAGCAGCAAGACCACACAGAAGGACTACGAAGAAGCCATGGCGGGACAGAAGATCCGCATCCGGCTCAAGGCCTACGACCACGAGGTCATCGACTCCTCGGCGAAGAAGATCGTCGAGACGGTGACGCGTACTGGTGCGCAGGTCGCGGGCCCGGTGCCGCTGCCCACTGAGAAGAACGTGTACTGCGTCATCCGCTCGCCGCACAAGTACAAGGACTCGCGCGAGCACTTCGAGATGCGCACGCACAAGCGTCTGATCGACATCCTCGACCCGACCCCCAAGACCGTTGACTCTCTGATGCGACTCGACCTCCCGGCCGGCGTCGACATCGAGATCAAGCTCTGAAGGGGCTGAACGAAGATGGCTAAGCAGATGAAGGGCATCCTGGGCGAGAAGCTCGGCATGACCCAGGTCTGGGACGAGAACAACCGGATCGTTCCGGTGACCGTCGTCAAGGCCGGGCCCAATGTCGTCACCCAGGTCCACACCGCTGATGGCACCGGCTACGACGCCGTGCAGATCGGCTTCGGCGAGATCGACCCGCGCAAGGTGAACAAGCCCCTCGCGGGCCACTTCGCCAAGGCCGGCGTCACCCCCCGTCGCCACCTCGTCGAGCTGCGCACCAGCGACGCCGGCGAGTACACCCTGGGCCAGGAGATCACGGCCGAGCTCTTCGAGGCCGGTGTCAAGGTCGACGTGACCGGCACCAGCAAGGGCAAGGGCTTCGCGGGTGTCATGAAGCGCCACAACTTCCACGGTCTGGGCGCCGGACACGGCGTGCAGCGCAAGCACCGCTCGCCCGGCTCGATCGGTGGCTGCGCCACCCCGGGTCGTGTGTTCAAGGGCATGCGCATGGCTGGTCGCATGGGCCACGAGCGCGTGACCACCCAGAACCTGACCGTCCACGCCGTTGACGCGGAGAAGGGCCTGCTCCTGATCAAGGGAGCGATCCCTGGTCCGAACGGCGGCCTCATCCTGGTCCGCACTGCGGCGAAGGGGGCCTGAAGCAATGAGCACCATCAACGTTCTCTCCCCTGCGGGTGAGACCGTCGGCACCGTCGAGCTGCCCGCCGAGATCTTCGACGCCAAGGTCAGCATTCCGCTGATCCACCAGGTCGTCGTCGCCCAGCTGGCCGCGGCCCGCCAGGGTACGCACAAGACGAAGACCCGCGCCGAGGTCCGTGGCGGTGGCCGCAAGCCGTACCGCCAGAAGGGCACCGGCCGCGCCCGCCAGGGTTCGACCCGCGCTCCGCAGTTCGCCGGCGGTGGCGTCGTGCACGGCCCCGTGCCGCGCGACTACTCGCAGCGCACCCCCAAGAAGATGAAGGCCGCCGCTCTGCGTGGCGCCCTCACCGACCGGGCCCGCAACTCCCGCATCCACGTCATCACCGGCGTGACCGCGGGCGAGGCGCCGTCCACCAAGGCTGCCCGCACCCTGATCGGCAAGATCAGCGAGCGCAAGAACGTCCTCCTCGTGGTCGAGCGCGACGACGAGCTGGCGATCAGGAGCGCCCGTAACCTGCCCGAGGTGCACATCCTGGACGCCGGTCAGCTCAACACCTACGACGTGCTCGTCTCCGACGATGTGGTCTTCACCCAGGCCGCCTTCGAGCGCTTCGTGACCGGCCCCGCCGCGTCCGCGAAGGCCGTTGCCTCCTCGAGCGAGCTCGAAGGGAGCGACGCCTGATGAGCGACGCAACGATCACCAGCAAGACGTTCACGGACCCCCGTGACGTCCTGGTCAAGCCGGTCATCTCGGAGAAGAGCTACGCGCTCCTCGACGAGGGCAAGTACACGTTCATCGTGGCGCCGGGCTCCAACAAGACCCAGATCAAGCAGGCCGTCGAGGCGGTCTTCTCGGTCAAGGTCGCCAACGTCAACACGATCAACCGTCAGGGCAAGCGCAAGCGCTCCAAGACCGGTTTCGGCAAGCGCAAGGACACCAAGCGCGCCATCGTGACGCTGGCAGAGGGCAGCAAGCCCATCGACATCTTCGGGACGCCGACCTCCGCCTGACGGCGAGTCGGATAACCGAAACGGACGAGGACAGAAGAAGCCATGGGCATCCGCAAGTACAAGCCGACAACGCCGGGCCGTCGTGGCTCCAGCGTTGCCGACTTCGTCGAGATCACGCGGTCCGAGCCGGAAAAGTCGCTGGTCCGCCCGCTGCACAGCAAGGGCGGTCGTAACAACGCCGGTCGCGTCACCGTCCGCCACCAGGGTGGCGGTCACAAGCGCGCGTACCGCGTCATCGACTTCCGTCGTCACGACAAGGACGGCGTTCCGGCCAAGGTCGCTCACATCGAGTACGACCCCAACCGCACCGCACGCATCGCGCTGCTGCACTACGCAGACGGCGAGAAGCGCTACATCATCGCCCCGGCCAAGCTGGGCCAGGGCGACCGGGTGGAGAACGGCCCCGCGGCCGACATCAAGCCCGGCAACAACCTGCCGCTGCGCAACATCCCGGTCGGTACGGTCATCCACGCCATCGAGCTCCGGCCCGGCGGCGGCGCGAAGATCGCCCGTTCCGCGGGTTCCTCCGTGCAGCTGCTGGCGAAGGAGGGCGTCTACGCCCACCTCCGCATGCCCTCCGGCGAGGTCCGCCTGGTCGACGCCCGCTGCCGCGCCACCATTGGCGAGGTCGGCAACGCCGAGCAGTCGAACATCAACTGGGGCAAGGCCGGCCGTATGCGCTGGAAGGGCGTTCGCCCGACCGTGCGCGGTGTCGCCATGAACCCGATCGACCACCCGCACGGTGGTGGTGAGGGCAAGACCTCCGGTGGTCGCCACCCGGTTTCGCCGTGGGGTCAGAAGGAGGGTCGTACTCGTTCGCCGAAGAAGGCGTCCAACAAGTACATCGTCCGCCGCCGCAAGACGAACAAGAAGCGCTAGGAGCAGTCTCGATGCCGCGCAGCCTCAAGAAGGGGCCCTTCGTCGACGACCACCTGATGAAGAAGGTGGACGTACAGAACGAAGCAGGTACCCAGAACGTCATCAAGACCTGGTCCCGCCGCTCCATGATCGTGCCGGCGATGCTGGGCCACACCCTCGCGGTGCACGACGGTCGCAAGCACGTCCCGGTGTTCGTCACCGAGTCGATGGTCGGCCACAAGCTCGGCGAGTTCGCGCCGACCCGCACCTTCCGCGGCCACGAGAAGGACGACCGTAAGTCGCGTCGTCGCTGATCTGCGGAAAGCGAAGACCATGACAGACACCAACAAGGGGACAACCATGGAAGCCAGGGCAGCGGCACGGTACATCCGTGTAACGCCCATGAAGGCCCGCCGCGTGGTGGACCTCATCCGTGGCATGAATGCCACGGAGGCCCAGGCGGTCCTGCGTTTCGCTCCGCAGGCCGCCAGCGTGCCGGTCGGCAAGGTGCTCGACAGCGCCATTGCCAACGCCAAGCACAACTACAACCACAACAACGTGGAATCGCTGTACGTCGCTGAGGCGTACGTCGACGAGGGCCCGACTCTGAAGCGTTTCCGTCCGCGGGCCCAGGGCCGCGCGTACCGGATCCGCAAGCGGACGAGCCACATCACCGTGGTTCTCGCGTCGAAGGAAGGGACCCGGTAATGGGCCAGAAGGTTAACCCGCATGGGTTCCGCCTCGGCATCACCACGGACTTCAAGTCCCGCTGGTACGCCGACAAGCTGTACAAGGACTACGTCAAGGAAGACGTCGCCATCCGTCGGATGATGACGTCCGGCATGGAGCGCGCCGGCATCTCGAAGGTGGAGATCGAGCGCACCCGTGACCGCGTGCGGGTGGACATCCACACCGCCCGTCCCGGCATCGTCATCGGCCGTCGCGGCACCGAGGCCGACCGCATCCGCGGCGACCTCGAGAAGCTGACCGGCAAGCAGGTCCAGCTGAACATCCTCGAGGTCAAGAACCCCGAGCTGGACGCCCAGCTCGTGGCTCAGGGCGTCGCGGAGCAGCTGTCCTCCCGCGTCTCCTTCCGTCGGGCCATGCGCAAGAGCATGCAGGGCACGATGAAGTCCGGCGCCAAGGGCATCAAGATCCAGTGCTCCGGTCGTCTCGGCGGCGCTGAGATGTCCCGCTCCGAGTTCTACCGCGAGGGCCGCGTGCCCCTGCACACCCTGCGCGCCAACGTGGACTACGGCTTCTTCGAGGCCAAGACCACCTTCGGCCGCATCGGCGTGAAGGTCTGGATCTACAAGGGCGACGTCAAGAACATCGCCGAGGTCCGTGCCGACAACGCCGCCGCCAAGGCCGGCAACCGTCCGCCCCGCGCGGGCGGCCCGGGCGAGCGCCCCCGTCGCGGTGGCGAGCGCCCCGCCGGCGGCGAGCGCGGTGGCCGTGGCCGTCGTCCCGCCACCGAGGCTCCGGCCGCGGTGACCGAGGCTCCGGCCGAGGCCGCTCCCTCGACTGACACTGGATCGGAGGCCTGACCCCATGCTGATCCCTCGCAGGGTCAAGCACCGCAAGCAGCACCACCCCAAGCGGCGTGGCATGGCTAAGGGCGGTACCGAATTGGCGTTCGGCGAGTACGGCCTGCAGGCCGTCTCCCCGGCGTACGTGACGAACCGGCAGATCGAGTCCGCTCGTATCTCCATCACCCGTCACATCAAGCGTGGCGGCAAGGTCTGGATCAACATCTACCCGGACCGTCCCCTCACCAAGAAGCCGGCCGAGACCCGCATGGGTTCCGGCAAGGGTTCGCCGGAGTGGTGGATCGCCAACGTGCACCCCGGACGCGTGATGTTCGAGTTGTCGTACCCGAACGAGAAGATTGCCCGCGAGGCGCTCACCCGCGCCGCGCACAAGCTTCCGATGAAGTGCCGGATTGTCCGGCGCGAGGCAGGTGAGAGCTGATGTCGGCCACCACCAAGGCTGCAGAGCTTCGCGAGCTGGACGACGAGGCACTCGTCGCCAAGCTCCGTGAGGCGAAGGAGGAGCTGTTCAACCTCCGCTTCCAGGCGGCGACCGGGCAGCTCGACAACCACGGACGGCTTCCGCTCGTGAAGAAGCAGATCGCGCGGATCTACACCCTGATGCGCGAGCGCGAGCTGGGCATCGAGACGGTGGAGAACGCCTGATGACTGAGAACACCAACGAAGAAGCACGCGGCTTCCGCAAGACCCGTGAGGGTCTGGTCGTCAGCGACAAGATGGACAAGACCGTCGTCGTCGCCGTCGAGGACCGCGTCAAGCACGCGCTGTACGGCAAGGTCATCCGCCGTACGAACAAGCTGAAGGCGCACGACGAGGCCAACGCCGCGGGTATCGGCGACCGCGTCCTCCTCATGGAGACCCGGCCGCTGTCCGCGACGAAGCGCTGGCGCGTCGTCGAGATCCTCGAGAAGGCCAAGTAGTAACGAACGCGATTGGGCGCGGCTCGTATGTGCCCGGGGCTCCCAGGAGCGCTCGGGTGAGCAGCGGGCCGGCCCGGTCCCGATCGTTGACGATCAGGAGAAAGCTGTGATCCAGCAGGAGTCGCGACTGCGTGTCGCCGACAACACTGGTGCGAAGGAGATCCTTTGCATCCGTGTTCTCGGTGGCTCCGGCCGACGCTACGCGGGCATCGGTGACGTCATCGTCGCCACCGTCAAGGACGCGATCCCCGGTGGCAACGTGAAGAAGGGCGATGTGGTCAAGGCCGTCATCGTCCGCACCGTGAAGGAGCGCCGTCGTCCGGACGGTTCCTACATCCGTTTCGACGAGAACGCCGCGGTCATCCTCAAGAACACCGATGGTGACCCGCGCGGAACCCGCATCTTCGGCCCGGTGGGCCGCGAGCTGCGCGACAAGAAGTTCATGAAGATCATCTCGCTTGCGCCGGAGGTGCTCTAACCATGGCGAACAGCATGAAGATCAAGAAGGGTGACCTGGTCCAGGTCATCACCGGCAAGGACAAGGGCAAGCAGGGCAAGGTCATCCAGGCCATCCCCACTGAGAACCGCGTCCTGGTCGAGGGTGTCAACCGGGTCAAGAAGCACACCAAGGTCGGCCAGACCGCCCGTGGTGCCCAGACCGGCGGCATCGTGACCACTGAGGCCCCGATCCACGTGAGCAACGTTCAGCTCGTCGTGGAGAAGGACGGCAAGAAGGTCGTCACCCGCGTCGGTTACCGCTTCGATGACGAGGGCAACAAGATCCGCGTTGCCAAGCGAACCGGTGAGGACATCTGATGACCGACACCTCTGTTGAGAAGGTGGCCCCCCGTCTCAAGGAGCGCTACCGCTCCGAGATCAAGGGCCAGCTGCAGGAGCAGTTCTCCTACGAGAACGTCATGCTGATCCCCGGCCTGGTCAAGGTCGTGGTCAACATGGGTGTGGGCGACGCCGCCCGCGACTCCAAGCTGATCGACGGCGCCGTCAAGGACCTCACCGCGATCACCGGCCAGAAGCCGACCGTGACCAAGGCCCGGAAGTCCATCGCGCAGTTCAAGCTGCGTGAGGGCCAGCCGATCGGCACCCACGTCACGCTCCGCGGCGACCGCATGTGGGAGTTCCTGGACCGTCTGGTCTCGCTGGCGCTCCCGCGTATCCGCGACTTCCGCGGCCTGTCGCCGAAGCAGTTCGACGGCAAGGGCAACTACACCTTCGGTCTGACCGAGCAGGTCATGTTCCACGAGATCGACCAGGACAAGGTCGACCGCGAGCGGGGCATGGACATCACCGTGGTCACCACTGCCCAGACCGACGACGAGGGCCGGGCGCTGCTGCGTGCCCTTGGCTTCCCGTTCAAGGAGAACTGAGCACATGGCTAAGAAGTCCCTCATTGCGAAGTCGGAGCGCAAGCCGAAGTTCGGCGTCCGGGGTTACACCCGTTGCCAGCGCTGCGGCCGCCCGCACTCCGTGTACCGCAAGTTCGGCCTGTGCCGTGTGTGCCTTCGTGAGATGGCCCACCGCGGCGAGCTGCCGGGCGTCACCAAGAGCTCCTGGTAGTCAGGTAGTTCGCGGTACGCACGCGGGTCCGCAGGGCCCCCGGCCCCACGACCGTTTTGGGAACTCCGCAGGGATTCCCGTAAGGTAGTGGGGTCGGGGCCCTGCGCCCCTGATTCGTCTTACGCAGTACATGATCAACTACGCCGCAGGTCCCCGCGCCGCGCCCGCTCTGGTTCATCCCCGGGCTGCGCGCTTCGGGAAACCGCGGTGAGAGAGGCCACAGGCCATCATGACCATGACCGACCCGATCGCAGACATGCTGACGCGTCTGCGAAACGCGAACTCGGCCTACCACGACACTGTCGTGATGCCCCACAGCAAGATCAAGACCCACATCGCCGAGATCCTCCAGCAGGAGGGCTACATCACGGGATGGAAGGTTGAGGAGCCCAAGGAGGGCGAGGTCGGCAAGAAGCTGACCATCGACCTCAAGTTCGGCCCCAACCGTGAGCGCTCGATCGCGGGCATCAAGCGGATCTCCAAGCCGGGTCTGCGGGTCTACACCAAGTCCACCAGCATGCCGAAGGTGCTCGGCGGTCTGGGCGTGGCGATCATCTCCACGTCCGCCGGTCTGCTCACCGGACAGCAGGCAGCCAAGAAGGGCGTGGGTGGGGAAGTCCTCGCCTACGTCTGGTAACTAAGGGAAACGGAGGTACAGCAATGTCTCGCATTGGACGGCTGCCCATCCCGGTTCCCGCCGGCGTGGACGTCACCATCGATGGCCGCACGGTCTCGGTCAAGGGCCCCAAGGGTTCCCTTGCCCACACCGTTGCCGCGCCGATCGACATCGCCAAGGGTGAGGACGGCACTCTGCTCGTCACCCGCCCCAACGACGAGCGTATGTCTAAGGCCCTGCACGGCCTGACCCGCACGCTGGTGGCGAACATGATCACCGGCGTGACCGCGGGCTACCGCAAGTCGCTCGAGATCAGCGGCGTCGGCTACCGCGTCGCAGCGAAGGGCTCCTCCATGGAGTTCGCGCTCGGCTACAGCCACCCGATCATCATCGAGGCCCCCGAAGGCATCGCCTTCGTGGTCGAGTCGCCCACCAAGTTCCACGTGGACGGCATCGACAAGCAGCAGGTTGGCGAGGTGGCTGCGAAGATTCGCAAGCTGCGTAAGCCCGACCCGTACAAGGCCAAGGGTGTCAAGTACGCCGGCGAGGTCATCCGCCGCAAGGTCGGAAAGAGTGGTAAGTAACCCATGAGTGTCGGTGTGAAGATCGGCAAGGGCAACGGTTACAAGGCCGCCGCCCGCAAGCGCCGCGCCATCCGCGTCCGCAAGCGCGTCTCCGGTACGCCGGTGCGTCCGCGCCTGGTCGTGTCTCGTTCCAACCGCCACATCGTGGCGCAGGTGATCGACGACCTCGCGGGCCACACGCTGGCTTCGGCGTCCACCCTCGACGTGTCCATCAAGGGCGTCGAAGGTGACAAGACCGAGCAGGCAAAGAAGGTCGGGGCCCTGGTCGCTGAGCGCGCCAAGGCTGCCGGTGTCGAGTCGGTCGTCTTTGACCGCGCGGGCAACCAGTACGCCGGGCGCATCGCCGCTCTGGCGGACGCCGCCCGCGAGGCCGGGCTCGACTTCTGACCCGCTCGCCCAAGCTGGCGGACGTAAACGAGAGAGGTAAATCCAATGGCTGGACCCCAGCGCCGCGGTAGCGGCGCCGGCGGCGGCACCGGCGGTGGCGAGCGGCGAGACCGTAAGCGGGATGGTCGTGACGGCGCTCCCGTCGTCGAGAAGACCGCGTACGTCGAGCGCGTTGTCGCAATCAACCGTGTCGCCAAGGTTGTCAAGGGTGGTCGTCGTTTCAGCTTCACCGCGCTGGTCGTGGTGGGCGACGGTGACGGCACCGTAGGTGTCGGTTACGGCAAGGCCAAGGAAGTTCCCGCGGCCATCGCCAAGGGTGTCGAGGAAGCGAAGAAGAACTTCTTCAAGGTTCCCCGCATCCAGGGCACCATTCCCCACCCGATCCAGGGTGAGAAGGCCGCGGGCGTCGTCCTGCTCAAGCCGGCTTCGCCGGGTACCGGTGTCATCGCCGGTGGTCCCGTGCGCGCCGTGCTCGAGTGCGCCGGTGTCCACGACATCCTGTCGAAGTCCCTGGGCTCCGACAACGCGATCAACATCGTGCACGCCACGGTCGCGGCGCTGAAGGGCCTTTCGCGCCCCGAGGAGATCGCCGCCCGTCGTGGGCTGCCGCTCGAGGATGTCGCTCCCGCAGCCCTGCTGCGTGCGCGTGCTGCCGGGCAGGGGGCTGCGTAATGGCTCGCCTGAAGATCACGCAGACCAAGTCCTACATCGGCAGCAAGCAGAACCACCGTGACACCCTGCGTTCGCTTGGCCTCAAGCGCATGCACGACGTGGTCGTGAAGGAGGACCGTCCCGAGATCCGCGGGATGGCCCAGACCGTCCGCCACCTCGTCACGGTCGAGGAGGTGGACTGAAATGGCGGAGCAGAACCCGCTGAAGATCCACAACCTGCGGCCCGCCCCCGGTGCCAAGACCGCCAAGACCCGTGTCGGTCGTGGTGAGGCATCCAAGGGCAAGACCGCCGGTCGTGGTACCAAGGGCACCAAGGCGCGTTACCAGGTTCCCGCGCGCTTCGAGGGTGGCCAGATGCCCCTCCACATGCGCCTGCCGAAGCTCAAGGGCTTCAAGAACCCGTTCCGCGTGGAGTTCCAGGTCGTGAACCTGGACAAGCTCGGTGCGCTCTACCCCGAGGGTGGCGAGGTCACCGTCGAGGACCTGGTCGCCAAGGGCGCGGTTCGCAAGAACTCGCTCGTCAAGGTGCTGGGCACCGGTGAGCTGACCGTGGCGCTGCAGGTTTCGGTTGACGCCGTCTCCGGCTCCGCCGCGCAGAAGATCACCGCCGCCG
Organism: Streptacidiphilus sp. PB12-B1b; assembly: GCF_014084125.1. NCBI lineage: Bacteria > Bacillati > Actinomycetota > Actinomycetes > Kitasatosporales > Streptomycetaceae > Streptacidiphilus > Streptacidiphilus sp. PB12-B1b. Next base: position 6,935,241 of record NZ_CP048405.1, on the reverse strand, counting down.
GCGGCACGGTCACCGAGCTGATCTGAGGCACCGCCTCCCAGCCCGGCTGACCGCCGTCGCAGCGCACGGCCTCGGGCCCGTCCCTCTTTCGAGGGGCGGGCCCGAGGCTTGTCGTCGTTCGGCGGGTCGCCGCCGGGCCCGGGACGAAGGGTGACAACTGCGTCCACGGCGGGCCGCACCGGGCCCGGGAGCGCCGAAGACGTCGAGATGCATGCGGGCACGCGCTTCATTCGAGTGGCCACGGACTGTTAGAGTCCGTGGAGTCCACTTGTAGGCTGGCGCACTCTCTGTCTGCGAGCCGCCGCCCTCGGGTGGTACCCACCATCGTCCGGCCCCGCTCCCATCCGTGCTGGGCCCAGATACACCGTCCCTCCCGCCGCTCTCGGCAGGGAGCTGCAGGAGGCACCGTGCTCACCGCGTTCGCCCGGGCGTTCAAGACGCCCGACCTGCGCAAGAAGCTGCTGTTCACGCTGGGCATCATCGCCGTCTTCCGGATGGGCGCTCACATCCCCGTTCCCGGGGTGGACTTCTCGGCTGTCCAGGCATGTATCGGCAACCCGTCGAGCTCCAACCAGCTCCTCGGCCTGGTCAACCTGTTCAGTGGCGGCGCTCTGCTGCAGATCACCATCTTCGCGCTGGGCATCATGCCCTACATCACGTCCAGCATCATCCTTCAGCTGCTGACCGTGGTGATCCCGCGTCTGGACGCCCTCAAGCAGGAGGGTCAGGCCGGGCAGACGAAGATCACGCAGTACACCCGTTACCTGACCATCGCCCTGGCGATCCTGCAGGCGACCGGCATCGTCGCCACGGCCTCCAGCGGCGCGCTGTTCAGCGGCGCCGGCCCCAGCTGCGACGTGGCCAAGATCGTCCCCAACCAGTCCGTCTTCACCATCGCCACCATGGTCATCACCATGACCGCGGGCACCGTGGTGATCATGTGGCTGGGCGAGCTGATCACCGACCGCGGCATCGGCAACGGCATGTCGATCCTGATCTTCACCTCGGTCGCCTCCGGCTTCCCCGCCTCGCTGTGGAACATCAAGGCCGAGAAGGGCTGGGCGACCTTCGTGTTCGTCCTGGCCATGGGCCTGTGCATGGTCGGCCTGGTGGTCTTCGTGGAGCAGGCCCAGCGCCGCATCCCGGTCCAGTACGCGAAGCGCATGATCGGCCGCCGGGCCTACGGCGGCACCTCGACCTACATCCCGCTGAAGGTCAACCAGGCGGGTGTGATCCCGGTCATCTTCGCCAGCTCGCTGCTGTACATCCCGGCCCTGGTCGTCCAGTTGAGCGGCTCGCAGAGCAAGGGCTGGGCCGAGTGGATCACGCGGAACATGACCAAGAGCGACAAACCGCTCTACATGGCCGTCGACTTCCTGCTGATCGTCTTCTTCGCCTTCTTCTACGTCGCCATCTCCTTCAACCCCGAAGAAGTAGCCGACAACATGAAGAAGTATGGTGGTTTCATCCCGGGCATCCGGGCCGGCCGCCCGACGGCTGAATACCTGAACTACGTGCTGACCAGGATCACCTGGCCGGGCTCCCTCTATCTGGGCCTGATCGCCATGGTGCCGCTGATCGCGCTCGGGGCATTCGGAGCGTCACAGAGCTTCCCGTTCGGCGGTACGAGCATCCTGATCGTTGTCGGCGTCGGCCTTGAAACTGTCAAGCAGATCGAGAGCCAGCTCCAGCAGCGCAACTACGAAGGGTTCCTCCGCTGATGCGAATCGTCCTCGTCGGGCCGCCCGGGGCCGGGAAGGGTACTCAGGCCACGCTGCTGGCCAAGACCCTGTCCATCCCGCACGTGTCCACCGGTGACCTGTTCCGCGCCAACATCAGTCAGGGCACCGAGCTGGGCCTTGCCGCGAAGAGCATCATGGACTCCGGCAAGCTCGTACCGGACGAGGTCACCATCGCCATGGCCAAGGACCGGCTGGCCCAGCCGGACGCCGCCGACGGCTTCCTGCTCGACGGCTTCCCCCGGAACGTCGCCCAGGCCGTGGCGCTGGACCAGATCCTCGCCGAGTGGGAGATCGAGCTCGACGGCGTGCTGGACCTCGAGGTCCCCGAGGACGAGGTGGTCCGCCGCATCGCGGGCCGCCGGGTGTGCCGCAACGAGAGCTCCCACATCTTCCACGTGGAGTACAACCCCCCGGCCGTCCCGGGCGTCTGCGACGTCTGCGGCGGGGAGCTGTACCAGCGCGGGGACGACAGCGAGGAGAGCGTGCGCGTCCGGCTGGAGGTCTACCACACGCAGACCGAGCCGATCATCGCGTACTACCAGAAGCAGGGGCTGGTCACCACCATCCCCGCGCTGGGCAAGGTGGACGAGGTCACGCAGCGCGCCATCGCCGCGCTGCGGCAGAACAAGGACACAGTCGACTCCGTGTGAGTCGAGGCGCGAAGCGCTAACCGGCCGTGACGCCCGCAGGGGTGTCACGGCCGGAGCGCGTTCGGGCGAGCGGCCGTACCGTGGAACGGTGCGCCGGGCAGTGACGGAACGATCCAGTGGTAGCGGGAAGGCGAGCGAGCATGGTTGAGATCAAGACCCCGGAGCAGATCGCAAAGATGCGGGAGGCGGGCCTGGTCGTCGCCGAGGCGCTGAAGGCGTGCCGGGAGGCGGTGGCGCCCGGGATCACCACCGGCGAGCTGAACGCCATCGCCGCCAAGGTCATCGGCGACCACGGGGCGACCTCCAACTTCCTCGGGTACCACGGCTTCACCGGGGTGATCTGCGCCTCGGTCAACGACGAGGTGGTCCACGGCATCCCCGGCGACCGGGCGCTGAAGGACGGCGACATGATCTCCATCGACTGCGGCGCCATCGTCGACGGCTGGCACGGCGACGCCGCCATCACCGTCTTCGTCGGCGAGGGCCACCCGGAGGAGCTGCTGCAGCTCAGCCGGGTCACCGAGGAGTCGATGTGGGCCGGCATCGCCCAGGTGAAGAAGAACAACCGGCTGTCCGACCTGAGCCGGGCCATCGAGTCCTACATCCGCCGCCAGCCGCTGCCGCCCAAGGGCAAGTACGGCATCATCGAGGACTTCGGCGGCCACGGCATCGGCTCCGAGATGCACATGGACCCGCACCTGCTGAACTACGTGGACCGCCGCCGCGGCCGCGGGGTGAAGCTGGTGCCCGGCTTCTGCATCGCCATCGAGCCCATGGTCAGCCTCGGCACCCCGCGCACCCACACGCTCGAGGACGAGTGGACCGTCAAGACCAACGACGGCAGCTGGGCCTCGCACTGGGAGCACTCCATCGCCGTCACCGAGGAGGGCCCGCTGGTGCTGACCGCCTTCGACGGCGGCCGGGCCAAGCTGGCCGAGCTGGGCATCACCGCCGCCCCCGACCCGCTGGCCTGACCGGCGCGCGATTTCGCTATCGCTTGCCCCGTGTCGTAGACTGCTGTGTCGGCTCACTCGTAGCTTGCATCCGCACGTCCTCGCACGACCAGTGGCGGGGTGGACTTAGCGGTCCCTGCGTGAGTGCCGACTACGGTAGTCGAATCCGGAAGGCGATACCCGCAGGACATGGCCAAAAAGCAAGGCGCCATCGAGATCGAGGGCACCGTCATCGAGTCTCTGCCGAACGCCATGTTCAAGGTAGAGCTTCAAAACGGACACAAAGTCCTCGCGCACATCAGCGGCAAGATGCGGATGCACTACATTCGTATCCTCCCGGACGACCGGGTCGTCGTCGAGCTGAGCCCGTACGACCTGACCCGGGGACGTATCGTCTACCGGTACAAGTAAGCAGCAGATCTCGTGCCCCTTCGCCGGGGTGCGCTCGACCCGGAGAACCTGAATCCCATGAAGGTCAAGCCGAGCGTCAAGAAGATCTGCGACAAGTGCAAGGTGATTCGCCGTCACGGGCGCGTCATGGTGATCTGCGAGAACCTGCGCCACAAGCAGCGCCAGGGCTGATCGCACCTCCGCACGGGTCGTAACTCTTCGCGCGACGCGAAAAACAACATGAAGCGGGATGCCCGATCCGCTCATACCTCCCTGGCACGCCCCAGGGAAGGTGAGCGGACTGCCACCCTCGGTCCGGAGGCCGGGGCTCGATCGACGAGAGTCGTACGAGAGGCATCGCGCCAGACCTCCGAAGGAACACAGGAGCCACATTCATGGCACGCCTCGCCGGCGTTGATCTCCCCCGCGAAAAGCGGATCGAGATCGCCCTCACCTACGTGTACGGCATCGGCCGTACGCTCTCCAAGAAGGCCCTGGCCGAGACCGGTGTGAACCCGAACGTGCGCGTTCGTGACATCACCGAGGACGACCTGGTCAAGCTGCGCGAGTACATCGACGGCAACTACAAGGTCGAGGGTGACCTTCGCCGTGAGGTCGCCGCCGACATCCGCCGCAAGGTCGAGATCGGCTGCTACCAGGGTCTGCGCCACCGCCGCGGCCTGCCGGTCCACGGTCAGCGCACGCACACCAACGCTCGTACCCGCAAGGGTCCGCGTCGCGCGATTGCCGGCAAGAAGAAGCCCGGCAAGAAGTAGTCCGCCCCACTAACCGGACTCCAATCCGGCCCGCTGGGCTAGCGGACCGACCACCTCAGTAGGAGAAACAGACTTATGCCCCCAAGGGTCGTCAGGCTGCCGGCGCGAAGAAGATCCGCCGCAAGGAAAAGAAGAACGTCGCTCACGGCCACGCGCACATCAAGAGCACGTTCAACAACACCATCGTCTCGATCACGGACCCCTCGGGCAACGTGATCGCGTGGGCGTCCTCGGGCCACGTCGGCTTCAAGGGCTCCCGCAAGTCGACTCCGTTCGCCGCGCAGATGGCCGCCGAGTCCGCCGCGCGTCGCGCCCAGGAGCACGGCATGCGCAAGGTCGACGTCTTCGTGAAGGGTCCGGGCTCCGGCCGCGAGACCGCGATCCGCTCCATCCAGGCCACCGGCCTGGAGGTCGGCTCGATCCAGGACGTCACGCCCACCCCGCACAACGGCTGCCGCCCGCCGAAGCGCCGCCGCGTCTGACGCGCTTCGCCTCGCTACGGCACACGTAGCCACCGGGATACGGCCCCTGTTCGCGCAGGGGCCGTATCCTTGCTTCGTCGGCATCAAATAGTGGGTGCCGAAGATCTCTCTGGAGGAATCCCCCCATGCTGATCGCTCAGCGTCCGTCGCTGACCGAAGAGGTCGTCGACGAGTTCCGCTCCCGGTTCGTCATCGAGCCGCTGGAGCCGGGCTTCGGCTACACCCTCGGCAACTCGCTCCGTCGCACGCTCCTCTCCTCGATCCCCGGAGCCGCTGTCACCAGCATCCGGATCGACGGTGTCCTGCACGAGTTCACCACCGTGCCGGGCGTCAAGGAGGACGTCACCGACCTCATCCTGAACATCAAGCAGCTGGTCGTCTCCTCGGAGCACGACGAGCCGGTCGTGATGTACCTGCGCAAGCAGGGCCCGGGCCTGGTCACCGCCGCCGACATCGCGCCCCCGGCCGGTGTCGAGGTGCACAACCCCGAGCTGGTCCTGGCCACGCTCAACGGCAAGGGCAAGCTGGAGATGGAGCTGACCGTCGAGCGCGGTCGCGGCTACGTCTCCGCCGTGCAGAACAAGCAGTCGGGCCAGGAGATCGGCCGCATCCCGGTCGACTCCATCTACAGCCCGGTGCTCAAGGTCACCTACAAGGTCGAGGCGACCCGAGTCGAGCAGCGTACCGACTTCGACAAGCTCATCGTCGACGTCGAGACCAAGCCCGCCATGCGTCCGCGCGACGCCATGGCCTCGGCCGGCAAGACCCTGGTGGAGCTGTTCGGTCTCGCCCGCGAGCTGAACATCGACGCCGAGGGCATCGACATGGGCCCGTCCCCCACGGACGCCGCCCTGGCCGCCGACCTCGCCCTGCCGATCGAGGAGCTGGAACTCACCGTCCGCTCCTACAACTGCCTCAAGCGCGAGGGCATCCACTCCGTGGGTGAGCTCGTCGCCCGCTCCGAGGCCGACCTGCTCGACATCCGCAACTTCGGTGCGAAGTCGATCGACGAGGTCAAGGCGAAGCTGGCCGGCATGGGCCTGGCCCTCAAGGACAGCCCGCCCGGATTCGACCCGACCGCCGCCGCCGACGCCTTCGGCGCCGACGACGACGACCCGGGCTTCGCGGAGACCGAGCAGTACTGAGCCCCACCGCACGACCTCGGTACGGGACCGCTCCGGCGGTCCCGTACTCTTGACAGCTGTGTGCAGAAGTCGCAGCGGCAACCGTGCTGCTGCGCCCGCCCCGGTACCTGGTACGGCCGGGGGTCGGAGATACAAGGAGACACCATGCCCCGCCCCGCGAAGGGTGCCCGCCTCGGCGGCGGCCCGTCCCACGAGCGTCTGCTGCTCGCCGGTCTGGCCCGTGAGCTGTTCCAGTACGGCCGCATCACCACCACCGAGGCCAAGGCCCGCCGCCTGCGCCCGGTGGCGGAGAAGCTGATCACCAAGGCCAAGAAGGGTGACATCCACAACCGCCGTGAGGTCCGCAAGACCATCACCGACGTGTCTGTGCTGCACACCCTCTTCACCGAGATCGGTCCCCGCTACGAGAACCGCCCCGGTGGCTACACCCGCATCACCAAGATCGGCCCCCGTCGTGGCGACAACGCCCCGATGGCCGTCATCGAGCTGGTCGAGGCCCTCACCGTGGCCCAGACCGCTGTCGGCGAGGCCGAGGCCGCGACCAAGCGCTCCGTGAAGGAGACCGAGGCTGCCGCTCCGGTCGCCGAGGACGCCGCTCCGGCCGAGGACGCTGCTCCGGCCGAGGCCGCCGAGTAAGGTCCGCGGACGACACACCGTCCGTCGACGGGCCCGCTCTCCCCTCGGGGAGGCGGGCCCGTCGCCGTATCCGCACCGAGGAGAAGAGCAGCGATGACCAGCGAGTGCGAGCAGCGGCCGGAGCGCCGGGACGGCCCGGCGCCGGGCCTGGTGCGGGTACGGCTCGACCTGTCGTACGACGGCACGGACTTCTCCGGCTGGGCCAAGCAGAAGAGCGGCCGGCGGACCGTGCAGGGCGAGCTGGAGGACGCGGTCCGGGTGGTGCTGCGGCAGCCCGAGGTCTTCCCGCTGACCGTCGCCGGGCGCACCGACGCCGGGGTGCACGCCCGGGGCCAGGTCGCCCACGTCGACCTGCCCGGGGAGGTCTGGGCCGCCGAGGGCGACAAGCTGCGGCGCCGGCTGGCCGGGCGGCTGCCCGGGGACATCCGGGTGTGGCGGGTCGCCGAGGCCCCGGACGGCTTCGACGCGCGCTTCTCGGCGGTCTGGCGCCGGTACGCCTACCGGGTCTGCGACGCGCAGGCGGGGGTGGATCCGCTGCGGCGCGGGCACGTGCTCTGGCACGACCGGCCGCTGGACGTGGAGCTGATGAACGAGGCGGCGCGGCTGCTGGTCGGCGAGCACGACTTCGCGGCGTACTGCAAGAAGCGTGAGGGCGCCACGACCATCCGCGAGCTGCTGGACTTCCGCTGGGAGCGGCTCCCCGGGGACGCGCTGCTCGGCCCGGCGCTGCCCGGGCTGGTGGTGGGCACGGTCCGGGCCGACGCCTTCTGCCACAACATGGTGCGCGCCCTGGTCGGCTCGATGCTGCTGGTCGGCGGCGGGCAGCGGCCGGTGGGCTTCCCGGCCGAGGTGTTGGCCGGGGGAGTGCGCAACTCCGCCGTCAGCGTGGTGCGGCCGCACGGGCTGACCCTGGAGGAGGTCGGCTACCCGGCCGACGAGGACCTGGCCGCCCGCAGCCGGGCCGCCCGCAACCTGCGGGTGCTGGCGCCCCGGGGCGCGGGCGCGGCGGCCGACGCCGGGTAGGCACCGGCCGCCGCGGGGCGCTCGCGGGCTGCTCGCGCGCTGCGGGCGTCAGTGCGCGGCGGCCTCGGCGCCGGCCCGGGTGCCCAGGTCGGTCAGCACCACCTGGTTCATGTCGTTCCCGGCGTCGAAGGCCGCGGTGTCGTCGGCCGGGACCGGCTTGCCGCTGGTGTACCCGGCGACGGTGAAGTAGGCGTAGCGGCCCACGGCGTTCACCGACAGTCGGCACACCACGCCCCGGCAGAAGGCGGCCACCCCGCCGCCGGGCAGGGAGGTCAGGTTGCCGGCGGCCTGCTGCCGTACGGCGGCGGCCTGGGCCGCGTCGTCGAAGACGGCCACGCCGACCGTCACCGCGGTCGTCCCGGTGGTGTAGGTGGCCCGGAGCACCTCGCGGCAGCCGTTCCTGGTGAGCACCGCGGCCAGGGCCTGGGAGGCGGCGGCCGCGCAGCCGGAGTCGGCGGTCGCCGCCCGGGTGTAGGAGCGGTGGTTGAGGGAGACCGTGCGTCCGGGGAAGAAGCCGGCCGCGGTGATCGGCGCCCGGTCGGTGGCGGCGCTGGAGAGCAGGGCCACCAGCGAGGTCGGCGACGGCGTTGTTGACGGTTCGTCAGAGGTGCTGGGAGCGGCCGTGGTCGGTGCGGGGAGCGAGACGCCGCCGGGGGCGCTGGGGGCCAAGGTCGGCCTCGGCGCGGCGGCCTGACGCTTCTTCGTGGCGGACGGCGTCAGCAGCGCGACGCACACCGCCACCAGGCAGCACAGCACCAACCCGGCCGCGCCCCAGCGGATTCGGCGTCGGCGCCGGTCCAGCACGTGCTTGCGCTCGGCCATGGCCTCGAACGCGGCGTGGGCGGGGTCGCCCGGTGCGCCCGGTCGTATCACGTACCCGGCGGCCGCCGGTTCGGCGCTGCGGGAGTCCGCCGACTGCGGTTCCTCGCCCCGGAGTTGGCCGGGGAGCGGGGCGGCCCGCTGCGGTTCGGGGATCGGCAGGTTCGGTGCTCCGGGGCGTACCCGGTAGTGACCCGTGTCCGGGTGCTCCCGCACCGGGTTCTCCGGCCCGTACGACGTGGGGATGCGCCCCTGGGTGTCCACCCCCCGCCGGGGGAGCGGTTCTGTGCTCTGGTCCGACACTGGCCCGTTGCTCATGGGCCGCGAGCATAGCCCGGGAAAACCGGTTTGGGTGGCGGCGCTGGTCAGCGGACAATTGCTGACCATGGGACACGTCGAGATTTCACACCTGGAGTACTACCTGCCGGACGGACGGGTGCTGTTCGACGACGCGTCCTTCCGGGTCGGCGAGGGCGCCTCGGTCGCCCTGGTCGGCGCCAACGGCGCGGGCAAGACCACGCTGCTCAGGATGGTGGCCGGTGATCTCCAGCCGCACGGCGGCTCGGTCACCGTCAGCGGCGGGCTGGGCGTGATGCGGCAGTTCGTCGGCACCACCGGCCGTGGCGCGGACGCCGCCGGGGCGGCCCGCGACGACGACGCCGACAGCGGGCACGCGTTGGCGCACGACGCCTCGGTACGCGACCTGCTGGTGTCCGTCGCGCCCCCGCGCATCCGCACCGGCGCCCGCGCGGTGGACGCCGCCGAGCTGGCCATGATGGCCCAGGACGACGAGAAGGCGCAGCTCGCCTACGCCCAGGCGCTCGCCGACTGGGCCGACGTCGGCGGCTACGAGTACGAGACCATCTGGGACGTCTGCACCACGGCCGCCCTGGGCATGCCCTACGACCGGGCCCAGTGGCGCGGCCTGAACACCCTCTCCGGCGGCGAGCAGAAGCGGCTGGTGCTGGAGGCCCTGCTGCGCGGCCCGGACGAGGTGCTGCTGCTGGACGAGCCCGACAACTACCTGGACGTCCCCGGCAAGCGCTGGCTTGAGGAGCAGATCCGGACCACCGCCAAGACCGTGCTGTACATCTCGCACGACCGGGAGCTGCTGGCCAACAGCGCCGAGAAGATCGTCAGCGTGGAGCCGGGCGCGGCTGGCAGCGAGGTGTGGGTGCACGGCGGCGGCTTCGCCACCTTCCACGCCGCCCGCGAGGACCGCTTCGCCCGCTACGACGAGCTGCGCCGCCGCTGGGACGAGAAGCACGCCCAGCTGAAGAAGCTGGTGCTGGACATGCGCGACTACGCGGCCCGCAGCCACGACATGGCCTCGCGCTACGCGGCGGCCACCACCCGGCTGCGCAAGTTCGAGGAGATCGGACCGCCGCCGGAGCCGCCGCGCAAGCAGAGCATCAGCATGCGGCTCCGGGGCGGCCGTACCGGCGTCCGGGCGCTGACCTGCGAGCAGTTGGAGCTGACCGGGCTGATGCAGCCGTTCGACCTGGAGGTCTTCTACGGCGAGCGGGTCGCGGTGCTGGGCTCCAACGGCTCCGGGAAGTCGCACTTCCTGCGGCTGCTGGCCGGGGAGCAGGTGGCCCACCGGGGCGGATTCCGGCTCGGCGCCCGGGTGGTGCCCGGGCACTTCGCGCAGACCCACGCGCACCCGGAGCTGTTCGGCCGCACCACCCGGGAGATCCTGGAGTCGGAGCACGCGCTGGACCGCAAGGCCGCGATGAGCGTGCTGCGCCGCTACGAGCTGCACCGCCAGGAGGAGCAGCGCTTCCAGGATCTCTCCGGCGGCCAGCAGGCCCGGCTGATGATCCTGCGGCTGGAGCTGTCCGGTGCGACCGCGCTGCTGCTGGACGAGCCGACCGACAACCTGGACCTGGAGAGCGCGGAGGCACTTCAGGAGGGGCTGGAGAGCTTCGAGGGCACGGTGCTGTCGGTCACCCACGACCGCTGGTTCGCCCGGACCTTCGACCGCTTCGTGGTCTTCGGCTCGGACGGCCGGGTGTACGAGGCCCCCGAGCCGGTCTGGGACGAGACCCGCGTACAGCGCGACCGGTAGCCGCCGGGGCCGGGCTTGGCTAAGGCGGTCGGGCTGGCCGGGCTGGCCGGGCTGGCCGGGCGACGGGTGGGCTGGGCGCGTAGCGCTTCACTCGGGGGCGGTGGCCGGGCGACGGGTGGGCTGGGCGCGTAGCGCTTCCCTCGGGGGCGGTGGCCGGGCGACGGGTGGGCGTAGTATGGGCTGAAGGACCTGGCAGGGTACTGCGGTCCCGGGCGGGCATTTTGACCCGTACGGGTCCGTCCCGGTATCCTGCTAGTTCGTTGTGCGTATTGGCTCGCTCCATCTCACGTGAGAGGTCGGTACGCCGGTCCACCGGGCCGATAAGCAGCGACGTGCCCATCCGATTGCGTCCGGGGAAGCTCGTCCTGGCTGCTTCTGATCGTCCGGGTGGTCCTGTCAGGACTCACTCACTGAAAAGCGAAGGCTACGACCGTGCGTACGTACAGCCCCAAGCCCGGCGACGTCCAGCGTCAGTGGCTCGTCATCGATGCCGAAGACGTCGTTCTCGGCCGTCTGGCCTCTCAGGCCGCTAACCTCCTCCGGGGTAAGCACAAGCCGGTGTACGCGCCGCACCTTGATATGGGTGACTTCGTCATCATCATCAACGCGGACAAGGTGCACCTTTCCGGGAACAAGAAGACCCAGAAGCTGGCCTACCGCCACTCCGGCTACCCGGGCGGCCTGCGCTCCGTGCGCTACGACGACCTCCTGGAGAAGAACCCGGAGAAGGCCGTCGAGAAGGCCATCAAGGGCATGATCCCCAAGAACTCCCTGGGTCGTCAGATGCTCTCGAAGCTGAAGGTCTACTCGGGCGACCAGCACCCGCACGCTGCCCAGCGTCCGGTGCCGTTCGAGATCACCCAGGTCGCGCAGTAATACCGGCCACCCCCGAATCTAGAAGAACGTAGCTGAGGAGAACCGTGGCCGAGACCACTGCCGAGACCGCGCTCGAGGTCGACGAGACCTTCGAGATCGAGGCCGAGGAGCCCACCGAGTACACCACCGAGTCCCTTGTGGGCCGTTTCGCCGAGGCCGTTCCGGCCGCCGGCCTCGGCCGCCGCAAGGAGGCGATCGCCCGCGTGCGCATCGTCCCCGGCACGGGCGTGTGGAAGATCAACGGTCGCACCCTGGAGGAGTACCTCCCCAACAAGGTGCACCAGCAGATCGTCAACGAGCCGTTCAAGCTCCTTGAGCTGGACGGTCGTTACGACATCATCGCCCGCATCAACGGCGGCGGCATCTCCGGCCAGGCGTACGCCCTGCGCCTGGGCGTCGCCCGCGCGCTGAACGAGGTCGACGTCGACGCCAACCGCCCGGCGCTGAAGAAGGCCGGCTTCCTGACCCGTGACCCGCGCGCCGTCGAGCGCAAGAAGGCCGGTCTCAAGAAGGCTCGCAAGGCGCCGCAGTACAGCAAGCGCTAAGCCTCCCTGCCTCGGGGCCCCCTCGTGGGGCCGAGGCTGGACATCACGCCCCGGGAGCACGGCTCCCGGGGCGTGTTGTGCGTTCGATGGGCCTGGTTCGATGGACCTCGGGGGAGGGCGCGTGCAGTGGCACCGCCTTGTGGATAGACGAGTCGCGGAGGAATGATCAGTGGGACGACTCTTTGGCACCGACGGCGTGCGCGGCCTTGCCAATGCGGACCTCACCGCCGAACTGGCGCTGGGGCTGTCGGTGGCGGCGGCGCACGTGCTGGGCGACGCCGGAGCCTTCGAGGGGCACCGCCCGACGGCGGTGGTCGGTCGGGACCCACGGGCCTCGGGTGAGTTCCTGGAGGCCGCGGTGATCGCGGGCCTGGCCGGGTCCGGCGTGGACGTGCTGCGCGTCGGCGTGCTGCCGACCCCGGCCGTGGCGTACCTCACCGGGCTGCTCGGCGCGGACTTCGGGGTGATGCTGTCGGCCAGCCACAACCCCATGCCTGACAACGGCATCAAGTTCCTGGCGCGCGGCGGCCACAAGCTCGACGACGAGATCGAGGACGCCATCGAGGCGTACTTCGAGCGCTTCGGCGGGCAGGACTGGCAGCGCCCCACCGGCGAGGCCGTGGGCCGGGTCCGGGACCACGGCGAGGGCTTCGAGCAGTACCTGGCGCACCTGCTGTCGGTGCTGCCCAACCGGCTGGACGGCCTGCGGGTGGTCATCGACGGCGCCCACGGCGCGGCCTCGAAGGTCTCGCCGGAGGTGTTCCGGCGGGCCGGGGCCGAGGTGGTGCACACCATCGGCGACGCCCCCGACGGCCTGAACATCAACGACGGCATCGGCTCGACCCACCTGGCCCCGCTGCGTGCCGCGGTGCTCGAGCACGGCGCCGACCTGGGCATCGCCCACGACGGCGACGCCGACCGCTGCCTGGCGGTGGACGCCGAGGGCAACGAGATCGACGGCGACCAGATCCTCGCGGTGCTGGCGCTGGCCATGCGCGAGGCCGGGACGCTGAGCCGGAACACCGTCGTCGGCACGGTCATGTCCAACCTGGGCTTCAAGCTGGCGATGGAGCGCGAGGGCATCGACCTGGTGCAGACCGCGGTCGGCGACCGGTACGTGCTGGAGTCCATGAAGGAGCACGGCTACAACCTGGGCGGTGAGCAGTCCGGGCATGTGATCTTCCTGGACCACGCCACCACCGGCGACGGCACCCTCACCGGCCTGATGCTGGCCGCCCGGCTGGCCGCGACCAAGCAGTCGGCGTCCGAGCTGGCCTCGGTGATGACCCGGCTGCCGCAGGTCCTGGTCAACGTCAAGGGCGTGGACAAGTCCCGCGCCGCGACCGATGCCGTGCTGCTGTCCGCCGTCGCCGAGGCCGAGGCCGAACTCGGCACCACCGGCCGCGTCCTGCTCCGTCCCTCGGGCACCGAGCCGCTGGTCCGGGTCATGGTCGAAGCCGCCGACGTGGACCGCGTGCACGCCGTCGCCGAGCGCCTCGCCGACGTCGTCCGCAAGCAACTCGGCTGATCCGCAAGCAGCTCGACCCCACCGCGACCCCGGCAGCCGCCGAAAAGGCTGCCGGGGTCGTCAGTCGGTGAGCGCGGTGTCCGGCCCGTCGATGCGGCGGAGCGCCTCCAGCGGGAACGGGGTCTGCCTGCTGTCGCGTTGGAACGCCCGGTAGAAGTCGGTCATCACCGCGGCGACCGGGGCGTGCCGGGCGATGAGCGCGGCGGCCCGCGCGGGGATGCCCGTCGGGCGCAGCCCCTGGGCGCAGGCGCGGACGAACGCGCTGCGCTCGTCCTGCCGGTGGCCGTACAGGGCGGTGACGAGCCAGATCACCAGGTGGGTGGCGGTGTAGCAGCGGTCGTAGCTCCGGTGCCGGGCGAAGAAGCCGGCCTCCTCGTCGGAGAGGTCGAAGCCGGAGGCGAGGGAGAGGCCGTAGTCCGCGAAGTACAGGCGCCGGCCGTCGGTCAGGATGTTCTGGAAGTGCGTGTCGAGGTGCAGCAGGCCGCGGGCGTTGAAGAAGGAGACGCCCGCCTCCAACTGCCCCGCCACCATGGCGCAGGCGCGGTCGGCGGCTTCGTCCCCGGCTTCGATCCGGGCGCCGAGCCAGTCGTGCAGGTTCTGCGGGATGTACTCCAGGAACAGCGCGATGCTCGCCGAGGAGTCCCGCAGCGCCTCGATCCGGCGGCGCATGCCCGGTCCGGCTCCCCAGTAGGCGAGTGCCTGCTCCACGTCGGCCAGTTCCCGGGGGAGCGCCTGCCCGGGGTGCGGCAGCACCCGCCAGTGGTACATCAGCGGGAAGCCCTCGTGCTCCCCCGCCAGCACCCAGTCGGTGGTCATGGTGTGCACGGCCAGCTCCCGCCAGGCGCCGAAGCCCGGCCCCCCGATGGTGCCGACGCCGAAGTGGCAGAAGGCGGGCAGCCCGAAGAGGTTCGCCGTGGACCCGACGTTCTCCGGCCGCCGCTCCAGGTCGGTCAGCGGCACCCGCTTGACGAAGACCGGCACGCCGTCGACCTGGAGCAGCGCCGAGGTGCCGCCGATGCCGGAGCCCATCGGCGCGGCGGCGTCCACCAGCGCGCCCAGTTCGCTGTCGCTGCACCGGGCCAGTGAGCCGGAGGCGGCCTGGTAATCGGCCAGACGCGCACCGTGCGCCATGTCAGAGCTTCCGCAGGCGGACCCGCTGGACCTTGTGGTCGCTGCCCTTGCGCAGGATCAGGCTGGCGCGGCCCCGGGTGGGGGCGACGTTCTCGATCAGGTTGGGGCGGTTGATGGTGCGCCAGACCTGGCGGCCGTAGTCGACGGCCTCCTCCTCGGGGACCTCGGTGAAGCGCCGGAAGTAGGAGGAGGGGTCCTGGAAGGCGGTCTCGCGGAGCTTGCGGAAGCGCTGCAGGTACCAGCGTTCGATGTCGTCGGCGCGGGCGTCGACGTAGATGGAGAAGTCGAAGAAGTCGGCGACGGCGACCCGGGTGCGCCCGTCCAGGCCGGGCAGCGCGGGCTGGAGGACGTTCAGGCCCTCCACGATCAGGATGTCGGGGCGGCGGACCACCAACCGCTCGTCCTGGACGATGTCGTACACCAGGTGGGAGTAGACCGGCGCGGTGACCTCGTCCTTGCCGGACTTCACGTCCGCGACGAAGCGGGTCAGCGCCCGGCGGTCGTAGGACTCGGGGAAGCCCTTGCGGGACATCAGGCCGCGGCGCTGGAGCTCCGCGTTGGGCAGCAGGAAGCCGTCGGTGGTGACCAGCTCCACCCGGGGGTGCTCCGGCCAGCGCGCCAGCATGGCCTGCAGCACGCGGGCGGTGGTGGACTTGCCGACGGCGACGCTGCCGGCGACGCCGATCACGAACGGCGTCCCGGCCTGGGTGTGGGTGTGCTCGTTGTCGTCCAGGAAGTCGTTCAGCGCGCCGCGCAGCCGGCCGGTCGCGGTGACGTACAGGTTCAGCAGCCGTGACAGCGGCAGGTAGACGTCCTGGACCTCCTGGAGGTCGATGACGTCGCCGAGGCCCCGCAGCCCTTCCACCTCCTCGGCGGAGAGCGGGAGGGGCGTGCGCTGGTGCAGCGCGCTCCACTCCGCCCGGTCGAGGTCGACGAACGGGGACGCGTCAGCGCGGCGTTGGGCTTCGAGCGTGGTCGGCACGCCCCCATTCTCCGGCCAGCCGCCGCGGTGTGGCGTGTCAGGGCGCTGTCAGCGGCGAGAGATTCGTCTCAGCGGAATGTCAGTGCCCGGGAGGAGAGTCGGTGACGCAGGACGGCACGGACGGACAGCACGACAACGGGGAGACCGCGATGACGTACGCGATCCAGGCAGAGGGCCTGGTCAAGACCTTCAAGGAGACCAAGGCCCTGGCCGGGGTGGACCTGGTGGCCCGCACCGGGACGGTGCTGGGCGTGCTCGGGCCCAACGGCGCGGGCAAGACCACGGTGGTGCGCATCCTGGCGACGCTGCTGCGGCCCGACTCCGGCCGGGCGCTGGTCGGCGGCCTGGACGTGGTCCGGGAGGCGGGCGCGGTCCGCGCGCAGATCGGCCTCACCGGCCAGTACGCGGCCGTGGACGAGATGCTGACCGGCACGGAGAACCTGCTGATGATCGGCAGGCTGCTGGGCTTCAGCCGCCGGGACGCCCGGGCCCGCGCCGCCGAGCTGCTGGAGCGGTTCGACCTGACCGAGGCCGGGGGGCGCGCGGCCGGGACCTTCTCCGGCGGCATGCGCCGCCGGCTGGACCTGGCGGCCTCCCTGGTCGGCCGACCGCAGGTGCTGTTCCTGGACGAGCCCACCACCGGCCTGGACCCGCACAGCCGCAACGGGCTGTGGGACACCGTCCGGGGCCTGGTCGGCGACGGCGTCACGGTGCTGCTCACCACCCAGTACCTGGAGGAGGCCGACCAGCTGGCCGACGACATCGTGGTGGTGGACCACGGCCGGGTCATCGCCGAGGGCACCCCGGAGGCGCTGAAGGCGCAGGTCGGCGGGCAGGTGCTGGAGCTGCGGCCGGTGCGCCCGGCGGATCTGGACGCGGTCCACCGGCAGGTCGCGGAGCTGGCCGGGGCGTCCGCCGAGATCACCCCCAACGGCCTGGTCAGCGTCCCGGTGCGGGACGTGGCGCTGATGCCCGCGGTGGTCCGGCGGCTGGAGGAGGCCGGGCTGGCCGTCGGCGAGATGTCGCTGCGCGGCTCCAGTCTGGACGAGGTCTTCCTGACCCTGACCGGGCACCGGGCCGAACCCGAACGGACCGCCGACCTGGCGGCGTCCGCCGACGAGACCGAGAAGGCAGGAGTCTGACCATGGCAACGCTCACCGCAACCCCCGCCCGGCCCGCCTCGGGCCGGGTCGGCCTCCTCGCCGGGCTGGGCCACACCGCCACACTGGCCTGGCGCAACCTCGTCCAGATCAAGCACAACCCGATGGAACTGATGGACCTCAGCGTCCAGCCGATCATGTTCCTGCTGCTGTTCACCTACGTCTTCGGCGGACAGCTGTCCGGTTCGACCCACGCCTACCTGCAGTACGCGCTGGCCGGGATCGTGGTCCAGAACGGGCTGTTCGCCACCATGAACACCGCGGTCGGGCTGAAGAGCGACATCCAGAAGGGCGTCTTCGACCGGCTGCGCAGCCTGCCGATCGCCCGCTCCGCGCCGCTGGCCGGGCGGGTCGTGGCCGACCTGGGCAAGCAGGCGTGGTCGCTGCTGCTGATGCTGGGCGTCGGCACGGCCCTGGGCTTCCGGCCGCACAGCGCGCTCGGGGTGGTCGGCGCGATGGCGCTGATGATCGTCTTCGCGCTGGCCATGTCCTGGATGATGGTGCTGGTCGGGATGGTCGCCGCCAACCCGGAGAAGGTGCAGATGCTGGGCTTCGTGGTGATGTTCCCGCTGACCTTCTCCTCCAGCGCGTTCGTCAGCGTGGCCTCCATGCCGGGCTGGCTGCAGGCGTGGGTCAAGGTCAATCCGGTGACCTCGCTGGTGAACGCCATGCGGGCGATGCTCGACGGCGGGGCCGTGGCCGTCCCGGTGATACACACGCTGCTGTGGGCGGCGGCCTTCGCGGCGGTCTTCTTCCCGCTGGCCCTGCGCGCCTACCAGCGGCGCAGCTGACCCGGCCCGTCCCTGCGCGGCCCGGCCCGGCCGCCGCCCGGGCTCAGCGGCCGGGCGGCGCGGGTTCGGGCGCGGGTACGGGTGCGCCGAGGCGGCCGACGGCCACCCCGAGCGAGGCGTTGGTGACCTCGCGCGGGGTGGCCCGGCCGCGTTCGTACGCCTGCGCGTAGCCGGCCTCGCCCAGCGCCGCCCGGGCCCCGGCCGCGATCCGGGCCACGTCCGGCGAGGACAGGTCGGGCAGGCCGCGTTGCAGGTGCGCGGCGCCCAGCAGCTCCGCGGCGCGCAGCGGATCGCCCCGGCGCAGCGCCAGATCGGCCCAGCCCTGGAGGCAGGCGGCGATGATCGGGCCGTCGTGCGCGAACACCGCCGACTCCAGGGCGGTCCGGTGCTGCTCGGCGGCGGCCTCGAAGTCGCCGCAGGCCGCCTCGACGTACCCGGCCGCCCCGGCGAGCAGCGACCGCACCTGCGGCGCGCCGTTGCTGCGGCCCCGCACCAGCTCGGCGGCCTCCCGCAGCAGCGGGCGGCTGCGCTCGGGGCTGCCGATCAGCCGGTAGGCGTCGGCGAGCGCGGTGTGGCTGGCCAGCACCATCGTCCAGGAGCCCTCGCGCAGCGCGGCGGCGGCCTCCTCCTCCAGGGTCTCGACCGCCGCCGGGCTGAAGCCGCTGCGCAGCCCCACGGCGTGGACGATCCGCGAGCGGTAGTCGCCGATGTCCCCGTTGACGCCCAGCCGCTCCTCGCAGGAGATCGCCAGCTGCCACAGCCGGAGCGCCTCGTCGATGTCGCCCCGCCACTGGGCGTAGTCGGCCATGCCGGCGGCGCAGAACGACTGGCCCCACAGGTCGCCGATGGCCCGGAAGCGCTCGGCGGCCTCGTTCAGGTACGCCTCGGACTCGTCCGTGCGGCCGACGTTCTGCAACGAGAAGCCCATGAACAGCCGGGCGGTGGCCTGGACGAACGGGTCGGGGGCGTCGAACAGGGCGAAGGCCCGCCGCTCGACGGCCTGGTCGTCGGACTCGAAGATGGCCGCCATGAGGTCGAGCAGCGGCAGCACGGGGTGCGCGAACGGATCGTCCAGCCGGTCCCGCAGCGCGATACCGGCCTGCATGAGCTCCAGCGACGCGCCCAGATCCCAGTGGGTGTCCAGGCTGTACAGGGCGGTGATCCCGCTGGTCACGGCGCGGGCGACCGGCGGGGTGGCGTCGCTGGGCATGGCCAGCGCCGCGGTGGCCAGCTCGAAGTTCTCGCCGCGCTCGCCGCGCCGCCACAGGTACCAGCCGAGCGCGGCCACCAGCCGCTGCGCGGTCGGCGCGTCGCCCTGCTCCACCGACCGGCGCAGCGCGGCGACCAGGTTGTCGTGGTCCGTCAGGAAGCGGGCGAACCAGGCGACCTGCTCGCCGGTGAACAGGTGCGGCTCGCCCTCCTCGGCCAGGGCCAGGAAGTGCGCGGCGTGGGCGTCGCGGGCGGCGGCGGTGCAGCCGGCCGCGTCCAGCTTCTCGGCCGCGTACACCCGGATGGTCTCCAGCAGCCGGTACCGGCCGTTGCCGGAGCGCGTCACCAGCGACTTGTCGACCAGCGAGGACAGCACGTCCAGGACCTCCTCCGAGGGCAGGTCCGGGGTCGCGCACACCTCCTCGACGGTCTCCAGGCCCGCGCCACCGGCGAACACCGACATCCGGGCGAGCAGCGTCCGCTCCGGCTTCTCCAGCAGCTCCCAGCTCCAGTCCACGACGGCGCGCAGGGTCCGGTGCCGGGGCAGGACGGTCCGGCTGCCGCCGGTGAGCAGGTGGAAGCGGCGGGCCAGCCGCTGGTCGATCTGGTCGGGGGAGAGGCTGCGCATCCGGGCGGCGGCCAGCTCGATCGCCAGCGGCTGGCCGTCCAGGGCGCGGCAGATCCGCAGCACCGCGGGCAGGTCCGCCTCGGTCGGGGCGTAGCCGGGGCGGACGGCGGCGGCGCGGTCGGCGAACAGCCGGACGGCGGCGAAGCCGCAGGCCGCGTCCACGGTCAGGGCGGCGCCGCCGGGCGGGTCGTCGGGGAACGCCAGCGGCGGCACCGGGTGCAGCTGCTCGCCGGTGATGCCCAGTGGCTCCCGGCTGGTGGCCAGGATGCGCAGCCCGGGGCAGTCGGCGAGGAGCCGGGCGGCGAGCACCGCGACCGCCTCGACGACGTGCTCGCAGTTGTCCAGCACCAGCAGCAGCGGCCGGTTGCCCAGCGCGGTCACGATCCGCTCGGTGACCTCGGCCACCGGGTGCGGCACGGCGGTCGGCCGTTGCGCCCCGGCGGAGCTGCGCAGGTGCAGCGTGGCCAGGACGGCGGAGGGGACGTCGCCGGGACTGCCCACGGAGGCCAGCTCCACCAGGCCCACGTGCGGCGCGTCGCTGCCGGACGCGGTCTCCAGCGCCAGCCGGGTCTTCCCGGCGCCGCCGGGCCCGGTCAGCGTGACCAGCCGGGCGGCGGCCAGCGCGGCGCGGACGGCGGCCAGGTCGGCCTCCCGGCCGAGGAAGCTGGTGAGCGGCGCGGGCAGGGCGCGGGGCGCGGGCTGCGCCGACCGTCCCGGCTGCGCCGACCGGGTGGCGGCGGCCGACTGCGGCGCGTCCGTGCTGTCGGTGTCCCGGGTCTGCGGGGGGTCGGTGTCCGCGTCGGTGGAGAGGACCGCCAGGTGGGCCCGGCGCAGCAGCGGGGAGGGGTCGGTGCCGAGCGTCTTCGCCAGCAGCGCCTTGCCCTCCTCGTACACGGCCAGGGCTTCGGCGCTGCGACCGGACCGGTGCAGGGCGCGCATCAGCAGCGCCCGGGGGCGGTCCCGCAGCGGGGCGGCGGCGGTGCGCGCGCCCAGCTCCGCGACCAGCTCCGCGACCAGGTCGGCGTCCGGCTGCCGGGCGCAGTCGGACTGCTCCAGCCGGGCCTCCAGCAGGTCCTCGCGGGCGTTCTCGCGCAGCGCCTCCAGTCGGGCCGCCTCCTCGGCGAAGCCGGGCACGTCCGCCAGGGCCGGGCCGCGCCACAGCGCCAGCGCGGCGCCCAGCCGGGGCACGGCGTCCCCCGGCTGCCGCAGCAGCGCCTCGAACCGGTGCACGTCGATCTGCGCCCGGTCCAGCTCCAG
Organism: Streptacidiphilus sp. PB12-B1b; assembly: GCF_014084125.1. Lineage (NCBI taxonomy): Bacteria > Bacillati > Actinomycetota > Actinomycetes > Kitasatosporales > Streptomycetaceae > Streptacidiphilus > Streptacidiphilus sp. PB12-B1b. Next base: position 6,914,450 of record NZ_CP048405.1, on the reverse strand, counting down.
GCGGTAGCCCGCGGGCGTGGCGGCCACCAGATCCCGGCCGATGGCCCCGCGCAGCCGGGAGGCGAGGGCCTGGAGCGCGTTGGCGGGGTTGCCGGGCCGGGCATCCGGCCACAACGTGTCGATCAGCCGGGCGGAGGACACCGGCTGGCCCGCCTCCAGCGCCAGCGCCGCCAGCAGCGTACGCAGCCGGGCACCGGCCAGCTCGACGGCCGAGCCGTCGGCGTCAATGACGGTCAGAGGGCCGAGCAGTCGTATCCGCACGGAGCCATTGTCCAGGCAACGGCGGCGCGACGGGAACGCGTTTCTTGGGAGCGGGGGTGCCGTGGTGGACGATGAGGGCCGGAACCGGGGCGTCGGGCCCGGGACAGAGGGAGGCAATGTGATCATCGGGGTCGGGATCGACGTGGCGGCGATCGACCGTTTCGAGGCGTCGCTGGAGCGGACGCCGGGCCTGGCCGAGCGGCTGTTCACCGGCTCCGAGCTGCTGCTGCCGAGCGGCGAGCGGCGCGGCGTCGCCTCGCTGGCGGCCCGGTTCGCCGCCAAGGAGGCCCTGGCCAAGGCGCTCGGCGCGCCCGTCGGGCTGGCCTGGACCGACGCCGAGGTGTGCACCGAGCCCTCCGGGCAGCCGAGGCTGGAGGTGCGCGGCTCGGTCGCGGCCCGCGCCGAGGAGCTGGGCGTTCGGTCGTGGCACCTCTCGCTCAGCCACGATGCGGGCGTAGCGTCGGCAGTGGTGATCGCCGAGGGCTGAACCGAGGGCTGACGGAACCGGAGGGGGTTCGCGGATGCGGTACGCGCACACGGTCGAGCAGGTACGGGCGGCGGAGGCCGCGCTGATGGCACGGGTGCCGGAGGGCACGCTGATGCAGCGGGCGGCGGCCGGGCTGGCCGCGGCCTGCGTCGAGCTGCTCACCGGCGGCGGCCCGGGGCCCCGGAGCGGGCTGCGCGGCAGCCGGGTGCTGGTGCTCGCGGGCAGCGGCGACAACGGCGGTGACGCGCTGTACGCCGGGGCCCGGCTGGCGGCCCGGGGGGTCGCGGTGCGGGCGGTGCTGCTCGCACCGGACCGCGCCCACGCCGCCGGTCTGGCCGCGCTTCTCGCCGCGGGCGGCACGGTCGCCGCACCCGGCCCGGAGGCGGAGCCGGACGGGGCCGCAGCCGATCGGCTGGCCGGGTGGGCGGATCTGGTGCTGGACGGGATCGTCGGCATCGGGGGGAAGGGCGGGCTGCGGGCCGGAGCCCTGCCGTACGCGCGGGCGGCGCGGCGGGCGGGGGTGCCGGTGGTGGCGGTGGACCTGCCCAGCGGCGTGGACGCCGACACCGGCGAGGTCGCGGGCGAGGCGGTGCGGGCCGCGCTCACGGTGACCTTCGGCACGCACAAGCCCGGGCTGTTCGTCGACCCGGGCGCCCAGCACGCCGGCGCCGTGCGGCTGGTGGAGATCGGCATCCGCCCGCCCGTTCCGGCCGTGGAAGTGCTGCAACACGCCGACGTGGCCGCGCTGCTGCCGCGCCCCTCCGCCGAGAGCGACAAGTACCGCCGGGGGGTGGTCGGTGTCGCCGCGGGCTCCGAGCGCTACCCGGGCGCGGCGGTGCTGGCGGTGTCGTCGGCGCTGCGCGGCGGCGCGGGCGCGGTCCGCTACGCCGGGTCGGCGGCCCGCGAGGTGGTCCGGGCGCACCCGGAGACGCTGGTGTCGCAGGGCGGCCCCAAGGCGGCGGGCCGCACCCAGGCGTGGGTGGTCGGCCCGGGGCTCGCGGACGGGTCCGAGGCCGAGCGCACCCTGGAGGAGGCGCTGGCGGCGGGCGTGCCCACGCTGGTGGACGCCGACGGCCTGCGGCTGCTGGCCCGGCGCGGCGGCCCGGACGGGCCGGGCGGGCTCGCCCGCGAGCACGGCGTGCTGCTGCTGACCCCGCACGCCGGCGAGGCGGCGGCGCTGCTCGCCGGGGCGTGCGAGACGGCCACCCCGGAGCAGGTGGAGGCGGCCCGGCTGCGGTACGCCCGGCGCATCGCCGAGCTGTACGGCTGCACGGTGCTGCTGAAGGGCTCGACCACCGTGGTCGCCGGTCCGGACCCGGCCGCGCCGGTGCGGGTCAACCCGACCGGGACGCCGTGGCTGGCCACGGCGGGCAGCGGGGACGTCCTCTCCGGCCTGGCCGGTTCGCTGCTGGCGGCCGGACTGGCGCCGCTGGACGCCGGCAGCGTCGCCGCCTACCTGCACGGCCTGGCGGCGCGGATCGCCTCCGGCGGCGGGCAGGCGCCGGTCACCGCCTCGGACGTGGCGGCGGCGCTGCCCGCGGCGTGGCGCAATGTCGTCGACCGCTGACGGACCGTACTGTCCGGTGCGGTCGCCGGACGGCCGCCGACCGTGATCGTCCGCGAGCGCGCCGGGAGGTTGGTCCGGCGGCGCCGCGGTCTGGGAGACTGACCGGCAATGGAATCTGCGATGCGTGCCGAAGCCGTGGTCGACTTGGCGGCGCTGCGGGGGAACATCCGTGCCCTGCGCGACCGAGCCGGGTCGGCTTCCGTCATGTCCGTGGTCAAGGCCGACGCCTACGGCCACGGCATGGTCCCGTGCGCCCGGGCGGCCCTGGAGGCGGGCGCCACCTGGCTCGGCACGGCCACCCCGGACGAGGCGCTGGCGCTGCGCGCCGCCGGGATCACCCCCGACCAGGCCCGCGTGCTGTGCTGGCTGTGGACGCCGGACGCCCCCTGGGAGCAGGTGGTCGCCGCCGACATCGACATCACCGTCAGCGGTGAGTGGGCGCTCGCCCGGGTGGTCGCCGCCGTCCGGGCCACCGGCCGTCCGGCCCGGGTCCAGCTGAAGGCCGACACCGGCCTCGGCCGCAACGGTGCGCAGCCGCACGACTGGCCCGGCCTGGTCCGGGCCGCCCGCGCGGCCGAGGCCGAGGGCCTGGTCTCCGTCACCGGCCTCTGGTCGCACTTCGCCTGCGCCGACGAGCCGGGGCACCCGTCCATCCAGGCGCAGCTCACCGGCTTCGGCGAGGCGCTGGCCGTGGCCGAGGCGGCCGGGCTGCGCCCCGAGGTGCGGCACATGGCCAACTCCCCGGCCACGCTGCTGCTGCCGGAGGCGCACTTCGACCTGGTCCGGCCGGGCCTGGCGCAGTACGGCCTGTCGCCGGTGCCGGAGGTCGGCAGCCCGGCCGACTTCGGGCTGCGGCCGGTGATGACGCTCCAGGCGTGGCTGGCCGGGGTGAAGAGCGTCCCGGCCGGACACGGCGTCAGTTACGGCCACAGCTACGTCACGCCGACCGCCACCACGCTCGGGCTGGTCCCGGTGGGCTACGCCGACGGCGTCCCCCGGCACGCCAGCGGGACCGGGCCGCTGTGGCTGGGCGGGAAGTGGCGCACCATCGCCGGGCGGGTGGCCATGGACCAGTTCGTCGTCGACCTGGGCGGCGACCCGGCCGAGGTCGGTGACCGGGTGGTGCTGTTCGGCCCCGGCGACCACGGCGAGCCCACCGCCGAGGACTGGGCCCGCGCCTGCGGGACCATCTCGTACGAGATCGTGACCCGGATCGGGCCCCGGGTGCCGCGCCGCTACGTCGGCCTCGGCGGGGCTGACGGCGGCGGCGGATGAGCGCCGACGAGGGGCGCTCGGCCGCGGCCGACGCCGTCCAGCAGGTGCGGGAGGTGGCCGGGTCGGTCGTCGGCGACATGGCCGCGGGGCGCTGGCGGCGCGCCGGGCTGGTCGGGCTGTCGCTGGGCGTGGTCGCCGCGGGCGCGGCGGCGGGCGTGGCGGTGGAGCGGATGACCGTCGGCCGCGACATGCGCCGCAGGGCACGCGCCGAGGTGGACGCGGCCGCGCCGTTCGGCGCGCTGCGCGGGGTGCCGTACACCGTGGCCGCGGCCGACGGCACCGAGCTGTACGTGGAACTGGACGGCACCGGCTGGGCAGGCACCCCCTTCGCCCGCAAAACCGCCACCCCTCCGGCCCCCACCGTCACCCCCGGCCCACCGTCGGCCCCGGCCGCCCGCCCGACCCCCGCCACCGCCGACCCGGCCGACGGCCCCGGCGGCAGCGCCGCCCGCCCGTCGCCTCCTGCCGCCCGTCCCGGCTCCGCCCGCGCCAGTGCTCCTGCCAACGGCACCGCCACCGCCGACCCGGCCGACGGCCCCGGCGGTGGGGCTGCCCCCGGCCGCCCGTCGGCGCAGGCGGCCCGCCCCGCCTCCGCCGACGCGAGCGCTCCTGCCAGCGGCACCGCTCCGGCCGGGCGGCACGGCGTCGGTGACGGTGCCGCCGCTGCGGATGGGGCCGCCGGGGCCGGGGCCGATGGGGCTGAGGACGGGCGGCGGGGGTGGTTGGGGCGGCTGCGCGGTGCCGCGCCGGGCCCCGCTCCCGCGTCCGCGCGCGGCGGCGGGCCGCTGGGCGGTGTGCTGTCCGGGGCCGTCGGCAGCTGGCTGGGGCTGGCCCCCACCCCGCCGCTGACCGTGGTCTTCTGCCACGGCTACTGCCTGAACCAGGACAGCTGGCACTTCCAGCGCGCCGCCTTCCAGGACGGCCTGCGGCTGGTGCTGTGGGACCAGCGCAGCCACGGCCGCTCCGAGCGCGGGCGCTCCCAGACCGCAGGTGAGCCCGCCTCCATCGACCAGCTCGGAGGCGACCTGAAGGCCGTGATCGACGCCGTCGCCCCCACCGGCCCGCTGGTGCTGGTGGGCCACTCCATGGGCGGCATGACCGTGATGGCCCTCGCCGACCAGTACCCCGAGCTGGTCCGCGAGCGGGTCGCGGGCGTCGCGTTCATCGGCACCACGGCGGGCGGCTGGAGCGGCAACAGCCTGGGCCTGCCCTCCTACGGCGCCAAGATGCTGCACCGGGTCGCCCCCGGGGTACTGCGCGCGCTCGGCAGGCAGGCCGAGCTGGTGGAGCGCACCCGCCGCCTGGGCAGCGAGCTGACCTCGGCGCTGTACCGCAAGTACTCCTTCGGCACCGAGCAGGTCGACCCGGCCCTGGAGCGCTTCGCCCAGCGGATGCTGGAGTCCACCCCGATCGACGTGGTCGCCGAGTTCTTCCCCGCCTTCGACCTGCACGAGAAGGTCGCGGCGCTGGCGGCCTTCCGGGACCTCCCGGCGCTGGTCCTGGTGGGCACCCGCGACCTGCTGACGCCACCCTCGCACAGCGAGGTGATCGCCGCCGAGCTGCCCGGCGCGGAGCTGGCCGTCGTCCAGGACGCCGGGCACCTGGTCATGCTGGAGTGCCCGGAGCTGGTCAACGGCCGGTTGGCGGTGCTGCTGGAGCAGGCCGCCCGGCGGTCCGGCGCGCCGCTGCCGCAGTCCGTCCGCGAGCTGGCCGGGACGGCCGAAGTCGTGCCGTCCGACGCCGCTCCCGCAACCGACCCGGACCCCGAACCCGACCCGGACCCCGAACCCGACCCTGAACCCGGCCCCGGGACCGGCCCGGCGACCCCCGACACCCCGGAGGCGCGGGCCTGACCGCCCGCGCCGTCCCACCTGAAAGGACCCCCATGCGGCTCACCGTCTCCGACCCGGAAGCCATGCGGGATCTCGGCCGCGCCCTGGCCGCCCTGCTCCGCCCGGGCGACCTGGTGCTCCTCTCCGGAGAGCTGGGCGCGGGCAAGACCACGCTCACCCGGGGCCTCGGCGAGGGCCTGGGCGTGCGCGGCGCGGTCACCTCGCCCACCTTCGTCATCGCCCGGGTGCACCCCTCGCTGACCGGCGGCCCGGCCCTGGTCCATGTGGACGCCTACCGCCTCGGCGGCGGCCTGGACCAGATGGAGGACCTCGACCTGGACGTCTCGCTGCCCGAGTCGGTGATCGTCGTGGAGTGGGGCGAGGGCAAGGTCGAGGAGCTGTCCGACTCCCGGCTGGAGGTCCGGATCGAGCGGGCGCTGGGCGGCGAGGATCCCCCGGCGGACGATGCCGCGGACCCGCGCACGGTCACCCTCACCGGCCTCGGCGAGCGCTGGGCCGGGGCCGACTGGGAGCCGCTGCGGGCCGACCGGGTCTGACCCGATGGCATCGGCAGTTGTTATTCCGACGCTGTGTCGGGAAGATGGGTGAGGTAAGGAACGAGGCCGTCACAGGACGATTCCGGGAGGCGACATGTCCGGCACGACCCCCCGTGGCACACGTACCGGCACCGGAACGGGCTCCGGCATCGCCGCGCTGCTCGCCGCCTCCGGCGCGGTCAGGGCGGTCTCCACGCCGCCGCCGGACGCCGTGCCCGCGCCGGGCCGCACGCCCGGGCTGACCGCCCAGGCGCCGTCGGACGCGCCCGGCGACTGCGGCGAGCACGGCGGCCCGCTGCCGCAGAGCTCCCGGGCCGCCGCCTAGACCGCCCAGACCGCCCAGACCGGCCCGGGTGCAGCCCGTCCGTCAGGCGATGACGACGACCGGGGTGCCCTGGGAGGCGAAGGCGTACATCTCCTTGCCGTCCGCGATCGACTCGCGGATGCCGCCGGTGTGCTTGGACGGGTCGGGCGAGGCCATGGAGCCGTCCACCGCCGAGCTGAACCCGATCTCCACGCCGTCGTGCATGGTGAACAGCACCGAGTTCTCGATCTCCACCCCGTCCGAGCCCGGGTGCGGGGCGGCCTTGCCGCCGTTGACCGCGTAGCTCCCCAGCGGCGGGCTGACCGCGCTGGCCTGCACCGGGAAGCTGGGCGCGGCGGTCTTCGAGGACGGGTCCACCAGCCACACCCGCCGCTGGCCGAGCGAGTACACCACCCGGCGGCCGGTGCCCGAATCGCCCGGCACCGCCACCGGCGCGTTCGCGCCCCTGCCGCCCTTGCCGGGCTTGGCCGGACCGCTTGCCACCGTGCCCGCCCTGGGGCCCGCCGCGGTGGCGGCCGTCGCGGAGCTCTTGGCCTGCAACGCCAGCATGGTGACCACGGCCAGCGCCGAAGCCGTCAGCCCGGTGACGACGATGCCGGAACCGATCTTCGCCACGAGTCCTCCTGCGCCTGACTGACATTCCGATGAACAGCGTGCCCATCCTGCCAGGCCCGCCCGCAAGGGAGGACCCGGGCGGTCCGGTTGGCGGGACGCTCTAACCTGGATGGGTGCTGCTCCTCGCGTTCGACACCGCCACCCCCGCCGTCACCGCTGCCCTCCACGACACGGAACGGCAGCTCACCCTGGCCTCCTGCGACCGGATCGACGCCCGCCGCCACGGCGAGCTGCTGCTCCCGGCCGTGGACGAGGTGCTGCGCACCGCCGGGGCCGCCAAGGAGGACCTCGGCGGCATCGCCGTCGGGACCGGACCGGGCCCGTACACCGGGCTGCGGGTCGGCCTGGCCACCGCCGCCGCGCTCGGCCACGCCCTGGGCATCCCGGTGTACGGCGTGTGCACGCTGGACGGCGTCGCGCACGCCGCCCGCACGGCCGGTCTCACCGGCCCCTTCGTCGCGGCCACCGACGCCCGCCGCAAGGAGGTCTACTGGGCCTGCTACGACGCCGAGGGCCGCCGTACGTCCGGGCCGGACGTGGACCGCCCCGCCGACATCGCCGAGCGGGTCGCCGGGCTGCCCGCCGTGGGCGCGGGCGCGCTGCTCTACCCGGAGGTGTTCCGGCAGCCCGCGCCCGGCATGCCCGAGCACCAGTCGGCGGCCGCCCTGGCCGACTGGGCGGCCCGGCGGCTCGCCGCCGGCGAGGCCCTGCTGGAGCCGGTGCCGCTGTACCTGCGCCGGCCCGACGCCGAGGTCCCGAAGAACTACAAGACGGTCCTGCCCGCATGATCATCCTGCGCGAGATGCGCTGGTGGGATGTGCCCGCCGTGCTGGAGCTGGAGTCCGGGCTGTTCCCCGAGGACGCCTGGTCGGTCGGCATGTTCTGGTCCGAGCTGGCCGACGCCCGGCACCCCCGGGCCACCCGCTGGTACACCGTGGCCGAGGCCCCGGACGGCCGGATCGTCGGCTACGCCGGGCTGATGGCCATCGCCGGAGAGGGCGACGTGCAGACCATCGCCGTGGCCCGCGAGCACTGGGGCGGCGGCCTCGGCGCCCGGCTGCTCACCCGGCTCGTCCGGCAGGCCGTCGAGGCCGGCTGCGAGGGGCTGCTGCTGGAGGTCCGGGTCGACAACGACCGCGCCCAGCGGCTCTACGAGCGCTTCGGCTTCGAGCCGATCGGCATCCGCCGCAACTACTACCAGCCGTCCGGGGTCGACGCCCTGGTGATGCGGCTGGACCACCCGGCCGACGCGCTGCCCCGGCCGAACACCGCAGACAACGTAGGAGCATGACCCGCCATGGCTGACGAACCGCTGGTCCTCGGCATCGAGACCTCCTGCGACGAGACCGGCGTCGGCATCGTCCGGGGCACCACCCTGCTCGCCGACGCCGTCGCCACCAGCGTCGAGGAGCACGGCCGCTTCGGCGGCGTCGTCCCGGAGATCGCCAGCAGGGCCCACCTGGAGGCCATGGTGCCCACCGTCCAGCGCGCGCTGGACGAGGCCGGGATCAAGGCGGGCGACCTGGACGGCATCGCCGTCACCGCCGGGCCCGGCCTGGCCGGCGCGCTGCTGGTCGGCGTCTCCGCCGCCAAGGCGTACGCCTACGCCCTCGACAAGCCGCTGTACGGGGTGAACCACCTGGCCTCGCACATCTGCGTGGACCAGCTGGAGCACGGCCGCCTGCCCGAGCCGACGATGGCGCTGCTGGTCTCCGGCGGGCACTCCTCGCTGCTGCTCACCTCCGACATCACCAGCGACGTCCGCTCGCTCGGGGCGACCATCGACGACGCCGCCGGTGAGGCGTTCGACAAGGTCGCCCGGGTGCTCGGCCTGGGCTTCCCCGGCGGCCCGGTGATCGACCGCTACGCCGCCGAGGGCGACCCGGCGGCGATCGCCTTCCCGCGCGGCCTCAGCGGCCCGCGCGATCCCGCCTACGACTTCTCCTTCTCCGGCCTCAAGACCGCCGTGGCCCGCTGGGTCGAGGCCAGGCGCCGGGCCGGGGAGGAGGTGCCGGTGCGGGACGTCTCCGCGTCCTTCCAGGAGGCGGTGGTGGACGTGCTCACCCGCAAGGCGGTCCGGGCCTGCCGGGACGAGGGCGTGGAGCACCTGATGATCGGCGGCGGGGTGGCGGCCAACTCCCGGCTGCGCGCCATGGCCCAGGAGCGCTGCGAGCGGGCCGGGATCGAGCTGCGGGTGCCGCGGATGAAGCTGTGCACGGACAACGGGGCGATGGTGGCCGCGCTGGGCGCGGAGATGGTGTGGCGCAACCGCAGACCCTCCTCCTTCGACCTGTCCGCCGACTCCTCGCTGCCGGTCACGGAGACCCACGTGCCCGCCGCGGAGCCGCTCTCGCACGAGGACCTGCACCGGCTCTCCGAGTGAGGCCCACGCAGTGAGGCCCACGCCACACCCGTTCCTGGGGGTGTCCTGGGAACTCCCTGGCAGCGGCTAGCGTCTGTGCCGGAGTAGTCGACACCCCCGGGAGCACACAGCGTGAAGCGGCACGGCAGGACCCTCGTCAGCACGGCCGGGGCGCTCGTCCTCGCGGCACTGGCCGCAGGATGCGGCAGCGCGGCCTCCGCGGGCGCGGCGGCCTCCGCCCCGCCGTCGGCGTCCGGGGCGGCCGGGGACGCCGCCACCGGCTCCGCGTCCGCCTCCGCCGACCCCGCCGCCTCCGCCTCGGCGCAGGCGGCGGCCTGGGCGAAGTGGGGCCTGACCCCGCTGCCGCCCGCGCCCGCCCCGCCCGCCGACCGGCCGGTCAAGCTGACCCGGAACGGCAAGGTCCCGGTGATCAAGCAGGTGCCCACCGACCAGAAGGTCGTCTTCATCACCGTGGACGACGGCGCAGAGAAGGACCCGGCGTTCATCCGGATGATGCAGGACCTCAAGGTCCCGATCACCATGTTCCTGATGAACGACGCGATCAAGAACGACTACGCGTACTTCAAGCCGCTGCAGGCCATGGGCAACAGCATCCAGAACCACACGCTGCACCACCCGGCCATGAACACCATCAGCGAGGCCCGGCAGAAGCAGGAGATCTGCGGCGACCAGCAGATCCTCACCCGGCAGTACGGCACCGCGCCGTTCCTGTTCCGGCCGCCCTACGGCGCCGGCGCCTACTCGACCGCGCTGAACACCGCCGTCCAGGACTGCGGGCCGCGCGCCATCGTCTACTGGACCGAGACCATGGAGATCACCGGCCTGGAGTACCAGACGCCCAGCCGCAAGCTCCAGGACGGCGACATCATCCTGGCCCACTTCCGCGGCCCGTCCGAGCTGAAGGGCGAGACCATGACCGCCATGTTCGCCAACCTGCTCAAGCGCATCCACGAGCAGGGCTTCGCCGTCGCCCGGCTGGACGACTACATCCAGAAGCCCTGAGCCCCCGTCAGCCGTCTCCTCAGGGCGTGCGGACCGGCTGCCCCAGCAGCATCATCGGGGCGCCGCCCACCCGGGTGAGGACCACCGTGCAGGAGTTCACTCCTTCGGGTCGGAGTTTCCGGCGCAGCTCCTCCGGCTCGATCGCCGACCCGCGCTTCTTGATGACGACCGTGCCCACGCCGCGCTCGCGCAGCACCGCCTTGAGCTTCTTCAGGCCGAACGGCAGCACGTCGGTGATCTCGTACGCCGTGGCGTACGCGCTGGGGCGCAGCTCGGCGGCGGTCAGGTAGGCGATGGTCGGGTCGATCAGCGTCGCGTCCAGCTCCCGGGCCACCTCGGCGACCAGGTGGGCGCGGATCACCGCGCCGTCCGGCTCGTACAGGTAGCGCAGGACCGGGCCCGGCTCCGGGTCGGGCAGGCGCCCGCCGACCAGGCTGGCGCCGGAGGGCAGCAGCGTGGCCCGGTGCGGCTGCTGCGGCTGCGGCTGCGTGCCGAACCACAGCACGGCCTCCTTGACGTCCCCGGCGTCGGAGACCCACTCGGCCTCGGCGCCCTCGGGCACGGCCTCGTGCGGGATGCCCGGGGCGACCTTCAGCGCGGCGTACGGGGTCTGCCGGGCCGCGCCGACGGCCCAGCTCAGCGGCGGCGAGTAGGCCTCCGGGTCGAAGATCCGGCCGCCGCCCCGGCCCGCGCCGCCGCGCGCCCCGCGCCGGGCCGGGTCCACGAAGACCGCGTCGAAGCCGGTCAGGTCGATGTCGGCGACGTCGGCGCAGCGCTGCTCGATGAGGCCGTCCAGCCCCAGCGCCGCCGCGTTGGCCTCGGCGACGGCGCAGGTCAGCGGGGAGCGGTCGACGGCCAGGACGGAGATCCCGGCCCGGGCCAGGGCGATGGCGTCGCCGCCGACCCCGGAGCACAGGTCCGCCAGCCGCTTCACGCCCAGCGCGGCGAAGCGGGCCGCGCGCCACTGCGCCACGCTGCCGCGGGTGGCCTGCTCGACGCCGTCCGGGGTGAAGTACATGCGCTGCGCGTCCGGGCCGAACTTGGCCGCCGCGCGCTGCCGCAGCCGGGCCTGGCCGATGGCGGCCGACACCAGCGCGGCCGGGTGGGTGCGGCGCAGCCGGGTCGCCACCGCCAGCTCCTGCCCGGGCGCGTGGTCGCGCAGCTCGGCCAGCAGTGCCTGGCCCTCGTCGGTCAGCAGCGCCCGGAAGTCGTCGATCTCCACGCGCCCATTGTCCACGGGGGCACCGGAGCGGAGGAGTTCGGGCGCGTCGTTGGCACTCTGGTTGACTGAGTGCTAACGGCGGCCTAGTGTCGTCGTTGGCACTCTCCACTGGAGAGCGCTAACCCGCGAAGAGGGCGCGTCCGGCACCGCGACGACGGCTGCGCCATACCAATCTCTCCGCGACCCAAGACATGAATCACCCCGTGATCTCCGAAGGGGGAGGTCGGAACGTGACGACCACCAGCTCCAAGGTTGCCATCAAGCCGCTCGAGGACCGCATTGTGGTCCAGCCGCTCGAAGCCGAGCAGACCACGGCCTCTGGCCTGGTCATCCCGGACACTGCCAAGGAGAAGCCCCAGGAGGGCGTCGTCCTGGCCGTGGGTCCGGGCCGGTTCGAGGACGGCCAGCGCCTGCCGCTCGACGTCGCCGTCGGCGATGTCGTGCTGTACAGCAAGTACGGCGGCACCGAGGTCAAGTACAACGGCGAGGAGTACCTCGTCCTCTCGGCGCGCGACGTCCTCGCAATCGTCCAGAAGTAAGACCCAGCTGTCTGCAGCTGCGACGCTGACCGCAGAGTCGTGACCAACCCGGGCCCCAGTAGTCACTGAGTGATACCGGGTGCCCGGGTTCGGTTGTTTGAGAGGGAAACCCTAAGCATGGCGAAGATCCTGAAGTTCGACGAGGACGCCCGCCGCTCGCTCGAGCGCGGCGTCAACAAGCTGGCCGACACCGTGAAGGTGACGATCGGCCCCAAGGGCCGCAACGTCGTCATCGACAAGAAGTTCGGCGCTCCGACCATCACCAACGACGGCGTCACCATCGCCCGTGAGGTCGAGCTCGACGACCCGTACGAGAACCTTGGCGCGCAGCTCGTCAAGGAGGTCGCCACCAAGACCAATGACATCGCGGGTGACGGCACCACCACCGCGACCGTCCTGGCCCAGGCGCTGGTCAACGAGGGTCTGCGCAACGTCGCCGCCGGCGCCGGCCCGTCCGGGCTGAAGAAGGGCATCGACGCCGCCGTCAAGGCCGTGTCGGACCACCTGCTCTCGGTCGCCCGCGAGATCGACGGCAAGGAGGACATCGCCGCCGTCGCCGCGCTGTCCGCCCAGGACCAGCAGGTCGGCGACCTGATCGCCGAGGCCATGGACAAGGTCGGCAAGGACGGCGTCATCACCGTCGAGGAGTCGAACACCTTCGGGCTGGAGCTCGAGTTCACCGAGGGCATGCAGTTCGACAAGGGCTACCTCTCGCCCTACATGGTCACCGACCAGGAGCGGATGGAGGCGGTCCTGGAGGACCCGTACATCCTCATCCACCAGGGCAAGATCTCCTCGATCCAGGACCTGCTCCCGCTGCTGGAGAAGATCCTCCAGGGCGGCGCCAGCAAGCCGCTGCTGATCATCGCCGAGGACGTCGACGGCGAGGCGCTGTCCACCCTCGTGGTGAACAAGATCCGCGGCACCTTCAACGCGGTCGCGGTCAAGGCCCCCGGCTTCGGCGACCGCCGCAAGGCCATGCTCGGCGACCTGGCCACCCTCACCGGTGCCACCGTCATCGCCGAGGAGGTCGGCCTCAAGCTCGACCAGGCCGGTCTGGACGTGCTGGGCACTGCCCGCCGCGTCACCATCAGCAAGGACAACACCACCGTCGTCGACGGTGCCGGTGACGCCTCCGAGGTGGCCGGGCGGGTCGCGCAGATCAAGGCCGAGATCGAGAACACCGACTCGGACTGGGACCGCGAGAAGCTGCAGGAGCGACTGGCCAAGCTGGCCGGCGGCGTCTGCGTGATCAAGGTCGGCGCGGCCACCGAGGTCGAGCTCAAGGAGAAGAAGCACCGTCTCGAGGACGCCATCTCGGCGACCCGCGCGGCGGTCGAGGAGGGCATCGTCGCCGGTGGCGGCGCCTCCCTCGTGCACGCCCAGAAGGCGCTCGACGGCGGCCTGGGCCTGACCGGCGACGAGGCCGTCGGCGTCGCGGTGGTCCGCCGCGCGCTGGTCGAGCCGCTGCGCTGGATCGCCCAGAACGCGGGCCTCGAGGGCTACGTCATCACCACCAAGGTGGCGGAGCTGGAAGAGGGCCAGGGCTACAACGCGGCGACCGGCGAGTACGGCGACCTGCTCAAGGCCGGCGTCATCGACCCGGTCAAGGTCACCCGCTCCGCCCTGCAGAACGCCGCGTCCATCGCGTCGCTGCTGCTCACCACCGAGACCCTGGTGGTCGAGAAGCCGGCCGAGGAAGAGGCTGCCGCGGGCCACTCGCACGGCGGCCACGGCCACAGCCACTGACCTCGGTCAGTACCGCCGCCGACCTGGGGTCGGCGGCCACGGCACGCGCCTGACCAGGGGCGCGGCGGACGGAACCCCGTCCGCCGCGCCCCTCGGGCTTTTCAGCGGCGCAGCCGCTGGGCGGCGTGCTCGCGCTGGTGCGCGCCCAGCTCCCGGACGTCCAGCAGCAGCGGCAGCAGGTCGGGCTCCAGCGTCAGCGCGCGGAACACCATGCCGCTGGTCAGCGCGTGGTCCGGGCGGGAGAGCACGGTCACCTCGTCCCCGGCGGTGATCTCGCCGGGGGTGATCACCCGCAGGTACGCGCCGGGGAGCGCGCGCTGGGTGAAGCGCTTCATCCACCCCCGCTCCTCCAGCCAGCCCGCGAAGGTGCGGCAGGGGATGCGGGTCGCGCACACCTCCAGCACCACCTGCGGGCCGATCCGCCAGCGTTCGCCGATCAGCGCGTCGCTGGTGGCCACGCCCAGCGTGGTCAGGTTCTCGCCGAAGACGCCGTTCGCCAGCTCCCGGCCCAGCTCGCGCTGCCACAGGTCCAGCTCCTCGCGGCCGTAGGCGTAGACGGCCTGGTCGTCGCCGCCGTGGAAGCGGTGGTCGCAGACCTCGTCGCCGGCGATGCCGCTGCCGCTGCTGCCCGCGGTGCCGCGCGGGCCCGGCGCGGCGACGGCGACGCTGCCCCGGGCCGGGCGCTTGTCGATGGCGGTGCGGCCGATGTCGGTGTGGGCCGAGGCCCGCGCGCGGCCGAGGTTGAGAGAGAGCAGCTTCCCCATGGGCCGAGGGTAGTCCGGCCGCGCCCGGCGGGTATAAGCCTGTGGACAACTTTTACCCGGTGTCCCAAGCCGGGCTTATGCTGAAGCCGTGATCGAGGCCCGCCATCTCCGCGTGCTCCGCGCCGTCGCCCGGACCGGTTCGCTTTCGGCGGCCGCCCGCGAGCTGGGCTACACCCAGCCCGCGGTGAGCCAGCAGATGCGGGCGCTGGAGAAGACGGTGGGGACGCCCGTGGTGGTGCGGGCGGGCCGGGGCGTGCGGCTGAGCGAGGCGGGGGAGGTGCTGGTTCGGCACGCGGGCGTGATCCTGGCCGGGCTGACGGCGGCGGAGGAGGAGCTGGCGGCGATCACCGGGCTGCGCTCGGGGCGGGTGCGGCTGTCGTCCTTCCCCACGGCCAACTCGGCGCTGGTGCCGTCGGCGGTGGCCGAGGTGCGCTCGGCCGAGCCGGGGGTGCGGGTGTCGCTGACCGAGGCCGAGCCGCCGCAGGCGCTGGCGCTGCTGCGCGGCGGCGACTGCGATGTCGCGCTGGCGTTCCGCTATCCGGGTGAGCCGGGCCGTCCGGGCGGGCCGGGCGGGGTGCGGCTGCCGGGCGGCGTCGCCGGATCGCGGTGGCAGGCGCGGGCGGCGGCGGTGGTCGAGGCCGCGGCCTCGGCGGCGGGCTGCGACTGGGGCGGGCTGGCGGTGCGGCCGCTGCTGCGGGACCGGCTGGTCTGCGTCGTCCCGTCCGGCCACCCGCTGGCCGGACGCGCCCTGCCGCAGCGGGCGGACGGGCCGGACGGGCGCGACGGGCCTGGCGGGTCGGACGGGCCTGGCGGTGCCGGGCCCGCGCCGGTGCGGCTGGCGGAGCTGGCCGGGGAGCAGTGGATCGCGGGCTGCCCGCAGTGCCGGGGCCATCTGGTGGAGCTGTGCGAGGGGGAGGGCTTCACCCCGCGCATCGACTTCGCCACCGACGACTACCCGGCGGTGTTCGGGCTGGTCGCCGCCGGGCTGGGGGTGGCCGTGCTGCCGGAGCTGGCGCTGGCGTCGGTGCACCCGTCCGGGGTGGAGGTGCTGCCGCTGGCCCCCGTCGTCCACCGGGAGGTGGTCGCGCTGACCCTGCCGGATCTGCTGCCGGTTCCGGCGGTGGCGCTGATGCTGGACCGGTTGGCCCTGGTCGCCGCGCGGCGCGCGGACGCCGGCTGAGGCGTCCGGGCGCAGGGGTGCCCCGTCGGGCGGGTCGCACCCCGGCGCGCTGGGGGTCCGTCAGTTGCTGATCAGGGTGGCCGGGTCCATCGGACGCTGCCGGGCGCGTCCGAGGAGTTCCTCGCGCTCGTCCTCGGTGAGCCCGCCCCAGACGCCGTAGGGCTCGCGGACGGTCAGGGCGTGGGCCGCGCACTGGGCGCGGACGGGGCAGCGAGAGCAAACCTCCTTGGCGGACTGCTCGCGCGAGCTGCGGGCCGCCCCGCGCTCGCCTTCCGGGTGGAAGAACAGCGAGCTGTCGACACCGCGGCAGGCGGCGGCAAGTTGCCAGTCCCAGAGGTCCGCGTTCGGGCCGGGGAGGCGGGAGAAGTCTGCCATTGCTCATTCCCTCAGGGGTTCAGGTGCGACGGTCAGCGGTGGATACAAGTCATATAACCCCAAAAAGTGAGGGAAAGGGACAAAAGGCACGTAAATCCCGCCACTCGGCGGGGTTACCGCCGGGTTGCGCCGAAGGGCCGCCGCCCGAACCGGGCGCGTACCTCCGCATGCAGGACCGATTGCCCGACGTGGTGCAGCGTCTGTAGTGGTGTGACCACGTAGAGTGCTGAAGGCGGTTGCCGACCCCGTAACTCATTCGAGTGACGGTCGTTGGGAGTGCTGAGGCGGTCGACAGCGCTGGCGTCGGGGAAGACCCCAGCCGTCGTGATCGCATCGGTGACGATTCGTACCAGCCAGGAGGCTCAACGTGACGCGGATCAGCTGCGGAGGACGATCATGACATCCGTTCTCGTCTGTGATGATTCACCGCTTGCCCGCGAGGCGCTGCGCCGCGCGGTGGCGACTGTTCCCGGAGTGGACCGGGTGACCACGGCGACCAACGGCGAGGAGGTGCTGCGCCGCTGGGTGGCCGACCGCTCCGACCTGGTCCTGATGGACGTGCGGATGCCCGGCCTCGGCGGGGTGGAGACCGTGCGGCGGCTGCTGTCCGCCGACCCGGGCGCGCGCATCATCATGCTCACCGTCGCCGAGGACCTCGACGGCGTCGCGCTCGCGGTCGCCGCCGGCGCCCGCGGCTACCTGCACAAGGACGCCTCCCGCGCCGAGCTGCGGGCCACCGTCACGCAGGCGCTGGCCGACCCGACCTGGCGGCTCGCCCCGCGTCGGCTCCGCTGCGCCGAGATGGGCGCCGCGCCGACCCTCACCGCCCGTGAGATCCAGGTGCTCGAAGGCATGAGCCACGGCCGCAGCAACGCCGAGATCGGGCGGGAGCTGTTCCTCTCCGAGGACACCGTCAAGACGCACGCCCGGCGCCTGTTCAAGAAGCTCGGCGCCTCCGACCGCGCGCACGCGGTGGCGCTGGGCTTCCGCTGGGGCCTGGTCCGCTGAGTACCGCGGTCGCCGCGGGGAATCCTCGTTGAGAGGAAGCGGGCATGGCCCGCTTCCTCGTCGAGGACGCACCATGGGGGTATGAGTCTCTCAGGCAGTGGCTGGCGGGGGTGGGCGGCGGTGGCGCATAACGTTCCGATGCACAAGTCGGGGTCCGGTGCCACGTTTCCTGATGTGACCAGGCACCATGGAGCAGTGCGCGACGACGACGTGACTGCTGCCCCCGGCAGCGGACAGCCTGCCGGTGGGGTGCCCGTGCCCATCGGCGCCTTGGTGGTCCGCGCCGTCGGCGGCGACGCCGGCGCGACCGACGCACTGCTGGCCCAGGTCCACCCGCTGGTGCTGCGCTACTGCCGGGCCCGGCTGGTCCGGCTCCCGGGCGGCGCCCGGCACCACGTGGACGACGTCGCCCAGGAGGTCTGCCTGGCGGTGCTCTGCGCGCTGCCGCGCTACCGCGACGAGGGCCGCCCGTTCGAGGCGTTCGTCTACGGCATCGCCGCGCACAAGATCGCCGACCTGCAGCGGGCCGCGATGAAGGGCCCCGGCCAGCCGCTCTCGCTCGCCGAGGAGCTCCCGGAGAAGCCGGACGACGCGCTCGGCCCCGAGGAGCGCGCCCTGCTCAGCAGCGACGCCGCCTGGGCCCGGGAGCTCCTGGCCTGCCTGCCCGACCGGCAGCGCGAGCTGGTGCTGCTGCGGGTCGCCGCCGGGCTCACCGCCGAGGAGACCGGGGAGGTCCTGGGCATGTCCGCCGGGGCCGTCCGGGTGGCCCAGCACCGCGCGCTGAGCCGGCTGCGCGCCCTCGCCGGCGACAACCACGAGGGCCTGTCGGCCTGACGCCCCCGCCCCGGCCGCCCTGCTCGCGGGCCGGAAGGAGAGCCGCCGGGTACCGGTAGACTGAGTTATCGGTGCCGAGCTGCTCACCCAGCGGCCCCCGGTGGCGCCGTGTTGCGCGGGCGGGTGCGGCCAACAGTCTTCCCCCCGTCCCCTTGGTTTCCGGGTCGGTACGGGAAGGTGCCCCAATGTCTTTGAATGCCGCAGGTGTCCCCGAGAAGTTCGCCATGCTCGGGCTCACCTACGACGATGTGCTGTTGCTGCCCGGTGCCTCCGACGTGCTGCCCAACCAGGTGGACACTTCCTCACGGGTCTCGCGCAACGTCCGGGTGAACATCCCTCTGCTGTCCGCCGCCATGGACAAGGTCACCGAGGCCCGGATGGCGATCGCCATGGCCCGCCAGGGCGGCGTCGGCGTCCTGCACCGCAACCTCTCCATCGAGGACCAGGTCAACCAGGTCGACCTGGTCAAGCGCTCCGAGTCGGGCATGGTCACCGACCCGATCACGGTGCTGCCGGAGGCCACCCTGGCCGAGGCGGACGCGCTCTGCGCCAAGTTCCGCATCAGCGGCGTCCCCGTCACCGACCACGGCGGGCGGCTGCTGGGCATCGTCACCAACCGCGACATGGCCTTCGAGTCCGACCGCAGCCGCCAGGTCCGCGAGATCATGACCCCGATGCCGCTGATCACCGGCGAGGTGGGGATCAGCGGCGAGGACGCCATCGCCCGGCTGCGCCGCCACAAGATCGAGAAGCTGCCGCTGGTCGACTCCGACGGCGTGCTCAAGGGCCTGATCACGGTCAAGGACTTCGTCAAGGCCGAGAAGTACCCCAACGCCGCCAAGGACGCCGAGGGCCGGCTGCTGGTCGGCGCGGCCGTCGGCACCGGGCCGGAGTCGCTGGAGCGGGCCCAGGCGCTGGCCGCCGTGGGCGTCGACTTCCTGATCGTGGACACCTCGCACGGCCACAACGGCAACGCGCTGAACTGGATGGCCAAGATCAAGGCCGCCGTGGACGTGGACGTGATCGGCGGCAACGTCGCCACCCGCGACGGCGCCCAGGCGCTGATCGACGCCGGCATGGACGGCGTCAAGGTCGGCGTCGGCCCCGGCTCCATCTGCACCACCCGGGTCGTCGCCGGTATCGGCGTCCCGCAGGTCACCGCGATCTACGAGGCGGCCGTGGCCTGCCGCGAGGCGGGCGTGCCGGTCATCGGCGACGGCGGCCTGCAGTACTCCGGCGACATCGGCAAGGCGCTGGCCGCCGGCGCCGACACGGTCATGCTGGGGAGCCTGCTCGCGGGCTGCGAGGAGTCCCCGGGCGAGCTGCTGTTCATCAACGGCAAGCAGTTCAAGTCCTACCGCGGCATGGGCTCGCTGGGCGCCATGCAGTCCCGCGGCCAGGCCAAGTCCTTCTCCAAGGACCGCTACTTCCAGGGCGACGTCACCTCGGACGAGAAGCTGATCGCCGAGGGCATCGAGGGCCAGGTGCCGTTCCGCGGCCCGCTGTCCGCGGTGCTGTACCAGCTGGTCGGCGGGCTGCGGCAGACCATGGGCTACGTGGGCGCGTCCACCATCGCCGAGATGGAGTCCAAGGGCCGGTTCGTCCGGATCACCTCCGCGGGCCTGCGCGAGAGCCACCCGCACGACATCCAGATGACGGTCGAGGCCCCGAACTACCACGGCCAGTAGCCGCACACCGTCCCGGCTTCGCGGCGCGGGGGGCTGCCCAGGCGGCCCCCGCGCCGCGTGCGGGATACTGGTCCACGGCAGTAGCAGGCTGAACGAAGGGCTGGGACGTGACCGAGATCGAGATCGGGCGGGGCAAGCGGGGCCGGCGGGCGTACGCCTTCGACGACATCGCCGTCGTACCCAGCCGCCGGACCCGGGACCCGAAGGAGGTCTCGATCGCCTGGCAGATCGACGCCTACCGCTTCGAACTGCCCTTCCTGGCCGCGCCCATGGACAGTGTGGTCTCGCCCGAGCAGGCCATCGCCTTCGGCCGGCTCGGTGGCCTCGGCGTGCTCAACCTCGAGGGCCTGTGGACCCGCTACGAGGACCCGCGGCCGCTGCTGCAGGAGATCACCGAGGTCAAGGACGAGGCGCTGGCGACCCGCCGGCTCCAGGAGATCTACCGCGAGCCGATCAAGGCCGAGCTGATCGGCCGCCGGCTCAAGGAGATCCGCGACTCCGGCGTGGTCACCGCCGCCGCGCTGTCCCCGCAGCGCACCGCCGAGTTCTCCAAGGTGGTCGTGGACGCCGGGGTGGACATCTTCGTCATCCGCGGCACCACCGTCTCCGCCGAGCACGTCTCCGGCGCGGCCGAGCCGCTCAACCTCAAGCAGTTCATCTACGAGCTCGACGTCCCGGTGATCGTCGGCGGCTGCGCCACGTACACCGCGGCGCTGCACCTGATGCGCACCGGCGCGGCCGGCGTCCTGGTCGGCTTCGGCGGCGGCGCGGCGCACACCACCCGCACCGTGCTCGGCATCCAGGTGCCGATGGCGACCGCGGTCGCGGACGTGGCCGCGGCCCGGCGCGACTACATGGACGAGTCCGGCGGCCGGTACGTCCACGTCATCGCCGACGGCGGCGTCGGCTACAGCGGCGACCTGGCCAAGGCCGTGGCCTGCGGCGCGGACGCGGTCATGATCGGCGCGGCGCTGGCCCGGGCCAACGACGCCCCCGGCCGGGGCTTCCACTGGGGCGCCGAGGCCGTGCACGAGGAGCTGCCGCGCGGCAAGCGGGTGGACCTGGGCACCGTCGGCACCACCGAGGAGATCCTCTCCGGCCCCTCGCACACCCCCGACGGCACCATGAACCTGTTCGGCGCGCTGCGCCGGGCGATGGCCACCACCGGCTACTCGGAGCTCAAGGAGTTCCAGCGGGTCGAGGTCACGGTCGCGCACAAGTAGCCCGCGCGGACGGCACCCGGAGGCCCCCGGCGCGCATCGCGCCGGGGGCCTCCGCCGCGTCCGGGAGCGGACGCCGCGCGGGGGTCAGCGGCGGCGGCGCCGGGTCGGCACCGCGGCCCCGCTGAAGCGGCGGGTGAAGACGAACGCCTCCAGGCCGCCGATGGCGAAGAACAGCAAGGACATGGCGTCCGAGCTCTCCTTCCAGGCCGAGAACAGGTCGCCGGGGTGGCCGAGGACGGTGCCCAGCGGCACCCCGTCCAGCTTGTTGGCCAGCAGGGCGATGCCGAGCATCTCGCCCAGGAAGATGCCGAGCAGCGCCAGCACCACGCCGACCACCGGCAGCGCCGGGTGCCTGCCGCCGAGCTTGCCCAGGGCCAGGCCGATCAGCAGGCCCACGGCCAGGGCCAGGTAGCCGATCTCGTGCTTGGTGAGGTCGATGACCCCGGCGTAGACGGCGGCCGAGACCAGCATGGCCCCGATCCCGGCGACGACCGCCAGGCCCGGCCGGCCGGTCTCCTGCTCCGGACGGCCGGCGGCGGTGACCGGGTAGCCGCCGTAGGGGGTCTGCGGCTGCCCCGGCCCGCCCCAGCCCTGCGGCCCGCCCTGCGGCGGGACGGCGGCGGCCTGCGGCGGCACGGGCGCGCCGAAGCCCTGCGGGGCCGGCCCGGCGGCCGGTGCTGCGGCCGGTGCTGCGGGCGGCGTGGTGGAGTCGGTCATGTGGTGTCCCCCGGGGGTGAAGAGAGCATGGGCGTGCCACGGAAAGCGGCCCGCGAGGGGCCCTGCGCCGTGGAGTCGCCGCAGGCTAGCAGCTACGGCCTGGTGTTCCCGAGTGGATTACGGGTTCGATGCCCGGCTGTGCCCCCGGCCGTGACTGGCACCGCCCCGAGTGGGCAGATACCGGGCAGACTGGTGATCAGTGACCAGCGGAACCGGCCGCCGGAGCACGGGGCCGGTCGGCACAGTGCGGAGGCAGTCATGCGCAGCTCGGAACTGGGACCTGACCAGCGGGCGGAGTCCCTCGCCCGGATGGCCGAGCGGGAGCTCGACGTGCTGGTCGTCGGCGGCGGCGTGGTCGGCGCGGGGACGGCCCTGGACGCGGTGACCCGAGGCTTGGCCACCGGGATCGTCGAGGCCAGGGACTGGGCCTCGGGCACCTCCAGCCGCTCCAGCAAGCTGATCCACGGCGGCCTGAGATACCTGGAGATGCTGGACTTCGCGCTGGTCCAGGAGGCCCTGAAGGAGCGCGGCCTGCTGCTGCAGACGCTGGCCCCGCACCTGGTGAAGCCGGTGCCGTTCCTCTACCCCTTGCAGCACCGCGGCTGGGAGCGCCCGTACGTGGGCTCCGGCGTCGCCCTGTACGACGCCATGTCGGTCTCCGGCGGCCACGGCACCGACCTGCCGCTGCACCGGCACCTGAGCCGCCGCCGGGCCCTGCGGCTGGCGCCCTGCCTGCGCAAGGACGCCCTGGTCGGCGCGGTGCAGTACTACGACGCGCAGATGGACGACGCCCGGTTCGTCACCACCCTGGTCCGCACCGCCGCCGGGTACGGCGCGCTGGCCGCCAACCGGGCCCGGGTGGTGGGCTTCCTGCGCGAGGGGGAGCGGGTTGTCGGTGCCCGGGTGCATGATCTGGAGCAGGGGGGTGAGTTCGAGGTACGCGCCCGGCAGGTCGTCAACGCGACCGGCGTGTGGACGGACGAGACGCAGGCGCTGGTCGGCGAGCGCGGGCAGTTCCACGTCCGCGCGTCCAAGGGCATCCACCTGGTCGTCCCGCGTGACCGGATCCACTCGGCCACCGGGCTGATCCTGCGGACCGAGAAGAGCGTGCTGTTCGTCATCCCCTGGGGGCGGCACTGGATCGTCGGCACCACCGACACCGAGTGGACGCTGGGCAAGGACCACCCGGCGGCCAGCAGCGCCGACATCGAGTACCTGCTCGACCACGTGAACTCGGTCCTGGCGGTCCCGCTGACCAGGGAGGACGTCGAGGGCGTGTACGCCGGGCTGCGTCCGCTGCTGGCCGGGGAGTCCGAGGCGACGTCCAAGCTCAGCCGGGAGCACGTGGTGCAGCACGCCGTCCCCGGCCTGGTGGTGGTGGCCGGCGGCAAGTACACCACCTACCGGGTGATGGCCCGGGACGCGGTGGACGAGGCGGTGCACGGCCTGGACCAGCGGGTGCCGCCGAGCTGCACCGAGAAGGTGCCGCTGGCCGGGGCCGAGGGCTACCAGGCGCTGTGGAACGGCCGGGCCGAACTGGCCCGCGGCAGCGGCCTGCACATCGCCCGGGTCGAGCATCTGCTGAACCGTTACGGCTCGTTGGTCGGCGAACTGCTGCAACTCGTCGCCGAGGACCCGTCGCTGGCCGAGCCGCTGGGCGGGGCCGACGACTACCTGCGGGCCGAGGTCGTCCACGCCGCCCGCAGCGAGGGCGCCCGGCACCTGGACGACGTGCTGGCCCGGCGCACCCGGATCTCCATGGAGACCTTCGACCGGGGCACCGTCTGCATGCGCGAGGCCGCCGAGCTCATGGCCCGTGAACTGGCCTGGGACAAGGGTCAGATCGACCGCGAGGTGGAGCACTACCGCAAGCGGGTGGAGGCCGAGCGGGAGTCCCAGCAGCAGCCGGACGACCTCACCGCCGACGCCGCCAGACTGGGGGCGGAGGACATCGTCCCGCTCCGGTAGGGGACGATGGGGGCGGGAGTTTCATACGCGGAGGGGACCTCAGCCAGATGACCGCTTATCAGGACACGTCGGGGAGGCTGCTGGCGGAGCGCTACCGGCTCGTGTCCGAGCTGGGGCGCGGGGGGATGGGCACGGTCTGGCGGGCCGTGGACGAGATCCTGGGCCGCCCGGTCGCGGTGAAGGAGCTGCGCTTCGCCGCAGGCATGGACGAGGACGAGCGGCGGCGGCTGATCGCCCGCACCCTGACCGAGGCCAAGGCCATCGCCCGGGTCCGGCACACCGCCGCCATCACCGTCTACGACGTGGTCGAGGAGGACGACCGGCCGTGGATCGTGATGGAGCTGGTGGAGTCCCGCTCGCTGAGCGAGGTCATCGCCACCGACGGCGTGCTGCCGCCGAAGCGCGCGGCGGAGATCGGCCTGGAGCTGCTGGCGGTGCTCTCGCAGGCGCACCGCTCCGGCATCCTGCACCGCGACGTCAAACCCTCCAACGTGCTGATCGGGCACGACGGGCGGGTCGTGCTCACCGACTTCGGCATCGCCCGGGTCGAGGGCGACCCCTCGGTGACCTCCACCGGCATGCTGGTCGGCGCGCCCTCCTACATCTCGCCGGAGCGCGCGCGGGGCCGGATCCCGGGCGCGCCCTCCGACCTGTGGTCGCTCGGGGCGACCCTGTACGCGATGGTCGAGGGGCGGCCGCCGTACGACAAGGGCTCGGCACTGTCCACGCTCACCGCGGTGATGACCGAGGAGCTGACGCCCCCGGCCAACGGCGGCCCGCTGGTCCCGGTGATCGCCGGGCTGCTGCGCAAGGACCCGCAGGAGCGCTTCGACGAGAACACCGCCCGGCACCTGCTGCTGCAGGTGCTGAACCAGGACGACAGCTCCCCGCAGCCGGCACAGCCGCCCGCGCCGTCCGCCGCGCAGCAGGCCGCCGGGCCCTCCGCCCGCCCGCCGTTCGGGGCGGCCCCCGCGACCGCCGCCGACGGCCCGGCGTACCCGGGCGGGGCGCGGCCGCGCGACCCCTTCCCGGCGCCCGGGCCCGCGCCGCGCCCGCGCTCGCAGTCCGCCACCGCGGCCATGCCGATGCCCGGCACCGGCTTCGAGCCGCTGCCGACCACCGAGTCGGTGACCGTGCTCGGCACCCGCAGCGGGCGGCGCGCGGCCCGGCTGCTGGTGGCCCTGCTGGTGCTGCTGGTGGTGGCGGGCGGCGGGGTGTGGGTGGCGATGGCGCAGCAGGACAAGCCGAACACCCCGCTCCCCGGCTACGAGCGGGTGGCCATGCCCGGCGGCGCCACCATCGAGATCCCCCAGGGCTGGACGCTGACCCGGCTGTCGGCCGAGCACTGGCGCTACCGGGGCCCGTCCGGCTACCTGGACGTGGCCTGGACCGGTACGCCCGGCAGCAGCGCGGTCGCGGCGCTGCGCACCGAGGAGAGCCGGACCGCTGCGAGCTACCCGCACTACCACCGGGTGGACCTGCAGAAGGTCGGCTACCGGGGCTGGGACGCCGCCGACTGGGAGTGGACCTACACCGGCGGCGACGGCTCGGCCCTGCGCTCGCTCGACCGCGGCTTCGCCACCGACGGCCACCACGGCTACACCATCGACTGGACGTCCGCCGCCGCCGGCTGGGGCGGCGCCCGCAACCACGAACTGATGAACGCCTTCTTCAGCAGTTTTCAGCCCGCGACCTGACATGGTGGCAGCAGCACCGCACGGCAGTACGACAGCACCACCGCACCGCACAGGGAGGGACGGCGTGGGCAGAGCAGCGAACCCCGGCGTCCCCGGCGTCCCCGGCGACGGCTCCGGGCGGCTGCTGGCGTCCCGCTACCGGCTCACCGGCCGCCAGGTAGCCACCGGCGTCGCGGCGGTGGACACCCGCAGCGGCGCGGCGGTGCAGCTGGACGCGGTGCCGCTGCCGGAGCTGGTCACCCCCTTCGACCAGGACCGGCAGCCGGTCCGGGGCGACGACACGGCCGAACGGGCCCTGGTCCAGGCCGCTTTCGTGGCCGGGGCGGTGCCCGACCACCCCCGGCTGAGCCAGGTGTTCCAGGTCTTCGACGAGGACGGCTACCTGTGGGTCGCCGGGGAGGCGGTGCCGGGCGCGCCGCTGGGCGCGGTGCTGGAGCGCGGCGGCCCGCTCGGGCCGTACCGGGCGGCCGAGTTGGCAGGGGATCTGGTGGCGGCGCTGCGCGCGGTGCACGCGGTGGGCCTGGTGCACGGCAATGTCACCGCGGACACCGTCCTGGTCTGCGACGACGGCACGGCACTGCTGGGCGGGCTGGCCGTGGGCGCGGCGCAGGAGGCGCTGTGCGGCGGCCCGGGCGGCGACACCCCGGGAGCGGGCGTCCCGTCATCCCCTTGGAGCCCGGCGCGGGTTCGGGCCCGGGACGCGCGGGCGGTGGTGGTCGGCGAGGCCCCCGAGCGCTGGGCGCCGGAGCAGCGCGGCCCCGGCGGACCGGCCGGGGCGGTCGCGGCGGTGGGCCCGGCGGCGGACGCCTGGGCGCTGGGCGCGCTGCTGCACCGGGCGCTGACCGGCGAACCGCTGCCAGGGGCGGACCCGGAAACACCGTTGGACGCGCTGCCGGAAGCGGCCCGGGAGCCGGCGGAGGCGGTGTCGGGGCCACTGGGCCCGCTGGTCGGCCGGCTGCTGGCGGCGGATCCGCAGGCCCGGCCGTCGCTGCCGGAAGTCCAGCAGGAGATAAGGGAGTTGCTGCTGCGCGCGCCGGAGCCGGTGAACCAGGAGGCGGTGCTGGCGGTGGCCGCGCTGCTGCCCGGCCCGCGCCGGACCGAGCTGCCCGGGCGGTCCGACCGCGCGGCGGCGGCCGACCGGGCCGTGGTGGCGCGCCAGGACGCGCACCACCACGCCGCGCCCCGGCGACACGCGGGACGGTTGGGCGTTGTTCTGGTGACGGCAATACTTCTGATCGTCACATCGGCTCTGGTCATGGCCGCGCTGATCGGGAAGTGAGCATCACAGCGGGATCACATGGCCGCCCCGCCGTTCCCGTCGGGCCGACCGTTCCCTAGTCTGTCCCCAGAGCAACGGGGATTACGCGCGGCGTCTGGCGCCCTGCCGCTGGCTCGACACGCGGCGGGGATCAGGCAAGGGGGAGCAGGGGTGGGCACGGAAGAAGGTTCGGCCGGCGAGTCGGTGCGCGGAGGGACGCCACCGCACGGCACCGCGTCGGGGGGCGCGGCCACCGTGGAGCCGCCCGCGAGAATGCTGGCCGGGCGCTACCGGCTGGGCACGCGGCTGGGGCGCGGCGGCATGGGCACGGTCTGGCACGCCGTGGACGAGATGCTGGACCGCGAGGTCGCGGTCAAGGAGCTGTCCGTGGGTCACCTCGCCGAGGAGGACCTGCAGATCGTCCAGTCCCGGATGAAGCAGGAGGCCCGCGCCGCCGCACGCATCCGGCACCCCGGTGTGATCACCATCCACGACGTGCTGGAGCAGGACGGCAAGCCGTGGATCGTGATGGAGCTGATCAGCGGCCGCTCGCTGGCCGAACTGGTCGAGCAGGAAGGCACGCTGAACCCGCGTGAGGCCGCCGGGATCGGCGCGCAGGTGCTGGCCGCGCTGCACCGGGGCCACCTGGTCGGGGTGATCCACCGCGATGTGAAGCCCGCCAACGTGCTGCTGGAGCAGGGCACCGGCCGGGTCGTGCTGACCGACTTCGGCATAGCCACCTACGAGGGCGACTCCGCCCTCACCCGCACCGGCGACCTGATCGGCTCGCCGGACTACCTCGCCCCCGAGCGCGTCCACGGCTCGCGCCCCGGCCCCTCCTCGGACCTCTGGGGCCTGGGCGCGACCCTGTTCGCGGCGGTCGAGGGCGAGTCGCCGTTCCGCCGCGACTCGCCGCTGACCACGCTCACCGCCGTGGTCACCGATCCGCTGCCGGAGCCGCGCAACGCGGGCGCGCTCACCCCGGTGCTGCAGGCGCTGCTCAGCAAGGACCCGGACGAGCGCCCCTCGGCGCCGGAGGCGATCCGGATGCTGCAGCGGGTCGCCGCCGGGGACACCACCACCATCGGCCAGCCGCCGAGCCCGCTGCGCACCCCCACCAGCACCGTCCCGCTGGTGGACCGCAACGAGCACACCCCGGCCCCGGCCGTGCGCACCGAGCCGACCCGCCCGGCGCTGGTCGAGTCCGAGTACCGGACCGAGCCGGTGCGCGCGGTGTCCCAGCAGCCGACGCTGGAGCAGCCGGCCGGGCCGCAGCACCAGCAGCCGCACCAGCACCCGTACCAGCAGTCCCAGCAGAACGAGCAGTCGTACCAGCGGCCGCAGCCGCGCCGCCGTCGCCGCCGGCTCTGGCCGTGGCTGGTGGTGGCCGCGCTGCTGGCGGCGCTGGCCGGCGGCGGGGTGGCGTACGACTACACGATCATGAGGCACCGCTCCGCCTCCGGCGGCGGCACGCCGAGACCCGGCGGCAGCCCCTCCGCCTCGGCCTCGCCCTCGGCCCCGGTGGTCCCGGCCGGCTTCGTGCTGACCAAGGACCCGGACGGCTTCAGCTTCCCGCTGCCGATCACCTCGCCGCCGTTCCAGCGGGTGGCCGGGAGCACGCTGACCACCACCGACTACTCGCCGGAGAGCGACGAGGACCACCTGATCCGCTTCGGCGTGACCGCCGGGCAGAACCTCACCCCGATCCAGCACCTGCTGCAGATGAAGCAGAGCGTCAAGGACAAGACCTTCGTCGTGCAGGACTCCGGCCAGGACGTCTTCCACGGCTACCCGGGCGCGCGCTGGGACTGGACGTACGTGAAGCTGCTCCCGGACGGCAGCCAGGAGGAGCACCACGCCATCGAGCAGCTGTACAAGGACGGCACCGGCACCGAGTACGACATCATGGTCGACTACCCGGCCGACCAGTGGACCACCTGCTACGAGCGCTTCCTGGCCGTCCTGAACGGCTTCAGCACGCCCTGACCGCCCGCGCGACCGCCCGCGCGGAAGTCCCCGCCGACGGCGAGACGCCCCGCCCGGTCCCGAGTACGGTGGAACGACAAGGCCAAACCCCCCACCCCAGGGAGCCGGTCATGGTCGTCCTCGCTGTTCCCACCCCTGATGTCGTCGTGATCGGCCTGGGCCCCGGCGGTGAGGAGGTCGCCGGGCGCCTCGCGGACGCGGGCCTGGAGGTCGTCGGCGTCGACGAACGCCTGGTCGGCGGGGAGTGCCCGTACTGGGGCTGCATCCCCTCGAAGATCATGGTGCGGGCCGGGAACCTGGTCGGCGAGGCCCACCGCATCCCCGGCAACGCCGGCATCTGCCGGGTGCAGCCGGACTGGCGGCCGGTCGCCCGGCGGGTGCGCGCCGCCACCGACGGGTGGGACGACAAGGCCGCGGTGGACAGGCTGAACACCCGCGGCGCCACCGTCCTGCACGGCACCGGACGGCTGACCGGCCCGCACGAGGTCACCGTGCTGCACAGCGGCGGCGACGACGAGACGGTGCTGCGGCCGCGCCGGGCGGTGGTGCTGGCGGTCGGCTCGCAGCCCGTCGCCCCGCCCGTGCCCGGCCTGGCGGGCACCCCGTACTGGACCAACCGCGAGCTGGTCGAGACCCCGGAGCTGCCGGAGTCGCTGCTGGTCCTCGGCGGCGGCGCGGTCGGCCTGGAACTGGGGCAGGCGCTCCAGCGGATGGGCTGCGCGGTCACCGTGCTGGAGGCCCGGTCGCGGCTGCTGCCGAGGGAGGAGCCGGAGGCCGCCGAGCTGCTCACCCGGGTGCTGGCCACCGACGGCCTGGACGTCCGCACCGGCGCCGAGGTGGCCTCGGTGACCCACGCCGACGGGCGCTTCCACGTCGCCTGCCGCCGGGGCGACCGGCTGAGCGCGCAGCGGCTGATGGTCGCCGTCGGACGCCTGGTCGACCTGGACCGGATCGGCGCGGACGTGCTGGGCCTGCCGCCCGGTGCGCGGGCGCTGCCGGTGGACGAGCGGATGCGGGTGACCGGTGTGCCCGGGGTGTGGGCGGTCGGCGACGCCACCGGCCGGGGCGCCTTCACGCACCTGGCCGTGTACCAGGCGGACATCGCCGTCCGGGCCATCCTCGGCCAAGGCGGGCGCACCGCCGAGTACCACGCCGTGCCCAGGGTCACCTTCACCGATCCGGAGATCGGCGCGGTCGGCCTCACCGAGGCCCAGGCCCGGGACGAGGGGCTGGCGGTGCGCACCGGCTGGACCGAGCTGGCCTCCGGCAGCCGGGGCTTCGTCCACGGCAGGGGCAGCGACGGCTTCGTCAAGCTGGTCGCCGCCGACGGCCACCTGGTCGGCGCGACCGCCGCCGGGCCGTCCGGCGGCGAGATCCTGGGCCTGCTCACCCTCGCGGTGCAGACCCGGACGCCGCTGGCGGAGCTGGACGCGACCATCTGGGCCTACCCGACCTTCCACCGCTCGGTGGGGCAGGCCCTGCAGGACCTGGTCGCGGCCTGACGCGGGCGGCCTGACGCGACCGCCTGAGGTCAGCCGCCGACCAGCTGCTTGATCCGGGTCAGTGCGTACGCGGCCAGGTCGTTGGAGGCCGTCGTCGCGGCGCCGTCCTTGGCCCCGGCGGCGCCGCTGGTGGGCCCGGCGACGGTGTAGTAGGTGAAGTGGCTGTACGCGGAGTGCGAGACCGCGCAGGCCGCCTTCTGGCAGAAGGCGTCCACTCCGGCGTTGTCGCCGTAGAGCGGGTCAAGCGTGCCGGTGTTGTGGGCCGCCGCTGCGGCGGAGTCGGTCCGGGAGCTGAAGACGCCGATGCCGACGGTGACAGCCACGCCGCCCGAGATGTAGGTGGCGCGCAGCAGCTGGGTGCAGTGGTCGGTGTTCAGCACGGTGCCCAGACCGCTGCCGGTCGCCTTCCAGCAGGGCGAGGCGGTGTCGGTGAGCTTGCGGGTGAAGGTGGTGCTGCCCACGGTCAGCGTCTGCGCGCTGAACACCCCGGCCCCGGTCAGGGTGCCGGTCTGGGCCGGGGGAGTGGGCGCGGCTGAGCCGGTGGGCTTGGCCGGGGGCGTCTGCGAGGGGCTGGGGGCGGCGGTGGCGGTGGTGTGTCCCTGTGCCTGCTGGTGCTTGCCCTTGGAGCCGCCGAGGGCGCCGGAGGCGTACACCGCCCCGCCCGCGACCAGTGCCAGGACGACCACGCCGCTCACCGTCAGCAGCACCCGCCTGCGCTTGCCGCGGGACTCGTTGGCGGCGGCCAGCGCCGACCAGTCCGGCTCGGCGGGGCCGGTGCCGAGCTGCGCCGGGAGCTGGTTGGGCAGGGCCTGCGGCGGGGGCGTCGGCTGCACGTACGGCGGCAGGTACGGCCCCGGGGCCGGGGAGCCGGGCTGGGGGTAGCCGTAGCCCGGCTGGGCGGCGGGCGCGGACGGCTGGGCCGGGGGCTGCGGCGCGGGCGGCTGGACCGGCTGCTGGTGCGGCCGGCCCTGCGGCGTCGGGCGCGCGCCCATGACCAGGGTGTGGTCCGGGTTCTCCGGAACCCCCGGCTGTGCGGGGCGGGCCGGGTCGGTGGGCGGCGGCGTGCCGTACCCCTGCCAGACCGGCTGGTGCAGCGGCGGCGAGGGCTCGGGCTGGCGCGGGTCCGCGGGCTGTGCGTCGCCCGGGGGGATCCGCGGATCCTGGGGCTGACGCGGGTTCTGGGGATCGGTCACAGCCTCCGACACACCTTTCCAGTCGCTCGCTCGTACGAATCGGGCTGTCAGTCTCCCAGACCCGGAACCAACCGTCTCCGTGCGGGGATCAGGGCCTTCCCAGGGCCCGGTAGGTCCAGCCGGCGGCCCGCCAGCGCTCGCGGTCGAGGGCGTTGCGGCCGTCGATGATCTGCGGCCGGGCGACGTCCGGGCGCAGCTCCACCGGGTCGATGGCGCGGAACTCCGGCCACTCCGTCAGGTGCAGCACCACCTCGGCGCCCCGGGCCGCCTCCACCGCGCTCGCGGCGTAGCCGAGGCCCGGGTACATCTTGCGGGCGTTGTCCATGGCCTTGGGGTCGTAGACGGTGACCTCCGCGCCGAGCAGCTGCAGCCGGGCCGCGACGTTGAGCGCGGGCGAGTCGCGGATGTCGTCCGAGTCGGGCTTGAACGCCGCGCCCCAGACGGCGATCCGGCGACCGAGCAGGCTGCCTTCGCAGTGCTCCCGGGCCAGCTCCACCATCCGGTCGCGGCGGCGCATGTTGATCGAGTCGACCTCGCGCAGGAAGGTCAGCGCCTGGTCCACGCCCAGCTCCCCGGCACGGGCCATGAAGGCGCGGATGTCCTTGGGCAGGCAGCCGCCGCCGAAGCCGACGCCGGCGTTGAGGAAGCGTCCGCCGATCCGGGTGTCGTAGGAGAGCGAGGTGGACAGCAGCGTGACATCGGCTCCGGCCGCCTCGCAGACCTCGGCCATGGCGTTGATGAACGAGATCTTGGTGGCCAGGAAGGCGTTGGCGGCGGTCTTCACCAGCTCCGCGGTGGGGAAGTCGGCCACCACCAGCGGGACTTCGGCCTCCAGCAGCGGCGCGTACACCTGGCGCAGCACGGCCTCGGCGCGGGAGCCGCTCCCGGCGAGCCCGAACACCAGCCGGTCGGGACGCAGGGTGTCCTCGACCGCGAAGCCCTCGCGCAGGAACTCGGGGTTCCAGGCCAGTTCGGCCCCGGCCCCGGCGGGCGCCAGTTCGGCGAGCCGTTCGGCCAGCCGCTGGGCGGTGCCCACCGGCACGGTGGACTTGCCCACCAGCACGGTGGGCCGGGTCAGGTGCGGGGCCAGCGAGTCGATGACGGCGTCCACGTAGCGCAGGTCGGCGCCGGGCTCGCCCTTCTTCTGCGGGGTGCCCACACAGGAGAAGTGCACCTCGCCGAAGGCCGCGGCCTCCTGGTAGGAGGTGGTGAAGCGGAGCCGGCCGGTTGCCACGTGCTTGGCGAGCAACTCCTCGAGCCCGGGCTCGTAGAAGGGCACGCGCCCGGCCTGGAGCGCCGCGATCTTGTCCGGGTCGACATCGACGCCGAGGACCTCGTGGCCCAGCTCGGCCATGCAGGCGGCGTGGGTGGCCCCCAGGTAACCGGTGCCTATGACGGTGAGCTGCATCTCGGTGCGTCCCCTCTCCTGACGTGGATGGGCGGCTGCCCGCACGACGCCCGGGCGGGAGGCGCCGGGCCGCGTGGGCAGGGCGCGGACGCACCTGCCGCAGGGCGCTCATCAGCATAAGGAGCTGAGTGGCCGGAAATCACACCGAGCCCACACCGGCCAATCACCGAACCATAACGGTTCGCTGAGCGGCTGAGGTTTATGTGTACAAAGTCCGTATTTTTGACTTCAGTTCGTACGTACGATCGCTTCGTGTGCCGCATCGGGGCGGCTCTACTGCACCACCGGAGGCGGCAGGCGTCCCCTTGGTCGCAGTGCTCGTGCGGACGCTTCGTCAGCACGGACGGGGCTTAACTGTGTCGCGGTTCCCGGCTCGCGGACTCGAATTGGTGAAGAAGAAGTCATGCTGGCGTATCTGCTGGAGCTCCGTGAGTGGTGGAGCCACGGCGTGGTGTACCCCTTCGCCCTTTTCATGACCCTGATCTGGGTGCTCTGGGTGATAAAGATCGTCCTGGCGCGGCGCTACAAACCGTGGAAGCGCCGGTACGACACCACCACTTCAGTGATCATTCCCGTGGTGGACGAGCCCGAAGATCTTTTCCGCGATGTGCTGAGCCGGATCATCAAGCAGGGGCCGACGGAGATCATCGTCGTCATCAACGGCCCGGAGAACCCCGGCCTGGAGCGTATTTGCGACAGCCTGGGCGTGTGGTGGTGCTGGACCGAGATCCCCGGCAAGCGGAACGCGCTGCGCGAGGGCCTGGAGGTCTCCACCGGCGAGATCGCGGTGCTGGTCGACTCGGACACGCTGTGGACCCCGAACACCCTCTCCGAGCTGGTCAAGCCCTTCCGCGACGCCGAGGTCGGCGGGGTGACCACCCGCCAGCGGATCCTGGACCCGGGCCGCTCGGTGCTCACCCGCTGGGCCGACTGGCTGGAGAGCGTGCGCTGCCAGTACTCCATGCCCGCCATGAGCGTCCTGGGAACCGTCGGCTGCCTGCCCGGCCGCACCATCGCCTTCCGCAGCCAGATCCTGGTCGACTGCATGCACGACTTCCTCACCGAGAAGTTCCTGGGCGTGTTCCTGGAGGTCAGCGACGACCGCACGCTCACCAACTACGCGCTCAAGTACGGCTACCGGACCGTCTACCAGTCCACCTCGCTGGTCTACACCGACGCGCCGCTGCAGGTGAAGAAGCTGATCAAGCAGCAGTACCGGTGGGCCCGGGGCTCGCAGTACAACACCCTGCGGATGATGCCGTGGATGCTGCGCCGGGCCAAGATGCTGGCCCTGTTCTACTTCGCCGACGTCGCCGTGCCCTTCGTGCTGCTGGGCACCTTCGCCTCCTGGATCTCCGCGTTCTTCCACCGCAGCCGCCCCGGGCTGTACACCGAACTCCCGCTTCCGGCCTCGCCGTTGAAGGAGATGGCGGTGATCATCGGGCTGGCCGCGCTGATGTCGCTGCTGTCGATTGCGATCCGCTTCGGCCGCCACTTCGCCTACCGGCCCCAGGACATGGTCTTCCTGCCGGTGTTCATGATCATCAATACCCTGCTGCTGCTGCCGATCCGCCTGGTCGGCTTCTTCCGCTGCGCCCACAACGCGAGTTGGGGCACGCGCGCGAACAGCTTCGCGGGTGAGCGGGCGCACAGCCCGCTGGTCGTCGTCCCCTACATCCTTGGAACCCTCATGCTGGCAGGGTCGGTGATGATGAGTGTCTAGGTCGGTCCGGCGCAAGCGGAAACTGCACTGGTGGAACCGCGGGACCGGGATCAGGCTCCGGATCTGGATGCTGGTCAACGTCCTGCTGCTGTCCGTCTTCTCGGCCGGGGTGTACGCGGCGGTGGTCTCCAACGCCTCGCCCAAGTACAGCGGGCTGGGCACCGCCCAGAAGCCGCAGAGCCTGCTCTCGCGGCTGGACACCCTGGGCAAGCCCGCCCCGGTGCCGACCGCCGCGCAGTTCCTCGACCCGGACGGGGTCTACTTCGGCGCGGCCACCCAGCAGGCCCCGTTCTCCGCCTCCGAGGTGCAGGACGTCACCGCCTCGGCCGGGGCCGCCCCCTCGATGACCGAGTACTTCGTCAAGTGGACCCAGCCGTTCGACCCGGCCGCCGTCGCCGACGCCTACCGGCACGGCACGCTGCCGGTCATCTCCTGGGAGCCCTGGAGCGGCGGCGTGGAGAACAACGGCGCGCTCGCCGGGAGCATCCCCAAGGCCAACATCGACCAGCCGCAGTACAAGCTCTCCAACATCTACGGCGGCAAGTTCGACGCCTACATCACCACCTTCGCCAAGGCGGTGGCGGCGGACAAGTGGCCGGTGGCACTGCGCTTCGCGCACGAGATGAACGGCGTCTGGTACCCCTGGTCCGAGCAGGTCAACGGCAACGCGCCGGGCGACTACGTCAAGGCGTGGCAGCACGTGCACGACCTCTTCCAGCAGGCCGGGGCCACCAATGTGATCTGGGTCTGGAGCCCCAACATCATCCGCCCGGTGCCGCACACCTCGCTGGCCCAGCTCTACCCCGGCGACAAGTACGTCGACTGGATCGGTCTGACCGGCTACGGCGTCAACGAGACCAGCGCCGACCAGACCTTCGACCCCACCCTGAAGGAGCTGGCCGGCTTCACCAGGAAGCCGGTCCTGATCACCGAGACCGGCGCCCAGCCCGGCGCCGACAAGACCGAGTGGATCAGCAGCTTCTTCCCCTGGCTGCAGCAGCACCCGGACGTGATCGGCTACATCTGGACCGAGAAGGACCAGCAGTCCGGGGCCAACGCCGACTGGCGCTACTCCGACACCCCCGCCGACCAGGCCGCCTTCGCCAAGGGGCTGAAAAGCCTGAAGCTGGCCACCGGGCTGTCCTCCGCGCACCCGGCCTCCTCGCACGCGGCCTCCTCGGCCCCGGCCTCCTCGGCCCCGGCCGGTGGCCGGTGAGCCGGCAGGCGCAGGCGCCCCCGGCCGCCCGGCCCGGGCAGCACCGGCCGCGCGCGGCCCGGCGCGCCCCGGCGGTGCCGGTGGCCGTGGCCCCGACCCTGCTGATGCTGGTCCTCGGCCTGTCCGGCATCGGCCACCGACAGCCCTGGGACGACGAGCGGGCCACCTGGTGGGCGGCCACCCTCGGCTGGGGCGACCTGGCCAGGCTGATCCAGCACGTCGACATCGTGCTGGCCCCCTACTACGCGCTGATGCACCTGTGGATCGACCTCACCGGCACCTCCGGCGGCGCCATGCGGGTGCCCTCGGCGCTGGCCATGGCCGCCGCGGCGGGCGTCCTGGCGGTCCTGGGAACCCGGCTGTTCGACGCCGGTGTGGGCACCGCCGCGGGGCTGCTCTTCGCGGTCCTGCCGATCAGCACCCGCTACGCGCAGGAGGCCCGGCCGTATGCGTTCGCCGTGCTGGCGGCG
Organism: Streptacidiphilus sp. PB12-B1b; assembly: GCF_014084125.1. NCBI lineage: Bacteria > Bacillati > Actinomycetota > Actinomycetes > Kitasatosporales > Streptomycetaceae > Streptacidiphilus > Streptacidiphilus sp. PB12-B1b. The sequence continues at coordinate 6,878,426 of NZ_CP048405.1, read as the reverse complement.
CTCACCTCGACCCTGCTGCTGCTGCGCGCCCTGGACCGCCCGGCCGGTGAGCGCTGGGCCGCGTACGCCCTGACCATCCCCTGGATGGGCCTGGTCCAGCTGGTCACCCTGGGCGTGCTCGCGGCCCACCTGGCGCTGCTGCTCTCCCGCTCCGGCACCGGCGCCCGGCTGGGCCGGGGCCGGATGGGGGTGTGGACCACCGCCGTCGCCTTCGGCCTGCTCCCGCTGCTGCCGGTGCTGGTCCTGGGTGCGGGGCAGACCGGGCAGGTCGCCTGGATACCCACCGGCTGGCCCGCGCTCGCCTCCTTCCCGCAGCAGCTGTTCCACTCGCAGACCGCCGCCGACGCGGTGATCGGCGCGGCGCTGCTCGGGCTGCTGCTCGCCTCCAGGCGCTGGACCGGCTTCCTGCTGTGCTGGGCGCTGCTGCCGCCGCTGTTCCTGTTCGCGGTCCAGGGCGTGGTCAACCTCTTCCTGATGCGCTACGTGCTGTACACCTGCCCGGCCTGGGTGCTGCTGGCCGCCAACGGGCTGTGCTCGGGCGTCCGGCTGCTGCCGGAGCGGGCCGTCGCCTGGGCGGCGCCGGTCTCCCGCGACTGGCTGGCGGCCCTCGGCGCGGCGGTGCTGCTGACGCTGGTCTGCATCCCGGACCTCCAGGCGGTGCGCGCCGATCCGCTCCCGGGCGACCCCGACTGGCACGCGGCGGCACAGTGGATTATCAGCCATGATCGTCCCGGGGACGGCATCGCCTACTCGGGCAGCAGCGGCTACCGGCAGCTGTCCATGTCGTACGAGTTCCGCGACGTCGCGCGGCCGCCCCGGGACGTGTTCCTGAAGCAGACCCCGCAGGCGCTGGGCGAGTTCATGGCCACCGACTGCCTGCAGCCCGCCGCCTGCGCCCGGGGGCGGCCCGCATCTGGCTGGTGGCGAGCGGCGACCCGTCCGACCCGTACGCCAAGATGCCCAAGCGCGAGGCGGACCTGTTGAAGTCCTCGTACCACGACGGCGGTTCGCACCGGGTCGCCGGCGTGCGGGTGCTGCTGCTGATCAAGTCCCGCCACTAGGGCGGGCGTTCGGTCCGCTCAGCCGGCGTTCGGCGGCGGGTCGGCCACCGGCCAGTGCGCGAGCCGGAGCGAGGACAGCCCGGTCCGGAAGGCGGCCTGGGTCTGCGGGTCGACGGTGAAGCGGTAGTCGTGCATGCCGCCCTCGGCGACGCTGTGATTGAACCAGACGAATCCGATCGTCCGCTCGTGATAGCCGAGCCAGCTGAACAGGTCGGCCGTCCAACCGGGTTGTTCCGATCCCGGCTGCGACGCCGTCTCGGCGATCAGGATCGGCTTCTGGGTAATCCGCTCGATGACGGCGATGGTGGGGTCGAGCACCTCACTGGCGGTCTTCTCACCGAAGCCGTAGGCGTCCACTCCGGCCCAGTCCACGTAGTCGTCACCGGGGTAGAGCGGGGGCAGTTCGACGCCGCCGGTGCCGCGCACCACATTGGGGCACCACAGCCAGATCACATTGTCGGCGCCCACATCGGCAAAGACCTTGTGGATGTGCCGCCAGGCCGCCGCGTAGTCGCCCGGGCGGTTTCCGCTGTTCTGTTCCGACCAGGGATACCAGTCGCCGTTCATTTCGTGGGCAAAACGGAGGATTACCGGCCATTTCTGGTCGCGGATACCCCGTGCGAAACGTTTGACATACTCGTCGAACCGGCCGCCGGTGATGTGCCGCAGCGCGTACTCCGGCTGGTTCGCGGAATTGGACGTCCCCGAGGGCTCCCAGGTCAGCAGCGGGACCGCGCCCTCGGCATAGCATTCGCGGACGGTCGCGGCGCTGAACTCCTGATCCCAGTTCAGGAAGTACTCCAATATCGTCGGATGACGCCCCGCCGCCTGCGCCACCGCCGCCGTCTCGGCGGGCGTCGGCGTCCTGTAGGTGCTCACCCCGAAGTAGTCGCCCTGCGGGTGCAGCAGCGAATCCCGGCTGGGTATGCGCGGCTGCGCGCCGCCGGAGGGCGCCGTCGGCATTCCGCCGGATTTCCCGCTCCAGCGGGCGGTGCCACCGGAATTCGTTGTGAGACTGTTACTGCAGCCGGTTGCGGTCAGCCCTGCGGACAATCCCACCGCCAGCGCCGCGGAAATCCGTCGCAGTGCGGTCCGGCGGCTCAGTTCCGGTTTCCCGCCGGGCTTCCCGGGGCGGCCGGGGGAGCCGGGACGCTGATCATCGCGTACGCCGCCGGAGTCCGGGGCTTCGCGGCTTGAGTTGGGAACCATTGCCAGAGATAATCGCACAATCATTTGCGCCGAGGAGGCGCCAAGGAGGGCTGGAGCGTCCCGACGGCCTTCGTCATCCCGTGCCAGAAGCGGTGGACCTGTGCCCTGGAGTAGTACGCCCGAGACGGTCGGCACAGCCCCCGACGCCCCCGGCCGGGCAGCCCGCCGACGGCAGCAGGCGGCGGCCCGGCCGGCCGACGCCCCCCGCTGGGCCGCGCCCTGGCTCGGCATGCTCGCCCTGGTGCTGGCGCTCCAGATCGGCCTGGCGGTCCGGCTGCTGCGCAGCAACACCGCCTTCAGCGACGAGGCGCTCTACCTCTACGCCGGGCACGACGAGATCGCCCACCTGCTGCACGGCGCGGTGATCGGCAACTACCAGACCTACTTCTCCGGCGCGCCGACGATCTACCCGGTGCTGGGCGCGATGGCCGACTCGGTGGGCGGCCTGCTCGCCGCCCGGCTGCTCGGGCTGGCCTTCATGCTGGGCGCCACCGTGCTCCTCTACGACGCGGCCGGGCGCCTCTTCGACCGCCGTACCGGGCTGCTGGCGGCGGCCCTGTTCGTGGTGGCCGGGCCCACCCAGTTCCTCTCGGCCTTCGCCACCTACGACCCGATGGCGCTGTTCCTGCTGGTCCTCGCCGGCTGGCTGGCCGTCCGTGCGGCCGGCAGCGTGCCCTGGCTGCTGGCGTCCGGGCTGGCCCTGGCCCTGTCCGACGCCACCAAGTACGCCGCGGCGCTGTGGGATCCGGTGGTGCTGGCGCTGGCGGTGCTGCCGGCCGTGGAGCGCTACCGCTGGCGCGGGGCACTGCTGCGGGGCGCGGTGCTGCTGGCCGAGCTGGTCCTGCTGCTGGGCGGCGCGGTGCTGCTGGCCGGGCACTGGTACCAGTCCGGCATCGAGTCCACCACGCTGAAGCGGGCGGTCGGCACCACCCCGCGGCTGCGGATCATGGACGAGTCCTGGCACTGGGTCGGGCTGATCTGGGTCGGCGCGCTGCTGGCCCTGGTGCTGCTGCTGGCCGAGCGGCAGCGGCACCGACGGCTGGTGGCGGCGGTGCTGGTGCTGGCGGTCATGCTGGCGCCGATCAACCAGGCGCGCATCCAGGTCACCACCTCCCTGCACAAGCACGTGGACTTCGGCGCCTGGTTCGCGGCGGTGCTCGCGGGCTACCTGCTCTCCCGGCTGCTGGCCACGGCCAAGGGCCGGGCGCCGCTCTGGCAGGGCGCGGCGGTCGCCGCGATCGTCGGCTTCGCCCTCTACTGCGGGCTGGGCCAGGTCGGCTCGCTCTACCAGCGGGGCTGGCCCGACGCCACCGGGATGGTCGCCGCCCTGCGCGGGCAGCTGAGGCCCGGTGAGCCGATCCTCGCCGAGAACGACCCGGTCCCGCGCTACTACCTGCGCGCGCAGACCACCTGGCAGCAGTGGACCAGCACCTGGAACTTCAGCTACCGCGACCCGGTGACGCACCGCACCTACTCCGGCGACGCCGCCTACCAGAAGGCCATCGAGGCGCACTACTTCGGCGTGGTGGAGCTGGACCACGTGACCACGCCCGGGCTGGACGTCAAGATCGTGGCAGCGATGATGGCCACCCCCGGCTACCGCAAGGCAGCGGGCGTCTCCGGGGTGCACCAGGGCGTCGACTACTCCGTCTGGGTGTACCGGCCGAAGGCCGCCGCGACCTCCTCCGGCCACTGACCCCGCGGCTGAGCAGGGCAGGCGCGCGGCGGCCCGAGAAGCGCCCCCGATGGTTGTTACCGGCGGGTACCCAAGCCGCTGGAAACGGCTTACGCTGCACGCCATGACAGACATCAGCACGAGCGACGCGACCGGCCGGCGCAACCCCGTGGCGGCGCCCGGTCCCCGTACCGCCGCCGACGCCGTCACGCCGCAGCTGGTCGCCCGGCTGGTGCGCGGGGTCGTGGCGGGCGAGCAGCCGACCAAGGGCGTCAGCCGCAGTCCGTTCACCGGCGAGGTCCTCGCCGAGATCCCCGAGTCCACCCCCGAGGACGTCGCCACCGCCTTCGCCCGGGCCCGCGCCGCCCAGCGCGCCTGGGCCGAGCGCTCCTTCGCCGAGCGGGCGGGGGTGCTGCTGCGCTTCCACGACCGGATCCTCGCCGACCAGGCCGACCTGCTCGACCTGATCCAGGCCGAGACCGGCAAGACCCGCGCCCACGCCTTCGAAGAGGTCTCCGTCACCGCGATCGAGGCCCGGCACTACGCGCGCATGGGCGCGAAGTACCTGCGCCCGCGCCGACGGGTCGGCGTGCTGCCCACGCTCACCCAGGTCACCGAGGTCCGCCACGCCAAGGGCGTGATCGGCCAGATCTCCCCCTGGAACTACCCGCTGGCGCTGTTCGCCGGGGACGCCGTGCCCGCCTTCATGGCCGGGAACGCCGTGGTCACCAAGCCCGACACGCAGACCGCGCTGACCGCGCTGCGCACCCGTGAGCTGATCATCGAGGCCGGGCTGCCCGCCGAGCTGTGGCAGATCGTCGTCGGCGACGGGCCGGTCGTCGGCCCCGAGGTGGTCGACCGCGCCGACTACGTCTCCTTCACCGGCTCCACCCGCACCGGGCGCGACGTCGCCCAGCGCGCCGCCGCCCGGCTGGTCGGCGCCTCCATGGAGCTGGGCGGCAAGAACGCCATGCTGGTGCTGGCCGACGCCGACCTGGACAAGGCCGCCGAGGGCGCCGTCCGCGCCTGCTTCTCCTCCGCCGGGCAGCTCTGCGTCTCCATCGAGCGGCTCTACGTCGCCCGCGAGGTCGCCGACGCCTTCCTGGAGCGGTTCGCTGCCCGGACCAGCGCGCTGCGGCTCGGCAACACCCTCGGCTGGGGCGCCGACATGGGCTCGCTGGTCTCGCAGCGCCAGCTCGACACCGTCACCGCACACGTCGAGGAGGCCGTCTGCAACGGCGCCCGGGTGCTGGCCGGCGGCCGCGCCCGCCCGGACGTCGGCCCGCTGTTCTACGAGCCGACCATCCTCGACGGCGTGGACGCCGCCAGCGCCGTCTGCACCCAGGAGACCTTCGGCCCGGTCGTCTCCGTCTACCGCTTCGACAGCGAGGACGAGGCCGTCGCCCAGGCCAACAGCACCCCGTACGGCCTGAACTCCAGCGTCTGGAGCCGCAGCGCCGCCCACGGCCGCCGGATCGCCCAGCGGCTGCACTCCGGCACGGTCAACGTCAACGAGGGCTACGCCGCCGCGTACGGCAGCGTCGCCGCCCCCATGGGCGGCATGGGCGACTCCGGCGTCGGCCGCCGGCACGGCTCCGAGGGCATCCTCAAGTACACCGAGCCGCAGAACATCGCGGTCCAGCGGCTGGTCCCGATGGCGCCCTCGTTCGGCATGGACGACCAGGGCTACGCCGCGCTGCTCACCAGGGCGCTGGGGGCGATGCGGACGCTGCGGCTCAAGTAGCCGCCCGCCCCGCCCGGCACACCCGCACGGTCCGGTTCCAGATCCAGAACGAGGAAGAGGGAGCGACGTCGATGGTGACGGAAGGTCAGGACGGCCCCCGGGCGGAGCCCGGCTACGACTACGACGTGGTCGTCGTCGGCTCCGGCTTCGGCGGCTCGGTCTCCGCGCTGCGGCTGACCGAGAAGGGCTACAAGGTCGCCGTGCTGGAGGCCGGGCGGCGGTTCACCCCGCAGACCCTGCCGAAGAACTCCTGGGACACCCGCAACTACCTGTGGGCCCCGGCCCTGGGCATGTACGGCATCCAGCGCTTCCACGTGCTCAAGAACGTCATGGTGCTCGGCGGCGCCGGTGTCGGCGGCGGCTCGCTGAACTACGCCAACACCCTCTACGTGCCGCCGAAGGCGTTCTTCCAGGACCCGCAGTGGAAGGACATCACCGACTGGTCGCAGGAGCTGGCCCCCTTCTACGACCAGGCCGCGCGCATGCTCGGGGTGCGCACCAACCCCACCGTCACCCCCTCCGACGTGCACCTGCGCGACGCCGCCGACAAGCTCGGCTACGGCGACACCTTCCACCTCGCCCCGGTCGGCGTCTTCTTCGGCGACGGCGGCGACGCCGAGGGCCGGGACGCCCCCGGCCGGGGCCCGAAGGCCGATCCGGGCGCCGAGACGGACGACCCGTACTTCGGCGGCGAGGGCCCGCGCCGCCGGGCCTGCACCGAGTGCGGCGAGTGCATGACCGGCTGCCGCCACGGCGCCAAGAACACCCTCACCGAGAACTACCTCTACCTGGCCGAGAAGAACGGCGCCGAGATCCTGCCGATGACCACCGTGGTCTGCGTCCGCGAGGACGGCGAGGGCTTCGCGGTGGACGTCCGGGCCACCGACGGGCGCTCCAGGAACCCGGCCAGGAACGGCTCCCGGACCATCCGGGCCCGCCGCGTCGTCGTCTCCGCGGGCACCTACGGCACCCAGAAGCTGCTGCACCGGCTGCGCGACACCGGCCACCTGCCGCGGATCTCCGCCCGGCTCGGCGAGCTGACCCGCACCAACTCCGAGGCCCTGGTCGGCTCGCTCACCACCGACCGCCGCTACGGCCGACGCGCCGACTTCACCCGCGGCGTCGCCATCACCTCCTCCGTCCACCCGGACGAGCACACCCACATCGAGCCGGTCCGCTACGGCAAGGGCTCCAACGCCATGGGCCTGATGTCCATCGTCCAGGTCACCGGCGCGGGCCGGACGCCCCCGCTGCTGCGCTTGCTCGGCAACGCGCTGCGCCGCCCGGACCTGCTGCTGCGGTCGATGAACAAGCGGCGCTGGTCCGAGCGCGTCATCATCGGCCTGGTCATGCAGTCGCTGGACAACTCGGTGGTCGTGGAGCGGAAGAAGTCCGGCCTCGGCAAGGGCACGCTGACCTCCCGGCAGGGCCACGGCGCGCCCAACCCCACCTGGATCCCGGCGGCGGAGGAGTCGGCCCGGGCGGTCGCCGACGAGATCAACGGCTTCCCCGGCAGCGCCGCCAGCGACCTGTTCGGCCGCACCCTCACCGCGCACTTCCTCGGCGGCTGCGTGATCGGCGACTCGCCCGCGACCGGCGTCATCGACCCCTACCAGCGGCTCTACGGCTACCCGGGGATCACCGTCGCGGACGGCTCCAGCGTCTCCGCCAACCTCGGCGTCAACCCCTCGCTGACGATCACCGCCCAGGCCGAGCGGGCCATGTCCATGTGGCCCAACAAGGGCGAGCCCGACCCGCGCCCGGCCCAGGACGAGCCCTACCGCGAGGTCCCGCCAGTGGCCCCGCACCGCCCGGCCGTCCCCGAGGGCGCCTTCGCCGCGCTCAGCCTGCCGCTGCTGCCCGTCCCGGCGGTCCCGCCCAGATCCCTGGCCGACTGAGGACACATCTGTGTGAGGCGCGCGTCACATTCGCGTGAATCTCCGTCATCGAGCGGTCAACACAGATAAGTTCCCGATCAGAACCCGCCCGCGCCGACGAACCACCGTCGCCGCGGGCGGTGTCATGTCCGCGGGCGCGCTGCCATGGCCAGAGGGCCCCGCGGGGGAAGACGGGGCCCTCTGCCTTGCACGCACACGGCGCCAGGGCTGCGCCGGTGCTGCGGGAAACGGCACCAGGGGGAGGGCGCCGTTCGTCGGTCGGTTCGGGGGCGGGTCGTGGGTCGGCCCGACGCCGGAGGAGGTGGGACATACCCGGGGCGCGCGCGGACCTTGTGCGCCCCCCTGGACGTGGCAGCACGCACGGCGGTCGGTCGCTGTCACTCAGTGTGATGACGTGGGCGAGCCGCTCGCACGGGGATCGTCCGGGCGGAAGCGGTGACCGGCTCTGCTCCGCGGTGCCTCTGGTCCACCCCCTCTACCAGCAATCGTGGGGGATACGCACCGTTCTCCGCAAGCAGTTCGGCCGAGATCGGCATAGTCGTTTTTTCGGCGCGAAGCGGGCGGGCGGGCCCGGGAGGCGGTAGGTGCAGGTGGGTGGCTGTCACGCTCCGCAAGGACGCACCGTCGGTAGTGCGGAAACCGCGCGCGCCGGGCACGCGCCCGGGGCCCGGACCGTCGGGGACGATCAGCCACGGACGATTACAGGCAGGGGAGACGATCAGGGGTGGAGCGGAACCCGGCGTCCCCGGCTCCGATCCACCCCCTCACGTCAGTCGCAACCGGGCCGCTGTCCCCTGCTGTCCGGTCACAGCGTCGACACGAGGTCCCACGACGGGCCGCAGTACGGCACGTCTCATCGCATCGGCGGACTGTCCTGCACACTCCACGCGTGGTCCTGCCTGCCGTACGGAACCCCCGACGAGCTGGGGCCGGCGCACGTCCCTGGCGGAGACATGAACCCTGCACGGTCATCGGGCACAACGATTCTGCTGACGAGGAGTCACGCCGCAGCGCCCGGGCCGAACGGGTGAAGCGCTATGCTGTCGCCCATGTTCACCACGGCGTACGTCTTTACCTATGGCACCGGAGGCTCCGGTTGCCATGGTGATGCCGCCTGCTGAACCCACGAACAGGCATCGCACGGCGCCCCGGGCCACTCGGCCCGGGGCGCCGTGTCGTCTCCCCGGGTCGGCCCGCCGACCACCAGGGAGACCCCATGACCACCAGCACCCCCGCCGCCCCCGCCCCGACCCTTGCTCTGACCGACCCGGCCGCCGCCCCGACCGACCCGGCCGCCGTCATCGCCGGCGCCCGGAGCCGGATCGACGACCTCGACCGGCGCATCCTGGACCTGGTCCAGCAGCGGATGGCGGTCTCGGCCGAGGTCCAGGCCGCCCGGATCGGCAGCGGCGGCACCCGACTCGCGCTCTCCCGCGAGCTGGAGATCCTCGCCCGCTACCGCTCCGCGCTCGGCCCCCAGGGCACCGAGGTGGCCATGCAACTGCTGCAGCTCTGCCGGGGCCGCGCCTGACCAGGCGCTGCCCGCCGGGGCGCCCGCCGACCACCGGCGGGCGTTCACCCGGGCGGCCGGTACCATGGAGGCAGCTTCGTCAACCCCCACCGCACCGCCGGAAGGCCGCCCTGTGGCATCAGCGACCCCCGACCACCAGGCTGTGACCGCGCACTCGGAAGGCGCCGTCCTCGTCGTCGACTTCGGCGCGCAGTACGCCCAGCTCATCGCCCGCCGGGTCCGTGAGGCCCGCGTGTACAGCGAGATCGTCCCCTCCACCATGCCGGTGGCGGAGATGCTGGCCAAGCAGCCGAAGGCGATCATCCTCTCCGGTGGTCCCTCCTCCGTCTACGCCGACGGCGCGCCCGCGCTGGACCGCTCGCTGTTCGAGGCCGGGGTGCCGGTCTTCGGCATGTGCTACGGCTTCCAGCTGATGGCCCAGGCCCTGGGCGGCACGGTCGACAACAGCGGCGCGCGCGAGTACGGCCGGACCGCGCTCGCGGTGTCGCAGCCCGGATCGACGCTGTTCGCGGGCACCCCCGAGGAGCAGTCGGTGTGGATGTCGCACGGCGACGCCTGCTCCGCCGCGCCCCCCGGCTTCACCGTCACCGCCTCCACCGAGGTCGTCCCGGTCGCCGCCTTCGAGAACGACGAGCGCAAGCTCTACGGCGTCCAGTACCACCCCGAGGTGCTGCACTCCACCCACGGCCAGGCCGTGCTGGAGCACTTCCTGTACCGGGGTGCGGGCATCGCCCCCGACTGGACCACCACCAACGTCGTCGACGAGCAGGTCGCGCTGATCAAGGCGCAGGTCGGCGACGCGCGCGCGATCTGCGGGCTGTCCGGCGGGGTGGACTCCGCGGTCGCCGCCGCCCTGGTGCAGAAGGCCATCGGCTCCCAGCTGACCTGCGTCTACGTCGACCACGGGCTGATGCGCAAGGGCGAGTCGGAGCAGGTCGAGAAGGACTTCGTGGCGGCCACCGGCGTCAAGCTGAAGGTCGTCGACGCCGAGGAGCGCTTCCTGACCGCGCTGGCCGGGGTGTCCGACCCCGAGCAGAAGCGCAAGATCATCGGCCGGGAGTTCATCCGGGTCTTCGAGCAGGCCGCGAGCGAGATCGTGGCCGAGGCCGGAGCCGACGGCGCGTCCGTGGAGTTCCTGGTCCAGGGCACCCTGTACCCGGACGTGGTGGAGTCCGGCGGCGGCACCGGCACCGCCAACATCAAGTCCCACCACAACGTCGGCGGCCTGCCCGAGGACCTCCAGTTCCAGCTGGTCGAGCCGCTGCGCAAGCTGTTCAAGGACGAGGTCAGGGCGGTCGGCGCGGAGCTGGGCCTGCCCGACGAGATCGTCCACCGGCAGCCGTTCCCCGGCCCGGGCCTGGGCATCCGCATCGTCGGCGAGGTCACCAAGGAGCGGCTGGACCTGCTCCGCGAGGCCGACGCCATCGCCCGCGCCGAGCTGACCGCGGCCGGCCTGGACCGCAGCATCTGGCAGTGCCCGGTGGTCCTGCTCGCGGACGTCCGCTCGGTCGGCGTCCAGGGCGACGGCCGCACCTACGGCCACCCGATCGTGCTGCGCCCGGTCTCCTCCGAGGACGCCATGACCGCCGACTGGTCGCGGGTGCCGTACGAGGTGCTCGCCAAGATCTCCACCCGGATCACCAACGAGGTCCCGGACGTCAACCGCGTCGTGCTGGACGTCACCAGCAAGCCCCCGGGCACCATCGAGTGGGAGTGACCGGGCAGCTCCCGCAGCCCGCGCTGCTTTCCGCAGCGCCGCCGGTGCCGTCACCCCGCTGGGGTGGCGGCACCGCCGTTTCCGGGCCCGGGAGCGCAGAGCGGGTGGCGGAGGCTCTGGCCATCGGGCCTACCGGGGAGTAGCTTCCAGGGCGAGGACACGACCCCGCCGAGGAGAGCCGAGATGACCAACCCGCCGCCCCAGCCCGTGCCCGTGGACCAGTTGCAGTTCGCGCTGCCGCAGACGTTCGAGACGGTCGAGGAGGAACGGCAGCACCGCAAGGAGCGGCTGGTCGTGGCGCTGCGCCTGTTCGGGCGCCTCGGCTTCGAGGAGGGCGTGGCCGGTCACATCACCGCCCGCGACCCCGAGTGGACCGACCACTTCTGGGTCAACCCCTTCGGCATGTCCTTCAAGCACATCAGGGTGAGCGACCTCATCCTGGTCAACCACGAGGGGCAGGTCGTCGCCGGGCGGCACCACGTCAACCAGGCCGCGTTCGCCATCCACGCCCAGGTCCACGCCGCCCGCCCGGACGTGGTCGCCGCCGCCCACAGCCACTCCGTCCACGGCAAGACGCTGTCCTCGCTGGGGGAGCTGCTGGAGCCGCTGACCCAGGACGTCTGCGCCTTCTACGAGGACCACGCGCTGTTCGACGACTACACTGGCGTCGTCCTGGACATCGAGGAGGGCCGCCGGATCGCCGCCGCGCTGGGCGGCCACAAGGCCGTCATCCTGCGCAACCACGGCCTGCTCACGGTCGGCGACAGCGTCGACGCGGCCGCCTGGTGGTTCGTCACCATGGAGCGGTCCTGCCAGGTCCAGCTCGCCGCCAAGGCGGCCGGCAAGCCGGTGCACATCAGCCACGAGAACGCCCTGCACACCCGCGAGCAGCTGGGCAACGACCTGGTGGCGTGGATCAACTACCAGCCGCTGTCGCAGCAGATCCTGCGCACCGAGACGGACCTCTTCGACTAGCCCGCGCCGGGCCGGGTCCGGCTGAACCCGGGGCGCTGAACCCGGGGCCCGCCGACCGCGTAAGCAGGGGGACGCCGCACAGCCGTGCGGTCGGCGCGCGGACAGAGGGAGTACCGGCCATGGCGGAGCAGCGGAACGGACTACGGGCACTCGGCAGGGCCTACGCGCTGCTGCCGCTGAGGATCTTCCTCGGGGTGACCTTCGTCTACGCGGGCCTGGACAAGCTGACCGACCCGCACTACCTGGGCGGCCTGGGCGATCCGCTCTCCTTCGCCGCGATGACCCAGGGCGTCAAGGCGTCCAGCCCGATAGCGCCGCTGCTCGGGCTGGCGCTGCACGCCCCGGCCGGCTTCGCGCTGGCGGTCGCGCTCGGCGAGCTCGCCGTGGGCCTGGGCACCCTGGCCGGGCTGCTGGGGCGGGTCGCCGCCGTGGGCGGGGCGCTGCTGAACCTGAGCTTCTTCCTCACCGTCAGCTGGCAGGTCACCCCGTACTACCTGGGCAACGACCTGATCTACCTGATGGCCTGGCTGCCGCTGGTGCTCGCCGGAACCCCGTACCTGTCGCTGGACGCCTGGTGGGCGGCGCGTCGACGGGGGCAGGCCGCCCCGGCGCGGCCGGAGCCGGAGCCGGAGCGCCAGGGGGCGCGGCGAGCGGGCTGAGCGCCCTCAGAAGTCCTCGGGCTCCGGCTCGCGCTCCTGCTCCGCGCGCCCTTCGCGGGCCATCCGGTAGAGCGCCCCGGCCAGCCCGCCGACGCCCAGGCCGATCAGCAGCAGCGGGATCACCAGCCGCGCCTGGACGCTGAGCACCCCGGCCGAGTCCAGCAGGTACAGCACCGCCACGGTGACGAAGGCCGCCCCGGTGACCAGCGAGAACAGATCCAGCTCATGGCGCTTCACCGGGTGACCTCCGCCTGTCCCGCCCCGACGGACACGTCGAGGTCGATCGTTCCGTGCGCCGCGGCCCCGGCGGGGTTCAGCACCTCCGTGTGCGAGGACGAGACCCCGCCGCTCTCCAGCCCGTCCGGCAGCCGCATCGCCCCCACGCCCACCGAGACGTGCAGCCGCACCTCGGGCCCGGACGGCAGCTCCACCGTCAGCCTGCCCGCCCCCAGCCGGACGTCGCTGGCCACCGTCTGCCCGGCGGCGGGGGCCACCGTGCCCAGGTCGAGCACGGCCGCCCCGGTGCTCAGCCGGTACGAGGGCAGCAGCGCCGCCGCCCCGGCCGGGGCCCAGTCCACGTGCTGGTAGGTGGTGCTGAGCCGGACCGGGCTGGCGCCGACGGCGGCGACCGCCAGCGTCAGCAGCACCCCCCACAGCACCAGCGACCGGGCCCGCCCCCAGCGCGCCCCCAGCAGCAGGCCCACGCCCAGCACCAGCAGCGCGGAGGCCAGCACCGCCTCCAGGTCGACGCCGGGCCGACTGTGCTCGCCGACGATCCACACCACGCCGCCGGTGATCACCGCCAGGCAGAAGAAGACCGCGCCCAGGTGCGAGCGGCTGCGGCGCGGCGGGCGCTCGGCGCGCGGCGCGGTCCGCTCCCACGGCTGCTGCCCAGGCTGTTGCCCCGGCTGCGCCGGCCACGGGCCCGGCCCGGGGGCAGCGGGCGGCTCGGGCGGTTCCGGCGGCAGCGCGCCCAGCCGCAGCTCCTCCTCCAGCTCCCGCTCGGCCTGCGCCTGGGCGTCCAGCAGCGTACGCGGCTCCGGCGGCTCCGCCACCCCCGTTCCGGGCGCTGCTGCTGCCGCCGTGGCTGTCGCGGTGGCCGCCTCCCGCTTCAGCAGCGGGTCCGGGCGCTGCCACCAGGCCGGGGCCGGGGGCGTCGTCGCGTCCGGCGCCACCGGGCCCGCGGCGGCCTGCGCGGCGGCGGGCTGCGACTGCCGTCGGCGGGCCTCGAAGGCGTCCGGGTCGTAGCGCAGCGCGGCGAAGGCCAGCAGCGCGATCAGCAGCAGCGGAAAGAGGTGCCCGCTGCTGCCCATGTAGGAGAAGAAGATCCCGGTGCCCAGCACGGTGACCAGCACCGCGCCCAGCGACTGGCCGTCCACCTTGCCGGAGAGCAGCCGCTGGAGCTCGTTCCGCCCGGTCCGCTCCACCGGGATGATCAGCCACGCCATGCCGTAGATGAACAGGCCCACCCCGCCGGACAGGCACAGCACCGCCACGACCACCCGGAACACCACCGGGTCGATGTCCAGGTGGCGTCCGACGCCGCCGCAGACGCCGGTCACCACGCGGTGGCTGGCGCTGCGCTCCAGCGGCGGCCGGGAGGTGCGCACCGGCGGATCGGAGGGACGGCCCGGGGGCGGAGGTGCCTGCCCGTCCTCGGGCGGCACGGCGTCTTCGGTCATGCCACCATCCTCCGGCCCGCCCCGTGCTCCGCCCATCCGTCATCTCCCTGGTCCGACCCTGAGACCAACCCTGACACAGCCCGGGGGGATGCCCGGGAAGGTTCCTGCACGACCCTGATGCCCGGCGCACCCCGGACATGTGACGATCGAGGTGTGGCAGCAGCAGACGTCCCGTCCGAGAACCCCGAGCCGACGCCCGCGCGCGTCCGCAAGCTCTACCGCATCCCCGAGGGGCGGATGATCAGCGGCGTGGCCAACGGGCTCGCCGCGCACCTCGGCGTGCCCGTGTTCTGGGTCAGAGCCGCCTTCGTGGTGCTGCTGCTCGGCAACGGCCTGGGGGCGCTGCTCTACGCGGCGTTCTGGTTCGCCGTCCCCATGGGCCTGCGCGCCGACAGCCCGCCGACGACCTGGCAGTACGGCTCCATCGGGCCGTACTCGCTGGTGAAGGAGCCGCAGGGCTGGCGGCGCGGGCTGCGCGCGGTGCAGCAGACGCTGCAGGGCGAGCCGCTCACCGGGGCGGCCCCGGCCGACGGCTCCCGGCCCCGCCCGGCCGACGCCGAGGCGCACCGGGGGCCGCTGCTGGCCCTGATAGCGCTGGTCGCCGGGGTGCTGGTGCTGTTCAACACCCTGACCAGGCAGTCGAGTTCGCCCTACATCTGGCCGTTCCTGGTGGCCGGGCTGGGGGTGGCCGTGGTCTGGCGGCAGGCCGACGACGCCCGCTGGGCGCGCTGGTTCTCGCTGGGCGACAGCCGCCGCAGCTCGGCGGTGGCGCGGTTGTCGGCCGGGGTGGCGCTGGTCGTCGCCGGGGTGGTCGGCTTCCTGATCGTCTCCGGCTCCTTCGACGACTTCGCCAAGGTCGCCCAGGCCGTGCTGGCGGTCCTGGCCGGGGTGCTGCTGCTGGCCGGGCCCTACCTGCTGCGGATGTGGCAGGACCTCAGCACCGAGCGCCGGGAGCGGATCCGGGCCCAGGAGCGGGCCGAGGTCGCCGCGCACATCCACGACTCGGTGCTGCACACGCTCACCCTGATCCTGCGCAACGCCGACGACCCCAAGGAGGTCTCCCGGCTGGCCCGCGCGCAGGAGCGCGACCTGCGGCAGTGGCTCTACCGCCCGACCGGCGCGGACGAGCCCGCCGACACCCCGGACACCCTCGCCGAGAGCCTGCGCCGGGTCGCCGCCGAGGTCGAGGACGCCCACGGCATCCCGGTGGAGGTCGTCTGCGTCGGCGACTGCCCGATGGACGAGAAGCTGGCCGCGCAGCTCCAGGCCGCCCGGGAGGCGCTGGTCAACGCCGCCAAGTACGGTGGCGGCGAACCGGTCTCGGTCTACGCGGAGGTCGAGGGGAATACGGTGTGGGTGTTCGTCCGCGACCGGGGCCCCGGCTTCGACCTGGCCGCGGTCCCCGAGGACCGGATGGGCGTGCGCGGGTCGATCATCGGCCGGATGCAGCGCCACGGCGGGCACGCCCGGGTACGCCCGGCGCCGGCCGGCGGCACCGAGGTGGAACTTGAGATGGAGAGGGCGAGCGGATGACGGGCGGGGAAGAGCAGATCGAGGCCACCGGTGCGGCCGGCGGCGGCGCGCAGGACGGCACGGCGGAGGCGGCGGCCGGGCCGGGCCGTCGGGCGCGGGTGGTGCTGGTGGACGACCACCGGATGTTCCGCACCGGCGTGCGCGCCGAGATCGGCCAGACCTCCGCCACCGGCGTGGACGTCGTGGGCGAGGCCGCCGACGTGGAGGAGGCCGTCGCGGTGGTGACCGCCACCCGGCCCGACGTCGTGCTGCTGGACGTCCACCTGCCGGGCGGCGGCGGGGTCGAGGTGCTGCGCCGCTGCGCCCCGCTGATGCCGGGCGGCACCGCGCCCGCGAGCTCGGCCGAGGGCGCCGGGGCGGTGCGCTTCCTGGCGCTCTCGGTCTCCGACGCCGCCGAGGACGTCATCGGGGTGATCCGGGGCGGTGCGCGCGGCTACGTCACCAAGACCATCACCGGCGTGGACCTGGTGGACGCGATCTTCCGGGTGGCCGACGGCGACGCGGTCTTCTCGCCGCGCCTGGCCGGCTTCGTCCTGGACGCCTTCGCCGCGACCGACACCCCGCCGGTGGACGAGGACCTCGACCGGTTGACCACCCGCGAACGCGAGGTGCTGCGGCTGATCGCGCGCGGATACGCCTACAAGGAGATCGCCAAGCAGCTTTTCATCTCGGTGAAAACCGTTGAGAGTCACGTCTCCGCGGTGCTGCGCAAGCTGCAGTTGAGCAACCGTCACGAACTGACCCGCTGGGCGACCGCCCGCCGCCTGGTCTGACCCCGGCCCGGTCCCGGCCTGCCCGGGCTCACCCCGGTCTCAGCTTGGCCTCAGTCCGGCCGGACCGCGCCCACGATCGGCATCTCGCCCACCGGCGCGTACTCCACCCGCGCGCCGGGGTGCGGGGCGTGCACGATCTCGCCGTCGCCGACGTACATGCCTACGTGGCTGACGCCGGAGAAGTAGAAGACCAGGTCGCCCGGGCGCAGTTGGTTCACCGGGATCCGCTGCCCGGCGTCGATCTGCTGGTACGTCGTGCGCGGCAGCGACACCCCGGCGGCCGCCCAGGCGGCCTGGGTCAGCCCCGAGCAGTCGTACGCGCCGGGCCCGGTCGCGCCCCAGACGTAGGGCTTGCCGACCTGAGCCTCGGCGAAGGCCACGGCCGCCGCAGCCGGGCCGGTGACCGGCAGCGACTGCAGACCGGGCGGGGGCTGCAGCCCGCCCCAGGCGCCCGACTGCTGCCAGGAGTCGCGCTGGGCGGCGGTCAGCGTGTCCAGCAGCTGCTGGGCGTGCGCCAGCTTCGCCTGCACCTGCGCCTTGGCGGCGGACAGGCTCTGCTGCTCCGCGCGGAGCGCCCGCAGCTCGGTCTCGGTGGCGGCCTGCTGGCGGTGCAGCGTCTGCTCCTGTGCGCCGTACTGGTCGAGCAGCTGCTGTTCGGCCCCGGCGGCCTGGTCGATCGATCCGGCCAGCTGCAGGAACTGGTCCGGGTGGGCGCTGGTGAGCAGCTGCAGCACAGCGGGCGTCCCGCCGTCCCGGTACTGCGCGGCGGCGGCCGCCCCGAGCCGGGTGAGGACCGCGTTCATGGCGGCGCTGGTTCCGGCGGCCTGCTGCTCCAGCCGGCCGACCCGGCCCTGGAGCGCGGTGGTCTCGGCGACCGCGCCGTCGTAGTTCTGCGTGGCGACCTCCGCCTGCTGGTAGAGCGCGCCGACCTGGGCGGTGACGTCGGCGACGCTGGTCTGCGGGTCCGCCTGGGCGGCGTGCACCAGCACGGTGGCGGAGGCGGCGGCAGCCGTGACCAGCGTGACAGCGGTACGCGTCGCGGTTCCGGACCGCAGAGCGGGAGGGGGTTTTCGGTGCGACGCCATCGGCGGGCGCGTTCCTTCCGGGGAGCGGCGCCGGGGGTGTACGGGGGGTGAGGGGCGGATCCCGGCTGGAGCGCGACGCTAGCCTGCCCGGAGGGGGTGTGGATGTGGGCGGAGCGCGAATGGCCGGAGATTTCCGGAACTGGCCCACCCGCTCCCGGTTTGGCTGTCCGTATCTGGCGGGATCGGCTCGACAAACGACCGATCAACCGATCCATCGGATCATCCGATTGCGTTCTCTGTCCGTGGCCGACCCCCCCGCGCCTGCGGGAAGCACCCGTGCGCCCCTCCTGAGCCCCGAACCTCCCGGAGCTCCGAACTTCCCGGGGTCTCCCGGCGGGGGCTGCCTGCCCGGGCTCACGGCGTCAGGTAGCCGGGCGGGACCGCCTGCGTCAGCCAGACACCGTTGGCGCTGAGCCGGAAGGTGTGCCCGTCCCCGGCCATCCGGGCGGCGTCCACCACCAGGACGATCGGGCTTCCCCGCCGCGCCCCGACCCGGGTGGCCGTCTCGCGGTCGGGCGACAGGTGGACGTCGTGCCGCCGCATGGGCCGCAGCCCCTCGCGGCGGATCGCGGCCAGCGCGCCCGGGTGCGTGCCGTGGAACAGCACGGCCGGGGGCTCGGCGACGGCGCAGCCCAGGTCGACCGGGACGGTGTGGCCCTGGTTCGCCCGGATGCGGGTGCCGGTCGGGTCGAAGGCGAAGCGCTGCTTGTCGCTCTCCGCCACCAGCCGCTCCAGCCGGGCGCGCGACATCGGGTGCCGGTGCGCGGCGAGCCCGGCCAGCAGTGCGTCGACGGCCACCCAGCCGGCCGGGTCCAGGGTCAGGCCGATGCGGCCCGGGTCGTGCCGCAGCACCCGCGACAGGAAGCGGGACTGCTGCACCATCCGGGCCTCGTCATGGGGGTGATTGGGTTCATCTGTGCCTTTCATTCCGGCGACGGTAGCGCCGCCCGGCCTGCCCTGTCCGCTTCATTTCCGTCCGCCGGGGCCCGCCCCCTGGTGCGGGCCCGGGCCCCGGTCTGCCGGTTCCGGCCAAGGCTGTCGGTGCAGCGCCCTAGACTCGGTGACGATGAGCAGCCTCTTTGACGACATCCCCCTGCCCGGTCTGGACGCCACCGCCACGCAGCCGCCGGTCGGCGATGCCGCCTACCACGACGTCCCCGAGTACGCCCCGGACGAGCACGCCCCCTACGAGGAGGAGCTGCCCGCCGACCTGTTCTCGGGCCGCTTCGACGTGCCCGTGCCCGACCGGGACGCCTACCACCGCGACGGCGCGGCGCGCACGGTCACCGACCCGGCGCAGCTGCTGGACGGGATGAACCCGCAGCAGCGGGAGGCCGTCGTCCACGCGGGATCGCCGCTGCTCATCGTCGCCGGGGCCGGCTCGGGCAAGACCCGGGTGCTGACCCACCGCATCGCCTACCTGCTGGCCGCGCGCCGGGTGCAGCCGGGGGAGATCCTGGCGATCACCTTCACCAACAAGGCCGCCGGCGAGATGCGGGAGCGCGTCGCCGACCTGGTGGGCCCGCGTGCCAAGGCGATGTGGGTGTCCACCTTCCACAGCGCCTGCGTGCGCATCCTGCGCCGGGAGAGCAAGCAGCTCGGCTTCACCTCCAGCTTCTCCATCTACGACTCGGCGGACTCGCAGCGGCTGATGGCGCTGTGCTGCCGGGATCTGGACCTGGACCCCAAGCAGTTCCCGCCGAAGTCGTTCACCGCCAAGGTGTCCAACCTCAAGAACGAGCTGATCGACGAGGAGACCTTCGCCGCCCGGGCCGAGAACCCGATGGAGCGCAAGCTCGCCGAGGCGTACGCGCTCTACCAGCGGCGGCTGCGCGAGGCCAACGCGCTGGACTTCGACGACATCATCATGACCACCGTGCACCTGCTGCAGGCGTTCCCGGACGTCGCCGAGCACTACCGCCGGCGCTTCCGGCACATCCTGGTGGACGAGTACCAGGACACCAACCACGCCCAGTACATGCTGGTCAGGGAGTTGAGCGGGGGCGCGGCCG
This sequence comes from Streptacidiphilus sp. PB12-B1b, assembly GCF_014084125.1. Classification (NCBI taxonomy): domain Bacteria; kingdom Bacillati; phylum Actinomycetota; class Actinomycetes; order Kitasatosporales; family Streptomycetaceae; genus Streptacidiphilus; species Streptacidiphilus sp. PB12-B1b. The sequence goes on along the minus strand of NZ_CP048405.1, from coordinate 6,858,872 downwards.
GTTCCGCGCCGAAGATGACGGCGGACGGCGACTTCGTCAATCCGGCCGCCGCCGGACTGGCCACGGTGCCCCCGGCGGAGCTGTGCGTGGTCGGTGACGCGGACCAGTCGATCTACGCCTTCCGCGGCGCGACCATCCGCAACATCCTCGACTTCGAGGAGGACTACCCGAACGCCACGACGATCCTGCTGGAGCAGAACTACCGCTCCACCCAGACCATCCTCAGCGCCGCCAACGCGGTGATCGAGCGCAACACCAACCGCCGGGCCAAGAACCTGTGGACGGCGGGCGCGGACGGCAGCCGGATCGTCGCCTACGTCGCCGACGACGAGCACGGCGAGGCCCAGTTCGTCGCCGACGAGGTGGACCGGCTCTGCGACGCGGGCGACGCCCGGCCGGGCGACGTGGCCGTGTTCTACCGCACCAACGCCCAGTCCCGGGTGTTCGAGGAGGTGTTCATCCGGGTCGGCCTGCCCTACAAGGTCGTCGGCGGGGTGCGCTTCTACGAGCGCAAGGAGGTCCGGGACGTCTTGGCGTACCTGCGGGTGCTGGCCAACCCCGAGGACACCGTGCCGCTGCGGCGCATCCTCAACGTCCCCAAGCGCGGCATCGGCGACCGCGCCGAGGCCATGATCGACGCACTGGCGCAGCGCGAGCGGATCTCCTTCGCGGAGGCGCTCCGCCGGGTGGACGAGGCGTACGGCATGGCCGCGCGCTCGGTCAACGCGGTCAAGAAGTTCAATGAGCTGCTGGCCAAGCTGCGTGGCGTGGTGGACTCGGGCGCGGGCGCCGCCGCCGTGCTGGAAGCCGTCCTGGAGGAGACCGGCTACCTGGCCGAACTCCAGGCGTCGACCGATCCGCAGGACGAGACCCGGGTCGAGAACCTCCAGGAACTCGCCGCTGTGGCACTGGAGTTCGAGCAGCTGGAGGCCGCCGCCGAGCCTGCCGAGGGCGATGCGGAGGCGGAGGCGGACGCCGAGCCGGTGGCGACCGGCCTCGCCGGGTTCCTGGAGCGGGTCGCCCTGGTCGCCGACTCCGACCAGATCCCGGACGACGACGGGACCGGCGAGAGCAAGGGCGTCATCACGCTGATGACCCTGCACACCGCCAAGGGCCTGGAATTCCCGGTGGTCTTCCTCACCGGCATGGAGGACGGCGTCTTCCCGCACCTGCGCGCCCTCGGCCAGCCCAAGGAGCTGGAGGAGGAGCGCCGACTGGCGTACGTCGGGCTGACCCGCGCCCGCGAGCGGCTGTACGTCTCCCGGGCCGTGCTGCGCAGCGCCTGGGGCCAGCCCTCGTACAACCCGGCCTCCCGCTTCCTGGAGGAGATCCCGGCGACGCTGGTCGACGAGAAGCGCTCGGCGGCGTCGGCCTCCCCCTCGGCGCGCGGCGGCTTCGGCTCGTCCGGCGGCTTGGGCGGCGGCTTCGGCGGCTCGGGCAAGCGGCAGGCCCCGGCGGGCTGGGGCAAGAACGCGGGCCGGATGAAGGACCGTCCAATGGTCTCGCTCGCCGTCGGCGACCGGGTCACCCACGACCGCTTCGGCCTCGGCACGGTCGTCGCCGTCTCCGGACCGGCCGACGACGCCAAGGCCAGCATCGATTTCGGCTCCGAAGGCGTCAAGCAGCTCCTGCTGCGCTACGCGCCGGTGGAGAAGCTCTGACCCGTCAGGCGCTCAACAGCGTGTCCGGACCCGGCGCGCCGGGGCGGTCGGCCTCGACCGCCTCGGCGAGCGCCCGGCCGGCCCGGGCCAGTACCCCGGGGTGGACCGTCAGCTCCAGATGGCCCGCGCCGGGCACCCGGACGTTCTCCACCAGCAGGTCCGGGTGGTGCAGCCGACCGTTGCCCGACGGCAGGACCAGCGGGTCGCGGTCGCCCCAGAACACCAGGAACCGGGTGCCGCAGCCGGGCGCGGGCGAATCCAGCGCCGCCAGCACCGGGCTGCCCGGCAGCAGTTGACGGGCGCTCGGCAGCACCGGCAGCAGCAGCGCACTGCGGGTGCCCTGGTGCGGTGTGCCCAGCGTGACCACGGTGTGCACATGCTCGTCGCCGCCCAGTCGCTGCACGTAGTAACGCGCGATCAGGCCGCCCAGGCTGTGGCCGACCACGCCCACCCGCTCGCCGCCGTAGGCGTCCCGGGCCCGCACCACCAGGGTGGCGAAGCGCACGGCCGCGTCATGGACGTCCCCGGCCAGCGGGCCGTGGTTGACCGCGTGCACATGCCGGTGGCCGTGGGCGCGCAGCGAGCGCCGCAGCGGGAGGAACACGGCCCGGTTGTCGAACAGGCCGTGCAGCAGCAGGACCGGGCCGTGCGGCCGTCCCGTCGCGGCGTGCCCGCAGCCGGGCGGGGGCGGCCACTCCGGCCAGGGCTCGGGCCCCAGGCCGGACGGGTACAGCAGCAGGTGCCCGGCGAGGGCGGCGGCCTCCACGGCGGCGGTGCGGACGACGGCGGACGTGTCGCACAGGGTGCGACGCAGGGGCAGGCTCACGGCTCCGGACTCCCAGGCGCTGGCGCACGGAGGCGGGTGGACGGCCCGTACGCGGACAGGGGGGCGCACCGCGCCGGGCGGCGTCGGCGGACTTCCGGGTGGATGCTGTGCGGCTCTGGCTCCCGCACGCAGTGAACGATCGTTCTGGTGTGATTCTCCCCTCGCTGGGGGCCTCGAAACGGCGTTCGGCGGCCAGTGGCGATAACGTTCGTCCGCCGGACGCGAACGCCTGTTAACGTCGGGCGCGCAGGGCGGTAGAAGTGCAGAGCCGTAGAGATGAAGTGGACGCGGGTGTCCGGCGTGGACAGCCCGCTCTTACGCAGGAGGCAGCGATGGGCGTGTCCGGACCGATCCGCGTGGTGGTGGCCAAGCCGGGCCTGGACGGCCACGACCGGGGCGCGAAGGTGATCGCCCGCGCCCTGCGCGACGCGGGTATGGAGGTCATCTACACCGGCCTGCACCAGACCCCGGAGCAGATCGTCGACACCGCGATCCAGGAGGACGCGGACGGCATCGGCCTGTCCATCCTCTCCGGCGCGCACATGACGCTCTGCGCCAAGGTCGTCGCCCTGCTCCGCGAGCGCGACGCGGCCGACATCAAGGTCTTCGGCGGCGGCATCATCCCCGACGACGACATCCCCCTCCTCAAGGACCTCGGCGTAGCCGAGATCTTCACGCCCGGGGCGTCCACGCGCGACGTGGTGGCGTGGGTGGAGGGCAACCTGCGCGGCGCGGCCTGACCCCCCGGGGCCTGGGCTCCCGGGGTCAGGGCTGGAGTTCGGCGAGCATGGTGGCGCGCAGGTGCAGGGTGGCGCCGAGGCGGGTGAAGGTCTCGGACCAGGCCGGGACGGCCCCCTCGGCGAGGGCCGCGAGCTCGGCCGCCGCCTCCGGCGGGAGCGACCGCTCGGCGACGCCGATCACCCCGCTGTGGCTCCACGGGTAGCCGCCCGCCGCGGCGACCTGCGCCAGTGCGCCCAGCACCGCCCGGCCCAGCGGCTGCGGCCAGGGCGCGGTGCAGGCCACCAGCAGTTGGAAGGCGTCCGCCAGCCCGTGGCCGGCCAGGAACCCCGTGGTCCAGTCCGCCCGCTCCTCCGGCCCCAGGACGGCCAGCAGCTTGGCCGCGCTGCCGACCGGTATGGAGTCCTCGGCGGGCAGCGCCAGCAGTGCCCGCGCCCAGCGGGCATCCCCCTGCCGGACGGCCGCCCGGGCCCAGGCGTCCCGCAGGTCCTGCTGCCAGGCGTCCGACACCGGCAGGGCGAGCAGCTCGTCCGGCGATCCGTACGCGCCGGTCCAGGCGTCCAGCGGGGTGGCGGCGACGATCTCGCCGAGCCAGAACGCCCGGTCGGCGCGGCCGGTGGGCGAGGCGGCGGCGATGCCGTCCCGCTGCATGGCCGCGTCGCAGGCGGTGGGCGGATGGACGGTCAGCCGTGGCCCGTCCGCGGTCCCGCTGAGAACCACGCAGGCCAGGGCACGTTGGGCCATCCGCCGGGCCAGCGCCGAGCCGGGCAGGGTCGACAGCAGTTCGGCGGCGGTGAGCCGGACGTTCTTGGCGCGGTCGCTCAGGGCCGCCTCCAGGAACGGCTCGTCCTCGGCGCCCAGGCCCTCCTGCAGGGCGTCCAGGAACAGCAGCCGGTCCTCGGCCCGCTCGCTGGACCAGGTGCTCCGCAGCAGCTCCAGCGCCGTAGCCGGGTCGCGTCGGCGCAGCCGGGTGAGGTGCGTGACGCGCTCGGCGAACAGGCCCTCCTGCCACAGCTGCCGGTCGGGTTCCGGCAGGCCCTCGTCGGGCAGCGGGGTCCGCAGGACGTAGCGCCAGTCGGGGTTGCGGTGCGCCAGCCAGTAGCCGAGCGGCCCGGCCAGGGCGACCGCGTCGGCGCGCAGCTCGCTGCGGACGCGGGCGGCGTCCAGCAGCGGCGGCACCAGCTCGGCGGGGCAGCGGTAGCCGTGGCGGTCGGCGTCGGCGAGCCACTGCGGGAGCAGTTCGTTGAGGTTGGCCAGACTGCCCGAGCCGCCGCTCGAGCTGCTGCCCGAGTAGCCGCCCGCGCCGGTCGAGCCGCTCCCGCCGCGGGGCGGCAGCAGCATGCCCAGCCGCAGCCGGGCGGCCTCGGGCAGCGCGGGGCGGGCGTCGGCCGGTGCGGCGGCCGGGAGCGGGGAGGCGGGCCCCGGCCGCAGCCCGGCGCGGCGGGCCACCGCCTGGAGCGCGGCCTGGTCGAGCAGGTCGGCGACGGGCCGCCGGTCGGTGCCGAGGAGTGCGGCGGTAACCAGGTCGGACCAGGAGTCCGTGGGCCGGTCCAGGGTCGGTTCCGGTGCGTGCGTCATGCGGTCACCCCCAGGGTGCGGATACGGGTGTCGTCGGTGTACCAGGCGGTGATCGGGGTGAAGCCCCGGTGCCCGCACTCCCCGAAGACCGTCAGCGGGCGGCCTCCGGAGGCCGCGGCGAGCCGCCACAGCCCGGAGTCGGGCGTGCCCCGCCGGTCCACCGGTATCGCCGTCGGGGTCGGGCCGTTGTGGTCGGCGAGCTCCCAGCCCAGGGCGCCCGGCAGCGGGACCACCCGCTCCAGCACCACCGGCCAGGACTGCAGCCAGGGGTCGTCGCCCAGGGCCTGCCCGTAGGCGTCCAGCGCGGCGTCCAGGCTCAGGCCGGGCGGGACGGCCTCGTCGGCGGGCGGGGCGGCCGGGGCGGAGAAGCGGGTGCCGAGCGCCGCCCGCAGCGGGCGCGCGCCGGGGTGGTAGGCCAGCTCGGCGTCGATCAACAGCCCGGTGGGCAGGGCCAGGTCGGGGGCGGTCCCGGGGCGGCCGAACGACAGCAGCAGCGCGGGCTGTCCGCTGCCGCTGCCGCGCAGCCAGATCCGCCGGGTCGTCAGCCGGTCGTCGGTGCTGTCGCTGCTGCCCAGGACCAGCCAGCGGTCGCGTACCCGCGGCCCGCGCAGCACTTCGGCGGTGTCGGAGGTGAAGCCGACCCGGGCCCTGACCGTCGCCGCCAGCGGCTCCGGCAGTGCGTCCACCCGGCGGTAGCCGCAGGCCAGCAGGTGCAGCAGGCCGTACTCCTCCAGCAGCCGGCCGGGCCAGCCCGGACCGGACGCGGGCACCAGGCCCAGCTCCCGGGCGCGCGCGGCCAGGCCGGGGGCCTGGGCGTCGATCATCCGGGCGGCGACGTCGGACCAGGCGGACGGCCCGTGGCCGGGGGCGTCGGCGAGGCCGCCGCGCAGCTGGTCGGCCAGGCGCGACTGCAGCTCGGCGGCCCCGGCTGCGACCCGCTCGGCCCGGCGGGCCAGCCGTTTGGACGCGGCGAGCTGCGCTGCGTCGTCGGGCGCGGCCGTGCCCGCCGCCTGCTCGGCGCTGCGCTCGGCCTTCTGCCGGTCCTTCTCCCGGCGGGCGTCGAGCCACTCGGTGGCCCAGTCGGGGGTGGGCGCCTGTCCGGTGCCGTGCGCGGCCCAGAGCAGCAGCAGGCCCAGCCCGTGCTTGCAGGGGAACTTCCGGCTCGGGCAGCTGCACTGGTAGGCGGGGCCGGCCAGGTCGACCACGGTCCGGTACGGCGTGCCGCCGCTGCCCTGGCACCGGCCCCACAGGGCGGTGTGGTCCGAGCCCGTGCCCGACCAGGGCCCGGGGCTCGAGAGTTTGGACGCCGCCTTGCGTGACGCGGCGTCAGGGGCGAGTGAGAGAACGTGCTCCGGTGTCCAGCGATCCTCCATGGGCACGACCGTAGATCGCGGGTCTGACAATCCGGCCCGCCGATCCGCCCGTCCGTTCGGCCTCGGGGACGGATTGTCAGTGGCTCGGTGCAGAGTGGTGGATGCAGGCAGCGCCGAGCTCCGGCGCGGGCCCTTTGCCGACTTCTGACGTGCACTCACCCCTCACCCAGCCCCACCTCTACGGACCGAGGAGTTGCCATGCCCACGACTATCGATCCCGCGGCCGAAGCCCCAGCCCAAGCCACAGCCCCAGCCGAGACCCCGGCCGAGGCCCTCCGGCCGCATGCGGAGACCGCCTACGCCGCCGAGCTCGCCGCCCTGGCCGCCGCCGACGACCGGCCCCGGCCGGCCCGTTGGCGGCTCTCGCCCTGGGCCGTGGCCACCTACCTGCTCGGCGGGGCCCTCCCCGACGGCACGGTGATCACCCCCAAGTACGTGGGCCCGCGCCGCATCGTCGAGGTCGCCGTCACCACCCTCGCCACCGATCGCGCCCTGCTGCTGCTCGGCGTCCCCGGCACCGCCAAGACGTGGGTGTCCGAACACCTCGCCGCCGCCGTCAGCGGCGATTCGACGCTGCTGGTCCAGGGCACCGCCGGAACCCCGGAGGAGGCTATCCGCTACGGCTGGAACTACGCCCGGCTGCTGGCCGAGGGGCCGAGCCGGGGCGCGCTCGTGCCGAGCCCGGTGATGCGGGCCATGGCCGAGGGCATGACCGCCAGGGTCGAGGAGCTCACCCGCATCCCGGCCGACGTCCAGGACACCCTGATCACCATCCTCTCCGAGAAGACCCTGCCCATACCCGAGCTGGGCGAGGAGGTGCAGGCGGTGCGCGGCTTCAACCTGATAGCCACCGCCAACGACCGCGACCGGGGCGTCAACGAGCTGTCCAGCGCGCTGCGCCGCCGCTTCAACACGGTGGTGCTGCCGCTGCCCGCCTCGCTGGAGGACGAGGTGGACATCGTCGCCCGGCGCGTCACCGAGCTGGGCCGCTCGCTGGAGCTGCCCGAGGTCCCCAGCGGCTCCGCCGAGATCCGCCGGGTGGTCACCGTCTTCCGCGAACTGCGCGACGGGGTCACCGCCGACGGCCGCACCAAGGTCAAGTCGCCCTCGGGCAGCCTGTCCACGGCCGAGGCGATCTCCGTCGTCACCAGCGGGCTGGCGCTGGCCGCGCACTTCGGCGACGGCGTGCTGCGCCCCGGCGACGTCGCCTCCGGGCTGCTCGGCGCGGTCGTCCGGGATCCGGCCGCCGACCGGCTCGTCTGGCACGAGTACCTGGAGAGCGTCGTGCGCGAGCGCGACGACTGGAAGGACTTCTACCGCAGCTGCCGCGCCGCCGAGCAGCGCTGACCACGGAGCGAGTGCAGAGGGGGTGGACCTACCTTGACGAAACGAGAAGCCGAGGGCGTGGCGCTGCTGGGGGTGCGCCACCACGGCCCCGGATCGGCCCGCGCGGTGGCCGCCGCGCTGGAGCAGTACCGACCTGACATCGTCCTGATCGAGGGCCCTCCGGAGGCCGACGCACTGCTGGGCTTCGCCGCCGACAAGGCCATGGTCCCGCCGGTGGCACTGCTCGCGCACGTCGTGGACGACCCGGCGCGCGCCGCGTTCTGGCCCTTCGCCGGCTTCTCGCCGGAGTGGGTCGCGCTGCGCCACGCGCTCGACCGGGACCTGCCCGTCCACTTCATCGACCTCCCGGCCGGGCACAGCCTCGCCCTCGGCCGGGAGCGGCAGCAGGACGCTGGGCTGGACGCCGAGCAGCACGCGGAGCAGGACGGGCACCGGGAGCAGCCGCCCGGCCGGGATCCGATCGCCGAACTCGCCCTGGCCGCAGGCCACGACGATCCCGAGCAGTGGTGGGAGGACGCGGTGGAGCACCGCCTGCCCGAGCCGGGCGGCGACGCGCTCGCGCCGTTCCAGGCCGTCGCCGAGGCCATGGCCGAGCTGCGGACCGGCGCGGCCGAGGGCTCCGACGCGCTGCGCGAGGCCCACATGCGCAAGCAGCTGCGGGCCGCCCGCCGTGCCGGGCACCAGCGGATCGCCGTGGTCTGCGGAGCCTGGCACGTGCCCGCGCTGGCCGCGCGCCCGCCCGTCGCCGAGGACAACGCCCTGCTCAAGGGCGTGCCCAAGGCCAAGGTGGAGCTGACCTGGGTGCCCTGGACCAACCGCCGCCTGGGCCGGCACACCGGCTACGGCGCCGGGATCGCCTCGCCCGGCTGGTACCAGCACCTGTTCGAGGCCCCCGACCGCACGGTGGTCCGCTGGCTCACCCGGGTGGCCGCGCTGCTGCGCGCCGAGGACTACTCGGTCTCCTCCGCGCACGTCATCGAGGCCGCCCGGCTCGCCGAGACGCTGGCCGCCGTGCGCGGCCGTCCGCTGCCCGGTCTGGCGGAGGCCACCGACGCCGTGCGGGCGGTCCTGTGCGAGGGCTCGGACGTCCCGCTGGCGCTGGTGCACGACCGGCTGGTCGTCGGCGACCGCCTGGGCGAGGTGCCCGAGGACGCCCCGGCCGTCCCGCTCCACCGTGACCTGGCCCGGCTCCAGCGGACGCTGCGGCTCAAGCCCGATCCGGACGAGCGCGAGCTCGACCTGGACCTGCGCAGGGATCTCGACGCCGCCCGCAGCCGCCTGCTGCACCGGCTGCGGCTGCTGGGCATCCACTGGGGCCGGCCGGCCGAGTCCCGTACCGCCTCCACCGGGACGTTCCGCGAGTGCTGGCGGCTGCGCTGGGAGCCGGAACTCGCCGTCAGCATCGCCGAAGCCGGGATCTGGGGCACCACCGTGGAGGCCGCGGCCTGCGCCCGGGCGATCGACCGCGCCATCAGCGCCGCCTCGCTCGGCGAGGTCACCGCGCTGGCCGAGACCTGCCTGCTGGCCGACCTGCCGGAGGCACTGGGGGCGGTGCTCAAGGCCCTCGCCGACCGGGCCGCGCTCGACGCGGACGTCGCCCACCTGGCCGAGGCGCTGCCCGCGCTGGTGCGCTCGCTGCGCTACGGCGACGTGCGCGGTACCGACGCCTCCGCGCTGCGGCGGCTGGCCGAGGGGCTGGCCGTGCGGGTGTGCGTCGGCCTCCCACCGGCCTGCGCCAACCTCGACGCCGACGGCGCCACCGCGATGGCCGTCCATCTGGCCGCGACCCACACCGCCGTCGCCCTGCTCACCGACGCCCCGCCCACCGCCGGAGCCGCTGACGCCCCGGACACCGTCGGAGCGGCCGACGCCGCGCGGGCGCCGGACGGCGGAGGCCTGGCCGGGCGCTGGTCCGGCACGCTGCGGGCGCTCGCCCGCCGGGACACCGTCCCGGGCCTGCTGCGCGGCCGGGCCGTGCGGCTGCTGCTGGACGACAACCAGTGGGACGCCGACGAGGCCGCCCGGCAGCTGGGGCTGGCCCTCTCGGCGGCGAGCCAGCCGACCGACGCGGCGGGCTGGATCGAGGGCTTCCTGGCCGGCGGCGGCATGCTCCTCGTCCACGACACCCGGCTGCTGGGCCTGGTGGACGACTGGATCACCACCGTGCCCGAGGCCGCCTTCCCCGACGTGCTGCCGCTGCTGCGGCGCACCTTCTCCGGCTTCGAGGCGGCCGTGCGGCGCACCGTCGGCGAGCGGATACGCGCCGTCGGCGGGGCGTCCGGAGCGTCCGGGGCCCCCGGCGGCGAGGGCGGCGCGGACCGCCCGGGCTTCGCCGCAGAGCCGGATCCGGCGCGCGCCGCCCGCGCCCGCGCCACCGCCGCACTGCTGCTCGGACTGACGGAGGCTCAGCCATGACACCCGCACCCCAAACCACCCCCGACGCCCCGGCCCAGCCGCCCGCACACCCGCAACCCGCACCACCGCAGGCCGCGGAGGAGCGGCTGCGCCGATGGCGGCTGGTGCTCGGCGGCGACGCCGACGGCACCGGCTGCCGGCTCACCGGCCGCGACGAGGCGATGGACCGTGCCCTGGCCGCCCTCTACCGGGGCGGCGGCTCCACCGCCCCCGAGTCCGGCCGCCCGCGCGGGGCCGGACTGGGCGGTTCCGCTCCGCAGGTCGCCCGCTGGCTGGGGGACATCCGCGAGTACTTCCCCACCAGCGTCGTCCAGGTGATGCAGCAGGACGCCATCGAGCGGCTGGGGCTGGCCCAGCTGCTGACGGAGCCGGAGATGCTGGAGGCCGTCGAGCCCGACGTCCACCTGGTCGGGACGCTGCTGTCGCTCGGCCGCGCCCTGCCGGAGACCACCCGGGAGACCGCCCGCGCCGTCGTCCGCGCGGTCGTGGCGCAGCTGGAGCGCAGGATCGCCACCCGGACCCGCTCGCTGGTCGGCGGCGCGCTCGACCGCAGCGCCCGGGTCAACCGGCCGCGCCACCGGGACATCGACTGGGACCGCACCATCCGCGCCAACCTCAAGAACTACATCGAGCCCGAGGGGGCGCAGGGCCACGGCACGGTCGTGCCGGAGCGGCTGGTGGGCTACGCCCGGGCGGCCAACGCCGTGCGCAAGGAGGTCATCCTCTGCATCGACCAGTCGGGGTCGATGGCCGCCTCGGTCGTGCACTCGTCCGTCTTCGGCGCGGTGCTGGCCTCCATGGCCTCGCTCCGCACCCGGCTGGTGGTCTTCGACACCGCCGTCGTGGACCTCACCGAGCAGCTCGCCGACCCGGTGGACGTGCTGTTCGGCGTCCAGCTCGGCGGCGGGACCGACATCAACCGGGCGCTGGCGTACTGCCAGTCCCGGATCACCCGCCCGGCCGACACCGTCGTCGTACTGATCAGCGACCTGTACGAAGGCGGTATCCGGGACGGGATGCTCAAGCGGGTGGCCGCGATGAAGGCCGCCGGGGTGCAGTTCATCGCGCTGCTGGCGCTGTCCGACGAGGGGGCTCCGGCGTACGACCGCTCGCATGCCGCAGCGCTCGCGGCCCTGGGCGCTCCCGCCTTCGCCTGCACCCCCGACCTGTTCCCGGAGGTGATGGCCGCCGCCATCCAGAAGCTGCCGCTGCCGGTACCCGAGGACCGGACGGGGTGACCGGGCCCGTGCACAGTGCCGCCGGGGGACGGCGCCGCCGGGCACGATCGCTCCGTGGCGGTCAGCCGCGCGGCAGCAGCAGCGCGGCCCAGACCGTCTTGCCGCCGTAGCCCGGCCGGGGGAGGGTGCCCCAGGCGGCGGTGAAGGTCTCGACCAGGACCATGCCGCGCCCGTGCTCGTCCTCCTCACCGGCGGCCCCCGCCTGCGGGCGGTCCCGCACGCCCTCGTCGTCCACCTCCAGGAAGAGCACGCCCCGGGCGCTCCACAGCCGGCAGTGCACCCGTCGGCTGGCGGTGTGCGTCACGGCGTTGGTCACCAGCTCCGACATGCACAGCTCGACATCGGCCACGGTCTCCGCCGACAGCCGCCACATGGCGGCGGTGATCCGCACGAAACGGCGGGCGACCGCGGCCGAGGCGGGCCGGCCGGGCAGGGTCGCGGCGGCCTGGCGGTCCATCGGCCAGTCGCTCCGGGCCGTGCCCAGCTGGGCGAGGAACGCCGCCGGCGCGGGCTGCGCGTCCTCGGCGTCGCCGGTGCCCTCGGCGGGAGGGCTCTGGACGCGGTGGCGAGCGCTGTGCATCGAACATCCGCTTCTCGAGCAGTCGTGTCCCTGGGTCGTCCCGGGAGTCGTCCGGCTGCTCACGTCCGCTGCTACTACCGTCCGCGCATGCCCCGTTACTTGAGACGGTCCCGGAGAGGGAGATCGAAAGCAAGCGACTTCACAGGATTGGCGGCCCCGGCATTGGCCGTCCGGGCGTGCGGGCGGTGCGCGTGCTCCCCCGTTCGGGGGACGCTGCGCCCGTTGTGATGGTTATCACCGCCTCCAGTCGGCTGCAGGGCGGAATCCCCCCTTCCACGGGGATAGCCTGCGAGGCGGACATGCCTGCCCGCCCGGTGTCAGGCTGTGGGCTCCCCGTAGCGATGGCGCTGGACGCAAGCTCCCACTCGTAGTCGTTCGCCGAGTGATCCGAGCTGCGTACCGCCGGCCACGACGGCGCACAGCGGCATTCCCGCGGGCGGTTGGCTGGGAAGATATTGGAGTGGCCGGCCCTCCCGTGACCGACCACTTCTGAAGTCGCGATCACAAGGACGGACGCGCGTGGACCTGTTCGAATACCAGGCGAGGGACATCTTCGCCAAGCACGGTGTACCGGTGCTGGGCGGTGCAGTCATCGAGAGCGCTGAAGAGGCGCGTGCGATCGCTGAGGAATGGGGCGGCCGGGCCGTCGTCAAGGCGCAGGTCAAGGTCGGTGGCCGCGGCAAGGCCGGCGGCGTCAAGCTGGCCTCGGACCCGGCGGACGCCGTGGCCAAGGCCGAGGCGATCCTGGGCATGGACATCAAGGGCCACACGGTCCACAAGGTCATGCTCGCCCAGACGGCGGACATCAAGGACGAGTACTACGTCTCGTTCCTGCTGGACCGGACCAACCGGACCTTCCTCGCCATGGCGTCCGTCGAGGGCGGTGTGGAGATCGAGGTCGTCGCCGTCGAGAAGCCCGAGGCGCTCGCCAAGATCGCGGTCGACGCCAACGAGGGCGTCACCGACGCCAAGGCCCGCGAGATCGTCGAGGCGGCGAAGTTCCCCGCCGACGTCGCGGACCAGATCGCCGAGGTCCTGAAGAGCCTGTGGAAGGTCTTCATCGCCGAGGACGCCCTGCTGGTCGAGGTGAACCCGCTGGTCAAGACCGGTGACGGCAAGATCGTCGCGCTTGACGGCAAGGTCTCCCTGGACGAGAACGCCGACTTCCGCCAGCCCGAGCACGAGGCGCTGGTCGACCACGCCGCCGCCAACCCGCTCGAGGCCAAGGCCAAGGCCAAGAACCTCAACTACGTCAAGCTCGACGGCGAGGTCGGCATCATCGGCAACGGCGCGGGTCTCGTCATGAGCACCCTGGACGTCGTCGCCTACGCCGGTGAGAAGCACGGCAACGTGAAGCCCGCCAACTTCCTCGACATCGGCGGCGGCGCGTCCGCCGAGGTCATGGCGAACGGCCTGGAGATCATCCTCGGCGACCCGGACGTCAAGTCCGTCTTCGTCAACGTCTTCGGTGGCATCACCGCCTGCGACGAGGTCGCCAACGGCATCGTCCAGGCCCTGGAGCTGCTCACGTCCAAGGGCGAGGCCGTCACCAAGCCCCTGGTCGTGCGCCTCGACGGCAACAACGCGGAGCTGGGTCGCAAGATCCTGTCCGACGCCAACCACCCGCTCGTGCAGCGCGTGGACACCATGGACGACGCGGCCGACAAGGCCGCCGAGCTGGCAGCGAAGTAAGGGACGAGGACTCCACACACCATGGCTATCTTCCTCACCAAGGACAGCAAGGTCATCGTCCAGGGGATGACCGGCGCCACCGGCATGAAGCACACCAAGCTCATGCTGGCCGACGGCACCAACATCGTCGGCGGCGTCAACCCGCGCAAGGCCGGCACCAGCGTCGACTTCGACGGCACCGAGGTCCCCGTCTTCGGCTCCGTCGCCGAGGCGATCGAGAAGACCGGCGCCGACGTCTCCGTCATCTTCGTGCCCCCGGCCTTCGCCAAGGCCGCTGTCATCGAGGCGATCGACGCCGAGATCGGCCTCGCCGTCGTGATCACCGAGGGCATCGCGGTGCACGACTCCGCGTCCTTCTGGGCCTACGCGGGCGAGAAGGGCAACAAGACCCGGATCATCGGCCCGAACTGCCCCGGCCTGATCACCCCCGGGCAGTCCAACGCCGGCATCATCCCGGGCGACATCACCAAGCCCGGCCGCATCGGCCTGGTGTCGAAGTCCGGCACGCTGACCTACCAGATGATGTACGAGCTGCGCGACATCGGCTTCTCCTCGGCCGTCGGCATCGGTGGCGACCCGATCATCGGCACCACCCACATCGACGCCCTGCAGGCGTTCCAGGACGACGCCGACACCGACATCATCGTGATGATCGGCGAGATCGGCGGCGACGCCGAGGAGCGCGCGGCGGCCTACATCGCCGAGCACATCACCAAGCCGGTCGTCGGCTACGTCGCCGGCTTCACCGCGCCCGAGGGCAAGACCATGGGCCACGCCGGCGCCATCGTCTCCGGCTCCTCCGGCACCGCCCAGGCCAAGAAGGAGGCCCTCGAGGCCGCCGGCGTCAAGGTCGGCAAGACGCCGTCCGAGACCGCCCGCCTGGCCCGTGAGCTGATCGGCTGACCCGCAGCCGTCACCGACCGCCCCGCACCCGATCGCCTCGGTGCGGGGCGGTCTGCTGTCCCCGGGAGCGCCGGTGCAGCGGAGCCGACCGGGCGGCCAACGGCGCGGGCGCGGGCAGCCCCACCGCCTTGGCGGCGCTCGTGCTCGGCCGTGCCACCGCCCCGGGCTGCGGCGACCGCGCGGGCTGCCGGGGCTGCGCCGGGCCGCTCGGCGCGGACTGCCGTCCGTGCAGGCTGCCGTAGGTGACGAAGGGCATCCGCCCCGGGTGGAACGGTGTGCCCCAGACGATTCCGGCGGTCAGCGCCCCCGCCACGGCCAGGGTGACCGTCGCCGCCCCCACGGTGAGCGTCCGCTCGCGCCGGGCGGAGCGCCGCTGCAGGGCGTCCGGCCCGGCCCCGGTCGCCGGCTCCGGGCAGGCCCGGACGGCGGCGGTGCGCAGCAGGCCCCCCAGCCGGCGTCCGAAACCACGCGCCAGCGGGTTGGCGCCGGTGAGCCCGGGCACGGCCTCGGCGAGCGAGGCCCGGGCCAGGACCACCCTGCGGTAGGCGGTGGGCGTGGTGGACTCCGTCTCGGTGCTGGTCTGCTTCCAGTCCAGGCCGATGGCGTCGTGCAGCACCAGGGCGCGGCGATGGGCCCGGGGGAGCCGCAGCAGCGCGGCCACCAGCGCGCGGTCGTCGGCCCGTAGCTCCTGCGGCTCGACCACGACCGCCGGGACGGTCGGCGGTCCGCCCGGGCGGTGCAGCAGGGAGCGGAGCCGCAGGTTGCCCCGCTGCCACGGAGACAAAGCCAGGTCGAACGCGGCCGCCCGGACCCAGCCCTCGGGCGAGACGTCCAGGCCCACCGCGGCCCACTCGGCCCAGGCCTGCTCGAACGCCCGGCGCACGCAGTCGGCGGCGCGCTCCGGCGAGCCGGTGAGCAGGTAGGTCTGCCGGATCAGCCGCACCGCCGCGGTGTCGTGCAGCCGCGCGAAGTCCGCGGGCTCCGCGGCCGTGGCAGGCCCGTCCACAGCCCGGGCGGGCGGAGCAGCGACCGGGGCAGCCGGTCCGACGGCGGTCGGCCTGTCGGCAGTCGGACCGTCGGGCGTCGGCGGGGTCGGCTCGGCGGGCGCGGGCGCCTCGGCCGGGGAGCGTGCCTCCGCAGGCCCGTCCGCCTTCGGCCGCCCGCCGGGGTCGGAGGGGTCGGAGGGGTCGGAGGGCGCGCCGGGTGCCGGGGCTGCGGGCGTCTTCGGGCGCTCGGGGCGCTGCCGCCGCTCGCGGCCCTGCTGGGAAGTGCCGCCCTGGTTGCGGGCGGCTGCTTTCGCGGTCCGTGCACGCCCTGTCGACCTGCTGCGTCCCGCCGCATTGCCCTTCGGGTCAGTCATGGGCGTGCGCCGGGGGCGTGGGGGCGTGAAGCTGCCGTACAGCCGATGAGTGGCATATCTGAATTCTTGGGGCGAATGTCCGCAATCGCCACGTCAATGGTCACAACGGGTGGCCGGGCGGGGCACAGTGGGGCATGGCCTTCTTGGTGGACCGGTTGCGTCCCACGGCACCGGCCGAGCCCTCCCCGCCCCCGCTGCGCGCCGGGCTGCTCGTCGGGGCCGCTGCGGCGGCTGCGGGGGTGGCGGCCGTCGCGCTCCCGCTCTTCTTCCTGTGGATCGTCTCGCCCTACGTGGAGTCCGGCGGCGGCGGTGTGCTGCACCTCGCCGCCTGCCTGTGGCTGCTGGCGCACGGCGCGGGCCTGCGCTACGGCGGAACCCCGCTCGATGTGCCCCCGCTGCTGCTGACCGCGCTGGCGGTGGCCCTGCTGTACCGGGCCGCCGCGCACACCGCCCGGGACACCGACGCCGCGCAGACCGGACCGCTGCTGGCTGGGATCTGCGCGGGCTACCTGCTGGCGGGCGCGACGGCGGTGGCGGTGGCCGACGCCACCGGGGGGCTGCCGGGCCTGCGCCCGGCGGGCGCGGTCGGCGGCCTGCTGCTGGTGGCACTGCCCACGGCGGCGGCCGGTGTGCGGTCCGGAGCCGGGCCGGTCCGCCCGGAGCTGCCCCGGATCGCCGCTCCCGTCTGGGCGCTTCCACTGCTGCGCTGGGCCCGCCACCTGCTGCTGCGGCTGTACGTGCCGGGTGGCGCGGCAGCCGCCGTGCGCACCGCCGCGGCCGCCGGGGCGACCCTGCTGGGCGGGGGTGCGCTGGTGTTCGCGGTGTCGCTGCTGCTGCGCTTCGGCGCGGCCGGGACGATCTCGGCGCAGCTCGCCCCGGATCTGGTCGGGCGGTTCGCGCTGCTGCTGCTGTGCGCGGTGCTGCTGCCCAATGCGGCGGTCTGGGCGGCGGCCTACGCCCTCGGACCGGGCTTCGCGCTGGGCGGGCGGTTCGCCCCGCTGACCGCCACCACCGCCCAGCCCCCGGCGTTTCCGCTGTTCGCAGCGGTCCCGACGGCCGGACACGCGCCGTGGGGGCTGCTGGCCCTGGTGGTGCCGGTGGCGGCGGGCACGGTGGCGGCCGTGCTGCTGGGGCGGGCGGCAGCCGAGTGGGGCGTGCTGGCGACCGTGCGCGCGGGCGTGGCGGCGGCCATGTGCACCGGCGTGCTGACGGCGGTGTGCGCCGCCGCCTCCGGCGGAGCCCTGGGGACGGCGGCGCTGGCCCGGGTCGGCCCCGCGCCCTGGTGGACCGGACTCGCCGCGCTGGGCTGGACGCTGCTGATCGGCGTCCCCGGCGCGCTGCTGCTCCGCCTGCGCCCGGGTCTCGGCCTCCCGGCCTCCGGCGGCCGGGAGGCCGAATACGCCGAGTACGCGGAGGATGCGTACGACGACTACCCCGACGACGACTACGCCGACAGCGGGTACGCCGACAGCGGGTACGCCGACAGTGGGTACGCCGACAGTGGGTACGCCGCCGACGACGACCCCGACGGCGGGTGCCCCGCCCCGGGGGTCGGCGGGTTCGGCCGGTTCAGCCTCCGAGTTTCACCAGCCAGGCCGGCGGCCTGGGCGTCACGCTGGTGGCGCAGGTGTTGTAGACGGCCTGGGTGAGCGCGTCGCTCTGGCAGTCGTAGTAGTTCTTGTAGTACATCTGCACCCCGAACGCCCCGGCGAACAGTGCCAGCCCGACGACGGCGGCGATCAGCCCGCCGGTCGCGGCGGGCACCTGCGGCCGGGCCGGCGGCTGCGGGACGTACCGGCCGGGCGCCGGAGGCGGCACCGGTCCGGCAGGGCCCGCCGAGGCCGGGGGGCCGCCGAGCGCGGAGGTCGGCGTCTTGGCCTTGCCGCGCAGCGAGCTGATGGACCAGTACAGGGCCAGCGAGCACAGCAGGAGTGTGAGGTCGGGCACACCGAGGATCATGAAGAAGATCCCCCACATGCCGCTGAGCAGGGCGTAGCGGGCCTTGCGCTGCACCGGGTCGCTGGGGTCGAAGCGCGGCCCCTGCGGCATCGGGCCGTACGGCCGGGGCGGCTGCCGTCCCTGGTAGCCGGGGCTCCACGGGTGCGGCGGCGGCACCTGCGGCGGACGGTGCGGGTAGCCCTGCGGCGGGTCGCCGCCGTCGCCGGGGCCGGGCCCCTCCGGGGAGCCGCCGTCCGGCGTGCCGCCGTCCTGGCCACCGGTGCCGCCGGGGGCCTGCTGGTCGTGCGGGAGCCGGGTCGCGCCGCCCCGGGGCTGCCAGGGCCGGTCCGGGGCGTCCTTGGGTGGCGGAGCGAAGGGGTCGCGTGGACCCTCCGGAGGTGTGCCGCTGTCCGATTTCTGGACCATCGTCTTCGCCGTACTCCTGATTCTTGGCTCCGCTTAGGGCATACCCTCTCACCCCCGTGCCCGCCGTGGGGCCTCCCCACCCCATGATCGCCGACCGGGAGTGCGGGCGCGGATGCCCGTGCCGGTATCGTTGCTGACGACCGCGGTCCTCGGCGAGGGCCCCCGGTCGGCCTGCGGCGCCCGCCGCGAGGCGTTCGGCGGATGCGGATGCCGGTCACGAGATGACACCCCGCGTCCGCCTCACAGAGCCCGGCTCGTACCTGTTGCGTGCTTCCTCAAGCCGACGGAAGCCGACGGAGCGGCCGCGCCGTTACGGGAGGACCGAGCTGTGGCGTACCCGCCGACCGATCCGCAGGTGGACTTTCCCGCGCCCGTCGGCGCGGGTGAGGACGGAGCGGCCCGCCTGGTGGTCCTGGTCTCCGGCTCCGGCACCAACCTGCAGGCGCTGCTCGACGCCGCCGCCGACCCGGCCTACGGCGCCCGGATCGTGGCCGTCGGCGCGGACCGCGACGACATCGCCGGCCTGGAACGCGCCCGCCGCGCGGGCGTCCCCACCTTCGTGCACCGGGTCAAGGACCACCCCGAGCGCACCGCCTGGGACGCCGCGCTGACCGCCTCCACCGAGGCGTACCGGCCGGACCTGGTGGTCACGGCCGGTTTCATGAAGATCCTCGGCGGCGACTTCATGCGCCGCTTCGAGGGCCGCATCGTCAACACCCACCCCGCCCTGCTGCCCTCCTTCCCCGGCGCCCACGGCGTGCGGGACGCGCTGGCGTACGGGGTGAAGGTCACCGGCTGCACCGTGCACCTGGTGGACGAGGGCGTGGACACCGGCCCGATCATCGCCCAGGGCGTGGTCGAGGTCACCGACGCCGACCACGAGGACGGCGGCGAGGCGCTGCACGAGCGCATCAAGACGGTCGAGCGCAGGCTGCTCGTCGAGGCCGTGGGCCGGCTGGCCCGCGAAGGCCACCGCATCCGGGGCCGCAGGGTCAGCTACCTCCCGGCGGCCGCCGACCCGGCGCATCCGGCGCATCCGACTCCGTGACACCCACTCCAACCACAAAGGACTTTGGCAATGAGCTCCGGCAGCAACCAGCCCGCGCCCGCCTCCGAGAACGTACGGCCGATCCGTCGCGCCCTGGTCAGCGTGTATGACAAGTCCGGTCTGGAGGAGCTGGCGCAGGGCCTGCACGCGGCCGGCGTCGAGCTGGTCTCCACCGGCTCCACCGCCGGGCGGATCGCCGCGGCCGGCGTCCCGGTCACCGCGGTCGAGGAGCTGACCGGCTTCCCCGAGTGCCTGGACGGCCGGGTCAAGACCCTGCACCCGCGGGTCCACGCCGGCATCCTGGCCGACCTGCGGCTGGAGTCGCACCGGGCGCAGCTGGCCGAGCTGGGCGTCGACCCGTTCGACCTGGTCGTGGTCAACCTCTACCCGTTCAAGGCGACCGTGGCCTCCGGCGCCTCGCCCGACGAGTGCGTGGAGCAGATCGACATCGGCGGCCCGAGCATGGTCCGCGCCGCCGCCAAGAACCACCCCTCGGTGGCCGTGGTCACCTCGCCCGAGCGCTACGCGGACGTGCTGGCCGCCGTCGGCCAGGGCGGCTTCGACCTGGCCACCCGCAAGCGCCTGGCCGGTGAGGCGTTCGCGCACACCGCCGCCTACGACGTCGCGGTGGCCTCCTGGTTCGCCGGCGAGTACGCGCCCGCCGACGAGGCCGCGCAGAGCAGCGGGTTCCCGGTGTTCCTCGGCGCCGCCTGGGAGCGCGAGAACGTGCTGCGCTACGGCGAGAACCCGCACCAGGCCGCGGCCCTGTACGTCGACGGCAGCGGCGCCGGCATCGCGGCGGCGGAGCAGCTGCACGGCAAGGAGATGTCGTACAACAACTACGCCGACACCGACGCCGCCATCCGCGCCGCCTACGACCAGGCCGAGCCCTGCGTCGCCATCATCAAGCACGCCAACCCTTGCGGCATCGCGGTCGGTGCGGACGTCGCCGAGGCGCACCGCAAGGCCCACGCCTGCGACCCGGTCTCGGCCTACGGCGGCGTCATCGCCGTCAACCGCCCGGTGACGGTGGAGCTGGCCGAGCAGATCGCGCCGATCTTCACCGAGGTCGTCTTCGCCCCCGGCTACGAGGACGGCGCGGTCGAGGTGCTGGCCCGGAAGAAGAACATCCGGGTGCTGCGCGGCACCCCGGCCGCCCCGGCGGTCGAGGTGCGGCCGGTGACCGGCGGCGTGCTGCTGCAGCAGGCCGACCGGATCGACGCGGCCGGCGACGACCCGTCCACCTGGACGCTGGCCACCGGCGAGGCGCTGGACGAGGCCGGTCTGGCCGAGCTGGCCTTCGCCTGGCGCGCCTGCCGGGCCGTCAAGTCCAACGCCATCCTGCTGACCTCCGGCGGCGCCTCGGTGGGCGTGGGCATGGGCCAGGTCAACCGGGTGGACTCGGCGCGGCTCGCGGTCGAGCGGGCGGGGGAGCGCGCGGCCGGATCGTTCGCCGCCTCCGACGCCTTCTTCCCCTTCCCGGACGGGCTGCAGGTGCTGATGGACGCGGGCGTCAAGGCCGTGGTCCAGCCGGGCGGTTCGATCCACGACAGCGAGGTCGTCGAGGCGGCCAAGGCGGCCGGGGTGACCATGTACCTCACCGGCGCCCGGCACTTCTTCCACTGACCGGAGGCTGACCGCCGGTCAGCCGACAGCACTGCGGCCCGCCACCCGGTTCGTCCGGGGGCGGGCCGCTGCCTGTCACGGCACGGACTACTGGTTCTTGACGACCACCGTGCTGACGATCTTGTCCGCTAGGGTCTGCTTCTTGCCGTCCCACAGCGGCCACAGGAACCCGACGCAGCAGATCACCTCGTCGACGATGTGGGCCATCTCGCGGCCGAACGCCAGGCCGAAGCTGGCGCTCTGGCCGTCGGCCTCGCGCACCATGCGGATGCCCAGGGCCTTCTGGCCCAGGGACTGCCCCATCGTGCTCTTCATCCAGGCCAGCACGGCCGCGACGACGACGAAGGCGATGAAGTCGGCGAAGAAGTAGAGCCCCTGGCTGCCACTGGTCGTCGAATGAATGGCGCCGGCGCTGTCATAGGTGATCGTGGTGGTGGGCCGGGCCAGCGCGAAGACCAGGCCGTAGGGGATGAGCCCGATGGCTATGTGGTCGATCAGGAACGCGCCCACGCGGGCTATCCAGCTGGCGTAGAAGCCCGAGGGGTCCTGGTAGCCGGCGTACGGGTCCTGCTGCTGCGGGTAGGCGTACGGCGACTGCTGGCCGTAGCCGGGCTGCTGGGCGTACGGGTCGGCCGGCGGCTGCTGCGGGTAGCCGTAGCCCGGCTGCGGCTGCGGCGGCTGCTGGGGGTAGCCGTAGCCGGGCTGGGGCGGCTGCTGGCCGTAGGGATTGGGCTGCGGCGGCTGCTGGCCGTAAGGGTTGGGCTGCTGCGGCTGGCCGTACGGGTTGTTGGGGTCGGGCGGGTAACTCATGGAGCTGCCTCCGGGCAGGAAATGGAGCGGGCAGGACATCTTGCGGGAACGCGCGGGGCGGGGGACGGCGGGGTGTACCGCCGGCCCTGCTGACGCGCGGTGGGATCAGGGGAGCGGGCGGACGCTCAGACGGGCAGGAAACCGAACCGGTGCAGCTGCCACACCCAGGAGACGGCCGCCGCGACCGCGATGACGGTGTTCTGGCGGCGGGCCGTCTGCCGCCACCACCAGGCGCCGCCGCCCAGCGGGGCGAAGAGCAGGCAGACGCCCACCAGCACGGTCACCGGATTGGCCAGGACCGCCGCGCCGACATGCCCGGCGCCGAGGTCCATGAAGACCGACGTGCTGCCGCAGCCGGGGCAGGGCATGCCGGTGAACCTGCGGAGCGGGCACAGCACGCCGGGGTTGTCGTGCGCCTGCACGGCCGCGGCGACCAGGGCGACCACGCCCGCGCCCGTGCCGCGCATCAGCACCTGGCCGGGGGCGGCGTACGGTGAGCGGGCGAAGCGCGCCCAGCGGGCCCGCAGGGACCGGCGCAGGCCCGGCGCGGTCCCCCGGGCGCCGTCCGGCGCGCTGTACGATTCGTGGTACGAAGGGCGGCCGTGCGGCTGATCCAGTGGTGGCCGGTCGCGTGGGACCACCACTGGCTGGTACGAGCTGCTCACGTTCCCCCCGAGTACGTTGCGCTGCGGTCGAGCCCGTCCTCGCGGGCGACTCTGGAGGCAGCGCATTCTCGCGCCCCATGGTGGCTTTCTCCGGTGACGCTGTCCAGCGCCGGAGCGGGGCCCGGCGGAACTGTGCCGATACTGCAACCGGACCCCGGGCGTCCGTCCCGGGCGGCCCGGACCGGCCCTGGTTGCCCGCCACCCCCCGTCATCCAGGAGAATGGCTCCATGACCGCCCAGATTCTCGATGGCAAGGCCACCGCCGCCGCGATCAAGTCCGAGCTCGCCGTAAGGATCGAAGCGCTGAAGGCGCGGGGCATCACGCCCGGCCTCGGCACCGTCCTGGTCGGAGACGACCCCGGCAGCCACTCCTACGTACGCGGCAAGCACCGCGACTGCGCCCAGATCGGCATCGCCAGCCTGCAGCGCGAGCTGCCCGGCGACGCCACCCAGCAGGACGTCGAGGACGTCGTCCGCGAGCTGAACGAGAACCCGGCCTGCACCGGCTACATCGTGCAGCTGCCGCTGCCCAAGGGCCTGGACGAGAAGCGCGTCCTGGAGCTGATGGATCCGGACAAGGACGCCGACGGGCTGCACCCGATGAGCCTGGGCCGCCTGGTCCTGGGCATCGACGCCCCGCTGCCGTGCACGCCCAACGGCATCGTCGAGCTGCTGCGGCGGCACCAGGTGGAGATCAACGGCGCCGACGTCGTGATCGTCGGCCGCGGGATCACCGTGGGCCGCTCCATCGGCCTGCTGCTGACCCGCCGCAGCGAGAACGCCACGGTCACGCTCACCCACACCGGCACCCGGGACCTGTCGCACCACCTGCGCCAGGCCGACATCATCATCGCCGCCGCCGGTGTGCCGCACCTGGTCAAGCCCGAGGACGTGCGCCCCGGCGCGGTGGTGCTGGACGTCGGCGTCAGCCGCTCCGAGACCGGCCTGGTCGGCGACGTCCACCCGGGTGTGGCCGAGGTCGCGGGCTGGCTGTCGCCCAACCCCGGCGGTGTCGGGCCGATGACCCGGGCGATGCTGCTGTCCAACGTGGTCGAGGCGGCCGAGCGTGCCGCGCGCTGAGTCGTCGGAAACCCCGGCGGAGCCCGACGCGCCCGAGGCTTCGGCAGCGCCGGACACCGCCGGGGCGGGCGGCACGGCCGACGCGGGCGGGGCCGACGCGCCCAGGCCGAAGTCCCGCCGCCACCCGGTCGCCACCACCGGGACCTACCCCCCCGAGGGGTCGGCCGCGGCGCTGGGCAGCGGCCACCCGGTGCCGGTACGGCAGTGGCCGATCGTCATCGTGCTCACCATGGTCGGCGTCGGCCTCGCCGTCACCGCGCTGAACCAGTTCCGGCCGGGCGTGGTCACCATCGGAGCCGCCCTGCTGCTGGCCTGCGTGCTGCGGGTCGCCCTGCCCGACGTGGGGATGCTGGCGGTGCGCAGCCGCTTCACCGACGTACTGGTGATGGGGGTGCTCGGGGTCGCCATCATCCTGCTGGCCCTGGCCTCCGAGCCGGACCCGGTGATCACCCTGCCCTTCGTCAACGAGATCGCCCGCTTCCTGGGGCGTGGCGGAGGCTGACCGCACCGGGAACCGGCGACGGCGCCCCGCCCACCGCGTACCTGTGCGCGGAGGGCGGGGCGCCGTCGTGTGGGGCCGGCCGTCAGCCGCGGCGCAGGCGTTGGTGCAGGCGGTGGTGGCCCCGGTGGTGGCGGTGGTGGTGCCGCAGGCCGTGGTCCCAGCCCCGGTCCCAGCCGTGGTGCCCGGCGGCGTAGCTCTGCAGGCCCATCGGACGGGCGGCCAGCGGGACGGCGGCGCGCGGAGCGGCGGTGCGGTGCATCGAGGCGGCGAGGTCGTAACGGGCCGCCTGGTAGCCGGCGCCGCGGTAGCGGACGGCGTGGCTGCGGACGAAGTGGTCCCGGCGCGCGTGGTGGCGGTGGTGCCGGCGGCCGTGGTGCCGGACCGAGCGGACGGCCACCGGACGCACCCCCGGACGCATCGCCGGGCGGTCGGCCAGCGCCGGGGCCAGCTCGACCAGCGGCGCGCCCGGGCCGTCGGCCCGCTCGAACAGCGGCACGCAGTGGTGGTGCCGGAACGGCATACCGGCCGCGACCGTGCCCTGCTGGGCCCAGTCGTTCCAGGGGCCCCAGGGGGTGTGGGCGGTGGCGGCGGAGGCGGCGGGGGCGACGGAGAGCAGCAGGCCGAAGCCGGTGGCGAGCGTCGCGGCCCCCACGGCCAGACGCTTCCCTGCAGAACGTACGGACACGAGAACATCCTTCCCAGCGGCGGGAGGCCAGCCCGGTCGCGGTGGCCCCTCCTGTGACCAAGAGTTGCCAACCGACTACAAAAGCGGTAACCAGGAAGCCGAATCTGGGACAAGATGGGACGTCCCAGGCTGTGACCTGCTGGGACGTCTCGTCGAGTTCAGGAAACTGGGACAGGAGGTGGGACGTGACCCACTGGCAGCAGTTGCCGGACAGCCTCGACCCGGATGTGCGGCGGCTGGTGGAGCAGTTGCGCCTGCTTAAGGACCGCAGCGGGCGCAGCCTGCAGTCGCTGGCCGAGGCCACCGCCTGCAGCAAGTCCGCCTGGCAGCGCTACCTCAACGGGACGAAGTTCCCGCCGCGCGCCGCCGTGGCCGGCCTCGGCCGGATCACCGGCGCGGACGCGCCCCGGCTGATGCTGCTGTGGGAGGTCGCCGAGGCGGCCTGGCTGCCCGATCCGCTGCCTCCCGCCGCTCCGCCGCCGGTTGCGCTGGTCCCGGCCGTCCGTCCGGCGCCGCCGGTGCCGGTCGCCGTCCGGCCGACGGCCTTCCCGGCGCCGGACCCGCTGCCCCTGGTTGTGCCCGGCAGGCCGTCGGCGACACCCCGGCGACCCCTCGTTCCTGTGTTCGCCCTGGCCGGAGGGGCACTGCTGCTGGCCGCCGCCGGGGTGATCGCCGCCCCGACGCTGTGGCCCGGGGCGGACGTCGGCGGCAGCCCGGGCCTGTCCGGCCACCCCGGCCGCCCGGACCAGGACGCGCTCACGGCCGGCCGCTGCTCCGGCTCCTCCTGCCAGGGCCGCGACCCGTACGCCACCGGCTGCGACCGGGGCGCCACCGTGGCCGGATCGGTGGACGTGGACTCGCTCATCGTCCAGCTGCGCTACAGCCCCCGCTGCGGCGCGGTCTGGACCCACGCCCAGGGCGGCACCCGGGGCATGACCCTCCGTTCGCTGTCCATCAGCGGCGACAACGGCAGCGTGCTGGCGACCGTCCCCGTCGCCGGGGCCTCCGCGTCGGCCGACCACAGCCCGATACTGGCCGCTGGGAGCCCGGACCGGGCCGAGGCGTGCGCGGTCGTGGACGACGTCCAGGCGTGCGCGGGCACGGACGACCCGGGCGGCCCCCCGCGCGTGCTCACCTACCTGCCGTCCGGCCCCGGCTGACCGCGGGGGCGCCGGGCGCCACGCCGTCAGTACCGTGCTGATCTGCCTTCATGCCGATCCGGTATGGCCGTTCGGGAAACGTGACGAAGGCCGCGCGGGCAGACCCGGCCAGGAGGCGCACGCACCCCCGGCTCTGGGATAACCTGGCGGGGATCTCTTGAGATCAAGAGACAGATCAGGGACTGGCTCTACGCGGGCGTGCCCGACCGGTCCGAGACCGCCACCCGGCCTCGACCGCGCAGTCTGCTGCGGCCGAAACCTGACCTCCACCAGGTATCCAGCAGGAGACGTCATCATGACCCGCACTCCCGTCAATGTCACCGTCACCGGTGCCGCCGGCCAGATCGGCTACGCGCTGCTCTTCCGCATCGCCTCCGGCCACCTCCTGGGCGCCGACGTCCCGGTGAAGCTGCGTCTGCTGGAGATCCCGCAGGGCGTCAAGGCCGCCGAGGGCACCGCAATGGAGCTGGACGACTGCGCGTTCCCGCTGCTGGCCGGCATCGACATCTTCGACGACCCGAACAAGGGCTTCGAGGGCGCCAACGTCGGCCTGCTGGTCGGCGCGCGTCCGCGCACCGCCGGCATGGAGCGCGGCGACCTGCTCTCCGCCAACGGCGGCATCTTCGGCCCGCAGGGCAAGGCCATCAACGACCACGCGGCCGACGACATCCGCGTCCTGGTCGTCGGCAACCCGGCCAACACCAACGCCCTGATCGCCCAGCGCAACGCGCCGGACGTACCGGCCGACCGCTTCACCGCGATGACCCGGCTGGACCACAACCGCGCGGTCGCCCAGCTCGCCAAGAAGCTCGGCGTCTCCGTCGCCGACGTCAAGAAGCTCACCATCTGGGGCAACCACTCCGCGACCCAGTACCCGGACGTGTTCCACGCCGAGGTCAACGGCGAGAACGCGGCCAAGGCCATCGGCGACGAGTCCTGGCTGGGCGACACCTTCATCCCGACCGTGGCCAAGCGCGGCGCGGCGATCATCGACGCCCGCGGCGCCTCCTCGGCCGCCTCGGCCGCCAACGCCGCCATCGACCACGTCTTCACCTGGACCAACGGCACCGCCGAGGGCGACTGGACCTCCGCCGGTGTCATCTCCGACGGCTCCTACGGCGTGCCCGAGGGCCTCATCTCGTCCTTCCCGGTCACCGCCAAGGACGGCAGGTTCGAGATCGTCCAGGGCCTGGACATCAACGACTTCTCCCGCGCCCGGATCGACGCCTCGGTCAACGAGCTGGTCGAGGAGCGCGACGCGGTCAAGGGCCTCGGCCTGATCTGAGCGCCGCCCGCTGATCCGTCAGCCGCTCTGCCCGTGCCCTGTCCCGCCCAGCGGACAGGGCACGGGCGTTTCCCGGGATCGCCGCTAGGCTGGTGCGGCCGCGACTGGCGCACGTGGAGGGAACCACGAGGGAGCGGCCGAGCAGGACCACCGGTGTGCCGTCCGCCTGGGCACCCGGGTCGACCTCCAGTACGACAGTCGTACGGAGCGGATGACCCGGAGGGGCCCCGCCATGACGGAGCAGCAGCACCCGAACCCCCAGCACCCGAACCCCCAGCAGACCCGGCACCCCGAACTGCGCGAGGCCGATCCCGAGATCGCCGCGCTCGTCGCCGCCGAGGAGCAGTTGCAGGCCGACACCCTGCGGCTGATCCCCAGCGAGAACTACGTCTCCGCCGCCGTCCTGGAGGCGACCGGCACGGTGCTGCAGAACAAGTACTCCGAGGGCTACCCCGGGAAGCGCTACTACGAGGGCCAGCAGAACATCGACCAGGTGGAGACGCTGGCGGTGGAGCGGGCCAGGGCGCTGTTCGGCGTCGACCACGCCAACGTCCAGCCGTACTCCGGTTCGCCCGCCAACCTCGCCGTCTACCTGGCCTTCCTCAAGCCGGGCGACACCGTGCTGGGCATGGCCCTGCCGATGGGCGGCCACCTGACCCACGGCTGGGGCGTCTCCGCGACCGGCTCCTGGTTCAACGGCGTGCGCTACGGCGTGCGCGCCGACACCGGCCGGACCGATCTGGACCAGGTCCGGGAGCTGGCGCTGAAGGAGCGCCCGAAGCTGATCTTCTGCGGCGGCACCGCCGTCCCGAGGACGATCGACTTCGCCGCGTTCGCCGAGATCGCCCGGGAGGTGGACGCCGTCCTGGTCGCGGACATCGCGCACATCGCCGGTCTGGTCGCGGGCGGCGCCCACCCCAGCCCGGTCGGCCACGCGGACGTGATCTCCACCACCACCCACAAAACCCTGCGCGGTCCGCGCGGCGCCCTGCTGATGTCCACCGCGCAGCACGCCCGCGCCCTCGACCGGGCCGTCTTCCCCGGGCTCCAGGGCGGCCCGCACAACCACACCACGGCGGCGGTCGCGGTGGCGCTGAAGGAGGCGTCCGGGCCGGAGTTCCGGGCCTACGCGCACCAGGTGGTGGACAACGCCCGCGAGCTGGGCGAGCAGTTGGCGGCGCGCGGCTTCGACCTGGTCTCCGGCGGCACCGACAACCACCTCCTGCTGATCGACCTGACCGGCAAGGACGTCCCCGGCAAGGTCGCCGCCAAGGCTCTGGACCGGGCCGGGATCGTGGTCAACCACAACACCGTGCCGTACGACACCCGCACGCCGTTCGACCCCTCCGGGATCAGGATCGGCACGCCCTCGCTCACCTCACGCGGCATCCCGCGGAGCGCCATGGCCGCCGTCGCCGCCTGGATCGACCGGGCGGTTCTGGCCGCCCGCAGCGGCGACGAGGACGCCCTGGCCGCCGTCCGCGCCGAGGTCAAGGAGCTGATGGACGCCCACCCGGCGCCCGGGCTGCCGCTCGGCTGAGCGGGCGGGTGGGGGCCGGGCCGGGAAAACTTCCTAGACTGTCGCCCGTGAGCGAAACCCTCCAGGACGCCGGGCTGGTCCTGATCTTCATCATCATCGGCGGACTGTTCAACATCGCGGAGATCTCGCTGATCTCGCTGCGCGAGGGACAGATCCAGGCCCTGGCCGAGCGCGGCACCAAGCGCGCGGTCAGGGCCGCGCACCTCGCCGGGGACCCCAACCGCTTCCTCGCCGCCGTCCAGGTCGGCGTGACCTGCATGGGCTTCCTGTCGGCGGCCTTCGGCGCGGACACCCTGGCCGCCAAGGCGTCGCCGCTGTTCGAGAAGCTCGGCATGGGCTCCGACCTGGCCTCGACCACGGCGCTGGTGCTGCTGACCCTGCTGATCTCGTACGTCTCGCTGGTGCTCGGCGAGCTGACGCCCAAGCGGATCGGCCTGCAGCGCGCCGAGTCCATCGCGCTGCTGGCCGCGCCCATGGTGGACGCCATCTCGGTGGTGCTGCGGCCGGTGATCTGGCTGCTGTCGCGCTCCACCAACCTGATGGTGCGGCTGCTCGGCGGCGACCCCAAGGCGGGCCGCAACGCCATGAGTTCGGAGGAGCTGCGCGGTCTGGTCGCCTCCAACACCGAGCTGGGCAGCGACGAGCGGCGGCTGATCGGCGACGTCTTCGCCGCCGGGGAGCGGCAGCTGCGCGAGGTGATGGTGCCGCGCACCGAGGTGACCTTCCTGGACGCCGGACGCCCGCTGGCGGAGGTGCGGCAGGAGGTCAGCCGCTACCCGCACTCGCGCTACCCGGTGGTGGACGGCTCCTACGACATCGTGGTCGGCTTCGTGCACGTCCGGGACCTCTACCGGGGCGCCGAGCCGGGCGCCGTGGCCGCGCGCACCGTCCGGGACCTGGCCCGGCCGGTGAAGCTGCTGCCGGCGACCAAGCGGGTGCTGCCGTCCATGTCGGAGATGCGGCACGAGGGCCACCACCTGGCCATCGTGGTGGACGAGTACGGCGGCACGGCCGGGATCGTGACCCTGGAGGACCTGGTCGAGGAGGTCATCGGGGAGATCCGGGACGAGTACGACTCGCAGGAGGTCAGCACCACCCGGCGGCTGGCGGGCGGCTCGATCGAGGTGGACGGCCTGCTGAACCTGGCCGACTTCGCCGAGGAGACCGGCCTGGAGCTGCCGGAGGGCCCGTACGAGACGGTGGCCGGCTTCGTCGTGGCCGAGCTGGGGCACCTGCCGGACCTGGGCGAGCAGGTCGGGGTGGCCGACGGCTACACCCTGGAGATCGCCGCGATGGACGGCCGCCGGGTGGACCGGATCCGGGTCACCGAGGTCAAGGAGGACGCCCCGGCCGAGGCCCCCGGCCCGGGTGCGGCGCCCGCCGGGCCCCCGCCGGCGGCCGGGTAGCGGCGGGGATCACACCGTGCCGGGCCCGGGTGGGCGCGGGGCCGCGCGCGACCCTGCGAGAATGGGCCGCATGGTCACTGATCGCCCTCGCGTGCTCTCCGGTATCCAGCCGACGTCCGGCTCCTTCCACCTGGGCAACTACCTGGGCGCGGTGCGCCAGTGGGTGTCGCTCCAGGAGACCCACGACGCCTTCTACATGGTCGTGGACCTGCACGCGATCACTGTCGAGCAGGATCCGGCGACGCTGCGGGAGAACACCCGGGTGTCGGTCGCGCAGCTGCTCGGCGTCGGGCTCGATCCCGAGCGCTGCACGCTGTTCATCCAGTCGCACGTGCCCGAGCACGCCCAGCTGGGCTGGGTGATGAACTGCTTCACCGGCTTCGGCGAGGCCGCACGGATGACCCAGTTCAAGGACAAGTCGGGCAAACAGGGCGCGGATCGCACCACGGTCGGCCTGTTCACCTACCCGATCCTGCAGGTCGCGGACATCCTGCTGTACCAGGCGGACCAGGTGCCGGTCGGCGAGGACCAGCGGCAGCACATCGAGCTGACCCGGGATCTGGCCGAGCGCTTCAACAGCCGGCTCGGACAGACCTTCACCGTGCCCAACCCGTACATCCTCAAGGAGACGGCCAAGATCTTCGACCTGCAGGACCCGACGTCGAAGATGAGCAAGTCGGCCTCCACCCCCAAGGGCCTGGTCAACCTGCTGGACGAGGTGAAGACCAGCACCAAGAAGATCAAGAGCGCGGTCACCGACACCGGCACCGTGGTCTCCTACGACGAGCAGGAGAAGGCCGGGGTCTCCAACCTGCTGCGGATCCACTCGGCCATCAGCGGCCGGTCCGTCCCGGAGCTGGTCGAGCACTTCGAGGGCCGGATGTACGGCGCGCTGAAGACCGAGCTGGCCGAGCTGTACGCCGAGTGGGTCGCCCCGATCCAGCAGCGCACCCGCAGCTACCTGGACGATCCGGCCGAGCTGGACCGGGTGCTCGCCCGGGGCGCGGAGAAGGCCCGCGCCGTCGCCGGGGAGACGCTGGCCACCGCGTACGACCGGATCGGCTTCCTTGCGGCGAAGCGCTGACGGGGTGGTGCGGGCGGAGGCCGACCGGGACGGCATAGCCGGACTGGCCGGCGTACCCGGGCAGCGGGGCGGCACGGTCACCATCGGGGTGTCCCTGGCCGTCCCCGACCCGTGGGCCGCGCAGATCCAGGACGCCCGCGCCGGGTACGGCGATCCGCTGGCCCGGGCGGTGGCCACGCATGTCACGCTGCTGCCGCCGACCGAGGTGCCCGCCGAGCGGCTGGGCGCGGTCGGGCGGCAGCTGGCCGACGCGGCCCGGCGGCACCGGCCGTTCCGGGTGCTGCTGCGCGGTAGCGACAGCTTCCGCCCGGTCTCGCCGGTGGTGTTC
Source organism: Streptacidiphilus sp. PB12-B1b (assembly GCF_014084125.1). Classification (NCBI taxonomy): domain Bacteria; kingdom Bacillati; phylum Actinomycetota; class Actinomycetes; order Kitasatosporales; family Streptomycetaceae; genus Streptacidiphilus; species Streptacidiphilus sp. PB12-B1b. Next base: position 6,827,578 of record NZ_CP048405.1, on the reverse strand, counting down.
GTCCGGCTGGACGAGGGCGCGCGCGAGTGCCGGATGCTGGAGGCGTCGGTCCGCTCCGGGCTGCTGGCGCGGGAGCTGGCCTTCCCCTACCACCCGCATGTGACGGTGGCCCAGGCGGTGGACGAGGCCGTCCTGGACCGGGCGCAGCGGGAGTTCCGGGACTTCCGGGCGGACTTCACCGTGCCCGGCTTCTGCCTCTACCGCTTCGGCGAGGACCGGGTCTGGCGGCCCGAGCTGCACCTCGCCTTCGGCGCCGCCGAGGCCTGAGACACCGAAGGACCGCCCCGGGGGGGCGGTCCTTCGGCCGTGCGGATCGGGCCGGGCGATCAAGTCGTGCTGATCAGGCCGTGCTGATCAGACGTGCTCCAGCTCCTCCGAGGCGCCGTTCTCGGCGGGCGCCGCGCTCGGTGCGTCCTGCGTCTCCGGGGCCTGCCGGGTCAGCTTGCTGAACAGGAACGGCAGCAGCAGGATGCCGAGGTAGGTCGGCGTGGCCATGTAGCGGTAGAGCGCCGACGGGGTCGCCGCCAGGACGTTCAGCTGCATGCCGCCGGTGACCACGGCCAGCGCCAGCACCTCCCGCCGCCACACCTTGCGGACCAGCCCGATCACCACGCCGTAGGCCACATAGCACCACACCGCGCCGCCCCACAGCAGCCAGATGAGCTGGCTGGTGAGCGCCGAGTTGTACCAGGCCGTGCCCAGGGTGTGCAGGGTGTCCGAGAGCGGGCGCACCTTCATCACCGAGTAGAACTGGCTGTGGTACATGTCCGGGTGCCACTTCATCAGCCCGTAGCCGTTGGGCGAGGACGCCACCCCGGCGATGCCGATCGCGTCGTAGCCCGGGAAGACCGCCCAGGCGTTGTGGGCCCGGCACAGGCTGGACTCGAAGACGTACTGCGGGGTGCGCTTCATCACCTCGGAGAAGATGTGCAGCAGCTGCGAGTTGTGCTTGGCCGCGATCCCGGTGTGGAACGCCGGGGTGGTCAGCTTGTCGGTGCTCACGCACACCGCTCCGGCCGTGGACCAGTGCTCCAGCGGCGAGACCTTGGCCATGACCGTCAGGTCGGACGCGGTGAAGGTGGTCGGCGCCTTGCTGTAGGCGTAGGCGATGTCGGAGTAGACGAAGGTGTACGCCGCGCTGTCGGCCGGCTTGGTCACGCCCAGCGCCGGGTAGAGCCCGGAGTCCAGCGCGAAGAAGATCACGATGGGGATCAGGATGACCGCCGCGACCCGCTTCCACAGCCAGGGCAGGGCGAGCAGCAGCAGCACCCCGATCAGGAACACCCCGAGGAAGCCGTTGTTGCGGGCCAGGCAGACCAGGGTCATGCCGAGGCCCAGCAGCAGCCAGTCGCGGCGCAGCCCGACCTGCCGGGCACGGCGCGGGCGGACCTTGAGCATGGCCGCGGTCAGGTGGGTGATCGCGGCGAAGCCGAGCACGCCCCCGATGACGAAGGGGACGTCCTTCCACACGAAGATCATGAACGAGCCGGTCGGCGGCAGCACCAGGCACAGCAGCACGCCCGCGGTGATCCACTTGTTGCTGATGGCGAACTTGCGCATGCCGGCGGCGAGATACCCCAGGACCGCGGCCATGGCGATGGTCTGCAGCAGCGTCAGGACGGCGTAGTCGCCGGTGACGTTGAGCGTCAGCCACACCGCGCCGTCGTAGGCGATGGAGTGGTCGTCCACCCAGTGCCCGGTGGTGACCTCCCAGGTGTAGTCGAAGCTGTCGTAGCTCATCAGGCCCGGGTAGAACGCGGACCACCAGACCAGGAAGACCAGCTGGGACATGGCCGCGATGCCCAGCGGCATCCGCAGCCGAGCCGGGATCCGCTGCACCAGCGGCCGCACCCGGGCGGTGACCGCCCCGGCCAGCCCCGGGCGCCGCCCGGGGGGGATCTCTGCTTCAGTCATCACATTCCTAGCATTCGGTCCACGACCCGGGCCGAGGCGGCGCCGTCGTCCAGGTCGCAGAAGGCCTCGCGGAAGGCCGCATAGGCCGGAGCGTACCGCTCGACCACCGGAGCCAGGTCACGGAGGTTCTTCACCAACTCTTCGGACGTGCTCACCAGCGGGCCGGGCGCGGTGGCCTCGAAGTCGAAGTAGAAGCCGCGCAGCTGGTCCCGGTAATGCTCCAGGTCGTAGGTGAAGAAGAGGATCGGACGGCCGGTGATGGCGTAGTCGAACATCACCGAGGAGTAGTCGGTGATCAGCACGTCCGCGATCAGGTAGAGGTCCTGGATGTCGGGGTAGCTGCCGACGTCCCAGACGAAGCCGTCGCCCTCGCCGGGGACCGGCTCGACCACGTGCGCGTGCGGGCGGATCAGCAGCACGTGGTCCTCGCCCAGGGCCTCCCGGGCGTGCGCCAGATCCAGCCTCAGGTCCAGTGCGTGGCCGCCGTTGTGGCGGACCCGGTCCTCGCGCCAGGTCGGCGCGTACAGCACGATCTTCTTACCTTCGGGCAGGCCGAGCCGCCGCCGGACCTCCTCCGCGTGCTTGTCGCGGTCCTCGGCGAGCAGCACGTCGTTGCGGGGGTAGCCGGACGCCAGGATCTCGCCCTCGTAGCGGAAGGCCCGCTTGAGGATCGGGGTGCTGAAGCTGTTCGGCGAGACCAGCAGGCTCCACTGCTTGCCCTCGCGCTCCAGCGCCTCCAGGTAGGCGGTGTCGCTGAACCAGTCGTTGTCGAAGTCGAAGCCGATCCGCTTGAGCGGGGTGCCGTGCCAGGTCTGGACGATGACCTGGCCCTCGCGGCGCTCGATCCAGGACGGCAGGTGGGTGTTGCCGACGATGTAGCGCGAGCGGGCCAGCGCCTCGTACCACTCGGGGCTCTCGTAGACCACGGCCGTGGCGCCCGCCGGGGGGATCATCCGGTCGTCGCGGACCACCCACAGGTGCTCCAGCTCGCTGCCGCGGCGCACCAGCTCCTGGTGCACGGCGCGGGGCGAGTCGGAGTACGACTTGCCCTCGAAGACGTCGTACAGCACGGCCTCGCGCAGCGGCTTGCGGCGCGCGGCCGGGTACCACTCGTTCAGCAGCAGCCGCTGGTGGTAGCGGCCGCGGGCGCTCGGGTCCAGCTCGTGGGCCGAGTTCAGGAACAGCCGGTCGTACCAGCGGCGGCACAGGGCGACCCGCTTGCCGCGCGCGACGACGCTCGCCGGCAGGTCGGTGTGGGCGGCCGGGGCGATGTGGGCGGTGGTCTCGACGACGCCGTCGGGCGCCTCCGGCACCTCGGTGGCGACGAACAGCTCCCAGTTGCCGCCCTGGAGCGGCAGCTCGCCGGCGTAGCCGTCGTTGGGCAGGGCGGGCAGCACCGAGCGGAAGCGCCCGTCCACCACCTTGCCCGGGTGCCGGTAGACCTTGGCGTGCGTGCCGTGCCGCAGCACCCACGCGAAGGAGTGGCGCCCGGGCAGCGGGTAGCTGCCCTCCAGCACGAAGCCGTCCTCGCCGGCGGTGACCTTCTCCACCAGCGGCTGCACGGCCTGGTCCACCAGCTGCAGGTGACCGCGCGGGGAGCGCTTGAGGTACAGCGAGCGGGGGGCGGCCGCGTCGGAGAGGATCGGGACCTGCACCGAGGAGCCGGCCTGGTGGTCGTCCACGGCGATGTCGAGGGTCTCGCCGCCGGGCAGCACCAGCTCGCTGCTCCACCGGTCGGTGGGGCGCTCCAGCGAGGTCGGCCGCAGCCGGCCCTCGCGCTCGCGGACGGTGTTGACCTGCGCGCCGTCGACGACCACGGTGAACGGCACCAGGCCGCCGGAGGCGGGGCCCTCCAGCGTCACCGGGAAGTCCAGCACGCTGGTGGAGCCGGCCTCCTTGTGGTGCAGCCGCAGCACGGTGCCCTCGGTCGCCAGCGCGGCGGAGATCCGGCCGTGCACAGTGACCCGGCCGCTGCCGTCGGTGGAGGCCACCGCCCGGTCCATCCGCGCCTTGACGGTCTCGACCTGGAGGTACAGGTGCTGGTCGCGGATCTGCGGGCTGACCCGGACGTCCGGGGTGACCCAGGCCGGGGCGGGGAACTGGCCGGAGCCGCTGGGGCCCGCCTTGATCCGGCTGCGGCGAGGGCGGCCCTTGCCGAAGACGCCGATGGTGACCCGCCACACGCCGTCGCGCCACTCGCCGCGCTGCTTCAGTTTGGCCGGGTCGAAGTCCACCTCGAAGCCGGCCCAGTCGCAGTGGCGCAGCGGCTGGTCGTTGGTGTCGGCGGTGACCTCGGGGGTGAAGACCGTGCGGGCGTGCAGCACCAGGCTGCGGCGACTGCCCTGCTCGCGCAGCATCAGCGCCTTGAAGCCGTCGCTGCGCGACTCCGCGCCGATGTGCTTGGGGTAGGCGTAGCCCTTGAGGTGCAGCCTGCCGCCCCGCCAGTCGGCCTCGGTGAGGCCGGTCCGGACGGCGGTCTCCTTCTCCAGGCGCAGCACGCTCTCCGGGACCGGCGGGCGGCCCTTCAGCGAGGGGTAGTCGGCGACGTGCCGGACGGTGCCCTTGACCGGGATGGTCCACGGGTACTGGCGGTCGAAGGCCAGCAGGTCCAGCAGGTCCGGCAGGCGGCGCTTGGCGGTCAGCCAGTACTTCAGCCGCATGGGCGCGGGGAGGCCGTTCAGGGTCTCCTTGTCGATCTCGGTGATCATCGCGCCGATGTGGTCCAGGAACGCCTGCTGGTACTCCTCGCCGCCCTCCGGGAGCGCCTTGAAGAACAACGGCACCTCTTCGACCAGCGAGTTCTCGTTGTAGAAGCGCAGGTGCTTGCCGAACTCGGCGCCGGGCTGCGACTTCAGGAACTCCCGCACCATCCGCATGGAGGTGACCCGGTCGACCAGGCCCTTGGGGTCGGTCCGGTTCTGGGTGATCGAGCGGGCCCCCACCTCGCGCTCACGCCAGTGGTAGATGGGCTCGCTGAGCACGTCCACGCTCTTGGCGAGGAAGTGCAGCGGCACGCTGACCGGGGCGTCCTCGTAGAGGATGCCCGGGTACTCCAGGCCCTGGGCGTCCCAGAAGGAGCGCCGGTAGACCTTGTTCCAGGCGGTCCGGTCGGTGACCAGCAGCGGGCGCTCGCTGATGTGGGTGCGCAGCACGGTCTCGGCGAAGGGGCGGCGGTGCACCGGCGACTGGACGTAGCCGACCGAGCGGAACCGCAGCACGTTGCCGCTGACGAAGTCGGAGCCGGTGCTGTCGAGCGTCTCCACCATCAGCTGGTAGGCGGTCGGCGGCATGGTGTCGTCGCTGTCCACGAACGCCAGGTACTCGGCGTCCGGGTGGATGTGCCGGATGCCGGTGTTGCGCGCCGGACCGAGGCCCTTGTTCTCCTGCCGCACCAGCCGGAACCGCTCGTCCTTCGCCGCGAAGCGCTCGGCGATGGCGGCGCTGTCGTCGGTCGAGCCGTCGTCGACCATCACCACCTCGAGGTCGGTGAGGGTCTGCGCGGCGATGGACTCCAGGCACTCGTCCAGGTAGAGCTTGACGTTGTAGATAGGAACGACGACAGAAAGACGGGGGGCCATGAGGTGCGACGGGCCTTTCTCGTACTGGCTTGGCATTCCCGCGCGGGGAACGGAAACGCTGGGGGCGGCGCAGGGTAAGCGTAACGTTTGAGATATCGCGCGCCCCCGCCAGGACCTGATGGATGCTACAGGCGCTGATGAGGGGAGGCCCAGGTTCGTGATGCTGGCGTATCCTTCCCTGCCATGCCCCGTTTGAGCGTCATCGTCCCCGCGTACCAGGTCCAGGCGTATCTCGGCGAGTGTCTCGACTCCGTCCTGGCGCAGTCCTTCACGGATTTCGAACTGATCGGGGTTGACGACTGCTCGCCCGACGGCAGCGGGGAGATCTTCGACGAGTACGCCCGTGCGGACGAGCGGGTGCGGGTGCTGCACCTGCCGGAGAACGTCGGCCTGGGCCTGGCCCGCAACGCCGGCATCGACGCCGCCTCCGGCGACTACCTGGTCTTCCTGGACAGCGACGACACGCTCACCCCCGGCTCGCTGCAGGCGGTCGCCGACCGGCTGGAGCAGACCGGCGATCCGGACGTGCTGGTCTACGACTACGCCCGCACCTACTGGGACGGCCGGGTGGTGCGCAGCCGGGACGCCGGGCTGTTCGCCCCGGTCTCGGCCGCCGGCGAGCAGCGGCCCGAGACCTTCGCCATCGGCGAGCGCGAGGAACTGCTCGGGCTGCTGATGGTGGTGTGGAACAAGGCGTACAAGCGCTCCTTCGTGGACGCGACCGGGCTGCGGTTCCCGGCCGGGTACTACGAGGACACCCCGTGGACCTACCCGTCGATGCTGGCCGCCGGGACGATCGCGGTGCTGGACCGGGTGGTGGTGCACTACCGGCAGCGCCGCCAGGGCGGGAACATCCTGGCCACGGTCAGCCGCAAGCACTTCGACATCTTCGCCCAGTACGACCTGGTCTTCGCCTTCCTGGACGCGCACCCGGAGCTGGAGGGCTGGCGGCCGCTGCTGCACCGGCGGATGGCCGAGCACCTGCGGACCATCGGCAACCACCCGGACCGGGTGCCGCCCGCCGACCGGGCCGAGTTCTTCGCCCGCGCCGCCGAGGAGGAGCGCCGGCACCGCCCGGCCGGGGCGCCCGCCGTGGAGCTGGCCGCCGACTGGAAGTCCGGCGCCGTGGGCCGGCTGGCCCGCAAGGCCAAGCGCACCGCCCGGCAGGCGCAGCCGCAGGTCAAGCGGGCCGTGGCCGGATCGGTGCTGGGCGCCTACCAGCGGGTGCAGCGGCAGCTGCCGCTCGACGGCGAGCTGGCCGTCTTCGGCTCCTACTGGGGCCGGGTGCCCTGCTGCAACCCGGCGGCGATCCACGCCAAGCTGCGGGAGCTGGCGCCGGGCGTCCGGACGGTGTGGGTGGTCGAGAACCGGCGGCGCGCGGAGGTCCCCCGGGCCTGACCGTGGTCGGCCCCGGCTCGCGCGGCTACCGGGAGGCGATCTCCCGGGCCACCTACTTCGTCAACAACGTCAACTTCCCGGACGGCGCGCCCAAGCGCCCGGGCACCGTGCACCTGCAGACCCACCACGGCACCCCGGTCAAGAAGATGGGCCTGGACCTGCAGGAGTACCCGGCCGCCGCCGGCGGCCTGGACTTCCCCAAGCTGCTGGAGCGGGTGGACCGCTGGGACTACAGCCTGAGCTCCAACCGGTTCTCCACGCTGGTCTGGGAGCGGGTCTACCCGTCGTCCTTCCGGACGCTGGAGTACGGCTACCCGCGCAATGACGTCTTCTACTCCTCGACGGCGGCCGACGTCGCGCTGGCCCGCAAGGAGCTGGGCATCGAGCCCGGACAGACCGCGCTGCTGTACGCGCCGACGCTGCGGGACTACCGCGCCACCTACCGGCCGCAGCTGGACCTGGCCCGGCTGGCGCGCCGGCTCGGCCCCGGGTTCGTGCTGCTCAACCGGGGCCACTACCTCTACGACGAGGACGCCTCGTTCGGCACCGGCAGCCCCGAGGGCGTCATCGACGTCTCCCGGCACCCCTCGGTGGAGCGGCTGGCGCTGGCGGCGGACGCACTGGTCACCGACTACTCCTCGCTGATGTTCGACTACGCCAACCTGGACCGCCCGATCGTGGTCTTCGCCGACGACTGGGAGGTGTACCGGCAGACCCGCGGCGTCTACCTGGACCTCTTCTCCGGCCGGGCCGGCGAGGCCCCGGGCCCGGCGGTCCGCAGCGAGGCGGAGCTCGCGGAGCTGTTCCGCTCCGGCGCCTGGGACTCGGCCGAGGCGGGCGCGCTGCGGGACGCCTTCCGGGCCCGCTTCTGCGCCTTCGACGACGGCCGGGCCGCGGAGCGGGTGGTGCGCACGGTCTTCCTCGGCGAGCGGGAGCCGCTGCCCTTCGTCCCGCTGGCCGACCGCACCCCGGCCCCCCGGCCCTGACCCGGCGGGGGCCCTGAAGCGGCGGGGCCCGACGCCGTTCAGCGCCGGGCCGCGCCCAGCTCCAGCATCCGGTCGGCCACCCGCGCCGCCGCGCCGCCGTCGTCCAGCTCGCAGAAGTCGGCGCGGAAGGCCCGGTACGCCCCGGCGTGGGCGGCGGTGGCCCGGTCGAGGCCGCGCAGCGCCCGCACCAGCTGCTCCGAGGTGCGCAGCAGCGGGCCGGGGGCGCGGCGCTCGAAGTCGAGGTAGAAGCCGCGCAGGGCGTCCCGGTACTCCTCCAGGTCGTAGGTGAAGAACAGCATCGGCTTGCCGGTGACCGCGAAGTCGAACATCAGCGACGAGTAGTCGGTGACCAGGACGTCGGCGGCCAGCAGCAGGTCGGTGACGTCCGGGTAGGCGGAGACGTCGCGGACGAAGCCCCCGTCGGCGCCGGGCACGGCCTCCACCACGTGGGTGTGGGTGCGGACGAGCAGCACGTGGTCCCCGGCCAGCTCCCGGCGGGCGTGCTCCAGGTCGATCCGCAGGTCCATGGCGAAGCCGCCGCGGTGCCGCCCCAGCGTCTCCCGCCAGGTCGGCGCGTACAGCACCACCCGCTTGTGCTCCGGCAGCCGCAGCGCCCGGCGGACCCGCTCGGCGGTCTTCTCCCGGTCGGGCGAGCAGAGCGCGTCGTTGCGGGGGTAGCCGGACTCCAGGATCTCCCCGTCGAAGCGCAGCGCCCGGCGCAGGATCGGGGTGCTGAACCGGTTGGGCGACAGCAGCAGGCTCCACTGCCGGGACTCCCGGTCCAGGTCGTCCAGGTAGCCGGTGCTGCTGAAGAGGGTGTTCTCGAAGTCGTGGCCGATCCGCTTGAGCGGGGTGCCGTGCCAGGTCTGGACGACGACCTGGCCCTCGCGGCGCTCGATCCACGGCGGCAGGTGGGTGTTGCCGACGATGTAGCGGCAGCGCGCCAGCGCCTCGTACCACTCGGGGCTGCGCACCGGCAGCGCGGTCGCGGTCGCGGGCAGGTCCACTTGGCCGTCGCAGACGGTCCACAGGTGCTCCAGGGGCGCGCCGCGCCGTACCAGTTCGGCGTGGACGGCGCGCGGGGAGTCGCCGAAGCGCTTGCCGCCGAAGTCGTCGTAGAGCACGGCGTCGCGCAGCGGGAGGCGGCGGGCGGCCGGGTAGTCGACGGTGCGCAGCAGCCGCTGCCGGTAGCCGTTGGCCGTCCCGGCGTCCAGGGTGTGGTGGACGGTCAGCGACAGCTGGTCGTAGCCGACCCGGTCCAGGGTCATCCGGGCGCCCTTGACCGTGGTCGCGGCCGGGACCAGGTGGTGCGCCCGGGAGGCGAGTTGCAGCGGCAGCGGCTCCGGGGCCGGGCAGCCGGGCCAGCCGGTCACGGCCAGGGTCCAGGAGCCGGGCTGCAGCGGGACGTCGCCGGCGTAGGAGTGGTCCGCCGCGCCGTGCAGCCGGGCGGTGAAGTGGCCGTCGACGGCCTCCACCGGGTGGTGGTGCACCTCGCCGCTCCAGTCCCGGGCCAGCCGCAGCTGCAGTTGGTGACGGCCGGTCAGCGGCAGCCGTCCGGCCAGGGTGAAGCCGCTGCCGTCGGGCAGCGGCGCCAGGTACTCGACCAGCGGGCGCGGCAGTTGCTCGCAGACCTGGAGGTAGCCGCGCGGTGAGCGCTTGACGTGCAGCACCCGCGGCGGGGCCCCCTCCGGGCCGGACGACAGCTGCTGCAGGCTGTCCGGGCTCTCCCGCTCGTCCAGCACCAGGGGCAGCAACCGGCCGCCCCGGAGCAGGAGTTGGCTGTCCCAGAAGCGGTCGTCACGGGGGAGCGCGGCGGGCGCGGCGGGGTCGCCGAGGGCCTGCGGGGTGAGCCGGACCCGGAACGGGCTTGCGCCGCCGACCGGTTGGCCCAGGTGCAGCGGCAGGTCCACCGGGGCGCTGTCGGGGGCGTCCGAGCGCCGCAGCCGCAGCCAGGCCCGGACGCCGTCGCCGTCGCTGATGCCGTTGGCGGCGGCGGTCTCGGCGCAGACCGTGCCGGTCAGTTCGATGCCCCCGGCGAGCGCCGCCGCGCCGGTGATCCGCGCCCGCACCCGCTCCACCTCGACGTACAGGTGGGAGTCCCTGATCTGCGGGACGATCCGGACGTCCCGCTCCACCCACTGCGGCGAGGGGTGCCGGGCGCTGCCGGCGCCGGCCGTCCGGATCCGGCTGCGGCGCAGTCGGCCGCCGCCGGGCAGCAGCACGCTCGCCCGCCAACTGCCCTCCCGCCACTGGCCCCGGTGCCGCAGCCGGAGCGGGTCCAGCCGGCCGACGAAACCGGCCCAGTCGTAGCTGAGCAGGCTCTGCCCGGACTCCGCGGTGGCCTGCGGGCCGCTGACGGTCCGGGTGGGCAGCAGCAGGGCGCGTCGGCCGCCGACCTCGCGCAGCACCAGGGCCTTGGCCGAGGTGGCCCGGCGTTCCGCGCCCAGGTGCGCGGTCCAGGCCCGGCCGGAGAGCTGCAGCACGCCGTCGCGCCAAGCCGTCGCGTCCAGCCTGGTCTCCACGGCCAGTTCCGGGCCGACCTTCAGCACCGCGGCCGGGACGGGCGGGCGGTCGCGCAGGAAGGGGTAGTCGGCGCGGTGGCCGAGGGGGCCGCCGCGCAGCGGGATGGCGGCGCCGTACTCCTCCTCGTAGGCGAGCAGCTCGAGCAGGTCGTCCAGGCGTCCGGCGGCGGTCAGGTGCAGCTTCAGCCGGGCGGGCTCGGGGCAGGCGCGCAGCGCGGCCGGGTCGATCCGGCCGAGCAGGCCGCCGACGGCCTCCATGTAGGCGCTGCGGAACTCCTCGTCGGCGCGGCGCAGCACCTTGATGAACAGGTGCAGCTCCTCGTTGGCGACGTTCTCGTCGTACAGCCGCAGGTGCTGCGCGGCCTGCGCGGACCGCTGTCGGCCCAGGAAGGCGCGGACCAGGTCGATGGAGGTGATCCGGTCGCGCATGCCCCGGGTGTCGTTGCGCCGCTGGGTGATGGAGGGCGCGCCGGCCTCGCGCTCACGCCAGTTGTAGACCGGGGTGCGCAGCACGTCCACGCGTTCGGCGGCGAAGTGCGCGGGGATGGTGACCGGGGCGTCCTCGTACAGGATGCCCTCGGGGTAGCGGAACGTGTGCCGGTCCCAGAAGCTGCGCCGGTACACCTTGTTCCACACGGTGCGGTCGGTGACCAGGGCGGGCGTACGGGTGATGTGGGTGCGCAGCAGGGTGTCCGCGAAGGGCTTGCGGTGGATCGGGGACGCCACCGAGCCCACCGAGCGGAAGCGCATGACGTTTCCGGCGGCGAAGTCGGAGCCGGTCCCGTCCAGGGTGTCCACCAGCAGCCGGTAGGCGTCCGGCGGCAGGGTGTCGTCGCTGTCCACGAAGGCCAGGTACTCGCTGCCGGGGGAGATCCGCAGCAGTCCTGCGTTGCGGGCCGCGCCGAGCCCCTCGTTGGGCTGCCGGAACAGCCGGAACCGGGGGTCGCGGGCGGCGAAGGACTCGGCGATCTCCGCGCTGCGGTCGGTGGACCCGTCGTCGATCAGGACGACGTCGAACTCCCCGAAGCTCTGCCCCCGGATCGACTCCAGGCACTCCTGCAGGTACGCCTCGACGTTGTGGACGGGGACGACGACGGAGAGTCGGGATTCCATGGGCGGCGCGGGCCTTTCCTGGGTGTCGTGCCTGGGCGGCGTCGGCGGAGGGTTCCCACCAATACGGACCTATAGTTATGTACCGTCATCAACCCTAGCGAGGTGCCGCATCCCGCCCATGATGCCTCGTCAGCCCCGGCCGCCGGACGCTCCGACACGAGCCCCCGCGCCCCGCCTCCGGCCCCGCCGCCGGCGGTCCGAACCCATGGAGGTGCGGTGACATGGACTGGTTGACGCGGCTGCCGATGATCGGCCCGGTGGCGGCCTGGGTGCTGAAGTCCCGTCCCTACCGGGTGTTCGAGCACTTCAACGACGTCGGCTCGAACCAACTGGCCGGGGCCGTCACCTTCTTCGGCTTCCTCGCGCTGTTCCCGCTGCTCACCGTCGCTATGGCGGTCGCCGTCAGCGCCCTCAGCGGCAGCCAGGTGCGGCACTTCCAGGACCGGATCGAGGACCAGCTCCCCGGGCTGGCCAACGCCCTGGACCTGGACGCGCTGGTGCGCAACGCCGGGACGGTCGGGGTGGTCGGCGGAGCGCTGCTGCTGGTCTCCGGGCTCGGCTGGGTCAACACCACCCGGGTCTCCATCCGCACCGTGTGGCGGCTGCCGGCCGAGCCCGGCAACCCGGTGCTGCGCAGGGTGCTGGACGTCGGCGTGCTGCTCGGCCTCGGCCCGGTCGCCGCGGTGTCGCTCGGCGCGTCGGCGCTCACCAGCGCGCTCACCGGGCAGCTCGCCCACTGGCTGGGGATCCAGCACTCCAGCGTCGGCCGGTTCCTGCTCTCGGCCGCCGCGGTGCTGATCGCCATCGGCTCGGACATGCTGCTGTTCGCGTACGTACTGGTGGGGCTGCCGCGGATCGGCGACCAGCGCCGGACGGTGGTGGCGCAGGGCGCGCTGATGGGCGCGGTCGGCTTCGAGCTGCTGAAGCAGCTGCTCTCCGCCTACCTCAGCGACGTCGCCCGCAAGAGCGTCTACGGCGCCTTCGGCACCCCGGTGGCGCTGCTGCTGTGGATCAACTTCATCTTCCGCTGGCTGTTCTACTGCACCGCCTGGACCGCCACGGCCGACCCGGACGCCGCCCGCCGACGCGCCCTCGACCGCGCCCAGGAAGCCTGGCAGTCCGCCACCGAAGCCACCCCCACCCCCGCGCCCGCACCCTCACCTTCGCCCGCCCCGCCGTCCCCCTCTCCCTCTCCCTGCCGCACCCGCCCGCTCCCGCCCCCGCGCCCGGCCGCCCTCCTCGCCGCCCTCGCCACCGCCTTCGCCACCGGCGCCGCCACCACCCACCTCGCCCACCGCCGCCGCCACCCCACCCGCCCCCGGGGCTGAGCGGGGATCCCCTGGGCCGCCCTTACCCGGGTCTGAGAGGGTGCTCTGGGCTCGGGCGAGTGGAAGTGGGCGAGGGCGATGGGTGAGCGGCACGGCAGGGTGCTGGTGGTGGACGACGATGCGGCGATCCGGCGGTCGCTGGAGCGGGGGCTGCGGCTCAGCGGGTTCTCGGTGGAGCTGGCGGAGGGCGGGGAGGCGGCGCTGGCCGCGCACCGGGGGTCCGCGCCGGACGTGCTGGTGCTCGACGTCTCCATGCCGGACCTGTCCGGCACCGAGGTGTGCCGGCGGCTGCGCGCCGCCGGGGAGGAGACGCCGGTGCTGATGCTGTCCGCGCTGGACCAGCTGGACGACCGGCTGGCCGGGCTGCAGGCAGGGGCCGACGACTACCTGGTGAAGCCGTTCGCGCTGCAGGAGCTGGTGCTGCGGCTGCACGCGCTGCTGCGCCGCAGGCCGCCCCGGCCCAGCGACCCGCTGCGGGTCGGCGAGCTGACCGTCGACCCGCACACCCGCGAGGTGCTCTACCAGGACCTGCCGGTCGGCCTCACCCGGCGCGAGTACGAGCTGCTGGAGGTGCTGGCCCGCAACGCCGGGATCGTGCTCACCCGCGACCAGCTGCTGGAACGCGTCTGGGGCTACGACTTCGACGTCCGCACCGACGTCGTGGACACCTTCGTCAGCTACCTCCGCCGCAAGCTCGAAGCGGGCGGGCGGCCACGGCTGGTGCAGACCGTGCGCGGGGTCGGCTTCGTGCTGCGGGCCGGTGGCGCGCGATGAGGCTCTCCACCCGGATCGCCCTGGTCACCGCCGCCCTGGTGCCGGTGCTGGTGCTGCTGTCCGGGGTGCTGCTGCTGGGCCTGGTCAACCGCGACCTGCACAGCGGGGAGGACGGCCGGCTGCGGCAGCGCGCCGCCGCCGCGCTGCCGGACGCCCGGACCGTCCTGCGCGCCGCCGACGACGGGCGCTCCCGGCAGGAGGCCAACCAGCAGCACCGGCTCACCGCCGCCGCGCTGGACGTCGGCGTGCGGGTCACCACCGCCTCGGGAACCACCCTGGTCAGCGAGGGCGGGCAGCCCGACCCCTCGGTGGCGCTGCCCGTGCCCACCGGCAACCCGGTGACCGTGCTCGCGGACGGCACCGGCTGGCGGGCGCTGGGCCAGCCGGTCGCCGCCGCCGGGGGTCAGCCCGCGGGCACCCTGTGGCTGTTCTCGCCCGCCTCCGCCGTCAAGGACGAGGCGGCGACCGTGCGCCGCCGCATCCTGCTGGTCGCGCTGATCGCCGCCCCGGTCGGCGGCCTGCTGGCGTTCCCCATCGCCGAACTGGCCGCCCGCCCGCTGCGGCAGTTGCAGCGCCGCACCAGCGGGCTCGACCCGGACGACCCGGCCGCCCGGCTGCAGCACCGGCCGACCCGGGTCACCGAGGTGGACGACCTGGCGCTGACCCTGCAGACCGTGCTCAGCCGCTACGACGACCAGGCCGCCCGTACCGCCGAGGCGCTGGAGACCGCCCGGGCCTTCGCCGCCTCCGCCTCGCACGAACTGCGCACCCCGCTGATGAGCATGCGCACCAACCTGGACGTCCTGGCCCACCCCGACCTCGCCCCGCAGGACCGCGCCGAGGTGCTGGACGACCTCCAGGCCGAGCACGCCCGCATGCTCGGCCTGCTCACCGCGCTGCGCTCGCTGGCCCAGGGCGACCTGGTCCAGGCCGACGCCTTCACCGCGCTGGACCTCGCCGAACTCGTCGAGGCCTCGGTCGCCGACGCCCGCCGGCTCCGCCCGCACGCCGACATCGAGGTCAGCTCCGCGCACTCGCTGCGGCTGCACGGCTGGGAGCCGGGCCTGCGGATGGTGGTGGACAACCTGATCGGCAACGCCCTGGTCCACGGCGCCCGCCGGGATCCCCGCCAGGGGCCGCCGCCACGGGTCTGCGTCAGCCTGCGCCGCAGCGGCGGCGAGGCGCTGCTGACCGTGGACGACACCGGCCCCGGCATCCCCGCCGACCAGCGCGAATCCGTCTTCGCCCGGTTCCGGCGCGGGCCCGGCAGCCCCGGCTCGGGGCTGGGCCTGACCCTGGTCGCCCAGCAGGTCGCGCTGCACCACGGCACGGTGCGGATCACCGACCCGCCCCCGCCGCCCGGCTGGACGCAGCCGCTCGGCACCCGGGTCGAGGTACGGCTGCCGCTGGCCCAGGAGCCGGCCGCCGCGGCCACCCTGCGGCTGCGCCGCGACTGGCTGGCCTACCGGCCCTGATCCCACCGGCCCTGACCCCGCAACCGGCCCTGACCTGCGGTGATGCGGGCCGGGGTCGAGCCGGGGTCCGCCACAGGGTTTCCACAAGGATCCCTCCTAGCCTCCTGGGCAGACGGGGCGTCAACCGCGTCCCGACGAGCAGGAGGAGACCTCCCATGTCCATCCGACGAACCTCCGTCGTCTCGGGCGTCGCCGCCCTCGCCCTCGCGGGGTCGCTGCTCGGTGCGAGCGCCCCGGCCTTCGCCGCGAGCAGCCCGGCGGCCGGGAGCACGGCGGTCGGGAGCCCGGCCGCGAGCAGCCCCGCCGCCGGGCCGAAGTCGGACGGGGCCCACGCCGTCTGCCTGCGGGCCGGCCGGGTGCAGCAGCGCATCACCCGCGACCTCGCCCGCCTGGACGGCCCGGCCACCGAGGTCGGCTCGGTCGCCCGGCTCTCGCAGCGCGTCCAGGACGCCAAGAACGCCGGTCACACCGCGATCGAGACCTATCTGCAGGACCGGCTGACCTACCGGCAGTCGCTGGTGCCGATGCTGCACCAGCGCCAGTCCGACCTGGCCTCGGTGAAGACCTGGTGCGCCGCCAACGACAACGGCAAGGACAAGTGACGATGCGCCGGACCACCGCCCTGGCCGTGGCGGCCTGCGCCGCAGCGGCCCTCGCCCTCACCGGCTGCTCCGGCCACGGCAGCCAGGCGGCCACCGTGCCCGCGGGCGCGGCTGCCACCGGCGGACCGGCCGCAGCCGCCACCGGCGGGCCGTCGGGCAGCCTGGCGCAGCAGATGGCGCAGAAGGTCGCCGCCGCCGAGAGCGCCGCCGGCGCGGCCGAGTCGGACGCCACCACCGACCCGAAGTAGCAGCCTGCGGGCGGCGGGTCAGCCGGTGCGGCGGCGCCTGCGCACCACCAGCACCGCGCCGGTGGCGATGGCCAGGGCCGCGGCCCCGCAGGCCGCCGTCCAGCCGAGCGTGCCCGGGGCGTTGCCCGCGTCCGACGCGGTCAGCGCCCCGGCGCCGGGACGCTTGGAGCCGGGCACCCTGCCCCGGTGCGCCCCGGCCGCCGAGGGCGCCGCCGGGGCCGGGTTCAGGCTGCCGACCGGGCGTACCCGGCCGTCGGCGGCGAAGCCCCAGTCCAGCAGCTCCCGGGCCTCGCCGTAGACGGCGTTGAACTTGCCGCTCTGCGGGTTCATCACGGTCACCAGGATCGTCCGGCCGCCCCGCCGGGCCGCCACCACCAGGGTGTTCCCGGCGTTGGTGGTGTAGCCGTTCTTCACCCCGATCAGTCCCGGATAGCGGCTGACACCGTCGATGCCGGACAGCATCCGGTCGGTGTTGTCGATCTCGAAGGGCTTGTTCCGGGTGCTCGGCCCGCCGGGGAACTCCGCCGAGGCCGTCGCGCAGTACGCGGCGAACTGCGGGTTCCGCAGCCCGGCCCGGGCGAACAGGCTCAGGTCGTACGCCGAGGAGACCTGTCCGGGTTCGTCGTAGCCGTCCGGGGTCACCACATGGGTGTCGTCCGCGCCCAGCGCCCGCGCCTGCGCCTGCATGGCGGTGACGGTGGCCGGTACGCCGCCGTTCATCGCCGCCAGCACGTGCACCGCGTCGTTGCCGGAGCGCAGGAACACCCCCAGCCACAGGTCGGACACCTTGTAGGTCTGCCCGGGCACCACCCCGACCTCGCTGCTGCCCTGGCCCATCCCGGCCAGGTCCGCCGCGGTCACCAGATGGGTCTCCGAGGCGGGAATCCTGGGCAGCACGGTGTCCGCGAACAGCGTCTTCAGCGTGCTCGCCGGGGGCAGCTGCCAGTGGGCGTCCTTGGCCGCCAGCACGTCGCCGCTGCCGGCGTCGGAGACGATCCACGCCAGCGCCGACAGGTCGGCCGGCAGTGCCGGGGAGCCGGGCAGCGGCTCGCTGCGCACCCCGGCGAGGGCCAGTTGGGCGCCGCCCACCGAGGACATCACGGCGGGCGGACGGGGGGCCGCCTTGGCGGAGGCCGGGGCGGCGGCGGAGGCGGCCGAGGCCGGGCCGCCGAGGACCACCGCGGCGCACAGGGGTGCTGCCATCCATACGAGACGATTGTCTAGACGCACGGACCGACGGTACCCGATCCATCGGATCGCTCACCGGACCCGCCGGAAGACCCCCGGTCGGCCCTCTCATACTGGGGGCATGAAACTGAGCCGCCGCGCCTCCTGGTTCCTGACCGCCTTCGGTGTCTGGAGCGTCTGGATCTGGGTGACGTTCTTCAAGAACCTGTGGGCCGACGGCGAGGGCCTGGCCTTCGTCCACGGCGACCACTCGCGCCCCACCGCGTACTTCTGGATCCATGCCACCCTCGCGCTGACCTCGCTGGTCCTCGGCGTCATGGTCGGCTGGGTGGGCGTCCGCGCGCTGCGCTCCCAGCGCGCCGCGGCGGCCCGGGCGGGCGAGGCCGCGGCGGAGTAGCGCACGGCCGACGCACATGGCGAAGGCCCGCCGTCCGGTTCCACGGGACGGCGGGCCTTCGTCGTTCGAGCAGGTCAAGCAGGTCGAGCCGGGCGGGCAGGGCTCAGAAGCGGCGCGTCACCAGGGCGCGCTTGACTTCCTGGATCGCCTTGGTGACCTCGATACCGCGCGGGCAGGCGTCCGTGCAGTTGAAGGTGGTGCGGCAGCGCCACACACCCTCGCGGTCGTTCAGGATCTCCAGCCGCTGCTCCCCGCCCTCGTCGCGCGAGTCGAAGATGAAGCGGTGGGCGTTGACGATGGCCGCCGGGCCGAAGTACTGCCCATCGTTCCAGAACACCGGGCAGGAGGTGGTGCACGCCGCGCAGAGGATGCACTTGGTGGTGTCCTCGAAGCGCTGCACGTCCTCCTCCGACTGGATCCGCTCCCGGGTGGGGGCGTTGCCGGTGGTGATCAGGAACGGCATGACGTCGCGGTACGCCTGGAAGAACGGGTCCATGTCCACGACCAGGTCCTTGAGGACCGTGAGCCCCTTGATGGGCTCGATCGTGATCGGCTTCTCCGGGTTGACGTCCTTGATCAGCGTCTTGCAGGCCAGCCGGTTCTTGCCGTTGATCCGCATGGCGTCCGAGCCGCAGACGCCGTGGGCGCAGGAACGGCGGTACGTCAGCGTGCCGTCCTGCTCCCACTTGACCGTGTTGATCGCGTCCAGGACGCGGATCTTGGGGTCGACGGTGAGCTGGTAGTCCACCCACACCGCGTCCGGGTGCTCCTCCGGGTTGAACCGGCGGATCCGGAGGGTGATCGTGACCAGCTCGACCTTGCCGGACTCGGCGGCGTCCAGGCCGGCCGAGTGGTGCGGGGAGTCGATCGTGGGGGTGCTCATCAGTACTTACGCTCCATCGGCTGGTAGCGGGTCACCACGACCGGCTTGTAGTCCAGGCGGATGCTGTCCTTGCCGTCAGCATCCACCTCGCGGTACGCCATGGTGTGCTGCATGAAGTTGACGTCGTCGCGCGTCGGGAAGTCCTCGCGGAAGTGGCCGCCGCGGGACTCCTTGCGGGCCAGCCCGGACACCGCCGTGACCTCGGCCAGGTCGAGCAGGTTGCCCAGCTCCACGGCCTCCAGCAGGTCGGTGTTGTAGCGCTTGCCCTTGTCCATGACCGAGATGTTCTTGTAGCGCTCCTTCAGCGCGGCGATGTCCGCCACCGCCTGCTTCAGGGTCGACTCGGTGCGGTACACCATCGAGTTGGTGTCCATGGACTGCTGCAGCTCGATGCGGATGTCCGAGACCCGCTCGGTGCCGTTGCCGCTGCGGATCCGCTCCAGCTGCTCGACCACCAGCGCGGCCGGGTTCTCCGGCAGCTCGACGAAGTCGGCGGTCGCCGCGTACTCGGCGGCGGCGATGCCCGCCCGGCGGCCGAAGACGTTGATGTCCAGCAGCGAGTTGGTGCCCAGGCGGTTGGCGCCGTGCACCGACACGCAGGCCACCTCGCCCGCCGCATACAGGCCGGGGACGACGGTGTCGTTGTCCTTCAGCACCTCGCCCTGGACGTTGGTGGGGATGCCGCCCATGGCGTAGTGCGCGGTCGGCTGGATCGGGATCGGGTCCGTGTAGGGCTCGATGCCGAGGTAGGTCCGCGCGAACTCGGTGATGTCCGGGAGCTTGGCGTCCAGCTGCTCCGGCGGCAGGTGGGTCAGGTCCAGGTAGACGTGGTCGCCGTCGAGGCCGCAGCCCCGGCCCTCGCGGATCTCGGTGTAGATCGCGCGGGAGACGACGTCGCGCGAGGCGAGGTCCTTCATCACGGGGGCGTACTTCTCCATGAAGCGCTCGCCGTGCTTGTTGCGCAGGATGCCGCCCTCGCCGCGGGCGCCCTCGGTGAGCAGGATGCCCATCCGCCAGATGCCCGTCGGGTGGAACTGGAAGAACTCCATGTCCTCCAGCGGCAGCCCGCGCCGGAAGGCGGCGGCCTGGCCGTCACCGGTCAGGGTGTGGGCGTTGGAGGTGACCTTGAAGAACTTGCCGTTGCCGCCGGAGGCGAAGATGACCGACTTCGCCTGGAAGACGTGCACCTCGCCGGTGGCCAGCTCGTAGGCCACCACGCCGGCGGTGCGGGTCTGCCCGTCCACCTCGCTGAGCAGCAGGTCCAGAACGTAGAACTCGTTGAAGAACTCCACGCCCTCCTTGACGCAGTTCTGGTAGAGGGTCTGCAGGATCATGTGTCCGGTGCGGTCCGCGGCGTAACACGAGCGGCGCACGGCGGCCTGGCCGTGGTCGCGGGTGTGCCCGCCGAAACGGCGCTGGTCGATCCGGCCCTCGGGCGTCCGGTTGAACGGCAGGCCCATCTTCTCCAGGTCCAGGACGGCGTCGATGGCCTCCTTGGCGAGGATCTCGGCGGCGTCCTGGTCGACCAGGTAGTCACCGCCCTTGACCGTGTCGAAGGTGTGCCACTCCCAGTTGTCCTCCTCGACGTTGGCCAGTGCGGCGGCCATGCCGCCCTGGGCCGCGCCGGTGTGGGACCGGGTGGGGTAGAGCTTGGTCAGCACAGCGGTGCGGCTGCGCTTGGTCGACTCGATGGCCGCGCGCATCCCGGCGCCGCCTGCGCCGACGATGACGGTGTCGTACTTGTGTACCTGCATGTCTGTTGGCTGCCTCGTCCGTCCGCGCTCAGCTGATTGTCGGGTCGAAGGTGAAGATGACCAGGCTGCCGAGCAGCACGGTGAAGACCGTGGCGGTCACCAGCAGCACCTTCAGCCAGAACCGGGTGGTGTCCCGCTCCGCGTAGTCGTTGATGACCGTGCGCATGCCGTTCGCGCCGTGGAGCATCGCCAGCCACAGCATCAGCAGGTCCCAGACCTGCCAGAACGGCGAGGCCCAGCGGCCGGCCACGAAAGCGAAGCTGATCTTCGAGACCCCGCCGTCCAGCAGCAGCTGGATGATCAGGTGGCCGAGGACCAGGAAGACCAGCACGATGCCGGACAGGCGCATGAACAGCCACGCCAGCATCTCGAAGTTGGTCCGGGACCTGCGTCCGGTCCGCTTGGTGCGGGTGCGGGGCGGCTCGATCAGGAAGGCGCCGGGGTCGGCGGCCTCGGTGAGCTCGATGTTGCTGTCGATAGCCATTTCTCGCCTCACCCGAACCAAGTGCGGAGGGTCACGCGCAGGATCGGGTAGAACGCACCCGCCATGAGGAGGACCCACAGGGTAACGACCGACCAGAGCATCTGGCGCTGGTACTTCGGGCCTCTCGCCCAGAAGTCCACCGCGATGACGCGCAGGCCGTTCAGCGCGTGGAACAGGATGGCGGCCGTGAGGCCGTACTCCATCAGGTTGACGGGCCAGGTCTTGTACGTCGCAATGACGCTGTTGTACGCCTGCGGGGAGACGCGTACGAGAGCGGTGTCGAGGACGTGGGCGAACAGGAAGAAGAAGATGAGGACACCGGTGACTCGATGAGCCACCCACGACCACATGCCTTCCCGGCCGCGGTACAGCGTTCCAGCCGGCACGGAAAACCCTCCGGAAGCGGGGCGGGGGCTCGTCCGGCATCAGCGTCGGTCGGCCCGGCCGGGTATGGTCCACCGGCCCTCGCCATCGTAGCCACGCTGCGGCGTTGCCAGCCCGCCGGGGGTCTACCCTGTGATCAAAGAGCCTCGTGCGGCCTAACCCGGGGCCGTGACCTGTCAACTCCCGGGCGGCTCCCACCCGGGATTCTGTCGTGATTCCCACCCGATCCGGGCCTTCCGCCCTGGTGCGGATGTGTCAGAGATCACCCCGGACGTCTCACGTTGCCGCCGAGGCGTGAGACGCGACCAGGTGCTCCAGCCGGCTCAGCGCGATCCGCCGCAGTTCCTCGGCGGTGGTGCTGCGCTCCTCGTCGTGGTCGCTGGCGAGCCGCTCGCGCAGGCTGACCAGCACGCGGTCCAGCATCTCGTCGGCCGGGCAGTCGTCCAGCGAGACCACGAAGACATGGCCGAACCGGGCCTCGTAGGCGGCGTGGGCCGCCCGCAGCGCGGTGTGCGCCGCCTGGCTCCCGGGGGCCCGCACCCCCAGCAGCGGCTGCGGCATGCAGCTCTCGTCGGCCAGCGCCTCGGTGAGGTCCGCGAAGGACATGTCGTACGACGCCTCGCTGGCGGCGGCCAGCAGCGCCGAGGTGTCGGGGTAGGGGCGGTGCGCGGCCAGCCGCAGCGCCCAGCGGCGGCTGCCGCAGCAGGCCAGCAGGGCCTCCTCGGCGGCGCCGGGGGTGGCCTGGTTCAGCCTCTGCAACCCGGTTGTCGCGGCTTCCGGCTGGGCCGGAATGTCACTGGCCAGGGGGTCCTCCTCGGTCGACGGTTGCAGGAAGGGCGCGGAGCGGCGACGGTAGTGCATTCTCACCGTGGTGCCCTGTCCTGCGTGCGACGGCTGCGACGGCGTGGTGACGCGTGCGGTTCCGTGGTGCGGAGGCTCCCGTACGGGTGACGAGGGCCCCGGAGGCCTTCTGCCGCAAGGCAGACCGGGCTTCGGGCAGTTCCCTGCCCAGGACAAGGATTCACTCGAATTGGCTATCAAGTCGAGACTCTTGCGGCCGAATGATGGGACGGCCGCGCCGGGCCGTCAGCCCTCGCGGTGCACCTTGTGCGCGGCGGCCTGCGCGCGCGGGCGCAGCACCAGCAGGTCCACGTTGACGTGCGGCGGGCGGGTGACCGCCCAGGCGATGGTGTCGGCCACGTCGTCCGCGGTCAGCGGCTCGGCCACGCCCGCGTACACCGCCGCCGCCTTCTCGGCGTCGCCGCCCAGCCGGGTCAGCGAGAACTCCTCGGTGCGCACCATGCCGGGGGCGATCTCGACGATCCGGATCGGCTGGCCGACCAGCTCCAGTCGCAGCGTCCCGGCGATGGCGTGCTCGCCGGCCTTGGCCGCGACGTAGCCGCCGCCGCCCTCGTACGGGACGAACGCGGCGGTCGAGGAGAGGACCACCACCACGCCGTCGCCGCTGGCCCGCAGCGCGGGCAGCAGCGCCTGCGTCACGTGCAGCACCCCGATGACGTTGACCTCGAACATCCGCCGCCAGTCGGCCGGGTCGCCGCTCTCCACGCTGTCCGCACCGTAGGCCCCGCCGGCGTTGTTGACCAGGACGTCCACCCGCTCCAGCGAGGCGGCGAAGGCGTCCACGGCGGCCCGGTCGGTGACGTCCAGGGTGTGTGCGCAGGCCCGGCCGCCGGCCGCGGTGATCTCCTTGGCCAGCGCCTCGATCCGCTCGGTCCGGCGGGCGACCAGGGCCACGCTGAAGCCCTCCTCGGCGAGCCGCCGGGCGGTGGCCGCGCCGATGCCGCTGCTGGCGCCGGTGACCACGGCGACCCTGTTGCTGAAACGACCCGCCATCAGTGCTGCTCCTCCGGTCTCGTACAGGTGCCCGGGCCATCGTAGGCAGCGGGGCGCCGTGGGCGGCGGAGCGGTGGCCACCGGGCCGACCGGGGTGATCCAGATCACGCCGACGCGGCCGTGCCCTTTGCCGGGCGAGCTCGTTGGCCGGGTGTCCGACGAGCGGATCATGGGGAGGCGGTAACGGGATGTCATACCCATCAGGGGGCGGCGTATGCGCCGTGCGGGCGACTTCATCCCCGTCCGGCGGTACTTTTTCCGGTGATCGCCTGCCCCGCGCGCCACTCGGCCGTAGCCTTGTCGGGGTGAGCCATCCTGTTGACGTTCCATCCGTCCCGGCAGCCCCCTTCGACCACGGCAGCCGCGTCCGCGCGCTGCTGCCGGAGCTGATCGGCATCCGCCGCGACCTGCACATGCATCCGGAGCTGGGGCGGCAGGAGTTCCGCAGCACCGAGCTGATCAGGGCCCGGCTGGAGCAGGCCGGGCTCGCCCCCCGGGTCCTGCCCGGCGGGACGGGCCTGATCTGCGACATCGTCCCCGAGGGCACCCCGGCCGGTACGCCGCTGACGGCGTTCCGGGCCGACATCGACGCCCTGCCGATCGACGACGCCAAGCCCGCCTCCGTGCCCTACCGCTCCACCGTCCCCGGGCGGGCGCACGCCTGCGGGCACGACGTCCACACCGCGATCGTGCTGGGCCTCGGGCTGGTGCTGGCGGAGGCCGCCGGGTCCGGCGCGCTGGCCCACCCGGTGCGGCTGCTGTTCCAGCCCGCCGAGGAGGTCATGCCCGGCGGGGCGCTGGACATGATCGCGGCCGGTGCCATGGAGGGCGTCGGCCGGATCTTCGCCGTGCACTGCGACCCCAAGGTCGAGGTGGGCCGGATCGGGCTGAAGGTCGGCGCGATCACCTCCGCCTGCGACCGGCTGCTGGTCACCCTGGACGGCCCCGGCGGCCACACCGCCCGTCCGCACCTGACCACCGACCTGGTGATGGCGGTCGCCAAGACCGCCGCCGAGCTGCCCAGCGCGCTGGGCCGGCGGATGGACCCGCGCTGGGGCGTCAGCCTGGTGTGGGGCCGGATCGCCAGCGGCTCGGCGGTCAACGCCATCCCGCAGCACGCCGAGCTGGAGGGCACCGTCCGCTGCCTGGAGCTGGAGGGCTGGCGGGAGACCCCGGGCGCGCTGGAGGAGCTGGTCGGCCAGGTCGCCGAGACCTACCGGGCCAAGTGGGTGCTGGACTACCACCGAGGTGTGCCGCCGGTGGTCAACGAGGAAAGCTCGGTCCAGCTGATCGGCGAGGCCATGGAGCGCGGCTTCGGCCCCGGCCGGGTGGAGGGCACCGAGCAGAGCCTGGGCGGCGAGGACTTCTCCTGGTACCTGGAGCACGTGCCCGGCGCGCTGGCCCGGCTCGGCGTCCGGCCGGTCGGCGACACCGCCACCCGCGACCTGCACCAGGGAACCTTCGACGTGGACGAGGACGCCATCGGCGTGGGCCTGGAGCTGTTCGCCCAGCTGGCGCTGGGCTGAGCTGGGATCGGTCGAGCTGGGCTGAACGGTCTACGCGCGTTACTGTTCGGCAGCGGCGCGCACGCGGGTGCGCGCCGGAAGCGCCGGCAACGGTGACCCGTAGGTGAGGAGGCCCGTCGTGAGCGACGGTCAGCAGCTGAGTGTGGACGCCGTCGACTGGGAGGCGCTGCGCGCCGCGGCCAAGGCCGCGATGGAGCGCGCCTACGCGCCGTACTCCAAGTACCCGGTGGGCGCGGCGGCGCTGGTGGACGACGGCCGCACGGTCAGCGGCTGCAACGTCGAGAACGCCTCCTACGGGGTGACCCTGTGCGCCGAGTGCGGGCTGGTCTCCGCCCTGCACGCGAGCGGCGGCGGCCGGCTGACCGCCTTCACCTGCTGCGACGGCAGCGGCGCGGTGCTGATGCCCTGCGGCCGCTGCCGGCAGCTGCTGTGGGAGCACGGCGGCCCCGACCTGCTGGTGGAGTCGGTCTCCGGGATCAGGCCGCTGTCGGAACTGCTGCCGGACGCCTTCGGTCCGGAACGGCTGTAGCGCCTTCCATCGGCGCGCGTGACGCGCGTAGAGTTGCCCGGCCGGTCGCTGTACCGCCGGTCGCACCGCCCGAACCCGCCGAGGAGCCCTCCATGGACGCCGTCTCCGTCATCCGCGCCAAGCGCGACCGCGCCGAACTGACCGACAAGCAGATCGACTGGGTCATCGACGCCTACACCCGCGGCGAGGTCGCGGACGAGCAGATGTCGGCGCTGGCCATGGCGATCCTGCTGAACGGCATGGTGCCGCGCGAGATCAGCCGCTGGACCGAGGCGATGATCCGCACCGGCGTCCGGATGGACTTCTCCTCGCTGCCGCTGCCCACCAGCGACAAGCACTCCACCGGCGGCGTCGGCGACAAGACCACGCTGCCGCTGGCCCCGCTGGTCGCCGCCTGCGGCGCGGCCGTGCCCCAGCTCTCCGGGCGCGGCCTCGGCCACACCGGCGGCACCCTGGACAAGCTGGAGTCGATCCCCGGCTGGCGGGCCGCGCTCAGCAACGACGAGATGATGACCGTCCTGCGCGACACCGGGGCCGTCATCTGCGCCGCCGGCGACGGCCTGGCCCCCGCCGACCGCAAGCTCTACGCCCTGCGCGACGTCACCGGGACGGTCGAGTCCATCCCGCTGATCGCCAGCTCCATCATGTCCAAGAAGATCGCGGAGGGCACCGGCGCGCTGGTGCTGGACGTCAAGGTCGGCACCGGGGCCTTCATGAAGTCCCTCGACCAGGCCCGGGAGCTGGCCCGGACCATGGTGGGCCTGGGCACCGCCGCCGGAGTCAACACCGTCGCGCTGCTCACCGGGATGTCCGTCCCGCTCGGCCTGACCGCCGGCAACGCCCTGGAGGTCCGCGAGTCGGTCGAGGTGCTGGCCGGAGGCGGCCCCGCCGACCTGGTGGAGCTGACCGTGGCCCTGGCCCGGGAGATGCTCGCCGCCGCCGGGGTCAGCGGCAAGGACCCGGAGACCGCCCTCAAGGACGGCTCGGCCATGGACCACTGGCGCCGCATGATCACCGCCCAGGGCGGCGACGTGGACGCCCCGCTGCCAGTCGCCCGCGAGCAGCACGTCGTCACCGCCCCGGCCACCGGGGTGCTCACCGGCCTGGACGCCTACGCCGTCGGCGTCGCCGCCTGGCGCCTGGGCGCCGGCCGGGCCCGCAAGGAGGACCCGGTGCAGGCCGGCGCCGGCGTGGAGATCCACGCCAAGCCCGGCGCCGAGGTGACCGCCGGCCAGCGGCTGCTGACCCTGCACACGGACACCCCGGAGCGCTTCGCCTACGCCCTGGAGGCCCTGGAGGGCGGCATCACCGTCGACGCCCCGGGCACCCCCTACACCCCCGAACCCCTCATCCTGGACCGCATCGCAGTCTGACCGGCACCCCCGTCAGCGCGCGGTGGCCAGGACTCTGGTTCGGGTCACCGCGTGGGCGCGGGCGGTGGCGTAGAGGGTGACGGCTGCGGCGAGGGCCATGGCTGCCAGGCCGACGTAGACGGTGTCGGTCCAGCCGCCCGCGTGGTAGGCGCCCGCGCCCAGCGTCCCGCCCAGGCTGTTGCCGAGGTAGTAGGCGGCCAGGTACAGCGCGGACGCCTGGGCCCGGCCGCGGGTGACCGCCCGGCCGACCGAGGCGGAGGCCACGCAGTGGCCGGTGAAGAAGCCCGCGGTGATCAGCACCAGCCCGAGCAGGGCGGTGGGCAGTGAGTCCGGCAGGGTCAGCAGCAGCCCGGCCGAGGTCGTCCCGACGGCCAGGTAGAGCGTGCCGCGGCGGCCGAAGCGGCCGGTGATCCGGGCCGAGAGGGCGGACGCGAACGTCCCCACCAGGTAGACCGCGAAGATCGAGCTGGCCAGGCCCTGCGGCAGGTCGAAGGGCGCGGCGACCAGCCGGTAGCCCATGACCGTGTAGACCGCGCCGAAGACCGTCATGAACAGCATGCCGAGCACGAACAGCCGCCCCAGCAGCGGATTGCGCAGGTGCGAGCCGACCGTCCGCAGCAGCGCCGCCGGATTGATCGGGCCCGGGCGGAAGTGCCGGGCCCGGGGGATGAGCACCCGGAACGCGACCGCGCACAGCAGCGCCAGCACCGCGACCGAGGCCAGCCCCCAGCGCCAGCCGAAGGAGCCGGCGACGATGCCGGAGACCAGTCGCCCGCTCATGCCGCCGATGCTGTTCCCGGCGACGTACAGCCCCATGGCCGAGGCCAGCGCCGAGGGGTGGACCTCCTCCGCCAGGTAGGCCATGGCGGTCGCGGGCAGCCCGGCCAGGGCCACGCCCTGCACCGCCCGGAGCGTGGTGAGTACCGCCAGATCCGGGGAGAAGGGGATGACCGCGGCCAGGGCGACGGCGGTGAACACCGAGCAGGTCATCACCGCGGTCCGGCCGTACTTCTCGGACAGCGCGCTGGCCGGGATCACCGCCAGGGCCAGGCCGATCGCGGCGGCCGAGACGGTGAGGCTGGCCTGCGCCGGGGTCAGCCGCATCGAGGCCGAGAGCGCCGGCAGCAGCGCCTGGGTGGAGTACAGCAGCAGGAAGGTCGCCAGGCCCGCGCCGAACAGCGCCAGCTGGGTGCGGCGCAGGCCGCGGCTGCCGGGCAGGTGGCGCAGGTCCGCGTCGGGCGCGGATGCCGATGCGGGCGCGGGCGCGGGGGTCGGCTTCGGCGCGGTGTGGGGAAGGGAGGTCGGGGGAGCGGCCTGGGCCGCGTCGGCAGGGGAGACGGGGGCACCCGGCTGCTGCTCGTCGGATGCCCCCCTGGTCGCAGAGGGCATGCACCGAACGTAGATCCGCCGCTTTGATGCGTCCAATGCATGGAACGGCGATGATTGATGCTGTGAGGAATGAACACAGGTCAGCGCGGGAGCTGCAACAGCACCGAGACATGGACGTCACAGCATCGTCGACTGCGGAGCTGTCGCCGCAGGCCCCGGCGGTGCTGCTGGCACCGCTGCTGGCGCAGTTCGCCGCTGTCGCCCGGCTGGAGCATGTGACGCGCGCCGCAGCCGAGTTGGGCATGCCGCAGCCGACCCTGAGCCGGGCCGTGGCCAGGCTCGAAGCCGAGCTGGGGGTCGCGCTGCTGGCCCGGGAGGGGCGTACGGTACGGCTGACCCGGGCCGGTGAGGTCTTCCGGACGGCCGTGGAACGCGCCCTGGGCGAGGTCGAGCGCGGCGCCGAGGCGGCCCGGGCCGAGGCCGATCCGGTCGCCGGGCGGGTGGCCTTCGGCTTCCTGCACACCATGGGCTCGGAGGCGGTGCCGATGCTGCTGCGGGGGTTCCGGGTGGAGAACCCCCGGGTGCGGTTCCAGCTGGTGCAGGACTACACCGACTCCATGCTGCAGCGGCTGCGCGGCGGCGAGCTGGACCTGTGCCTGGTGTCGCCGCGCCCGGAGGGCCCGGAGCTGACCGCGCGGCGGCTCGGCGAGCAGCGGCTGCGGCTGGTCGTCCCGGCCGAGCACCGGCTGGCCGGGCGGCAGCGGGTACGGCTGGCGGAGGTCGCCGGGGACGCCTTCGTGATGCTGGAGCCCGGGTACGGGCTGCGCCGGATCACCGACACCCTGTGCACCGAGGCCGGGTTCACGCCGCGGGTCTCCTTCGAGGGCGAGGAGGCCGAGACGCTGCGCGGGATGGTCGCGGCGGGGCTGGGCGTCGCGGTGCTGCCCCCGGCGACCGCGCCCCGGCCGGAGGTGGCCGAGCTGCAGCTGACCTCGCCGGGCGCGCGCCGGGAGCTGTCGCTGGTGTGGGTGACGGGCCGTCCGCTCACCCCGCCGGTCCAGGCATTCCGCTCCTACGTGCTCTCGGTGCGGGACCAACTTCCCTTGCACAGTTGAGCATTGCCGCTGTGGCGGCGCTCCGGGCGGCGGGCGCCGCTCATCCGATCAGGGGACACCGATTTGGGTGAGTCGGCACCACGTGGATACGTTGTGCGGCACGTCGGACACGCGGAGTAGCCATCCGTGGACCGAACGCTGTCCCCACTCGAATCCCGACGCGAGGAATCCGCCATGAACAAGGCAACGCTCAAGGCCGCCGGTACCGCCGTGCTCGGCGTGGCGATCGCCGCAGCCGCGATCACTCCCGCCGTCGCCGCCGAGCAGACCGGCACCCCGCTGACCGGCCTGCCCACCAGCGGCGTCCCGCTCCAGGGCCTGGCCAAGGCCCCGCTGGCCGACGGCGCGCAGGCGCTCACGTCCAGGAGCGGCAGCGTCCACGAGGTGACCGGGACGGCGCAGGACCTGGTCGACACCGCCGCCCCCTCGGTGCAGCAGGCCTCGCAGAACCTCCCCGGGCTGCGCGCCAAGGCCCCCACCACCCGCGGCCTCGGCGGCGCCCCGAGCCTGGGCAGCCTGCCCGGCGCGGCGAGCCTGCCGGCCCTGCCCGCGGCGGGGGCGCTGGGCGCGCTCGGCGGCCTGCCGGTGCACTCGCCCCTCGGCTGACCGGCACGGCCGGAGCGGAACGCGGTCGGAGCTGGAACGCGGTCGGACCCGCCTCCCCCCGGAGGCGGGTCCGACCCGCTGTGCGCGCCGCGGCCTCACGATTCCTGCGGCAGCAGCACCCACAGCGCCAGGTAGACCAGGAACTGCGGGCCGGGCAGCAGGCAGGAGGCCAGGAACAGCAGCCGGACGGTGAGCGGGGCCAGGCCGAAGCGGGCGGCTATCCCGGCGCAGACGCCGCCGATGACGCGGTTGTGGCGGGGGCGGCGCAGGGTGGCGGCGGTGGCGGTCATGGCAGGTCTCCCGTTGGTCGTCCGAAGGCGGTCCTTCGTGCTGCCTCAAGCCTCCCGCCCGGCCCGGCCCCGGGCGTCAGCCCGGACGACGATCCACCGCCCCCAGCCGCACCGCCTCGGGGATGACCCGGCGTGGGGGACGGCTCGGGGGTCAGCTCAGGGATCGCCTCGGGGGCGGGGTTGGGGGTCGGCCGCGCGGGGCGCTACTGCGCGAGCCCGGGTGTGGGTGCCGGGGCCGTCGGCACGCGGGCCGCCCGTGCGGGGGGTGTCTGTGCGTGGGGCAGTCAGCGCGCGGGGCGCTTCTGCGGGCTGCTCGGGGGTCAGTGGGGGGAGGGGGCGATTTCGAAGGTGGGGCGGAGGGGCGGGGTTGCGCGTAGGCGGTCGCGGCGGCGCAGGGTGGCTCGGGCCGCCGGGACGACGAGCAGGTGCACCAGGCCGATGCCGATGCCCGCCAGGAGCACGTCGTCCACGTCCAGCAGGTGGCTGCTCAGGGTGGACTGCAGCAGTTCCACGCCGGTGGCGACGAGCAGGCCCGCGAAGACGGTGCGCAGGAAGGACGGCAGCAGGGCCGCATCCCGGCGTCCGCCGGCCAGCGGCAGCAGTACCCCGAGCGGGGCCAGCTGCAGCAGGCCCCGGAGCAGTTCCAGGTAGGCGTGGGCGGTGCCGACGGTCAGTTCGGAGCGGACGGTGGCGAACGGGGTGAGGTTGGTGTCGGCCATCCACGCGGCCGAGATCGGCCGGAACGCCAGCCAGAGCACCAGGCCCAGGTGGACGGCGATCAGCAGCAGGCCCAGTCGGCGGCTGCCCGGGTTCACGTCGGCCGGATCGTCCGGGACTGCGGCTGTGGCTGTGGCGGTGTCGGTCCGGTCCGGGCCGGTCGGGTGGTCGTCGACATGGCCCGGTCTGACTGACCTGTGGCCGATTCCCGTACCCACGACGGTGCCTCCTCGATGCACGCCGAGAAGGACGCGCAACGTCGTCATTGCGGTTCCCCCGCCTGGGCCGGGGGCTGAACTCTGGTTCACGCGTGTCAGCGGGTGGCGGTCGGCGCGGCGGCGGGCGTCGCGCCGGTGGTGGCGGTGTCCGTGGCGGTGGCCGTCGCCGTCGGCTGGAGACAGGACAGGGTGCCTCCGTCGTCGGGCGTCGCGGTCGGCGTCGCGGTCGGGGTCGGGCTGGGGCTGGGGGTCGGCGCGGAGCCGGGGAGCGACGGCGGGACGGCCGATCCCGCCCGGCCGCCTCCGGACGCGACCGGCAGCCCCCAGTCTGCGGCAGGGGAAGGGTACCCCTCGCGTCCCAGATTCGACAGGCTCGCCCCGGGCGACGGCGGGCAGGCGGTGCGGGAGGCGCCCTCGCCCGCGTCCACCGGCAGGGTGGTGTCGCGGATGCCGCAGCCGCTGACCAGCGCGGCGAGGGCCACGGCCAGGACCGCGGCGGCGATCCGCGCGGGGAAGGTGGTGCTGCTGTGCTTCACGCTGTGGTGCCCTTCGAACTGCTGTCGGTGCCCGGCGCGCCGCCGCCCGTGCCGCCGCCGCTGCCCGTGCTGCCGCTGTCCGTGCCCGGTGCCGCGCCCGGCGCGGGCGCGGGGCCGGTGCGCCGGGGTCCGCCGTCCGCCGCCAGCGGGTGGCCGGGCTCGACGGCCGAGGTCATCGGCAGCCGCAGGGTGAAGCAGGCCCCGCCCTCGGCGGAGTTGGCGGCGGTGATGGTGCCGCCGTGGATGCGGGCGTTCTCCGAGGCGATGGACAGGCCCAGGCCGCTGCCCTCGGAGCGGCGGCGGGCGGCGTCCGCCTTGAAGAAGCGGTCGAAGACGTGCGGCAGGACGTCCTCGGGGATGCCCGGGCCGCTGTCGGTGACGGTCACCACCAGCTCGTCCCGCTCGACCCGGACCCGGACCCGGACCGGCGAGCCGCCGTGCTTGAGCGCGTTGCCGATGAGGTTGGCCAGCACCACGTCCACCCGGCGCGGGTCCACCCGGGCGACGATGCCGCGCGGCGCGTCCAGCTCGACCGCGTCCAGCCAGGCGCGGGTGTCGATGCAGGAGGTGATCAGGTCGGAGACGTCGACGTCGTCGAGGACGACCTTGGCCGTGCCGGCGTCGAAGCGGGTGACCTCCATCAGGTTCTCGACCAGGTCGGTGAGCCTGCGGGTCTCGTTGACGACCAGCCGCACCGCCGGGGCGATCATCGGGTCGAGGGTGTCCGCCTCGTCCTCCAGGATGTCGGTGACGGCGGTCATGGCGGTCAGCGGGGTGCGCAGCTCGTGCGACATGTCGGCGACGAACCGGCGGCTGGCGTGCTCGCGCGCGCTGAGCTCCTCGACCTGGGCCTGGAGCGACTCCGCGGTCTGGTTGAAGGTCTGCGACAGGTCGGCCAGCTCGGCCGCGCCGCTGATCTCCAGCCGGGTGTCCAGGCGTCCGGCGCCCAGCTGCCGGGCGGCCTCGCCCAGCCGGGCCACCGGGCGCAGCACCGTGGACGCGGCCAGCTGGGCCAGCAGCGCCGAGCCGACCAGGGCGAGCAGGGTGGCGATGCTGAGCGACCAGGCCAGCGAGTCCAGGTCGCTGCGCTCGTCGTCCAGGGACTTGAACATGTACGCCGTGGGGCCGACCGGCTGCACCTGCACCCCGCCGATCAGGTAGGGCGTGCCGTCCAGCGTGGTCCGCTGCCAGAACAGGTGGTACTGGCCGGGCCCGGTGGCGCAGTGCGCGCAGGGCTGCCCGACCGAGGTGACCAGCGTCGCGGGCACCATGGACATGGTGATGCCCCGGGCCGAGGTCGCCACGCAGCCGCTCTGCACCAGCACCACGTCGTACTGCAGGCCGGTGTCGGCCATCAGTGTCGCGGCCTGGTGCAGCTCGTCGCAGCTGGGCTGGAGCGGCAGGGCGGTGACGGTCCGGTCCAGGGCGCTGCGGAAGTCGCTGAGCGCGGCGTCCTGGGTGCGCTTGAGCACGGCGTCGCGGTTGAGCCAGTACGAGATGCCGGACACCGACACCGCGGCGGCCAGCGCCACCAGCGCGAAGACGACGATGAGCCGTATCCGCAGCGAGGTGGTCTGCAGGCGGCGCAGCAGCCCCAGCCCGGGCCTGGGCCGGGTGGCCTTCGAACGGTCTGTCACGTCGCCTTCGCAGGGTGGGGAGTGGTCGCGGTCGCCGCAGAGCCTACTGGGGCGGGTCCAGCCGGTAGCCCACGCCGCGGACGGTGCGGATCAGCGTGGGCGCGGAGGGGACGTCCTCGACCTTGGCCCGCAGCCGCTGGACGCAGGCGTCCACCAGCCGGGAGTCGCCCAGGTAGTCGTGCTCCCAGACCAGCCGCAGCAGCTGCTGCCGGGAGAGGGCCTGGCCGGGGCGGTTGCTGAGCTCCAGCAGCAGCCGCAGCTCGGTGGGGGTCAGCTGGAGGTCCTGTCCGGCCTTGGTGACGGTCATGGCGCTGCGGTCGATCACCACGTCGCCGTAGGTGAGCGAGTCGGTGCTCTCGCGCTCGCCGCGCCGCAGCACCGCCCGGATCCGGGCGTCCAGCACCCGCGGCTGCACGGGCTTGACGACGTAGTCGTCCGCGCCCGACTCCAGGCCGACGACCACGTCGATGTCGTCGCTGCGGGCGGTCAGCAGGATGATCGGCAGCTGGTCGGTGCGGCGGATGCGGCGGCAGACCTCGAAGCCGTCGATGCCGGGCAGCATGACGTCCAGGACGATCAGGTCGGGGCGCTTCTCCTTGAACAGTTTCAGGCCGTCCTCGCCCGAGGCGGCGGCCGATACCTGGTGGCCCTGCCTGGTGAGGGCCAGTTCAAGACCGGTCCGGATGGCGTCGTCGTCCTCGATGAGCAGCAGATGTGACACGCCCGCCATTCTGGACCATCGGGCTGCCGGTGATCGACCCTGTCCGATTCTTCGCATCCGTGTTCGCCCGGTGGGGGCACGGCGCGGAGGTCACTGCCGACCGGAGCTCTGTGACAGTGCTGTGACAGTCGGCGGACACCGCCATGACGCGAGCCAGGCAGGCTTCTGGTTGTCGGAGTCGGGGGACCCCGGCAACACCAGCACCAAAACCACCAGGGAGCGCATCATGAACGCAGTCACCGAGGGCCGGAGCGTCACGGCACTTCGAACCGCGCGACCTGGACGCCCGCCGCAGCACCGCCACGGAGCGCACGGCGCGCACAGCACCACCTCCATGAACACCATGACGCTGTCGCTGCGGGGTGTGGTTCTCGGAACCACGGTCCGCGAGCTCCCGACGGGCAAGGGGACGCCCAAGGGGTTCGCGGGCACGGCGGCAGGGGGAGCAGTGCCGTACAGGGCGGCGCGCAGGGGGAGACCCCGGCCGCCGCCGGTGCCCGCAGCGGCACCAGCAACGACGAGGAGTTCTCGGCGTACGTCCGGGAGCGCCGCGCCGCCCTGTACGCCACCGCGTATCACCTCACCGGTGACCGCTACGCCGCCGAGGACCTGCTGCAGAGCGCACTCTTCAGCACCTACCGGGCGTGGGACCGGATCACCGACAAGGCCGCGGTCGGCGGCTACATGCGCCGCACCATGACCAACCTGCACATCTCCGCGTGGCGCCGCCGCAAGGTCAACGAATACCCGACCGAGGAGATGCCGGAGACGGTCGGCGACACCGACGCCATGGGCGGCACCGAGCTGCGCGCCGTCCTGTGGCAGGCGCTGGCCAAGCTGCCGGAGAACCAGCGCACCATGCTGGTGCTGCGCTACTACGAGGGACGCACCGACCCGGAGATCGCGGATGTGCTGAACATCAGCGTCGGGACGGTCAAGAGCAGCATCTGGCGCGCCCTGCGCCGGCTGCGCGAGGACGAGACCCTGGCGTCGGCCGACGGCGACCTGGGTATGGCTTTCGGCGAGCTGGTCGCCTGAACGGGGGCGGTCGGCGCACGTCGCCGGAGGAGCACCACCGCGGGGTCCGCGTGGTCCGGGGGGATCACGGGGTCGCAGGCCCGGGGAGTTCCGGGGGACGGGGGAGCAGGGGGAGCCGCTGCCGGTCCGGGGGACGGTCCGGGGGGACCGCCGACCGGCGGCGGCAACGACAGGACGGGTGCGGCACCTCGGGGGAGGGAGCCGCACCCGTCCTGTTTCCGTACGCCGGGGGCAGTGCGCCGGGGCCGATGTGTCGCCGGGCCGGTGCGTCCTGGTGCCGGTGCGTGGCGGTGCCGGTGCGTGGTGGCGCCGGTGTGTCGTGGGGCGCGCGAACGGACACGCACTCGGGGGGAGGAGCGCGTGCCCGTTCTCAACGGGCGACCGGACCCAGGGGGGGTGGGTGAGGGCCGCCCGGCTCGCGGGGGTCTCCGGGGCCGCGGGGGCCTCAGATTCCCATCGGGTGCCAGACCGTCTTGGTCTCCAGGAAGGCCAGCAGGCGGTCGGTGCCCGGAGCGGCGGTCCAGTCCTCGCCGTCGGGGCCGGGGGCTGGACGCCGTACTCGTTTAAGGGTATCCGCTGCGAGCGTCTCCAGCGCCCGCGCCGAGCCGGGGCCTTCGGACGGATTTGCCCCGGACAGGTCCAGCGCGTTCACATCGCTGTGCGAGGCCAGCGTCGGGGCGATCGACTCGGTCTCGCCGGAGATCAGGTTGACCACGCCGCCGGGCAGGTCGGAGGTGGCCAGCACCTCGCCCAGGGACAGCCCGGGCAGCGGCGCGCCGGGCGCCAGGGCGACCACCGCGGTGTTGCCGGTGGCGATCACCGGGGCCAGCACGGACACCAGCCCGAGCAGCGAGAAGCCGGTGCCGGAGTGCGGCGCCAGCACCCCGACCACGCCGGTGGGCTCGGGCGTGGACAGGTTGAAGTAGGGGCCGGCCACCGGGTTGGCCGAGCCTGCGATCTGGGCGACCTTGTCGGTCCAGCCCGCGTACCAGACCCAGCGGTCGACGGCGGCGTCCACCAGCGCGGCGGCCTTCTTGGCGCCGACGCCCTCGGCGGCGGCCACCTCGTCGGCGAACTGCGCCCGGCGGCCCTGGAGCATCTCGGCGGCGCGGTAGAGGATCTGGCCCCGGTTGTAGGCGGTGGCCCCGGCCCAGCCGGCGGCGGCGCGGCGGGCGGCGGCGACGGCGTCACGGGTGTCCTTGCGGGTGCCCTTCGGCGCGTTGGCGATCCAGTCGCCGGTCCTGTGGTCGGTCACCTCGTACACCAGTCCGCTCTCGGAGCGGGGGAAGGCCCCGCCGACGAACAGCTTGTAGGTCTTGAAGACGGGGAGGCGGAGCAGGGGTTCAGACATCGAGGTACGCCTCCAGGCCGTGGCGGCCGCCCTCGCGGCCGTAGCCCGACTCCTTGTAGCCGCCGAAGGGCGAGGTCGGGTCGAACTTGTTGAAGGTGTTGGACCAGACGACGCCGGCCCGCAGCCGGGACGCCATCCACAGGATGCGCGAGCCCTTCTCGGTCCAGACGCCCGCCGACAGCCCGTACGGGGTGTTGTTGGCCTTGGCGACGGCCTCCTCCGGGGTGCGGAAGGTCAGCACCGACAGCACCGGGCCGAAGATCTCCTCCCGGGCGATCCGGTGGGTGGCGCTGACGCCGGTGAACACCGTCGGCGCGAACCAGTAGCCGGAGGACGGCAGCTCGCAGGCGGGGGACCAGCGCTCGGCGCCCTCGGCCTCGCCGGCCTCGGCCAGCTCGGTGATCCGGGCCAGCTGCGCGGCCGAGTTGATCGCGCCGACGTCGGTGTTCTTGTCCAGCGGATCGCCCACCCGCAGCGTCTCCATCCGGCGCTTGAGCGAGGCCATGACCTCGTCGTGCACCGACTCCTGGACCAGCAGCCGCGAGCCCGCGCAGCAGACCTGGCCCTGGTTGAAGAAGATGCCGTCGACGATGCCCTCGACCGCCTGGTCGATCGCCGCGTCGTCGAAGACGATGTTGGCGGCCTTGCCGCCCAGCTCCAGCGACAGCCGGGTGCGGCTGCCGGCCAGGGTGCGGGCGATGGAGCGGCCGACCTCGGTGGAGCCGGTGAAGGCCACCTTGTCCACACCCGGGTGGCCGGTCAGCGCCGCGCCGGTGCGGCCGTCGCCGGTGACGATGTTGACCACGCCGCGCGGCAGGCCCGCCTGGCGGCAGATCTCCGCGAAGCGCAGGGCGGTCAGCGGGGTGGTCTCGGCGGGCTTGAGCACCACGGTGTTGCCGGTGGCCAGCGCCGGGGCGACCTTCCAGGCCAGCATCAGCAGCGGGAAGTTCCACGGGATGACCTGCGCGGCCACCCCGAGCGGGCGCGGCACGCCGCCGCCGGAACCGAGGCCGGCGTACTCCAGCTTGTCGGCCCAGCCGGCGTAGTAGAAGAAGTGCGCGGCGACCAGCGGCAGGTCGACGTCACGGGTCTCGCGGATCGGCTTGCCGTTGTCGATCGACTCCAGCACGGCCAGCTCGCGGCTGCGCTCCTGGATGATCCGGGCGATCCGGAAGAGGTACTTGCCGCGCTCGGCCCCGGGCAGGGCGGACCAGCCGGGGAAGGCGTCGCGGGCGGCCTTGACCGCGCGGTCGACGTCCTTGGCGGTGCCCTGGGCGAACTCGGCCAGCGGCAGCCCGGTGGAGGGGTCGAGGGTGGTGAGCGACTCGCGGCCGGTGCTCTCGATGAACTCGCCGCCGATGAAGTGGCCGTACGCCGAGGCGATCTCGCCCGCCGCCGAGCGGGACTCGGGGGCGGGGGCGTACTCGAACAGCTTGCGGCTGGTCGGCGCGGCGGCGGGGGCGGCGGCCGGGGTCGCTTCGGCGGGGGCGGCTGCTTCGGCGGCGGGGGCGGCCGGGGCCGCGGCCGTCTTCTTCCTGGCCTTCGCGGGGGTCGTGCTGGAATGTGCCACGGCTCAGTCCACCGTCACGTAGTCGGGGCCGGAGTACCGGCCGGTGGTCAGCTTCTGGCGCTGCATCAGCAGGTCGTTCAGCAGGCTGGAGGCGCCGAACCGGAACCAGTCGGGGGAGAGCCAGTCGTCGCCGAGCGTCTCGTTCACCGCGACCAGGTACTTCAGGGCGTCCTTGCTGGTGCGGATGCCGCCGGCGGGCTTCACGCCGATCTGGACGCCGGTCGCCGCGCGGAAGTCGCGGACCGCCTCCATCAGCACCAGCGTCACCGGCAGGGTGGCGTTGACGGCGACCTTGCCGGTGGAGGTCTTGATGAAGTCGGCGCCGGCGGCCATGGCCAGCCA
Organism: Streptacidiphilus sp. PB12-B1b; assembly: GCF_014084125.1. Taxonomy (NCBI): domain Bacteria; kingdom Bacillati; phylum Actinomycetota; class Actinomycetes; order Kitasatosporales; family Streptomycetaceae; genus Streptacidiphilus; species Streptacidiphilus sp. PB12-B1b. The sequence goes on along the minus strand of NZ_CP048405.1, from coordinate 6,789,798 downwards.
GGAGGCGCGGCGGACGTTGTCGTACGTCTGCAGCTCGCCGGTCTCGAAGATCACCTTGAGGTGCGCGGCGCTGCCGTCCGGGCGGACGCAGGCGGCCTTGACTGCCTGGATCATCTCGAAGACCTCCAGGTAGCGGCCGGAGAGGAAGGCCCCCCGGTCGATCACCATGTCGATCTCGTCCGCGCCCGCGGCGACCGCCTCGGCGGTGTCGGCGAGCTTCACCGGCAGCCCGGCGCGGCCGGACGGGAAGGCGGTGGCGACGGCGGCGACCTGGACGCCGCTGCCGGCCACCGCCGCGCGGGCGATGCCCGCCATGTCGGGGTAGACGCAGACGGCGGCGGCGCTGGGGGCGGTGGGGTCGCTCGGATCGGGACGCAGGGCCTTGGCGCAGAGCGACCGCACCTTGCCGGGGGTGTCCGCACCCTCCAGCGTGGTCAGGTCGATCATGGAGATGGCGAGGTCGATGGCGTACGCCTTGGCAGTGGTCTTGATCGACCGGGTGCCGAGCGCGGCGGCGCGGGCCTGCAGGCCGACGGCGTCGACGCCGGGGAGCCCGTGCAGGAAGCGCCGCAGGGCGGCGTCCGAAGCGGTGACCCCGGCCAGGCGGGCGGGGCCGCCGTCGGCGGTGCCGGCGGCGGGGGGCGCCGGTGGCGGCGCGGCTGGGGGAGAGAGGGGCATGCTCACCAGCTGAGCATATCTACACGCGTAGCATTTCGTCTCCGCCCTGGCGGTCTGAATTTACCGCCCCGGCGTCCGGGCCCACGGCGGTGGGTGGTACGTCCCTTTATGTGGCGGTCGATGCCATACCGAAACCTGGCCGGGAGCGAGCATCGGGGTCGGTTGGTGCAGAATCGGGAACCATGAGCGACGCCCAGCAGCAGAACCGGCCTGGCCAGGAGCCGTCCGGCGAGCAGACCCCCGCCCAGGAGACCCCTGCGGAGCCGTCCGCCGCCGAGGCCGCCCCGCGCAAGGCCGCCCCGGCCGCGTCCCCCGCCTCCGGCAGCGGGACGGGCGCCGGGAGCAGCGCCCCGGCCTACGGGGACCTGGTCTTCCGCTCGACGCCGAGCGTCCTCGCCGGTGGTCTGATCATCGTGCTGGTGTTGTGGCTGGCCATCGACGCCATCGTCGACGGCCGCCACCGCGCGCCGCTGGAGGGCGTGGCGGCCATCCTCTTCCTGGTGCCGCTGATCGGCGCCTACACCATCTGGCCGTGCGTGCGCGCCAACGCCGACCGGCTGGTGGTGCGCAACCCGCTGCGGACCATCACCGTGGCCTGGACCGATGTGGAGTCGCTGCAGTCGGCGCTCTCGGTGGAGCTGCGCACCGGCGGCCGCAAGTACCAGGTGTGGGCGATCCCGGTCTCGCTGCGGCAGCGCAAGCGTGGCAACCGCCGGGCGATGAGGCAGCTCGGCGACAGCACGCCGCAGACGTCCTCCCGGCGCGGGCGCTTCGGCGGCGGCCAGGACCACCCGGTGGGCGGCCCCGGCCTGCGCTCGCGCGGCCTGAGCGGCGGCCCCACCGCCGACCCGACCCGCGCCTGGGCCGACGGCGTGGTGGACCAGCTGAACGAGATCCGCGAGCTGGCCGGGGAGCCGACGAACGGCGCCGCCCAGGTGCGCTGGACCTGGTGGATCATCGCCCCGGCCGTGGTCGGCGGCATCGCCCTGGTCACGCTGCTCGCCGGCTGACGCGACGCCGGGGCGGGTCGGGCGTCCGGACCGGACGTCCGGGCCGGGGCTCAGCCCGTCCGGGCCGGGGTCACTCCAGGTGCGGGGTGGTGGCGTAGCAGTCCAGCTGCAGCCGCCCCTCCCCGCTGCGGGACCAGCGGGTGACCGAGGTGTTGCCGACCGCGCCGGTTCCGGCCACCTCGATCAGCTCGGCCTCGTCCAGGCCGTCGATGATGTGCCGCAGCATGAGCACCACCGCATCGTGCGCCACCAGCAGTACCCGCCGGTCGGGCTCCTCCTCGTAGAGGTCGCGCAGCAGGCTGCGCAGCCGCAGGGCCACGTCCGCGCAGGACTCGCCGCCGGGCGGACGCCAGCGCAGCTCGCCGAGCAGGCGGCGGCGGGCGGCCTCGCCGGGGTGGTGCAGTTCGATCGCGGCCGAGGTCAGCATCTCCAGGACGCCGAGTTCGCGGTCGCGCAGCCGCTCGTCGGTGCGGACGTCGGGCAGCGGCAGCCCGGCGTCATCGAAGGCGGCGAGCACCGCCTCGGCGGTCTCCTGGGCGCGTAGGTAAGGGGACACCCACAGGCTCTGCGGCACCGGGCCGCCGCCGCGGGAGGCGATCCACCGGCCCAGCGCCTCGGCCTGGCTGCGGCCGAGCGCGGTCAGCCGCAGGTCGGCGTCGCGGCAGCCGATGCCGACGTCCAGCGCCCCGACCGCCTCGGCGGCCTCGAAGGCGGCGTTCGCGGTGGACTGGCCGTGCCGGACGACGGTGAGCGAGAGCGGGAGCGTCGCCGCGCGGGTGGCGTGGCCGCCCTGCGCACTGCTCTGGGTGCTGCGGTGGTTGGTCAGTTCCACGGGAGGCCCCCCTGTGGGCTCGGTCGGCCCGGAGCGGGTGCGCGCGGGCCGCCGTCCCAGTGTGCGGGAGCCGGAGGTCCGAGCGGGGGCGCAAAGGTGGCGCGTTGGGTGGTGAAGGGAGTGACCGCAGGGGCGTGCGCGAGTCCCCGGACGCCGGTCGGCCCGGGTGCGGCCCCGCCGCGGCCGCAGCCTGCAGCGGCGCGGGCCGTCGTTCCGGCCCCGGGCGTGTCGCGGCCGGGGGACGGCGACGGCCCGGCGGCGGGGTCCGCCGGGCCGGGCCGTCGGGCCGGGGGCGCTGGTCAGCTGGGGCGCTGCAGCCGGGCGGTGAACTTGTACCGGTCGCCGCGGTAGACCGAGCGCACCCACTCCACCGGCTCGCCCGCGTCGTCGAAGGAGTGCCGGGAGAGCAGCAGCATCGGCAGGCCGACGTCGGTGCCCAGCTGCCCGGCCTCGGCCGGGGTGGCCAGCGAGGTCTCGATGGTCTCCTCGGCCTCGGCGACGTGCACCCCGTACACCTCGCTCAGCGCGGAGTACAGCGAGTTGTACTTCACCAGGTTCCGCCGCAGCGCGGGGAAGCGCTTGGCGGAGAGGTGCGCCGCCTCGATGGCCATCGGGTCGCCGTTGGCCAGCCGCAGTCGCTCCACCCGGAGCACCCGTCCGCCCGGGCGGATGTCCAGCAGCCCGGCCAGCCGCTCGTCGGCGGTGACGTAGCCGACCTCCAGCAGCCGGGAGGCGGGCTCCAGCCCCTGGGCGCGCATGTCCTCGGTGTACGAGGTGAGCTGGAGCGCCTGCGACACCTTGGGCTTGGCCACGAAGGTGCCCTTGCCCTGGATGCGCTCCAACCGGCCTTCGACCACCAGCTCCTGAAGCGCCTGCCGTACCGTCGTCCGCGAGGTCTCGAACTCCAGGGCCAGGGTCCGCTCGGGCGGTACCGGGGTTCCTGGCGCCTGGGTCTGCGTGATCTGCAGCAGGTGTTTCTTGAGCCGGTAGTACTTGGGGACGCGCGCGCTGATCGCGCCCTCCATGGACGGCTCCACGCCGGGGCCCCCTTCGGTCGTCATTGCCGCTCCTGCTTCCTGTCCCGTGGTCGGCGCCGCTGCACCGTCGTCCTGCGGCACATGGTGGCATGTCTTCCTCTGTGAAGCATGCGTGCGCCGGTGCTGTCAGGGCCCCTGCCGTCGGCGGAACGAACGAAAACGGCAGCCCCGGTGTGGACGAATCCTTTGATTGGTCCAGGCCAAGCGCATCCCATGGTCTAGGGGTTGACAGGGCGTCTTGGCAAGCCCCCATTTTCGGAGCCCTCGACCGGTCCAGGTCAGAGGGTGTACCACCGGATCACACGTTGACGCTTGCCGGGTGTCGGCTTGATAACAGCTGCTTCCCATTCATCTGCAACCCGTTGACACTCGCATTGGTCTAGGCCAAGCTCCAGGCACTGGTCTACACCACATCAACCAAAACGCTCCCTGACTCATCCCCGGGTCGCGGCACCCTCAACCTGCTCATCGCGGGGGCCGCTCACCGGATTGCATGGGGGGATCCGGGCATCCCAGGAGGATGGCGTGAACCGTCGTCTCATCGCAGCAATCGGCACCGCCGCGCTGCTGTTCAGTGTCGCCGCGTGTAGCAGCTCGTCCAAGAGCACCGCCACCAGTGGCAGCAGCTCCACCTCTGCCAGCGGCAAGACCCTCACGGTCTGGCTGATGACCGGCGACAACCCGGCCGGCTGGGTCAGCAGCGTCACGGCGGACTTCAAGGCCGCCAACCCGGGCGTGAAGCTGAACATCCAGATCCAGCAGTGGACCAACATCGTGCAGAAGGTCACCGCGGCCCTCTCGCAGAACAACCCGCCGGACGTCATCGACATCGGCAACACGCAGACCCCCTACTACGCGGCGGCCGGCGGCCTGATGGACATCACCGCCCTCAAGTCCGCGCTGGGCGGCGACGGCTGGACCGCCTCGATGAACGGCTCGGCCGTCTACAACGGCAAGCAGTACGCCGCGCCGTGGTACGCCGGCGGCCGTGCGGTCATGTACAACAAGAAGCTGTGGGCTGCGGCCGGTCTGACCTCGACCCCCACCACCATGGCCGAGTACATCTCCGACCTGAACAAGCTGAAGACCACCTCGGGCGTCCAGTCCGCGCTGTACCTGCCCGGGCAGTACTGGTACTTCTTCGACGGTCTGCTGCAGCAGGCGGGCGCCAACATCGCCACCCAGTCCGGCGGCACCTGGACCGGCACGCTCAGCTCCCCGGCGGCGCTGGCCGCGGCCCAGCAGTTCAAGACGCTGCAGGCGTACGGCACGGCCCCCAAGGACCAGACCGAGACCAACCAGGACAGCTTCTTCGAGAAGGGCAACGTGGCGACCATGATCGCCATGGGCTACGAGCAGGCCACCATCGCCGCCGCCGCCCCCTCGCTGGCCAACGAGATCGGCTGGTTCCCGATCCCCAGCGACACCGCCGGCACCCCCGGCAAGACCTTCCTCGGCGGCTCCAACCTTGCCATCTCCGCCAAGAGCCAGAACGCCACGCTGGCCCAGAGCTTCCTCAAGATCGCCCTGGACCAGAAGAACGAGTCCATGTTCGCCAAGGACTCCGGCTTCCTCCCCAACACCTCCGCCGACTACTCCGCGCTGGCCGGCAACGCCTACGCCGAGGCGTACGAGCAGGCCGCGCCCGAGGCCGGCTACACCCCGCTCGTCCCGACCTGGGCCAACGTGGAGAACGCGCCCAACCCGATCACCACGCTCTTCCTGACCCCCGTGCTGGAGGGCAAGAGCCCGGCGTCCTCCGCTGCCGCTGCCGACGCCCAGATCGCCACCCGTCTGAACCAGCAGCAGTAGTAGCAACCGCCTGTGTGCCGCCCGCCCCGGGGAGAGACTGCCGGGGCGGGCGGCGCCGCCCGCTGATCCGCACAGGGCCTGACAGAAGTGAGAGGCATGGCGATGCCATCCAAGGGAGCGCAGACCGGGCTCCGGGACGACGGCGGCACGGCCGTCGCCGCGCCCGGGACGTCCGGTGACACGGTGGTGGGGGCAGGAAAGGCCGCGAAGACGGCAGGCAGCAGACCGAAGCGTCGCTCGAACGGCAGTACCAACTCGGCCGTCACGCCCTACCTGCTGCTGCTGCCGGCCCTGGTGGCCATGCTGGTGCTGCTGGTCTGGCCGTCCATCGACGAGATCCTCATCTCCTTCCAGCGCCTCAACGCCTTCGAGCTGATCGGGCACGTGACCCGCTGGACCGGCTTCGACAACTACCAGTCGATCCTCTCCAGCTCGACCTTCTGGCAGGTCTTCGAGCGCACGGTGGTGTTCACCGCCGTCAACGTGGTGCTGATCATGGTCGGCGGCACGCTGATCGGGCTGCTGCTGAACCGGCTCGGCACCAAGATCCGCTTCGTGCTGTCGATCGCGCTGGTCTTCGCCTGGGCCGTGCCGGTGCTCGCCGCGACCACCGTCTTCCAGTGGCTCTTCGACCAGCAGACCGGCGTGGTCGACTGGACCCTCGCCCAGCTGGGCTGGAAGAGCATGGCGCACTTCGACTGGATGTCCAACGAGTACTCGGCCTTCTCCGTGGTCGTCCTGTGCATCGTCTGGCAGTCGATACCCTTCGTCGCCTTCAACGTCTACGCGGGCCTGACCACCATCTCCAACGAGCTGTACGAGGCCGCCCGGCTGGACGGCGCGGGACCGCTGCGGATCTTCCGCTCGGTGATCTTCCCGATGCTGAAGCCGTTCTTCTACGGCACCGTCTTCCTGGAGATCATCTGGGTCTTCGGCGCGCTCACCCAGGTGCTGGAGATCACCGGCGGCAACCCGGTCGGCAAGACCGTGACCCTGCCGGTCTACGCCTACGAGGTGGGCGTGGGGCAGCAGGCGTACGGCATGGGCTCCGCCGTCGCGGTGGTCACCATCGTCATGCTCTGCCTGATGATGTCGTTCTACTTCCGCATCATCCTGAAGCAGGAGGACGAGCTGTGAGGCGCTCGCTCGCAACCCGGATCACCTTCAACACCATCGCCCTGGTCCTGGCGGTCGTGTTCATCTTCCCGGTCTACTGGATGATCGTCACGGCCTTCACCCCGGCCAAGGATTTGTTCAGCAAGACCCCGGTGTTCTTCCCGACCGACCTGACCTTCGCGCACTTCAGGACCGTCACCAAGGTCAACGACTTCAGCAACTTCTGGGTCAACAGCCTCACCGCCACCCTCGGCGCGGTGCTGATCTCGCTGGTGATCGCGCTGATGGCCTCGGTGGCCATCGCCCGGATGCGGTTCCGCGGGCGCAAGGCGTTCATCCTGGTGGTCATGGTCGCGCAGATGGCGCCCTGGGCAGTGCTGCAGATCTCGGTCTACATGATCGTCCGCAACAACAACATGCTGGACCAGATCCTCCCGCTGATGCTGTTCTACATGGTGATGATCCTGCCGTTCACCGTCTGGACGCTGCGCAACTTCGTCGGGGCCATCCCCAAGGAGCTGGAGGAGTCGGCGCTGATCGACGGCTGCAACCGGGTCCAGGCGTTCTGGCGGATCATCTTCCCGCTGCTGGCCCCCGGGCTGATGGCCACCTCGCTGTTCGGCTTCATCACCGCCTGGGGCGAGTTCCCGCTGGTGCTGGTGCTGGAGACGGACTCCCCGCACTACACCCTGGCGCTGTGGATCACCTCGTTCCAGACCCAGTTCGGCGACGACTGGGGCGCCACCATGGCCGCCGCGACGCTGTTCGCGGTGCCGGTGCTGGTGCTGTTCATCATCATGCAGCGCCGGGCGGTCGGCGGCCTCACGGCCGGCGCGGTGAAGGGCTGACGTGAGCATCATCGAAAGGACCGCGAGGACCTCGGACACGCTGCACCGCGACGCGCTGGCGGTGCTGCAGCCCGGCTTCGTGGGCACCACCCCGCCGGACTGGCTCCGCCACCACGTGGCCGCGGGGCTCGGCTCGGTGGCCCTGTTCTCCCGCAACGTCACCGACCAGCAGCAACTGGCCGCGCTGACCGCGGAGCTGCGCGCGGAGAACCCCGAGATCCTGGTGGCCGTCGACGAGGAGGGCGGCGACGTCACCCGGCTGGAGTCCGGCAACGGCTCCTCCTGGCCGGGCAACCTCGCCCTGGGCGCCATCGACGACCCCGGGCTGACCCGGGACGTCGCCCGCGAGCTGGGCCGCGCGCTCGCCGAGTGCGGCGTCAACTACAACTGGGCGCCCTCGGCCGACGTCAACTCCAACCCGGGCAACCCGGTGATCGGGGTGCGCTCCTTCGGGGCCGACCCGGACCTGTGCGCCCGGCACACCGCCGCCTGGGTGGAGGGGCTCCAGTCGGTCGGCGTGGCCGCCTGCGCCAAGCACTTCCCCGGGCACGGCGACACCGCCGTCGACTCGCACCTCGGCCTGCCGGTGGTCGACATCGACGTGGACCTGCTGCGCTCGCGCGACCTGGTGCCGTTCAAGGCCGCCATCGCGGCCGGGGCCAAGGCCGTGATGACCGCGCACATCATGGTCCCGGCCCTGGACGGCTCCCGCCCGGCCACGCTCAGCCGGCCGATCCTGGACCTGTTGCGGCGCCCGGCCGCCGAGGGCGGCCTCGGCTACGACGGCCTGATCGTCACCGACGGCATCGAGATGGGCGCGATCGCCCACACCTACGGCACCGCGCGCGGCACCGTGCTCGCGGTCGCCGCCGGGGTGGACGCGATCTGCGTCGGCGGCGGGCTCAGCGACGAGGAGACGGTGCTCCAGCTGCGGGACGCCCTGGTGGCGGCCGTCCGCTCGGGCGAACTGCCGGAGCAGCGGCTGGCCGAGGCCGCCGGGCGGGTCCGCAGGCTGGGCGCGTGGACCGCCGCCCGGGCCCGCACCGGGGGCCGGATCGCGCCGGACCTGTCCATCGGGCTGCGCGCCGCCCGCCGGGCGCTGCGCGTCACCCTCCCGTCCGGGGCGGTCTTCGAGCCGATCACCGACCGGCCCTATGTGCTGTCGCTCAGCCCGGTCGCCAACATCGCGGTCGGCCAGGAGACCCCCTGGGGTGTCGCCGGGATGCTGGCGACCCGGCTGCCCGGCACCAGGACCCGCAGCGCCGGGCCCCGCGAGGCCGCGCCCGAGCTGCTGCCGGGGCTGCTGGAGCAGATCCGGCAGGACGCCGCCGGGCGCCGGGTGGTGGTGGTCGTGCGCGACGCGCACCGGCACGCGTGGATGGACGCCGCCCTGCGCGGGCTGCTGCAACTGCGCCCGGATGCGGCCGTGGTGGAGATGGGGGTGCCGCAGGCGGAGCCGATCGGCGCGCTGCACATCGCCACCCACGGCGCCGCCCGGGTCTGCGGGCTGGCCGCGGTCGAGGTGCTCACCGGCCTTCCGGGGAACCGCTTCTGACGCGCCATCGGATCTACTGAGGGGCGTTCCCCCGTTCCGGCCACTGCAGCCGGGGCGGGGAACGCCCTTTGTGGCAGCGGGAGTTGGGGCGGATGGCGGCCGTACGGCGGGCGGAATCCCAAGGTCCGGCCTACGCCCGGCGTCGGTCCGGTAACGGTTGACCCATGCGTCACACCGGGTTATTGACGCCCCAAATGGTCTAGTCCAAGCTTCCTGCATTCGGATCGGCACGCCCCGGGGGGAGCGTCCTCGAGGGCCCGGCATCCGGCAGCGGCCGCCCGGGCGGCGGGCGGGGCGCCCCCTGCGTTCAAGCGGAGGATGGCATGAATCGTCGGCTTCTGGTCGCTCTCGGCACGGCCGCCACGCTGGCGGCCGTGACCGCCTGCGGGTCCGGCTCGGGCGGCGGCGCGGCCCACGGCTACGCCGGGCAGACCCTGACCGTGTGGCTGATGCAGGGGGACGCCCCCGCCTCCTGGCAGGCGGCCGTGACGGCGCAGTTCGAGGCCGCCTACCCGGGGGCCCGGCTGAACGTCGTCCAGCAGTCCTGGTCCGGCATCCAGGAGCGGCTGTCCGAGGCGCTCTCCGCGCTGACCCCGCCGGACGTGGTGGACATCGGCAACACCCAGACCTCCTACTACGCCTCCATCGGCGGGCTGCTGAACCTCGGCCCGTACCGCAAGCAGCTCGGCGGCGCCGACTGGTCCTCCGCCATGAACGCCTCGACCCTGGTCGGCGGCGTGCAGTACGCCGCGCCCTGGTTCGCCGGGCTGCGGGTGGTGATGTACAACAAGGCGCTCTGGGCCAAGGCCAGGCTCAGCCCGCCGTCCACCCAGGCGCAGTGGATCAGCGATCTGCGGGTGCTGCAGGACACCCCCGGCGTCAGCTCGGCGCTCTGGCTGCCCGGCCAGGACTGGTACGCCTTCGACGGCTTCCTGCAGCAGGCCGGGGCCGGCATCATCGCCCGCAGGGGCAACCGGTGGGTGGGCAACCTGGACTCCCCGGCCGGGCTCAACGCGGCCACGCTGTTCCGGCTGCTCCAGGCGTTCGGCAAGGCGCCCAAGGACAACGACGAGGCGCACCCGGTCCAGGCCGACGAGTTCGCCAAGGGGCACGTCGCCTCGATGATCGCCCTGGGCTACGAGGCCGGCACGGTGCTGCAGGCCAGTCCGGGCATGGCCGACGACATCGGCTGGTTCCCGATCCCCGGGCCTGACAAGGGCGTCCCGGCCAAGACCTTCCTCGGCGGCTCCAACCTGGCCGTGGCCCAGAACACCACCGACCGGACGCTGGCCCTGGGCTTCGTGCGGATCGCCCTGGACGCCGCCAACGAGTCGGCCTTCGCCAAGGCGTCGGGCTTCCTGCCGAACAAGGCCGGCCTGTACCCGGCGCTGCGGGGCAACGCCTACGGCGAGGCGGAGAGCCTGGCTGCGCCCTACGCCGGCTACACCCCGCTCGTCCCCGACTGGGGCGATGTCGAGGCCGGGACCAACCCGATCACCACCGACTTCCTCACCCCGGTGCTGGAGGGTGAGAACCAGGCGCAGGCGGCCGACAAGGCGGACGCGGAGATCACCGCGCGGCTCGGCGGCGGCTGACCCGGGGCCGGGGCGCGTCCGGCCGAGGACGGCACCGGGCCCCGCCGCGCGGGCAGAGCGGCGGGGCCCGGTCGCCTCTCGCGGGGAGGCGAGGAGGCCGCACCTCGAAAGCGCAAGGGCCGTGGCGCCGGGACAGGACCCTCAACCTGTCCGGCACCGCGGCCCGAGGCACAGCCGGGGGCCGCGTCCGCTGCGCAGAGGGTGTGCGGACCCTCAGGGGCGCGGGACGGTGCCGGCCGGCTTCTTCAAGCGGGAGAGGTGCCGGGCGCGGTCAGGGCAGATAGCGCGGCGGCGGTTCTCCTTGGTGCTGACTCCCATTGTGGACTAGACCAATTGGCTTGTCTAGACCATGCCTCCGGCAATCTGTTCCGGCCGCCCGGCGCCCGGCCGCACGCTGACCACGGGCTCTGCCGGATAGGGTCGGAGAATGCCTTCCCTGAACGAGCTGGTGCGCCACCACACCTCCCTGGACAGCGCCGACGTGGAGTGGATCCACCTCCTGGTGTCCGAGTGGCAGCTGCTCTCCGACCTCTCCTTCGCCGACCTGGTGCTGTGGGTGCCCACCCGGGACGGCACCCGCTACGTCTCGCTGGCGCAGATGCGGCCCAATACCGGCCCCACCTCGTACCTGGACGACATGGTCGGGCACCTGGTCCCGCGCGGCCGCCGGCCGATGCTGGACGTGGCGCTGGACGAGGGCCGGATCGTCCGCGAGGGCGACCCGGAGTGGCGGGAGGACGTCCCGGTGCGGGTGGAGTCCATCCCGGTCCGGCGGGAGGGCCGGGTGCTCGGGGTGATCGCCCGCAACACCAACCTGCTGACCGTGCGCACCCCCAGCCGGCTGGAGCTGACCTACCTGCAGAGCGCCTCCGACCTGGCCCAGATGATCGCCGCCGGAACGTTTCCCTTCCCCGGCGAGCAAGTCGACATGGACGCCTCGCCGCGGGCCGGCGACGGCCTGCTCCGGCTGGACGCCGACGGCGTGGTCACCTACGCCAGCCCCAACGCGCTCTCCGCCTACCACCGGCTCGGCCTCGCCGCCGACCTGGTCGGGCTGCACCTCGGCCGGACCACCGCCGAGCTGGCCCCGCCGCAGACCCGCGGCCCGGTGGACGAAGCGCTGGTCAAGCTGGCCAGCGGCTGGGCCCCGCGGCAGGTGGAGGTGGAGTCCACCGAGGGCGTGGTGCAGCTGCGGGCCATCCCGCTGAAGCCCAAGGGCGTGCACACCGGCTCGCTGGTGCTGCTGCGCGACGTCACCGAGCTGCGGCGGCGCGAGCGCGAGCTGATGACCAAGGACGCCACCATCCGCGAGATCCATCACCGGGTGAAGAACAACCTGCAGACGGTGGCCGCGCTGCTGCGGCTCCAGTCCCGCCGGATGGACTCCGAGGCGGCCAAGGGCGCGCTGGACGAGGCCGTGCGCCGGGTGGGCTCGATCGCCATCGTCCACGAGACCCTGTCGCAGAACCTGGACGAGCACGTCGCCTTCGACGAGATCGCCGACCGGGTGCTGACCATGGTGATGGAGCTGTCCCAGGACGGCCTGGTCACCGCCCGGCGCAGCGGCTCCTTCGGCATCCTCCCGGCGGACGTCGCCACCCCCCTGGCCATGGTGCTCACCGAGATCCTGCAGAACGCCCTGGAGCACGCCTACGGCCCCAAGGCGGGCGGGACGGTCGGGGTCTCGGCGGTGCGGCGGCGCGAGCCCGGCGCGCGCGAGGAGCTGCTGCTGATCACCGTCACCGACGACGGACGCGGCCTGCCGGAGGGCTTCGACCCCCAGCAGCAGGGCAATCTGGGGCTGCAGATCGTCCGTACCCTGGTCGTCGGCGAGCTGGGCGGCCGCTTCGACATGGTGGCGGCCGAGCCGGGCGGGACACGGGTGCTGCTGGAGGTGCCGGTCACGGTCGGGCACTGACCGCCCGGCCAGGTCCCGACATACGCGTACACGTCGGCTTTCTCGGGATTAACCCACTTCTCATCGGCTTCGGCACAACTTCGGACGGTAGTCCCTCGTGTACTAGGCGTGGATCCTGACAATCTGACCCTCGCCGCGGCGAACCCCACCGCGGCGACTCTCACCACGGCGACTCTCACAGACCAGCGCCAGCAGCCCGGACGGGCGGCCGGGGCGGTGTGGCCCTCCCGGGCCCCCGCGCCCGCCCGGACCCTGGTGGACGTCCTGGACGACACCGTCCGCCGGTACCCGCTCGCCCCGGCGCTGGACGCCGGGGACGGCGCGGCCCTGGACTACCGCGGCCTGCGCGCGGCGGCCGGCGCGCTCGCCGCCGAGCTGGCCCGGCGCGGCGTCGGCCCCGGCGACCGGGTCGGCGTCCGGAGGCCGTCCGGCACCGCCGGGCTGTACACCGCCGTCCTCGGCGTGCTCTGCGCGGGCGCGGCCTACGTCCCGGTGGACGTGGACGACCCGGACGAGCGCGCCGAGCTGATCTGGGCCGACGCCGGGGTGTGCGCGGTGCTGGGCGAAGGAGGAACGTTCACTCCCGGGCCCGCCCCGGCCGGCGGCGGCTCCCGGCCGCCCGGCCCGGACGACGACGCCTGGATCATCTTCACCTCCGGCACCACCGGGCGCCCCAAGGGCGTCGCGGTCACCCACCGCTCGGCCGCCGCCTTCGTCGACGCCGAGGCCGGGCTGTTCCTGCGGGACGCCCCGCTGGGCCCCGGCGACCGGGTGCTGGCCGGCCTCTCGGTGGCCTTCGACGCCTCCTGCGAGGAGATGTGGCTGGCCTGGCGCAGCGGCGGCTGCCTGGTCCCGGCGCCGCGCTCGCTGGTCCGGGCCGGGGCGGACCTCGGCCCCTGGCTGGCCGAGCGCGGGATCACCGCCGTCTCCACCGTGCCCACGCTGGCCGCGCTGTGGCCGGCCGCCGCACTGGACCGGATCAGGCTGCTGATCGTCGGCGGCGAGGCGTGCCCGGCCGAGCTGGTGGAGCGGCTGGACGCGCCCGGCCGCGAGTTCTGGAACACCTACGGGCCCACCGAGACCACCGTGGTGGCCTGCGGCTCGCGGATGCGCGCCGGGCAGCCGGTACGCATCGGCGAGCCGCTCGACGGTTGGGAGCTGGCCGTGGTCGGCCCCGGGGGCGAACCCGTCGCCTGGGGCGAGGTGGGCGAACTGCTGATCGGGGGAGTGGGCGCCGCCCGCTACCTTGACCCGGCCAAGGACGCCGAGAGGTTCCGGCCGCACCCCGCCCTGCCCGGCCCCCGCTGCTACCGCAGCGGCGACCTGGTCCGGGCCGACCCCGAGGGCCTGGTCTACGTCGGCCGCGCGGACGAGCAGGTCAAGCTCGGCGGGCGGCGGATCGAGCTCGGCGAGATCGACGCCGCCCTGGCCGCCCTTCCCGGCGTCCGGGCGGCGTCCGCCGCGGTGCGCACCACCCCGGCGGGCGGGCAGGTCCTGGTCGGCTACCTGGTGCCGGAGCCGGGTGCCGCCGCGCCCTCGGCGCAGGCGCTGCGGGAGCGGCTGGCCCAGCGGCTGCCGCCCGCGCTGCTGCCGGTGCTCGCCTTCCTGCCGGAGCTGCCCATCCGCACCTCCGGCAAGGTGGACCGGGCGGCCCTGCCCTGGCCGCTCCCGGGCGCCGACGCGCCCGCCGCCGGGGAGCTGTCCGGCACGGCCGGCTGGCTGGCCGAGCGCTGGCGCGAGCTGCTCGGCGTCCCGGCCGGGGCGGACAGCGACTTCTTCGCCCTGGGCGGCACCAGCCTCGCCGCCGCCCGGCTGGTCTCGCTGCTGCGCGAACGCCACCCCGGCGCGTCCGTCGCCGACGTCTACCACCGGCCCCGGCTCGCCGATCTGGCCGCCCACCTGGACCGGGGCCGGGCCGCCGAGGCCGCCGGGGCCGGTGCCGACGGGCTCGATGCCGGTGCCGACGCTGCCCCGGGCCCGGTGCGGTCGGTGCCGCTGCGCGCCGGGGCCGTCCAGGCCGCCGTGCTGACGGCGCTGCAGGCGGTCACCGCCGTGCGCCTGCTGCTGCCGCTGGCCGCCCTGGACAACCTGGTCGGGCCGCTGCCCTGGACCGTGCACACCCCCTGGTGGCTGCTCGGGGTCGGCTGGCTGCTGCTCTCCAGCGCCTTCGGCCGGGCCTCCGTCGGCGCGGGCGGGGCCCGGCTGCTCACCCTGGGCCTGCGCCCGGGCAGCCACCCCCGCGGCGGCGCGGCCCACCTGCGGCTGTGGACCGCCGAACGGCTGGTCGCCGCCTTCAGCGTGGCCGCCGTCGTCGGCACCCCGCTGGCCCGGCGCTACGCCCGGATGCTGGGCTGCCGGGTCGGCCCGGACGTGCACCTGCACACCCTGCCGCCGGTCACCGGGCTGGCCGAGTTCGGCGCGGGCTGCTCGCTGGAACCGGAGGTGGACGCCGCCGGCTGGTGGCTCGACGGCGACCGGCTGCACCTCGGCGCGGTGAGGGTCGGACCCGGCGCGCGGATCGGCACCCGCGCCGTGCTGATGCCCGGGGCGGACGTCGGGGCGGGCGCCGAGATCGCCCCCGGCAGCTGCGTCACCGGCCGGGTGCCGTCCGGGCAGCACTGGCACGGCGTACCGGCCCGGCCGCAGCCGCCGGTGCCCGGCAACGGCGCTGACGGCGCGTCGGCCGCCGCCCGTTGGCCGAACCCGCGCCACCGCCGCTCGCGCGCCTGGGAGCTGGCCTACGGGCTCTCGCTGCCGCTGCTCCAGGGCCTGCCGCTGCTGTCCGCGCTCCCGGCGCTGCTGCTGCTCTACCGCCTGGTCGCGCACCAGCGCACGCTCGGCGGGGCCGGGCTGCGGCTGCTGGCCGCCTCGGGGCCGCTGTCGCTGCTCTCGCTGGCCCTCTACGCGCTGCTGACGGCGGCCCTGGTCCGGCTGCTCTCCCGGCCGCTGACGCCCGGCCTGCACCCCGCGCTCGGCCGCGCCGCCTGGTGCTCCTGGGCCGTGCTCAACCTTACCGGCACCGCCCGGAGCGTCCTCTTCCCGCTCTACGCAAGCCTGTTGACGCCGGGCTGGCTGCGGCTGCTGGGCGCGGACGTCGGCCGCCGGGTCGAGGCGTCCACCGTGCTCGGGCTGCCCGGGCTGATGCGGGTGGACGACTACGCCTTCCTGGCTGACGACACCCTGCTGGCGCCGTTCGAGGTGCGCGGCGGCTGGCTGCGGCTGGGCTCGGCGCGGGTCGGCCGGCGCTCCTTCGTCGGCAACTCCGGCATCGTCGGCCCCGACCGGGCCCTGCCGGACGACTCCCTGGTGGGCGTCCTCTCCGACGTCCCGCCGCCGGGACACCTGGACGCCGGGCCCGGCGGCTCATGGCTGGGCCGGCCGGGGTTCCCGGTCCGGCGCGTCCCGGAGCGGGCCGACGCCGCCCGCACCTACGACCCGCCGCGGCGGCTGGTGTGGGCGCGGGCGGCGGTCGAGCTGTGCCGGGTGGTCCCGGTGCTGCTGAGCGTCCTGCTCGGCGACGCGGCCGTGTGCGGCCTGCAGGCGCTGCTGGCGGCCTCCCCGGGGCCGCTGCCGCTGGTGCTCGGCGGCGGCCTGCTGCTGCTCGGCTGCGGCCTGACGGCCTGCCTGCTGACGACTGCGGCCAAATGGCTGCTGCTCGGCCGCTACCGCGCGGGGCAGCGGCCGCTGTGGAGTTCCTTCGTCTGGCGCAACGAACTCTTCGACAGCTGGGTCGAGGAGCTGGCCATGCCCTGGCTCGGGAGCGCGCTGGTCGGCACGCCGTTCCTGAACCTGTGGCTGCGCAGCCTCGGCGCCGGGATCGGCCGCGGGGTGTGGTGTGAGACCCACTGGCTGCCGGAGCTGGACCTGGTGCGGGTGGGCGCGGGCGCCTCGCTCAACCGGGGCGTGGTGCTGCAGACGCACCTGTTCCACGACCGGCTGCTGCGGATGGACGCGGTGACCGTCGGCGCGGGGGCGACCGTCGGCCCGCACTCCATCGTGCTGCTGGGCGCGGAGCTGGGCGAACGCGCGGTGGTGGGGCCGTCCTCGCTGGTGATGCGCGGGGAGCGGCTGCCCGGCGGCGGACGCTGGCTGGGCAACCCGGTCGCCGACTGGCCGCAGGACCGGGCCCGGAGATGAAGCGAGGCCCTGCCGACCGGGGGGAGGGTCGGCAGGGCCTCTCAGACCTGCTCCGGCCGTCGGGGGGAGTCGGCCGGAGCAGGGGCTCTGGGTGCGGGCCGGGCCCGCGTGCATCGCACGAGTGGCTGCCCTCGGATCCGACGGTATCAAACTGTCGGGCCCGCAGAGCACCACGAGTGGCGTGCGTTGCCTCGGAAAGTACGCCGTCGTGCTCGCCTGGGCGGCTCGGCGCACTCGATCAAGGGCTGATCAGACGTGCGGCTGCGTGGAACAGGTGGTGCGCTGTGCTTCGCGGTACTGCCGTTCCGGGGGTGTGGTGCTCCGAAGAGGCACAACCCCCGGACCCCCGGCGGTGCTTGAGTGCGTGTCAGGCCGTGCGGGCACGGTTGCGGGCGGCACGGCGCTTCATCGCGCGGCGCTCGTCCTCGCTCATACCGCCCCAGACGCCGGCGTCCTGACCGGTCTCCAGGGCCCACTGCAGGCAGCTTTCCATGACGGGGCAGCGACGGCACACGGCCTTCGCCTCCTCGATCTGCAGCAGGGCCGGCCCCGTGTTGCCGATGGGGAAGAACAGCTCGGGGTCCTCTTCCCGGCAGACAGCGCGGTGGCGCCAGTCCATGGTGATCCAACTCCTCCTGCCTGCGGGTTTACCCCCACAGACACCTGGTTGCTTGTGAATGTGAACGCTTTCACGAACCCATGGGCGGACACAGGGCCGACAGGTGGGTCGGCATACGGGTGCTCGCAGCGTTGCGGTGGGTTCGGGCGACTTGGGCGGGTGTCCGGTGACGGACTGTCCCGATCGCCAGGTAAAGGTTCGCAAACCTCGACCCCGGATACAACCCCCTTCGGGAAGTAAATTTTGATTCATTGGTGTCGGCTAGGTCACACCCCGTACTTCTATGGAGTGAAGGGGGTGTGCGTTCGAGAAGAAGGCGAAAGGCCCCCTCTAGTCACACAATCACACGCAGTGCGCGGCGTACGCCTGAGAACCTGACTTGGTTCCGCTCTCCAAGGTGGTCTCCGTCGACCTGAAATGGCAGTGGTTCCTGCGAATGCAAGGTGAATTCGCCGAGGTCGTGATAAGCGACCACATGTTTGCCCCGTGGACCCGCCGCCGAGGCGTCCAGAAGCTGAGGGATGGTGCGCAGCGTCTGAACGAGTGACATCCGGGTCAGACCGAAGATGTCCAGGTCCGCGTCGAACGTGGCCTCGGGCGAGGCGTACACCGGTCGATTGCCCAGGAAGGTCCAGGGGGAGGTGTTGGAGACTATCGAGACGACCAGGCCGTCCACCGGATCCTGCCCCGGAACACTCAGCGTGATCGGGCCGGCCTTGCGGTGCTCCTTGACCCCGAAGTAGTGCCGCACCGCCTGGTTGACGTAGAGCGCATGGGTGGAGCGCCGGCCGCTGCGGCGGTGCTGCTCGACCCGGCCGACCACCCCGGCGTCGAAGCCGAAGCCCGCGGTGAAGGTGAACCAGCGCTCCGGCAGGCCCTCGGTGCTCGCCCTGCCCAGGCCGATGGTGCGCTCGCTGCCGGCCGCGATCGCCTCCAGCAGCACGCTGGTGGCCTCGACCGGGTCGTTGGGCAGTCCGAGCGCCCGGGCGAAGACGTTGGTGCTGCCGCCGGGCACCACGGCCAGCCGGGGCAGGTCCTCGGCGGGGCCGTCGGCGAGCAGCCCGTTGACGATCTCGTTGACGGTGCCGTCGCCGCCCAGGGCGACCACCAGGTCGATGCTGCCGGAGGCGGTGGCCTCCCGGGCCAGGTCGCGGGCGTGGCCGCGGTACTCGGTACCGGCGATCTCCAGCTTGAGGGTGCTGGCCAGCGCGTGTGCGAGCACGTCCCTGGTCCGGCCACTGGTGGTGGTGGCCTTCGGGTTGAAGACCAGGAGGGCGCGCATACGTTCAGCTTACCTACCGGCAGGCTGGGTGCTTTCGAGCCCCCGGCCGCCGACGGGCGGGCCGCCGACCGGGCCCGCGCCGGGCCGGTTAGCCTGGACGCGTGACTGCAGACTCCGCCCTTCCCGCGCCCCCCGCCGCCCGTCCCTGGACGCTCACGGCCGGGGCTGCCACGGCCGTGCTCCAGGGCGTCGTGATCGCCCTCTACGGGGTGTACCTCATGGTCACCGCGGTCACCTCGCACACCCGGTCCGACCTGGGCGGCACCGCCTTCGGCGGCGGCATCGTGGTGATCCTGGGCATGCTGCCGCTGTTCGCCGGGCGGGCGCTGCTGCGGCGCCGGCGCTGGGGCCGCAGCCCGGCGGTGATGATGGACACGCTCTGCCTGGCCGTCGCGTACGTGGCGGTGCGCCACGGCGGCGGCGACCTGCCGCTGGGCATCGCGGTCGGCCTGTTCGGGGTCGCGGGCATCGTGCTGCTGCTGCACCCGCGCAGCACGGCCGCGCTCTGGCCGGAGCAGGACGCCGGGGCACAGAACGTCGATGCACCGGACGCCGGGGCGCGGAACACCGGCGCGCAGGCGGGGCCCGGCCGGTCCTAGCGGCCGGTGGCGGGCCCGGTGCGGGCCCGCCGGGGCGGTGTCACTCCTCGATCAGCAGCCGGTCGCGCAGCTGGGCCAGGGTGCGGGCGAGCAGCCGGGAGACGTGCATCTGCGAGATGCCGACCTCGGCCGCGATCTGCGACTGGGTCATGTTGCGGAAGAACCGCAGCACCAGGATCCGCTGCTCGCGCTGCGGCAGCTGGGCCAGCAACGGCTTCAGCGACTCCCGGTACTCCACGCCCTCCAGGGCGTCGTCCTCCGCGCCGAGGGTGTCGGCGACGGCCGGGGACTCGTCGTCGGTGTCCGGGACGTCCAGCGACAGGGTGCTGTAGGCGTTGGCGGACTCCAGGCCCTCCAGCACCTCCTCCTCGGAGATGCCGAGCCGCTCGGCCAGCTCGTGCACGGTGGGGGAGCGGCCGTGCTGCTGGGACAGCTCGCCAGTGGCCGTGGTCAGCGCCAGCCGCAGCTCCTGCAGCCGGCGCGGCACCCGGACCGCCCAGCCCTTGTCGCGGAAGTGCCGCTTGATCTCGCCGACGATGGTGGGGGTGGCGTAGGTGGAGAACTCCACGCCCCGGTCCACGTCGAACCGGTCCACCGACTTGATCAGGCCGATGGTGGCGACCTGGGTCAGGTCGTCCAGCGGCTCGCCGCGGTTGCGGAACCGCCGGGCCAGGTGCTCGACCAGCGGGATGTGCATCCGCACCAGCTGGTTGCGCAGCTCGACCCGCTCCGGGGACTCCCGGGGGAGCGCCGCGAGCTGCACGAACAGCGCGCGGGCGGCCTCCCGGTCGGGGGCGCCGTGGCGCGGCGCGGTGAGCGGCCGACCGCCGCCCCAGATGTGCGGCTCCTGGGCGGCGGCGTGCTCGGTGTCGGCGTGCTCGACGTCGGCGTCCGGCCCGGCGGCCCGCGCCGGGGCGGCGGAATCGGCGCCGGGCTCGGCCGTGTCCAGGCTGTCCGCCTTGTCCAGGCCGTCCGTCTCGCCGACCACGGCCGCGGTCGGCTCATCAGAACCGTCGGGACCTTTGGGACGTTCGGGATCGTCTGCGAACACCCTGTCCTCCGCCTGCTCGGCCCCGGCGTGTGCGGACTCCGGGGATGACGACACTCCAACCTGGCCTGGCAGGACGGGTCTGCCCGAGCCGTACCCCGGTCCGGCGGCCTGCAGCCCCGTACCGCTCGCGCGCTCAAGATCACTCACGGCGATCCCCCGCTCCGTTCCGTTCCGGGATCAGTCTTGATTTCTACCGGTGCCTGTCAGCTTGAACGCGCCGGACACGCGGCAGTGTTTCCCATGTGCGCCGTCCTCACGGCTGGCCGGGGCCGGCACCGCGCTTCTTGTGCAGGCTGATGCCGACCGTCCGGTCCTCCGCGACCGTCGCCTCGACCTCGCCCGCCAGTGCCGACAGCACCGTCCAGGCGAAGGTGTCGCGCTCGGGCGCGCGCCCGTCGGTGGTCGGGGCCGACACGGTGACTCTCAGTGAATCGCCGACCAGGCGGAACACACAGCGCAGCACGCTGCCCGGCACCGCCTGCTGGAGCAGGATCGCGCAGGCCTCGTCGACCGCGATCCGCAGGTCCTCGATCTCGTCCAGGGTGAAGTCGAGCCTGGCCGCGAGCCCTGCGGTCGCGGTGCGCAGGACCGAGAGGTAGGCACCCGCCGCTGGCAGCCGGACTTCGACGAAGTCCTTAGCGTCGGGCTCGCCGTCGTTCTGGGACACCCTCACCTCCGATGGTGTTGCGCCGCGCCGGGGGCGGTGCCGCCGCCGCGGTTCTCACAGTGCTGTGCTCTGCTGTATGCCCGGGTGACGCTACCGCGATCCGCGCCGCGATGTCGCCGCTCCGGCCGAGGCCGCAGCCGGGGCTCCGACGGCTGGTTACTCATGGTATGCCGTCGGGTACGGAGCGTGTCCGGCGGGGCTGGCCGAAACCGCTCGCCCGGCCGAACTGGCGTGAACCGGCTCTCAGTTCGCCCCGAGCAGGGCCAGGGGTTCACCGGTGAGCCGGAAGACCGTCCACTCGTCCATGGGGAACGCGCCCAGCGCCTTGTAGAAGCCGATCGAGGGCTGGTTCCAGTCCAGCACCGACCACTCCAGCCGCTCGTAGCCGCGCTCCGTGCAGATCCGCGCCAGCGTCGCCAGCAGCGCCTTGCCGTGGCCGCCGCCGCGGGCCTCCGGGCGGACGTACAGGTCCTCCAGGTAGAGGCCGTGCACGCCCTTCCAGGTGGAGAAGTTCAGGAACCACAGGGCGAAGCCGACGACCGACCCGGTCGTGTCATCCTCGGCGATGTGTGCGAAGGCGGCCGGGTGCGGGCCGAACAGGGCGTCCCGCACCTGCTGCTCGGTCGCCACGGCTTCGTCGAGGGCCCGCTCGTAGTCGGCGAGCTCGCGGACCATGGCGTGGATGGCGGGGACGTCAGCGGCGGTGGCGGTTCGGATCATGTGACCAGCCTACGGCGGCCGCCGCGGCGATCACACGAGCGAGCTGTGCAGATAGCACCAGCGCCAGGACTCGCCCGGCTCGACCGTCCGCATCACCGGGTGCCCGGACTCGCGGGCGTGCCCGGTGGCGTGCTGTCCCGGCGAGGAGTCGCAGCAGCCGACCAGGCCGCAGGTCAGGCAGGCGCGCAGCTGCACCGGCCGCTGGCCGAGGGCCACGCAGCGCAGGCAGGTCGCGGTCTGCGGCGCGGGCTCGGGCGAGGGCAGGTCGGCGGTGTGCGAGCAGCCGGTTCCTCCGGGCATGCGCCCAGCGTACGCGCCCGCCCCGCGCGCCGCCGGGCCCGCCGCGCGCCGCTGTGCTTCGGTGGCCCTGCGGGGCCCGTACGCCCCCGCCGCGCCGCTTCGGCAGCCCCACCGGCCCGCCGGTCCGCCGGCCGCCCGCACCAGCCCAGGACGGAGCCATGGCCACCAGCGCCCTGCTGCTGCTCGTCGCCGGCAGCGCGACCGTAGCCGGGGTCGCCCGCCGCACCGGGCTGTCCGCGCCGCTGCTGCTGGTCGCGGCCGGCCTGGCCGCCTCGTACCTGCCCGGCGTGCCCGACTACACCCTCGACCCGGAGCTGGTGCTGCCGCTGCTGCTGCCCCCGCTGCTGTACACCTCCGCGCTGGACAGCTCCTACCGCGGCCTGCGCGCCAACGTCCGCTCGGTGGCGCTGCTCTCCTTCGGCTACGTCCTGTTCAGCACCTTCGCGGTGGGGCTGATCGCCCACGCGGTGATCCCCGGGCTGCCCATCCCGGCCGCCTTCGTCCTCGGCGCGGTGGTCGCCCCGCCCGACGCCGTGGCCGCCACCGCCATCGCCCGCAAGGTGGGGCTGCCGTCCAAGCTGGTCACCATCCTCCAGGGGGAGAGCCTGGCCAACGACGCCACCGCCATCACCGCCTACCGGGTGGCCCTGGCCGCCGCCGTCGGCGAGGGCTTCTCCTGGGGCTCGGCGCTGGGCGAGTTCGCGCTGGCCGCGCTCGGCGGCGTCGCGGTGGGCCTGGTGCTGATGGTGCCGTTGCAGTGGGCGCGCACCCGGATCCGCGATCCGCTGCTGCTCAACACCTTCTCGCTGCTGGTGCCGTTCGCCGCCTACGCGGCCGCCGAGGCGTTCCACGCCTCCGGGGTGGTCGCCGTGGTCGTCGTCGGCCTCTACCTGGGCCACCACGCCCACACCGTGGACTTCGCGCTGCGGCTGCAGGAGGACGCGGTCTGGACGATGGTCGCCTTCGTCCTGGAGTCGGCCGTCTTCGCGCTGATCGGGCTGCAGCTGCCGGTGGTGCTGCGGGCGCTGGGCGGCTACCCGGCCGGGGAGCTGCTGCTGTGGGCGGCGCTGCTGCTGGGCGCGGTGATCGTGGTCCGCTTCGCCTGGTGCTGGCCGGCCACCTACCTGCCGGGGCTGCTCAGCGCCCGGGTCAGGGAGCGCGAGGGCCGTCCGCACTGGACCAGGCCGCTGGTGATCGCCTGGGCCGGGATGCGCGGCGTGGTCTCCCTGGCCGTGGCCTTCTCGATCCCGCACACCGCCGACGGCGGGGCGGCCTTCCCGGACCGGGACCTGATCCTCTACCTGACCTTCGTGGTGGTCATCGGCACCCTGCTGGTGCAGGGGCTGACCCTGCCGGCCCTGGTCCGGGCGCTGCCGCTGCCCGCGCCGGACCGGCAGCGGGAGGTGCTGGTCGAGGCGCAGGCCCAGAACGACGCCTCGGCGGCGGCCCAGGCCCGGCTGGACGAACTGCTGGCCGATCCGCGCAACCGGCTGCCCGAGCCGCTGGAGGAGCGGCTGCGCCGGGCGCTGGACCGGCGCCGGAACGCGGTCTGGGAGCGGCTGGGCGCGGCGGTGCACGAGGACACCGGGGAGTCGGCGGACGCCGTCTACCGGCGGCTGGGCAAGGAGGCGGTCGCCGCCGAGCGGGCCGTCTTCGTCCGGCTGCGGGACGCCGACCGGATCGACGACGATCTGCTGCGCGGGCTGATGCGGCGGCTGGACTTCGAGGAGGCCCTGGTCGACCACGGCGAGGAGTGACCGCCGCCGGAACGGCCGCCGGCCGGCGCGGGCAACGGCCCGGCCGACCGGAGGAGCTGAGCGCTGATCAGGCCTTCTTGGTCTCCCAGAAGATCTTCTCGACCTCGGCGATGAGGTCCAGGGCCTTCTGGCCCGTGGCCGGGTCGGTCGACGCCTTGGCCGCGCTGAGCGCCTTCAGGGTGTCGTTGACCAGCTGGTGGAGCTGCGGGTACGCCTCGAAGTGCGGGGCCTTGAAGTAGTCGGACCACAGCACCGAGACGTGGTGCTTCGCCAGCTCGGCGCGCTCCTCCTTGATGACCGTGGCGCGGGCGCGGAAGTGCGGGTCTTCGTTGGCCTGGTACTTCTCCTGCGTGGCCTTCACCGACTCCGCCTCGATGCGGGCCTGGGCCGGGTCGTAGACACCGCACGGCAGGTCGCAGTGGGCATGGACAGTGACCCGCGGTGCAAAGAGCCGAGAGAACATGAGAGTCCCTTTCCTGTGATCGTCTTCCCGGGACGAGATTACTCCCGTTCGGGTCCCGACAACCCGTCTGCCCCGTGGTCCTAGGGCAAAAGCTGTACGAACCGTGGACTTGGCGCCCCGGTCGGCGAAGATGGATCCGACGGTCCGACGCACGGCAGGCAAGGGTGAACGGCATGGCAGAGCAGATCAACGACCGTGCTCCGGGGGCTCTGCCGCAGGAGCCCCCGGAAGGGGGAAGCAGGCCAGCGGGGTACGGGCTGCTGGACGTTGACGGCCCGTCCATGGCGCCCACCCTTGGTCACGGCGACCGGCTGCTGTGCCGGTACGGCGCGCGTCTGCGGCCCGGGGCCATCGTGGTCGCCCGGCACCCGCTGCGGCAGGAGCTGCTGGTGGTGAAGCGTGCGGCCGAACGCAGGACCGGCGGCTGGTGGCTGCTGTCCGACAACAGCCGGGTCGAGGGCGACAGCCGGGACTTCGGCGTCGTCCCGGACGAGCTGGTGCTCGGCCGGGTGCTGTGCCGGCTCGCCCCCCGCCCCTCCTGGCTGGCCCCGGCGCGCTGGTGGGGCCCGCTGCTGCGGCGCACCCCGTACGCCTTCGCCCGCCGGTTGGGCGCGCTCCCGCCCGGCTGACCGGCCCCGCGGCCGGAGCCCGGCGCTACTGCGCCGAGGCGGCCTCGCGCTTGCGGGCGCGGTAGGCGGCGACGTTGGCCCGGGTGGCGCAGCGGTCCGAGCAGTAGCGGCGGGAGCGGTTGGTGGAGGTGTCCAGGTAGGCGTTGCGGCAGGGCGCGGCCTGGCAGATGCCGAGCCGGTCCACGCCCTGCTCGGTCAGGTGGACGGCCAGGCCCATCCCGGCCACGGCCGCGTACAGCGCGGTGGCGGTGTTGGCGTTCTCGGCGATGTGCAGGTGCCACTGCGGCCGGCCGCCGTCGTCCAGCAGGCCGTGACCGGAGATGATCGGGCTGATCGGGTACTCGGTGAGCAGCTCGTTGAGCAGGTTCACCGCGCGCGACTCGTCGCCCTCGGCGGCCGACTCGAAGACGGCCCGCAACCGCAGCCGGACCGAGCGCAGCCGGGGCAGGTCGGACTCGTCGGCGAGCCGCAGCCCCCGGCTGCCCCGGCCGAACAGCGCCCGGACCGCCTCGACCGTGGTCAGCCCGTCCCGGTGCCGGGCGGGCTCCTCGGTGTTCACCAGGCGCACGGCCATGTCCGCATAGGAGGCCAGTTCCACGGGATGTCCCTCGATGATCTGCCGGGGCGCGGTCGGTAATGACCCACCATGACACAAGGGTATTACGAGGGCGTTGCATTGCGGCGTCGTTCGGCTCCGGTCCCCACTGTGGAGGGACCGGAGCCGAAGCCGGGCCACAGTGTTCCAGAGCGGTTCCGCCGGGCCCCGGCCGGGTGGGCGCAGACCGCCGGAATCCGGACATGTCAGCCCCCGGCTCCCGCTCGGCGGGGGTTCTGTGCCAAAATCCGGTAACGGGTGACCCCCGTCGCATGAGCAGGCCACCGGATCGGGACCGATCCGGGTGGTGCGCAGGACCGGAAGCCGTCACACAGGCTCCGGAGCCGAGGCACCATCCAGTCCCGCCTGCTCGGCCGCACCACCTGTCCCAAGCCGCCCTCGAGTGCGTTGGGCGACCCTTCTGCTGGCCCCGCTCGTACGAGTGCGTGTCCCTCCGTCTGTGCGGGCGGATCGAACGAGCGTCGGGCGAGTGAAGGGCTCGTTGCGCGGACGAAAAGACAACGGTGCGGCAGCAGCGCCCCGGCTAGTGTCGGGAGCGGCACCGACCGGAGACACCACAGCTCAACCCACCCTCAATGCGAGGCCGACGCCGCTCCCGCGCGGCGGCGGCCTCCACGAACGACGACGAAGAGGTCATCGTGGCAGCCGAGATCATCAGCCCCCGTCCCCTGAACGACCAGGACCCGATCGATCCTGCCTTCGCGCTGCACCGCGGCGGCAAGATGGAGATCACTGCGACTGTGCCGGTGCGCGACGCGGACGACCTGTCCCTGGCCTACACGCCCGGCGTGGCCCGGGTCTGCACCGCGATCGCCGACAACCCGGAGCTGGTCAACGACTACACCTGGAAGTCCAATGTGGTCGCCGTGGTCACCGACGGCACCGCAGTGCTGGGCCTCGGCGACATCGGCCCGGAGGCCTCGCTGCCGGTCATGGAGGGCAAGGCGATCCTCTTCAAGCAGTTCGGCGGCGTGGACGCGGTCCCGATCGCGCTGGCCACCACCGACGTCGACGAGATCGTCGAGACCGTGGTGCGGCTGGCGCCGTCGTTCGGCGGGGTCAACCTGGAGGACATCTCCGCCCCCCGCTGCTTCGAGATCGAGCGCCGCCTGCAGGAGGCGCTGTCCATCCCGGTCTTCCACGACGACCAGCACGGCACCGCCGTGGTCACCCTGGCCGCGCTGCGCAACGCCGCCCGGCTCACCGACCGCACCCTGGCCGACCTGCGCGCGGTGATCTCCGGTGCGGGCGCGGCCGGGATCGCCATCGCCAAGATCCTGGTCGGCGCGGGCATCGGCGACGTGGTGCTGTGCGACCGCCAGGGCGCGGTGCACGTGGGCCGGACCGACCTGACCGACGTCAAGCGCGAGATCGCCGAGCTGACCAACCGCGGCGGCCTGGCCGGGTCGCTGGTGGACGTGCTGGCCGGCGCCGACGTGTTCATCGGCGTCTCCGGCGGGACGGTCCCGGAGGAGGCGGTGGCCACCATGGCCAAGGACTGCTTCATCTTCGCCATGGCCAACCCCGACCCCGAGGTCCACCCGGAGGTCGCGCACAAGTACGCGGCCGTGGTCGCCACCGGCCGCAGCGACTTCCCCAACCAGATCAACAACGTGCTGGCCTTCCCGGGCATCTTCGCCGGGGCGCTGCAGGTCCGGGCCAGCCGGATCACCGAGGGCATGAAGATCGCCGCCGCCGACGCCCTGGCCGGCCTGGTCGGCGACGACCTCACGGCCGCGCAGGTCATCCCCAGCCCGTTCGACGCCCGGGTGGCACCGGCGGTCACCCGGGCCGTCGCCGCCGCCGCCCGCGCCGAGGGCGTGGCCCGGCTCTGACGCCCGGGCCGGCCGGGCGGGGGTCGCGGCCCCGCCCGGCCGGCGGGCACGGCGTCCGCGCGGGACGCCACCGGACGTATGTCACACCGCGCCGCCGTTCCGCCCGGCGGCGCGACCGCCCTAGGGTCGGACCATGTTCGCTGCCTACGCCGCCCGCATTGACGCCGACGACCCGCTCAGCGGGCTGGAGCTGGGTGAACGCCCGGAGCCGGAGGCACGCCCCGGCTGGAGCGTGGTCACCGTCCGGGCCGCCAGCCTGAACCACCACGACCTGTGGTCGCTGCGCGGGGTCGGCCTGCCGCCCGGCCGGCTGCCGATGATCCTCGGCTGCGACGCGGCCGGGACCGACGAGCACGGCAACGAGGTCGTGCTGCACTCCGTCGTCGGCCAGAGCGGCCACGGCGTCGGGCCGGACGAGCCGAGGTCCATCCTCACCGAGCGCTACCAGGGCACCTTCGCCGAGCGGGTCGCCGTGCCGACCTGGAACCTGCTGCCCAAGCCGCCCGAGCTCTCCTTCGAGCAGGCCGCCTGCCTGCCCACGGCCTGGCTCACCGCCTACCGGATGCTGTTCACCAACGCCGGGGTCAAGCCCGGCGACACCGTCCTGGTGCAGGGCGCGGGCGGCGGCGTCTCCACCGCGCTGATCGCCCTCGGCCGGGCGGCCGGGCTGCGGGTCTGGGCCACCAGCCGGGACGAGGCCAAGCGGGCCCGGGCGCTGGAGCTGGGCGCGGACGCGGTCTTCGAGAGCGGCGCCCGGCTGCCCGAGCGGGTGGACGCGGTGATGGAGACCGTCGGCGCCGCCACCTGGTCGCACTCGGTCAAGTCGCTGCGCCCGGGCGGCACCATCGTCATCTCCGGCGCCACCAGCGGCCCCAACCCGCCGGCCGAGCTGACCCGGATCTTCTTCCTGGAGCTGCGGGTCGTCGGCTCCACCATGGGCACCAAGGAGGAGCTGGCCGGGCTGCTCTCGTTCTGCGCCAACACCGGCCTGCGGCCGGTCGTCGACAGCGTGCTGCCGCTCACCGAGGCCCGGGCGGGCCTCGCCCGGCTGGCCGAGGGCGACGTCTTCGGCAAGATCGTGCTGCGGCCGTGAGGCCGTGACACTGTGACGCCGTGACGTCGGCGCGTCCTGAGCTGCCCGGTTCCCCCCTGACACATAAGCTGACCGACGTCGGTCGGGGGCACCACGGCGGGACAGGAGTGCGCAGACGATGGCGATCGACCGGGACCTGGCTACGCGCACGGCCCTGCGGCTGCTGGACGAGGAGGGCCTGGAGCGGCTCTCGCTGCGCCGGGTCGCACAGGAGCTGAACGTCCCGGCTCCGGCGCTGTACCGGCACTTCACCACCAGGCGGGCGCTGATGGACCGGATGACGGACCTCATGCTCGCCCCCTCGCTGCCCGATCTCGACCCCCCGGTCGAGCCCGGGGAGTGGCCGCAGTGGCTGCTGCACACCGCCGAGGTGCTGCGCCGGGAACTGCTGGCGCACACCGACGGCGCCCGGCTGGCGCTCGGCGCCGACCTGCGCCGCGCGGGCTCGCTCGGCGCCTGCTTCGAACGGACCGTGGTGGTGCTGCACCAGGCCGGGTTCGGCCTGGTGCACGCCTCGCGCGCGGCCGGGGCCTTCATCGCCCTGGTCCTGGGCCGGACGGCCGAGGAGCAGTCCGGGCCAGGACCGGCCGGGGAGGGCGGGGCCACCCGCCTGGCGCACCACCCGGGGGCCTCGCGGGCAGCGGCGAGGGCCGCGGCCGGGCGCCGCGCCGCCGGGGAGAGCCCGGAGGAGGCGTTGTGCCATGGCGTGACGGCCATGGTGGAGGCGCTGCGGGCGGCCGACCGGGAGCGCGTGCCCGCCTGAGGCGCAGGCCGGACGCACCGCAGGACGCCCCCGCCGTTTCGGCGGGGGCGTCCTCGTGCGGGTCCGGCGGCGGCGTCAGTCGCGCAGCCTGCGGGCAGCGGCGGCCAGCACCGCGCGGGCCCGGGCCAGGGCGGCGGGCGTCACGCCCTCGTCCCGGGCGTGGTCGCGCACCTCGTCCCGGAACCGGTCCAGCAGCCCCAGCAGCTCGCGCAGCGGATCGCCGGACGCGTCGGTCTCGGCCCAGTCCGGCAGGGGCTCCGGGGCTGCTCCGTCCTTGTCCGGATCGACCCGGTCGGGGTCCAGGTCCACCCGCTCGGCCGCCGTCCGCTCCCCGGTCCGCGCCGCGCCCTGCCCACGGCAGTCGGAGCCCGACTGCGCCCCGGGCTCGGCCGACGCGCCCCAGCGGGCCGGGTCGGCCAGGCCGGAGAGGGTGCGGGTCAGCTCGGCCAGGCCCTCGGCGAGGCCGGTCGGCCAGTCGCCGTTCTTGGCGTGGGCGCGCATCTGCTCGCCGACCCGGTGCGCCTCGGCGCGGACCTGGTCGCGTACCGCCCGGGTCTGCTCGCGGGCGGCCCGGGCCTCCTCGCGGGCGCTGCGGGCCTGCTCCTTGGCCTGCCGGGTCTGCTCCCTGGCCTGCTCCTTGGCCTGCCGCCACTCCTCCTTGGCGCGCTGCCAGGCCTCCTTGTCCATGCCGGGCCAGGGGCCCTCGGCGCCCCAGACCGGGTCGGGCCCCCAGCCCTTGGAGGTGTTCTTGGTCTGCC
This sequence comes from Streptacidiphilus sp. PB12-B1b, assembly GCF_014084125.1. Classification (NCBI taxonomy): domain Bacteria; kingdom Bacillati; phylum Actinomycetota; class Actinomycetes; order Kitasatosporales; family Streptomycetaceae; genus Streptacidiphilus; species Streptacidiphilus sp. PB12-B1b. Next base: position 6,760,108 of record NZ_CP048405.1, on the reverse strand, counting down.
GCTTGGACTCCTTGGCGGCCCGCCGCATCTCCTCGCGCAGATCCTGCGCGGAGTCGCGGACATCCTCCCGGATTTGGTCGGCGAGCTGCGAGACGGAGTCCCGGATCTCCGCCTCCAGGGCGTCCAACTCCGTTGCGCGGTCGCTGAGTTCGGCGCGCCCGGCGTCGGTGATCCGGTAGACCTTGCGGCCGCCCTCGACGGTGTGCGCGACCAGGCCCTCCTGCTCCAGCTTGGCCAGCCGGGGGTAGACCGTCCCGGCGGAGGGCGCGTACAGGCCGTGGAAGCGCTCCTCCAGCAGCCGGATCACCTCGTAGCCGTGGCGCGGGGCCTCGTCCAGGAGCTTGAGCAGGTACAGCCGCAGTCGGCCGTGCGCGAATACGGGGCTCATGCCTGGTCCTCCTGGTCGGTGTCGACCTTGTCGTCCTTGCCGAAGTCGATGCCGTCGGCCGGGTCGAGGGCGAGCGGCGCGTCGGCCGGGGCGTCGTCCTCGGTGGCGGGGCGGCGCAGCAGCGCGACCGAGCCGGAGACCGTGGTGATCTTCAGGGTGCCGGTGCCGGCGCCCAGGGTGCCGGTGATCTGCTTGGCGCCCCAGGTGCCGCCGACCCGCAGCTCGTCGAAGGCGCTGGAGATGTCGCCGCTGGTGGTGTTGGCGTTCACCTTGGCGTCGGTCGGCGCGGGCAGCCGCACCGCGACCTCGCCGGAGACGTTGTTCAGGCTGACGTCGGTGGCGTTGTCGTGGGCCAGGTCCAGGGTCATGGCCCCGCTCACCGAGTTGGCCTTGAGTCGGCCGCTGGCGCCCTCGAAGACGGTCAGTTCGCCGGAGACCGTGTTGACCTTGAGGTCACCGGAGACCGACTGCGCCTGGACGTTGCCGGAGGCGCTGTTGGCCTCGACCTTGCCTGCCAGCCGGACCAGGGTGATGGCCCCGCTGGCGCTGTGCACGGTCACCGGGGCGGTGATGCCGGAGATGACCGTCTCGGAGGAGGCCGAGCCCAGCTCGACGGTGGTGCCCGCCGGGACGGCCAGCGAGACCACCGCCCGCCGCTTGGTCCGCCACAGCCCGATCACGTGCGACAGGCCCTTCCACTGGAAGTCCTTCCAGGCCAGGTCCTCGTAGGAGACGGTGAGCTCGCCGCCCTTCAGGACGACCCTGAGCGGCGGCCCCTCGATCTCGCTGACCTCCAGCCGCGCGGGCCCCTCGGCGGCGACGACGTTGACCTCGCCGGCGACGGTGCGCACGCGCAGCCGCCGGACGTCCTGGTCGAGGGTGAGCTTCTGCGGTGCGTCGATGGTCCACTGCTCGGACATGCCTGACTCCCCGAATGCGAAGGCGAGAGGACGCGTCATGTATCGCGTCTTCTGGTATTCACGATATATCGCGTCGCTGGGAAGTCAAGCCGCGTGCTACTCCTCGTCCTCGTCGTCCAGCCGGGCCAGCCAGGTGGCCAGCCGCTCGACCGGGACCTCGAACTCCGGGTTCAGGTCCACGAACTCCTGCAGCCGGTCGGCCAGCCAGTCGAAGCTGACCTCCTCCTCGCCGCGACGGCTCTGCAGCTCCTCGATGCCTCGGTCGGTGAAGTACATGCGCTCTCCGGTACGGGTGACGGTGGTAGGGGGTGGGGGTGCGGCGACGGCGAAGGCCCGGGGCCCTCCTGGTGGGGAGGGGCGCCCGGGCCTTCGCCGTACGGCGGGGGGAACCAGGATCAGATCGAGAAGACGTCCTCGACCAGCTGGGCCTGCTCGACCGCGTGGCGCTTGGCCGAGCCGACCGCCGGGGCGGAGGAGGCCGGGCGGGCGACGCGGCGCAGCCGGGAGCCGTTGGCGTTGCGGCCGACGACCACGTCCAGGTGGTCCACCAGGTTCAGCGCGATGAACGGCCACGCGCCCTGGTTGGAGGGCTCCTCCTGGGCCCAGACGTACTGCACCTCGTTGCCGTAGCGCTGCAGCTCCTCCTGGAGCTCGGCGATGGGCAGCGGGTACAGCCGCTCGACGCGGACGATCGCGGTGTCGGTGATGCCGCGCTCGGTCCGGGCCGCCTCCAGGTCGTAGTAGAACTTGCCGGAGGTGATCACGACCTTGCGCACGGCGGCCGGGTCCACGGTGGAGTCGCCGATCACCGGGCGGAAGCCGCCGCTGGTGAACTCCTCCACCTTGGAGTTGTTGGCCTTCAGACGCAGCATCGACTTCGGGGTGAAGACGATCAGCGGCTTGTGGTGCGGGTTGTGGACCTGCCACCGCAGCAGGTGGAAGTAGTTCGACGGCAGCGTCGGCATGGCCACGGTCATGTTCCTGTCCGCGCACATCTGCAGGTAGCGCTCGATGCGGGCGGACGAGTGGTCGGGCCCCTGGCCCTCGTAGCCGTGCGGCAGCAGCAGCGTCACGCCGGAGTGCTGGCCCCACTTCATCTCGGCCGAGGTGATGAACTCGTCCACGATGGTGGAGGCGCCGTTGGTGAAGTCGCCGAACTGGGCCTCCCACGCCACCAGGGCGTTCGGGCGGGCCAGCGAGTAGCCGTACTCGAAGCCCATGGCCGCGTACTCGCTCAGCAGCGAGTCGTAGACGGTGTAGCGGGCCTGGTCCTCGGCCAGGTAGAGCAGCGGGGTGTAGTCCTCACCGGTCTCCCGGTCGACCAGCACCGCGTGCCGGGTGCCGAAGGTACCGCGGCGGGAGTCCTGGCCGGCCAGCCGGACCGGGTGGCCCTCCATCAGCAGCGAGCCGATGGCGAGGGTCTCGCCCATGCCCCAGTCGATCGTGCCGTCCTCGACCATGGCCGCGCGCCGCTGCAGCTGCGGCAGCAGCCGCGGGTGGACGGTGAACCACTCGGGCAGCGCCACCTGCGACTCGGCGATGCGCTTCACCACCTCCTGCGAGATGGCGGTGTTCAGCGCGACCGGGAACTCGGCCTTGGGCCGCTCGCTGATGGTCGGGGTCGGCGTGGTGTCGGCCTCGTGGACCTCCGCGAAGACCTTCTCCAGCTGGTCCTGGTAGTCCTTGAGCGCCTGCTCGGCCTCTTCCAGGGTGATGTCGCCGCGACCGATCAGGCCCTCGGTGTAGAGCTTGCGCACCGAGCGCTTCTTGTCGATCAGGTCGTACATCAGCGGCTGCGTGAACGAGGGGTTGTCGCCCTCGTTGTGCCCGCGGCGGCGGTAGCAGATGAGGTCGATCACGACGTCCTTGTTGAACGCCTGGCGGAACTCGAAGGCCAGCCGGCCGACGCGGACCACGGCCTCCGGGTCGTCGCCGTTCACGTGGAAGATCGGGGCCTCGATCATGCGGGCCACGTCGGTGCAGTACGTGGAGGAGCGCGAGGCGGCCGGGGCGGCGGTGAAGCCGACCTGGTTGTTGATCACCAGGTGCACGGTGCCGCCGGTGCGGTAGCCGCGCAGCTGCGACATGTTCAGCGTCTCCGCCACCACGCCCTGGCCCGCGAAGGCCGCGTCGCCGTGGATCTGGATCGCCAGCACGTCGAAGGAGTCGCCGGCCTTGTCCAGGATGTCCTGCTTGGCGCGGACGATGCCCTCGACGACCGGGTCCACCGCCTCCAGGTGCGAGGGGTTGGCGGCCAGCGCGACCTTGATGGTCTCGCCGTTCAGGCCGGTGAAGGTGCCCTCGGAGCCCAGGTGGTACTTGACGTCGCCGGAGCCGTGCATGGAGGTCGGGTCCAGGTTGCCCTGGAACTCCCGGAAGATCTGCGCGTACGACTTGCCGATGATGTTGGCCAGGACGTTCAGCCGGCCGCGGTGGGCCATGCCGACCACGGCCTCGTCCAGCCGCGCCTCGGCGGCGGAGTCCAGCACCGCGTCCAGCAGCGGGATGACGGACTCGCCGCCCTCCAGCGAGAAGCGCTTCTGGCCGACGTACTTGGTCTGCAGGAAGGTCTCGAACGCCTCGGCGGCGTTGAGCCGGCGCAGGATGCGCAGCTGCTCCTCGCGCTCGGGCTTGTCGTTGCCGCGCTCGACCCGGGCCTGGATCCAGCGGCGCTGCTTCGGGTCCTGGATGTGCATGTACTCGATGCCGATGGTGCGGCAGTACGAGTCGCGCAGCACGCCCAGGATGTCGCGCAGCTTCATCATGGCCTTGCCGGCGAAGCCGCCGACGGCGAACTCGCGCTCCAGGTCCCACAGCGTCAGGTCGTGCGCCTGGACGTTGAGGTCGGGGTGCTTGCGCTGCTTGTACTCCAGCGGGTCGGTGTCCGCCATCAGGTGGCCGCGGACCCGGTAGGAGTGGATCAGCTCCATGACCCGGGCGGTCTTGTTGACCTCGTTGTCGTGGCTGTTGTCCACGTCGGTGGCCCAGCGCACCGGCTCGTACGGGATGCGCAGCGACTCGAAGATGCGGTCGTAGAACTCGCCCTCGCCCAGCAGCAGCTGGTGCATGCTGCGGAGGAACTCGCCGGACTGCGCGCCCTGGATGACCCGGTGGTCGTAGGTCGAGGTCAGCGTCATGACCTTGGACACGCCCAGGCGGGACAGGGTCTCCTGGGACGATCCCTGGAACTCGGCCGGGTACTCCATCGAGCCGACGCCGAGGATGGTGCCCTGACCGGGCATCAGCCGCGGCACCGAGTGGACGGTGCCGATGCCGCCCGGGTTGGTCAGCGAGCAGGTGACGCCGGAGAAGTCGTCCACCGTCAGCTTGTTCTGGCGCGCGCGGCGGACGATGTCCTCGTACGCCTGCCAGAAGCCGAAGAAGTCGAGGGTCTCGGCCTTCTTGATGGCCGCGACGACCAGCTGCCGGTCGCCGTTGGCCTTGGTCAGGTCGATGGCCAGGCCGAGGTTGACGTGCTCCGGCTTGACCAGGAAGGGCTTGCCGTCCTTCTCCTGGAAGCCCTGGTTCATGGCGGGCATCGCCTTGATCGCCTGCACCATGGCGTAGCCGATGATGTGGGTGAAGGAGACCTTGCCGCCCCGGGCCCGCTTGAGGTGGTTGTTGATCACGATGCGGTTGTCGATCAGCAGCTTCGCCGGGACGGCGCGCACGCTGGTCGCGGTCGGCATGGTGAGCGAGGCGTCCATGTTCGCCACGATCCGTGCAGAGGGGCCCTTGAGGGCGATCAGCTCGGGACCGGCGGGGGCGACAGGGGACGTCACGTTCTTGCTGTCCTTAGGGGCGTCGGCCTGCTCGGCCGGAGTGGAGGGCGCGCGGCGGATCGTCGGCGCGGGCGGAAGCGGGGGGCGCGGAGCGCTCACCGTGGCCGCCGGTGCCGGGGGTGCTGCCGGGGCGGGCGCGGCCTCGGCCGGAGCCGGTGCGGCCGCGGGCGGGGCGACGGGAGTCTGCGCCGCCGCGGGGGCCGCTGCCGGCGCCGAGGTCGGTTCGGGGGCCGGGGCCGCCGTCACCTCGGTTCCGGCGGTGGCACCCGCCTGGTAGTCGGCGAAGAAGTCCCACCAGGCCCGGTCGACGGAGTTCGGGTCCTGGAGGTACTGCTGGTAGATCTCGTCGACGAGCCACTCGTTGGGGCCGAACCCGGCTGACGGGTCGGCCCCGGGACCGGGGTCCGTGGCAGTCGAGCTGGTCGAGGTATGGGGGACTGTGGCGACACGGCGGCAACCGCCCTCTTCCGCTTCCTTATGAATGGTGGACAGCGGATGCCAAGGCTACGCCCCTTACGCCTGTCTGCGCAGGTCCCGGCCGCCGGTCGTCGCCCAGATCACAGTATCGGGGGCGAGTTTGGCGCGAAATCGATGTTAGGGATCGGTCGTGAAGGGGCATAACGAGTAGCTGTTCGCTCAGGAAAGTATGACAAATCGGGGCGAGCCGTGCGTCGTTTCCGGGTCGGGCGGCGTTCCCCCGGCGTTTGTCCCAAGTTTGTCGCAGAGTGTCCCGAAGGGAGTGCTCTTGATCACTGACGCCGCCCGGCGATCACCGACGCCGCCCGGCTGATCACTGGGGCAGCCTCTGGCCGGGCAGCGTGATCCGAATCAGGCAGCCCTGGGACGAGTCGGCGACCGCGATCGTGCCGCCGTGCAGATCCACCGCCCAGCGGGCGATCGCCAGGCCCAGGCCGGTCCCGCCGTCGCTGCCCGGGCCCTGCGCGGTCGGCCCGCTGCCCCGGCTGAACCGCTCGAACACCCGGTGCCGGTCCTCCGGGCGGATGCCCGGGCCCTGGTCCGCCACCTCCAGCAGCAGCCCGCCGGGGCCGTGCGCCCCCCAGGCGTCGGTGCGGGCGCGGACGGTCACCGTGCCGTCCACCGGGCTGTGCCGGCAGGAGTTGTCGACCAGGTTGGCCACCACCTGGTGCAGCCGCTCCGGGTCGGCGACGGCGGTCAGCCCGTCCGCGACGTCCAGCTCCAGCGAGACGTCGCGCCGACGGCGGCTGGCGCCGCCGGAGGTGGAGCCGTCCACGGTCAGCCCGCGCAGCACCCCGGCCAGGAACGGCTCGACCTCGAAGCTGCGGACGTCCAGCGAGGCCACGCCGTCCGCGATCTTCGACAGGTCCAGCAGGTGGGCCACCAGCCGCCCCAGCCGCTCGGTCTGCTCCAGTGCGGCGGCCATGGTCGCCTGCTCCGGCTGGACCACGCCGTCCACCACGTTCTCCAGCACCGCGCGCAGCGCCGCGATCGGGGTGCGCAGCTCGTGCGAGACGTTGGCGACCAGCTCGCGGCGCTGCCGGTCGGCTGCCTCCAGATCGGCCGCCATGGTGTTGAAGGCCGTGGCCAGTTCGCCGACCTCGTCCCGGGAGGTGGCCCGGACCTGTCGGCTGTAGTCCCCGGCCGCCATCGCCCGGGCGGCGGCGGTCATCTCCCGCAGCGGGGCGGTCATGCCGTGCGCGAGCAGCTGGGTGATCAGCAGCGAGGCGACCACCGAGAAGATCATGATGAGCCGGATCTGGGTGTCCGAGTTCAGCGCCAGGACCACCATCAGCGTCGATATGCACACCGAGGTGATCACCAGGATCGCCAGCTTGGCCTTGATCGAGCGCAGCGGGTCGAGCGGGCGCAGGTCCGCCCAGATCCTGCGGGCCAGTCGGGCGAGCAGGCCGCGCTCGCGCTCGGCGGCCTGGTCGGGCGGGCTGGTCCGGTGCGGGTGGGTCACGGCGTCGGGGATTCCAGCGCGTAGCCGACACCGTGCACGGTACGGATCCAGTTGGCGCCGATCTTCCGGCGCAGCGCCTTGACGTGGCTGTCGACGGTGCGGGTGCCGGAGGCGTCGGTCCAGTCCCAGACCTCGGCCAGGAGCTGTTCCCGGGTCAGCACCGCGCGCGGCTGCTGGGCCAGGCAGGCCAGCAGGTCGAACTCGGTGGGGGTGAGGTGGATGTCGCCGCCGGCGACTCTGACCCGGCGCTGCACGTGGTCGATCTCCAGGTCGCCGAGCCGCAGCGTGCCGCTGACCGGGGTGCGGGCGGCCAGCTGGGCCCGCTCCACCCGGCGCAGCAGGACGTTGACCCGGGCCGCGAGTTCGCGCATGGAGAACGGCTTGGTCATGTAGTCGTCGGCGCCGACGCCGAGGCCGACCAGCATGTCCGTCTCGTCGTCACGGGCCGTCAGCATCAGCACCGGCACCGGCCGGTGGGCCTGGATCCGGCGGCAGACCTCCAGGCCGTCGAAGCCGGGCAGCATGACGTCGAGGATCACCAGGTCGGGCTGCCAGGACTGGAAGGTGTCGACGGCGGTGGGCCCGTCGTGGGCCATGGTGACCCGGAATCCCTCCGCGCCCAGGCGGGCGGCGATGGACTCGGCGATGGTGGGCTCGTCCTCCACGACCAGGACCCGCCGCTGACCGCCGGCTCCACCGGGCTCCTGCTGCTGAACATCTGTCACGGTCATGCCACGCCCCCAGGGCTCCCGGGCCCGGCGCGGAGCCGCCCGGTCCCGCTGTGTTCGGTCCGATCTGCGTCTGAACTGCGAATGCCTGCGTCTGAACTGCGTCTGTCGTCTCTGCGTCCGCGGCCGCCGGAGCGACCCGTCGCTGCTGCCCCCCTCGCCGGACGGTTCAGTCGCAGCGTACGTACTGGAGGCCGCCCCGGGGGCCAGTCAGGGATAAACCGGCCCTTCGGGGGGTTCAGCGCGACGACCCTACCGGCAGTTCACGCCTGACGGGAGGCCAGGTAGACCACATCCGGCTCCCCGCGTTCCACTTTCACGTCCACCTCGACGCGGTCCACCTGCCGAAAGCGGGCCCGCAGCCGCTGCTCGAACTCGGGCGCGGGTGCGGCGCTCCACACCGCGAGCACGCCCCCCGGGCTCAGCACGCGCTGCAGGACGGTCAGCCCGACGAAGCCGTAGAGGCCGCCGTTGGCGTCGGTGACCGTCCAGTCCGGGCCGTTGTCGATGTCCAGGCACAGCGCGTCATAGCGGGCGGTGGTGGTCCGCAGGTGGTGCAGCAGGTCCTCCTGGACCAGCCGGACGCGCGGATCGCCGTGGCCGCCGCCGGCGAAGGCGGCCAGCGGGGCGGGGGCGACGGTGTGCCAGTCGATCACCGCCTGCTCGCGCTCCAGCACGGTGATCCGGCCCGGGCGCGGGTCGGCCGCCGCTTCGGCCAGCGAGAAGCCCACGCCCAGGCCGCCGATCAGCAGGTGCGGCCGGGGCGCCTCGGCCGGGTCGAGCGCGTCCAGCGCGGCGCTGACCAGCAGCCGTTCGGAGCGGCCGTCCGAGGTGTCCATCAGGAAGCAGCCGTTCGCAATGATCTCGTAGCACTCGCCCCGGCGGCGCAGCGCCACCTCGCCGTACGGGCCGTCCCGGCGGTCCAGCAGTTCGGGTGCGGTCGCCGGTGCGGTCGGGCGGTACGCGGCGGGCATGGCTCTGCCTCCTGGGGCTGGATCTCTGGGGGATGCGGGTGTCGGGGGCGCGGTTCGGGGGCGCGGGTCAGGAAGGATCGAACAGGGCGCTCACCGACTCGCCGTTGTGGATCCGCCGCACCGCCTCGGCCAGCGCCGGGGCGATCGACAGGATCCGCAGCTTGTCGGTGCGCTCACCGGCCGGGACCGGAACGGTGTTGGTGCAGACGATCTCCAGCACGTCCGGCTGGTCGGACAGCCGCTTCAGTGCCCCGGCGGTGAACAGGCCGTGGGTGCAGGCCACCCGGATCGAGCGGGCGCCCAGCTCCCGCAGTCGGTCCAGCAGCTCCAGCACGGTGCTGCCCTTGGCGATCTCGTCGTCCAGCACGATCACGTCCCGGCCCGCGATGTCGCCGATCACCGAGCTGATGGTGACCCGGTCGTCGGCGAACCGCTGCTTGGCCCCGGCCGCCACCTGCGCCCCGAGCAGCCGGGCGAAGGCCGCGGCCTCCTTGGCGTTGCCCAGGTCGGGGGAGACCACGGTGGTGTGGGACAGGTCGTAGCGGCGGAAGTGCGCGGCCAGCTCGCGCAGCGCGTGCAGGTGGTCGACCGGCACCGAGAAGAACCCGTGCACCTGCGGCGAGTGCAGCGTCAGCGCCAGCACCCGGTCGGCGCCCGAGGTCACCAGCAGGTCGGCCACCAGCCGGCCGCCTATGGAGATCCGCGGGGCGTCCTTCTTGTCCGAGCGGGCGTAGGCGTAGTGCGGCATGACCACGGTGATCCGGCCCGCCGACGCGCCGCGCGCGGCGTCGCACATCAGCAGCAGCTCGACCAGGTTCTCCTGCACCGGGGTCACCAGCGGCTGGATCAGGAAGACGTCGCGCTCCCGGCAGTTCGCCTGCAGCTGCACCTCCAGGCAGTCGTTGGCGAACCGGTTCACCCGCGACGGGGCCAGCGGCACCCCCAGGTGGGCACAGACCTCGGCGGCCAGCTCGGGGTGGGCACTACCGCTGAACACGGCGATGTCTCGCACGAACGGCTCCTTGCATGGTCGGTCGGACTGCGGCCGGGCTTGTCGACCATCGTATTCGGCCGGGAGCGAAGGGCCCCCGGAGCCGGATGGGAACCGGCCGCCCGGACGTTGCAGCGAAGGCGGCACGGCCGCCCGTCGGCTGTCGTCCGAGCGGGTGAACAGCTGATCGCTCACAGCGAACAGGGCCTGGGAACACCAGCGGGCTCCATCTCCTTTAGTCCAAGTAACTCAACTTCGGTGACTGGGGAGAGATCATGGCTTCGACGTCCAACCCGCTGACCCTGCCGGTGCTGCCGCTCGACGACGACGCGGTCCTGCCCGGCATGGTCGTTCCGCTCGACCTGTCCGACGCCGAGGTGCGCGCGGTGATCGAGGCCGCCCAGGCGGCGGTGCGCGAGCCGGGGGCGCAGGCCCCCGGCATCCGCACGGTCGCGGGCGCCCGCAAGGCGCGGGTGCTGCTGGTTCCCCGGACCGACGGCGCCTACGGCGCGATCGGCACGCTGGCCACCGTGGAGCAGGTCGGCCGGCTCGCCGACGGCGATCCGGCGGCGCTGGTGCGCGGTGTCCGCCGGGTGCGGATCGGCGCGGGCACCACCGGCCCCGGCGCCGCCCTGTGGGTGGAGGCCGCCGCCGTCGACGAGCCACCGGCCGACCAGGCCCCCGGGGCCGTCGCCGAGCTGGTCCGCGAGTACAAGGCGCTGACCACCACCTGGCTGCAGAAGCGCGGCGCCTGGCAGATCGTGGACCGGGTCGCCCAGATCGAGGACGTCTCCGAGCTGGCCGACAACATCGGCTACGCCCCCTTCGTCAGCGGCGCGGAGAAGGTCGCCGTGCTGGAGGAGCTGGACCCGGCCGCCCGGTTGAAGCTGTCGCTGCAACTGCTGCGCGACCACCTCGCCGAGGCGGACGTGGCCGAGACCATCCGCAAGGACGTCCAGGAGGGCATGGAGAAGCAGCAGAAGGAGTTCCTGCTGCGCCGCCAGCTGGACGCGGTGAAGAAGGAGCTGGCCGACCTGGAGGGCGACTCCTCCTCCGAGGAGGAGGACTACCGCGCCCGGGTCGAGGGCGCCGACCTGCCCGCGAAGGTCCGCGAGGCCGCGCTGAAGGAGGTCGACAAGCTGGAGCGCTCCTCCGACGCCTCCCCCGAGGGCAGCTGGATCCGTACCTGGCTGGACACCGTCCTGGAGCTGCCCTGGAACGAGCGCAGCGAGGACGCCTACGACATCGCCGGGGCCCGCGCGGTGCTCGACGCCGACCACTTCGGCCTGGACGACGTCAAGGAGCGGATCGTGGAGTACCTGGCCGTGCGCAAGCGGCGCGCGGCCCAGCAGGGCGAGGCCCATCGGGCCGCCCCGTCCGAGGCCGGGCTGCCCTCCGGACGGCGCGCGGGCGGCGCGGTGCTGGCCCTGGTCGGCCCGCCCGGGGTCGGCAAGACCTCGCTGGGCGAGTCCGTGGCCCGCGCCATGGGCCGCTCCTTCGTCCGGGTCTCGCTCGGCGGCGTCCGTGACGAGGCCGAGATCCGCGGCCACCGGCGCACCTACGTCGGCGCGCTGCCCGGCCGCATCGTCCGCGCCATCAAGGAGGCCGGGTCGATGAACCCGGTGGTGCTGCTGGACGAGATCGACAAGGTCGGCTCCGACTACCGCGGCGACCCGGCCGCGGCCCTGCTCGAAGTGCTCGACCCGGCGCAGAACCACACCTTCCGCGACCACTACCTGGAGGTCGAGCTGGACCTCTCGGACGTGGTCTTCCTGGCCACCGCCAACGTGCTGGAGTCCATCCCGGAGGCCCTGCTCGACCGGATGGAGCTGGTCCGGCTGGACGGCTACACCGAGGACGAGAAGGTCGTCATCGCCCGCGAGCACCTGCTGCCCCGGCAGCTGGAGCGGGCCGGGCTGGGCGCGGACGAGGTCACGGTCGAGGAGGAGGTGCTGCGCAGCCTGGCCGGGGAGTACACCCGCGAGGCCGGGGTGCGCAGCCTGGAGCGGGCCGTCGCCCGGATCCTGCGCAAGGTCGCCGCGCAGCAGGAGCTGGGAGAGGCCGCGCTGCCGCGCACCATCGCCGTCGGCGACCTGCGCGGGCTGATCGGCCGGCCCCGGCACACCCCCGAGGCGGCGCAGGAGCCCGGCGAGCGGCGCACGGCCGTCCCCGGCGTCGCCACCGGCCTGGCCGTCACCGGCGCGGGCGGGGACGTCCTCTACATCGAGGCGTCGCTGGCCGATCCGGAGACCGGCTCCACCGGGCTGGCGCTGACCGGCCAGCTGGGCGACGTGATGAAGGAGTCCGCGCAGATCGCGCTGTCCTTCCTGCGCTCGCACGGCGCCGAGCTGGAGCTGCCGGTCACCTCGCTCCGCGACCGCGGCGTCCACCTGCACGTCCCGGCCGGGGCGGTGCCCAAGGACGGCCCGAGCGCCGGGGTGACCATGACCACGGCCCTGGCCTCGCTGCTCTCCGGCCGCAAGGTCCGCCCGGACGTCGCCATGACCGGCGAGGTCTCGCTGACCGGCCGGGTGCTGCCGATCGGCGGCGTCAAGCAGAAGCTGCTGGCGGCGGATCGGGCGGGGATCACCACCGTGCTCATCCCGGCCCGCAACGCCCCGGATCTGGACGACGTCCCGGCCGAGGTCCTGGAGCGGCTCACCGTCCACCCGGTCTCGGACGTCCGCCAGGCCCTTGAACTGGCCCTCGAACCCGCCACCAGCAGGTTCGGCCCCACCGGCCAGTCCAACGGCCGCCAGGCCGCAGCGGCGTAACCGCACCGAACCGGCCGCGGAGGAACCGTCGCTTCGAGGGGGCCGTCCACCCAGTGGGCGAGACCTGCGAGAATGCGACGGTTCTTCACGCGAGTAGGGGTGGGTGGATTCGGACGATGGGCGCACGAGGGGCAGCGACGCGAGGCCCGGGGCCGGGCAGCGGCCGCAAGCGCAATCTCGAACTGGTCCTGATCGTGTTCGCCGTCGCCGTTCCCGCTTTCGGCTACGCGGACGCGATGCTGGCGCTCAAGGGCGCGCTGCCCAGCGGCTTCGTGCTGCAGGTCGGCTGCTTCGCGGTGCTGGCGCTGGCGGCGCACATGGTCGTCCGGCGCTGGGCGGCCTACGCCGACCCGCTGATACTGCCGATCACGGTGCTGCTCAGCGGCCTGGGCCTGATGATGATCAAGCGCCTGGACGTCTCCTACGGCAAGGAGTACCAGGGCTACGTCCCCCTCATCGGGGGGCAGATCCAGTGGCTGGTCATCGGCGTGGCGGTGTTCCTGGGCTGCGTGGTGGTGATCAAGCACCACCGGGTGCTGCAGCGCTACACCTACGTGCTGATGGCGGCCTCGCTGGTGCTGCTGATCGGGCCCGCCTTCTTCCCGGCCACCTTCGGCGCCCGGCGGTGGATCTACATCGGGCCGCTCCAGTTCGAGCCGGCCGAGTTCACCAAGATCTCGATCGTGATCTTCTTCGCCAGCTACCTGATGGCCAACCGGGACGCGCTGGCGCTGGTCGGCCGCAAGGTCTGGGGGGTCAGCTTCCCCCGGGGCCGCAACCTGGGCCCGATCCTGGTCATCTGGGCGGTGTGCCTGCTGGTGCTGATCTTCGAGGTGGACCTCGGCACCTCGCTGATCATCTTCGGCATCTTCGTCATCATGCTGTACATCGCCACCGAGCGCACCGGGTGGGTGATCCTCGGTGTGGCGCTGGCCACCGGCGGCGCGTATGTGGTGGGCTCGCTCTCCCCGCACGTCGGGGCCCGGGTCACCGGCTGGCTGCACCCGATGGACGCGTTCAAGACCGGCTCGACCATGTCGCCGCAGCAGGCGCAGGCGCTGTTCTCGCTCGGCCACGGCGGTTTCCTCGGCACCGGCCTGGGCGAGGGGCAGCCCTGGCTGATCGGCTTCGCCGGGCAGAGCGACTGGATCGTCGCCTCCTTCGGCGAGGAACTGGGCACCGCCGGGGTGATGGTGATCATCATGCTGTACGTGCTGATGGCCGAGCGCAGCCTGCGCACCTCGATCCGGCTCACCGACCCCTTCGGCAAGCTGATGGCCGGCGGTCTGGCCGCCGGCCTGGTGCTGCAGGTGTTCGTGGTGGTCGGCGGGGTCATCGGGCTGATCCCGGAGACCGGGAAGGCGCTGCCGTTCCTGGCCCAGGGCGGGTCGTCGATGGTGGCCAACTGGATCATGGTGGCGCTGATGATCAAGCTCAGCGACGCCGCCGGGCGGACCGAGCTGGAGCCCGTGCCCGACCCGTCGGAGACGCTCACCATCTCGCCGGAGGAGATCGCCGCCGCCCGGGCCGAAATGGAACACTGACCGCCGGGGGCGGCCGCCCGGCCGCACGGGGCGGCCGGGCGGCTCAGCGGAAGACGCCGGTGTGCCCCAGCGAGTAGCGGCCCGGCTGCGGGTAGACGCACAGCCCGTGCGGGCCGTCGCCGACCGGGATGCGGGCGAGCAGCCGGCCGTCCGTGGTGGACATGGCGTACACCTCGGCGTTGTAGCGGCCGGAGAGCCACAGCACCTTGCCGTCGGCGGAGACGCCGCCCATGTCCGGGCTGCCGCCGCCGGGGATCCACCACTTGTGCACCAGCTTGCCGGTGGCGAAGTCCAGGACCGAGACCGAGCCCTCGCCCCGGTTGGAGATGTAGAGGGACTTGGAGTCCCGGCTGACGTACAGGCCGTGCGCCCCGGCCCCGGTCTTCAGCAGCGTCGGGGCGGCGAAGGTGTCGCCGTTCAGCTCCCAGACGCCGTCGGCCATCATGTCGGCGATGTACCAGACCTTGCCGTCCGGGGAGATCTTGACGTCCTGCGGCATGGAGCCGTCGATGGGGATCTTCTGCTTGGCGACGACCTCCATCTTCGCCGTGTCCACCTTGAGCAGGTCGCCGGAGAACTCGCAGGAGACGATGAAGTAGCGGCCGTCCGGCGAGAAGTCGGCGTGGTTGACGCCCGCGCACTGCGAGGGCACCGACTTGACCAGCTTCATGGTGTGCGCGTCCCGGAACACCAGGGCATGGTCGTTGGAGGCCATCACCACCGCGTACTTGCCGTCCGGGGTGAAGTACAGGTTGTAGGGGTCGTGCACGTCGACCGCCTTGCCGACGGCGCCGGTGGCCGGGTCGATCGGGGTGAGGCTGTTGCCGAGGTCGTTGTTGACCCACAGCGTCTTCAGATCCCAGGACGGGACGACGTGCTGCGGCTCGTGGCCGACCGGGATGGTGTCGATCACCTTGTAGGTGGCCGGGTCGATCACGGTGACCGTGTTTGACAGGGTGTTGGGCACGTAGATCCGGGAGGGGAACTTCTGCACCACCGGCGAGAGCACGTTCGGCCGGTCGGCGGCGTAGACGTCGGTGGGGGAGAGCAGCGGCGGCATACCGGGCAGCCCCGCAGCGGCGCCCAGCGGGAAGCCGTTGTGCAGGTCGGCGATGCCCGGACCACCGGCCTGCGCGGCCACCGCCGTCATCGGCTGCCATGCCTGCGGCTTGGCGTGGCCGCCGCAGGCGCTGAGCGCCAGGCCGCTGCCGGCCAGCAGCGTGGCCACTGCCACCGCCAGCAGCACCCGCCCGGCGCGCGGCGGCGGGGCGGCGGCCGCGGCGGCGACCGGCGCGGGCTGCGGCTGTACGGCGGGCTGCGGCACGGGGCCGGGCGCGGCCGGGGCTGCGGCCGGAGCCGGTGCCTGGGCCGGGGCTGCCGCCTGAGCCGATGTCTGGGGGCGGGCCCGGTTCGGCTGGGGCTTCCTGGCGCGGGGCTTTCCCGGGCGGGCCTTCTTCGGCCGGGGTTCGGGCTGGGGCGCGGAGGGGGAGGCGGAGGTGGACATCAGCTGAGCAGCTCCGAGGTTGTGACCGCGCGGAGTCCGCGCTGGTGCAGGCCGTCGAGGATGGCGGGCAGGGCGGCGACGGTGCCGGTGTGCCCGAAGTGCAGGCTGACCACCGACCCCGGCCGGACCGCGTCCAGCACGGTGCGGGTCACGGCGTCCGGCCCGGGGTCGGTGTAGTCGAGCGAGTCCAGGTCGTAGCTGAGGCAGTGCGCGTAGCCCGCACGGCGGGCCTGGGCGGCGACGGTGGCCGTGCAGTCCTGGGCCTGCGACGGCCGGAACCAGCGTCCGGGCGTTCCGGTGAGCCGGGTGAGCCGCTGCGCGCAGCGGGCGATCTCCTGGTAGGCGTCGTCGGCGCTCATGGTGGAGATGGCGCCGTGGTTCTGGGTGTGGTTGCCCAGTTCGTGGCCGCCGTCGAGGATGCGCCGGGCCATCTGCGGCTGCTCGTCCAGCCAGCTGCCGACGGCCAGCACGGTGACCCGGGCGCCCGCCCGCTCGGCCTCGGCCAGCAGCGATCCGGCGATCGCCGGATCGCCCTGGCCGTGGAAGGTGAGCGCGACCGCCGGGCGGTCGCGCGGACCGGTGCCGATCTCGAAGGGCAGCCCGGCGGCCAGTCGGGGGAGCCCGGCCGGACCGGGGGCGGCGCTGCCCGCAGCCGCGGCGGTCCCGGCCGAGGGCGTGCTGCGGACGGGGGACGGCTGCACCGCCGCGCTGCGGGCGGATCCGTCCGCGCAGGCGGCGGTGAGCGAACCGGCCGCGCCCAGGGCGGCCAGTCGCAGGAGGTCACGACGCTCAAGAGGGCTCATTGGGACAATCGTATGGTGATCGTCCGATTGCGCACGGTGAGCGGGGGCGGCGGACCGTACAGTGGCGCTCGGCGGGAGCGGTCGAGTGGGTGGGGAGCGAGCGGTGCACGAGGGACGCAAGGAGCTGGCGTACGGGGTTCCCGGGCTGCGGGCGGCGCTGGGGGACGACGGGATCGCCGTGCTCACGCTGGACCGGCCGGAAAAACGCAATGCCCTCACCTCGGCCATGTGGGGGGCGCTGCCGGAGCTGCTGCGGCAGTTGGCGGCCGAACCGGGCCTGCGGGCACTGCTGGTGACCGGGGCGGGTGGGACCTTCAGCGCGGGCGCCGACATCGGCGAGCTGCGCACCGTCTACGCCGACCCGGACACCGCGGACGCCTACCACGCCGTCAATGTGCGGGCGGAGGAGGCGCTGGCGGCTTTCCCGCACCCGACGCTGGCGGTGGTCCGGGGCGCCTGCGTGGGCGGCGGCTGCCAGCTGGCGGTCGCCTGCGACCTGCGCTTCGCCGAGCCCCGGGCCCGGCTCGGGATCACCCCGGCCAAGCTGGGCATCGTTTACCCGGCCGTGCCGACCGCCCGGCTGGCCCGGCTGCTGGGCCCGGCGCGGGCGAAGTACCTGCTGTTCTCCGGGGAGCTGGTGACGGCGGAGCAGGCACTGGCCTTCGGCCTGGTGGAGGTCGTGGCCGAGGACGTGGAGGCGCGGGCGCTGGAGTTCGCGCGGACCCTGGCGCAGCGCTCGGCGCAGACCCTGGGCGCGGTCAAGGAGGTGGTGGCGGCGGTGGCCGAGGGCCGCGACCCGCAGGCGGCGGTGGCCGGGTGGGAGCGGGCGTCGCGCACCGCGCCGGATGTGGCGGAGGGCCTGGCGGCCTTCCTGGAGCGGCGCCCGCCGAGGTTCTGAGCGGACGGGCGGACCCGCGCCCCCGCCTGCTCCGCCCGGCCTGCCCGCTCCCGGCGGCGGTGCGGACGGGAGCAGGCGGTGCGGACGGGTGCGGACGGGAGCGGGCGGGGCGGTGGGGCGGCGGGTCAGATGCCGAGCAGGTGGTCCAGGGCGAGCTGGTCCAGCTGCTCGAAGGCCATGCCGCGCTCGGCGGCGGCGTCGGCGTCGAAGTCCTCGTAGGCGGAGCGGTCGGCCAGCAGCCCGGCCAGGGTCTCGCCCTCGGCCAGGGTGGGCCGGGCCAGGTCGTCCAGGCGGGCGGCGCGCAGGGCGGCCCGGACGGCGGGGTCGGCCCGGAAGTCCGCGGCCTTCTGCTTCAGTGCCAGGTAGTTGCGCATGTTCCCGGCGGCGGAGGCCCAGACGCCGTCCATGTCCTCGGTGCGCGGGGGCTTGAAGTCGAAGTGGCGCGGGCCGGTGTAGCCGGCCGACTCCAGCAGGTCGACCAGCCAGAACGCCTGGCGCAGGTCGCCGGCGCCGAAGCGCAGGTCCTGGTCGTACTTGATGCCGGACTGGCCGTTGAGGTCGATGTGGAACAGCTTGCCGTGCCACAGCGCCTGGGCGATGCCGTGCGGGAAGTTGAGCCCGGCCATCTGCTCGTGGCCGACCTCCGGATTCAGGCCGACCCGGTCGGCGTGCTCCAGGGAGTTGATGAAGGCCAGGGCGTGGCCGACGGTGGGCAGCAGGATGTCGCCGCGCGGCTCGTTGGGCTTGGGCTCGATGGCGAAGCGCAGGTCGTAGCCCTGGTCGACGACGTAGTCGCCGAGCAGGTCGAACGCCTCCTTGAGGCGGTCCAGGGCGACCCGGACGTCCTTGGCCGCGCCGGATTCGGCGCCCTCGCGGCCGCCCCAGGCGACGTAGGTGGTGGCGCCGAGCTCGACCGCGAGGTCGATGTTGCGGATGGTCTTGCGCAGGGCGAAGCGGCGGACGTCGCGGTCGTTGGCGGTGAAGGCGCCGTCCTTGAAGACCGGGTGGGTGAACAGGTTGGTGGTGGCCATCGGCACCTTGAGGCCGGTGGCGTCCAGGGCCTGGCGGAAGCGCTTGACGTGGGCCTCACGGGCGGCGTCGTCGCTGCCGAAGGGGATCAGGTCGTCGTCGTGGAAGGTGACGCCGTAGGCGCCCAGCTCGGCCAGGCGGGCGACGGACTCCACCGGGTCCAGCGCCGGGCGGGTGGCGTCGCCGAAGGGGTCGCGGCCCTGCCAGCCGACGGTCCACAGACCGAAGGTGAACCTGTCGTCGGGGGTGGGGATGAGGGCGGTCATGTCGGCTCCAGCTGGTGAGGGGTGCGGCCGGGGGCTATTCGTCATCGCACAAAACAAATTAGTATCAGACCGCCCGGAGGGGAAGCCCCCGGGGGAAGGAACCCCGGACGCAAGGAGGCAGTCGTGCAGGTGGTCATCGGGATCGACAGCTCGACGCAGTCGACCAAGGCCCTCGCCGTGGACGTGGACAGCGGCGCGGTGCTCGGACGGGGCCGCGCCGGGCACACCGTCAGCGGTGGCGCGGGCCGCGAGAGCGACCCGCGCGAGTGGTGGCGGGCGCTGGGCGAGGCCGTCGCCGGGACCGGCCACGCCGACCGGGCCGCCGCCGTCTCCGTCGGCGGCCAGCAGCACGGGCTGGTCACCCTGGACCGGGCGGGCGAGCCGGTCCGGCCCGCGCTGCTGTGGAACGACGTCCGCTCCGCGCCGCAGGCCGCCGCCCTGGTCGCCGAGCGCGGAGCCGAGACCTGGGCCCGGCGGGCCGGAAGCGTCCCCGGGGCCTCCTTCACCGCCGCCAAGTGGCAGTGGCTGCGCGAGCACGAGCCCGAGGCCGCCGACCGCACCGCCGCCGTCCGGCTGCCGCACGACTACCTCACCGAGCGGCTGACCGGCGTTGCCGCCACCGACCGAGGCGACGCCTCCGGCACCGGCTGGTGGACCCCGGACGGCTACGACACCGAGCTGCTCGCCCGGCTCGGGCTGACCGAGTCCATGCTGCCCCGCGTCGTCGGCGCGGGGCAGCCCGCCGGGTCGGTGCTGCCCGGGCTGCCGCTGCCCGCCGGGGCCCTGGTCGCCGCCGGGACCGGGGACAACATGGCCGCGGCGCTCGGGCTCGGGCTGCGCCCCGGCGTCCCGGTGCTCAGCCTCGGCACCTCCGGCACGGTCTACGCGGTCACCCCGGGGCGGCCCGCCGACGCGGGCGGCACCGTCTGCGGCTTCGCCGACGCGCTGGACGCCTGGCTGCCGCTGGCCTGCACGCTCAACTGCACGCTCGCCGTGGACCGGGTCGCCGCGCTGATCGGCCGCGACCGGGAGGCCGTCGAGCCCGGCGGCAGCGCCGTCGTCCTGCCGTACTTCGACGGCGAGCGCACCCCGGACCTGCCGTACGCCTCCGCGCTGTTCCACGGCCTGCGCCACGACACCACCCCCGGACAGCTGCTCCAGGCCGCCTACGACGGCGCGGCCTTCTCCCTGCTCGCCGCGCTGGACCAGGTGCTGGCGGCGGGCGGCGCGGAGACCGCCGAGGGCACCGGCGGCGAGCTGCTGCTGATCGGCGGGGGTGCGCGCGGCCGGGCCTGGCAGCAGACGGTACGGCGGCTGTCCGGACGCCCGGTGCGCATCCCGGCCGCCGAGGAGCTGGTGGCCCTGGGCGCGGCGGCGCAGGCGGCGGGCCTGCTCACCGGGGAGCGCGCGGACGAGGTCGCCCGGCGCTGGGGCACCGCCGAGGGGGAGCTGCTGGAGCCGCTGCCGCGCGACACCGAGGCACTGGAGCGCATGGTGGACACGCTGCGCCGGTCCGGGACACTGTTCGAGTCCTGACCACGATCGTGACACGGGGGTCCGATGCCGAGCGATGACCGCGCCAACGCAGCAGCCGAAGCAGCCGCAGCCGAAGCAGCCGCAGCCGCAGCCGAGGCAACTGCCGCAACGACTGCTGCCGTACCGGCCGCTGCCGCTGCCCGGCCCGGGGGCGGCCCCGGGCCGGCCTCCCAGCAGGGCATGCGGCGGCAGAACCTGGCGCTGGTGCTGGGCGCGGTCGCCGCGCACGGCCCGCTGTCCCGCGCCGACGCCGCCGCGGCCACCGGACTGACCAGGGCCGCCGTCTCCAGCCTGGTCGTCGAGCTGCTGCAGGGCGGCCTGGTGGTGGAGCTCGGCCCGGCCCCCAGCGGGCGGGTGGGCCGCCCCGGCAACGCGCTGGCGCTCAGCCCGCGCGGACCGGCCGGCCTGGGGCTGGAGGTCGGCGTCGAGCACCTGGCCGCCTGCGTGGTGGACCTCCGCGGCGAGGTCCGGGCCGAGGCCCGGCTGCCCGCCGCCAACCGGGGGCGTCCGGCCGACGCCGTGCTGGCCGAGCTCGCCGGGCTGGCGGAGCGGGTCACCGCCGAGGCGCGCGGTCTCGGGCTGCGCCCGGTCGGCGCGACGCTCGCCGTGCCCGGCCTGGTGGACGCGGCCACCGGTACCGTGGTCCGCGCACCCAACCTCGGCTGGAGCGCGCTGGAGCTGCCCGGGACACTGCTCGGGCTGCCGCTGGTGGCCGAGAACGAGGCCAACCTGGGCGCGCTGGCCGAGCTGTGGCAGGGCGGGGCACTGGACGTGGTGCACGTCTCGGCGGAGGCGGGCATCGGCGCGGCCCTGGTCGTCGGCGGACGCCTGTTCCGGGGCGCGCGCGGCTTCGCCGGGGAGCTGGGCCACGTCCCGGTCCGCCCGGACGGCCCCGACTGCGCCTGCGGCGCGCGCGGCTGCCTGGAGCAGTACGCGGGCGAGCAGGCGGTGCTGGCCGCCGCCGGTCTCGATCCGGCGCCGGAGGACCAGGTGGGGCTGCTCGCCGCGCGCGCCGCCGCCGGGGAGCCGCGGGTGCTGGCCGCGCTGGAGCAGGCCGGGACGGCCCTGGGCACCGCGCTGTCCGGCGCGGTCAACCTGGTGGACCCGGCCGCGGTCGTCCTCGGCGGGGCCTACGCCGAGCTGGGCGCGTGGCTGCTGCCGGGCATGCGCCGGGAGCTGGCCGGGCGGGTGCTGGTCCGGCCGTGGCGGCCGGAGCTGCTGACGGTCTCGGCCCTGGGCCGGCGCGGACCGCTGCTGGGCGCGGCGCTGGTGACGATCCGTCGGATCCTGGACGATCCGGGCTCGGCGGCGGCGTCCGGACCGCCCCGAAGCGCCGGATAGTCCGCCGGACCCCGGCGTGGATCGCGCCGGGCCGGGCAGACGGGTGTTACGAATGTTGTGATTTGAACACCTTGGCCCGAATGGACGGATCGTCAGCATGTCGAGTGGACTGGGCGGCGCGAGCCGCGAGCGGGGATTCCGCGGAGAGCTTCGGGACGCGGTGACCGGGCGCGCGGCGCTGTTGGTCATCGGCACGCTGCTGCTGCAGTTCGGCTTCATCGTCTCCTACGTGGGTGCGCTGCACCACCCGCACCCGCACCGGGCGTCCATCGCCGTGGTGGCCCCGGCGCAGGTCAGCGGCCAGCTGGTGAGCCGGCTCAACGCGCTGCCCGGCAAGGAGCTGGACGCCCGGGCGGTCGCGGACGAGGCGACGGCCCGTCAGCAGATCCACGACCGCAAGGTCTACTCGGCGCTGCTGGTCAACCCGAACGGAAACCGGGACACCCTGCTGGTGGCCGACGCCACCGGCCCGGCGCTGGCCTCGGCCATCCAGCAGGTGGTGACCCGGGTCGAGGCGACCCAGCACCGCACCCTGGCGGTGGTGGACGTGGAGCCGCTGGCGGCGGGCGACCAGAGCGGGCTCTCCTCGTTCTACCTGGTGGTGGGCTGGTGCGTGGGCGGCTACCTGGTCGCGTCGATCCTCGGCATCAGCGCCGGTGCGCGCCCGGCCAACCGCTCCCGGGCGGTGATCCGGCTGGGCGTGCTGGCGCTGTACTCGGTCGCCGCCGGGCTCGGCGGGGCGGTGATCATCGGCCCGGTGCTGAACGCGCTGCCGGGCAGCCTGCTCGGGCTGTGGGGCGTCGGCGCGCTGCTGGTCTTCGCCGTGGGGACCTTCACCATGGCGCTGGAGTGCCTGTTCGGCATCGTCGGCATCGGGCTGGCGGTGCTGCTGTTCGTGGTGCTCGGCAATCCCAGCGCGGGCGGCGTCTACCCGCCGCCGCTGCTGCCGCCGTTCTGGCGGGTGATCGGCCCCTGGCTGCCCAACGGCGCGGCGACGTCGGTGGTCCGCTCGATCGCGTACTTCGGCGGGACCAGGATCCTCGCCCCGCTGCTGGTGCTGGTGGTGTGGGCGGTGGTCGGCACGGCCGTCTCGCTGCTGGCCACCGACTTCAAGCCCCGGGGCGGCCGGGCGGCGGAGGAGACCATGGCCTAGCGGCAGCCCGCACGGACAGCGCCGAAGGGCCCGCCGGACGTCCGGCGGGCCCTTCGGCGTGCTGCGCTGCGGGCGTGCTGTGCTGCGGGCCGGGGGCCCGGGGCGCCGGGCTCAGCCGGCGATGACGTACAGGCCGTAGCCGACGGCCGCCGCGCAGAGCGCGAAGCAGAGCACGGCGCCGCCGAGGGCGGCCGTGCCGCGCCCGGCCGCGCCGTCCGCGAGTGCCTCCTCGCGGCGCGCCAACGCCGAGACGCCGAAGCAGAAGGCGGCGACGACGGCGAGGCTGATGACGACGCTGACGCCGAAGGTGCTGCCGAGAGCGGCCCAGTTGATCTTCATGGTCGGGACTCCAGATCCGTGCGGGCGCTCAGGCCGCGACGACGTCGGCTGCGGCGGCCGGGGTGGCGGCCGTGGTGGGAACGGCGGCCGGAACCGGCGCCGGGGCCTGCTCGTCGGCGGCCAGGGAGGCCGCGTCGACCGGGCGGCGGCGGTTCAGCAGGTAGATCCAGGCCGAGAGGCCGGCGCCGATCAGGCCCAGCAGCACCACGCCCCAGGTGCCCCGGTCGGCCAGGAACGCGCCCAGGCCGCCCAGCGCGCCCGCGGCGGGCAGGGTCAGGCACCAGGCGTAGGCCATCCGGCGCGCGGTGGACCAGTGGACCACGCCGGTCGGACCGCCCTTGCCCGCGCCCATGATCCCGCCGGAGCAGACGTGGGTGGTGGACAGGCCGTAGCCCATGTGCGAGGAGGTCAGGATGACGGTCGCCGAGGCGGTCTGGGCGGTGAAGCCCTGCGGGGCGGCGATGTCGGTGATGCCCTTGCCCAGGGTGCGGATGATCCGCCAGCCGCCGATGTAGGTGCCGGCCGCGATGGCGGCACCGGAGGAGACGATGACCCACAGCGGCGGGGCCGAGTGCGGCGCGACCACGCCGGCGGCGACCAGCGTCAGCGTGATCACGCCCATGGTCTTCTGCGCGTCGTTGGTGCCGTGCGCCAGCGAGACCAGCGAGGCGGAGGCGATCTGCCCGGCCTTGAAGCCCTTCCCGGTGGCGCTGCCCCGGCCCTTGCGGGTGATCCGGTAGGCGGTCTTGGTGGCGCCCCAGGCGGCGACTCCTGCCACGACCGGCGAGGCCACCGCCGGAATGATGATCTTGGTGACCACGACCGAGAACACCACCCCGTGCATGCCCACCGCGACCAGCGTGGCGCCGATCAGCCCGCCGTATAGGGCGTGCGAGGAGCTCGACGGGATGCCGCGCAGCCAGGTGACCAGGTTCCACAGGATCGCCCCGATCAGGGCGGCGAACACCACCTGGGGCCTGATCCCGGAACTCTCCTGAATGATCCCGCCGGAGATCGTCTTGGCGACCTCCACCGACAGGAACGCCCCGGCCAGGTTCAGGACCCCGGAGAGCGCGACCGCGACCTTCGGTCGCAGGGCGCCGGTGGCGATGGAGGTGGCCATCGCGTTGGCGGTGTCGTGGAAGCCGTTGGTGAAGTCGAAGGCGAGGGCCGTGATGATCACGACAGTCACCAGGAACGTCATGTGTTCCATTACCAAACAATCTCTCAGCGGAAGAGTCGAGCAGACCGTAGGCATTCTGGATGAACGGAAAGTGAACTGACGGCCTATGTGCAGTTGATGCGGCCGCGCAACCGGGGCGAAAAGGGCGCGCAGCCTGGGAAGTACACGGATCACTCCGCAGCCGGACGAGAGATGTGTCACACCGCCCAGGTGTCCCGGAGGCGTCCTCCGGAGGCGGACTGTCTGTAGAACGCATGAGAATCCGGAGGCGGTCTGCCGCTTCCAGCGCCTCCATGGCAGGATCGCTGGGGGCCGGGCGGCCCCGGGCGCGGTCAAGGGACGACCGCGTACCACGGGACGCCGAGGCGCCCGGTGCGTCAGGGATGCCGGGAAACGCAGGGCGGAGGGGGAACAGGTGCTGGTCATGCGCGGGGCGGGCCGGGCTCGTCGGGTGGAACAGGCACGGCCCTGGCTGGCCGGGGTGCTGCGCTGCGGCGCGCTGCTGGTAGCCGCCGCGCTGGCGGCGCTCCCGCTGGTCGTGGCGCCCGCCGCCTACGCCGCCGGCAGCGGCGAGGGCACGGCCGGGACCGTCGACGCGCAGACCCTGACCCAGGCCGAGGCCTCGCTCCAGCCGATCCTGAACCGGCTCCACTCCACCTACCAGCAGGCCGAGGTAGAGACCCAGAAGTACGACTCGCTCGCCGAGCAGCTGGTCCAGGCGCAGGCCGACGACGACGCCCTCGAGGTCCAGGTCCAGAACTCGCAGGCGCAGGTGGACGACGGCGTCACGCTCGCCGGGGAGATCGCCGACGCCCAGTACCGCAACGGCGGCCTGTCGCAGCTCGGCGAACTGCTGCTGGCCAGCGACCCCGAGCAGGCCATGCACACCCAGGAGCTGCTCTCCATGGTCGGCCGCTCGCAGGCGGCCTTCGTCGCGCAGCTCAAGAGCGACCAGAAGGCGCTGCTCGCCGCCAAGCAGGCCGCCGACACCGCCAAGCAGCACGCCGCCCAGCTGCTCAAGGAGGAGGGCGTGCAGCGGACGGCGATCAACAAGCAGCTGGCCTCCGTCGAGCAGCAGGTCTCCACGCTCACCGGGGCGCAGAAGCAGGAGCTGTCGCAGTTGGAGCAGAAGGACGCCAACGCCGCCCAGCTGGCCTTCCTCGCCTCCGGCATCCTCGGCAAGGACGACGCCAAGCCCTCCCAGGCCGGGGCCCAGGCCATCGCCTTCGCCTTCGCCCAGCTCGGCGCGCCCTACGTCTGGGGCGGCATCGGCCCGTACGCCCAGGGCTTCGACTGCTCCGGGCTGACCTCGCAGGCGTGGCTGAGCGCGGGCGTGGCGATCCCCCGCACCAGCGAGGAGCAGTGGGCCGACCTGCCGCACGTGGCCCTGGACGCGCTCCGGCCCGGCGATCTGATCATCTACTTCTCCGGCGCCAGCCATGTGGCGCTCTACATCGGCGACGGCCAGGTGATCGAGGCGCCGCGGCCCGGCGGCGTGGTGGACGTCGAGCCGATCGCGGCCAACCCCATCCTCGGCGCGGTCCGGCCGGACTCCGGCGCCTCCTCGCTCGGCAGCTACCAGCCGCCGGTCATCCCGCCGTCGGCGACCAAGCCGCTGCCGATCGCGCCGACGCCGCCGCCCGCGCCGACCAAGCCGAAGCCCCCGACCAAGCCCAAGCCGCCGACCAGGCCCACCGCGCCGCCGTCCGCCAAGCCCACGCCGAAGCCGACGCCCAGCGGCAAGCCCTCGGGCCCGCCGTCCGGATCGCCGTCGTCCGCGCCGTCCGCTCCGGCCTCCCCGACGCCGTCGGACTCCGCCTCCGCCCCGGCCTCGGCCGGGCCGTCCGCCTCCCACTCGGCGGCGGCGACGGACCCGGCCTCGGGCCCGGCCTCGGGCCCGGCGTCCGGCCCGGCCTCGGCCTCCGCCTCGGGCCGAGGCTGACGCCTCAGGCCGTGGCCGAACCGGCCGCTCCGGCCCCGGAGTCGGGCTCGAAGCGGACGACCACCGACTTGGAGGTCGGCGTGTTGCTGGTGTCCGCCGTGCTGTCCAGCGGCACCAGCACATTGGTCTCCGGGTAGTAGGCGGCGGCGCAGCCCGGCGTGGTCGGGTAGTGCACCACCCGGAAGTGCGGCGCGCGCCGCTCCACCCCGTCCGCCCACTCGCTGACCAGGTCGGTGTAGTCGCCCTCGGCCAGACCGTGCTCGGCGGCGTCCTGCGGGTTCAGCAGGACCACCCGGCGGCCGTCCTTGATGCCCCGGTAGCGGTCGTCCAGGCCGTAGACGGTGGTGTTGTACTGGTCGTGCGAGCGCAGCGTCTGCAGCAGCAGCCGGCCCGCCGGGACCTCGGGCGCGACCAGGTCGTTGACGGTGAAGTTGGCCTTGCCGGTGGCGGTGGGGAAGGCCCGGCGGTCGCGCGGGCCGTGCGGCAGGGCGAAGCCGCCGGGCTTGCGGATCTTCTCGTTGAAGTCCTGGAAGCCGGGGACGACCCGGGCGATCCGGTCGCGGATGTTGCCGTAGTCGGCGCTGAAGTCCTCCCAGGGCACGGTGTTGGCCGCGCCCAGGGTGCGCCGGGCCAGGCCGCAGATGATCGCGGTCTCCGACAGCAGGTCGGCGGCGGGCGGCTTCAGCGCCCCGCGCGAGGCGTGCACCATGCCCATCGAGTCCTCCACCGTGACCTGCTGCGGGCCGCCCGCGCGGACGTCCAGGTCGGTGCGGCCGAGCGTGGGCAGGATCAGCGCCCGCGCGCCGGTGACCACGTGAGAGCGGTTGAGCTTGGTCGAGACGTGGACGGTCAGCCGGCAGCGGCGCATCGCCTCCTCGGTCACCTCGGTGTCCGGCGAGGCCGCGACGAAGTTGCCGCCCATGGCGAAGAAGACCTTGACCTTGCCGTCGCGCATGCCGCGGATGGTGTCCACCACGTCCAGGCCGTGCTCGCGCGGCGGCTCGAAGCGGAACTCCGCGCCGAGGGCGTCCAGGAAGGCGGCGCTCGGACGCTCGAAGATGCCCATCGTCCGGTCGCCCTGGACGTTGCTGTGTCCGCGCACCGGGCACACGCCCGCGCCGGGCCGGCCGACATTGCCGCGCAGCAGCAGGAAGTTGACCACCTCGCGGATGGTGGGCACCGAGTGCTTGTGCTGGGTCAGCCCCATCGCCCAGCAGACGATGATCTTCTCGGACTCCAGCACCATCCCGGCCAGCTCCCGGATCTGCTGCTCGGGCAGGCCGGTGGCGGCCAGCACCGCGTCCCAGTCGGTGCTGCGGGCGTCCTCGGCGAAGGCCTCGAAGCCGTGGCAGTGCTCCTCGATGAAGGCGCGGTCCAGGACCGTGCCCGGCTCCTTCTCCTCGGCCTCCAGCAGCAGCAGGTTCAGCGCCCGGAACAGCGCCAGGTCGCCGCCGAGGCGGATCTGCAGGAACAGGTCGGTCAGCTTGGTGCCGTTGCCGACCAGGCCGCGGGCGTTCTGCGGGTTCTTGAACCGCTCCAGGCCCGCCTCCGGCAGCGGGTTCACGCTGACCACCCGCGCCCCGGCGCGCTTGGCGCGCTCCAGCGCGGACAGCATCCGCGGGTGGTTGGTGCCCGGGTTCTGGCCCGCGACGATGATCAGATCGGCCTGGTAGAGGTCCTTCAGGTGGACGCTGCCCTTGCCGATGCCGATGGTCTCGCTGAGCGCCGAACCGGACGACTCGTGGCACATGTTCGAGCAGTCCGGCAGGTTGTTGGTGCCGAACTGCCTGGCGAACAGCTGGAAGGAGAACGCGGCCTCGTTGCTGGTCCGGCCGGAGGTGTAGAACGCGGCCCCGTTCGGGTCGTCCAGGCCCTTCAGCTCCTCCGCGACCAGCTCCAGCGCCGCGTTCCAGCTGATCGGGGTGTAGTGGGTGGCGCCCTCGTCCAGCAGCATCGGCGTGGTGAGCCGGCCCTGCTGGCCCAGCCAGTAGCCGGAGCGCTCGGCCAGGTCCGCGATCGGGTGCTCGGCGAAGAACTCCGGGCCGATCCGGCGCAGCGTCGCCTCCTCGGCGACGGCCTTGGCGCCGTTCTCGCAGAACTCGGCGGTGTGGGTGTGCTCGGGCTCCGGCCAGGCGCAGCCGGGGCAGTCGAAGCCGTCCGGCTGGTTGAGCTTCAGCAGGGTGCGCACCGACCGGGCCGCGCCCATCTGCGCGGCGGCGATCTGGGTGGTGTGCAGCAGCGCCGGGATGCCAGCCGCGGCGTGCTTGGGGGCGGTCACCTCGGGCGCGTCCTGCGCCGGGTCGGTCGCGGGAGCCTGCCTGGCCATGTGTCGTCCACCTCCGGTCGGGGGCGCGGCCCGGGCCCCTTCGCCCGGCGCGCCTTCCTGCGTGCTCTCACCTCATCCTTTCACTCGGGGCGCGCGGCGACGAGGTCGAGTACCGGGGAGAGGCTCTGCGGGCGCTGCTCCACCGGCAGCGGATCGACCTCGTAGAAGGGGCAGCCGAGGGCGGTCGCGCCGCCGTCGTCGGGCCGGTGGTCGCCCACCATCAGCACCTGCGCCGGCGGTAGGCCCAGCCGCTCGCAGGCGGACCGGAAGATCCGCGGGTCGGGCTTCTGCACTCCCAGCTCGAAGGAGAGCACGAAGGCGTCCACCAGGCCGTCCAGACCGCCGCGGACGAAGATCGGCCGCAGGTCCCAGCCGATGTTGCTGACCACGGCCACCGGCACGCCGCGCCGCCGCAGCTCCTTGAGCACCGGCTCGGCGTCCGGGTAGGGCCGCCAGGCCTCCGGGGCCAGGTGCCGCAGGTAGAGCGCGGCGGCCAGGGCGTCCGCCCGCTCCGGGCCGGTGACCGGCAGCAGCGCGGCCCGGGCCTGCGCGGTGTAGGCCGCGCGGTGGTGGGCGGCGCTGGTGTCCCGCGCGCCCCAGCCGTCCGGCGCGTGCAGCGGCTGCGGGCCGCCCGGCTGCGCCCCGGCGGCGGTCAACCGCTCGATGCAGCGGGCCCGTTCGGACCCGGACAGGTCCAGGCCGAGGGTGTCGAACCACTCCGCCACCGTCTCGATGCGGAAGAGCGTCCCGGAGAAGTCGAACATCACGCCTTTGATCATGCGATCGATCCTGCCGGTGCGGCGCGGGCCCCGGCAAGGCCGCCTGCGCGGCCCGGCGCGCCCGGCGGCCGGGAATACCGGGAAGCCTGGCGGGTTGGGGAGGTATGGACGAGCACTCCGCCCGGGTAGGACTGGAAGGGCTGCGTGTCCTGAGACGCCGGTTTCCCCCGGGTGGGCCCACTGCGTGGACCGACCCCTTCGTCACCCCTTCGTCGGCCCGATTTTCCGGAGGTTCCGCAGTGAGCAGCAGTCTGGACGATTGGAAGCACTGGCGCGACGACCGCGTGGTGGCGGCCCGTGCCCCGCACGGTCCGCTCGCGCTCACCGGCACGCACTGGCTGGCCGACCTGCGCGGCGGTGTGCCCGGCGTCCCCGGGCGCTGGGAGCAGCAGGGGAGTTGCGTGGTCCTGACCGCCGCTCGGCACGACGGCCTCGAGGTCGACAGCGTCGCGCTGGACGGCTCGGTGAAGCTCTGTCCGGACACCGCCCCCAATCCCTCGCTGATCACCCACGGCGGCCGGCGGCTGGTGCTGATCCTGCGTGAGGGCGAGTACGCCGTGCGCGTCTACGACCCGGCCTCCCGCGCCCGCGCGGCCTTCGCCGGCATAGACGCCCACCCGTACGACGAGCGCTGGGCCCGCCCGGCCCGCTTCACCCCGTACTCCGGCGAGCGCACGGTCTCCGTCCCCAATGCGGACGGGCGCGAGCGCGGCCTTGCCCTGGCCGGGTCGGTCGCCTTCACCGTGCCGGCCGAGGGCGACGGGGGCGCCCCCGGGCCGGAGCACACGCTGCAGGTCGGCCGGGCCGGGGACGGCTCGCTGAGCGCGGTCTTCGCGGACGCCGGTGCGGCCGGGGCCCTCGGCTTCCGCTTCGTCACGCTGCCCGCGCCCGGCCCGGACGGCGCGACCGTGCTCGACTTCAACCGCGCCTACCTGCCGCCCTGCGCCTTCGCCGAGCACTTCATCTGCCCCTTCCCGCCGCCGGGCAACCGGCTGGAGACCGCCGTCCCGGCCGGGGAGACCCGCATCCTGACGCACTGACGCACTGACCCCGGTGCGGGAGGGGCGGGAGGTGCGCCGCCTGGGCAGACTGCGGGCATGGATGAACACGAGCAGTCCGCGCCCCGCCCCGACTTCCTGACCAAGCCGGTCCTGGTCGGGGAGTCGGTCACGCTGCGCTGCGTCACCGAGGCCGACCTGCCCGCCGTGCGGGGCATCTGGGAGGACCAGGAATGCCTCCGGCTGACCGGCAGCCACCCCCGGGGCGTGGCCAGCGAGGAGCAGCTGCGCGCCTGGTACGTCACCCGGGTCGGCCAGGACGACCGGCTCGACCTGGCCGTCGTCGACAACGCCTCCAGCGGCGCCGTGGGCGAGGCGGTGCTGAACCAGTGGGACGCCGCCAACCAGAGCTGCAACTTCCGCATCTCGCTGGCGCCCGGCAGCCACGGGCGCGGCCTGGGCACCGAGGCCACCCGGCTGATCTGCGGCTACGGCTTCGAGAAGCTCGGCCTGCACCGCATCTCGCTGGAGGTGTACGCCTTCAACCCCCGCGCCCGGCGGGTCTACGAGAAGGCCGGGTTCGTCGCCGAGGGCGTGCTGCGGGACGCCCTGCTGTGGGACGGCGCCTGGGTGGACGCGACGGTGATGTCCATCCTGGCGGGGGAGTGGGAGCGGCACCACGGCCGCCCCACCGGGTGAGCGGACGGGCGCGGACCGCGCCGACCGGCCTCCGACTGCGCCGACCGGCCGCCGACCGCCCGCTGTCCGGATGGCGGGCAGCTCTGGACGGTGCCGCTGCCGATTGATATACATCGGATCTCCTGGCGACGGTGGACGACCGGACCGTCTCGATCGCAAAGGTGGTGATGGCAGGTGCGATTCCTGCGCGTGGGGCCCCTCGGGGCGGAGCGGCCGGTGCTGCTGGCCGACGACGGGACGACCGGATACGACCTCTCGCAGGTCACGGCGGAGATCGACGGCCCCTTCCTGGAACGGCTGCTGGACGGCGCGGGCGCGGAGATCGCGGCCCTGGCCCGGCAGGGCCGGCTGCCGCGGGTGGAGCTCGCCGGGCAGCGTCTGGGCGCGCCCGTCGCCCGGCCGCCCAAGGTGGTCTGCGTGGGGCTCAACTACCGTGGTTACGCCGCCGACACCGGGCAGGACATCCCGGCCGAGCCGGTGCTGTTCATGAAGGCCGGCAATGCCGTGGTCGGCCCCCACGACCAGGTGCTGATCCCCAGGCGCAGCGACCGGACCGACTACGAGGTCGAGCTGGCCGTGGTCATCGGCCGCACCGCCCGCTACCTGGACTCCCCGCAGGAGGCGGCCTCGGTCGTCGCCGGGTACGCGGTCAGCAACGACGTCTCCGAGCGGGAGTTCCAGCTGGAGCGCGGCGGCACCTGGGACAAGGGCAAGTCCTGCGAGACCTTCAACCCGCTCGGCCCCTGGCTGGTCAGCGCGGACGAGGTGGCCGACCCGCAGCGGCTGGGCCTGCGCACGCTGGTCAACGCCGAGGTCCGCCAGGACAGCGGCACCCACGACATGATCTTCCCGGTCGACTACCTGGTCTGGTACATCAGCCAGTTCATGGTGCTCGAACCCGGTGACGTGATCAACACCGGCACCCCGGCCGGGGTGGCGATGGCCCTCCCGGGACGCCCTACCTGCGGCCCGGGGACGTCATGGAGCTGGAGGTCGAGGGGCTCGGCCGGCAGCGGCAGGTGCTCGGCGCGGCCTGAGCCCGGGCGCGGGCGGCGGCCCGGACACGTCAGACCCGGGCCGCCGCCCTCTTGGACGATCCACCAAGAACCGTCAGACATCGGATGTCTTGCTTCGTCAGTGGGGTGACCCGCCGGTAGCTTCGGCCCCCAGCAGCAGCCCGCCCAGCCGGGCCACCAGCTGCGCCCCCGGCCCGGTCCCGGCGAACCCGGCGAACATGCCCCGCAGCACCCGCTCCGTCTGCGGATCGTGCAGCGCCGCCGCCGCGAACATCACCACGAACTCGTCCACCAGCCAGTCCCGCAGCTCGGCGGCCGAACCCACGCCGGGTCGGCCGGGCGCGCGGCCCTCGCCCTCCTCGCCGCTCGCGGGCACGCCGCGCCGGGTGTCGTCCAGCCAGGTCAGCGCGGTCACCTCGACCACCGATATCCACGAGCGGACCAGCAGCGTCAGCCTCGGTCCCGGCTGCTCCACGCCCAACTGGTCGACGATGCTGCGGTAGGCCGCCCGGCGCACCTCGTCCACGATGGCGGTGGTCCGCTCGTTCTCGGCGACCGAGCCGCCGCGCAGCAGCGCGCCGTACCCGGCCGCGTGCTCGCCGACGAAGGCGAAGTAGCGGTCCAGCACATGGCCCAGGCGCTCGGTCGGGGTTCCGCGCACCGGCTCCACGAAGCGCGAGGCCAGCTCCTCGGCGGCGGTGCGCAGCGCGGCCTCGTACAACTGCTGCTTGCCGCCGGGGAAGTACCGGTAGACCAGCGGGCGCGACGCCTCCGCCGCGGCGGCCACGTCGTCCAGCGACACCTCCTCCGGCGCCCGCCTGCTGAACAGCTCCAGCGCCACCGCGATCAGCTGCTCCCGGCGCTGCTCCACCGGCAGCCGCCGGTACGGTCCGCGCCGGGCCCGGCGCGCGCGGGCCGCGGGCGCGGCGGCGTCGGCCGCATCCGCCGCCTCGGCGGCGTCCGCCGACGGGGCTGCGGCCAGGGGATCTGCGATGGGGGCGTCCATGCGCCCACCCTACGTGGCCGATCGCCCGCCCCGGCGACTGGTCGGCCGCCCGCTGCCGGGCTCGGCGGCGGTGCTCGGGCGGTGCTCCGCCGTACGGTCAGAGCAGCCCGGAGCGCCGCCAGGCCGCCCGGTCCAGGGCGCTGTGGATGATGCCGATCTCCTGCAGGAAGCCGGTCAGCTTCTCCGCCGACCAGCGCATGGTCTCCTGCCGGTGCCCGCTCTGCCGGACCTGCCGCCGGGCCTCCTCCACGTCCAGGCCGACCGCCGCGTACACGCCCGGGTGGATCAGGGCGCGGGCGACCACCACCGACGCCTCGCCGGAGACGGTGCGGGTGAACTGCCGCTCCCAGGCCGGGCAGGTCGCCATCTGTCGCCGCAGCTCCTCGCGGGCGTAGCGCACGTGCCGGGCCTCCTCCACCACGTGGATCCGGGTGATCCCCTGGATCAGCGGCTGCACGCTCTGGTCCGGGAAGGTCAGCCGCTGGAAGCGGTCGAGTATCTCCTCGACCAGCAGCGTCGCGGTGAACGCCCCCGGCGTGGTCGCGGTGGTCTTCAGGATCCGCCCGAGGAAGCGGGTGACGCCGCCGGGGCCGTAGTACGGCGTGCCCAGCTTGGTCACCGCGCGGGCGAACATCCGCGAGTGGCGGCACTCGTCGGCCATCTCGGTGAGCGCGTACGTGACATGGCTGCTGCGCGGGTCCAGGTCGTAGATGTGCCGGGTGAGCAGCTGCATCAGGATGATCTCGAACCACACCCCGGCCGACGCCATGCTGGCGAACTCGTGCCGGGACAGCTCGATCCGCTGCTCCTCGCCCATCTGCCGCCACAGCGGCGTCCCGTACAGGGAGACCAGGTGCTCGGGCAGGAACCACTTGCCCGGCTCCAGCTCGGCGTCCCAGTCCAGTTCGGTGTCCGGGTCGTAGGAGTGCTTGGCCGAGGCCTCCAGCAGCCGGTCGGCCACCTGCTCACGGTCCTTCAGCAGTGCCGTTCCGCCCGTGCGTTCCATGGTTCCGCCCTCCTTCGGTCGCCGTGCAGCCATGGCGCGGCTACGGCATCGCCATCCTTATGAGACTCCATGTCAGCAACGGCGTCAATCCCCTGCCACGCACGGCCGCCGCCGGTCGCCCGGGAGAAGGGCGGGTCGGGGTCCGGGCGCCCGTCCCGGGACCGCAGAATGGGCCCATGACGACGGCAGACCCCGCAGGGCCCGGCGGCCCGTGCGGCCCGGCGGGCCCGTCCGCCGCGGCCGAAGCGGAAGGCCCCGGCCGGGGCACCCCCGACGGCCCCGACAGCTCGGCAGGGCACGGCAGCTCACCAGGGCGCGGCCGTCCGACCGGCCGCACCGAACCGGCAGGCCGCCCCGAACCGGCAGGCCGCGGCGGTCCGGTGGGGGCCGGCGGGCGTCCGGGACCGCGCCGCCGCGCCGCCCGGATCGCCGCCGCCGTCGGCCGCTATCTGGCGGCCGCCCCGGGCACCTTCGTCTGGCTGGCCATCCTCGGCGTCAACACCTTCCTCCTGGTCCGGATGTCACCCCGGTTCCGCCGGTACTTCCTGATCACCCACAGCACCAACCTGGACGAACTCAGCCACCACCCCATCAAGGTGCTGATCGCCAGCGCCCTGTGGACCGAGACCCCGAGCTTCCTGTTCTGGTTCGTGGTCTTCAACCTGTTCCTCGTCCCCACCGAGCGCTGGCTGGGGACGCTGCGCTGGCTGGCCGTGGTCGCCATCGCGCACATCGGCGCGACCCTCGTCAGCGAGGGGGCCGTCGCCTACCTCATCCACGCCGGAGACCTGCCGCACCGGACCAAGCACACCATCGACATCGGCGTCAGCTACGGCGTCTCCGGCGCGGTGGGCGTGCTCACCTGGTTCCTCGCCCGCCCGCTGCGCTGGTACTACCTGGGCGCGGCCACCGCCTTCTACCTCCTGCTGTTCGGCCTCTCCCGCGACTTCACCAACCTCGGCCACCTGACGGCCTTCGTGCTCGGGGTCGCCTGCTACCCGATCACCAGCGGCGTCCCCGGCGGCAACTGGCGGCCGCGAAAGGGGAGCCCACCCGGCTCTGTCCTCCGCTTTCCCGGGTAGGCCAGGATGAGGACCATGGCTGACACATCAACCCCCCTCACCCCGCGGCAGATCGCCGACGCCTACCTCGACGCGCTGGCCGCGCACAACCCGGTCGTCGCGGCAGGGCTCGGTATCAACCTCGACGACGACCGGCAGCCGGACCTCTCCCCGGCCGGATTCGAGGCCGAGGCCGAGCTGGCCCGCAGAGCCCTCGCGGACCTCGCCGCCGCGACCGGCGGAGCCGAACCGGCCGACCCCGCCGAAGCAGCCTGCGCCCGACTGCTGCACGAGCGCCTCACCGCCGAACTCGCCTGCCACGACGCCGGAGACCACCTCCGCTCGCTCAACAACATCTCGTCCCCCCTGCACTCGGTGCGCTCGGTCTTCACCATCATGGCAACCGCCACTGACAACGACTGGTCGGTCATCGCCGGACGCCTGCGCAACGTCCCCGGAGCCGTCGAGGGCTACCGGCAGACGCTCGCCGAAGGCGTCCGCCGCGGGCTGCTCTCCGGCCCCCGCCAGGTCGAGACCGTCATCGGCCAGCTCGGCAGCTGGATCAGCGAGGACGGCCGGACCGGCTGGTTCGCCGAGTTCGCCGCCGACGGCCCCGAGGCCCTGCGCGCCGAGCTGGACGCCGCCGCCGACCAGGCCGGCGCCGCCGCCGCGCGCTTCCGCGACTGGCTGCGGGACGAGTACGCCACCGCCGCCGCGGACGCCTCCGACGTCGCCGGACGCGAGCTGTACCTGCGCTCCGCCCGCCGGCTCACCGGCGCCGACCTGGACCTGGACGAGGCGTACGGCTGGGCCTGGGGCGAGTTCGCCCGGCTGGAGGCCGAGATGCGCGCCGAGGCCCAGCGGGTGCTCCCCGGAGCCGACCCGATGCAGGCCGTGGAGCACCTGGAGCAGCACGGCCACCGGGTCGGGGGCGCCGAGGGCATCCGCGCCTGGCTCCAGGGGATCATGGACGAGGCCATCGCCGCCCTCGACGGCGTCCACTTCGACCTGGACGGCCCGCTGCGCGAGGTCGAGTCGATGATCGCCCCCGAGGGCAGTGCCGCCGCGCCCTACTACACCGAGCCCAGCCTCGACTTCAGCCGCACCGGCCGCACCTGGCTGCCCACCCTCGGCCGCGAGGAGTTCCCGACCTGGCAGCTGGTCAGCACCTGGTACCACGAGGGCGTCCCCGGACACCACCTGCACCTCACCCAGCGGATGCGCTGCGCCGACCGGCTCTCCCGCTACCAGACCACCATCGGCGGCGTCAGCGCCGAGATCGAAGGCTGGGCGCTGTACTCCGAGCGGTTCATGGACGAGCTGGGCTTCTTCAGCGACCCCGGCCGCCGCCTGGGCTTCCTGGACGAGCAGATGCTGCGCACCATCCGGGTCATCATCGACATCGGCATGCACCTGGAGCTGGAGATCCCGGCGGACGCGCCGTTCCACCCGGGGGAGCGCTGGACGCCCGCCCTGGCGACCGAGTTCTTCGCCACCTACAACGGCTGCCCCGCCGAGATGCGCGAGAGCGAGATCACCCGCTACCTCGGCTGGCCCGGCCAGGCCATCGGCTACAAGCTGGGCGAGCGGGCCTGGCTGCGCGGCCGCGAGCAGGCCCGCGCGGCCCACGGCGCGGACTTCGACCTCAAGGCATGGCACATGAAGGCGCTCTCCCAGGGCGCCACCGGCCTCGGCGACCTGACGGCGCGACTGGCCGCGCTCTGACCGTCCGCACCGGCCCGACCACGGCCCCGGCTCGCCGCCGACGGCGGAACCGGGGCCGTTGTCAGCGGCGTGCTCTACCGTGGCTGCCACGACTCGGCGCAGGAGGGTGGCCATGGCCGAAGACGTCCAACTCGCATCCGTACTCGACTCCGTGACGGTGTACTCCGCCGGCGCGCTGTGCCGCAGGACGGCACACCTGGACCGACCGCCGGGCGACCGCCCCGGCGGCCCGTTCCGGGTGGTGCTGACCGGGCTGCCGCTCGCGCTGGACGAGCAGAGCCTGCGCGCCCGGGTGCTGCACGGGCCGCCGGGCCTGCGGGTGCTCGACGTCCGGCGCGCCATCGAGGTGGCGCTGCCCGCGCCCGAGGACCTCACGCCGCTGCGGCACGTCTGCGACCAGGCCGAGGAGGCGCTGGACGCCGCCCGCGCCGCCCGGGCGGCCGTGGCCGCCCAGATCGAGCACATCGCCGCCCTGCGCGCCGTACCGCCGCCGCCGCGCCGGGGCGATCCGCCGCGCCGCGCCCCGGTGCAGGCGCTGCTCGCCCTCGCCGACTTCGTCGACGCCCGGCTCGCCGGACTCGACCAGCGGCTGTTCGCGGCCGAGGACGCCCTCCGCGAGGCCGAGCAGCAGGCGCAGACCGCGCGCCGACGGCTGGGCGAGGCATCCGCCGCGCTCCCCACCGAGCAGGTCAGCAGCACCACCGGCGTGGTGCTCACGCTCCAGCCAGGCCCGACCGGCAGCGGCGCCGAACAGCCGACGTCCACCGGGCCGGGGCCGGGGCCGGGAGCTGGGCCGGGGGAGCCGGTGCCGGGAGCCGGGCCGTGGGCCGGGCTGGAGCTGGAGTACGCCGTCCCCGGCGCCACCTGGACGCCCGCCTACCACCTGCAGCTGACCGGGGTGGACGGCGACGCCCCCGGCGGCACGCTGGCCATGCGCGCCTGCGTCGCCCAGCGCACCGGCGAGGACTGGACCGGCGTCCGCCTCGGCCTGTCCACGGCCGATCTGCGCCGCCGGACCGACCTGCCGGTCCTGTCGTCGCTGCGCCTCGGCCGCAGACAGGCGGTACAGAGCCCGTCGCCCTGGCGGGAGCCGCCGGAGGGGCCGGGCGCGCTCTTCGCCGGGTACGACGCCTTCGTCCGCGCCTCCGCACCGCCCCCGCCGCCGCAGTCGGCGCCCCCGGCCGACGAGGAGTTCCTGCTGGGCGGCTCCCCGGTCACCGTCGCCTCGGCGGACGTGCCGCTCCGCTCCGCCCGCCCGAGCGGTTCGGCGCCGGTCGTGCACCGGGCCGCCATGGAGCGCAAACGCAGCGCGCCCGCGATCGCCTTCGGCGCGGCGTCGCCGCCCGCCGGGTCCGCACCCGCGCCGTCCGCGCGGCCGGCGGTCCCGCCGACCCCGCCCGGGCCGGGCGCGGCCGAGCGCGACCTGGGCCGGCTCACCCTCGCCGGGGCCGGGGAACCCGGCCCGGAGCGGGGCCGACTGCGCCCCGCCGAGAGCGGGGCCACGGCCGCCGCCACGGCCTCGCGTCACCGCGCCGAGTCCGTCACCGGCCTGGACCTGCCCCCTCGCTGCCTCCCGGTCCGGTACTCCGCGGGTTCCTTCGACTACCGCTACGACACCGCCGCCCGGGTGGACGTCCCGGCCGACGGCGCCTGGCACACCGTCCCGGTGCGGGAGTTCCCGGTCGGTCTGGCGATCGAGCACGTCTGCACCCCGTTCGCGGCCGGTACCGACGCCGAGGCCGCCCAGCAGGTCTTCGCCGCCCTCACCCTGCGCAACACCAGCGCCAACGCCCTGCTCGCCGGGGCCGCCGAGGTGACCGTGGACGGGGAGTACCTGCGCTCGGTGTCCCTGCCGACGCTCGCCCCCGGCGAACAGCGCCAGGTCGGCCTCGGCGTCGCCGAGGGCATCCGGATGGCCCGCCGGG
Organism: Streptacidiphilus sp. PB12-B1b; assembly: GCF_014084125.1. Taxonomy (NCBI): domain Bacteria; kingdom Bacillati; phylum Actinomycetota; class Actinomycetes; order Kitasatosporales; family Streptomycetaceae; genus Streptacidiphilus; species Streptacidiphilus sp. PB12-B1b. Next base: position 6,721,530 of record NZ_CP048405.1, on the reverse strand, counting down.
TGCTGATGCGGGAGTCCACCGCCGGGCTGCGCGGCGGCACCACCGTCCTGGACCACGCCATCGAGATCGAGCTCGCCAACCGCCTCGGCCGCCCGGTCACCGTCGAGGTGCGCGAACGCGTCCCGGTCAGCGACGACAAGGACGTCCGGATCGAGGACAAACCCGCCTCACCGGCCTGGACGGCCGTGCCGCCGGAGCAGGACGACCGCCACCAGCGCGGCCTGCGGCTGTGGCGGGTCACCCTCGCCCCGCACTCCACCACGGTGCTGACCGGCGGATTCGAGATCCGCATCCCCGCGGCCAAGGCCCTCGCCGACGGCAACCGGAGGTTCTGAACCATGGACGCCACAACGGCCGCCCCCACCGCAGCCCCCACCGAGGGCCCGCTGCCGGTCACCGCGGTGACCCTGCTGGAGGACCGCGCCGAGGTCGAACGCCAGGCGCTGCTCGACCTCGCCCCCGGCATCCACCGGCTCCGGCTCGGCCCGATCACGCCGCTCGCCGTGGACCACTCGCTGCGCGCCGAGTTCGTACCCGCCCCGCCCGCCGACCGCCCCGACACAGCCGACGCTGCCGCTGGTGCCGTCGACGCCGCGCCGACCGTGGTGGACGCCCGCATCGTCCGCCGCTACACGCCCCCGCCGACCGGCGAGCCGGGCCCCGAGGACTCCGCCCTGCAGCACCGGATCCACGAGCTGACCGGCCAGGTCCGCACGGCCGAGGCCGAGGAACGGCGGGCCGCCGGCCGCCTCGGCGTGCTGGAGCAGCTCCTCGGCGAACTGCTCCGCGACGTCGCCGAGACGGCCGGAGCCGACGAGGGCGAGCCCGACCGCTGGTCGGCCGAGCTGGACCGCGCCTACGCGGCGCACACCGGCCAGGCCGAGGCGCTGCGGCAGACCGGCCGCCGGCTGTCCCGGCTGCGCACGGAGCTGTCCCGGGCGGAGGCGGCACGGGAGGCGGCGGAGGAACGGCCGCCGGTCCTGTCCGCCTTCGTCGACCTGGTCGTCCGGGTGCCGGCCGCGTCCCCGGCCGCCCGGCTGCGGCTGCGGCACCTGGTGCCCTGCGCGCTTTGGCGTCCCGCCTACCGTGCCACCCTGGCCGTCGACGGCTCCGCGCTGGAGCTGGAGTGCGAGGCGGTCGTCTGGCAGCGCACCGGCGAGGACTGGCCGCAGGTCGGGCTCGCCCTGTCCACTGCCCGTTCGGCCCAGGCCGCCGAGCCGCCCGCCTTCGTCGAGGACGCGCTGAGCCTGGTGGACCGCACGCCCGAGGAGCGCCGCACTGTCGAGGTGGACATCCGCGAGGTCGAGATCCAGTCGGTGGGCCCGGCCGAGGGGGCCGAACCGGCCTTCTCTCCGGCCATGTCCCCGGACGCCGGGCCCGGGCCGCTGGCCCTGCCCGGGGTGGACGACGGCGGCGAGACCCGGCTGCTGGCCGCGCCGACGCCGGTCTCGGTGGCCGGCGACGGCCGTCCGCACCGGGTGCGGCTGACCGCCGCGACGCTCCCGGCCCGGACCGAGTACCTGTCCGCCCCGGAGCTCTCCCCGCTGGTCACGCTGGTGGCGCGGTTCCGCAACGGCACCGGGCAGCCGCTGCTGTCCGGCCCGGTGGACCTGGTCCGGGGCAGCGGCTTCGTCGGCCGCGGCGATCTGCGCTTCACCGCGCCCGGCGCCGAGGCGGAGCTGTCCTTCGGCAGCGAGGACAGCTTCCGGGTGACCCGCAGCGTCCAGGAGTCCCGCGACACCTCGGGCCTCAGCGGACGCACCGTCATCGCCCGGACGGTACTGCTGAACGTCTCCCGGTTCGCCCCGCCCGGCGCGCCTCCGGTCACCGTCACCGTCCGCGAGCGCATCCCGGTGTCGGAGATCTCGGCGGTGGAGGTCCGCCTCGCCAAGGAGGGCTGCGAGCCGCCGCCGGAGTCGGCGGACGCCGACGGGCTGCTCCGCTACGAGCTGCGGCTGGCCCCGGACGAGCGCCGGGTGCTGACGCTCGCCTACGAGATAAGCGCCGCCCGCTCGGTGGCGCTCTGACCGGCTGGGCCGGGGGCCGGGCCCGGGCGCGCCGGGCCCGGTGCGCTCAGCCCGCGGAGCCCGACAGGGCCAGCTGCACCAGCCGGACCACCACCAGGACGGTCGCCGCCAGCAGGTAGGACCGCAGCACCGCCATGCCGATCCGGTGGCCGGTGGCGAACACCGGCCGGGTCAGCGTCTCCACCGGCGGCATCCGCCAGTCGTCCCGGCCGGTGCGGTCGATCGGCTCGACCGCCCGTCCGCGCTGCCGCCACAGCCGGAACCCGGCCAGCAGCAGGCCCGCCACCCCGGAGGCGCCCAGGATGTCGAAGATCGCACCGGCGGTGATGTCCGGGAAGACCACCGAGGCGGTCAGGATCAGCGACAGCGCCACCAGCACGCCCACGACCAGCGCGGTGAACGCGTTGGTGCGCGGCCCGTTGGCCCACGGGCCCAGGACCTCGCGGTCGTTGCACAGCATCAGCAGGTAGACCGAGGCGGACGGCAGCAGCACCCCGGCCAGCGCCTGCACGCCCATGGTGAGCAGGCCCAGCGGCGACCCCGGGATCAGCACGATCACGGCCGCCACCAGCACCAGACCGGCGTACACGGCGTAGAAGCCCTTGGCGCCCTCGACGCCCCGGTGCAGCGAGTGCTTGATGCCGAAGACGTCGCCGATGGCGTAGGCGGTGGAGAGCGAGACGGCGAAGGCGCCGATGATCGAGGCGTCCAGCAGGGCGATGGCGAACAGCACCCCGGCGACCCTGCCCGCGTGGGCGGCGATGCCGTGGGCCAGCCCGGCGGCGTCGGTGAAGTGGCCGAAGGCGCTGGTACCGGCGAAGGCCGCGGTCGAGATCCCCATGACCGCCGCCGCACCGACGACCACGATGACGATCCCGAGCCACAGATCGGCCTTCTCGTACGCCATGAAGCGCGGCGTGATCCGCTTGTCGATGACGTACGACTGCTGGAAGAACAGCTGCCAGGGCGCCACGGTGGTGCCCACGATGCCGATGACCAGCAGCATCACGGTGGCCAACTGCCCGCTGCCGCCGGGCAGGTCGGGCGTCACGAAGGAGCGGGCCATCTGCGAGGAGGCGGGGTGGATCAGGAAGTACAGCGGCACCAGCAGCAGCGAGCCGACGCACAGCGCCATGGCGATCCGCTCGAACCGCTTGAAGGAGCCGGTGAACGCGGAGGCGATGATGATGGCCGCCGCGAGCAGCACCGCCGGGATCTTGGGCAGCCCCAGGTAGCCGGTGGCCAGGGTGATCCCGATGAACTCGGTGACCAGCGTCAGCGCATTGAGCAGCAGCAGATCGATGACCGAGAACGCGCCCCAGAACTTGCCGAAGCGGCTGAAGATCAGCCGGGCGTGGCCGACGCCGGTGACCGCGCCCAGTCGCAGCACCATCTCCTGGTTGACGTAGAGCACCGGGACGAGCAGCAGCAGCGTCCACATGAGGTGCGTGCCGTAGTTCTGCCCGGCCTGGCCGTAGGTGGCGAAGGCGCCGGCGTCGTTGTCGCCGACCATGACGATCAGGCCGGGGCCGACGATCGCCAGCAGCGTCCGCAGCTTGGCGGACATGCCGGTCGGCGCGTGGTCGTCGAGCCGGATGGTGCCGAAGGCGCCGTGGATGTCGCCGAGGTGCGCCTCGTCGAGCACGGCGGAGCGGGTTGCGGCGGCGGGCAGCGCCGTGGGCGGTGCAGTGGTGAGAGTGGTCTCGGTCATGACAAGCCTCCCGGCCCCCGAAAGGGGATGGTCGGGACACGAAGCAGCCATCAAAGCCCTGCATGAGGGCAGGGTCGGACAGTCGACGGGGCGCCACGACGCAGTGGTGCCACTCGATGGGTGGTTCGACGTCCGCTGAAGGGTGGTTACCGCGTGCCGGGTGAGAACAGGGACAGGCGGAAGAGGGGCCTATGGTGGCCCGGACTACTGCTGTCGCAGTCCATTGACTTTCGCCTCCTCCCGGCCGGGACGCTGTACGCGTCAGCGGACTCGCAAGGAGCGGACCGGTCCACCGACCACGACAGGCCGGTCCCGGTACACCCCAACTCGTCAGAGCTTTGGCACTCCACGGCGTGATCCCCCGACGGGGGAAGCCACTTGGGATCACCCCTTAGGTCGGGGAGATCTGTCCTGATCCGGAGCGTCTCTCGACGGGTGGGATCAGTGGCCTGTGTCCGTGAAGACGCCTCACCGAACGAGGTGCCAGACACAAAAATAAGAACGGCGTCAGTATAGACCCCGCTGAGGGCGCCCTGTGCCACTTTTCGCGGTTAGGACACGGCCGGGCCGAGTTCGTGAGCGGGCCTTCTGCAGAAACGTACGTCTGCAGAAACGTATCTGTGGGCGCACCCGGTCCGACCCCGCCAGATTCGGACGCGCGTGCTCACCCGCGCGGGCGTCTTCCTCCAGTACCGGTAACTCTCCGTGCCGAACCCCCTACCGGGCCCTAAGCTGTGCCTGCGTGGTCCAGGACCTCGGCCCCGCCTGCAGGGCCACTTCTCAGGCAGGCCAGGTTGGGAGCAGTCACGATGGATGTCGACGTCAACAGCACGGCCACCGGCGAGCGGTGTCGGATCGTCAGCCCCCACGGGGAGCTGGACCTCGCCAACGCCGTCGCCTTCCGCTCCACCCTGGAGGGCGCCGACGCTGCCGACCCCGGCTGGGACGTCCCCCGGGTCATCGTCGACCTCACGGCCGTCACCTTCATGGACGTCAGCCCGCTGCGCGAACTGCGCGCCGCCCAGGCCCGCGCCCACCGCCTCGGCGGCTGGGTCCGCCTGGTCCACGACCAGCCCGGCATCGACCGCCTCCTCCGCGGCACCGGCCTGATCCAAGCCTTCCCCCGCTACGCCACCCACGCCGACGCCCGCACCAACACCCCCGCCCGCAACCGCCCCTGACCCCGGGCGGGGCGGCTGCGGATCACGCGTCGAAGTCGTACTCCAGCACGTAGGAGGCCGCATCCAGGGTCATCTCATTGACCTCCACGGCCTGACCGCCTCCGGTGAACGCGGTGCGGCAGAGCGCGATGACGGGGGTTCCGGCGGCCAGTTCCAGCCGGGCGCCCTCATCCTTCGTGGGCATCCGTGAGCGGATCTCCTCGCGGAAGTGCACGGGCCACGGGCTCCGCACCGACTTCGGCGAGGCGGGCGTACGTGTCGCCGGGGCCGGTGTCGGGCTGGGTGATCCGGGTGCCCGCGACCAGGGCGGCGGGCAGGTACGACGTCGACAGCAGCACCGGCTTGCCGTCGAGCACGAAGCGCCGGCTCCGGATGCAGGCCGGTGCGCCCGGTTCCAGGTCGAGCACCCGGGCGACGTGCTCAGGCGTTCCCCCCTCGGTGACCGAGACCTGGTCGACGACCAGTGTCCGGTCCTCGGTGTCCGCCGACCAGATCGACCGCCCCGACCCCCACTGCTCCCGGGCAAGCCGCTGAATGCCCTGTCGGCGCAGCGGCCGGAACTCGCGGACGAACACCCCGACCCCCTTGCGGGCCTCCGCGATGCCCTCGCTCTGCAGCACTCCGAGCGCCTGGCGTGCCGTCATCCGAGCCACACCGTAGGACGCCACCAGGTCGTTCTCGCCCGGCAGCCGGTTGCCGGCCCGGTACTCCCCGGACGCGACGGCCGCCTTCAACGCCTCGGCGATCCGCTGGTACTTGGGCTGCCTGCGCCGTCGCCGGCCATAGTGCTCCTCCTTCATCTCTAGACGTCCTAGGTCGGACCTCCTGTGGCGGCGAACGACGCAAGGGGCGGCTGGCCCGAGGGCGTAGCTGCGACGCATACGCCGGTGTGCCTGCCCTGCGCCCGGTTGTCGGCCCGGCTCTGCCCGCACCTGCGCGGCGGCTCCGTCGCCGTGCGGGTCAGGGACTACAGGGTCGGGGCGTCTACGGAAGCCTCCACCGGCCGGTCGGCGCCGAGCTCCGGCCCACGGTGGATGCCCTGGTGTCCTCCCGTGACCGCCTGGCACGGTGGATCCTGGCCGCACAGATGGTCAGGATGTTGCGTGGCTGCACCTTCGTGGACCTCGACGCGGACGCACCGCCGGGAGTCGCCGGAGCCGAACGTCACAGATGGGACGCCGGCCATGCGGCGCCCCTGGCATGACGAAGGCCCAGGCTGGCGGGATATCCCGCTGACCTGGGCCTTGGCTGCACTTCTTGCGAAGTGCCCCCGGTAGGATTCGAACCTACGCACCCGCCTCCGGAGGGCGGTGCTCTATCCCCTGAGCTACGGGGGCCTGCCTTGCGACATGCAGAACACTACCAGCCCTGGCCTGCTGCTCGTGCACGGCTTCTTGGTTCGGGGGGTCGCCGGTTCGGGTGGAAGTGGGGAAAGGGCGGACGGGGAGTCACGGTTTCGCCTACCCTCAGTGATGTGTCCGGCGTCTCGGGGCGGGTCCTGGTTGTCGATGACAGCGAGGTGATTCGCCAGCTGATCAGGGTCAACCTGGAACTTGAGGGTTTCGAGGTGGTGACCGCCGCCGACGGCGCGGAGTGTCTGGAGATCGTCGGCGAGGTCCAGCCGGACGTGATCACGCTGGACGTCGTGATGCCGAGGCTGGACGGTCTGCGGACCGCCGCGCGGCTGCGGGCCGATCCTCGGACGCGTCACTATCCGATTGCCATCGTCAGCGCCTGCACCCCGGCGGATCTGGAGCGCGGGGAGTCGGTGGGGGTGGACGGCTACCTGGCCAAGCCGTTCGAGCCGATGGACCTGATCGACCTGGTCCGGCGGCTGGCGCGGCCGTCCGAGCAGCGGCGGAGCGCCGCGGGGTGAGGCTGAGGGCTCAGGGCTGCCGCCGGGCCCGAGGCCGGGCCGGGGCAGAGCCGGGGCAGGCTCGGGGCAGGGGACGCCGGCCCGGGGTTCGCCCTGGGTGAACAGCCGGATGAACAGGCCGGTGGGCAGGGCGTCCGGCGCGCGGCGTCTCAGCAGCCAAGCGGATTCCAAATCGCCCCCCCTTCTCGCCTACCCTTGCACCTGTGACACCCGCAGAGCTTTCCCAGGCAGTCCAGTCCGCCGTTCGCGCCGTCGTGGAGGCGGGCGACCTCACCGTCGCCGTGCCCGAGACGGTGACCGTCGAGCGACCCAAGAACCGGGACCACGGCGACTACGCCACCAACGTGGCCCTCCAACTGGCGAAGGCGGCCGGCAAGCCGCCGCGACAGGTGGCCGAGCTGGTAGCCGCGCGCCTGCGCGAGCTGCCGGGCGTGGCCACGGTCGACATCGCCGGGCCCGGCTTCCTGAACGTCACGCTGGACGCCGCCACCCAGGGCGAGCTGGCCCGCTCCATCGTCGCCGCCGGCGCCGTCTACGGGCACAACGACGCCTTCGCCGGGCAGCGGATCGACCTGGAGTTCGTCTCGGCCAACCCGACCGGCCCGATCCACATCGGCGGGGTCCGCTGGGCCGCCGTCGGCGACTCGCTCGCCCGGATCCTGCGGGCCTCCGGCGCCGACGTCACCAGCGAGTACTACATCAACGACGCCGGGGTGCAGATCTCCAAGTTCGGCGGCTCGCTGCTGGCGTCCGCCAACAAGCGGCCGGTGCCCGAGGACGGCTACGTCGGCGAGTACATCAACGACATCGCTGCCCGGATCGTCGCGGAGAACCCCGGCATCCTGGAGCTGTCCGAGGCCGAGCAGCTGGAGCGGTTCCGCACCGAGGGCCTGCGGCTGATGGTGGCCGAGATCCAGCGCTCCATGGAGGAGTTCGGCGTCCACTTCGACGTCTGGTTCTCGGAGAAGACGCTGCACGACTCCGGCGCGGTCGACAAGGCGATCGACCGGCTGCGCGAGCAGGGCCACGTCTTCGAGCAGGACGGCGCCACCTGGCTGCGGACCACCGACTTCGGCGACGACAAGGACCGGGTCCTGGTCAAGGCCGACGGCGAGAAGACGTACCTGGCGCCGGACGCCGCCTACTACCTGAACAAGCGCGACCGCGGCAACGACATCAACGTCTACATGCTGGGCGCCGACCACCACGGCTACGTCAACCGGCTGAAGGCCGTGGTGGCCTGCGCGGGTGACGATCCCGAGCACAACATCGAGATCCTCATCGGCCAGTTCGTGAAGATGCTGAAGGACGGCCAGGAAGTCCGCATGTCCAAGCGGGCCGGCAACATCATCACCATCGACGACGTCGTCGAGTGGATCGGCGTGGACGCCGCCCGCTACACCCTGTCGCGGTCGTCCACCGACTCCACCATCACCCTCGACATCGACGTGCTCACCAGCACCTCGAACGAGAACCCGGTGTACTACGTCCAGTACGCGCACACGCGTATGGCCGGGGTCGCCCGCAACGCCGCGGACCTGGGCATCGACAAGGGCTCCGCCGAGGACTTCAAACCGGAGCTCCTCAGCACCGAGTGGGAGTCGGACCTGCTGGGCGAGCTGGGCCAGTTCCCGGCCGTCGTCGCCAAGGCCGGCGAGCTGCGCGAACCCCACCACGTGGCGCGCTACTTGGAGAAGCTGGCGGGCAAGTACCACCGCTTCTACGTCGAGTGCCGCATCCTGCCCATGGGTGACGACGAGGTCACCGACCTGAACCGCGCCCGCCTCTGGCTGGCCGAGGCGACCCGCACGGTCATCGCCAACGGCCTGGCCCTGCTGGGCGTCTCGGCCCCCGAACGCATGTGAGCGACGCGAGGGGCGCGAAGGCGGGGGACCGTCCTTCGCGCCCCTCGGCGCTCCCTGCGCCCTAGTGGAGATAGTGGAGATAGTCCTATGAGCCGCTCCGCCCACCCTGCCGGCCCGCGCCACGGGGACGTCATGCCGGAGGGGCACTTCACCGCTCCGCCGGCCGACCTGAACACCCTCGACCCCAAGGTCTGGTCGCGCACCGTCTCCCGCGAGCCGTCCGGCGGCGTCGTCAGCGTCGGCGGCATCGACGTGCTGACCCTCGCCGAGCAGTTCGGCACCCCCGCCTACATCCTGGACGAGCAGGACTTCCGCTTCCGCTGCCGGGCCTGGCGGGACGCGTTCGGCCCGGGCGCCGACGTCTACTACGCGGGCAAGGCGTTCCTCTCCCGGGCGGTCGTCCGCTGGCTGCACGAGGAGGGGCTGAACGTCGACGTGTGCAGCGCCGGTGAGCTGACCGTCGCGCTGTCGGCCGGTATGCCCGCCGACCGGATCGCCCTGCACGGCAACAACAAGTCGACGGCCGAGCTGGGGTACGCGGTCAAGTCCGGCGTCGGGCACATCGTGGTCGACTCCTTCGAGGAGCTGGCCCGGCTCTCCTGGATCGCCGAGCAGCAGGGCGTCCGGCAGAAGGTGCTGATCCGGGTCACCGTCGGCGTCGAGGCCCACACCCACGAGTTCATCGCCACCGCGCACGAGGACCAGAAGTTCGGCCTGTCGCTCTCCGGCGGCCTGGCCGCCGAGGCGGTGCGCCGGGCGCTGACCCTGGACGGCCTGGAGCTGGTCGGCATCCACTCGCACATCGGCTCGCAGATCTTCGACACGGCCGGTTTCGACGTCGCCGCCCGCCGCGTGGTCGGGCTGCTCGCCGAGATCAAGGCCGAGCACGGCGTCGAACTGCCCGAGATCGACCTCGGCGGCGGCCTCGGCATCGCCTACACCAGCGACGACGACCCGCGCGAGCCCGCCGAGATCGCCGCCTCGCTGACCTCGATCGTCCAGCGCGAGTGCGCGGCGGCCGGTCTGACTCCGCCTCGCATCTCGGTCGAGCCCGGCCGCGCCATCGTCGGGCCCACCGCGTTCACCCTGTACGAGGTCGGCACGGTGAAGCCGCTGGAGGGGCTGCGCACCTATGTGAGCGTGGACGGCGGCATGTCCGACAACATCCGCACCGCCCTGTACGACGCCGAGTACAGCGTGGCGCTGGTGTCCCGCCGGTCGGATGCCGAGCCGATGCTGTCGCGGGTGGTGGGCAAGCACTGCGAGTCGGGCGACATCGTCGTCCGGGACGCCTTCCTCCCGGCCGACCTGGCCCCGGGCGACCTGCTGGCGGTCCCGGCCACCGGCGCCTACTGCCGCTCCATGGCCAGCAACTACAACCACGCGCTGCGGCCGCCGGTGGTGGCGGTGTCCGAGGGGGAGGCCCGGGTGATCGTCCGCCGGGAGACGGAGGAGGATCTCCTGCGGCTCGATATCGGCTAGTGAAATTCCCGTCTCAAAGTCTGGAACGGGCGAAGATTTCCCCGCCTTGTCGCCGAGACTAGGGGTGTTGTAGGGCAGAGCAGCACCCAGCACGCACCCATCCCGGAAGCCCCGGAAAGCCAGCAGAGCGGAGTCGGACGATGCGCACACTGAAGGTAGCGCTCCTCGGTTGCGGAGTAGTAGGCACCGAAGTGGCCCGCATCATGACGACGCACGCCGCCGACCTGGAGGCGCGCACCGGCGCCAAGCTGGAGCTGGCCGGGGTGGCCGTGCGCCGCGCGGGCCGCACCCGCCCGGGCATCCCCGACCACCTGCTCACCACCGACGCGGCCGAGCTGGTGAAACGCGACGACATCGACGTCGTGATCGAGGTCATCGGCGGCATCGAGCCGGCCCGCGGGCTGATCCTGACCGCCTTCGAGAACGGCGCCTCGGTCGTCAGCGCCAACAAGGCCCTGCTGGCGGCCGACGGCGCGGCCCTGCACGCCGCCGCCAGCCGGGCCGGGGTGGACCTCTACTACGAGGCGGCCGTGGCCGCCGCGATCCCGCTGGTCCGCCCGCTGCGCGAGTCCCTGGCCGGGGACAAGGTCAACCGGGTGCTCGGGATCGTCAACGGCACCACCAACTTCATCCTCGACAAGATGGACTCCACCGGCGCCGGCTATTCCGAGGCGCTGGAGGAGGCCACCGCCCTCGGCTACGCCGAGGCCGACCCGACCGCCGACGTCGAGGGCTTCGACGCCGCCGCCAAGGCCGCCATCCTCGCCGGGATCGGCTTCCACACCCGGGTGACCGCCGCCGACGTCTTCCGCGAGGGCATCACCGAGGTCACCGCCGCCGACATCGCCAGCGCCAAGGCCATGGGCTGCGTGGTCAAGCTGCTCGCCATCTGCGAGCGCTCGGCCGACGGCGCCTCGGTGACCGCCCGGGTCCACCCGGCGATGATCCCGCTGACCCACCCGCTGGCCTCGGTCCGCGGCGCCTACAATGCGGTCTTCGTCGAGGCCGACGCGGCCGGGCAGCTGATGTTCTACGGCCCCGGCGCGGGCGGCGCGCCCACCGCCAGCGCCGTGCTCGGCGACCTGGTCGCGGTCTGCCGCAACAAGCTGGCCGGTTCCACGGGCCCGGGCGAGTCGGCGTACGCTCGACTCACCGTAAGCCCCATGGACGATGTAGTGACCCGCTACCACGTCAGCCTGGATGTCGCCGACAAGGCGGGCGTCCTGGCCCAGGTCGCCACCGTCTTCGCCGAGCACGGCGTGTCCATCGACACCGTCCGGCAGACGGGACGGGAGGGCGACGCCTCACTCGTCGTAGTCACTCACCGCGCCACTGACGCCGCGCTGTCCGCTACGGTCGCCGCACTGCGCAGCCTGGACAATGTCCGCGGCGTGGCCAGCATCATGCGTGTCGAAGGGGAATGACCCAATGAGCACCATCACCAGCCAGTCCCCCGGTAGCGGGCAGGACGCCGCCCGGAGCGCCCGCACCCACCAGTGGCGCGGCCTGATCGAGGAGTACCGGGACCGGCTCCCGGTCAACCCGGCCACCCCCGTCGTCACCCTGCTGGAGGGCGGAACGCCGCTGGTCCCGGCCCAGCTGCTCTCCGAGCGCACCGGCTGCGAGGTGTACCTGAAGGTCGAGGGCGCCAACCCGACCGGCTCCTTCAAGGACCGGGGCATGACGATGGCCATCTCCCGGGCCAAGGAGGAGGGCGCGCAGGCGGTCATCTGCGCCTCCACCGGCAACACTTCGGCCTCCGCCGCCGCCTACGCGGTCCGGGCCGGGATGGTCTGCGCGGTGCTGGTGCCGCAGGGCAAGATCGCTCTGGGCAAGATGGGCCAGGCGTTGATCCACGGCGCGCGGATCCTCCAGGTCGACGGCAACTTCGACGACTGCCTGACGCTGGCCCGGGACCTCTCCGACAAGTACCCGGTCGCCCTGGTGAACTCGGTCAACCCGGTCCGGATCGAGGGCCAGAAGACGGCCGCCTTCGAGATCGTCGACATGCTCGGCGACGCGCCCGACATCCACGTCCTGCCGGTCGGCAACGCGGGCAACATCACCGCCTACTGGAAGGGCTACCGCGAGTATGCCCACCCGTCGCCCGCCACCGCCCTCGACGGAGGGGCTTCGCCCCGCATCCTTCCGGGCCCGGCCAGTCGGACCCCGCGGATGTGGGGGTTCCAGGCGTCCGGCTCGGCCCCGATCGTGGACGGCGCGCCGGTGCTGCAGCCGCAGACCATCGCCACCGCGATCCGCATCGGCAACCCGGCCTCCTGGGACTTCGCGCTGGCCGCGCGGGACGAGTCCGGTGGGCTTATCGATAAGGTGACAGACCGTCAAATCCTCTCGGCCTACCGGCTGCTGGCCGCGTCCGAGGGGGTGTTCGTGGAGCCGGCCTCGGCCGCGAGCGTGGCCGGGCTGCTGCACGCCGCCGAGCGCGGGCTGGTCGACCCCGGCCAGCGCATCGTCTGCACGGTGACCGGCAACGGGCTCAAGGACCCGGACTGGGCCGTCGCCGGCGCCCCCCGGCCGACGGTCGTCCCGGTGGACGCCGCCGCCGCCGCCGAACAGCTCGACCTGGCGTAACCGCCGCGGCGGCCGCAGTGGCCGCAGCCGACAGCCGCGCAGCCGCCCGCGCACCCCGCAGCAGGGGTGCGCGGGTGGCCCGCTCACCCGTACGGGCGACGGTCGCGGCCGGGCGGGGGCGGGGCGGACGCCGACCCGTCCCGGTCGGCCGCCGCAGGCAGTACGGTCTCAGCAGCCGCACCGGAACCAGCCCCACCAGCCCCACCAGCAGCAACAGCGGCACCACCGGCCGCACCAGCACCACCGGAACCATCAGCCACACCGGCACCACCCGTCACAGCAACACCCGCACCCGCACCACCAGCCACGCCCGCCACACCCGTACCGCCCGCCACCCCGCACCCACGTCAGGAGCGCCAGCGACATGCCCGGCCCCGCCTTCCGCGCCGCCGCCACCCGCGTGCGCACGCCCGCGACCAGCGCCAACCTGGGCCCCGGCTACGACTCCTTCGGGCTGGCGCTGGGCCTGTACGACGACGTCGTGGTCCGGGTGGCCGAGTCCGGCCTGCACGTCGACATCGCCGGTGAGGGCGCCGACAGCCTGGCCCGGGACGAGCGGCACCTGGTGGTCCGCGCCATGCGCACCACCTTCGACCGGCTCGGCGGCCAGCCCCGGGGCCTGGAGGTGGTCTGCGCCAACCGGATTCCGCACGGCCGGGGCCTCGGCTCCTCCTCGGCCGCCATCTGCGCCGGGATCGTCGCCGCCCGGGCGGTCACCGTCGGCGGCGCCGAGCAGCTGGACGACGCGGCGGTCCTGGCCCTGGCGTCCGAGATCGAGGGCCACCCGGACAATGTGGCCGCCTGCCTGCTGGGCGGTTTCACCATCGCCTGGACCGACGGCGACCACGACGCGCACGCGGTGGCGCTCACCCCGTCGGCGCTGGTCGTCCCGGTCGTCTTCGTGCCCTCGACGCCGGTGCTGACCGAGGTCGCCCGGGGCCTGCTGCCCGCGACCGTGCCGCATGCGGACGCCGCGGCCAACGTCGGCCGGGCCGCGCTGTTCGTCGAGGCCCTGACCCGCAGGCCGGAGCTGCTGTTTCCGGCCACCGAGGACCGGCTGCACCAGGACTACCGCTCCCCGGCCATGCCGCAGAGCGCCGCGCTGGTCGCCGAGTTGCGCGCGCAGGGCGTGGCTGCGGTGATCTCCGGCGCCGGGCCGACCGTGCTGGCCCTCGCCGACGCCGCCACCGCCGACAAGGTGACGGCCCTCGCCGGGCCCGACTGGGCCGCCCACCAGCTGGAACTCGACCACGACGGCGTCGCCGTGCTGCCGCTCGCCACCTGAACGGCCCACCGCCCGGCGACGCCCCCCGCCGCCGGGCCCGGTCGGGTCCGGCCGGGCCGCCCCCAGCCACCCCGGCGCGGGGTTGTGCGAAGTGTGAGCCGCAGGACACGATTGACCGACACAGTGCGGGGGAATGTTTGTTGGGTCCAGTAGTGTTAATCTCATGTCTGCACCAGGTGCCCTGCGGGGCCCGGTGCGCCGCGTCCCGATCCTGGCCTGCTCCGCTTCCGTGGGGTGACCGCTCCGGGACAGCAATTCTCCGGGAGCCCGCCACAGCGCGTACGCAGCCTGCCTGCGCAAGTGTGACCGCATCCCGAAGCCGTGTCGGTGCCTCAGTCCCGCATGTGACGCACAGCCCGTGCCGAGACTGCAGTCCGGGGAAGGGAAACCAGACACGCGACGGGGGCCCGGAACGCGGTGTGCATGAGTACCAAGGCACCGCAAGGGGACACCGCACTTTCGTATGACCGCCATCCGGCGGACCACCGCCCCGCACCTGCGAAAACGAGCGCAGATGCGGACAGCACAACCGGTCGCCGAGCCAGACAGGCCGACGTCCGCTCCAGGGAAGGACCCTTCGTGAGCGACACCACCGATCTGATGGGCGCGCGCCCGGACGCTGATGCGTCGGACGCAGACACGGCCTCCGCGCCGAAGCGCCGTCGGACCACGGGCACCGGGCTCAACGCCATGGTGCTCGCTGAGCTGCAGCAGCTCGCAACCGGCCTCGGCATCAGCGGCACTGGCCGGATGCGCAAGGGCGACCTGATCGACGCCATCAAGGCCAAGAGCGGCGGCGACCCGCTGCTCGCTGCGTCCGAGACGCCTGCCAAGCGGGCCCCCCGCGCGGCCAAGGCCGCCGCGGCCGCCCCCCAGGCGTCCGCCGAGCCCGCCGCAGCCGAGGCCGAGCAGGCCCCCGCGCAGGCCGCTCCGGCGCGCCGCACCGCCCGGGCGCGCGCCGTCGAGCAGCAGCAGATCGACATCCCGGTGCAGGTCGCGGGCGACGCCCCGGTGGCGGAGCGCGCTCCGCGCCGCAGCCGCCGGGCCACCGCGCCGGCCACCTCGCTGACCGCCGCGCCGGAAGCCGCGCAGCAGTCCGCCCCCGCCGCAGCGCCCGCCGAGGCCGCCGCCGCACCGGCCGCGGTCGCCACCGAGGTGCGCGAGCGCCCGGCGTCCGAGGGCCGTACGGACGGCGCCGAGGGCCGTGAGGGCCGCCGTGAGCGCCGCGACCGCCGCGGCGACCGCGGCCAGGTCCAGGACGGCGGCGCCGGTTCGGCCGCCGCGCCCGCCGCCGACGCCGAGGGCGGCGACAGCCGCCGCGACCGCGCCGCCGGCAACGAGCGGGGCGAGCGCGGCGAGCGCCGCAACCGCCGTGACCGCGACCGCGGCAACCAGTCCCAGGACGGCCAGGGCAACCAGGGCCGCCAGCAGGGCCAGGGCAACCAGGGCCAGCAGCAGGGGCAGCAGGGCCAGGGCGGCTACCAGGACGACGACGAGTTCGGCGGCCGCCGCCGCGGGCGCTACCGCGACCGCAACCGCCGCAACCGCCGGGACGGCTTCGACGCCCCGACCGAGCAGCAGGTCAACGACGACGACGTGCTGATCCCGGTGGCCGGCATCCTGGACATCCTGGACAACTACGCCTTCGTCCGGACGTCCGGCTACCTGTCCGGCCCGAACGACGTGTACGTGTCGCTGGCCCAGGTCCGCAAGAACGGCCTGCGCAAGGGCGACGCCATCACCGGCGCGGTCCGCCAGCCCAAGGACGGCGAGCGCCGCGAGAAGTTCAACGCGCTGGTCCGGCTGGACTCGGTGAACGGCAGCGAGCCGGACTCCGGCCGCAACCGTCCGGAGTTCAACAAGCTCACCCCGCTGTACCCGCAGGAGCGGCTGCGCCTGGAGACCGACCCGGGGGTCATCACCACCCGGATCATCGACCTGGTGACGCCCATCGGCAAGGGCCAGCGCGGTCTGATCGTCGCCCAGCCGAAGACCGGCAAGACGATGATCATGCAGGCGATCGCCAACGCGATCACCCACAACAACCCCGAGTGCCACCTGATGGTCGTCCTGGTCGACGAGCGTCCGGAAGAGGTCACCGACATGCAGCGCTCGGTCAAGGGCGAGGTCATCTCCTCGACCTTCGACCGGCCCGCCGAGGACCACACCACCGTCGCCGAGCTGGCCATCGAGCGGGCCAAGCGGCTGGTGGAGCTGGGCCACGACGTGGTCGTGCTGCTGGACTCCATCACCCGTCTGGGCCGTGCCTACAACCTGGCGGCCCCGACCTCCGGGCGCATCCTGTCCGGCGGTGTCGACTCGACCGCGCTCTACCCGCCGAAGAAGTTCTTCGGCGCGGCGCGCAACATCGAGAACGGCGGCTCGCTGACCATCATCGCCACCGCGCTGGTCGACACCGGCTCGCGGATGGACGACGTGATCTTCGAGGAGTTCAAGGGCACCGGCAACATGGAGCTCAAGCTCGACCGCAAGCTGGCCGACAAGCGCATCTTCCCGGCGGTGGACGTGGACGCGTCCAGCACCCGCAAGGAGGAGATCCTGTTGGGCTCGGACGAGCTGTCCATCGTCTGGAAGCTGCGCCGGGTGCTGCACGCGCTCGACTCGCAGCAGGCGATCGAGCTGCTGGTGGACAAGATGAAGAAGACCTCCAGCAATGCCGAGTTCCTGATGCAGATTGCGAAGACGACGCCCGGCCAGGGCGACTGACCCCGCTCGCAGCACCGCCGCAGCCCCGGACCCAGCGGTCCGGGGCTGCGGCGTTCTCGCCTGCGGACCGGGTGAGGCTCGCGTACGCTCATTCAAGATCGGACATATCAGTACAAAATCAGTCAGGAGTCACGACCGCAGACCCGCGAGGATGGGCGGCCAGCAGCACGGGCAGGACGAGCAGGCCGACGCGCCGACAGCGAAGGACGGTCCACGCCGCGATGAACGAGCAGCCCAGGGACGACCAGCCGAGCGACGACCAGCCACGCGACGACCGTCCACGCGACGGGCAGCCGGGGCAGCCGCAGCCGTCGGCGCAGCCCGGCAGCGCCCCGCCGCAGCGCGCGCCGCGCACCCGCCGCCCGCTGACCGGCCGCCGCATCGTACGCATCCTCGCCTGGACCACGCTGGGGGTGGTGCTGGTCTGCGCGGCGCTCGGCGGCTACCTCTTCTGGCGGCTCAACCACAACATCAGGACCGTGAACATCTCCGCCGCCCTCGGCAGCGACCGTCCGGCCGCCTCCACCAAGGGCGCGATGAACATCCTGGTGCTGGGCTCCGACTCGCGTTCCGGGGCCAACGGCCGGCTCGCGGGCGGCGCCACCGACGGCACGGCCCGCTCGGACACCGCCATCATCGTCCACGTCAACCAGTCGCACAGCCGCGCCGACGTGGTCAGCATCCCCCGCGACACCCTGGTCACCCGGCCCTCCTGCACCAGCACCGGGGCCACCGACCGGGGCGCCGTGCTGCCCGCCGCCAGCGGGGTCATGTTCAACACCGCGTACGAGGTCGGCGGCCCTGCCTGCGCGGTGAAGACCGTGGAGTCCATGACCGACCTGCGGATGGACCACTTCGTCGAGGTGGACTTCGCGGGCTTCGCCAAGCTGATCGACTCGCTGGGCGGGGTGACGGTCACCACCACCGTCCCCATCGACGACGACCTGAGCGGCCTGCACCTGGCCGCCGGCACGCACCACCTCGACGGCACGGACGCGCTGGCCTTCGTCCGCACCCGGCACGGCGTCGGCGACGGCAGCGACCTGGGACGGATCGAGCTGCAGCAGCAGATGATCAGATCGATCATGACCCAGGCCGAGAGCCTGGACCTGCTCGGCGACCCCGGCAAGCTCTACGACATCGCCGACACCGCCACCAGCTCGCTCACCACCGACAGCGACCTGGGCTCGATCACCTCGCTGATCTCCTTCGCCGAGGCCCTCAAGGGCATCTCCGCCGCCGACGTCACCTCGGTGACCATGCCCACCATGACCGCCCCCAGCGACCCCAACCGGCTGGTGCCGCTCAACCCGCTGGTGACCGAGCTGTGGACGGCCCTGGCGCACGACCAGGCGGTCCCGGCGTCCGTGCTGAACGTCCAGATCACCAACCCGGCCGACAGCACCACCCCGACCCCCACGCCCTCGGCGAGGCCGTCCTCCACCGCGCCGCCGACGCCCTCGGCGGCCGCCTCCGGGGCCGGGCCGGTGGCCGGGGCCGGGCAGGAATAGCCGACCGGCCCGCGCGGTTTTGGGGTATGCGGCCAGTCCTGGCAGACTGGTACGTCGG
Organism: Streptacidiphilus sp. PB12-B1b; assembly: GCF_014084125.1. Taxonomy (NCBI): domain Bacteria; kingdom Bacillati; phylum Actinomycetota; class Actinomycetes; order Kitasatosporales; family Streptomycetaceae; genus Streptacidiphilus; species Streptacidiphilus sp. PB12-B1b. The sequence continues at coordinate 6,703,215 of NZ_CP048405.1, read as the reverse complement.
TCCCGGTTCACGAACGGCAACCCGCCGTCCGACCCGGAGCCCTCCCGAACCTAGGAGCACCCCTTGAGGCCCGAGATCCACCCGACCTACGTGGTCACCCACGTCACCTGCACGTGCGGCAACGAGTTCACCACCCGCAGCACCGAGCCCTCCGGCGTGATCCGCGCCGAGGTCTGCTCCAACTGCCACCCCTTCTACACCGGCAAGCAGAAGATCATGGACACCGGTGGCCGCGTCGCGCGCTTCGAGGCCCGCTTCGGCAAGAAGCACGCCGCCAAGCAGGGCTAGCGCACAGACGGCGCCGGCCGGACGCGTCCCCACTGCACTGCTTCCGTTCAGTCCAGTAGGGTCCGCCCGGTCGGCGTCGTTCGCATTGCCCAGACGCACCGGACGCCCCGCGGCCGGTCACGCCCGCCAGGTCACGCACCCACGCACGTCGGAAGAAGGCACAGCCCCATGTTCGAGGCAGTCGAGGAGCTCCTCAGCGAGCATGCGGTCCTGGAGGAGCGGCTCGCCGACCCGGCCGTCCACGCCGACCAGGGCGAGGCCCGCCGGCTCTCCAAGCGGTACGCCGAGCTGACCCCGATCACCGCCGCCTACCGGGCCTGGCGCCAGACCGGCGAGGACATCGAGACCGCCCGCGAGCTGGCCGCCGACGACCCGGACTTCTACGCCGAGATCAAGCAGCTGGAGCTGCGCCGGGGCGAGCTGACCGAGGACCTGCGGCTGCTGCTGGTCCCGCGCGACCTCAACGACGACAAGGACGTCCTGCTGGAGGTCAAGGCGGGCGAGGGCGGCGAGGAGTCGGCGCTGTTCGCCGGAGACCTGCTGCGGATGTACCTGCGCTACGCCGAGAAGGTCGGCTGGAAGACCGAGATCATCGACGCCAACGAGTCCGACCTCGGCGGCTACAAGGACGTCCAGGTCTCGGTGAAGGCCCGCGGCGGCGTGGTCGAGCCCGGGCAGGGCGTGTGGGCGCGGCTGAAGTACGAGGGCGGCGTGCACCGGGTGCAGCGGGTTCCGGCGACCGAGTCGCAGGGCCGGATCCACACCTCCGCCGCCGGCGTGCTGGTCACCCCGGAGGCCGAGGACGTCGAGGTCGAGGTGAACGCCAACGACCTGCGGATCGACGTCTACCGTTCCTCCGGCCCGGGCGGACAGTCGGTCAACACCACCGACTCGGCGGTCCGGATCACCCACGTGCCGACCGGCATCGTCGCCTCCTGCCAGAACGAGAAGAGCCAGCTCCAGAACAAGGAGCAGGCCATGCGCATCCTGCGCTCGCGGCTGCTGGCCGCCGCCCAGGAGGCCGCCGACCAGGAGGCCAGCGACGCCCGCCGGAGCCAGGTCCGCACCGTGGACCGCTCCGAGCGGATCCGCACCTACAACTTCCCGGAGAACCGGATCTCGGACCACCGGACCGGCTTCAAGGCGTACAACCTGGACCAGGTCCTCGGCGGCGAGCTGGACCCGATCATCCAGTCCGCCGTCGACGCCGACGCCGCGGCCCGGCTCGAAGCGGCCGCCCAGAACGGCTGAAGCCCCGACCACCCGACGCACACCCGGATCCGAGGAGGTACGCAGTGAACCTGCTGCTCGCCGAGGTGGCCCAGGCCACCCAGCGGTTGGCTGCCGCAGGCGTGCCTTCGCCGCGGTTCGACGCCGAGGAACTGGCCGCGTACGTGCACGAGGTCAAGCGGGGCGAGCTGCACACCGTCGCCGACGCCGACTTCGACGCCCGCTACTGGGAGGTCATCTCCCGCCGCGAGGCCCGCGAGCCGCTGCAGCACATCACCGGCCGGGCCTTCTTCCGCTACCTGGAGCTGCAGGTCGGCCCCGGGGTGTTCGTGCCCCGGCCGGAGACCGAGTCGGTGGTGGGCTGGGCCATAGACGCGCTGCGCTCCATGGACGTCGCCGAACCGCTGGTGGTGGACCTGTGCACCGGCTCCGGGGCGATCGCGCTGGCGCTGGCGCAGGAGGTCCCGCGCAGCAGGGTGCATGCCGTGGAGCTGTCCGACCAGGCGTACGCCTGGGCCCGGCGCAACGTCGACGCCAGCCCGGACGCCTCCCGGATCAGCCTGGTCCAGGGCGACGCCACCAAGGCCTTCGCCGACCAGCCGGAGCTGGTCGGCCGTTTCGACCTGGTCATCAGCAATCCGCCGTACATCCCGCTGACCGAGTGGGAGTATGTGGCCCCCGAGGCCCGGGACCACGACCCGGAGCTGGCGCTGTTCTCCGGCGAGGACGGCCTGGACACCATCCGCGGCATCGAGAAGGTCGCCGCCCGGCTGCTGCGCCCGGGCGGGGTGGTGGTCGTCGAGCACGCCGACACCCAGGGCGGGCTGGTGCCGTGGATCTTCCGCGAGGAGGCCGGCTGGACGGACGCCGCCGACCACCGGGACCTGAACAACCGTCCGCGCTTCGCCACGGCCCGCCGAGCGGCGCCGTGAACCGCCGCACCACGACTTACCGCACCACGCACGACCGCACGACGAACGACAGCAACACGCACGACCGCACGACCGCCGACCGCACCGAGACCTGCACCGCCGTGTCCGCCCAGGGAAGGGGCCAGCACCGATGAGCCGCCGCTATGACTGTGCCGATCCGAGCGACCGAGTCTCAGGACTGCGCGAGGCCGCCTCGGCGATCCGCCGGGGCGAGCTGGTCGTGATGCCCACCGACACCGTCTACGGGCTCGGCGCGGACGCCTTCAAGCCGGACGCCGTGGCCGACCTGCTGGCCGCCAAGGGCCGGGGCCGCAACATGCCCACGCCCGTCCTGGTCGGCTCCCCGACCACCCTGCACGGCCTGGTCAGCGACTTCAGCGAGTCCGCCTGGGAGCTGGTGGACGCGTTCTGGCCCGGCGGCCTGACCATCGTCACCCGGCACCAGCCGTCGCTGCGCTGGGACCTCGGCGACGCCCGCGGCACGGTCGCCATCCGGATGCCGCTGCACCCGGTCGCCATCGAGCTGCTGAACACCACCGGCCCGCTCGCGGTCTCCAGCGCCAACCTGACCGGCGGCCAGTCCCCGGCCGACTGCGACGAGGCCCAGCAGCAGCTCGGCGACCGCGTCTCCATCTATCTGGACGGCGGCCGCACCGAGCACGCCGTGCCCTCCTCCATCGTCGACGTCACCAGCAAGGTCCCGGTCCTGCTGCGCGCGGGTGCGGTGACCGCCGCACAGCTGCGCGAGGTGGTACCCGACCTGGTGGAGGCCGGCAGGTGACCGACCCCAGTCGGACCGGCCGCAGCGGCGCGCACGCCATCGGGCCCCAACGGGGGCCCGGGGCGGGTTCTGTCGTTCCCCTGGGCGGTTCGCTGTCGGTCGGACGCCATGCCCGCCCCGCGCCGCGGCCGTACTACGGCGGCGGGGAGCCGAGGCACGGCGCCTTCACCATCCTCTACGTGTGCACCGGCAACGTCTGCCGGTCGCCGATCGCCGAGCGGCTCACCCGGCACGAGCTGGACCACCGGCTCGGCACCAGCGCCGGCGACATCCTGGTGGAGAGCGCCGGGACCTGGGGCCACGAGGGCGCGCCGATGGAGTCCAACGCCGCCGAGATCCTCGGCGAGTACGGCGCCGACCCGCGCGGCTTCATCGGCCGGGAGCTGCTGGACGAGCACGTCATCGGCGCCGACCTGGTGCTGACCGCCACCCTGGACCACCGCGCCCAGGTGATCTCCATGGGCCACGCCGCCGGGCTGCGCACCTTCACCCTCAAGGAGTTCACCCGGCTGGTGCGGGCCATAGACCCGGCCACCCTGCCGGACGCCTCCGACCGCCCGGGCGACGTCGCCGAGCGCGCCCGGGCCCTGGTCCGCGCCGCCGCCGCACTGCGCGGCTGGCTGCTGGCCGCCACCCCGGAGGCGGACGAGGTGGACGATCCCTACGGCGCGCCACTGGGCATGTTCCGCAACTGCGGCGAGGAGATCTTCGACGCGCTCGACCCCATCGTCACCGCACTGACCGGTGTCGCCCGGGTGAGCGTCTAGACCGCGCAGGACCGTTTCTCCCGACCTAGAGTTGCCTCATCCGGACGTTGCGTCGCGCCCCGCCCGGGCCCCCGCAGGGAATGAGGCGATGGCAGTGGTCACCAGGTCTACGGACCGCCCGGCTTCCTCGCTCGCCGAGCGCGACCCCGCGCTCGCCGCGCTGCTCGACGCCGAGGACGAACGGCGCCGCACCCAGATCCACCTCCTCGCCGGGGAGAACCTCTCCTCGCCCGACGTCCGCTCCGTCCTCGGCGGCTCCCTGGCCGACAAGTACGCCGAGGGCTACCCCGGCCGCCGCCACCACACCGGCTGCGAGCAGGCCGACGCGGTCGAGCAGCTGGCCGTGGAGCGGGCCAGGTCGCTGTTCGGCGCCGAGCACGCCAATGTGCAGCCGCACAGCGGCACGGCCGCCGTGCTCGCCGCCTACGCCGCGCTGCTGCGCCCCGGGGACGCGGTGCTGGCCATGTCGCTGGCGCACGGCGGGCACCTGACCCACGGCTCCCGGGCCAACTTCTCCGGGCGCTGGTTCGACTTCGGCAACTACGGGGTCCGCCGCGAGGACGGCCTGATCGACCTGGACCAGGTGCGCGACCTGGCCCGCGCGGCCCGGCCCAAGGCGATCCTGGCCGGGGCCATCTCCTACCCGCGGGGCATCGACTGGCCTGCCTTCCGGGAGATCGCCGACGAGGTCGGGGCCTACCTGGTGGCGGACGTCTCGCAGACCCTGGGCCTGGTCGCGGCCGGGGTGCTGCCCTCGCCGGTGCCGTACGCGGACGTGGTGGTCGGGGCGACGCACAAGGTGCTCGGCGGCCCGCGCGGCGGCCTGCTGCTGTGCCGGGCGGGCCTGGCCGAGCGGCTGGACCGGGCGGTGTTCCCGTTCACCCAGGGCGGCCCGGCGATGAACGTGGTGGCGGCCAAGGCGCTGGCGCTGGGGGCGGCGGCCGGACCGGAATTCACGGCATACGCACAGCACTGCGTGGCCAACGCCCAGGTTCTGGCCGGGGCGCTGGCCCGGCTGGGGCTGCGGCCACTGACCGGAGGCACCGACACCCACCTGGTCACCGCCGACGCCCGGGGCCTGGGGCTGACCGGCAGGCAGGTCGAACAGCGCTGCGAGGCGGCCGGGCTGCTGGTCGGCCGCTGCGCGGTGCCCTTCGAGGACGTCCCCCGGCGGCCGCCTCCGGGGTCCGGCTGGGCACCGCCTGCGTCACCACCCAGGGCATGGGACCTGCGCAGATGGAGCAGCTCGCGGAGCTGGTGGGCCGTGCGCTGCGGGCCGGCGGCACGGGCGGGCCGGGCCGGGACGGGCAGGGCGGCGGGGGAGCGGTGGCGGCCGAGGTGCGGACGCTGCTCGAACGCTTTCCGGCCTGAACGGGGAAGGAGCCCCGGGGCGGTGGGCGCGGCGCTGCCGAGAAAGCATCGCTGTCGACAAAACCGCAATGGTGGTTATCCGCGTCCCTGTAACTAAGGTGGTCCGTCGTGAGGCACCTTCAGGCACATCCCGACCCCCAGTCACTGACGCTATGCTCTGCCGGAGTCACGGGGGTGCCGACCGCGGTTGAGGAGGGCGCTGGTGCGTGAGTTCCTGTTGACGCTGTGCGTCACGGCTGCGGTCACCTATCTGCTGACCGGGCCCGCCAGGAAGTTCGCCATCCTCGCCGGGGCGATGCCGGAGATCCGCGCGCGGGACGTCCACCGCGAGCCCACGCCGCGGCTGGGCGGCATCGCCATGTTCGGCGGGCTGTGCGCCGGCCTGCTGGTGGCCTCCAGGCTGACCACCCTCAGCAGCGTCTTCCACAACAACACCGACGTGACGGCGCTGCTGGCGGGCGCCGGGATCATGTGGGTGATCGGCGTCCTGGACGACAAGTGGGGCGTGGACGCGCTGGTGAAGCTGGGCGGGCAGATGGTCGCCGCGGGCGTCATGGTCTACCAGGGCGTGACCGTGTTCTGGCTGCCGGTGCCCGGTTTCGGCCCGGTGCTGATGCCGCAGTGGTGGGGCACGCTGCTGGCGGTGCTGCTGGTGGTGCTCAGCGTCAACGCGGTCAACTTCATCGACGGCCTGGACGGCCTGGCGGCCGGGATGGTCTGCATCGCGGCGATGGCGTTCTTCGTCTACGCCTACCGCCTCTCCTACGGCTACGGCCTGACCGACGCCACCCCGGCGACGCTGTTCAGCGTGATCCTGGTGGGCATGTGCGTGGGCTTCCTGCCGCACAACCTGCACCCGGCCCGGATCTTCATGGGCGACTCCGGCTCGATGCTGATCGGCCTGGTGCTGTCGGTGTCGATGATCTCGCTCACCGGCGGGGTGGACCCGGGCGCGCTGGCGGCCAACTACAACAACTCGCAGACGGTGGCCACCCACGCGATGGTGCCGGTCTACATCCCGCTGCTGCTGCCGCTGACCGCCATCGCCATCCCGCTGGCGGACCTGCTGATCGCGGTGGTCCGCCGGACCTGGCAGGGGAAGTCCCCGTTCGCGGCCGACCGCCAGCACCTGCACCACCGGCTGCTGCAGATCGGGCACTCGCACAGCCGGGCCGTCATGATCATGTACTTCTGGGGTGCGCTGATCGCGTTCGCCACGGTCGCCTTCTCGGTCAGCCGGACCGAGCTGTACGCGGTCCGGGTCGGCATGGCGCTGTGCGTGCTCGGCATCCTCTTCCTGCTGATGCCCCGGTTCAAGCCGCACGCCCCCCGGATAGCGGAGCGCTTCCTGCCGCCGCGCTACCGCCGTACGGCGGCGGCCGACCCGGAAGCGCTGAACGAGCCGCTCGACCCGGCCGAGCTGGACGCGGCCACGCTCTCCCGTGAGGACGAGGAGATGCTGCGGAGGATCGGGACCGGGGCACACGCCACCGGCCGTCATTCGGGCGTATCCGGGCGAAACGTGCGTTAATCCCTGCGGGTGGGGCTCGTGTGGCAAGAAGCACACCCGAAGAGTAAAGACCTGACCAAATAGCTTGTGATACCGTTCACGACATCAGGAGAAGAGCCGAAGGACCTTATGGGAGAAGGTCGTTCGGTCGCGGTCCGCCTCGCGGGCCTGTGACGCCGTGCTCAGTCTCCGCCTTCACCGGATCATCCTTCTTTCCACCCATCGCGCCGGAGTTGACGACGATGCTGTCCAACGACGCCCGGATTCTCCGGGGAGCCGCTGCCGCGGCCGTCCCTGTGGGAGTCGTCGCCGTTATCGTCAGTGCGCTCGTCGCCGGCGAGAAGGGCCTGATCGGCGGTCTGGTGGCGGTGGCCGTGGTCGCCGTCTTCTTCGGCCTCGGGTTCGCGGTGCTGATGCGCCTGACCCGGGACCGGCCGCAACTGGTGATGACCGCCGGGCTGCTGGTCTACACGGTGCAGATCCTCCTGGTGGGCGTCTTCATCATCGTCTTCCGCAACACCACGCTGTTCAACGGCAGGGCCTTCGCGCTCTCGCTGCTGGCCACTGCCCTGGCCTGGGTGGGTGGGCAGGTGGTCTACACCATGCGCACCAAGATGCTCTACGTCGACCCGCAGCCCTCCGTCCCTGCGAAGGAACGCAAGGAGACGCCTCCGGGGAAGACGGGGTCCCGTGATGGGACGTAAGGGCGGACTAAAGACGCTTCATCCCGATCTGCTATCGTCCGGAATCACATCCGGCCGAGACGGGCACAGCCCCCTCGGTCGGCGACGTGCCCGGATCGAGCGCTGGAGCCACAGCACAGATCACGGGGGTGCCCGGTCCTCGGCCGCGGAGCGCAGTGCTCACGGACGGGTCGACTGCGGCGGCGCCGCCACCCCAACGTCCCCAGTGCCGACCAGCGGCCCCACCAGCCGCGCCGACACCCAAGGTTGCTGTTCCTATGCGTCACGACGAAGGAGTCACGGGTGAGTGCCCACAAGTTGCTCGCTGAGAGCGGGTGCCACATCAATGCGAACTGTGGCTTCCCCGCGCCGGGCCTCAACTCATTCAACTTCAAGCCGATCTTCTCGGTCGGGAGCTTCGACTTCACCAAGCCGATGCTGCTTGCGATCATCTGCCTGGTGGTCGTCGTCGGCTTCTTCTGGGTCGCCTTCAGCAAGCCGAAGCTCGTCCCCGGGAAGATCCAGCTGGTCGGTGAGATCGGGTACAACTTCATCGCTCGGGGCATCGCCCGCGACGTGATCGGCAAGAAGGGCGACAAGTTCGTCCCCTTCCTGACCTCGATCTTCTTCTTCGTGTGGCTCATGAACATCATGTCCATCATCCCGCTGGCGCAGTTCCCGGTGGCCTCGCGGTACGCGTACCCGGTCGCCCTCGCGCTGCTGGTCTGGCTGACGTACATGTACCTGACGTTCAAGACCCACGGCTTCAAGGGCGGCGTCAAGAACCTGGTCTGGCTCGACGGCCTGCCCAGCTACATGGTTCCGCTGATCGTCTTCCTCGAGTTCCTGCAGAACGTGATCCTGCGTCCGTTCACCCTCTCGGTGCGGCTCTGGGCCAACATGTTCGCCGGACACATGCTGATCGTCATGTTCAGCGTCGCCAGCTGGTACCTGCTGACCCCCTCGATCATGTCGGCCTTCGCCGCCGGCTCCTTCGTGATGGCCGTCGGCATGACCGCCTTCGAGGTGCTGATCCAGTTCCTGCAGGCGTACATCTTCACGCTGCTCGCCTCGATCTACATCAGCGGAGCACTCGAAGAGGGTCACTGACCCCGCCCGTCCCCACCAGATTTCCGCTTGGGAAGCCCCCCAACGGACCGCATCACATAGGAAGACAGGAAAAATGTCTGCCGAGCTTCTCGCTGCCTCCACCAGCAACATCAGCATCCAGGGCAACCTCGGCGCCATCGCCTACGGTCTTGCCGCGATCGGCCCCGGCGTCGGCATCGGCGTGGTCTTCGGCCACTCCATCGAGGCCATGGCCCGTCAGCCCGAGGCCATGCCGGTGATCCGCACCAACATGTTCCTGGGCTTCGCGCTCTGTGAGGTTCTGGCCCTCCTCGGCCTGGTCGCGCCGTTCATCTTCCCGGCGAAGTAACCAGACCAGCCAGTAGCCACACTCGACGAAAGGTTCAGACATGATGAACATCCTGGCGGAGGGGGCGAGCCAGAACCCGCTCATTCCCGACACGTCGGAACTGATCATCGGCCTGCTCTGCTTCTTGATCGTCTTTGGCGTCCTCGGAAAGAAGCTCCTGCCCAACATCCAGAAGACCCTGGAGGAGCGGCACGACGCGATCGAGGGTGGCCTGGAACGGGCGGCAACGGCTCAGGCCGAGGCCAACCGCACGCTTGAGGAGTACAAGGCCCAGCTCGCCGAGGCCCGCCACGAGGCGGCCCGGATCACCGAGCACGCCCGCGAGCAGGGTTCGGCGATCATCGCCGAGATGCGCGAGGAGGGGCAGCGCCAGCGCGAGTCCATCATCGTCGCGGGCCACGCGCAGATCGAGGCGGACCGTCGGCAGGTGACGACCGCGCTCCGGCAGGACGTCGGCCGCATCGCCACCGACCTGGCCGGCCGGGTCGTCGGCGAGTCCCTCGAGGACTCCGCGCGCCAGAGCCGGATCATCGACCGCTTCCTCGACGAGCTCGAGGCGAAGGCAGCCGAGTCGCAGGGCGCCGCCAAGTGAGCAGCGCCACGCGTCAGTCGAACGCCGCAGCCCGTGAGCGCCTGGAGGCGCTGACCGACAACGCGTCGGTCGACGTCACCGCCCTCGCGGCGGACCTGCTCGCCGTCACCGGCGTGCTGGACCATGAGGTCACGCTTCGCCGGATCCTCACCGACCCGGCGACCGAGGGCCAGCGCAAGGCCGACCTGATCGGTTCGCTGTTCGGCGGCAAGATCGGGGCGGACGCCCAGGACCTGCTGTCCGGCATGGTCCGCTCCCGCTGGTCCGCCCCGCGCGACCTGGTCGACGGGATCGAGCAGCTGGCCGCCTACGCCGAGATCATCGGCGCGGACCGGGCCGGTGCGCTGGACGAGGTCGAGGACGAGCTGTTCCGGTTCGGGCGGGTCGTCGCCGGCAGCAACGAGCTCCGCTCGGCGCTGACCGACACCGCCGCGGGCAACGCCGCCAAGGCCGAGCTGGTGCAGCGGCTGCTCGGCGGCAAGGCCAAGCCGGCCACCACCCAGCTGGTCGCCTCGCTGGTGACCCAGCCCCGGGGACGTAGCCTGGAAGGCGGCCTGGAGGACTTCTCCCGGCTCGCCGCCGCTCGCCGCGGTCGCGTGGTCGCCCTGGTGACCGTCGCGGTTCCGCTGTCGGACGCGCAGAAGGACCGCCTCGCCGCGGCCCTGGCGCGGCTGGCCGGGCGTCCGGTCCACCTGAACATCGACGTGGACCCCGCGGTCCTCGGCGGCGTCCGGGTCCAGATCGGCGACGAGATCATCGAGGGGACGATCGCCAACCGCATGGACGGCGCCCGTCAGGGCCTCGTGAGCTAGGCAGCAGTAAAGCGGTACAGCAGTACAGCGGGCTAAGCCCCATGCAGCATCCGACCCTCGGTCGGTAAATACGGTCAGTCCATACCGCTGGCCGAGAGTCGAATACTTGCGGCCCTCCACGGGCGGGCCGAGGATCGCAACTAGGAGAGCAGGGAACCCAGATGGCGGAGCTCACGATCCGGCCGGAGGAGATCCGGGACGCGCTGGACACCTTCGTCCAGTCGTACCAGCCGGACGCCGCCTCGCGTGAAGAGGTCGGCACTGTCACCTACACGGCTGACGGCATCGCCCGGGTCGAGGGTCTGCCCTCGGTCATGGCGAACGAGCTGCTCAAGTTCGAGGACGGAACCCTCGGGCTCGCGCTGAACCTCGACACCCGCGAGATCGGTGTCGTCGTCCTCGGCGAGTACAGCGCAATCGAGGAGGGCCAGACGGTCCGCCGCACCGGCGAGGTCCTGTCGGTCCCCGTGGGCGAGGGCTACCTCGGCCGCGTCGTGGACCCGCTCGGCCAGCCGATCGACGGCCTCGGCGAGATCGAGTCCCACGGCCGCCGCGCCCTGGAGCTGCAGGCTCCCGGCGTCATGGTCCGCAAGTCGGTGCACGAGCCGATGCAGACCGGCATCAAGGCCATCGACGCGATGACCCCGATCGGCCGCGGCCAGCGCCAGCTGATCATCGGCGACCGCCAGACCGGCAAGACCGCGGTGGCGATCGACACGATCATCAACCAGCGCGACAACTGGCGCTCGGGCGACCCGAAGAAGCAGGTCCGCTGCATCTACGTCGCCATCGGCCAGAAGGGCTCGACCATCGCCTCCGTGCGCGGTGCGCTGGAGGAGGCGGGCGCGCTGGAGTACACCACCATCGTGGCCGCCCCGGCGTCCGACCCGGCCGGCTTCAAGTACCTCGCCCCGTACACCGGTTCGGCCATCGGCCAGGAGTGGATGTACGACGGCAAGCACGTCCTCATCATCTTCGACGACCTGAGCAAGCAGGCCGAGGCGTACCGCGCCGTGTCGCTGCTGCTGCGCCGTCCGCCGGGCCGCGAGGCCTACCCGGGCGACGTCTTCTACCTGCACTCCCGCCTGCTGGAGCGTTGCGCCAAGCTGTCGGACGAGCTGGGCGCGGGCTCGATGACCGGTCTGCCGATCATCGAGACCAAGGCCAACGACGTCTCGGCGTACATCCCGACCAACGTCATCTCCATCACCGACGGCCAGTGCTTCCTGGAGTCCGACCTGTTCAACGCCGGCATCCGCCCGGCCGTGAACGTCGGTATCTCGGTCTCCCGCGTCGGTGGCTCCGCGCAGATCAAGGCCATGAAGTCGGTGGCCGGCCGCCTGCGTCTGGACCTCGCCCAGTACCGCGAGCTGGAGGCGTTCGCCGCCTTCGGCTCCGACCTGGACGCGGCCTCCAAGGCGCAGCTGGAGCGCGGCGCCCGCCTGGTCGAGCTGCTCAAGCAGGGCCAGTACCAGCCGTTCCCGGTCGAGGAGCAGGTCGTCTCGGTCTGGGCCGGCACCACCGGCAAGCTGGACAACGTCCCGGTCGCGGACATCCGCAAGTTCGAGCGCGAGTTCCTCGACTACCTGCGCCGCGAGCACAAGGGTGTGCTGACCACCATCGTCGAGACCAGCAAGCTCGAGGACGGCACGATCGCCTCCCTGACCGAGGCCATCGCTTCGTTCAAGAAGGAGTTCACCACCTCTGAGGGCGCGCTGCTCGGCGACTCGGCCTGACGAGAGACGGAAAGGACGGTAACGACCCATGGGAGCACAGCTTCGGGTCTACAAGCGCCGGATCCGCTCTGTCACCGCGACGAAGAAGATCACCAAGGCGATGGAGATGATCTCCGCGTCGCGCATCATGAAGGCGCAGCGCGCGGTGGCAGCCTCCTCCCCGTACGCGGACGAGCTGACCCGCGCGGTCACCGCGGTGGCGACGAGGTCCAACGCCAAGCACCCGCTCACCTCCGAGCCGGAGTCCCCGGTGCGGGTGGCGGTGCTGGTGGTCACGGCCGACCGCGGTCTGGCCGGCGGCTACTCGGCCAACGCGCTCAAGGCGTCGCAACTGCTGGTCGACCGGCTCACGGCCGAGGGCAAGCAGGTGCAGCAGTACGTCGTGGGCCGCAAGGGCGTGGGCTACTTCGCCTTCCGCAACCGCGAGGTGGCGAAGGCGTGGACCGGGTTCTCGGACAAGCCGACGTACCAGGACGCCAAGGATGTCTCGGCCGACCTGATCGACGCGTTCGTGACCGACACGGCCGAGGGCGGCGTCGACGAACTGCACATCGTGTCGACCGAGTTCGTGTCCATGCTCACGCAGAACGCGGTGGACGTGCGGCTGCTCCCGCTCCGGCTGGAGGAGACGCAGGCCGCGGCGCAGGAGCAGGGCCCCTTCCCGCTGTACGACTTCGAACCGTCGGCCGAGGGCGTCCTGGACGCCCTGCTGCCGCGGTACGTCGAGAGCAGGATCTACAACGCGCTGCTGCAGTCGGCCGCCTCGGAGCACGCCGCCCGCCGGCGTGCGATGAAGAGCGCGACCGACAATGCGGGAGACCTCATCAAGTCGCTCTCGCGGCTTGCCAACTCGGCCCGACAGGCCGAGATCACCCAGGAAATCAGCGAGATCGTCGGTGGCGCCAGCGCCCTGGCCGACGCGAACGCGGGGAGTGACTGACAATGACTGCCACTGTTGAGACCGCGACGGCCACCGGCCGTGTCGCGCGGGTCATCGGTCCGGTCGTCGACGTGGAGTTCCCCGTCGACGCCATGCCGCCGATGTTCCACGCCCTGCACGTCGACGTCGACGCGCCCGACGGCACCGGCCGCAAGGTGCTGACCCTCGAGGTCGCGCAGCACCTCGGCGACGGCCTGGTCCGTGCCATCTCGATGCAGCCCACCGACGGCCTGGTCCGCGGCGCCGGTGTCACCGACACCGGCAGCGCGATCTCGGTGCCGGTCGGCGACATCACCAAGGGCAAGGTGTTCAACGCCCTCGGCGAGGTCCTGAACGTGGACCGGGCCGAGTTCGACGCCCAGGTCGAGACCCGCTGGCCGATCCACCGCACCGCCCCCCGCTTCGACCAGCTCGAGTCGAAGACCGCGATGTTCGAGACCGGCATCAAGGTCATCGACCTGCTCACCCCGTACGTCCAGGGTGGCAAGATCGGCCTGTTCGGCGGTGCCGGTGTCGGCAAGACCGTCCTCATCCAGGAGATGATCTACCGCGTCGCCGAGAACTTCGGTGGTGTGTCGGTCTTCGCCGGTGTCGGTGAGCGCACCCGTGAGGGCAACGACCTCATCGAGGAGATGAAGGACTCCGGCGTTCTGGACAAGACCGCGCTGGTCTTCGGCCAGATGGACGAGCCCCCGGGCACCCGTCTGCGCGTCGCCCTGTCGGCCCTGACCATGGCCGAGTACTTCCGCGACGTGCAGGGCCAGGACGTCCTGCTGTTCATCGACAACATCTTCCGGTTCACCCAGGCCGGTTCCGAGGTGTCGACCCTGCTGGGCCGCATGCCCTCGGCCGTGGGTTACCAGCCGAACCTGGCGGACGAGATGGGCCTCCTGCAGGAGCGCATCACCTCGACCCGCGGTCACTCGATCACCTCCATGCAGGCGATCTACGTCCCCGCGGACGACCTGACCGACCCGGCCCCGGCCACCACCTTCGCCCACCTCGACGCGACGACGGTTCTCTCCCGTCCGATCTCCGAGAAGGGCATCTACCCGGCCGTCGACCCGCTGGACTCCTCGTCCCGCATCCTGGACCCGCGCTACATCGCGCAGGACCACTACGACACGGCCGTCCGCATCAAGGGGATCCTGCAGAAGTACAAGGACCTCCAGGACATCATCGCCATCCTCGGTATCGACGAGCTGAGCGAGGAAGACAAGACCACCGTCTACCGCGCCCGCCGCATCGAGCGCTTCCTCTCGCAGAACACCTACGTGGCGAAGCAGTTCACCGGCGTCGAGGGTTCGACCGTCCCGCTCGACGAGACCATCCACGCGTTCAACGCCATCGCCGACGGCAAGTACGACGCCGTTCCGGAGCAGGCGTTCTTCATGTGCGGCGGCATCGACGACCTGGAGCGCAACGCCGCCGAGCTGGCGAAGAAGTAACCGCTTCTTCCAGGGCCCGGCACCGAGGGGCGGCCCCGTACGGGACCGCCCCTCGGCGCGCTTCCGGTGAGCTGATCACCGGACACCTCCCCGGGTGCACCGCCGGCCGGGGGGAACGTTATTCTTTCCGCAACCCGGGCTTCACGGCACGGGCATCAAGACCGAGGAGCCCACTGTGGCTGAGCTGCATGTCGAGCTGGTCGCGGCCGACCGCAAGGTCTGGTCGGGCGAGGCCACGATCGTCCTTGCCCGTACCAAGTCCGGTGACATCGGCATCCAGGCCGGGCACACCCCCGTCCTGGGCGTCATGGAGTCCGACCCGGTGACCATCCGGCAGGCCGACGGCACGACCGTGGTCGCGGCCGTCCACGGCGGCTTCCTGTCCTTCGCGGACAACAAGCTGTCGATCCTGGCCGAGGTCGCCGAACTCGCCGACGAGATCGACGTCGAGCGTGCCGAGCGTGCCCTGGCGGCGGCCAAGTCCGATGCGGAGGCCGCGGCCCAGCGCCGCGCCGCCGTCCGGCTCCAGGCCGCGACCAACCGCTAGGCGCTTCTCGAACTACTTGTACGATCAGTGCACGCTGTACGACCGGTCCCGGGGCACGCGAGTGGCCCCGGGACCACTGCGTCCCCGCACGGGAGAACGAGAGTTACCCCAAGGGCGGCGCGGCAGTTGAAGAGGCACAGAAGTCATAGCGGTTTCCGGGCGCCGGCCGACACGCGAGGAGGTGGCAGGGCATGGTCCTCGCAGTGGTGATCGTCATCGCGGTCCTGCTGGCCGTCCTGATCGGGCTGGGCGCGTTCGCGCTCCGGCGCCGGCTGATCCAGCGGGCCGGCGGCACCTTCGACTGTTCGGCGCGGCTGCGGATGCCGCCGCTCACCCCGGCCGGCCCGGACGCCCCCGCCGAGGCGGGCGCCGCGCCCGCCGACGCCCCGCTGCCCTCCGGCTCCGCGCCCGCGCCGGTCTCCGCCGACGACGGCGGCAAGGGCTGGGTGTTCGGCATCGCCCGCTACAACAACGACTCCGTCGAGTGGTTCCGGGTCTTCAGCTACGCCCCCCGGCCGCGCCGGGTGTTGCAGCGCTCCCGGATCGAGGTGCTGTACCGGCGCACCCCCGAGGGCCAGGAGGAGCTGGCGCTGCTCTCCGGAGCGGTCGTGCTGACCTGCCTGCACGCCGGTGAGCCGCTGGAGCTGGCGATGAGCGAGGACGCCCTGACCGGCTTCCTGGCCTGGCTGGAGGCGGCCCCGCCCGGCCAGCGGGTCAACGTCGCCTGACACCCCTGCGCCACAGACCCCCGCGCTACGCTCGCGGCATGGTCAACCTCACCCGCATCTACACCCGTACCGGCGACGACGGCTCCACCGCGCTCGGCGACATGAGCCGGACCCGCAAGACCGACCCCCGGCTGGCGGCCTACGCCGACAGCAACGAGGCCAACGCCGCCATCGGCGTGGCGATCGCCTGCGGCGGCCTGGACGAGGACGTCACGGCCGTGCTGACGCGCATCCAGAACGACCTGTTCGACGTCGGCGCCGACCTGGCCACCCCGGTCGTCCCCGACCCGGAGTACCCGCCGCTGCGGGTGCTGCAGAGCTACGTGGACCGGCTGGAGCAGGACTGCGACCGCTTCAACGCCGAGTTGGAGAAGTTGCGCAGCTTCATCCTGCCCGGCGGCACCCCCGGCGCGGCCTACCTGCACGTGGCCTGCACCGTGGTCCGCCGGGCCGAGCGCAGCACCTGGGCCGCGATCGAGGCCCACGGCGACAGCGTCAACCCGCTTGCCGCGACCTACCTCAACCGCCTGTCCGACCTGCTGTTCATCCTCGCCCGCAGCGCCAACAAGGCCGTCGGCGACGTGCTCTGGGTGCCCGGCGAGAACCGCTAGCCGCCGACGGCGCCCGGCACTGCCCGTACGATGCCGGGATGGAACGCTTGCGAGTGGTGGGTGGATCGAGGCTCGCGGGGCGGGTGCAGGTCCCCGGCGCGAAGAACAGCGGGCTCAAGCTGATGGCTGCGGCGCTGCTGGCGGAGGGGGAGACCCGGCTGGGCAACCTGCCGCGGATCCTCGACGTGGAGATCATGGCGGAGCTGCTGCGCCGCATGGGCTGCACGGTCACGCTGGAGTGGTCGGCCGAGCCCGGCGACCACACCGGCACGGCCGTCATCGACGTCCCCGCCGATCCGGGCCACGAGGCCGACTACGACCTGGTCCGGCGGATGCGGGCGTCCATCGCCGTGCTGGGCCCGCTGCTGGCCCGCTGCGGCCGGGTGAAGGTGGCCCGGCCGGGCGGGGACGCCATCGGCTCGCGCGGCCTGGACATGCACATCGACGGGCTCACCAGGCTGGGCGCGGAGATCACCAACGAGCACGGCTTCCTGCTCGCCTCCGCCCCGGCCGGGCTCCGCGGCAGCACCGTCGAGCTGGACTTCCCCAGCGTCGGCGCCACCGAGAACATCCTGATGGCGGCGGTGCTGGCGGAGGGCGGCACGGTCATCGACAACGCCGCGCGCGAGCCGGAGATCGTCGACCTGTGCCGGATGCTGGAGGCCATGGGCGCGAAGATCGGCGGCGCGGGCAGCTCCACCATTGAGGTGCAGGGCGTGGACCGGCTCTCGCCGGTGGCGTACGAGACGCTGTCGGACCGCATCGTCGCCGGGACCTTCGCGGTGGCCGCGGCGATGACCCAGGGCGACATCAGCATCGGCCACGCGCACGCCGAGCACCTGCGGATCGCCCTGGACAAGCTGGTGGCCAGTGGCGCCGAGGTGACCGACCTGGACGACGGCTTCCGGGTGGTGATGGAGCGCCGCCCGCGCGCGGTGGACGTGGTGACGCTGCCCTACCCGGGCTTCGCCACCGACCTGCAGCCGCAGTTCGCCGCACTGAACTCGGTCGCCGAGGGTGTGTCGATGATCACAGAGAACATCTTCGAGGCCCGCTTCGTCTTCCTCCAGGAGCTGGCCCGGCTCGGCGCGCAGGTGCGCACCGACGGCCACCACGCGGTGCTGCGGGGCATCCCGCGGCTCTCCGGCGCGCCGGTGCGCTCCACCGACATCCGGGCCGGGGCCGGGCTGCTGCTGGCCGGGCTGGTCGCCGAGGGCCCGACCCTGGTCTCCGAGATCCACCACATCGACCGGGGCTACGCGGGCTTCGTGGAGCAGCTCACCGGCCTGGGTGCGGACGTCACCCGGGAGCCCGACCCGGACCCGTTCTGA
Organism: Streptacidiphilus sp. PB12-B1b; assembly: GCF_014084125.1. Taxonomy (NCBI): domain Bacteria; kingdom Bacillati; phylum Actinomycetota; class Actinomycetes; order Kitasatosporales; family Streptomycetaceae; genus Streptacidiphilus; species Streptacidiphilus sp. PB12-B1b. The sequence goes on along the minus strand of NZ_CP048405.1, from coordinate 6,685,470 downwards.
CGCCGCCTCCGACCCCGCCGACCGGCCCGGTCAGGTCTGGTTGCGGCCGTGCAGCAGGCTGCGGGCCTGCGGGGCCTGGTCGCCCCAGACCATGATCCGCAGGCCGTGGGTGGTGCGCACCAGGGTGTTGCGCACGCCCGCCCGGTCCAGCAGCGCGCCCAGCCGCAGCGCCTCGGCGTCGTCGGCGGGTGCGGCCACCGGCACCAGCAGGCCGTACTCGTCCGGGCTGCCGGGGCGCGGCACCCGGGGGACGAACGAGCGGCCGCCGCGCGCGGCCCAGCGGTACAGCACGATGATCACGCCCACCACGGCGAACGGCAGCACCAGCTGGAGCAGGGGGTCGAGTCGGCTCACCCTCCTATTCTCCGGCGTTCGGGCCCGCGCCAACCCTGTCGAGGGCCTGCTTTCGGCCGACTTCCGGACATCCCGGGGCCGCCGGGCCACCGGTCCGGGCGCGGGGGCGCTGCGGCCGGGCGCTAGATTCCTCCGGAGGCACTCAACGACGAGAGGGACACCACCGTGGCCGAGCAGATCGCTGTCATCGGAGCCGGGCTCATGGGCTCGGGCATCGCCCAGGTATCCGCGCAGGCGGGGTACGACGTGGTCCTGCGCGATGTGACCCAGGCGGCGCTGGACCGGGGGGTGGCCGGGATCACGGCCTCCTACGAGCGCTTCGTCGCCAAGGACAAGCTCACCGCCGAGGCCGCCGAGGCGGCGCTGGCGCGGATCACCACCACCACCGAGCTGGAGGACGTCGCCGGGGCGGACATCGTCGTGGAGGCGGTGTTCGAGCAGCTGGAGGTCAAGCAGGAGGTCTTCCGGGCGCTCGACCGGATCGTCAAGCCGGGCGCGGTGCTGGCCACCAACACCTCGGCCATCCCGATCACCCACATCGCCGCGGTGACCGAGCGCCCGGAGTCCGTGGTCGGCGTCCACTTCTTCTCGCCGGTGCCGATGATGCAGCTGTGCGAGCTGGTGCGCGGCTACAAGACCAGCGACGCCGCGCTGGCCGCCGCCCGGGCCTTCGCCGAGGGCGTGGGCAAGACCTGTGTGGTCGTCAACCGCGACGTGGCCGGCTTCGTCACCACCCGGCTGATCACCGCCCTGGTGGTGGAGGCGGTCAAGCTCTACGAGTCCGGCGTCGCCACCGCCGAGGACATCGACACCGCCTGCCGGCTGGGCTTCGGCCACGCCATGGGCCCGCTGGCCACGGCCGACCTCACCGGCGTGGACATCCTGCTGCACGCGGCCCGCAACATCTACAACGAGACGCAGGACGAGAAGTTCGCCGCGCCCGAGATCATGGCCCGCATGGTCACCGCCGGGGATCTGGGCCGCAAGAGCGGCCGCGGCTTCTACGGCTACGACGCGGCCAAGTAACCGGCGTCGCCGTAACGGTCGTCACAACGGGCCGCAGTCCCGGGTGAGCTTGATCACCTGGGACTGCCGCGCCGTGCGCGATGCACAATAATCGGCCGTACTTGCGACATGGGAGGAAAAACCCTCACTCGAACGAGTGATTTCCCGTCAGATTTCGCCGTGGCCAGCAACTCGGACAGCTGGTTCCGCGTCAGATGGGAGAAGCAAGGACACTTGGACCCTCGGCATGCCACGAAGGAGCGGATATGCGGATCAGGGGTGACCACGACGAGCTGGCCATCGAGGGGCGCCTGGACGTCCGCACCGCCGCCGACGCCCGCTCCGTGCTGCACCGCGCCGTCGACCACGGCCACGGCGACCTGGTCCTGGACCTCTCCGGCCTCGACTCCTGGGACGCCACCGGCCTGGGCGTGCTGATGGGCACCCACCGCCGGGCCGGCCGCTGCGGGCGGCGGATGGTGCTCCGCGGCATCCCCCCGCAGCTGCAGCGGCTGCTGGTGGCCACCAAGCTGCACCGCATCCTGGCCATCGAGGGCTACGTCCCGGACGCCCCCGAGCTGAGCGCCGACCTGGCCGTCGGCCTCGCCCCGGAGCTGTCCGCACCGGCCCTGCCGGTGTCCACCGGGTGACCGTCCCGTAACGGTGTGACGGCTGCCCTCGCCTCCGGTGCGCAAATGGTGAAGAGTGTGCAACGGTCTGCGTCACGGCGCCGGAACGCCGCGCGCGGACGGGAGAATGTGCCCGCACTGCGCACTGCGTACGTAACCGGGGGCGAAAGAGGAACATGAACCCGCATGTGGTGGGGGATGGCGACGACTCCGCGACCCGATCCCTTCCCGAGAGCCAGGCTTCGACCGAGCCCCCGGCCGAGACCCCGACCGTCTCCATGCCGACCGTCGAACGCGCCCCCGGAGCCGAGTACGAGCACGGGTCCATACCCGACGGCGCCGCCGCCAACCTGCCCGTGCGCTACGCCGCCACGGCCTCCACCGAGGTCGCCCGCAGCGCCGGGACCGCCACCACCGTGCAGACCTCGCTGCTCGCCGTCGAGCCCTCCTGGGACGATGCCGTCGACGGACCGGCCGACGGCAGCACCCGCACCGGCAGCATCGTCGTCGGCGACCTGCTGGTCCACGTCAACGCCCCCGACGGCACCTCCGTCGGCGACTGCCCGGCCGACCGGCGCCCGCAGCCCTCGCTGATCGCCCCCGACGCCTCCGCCCGCCCCCGCGCCACCGGCGGCCACCTGCTGGAGCGCGACGCCCTCTGCGACCGGCTCCGGGACCGCCTCGGCCAGGGCCGCTGCGTCCGGCTCACCGGCCCGGCCGGCTCCGGCCGCACCGCCGTGCTGGACACCGTCGCCGCCGCCTGCGCCGGGGTCGCCCCGGCGGGCGTCGTCCAGCTCTCCGGCTACCGCCGGACCGCCGCCGACCTGCTCCAGGAGCTGTTCGCGGCCACCTACCGCGCCCCCGGCTACCGGCCCGGCCGCGACCGGCTGCCCGCGCTGCTGCGCGGCGTCGGCGCGGTCGTGGTGGTGGACGACATCGAGTTCGGCGCCGAGGCGCTGGAGGAGCTGCTCTCCGCCGCCCCCGAGTGCGCCTTCCTGGTCTCCGCCACCCCGGACGTCAGCGCCCCGGTCGCCAGCTCGCGGATGGAGGAGGTCACCATCCCCGGGCTGTCCCGGCAGGCCAGCCTCTCGCTGCTGGCCCGGCTGGCCGGACGCTCGCTGGACGAGACCGAGCGCGCCTGGGCGGTGGACCTGTGGTTCGAGTCCGAGGGGCTGCCGCTGCGCTTCGTCCAGGCCGGGGCGCTGCTGCGGCACCGCGAGGCCGCCATCGAGGCGCTCGCCGCCGGGCTCCCCGGGCCCGACTGGGAGGGCATCGGGCCCGTCGAGGGCGTGGAACTGCTGGACACGCAGCGGGTCTCCGGCACGCTGGTCGATCCGGCGGCCGGCCCCCGGCCCACACCCGGCGGCTTCGACGCCTACGTCAGCCAGCACGAGTCGGTGGGCGAGCCGCCGCCGGACCCGGTGCCGCTGCCCTCGGTCGCCGAGAGCGCCGCCCCGGCCGTCCGCATCGCCCGCGGCCTCAGCGACCCCGCCCGCCGCACCCTGCGGCTGGCCACCGCGCTCGGCGGCGAGTGCCCCACCGCCCCGCACCTGCCGGCCCTGGTCGACGTCGGCCACGGCGAGGCGGCGCTGGAGGAGCTGGTCGAGGCCGGGCTCGCGGTCGCCACCGGGGTGCACCACCGGCTGGTGGACGGCGTGTGCGAGCTGCTCGCCGACGAGTGGCCCGGCAGCGACGCCGCCCGCGAGGCCGGGCAGCACTTCGTCTGGTGGACCGGCCACGCCTCGGTGACGCCGGAGCAGATCGCCGACGAGGCCGAGGTGCTGCTGGCCGCCATGCGCGCGGACCGGGAGGCGGGACGCCACGCCAAGGTCGTCCTGCTGGCCCGCGCCGCCGCGCCCTCGTTCGCGCTGTCGCTGCGCTGGGGCGCCTGGGAGCGGGCGCTGCGCTTCGGCCTGGAGTCCGCCCGGGTGACCGGCGCGGTCGCGGAGGAGGCGTGGTTCCACCACGAGCTGGGCGTGCTCGGGCTGTGCGTGGGCGCCTACGACCGCTCACGCGCCGAGCTGGAGGCCTCCATCGCCCTGCGGGCCGCCCTGGGCGACGTCAGGGCCGCCAGTGCCGGACGCACCACCCTGGCCCTGCTGGAGGGCTCCATGCGGGCGCTGACGGCGGGCCCGGTCGTGCTCGCCGCCGCCGGACCGCCCCGCGGCGGCCTGCGCCGGCTCGCCGGGCGGTCGGACCGCGCCCCCGGCGACGACGCGCCGGTGAGCCGCCGTCAGATCGCCGCGGCGGTGGCCGGTGTCGTCCTGATGGGCGCACTGGGCTCCGGCATCGCCCTGGCCGTGGGCGCGTTCCGGCACCCGGACAACAGCGCCGGGGTGAAGACCGTCCCGGTGGTCACCCAGACCGGCGCGCCGAGCACCCCCGGCGGCGGCAGTGCGGGTCCGGGCGGCGCGAGCGGTTCGGCCTCCGCCTCGGCGTCCAGTCCGGGCGCGGTGGGCGCCCCGCAGACCCAGCCCGCCGGGGCCACTCCCGACGCCGGTGCCACGGCCACCACCACGCCCAGCCCCAGCACCACCCCCAGCCCCCCGCAGTCGAGCGCCCCGGTGACGCCCCCGCCGACCCACGCGTCATCCCCGCCGCCGACGAAGTCGCCGACCGTGCCGCCGCCCACCACGCCCCCGCCGACGACTCCGCCGCCGACGACCCCTCCGCCGACCACGCCGCCGCCGACCACGACGCCTCCGGTGAGCACCGGCGGCACCGGGACCACCGGGACCACCGGCACCGCCGGTACCTCCGCCACCCCCTGAGGCCGGGTCAGAACAGCTTGAGCTTGTCGTCCTCGATGCCGCGCAGCGCGTCGTAGTCGAGGACGACACAGCCGATGCCGCGGTCCAGGGCCAGCACCCGCGCCTGCGGCTTGATCTGCTGGGCGGCGAAGACGCCCTTGACCGGCGCCAGCAGCGGATCGCGGTTCAGCAGCTCCAGGTACCTGGTCAGCTGCTCGACGCCGTCGATCTCGCCGCGGCGCTTGATCTCGATGGCGACGGTCACGCCCTCGCTGTTGCGGCACAGGATGTCGACCGGGCCGATCGCGGTGGGGTACTCGCGCCGGATCAGCGTCCAGCCCTCGCCGAGGACCTCCATCCGGTCGGCGAGGAGTTCCTGCAGGTGCGCCTCGACGCCGTCCTTGATCAGTCCGGGGTCCACGCCGAGTTCGTGCGAGGAGTCGAGGGCGACCTCCTCCAGGGTGATGATCAGTTTCTCCCCGGCCTTGTTCTCCACCGTCCACCGGCCCTCCTCCTCCTTGAGGGTGCAGGGCGGCGACATCCAGTTGAGGGGCTTGTAGGCGCGGTCATCCGAGTGGATGGCGACGCTGCCGTCGGACTTCACCAGGATGAGCCGCTGGGCGGACGGCAGGTGGGCGGTGAGCCGTCCTGCGTAGTCGACGGAGCAGCGGGCAATCACGAGACGCATGGCCGACCACGCTAGCCCACGGAGGCCATTCGGAGCGATTCGGCGGCGGACCGGCCCGGGCGGAAACCGTCCGGGCGCGCGGGCGCGTTCAGCCGGAGAAGTGAGCCGTCCGGTCCGGACGCGCGCCGCGGTCGTGCTCCTGTCAGATCAGGAGTGGCCAGATCCGCATGCGGCGATCTGGTGCAACTGCGTTCGGCGGCCTACGGTGAGTAACGGCCTGGTGCGGAGAGGGGGCACGCAGCCAGTGGAGATCCCCTTGTGTCCCACTTGATCACCGGTGGCCCGGCAGAGGGGGAATAGTCCGTTCCGCCCCGTCGGATGCCGGATTCCTGGGACGCTTGTTCGTGCGCATCAACCGCACGGCATGCGTGACAGGTTCGGTTCAAAGGCACGTCCGTCCAGCGCCAAAACGTTCCGCCCCGCACCACCACCTCGAGGCCGCCCGGTCTGCGAGGTCCGCGAGAGGAGAACCCATGTCGCTCGACGTCTCACCGGCCCTGCTCGAAAAGGCCGAGCGAGGCGAGGTCGATGAAAGGGAATTCGTCGACTGCGTCCGCGTCTCCCTGCCCTACGCCTGGGGACTCATCAGTTCGCTGGTGGCCCAGCAGAAAGTCGACGGCAGTGAGTTCGCCGACAACCAGGTTCCGCCGCCCTCGGAGCAGGCCCGTGGCCAGTTGCTCCGCGCGTTGGCGAGTGATGCGATCAGGGGATCGCTGGAGCGGCACTTCGGTGTCCGCCTGGCGTTCCAGAACTGCCACCGGGTCGCGGTCTTCCCGCTCGGACCGGGGTCTGACGACCGCTATGCGCTCTTCACCTCGATCCGTGCCCAGGTGCTCAACCAGTCGGAGGAACTGAGGGACTGCTAGCCCCCGCCCTCCCAGCAAGCCGATCGACCCGTCGGTGTAGGCCGCGTACGAGACCGGCCCCCACCGACGGGCCGGGCCACGGCTCACAGCAGCAGCGGCAGGACCTCCGAGCCCAGCCGCTCCACGTTCCGCAGGGTGGACTCCCGGTCACCCGAGCCCTCGACCAGCAGCGCGAAGCGCCGCACCCCGGTCCGCTCGGCGGTCGCCGCCAGCCGGTCCGCACACAGCTGCGGGGTGCCCACGGCGTGCAGCCCGCAGAGCAGCTCGGTGTACTCGCGCGGATCGCGCATCCGGCGCTCCCGGCCGTCCACCGTGCGGTGCGCCGACAGGCCGTAGTGGAACCAGGCGGGCATGGACTTGAGCAGCACCCGCTTGGCCTCCGCGCCGCTGTCCTCGACCTGGGCCACCCCGGCGGCCATGTGCTCCGACTCGATCCGGTCGATCTCGTCGGGCGTGCGCCCGGCCTCGCGCGCCGCCGTCCGGTACGCGGCGACCATGCCGGCCTTGTCCTCGTCCCCGGAGTGCATGCCCAGCAGCATCGGCACGCCCTGCTGCGCCGCCAGTCGGACGGTGCCCAGCGAGGTGCAGGCGACCATTACCGGCGGGCCGCCCGCGGTCGCGGCCGCCGGGCCGCGCGCACCGGCGTACTCGGGGCCCCGGCGCCCGCCGGGGGCCGGGAACGGCAGCGGGTGCTCGTCCGCCCGGGGCACCACCGCCACCTCGGGGAAGCGGTAGCGCGGGCCGTCGGCCCCGACCCGCGCCGAGCGCAGCCAGCGCAGCAGCAGCTCCAGCGACTCGGCGAAGCCGTTCTCGTAGGCGTCCACGCCGGTGCCGAAGACGTCCAGGTCCACCCAGGGGCCGCCGCGGCCGACGCCCAGGGTGAACCGGCCGCCGGAGGTGAGGTGCAGCAACGCGGCCTGCTCGCCGAGGGAGACCGGGTGCTGCGTCGGCAGCACGCTGACCGCCGTGCCGACCCGGATCCGCTGGGTACGGCCCAGCAGCAGCGCGGCCAGCGTGGTCGCGGACGGGCAGACGCCGTACGGCACGAAGTGGTGCTCCGCCAGCCAGACGCTGTCCAGGCCCGCCTCCTCGGCGGCGACGGCGGCCGACACGGCGCGGTCCAGCGCCTCGGCGTGGCCCTGGCCCGGGAACTGCGCGGCCAGCAGGAACGCCCCGGTGCGGATGGGCGGCGGCTTCACGGCGGTGGGGCCGGGGACGGCCCTGGGGGCCACCCGCTGCCTGGGCACCCGCACGGTGGCGACGGCGCCTTCATGTCCGGCTCTGGCCGACATGGGAATCAACTCCTCGGTCCCGCGGGGAACTTCGGTCCCGCGCCTCCCTCTGGAGTAACTCATGTCATGTGCCGGTGGCACCATGATTTGGGCTCGCCGACCGCGATTACGGGTGGAATTGGGGTCCGGCCCTGGTGCACCTGAGCAACCTGTGCTAATGCGGACTTTTCGCCGGTGTCACCTCGTACCCTGGTGGGGACCAGCATGCCTGCCTGCCCAGGGAGAAACGTGTCACCGCGCCGAAGCCGCCCCCGTGGGAGCGAACCCGAGAAGCCGCGTTCGAGCGAGGGCGGCAGCGGCGGGGGCTGGTTCCTGGAGCAGACGCAGAGCTACCGGGGCGAGGACTGGATGGTCCGCCCGGTCGCCGGGGACAGCGGCAAGTTCTACCGCTGCCCCGGCTGCGACCAGGAGATCCCGCCCGGCGTCGGCCACCTGGTGGCCTGGCCGACCTCCGGCGTCGGCGGGCTCGGCGGGGTCGAGGACCGCCGGCACTGGCACCGGGCCTGCTGGAACGCCCGCGAGCGGCGCGGCGCGGCCGTCCAGCGCGGGCGCAACGCGCCGAGGCACTGACCTCGGCCGCTGCCGGGCGGGGTCAGTGCCTCAGGCGTCCCGCTGGCGCAGCAGCAGGTAGCCGCCGGCCAGGCAGACCGCCACCCAGGCCAGGCAGACGAAGAAGCCCTCCACCGGCCCGTAGGGGGAGTTGGTGCCCGCCACCACCTGCACCATCTGCTGGCCCGCCCGGTCCGGGAAGTACCGGGCCACGGTCTTGACCTTGGGGACGTTGCCGAGGATCGGCGAGATCAGGAAGAAGAACGGCATCAGCAGCCCCAGCGAGGCCACCGGCTTGCGCAGCATGAAGGCCACGCCGAGCGACAGCTCCGCCAGCAGGGTCATGTAGACCGCCATGGCCAGGACCGCGCGCAGCACGTGCGGGGCGCCCAGCGAGGTGCTGTGGCTGCCGAGCAGTGCCTGGCCGATGAAGAACGCGGTGAAGCTGGTCACCAGCGCCACCGGCAGCACCAGTGCCAGCACCACGGCGGCCTTGCTCAGCAGCAGCGTCCAGCGCCGGGGCACGGCCGACAGGGTGGTCCGGATCATCCCGGTGCTGTACTCGTTGCCGACCACCAGCACCGCGAAGACGATCAGCGCCAGCTGCCCCAGCAGGATGCCGGAGAAGCTGGTGGAGGTGGCGTCGAAGGTGGCCCGGTCGGTGGGGCTCATGGTGTGCCACTGGCTGTTGGTGAGCGCGGAGATGCCCGCGCCCAGGCCCACGGTGACCACGAAGGTGATCGCCAGCGTGATGACGGTGGATCTGACCGTCCTGACCTTGGTCCACTCGGAGAGCAGGACCGCTCCGGAGTTGGCCATCTCAGCTCTCCTTCTTCCATCCGGCGCCCCAGCCGGAGCCCGGCTCGGCGGTGACCGCCCCGGTCGGCGCGGCGGTCCGGGTCTCCCCGTTCGGCCGGGTCTCCCCGTTCGGGCCCTGGTGCGCGTGCCGGTCCGGCTGCGGGGCGGCGCCTCGGTCCGGGCCGGCGCCGGTGCGGTAGACCACCGAATCGGCCGTCATCCGCATGAACGCCTCCTCCAGCGAGGCCCGCTGCGGGCTCAGCTCGTGCAGCGCCAGGCCCCGGTCCCGGGCCAGGTCGCCGATGACCGCGGCGTCGGCGTCCGGCACCTCGTACGCGCCCGCGTGCGCGCTGTCCGTGGACGGCTTGACGCTCAGCCCGGCGCCGGTGAGCGCGTCCAGCAGGGCCTCCGGCTCGGGGCTGCGGACCCGGACGTAGCTGTGCGAGTTCTGGTCGATGAAGTCGTCCATCGAGAGGTTGGCCAGCAGCCGGCCCTGCCCGATGACGACCAGGTGGTCGGCGGTGACGGCCATCTCGCTCATCAGGTGCGAGGAGACGAAGACCGTGCGGCCCTCCTCGGCCAGCGACTTCATCAGGTTGCGGACCCACAGGATGCCCTCCGGGTCCAGCCCGTTGACCGGCTCGTCGAAGAGCAGCACCCGCGGATCGCCGAGCAGCGCGGCGGCGATGCCCAGCCGCTGGCCCATGCCCAGCGAGAAGCCCCCGGAGCGGCGCTTGGCGACCTCCCGCAGCCCCACCAGGCGCAGCACCTCGTCCACCCGGCGGGTCGGGATGCGGTTGCTCTGGGCCAGCCAGAGCAGGTGGTTGTAGGCGCTGCGGCCCGGGTGCACGGCCTTGGCCTCCAGCAGCGCGCCGATGTGCTTGAGCGGCTCGTTGAGCTGGGCGTAGTGCTTGCCGTCGATGCTGACCCGGCCGCTGGTGGGCCGGTCCAGGTCCAGCATCATCCGCATGGTGGTGGACTTGCCCGCGCCGTTCGGGCCGAGGAAGCCGGTGACCACGCCCTGCGGCACCTGGAAGCTGAGGTGGTCCACGGCGAGCGTGTCGCCATACAGCTTGGTCAGCTCGTGGACCTCGATCATCGCCGCTCCCTGCTCGCCGGTCACTCTCCGTCAGACTAGGACAAAGCAGCGGGACGCGCCCGACAAGCACGCCCTGCGCCACCTAGGGTGGCCGACATGACGACCGAGCCGCTACCCCCTCTCTCCGCCCTCGCCGTCCGCGAGTCCGGTTCCGGCACGCCGCTGGTGCTGCTGCACGCCTTCCCGCTGTCCTCGCGGATGTGGCAGGCGCAGCTGGACGACCTGCCCGGCCGGGACGGCAGCGGGGCCCGGGTCCTCGCGGTGGACCTGCGCGGCTTCGGCGGCACCGACCTCGGCCCGGACCGCCCCTCGCTGGACCTGCTCGCCGACGACCTGGCGCTGCTGCTGGACCGGGCCGGCATCGACCGCGCGGTGGTCGGCGGGCTCTCGCTCGGCGGCTACACCGCCATGGCCCTGGCCCGCCGGCACCCGCACCGCCTGGCCGGGCTGCTGCTGGCGGACACCAAGGCCGCCGCCGACACCGAGCAGCAGCGCGCCAACCGGGAACGGATCGCCGCCGCCGTCCTCGCCCGCGACAGCGTCCGGCTGCTGGTGGACGAGCAGCTGCCGTCGCCGCTGCTGGGCGCGGGCGCCGCCGAGCGCGATCCGGGGCTGGTCGAGCGGGTCCGGGCGATGATCGAGGAGGCCGCGCCGGCGAGCGTCGCCTGGATGCAGCGGGCCATGGCCGCGCGCCCCGACAGCCTGGCGGCGCTGGCCCGGCTGGAGGTGCCGGCCGCGGTCGTGGTCGGCGAGCTGGACGCGATCACCCCGCCGGCGGACGCCGAGGCCATGGCCGCGGCGCTGCCCGACGCCGTTCTGACCGTCATCCCGCAGGCCGGGCACCTCTCCGCGCTGGAGGCCCCGGACGCCTTCAACGCCGCGGTACGGGCGCTGCTGCGGCGCGTGGGCTGACCGCCCCGCTCAACGCCCGGCCTGACGCGCCCGGCAGACGCCGAAGGCCCCTGGACCGCGCCCTGGCGGGCGGGGTGAGGGGCCTTCGGCGTCGTACCCGGGGTGACGCCGGGTCAGCGCGACTGCTGCGCGGGCACACCGCGGGTCAGGTCGTCGTCCGGCAGGGACGCGGCGGCGACCGCGGCACCCGTCAGCGTCGCCAGCATCTCGCGGACGTTGGTGAGCTGCGCGTTGATGCTGTCCCGACGGTTGGTCAGGGCGGCCAGCTCGCGCTCGGACTCGCTGCGGATCCGGTCGGCCTTGGCGTTGGCGTCGGCCACGATGTCCTCGGACTGGCGCTGCGCCGTCTCGACGGTCTGACGGGCCCGGCGCTCGGCGTCGGTCCGCAGCTTCTCGGCCTCCAGCCGCAGCTGCTCCGCGCGGTGCTCGATCTCCGCGAGGCGCTTCTCGGCCTTGGCCTGACGGGCGGCCAGGTCGCGCTCGGACTGCTCGCGGCGCTTGGCCAGGTTGGTCTCGAAGTCGTGCGCGGCCTGGGAGGCCTTGGTGCGGGTCTCCTCGAAGAGGGCGTCCGCCTCCTCGCGCTTGGTCTGCGCGTCCTTGGTCGCCTCGGCGCGCAGCTGGGTCGAGTCGCTCTTGGCCTTCTCGACGATCAGCTGGCCCTCGTCCTCGGCCTTGGCCTTGCGGTCCTTGGCGTAGGACTCCGCCTCGCTGCGGACCTGCTGCGCGGCGGCCTCGGCCAGCTCGCGGTGCTGCTCGGCGGCCCGACGGGCCTCCTCGCGCAGGTCCTTGGCCTCCTCCTCGGCCAGACGCAGGATCTTCTCGACCCGCGCGCCGAGCCCGGCGTACGAGGGCTCCGCGTCGGAGACCTGGGCCTGCGCGTTCTGGGTTTCGAGGTGCAGCTCCTCGATCCGCTTCTCGAGCGCGGTGATGCGGGCGAGGGCGCTGTCCCGGTCTGCAATCAGCTTGCTGATGCGTTCGTCGACCTGAGCACGCTCGTACCCACGGCGCACGGTGTCGAAGCCGTGCGGAGAGTGTGGATCGCTCATGGGGTTCGGTTCCTGTCGTATGCCCGGTGAGGTGTGAGGTGATAGGGCGAATCCTGGCACGGATTCGGAGTGTCATCGGCCGAAAGCCGATGAAGAGTGGAGAATGACCGCTCAATCGGGTGGTGCAACGTCACTTCTTTTGCCACCCGCGCGGGTGGGGCCTGCGCCGACGCCCGCCGGGGCACTGCCCCGGCCGCCGCCCGGCCTGCCGCTCCCGTTGCCCCCGTTGCCCCCGTTGTTCTTGCCCGATGCGGTCCCTGACGGAGCCTCGAAGGACTCCAGGGCCTGCAGGACGTCCTGCACCCGGGCGATCTCGGTGTTGATGTCCTTGCGGCGGTTGACGAGCTCGTCCAGGTCACGGCGCCCCTCGTCGGTGATCCGCTGAGCCTCGTTCAGAGCCTCGTCGGTGAGCTGCTCGGCCTCCTCGCGGGCCCGGGTCAGCTCGGCCTCGGCGGCCTGCACGGCCTCCTTGCGGATGCGCTCCGCTGCTTCGGCGGCAGCCGCGCGCAGCTGCTCCGCCTCCTCCTTCGCGGTCTTCAACTGCTCCGCCGCCTCGGCCCGCAGGGCCGCCCCCTTGGCGGTGTCGTCGGCGAGCTTCTGCTCCGCCTCCTTGAGCAGCCCCTCCGCCTTCCGCACGGCGGCGATCCGGACCCGGCTCGCCTCCGTCGAAGCTTCCGACTGCGTCTGCGCAGCCTCGCGTTCGGCCGTGGAGAGCAGCTCACCGGCCTTCTCCTCGGCGTCGGCCACCAGCTTGGCCGCACGCTCCTGGGCCTCGCCCAGGGCCAGCGCGGCCTCCCGCTTGACGTCCTCGACCTGCTCGGTCGCGGCCGACACCAGCTTGTCGACGCGCTCGCCGGCCGCCTTCATCGCCTCGGCGGACTCCTTGCGGGCCCGCTCGTGCAGCGCGGTGGTCTCGACGTCGGTCCGCTCGCGCAGCTCCTCGGCGCGCTCGCGGATGGCGGTGGAGTCCCGGCGGGCCTCCACCAGCATCACGTCGGCGTCCTTGCGGGCCTGCTCGACCAGGGCCGCGCCCTCGGCCGCGCCCTCGGTGACCAGCCGGTCGGCCTCCTTGCGGGCGGCGGACACCATGGCGTCGGCCTGCTCCTCGGCGGCGGCGGTGGTCGCCAGCGCGGCGGTCTCGGCCTCGGTGGTGATCTGCTCGGCGGTCTCGGCCGCGGCGATCCGCACCGCGCCGGCCTCCTTGCGCAGCCGCGCGGCCTCGGTCTCGGCCTCGGCGCGCAGGGCGTCGGCGGCGGTCTCCGCCTCGGCGGCGATCCGCTGGGCGTCCTCGCCCGCGGCGGTCCGCACCGCCTGCGCCTCGGCGCGCAGCCGGGCGGCCTCCGCCTCGGCGTCGGCCAGCAACGCGCGGGCGGCGGCCTGGGTGTCCGCCCGCAGCCGGGCGGCGGCCTGCTCGGACTCCACCCGCAGCGCCTCGGCGGCGGCCGCGGCCTCGGCGCTGATCCGCTGGGCCTCCTCGTCGGCCGCGACCCGCACCGCCTGCGCCTCCGCCCGCAGCCGGGAGGCGGCCTGCTCGGTCTCGGCCCGCAGCGCCTCGGCGGCGGCGGTGGCCGCCGCCCGCACGGACTCCGCCTCGGCCTCGCCCTCGGCCAGCGCCCGCTCGGCCTCCGCGCGCAGCCGCGCGGCCTCGGTCGTCGCCAGGTCCCGCACCTGCCCGGCCTCGGTGGCGACGCTGTCGCGCACCTCCTGGGCGTGCTCCTCGGCCTGGCTGCGGACCAGCGCGGCCTCGCGCTCGGCGTCCGCCCGCAGCTGGGTGGTCTGCGCCTCGGCGGCCTCGTACATCCCGGCGACCGACTGGCGCACCTCGGCGGCCTCGTCCTCGGCGGCGGCGATCGAGGCGATCGCGTTCTGCTCGGCCTCGGCCCGCAGCCGCGCGGCCTCGGTCGTCGCCAGCTCGCGGACCTGCCCGGCCTCGCGCTCGGCGTCGGCGAGCAGCTTGCGGGATTCGGCCTGGGCCGTCCGCAGCTCCTCGGCGGCGTCGCCGCGCTGGCGCTGCGCCTCGGCCAGCTCGGCCTCGGCGGCGGCCTCGTCCAGGGCCCGCTGCCGCTCCAGCTCCGCGGTGACCTCGGCGGCCTCGGCCTGCGACTCGGCCCGGACCCGGGCCGCCTCCTCCGACGCCTCGGCGCGCAGCCGGGCGGCCTCCTCCCGTGCCGCGCCCAGGAGTTCGCCGCGCTCGGCCTCGGCTTCGGTGATCTGCCGGTCGAGTTCGGCGAGGCGTTCGGCGGCCCGGGCTTCGGTCTCGGTGTGCAGGCGTGCGGCTTCTTCGCGGGCGGCGTCCAGGAGTTGGACGCGTTCGGCCTCGGCCTCGGCGCTGTGCCGGTCGAGTTCGGCGAGGCGTTCGGCGGCCTGGGCTTCGGTCTCGGTGTGCAGGCGTGCGGCTTCTTCGCGGGCGGCGTCCAGGAGTTGGACGCGTTCGGCCTCGGCCTCGGCGCTCTGCCGGTCGAGTTCGGCGAGCCGCTCGGCTGCCCGGGCCTCGGCCTCGGCGCGCAGCCGGGCGGCCTCCTCCTGCGCCGCGCCCAGCAGTTGCGTGCGCTCGGCCTCGGCCCGGGCGTTCTGCCGCTCCAGCTCCAGTACGCCCTCGGCGACCTGCGCCTGCGCCTCCACCCGGGCCGCGGCCACCTCGGCGGTGACCTGCTCGCGCAGCTCCGCCGCGAACGCCTCGGCCTCGGTCCGGGCCCGGGCGGCGGCGGCCTCGTCGGCCTCGGCCAGGGCCCGACGGCGCTCCAGCTCCTCGGTGGCCCGCGCGTACGCCTGCCGGGACTCCTCGGACAGCCGCTTGGCCTCGGCCGACGCCCGCTCGCGGACCTCCCGGGCCTCGCCCTTGAGGTGCTCGGCGGTGGCCGACGCCTCCTCCACCCGGGTCGAGGCCAGCTGCTCGGCCGCCCGCAGCACCTCGTCCCGCTCGCGCGCGGCCTGGGCGCGCAGCTCGGCGCTCTCGCTCTCGGCCAGGGCCAGCCGCTCGGCCGCCGCCTGCTCCGCGGCCCCGGCCGTGGAACGCTCGATCTCGGCGACCCGCTCGCGGTGCTCGTTCTCGGCGTCCGTACGGCGCTTCCGGGCCTCGGCCACCTCGGTCTCGGCCTCGGTGCGCAGCCGCTCGGCCTCGGCGCGGGCGCGGGCCAGCACCGCCTCGGCCCTGGCCTGCACCTCGGTGGCCTGCTCGGTGGCGCGCTCCCGCAGCTTGGCCAGCTCCACGGCGGCGCCGCCGCGCAGCTCGTCCGCGTCGGCCTTGGCCCGGACCAGCAGCTCCTCAGCGGTGCGGGCGGCCTCCTCGATCTGCGTGACGGCCTGGCGGCGGGCGTCGGCCCGGACCCGCTCGGCCTCCTTCGCGGCCTCGGCGCGCTGCTCCTCGGCCTCGGCCCGCAGCCGCGCCGCCTCGTCCTGGTGCGCCTGGATCTCGTCCAGGGCGCTGCCCTGGGCGCGCTCCGCCGCCGCGCGGCTCTCCGCGCGCAGCCGTTCGACCTCGGCCCTGGCCTCGGCCCGGACCCGCTCGGCCTCCTCGGCGGCGGCGGCGCGCAGCTGCCCGGCCTCCTCGGTGGCCCGGCCGATGACGTCCTCGGCGGTGCGGGCGGCCTTGGCCAGGTGGACGGTGGCGTTGGCGGCGCCCTCGGTGCGGCCGGCCTCGACGGCCTCCACCCGCAGCTGCTCGACCTGCACCTCGGCGTCGTCCAGCAGCTGCTGGGCCTCGGCCTTGAGCTGTTCGGCGGCGGCCTTGACCTGCTCGGCCTCCTTGGTGGCGGCCGCGACCATCCGGGCGACCTCGGCCTTGGCGGTCGCCGCGCGCGCCTCACCGGCGGTCTCGGCGTCGGTCAGCCGCTTGGCGGCGGCGGCCTCGGCGTCCGCCCGCAGCTCCTCGGCGGCCTGCTCGGCGGCGGCGCGCAGCTCCTCGGCCTCACGGCGGTAGCGCTCGGCCTCGGCGACCAGCTCGGCGCGTTCGCGCTCGGCGGCGGCCTGGGTGTCGGCGGCGGCCCGGCGCAGCGCGTCGATCTCGGCCTGGGCCTGCTGCAGCTGCTCCCCGGCCTCGCTGTGGGCGCTGCTCTTGACCCGCTCGGCGCCTTCGGCGGCCTGCTGGGCCTGGGCGGCGGCGGCCGTCAGCAGCCGTTCGGCCTCGGTCCGGGCGCGCTGCAGCACCTGGTCGGCCTCGGCCCGGGTGGACTCGACGTCCGCGGCGACCTGCGAGGTGGCCTGCTCGGAGACGGCCATGGCCTCGGCCCGGGCCACGGCCAGCAGCCGCTCGGCCTCGGCCCGGGACTCGTCCAGGACGCGGCGGGCCTGCTCCTCGGTGCCCACGCGGGCCTGCTCGGCCCAGGAGACGTTCTCGTTGACGTGCCGTTCGGCGTTGCGGCGCAGCTCGGCCAGTTCGGCTTCCAGGTGGCGGCGCCGGTTGTCGGCCTCGGCCTGCCACTCGGCCTGGAGCCGGGCGCTGCGCTCGGCCGCCTCCTGCATGACCCGCTGGGTGATGTTCTGGGCTTCCAGGCGCATCCGCTCGGCGTCCGCGCGCAGCTGCTCGGCCTGCATCTCGGCGTTGCGGAGGATCTGCTCGGCCTGGCCGGCGACGGAGTCGAAGGCGCGCGGCTGGGCCAGCTGCCGCCGTGCCTCGTGCAGCTTCGCCCGAAGGACCTCGACCTGGTAGGCGAGGTCTTCGGCATGCGTGACGGCCTTCTCCCGCTCCGTTCGCAGCCGATCCATCTCGGCCTCGAACTTGGAGAGGTGATCGTCAACCTCGTAGCCGTCGTAGCCCCGCACGCCGCGGTCCCATCCGTCTCCTGGTCGGGTCGCCACTCACGTACGGAACGGGTGAGTCCCGTTCCGCCGTCCGAGTGAGCTCCATGATGAACTCGTGCTCTGCGGTTAATGGTGACAGATCACGGCGAAGCCCGACGCCGCCCCCACCTTCCCCCGGCCGTCGGACGGGGAGCCCCTCGCCGCGGCCGCCCTGACAAGGGCACGCTATCGCGTCCTGCGCAGCCGCTCCGCCGCCGAGGGCAGCGGGCAGCGGTCACGGACCGTGGCACTGGCGCATTTTCTCACGTCACGAGGCCGATGTGCAGGGGGGTGCGGCGGTTGGCTCAGGTTACCGACGGGTTCGTTCGTACGGGGTCGCACGCCGGGGGCACGGCTCAGGCGTGCTCGTGGCCGCCCGGCTCGGCCGTCACCAGCTCGGTCAGCACCCCGCCGCAGTCCTTGGGGTGCAGGAAGGTGATCCGCGAGCCCATGGAGCCGATTCGGGGCTGCTCGTAGAGGACCCGCACGCCCTTGTCCCGGATGGCCTCGGAGTCGGCGTCCACGTCGGCGGTGCCGAAGGCGATGTGGTGCACGCCCTCGCCGTTCTTGGCCAGCCACTTGCCGACGGCCGAGTCCTCCCGGGTGGGCTCCAGCAGCTGGAGGTAGGAGGCGCCGCCGTCACCGGTGTCGTTGATCTTCAGCATGGCCTCACGCACGCCCTGCTCCTCGTTGACCTCGGTGTGGTACACCTCGAAACCGTAGGTGGCGCGGTAGAACTCGACGGTGCGGTCCAGGTCGAAGCAGGCGATGCCGATGTGGTCGATGCGTGTGAGCATGTAAGCCTCCTAGGGGTGTGCCTACCAGTGCACCGTAGGCGGGCCGTTCGGGGAAACCCGTGCCGACCGTGCCCGTGATCACACCGTTCGGCCCGTGACGACCACGTTACGCATTAGTACATTGAGCGGAAAACCTCCACCTGGATCGCCGTGACCGTGGCAGCGCAGCGCCCCAGGACCGTCGCAGCAAAGGGGCTCGACCACCATGAGCAACAGGGCTAACAACGCCACCACCTCAGTGATCGTCGCCGGTGCGCGCACCCCCATGGGGCGCCTGCTCGGCTCGCTCAAGGGCTTCTCCGGCGCGGACCTCGGCGGCATCGCCATCAAGGCGGCGCTGGAGCGGGCCGGGATCACCGGCGAGCAGGTCCAGTACGTGATCATGGGGCAGGTGCTGCAGGCCGGCGCCGGTCAGATCCCGGCGCGCCAGGCCGCCGTCAAGGCCGGCATCCCGATGAACGTCCCGGCGCTGACCGTGAACAAGGTCTGCCTCTCCGGCCTGGACGCCATCGCCCTGGCCGACCAGCTGATCCGCGCGGGCGAGTTCGACGTCGTCGTCGCCGGCGGCCAGGAGTCCATGACCAACGCCCCCCACCTGCTGCCCAAGTCCCGCGAGGGCTACAAGTACGGCGCGGTGGAGCTGCTCGACGCCATGGCCTACGACGGCCTCACCGACGCCTTCGAGAACATCCCCATGGGCGAGTCCACCGAGACCCACAACGGCCGTCTCGGCATCGGCCGCGAGGAGCAGGACGCGGTGGCCGCCCGCTCGCACCAGCTGGCCGCCGCCGCCCAGAAGAACGGCGTCTTCGACCAGGAGATCGTCCCGGTCGAGATCCCGCAGCGCAAGGGCGACCCGGTGCTGTTCAGCAAGGACGAGGGCATCCGCGGCGACACCACCGTGGAGACCCTGGCCAAGCTGCGCCCCGCCTTCACCCGGGACGGCACCATCACCGCCGGCACCTCCTCGCAGATCTCCGACGGCGCGGCCGCGGTCGTGGTGATGAGCAAGGCCAAGGCCGAGGAGCTGGGCCTGGAGTGGATCGCCGAGATCGGCGCCCACGGCAACGTCGCGGGCCCGGACAACTCGCTGCAGTCGCAGCCGTCCAACGCCATCAGGCACGCCCTGCAGAAGGAGGGCATCGGCGTCGACGAGCTGGACCTGGTCGAGATCAACGAGGCGTTCGCGGCCGTGGCCGTGCAGTCGGTCAAGGACCTCGGCATCTCCTTCGACAAGGTCAACGTCAACGGCGGCGCCATCGCCCTCGGCCACCCGATCGGCATGTCCGGCGCCCGGGTCGTGCTGACCCTGGCCCTGGAACTGAAGCGGCGCGGCGGCGGCACCGGCGTGGCGGCCCTGTGCGGCGGCGGCGGCCAGGGTGACGCGCTGATCGTCCGCGTGCCGTAGCCGGTAGCGGTAGCCGGTGCCCGGGGTGGGGAGTGTGCGGACTCCCCGCCCCGGGCTGTTCCCTCCTGACCGATCCCGCTCCGAACGATCCCGCTCCGAACCGAAGCCCTCCGGGAGAATCGCGCTGATGATGGACGTCGCCACGCTGGTCGAGCAGGCGAGGCAGGGCCGGCCGCGTGCCGTGGCCCGGCTGATCTCCCTGGTCGAGGGCGCCTCCCCGCAGTTGCGCGAGGTGATGGCCGCGCTGGCCCCGCTGACCGGCAACGCCTACGTGGTCGGGCTGACCGGCTCGCCCGGCGTCGGCAAGTCCACCTCGACCTCGGCCCTGGTCACCGCCTACCGCAAGCTGGGCCTGCGGGTCGGGGTGCTCGCGGTCGACCCCTCCTCGCCGTTCTCCGGCGGCGCGCTGCTCGGCGACCGGGTGCGGATGCAGGACCACGCCACCGACCCGGAGGTGTTCATCCGCTCCATGGCCACCCGCGGCCACCTGGGCGGCCTGGCCTGGTCGGCCCCGCAGGCGATCCGGGTGCTGGACGCGGCCGGGTGCGAGGTGGTGCTGGTGGAGACGGTCGGCGTCGGGCAGTCCGAGGTGGAGATCGCGGCCCAGGCCGACACCACCGTGGTGCTGCTGGCCCCGGGCATGGGCGACGGCATCCAGGCCGCCAAGGCGGGCATCCTGGAGATCGGCGACGTCTACGTGGTCAACAAGGCCGACCGGGACGGCGCCGACGCCACCGCCCGGGAGCTGAACCACATGCTGGGGCTGGGCGAGGCGCGCGGCGCGGGGGACTGGCGTCCGCCGATCATCAAGACCGTGGCCGCGCGCGGCCAGGGCGTGGACGAGGTGGTCGAGGCGCTGGAGAAGCACCGCGCCTGGATGGCCGAGCACGGGGAGCTGGCGGTGCGCCGACGGCGCCGGGCGGCGCAGGAGGTGGAGACCATCGCGGTCACCGCGCTGCGGCAGCGCTTCGGCGACCTGCGCGGCGACCAGCGGCTGGACGCGCTGGCGGCCCGGGTCGCGGCGGGCGGGCTGGACCCGTACACCGCGGCGGACGAGCTGGTGGCCGGGGTGACCGGCGCCTGACCGATCCGGTGCCTGACCGCCTGGCTCACCAGGGCTGGGGCCCGCTCAGGCGCGGCCGCGCAGCTCGCGCAGGTGCTCGGCGATGGGGGCCAGCGCCTCGTACATGGAGGCGATCTGGTCGGCGTCCAGCCGGTCGATGAAGTGGTTGCGGACGCTGCGCACATGGGTGGGGGCGAGCCTGCGCATCATGTCCCAGCCCTGCTCGGTGAGGACGGCGTACAGCCCGCGCCGGTCGCCGGGGCAGCCCTCGCGGACGACCAGGCCGGCCGTCTCCATCCGGGTGATCTGGTGCGACAGCCTGCTCTTGGACTGGAGGGTGGCGGTCGCCAGGTCGGTCATCCGCATCCGGCGCATGGGCGCCTCGGACAGCTCGACCAGGATGGTGTAGTCGTTGGTGGCCAGCCCGTACACCTGCAGCTCGCGCTCCAGCTGGTACATCAGCAACCGGCTGACCTCCAGATGGGCACGCCACAGCCGCTGCTCCGCGGCGGTGAGCCAGGGGGCATCCGGGTCGGGCGCGTCGGAGGCTTCCGCGGGGACCGCTGCTGTGGTGTCCATGGGTCAATGATACCTATAGAAGTTGAAAGTTTGACGATATTGGTCGTGGTTGACGTGTCCACCAGCCGCCCGGCAGCCGCCCCGGTGCCGCAGGGCCACCCGATCGGGTGGCCCGTCAGGTGGACGCCGGTCAGGCGGTCGATCCGGCCCGGTCGCCCGCGGGCGCCTCCCCGGCCGAGGTCTCCACCTCCAGCAGCGAGGCCCCCTGCCGCTCCGCCTCGAACGCCGCCGCGCCCCCGCGCAGCCCGAACAGCCGCTTCGCCAGCAGGATGTAGACGACGGCCAGCAGATTGAGCGCCAGCGTGCCGACCTTCAGGTAACTGACCTTCTCGGTCAGCTCGTAAACCTCCAGCGGCAGGAAAGCGGCCGTGGCCACCACCGTCAGGTACTCCGCCCAGCGCTTGGCCGCCCACAGCCCGAAGCCCTCGACGATCTCGATCAGCGCGTACGCCAGCAGCGCGGCGGCGGTGGCCACCAGCGTGGAGCGGTGGTAGCTGAAGGTCTTCTGGATGGAGCCGACGATCGGCGAGTTGTCCAGGTCGTAGTGGAAGTGCACGGCCACCGGCCGCAGCAGCGACAGATCGTGGTTGAACAGCTGCTGCACCGCCGTCTGGCTGTTGCTGAACCGCCACACCGCGTACGCGATCAGAACGATCAGCACCCCGCGCACCAGCCGCTCCACCGCGAGCAGCCGCAGGATGAACCGGTCCCGCAGCGCCTTGCCGCGCGGCACGGACGGCGCGTCCTGGGCCCTGCCGGAGCCGCCCGGGCCGCCCAGCGCGAAGTCCCCGCAGCGCAGGCAGCGCCATGCCTCGCCCAGCGCGGTCTGCGTCCGCAGCCGCTCGTTCAGGTGCGGCTCGGTCGGCGCATAGGTCACGTGCCCCCGCCGTGAACAGGTACGTCGGTTCCAGTCCCACGCCATCGAAAGGCCCCCGTCCGTCGGAATCGTTCAGCTCGGAACGCTATGGGCGCGAGGATAGCCGGGGGTCGGTGATACTGGAGCGGGCCCGGCCGGTACGCGGGCCCGGTCCCGTGTGAGGAGAAGTCCCGTGATGAACAGCGCCGTCCACCGGCTGCGCCTGGTGTCCATGCCGGAGGGCCTGTCCTTCCTGCTGCTGCTGGTCTGCGTGGTGCTCAAGAGCACGACCAGCTTCAACGGCGTCCCGGTCCTGGGCATGGTGCACGGCATCCTGTGGACCTTCTACATGCTGTTCGCGCTGATCGCCTGGTACCGGCAGCGCTGGTCGTTCTGGCGCGCGGTCTGGGTGATGGCTCTGTCGGTGCTGCCGCTGGGCGGCTTCTACGCGGAGCGGCTGATGGCCAAGGAGGAGCTCCAGGGCTACGAGGCCGCGCCCGCCGTCCTCGCCTGAGACCTGCCCGCCCTCCGCCGTCCGGGCCGCTGCCCGGCCCGTGGACAGCGCGGCGCGCCGGTGCGGGCTGCCGGTACGGTAGGCCCGTGCCCAAGCCGCTGAGCCTCTCCTTCGACCCCATCGAGCGCGCCGACGAGCTGTGGACCCGGCGCTGGGGGGCGGTGCCCTCGATGGCGGCGATCACCTCGATCATGCGGGCCCAGCAGATCCTGCTGTCGCAGGTCGACGGCGTGCTCAAGCCGTACGGGCTGACCTTCGCCCGCTACGAGGCGCTGGTGCTGCTCACCTTCAGCCAGGCCGGTGAGCTGCCGCTGTCGAAGATCGGCGAGCGGCTGATGGTGCACCCCACCAGCGTCACCAACACCGTGGACCGGCTGGAGAAGTCCGGCCTGGTCGTCCGCCGCCCCAACCCGCTGGACGGGCGCGGGGTGCTCGCCGCCATCACCGAGCACGGTCGCAAGGCGGTCGAGGAGGCCACCCGCGAGCTGGTCGGCATGGACTTCGGCCTCGGCTGCTACGACGAGGCGGACTGCCGGGAGCTGTTCGAGGTGCTGCGCCCGCTGCGGATAGCCGCCGGCGACTTCACCCCGCCCGACGCCCAGGCCCTGACGCCTCGGCCCTGACGCTCGGCCCTGACGCCCGGCCCTGGCGCCGGCCCCGGTGCGGATGGTAAGGGCGGTCCGGGGCGGTGGCGGTGATCCACAGCCGGGCGGTTACGCTCTTTTCCCGTCGGTACCCGAGCCCGGACGTACCGTGCCGCCCACCGCACTGCGAGGCCCCGCCGTGAAGAAGTCCTCCCCCCTGCTGACCGCCTACCGCGTCCTGGCGTACGTCACCGGCGTCGGCCTGATCCTGCTCTGCGCCTCGTGCGTCGCGTACTACGGCTTCGGCAAGGCGGAGATCGCGGTGGCCATCGTCGGCACCATCCACGGCTGGGCGTACATGGTCTACGTCGTGGTGGCCTTCCTGGTCGGCAACAAGCTGGGCTGGCCGATCAAGAAGATGGTCCTGGTCATCCTCGCCGGAACCATCCCCACCTGCTCCTTCATCGCCGAGCGCAAGGTGATGAAGCAGATCGACGAGCAGCTCGAGTCGGGCGTGGACCCGGACCGGCTGGTCAAGGCCTGACCGCCGCCCCGACAGCGACCCCCGCTCCTCGCCGGGGGTCGCTGTCGACAACTACTTGGACGTCCGAGTAAATTACTAGGAAGTCCAAGTAGTTTTCTTCTCGTGGAGCGGGGCAGCACCGTGGACGCAGAGACCATGCAGGCGGCACGCGAGCGCTGGCAGCGGCGGTTCGACCGCGCTTCGCAGCGCGAGGCCGACTTCTCGACGCTCAGCGGCGACACCGTGGAGCCCGTCTACGGGCCCGCGGACGGCGAGGCCCCCGAGGGCTTCGAGCGGATCGGCTGGCCCGGCGAGTACCCCTTCACCCGCGGCCTGCACACCACCGGCTACCGGGGACGGGCCTGGACGATCCGTCAGTTCGCCGGCTTCGGCAACGCCCGGCAGACCAACGAGCGCTACCGGATGATCCTGGAGGCGGGCGGCGGCGGCCTGTCCGTCGCCTTCGACATGCCGACGCTGATGGGCCGCGACTCCGACGACGCGCGCTCGCTGGGCGAGGTCGGCCACTGCGGTGTGGCCATCGACTCCGCCGCCGACATGGAGGTCCTCTTCAAGGACCTGCCGTTGGGCGACGTCACCACCTCGATGACCATCAGCGGCCCGGCCGTCCCGGTGTTCTGCATGTACCTGGTCGCGGCCGAGCGGCAGGGCGTCGATCCCTCGGTGCTCAACGGCACGCTGCAGACCGACATCTTCAAGGAGTACATCGCGCAGAAGGAGTGGCTGTTCTCGCCCGAGCCGCACCTGCGCCTGATCGGCGACCTGATGGAGTACTGCGCCGAGAACATCCCGGCGTACAAGCCGCTGTCGGTCTCCGGCTACCACATCCGCGAGGCCGGTGCCACGGCCGCGCAGGAGCTGGCCTTCACCCTCGCCGACGGCTTCGCCTACGTCGAGCTCGGGCTCTCCCGCGGGCTGGACGTGGACGTCTTCGCCCCCGGCCTCTCCTTCTTCTTCGACGCCCACCTGGACTTCTTCGAGGAGATCGCCAAGTTCCGTGCGGCCCGCCGGATCTGGGCCCGCTGGCTGAAGGAGCGCTACGGCGCCAAGACCGACAAGGCGCAGTGGCTGCGCTTCCACACCCAGACCGCGGGCGTCTCGCTGACCGCCCAGCAGCCCTACAACAACGTGGTCCGCACCGCCGTCGAGGCGCTGTCGGCCGTGCTCGGCGGCACCAACTCACTGCACACCAACGCCCTGGACGAGACTCTGGCGCTGCCCTCGGCGCAGGCCGCGGAGATCGCCCTGCGCACCCAGCAGGTGCTGCTGGAGGAGACCGGCGTCGCCAACGTCGCCGACCCGCTGGGCGGTTCCTGGTACGTCGAGGCGCTCACCGACCGGATCGAGGCGCAGGCGGAGGCCGTCTTCGAGCGCATCCTGGGCATGGGCGCCAAGGGCGGTCCGGGCCAGGAGATCGGCCCGATGACCGCGGGCATCCTGCGCGGCATCGAGAACGGCTGGTTCACCGGCGAGATCGCCGAGGCCGCGTTCGCCTACCAGACGGCGGTGGAGAAGGGCACCAAGCGGGTGGTCGGCGTCAACTGCCACACCGGCAGCGTCACCCCGCCGCTGGAGATCCTCCGGGTCAGCCACGAGGTCGAGACCGAGCAGGTGCGCGAGCTGGCGGCGCGCCGGGCCGGACGCGACGAGGCGGCCGTCCGGGCCGGTCTGGACGCCATGCTGGCCGCCGCCCGCTCCGGCGCCAACATGCTCCCGCCGATGCTGGACGCCGTCCGCGCGGAGGCCACCCTGGGCGAGATCTGCGACGCCCTGCGCGACGAGTGGGGCACCTACACCGAGCCCGCGGGCTTCTGACGCCCCCTGCGGGCCCGGGCCCGCACCCACAGGCGCCCTGAACCGGCCGACAGCCGGGTCAGGGCGCCTTCGCGCTGGTCATGGGGGTCAGCAGCAGGGTGGTGAAGCGGCGGATCCACTCGGGGGAGGCGGGTTCGCCGCTGACCAGCATGCGGTGCTCGACCGCGCCGGCGATGGTGTCGAAGATGACGTCGACGTCCTCGCAGGCGTGCGCCGGGTCCTCGTCCGGGGGATCTCGCCGCGGGCCTGGGCGGCGGCCCGGCCCTGGCGCACCAGCTGCTTCTGCGGGTCGATGATGGCCTCGCGCACCCGCTGCCGCAGCGCCCGGTCGCGGGTGGCCTCGGCGAACAGCGCCAGCAGCGCGGACTGGCTCTCCGGCTGCGCCAGCAGCGCCGCGAACTGCTGGACGACGGCCTCGACGTCCGCCTGCAGGCTGCCCAGGTCGGCCAGGACCAGCTCGTCGAAGAGCACTGCGACGGCGGACACCACCAGCTCGTTCTTGGACGGCCAGCGCCGGTAGAGGGTGGTCTTGGCGACCCCCGCGCGGGCCGCGACATCGCCCATGGTCAGCCCGCCCCAGCCCTGCTCCGCGAGCACGGCCCTGGTCGCGGCGAGGATCGCCTGGTCCGCGTCGGGGCTGCGGGGGCGGCCTTTGCGCGGGGCGGTGGGGGCGTCGGTCAAGGGGTGTCCTTGGCTGGAGGGGCAGCCGGCGGAGTGGCGTCGGGTCTCGGGAGGTTACCTGGCAGTAGGGGGGCTGGGTGAAGGGCTGTGCGTGCAGAAGTGGTGCAGTTCACGTGCAGCGGGGTGTGACAGCCGGGCGGTCGGATATACGCTACGACTCGTAGCGAAAGAGCGACAACCACGCTGCCGCACGGATGGGGATCCGGGCACCGGCACCACAGGCACACAGACACCAGCACCGCAGACGCACAGCAGTACGACGACCGTGGCCAGGGCCATTCTCCGCCGATTCACACCAGGGCGGGCGGACAGGGGAGGATAGAGCCATGCAGCCACGGAACATGTCCATGCGCGGCGCGGTCGACCTCGCCGCGGTCAAGGCGGCCGGTGAGGCCGCCCAGAAGGCGGAGCAGGCCCGTGCCGCCCGCGCCCGCCAGATCCAGGAGGCGGAGGCCACCGGCGCGGCCCTGCCGTCCGCGGGCCCGCTGATCTTCGACGCGTCGGAGCGGGAGTTCGAGGAGCAGGTCGTCCAGCTCTCTGCCGAGGTGCCGGTCGTCCTCAACTTCTGGGCCGAGGGCTACGCCCCGGCCGAACAGTTCAAGCCGCTGATCGAGCGGCTCACCGAGGAGTACGACGGCCGCTTCGTGCTGGCCAACGTCGACCTGCGGAACAACCAGCAGCTGGCCCAGCAGCTGCAGATCCGCGACCTGCCGACGCTGCTGGCCGTGGTCGGCGGCCAGCTGCTGCCGCTGTTCGAGGGCCCGGCGTCCGAGCCCGAGGTGCGGCAGCTGCTGGACAAGCTGATCGAGGCGGCCGACACCCAACTCGGCGTCGTCGGCGAGGTCGGCGTGCGCTCCGGGCGGGGCGATGCGGAGGCCGTCGAGGCCCCGGAGCCGGTGGATCCGACGCTCGCGGCCGCGCACGAGGCGCTGGACCAGGGCGATCTGGGCGGCGCCATCCAGGCGTACCGGACCGTGCTGGCGGACCAGCCGGGCAGTGTCGAGGCCAAGCTGGGCCTGGCCCAGGCCGAACTGCTGCAGCGGGTGCAGGGACTGGACCCGCAGGCGGTGCGTACCGCCGCCGCCGAGCGCCCGGCCGATGTGGACGCCCAACTCGCCGCCGCCGACCTGGATCTGACGGGCGGTCATGTCGAGGACGCGTTCGGTCGGCTGGTGGACACCGTCGGCCGCACCTTCGGCGAGGACCGCGACCGGGTCCGCCGGCACCTGCTGGACCTCTTCGAGGTGATCGGCGCGGACGACCCGCGGGTGGTCAAGGCGCGCGGGGCGCTGGCACGCAAGCTGTTCTGAGCACGGCACCGGGTGACCGGACGGCACGCAGCGGCATCGGCGATTTGCCGACAAAGCCGCTGGTGTTCCTGAGGTTTACCAAAACTTGATATTTTGTGATGACGGTCACCCTCGGTGGCCGTCATCGACTGTTAACGGCGTGTTTCCTGGGCTTTGCCCGCGCGGCGGTCCGGACGGCGGTCACTGGCGGTGATATGCCCTGCGTCCGGCCGCCCGCAAGGGTTCACTTGTTCCTTACTCATCAGTAACGAACCACTTGTGCAGCGGCCTGTATTGGACGACGATCAGGCACGCCCGGTTCGTTGGGGTAGGCCGACAGCCAGTCGGTTGCCTCCGGCGAATCCCCACCGGGCAGGTGCCGGCCCGGCCGGTGCCTTGAGGACAGGGGGGTCTCCGCCTTCCCCGTGGAGCCTGTCCTCTCACGGCCGAGCACCCAGCTCGACCGGTGGTTGTCGCTCGGGGGTGATCGCCGATGCTGCCGATCAGCCGTCCGGACGCCTGTGTCCGTACGTGTGAACGCATACAGCCGACGCGCTCCCCTTCCCGAGGACGTAGCTCTTCTCCCCATCCCAGGCCGGGGCCCTAGCGGGGCAGGCCGAAGATGCACGTCCGAGAAGGAGGACCTCGTTATGTCCCAGACTTATGGCAAGACCCGCTGGAAGCGCTTCGCAGTCGTCATGGTCCCGACCCTCGCCGTCACGGCGGCAGTCGGTGTCAGCGTCGCGCAGGGCGCCCTCGCCGCGTCGTTCAGTGTCTCCGGCACCGACTTCAAGGTGTCCGCAGACTCGCTCAGCGGCCAGGGCTTCGTGCAGTACGGCACGGTCGACACGCAGGAAGGCAACAAGTACGTCCCCGTTGCCGTCTCCGGCTTCAAGACGGCCACCATCAACAAGCTCTGCCAGTCCGTGCAGCTGCCGCTGGGCCCGCTCGGCACCTACGTGCTGAAGATCACCGCAGGCGACGACGCCAAGCACCCGGTGACCGCCAGCAACCTGTACATCGACATGACCGATCTGCAGGCCACGACGGCGACCTTCAACAACATCAACATCGGTGTTGCCGAGGGTGCTGTCAGCAAGGGCAGCGTCAGCGCGGGCGACTCCAGCAACCCGCAGTTCTACAACCCCGCCGGGTTCGCCCAGGAGGCCGACTCGGCCAACCTGACCGGCGTGCAGCAGACGGCGTGGGCCACCTCGGCCGGCACCTTCTCGCTGAACGGGATGCACCTCAGCGTCAACAACAGCAACGCTGAGTGCTTCTGACGCGCAAGCGCCTCCAGTCGGCCCGACAGCCGACCTGCCGATGGACGACGTACTGATCCATCACGCGTGGTGGGGAGGGGCCCCGGTCCCTCCCCACCGTGTTCCACCACTGATCACCATCTGGGAGTTGCCACGTGACGAGCGCGACCGCGCAGGCGCGGCCCGAGCCCGAGACCGGCTTCAGCAAGGCCCGCCGAGCGTTCCGAAACTGGCGCCGCACCCGCCCGTTCTGGGGGGGACTGCTGGTTCTCCTGGCCGGACTGCCGATCCTCTACTTCCCGTACGCCAACCTCAGCATCGGCACCCTGAGCATCCACCTCGCCACCTCGGCCGGAGCCGCCTCGCTGCTGATCGGCCTGCTGCTGATCGCGCTCGGCGTCTCCGTCTGGTTCCAGCCGCTCATCCGCATCTTCGCGGGCATCGCCGCACTGGTGCTGGTCCTGGTGTCCATCCCGATGTCGAACCTGGGCGGCTTCGGCCTGGGCCTGCTGCCGGGCCTGCTCGGCGGCGTCATGGTCTGCTCCTGGGCCCCGCTCAAGCAGCCGAAGGCGGCCGAGCCGGTCAGCGACCCGCAGGACGCCGAGGCGGCCGAGGCGGAGTACGCCGGGACCGGCGAGCTGACCGCCGCCCCCCGGTTCCCCGAACTCCCGCAGCAGACCGGGCCGGCCGGGGAGGCCCCCACCGCCGCGCAGGCGTACCTGCCCGAGCCGCAGTCGGCGGAGGGCGTGCACGAGGGGGAGTACCGCCATGGCGAGTGACTCCGACCCGGCCCGCGCCGCCGGTCCGCAGGCCCCCGGGCCGCGGGTCTCGGGGCGGCATGCCGCGCCCCGGCGCACCGTCCGCGGTCGGCTGCAGCTGCCGGTCGGCCGCGCCCTGGCGCTGACGGCCGTGCCCACGGCGCTGCTGATGGGCACCATCGCGCCGAAGTTCGCCCTCGCCGCCGACGCCCGTTCGGCTTCCGCCACGGCCTCCACCGGCGCGGCGGCGTCCACCCCCGAGGGCGACACCTGCACCAAGACCACGCTGAAGGCGCTGGAGACGGGCAAGGCGGCGACCGCGACCGCCAGCCCCTCCGCGGCGTCCACCGGCGCCCCCTCGGCGGCCAAGACGTCCAAGTCGGCCAAGGAGTCCGGCCGCGCGGCCACGCCGACGGGCGGCTCGTCCACTGCGGCCTCCACCGGTACCGGTGCCTCCGGCGGCTCCGCCGGGCAGGGCGCTCCGGCCACCCACGCGCCCGCGCCCACCGCCTCGGCGAGCACCGCGCCGAGCGCGCCGCAGCCGTCCTCGCGGCCGTCCGGCGAGCCCACGGCCAGCCCCTCCAAGCCCGCCCACCACAACCAGCCGGGCGATCCGCTCGGCGGGATCCTCAGCGGCCTCGGCGGCCTGCTCGGCCTGGACGCGTCGTCCACCGCCACCCCGACGGGCTCTGCCCCGACGGCCTCCGCCTCCACGGTCGCCGCCTCCACGGTTGCCGCCTCGACGCCCGCGCCGTCGGCCTCCGCCCCGGCCGCGCGCGTCGCCGCCGCTGCCGCCGCCGCGACCACCCCGGTGCCCGGCACCACCCCCTCCGCCGCCACCCCGTCCACGCCGACCGCGGCCGCGACCGCCTCCGCCGGTGCCACCCCCGCCGCCACCGCGACGGGCACCGGCTCCGGGACGACGGCGCCCACCGGCTCCGCCCCGGCCAAGGCCACCGGCGCGCCCACCACCGCGCCGACCACCGCGCCGACCACCGCGCCGTCGGCCGCGCCCGGCTCCGCCGCCGAGGCGAACAAGCTCTGCGACATCAGCCACCTGGCCGCGCCGCTGGACACCAGCATGGCCGACAGCGGCATCACCGAGATGCCGGCCGTGCCGTGGACGCTCAAGAGCAACAACCTGGAGCTGATCAACACCCAGTTCTTCGGCGTGGTGACCGTGCCCACGGCCGCCGGGGACGTCCGGGCGCTGAAGTTCACCGCGCAGGCGGTCAACATCGGCAATCTCGACATGTCGACCCAGCAGATCGGCCAACAGCTGCACGTCCAGGGCGGGTCCGGCACCACCTCCACCATGACCGGCGGGACGGTGACCATGTACGTCACCAGCCTCTCCGGCACGCTGGCCTCGGCCGAGGGCATCCCGCTGTCCTGGCTGGGCATCAATCTCACGCTGACGCCGGACACCCTGCCGCAATGGCTGTACGACCTCATCGGCGACGTCCCGATCCCGCTGACGCTCGATCTGACCAACGCGGTCGCGGTCCAGACCGGCCAGTTCGGCGGCAATCTGACGATCCCGGGGATGCACCTGTACTACACGCCGCTGAGCTGAACAGCAGCCGGCCGGCGTCCGAGCGGACCACCGAAAGGGGCCGCCCCCTCCTCGTGACGAGGCGGGAGCGGCCCCTTTCCGGCGTACGGAGGGCGGCGGGCCCGGTCAGCCGGTGCGGTCGCCCAGGTGGTGCACCCGGACCATGTTGGTGGTGCCGACCACGCCGGGGGGCGAGCCGGCCGTGACGATGAGGGTGTCGCCGGTCCGGTAGCGGCCCAGGTGCCGGACGGCGTCGTCGACCTGGTTGACCATCGCGTCGGTGGTCTGCACCTGCGGGGTCACGAAGGTCTCCACGCCCCAGCTGAGGGTCAGCTGGTTGCGGGTGGCGGCGTCCGGGGTGAAGGCCAGGACCGGGATCGGCGAGCGGTAGCGGGAGAGCCGCCGCGCGGTGTCGCCGGACTTGGTGAAGGCGACCAGGGCCTGCGCCCCGAGGAAGTCGCCCAGCTCGCAGGCGGCGCGGGCGACCGCCCCGCCCTGGGTGCGCGGCTTGCGGCCCGGGTTGAGCGGCTGCAGGCCGTGCGACAGCAGCTCCTCCTCGGCCGCCTCGATGATCCGCGACATGGTCTGCACAGTCTCGATCGGGAACTTGCCGACGCTGGACTCGGCCGAGAGCATGACGGCGTCCGCGCCGTCCAGGATGGCGTTGGCGCAGTCCGAGGCCTCGGCGCGGGTCGGCCGGGAGGCGGTGATCATCGACTCCATCATCTGGGTGGCGACGATGACCGGCTTGGCGTTCCGGCGGCACAGCGTGATCAGCCGCTTCTGCACCAGCGGCACCCGCTCCAGCGGGTACTCCACGGCGAGGTCGCCGCGGGCGACCATGACCGCGTCGAAGGCCAGGACGATCTCCTCCATGGCCTCGACCGCCTGCGGCTTCTCCACCTTGGCGATGACCGGCACCCGGCGGCCGACCTCGTCCATCACCTGGTGGACGTCCTCGATGTCGGCGGCGTTGCGGACGAAGGACAGCGCGACCATGTCGACGCCGAGGTCCAGCGCGAAGCGCAGGTCCTCCTTGTCCTTCTCGGAGAGGGCGGGGACGTTGACGGCGGCGCCGGGCAGGTTGATGCCCTTGTTGTTGGACAGCACACCGCCCTCGACCACCCGGGTGACCACGCGGGGGCCGTCGACGCTGACGACCTCCAGGGCGATCACGCCGTCGTTGATCAGGACCGGGTCGCCGGGCTTCACATCGCCGGGCAGGCCCTTGTAGGTGGTACCGCAGATGTGCTGGTCACCGGGGACGTCCTCGGTGGTGATGGTGAAGGTGTCGCCGTTCTCGACGGTCACCGGGCCGTCGGCGAAGGTCGCCAGGCGGATCTTGGGACCTTGCAGGTCGGCGAGGACGCCCACGGGACGGCCGGTCGCCTCGGAGGCGGCGCGGACGTTGCGGTAGCGCTCCTCGTGGTCGGCGTGAACGCCGTGACTCATGTTCAGACGGGCGACGTTCATTCCAGCTTCGATCAGGGCTTTCAGCTGTTCGAAGTTGTCCGTCGCGGGACCAAGGGTACAGACGATCTTTGCTCGGCGCATATCACTCATTCTATCGGGTTACCTTTCGGTTGCGTTTTCGAGCGGAATGCACCCGATACGCCCGAACGGCCGGTGGTCAGCGGTCGCCGGAGGAGATGACGGAGAAGGTCTGCCGGGCGATCTCCAGCTCCTCGTCGGTGGGCACCACGGCCACCGCCACGCGTGAGAGCGGCGAGGACACCAGCCTCGGCGCCTTCGACCGCAGCGCGTTCAGCGCCGGATCGAGGTCGATGCCGAAGGCGTCCAGCCCGGCCGTGGCCGCCGCCCGCACCTCGGCGGAGTTCTCGCCCACCCCGGCGGTGAAGACCACCGCGTCCACCCGGCCCAGCACCGCCGTGTATCCGCCGAGGTACTTCCGCAGCCGGTGCACATAGATGTCGAAGGCCAGCTGCGCCCGCTCGTCACCGGCCTGGACGCGCCGGGTCACCTCGCGCATGTCGTTGTCGCCGCACAGGCCCAGCATGCCGCTGCGCCGGTTCAGCAGGTCGTCGATCTCGTCGGCGGACATCCCGCCGACCCGGTGCAGGTGCAGCAGGACGGCCGGGTCCAGATCGCCCGAGCGGGTGCCCATGACCAGGCCCTCCAGCGGGGTCAGCCCCATCGAGGTGTCCACGCACACCCCGCCCGCGACGGCCGCGGCGCTGGCGCCGTTGCCCAGGTGAAAGACAATCACATTCACCGATTCGGGTGATTTGCCGAGGAGTTCGGCGGTACGGCGGGACACGTACTGATGTGATGTGCCGTGGAAGCCGTACCGGCGGACGGAGAACCGGTCCGCCGTCTCGGAGTCGATCGCATAGCGGGCGGCGTACTCCGGGATGGTGGCGTGGAAGGCGGTGTCGAACACCGCGACCTGCGGCAGGTCGGGCCGCAGTTTGCGGGCGATCTCGATGCCGGTGATGTTGGCCGGGTTGTGCAGTGGCGCGAGCGGCACCAGCTCGCGGACGGTGTCCAGGACCTGGTCGGTGATCAGGGTGGGGGCGGTGAAGCGCGTACCGCCGTGGACGACGCGGTGCCCGATGGCTGCGAGCGCCGGGGAGTCCAGGCCCACCCCCTTGCCGGCCAGCTCGTCGGCGATGGCGGCGAGCGCGGTGGCGTGGTCGGGGAAGGACTGTTCCCCGATCCGCTCCACCATGCCGGAGGCCGGGCGGCTGCCGTCGGCCATGTCGATCAGCTGGTACTTGACCGAGGAGGAGCCGGAGTTGAGCACGAGCACCCGGGTGGCGGCGGTCACGACCGGTCCCCTTCCGCGTCCTCGGCGGCCTGCTGCGCCTGGACGGCGGTGATGGCCACGGTGTTGACGATGTCCTGGACCAGGGCGCCCCGGGACAGGTCGTTCACCGGTTTGCGCAGGCCCTGGAGGACCGGGCCGACGGCTACCGCCCCGGCCGAACGCTGCACGGCCTTGTAGGTGTTGTTGCCGGTGTTCAGGTCCGGGAAGATCAGCACGGTGGCCCGCCCGGCCACCGGCGAGCCCGGCAGCTTGGTGGCGGCCACCGCGGGCTCCACCGCCGCGTCGTACTGGATCGGGCCCTCGACCAGCAGCTCCGGCCGCATGGCGCGGACCAGCTCGGTGGCCTTGCGGACCTTGTCCACGTCGGCGCCGCTGCCGGAGTCCCCGGTCGAGTACGACAGCATGGCCACCCGGGGCTCCACCCCGAAGCGGGCGGCGGTGTCGGCGGACTGCACGGCGATGTCGGCCAGCTGCTCGGCGTCCGGATCGCGGTTGACCGCGCAGTCGCCGTAGACCAGCACCTGGTCGGCCAGGCACATGAAGAAGACCGAGGAGACCACGGCCGCGCCGGGCGAGGTCCGAATGATCTCGAAGGCCGGGCGGATGGTCGCGGCGGTGGAGTGCACCGCCCCGCTGACCATGCCGTCGGCGATGCCCTCCTGCACCATCATGGTGCCGAAGTAGCTGGCGTCCGCGACCACGTCGTGCGCGGCCTCCAGGGTCATGCCCTTGTGCCTGCGGATCTCCGCGTACAGCTCGGCGAAGCGGTCCCGCAGCGGGGAGGCGGCCGGGTCCACCACCCGGGCGCGGGCCCGGCCGGTCTCCGGGGCGTCCAGGCCGAGGTCCAGGCCCAGCTCGGCGACCCGCCGCCGCACCGCGGCCTCGTCGCCGAGCAGGGTGAGGTGGCAGACGTTGCGGCGCAGCAGCACCTCCGCCGCCCGCAGCACCCGCTCCTCGGTGCCCTCCGGCAGCACCACCTCCCGCAGCGCCGAGCCCCGGGCGCGTTCCAGCAGCTCGTGCTCGAACATCATCGGGGTCACCCGCTCCGAGCGGCTGAGCTCGATCCGGCTGGTCAGCTCGGCGGTGTCGACGTGCAGCTCGAACAGGCCGAGCGCGGTCTCGGCCTTGCGCGGCCCGGCGGCGGTGAGCCGGCCCTCCAGGGTGGACAGCGCGGTGGCGGTGGGGAAGCTGCCCGCCGGGACGACGGCCACCGGCGTCCCCGGGGCGAGCCGGGAGGCCAGCCGCATCACGTCCGGGCCGGGGGTCTCGCCCATGGTCAGCAGCACGCCGGCGATCGGCGGCGAGCCGGCCGCGTGCGCCGCCAGCGAGCCGATCAGCAGGTCGGCCCGGTCGCCGGGGGTGATCACCAGGGCGCCCTCCTCGATCGCGCCGAGGAAGTTGGGCAGCATGGCCCCGCCGAAGATGAACTGGCGCACGTCCCGGGCCAGCCCGGCGGCGTCGCCGAGCAGCACCTCGGCGCCGGTCGTCTCGACCACCTGGGTGACGGTGGGCGCGGACAGCGCGGGCTCGTCCGGGATCACGTACACGGGTACGTCCGGACGGGTGGCCAGTCGCCGCTGGACCTCCTGCTTGTCCCGGCCCGGAACCCGGTTGGCGATCATGGCCAGGATGTTGCAGCCCAGGTCGCTGTAGGCGCGGTGGGCGTTGCGGACCTCGGCGACGACGGTGTCGGCGCCCTCCCGGTGGCCGCCGACGACCGGCAGCACCCAGGCGCCGAACTCGTTGGCCAGCCGGGCGTTGACCGCCAGCTCGTCCGGGATGTTGGTGCCGGCGAAGTCGGTGCCGAGCACCAGGACCGCCTGGCACTGCTGCTCCAGCTGCCGGAAGCGGTCCACCAGCAGGCCGATCAGCTCGTCCGGGCCGCGCTCCGCCTGCAGGGCGGCGGCCTCCTCGTAGTCCAGCCCGTACAGCTCCTCGGCGGGCAGCTCCAGGCGGTAGCGGCCGCGCAGCAGCTCCACCACGTGGTCGGTGCGGTGGTGCGTCAGCGGGCGGAACACCCCCACCCGGTCGACCTGCCGGGTCAGCAACTCCATGACGCCGAGTTCGACGGCCTGCCGGCCGTCCCCCCGGCCTATCCCGGTCACGTACACGCTGCGCGCCACGGGGGCACTCCGTTCCTTGCCAGGCCAGTGGTGGGGCGGACCGGCGCGGAGACGGTCCCGCTCCACGAGCCTACCCGCGCTCAGCCGCTGAGCTGCGACCGCCAGTGGTCGAAGAGGCCCTCCGGATCGCCCGAGTAGGACCAGGGCACCCGGGTGGGCCGGTCGCCCAGTTGGCGGTTGACCTCGCGGGCTTCGTCCCGCATGCCCGCGAAGATCAGGGCGTGCAGCACCGTGTTGAGGTCGGCGACGTCCTGGGCGTACTCCATGCCGTTGCGGTGGGCTATCCAGTCGCGCATGGTGGAGTGCAGCGCCTGGACGGCGACCTCGTGCGTCCAGTGGTAGGTCAGGCCGACGGCGGTGGGGCCCTCGACGGTGACCCGGTGCCGGTAGTGCTCGGACCGGGCGGTCTGGGTGAGCGCGGCCAGCGGCGAGCCGACCGGGGCGAAGGCGGCGCTGTCGCGGGCGAAGTTGTACATCTCGCCGTGCGAGCCGTGCCAGCGCGCGGAGAGGTGGCGCAGCACCTGGTGGTGGCCCTCGCGGCTGTAGGCGTCGCGGGCCTGGAGCTCGCGCCACCAGTGCCAGACGTGCGGGTGCCCGTGGCCGTAGAGCCGGGCCAGGGTCATCAGCGACACCCAGGGCACCGGGTCGGCGGGGTGCTTCTCGGCGGCCTGCAGGCAGATCCGGGCGGCCCGGTCCAGGTGCGTCCGGTCGACGGCGTCCTGGGAGGGGGCGGGCGGGGCGCCGTTGGTCCGGGTCTGCTCGCTGACGGCGGCGAAGATCCGCATGACCTCGGTCTCGGCGCGCAGGACCAGGGCGTCCGGGTTGCCGGGGTCGGCGGCCTGCCAGGTCTCCACGGTGCGGATCCCGGCGGCGGTGTCGGCGAGCAGGCGCATCCGGTGGGTGCGCCGGTCCCAGTCCCGGCCGGTGTCGCGGAGCAGGTCGCGGGCGCCCTGCCAGCGACCCACGACGAGGTCCTGCCGGGCGGTGGCGAGGGCGTGGTCGCCGAAGGTGGGGTCGAACCGTGGGGCGGTGACGCGTCGTCGTGCTCTGGCCATGAGGGTGACCACTCTCGGTCTGGGGCGGGAGAGTCGGCGGAGTGGTGGGCGTCCGCGCGGACGCCCACCGGCTGTTCATCCCTGCGGTGAACGGAACGGGCGGATGCCGGACCGGTTCACGAGGAACCGACCGGCATCCGCGGCAAGGGAGTTGTCGATCAGTCAGATATCCGTTGCGAGGGTATCGGCCGGACCTGTGGAGGCGGTGGCCAGGGTGCTCTCGCCGTAGAGGGCGTCCACCTCGTCGGACGAGGTCGCGTCCAGCCGGACGGTCCCGGTGCGGTAGTACTCGCTGCCGCTGGCCCAGTACCAGGCCATCGGGATCAGGCCCAGCGCGAGCGCGCCCAGGCCGATGGCGATGGTGGTGGCGTCCAGGGACATGCAGTTCTCGACGAACAGGAAGGCCATGAAGACGGCGCCGGCCAGCGGCCACAGCCCGACGAAGATCGCGTTGGAGAAGGACTTGAGCACCAGCTTGCGGTAGGCGACCACGACGGCGATGCCGGCCAGCGCGTAGTAGACCGCGATCTGCAGGCCGATGGCGTCGATCGCGTCGGTCATGATGTTGCCGACCGAGCCCAGCTTCTGCGAGGTGACGAAGAGGACCAGGGAGACCGCCACGACCACGGCGATGGCGAACCACGGGGTCTGCCAACGGGAGTGGGACTTGCCGAAGATGGCCGGGATGGTCCGGTCGCGGCCCATGGCGAACAGCGAGCGGGAGACCTGGATCAGCGTGGTCTCCAGGGTGGCGATGGTGGAGAGCACCACCGCGAGCACCATGATCTTGCCGCCCGCGCCCGGCCACACGGTGTTGCCCAGGGTGGTCAGCAGCGGCGCGGAGTTGGGGTCGGCGATGTCCTTCTGGCTGATGATCAGGTTCACCGCGATGGTGACGATCTCGAACAGCGCGAAGACGCCGATGACGCCGACCAGGCCGCCGAGGCCGGAGTTGCGCTTGCTGTTGCTGGTCTCCTCGCTGAGGTTGGCGGTGACGTCCCAGCCCCAGAAGTAGAAGGCGGCGACCAGCGCGGCGGTGGCGAAGCCGCTGACGCCGCCGAAGTGGCCGAAGCCCCACAGCCAGGACCAGGAGAAGACCGCCGCGCTGCCGCCGTGGATCAGCGCGCCGATGCCGAAGACCACCAGGATGACGACCTCGACCCCGGTCATGATCCACTGGGCGTGGGTGGTGATCCGGATGCCGATCAGCACCAGCAGCGCCATGATCAGGAAGGCGACGGCGCCGACGCCGATCGAGGCCCAGGTGTTGTCGGCCCAGCCGCTGTTGAACAGCGAGAGGGTGTACTGCCCGGCGGGCAGCGAGCCGGCCACCATGAAGATGGTCGCGGAGACCACCAGGGACCAGCCGGCCAGGAAGCCCAGTGAGGGGTGCAGCGCCCGGCCGACCCAGGAGTAGCTGGCGCCGGCGTTGACGTCCAGGCGGCCCAGGTAGTTGAAGGCCCAGGCGATGCCGAGCATGGGGATCGCGCACCACAGCAGGGCGGCGGGGCTGACCAGTCCGGCGGCGCCGACCAGGACGGCGGTGGTGGAGGCCAGTGAGTATGCGGGGGCGCTGCCCGCCAGGGCCATGACGACGGTGTCGAAGCCGCCGAGGGCATTGGCCCGCAGGCCGGACGTCCGGCCTTCGACAGGTATGTCGTTGCTCAAGGTGGTGCCTCTCCGGGGGCCACCGCCGGGGGTGCAGCGCGTGGGGCGCGACAGGGGAGCCCTCGGGGCGGGGTGCGTGCGGGGACGTGCGGGTGCATCGTGGTGCGGGAGCGTGCGGGAATGTTCAGGCGCGCGAATGTTTGCTTATCTGAATATTCGCTCACGTGAATGATTCACGGGCAGTCATGCAACGGGCATGTGACATAAGGGTTTCGGGAGACGGGATCGCCGCTTCGGCACCACTGGTGTCAATGTGTGCCACATAGTGCCGTCTGACCGCACTGCTGGCAATGGCTTGGCGGAATTCGTCGGATAGTCTGTTAATTCCACGGATTCCATGCCACGATCGTTGATCAGCAACTGATTTCGTTGAAGTCTAAGGACGAGAAGATGGACACAACCCAGGGCGAACCGGCCCGACTCGCGGTCACCGAACGGACCGCGCACCGCCGGATGCGCGAGAACGGCAGCATC
Organism: Streptacidiphilus sp. PB12-B1b; assembly: GCF_014084125.1. NCBI lineage: Bacteria > Bacillati > Actinomycetota > Actinomycetes > Kitasatosporales > Streptomycetaceae > Streptacidiphilus > Streptacidiphilus sp. PB12-B1b. The sequence goes on along the minus strand of NZ_CP048405.1, from coordinate 6,646,890 downwards.
GAGCGGGCCGATCTGGACGCGGTCCTCGCCGCCGGCTTCATCTGCCACCTGGGCGTGGTCGTCGACGGCGTGCCGATGGTCGTCCCGACCGTGTACGGAGCCACCGCCGACACCCTCTACCTGCACGGGTCGGTCGCCAGCCGCAGCCTGGCCGCCGACCCGGGGGCCACCGTCTGCGTCACCGTCACCCATGTCGACGGCCTGGTCCTGGCCCGCTCGGTGTTCGAACACGGGGTCAACTACCGCTGCGCGATGGTCTACGGCGTCCCGCGGGTGGTGACCGACCCGGAGGAGAAGCTGGAGGGGCTGCGGGTGCTGTCCGAGCAGGCCGCCCCCGGGCAGTGGGGCTACGCCCGGCAGCCCAACCGCAAGGAGCTGGCCGCGACCGTGCTGCTGGCGCTCACCCTGGACGAGGCGTCGGTCAAGGCAAGTGCCGGGCCGCCGGAGGACGGTGACGGCCCGGACGGCGAGCTGGGGCTGTGGGCCGGGGAGTTGCCGCTGGTCAGCAGCTGGGGCGCGCCCGTCCCCGACCCGGTGCTGCCGCCCGGGGCGGCCGTCCCCGGCCACATCGCCCGGCGCGCGGGCACGCCCGCCTGACGCGCCGCGTCCGGCCCGGTCAGACGCCCCAGTCGGCGCGCAGCGCGGCCAGCGCCCGATGGAAGCCGGGGAAGGTCTTTCGCACGCAGCCCGGGTCGTCCAGGGTCACCCCGCCCTCGGTGCGCAGCCCGGCGATGCTGAAGGACATGGCGATCCGGTGGTCGCCGTGGCAGGCGATGTGCGCCGGGCGCGGCCGGGCCGGCCGGATCTCGATCCAGTCGCGCCCGGTGGCCACCGGCACGCCCATGGCCCGCAGGTTCTTCTCGCAGGCCGCCAGCCGGTCGCACTCCTTGACCCGGGTGTTGTAGACGTCCTCGATCCGCACCGGGCCGTCCGCGAACGGCGCGATGGCGGCCAGCGTCGGGACGGTGTCGGAGATGTCGCGCATGTTCACGGTGATGCCGCGCAGCCGCTCCGGGCCGGTGACGGTCACCGAGTCCGGCGTGAGGCTGACCTCGGCGCCCATCCGCCGCAGCACCTCGGCGAAGCGCAGGTCGCCCTGGAGCGACTCCGAGCCCAGGCCCGGCACCGTGACCGTGCGCCCGGTCAGCGCGGCGGCGGCCAGTACGTAGCCGGCGGTGGAGGCGTCCGGCTCGACCAGGTACTCCACCGCCCGGTACGGCGTGGCCGGTACGTGGAAGGTGTCGCCGGTGCGGCGGGCGTCGTTGCCGAAGCGCCGCATCATGGCCAGCGTCATCTCCACGTACGGCACGGAGACCAGGTCGGAGACGGTGATCTCCAGGCCCTCGGCGGTGAGCGGGCCCAGCAGCAGCAGCGCGGTCAGGAACTGCGAGGACAGCCCGGCGTCCAGGGTCAGCGCCCCGCCCTTGACGCCGTCGGCGCGCACCGTCAGCGGGTGGTGCCCCTCGGCCCGGTCATGGGTGAGGTCCACGCCCAGCCCGCGCAGGGCCGTGGTGAGCGGGCCGAGCGGACGCCGGCGCATCTGCTCGGAGGCGTCGAAGCGGAAGGTGCCGTGCCCGGCGGCGGCCAGAGCGGGCAGGAACCGGGCGGTGGTGGCGCCGTCCCGGCAGAAGACGTCGGCCTCGGCGACGGCCGGGCCGCCGGGCCGCCCCTCGACGGTCCAGACGCCGGGCTGCCGGTCCAGCCGGTAGCCGAGGGTGGTCAGCCCCTCGGCGAACCCCTCGCTGTCATCGGAGAGCAGGGGCCGGTGCAGCACGGTGGTGCCCTCGGCGGCGGCCGCGAGGAACAGCGCCCGCGCGGTGATGGACTTCGAGCCGGGAATCTCGACGACGGTCATGCGGCCGAGTCTAGGCAGCGGCCGGACGCCCGCGACGGCCCGTCCGTGGGCTGGACGCGGGCCGGGCGCGGGGTCCGGAATGCAGGCCGGGCGCCGGGCCGGACGGGCCCCGGTGCGCCGTCGCGGGGGCGGCGCACCGGACGCCGGGTCAGGCGGGCGTGAGCCAGATGGTGGCCAGCGGCGGAAGGGTCAGCTCGGTGCTGGTGGGCTGCCCGTTCCAGGGCGTCGGATCGGCCTTGACCGGGTCCGGGTTGCCCACGCCGCTGCCGCCGTACGCCTCGGCGTCGGTGTTCAGCACCTCCAGCCAGCGGGCGTCCGGGCCGGTCGGCGGCAGGCCGACCCTGTAGTCCGTGCGGACCACGGGGGAGAGGTTGCTGACGCACACCAGCGGCCGCCCGGCGCGGTCGTAGCGGACGAAGGAGAACAGGTTGTCCTCGGCGGCGTGGCCGTCCAGCCAGCTGAAGCCGGTCGGGTCGGTGTCCCGCTGCCACAGCGCCGGGCAGTCCTGGTACACCCGGTTCAGGTCGCGGACCAGGTCCTGCACGCCCCGGTGGTCGGCGGCGGCGGGCCACTCGGGCTCCAGCAGCCACCACTGCGGGCCGGTCTCGTGGTCCCACTCGGCGCCCTGGGCGAACTCCTGCCCCATGAACAGCAGCTGCTTGCCCGGGTGGGCCCACATGTAGCCCAGGTAGGCGCGGACATTGGCGCGCTGCTGCCACCAGTCGCCGGGCATCTTGGAGACCAGCGAGCCCTTGCCGTGCACCACCTCGTCGTGGGAGATCGGCAGCACGTAGTTCTCGGAGTAGGCGTACACCATCGAGAAGGTCATCTCGTCGTGGTGGTACTTGCGGTGGATCGGCTCGTGCTGGATGTACTCCAGCGAGTCGTGCATCCAGCCCATGTTCCACTTGAGCCCGAAGCCCAGCCCGCCGCGCCCGTGGTTGTCCACGTCGGTGGCGCGGGTGACGCCGTCCCAGGCGGTGGACTCCTCGGCGACGGTGACCACGCCCGGGCAGCGCCGGTAGACGGTCGCGTTCATCTCCTGGAGGAACCGCACCGCGTCCCAGTTCTCCCGGCCGCCGTGCTCGTTGGGCGACCACTGGCCGTGCTCGCGGGAGTAGTCCAGGTAGAGCATGGAGGCCACCGCGTCCACCCGCAGCCCGTCGACGTGGAACTCCTCGGCCCAGTAGACGGCGTTGGCGACCAGGAAGTTGCGCACCTCGGTCCGGCCGTAGTCGAACTCCAGCGTGCCCCAGTCGGGGTGCTCGGCCCGGTTCGGGTCGGCCGGCTCGTACAGCGGCTCGCCGTCGAAGCGGGCCAGCGCGAAGTCGTCCTTGGGGAAGTGCGCCGGAACCCAGTCGACGATGACGCCGATCCCGTGCTGATGCAGCGCGTCCACCAGGTGCCGGAAGTCGTCCGGGGAGCCCAGCCGGGCGGTCGGGGCGTAGAAGCCGGAGACCTGGTAGCCCCACGATCCGCCGAACGGGTGCTCCATCACCGGCATCAGCTCCACATGGGTGAAGCCCAGGTCGCGGACGTATCCGGGCAGCTCGGCGGCGAGCTCGCGGTAGGTCAGTCCGGGCCGCCAGGACGCCAGGTGCACCTCGTAGACCGACATCGGATGGTCGTGGGCGGTCAGCCCGGCGCGGCGCTCCAGCCACTCCTGGTCGTGCCAGGTGTGGCTGGAGACGTGCACGACCGAGGCGGTGGCCGGCGGGATCTCCGCGGAGCGCGCCAGCGGGTCGGCCTTCTGCAGCATCCGGCCGTCGCGGGTGGCGATCTCGTACTTGTAGAGCGCGCCCTCGCCGACGCCGGGCACGAACAGCTCCCACACCCCGCTCGAACCCAGCGAGCGCATGGGGTGCGCGATGCCGTTCCAGCCGTTGAAGTCGGCGATCACCCGGACCCCGGAGGCGTTCGGCGCCCAGACCGCGAAGCCGGTGCCGGCCACCCCGTCCACGGTCCGCACCTGCGAGCCCAGGGCCCGCCACAGCTGCTCGTGCCGGCCTTCGCCGATCAGGTGCAGGTCCTGCTCGGTGAGGGTGGGCAGGAAGCGGTAGCCGTCCTCCTGGACGTGCTCGGTGCCGTCGTAGGACACCCGCAGCCGGTAGCCGGTGCTCCCGGCGGCGTCGCCGGGGAGCGGCAGCAGGCCGGTGAACAGGCCGTCCTGCAGATGGCTCAGCTGGAACCGCCCCGCCGGGGTCTCCACCACCACCCGCTCGGCCAGCGGGCGCAGCACCCGTACGGCCAGGCCCTCGGGGGTCGGGTGCGCCCCCAGCACGCCGTGCGGGTCGTGGTGCCAGCCGCCGACCAGGCGCTCCACCTCGCCGGGGGCGGGAGCGGCGGACGGCACCCGGTGCGGGGCGGCCGTCGCCCCGACCGGCGTCGCCTCGGGGCGGGGTCGGCCCAGCCCGGCGTGCGCACCCGCTCTGCCGGTGCCCGGCGACGGCTCGCCGTTCGAGGGGGTGGACGGGCGGGTCGGATCGAACTGGTTCACGGCCGGGGCCTCCCTGGCTGTTGTCGTACGCGCGGACGGCGCTGCGCGGATGTGGGGCGGGTCGGTGGTGCGGGCGGTCGGTGGAGCGGTGGTGCGGGTGCGTCCGGCCGCCGGTCAGGCACTGCGGGCCAGCCGGGCGATGGCGGAGAGCGGGATGGGCAGCCAGTCGGGGCGGTTGCGGGCCTCGTACACCACCTCGTAGACCGCCTTGTCGGTCTCCAGCGCGTGCAGCAGCAGCGGATCGGCCGTGGGGTCGTCCGCTCCCGCCGCCGCGTACCCGGCCAGGAAGGCCTCGCGGTTGCGCCCGGCCCAGGTCGCGGCCAGCCCGGCCAGCCGGGGGCGCTGCGCGTCGTCCGGCGCGACCTCGGTGAGCAGGTGCGCGGCCGCGTAGTCGAAGGAGCGCAGCATGGCCGCGACGTCCCGGACGGCGGGCTGCGGGCGTCGGCGCTCGGCGAGCGACTTGGCCGGTTCGCCCTCGAAGTCCAGCAGCATCCAGCCGCGCGCGGTCCGCATCGACTGCCCCAGGTGCAGGTCGCCGTGGATGCGCTGGGCCCGCAGCAGCCGGCCCTCGCGGGCGGAGTCGGCCAGCGCCCGGAAGATCCGGTGCAGCGGCTCCCGGTACGGCACCAGGGCCGGGGCGACCAGCGCGGCGGCGTCCAGACGCAGCGCCATGGAGCTCGCCAGCGCCTCCACATCGGCCCGGCCGAGGACGCTGACCGGCAGCGCCCGGGCCAGCGCCAGGTGGATCTCGGCGGTGGAACGGCCCAGCAGAAACGACTCTGCCGAAAAGTTGCCGGTCAGCTGCTCGGCCTTCTCCGGGTCCGCCCGCAGCTCGCGGACATGGCCGAGGGCGAACTCCCAGCCGTCCCGGCCGCCGCTGAGGAAGCGCTGCAGCAGGCCCAGGGTGGCCAGCTGTCCGGCCGAGCCGGGCCCGGTGGCCGGGTCGGGCTGCTCGGAGGCGGCCGGCAGCTCGCTCTCGAACCAGGCCAGAGTGGAGGGCACCCGGGTGGAGCCGGCCCGGCTCAGCGCCAGCGACAGCTCCAGGTCGGGGTTGAGCCCCGGGGCCACCCGCCGGAACAGCTTCAGGATGGAGGTGTCGCCGAAGACGATGGAGGTGTTGCTCTGCTCGGCGGTGCCGACTCTGGCCGGCGCGCCGCCGGCCGGTCCGGGCAGGCCGCGCCCGGCGCCCTCGCCGAGCCCGCCGAGGCTGCTGAAGCGCAGCGGCCCGACCTGCGCGGCCTGCGGCGCCTGGGCCTCCGAGCGCTCCTGGGCCTCCGTCCGGCCCTGAGCCTCCGTCCGGTTCTCCGGCTCCGTCCGGCCCTGCTCCGGTCGGCCGCCCTGGGCGGTCAGCAGGCTCAGCAGCCGGAGTGTCAGTACCTCGTCGTAGGCTGCGTCGTAGGTCAGCAGGCCGTCGTGGGGACCGCCGCTGATCCGGCCGATCACGGCTGCCTGCGCGGCGTCCGAGGTCAGCCGAGCGGGGGCGGGGCCGGGCCGGGCGCCGAGCAGCAGCTGGTAGAGCTCGCTGCCGGGCGTGCCGTCCTGTCCGGCCTGCTCCACCCGCAGCAGCAGGTGCAGCAGCAGCGGATCGCCGGGCCGGCCACCGGGGAGGAGGGTGATGGCCGCCGGGACGATGGCCGTGACCGGGTGCCCCTTGCCCGCGAACCAGCGCTGCCGGGGCAGCCAGTCGCAGAGCATCGGCAGGGTGTCCTGAACCAGCCGGCCGAGGTCGGCGGTGTGCGGCGCGGGTCGGGTCGCCGGCGGGGGCGCGGTCGCGGGCGGCTGCGCCGGTTGCTGCGCGGAGTGGGTCGGGGGCTTGGCCGTGGGCTGGTTCGCGGCCTGGACGGCGGGCGGTGCGGCGGTCTTGGTCATGGGTCGGGCCGAGGGTTGGGGTGCCGGCGTCTCCGTCGGCTGGGGCGCGGGCGGTCGCGCGGTCTGACTGCCGGCGCGCTGGCTGCCCGCGTGCTGGGCTGTGGCGGAGCGTGATCGGGAGGTGTCGGACATGTCTCCCTTTCCCCGGGGACGCGGCAAGCCCGGCAGCGGGTCGTACGCGCGCTGCTGCCGGGTCTACCAGTCTTCCGGATATCGATGACGCGATAGTTACGGCGCGCGGTGGCTGACCGTGCGTCACGCCAAGAAAATTAGAAGTGGATGGCGCTGCTCCTGGGCGGTGGCTGGTTGACGGGGCGGTGGACGGTGGCCGGTTCCGGCCCGGTACTACTCCGGGCGGCGGAGCCTGAACCAGTAGAAGCCGTGGCCTGCCAGGGTCAGCAGGTACGGCAGCTCGCCGATGGCGGGGAAGCGGACCCCGCCGATCAGCTCCACCGGGTGGCGCCCCAGGTACGGGGCCAGGTCCAGCTCGGTGGGCTGGGCAAAGCGCGAGAAGTTGTTCACGCACATGACCAGGTCGTCTCCGCCGTCGGGAAGGGACACGGTCCGGACGAAGGCCAGTACGGCGGGGTTGCTGGAGGGCAGCTCCGCGTACGACCCCAGCCCGAACGCCGGGTTGAGCTTGCGGATCTCGATCATGCGGCGGGTCCAGTGCAACAGGGAGCTGCTGCTGCTCGTCTGTGCCTCGACGTTGGTCACCTGGTAGCCGTAGACCGGGTCCATGATGGTCGGCAGGTTGAGCCTGCCCGGGTCCGCCGTGGAGAAACCGGCGTTTCGATCAGGTGTCCACTGCATCGGGGTGCGCACCCCGTCGCGGTCGCCCAGCCAGATGTTGTCGCCCATGCCGATCTCGTCCCCGTAGTACAGGACCGGTGAGCCGGGCAGCGACAGCAGCAGGGCGGTGAACAGCTCGATCTGCTTGCGGTCGTTGTCGAGCAGCGGTGCGAGCCGGCGGCGGATGCCCACGTTGGCCCGCATCCGCGGGTCCTTCGCGTACTCCGCGTACATGTAGTCGCGTTCCTCGTCGGTGACCATTTCCAGCGTCAGCTCGTCGTGGTTGCGCAGGAAGATGCCCCACTGGCAGCCGGAGGGGATGGTGGGGGTCTTCGCCAGGATCTCCGCGACCGGGTAGCGGGACTCCCGGCGCACCGCCATGAAGATCCGCGGCATCACCGGGAAGTGGAAGGCCATGTGGCACTCGTCGCCGCCGCGGCTGAAGTCGCCGAAGTAGTCGACCACGTCCTCCGGCCACTGGTTGGCCTCGGCCAGGAGCACCGTGTCCGGGTAGTCGGCGTCGATCTCGGCCCGGACCCGCCGCAGGAAGGCGTGCGTGGCCGGGAGGTTCTCGCAGTTGGTGCCCTCCTCGGCGTAGAGGTAGGGCACGGCGTCCAGCCGGAAGCCGTCGATGCCCAGGTCCAGCCAGAAGCGCAGGGCCGCGATGATCTCCTCCTGCACGGCCGGGTTCTCGAAGTTGAGGTCCGGCTGGTGCGAGAAGAAGCGGTGCCAGAAGTACTGCTTGCGGACCGGGTCGAAGGTCCAGTTGCTGGTCTCGGTGTCGACGAAGATGACCCGGGCGTCCGGGTACTGCTTGTCGTCGTCGGCCCACATGTAGTAGTCCCCGTACGGGCCCTCGGGGTCGTTCCGGGACGCCTGGAACCAGGGGTGCTGGTCGCTGGTGTGGTTCATCACGAAGTCGATGACCACGCGCATGCCGCGCTGGTGGGCGGAGTCCACGAACTCCACGAAGTCGGCCAGGTCGCCGAACTCGGGGAGCACCGAGGTGTAGTCGGCGACGTCGTAGCCGCCGTCGCGCAGCGGGGAGGCGAAGAACGGCGGCAGCCAGAGGCAGTCCACGCCCAGCCACTGGAGGTAGTCCAGCTTGGAGGTGAGGCCGCGCAGGTCGCCGACCCCGTCCCCGTTGCTGTCCTGGAACGACCGGACGAGGACCTCGTAGAACACCGCGCGCTTGAACCAGTCGGGGTCGCGGTCCTGCTGCGGGGTGTCGGTGAAGGTGTCGGGAACTGGCTCGTTGACGATCACTGGGCGGCCCTCCGGACCGAGAAGATGTGAGCCGGCTGCTGGTGCGGGTCCAGCCGGACGTAGTTGTGGCGGCCCCAGCGGTACTGGGCCCCGGTGAGCTGGTCGTGGACGTCGAAGCTGTCGTCCGCGACCTGCGCTGCGGCATCCACGGCACTGGTGTCCAGGGCGGTGACGTCCAGGGACACGGTCGCCTCGTGGGCATGGTGGGGGTCCAGGTTCACCACCGTCAGGACGGTGTCCGGGCCGCTGCTCTTGGAGTAGGCCAGGATCTGGTCGTTGTCGGTGTGGTGGAACCGCAGATTGCGCAGCAGTTGCAGGGAGGGGTGCTCGCGGCGCAGCTTGTTCAGGGTGGTGAGCAGCGGCGCGAGGCTGTCGGACCGGTTCCAGTCCCGTGGCCTGAGCTGGTACTTCTCCGAGTCGAGGTACTCCTCGGAGCCGGGGTGGACCGCGGCGTTCTCGCACAGTTCATAACCTGCGTAGACGCCGAAGCTGGGGGCGAGGGTCGCGGCGAGGATCGCGCGGATCGCAAAGGCGGGGCGGCCGCCGTGCTGCAGGTAGGCATGCAGGATGTCGGGGGTGTTGGTGAAGAAGTTGGGCCGCATCCAGGCGGCCGCCTCCCCGGACAGCTCGGTCAGGTACTCGGTCAGCTCCTGCTTGCCGTTGCGCCAGGTGAAGTACGTGTAGGACTGGTGGAAGCCGATCTTCCCCAGGGTGTGCATCATCGCCGGGCGGGTGAACGCCTCGGCCAGGAAGAGCACGTCCGGATCGGTGCGGGCGATCTCGCCGAGCACCTTCTCCCAGAAGACCACCGGTTTGGTGTGCGGGTTGTCGACCCGGAAGATCCGCACGCCGTGGTCCATCCAGTGCCGCAGCAGCCGCAGCGTCTCGGCGACCAGCCCGTCGAAGTCGTTGTCGAAGTTGACCGGGTAGATGTCCTGGTACTTCTTGGGCGGGTTCTCGGCGTAGGCGATGGAGCCGTCGGCGCGGGCGGTGAACCACTCGGGGTGCTTGCCGACCCACGGGTGGTCCGGCGAGCACTGCAGCGCGAAGTCCAGCGCCACCTCCAGCTCCAGCTCGCGGGCGCGGGCGACGAACGCGTCGAAGTCCTCCAGGGTGCCCAGGTCGGGGTGGACGGCGTCGTGGCCGCCCTCGGGGGAGCCGATCGCCCAGGGCGAGCCCACGTCGTCCGGACCGGCCTCCAGGCTGTTGTTGGGGCCCTTGCGGTAGGCGCGGCCGATCGGGTGGATCGGCGGCAGGTAGACCACGTCGAAGCCCATGGCGGCGACGGCCGGCAGCCGCAGCGCCGCGCTGCGCAGGGTGCCCGACTGCGGCGGGCGCACCCCCTCGGGGTCGACCACCGCTCCCTCGGAGCGGGGGAAGAACTCGTACCAGGAGCCGTACAGCGCCCGGGGCCGGTCCACCTGCAGCGCGGCCGGACGAGAGGCGGACACCAGTTCGCGTAGCGGATACCGCGTCAGCACCCGGAGCAGCTCGTCGCTCAGCGCCCGCCCGAGCCGGACGGCCGGGGGCAGCTCGGGGTCGCGCAGCTGTGCGGCGGCGGCCAGCACGGCGGCGCGGCCGGAGCGCTTGGGCACCCCCTCGGCAGCCCGCTCCAGCAGCAGCGCGCCCTCCTCCAGCACCAGCGCGGTGTCGATCCCGGCCGGGATCTTGATCCCGGCGGTGTGCCGCCAGGTCGCCACCGGGTCGCTCCACGCCTCGACCGTGTACGTCCAGCGGCCGGGGGCGGTCGCCACCACCTCGGCGCCCCAGCGGTCGGTGCCGGGGGCCAGCTCGCGCATGGGCGTCCACGGGCCGCTGCGGCCCCTGGGGTCGCGCAGCACCACATTGGCGCCGATCGCGTCATGGCCCTCGCGGAAGACCGTGGCGCTGACCTGGAACGGCTCGTCGACGACGGACTTGGCGGGGTGCCCGCCGCAGCCCACTCGGGGGCTGACGTCAAGCACGGGGATTCGGCCGATCATCTGCTGCTCGCCCTCTGCCGCTGTGGTCGCTGCTGTCCTCGCCGTCCTGCCCGGCTTCGCCCGCCGGGCGGCCTGGGGCCGGGCGGCCCGGGCCGGGGCGTCCGGGGCCGCCCCGGCTCCGCGGCCGGTCCTCGCCGCCCGGGCGGCGGGCGCCCCGGCCGCGGGTGTGCCGGTGTCAGGTGTGCTGGTGTCAGTGTCGTTGCCGGGGCCCGGGTTGTCGCGGGCAGGACTGCGGACAGGGGCGGCCTTGGGCAAGGCGCGCCGGGGCGATCCGGTGATCGGCTGCTGCTCCGTCTGTGTGTCCTGCTGGTGCATTCCCGCTCCTGACCACGTTCGGCGGCCGCCTGCTCGGAACGCGCGCACGCCGCAGCGGCAGGGGCGTCCGGCAAGCCGACCGGAGGACTGCGTTGGATGGGCCGTCGGCATCTCGGCGCCACTGGTGGGTGACGCCGGGAGCCTTCCCCGACCTCGCCGCCGACCAACCCGTCCGTCTGCCCGCATTCCGCGCACGCCGGAGCGCGCGATCGTACCTGGCGCGATTCGGAGGGGTGCTGCACGGTGCTGCCCGCTGGATACAACGAGCACGGGAGGAACGGAGACACGCTGGACAACAGTTCGGATGGTGCATCAGCTTGCGAACACGAAGGGCTCGCTAGACCCTGCCGCCGGAGCCGCCGTACGCGGACCAGGCGGCCTCGTCGCGCCGCAAGGAGGTTTTTGACCTGCGCCGATCCTCGCACTGATCGGAACGCTCACAGACCAGTATCCACTTGTTTCGGCCAACAGAACGGAAGTCTCGACTGTGTCACCGGAATGCGCGGGTCGTCCATACGGCGGTCGCACGACGGCCGCGTACCGGGGGCGTGAACACTCGGCGCCAATGCGCCGCCGCGCACCGGCGTGCGCCCGACTATCAGTTAATTCCCGCGCCTGCCCGCAGGAGTTCCTACGCAGTGTCGCAGCAGCACGCTATCTTCCATGAGGTGAAGGCAATTCGACGTTTTACGGTCCGTACCGTCCTGCCCGAACCCCTCCGAGCCCTCAGTGAGCTGGCGCTCAACCTGCGCTGGTCCTGGCATCCGGAGACGCGCGAGCTGTTCCGCGCGGTCGATCCGGAGGTCTGGGAGAGCGCCGGCCGTGATCCGGTCCGACTGCTGGGCGCGGTCGCCCCGCAGCGGCTGGCCGCGCTCGCCGTCGACCGACGCTTCCTGCGCCGCCTCGGCGACGCCGCCGACGACCTGCACGACTACCTCGACGGGCCGCGCTGGTACCAGTCCGGCGACCCGTCCGACCACCTGCTCTCCGGCCACCTGCCGTCCGACCGCCCGTCCTCCGACCAGCCCCCCGCGTCCGCCCTGCCCGAGCGGCCCCACGGCCGTCCCGCCGCCATCGCCTACTTCTCGCCCGAGTTCGGCATCACCGCGACCCTGCCCCAGTACTCCGGCGGCCTCGGCATCCTCGCCGGGGACCACCTCAAGGCCGCCAGCGACCTCGGCGCGCCGGTCATCGGCGTCGGCCTGCTCTACCGCCACGGCTACTTCCGGCAGTCGCTCTCCCGCGACGGCTGGCAGCAGGAGCGCTACCCGCTGCTCGACCCGCACGAGCTGGCCGTCAGCCAGCTGCGCGAGCCGGACGGCAGCCCGAGCAGCGTCGTGCTGTCGCTGCCCGGCGGCCGCCGGCTGCACGCCCGGATCTGGAAGGCCCAGGTCGGACGCGTTCCGCTGCTGATGCTCGACTCCGACATCGAGGAGAACGCCCCCTCCGAACGCGATGTCACCGACCGCCTCTACGGCGGCGGCAGCGAGCACCGGCTGCTCCAGGAGATGCTGCTGGGCATCGGCGGGGTGCGGGCGGTCCGCAGCTACTGCCGGCTGTCCGGGCACCCCGAGCCCGAGGTCTTCCACACCAACGAGGGCCACGCCGGCTTCCTCGGCGTCGAGCGCATCCGCGAGCTGGTCTCCGGGGCGGGCGCCCCGGGCGGGCTGGACTTCGACGCCGCGCTGGAGGCGGTCCGCGCCGGAACGGTGTTCACCACGCACACCCCGGTCCCGGCCGGGATCGACCGCTTCGACCGCGAGCTGGTCCGTCGTCACTTCTCCGGCGACGCCGCCCTGGACGGCGTGCCCGCCGACCGGGTGCTCGCGCTGGGCGCGGAGAGCTGGACGGACGGCGATCCGGCCCTGTTCAACATGGCCGCCATGGGCCTGCGGCTGGCCCAGCGGGCCAACGGCGTGAGCCTGCTGCACGGCCAGGTCAGCCGTGGCATGTTCAACGGACTCTGGCCGGGTTTCGACGCCGAGGAGGTGCCGATCACCTCCATCACCAACGGCGTCCACGCCCCCACCTGGATCGACCCGGAGGTGGTCCGGCTCGGAGCCCGCCACCTCGGCGCGGAGCGCACCGACGACGCCATGGTCATCGGCGAGGACCGCCGCTGGTCCGGCATCGAGGCCATCGGCGACCAGGAGATCTGGGAGCTGCGCCGCCGGCTGCGCACCCAGCTGGTGGACGACGCCCGCGAGCGGGTCCGGGCCTCCTGGCGGCAGCGCGGCGCCAGCGAGGCCGAGCTGGGCTGGGTCGCCGACATACTGGACCCGGACGTCCTCACCATCGGCTTCGCCCGCCGGGTGCCCTCGTACAAGCGGCTGACGCTGATGCTGCGCGACCCGGAACGGCTGCGCGCCCTGCTGCTGCACCCGACCCGGCCGATCCAGATCGTCGTCGCCGGAAAGGCCCACCCCGCCGACGACGGCGGCAAGCGGCTGATCCAGGAGATGGTGAAGTTCGCGGACGACCCGGCGGTGCGGCACCGCATCATCTTCCTGCCCGACTACGACATGGACATGGCCGCCACCCTCTATCCCGGGTGTGACGTCTGGCTGAACAACCCGCTGCGCCCGCTGGAGGCCTGCGGCACCTCCGGGATGAAGGCCGCGCTGAACGGCGCGCTGAACCTCTCGGTGCTCGACGGCTGGTGGGACGAGTGGTTCGACGGCAACAACGGCTGGGCCATCCCGACCGCCGAGGGCATCAGCACCGAGCCCGAGGGCCCGGACGCCGAGCGCCGCGACGACGTCGAGGCCGCGGCCCTGTACGACCTGCTGGAGCACCAGGTCGCCCAGCGGTTCTACGACCGGGGCGCGGACGACCTGCCCCGGCGCTGGATCGGGATGGTCCGGCACACCCTGGTCACGCTCGGCCCCAAGGTCCTGGCCGGGCGCATGGTCCGGGAGTACATCGAACGGCTGTACACCCCGGCGGCGGAGGCGCACCGCACCCTCGCCCACGGCGAGGCCGGGGCCGGGGCCGGCGGCGCCGAGGCCGTTCCCTACGCCGGAGCCCGGGAGCTGGCGGACTGGAAGCGCCGCGTCCGCGGTGCCTGGTCGCAGGTCAGGGTCGAACACGTCGAGGTCGGCGGCGCGGCGGACGCCCCCGAGCTGGGCAGCACCCTGGCGCTGCGGGTCCACGTCTCGCTGGACGGGCTCGACCCGGCCGACGTGGACGTGCAGGTGGTCTCCGGCCGGGTGGACGACGCGGACCGGATCACCGACGCCAGTGCCGTCTCCCTCAAGGCCGCCGACCGCGCCGACCTGGACGGCCGCTGGCGCTACGAGGGCCCGCTGGAACTGGGCCGCACCGGCCCCTTCGGCTACACCGTCCGCATCCTCCCGGCGCACCGCCTGCTCGCGTCCGGCACCGAGACCGGCCTGATCGCCGTGCCCCCGGAAACCCCCGGCATGGACTCCGGCCTCCTGCGCTGACCCGGCCGACGCCCCGAACGAGTCCCCGGAGGGCACCCGCCCCCCGGGGACTCGCCCGTCCGGCCCGGCGAACCCGCCGGTGCCCCCGCTGTCAGTCGAACTCGTACTGCAGCTCGTACAGATGGCTCGCCTTCACCATCACGGTGACCTCGATCGGCCGATCGCCCACGCTGTACACCACCCGCAGCGTCCGTAGCACCGGCAGATCGCTGGGCAGCCGCAGCGCCTCGTACTGCTGCTGGGTGGGAACCCGAGCGGACACCCGGTCCACCGTGCGCAGCGGCGGGTAGCCCAGCCCGGCCAGCAGCACCGGTGTGCCGCCGGGAACCCTCCGGGCCTCGGCCAGGGCGGTCCCTTGGGCCAGGTCGAGCGGGTAGTACGAGGTGACCATCTCCATCGGATCGCCGTCGTGGGAGAGGATCTGGCGCCTCATCACCGCGGTTCCGTCATCGGCCAGCCCCAGCGCCACCGCCGCGTCCCGCGACGGCCTGGCCTCGGCGACCTCCACCAGCCGGATGCTCGGACGCCTGCCCTGCCTCTCCGCCTCGGTCAGCCACCGGTACGGCTCGCCCGGCCCGGCCGGCCGCCCGAAGTCGGCAGGCCGCACGGTCTGCTGCCGGTGCGCCCGGACCGTCACCGCCGCCCCCGCGCGCCCGACCACCAGCCGTTCGTCCTTGAGCACCTGCACGGCCTTCTGCACGGTGGCGTTGGACGCCCGGAACCGCTCCGTCAGCCGCGCCGTCGACGGCAGACTGGCACCGGGCTCCAACTCCCCGCCCAGGATCTCGTCCCGCAACTCCGCAGCGATCCGCTCGTGCAGCGGACGCCGGTCGAAGCCGTCCTCGTCGTCCCCCGGCATCTCAGTCGATCCTCACCTCTCGGTGGCCCGGCGCACCCGTGGGCGGCGCCGGGCCGCTGCATGGCAGGTCCCTAGGGCTGCGGGCGGTCGAACTCGCCCTTCCGCGCACCGTCGAGGAACGCGTCCCACTCCTGTGCGGTGTAGACGTGGGGCGCCAGTGCCCGGTCCTTCGAGTCGCGGAGCGCGACGCCTCCGTCCGCGAGGTGCGCGATCTCGACGCAGGCGCCGTTCTGGCCGCTGGCGGTGGCCTTGAACCAGTTCAGCGAGTCGAAGTTGATGCTCATGGTGGCTATTTCTCCTTTGCGGCATGCCGCAGCAGGGCCGCTGATTCCAGGGGATCGAGCGCTGCGGCCTGTAGCGAACTGTAGGTCCCGACGAACCGACGGACCTGGGCGTCCCGTTCGACGAACAGATTGCCCGACGGCCCCTCCACGTAGACGACACGCGGATCGGAAGGGCCGAACTCCAGGATGGTGAACGGTCCCAGCAGACCAAGATGCGCCCCCTTGGCCAAAGGGCACACCTGGACATTCACTGTGGGCAGTTCCGCCATGTCGAGCAGGTGGGCGATCTGCTCGCGCATGACCTTCACGCCGCCGATGGGCCGCAGGAACACGGACTCGTCGACCACGGCCCAGAGTTCCAGGGGGTCTTTGGCGGCAGTGAGGCGCTGCTGTCGCCGGGCACGGGCTTCCGCGAGCTGTTCGACCTCGTCGGGTCGGCCGAGCCGACTGCTGCTCAGCACCGCGCGTGAGTAGGCCTCGGTCTGGAGCAGTCCGGGGACGTAGGCGATCTCCCAGCTCTGGACCAGTCTGGCGTCGTATTCCAGACCGACGTACACGCCCAGCCCCGAGGGGAACACCGCCTCGAACTCGTCCTGCTCCCACCAGCCCGTCTCGGCTGCCCGGCGGTGGATGTCCATGATGGTGGCCACGGCGCCTTGATCGCTCACCCGGTAGAGGTCGAGCATCTTCTCGATCTCCATGCGCTTGGCGAGGCCCTGGCCGGTTTCGATGCGCGAGATCTTCGACGTGGAGCATTCCAACTCCTAGCCGATTGGAAGCAGTCTGTCCGCAACCGGCGAGTGCCGGTGAGCTAGGAGGTATCCGTGGCCCGTACGCCGATCCGGTCCGATGGGCAGTCACATGTGCCCATGGCACGGCCCGACGTCGTTCCTTACATCGCCGCGTGGCAGTCGGAGGAGAGGACCGGCACGCCGCTGCTGGCGTTACCCGGTCGGGGCATCGCCTTTCCCGACGAAGTGCCCGGCGACCGCGACGCCCACGGGGTGCTCTGGCCTCGGACCGGCATCAGCCCCGGCCGGGGTCGGCCCGTCTACAACCGGGTGCACGCGCGGAGGCAGCGGCGGGTGATGGAGCGTCTGCTGTGCCAGGTCTGTGCCGGTCCCGCGTCGCGGACCGCTGAGGGGTGGCTGTGGCTGCTGCACGACGACCGCGCCGTCGAAGGGCGCGGCTGGCCCGAGAGCGTCGGTGCGACGCATCCGCCGCTGTGCCTGCCGTGCGCGGAAATCGCCGGCCGAATGTGCCCGCACCTGAGCGGGTCGTTCATCGCCATCCGGGTCGCGGACCCACGCCCCTGGGGCGTCTACGGCGCCTGCTACGGCCCCTCACCGACCGGCCCCTACGCACAGGTGAGAGGCGCCGCGATGGTCGGCTACCACGACCCCTCGGCAGCCTGGGTCCTCGCCTCCCAGATGGTCAGACTCCTCCGCGGCTGCACCGTCGTCCCCTTGGAGCGGGAACTCGCTGCAGCCCGGAGCGTTGCATGAAACACACCTCCCAGGCCGCCCCCGGCGAGCGTAATGATCACGCCGGGGGGCGGCGTCCTGTCGCGGGCCAGTGGGCCTAGACCAGGCTGTCGCGCCAGGCTTCGTGGAGGCGGCTGAAGCGGCCGGTGCCGGTGATGAGGTCGGCGGGGGTGCCGTCCTCGACGATGCGGCCCTGTTCCATGACCAGGACCCGGTCGGCGATCTCCACGGTGGAGAGCCGGTGGGCGATGATCACGGCGGTGCGGCCGGCCAGGACGGTGCGCATGGCCTCCTGGACCGCGCGCTCGCCCGGGACGTCCAGGGAGGAGGTGGCCTCGTCCAGGATCAGCACCGACGGGTCGGCCAGCAGCGCCCGGGCGAAGGCGACCAGCTGGCGCTGCCCGGCCGAGATCCGGCCGCCGCGCTTGCGGACGTCGGTGTCGTAGCCGTCCGGCAGCTCGCTGATGAAGCCGTGCGCGCCGATGGCCTTGGCAGCGGCCTCGACCTCCTCCCGGGCGGCCCCAGGGCGGCCGATGGCGATGTTGTCGGCGACCGTCCCGGAGAACAGGAAGGACTCCTGGGTGACCATCACCACGCCCGCGCGCAGATCCGGGGTGCTCAGCTCGCGCAGGTCCACGCCGTCCAGCAGCACCCGGCCGCCGGACGGGTCGTAGAACCGGGCCAGCAGCTTGGCCAGGGTGGACTTGCCCGCGCCGGTGGCGCCGACCACGGCCACGCTCTGGCCGGCGGGGATCCGCAGGTCGAAGCGGGGCAGCACCTGCTTGCCGGTGCGGTAGGTGAAGTCCACGTCCGCGAAGAGGATCTCGCGGCCGGCCTGCGCACCCTCGGGCCGGACGGGCAGCCGCGTCGGCTCGCTCGCCTCCGGCACGGAGGGCTCGTGGGCCAGCAGCCCGGCGATCTTCTCCAGGGCGGCGGCGGCCGACTGGTAGCTGTTGACGAACATCGCCAGCTGGTCGATCGGGTCGTACAGGCGGCGCAGGTAGAGCACGAAGGCCGCCAGCACGCCCAGCTCCAGCGAGCGGGTCGAGACCAGGTAGGCGCTCCAGAGCACCATGCCGGTGATCCAGACGTTGGCGGTGGCCCGCGAGCCGGCCACGAACCGCGCCATGGACAGCATGCTGTCCGCGTTGGACTTGGTGTAGGCGGCGTTGACCTCGCCGAAGGCGGCCTCGTTGGCCTCCTCGCGGCGGAACGCCTGCACCGGGCGGATGCCGTTCATGGTCTCGGTGAAGCGCACGATGACGGTGGCCGCCGCCGTCCGCGAGAGCCGGTAGATGCCCTGGGAGCGGCGCCGGTAGGCGCGCTGCAGCAGCATCACTGGGATGAACGAGGCGATGGAGACCAGTCCGAGCCGCCAGTCCAGGTAGATCAGCAGGGCGCTGATGTACAGGATCTGCAGGGCCATGGACAGCAGCTCCTCCATGCCCTCGTTCAGCAGCTCGCGCACCGCGTCGACGTCGCTGGTGGCGCGGGAGATGATCCGGCCGGAGGTGTACCGCTCGTGGAAGTCCAGGCTGAGCAGCTGCGCGTGACGGAAGATCCGCTGCCGCATGTCGAGCAGGATGTCCTGGTTGATCCGGCCGGACAGCCGGATGTACGCGCGCTGCAGCAGCGTCGCCAGCGCGGCGCAGCCCAGGTACGCCGAGGTGAGCGCGATCAGCGGGCCCCAGTCGTGGGCGCGCAGGGCCGGGATGGCCCGGTCGATGGCGACCGACACCAGCAATGGGCCGACCTGGAGCGCGGCCTGCTGGAGGCCGATCATGAGGACGGCGATGATCACCCGGGTGCGGTGCGGGCCCAGCAGCGAGCCCAGCAGCGCCCTCGGCGCGCCGGGCGGGACCGGGATGTCCTCGCCCTCGGCCGGCGGGGCATTCTCGGGCGCGGCTGCGGGCACGGCTGCGGCTGCGGCGGGCGCGGTCGGGTCCTCGGTCCGGGCGTCCCCGGCGGTGGGACTCCCGGGGTCGGCGGCGACGGTGTCCAGCGTTTCCGCGTCCACGTCGGTCTCCTTCTGGCTCGGGTGTCGGTCGGTCAGGGTGGCTCGGTCGCTCATGCGTCGCCGCCGTGCGTGCCGGCGGCGGCGAGGTCCCCGGACATCAGCTCGCGGTAGGCCGGGCAGCTGTCGAGCAGCGCGTGGTGCTCGCCCACGGCCTCGATCCTGCCGTCCACCAGCAGCGCGACCCGGTCGGCGAGCAGCACCGTGCTGGGCCGGTGGGCCACGATCAGCGCGGTGGTGTCGGCGAGGACGCGCCGCAGCGCCTGCTCGACCAGGGCCTCGGTGTGGACGTCCAGCGCGGACAGCGGGTCGTCCAGGACCAGGAACTCGGGGGAGCCGACGACGGCGCGGGCCAGCGCCAGGCGCTGCCGCTGGCCGCCGGACAGGCTCAGGCCCTGCTCGCCGACCTGCGTGTCCGGGCCCTGCGGCAGGGAGCGGACGAAATCGGCCTGCGCGGTGTCCAGCGCCTGCTGGAGCGCGCCCTCGTCCGCGTCCGGGGCGCCCATCAGCACGTTCTCCCGGACCGAGGCGGAGAACAGGGTGGGCTCCTCGAAGGCCACCGACACCAGGCGGCGCAGCTCGCTCCGGGGCAGGTCGGTGATGTCGGCGCCGTCCAGGGTGATCCGGCCGGAGGTGCTGTCGTACAGCCGGGGGAGCAGCGCGGTGAGGGTGGTCTTGCCGCTGCCGGTGGTGCCGACCAGGGCCATGGTCTCGCCGGGCCTGATGTGCAGGTCCACTCCGCGCAGCAGGTCCGGGGAGTCGTCCGGGGCGTCCGGGTAGCGGAAGCGCACGTCCTGGAAGCGGATGCCGTCGCGGGACGCGCCCGGTGCGGCGGCTGCGGCCTCGAGGGCCTCAAGCGCCTCGGGGGCCTTGTCCGCCTCGACGGCGGGGGTGTCCATCACCTCGAAGAAGCGGTCGGTAGCGGTCGCCGCCTCGTTGCTGTAGGCCAGCAGCCAGCCCAGCGACTCCACCGGCCAGCGCAGCGCCAGCGCGGTGGACAGGAAGGCCACCAGCGTCCCGGCGGTGGTGTGGTCGTGGGCGACCTGCACCACGCCGACCGCCAGCGAGCAGGCCAGGGCGACCTCGGGCAGGCCGACGATGATCGCCCAGAGGTTGCCCAGCAGCCGGGCCTTGTGCAGCTCCGTGCCGCGCAGCAGCACCGCCTGGTCGTGGAAGCGCCGGGCCATGGTCCGGTGCCGCCCGAACGCCTTCAGGATGCGGATGCCCAGCACGGACTCCTCGACGATGGTGGCCAGGTCGCCGTTCTGGTCCTGGGCCAGCCGGGCGGCGACCGAATAGCGGCGCTCGAAGTAGGCGCACAGCATGATCAGCGGCATCGCCGGGACGACCGCGATCAGGCCGAGCTGCCAGTCCAGCGCGAACATGATGCCTATCCCGACCACGAACACCATCGAGTTGACGATCAGGAAGACCAGCGGGAAGGCGAGGAACAGCCGGATGGTGTACATGTCCGACGTCGCCCTGGACAGCAGCTGCCCGGAGGCCCAGCGGTCGTGGAAGCTCACCGGGAGCCGCTGCAGCCGGGCGTACAGGTCGGCGCGCATGGTGCGTTCGACGTTCGACAACGGGCGGGCCACGGACAGCCGCCGCAGCCCGAAGAACAGCGCCTCGGCCAGGCCCAGCAGGAGCAGCAGCGCGGACGGCCACCACAGCCCGGCGACGTCGTGGTGCCCGATCGGGCCGTCCACGATCTGCTTCAGGACCAGCGGGATGACCAGCCCGGCGAGCGAGGCGACCAGCGCGCAGAGGGTGGACGCGACCAGGTACCAGCGGACCGGCCGGGCGTAGGGCCAGATGCGCAGCAGCGAGCGCACGGTGGAGTGCCCGCGCTCGTCGGCGGCGGGCGCGGCGGCCGGGGAACCGTCCGCAGCAAGGTCAGCGGGAGCGTCCGCGGAGGCTTCGGCGGCGTCCGGGCGGGGGGAGTCGGCGTCGGGGGTGTCGGGCAGGGCGAGCGGCTCAGTCATGGCGGTTACGTCCGGTTCTGTCGCATCCGGGGTCTCCGGAGCTATTGGTTCCGGTATGGACGGTGTCGGCGGCACGGGTCGGCCCCCGGGCTGTGGCCCGGAAGCAGGCGGCGGGTTGTCGGGCATCGTCTGTGAGCGTACGGCGGACCACCGACAGCCCTCATCTGGTTTTCCGGCCGCAGCTCTCCATCCGGCGTCCACATGGCCGCGCAGTGGTTCAAGTTGACGTCAGTTCCCGTTCATCCGAGGGGAGTCGACGACCCCTAGCGTGTCCCGCACCAGTGCCGACACCTCGGGAGACCCCCATGAGCGACCAGACCGGCAGTTCGACCCCGGATGCCCCGCAGGGCGTGGACCGCCGCTCCGCGCTCCGGCTCGCGGGCGTCGGAGGGGCGCTCAGCCTGGCCGCGCCCGCCCTGCTGGGCAATGCGCAGGCCGCCTCCGCCGCGCCGACCGCCGCCCCGGGCGCCACCGCGCCCGCCGGCTCGCCGCTGCTGCTGACCCGCCCCGAGGTGCTCGGCGCGCCCGCCGTCGAGGGCCTGCACCTGACCTTCGGCGCCGACCCGACCAGCCAGATGTCGGTCTCCTGGACCACCGACGGCGACGTCCGCAACCCGCGCGTCCGCTACGGCACCGCCGAGGGCGGCCACGGCCGCACCGTCGCCGCCGAGACCGTCACCTACACCGACGGCGAGAGCAACCGCGTGGTGTACGTCCACCACGCCCGGCTGACCAGGCTCGACCCGGACACCTACTACACCTACGCCGCCATGCACGACGGCGCCCGCCCCGACGCCGGGACCTTCCGCACCGCGCCGCGCGGCCGCACCGCCTTCACCTTCACCAGCTTCGGCGACCAGGCCGTGCCGATCACCACCTGGCAGCCCAACGGCAGCGGCGGCTACACCGCCGTCCCCTCCGGCATCGCCTCCCCGGCCTCCGCCGACATCGTCGCCGGGATCGAGCAGGTGGACCCGCTGTTCCACCTGCTCAACGGCGACCTGTGCTACGCCAACATCAGCCCGGACCGGCTGCGGACCTGGCAGGGCTTCCACGCCAACAACACCCGCTCGGCCCGCTACCGGCCGTGGATGCCCGCCGCCGGCAACCACGAGAACGAGCTGAAGAACGGCCCGATCGGCTTCACCGGCTACCAGACCCGCTTCGCGCTGCCCGGCAACGGCTCGACCGACCCCGAGCTGCAGGGCCTGTGGTACACCTTCGCGGTCGGCTCGGTGCAGGTCGTGGTCCTGCAGAACGACGACGTGGCACTCCAGGACGCGGGCGACGCCTACGTCTCCGGCTACAGCGGCGGCGCGCAGCGGATCTGGCTGGAGAAGACCCTGCGCCAGGCCCGCGCCGACACGGACATCGACTGGATCGTCGTCTGCATGCACCAGGTGGTCATCAGCTCCAGCAACGCCAACGGCGCCGACCTCGGCGTCCGCGAGCAGTGGGGCCCGCTGTTCGACCGCTACGGCGTCGACCTGGTGGTCTGCGGCCACGAGCACGACTACGAGCGCTCGCTGGCGGTGCGCGGCACGGTCTCCGGCAGCGAGACGCTGACGCCCAACCCGGTCTCCAGCGCCACCGACGTCATCGACACCTCCGCCGGGACGGTGCACATGGTGCTCGGCGGCGGCGGCAACTCCTCGCCGTCCAACGAGGAGTTCTTCGTCCCCGCGCAGGCCAAGGTGATCACCGCCGTCGGCGCGGTCGGCAGCAACGGCAAGAAGACGCCCACGTACGTGTACGAGAGCGCGCCCTGGGTCGGCGTGCGCGACCTGGACCACTCCTACGGCTTCGCCGCCTTCACCGTGGACCCGGGCACCCACCCCGGCGCCACCACCCGGATCCACGTCACGTACTACACGGTCAGCCAGCCGGACGGGGCGATCGCGCCGCTGGAGACCTTCGTGCTGCAGCGCCCCCGCAGCGACAAGCGCTGACCGCGCCCGCCGGGCTCAGCCCGGCGGCACCTGCACCAGCACCGTGCCGGTCCCCGAGACGATGTCCAGATCGGTGATCTGCGAGGGGCTGATCGAGGTGGACGCGGGGACCGAGGCCGAGGCCGAGTAGCCGGAGCCCCAGGTCCCCGCCGTCTCGCTGCGCCCGTCGCTGCCGTGCACCACCAGCCGGCAGGTGATGCCGGACGGCAGCCCGGTCAGCTTCAGCTGGAACTGGGTGCCCCACACCTCCGGGGTCACCGCGGCCGTCGCCGACACGTGCGTGGCCGAGTCGGTGGCGTGCCAGGTCGCAGCGGCCACCGCCCGGCCGGGCGACTGGTCCCGGGCGACCGCGGCGTACACCGCCACCCCGGCGACGGCCGCCGCCAGCCCGAGCCCCGCGGCGACCAGGCGGCCCCGGCCCGGCCTGCGGTGCCGCAGCGGCGCCGGGTCGGCGGGGAGCGGCTCGGCCCGCTGCCGGACCGGCTGCTCGTCCCGGGGCTCCGCACGGACGGGGCTGAGCGACTCGGCGGCGGCCGCGCTCTCCGGCAGCTCCTCGAAGGCGGTGTGCCGCAGCAGCCCCGGCAGCGGGGCCAGCTCCAGCAGCTCCGCGCGGCAGTGCGGGCAGTCGGCGAGGTGCACCTGCACCGCCCTGCGCTCCTCGGGGTCCAGGGCCCCGAGCAGGTAGGCGCCCAGCGCCACACTCTCCCGGCACGGTGTCGTCATGGGGATGTCACCCCTTTCTCCTCGAGAACGTTGCGCAGTGCCCGCAGGCCGTAGTAGCAGCGGGATTTCACCGTGCCCGGGGGCACGCCCAGGTGCTCCGCGGTCTCCGCGACGGTACGCCGCAGGTAGTACACCTCGATCAGCGCCTCGCGGTGCTCCGGGCGGAGCACCCGCATCGCCTCCACCAGCTGCCAGCGCTCCAGCATCCGGTCCAGCTCCGCCTCGCTGCCGTCCGGCAGGCCGTCGTCCGGCAGCGGCGCCTCCGGCGGCCTGGCCTGCGCCCGGCGGTAGGAGGACACCACCAGGTTGTGCGCGACGGTGTGCAGCCAGGGCCCGGCCCGGTCGGCGTCCAGCGAGTCCCGGTGCTGCCAGGCGCGCAGGAAGGTCTCCTGCACGATGTCCTCCGACCGCTGGTAGTCCCCGTTGACCAGGCGCAGCACCCGCCCGAGCACGGAGCGTCCGTACCGTGCGTAGAGGGTCCGCACGAACTCCGCGTCGTGCGCCGGTGACTGGTCCACGCCTCCAGTACGCACCACCCTCGCGGAAAGTTCACGCCGGGCCGGCATCCGGCCCGCGGCTCACCCCGGCCCGTCGCAGGCGCGCAGCAGCAGCAGCGAACGGCCGGCCACGGTGACGGCCTGGCCTGCGGGGGAGCGGGTCCCCGGGGCTCGGCTCTGGTCCTCCAGGGCGGTGTCCACGACCGTCTCGTACTCCTGTGCCCAGGGGCTGCCGGGCAGCACGAAGCGGGTGGAGCGGTGGTGCGCGTGCAGCACCAGCAGGAAGCTCTCGTCGCTCAGCTCGCGCCCCATCGGATCGCGTTCCGACATCTCCTTGCCGGACAGGAACATGCCCAGGGTCGCGCCCGGGGCGTACCAGTCGGCCTCGGTCATCTCCCGGCCGCGCGCGTTGAACCAGGCCAGGTCGCGCAGGCCGCCGCCGGGGTGGACCGGGCGGCCGGAGAAGAACGCGCGCTGGCGCAGCACCGGGTGCTCGCGGCGGAGCCGGATCAGCCGCGCGGTCAGCTGGAGCAGCGAGCGCCAGCGCGGGTCGTCCCGCAGCGACCAGTCGATCCAGCCGACCTGGTTGTCCTGGCAGTACGCGTTGTTGTTGCCGCCCTGGGTGCGGCCCATCTCGTCGCCCGCGACCAGCATCGGCACGCCGGTGGAGAGCAGCAGGGTCGCGGTCAGGTTGCGCAGCTGCCGCCGCCGCAGCGCGTTCACCGGCGCGGAGTCGGTCTCGCCCTCGGCGCCGCAGTTCCAGGAGCGGTTGTCGTTGCTGCCGTCCCGGTTGTCCTCGCCGTTGTCCTCGTTGTGCTTGGAGTTGTAGGAGACCAGGTCGCGCAGGGTGAAGCCGTCGTGCGCGGTGACGAAGTTGACCGACGCGTAGGGCCGCCGCCCGCCGCGCCGGTACAGGTCGGAGGAGCCCGCCAGCCGGTCGCCGAGCTCCCGCACGTCCGGTTTGGCGCCGCGCCAGAAGTCCCGGACGGTGTCCCGGTAGCGGTCGTTCCACTCGGTCCACAGCGGCGGGAAGTTGCCGACCTGGTAGCCGCCGAGGCCCACGTCCCAGGGCTCGGCGATCAGCTTGACCCGGCTCAGCAGCGGGTCCTGGGAGACCGCCGACAGGAACGGCGAGACCATGGACACCTCGTGCGGGGAGCGGGCCAGGGCCGCCGCCAGGTCGAACCGGAAGCCGTCCACGCCCATCTCGCTGACCCAGTACCGCAGCGAGTCCAGGACCAGCCGCAGCACCTGCGGCTGGGTGGTGTCCAGGGTGTTGCCGCAGCCGGTGTAGTCGGCGTAGGCGCGCCGGTTGTGCGGCTGCAGCCGGTAGTAGCCGGCGTTGTCGATGCCGCGCAGCGACAGCGTCGGCCCGCACTCGCCGCCCTCGGCGGTGTGGTTGTAGACCACGTCCAGGATGACCTCGATCCCGGCCGCGTGCAGCGCCCGCACCATCTGCTTGAACTCGGTGACCTGCTGGCCCCGGGTGCCGGTGGCGGCGTAGCCGCCGTGCGGGGCGAAGAAGGCGATGGTGTTGTAGCCCCAGTAGTTCGACAGGCCCCGCTGCTGCAGGTGCTCCTCGTCGGCGAACTGGTGCACCGGCAGCAGCTCCACCGCGGTCACCCCCAGCCGGACCAGGTGGGCCACGGCGGCCGGGTGCGCCAGCCCGGCGTAGGTGCCCCGGAGCTGCTCGGGCACGCCGGGCATCCGTCTGGTGAAGCCCTTGACGTGCAGCTCGTACAGGACGGTGTCGGCCCACGGGGTCTTCGGCCGCCGGTCGTCGGACCAGTCGTCCTCGTCGTGCACCACCACCGCCTTGGGCGCGTACGGGGCGGAGTCGCGGTTGTCGCGGACGGTGTCGGCGACGTCCCGCTCCGGCCAGCCCCGGACGTGCCCGTAGGCCGCGTCGTGCAGGACGAAGCCGCCGTCCACGGCCCGGGCGTACGGGTCGAGCAGCAGCTTGGCCGGGTTCCAGCGCGCGCCGGTCCACGGATCCCAGCGGCCGTGCACCCGGAAGCCGTAGCGCTGCCCGGGCAGCACGCCCGGCAGGTGGCCGTGCCAGGTCTGGAAGTGCTGCTCCGCCAGCGGATGGCGGCTCTCCTGGCCGTCCTCGTCGAACAGGCACAGCTCGACGGCCTCCGCGCCCGCCGCCCACAGCGCGAAGTTGGTGCCCGGGCGGCCGTCCGGGCCGAGGTGGAAGCGCGCGCCCAGCGGCTGCCAGCTGCCCGGCCAGACCGGCGGCGCCGGTGCGGGGCGCACGGCCGGGGCGCCGGGCACGCCGGGGGCCAGGCCGGGGTCGAGGCCGGGGACCGGGTCCAGGGCGGGGCCGGAGCGTGCGTCCGGGTCGTCCTCGGGCAGCGGATCCGCCGCCGGGACCAGGTGCAGCCCGCTGCGGTCGCGCGGGCCGCGCCTCGGATCGGCCGGGCCGGGCCCGTCCGGCCGACCGGGCCCCGGCCGTGCCGGGTCGGGCTCCGGGGCGTCCGCGCGGCGGCCCTCCCCGTCGGGCTCCGCCCCCTGCCAAGCAGCCATCGCCGTACCTCCCCGCCGCGGGGAGTCCCGTTCCCCGACTGGAATGTACGTTCCCTCCCCTGGTACGAAAGTCACGTAGCAGGGGTGATGTTCCTGTCCCGGAGGTGTCGCCGAGGTGTCCCGGCCGTGTCCGGGCCCGGCTGGGGGACGGCTGCCGCCACCCGTTCGTGGGACGCTGCCGGATCCCGAGGGGATCGGCCGGGCGGCGCGGCTAGGCTCGCCCGGTTCCACCGCGTGCGACACGCCGAACGCGCATCGGGCGATGCAGCGTTTCGGGGGCGCGGAGCGTTGAAGAGGGTGCACGCTTCGGGAGGGGAGAGTCGGTTGAAGCTGACACGGGCGCGCTGCGCCTTGGACGAAGCCGTTTCCGACGGCAGGGGTTCTGCCAGCAGGGTTTTCGACGGCAGGGGTTCTGACGGTACGGCAGGGCTGCGGCCCGGCGGTGGGGTGCGCCGCCGGGGCGGCCGGTTCCGCGCGGGGTGGACGGCGGCGGCTGCCGGGGCGGTGTTACTGCTGGCCTCGGCCTGCGCCGGGGGCGCGGCCGCGCACCCCTCCAGCGACGCGGCCGGCGGCTCCGGCTCCGGCTCCAGTCCCGGCACGGGTTCGGCGGCGCGGTCGGTGCCCGCGCCCGCGTCCACGGTCTCGGCCGCCGCGCTGACCATCCTGCCCAGAAGCGGCGCGGC
This sequence comes from Streptacidiphilus sp. PB12-B1b, assembly GCF_014084125.1. Taxonomy (NCBI): domain Bacteria; kingdom Bacillati; phylum Actinomycetota; class Actinomycetes; order Kitasatosporales; family Streptomycetaceae; genus Streptacidiphilus; species Streptacidiphilus sp. PB12-B1b. The sequence continues at coordinate 6,619,861 of NZ_CP048405.1, read as the reverse complement.
CGATGTGGGCACCACCGGGGCCCTGACGGTCCGGGTCGGCTCCGGCCGGCTGACCTCGGTCACCGTCACCGATGCCGAGGGGGCCCGGGCGGCAGGCTCGCTCGCCGCCGACGGCAGCTCCTGGACGCCGAGCGGCGCGCTGCGCACCGGCACCCGCTACACGGTCTCCGCCACGGCGGTGGACGCCCGGGGCCGCAGCACCACCCGCACCTCGACGTTCACCACGCTGACCCCGCGTACGGCCAATGCCGGGGTCTTCAACGTCTCCCCGGGGGCCGTCTACGGCGTCGGCATGGAGGTGTCGATCACCTTCCTGCGCCCGGTGGCCGCCGCCGACCGGGCCGCGGTGCAGCGGGCCATAACCGTCACCGCCGACCCGGGCGTCCCGGTGGCGGGCCACTGGTTCGGCAGCAGCCGCATCGACTTCCGCCCGCAGGCGTACTGGGCGGCGGGTACCCGGGTCACGCTGCACCTGGGCCTGGACGGCACTCAGACCTCGCCCGGGGTCTACGACACCCAGGAGAAGGACGTCCCCTTCAGCATCGGCCGCAACCAGACCAGCGTCGCCGACAACACCACCCACCGGCTCACCGTCTACCGCGACGGCGCGGTCTACCGCACCCTCCCGGCCACGCTCGGCCAGCCCGGGGACGAGACCTGGAACGGCATCATGGTGATCTCGCAGAAGTACCCGAGCATCGACATGAACGCCGAGACGGTCGGCCTCGGCGACGCCTACGACATCCCGGACGTCCCGCACGCCATGCGGCTGACCACCTCGGGGACCTTCGTCCACGGCAACTACTGGCGGCCGGTGTCGACGTTCGGCAGCGCCAACACCAGCCACGGCTGCATCGGCCTGCACGACGTCGAGGGCGGCAGCGACCCGTCCACCCCGGCCGCCTGGTTCTACGACAACTCCCTGGTCGGCGACGTGGTCACGGTCGTCGGCTCGCCCTCCGCCCCGGTCCGGCCGGACAACGGGCTGAACGGTTGGAACCTGTCCTGGGCCGAGTGGACGGCGGGGGCCGGCTGAGGGCCGGGCCCGGGCGCCGCCCGAGGGGCGGGGCGGTCGGCGGTGTGTCGGCGGGTCGGCGCGGCCCGTTAGCATGCGTTCACATCACCGTCCGCCCCCACCCCTAGGAGATCGTCATGGACCGCTTCGTCGAGTTCGAGGTGGAGGACGCCGTCGGCACGATCCTCCTGTCCAGGCCGCCGATGAACGCGCTGGACGTCGCCATGCAGGACCAGCTCAAGGAGGTCGCCGAGGAGGCCGCCGCCCGCAGCGACGTCCGCGCGGTGGTGGTGTACGGCGGCGAGCGGGTGTTCGCGGCCGGGGCCGACATCAAGGAGATGCAGCGCATGTCGTACACCGACATGCTGGAGCGGGGCGCGGCGCTGCAGGCGTCCTTCACCGCCGTGGCCCGGATTCCCAAGCCGGTGGTGGCCGCCGTCACCGGCTACGCCCTGGGCGGGGGCTGTGAGCTGGCGCTGTGCGCGGACATCCGGATCGCCGCCGACAATGCCAAGTTCGGCCAGCCGGAGATCCTGCTCGGGCTGATCCCCGGGGCCGGGGGCACCCAGCGGCTGTCCCGGCTGGTGGGCCCCTCCCGGGCCAAGGAGCTGATCTTCACCGGCCGCCAGGTCCGCGCCGACGAGGCGCTGCGGATCGGCCTCGCCGACCAGGTCGTCCCGGCGGAGGAGGTCTACCCGACCGCCCGCGCCTGGGCCCTGAAGCTGGCGGCCGGACCGGCCTACGCGCTGCGCGCCGCCAAGGAGGCGGTGGACCGGGGGCTGGACACCGACCTGGAGACCGGGCTCGCCATCGAGCGGCAGTTGTTCGCCGGGTTGTTCGCCACCGAGGACCGGGAAATCGGTATGCGGAGTTTCATCGAGGACGGCCCGGGGAAGGCCACGTTCCGCTGACCGGACGGCTGATCGACGCTCGATCCTGCGACCTCGGGAAACAGGGCATATGCCAGAAGCACTGATGATTCTTTACGCATAGTGCTCCCGTGATCACGCAACAGCGGTCATCATGAAGGGCATGGCAGCACGCGGCGACATGCAGCAGCAGTATCCGGCCATGGGTGGCGGTGCCACCCGCACCGCCTGGCCTGAGCCCGAACCAGGTTCCCGACCTGCGGTTCCACCGGTGGTCGAAGGGGATTCCAGGGCTGCTGCGAGAACCGTCGAGCCGCCGGCGGACGATCAGCGCGCGGCTCTGTCCTGTGCCTCCTCGGAGGAGCTGGAACGGGCGCTGTTCGGCCAGCTCATCGACCCGGCCAACGACGAGGTCCGGTTATCCGCCGGACCGGGTTCGGCGGCGCGGGCCCGCCGCCTCACCATGTCCGCCCTGGAGTCCTGGGGTCTGGGCGGCCATGGTGACGTGGCGGTCCAACTGGTCGCCGAGCTGATCGCCAACGCGGTCCGGCACACCGGGGGGCGCACCTTCGGCCTGCGGCTGGTGCGCCGCCAGGGCTGCGTCCGCTTCGAGGTGAGGGATCCCTCCCGGGCGCTGCCCTGCCTGATCATGGGCGAGGTGGACGACGAGGGCGGGCGCGGCCTGCAACTGGTCAACACCCTCGCCCAGCGCTGGGGTGCGGACCTGCTGTCGCACGGCAAGTCGGTCTGGTTCGAGCTGCGGGTGCGGGAGGCCGCCTGACGCCCCCGGCCCCACGGGCGGTGACCCCCGGACAACTCCCGGTGTACGCCGGATGTCGGCTTGAGAGCAGATGGCCCAACTGTTGCCCGCACCGGTCGACAGCAGCCGCTGACCTCGGGACGCTGGCTGGGTGGGAAACGACTTCTTGTTGGTTCTTGTCGTCGTCACGGCTCTCGCCTTCGACTTCACGAACGGTTTTCACGACACCGGGAACGCGATGGCCACGTCCATCGCAACGGGCGCACTCGGCCCCCGCACTGCCGTCGCCCTGTCCGGCCTGCTGAACCTGGTCGGGGCCTTCCTCTCGCTGAGCGTCGCTGCGACCATCGCCAGCGGCCTGGTGGACACCAAGCTCGTGACCCTGACCGTGGTCTTCGCCGGTCTTGCCGGCGGGATCATCTGGAACCTGCTGACCTGGTACTTCGGCATACCCTCCAGTTCCTCGCACGCGCTGATCGGGGGGGTCGTCGGCTCCACCCTGGCCGCGGCCGGGGGCAGCGCGGTGAAGTGGCACGGGCTGGTCGAGAAGGTGATCATCCCGGCCGGCCTGTCCCCGGTCATCGCCGGTCTGATCGCCGCGACCGGGACCTACCTGGTGTACCGGATCAGCCGGGGCGTCTCCGACGGGGCACGGAGCCACGGCTTCCGGATCGGCCAGATCGGTTCGGCGTCCATGGTCTCGCTGGCCCACGGCACCAATGACGCGCAGAAGACCATGGGCGTGATCACCCTGGCGCTGATCGCCAACGGCAGCGTCCCCGCCGACGCCAAGGCACCCTTCTGGGTGATTCTCTCCTGCGGCCTGGCGATCAGCATCGGCACCTACACCGGCGGCTGGCGGGTGATCCGCACGCTCGGCAAGGGCCTGGTGGAGATCGAGGCCCCGCAGGGCATGGCCGCCGAGTCCTCCTCCGCCGCCGTCATCCTGCTCTCCAGCCACTTCGGCTACTCGCTGTCCACCACCCACGTCGCCACCGGCTCGATCCTGGGCACCGGCGTCGCCAAGAAGGGCGCCGTCGTCCGCTGGGGGGTCGCCGGGCGGATGGCCACGGCCTGGCTGTTCACCCTTCCGGCCGCCGGGCTGGTGGGCGCGGGCGCCTATGCGCTGGCCGACGCCATCGGAGGCGACGCGGGCGCCGTGGTCGACCTGGTGATCCTGCTCGCGGTCGGCTGCCTGATCTACCTGAAGTCGCGGTCCAGCGCCGTCAGCCACTCCAACGTCAACGCCGAATGGACGGGCACGGTCGCCCCGCCCGTTCCGGCCAAGGAGGCCACACCGGTATGACCGGCCTCACCGCCATCGCAGCCGAGGGGGAGCAGCCGTGAACTCCTGGATCGACCTGCACGCCCTGTGGCAGATCGTCGTCGTCGGCCTGATCGCCGGGGCGGGCCTGCCCGCGTTGTTCGCCGTGGGCCTGCGCGCCCTCGGCATGTCCGGCGGCCACAGCAGCCCCCGCCCGGCCCCGGCCCCGGCCCGGGCCGGGACCGCCACCGCCCAGCAGGACGAGCGGATCGTCGGCGGCAGCCCGCTGGGGATCGCCCTCGCCGCGCTCTGCTTCGCCGTGGTCCTGGGCGGAGTGGCCTGGGGCATCTACTTCATCGTCGCGGGCAGCTGATGGCCACGGACGAGCGGAATCCACACCGAGAGGTTCGCAAGCCATGGCCCTGCCGCCCCTTCTCTCCTCGGTCATAGGCTGGCTCCGGGCCGGCTACCCCGAGGGCGTTCCCACCTACGACTACATCCCGCTGTTCGCGTTGCTCTCCCGCCGCCTCAGCGACGCCGACGTGGCGGCCCTGGCCGAGGAGCTGGCCTCGACCGGAGACCCGGCCTCGGCGCAGGCCGTCCGCGACGCCATCGCCGGCGTCACCAACGCCCGGCCGCTGGAGTCGGACGTGGCCCGGGTCAGCGCCCGGCTCGCCGCCGGGGGCTGGCCGCTGGCCGGGCCCGGCGAGTTGGCGCCCCGCGACTGACGGCAGGCCCCGCAGCGCGGTCGCGCTGCACTGCGCCGTCCGGTCCGTGCCGGTACGGACCGTGTGGTGTCGTTTCGTGTCGGTTCTTGGTTTCGCCGGGGCGGCTGCCGAGTATGGGCGGTGCCGGGGGTTGCCCTGCACCGAGCCGCCGTGGAGAGATGAGACCCTGTGCGCCTGGCTTCTGCCTACCGTCCGGACCGTCGTGCCCTGCTGCGCGGCGGGGTGGCCGCCGCCGCGGGCCTGGCGGCGACGGCGGCCCGGCCCGCCCGCGCCGAGGCCGCGCCGAGGAGCGCCGGGGGCACCCTGGTCATCGCCGCCGACCAGGCGTCCCGCAGCGTGGTGCTGCTGGAGCCCGAGGCCGTGGCGCGGCGCTCGCTGGCCGGTGCGCAGTGGGTCTGGACGCCCGGCGGTTCGCTGGACGACCTGCGCCCCGAGGAGAGCTGGCACCTCGTCAGCGAGGCCAAGTGGACGCGACTGTACGGCTCCCCGGCGGTGGCTGCCTGCGCCTCGGAGGGGCTGGTCGTGGTGGCGGGCTTCCCGGACGGCGAGGTGTACTGGGCCACCGTCGTCCCCGGGGCCAACCCGCACTCGGTGGAGCTGCTGCCGGACGGCGGTGTGGCGGTGGCCGCGAGCGACGGCGGCTGGGTGCGGCTGTACGCGGCGGCGCTGGGCCCGCGCAGCACCCGCTGCGCCGAGTACCTGCTGCCGGGCGCGCACGGGGTGCACTGGGACGCCGGCACCGGGCTGCTGTGGGCGGTGGGCGGGTCCGTGCTGGTGGCCCTGGCCTGCAACCGCAGCCGGCTGTACCCGCAGCTGAGCGAGGTCGCCCGGTTTCCGCTGCCGGGCTACGGCGGCGGCCACGACCTGGGCCCGGTGGCGGGCGATCCCGACCGGCTGTGGGTCACCACGGACGGGCACGTCCTGCAGTTCAGCGTGCCGGACGCGGCCTTCGTGCCATTCCCGGAGCAGGCGCGGGTGGACCACCCGTCGGTGAAGAGCATCGGCGACGATCCGGCGACCGGGCAGATCCTGCTGGTGACGCCGAGCCTCGACAACCCCTGCGTCTGGTGCACCTCCACCGTCGAACTGGTCGATCCCGACGGGGTGGAGACCTTCCCGGGGGCGGCCCTGTACAAGGCGCGCTGGGCGATCGGCCGGGCCTGACCGCGTCCGCCCGGACCCGCAGGCCGCTGACGTCACTCCGTGGCTTCGCCCCACGGCTGGAGCGGGCTCCGCGCCCAGGGCCGGTCCGGATCGGAGGTGTCCCAGACCACGGCGAGCTGCAGCGTCGGCTGGTCCAGCGCCGTCGGCTGCTCCGGCGCGGGGGCGGTCCGCCGGCGCCGCCGGGTGACCAGGGCGACCAGGGCGACCAGCCCGGAGGCGACGTTGCCGGCCGCCCAGGCCCAGCCCAGCCAGACCAGCCCGTGCGGGGCCCAGAGCACGGACAGGGCGATGGTCACCACCGCGTAGACGACATTGCTGAGGATCAGCGCGCGCATCAGCCGGACCAGCTTGAGGATGTAGCCCGCCCAGGTGTTCAGCGCGACCGCGAGCGCGCCCATGGCGAAGACCTGGAGCAGCGGGTGCGCCTGGGTGGCGTAGCCGCCGCCGAAGAGTGTCAGCAGCAGCCCGCTGCCGAACGCGACCGTCGCCGCGGCCGGTATCTGCACGCCGATGATGATCACCACCGAGCGCCGCAGCAGCACCCCGAAGCGGGAGGGGTCGTAGGAGACCTCGGCGAAGACCGCCTCGCTCACCGCGTACGACACCGAGTTGAGCAGGTTGGCTATCTGGAAGGCGACGAAGTAGTAGCCGGCCGCGGCCGCTCCCAGCTGCTGCAGCACGATCAGCGGCACGACCATCAGCGGGGCGAGGTTGAGCAGGCTGGAGACGTAGCTGGCCACGGAGAAGCGCAGCTGCTCGCGCAGCCGCGTCCCCCGGGAGAGCAGGTCGAAGCGGAAGCCGAGCCTGCGGCTCATCAGCACCAGCGAGGCCAGCACCGCCACGACGTAGCCGCCGCCGACCGAGTCGAGGATGCCGGCCACGCCGCTGCCGACCAGCAGGGCCGGCAGCGCCAGCTTGGCCAGGCCCTGCAGAACGCCGTCCACCAGCACGTTGTACTGCGGCACCCGGGCGCTGATGAAGACCGAGTCGGTCAGCAGGTTCAGCGCGGCGCAGGCGCAGAAGACCACGAAGGCCGCCGACAGCAGCAGGTGGTCGCGGACGAAGAGGAGCCGCTGCCCGTACCACGGCAGCCCGGCCAGGTAGCCGATCCCCACCGCGCACGAGGTGGCCGCCACCACCACCAGCGACTGGGTGATCTGGCCGTTGCGGGAGACCCCGGCGGCGGGGAAGCGGATCAGCGTGCTGTTGAGGCCGAACAGGCTCAGGTAGGAGATCAGCGAGGTCGCGGAGATCAGCGAGGTGGCCAGCCCGACCTGCGAGGGGCTGTAGAAGCGCGCGACGACCACCCAGAACAGGAAGCCGAGGCCGGAGGTGACGACGGTCGCGGCGAGCAGGAAGAAGGAGCTGCGGTACACCTGGTCCGGTGGACGCGCGTGCTTGGGGCTGCGCCTGCCGGCCCGGCTCACGGGCGGCCCGCCGGTACCGCGCGCGCCAGCCCGGCCCGGCGGGGCGGGTGGTTCGGGGCTATCTGCACGAAGGGGCGCATCAGGGTTCCAGGCCGGGCTCGTCGTCGTGGGGGCGGGCGCTCCGCGGGAAGACTCTAGCCGTACTGCGCCCGCCCCCACGTGGGTCCGCCCGCCGTCGGTTCAGGCGGCGGACCCGCCGGAGACCAGCGCCTTCGGCGGTGCGGCTACGGCCTGCTCGGGGCGGTGGTCAGGAAGTCCAGGACCAGCGGCCCGGCCAGGGCGCGGAACTCCTCGAAGTAGGCGTGCCGGGCCTGCGGGATCAGCTCCAGCCGGGCGCCGGGGATGCGGTCGGCGAGCAGCGGGGCGTTGGCGGCGGGGTTGAGCAGGTCGTCGGCCCCGTGGATCACCAGGGTGGGTGCGGCGATGTCCGGCAGCAGCTCCCAGGCGTCGTGCCGGTTGCTGGCCGCCAGGTGGTGGCGCCGGGCGTGGGCGGGCATGCCCGGATCGCCGAGGGTGTGGTGCGGGCCCGGATGGGAGTCGAGCCACCGGGGCGTGTACATCAGCTCCAGCAGGGCCTGCCGCGCGGCCTCGGGCCGGGGCTGCGCCAGGGCCTTGCGGACGTCGTTGCTGCGCTCGACGCCGTGCGGGCCGCCGGGGGAGGTGCAGCCGAGCACCAGCGCGGCCACCCGGTGCGGGTGGCGGGCCGCCAGCTGCTGGGCCACCCGCCCGCCCATGGAGGTGCCGTAGACGTCGGCCCGGTCGATGCCGAGCCGGTCCAGGACGGCGATGACGTCCTCGGCGAACAGCTCGGTGCTGTACGGGGCGTCGGGCTTGTCGCTGTCGCCGGTGCCGCGGTAGTCGAGGGTGAGGGTGCTGCGGGCGGGATGGAAGTCGGCCCGGACCTGGTCCCACCAGTGGTGGTTGTTGGCCTGGCCGGCCAGCAGGACCAGCGGCGCGCCCTGGCCCTGGAGCTGGTAGGCGATGCGGACACCGTCCGTGGTGGTCGCGTGCGTCATCGGCTCCTCGCTTCCGTGTCGGCGGCAGCATACGCGGTGGGGCGGATCACTCCGGGGTGATGGTGACGCCGATCCCGCGCTTGACCTCGGCCAGCCGGTCGACCACCTCGGCCGCGTCCCGGCCGCAGACGGCCGCGACCGCGAGGGCGTCCGTGGACCGCCTGGGCGGCCGCACCGGGTCGCCGGGGCGGTAGGGCGTGGTGAGCTGGAGCAGCCAGTCGGCCTTGGGCAGCGCGTCGTAGCCGCGGAAACGGCCCAGCCGGGGCGGGTAGACCATCGACCAGCCGGTCGCCGGTCGGTCCGGGCGCGCCCGCGGGCCGCCGTCCGCGACCTGGCGCCCGAGCTGCGGCAGGATGCTGGAGTGGAGCAGCGAGATCCCGTGGCGGTGCCGGAACGCGGTCTCGATCCCGGCGCCGCCGGGGCGTCCGCCCAACTCGCAGAACACCGGACTGCCGTGGGTGTCGAGGAACGCCTCCAGGTGCGCGGCGCCGCTGAACCAGCCGATGCAGCCGAGCACCGCGCGGTTGAACTCCAGCAGGAGTTCGAGGTCGGGCCCGTCGTCCAGGGTGTGCGAGCGGATCTGCCCGTCCAGCGGGAAGGTCTCGTGCGAGTCCAGGTACTGCGAGACGGAGGCGGCGACCGGCACGCCGTTGCTGACGGCGCTGTCGATGTGGAACTGCCGACCGGTGATGAACTCCTCGGCCTCGTAACGGTCCTGACCGGCGAATCCCTGCCGCTGCAGGCGCATCAGCTGGTCGTGGTCGCGGACCATGTGCACATCGAAGGAGCCGGCGCCGTGGACCGGCTTGACGACGATCTGGCCGAACCGGTCCAGCAGCCCTGCCGCCTGGGCGGGTTCGGAGACCTCCAGGAACTCCGGGACCCGGATGCCGTGCGCCGAGAAGTGGCGCTTCATGGCCACCTTGTCGCGGAGCAGCAGCGTCTGCTCCGTTCCCTGCCCGGCCACGCCCAGGGCCTCGCGCAGCCGCGCCGCCGGAAGCAGCAGCCGCTCCTGGGTCGCCACCACCCAGTCGAACGCGGCGTCACCGACCAGCTCCGGCAGGGCGAGCCCGGCCGGGGCGTCGATGTCCACCGGTATGCAGCGGCCCACCTGCCCGGGAGACACCTGGGCGAGGTGCCGGGGCCGGGCCAGCAGCGTGACGTCGTACTCGTCCGGGGGGAAGAAGAGGCTGCCGTCGGGGTGCCGGTAGGTGTCGTAGCCGACGTGGCTCACCAGGGCCACCCGCTGGCGCGTCACGGCTCTCCCGCCTTCACGGCCTGGTGGACGTCGACGCCCGGCAGCTGATCCGCCGCCGGCCTGGCCGCGATGGCCAGGTGCGCCAGCCAGGACGCGGTGGCCAGGGCCACGGCCGAGACCACCAGCAGCGACGCCGGACCGGCGGCCGCGGCGACCACACTGCCGACCGCCGCGCCGACGGACCCGCCCAGCGACATGCACGAACTGATCCACGACAGGGTCTCCGCGGACATGTCCGCCGGGGACAGGTCGCTCGCCATCACCCACAGGGCCACGAAGCTGGGCCCCAGCGCGATGCCCATGACCGCCGCAGCCGCGATCAGGACCGCCGTCCAGCTGAAGCTGGCCGCCGCCACCAGCAGGGTGCCCAGGCACAGCACGACCAGCGTCACCGGCAGGGTGGCCTTGGCAGACCAACGCTCCGGCAGGGCGCCCCGGATGAGCCCGCCGCCCACGCTGCCCACCGACATGCAGCTCAGCAGCACCCCGCTCATCAGCGGCGCGTGGTGCTGCTGCGCCCAGGCGGGGAAGGCCAGCTCGATGGCGCGGACCCCGAGGAAGAAGGAGACCGCCGCCGCCATCGTCCGGCGCAGCACCTGGTTGCCCAGCGGGCCCAGCCAGTGGCGCTTCTCGGACGACTCCCGTTTCGGCGGCTTTGGCGGTCTGCGGGAGAGCAGCAGCAGGGTCGAGCAGGCGCACAGCAGCGCGGAGGCGGCCAGACCGGCCCACGGCGCCACGACCACCACCAGGAAGGCCGCGATGGTCGGACCGACGATGAAGCCCACGTCGGTCAGCATGGCGTCCAGCGACAGGACGGTCGTCCGGAGCGTGCCCGTGGTCAGCGTGCCCCACATCAGCCGGGTCACGATCTGGATCGGGGGAGCCGACAGCCCGGAGAGGAACGCGCTGACGAGGGTGACGGCGAACGGTCCGCGGGTGCTCTCGTTCAGCACCAGGACGGCCAGCGTCACCAGGTACGCCACCAGCGCCGGAGCCAGCACCAGCGGGTAGCCGTAGCGGTCCACCAGCCTGCCGCGCAGCGGGAGGGTGGCCCCGGCCAGCGCCGACACCGAGACGACGACGGCCGCCTGGTCGAAGCCCCGGTAGTGCGCGACCTCCAGCAGGAGGGCGAGCGAGGAGATACCCGGCCTGAGCTTGGCTGCGACAGCCGCGAACAGGGACGAGCCGAATCTCGGCAGGGAGAACAGCTCCCGGTACGGGGACAAGAACCTCATCGAGATCAGCGGACCGGTTCCAGCACGATGTCCACGGCCTCGCGGACCGCGGTGAGCCGCTCGACCAGGGTCGGGTGGTCCGGCGCCGAGACGCTCACCCGCACCGGAATGGTCTTGATGCTGCCGGTCGTGGGCACCGTGTCGCCCGGCCGGGGGCCCACCACCAGCTTGTCCACGCCGGGCAGTTGCTCCACCTTGTCCAGTCCGCGGATCTCCACCAGCCGACCGGCCGGACCGTCGTTGCGGATGGCGTTGGCGCCGCAGAAGCTGTGGTGCCGCACCGGCGCGGCCGCGATCTTCGGCACCTCGCCCAGCCGGCAGGCCAGGGTCTGGCCGTGCGGGTCGAGGTCGCTGTGCGCGATCCACGCGTCGATCATGGGGTAGGCGGGCAGCCGGGCGCCCAGCTCGATGAGGTAGGCGTCGCCGTCCGAGACCTTGATCTCGGTGTGGCTGGGGCCCAGGCGCACGCCGAACGCGTCCAGCACCGGCCGCACGTAGTCGACGGCCGTCTGCCAGTCGGGGTCGTCCTGCGGGATCTGCGCCCAGTCCCAGTAGGGGAACGCGTAGTCCCGGTCGTCGGGCTGCCGGTACTCCCAGATGTCCACGATGTGGTGCTCGCCGTTGTGCGACAAGAAGTTGACGCCCAGTTCACGGCCGCGCACGTACTGCTCGACCAGCCAGCCCTGGACCGGCCGGCCGAAGTGGTCGGTCTGGTGCAGGGTCGAGAGGTCCTCGACGTCCTCGGGGCCGCTCAGCAGCCGGACGCCGTGCGACGAGCCCCCGGTCGTCTGCTTGAGGAAGGCGGGGAAGCCGACGGCGCGCGCGGCATCGGGGATGTCGGCCGCGTCCTCGACCAGCGCGTACCGGGGGATGCGGATCCCCGCCCGCGCGGCCGTCTCCCGCATCACCGACTTGTCCCGGCGGGCGACGGCGAGCCGGGCGCCGTTGCCGGGCAGCCCGAACTCCTCGGCCAGCGTGTCCGCCTGGTCCACGGACACGTCGGAGGCGGGCACCACCGCGCGGATGTCGGCGCCCAGCTCGGCGAGTTCGGCCCGGATCCGGTCCGGCTCCGCCGCGTAGATGCTGACCGTGTCGCCCGTGGTGTGGTCCGGCCAACGGCTCTGGACGTGCTCACGGGGCATGGTGTAGACGGAGATCACGGCCAACCCGCGCTCGGCGGCCTGGGGTTTGAAACCCATGCTCGGCCCGCAGGGGTCCATGAGCACGACAGCGGGCTTGCCGCTCAGCGGGCTGGTCATGATGCTCCTTGTTGCTTCTCGTCCCCGGCGCGGGGCTTGTTCGGGCCCTGCGCCGGGGCTCCGTTCATGTTCACATCGAGGCGCCGGTACCGGCGTTGGTGCTGGTGTCGGTGTCGGTTTCGTGGGCGAAGTAGCCGGTGGGGGTCTTGGTCCCGTTGCCCAGGTGGGAGCCTTCCTGGACCTGGTAGAGGGAGTTGAACTCGGCTGCGGCGATGGGGAGCTGCCACTGGCCGGGTTCGCTGCGGACGGTCCTGGGGGTGGTGCCGCGGACGAGTTTGGCGGTGGGCTCGTTGTGGGCGGCGTGCGGGCCGTAGTAGATGGGCAGGGCGTCGGCCGCGCGGTAGGAGGGGATGAAGACGCGGCGGTACATGTCCGAGAGGTTCTTCTCCGAGCTGTGCAGGAGCAGGGGGTGGATGAAGACCACCGATCCTGCCGGTCCCTCGCAGTCGGTGACGGTGGCGTCGTCCAGTCCGGCGTCGGCGGGGGAGGCGACCTTGCCGACGAAGTGGCCGTCGGCCTCGTGCTTGAACAGGCCGTGCCGGTGGGAGCCGGGGACCACGCGCAGGCAGGCGTTCTCGCGGGTGGCGTCGTCCAGGTAGATGAGGGTGGCGACCAGGTCGGTGTTGGTGTGCGGGTAGTACGCGAAGTCCTGGTGCCATTCCACGACGCTGCCCACGCGCGGGGGTTTGACGTTGAGCTTGGAGTACTGCAGGACGATGTCGGGGCCGATCAGCTGCTCGACGGCGTCCAGGAGTCGGGTGTCCTCGGCGATGCCGGCGAAGAGCTTGTCCCGTGAGGTGGGTGCCCAGATGCGGCGGGCCCGGGAGCCGTCCTCCGGCTCGGCCTCGGCCACACTGGCCAGGTCCGCGGAGGAGAGCAGGCCGTCCACAACGGCTCGCGCCTGCTCGATCACCGCGGCGTCGAAAATCCCCTCGGCGACACAGAACCCGTTCTCGCGGTAGAAATCGACCTGCCCCTGGCTGAGGGCGTTTCCCATTGATTAACCCTTTCGCACAGTCACCTTGTAGCTCCCGCAGATTCTTGCCAGCCAATTCATACACGGCAACCGGCGCCGCACGCAAGGCAGTCCCCGCCGCAGGGGCAGTCGGACCGGTCAATGGGCGTGCTTCTGCCGCACTTCTGCCGCACTTCTGCCGCTGGTGGATGTGCACTTCTTGGCTAGTGTCGACACAACGCTGTCCCGCACTCCCCCGCTCGAGGTATTCAATGTCAGAGACATCGCCGATGGCCGCGTTCTCCCGCGCCGCCGAGCCGGCCTCGCGGATCCTCGTACAGCGCCTCGCGGAACACCGTGCCGCCGGTGAATGACCAGTCGTACCACAGGTGTTCGGTCCGGGGCGGCGGGCAACTCCAGCCACAGCGGCGTCCGGGGGACTCGGTGTCGACGCGATCCTGAACCGGGGTCACTGCGGTACCAAAAGGTAATGGAGAAAAACCATGGGATTGCCGACGCCAAGGTCGATCGTGCTCGGCGGGATCGGCGCCGACGCTCATTCGGTCGGGCTCACTCTGCTGAAACACGCCATCACTGAGGCAGGCCATGCGGTCGACTTCATGGGCACGCAGAACAACCTCGACGACTTCTTCAGGCACGCGGCCGACGCGGACGTGGTGATGATCTCCTGCATGGACGGTCACCTGCGCCACTATCTGAAGCAATTCCCGGACCTGATGCTCAAGTACCCGGACACCGACGCGCTCTGGTACGCCGGTGGAAACCTCGACGTGGGCAGCGCCGAGCGGATCCGCGGCGAGGCCCGGCGCCTGGGGTTCCGGCGGGTCTTCCCGACGTACGTCGACATTCCCACCGTCCTCGCGGTCCTGGCCGAGGACCTGGCCACCAGGAGCCCGGCGGTCCGCGGCAGGCCCGCCGTCGCCTCCTGGCCGCCGCACCCGGGCACGGCGCCGCCGGACCAGCGGCTCACCGTGGAGGACGTGCAGCGGCAGCGGCCCGAGGTGCTGGAGTCCTGGCCGACCGGTGCCCGCGCAAGGGACTTGGCGGACAATGCGGCGTTCCTGCTCCGGCAGCCGTCGTTCGCGCACGCGCACCTGCCGCGCCCCCGGGTGGAGCGGCCGTTCCTGGTGCAGCCGCGCTCGGGCGTGGCGCTCGCCGTCCAGCAGCGCACGGCGTTCGTGGGCCTGCGCCGGGCCGGTGCGGACGTGCTGTCCTACCAGATCGACTCGCTCACCCGGAACAACGAGTACCAGAAGGCCGGCGACGCCATCGCGGAGAGCCGGGAGCGCGGCGCCTCCACGCTCAACGGGTTCCCCATGGTGAACCACGGGGTCGACGTCCTGCGGCAGATGATCTCCGAGGTGCGGACGCCGCTGCAGACCCGGCACAGCACCCGCGATCCCCGGCTGCTCGCCGAGATATCGAGCGCCGGCGGCGTCACCGGCTTCGAGGGCGGTGCGATCACCTACAACATCCCCTATTTCAAGGAATACGCGCCGGCCCAGTCGCTCCGGCGGTGGCAGTACGTCGACCGGCTGGTCGGCCTCTACCGCGAGAAGTTCGGCGTGGTCATCGACCGTGAATTCTTCGGTACGCTCACCGCCGTCCTGATCCCGCCGAGCCTGGCCATCGTGGTGAATGTGATCGAGGCCATGCTGGCGGCCGCCCAGGGCGTGGGCTCGGTTTCCCTCGGATATGCCGAACAGGGAAACCGCTCCCAGGACATCGCCGCCATCAGGGTCATGCGCGAACTGGGCCAGAAATACCTGGCCAACCTGGGATATCCCGGGGTCCAGGTCAACACCGTCTTCCACCAGCACATGGCGGCGTTCCCGCAGGACCGGGCGCGGGCGACGCAGCTGATCGTGGCCTCGGCCTCCACCGGCCGGCTGTCCGGGGCGTCCCGGATGATCGTCAAGACACCGGTCGAGGCCACCACCATCCCGTCGGTGGCCGACAACCAGGAGGGGCTGCGCCTGAGCCGGCTTGGCTCGATCGAGGCGGACGGTATCGAGGTGGACGAGCAGACGGTCCGTGAGGAGGCCACCGTCCTGCGGGCGGAGGTGGACCAGATCCTCGAGAGCGTCCTGCTGGCCGGCGGCGGAAGCCTCACGGAGGGCGTGGTGAAGGCATTCGCCCTCGGTTATCTGGACGTCCCCTTCTCGCCCAGCGTCTACAACCGCGGTGAGGTGCTGACAGCCCGGGACGTCAATGGCGCGGTGCGCTATCTGAACACCGGTCGGCTCAGGTTCAGCGCCGATGTCATCGAATTCCACCGGAGCCGGATGAGCGAACGCCGCAGGACCGAGAACCCGCCGGTGCGCAGCGATTGGCAGCTTGTCGAACGAGATGTGCTGCGCATACCATCGGGCCATTATCGGCAGTGGCCGCTCGATGCCTGAACGACAGTAGATCCGACCACGTCGTAAAAAACTTCGGACCTGATCCCGTCATAGAAATGGAAAGTGCACGATGGCAAAGGAATTCACGATCCCGGAGTTCACGATCCCCGGCGCGGCCGTCCCGGCGCTGCTGGAGCGGGGCATCGAAGCGGACACCCCCCTGGACAAATGGCCGACCGAGGCGTTCCGGACGACCAGCACGGAGATCCAGGAGCTGGCCGACGGGATACTCGCGGCCGTCCGCGGGCAGGCGGGCGGCGTCGTCGTGCGGGTCGCCCCCGAGGGGCTCAGCGACCACGACCTCTCCACCCTCTACTGGAACTTCTTCGGGGCGCTCTTCCGCGCGGTCCCGCAGTACAGCTCCGGCGAGCTGATCTACCCGGTCGAGGTCCAGGCGTCGGCCGCGGAGACCAGCCACTACTCGAACTCCAACAAGGCGGGCAACTACCACACCGACGGCACCCTGTTGCCGCAACTGCCCGACGTCGCCTTCCTGTTCGGCCTGTCCGCGGCGACCGGCGGGGGAGAGACGCTGCTGATGGACGTCGACGGCCTGGTCGAGCAGCTCGCCCGGATCGACCCGGCGCACGTCGCCGAGCTGAGCCGGCCGGTGCCGTTCGACGTGAAGGACCAGATGGCGGGTGTCAGGATCAAGCGGCAGCCGGTGCTCACCAGCACGCCCGACGGCTACGAGCTGCGCTACGTCCGCCTGTACATCGAACAGGCGTTCGCCGCCGAGAACACCCCGGTGCCGACGGAACTCCAGGCCGCCATGGACGCGTTCGACGAGGTCTCCGCCGCCGCGGCGGTCACCGCGGAGGCCGTGCTGCTGGAACGCGGCGTCGGCCTGCTGTGGGACAACCGGCGGATGCTGCACGGCCGTCGGCCGTTCCAGGAGACCCACTCCAGCCGCCGGCTGCGCCGGGTCTACGGCGTGCTGGGCGAGGGACGAGCCGAGTGAATCGGGGCGGGCCCAGGCGCCGCCGGGAGCCCGAACCGCGTTGTCAGACCGTCACGTTCGAACAGGGAGCACCGCATGCCACGTACCGTTGACCTCTCACGCCCGCTGGAAACGGGTATGCCGCACGCGCGCGGCGTCCCGGCCCCCGAGTTCAAGCCCACCAGCACCTGGGCGGAGCACCGGATGCGGGTCATGCGCCTGGACATGCCGACCCACATCGGCACCCATGTGGACGCCCCCTCGCACTTCGTCGAGGACGGCGCCACGGTCGACCAGCTGCCGCTGTCGGCGCTGGTCGGTCGGGCGTACTGCGTCCAGGTACTGCGGGACGGCCCCGACGCGATCACGGCGGCCGAGCTGAAGGCCGCCGTGGAGGAGTCCGGCGCCGTCCTGGAACCCGGTGACGCGCTGCTGATCCGCACCGGCTGGGACGACCGCTACACCGACCCGGCCTATGTGGACCTGCACCCGTACCTCGCGGTCGACGCCGCCGAATGGGTCGTGGCCACCGGACTGCGGCTGGTCGGCATGGACACCATCAGCCCGGACCTGCCGATGGCGCTGCGCCCGGAGGACTTCCCCTACGACGTGCACCGCGCGCTGCTGGGCGGCGGCCTGCCGATCCTGGAGAACCTGGTGCTGCGGGAGGTCCCGGACCAGTGGTGCACGCTGTTCGTGGGCGTGCTCAACGTCCTCGGCGGCGACGGCGCACCGGCCCGGGCGCTGGCCGTGCTGGACTGACAGCCCGAATAGCATCGAGGCGCGCAGGGACCGGCCGGCCGGTCCCTGCGCGCCGTCGTCGGTCCGCGCCCGGCGCCCGCTACCTGGCCCGCGCGAGCACGGCGTCCACCGAGGCCCGGATGATGTCCAGCCCCTCGTCCAGTTCGTCGTCGCCGAGGGTCAGCGGGGGCAGCAGCTTCACCACGTCGCTCTGCGCGCCGGAGGTCTCCACCAGCAGCCCGCGTTCGAACGCCGCGACGCACACCTGGTGCGCCAGGCCCGGGGTGCGCAGCCGCAGCCCGGCCGCCAGGCCCCGACCGCGCACCTCGAACTCCGGGTCGGAGCCCGCCAGTTCGGTCAGCGCCGCGGTGACCCGCTCGCCGCGCTCGCGGGTGGACTTCTCCAGCGTGCCGTCGCTCCAGTAGGAGCGCAGCGCCTGCGCCCCGGTGACGAAGGACGAACTCACGCCGCGGAAGGTACCGCTGTGCTCGCCCGGCTTCCAGACGTCCAGCTCCGGCCGGATGAGGGTGAGGGCCAGCGGGAGGCCGTAGCCGCCGATGGACTTGGACAGGCAGACCATGTCGGGGGTGATCCCGGCGTCCTCGAAGCTGAAGAACGGCCCGGTGCGGCCGCAGCCCATCTGCACGTCGTCCACGATGAGCAGCACCTCGTGCCGCTTGCAGACCTCGGCGAGGTCGCGCAGCCACTGCGGACCGGCCGCGTGCAGCCCGCCCTCGCCCTGCACGGTCTCCACGACGACGGCCGCGGGCCGGTCCAGCCCGCTGCCCGCATCGGACAGCAGCCGGTCCAGATAGCGCGGGCCCGGCTCGGCGCCGTCCTGGTACCCGTCATACGGCAGCGGATGGGCGTAGGTCAGCGGCACCCCGGCGGCGGCGCGCTTGGCCGCGTTGCCGCTGACCGCCAGCGCCCCCAGGGTCATCCCGTGGAAGGAGTCGGTGAAGCTCACCACCGTCTGGCGGCCGGTGACCCGGCGGGCGAGCTTCAGCGCCGCCTCGATCGCGTTGGCGCCGCCCGGGCCGGGGAGCACCACCTTGTAGTCCAGCCCGCGCGGGACGAGCACGAGGTCGTTCAACGTCTGCAGGAAGTCCTGCCGCGCCACGGTGAACATGTCCAGCGCGTGCGAGACCCCGTCCCGCCGGATGTAGTCCAGCAGCACCTGTTTGAGCAGCGGGTTGTTGTGCCCGTAGTTGAGGGCGCCCGCACCGGCGAAGAAATCGAGGTAGGCCGTGCCGTCCTCGGCGTACAGCCGGCTGCCTTGGGCCCGGTCGAACACCACCGGCCACAGCCGGCTGTAGCCGCGCACCTCGGATTCCAGCTCGGTGAAAATCGTCATCTCGCATGTCCTTTCTTCCGAGCCTGGGCTCACGCGTCACGGCCATTCGTATCTTCCACGGTTGCCCGCCGCAAGGCGTTCCCCCTTGCCCGGAGAGGCAGTTGGGCCCGTCGTTGGGCGCCCTTCTGCCGGGTTTCTGCCGCTCTCGGACGTGCGGTTCTCGGCTAGTGTCGACGCAGCGCTTTCCCCACCCTTCTCTGCTTGAGGTGTTCAATGTCAGAGACATCGCCGACGGTCGCCGAGGACGGGCGATCGTCCACCGTCGAAATCCTGGACTGCACGCTTCGTGACGGTAGTTATGCCGTGGACTTCAAGTTCACCGAAGGCACCATCAAGAGCGTCCTGACCGGTCTTGAAGAAGCAGGTGTCCGATTCGTCGAGCTGGGCCACGGGTTGGGCCTCAACGCCGCCGAGCGCACGCCCCACCCCACCCGGGTCTCCGACGCGCAGTGCTTCCGCATTGCCTCCGAGGCTCTGGCGAAGGCGAGTTGGGGGATGTTCTGCATCCCGGGAATCGCCGAGCTGGACCACCTCAGGCAGGCCGTGGACGCCGGCATGCAGTTCGTCCGGATCGGCGTGGACATCTCCGCCGTCGCACCGGCCGAGGCTTTCATCGCCCTCGCCAAGGACCTCGGCATCACCGCGTTCACCAACCTGATGAAGACCAATGTGCTGGGCGTCGACGGTGTCACGGACGCGGTCCGCCAGTGCGCGGAGTACGGCGCCGACACGGTCTACCTGGTCGACTCGGTGGGCGGCTACCTGCCGTCGGACGTCGCCGAACTGTTCGAGCAGGTCGGCCGGGCGGTGACGGTTCCGCTCGGCTTCCACGGCCACGACAACCTGAGCCTGGCCAACGCCAACTCGCTTGCGGCGGCCACGAACGGGGCACGGTTCGTGGACACCACGCTCGACGGCATCGGCCGCGGGGCCGGCAACACCGTCACGGAGACGTTCGCGGCGACCCTGCACGCCCAGGGCAACGGCACCGGGTACGACTTCCGCGCCCTCGCCGAGCTGAGCGAGTCCGTCGTGCGCCCGTTGGAGCGGCTGCACGACGACCGCACCTACCAGCTCGTCGGCGGCATCACCCGGACGCACTCCAGCTTCTTCCCGCTGATCAGCCGGTGCGCGAAGACCGCGAACGTCGACGTCTTCGAGCTGATGGCGGCGGTCGCGGAGATCGACCGGGTGAACCCCGCGGAGGACGTGGTGCTGAAGGCCGCCAACGCCATGGCCGCGCGCTAGGGCCTGCCGCCGCCACCCGCCCCTGACCATTCGCACGCCTGGTACGAGAAGAGTTTCCGTGGAACCGAACGACCCTGTGATCCTGCTGATCGACCCGACCACCACCGGGAACGGACGCGACTACAAGATCGCCGTACGCGATCTCGGTTTCGCCGCGCTCTCGCTGTTCACGGGTCTGTCCACGGTGGCGAACCAGCAGGCCGACCCCGACGACCCGATGTCGCTGCACGCCGCCGACGTGGACGACGCCGTCCGGCAGGTCCGCGCGACCGGGTTCGACGTACGGGCCGTCGTCCCCGCCAACGGGTCAAGCCTGCACGTGGCCGACGAGATCGCGGCCCGGCTCGGCCTGCCCGGCAACGACCCGGCCCAGGGCTGGGCGCGGCGCAACAAGGCGGCGATGCGGGTCAGGGCCGAGCAGACCGGGGTCCGGGTGCCGGAGTTCCGGCTGGTCCGCTCGCTCGACGAAGTCGCGCAGGCCGCACGGGAGATCGGCTTCCCGGTGATCGTGAAGCAGACCATGGGGACGGGCTCCTACGGCGTCTCGGTCGTCGGCGGCGAGGCGGAGCTGGAGCGGGCGGTCACCGGCCTGGCCGAGGACAGGTACGGCCAGCCGGTCACCGAGTGGCTGGTGGAGCGCTACGTGCGCGGGCGCGAGTACGCGGTGAACTTCTTCAGCGCCGACGGCGCGCACCGGCTGGTCGACATCTGGGAGTACCGCCGGCCCGACGACCGCGACTACGACTTCCCGCTGTGGGACATCATCCAGATCGACGCCGACCACCCCGACTACGCCCGGGTGGAGCGGTTCTGCACGCAGGTGCTCGACGCGTTCGGCATCCGCCGGGGGCCGGGCCACATCGAGGTCAAGTGCGGCGACGGCGAGGACGACGTCTTCCTGATCGAGCTCGCCGCCCGGTTCTCGGGCGGCCCCGCGGTGCCGCTGTGGGCGATCCACTCCGAGCTGCGGCCGTTCCACGACGCCGTGGAGTGCTACCTGGGCCGCCGTCCGCGCATGATCGACGGCGACCACGGGTTCACGTCCGTCCTCGGTTCCGTCGTCATCCGCAACGACGACGCCCCCGGCACGCTGGTGGCCGTGCACGGCCTGGACGAGCTGAGCGCCCTGCCCGGCGTCGCCGACGTGCTCGCGGAGTTCAAGCCCGGGGACCACGTGCCGGTCACCAACCACAGCATGTGCATCCCGGTCAGCGCCTCGGTGCACGGCCCGGACCGGGCCACCGTGCTCCGCACCATGGCCGCCGCGCGGCAGGCGGTCAGGCTGGAGATCACCCCCGACCCGGTCCCGGCGGCTTCGGGCGCCGACCGCGCCTGACCGCCGGTGCGGCGGCAGGGCGAGGCGACGGACCGGTGCGGCCCGCCCCCTCGCCCTGCCGCAGGTCGGGGCGGCTGCTCAGCGCCCGCTGGCCGGGCCGGACTTGAGCCTGACCGTGTTGCGCAGCTCGCCGACGCCCTCGACCAGGGCCTCGACCGTGTCCCCGTCGTGGATGACACCGGCGCCGGGGGTGCCGGTGGCGATGACGGTGCCGGCTTCGAGGACCATGCCGCCGGAGAAGTAGCCGACCAGCCAGTGCGGGTCGTACATCATCGCGGACACCTGGTTGGACGCGATCGTCGTGCCGTTGACGACGGTGGAGATCCGCACGGCGGAGAGGTCCGGGATCTCGTCCGGGGTGACCACCCACGGGCCGAGGCTGCAGAAGGTGTCGAACGCCTTCGCCCACGGGATGTGGCGGGGGTTGACCCGGATCACGTCCTCGGCGGTCATGTCCAGGACGCTGGTGTAGCCGAAGATGACCGACGGGGCGTCCTCGGGCGACACGTCGCTGCAGGTGGTGCCGATGACCACGCCGAGTTCGGCCTCGGCGGTGACCCGCTGCGACTGGCTGGGCAGCAGGATGTCGTCGCCGTACCCGATCACCGTGGAGGACGGCCGCAGGTAGGAGCCCGGGGCGTCGGTCGGCTGCCGCACGCCCAGGTCGTCCGCGTGGCGCAGGTAGTTCAGGCCCACGCCCCACAGCTTCGGCGGGTGGCGGTAGATCGGCCCGAACTCCGGCGCGCCCGGCGCGGTCGGCAGGGCGGTGGCGGGCAGGGCGGCGACCGTGGCCGCGAGCGCGGCGCCCTCGCCCTTCTGGATGAGGTCCAGCATGGTGGGGCCGTAGCCGGTGCCCGCGGCCGCGTTGACGGCGCTCAGCGAGGCGATCCCGCCGGGTACCGACACGCCGACGTCCTCACCGGTGTCGGTGCGGAGAGTGCAGAGTCGCACGGTTCATCCTTCTTCCTGGTAGTGCCCGGATCATGCGGCTGTGTGCTGCCCGGCGATGGCGCTCCGCCCGGCGATGCCGACGATGTTGAGAACGCTGAACATCGCCACGTCGTGGTGGTCGATGCGGCGGAGCATGCCGAGGATGAGCAGGTGGTAGATGTCGTCGGCGCACTCCGCCGCCGTCAGGCCCATGGTGTCCGCCACCTCCGGCACCGACCAGTAGCCGTCCAGGTCGCGCGAGGCCCGGTGCGGCGCCGGCTGCGGCGTGCCGTGGGCCATGGCCGACAGCAGGTCGCGCTGACGGCTGCTCAGGGTGGTGATGGTGTGCTGGACCGACGCGTAGGCGTCCGCCTGCTGACGGCCGCCGTGCGGTCGGCGTGCGACCGTGAGCGGCTCGGTGGTGAGCTGGTGGGAGAGCTGCCGCAGGGAGTAGATCAGGCTCCAGTGGGCGGCGGATTCGAGCGCGGCCGGAAGGCCGTCGAGGGTGCGGCAGATCCGGGCGACGTCCGCGAGCGTGTGCGGGTCGGGACGGAACGCCGGCTGGATCCGCTTCGCCTGGGCGAGCAGCAGCGCCACCGACGCCACCTGCTCCAGCTCGGCCGGTTCAGTGTCGGACAGCGGCACCGGCAGCGGCGCGAGCGGGAAGAGCGAGTCCAGCGGCATGTCCACGGGGTTCCTGGTGGTGACCAGGATGCGCAGCCGGGGGCAGGCGGCCACCAGGCCGGCGGTGATGTCCGCCAGCCCGTCCTGCGGCCCGGCGCCGTCGAGGACCAGCAGGCCGTTGGACTCCCCGATGGCCTCGATCAGGCGTCGGCGGCTGTCGGGCCCGGAGTGCACGATCTCCCGCAGCCAGCTGGGCGGTTCCGGGGCCCCCGCGGTCGCCCGTCCGCTGCGGAGCGGGTCGTCGAGGGGCAGCCAGAGCACCGTCGCCTGTTCGGCCGCCTCCAGCGCGCGGGCCACCTCCCGGGCGAGCCGGGTCTTGCCGACGCCCTCGATGCCGGTGATGGTGACCAGGCGGTGGTGCTCGGCGCCGAGCATCGTCGTCAGCACCGCCACCTCCTGCTCCCGGCCGATGAACGGGCCGCTCATGGCCGGTCCGGCCGCCCCCGCGGGGAAGCCCGGCGCGTGGTCGTTGGTCAGCCGGTTCATCTGCGGGGCGCTCAGGCCGAGGGCGTCGGCGAGCAGGCGCAGCGAGTCCGCCCGGGGCTGGCGCACCCTCCCGTTCTCCAGATCGCGGATGGCCCGGACGCTGAGCGTGCTGGAGCGCGCCAGCTGCTTCTGGGACAGCCCGTTCTGCAGGCGCAGGTTGCGCAGCTGCCGGCCGAAGGGCGTGGCCCCCGGCCCGCTGTTGGCGCAGCCCTGGCGGAATCCGATCGGAGTGTTCTGCTTGGTCGACTCACCGGCGGCGACGGCCGGTTCGCGGTGCAGGGTCGTCGGCATCTCCCGCCCCGAAGGCCGAGTGGAGATCCGGCCGATTCCTGACACCGATGGTGTTTCCATGGCACATGCTCCTCGGGGCCGCGGCAGCGACCCGGTACAGGGCCGCGGCAGCGGCCCCGGATCGGTGTACAGGGCCGTGGCAGCGGCCCCGGAGAGAGGTTTCAGGGGTGCGGATCCGGCTCAGGGACGCAGCAGGTTGAACAGCTCGGCCCGCAGCCCGGCGTCCTCGCCGAACGCCCCGCGGTAGGCCGTCGAGGTCATCTGGGCCGCGGCCTTGATGCCGCGCATCGTCATGCACAGGTGCTCGCCCTTGGCGATGACGGCCACGTCCTCCGTCCCGCTGAGCGCGGCGATGTCCTCGGCGATCTCGGAGACCAGCCGCTCCTGGACCTGGAGCTTGTGCGCGTGCCGGTGGGCGATCCGGGCGAACTTCGACAGGCCCAGCAGCCGTTCGGTGGGCCGGTAGGCGATCGTCACCGAGCAGTTGAACGGCAGCAGGTGGTGCTCGCAGAGGGACCAGACCTCGATGTCCGAGACCACCACCAGCTGCTGGGTGCCGTTCGACTCGAAGAGGGTGCCGACCGAGCCGGGCTCGTAGTTGATGAACTCGCGCCACCAGCGGGCGAAGCGCGCCGGGGTGTCCCGCAGCCCGTCGCGGTCGGGGTCCTCCCCGATCTCCTTCAGCAGCTGCCGGGCGAGTCCGACCAGGGGGTCCTCCTCCTGCGGCTTCTCCGCGTCGATGTCATCCTCCTGCACCAGCGTGGTCACAGACATTGGGGCACCTTTCCAGTCCGACCGGCACGGCCGTTGCTCGATTTCCGATGAACGGGCGGCTGGCTCCCGCCAGCCGGCCGGCGTTTCAGGGCCGGTACTCGGCCCACGTCTTGGGGGTCTCGGAGATACGCACGGAGGTCAGCTCCGGGAACTCCTTCGACCAGTGCTCGTAGAGCCACACCGCCAGGTTCTCGGCGGTGGGGTTGTCGTCCACCAGGTCGTTGAGGTGGCGGTGGTCGAGCGTCTGGTCGAGCCAGGTCTTGAAGGGGGCCAACTCGCCGTAGTCACGGACGAACCCCGTCGGCGTCAGCTGCGTCAGATCGGCGCTCAGCTCCAGCTCGACCACGTAGTTGTGGCCGTGCAGCCGGGCACACTGGTGTCCCTCGGCCAGGCCGGAGAGCTGATGGCTGGCAGAGAACTCGAACTTCTTCGTGATGCGCAGCGTCATGTCTCCGATTCACCTTTCTTGCTTGATTGAGCCACGCGCTCAGACACCTCGCGTGTCGCCCCACAACAAGGTGTGCAGGCGTGTGGTGAGATTCCAGCCCCGTGCGATCACCGCGTCGGCCAGTTCGGCCATGTGCCGGTTGACCTCGGCGCCGGTCTGTCCCTTCGGCATGATCCAGACCGAGTCCAGGTCGAACTCCTCGACCAGTCCGGCCACTTCGTCCAGATCGTCGCCGTTGCGGCAGACGAACTTGAAGGTGGTGCCCGGCGTCACCGCGAGGCTCCGCAGCGCGCCCGGCACGATCCGCCGGTCGACCGGATCGCCCGAGTGGGCCAGTTTGGGCGAGACGTTGAAGCGCACCCCGGCGGCCACCAGGGCCGGGTCCGCGGCGTGCGTGCCGTTGGTCTCGATCTCGATCTCCAGGCCCCGTGCGGTGAGCAGTTCGACCAGCGGGACCAGTCGGTTCTGCTGGCCGAGCGGCTCGCCGCCGGAGATGACGATCAGCTCGACGCCGAACGCGAGCAGCTCCTCGGCCACCTCGCGGACGGTCCGGCGGTGCAGCTCCTTGCGGGGGTCGTACTTGACCCCGGAGTCGCCGATGCCGGTCCAGTCCCAGGTGTAGGGCGTGTCGCACCAGGTGCACGACAAGTTGCAGCCGCCCAGCCGCAGGAACGCGCACCTGCGGCCCATGGAACGGCCCTCACCCTGGACGGTCGGGCCGAAGATCTCGTTGACTACGAGTTCCGGTTCCACGCGGTACCGCCTCCTTCCGTGTCGGGGCCGCCGGTCAGGCGGCCGGCACCGGTCACTGCGGTATCAGTGCTTCGCGGTAGTCCGTCGGGTCCGTGATGCCCAGATCGGCGAAGGCCCCGCGCCGCTCCACGCACGCCGCGCAGGCGCCGCAGTGGATCTCCTCGCCGCGGAAGCACGTCCAGGTCCTGTCCCAGGGCACGCCGAGCTTCTCGCCGAGGGCGACGACTCCGGTCTTGGGCAGTTCGATCAACGGAGCGAGCAGTTCGACCCCGGGCGCGAGCGACCCCTTGGTCGCCACCCGCTCCATGTCCAGGAACAGCCGCAGGAACTCCGGCGAGGTGTCGGACGGGCCGACGTCCTCGGCCATGACGCCGAAGGCCACGGCGTCCGCCTGCACCGTGACCGCCAGCGCGAAGGCCACCGACAGCAGCACGGCGTTGCGGTTGGGCACGATGTTGGGGTTCCCGCCGACCGACTGGCCCGGGCGGGGCACGGCCACGGTGGGGTCGGTCAGCGACGATCCGCGCATGACGCCCCGCAGTGAGCGCAGGTCGACCTCCTCGTACGGCGCGCCGAGCCGTTCCGCGGCGGCGGCGGCGAACTCCAGCTCCTTGCGGTGCCGCTGGCCGTAGTCGACGGCCATGACGTGCAACTCGTGGCCCTCGGCGGCCAAGTGGTGCGCCATGGTGACGGAGTCGATCCCGCCGGACACGACGGCGACGATTCTGCTCATGCTTCAGCCTCCGGGATGGATTCGGGCGGGACACCGAGCTTCTCCAGGACTGTTCGCCGCGCGTACGCCGGCGACAGCCCCCGTCCGCCGCCGACCGGGGCGGCCAACGGCTCGATCAGCGTGTCCGGGTCGGTCTCGAAGAAGAAGACCAGCGACAGCAGCTCCTCGTCCGGGGCCGCCGGGCTGGGCGGCAGCACGCGGTGCTTCAGCGACCGCCAGCGCCCGTCGGTCCACAGCTCCATCAGGTCACCGAGGTTGACGATGAGCGAGTCCGGGCTGTACGGCGGCGAGAACCAGTCGTCCTGCTCGGTCCACGCCTGCAGCCCGCCCACGCCCCGCTGACGGCTGAGCAGCGTGACGGTGCCCAGGTCGGTGTGCGGCCCGTTGCGGAACTGGCCGCGGGCGACCTCGCCGATGCTCGCGTACGACGGGTACCAGCTGGCGTTCTGCGTCCAGGTCGCCTTCTGCGCCCGCGAGGTGAAGAAGTCCTCCGGCAGGCCCAGCGTGACGGCGAGCACCTCGTTGACCGCCTGCACCACCCGCACCATGTGCGTCGTGTACGCGTCCGCCGCCGCCCGCAGCTCGGGCAGCTCGGCCGGCCAGCGGTTCGCCGGGTAGTTGAACCGGTCCCGCCGCTCGTCGCCGGTACGGTGCCCGGGCCCGGAGTAGAAGGACTCGTGCAGGTCCGGCGCGCTCGGGGCCTCCTCGCCCTCGTTCAGCGGCACCCCGACCCCGCCGGGGGGATGCATCTCGAGCCAGCCGCCGTCGTACGCGGCCTCGATGGCGTACTGCGCCTTGACCTCCCTGCGCAGGGCGAAGAAGCGCTTGGCGGTGGCCCGGTAGTCGTCGATCACGGCCTGCGGCACGCCGTGCCCGGACACCAGGAACATGCCGGTGCTGCGCAGCGCGGCGTCCAACTCCGCGGCGATCGGGGCGCGTTCGGCGTCGGACGCCTTGTGCCACAGCTCAAGGTCGATCTCAGGAATCTTGCCTGGCACAGCGGTGACTCCTCACTTGCCCCGCGCGAGTACCCGGCCCACGCAGGTACGGATGATGGCGAGACCCTCGTCCAGGTCGTCGTCGCCGATGGTCAGCGGGGGCAGCAGCTTCACCACGTCGCCCGCGGCCCCGGAGGTCTCCATGAGCAGGCCGTTCTCGAAGGCCGCGGCGCACACCGCGCGGGCCGCGCCGGGCTCGGGGATGCGCAGTCCGGCCGCGAAGCCGCGGCCCCGGACCTCCAGCTCGGCCCCGGAGTGCTCGGCGGCGACGGCGCCCAGCGCCGCCGCGATCCGCTCGCCGCGCTCGCGGGTGGACTTCTCCAGCGTGCCGTCGCTCCAGTAGGAGCGCAGCGCCTGCGCCCCGGTGACGAAGGACGAACTCACGCCGCGGAAGGTGCCGTTGTGGTCGCCGGGCTTCCAGACGTCCAGTTCCGGCCGGATGAGGGTGAGGGCCAGCGGGAGGCCGTAGCCGCCGATGGACTTGGACAGGCAGACCATGTCGGGGGTGATCCCGGCGTCCTCGAAGCTGAAGAACGAGCCGGTGCGGCCGCAGCCCATCTGCACGTCGTCCACGATGAGCAGCACCTCGTGCCGCTTGCACACGGCGGCGAGTTCGCGCAGCCAGTCCGCGCCGGCGGTGCGCAGCCCGCCCTCGCCCTGGACGGTCTCCACGATGACGGCGGCGGGCCGGTCCAGGCCGCTGCCCGGGTCCGACAGCAGCTGGTCGAGGTAGCGCGGGCCGCTCTCCCCGATGCCCGGGTAGCCGTCGTAGGGCAGCGCGGTCGTCGAGGTCAGCGGCACTCCGGCGGCGGCGCGCTTGGCCAGGTTGCCGCTGACCGCGAGTGCCCCCATCGTCATCCCGTGGAAGCCGCTGGTGAAGCTCACCACCGACTGCCGCCCGGTGACCCGCCGGGCGAGCTTCAGCGCCGCCTCGACCGCGTTGGCGCCGCCCGGGCCGGGGAAGACCACCTTGTACTCGAGCCCCCGCGGCGCCAGCAGGACGTCCTGGACGGCTTCGAGGAAGTCGCGCCGCGCCACGGTGAACATGTCCAGCGCGTGCGCGACGCCGTCCCGGGCGATGTAGTCCAGCAGCGCCTGCTTGAGGAAGGGGTTGTTGTGCCCGTAGTTGAGCGCGCCCGCACCGGCGAAGAAGTCCAGGTAGGGGCGGCCGTCCTCGGAGAACAGCCGGCTGCCCTCGGCCCGGTCGAACACGACCGGCCACTGCCGGCTGTAGCTGCGCACCTCGGAGTCGAGCTGGTCGAAGATCGTCATGCCGTCACCCGCGCCTGGACGACGAACCAGTGCCGGTCGAGCCGGACACCGCGGTCGCCTGCGGCCGAGGCGACATAGCGCTCGAACAGCGGCCGGTCCGCCTCCGTGTCGTAGTCCTCGAAGATCGGCACCTGGCGCAGGAACGTGTCGAGCTCGACCGGCGAGTGGTAGAACTCCTCGGTCCGGAACGCCTTCTCCAGCACCACCGTGAAACCGGCCGCGGTGAGCTCCTCCACCACCTCGTCCATCACCGGCCTGCCGTCCCAGCGGCCATACAGCTGGCCCCGGCCGAAGACCTCCTTCAGCTCACGGGCGTCCGTCTCGCCGATGCCCATGTAGACCAGGTGGCCGCCGGGCTTGAGCACCCTGCGGAACTCCTCCGGGAACAGCGGCCCGCGCCGGGAGGTGAGCACGTCGGCCTCCCCGTCCGGAAGGCCGGTACGGGAGGCGTCGCGCTGCTCGAAGCTGACGCCGTCCAGCCCCACCGCCTCGCGCTTGCGCTCGGCGGACTCCAGCATCGACGCCGACATGTCGATGCCGAGCACGCTGCCGAACGCCGGGGCGATCCTCAGCAGGCTGCGCCCGTCGGCGCAGCCGATGTCGACCAGCCGGGCGTCCGGGCCGCCCAGGCCCCTCGCCAGCTCGTCGAAGGCGGCCTCCGGGTCGCCGTCCGGAAAGACATCGGTACGCAGCCCCCCGCTGGTGTATTCGCCGAACTCGTCGGCGACCCGCGAGTAGAAATCCGGGTCCATCGTCACCTACCTGGGTTTAATCGATCCGGCAGAGCCATTGCGGGAAATCCGCTCGGCACACGGAACGTCTGCGTCCGGCCGCCTACGGAAATGAATTCTCGTTAACGTTAACAGCCACGCGCTGTTATCCCTCTTCAGCGATTCTTGCTCGGACCGCCATCGCCAACAATGTCCGTCCGGGCAACCTTTCGGGCAACGCTGGGCGCAGGCCGCGCAGGTACGCCGTCCCGCGGGGGCAACACAGCCGGTCGCAGGCATATTCGCTCCGGCCGCCCCGCAGACCGGGGTACGGACAACGCACCAGGTGAGCCGCGATGGCCCGGCCCGGGCGCGGGCGCGTCCGTGCCCGGCGCGTCAACTGCCCGCTCGGGTAAGCGCATCCGCACCGATCCCAGGGGTTGGACCGCACGCCCCCGGGGAACCCTGCCGGCGGCTCCGGCGCCCGGAAGCACGGAAGCCGCAGCCTGTCACTGAGCGTGACGGACTGCGGCTTCCGGTGATGCCCTGCGGCCCGGCCCGGGCCGGGCGGCCCCTGAAAAGAAAAACATCTTTCGGCCATAAACTGCCGCCGCGCCGCCGGGCCCCGGGCAGGATTTCCGCCTGAAATTTCCTGGCCACCGCCCGGCCCCCCGGCATTCACAAACCCCGCGGCCCCCCGACGCCGACAAGGGCGCCACCCGCCCTGCGGCCGAATCCGGCCACATTCCGCCGCGGGGCCGCCGGATCAGCGTCCCGGGTCGGGGTACGTGGTGAAGTACTGCCAGCTGCCCCAGCTGTCGAGGCTGGTGGTGTCGCTGCTGTTGTGGGTGTACTCGGCGATGACGCGGTACCGGGCGTAGTCGGGCATGGCCTTCCAGGGGAGGTACGCCTGGTAGACGCTGTAGCTGCCGAGGTACCCGGTGCTCGTGCTGGTGGTGTGCCAGGCCCCGGAGGAGTACCGCTGGAGGGTGACGACCAGGGGCTGCCCGGAGTGGTCCGGGGAGACGGTGGTCTCGAAGAGCGGGGCCATCGCCGGGGCGTCGCGGTAGTAGACCTGGTACCGGGTGCCGCCGATGGTGGCGGTGGACGAGCTGAGCCGCATGATGTCGTCGACCTGGGCGGAGTCCCAGACCGTGCGGGAGGCGGCCGCCGGGGCGTAGCGGTAGTCGCCGCCGAACGCGGCGGTGAAGGTGGTGTTGCGGATGACCTTGTACCAGGCGGAGAGGTTGCCATGGGCGTCCACGGTCGCCGTCCTGATGGCTGACCTGGCTCCGCCGTAGGGCTGGGCGTAGAGCGTGACCTGGCGGTTGTTGTAGGTGGTGCCCAGATGGGCGGTGACCTGGGCCCAGGTGTTGTAGGCGTAGCTGCCGGCATTGGTGGACACCGTGACCGCGGTGGTGGCGCGGGAGACCTGGACCGTGCTGCTGGCAGTGGCGGGGAGGTAGGAGGCGCCACCGGTGTAGCTGACGGTGTAGGTGTTGGCGCCGCCGGTGCTGGGGGTGTCATGGAAGGTGAAGCTGCCGTCGGCCGCAACGGTCACGGTGCCCAGGGGCGTGCCGTGGGGGTCGGCTGCGTCGGTGCGGGTGACCTGGACCCGGCCGGTGTCCAGGTGCGGGTGGGGCCAGGTGAGTTGGCCGGTGAGGGTGAGCTGTGCCGTGCGGGGGCTCGCCGTGGGGGCGCGGAGCGTGAGGCCGGGGGCGTACTTGGCGACTGGGACGGTGAAGGTGACGCTGGCCGGCTGGTGGTCGGCATCGCCGGGGTAGTCGATGCGGTAGCTGAGGGGACCGCTGGCGGGTGCGGTGTCGGTGAGCGTGAACTGGTCCCAGCCCGCGGGTTCCACCAGGTCGGGCAGCGGGGTTCCGCCCGGGTGGGCCGCGTCGAAGCGGGTGACCTGCAGACGGGTGCTGACCTCGGGGTTGACCCCCGAATCGAGCCAGACGGTGGTGCTGAAGGTCTCGCCGGGTGCCAGCGGGGAGGGCACGCCGGCGTGGAGTTGGGTGGCCGCGAGGTCGGGCTGGAGTTGGACCTGGAGGGTGGGTGTGCCGCCTGTGGGGTCGGTGGCCACGGCGAACAGTCGGCTCTCGTCCGGAGCCCATGCCAGTCCGTTGGGCGCCAGCCGGTCGGGGTCCTGGATGCGGAAGTAGTTGTAGAGGCCCGAGCCGTCGGCGGCCTGGGTCTCGTACTGGAATCCGGTGCAATTGCATCCAGCGACGGTGCCATCGGGGGCGACGGCCAGCGTCGGGTTGGCCAGCCCCGGGGTGTAGTCGCCGTCCGGGGCCAGGTCCGACATGCGGAAGCGCCCGCTCTGGGTTCCGGACCAGGAGCCCGCGACGACGTCCTGACCGTTGGGGGTGAGGGCGATGTCGCCGAGGTCGGGGATGGCCAGGGGGGCGGTGGCGAGGCGGTCCAGGGCGCCGCCGGTGGTGGTGTAGCTGGAGAAGGTGGCGGTGGCGCCGTTCTGGGCAGCGGCCGCGAGAGCGTCGCCGGGGGCGGGCGTGGTGCCCAGAGTCGGCGGTGCGGGCCAGGGGTTGGGGTCCTGGTCGAGGGTGACGGTGCCGGTGGGGGTGAGGGAGCCGATGTTGCCGTTGCCGGTGGTGCCGTAGCCGAACCAGAGGTCGCTGCCGGCGTAGGCGAGGGAGTCGGGGTGGGTGCCGGTGCCGGTGGGGATGGCGGCGGTCTGGGTGAGGGTGGTGGTGTCGATGGTGGCGATGGCGTCGCTGTCGGGCAGGGCCGCGTACAGGGTGGTGCCGTCGGGGGACAGGGCCAGGCCGGTGGCGCCGGAGGGTTCGGCGAGGGTGGTCACGGTGGCGCCGGTCAGGTCGGTGACCAGGATGCCGCTGGTGCCTGCCCCTCCGCTGACGAACAGGTGCCCGTGCGTCTGGTCGACCACCAGGTGCGAGAAGTGCGCGATCGCCAGCGCAACACCGGCGGTGGGGGCGGGGGCGGCGGCTATGGCGTTCGGCGTGGCAGCGGTGATGCTCAGCACGAGCGCGGTGGCCGCGGCGGCGAGCGGAAGACGAGCGGACTTCATCTGGAATGGACCCTCTGAACTGGACGGCGGTGGCTGCACCGTAGCGCACGCCCCCAGCTGTACCGACAGCTCCCGCCCACCACCCAGCCTTGCAGGAGGCAACGGCGGTCAGGCCGCCGCCGCAGCACCCCGGCCTCCACCGGCCCGGCCAGCTGGGCGCGGCCATCCTGGACGCAGGATCATGATGTCGGTGTCGAGCGGATCCCGCTCGTGCTCAGCGGGCACAGGGATCGTCCACTTCCGGGGCAGCTGTGGCGTCCTGATCCGTCCGGAAGGCATCCAGGGAGATGCCGGGTGCGCTGCGTGACATCGCGGCGAACTCTGCCCGGGAAACGAAGCGCCTGCGGCGCTTGAGCGGCCCGCTGCGCTGTCATGCCGCCAGGCTACGACGCGTGCCACCTGGTGCTGCAGGGCAGCACACCCTGTGCCCACGGAAACCGCTCCGACCCTGCGCTGCCATCACCCCGATGCGCTTGCACAGATCCGGGACATCGTGGAGGCCGTCAGCACTCGATGACGTTGACCGCGAGGCCGCCGCGCGAGGTCTCCTTGTACTTGACCTTCATGGCAGCCGCGTGGGCGATGGGGCCCCTGACCTGCACCTTCTTGACGTACTAGGCGATCCATGGGGCTGCTGGGGACTTCTCGGGGACTTTTTGCTCCGGGGTGCTGTCCGGCCACAGGTCCATGGCCGAGGAGCCGCGCCTCCCGGCGGAGCGGCTGGGCCGCCCCTCGTCCGATGGTTCGCCGCAGCGGGCTTTTTGGCGCCCCAGGGGCCGCTCACTCTACTCAGCGCCGGATGGCGATGACCTCGACCTCCGCGTTCATCGCGCGCAGCCGACGGGCTGACTGGAGCAGTGAGACCTGGGCGAAGGCGAAGAGTGAGTCGACGGTGATCTCCTTCCCGTCCTTGAGGAGGATCGCGAGAACGACCCTCAGCGTGCCGAAGTCGCCGAGGAGGCGGTGGCCGGGGGCGCGCTTCGCGACCTGCCGGAGGAAGTCGCTGCGGATGGTCTCGTCGCTGCGCAGGGTTTCGACGGCGGTCACGGCCTGGGCGAAGAGGTGGTTCAGTGGCGCGGTGCCGTCGCTGCTGCTGGCCTTCTTCACGCAGATCAGCTGGTTGTCCGGGCCCAGGACATCGCAGATCTCGAGTCCGCCGCCGTTGAACTTGTCGGTGACGACGTTCTTCTTGTCGAAGAGGAGGTAGCCATCCTGGCTGGCTGCTCGCTTGTTGTACCAGTCCTCGTCGTGGGAGTCCTTCCGCTTGCTACTGGGAGCACCCTTCGGCCACGTCGGCAGCTGCACACTGGAAGGCTTGTCGAGCAACTGCCGCAGCTCGTCTTCGAGCGTCTCAAGGAATCCGGCGCCCACCTCGTACCACTTCCCGTGGCCGTAGAAGTACCGCGTGGTTCCGACCGGGACGTCCGCGATCAGCCACTCCTTGCCACTGGTGGCCGCGCCGGCGGGCGTCTGCAGGTCGTCGTCGCTGAACATGACGATGCGCACCCGATTGAGTGCCTTCATGCGATCGCCTTCGGGCTCGTCCGAGACGAACTGGAGCAGGACCGGAAGATCGAGGTCGAAGACGTCGATGCTTCGGCTACCCAGGGCGATGCGGAACGCCTGGGCAGAGCCGAAGCCCTCCTGGCAGGCATCGGGAACCCCCAACGTCATCCGGGGGTGGCTGGCATCCGCCAGCATGGTCTCCAGGGCGGTCTGGGCATCCACCGCCTTTCGGCTGCGGTTGTCCAGGGTGTGCAGCCGGTCCACGAAGCGCAGCTCGGGCAGCGGGTCCACTCGGGCGCAGACCTCCTCGATCGCGCGCAGGTCGCTGAGGAACTCCTCCGGCGTGGTGGCCAGCGGCAGCTTGATGGTCGATTCCGAGCACTCGACCCGGACGTGCTTCGAGGTCCCGGCGGACAGCGATGTCAGCGCAACATTGCTGACCGTTCCGCAGATGCGGCGGACGACCGCGCCGAAGCGGTCGAGCCCGAAGCCGTCTATGCGTTCGCCGCGGGCGACGGAGTATTCGTCAACGCGGCCTCGGCCGTCCATGATCTGATTGCGGACCTTGATAATGCCGTCCTCGTCCAGGCATCGGGTGGCGAACTCCAGGCCGAACTCGTCGTCCCGGTAGTAGGGGTCGAGCATGTGCTGGCCGACGCCGTAGCTCAGCGCGTACAGGCCCCGCTCGGTGCGCATCAAGACCAGGCCCGCGGCTGAGTGGTTCCGCTCGTTGACCTCCAGGCCGGTGATCCGTTCGACCGCCGGGCACCAGTCGGCCCGGTCCCGGGGGATCCCCCCGTTCACGAGCAGCCCGGTGACGCCCTCCCGGGAGAAGTCGCGCACCTGATAGCCCGGACGGCTGAGGTAGCGGGGGCGCACGAGGGCGCGGAGATCTACTGGCTGCCCGTCCGGAACGGTCAGCCTGTGCAGGGTCGACTTCCGGGTTCCCGTGTTCTGCTGCTTGGCATCCACGTCGTGCTCCTCGTCTCTTCGCCTTCAGTGGGCAGAGCGTGTCAACGGATAACGCTAAGCCGATTCAGTTGGCACTGTCAACGGAATGTAACTCCACATGATGTCGCGTCTGGTGTACGGTGATGCCATGCTTGAAGACGAGGCAACCGCCCCTACCGCCACCGCTGCGGAGATCGCCCGGTTGGCCGGCGTGACGCGCGCTGCGGTCTCCAACTGGCGCAGGCGTCGCCCGGACTTCCCGGTGCCGGTCGGCGGCACGGCAGCCAGCCCGCTGTACTCGCTCGCCGAGGTGCAGCGGTGGCTGGACGGACAGCGCGAAGGCCGGGAGGTCAACAGCGAGGTCCGGTTGTGGCAGGCGCTGCGTGGTGCCTTCGGGGCACAGATGGTCGAGGCGCTGGCGGCAGTCGGCGAGCACCTGCTCGGGCGGGGGGCTGAACTGCGCGACCCAGCTGTACGCGAGGCGCTGGAGAAGCTACTCGCGGAGCGAACTCCTGCCGAGGTGATGGGCGGACTGATCGCCCGCCTGCTGGAATCCAGTGCACGTGCTGCCCTGGACGGGTCGTCGACGCCGCAACTGGCCCGAGCTGTGGGGGAGCTCGCGGGCGAGACGACCGGAGTCGTCTTCGACCCGGCCTGCGGTATCGGATCCCTCTTGATGGCAATCGGTGGCGACGAAGTACGCAGCAGGCTGGGCCAAGACATGCAGGCGGATGCGGTTCGCCTGGCACAGGCGCGAGCGAGCCTGCTGGTCGGCACGGGAGGCACTGCTTCCCCGCGACTGGCAGCGGGCGACTCGCTTCGGGCTGACGCCTTTCCGGACCTCCGGGTGGACCTGGTGGTGTGCGAGCCGCCGACCGCTGTGGCCGACTGGGGCCGCGAGCAGTTGCTCGTCGATCCGCGCTGGGAAGCCGGAGTGCCCTCGCGCGGGGAGAGTGAACTCGCCTGGCTCCAGCACTGCTACTACCACACGGCCCCTGGGGGAAGGGCCGTGGTCGTCCTGCCGGCGTCGGTCGCCCACCGCCGGTCGGGTCGGCGGATTCGCGCGGAACTGGTGCGCCGCGGCTGTGTCACCTCGGTGGTGGCTCTGCCGCCGGGCCTCGCGGCCAGCCATGCTCTGCCGCTGCACGTGTGGATACTCGGCCGGCCTGCGGCTCCCGGAAAGGGCGCGACGACGGTACGCATGGTGGACCTCAGCGCCAGCAGCTCTGACGGACCGTGGCAGCCGAAGCCGCACCAGGAGGCGGAGGTGCCGCTGATCGACCTGCTGGACGATGACGTGGACCTCACGCCCAGCCGCTACGTCCGTGAGCCGGAGCCCGACTACGTGGCGGCGTACGTCGCGCTGCGGGGCGAACTCGACCTGCACCTGCGCAGGCTGCGGGACCTACTGCCGGAACTGTCGGCGCGGCCCGGGGCCTTCGACCTGGACGAGGGCGCCCCGATGGCGGTGAGCGACCTGCTGGCTGCTGGCCTGGTCACCCTCGACGGCGAGGAACTCGCCTCCGCCAGCGACCAGCTGGACCCAGACTTTGTGCGGGGCTTTGTGGCCAGTCCTGCGAACACCCGTCGCGGCACCTCGTCCTCGGGTACGTTCCGAGCGGACCTTCGCTCAGCACGCTTGCCACGTATGGACCTTGAAGCGCAACAGCGCTACGGGAATGCCTTCCGCGCATTGGGCGCGTTCCAGCGTGAACTCGCCGAACTCGCCAAGATGGGGGACCGAGCGGCGCGCCTCGCACGCGACGGTCTCACCAGCGGTGCGCTCGACCCAGAACCCGGGCGTGGTGGGGGCGGCACCGAGCAGCAGATTACGAAGACCGACGGAGTCGACGCAGTGCGGCAGGAAGAGGGCAGGACGCTTTGAGTAAGAACCAGGAACTGGCCGACTTCATTTGGTCGGTGGCCGACCTGCTGCGCGGCGACTACAAGCGCTCCGAGTACGGGAAGGTTATCCTCCCGCTGACTGTGCTGCGCCGGCTGGACTGCGTCATGGAGCCGACCCGGCAGGCCGTATGGGACCGCGCTGCCTCCTACACCGGGGAGAACAAGGACGGGCTGCTGCTGGCTGCGTCCAAGCTCAAGTTCTACAACCTCTCCGAGCAGACCTTCGCCACCATCAGCAACGATGCAGCCAACGTGGCGAAGAACCTCAAGGACTACATTCGGGGCTTCTCCTCCGAGGCCACCGAGATCATCAACCGCTACGAGTTCCACCTCCAGATCGATCGGCTGGACAACGCCGACCTGCTCTACCAGGTGGTGCGGAAGTTCGCCGGCCTGGACCTGAGCTTCGAGGCTGTGGACAACCACGACATGGGCTACGTCTTCGAGGAGCTCATCCGCAAGTTCGCCGATGCCTCCAACGAGACCGCCGGTGAGCACTTCACTCCACGCGAGGTCATCGAGCTGATGGTCGAGCTGCTGCTCGCCCCGGACGACGCCCGGCTGACGGGCGAGGGGCAGGTCGTCGACATCCTCGACCCGGCATGCGGCACCGGCGGCATGCTCTCGGCCGCTGAGGAGCACATCCGCAGGCTCAACCCGCGCGTGCGCGTCAACCTGTTCGGGCAGGAGCTCAACGCCGAGTCCTACGCGATCTGCCGCTCGGACATGCTCCTCAAGGGCCACACCGCCAAGAACATCCGCTTCGGCAACTCCTTCAGCCAGGACGGCCACGAGGGCAAGACCTTCAACTACATGCTCGCCAACCCGCCCTTCGGAGTGGAGTGGAAGAAGGTCGAGACGGCCGTCCGCGAGGAGGCTGAGAGGGGGCACGACGGCCGGTTCGGTGCCGGTCTGCCCCGGATCAACGACGGCTCGCTGCTGTTCCTGCAGCACATGATGAGCAAGATGCAGCCGCTGAAGAAGGACAAAGCTGGCGACGAGGTCGGTGGCACCCGGCTGGCCATCGTCTTCAACGGCTCCCCGCTGTTCACCGGCGGCGCGGGGTCGGGGGAGTCAGAGATCCGCAAATGGATCATCGAGCATGATTACCTGGAAGCAGTGGTCGCTCTCCCCGACCAGCTCTTCTACAACACCGATATCTCCACGTACGTCTGGATCGTGACCAACCGTAAGCCGGCTGACCGCAAGGGCCGCGTCATCCTGCTCGACGCTCGCGATCAGTCGACCAAGATGCGTAAGTCGCTTGGCAAGAAGCGCAAGAAGATCACCCGTGCGCAGATCGGGCGGATCTGCGCGATCTATCGCGATGCGCTCAGCATCGCCGACGCGAAGACACATCCGGACCACCCCCGGGTGAAGGTCTGCGCCAACCAGGACTTCGGCTACCAGCGAATCACCGTGGACCGGCCGCTCAAGCTCCGATTCGAGCTCACGGAGGACAGCCTCACCCAGCTCCGTGCGTCAGCTGCCGTTAAGAAGGCGGTCGGGGGCGAGGCTGTGGTCGAGTTGCTGCTCGCCGCGCTCAAGCCGTTGCTCGGATCGCGCTGGACCACCAAGGCGGAGGCATGGGACGCCTTGCGAACCGGGATGGTGGCCGGGGGCGTGTCGTGGCCCTCGGCCGCGCCGTTCCAGAAGGCAATGCGCGACGCAGTGGGCGTGACTGATCCGGAGGGTGAAGTCCAAGTTATCAACGGCAAACCCGAGCCTGACCCTGACCTCCGCGACAACGAGAACGTCCCGCTCAGCGAGAATATCGACGCGTACTTCATCCGCGAGGTGCTGCCTCACGTCCCGGACGCCTGGATTGCGGAGATTCGTAACCCGAAGACGAAGGAAGTTGAGCGCTGCAAGGTGGGGTACGAGATCGCTTTCACGCGCCTCTTCTACGTCTCCACGCCGCCGAGGCCGCTCTTGGAGATCGACATGGAGTTGAAGTCGCTTGAGGTTGAGATCCAGGCATTGCTCGGCGAGGTGACCCATGGATAAGAAGTTGGCGAATGAGAATCGACAACTCGTTCGTCTTGGGTATCTGTGTCGCTTGCAGACAGGCTTGACGGTTGATGGAACGCGGGACCTCGATGGCGACGTGGTGACGCGGCCGTATCTGAGGGTCGCGAATGTGCAAGCCGGTCATCTGGCCCTTGACTCGGTTACAGAAATTACCGTTCCGCGCGCGATGGCAGAACGAAGCAGCCTTCGCTCGGGTGATGTTCTCATGACCGAGGGTGGTGATCTCGACAAGCTAGGTCGCGGGACCGTTTGGCGTGGAGAGCTGGAAGATTGCTTGCACCAGAACCACGTTTTTGCGTTGCGGACTAACCCACATCAGCTTGACGCCGGATATTTGGCGTGGGTTACTCAATCGGCTTATGGTAGGGATTATTTCGAGAGTACCGGAGTAAAGACAACAAACTTGGCCTCCACGAACAGCAGTAAGATTCTTGACTTTAGGATCCCGCTGCCCGATTTGAGTGAGCAGTGTCGGATCGCCGACTTCCTCGATGTCGAGACCGCTCGGATTGACCGATTGGCGTCAGCGCGTGAGAAGCAAGCCGAAGTTCTCGATGAGTTGGAGTATGCCGAGGTATCTGATGGACTGATTCCTGGATCCCTAGCCTCTGCCTCGGGTGAGTGGCCCTGGATTTGGCTGCCTGCTCACCTTGAGGCTGCCCCGTTGGTGCGCCTTGGCTACGTCGCTAGGATCCAAAGCGGGCTGACTGTCGATGGGAAGCGAGACGTATCGGGTGACGTTGTGACTCGTCCGTATCTGAGTGTGGCCAACGTTCAAGCTGACCGAATTCGTGTCGATAACGTCAGCGAAATCACTGTGCCAATCGGAATTGCCAGGCGAAGCACGCTCCTGTCGGGTGACGTCCTGATGACTGAGGGTGGTGATCTCGACAAGCTGGGAAGAGGTACGTTGTGGCGTGGAGAATTGGAGGGATGCCTCCATCAGAATCACGTATTTGCTGTCCGCCCTGAAATTTCGCGACTAGATGCTGATTATCTTGCGCTCATGACCCGCACGTTTCATGGGCGCTGCTATTTCGAGAGTACGGGCGTAAAGACAACAAATCTGGCCTCCACGAACAGCAGTAAGATCTTGGGTTTTCCAATTCCATTGCCGCAGCTCGCTATTCAGCGCAGGAGAGTCCTGGCCGTCCAGCGAAAGCTCGACCAGATCTCGCGTGCCAGGCAGCGACTGCGGGTGCAGCTCGATGTTCTCGCCGAGCGCCGCCAAGCGTTGATCACTGCCGCCGTCACCGGCCAGCTCGACATCACCACCGCCCGCCCCATGCACGACCGCGACCTCTGAGGGGGATTCAGATGAACGACGCCCGCGTGTACACCGAGAAAGCATTCGAGAACGCCGTCGAAGCGGCGTTGCTGCGCAGCGGTTGGCAGCGCGGGCTGTCGAACACCTACGACCACGCACTCGGTATCGATACCTCCGAACTGGCCGCGTTCCTCGGTGCCTCGCAGAACGACGCGTGGCTTGCGCTCCAGGCCGCGTACGGCGAGGAGGAGCAGCAGGCAATCGGCCGGTTCGCGAAGCGGGTCGCGCGGGAGATCGACTCGCGCGGGCTGCTCGACGTCTTGCGGCAGGGGGTGAACGACCGGAACGTGAAGATCCAGCTCGCGTACTTCCGTCCCGCGCACACCCTTGCCGCCGACGCCCTCGCGGAGTACGACGCCAACCGGCTCACCTTCGTGCGCCAATTCCACTACTCCGCTTCACGCCCGGCCGACTCCCTCGACGTGGCGTTCTTCCTCAACGGACTGCCCGTCGCCTCGGTGGAGCTGAAGAACAACACGACCCGCCAGACCGTCGAGGACGCCAAGCGGCAGTACCGCCGCGACCGCGATCCGAAGGAACTGTTCTTCTCCAAGCGCAGCCTGGTCCACTTCGCGGTCGATCCGACGCTCGCCTTCCTGACGACCCGTCTGGCCGGAGACACGACGCGCTTCCTGCCCTTCAACACCGGCTCTGGTGGCCCTGGCCAGATCGGCGGGGCGGGCAACGTCCCGGCGACCACCGACGGCTCGTACCCCACCTCCTATCTCTTCGATGAGGTCTGGGCGCGTGACAACTGGCTGGACCTGCTGCAGCGGTTCCTGCACGTGGAGGACGCCGCCGCGAAGGCCGGCCGGGCGCCGTCCCACAAGCCCGGCAGCGCGCACACGCAGCCGCTGATCTTCCCCCGGTTCCACCAGTGGGACGCGGTGCGCAAGCTCACCGCGCACGCGGCTCGCCACGGCGCGGGGGAGAACTACCTGATCCAGCACTCCGCGGGCTCGGGCAAGTCCAACACGATCGCCTGGCTCGCGCACCGCCTGTCCAGCCTGCACACCCCGCAGGACCCCGCGCTGCTTGCGCCGGCCGCGCTCGCGTCCGGCCTGGGGGTGAACCAGCTGGTCTTCGACAAGGTCATCGTCATCACCGACCGCCGCCTCCTGGACAAGCAGCTGCAGGACACTATCTACCAGTTCGACCACAAGGCCGGCGTGGTCGTGCGGATCGACGAGAGCTCCCAGCAGCTCGCAGACGCGTTGGCCGGGCCGACCGCCCGGATCGTGATCACGACAGTGCAGAAGTTCCCCTTCGTGCTGGACAAGGTCGCCGGACTGGGCGGCCAGCGCTACGCGGTGATCATCGACGAGGCGCACTCCTCGCAGGGCGGCGAGAGCGCAGCGGCGCTGAAGAGGGCGCTGGGCCGTCTCGGCTCGGACGCCGTGGACGAGGACAGTGACCCCCTGACGGCCGCGGCACTGGCCCGGGGCAGGCAGCCCAATCTGTCCTTCTTTGCGTTCACGGCCACTCCCAAGGCGAAGACGATCGACCTCTTCGGCACCCCTCTCGCCAACCCCGCCTCGGGAGAGCAGGAGAAGGGGCCGTTCCACGTCTACTCGATGCGGCAGGCCGTCGAGGAGGGCTTCATCCTCGACGTACTCGGCAACTACGTCACCTACGCCACCTACTTCAAGCTCCAGGAGGCCGCCGCGGACGAGGCCGAGCAGCAGGTGGACCCGCGCAAGGCCCGTTCGAAGCTGGTGCGGGCCGCGCTGCTGTCGGAGGCGTCGATGGCCTCCCGTGCGAAGATCATCGTGGACCACTTCCGCTCGCACTCCAGCCCGCGTCTCCGTGGTCAGGCCAAGGCCATGGTGGTCACCTCCAGCCGCGAGCACGCCGTGCGGCTTTACCAAGCCATGCGCGCCTACATCGACCAGCGCGGCTTCACCGACTGCGGCACCCTCGTCGCCTTCTCCGGGGCGCTGACCCACGACGGGATCGAGTACACCGAGCCCAAGCTCAACGGCTTTCCCGAGCGCGAACTGCCCGCCCGCTTCGGTTACACCCGCGCGGACGACCCGAACCCGCCCTCCGTGCCCAAGCCCGAGTACCGCATCCTCGTTGTCGCCGAGAAGTACCAGACCGGCTTCGACCAGCCGCTGCTGACCACCATGTACGTGGACAAGATCCTGGTGAAGCTGGCCGCCGTCCAGACACTCTCCCGGCTCAACCGCACCCACCCTCTTAAGGCCACCGAGGACCTGTTCATCCTCGACTTCGCCAACCGCCCCGAGGACATCGAGCAGGCGTTCCAGCAGTACTACGAGGCGTCGATCACCGAACCCACCGACCCCAACCTGCTGTTCGACCGCGAACGCGAGGTGATGGCCTACCAGCTCCTGGTCGAAGCCGAGATGGACGCCTTCGTCACCGCCTACTTCACCGCCTTCCAGAACGGAGCGACCGACACCGCCGTCCTGAAGGCGCACGCCCGGCTCTATGGATACCTCCAGCCCGCCCTGGACCGCTTCAACGGCCTCAACGCCACCGAGCCCGACACCGCCGCCGAGTTCCGCCGCGCCCTGGAGTCGTACACCAAGGCATACGGCTGGCTCTCCCACGTGATCGGCTTCGAGAACACGGAACTGGAGCGGCTCTACCAGTACGGACGCTTCCTGCTCCGCCGCCTGCCCGCACCGCTCCGCAGCGCCGGCGCGGACATCGGGGCGGTCGTCCCTAGCCACATGCGCATCACCCAGACCGGTGCTCCCGAACTGCACCTGGAAGCCGCCGGCGCGCAACTCCTGCCGGGCCTGGTGCCCGAAGCCGGCGCAGGGGCGGCCGAGGCCGAGGAGATGTCGCTGGCCGAGGTCATCCAGTCCGTCAACGAGGAGTACGGCACCGGACTCTCCACCACCGACCAGATCCTCCTCGGCCAGTTGGTGGTCGCCGTCAGCGAGGATCCCGAGCTGCGCGCCATCGCACTGCACCAGGACCAGGATGTCTTCGGTGGGGAGCTGGAGAAGGATCTGGACCGGATCGTCATCGACCAGGCCGCGTCCAACGACGCGCTGATGGTCCGCTACTTCGACGACGCGGCCGTCAATCGCCTGTTCAAGCAGGTCGCGACCCAGCAGGCGTACCAGCTCATCCGCCGCCCGGTCCGGCGCGAGGCCGAGCGCAGGGCCACCGAGCAGAGGGCCGCCGAACTGAAGTCCAGCGGAACCCGGCGAGCAGAACCCCCGACGCCCTAGCCTTGATCCGAAAGCACCGCAAGTACACGACAGGCGAGGGCTGTTGGCTCCGCCCATGCAGAGGAGACCACGGATGGTGCACGGCGC
Source organism: Streptacidiphilus sp. PB12-B1b (assembly GCF_014084125.1). Taxonomy (NCBI): domain Bacteria; kingdom Bacillati; phylum Actinomycetota; class Actinomycetes; order Kitasatosporales; family Streptomycetaceae; genus Streptacidiphilus; species Streptacidiphilus sp. PB12-B1b. The sequence continues at coordinate 6,576,722 of NZ_CP048405.1, read as the reverse complement.
ACCGACCTTCGACGCCGGTGAACCGGCCCGTGTGATCGCGGGTCGGTACCGCTTGCACACCCCCATCGGGGCGGGCGGCATGGGCGAGGTCTGGCAGGCGTACGACGAACGCCTGGACCGGCGCGTCGCCGTGAAGATGATGCTGGCCGAGAGCCCTGTCCCGCCCGGATTCCAGGGCGCGGCCTTCCAGGAGACCCTGCAGACCCGCCGCGCACGCTTCCTGCGCGAGGTCCAGATTACGGCCGGTATCGAACACCTCGGCGTGCCCGCCGTCTTCGACACTGGCACGGACGAGAGCAGCGGACGCCTCTACGTCGTCATGCAGCTCCTAAAGGGCCGCGAACTCCAGACCTTCATCGACGAGACCGACTACGATACCGAACTGGTCCCCGTCTCCTGGGCCGCCGCCGTCGGCGCCCAGATCGCCTCCGTCCTCGACACGGTGCACCACCACGATGTCGTCCACCGCGACATCAAGCCCTCCAACCTCATGCTGACGCCGGGCGGCGTGGTCAAGGTCCTCGACTTCGGCGTCGCAGCCCTGCGCGGAGTCGGCACCCTGCCCCGGCTTACCCAGGTCGGCATGACCGTGGGCACCCCGCCCTACATGTCGCCCGAGCAGAGCCTGGCCAATGCTGTCGGCCCCGCCGCAGACGTCTACGCCCTCGCCTGCGTGCTCTACGAACTCCTCACCGGTAAGCCGCCGTTCACCCCCGACGACAGTCGCTCCCACATGTGGCATCACGTCCACACCCAGCCCCCACCTCTCCGCACCCTGCGTGCCGACATTCCGGCGGACATTGAGAAGCTGCTGCTCGCGATGCTCACCAAGGAGTCCGAGCAGCGCATGGACGCGATGGAGGTCTACGACGCCCTCCTCCCCTTCGTCCACGCGGCAACCGGGACGCCAACCGCCGCTCCCGACGACGGCACTCTCGATCCGCGCCTGCCGTTCTTGCGGCCCTTCGGGGGTCGCACACGCGCAGCTGGCTCCGCCTCCGAGTACACGCCGACGACTGTTGTCCCCTCGTCGCCTCCGCCAGTGCCGGCCGAAGGGTCGGGCCTAGCTCCGGCCCCCTCACCCCTGAGCGAGCAGGAAGCGGATGTGGTGTCCGACCTCGCCGCGCGCCTCGCCCAAGAGGGCCAGTTCACCCAGGCCGCGGACGCCCTCAGTGAGGCCATCGCGAGAGCGCAGGATCCCGAGCTTCGGGAAGACATGGAGTTCAGCCTTGCCCAGGTCAAGTTCCTGGGCGGAAGCCACTCCGAAGCGCTCGCGCTTTTCGAGCCGCTCGCCGGCGACTACACCGAGCGCTACGGCGACCAGGACGAGCAGGCGCAGCTCTGCTGGTACTACGTCGCGCAGTGCCGGATGGAACTCGGCGAAGCCACCGCCGCCATCCGTGCCTTCGACCGTATCAGCGGGACCGCGCCGGACCCCGACGACGAGGATGCGGTCAGCCGCCACCTTGACGCGCTGTCCCGACTGATGAGCCTTTACGCGGCGACCGAGAACCTCTCGAAGGCGCTGGAGATCGGCCAGCAGCTCCGAGCGGAGACCTCTACTCTGCGCGGCACTGACTGGCCCGGGCTGGCCCAGATCGACGCGTACCTCCGCCGCCTTCGCCTTGACCTCGGCTGAGGTTATAGGAGTTACCGCACCTCCATGCGCCGTTAGGGATCGGGACGGTTGTCGCCCGCGCCCTGCAGCGACCCAGGCCAGAGCTGGTCTCACCCGAGATTGCGCCAGGGACTTTCGGAGACTTGCTCCGTCAGGGGGGACTGCTCGGGGCCATTTTGCTCCGGTGCATCGTCCAGCCAGTCATCCATGGCGGCGAGACCCCGACGACCGGCGGAGGGCATGAAGTGAGCATAGTGGTCGAGCGTGATGTTGGGGGAGGCGTGACCGAGCCACTCGGAGAGGCTGACGATCGACTCCCCGGCTTCGAGCTGGACGCTGGCGTAGGTGTGCCGCAGCACGTGGAACATGTCCTTGCGGGACAGCTCGTACACCGGCACGGTGCGTAGCCGAGCTCCGCTCTTCTTGATCGCCTCGCCGACCACCTTGATCACGCCGGCGGCGACCAAGGCAGGCTTCCAGGACTTCTCGTTCCAGGTCCGAAAGAGGATGCGGTTGCCCTGGGAGGAGGTGAGGATCAGGTTGACGGTTATGGGCTTCCGCTGACGTTCCTCCAGCTTGTTAGTCGGGGGCTCCAGGTTGCGCCACGGAAGGGTGCACTCCGTCGACGGGAACTTGCGGACGTGCGCCTTCGCCCTGCGGGCGAGGTTGGGTGACATCGGCACCGTGCGGGTCTTCTGCCCCTTGGGAAGGCAGAAGTATGGCCGTGACCGGTGGTCCCAGCGGAGCTGGCGGCGCACGTTGACGACCATGGCCTCGAAGTCGAAGTCCTCCTCTGCGAGCCCGAAGGCTTCGCCTTGGCGCAGGCCGAGACCGACGCCGATGTCGACGGCGAAGCGGTAGCGCTCCTGGAGGCCGGCGCGCACTGTGGCCACCCGCTCGCGGGTCCACGCCTGGGCCTTGGACTTGATCCGCCTCGGCGGCTTGACGGTCCGGTGTGCCTTGCACGGGTTCTTCGTCAGGCGCCCGTCCTCGACGGCAGCGGCGAGGATCGTGGCCAGATGGATCCAGATGACCTCGGCGGTCGAGCTGTCCACCCGCTCCAGCAGCCCGGCCTTGAAGAGACGGAGAGCGGCAGCGTCTATGTCCCGCAGCGCGTACGAACCGAGAAGCGGAAGGAGGTGCCGCCAGATCCGGCTCCGCATGGGGGCAGCGGTGGACGGCTCGTCGGTGCGGCTCGGCCACCAGTGCTGCTCGACATAGTCGAAGAGCAGGATGGCTCCGTCGCGCGGATCGACGAACTCGCTGCGCGAGGTGTCCGTCTTGGCGGTGGCGAGCCAAGTCTTCGCGTCCTCGCTCGAGTCGAAGGAGCGGTCCTTGACGCCCGGGATGCCCTTCACCCGGTAGCGCGCACCCGTGCCCCACCGGGCGGTGCGCTCGCGCTTCCCCGTCTGGCTGTTCGGGCGCTTCTTGAGCCATCGGTCTTCGATGTAGCCGGACATGGTGGTTCTCCCGCATGGGCAGCTCGAAGCGGACGAACGGGCCTGCGGCTGCCGTCCGCTGGGGCCGGGGATCCGGCATCCAATGGGTGTGCTGCGCGAGAGCTACTGCTGATGGCGCTGAGAGCTGCGCCGTTCGGGCCTCCGGTTGAGGGGGTTGAGAGCGGGATTCGAGCGGGAGTCGGCCTTCTCCTGGTCGGCGACCCAGGCGTCAAGGGCGGTGATGCGGTACATCACCCGCCGCCCCATGAGAAAGCTCGGCGGCCCCTGGCGTCGGTGCCGCCAAACGTAGAGCGTGTTGGCGGAGAGGCCGAGGTATTCGGCCGCCTGGGGGAGTGTGACGAAGGCGGTGGGGCGTGGGAAGGAATTGGCGGTAGAGCTGGACATATTCGACTCCGGCGGCTGAGGAACGATCAGTCCCCATCGTGCGGAGAATCAGGAGCTTGGCCGAGCCGGGGAGATGTGGTAGGCGTGGTGGCCACTGGTATCTGACCAGCGCAGATACACGTTACGATCATGAAAGGCGCTTGGGCAACGGTGTTCCGCTGCTGGAACTTCGGCGAAGGTGTGAGTCGGCTTGGCCGATGCTGCGCCCTGAGCTTGGGAAACCTATGGGGATCCACTCTCCATAAGCACTTGACCTGTGGTTTTATCCCCATCGCGGTCCATCTCCCGCCGATGGACAGCACTTGTGCAGACCCCTGTGGACCCATGCTTGGGGCACGAAGTGGGCACGGGGTTCGCCAGCGCTGCGGCGGCGGCCTCGGAGTGCCTTGAACGGTGCTGATCCGCAGCTGGTGGGCCGGCCTCAACCCCCCCGGCCGACTTGGCGGCCCTTCCGGAGCGGGAGCCGGTGGGACAGCGCGCCTCGGGGAGGGGATTGCAGTCGAGGGCGACCGGGTCAAGGGGGCGGCCACTTTCCGTCACCAGGGCCTGTTGTTCACTCGGCGGTTTGCTGGGGTGTCTGGAGGTTAGCGGTCCACTAGTCTTGGATGCGGCGACACGCCAGAAGATGAGGGCGAAGGCCCAGGTGGCGATGAAGAGGCCGACGATGACGAAGCCGACGGTGTTGAGCTCGAAGGTGGAGAGCCTGCCTCTCGGCGACGCAGCCTAGGACCGGCTCCGGCCCCTCAGCCCTCCGTCGTTCCTGTCTGTGCCAACGGCACGCGGTGCAGCAGATCCCAGGCGTACCGGCCAGGTTCACGCCTCAGCTCGACCAAGTCGACGTGTGCGATCGTGAGGTCGACCGGAGGCAACGCGCGAAGGGTGGCCACGGTGTCGATCACTGGCTGTGCCGCACGCTCGCCTCGGCTATAGGCCACGCCGAGGTGGGGTCGAAAGCGCTCGGTCGACTTTCCCCCGGGAAGACCCAGTTCGTCGTGCACGGTGCTGAGAGTCGCGTGCAGGGCGATGACCGGTGTCCAGGGTGTGACGGAGTATCGGACAGCACCCGCAGAGCCGGCCAGGGGGTGAGCAGTCAGCTCGAAAATCGGGCCAAGGCGGTCGGCAGCGATGCTGGTGAGCGTGTCGATCTCGGAGTCGGTGATCTGGTCTCGTGATCCGGCGCGGGTCAGGGTGAGGTGCAGATCCGCAGCGTCGATCAGGTCGTAGTCGAGTGGCGCGAGCGCGCTCTGGATGTCGGCCGCGGACTTCGTCAGCGCCGGGTCCTCATCGAACGTCAGCAGCCAGTAGATGATCCTGGTCTTGTCGGACCAGCCGGGGCGGTTCCAATGATCCTTGGTCCGCGTGAGCTGGTCGAAGGCGTGCTGGTCCGAGGCGATGATCGCGGCGGGGGAGTCGCTGTCCGAGGGAGGGCTCGGGGGAAGGCGGCCGGGTGGTAGGCGAGATCGGGCATCGGGGTCCTCGTCATGTGGTGAGCAGGCCGGCGGCGGGGGAGGAACGCCAGGTGGTGAGGGCGGCGGCGTAGTCGTGTACTGCTGAGTGGGTGGACCACGGGGCAGCTGCCTGGTGAAGCTCTTGCGCTCGTTGTAGAACGGAGCGGATCGGAGTGGCCTCTCCTGCCCTGAGCGCTTGCCTGCCCAACTCCATGGCCCGGTCGACGTCGGGGGATTTCCCGACCAGGCAGGCGGTCGCCTGGTCGAGCCGGACCAGCGCCCGGCTCCAGGCTGAGTCGGAGGAGTCCACTAGGCCCTCGATCTGCGACGCGAGTTGGTTCACCTGTCCGGCGTCGCCGAGCGAGAGCCGGGCCGTGACGGCGTTGGCCAGCAGCCGGGCGTGTGAGTACGGCTCGTCGAGTGCGATGCAAGAGGTCAGGCCGCTGGGGAGTTCGTGCTGCGCGGCGAGGTCGAGGGCCTGCTGTATCGCCTTCTCTGCGCCGTATCGGTTGTGCAGCCGCCCAAGTGCCCGAGCCCGGCCGTTGACCAGGAGCCGGATGCTCTGAGCGCTGTCCGGCGAGCGTGCGATGCCAGCCGCCGCAATCGCGTCCGCCTGGGCGTAGCTGCCCGCGTAGTACAGGGCGAGCGACCGAGTGCCCGCCACCCAGACCGCGAGGTTCGTGTCGCCGATCTCGTTGGCAAGCGCTGCGGCTTCGACCGCATACGCCTGGCTGGTCAACAGAGGAGCACCCGCGTTGACGGCCATGTAGGCGAGCAGCGCTGAGACGCGCCCGGCCAGGTGAAGAATTTCGCGCCGGTCGTTGGCGCCGAGGCCGCGATCGGCGAGCAGTTGGTGGGAGAGCGCTCGGAGGCTCCGCGCTTCAGGGGCTAGCGCCTGGGGGCCGCGGGCCTCGTAGGACTCGACCAGGGCGATGATCGAGGAGTCCAGGATCTCCGCGGCACCCATGACGGTTGCACCGGTCAGGGCACGTACCTGGGAGAAGACCTGTTGAGGATCATCCCAGCCACCCTCTGGCGGAGATGCAGCGAAGGCATGGGCCTCCAAGGTCGCCTCCCTGGTCGGCTGCTTACCGTCCAGCTTGCCGCGAGGCCGGGGAGGCGGGCTGACGATTCTCCGTCTGTCCGCTTCGATTCTCCGTTTGTCCGCTTCGGCCTTGGCGAAGGGCCGGAACCGGGCCAGAACGCCGCCGGTGCGCAGTTCCTGGTCCATCTTGGCGGCGTGCTCGGCTGAGAGCAGTCGGTCGCCCTTCTCGATCTTCTCGACGGCGTCTGCACTGAGGCCGACTAAATCCCCCAGTTGCTTCGGGGTCAGGCCGCGCAGCTCGCGCCAGTACCTGATCTCGGCGCCGAACCAGTCCACCGCCGACCGGTTGGGTTGAAGCGGTCGTCTCGGCTGCGGCACGATCCCCGTCCTTCGTATGCAGGCTGAGGCGCCAGAGCCGACTGGTCAGCAGCCTCGACACCATTAGACCGTGCTGGCGGGAGGCAGGGAGCCACTTCGGACTTATGCGATCGGGTCCAATCCCCACCACGCAATGAGGGTCTCGGTGAGACGCACCAGAGAGCGGTTGGCAGTTGCTGCGCCTGGATAGGCTTGCAGGATGGCGACGGCTTCAAGGTTCCGCGGTGTGGTCTTCGACTTCTTCGGGGTCCTGACCTTCAACATGGTTGAGGTGATCTCGGGGTTCGAGGACCGGGAGAAGATCCGGCGGGGCACCTTCCTGCGGGCCTGGGCAGATCCGCTGGGGCAGGAGCTGTTCCGCCGCCTGGAGCTGGGAGAGATCAGCCAGGCGGACTGGAATTCCGGGTTCGCTGCCCTGATGGGGGTGCCCTCGGAGAACCTCCTCGCCCGGTATCTGCACGACGCGTTCCCTGCCCACCTCGTCCTGAAGGTGGCGAAGGAGGCCCGCGCCGCGGGGGTGAGGACGGCCGTGGTGTCGAACAGCCTTGGCCGGCAGCCGTACGACCCGTACGCAGGCTTCGACCTCACCGGCACCTTCGACGAGGTCGTTCTCTCGGCAGAGCATGGAGTACGGAAGCCGGATGCGGCGATCTTCCAGCTGGTCCTCGACAAGCTCGGCCTGGACGCCGAGGAGTGCCTGTTCGTTGACGACAGCGAGGAGAACCTCGTGGCAGCGCAGCGTCTAGGCTTCAGCACCCTGCACGCCCTGGACGAGCGAGTCGCCGCCGCGCAGCTCCGGGCCGCCCTCGGGCTACCCGATCTCTAGGAACTCGCGCACTCCTCGGTGCCCGGCGTGGGCGGCGAGCAGGGAGCGCAGGCCGGCGAGTTCGGAGGCCGAACGGGCGGAGTCCACGACCCCGAGGCACCGGGCGGCGTGCCGGGCGCTGGCGACGGCGGCGTCCAGGTCGTGCCTGGCGAGGTGGGCCTCGGCCGCGCGGGCGAGGTAGATCGCGTGGCTGCGCGGGTACTCGTCGTCCCCGGGGTAGGCGGCGCCCATGGCCGCTTCGAAGCAGCGCAGTGCCTCGTCGGGGTCGCCGAGCTGTAGTGCGGAGGAGCCGGCGATCATCTCGATCTCGCCGTAGTCGACCCAGTACAGGGTCTTGGGATCGTCGTCGTGGACTCCCCGGTCCAGGGCTGCTCGGGCGATGGCGAGCTGGCGGGCGCACTCCTTGCCTTCGCCGGCCTTCGACAGGGCACGGGCGGTGCGGGCGGCGAGCATGGCCTCCATCCGCGGGGTGGCTGTGTGCTTGACCTTCTCCCGAGCGGTCTCCAGCAGCGAGACGGCGCGCTGTGCCTGGTGCGGGGTGGAGTAGCACTGGATGGCGGCGAAGGAGAGCGCGTAGGCGCCGCTGAGCGGGTCGCCGGCGATGGCGGAGGCGCGCAGGGAGCCGTCGAAGTACCGCTGGGCCGTGCCGGGTCGGCCCTGGTCGAACGCGCTCCACGCCACCTGGCGTGCCGCCTCTGCGGCCATGCTGAACAACCGGTCCAGGGAGGTGCCGGAGTAGCGGCCCGTCTTGATCAGAGTGACGGCGTAGAGGAGTTCTCCGCGCGCGAGCCGGTGGACTTCTCCGCTGCCGAGTTCGTCGTCCAGACGGCGGAGATCATCCAGGCGTCCCTCGATCCGTGCGAGCTGCGCGGGATCGTCCGACGGGGATGGGAGCGGCGTGCCCGTGGCGAGGGCCTTCTCCCAGTTGACCGCTGACAGCGATAGTGCGATCCCGGATGTGAGGAAGCTCCGACGGTCCACATTGCTCCCGTTCACCAAGTCGGTCAGTACGGCGATGCCTCCGTCCCTGTTCCACGCCGTTTCCTTCGCGCTGGCGGCGGGCGTCGCCGCCAGCTCGGCGGCGAAAGTGCCGCCGGTGTGGAGGACGCGGTCGTAGGCGGCCACCACTTCCGGTGTGATCTTCCTGTTCCCGTTCTCCACGTTGCGCAGGTACGGCGCGGCGAAGCCGGCTTCGCGGGCGAAGGCCGACCAGGGCAGGCCCGAGGCCCGTCGGCGGTCGCGCATATCCTCGCGCAGTTGATCAGGCACAGGCGCCCTCCTCCAGCCATGGGATCGGTCCTGGATCGCCCTAAGTCATTGTTCCCCGGCCGGTACCGGTGTGTGATCGGTTCAAGCCAGAACGTGCAGGAACGCGGCCGAAGGCCGCAGCCGACACAACCGAGGGGGCCGACCCATGGGATTCGCCTGCGGCCCTTCGGTGGTGATGCGGCTGCTGCTCAGCGGCACTCGGCACACGGTGAGGCGCCAGCGTGCCATTCCGGGTGCTGTCCGCTTCGCACTGGCTCCTGTCCGCTTCCAGCGCGAGCCCGATGCGGGTTTCCGCTGGTGGCGCGGGTCTGGCCGTGCGCCGCCTAGCTGCTGAAGCGGACTGCTCGATCCGTCCGCTTGGGTACCGCCACTTTCGGCCTCGCCAGGCGCTTAATGAGACGGAGCCGCTGGCGGAGCCTTCCCGGCCCCAGCATCGGCAACCCCGGAGAGGAGGAGCGAAGTGGGGACATCCACAGCACTACTTGTCGAGAACATGACCATTGCGGCGAGTCGGCCACCGTCACTGCCTATCCGCGACCACCAGCATCTGAGGCTGGTGGCCAACGAGACGGCCCCGCGCCTCACCCGGGCGCTGGCGGATCAGGCCCTCCAGCACTGGGGGGTGCCGCGCAGTGTCCGGCCGGATGTGCGCCTGGTGGTCATGGAATTGGTGACGAACGTCCTCCGGCATGCCAAGGGCGAGGCGGACCGCATCCCAGTGTTCGACATCGCGCTCGACCTGCTTGCCGATTCCACAGACGACGCCGTGGTGCGGGTGCTGGTGTTCGACGCGAGTGCGCAGATGCCGATCCGCCGGACGCCCGCACCCGGCGCGGAGGACAGCCGGGGGTTGCTCGTGGTGAGCGGCTTGACCAGGGACTGGGGCGCCTTCCCACTGCCCGTTGCCGGTAAGGCGGTTTGGGCGGACATCGCTGTGGCCGCCGAGCCGCCGAGGAGCGGCACGGACGTCCGGATCGTGGCCCGGGTGCTCGGGGCGGTGAGGGACCTGTGACCGAACTCGCGGCGCGCACGGCGACCAGGTTCCCCGAGGCCGGCGGCTTACCTACGTGCAACTCCGCTGGAGGAGAACGGTGATGATGCAGATCCAGACGTGGTTCTTCCCCGCCGACCGGACGAGCAGGCAGATCTCCGATGCGGTCGACCGCCAACTGCTGCAATGGGGAGCCGCGCTGACCGTGGAGCAGATGGAACGCCTCGCCGTGGTGATCGCGCTCCTTCGTCGCGCGGTCGTGGTGGGCGCGCGCTTCGTTCAGATCGAGGTCACCGTCTCCTTGAATGCGGGCAACGCCGTCACCGTGGAGATGGTGGACCGCGCCGGTAACGAGCTGCTTTCCCAGCTGCTGGCGTCCCTCGACAGCAACACGTGCCGGTGGGGGATGGAGTCGAGGCCGAACGGTCCCGGCCGCGTGCTCTGGGCGGCCGTCGAGCTGCGCGGACCGTCACGCGTCTCCGAAGCCGCGGTGCGACTGGCCCGCACCAGCCGCGGGCGGGCGCTGCGCAGAGCGCTGCCCGCCCCGCTGGAGCGCACCGCGCGGCGCTGGCTTGCCGCTTGAACTTCCCCGCGGCCGGTGAGATCTGCTCCCGGCCGCGGGGAGCTGCACCTCGGTCGGCCCCGAACTTCTGTCCTGGGCTCCCCCAGCCCGATCCGGGGCCGGCCGAGCACCCCCTGTCCGGGCCAGCTTCCGCCCGCCTCCTCACGTCCTCGGAGTCTGATGATGTGCCAGCACAAGACTGATTGCCCGTCGGCCGGAAGCCCCGACCAGCAGGCCGCCATCGCGGTCGCCAGCTACCCCGAGCAGGGGTGGGCGCTGCTGTGCAACGGGGTCCTGGTCTTCGAGGACACCGGCGCGGTACTGCCCGACGGACGCTGCCTGGACCCGGTCGGCCGCGGGGCTGCGGGATGAGCAGCAAGCCGACTGCGGTGCCGTTCATCACCGCCCGTGCGGGCGAGGACCCCAGCTGTGCACGCCTCGTGGCGCTTTCGGCGGGGCGCGGCATCGGCTACCAGGACGAGCGCCCGGAGGACCGCGACGAGCGAGGCGTGCTCTGGGGCCGCGTCCCTCAACTGCCGGTAGGCCGCCCGCGCTGGAAGGACGTACACCCCCAGCGCCAGCGGATCTGCATGGAGCGACTGCTGTGCCAGGTGTGCACAAGGCCGGCCGACCACAACCACCAGGGCTGGCTCTTCCTGCGCGGGTCCTTCGAGAACACGGTCAGCGAAGGGGTTCTGACCGCGCAGCCGCCCCTGTGCCTGGCCCACGCGCTGCTCTCCGCAGAGCAGTGCCGCTACCTGGCCGACGGCTTCCAGGCGATGCGGGTACAGCACCCGCTGCTGTTCGGAGTACTGGGGACCTCCTACATCCTCGACCGCTTCGCTGAGCCGATGGCGCTGCCGCCGGGCGATCCCGTCCCGTACACGCACCCGCGAGTGCCATGGGTGCTGGCCAGCCAACTGGTCCGTTGCCTGCTCGGCGTCACCGACGTCGACCTGGAGCAGGAGTCCGCCCGCCCTCGCGTAGGGCTTCGCCACCCGGGTGCCGCAGAAGGAGCCCTCTCATGATCGACGCCACGAACATCCGCGTCACCATACCGACGGCTCGGCACGGCGACGGCCGACCAGTGAGCTGCCCGATCCCCGGTGCCAAGGTGCTGCTCCTGGACCTGGACGGCACCCTGGTGGACACCCTGCCGGTCATGCAAAGAGCCTGGTCGGCAGTACAGCAACGGCACGGCGTCGCAGTGCCCTTCGCGCACTACCGCCAGCACCTGGGACGCCCGTTCGAGGAGATCCTCGACCTGCTGGAGGTCGGGCCGGCACCGGAGATCCACGCCACCTACGACGAGGCCGCCCTGGAGAACGCGGAGCTGGCCACCGTCTTCGACGGCGTGGAGGAGGTGCTGCGGGCTTTCGCCTCGGCGGGGTGGGTGCTGGGGGTGGTGACGTCCAAGCCGCTCCACCGGGCCGTGCCGCTGCTGGGGCGGCTCGGCACGCCGTTCGCCGTGGTGCGGGCGCTGGGGGACGGGCGCGGCAAGCCGGCCCCTGATCCACTTCTGCGTGCGGTGCTGGAGCTGGGGGTCGACCCCGCCCAGGCGGTGTACGTCGGGGACATGGCGGTGGACCAGGAGGCAGCCGAGCGGGCGGGGATGCACTTCGTCCTGGCGGCCTGGGGCTACGGCGATCCGGGGGCGGTCCCGCCGCTGACCGCGCGCACTCCGGCCGACCTGCTGCACCTGCTGGAGCAGGCGGCCCCGTGCCCGACGGCCGCGGGGAGGCCGAGGTGAGCGCGGCGAGCGAGCTGTTCTGGCTCGGCGAAGCCGGTCATTCGGCGGGGCGTTGGGTGCTGGCCCGCCCGGGGGTCAGCCGGCGCAGGGGGGCAGTGAGCACGGCGGCGCTGGAGCAGCGCGGGGTGGACCGGGCGCTGGTGCGGCAGGTGACCGCCGACCTGATGGGCCGCATGGAGGCGACGGGCGCGCAGTGGCGCACTCCGGGCGGGGTGGGCTGGCTGGACGTGCACCATGTGCCGGTGCGGCGACTGATCGCCCAAGTGGTCCGCAAGCTGTTGCAGTTGGGGACGCACCCGGCGTTCGCGGCGGTCCCGGGGGCCATACGGCCGGTCGCCGGGGAGGCGCTGGTGACGACCCGGCGCGGCAGCGCGCGCGAGTACCGGTACTACACCGTCACCTGGTCCGCCGTGGCCTACCTGCTGGGGGGTTCGCTCCACCGGAACCACGCCTACGACGTCGGCCTGTCGAGATCCGACGCCATCGTCCCGGCGAGCAGCCCGGCGCAGGAGCGGGCAGCGGGGCCGGCGGAGGTGGTGGGTGTCTCGTGGTCGTCGCGTCACGCGGCGACGCTGGAGCCGGTGCTCGCCGAGGTGCGCCGCCGCGGCCACAGCACGGTGCTGCTGGACCTGGCGAGCGACCCGGCCCAGCAGGTCCGGGCCGAGGCCGCTGGGCGAGTAGCGGCGGTGCCGGGTTGGAGGCTTCGACTGCACGGCGGGCCTGATGCCTGCCCCGAGGCGCCGACGGCCTGGGGCCGGGTTGCGACGGTGGCCGGCGTGCAGGTGTCGCTGGAGCGCCTGGAGTTCCTGGCGTCGCTGGTGGTCGGGCTGAGCGCCGGGTGCACGCAGCCGTCCTGGCGCGCGAGCGGTGAGGTCGAGGGCTGGCTGGAGCAGCAGCTCGCCGCCGCTAAGCCATCGGCGGTGGTCGTCGCCAGCGACATCAACCCGTTGGGTGTGCTGGCTGTCCGGGCCGCCGAGCGTGCCGGGGTGGCGGCGTTCAATGTCCAGCATGGCGCGTGGCTGCCCGGCAGCGTCTCGCGGCCGGCGCTGCTGGCCCGCTACCAGGTGGTGATGGGCGAGCGCGACGCCGTCCTCGCCAGGCAGTGGGTGGAGCGCCCGGACGCCGAGGTGAACGTCCTGGGCCAGCCGCGGTTCGACTCCTTGTCCGGAGCCGACCGCGAGGGGCAGCGGGCCTACCTCCTGGAGCTGCTGCTGAGGGCGGGCTGGTTCGGGGTGCGGAGGGTGCTGATGTTCGCCGCGCAACCGGTCTCCCCGGGCCAGCTCCGGGAGCAGATCCAGGTGCTGGCGTCCGGTGTGCGGGCCGCGGGCGGCGGCTGGGGGCTGGTGGTGGCCCCGCATCCGGCGCAGGACGCGGACCTGGTGGAGCTTGCCGCCGCGGCCGGAGGGGTGCCGCTGGCGGTCGCGGACGCGGAGATCGGGGCGCGCGGCTGCCTGGCCGGCGCGGACGCGGTGGCCACGCTCGCCTCCACCTGCGGCCTGGAAGCGGTGCTGCTGAACCTCCCGGTGCTGGAACTCGCGTTGCCCGGGGCGGAAACCCTCGCCCTGGCCGAACAGGGCGCTGCCACGGCCTGCTCCACCGCGCAGCAGGTCACGGCCGCGCTGAACGCCGTCGAAGGCGGTGCGGGTGGTCCTGGCCGGGAAGCGCGCGAGGCGGTGTGCCGCTGGAGCGGCACCAGCGCCGCCGACATCGCCGAACTGATCATCGACCGCGCAACCCCCGGGGCGGCGACCACCGCCCCGGGCGAGTGCAGCCCGCACGCGCGGGCTGCGGAAGGAGTCCGTCCCTGATGACCACGATGACCGCGGAGAGCGTCGCCGACCTGTTCGAGCAGGCGATCACCCTCTCCCAAGACGGCGACAAGGCCAGCCCGCGCGGCCTGCCCACCCGCGAGGCCCTGGGCGTGACGCTGCGGCTGACCCGGCCGCGCGCACGCCTGCTGCTGCCCGCCGCCGCAGGCGGCCGGGTCCTGAACACCGCGTTCGCCGCCGCCGAGTGCGTGTGGATTCTGTCCGGGTCGAACGACCCGTGGATCTACGACTACAACTCCCGTCTGCGCCAGTACGCCGACGAGGGGGTGCTGCGCGGCGCCTACGGTCCGCGGCTGCGCTCCTGGCGCGGTGAGGTCGACCAGCTCGAACACGTGGTGGAGCTGCTGCGCCGAGACCCCGACTCGCGCCAGGCCGTGATCCAGCTCTACGACCCGCAGGCCGACGCGCCCGGACACAAGGACATCCCCTGCACCCTGGGCTGGCGCTTCCAGTTGCGCCAGGGGCGGCTGCACATGGCCACCACCATGCGCAGCCAGGACGTCTGGACCGGGCTGCCGTACGACTTGTTTACCTTCACCGTGCTGCACGAGCTGGTGGCAGGCTGGCTCGGCGTGGAGCTGGGCGAGTACCGGCACCACGTGGACTCGCTGCACCTGTACGAGACCGATCTGGACCTGGCCGATGCCGCGCTGGGCAAGGTGGCCAGCCCGGAGATGGACTCGCTGGCCACCCCGTGGTCCGGCTTCGACGCGATGCTGGACCGAGTCCGCGGCTTCGAGCCCACCGTCCACCCGGCCTGGGACTCCTTCACCGCCGTGATGGCCGGCTACCGCTGCTGGAAGGAGGGCCGGTACGACAAGGCCCGCACCTTCGCCGCGCTGGCCACCGGGCCGATGCGGCAGGGGCTGGAGGCGTGGTTCGAGGAGCTGGAGCACCGCCGACACCGCGGCACCCAGTCGGCGACCGCCGGGGCGGTGACGCGGTGAAGCCCCCGAACGTGGTCCTGGGCCTGTGCTCCTTCACCCACGACTCCTCCGCCGCGCTGCTGGTCGACGGGCACCTGGTCGGGTTCGTGGAGGAGGAGCGGCTGGTCGAGCGCAAGCACACCAAGGAGTTCCCGCAGCGCGCCGTCGAGTGGCTGCTGGCCGAGGCCGGCCTGACGGCGGGCGAGGTGACGGCGGTCGGCTACAACTTCCGCCCCGGCGACTACCTGGCCGAACTGCCCCGGACCTTGGCCATGGCCGCCGACCCGGTGCGCCGGGACCGGGCGGTGGCGCGGGCCGCCGGGTTCGCCAAAGTCGCCGCCCGCACCCGCTACCGGCTGAGGGAGATCGGGCAGCGGTTCCCGGCCGCGCGGGTGGTGGCGGTCAAGCACCACCGGGCACACCAGTTGGCGGCGTTCACCGCCTCCGGCTGGTCGGAGTCGGCGGTGCTGGTGGTGGACAGCCTGGGCGAGCGACAGACCACCACCATCGCCCACGCCCGCAACGCCAAACAGCCCAGGTTGCGCCAGGTGCAGGCGGTCGACGACCCCGCCTCGCTGGGCTACGTCTACGGCGCGGTCACCGAGCACCTGGGCTGGCGGCGCGGCGACGAGGAGGGCACCGTGATGGCCCTGGCGGCGCTCGGCGACCCCGCCCGCTTCCGCTCCCTGTTCGCGCAGGCGGTGCCGCTGACCGACACCGGCTTCGCCGTGGACCCGGCGCTGTTCCCGGTGCGCGTGCTCACCTCCGGCTGGTCGCGGACCTCGCCGGCGTTCCGGCAGGCCACCTGCACCCCTCGCCGCGACCGGGAGCCGATCGAGCAGGTCCACCAGGACCTGGCCGCTGCCCTCCAGGAGCGCACCGAGCAGGTGATGCTCCACCTGGCCCACCGGGCGAAGGAGCTGACCGGGTCGCGCAGGCTGTGCCTGGGCGGCGGGGTGGCCACCAACTGCGTAGCCGTGGGCCGGATCATCGACTCCGGCCTGTTCGAGGAGGTGTTCGTGCCGCCCGCCCCGGGCGACGCCGGCACCGCCCTCGGCGCTGCGGCAGCCGTCCACACCCGTGTGGACACCGCGCACCCGCTGACCGGGATTCACGGTGCCTGCTACCTCGGCCCCTCCTACGGCGAGCAGGACATCGACCAGGCCCTGGCCGCCCACCCGCTGCTGGACGGCAAGGCCCTGGAGGAGGGCGACCTCGCCCGGTTCCTGGCAGAGCGACTGGCCGCCGGGATGGTGATCGGGGTCTTCCGGGGCCGGGTCGAGGCCGGGCCGCGGGCGCTGGGCAACCGCTCCATCCTGGCCTCGCCGCTGCTGCCGAACGTGGTGGAGCGGCTGAACAAGGTGGTCAAGTTCCGCGAGCCGTTCCGCCCGTTCGCGCCGATGGTCACCGCCGAGCGCGCCGAGGAGTTCTTCGCGCTGGGCCAGCAGGCGCCGTTCATGTCGATGGCCGCCCGAGCCACGCAGGCCGCCCGCACCCTGGTGCCCGCCGTCGTCCACGCCAACGGCACCGCCCGCCTCCAGACCGTCACCGCGGACCAGAACCCCTTCATCCACGCGCTGCTGGAAGCGTTCGCCGAGATCACCGGCGTGCCGGTGCTGATCAACACCTCGCTCAACATCAAGGGCAAGCCGATGTGCGGCACCCCGCAGATGGCCCTGAACTGCCTGACCGAGTCCGGCCTGGACGCGCTGCTGCTCGAAGACCGGTGGGTGGTCCGATGAGGATCGGATACAGCTGCTGGGGCTTCCTGGGCAACGGCATCACCGACACCCCCGACGGCGGACGCAGCCACCGCCGCCCCCTCCTCGACGCCCTCGCCGGCCACGGCCACGACCTGGTGCTGCTCCAGGCCGACCGCGACCGCGCCGAGGCCCACGACCCCGCGCCCGGGGAGGCGTTCCGCTTTGACCCGGCCGGGTTCCCGGCGCTGGACGCGCTGGTGCTGGAGTGGCGCTGGCCGATCCCCGGCCGCAACACCACCGTGTGCGGTTCGCCGGGCCACACCTGCGACCTGCAACGGCAGGACGACCTCCTCGCCCACTACACCGCCGACCGACAACTGCCCACCATCATCTGGGACAAGGACCGCAAGCTGCCCGCCGACAGCCACTGGCGCCGGGCACGGGCCGTCACCGTCTGCGAAGCCTCCCTGACCGTGACCCCCGGCGCGCACCGCCTCCTCTTCCCCGCCGACGACCGTCTGCTGGACGCCGCCGACCCGCAGGCCCTGGCAGCCCTGCCGCGCCCCATCACCCTGACCTACGCCGGAAACCAGTACGAGCGCGACGCCGCGTTCTCCCGCTACTTCGCGCCCGCCGCGGCCGACGTCCACCACCAGGTCGCCGGGAAGTGGACCGACACCGACCGCTGGCCCGGCCTGCGCTTCACCGGCCGAATGCCGTTCAGCGAGGTCGACTCCCTGCACCGGCGCTCGCTGGCCACCGTGCTGCTGCTGCCCGAGCGCTACGCCACGGCCGGGCAGATGACGCAGCGGATCTTCGAGGCGGTGCTGGCCGGCTGCCTTCCGCTGGCCCCGGCGGACATCTCCGGCGCGCACCTGTTCGTGCCCCGCCCGCTGATCGTCCACTCCGGCGCCCACGTGCGGGACAAGCTGGCGTGGCTGCGAAAGATCGAAGGCACCGACGAGCACGCCGAGCTGATCAGCGCCTGCCTGGACCGGCTGGAGCTGTTCCGCCTGAGCACCCAGGCCGCCACCCTCGACCGGCTGCTGCGCCGGCCCGCCGGGAGCGCCGCCACACCGAGCCTTTGGCGGGTGACGGCATGAGGCCCCCGAACCAGCAGGCTCCGACCGCAGTTGTGCACAACGGGGCGAGCAGCCCTGCCGCCCCGTCCCACCCCGCTACCGTGGAGAATCGTGAACAAGGTCTCGATCGTCGGCTGCTCCGGCTCCGGCAAGTCCCACCTCGCCCGGCTGCTCGCCGAACGGCTGAACGCGCCGGTCACGCACCTGGACGCGGTGTTCTACGACGACGACTGGAACGAGCTGCCGAAGGAGAAGTTCGCCCAGCGGCAGCAGGAGCTGGTCGCCCAGCCGCGCTGGGTGATCGACGGGAACTACAACTCCACCCTGCCGATCCGGCTCGCGGCCTGCGACACCGTGGTGCTGATGGACGTCTCCACCCTGGCGTGCCTGCGCGGCCTGCTCGGACGCCAGCTCCGCCACGGCAGCGGCCACAAGGGCAACGGGGTGCACAACCGCATCCACTGGGGGCTGATCAAGTACGTCCTGGGCTACCGCCGCAGCATGCGGCCCCGGGTACTGGCCAAGGTCCACGAGCACGCGCCGCACGCTCAGGTGGTGGTGCTGACCAGCCGCCGAGGCGCCCAGCGCTGGCTGGCCCAGGTCACCCCCGGCTGACCCTTCGCCCTGCCGCCGGGACAGAGGCGGGCCGGTGAACCAGGTGCCGTTCACCAAGCAGTACACCAGCAGGGCACAGCGCGAGACGGCGGTGCGCAACTACTTCTGGCTCTGGAAGAAGGCCCCGGAGCTGGGGCTGCCTCTGCTGCTGGACGTACGTAACACCAGCCTGGACTTCGAGCCCCTGCCAGGGCGTCACGCGCACCCCAGCGACCTGCCGCAGTTGGCCGCCCTGCTCGGCGGCGTTCACGGCCGGGCGTGGGCGGTCGAGCTGCGCGGCGCCCGACTCGACCAGCCCTGGCGGGCCGGTGACAGCCGGATGCCGGACTACCTCCACACCCGGCAGGAGGCGCTGCGCCGCCGGGCCGAGAGCGGGTACCTGCCCGCCGACGGCTCGCTGCTGCGGCTCCTGCGCACGCTGGAGGCCACCGCCACCGGACCGGCGGCGTTCTACAAGGACAGCAACCCCCGCAACTTCCTGCTGACCGCCGCCGGCGAGGTGCGCACCGTCGACTTCGACGACCTCACCCTGGCCCCCTTCGGCTACGACCTGGCCAAGCTGCTGCACACCCTCGCCCTGGCCCACGGCCGCCTGTCCCCCGCACGCCTCCACGCCGCCCGCGACGCCTACAACGCCGCCGCCAGCCGCTACGGCCCGGGACTGACCGTGAGCGGGGACGCCCTGGTCGGACACCTGCAACTGCACCAAGCCCTCACCGCGCCGTACCACGACCGCCCCCACTACCCGTATGCGCCGCGTCCGGCGCAGCCCGCCTCCGGGAGTACCCCGTGATCGAGACCGAACTCGTCCTGCTGCGCCACGGCCAGGCCCAGTGCAACCGCGACGGCGTCGTCGGCGGCCCGCTCACCTGCACCGGCCTGACCGACCAGGGCACCGCCCAGGTCGAACGCGCCGCGCGCCGCCTGGCCGCCGAACACGCCGAGCGCCCGTTCGACGTCCTGCTGGCCGGCCCGCGCCTGCGGCTGCGCCAGACCGGGCAGATCCTCGCGGGCGCGCTCAAGCTGCCGCTGACGGTGGAGCCGGTCCTGGACGGCCCGGTGCACGGCGCCGCCGACGGCCAGCCCTGGCGCACCGTCAAGGACCAGCACGGCGGCGGCCCCCACGCCCGCCCCGACCAGCCCTGGGCCGAGGGCTCCGACACCTGGAACGGCTACCTCCACCGCGCCGGCCTCGCCTTCGACCAGCTCATCGAGCAGCACCGTGCCAAGCGCGTCCTGCTGGCGGTCCACGGCGAGAGCGTCCAGGCCCTGCACACCCTGCTCCTCGGCCCGGTCGACCAGGCTGCGGTCGGCTTCACCGTCGACCACGCCTCCCTCACCCGCTGGCAGCACCACCGCAACACCCGCGGCCAGCGGCGCTGGCTGCTGGAGCGGCACAACGACACCGCCCACCTTGGGGAGGCGCAGCCGTGACCACCTCGCTGACCGACCCCCGCCTGGAACTGGCCCGCATCGTCGCCGGCGAGGTCACCGTCCACCCCGACCCGCGCCTGCCCGAGCGCATCCTGCACCTGACCGACGCCCAGGGCCGGGGCTTCTACGCCAAGCAGCACCAGCAGCCCGGACGCTTCGCCCAGGAACTGCGCGCCTACACCAGCTGGTCGCACCACGTCGGCGCGAAAGTCCCCGCCCTGGTGGCCCACCACGAGGCGAGCCGCACCCTGCTCCTGAGCGAAGTACCCGGCACCCCTGTCACCGCCCTGCCCCTGGACCACCCGGACCAGCCCCGGATCTACGAGGCGGCCGGCACTGCCCTTCGCGCCCTGCACGCCGCCACCCTGACCCCGCTGACGTCCGAACTCGGCCGACAGCTCGCGCTCAGGCTCACCGGCTGGGCCGACCGCGCCCACCATGCCGGCCTGACCAGCGCCGCCAGCCGCGCGTTCCTGCACGCCGCCGCAGCCGACCTGGCCGAGGCCGAACTCGAAGCTGCTGCCTGCCACTTGGACTACCAGCCCCGCAACTGGTGCTGGTCAGCGACCACCGGACTGGCCGTCGTCGACTTCGAGCACATGCGACCCGACGCCCGCCTGCGCGACCTCGCCCGCCTGCACCACCGGCACTGGCCCACCTCCCCGCACCTGCGCGACGCCTTCCACCGCGGCTACGGCACACCCACCGCCGCCGAGAGCGCCGTCCTGCACACCTTCGGCGCCTACGAGGCCGCCACCGCCCTGGTCCGCGGACACGAGAGTGGCGACCAGACCCTCCACCACTACGGCACCGCCCTGCTCGACCGCCTCATGTGACCGCGCACCCACTACTCGATCGGAGAAATCACGTGAACAGCAGCACCAGCCCCCGCAGGGTCGTGGTCACCGGAGCCGCCGGCTTCATCGGCTCCCACCTGACCGACGCCCTGCTGAACAACGGCACCACCGTCATCGCCGTCGACAAGCGCGACCACAACGACCCGGCCGCCGCCGCCAACCTCGCCCCCCTGCACGGCCGCCCCGGCTACCACCCCGTCACCGCCGACCTGCGCGACTGCGCCCTGCAACCGCTCCTCCTGGACGCCGACGCCGTCTTCCACCTCGCCGGCATCCCCGGCGTCCGCCCCTCCTGGGGACCGCAGTTCAGCGAGTACATCGACGCCAACGTCCTTGCCACCCAGCGCCTGATGGACACCGCCACCGCGATGCGCGTGCCGCGTGTGGTCGTCGCCTCCTCCTCCAGCGTCTACGGCGTCACCGACGGCCTGCCCAGCATCGAGAGCGACCACCCCGCCCCCGCCTCCCCCTACGCGGTGACCAAACTCGCCGAGGAACAGCTCAGCCTGGCCCACGCCGCCCGGCACGGCAGCGCCACCACCGTCGTCGCCCTGCGGTACTTCACCGTCTACGGCCCCCGCCAGCGAACCGATATGTTCATCCACCGCGCCCTGCACGCCGCCGCCACCGGCCAGCCCCTGCGCCTGTACGGCGACGGGCACCAGCGCCGTGACTTCACCTACGTCACCGACGCCGTGGCCGCCACCATCGCCGCCGCGACCACCGAGGAGGCCAACCTCGTCATCAACGTCGGCAGCAGCGCCAACACCTCCCTGCACGAGATCATCGCCCTGGCCGAACAGCTCACCGGACAGGCGATCGACCTCCAGGCCCAGGGCACCCGCGACGGCGACATCCCCAGCACCTGCGCCGACCGCACCCGCGCCAAGCAACTCCTCTCCTGGACGCCCATGACGGACCTGCGGACCGGTATGCGCGAGCAGCTCAACGCCCTGGTCGCCCGCCACCAGCCGGCCGCCGCATGAGCGCCGCCCAGGCGCCGGACCACCTGGCGATCATCCCCGCCCGCTGGGGCTCCACCCGCTTCCCCGGCAAGCCCATGGCCGACCTCGGCGGCCACCCCCTGTTCTGGCACGTCCACCAGCGCTGCCTCCAGGCCAAGCTCATCGTCGGCGCCGTCGTGGCCACCGACGACCAGCGCATCGCCAAGGCGTGCGAGACCTACGACGTGCCCTGCGTCCTCACCGGCCCCTGCGCCACCGGCACCGACCGCGTCGCCCAGGCCGCCCAACAGCTCACCGCCGACGGCTACATCAACGTCCAGGGTGACGAACCCTTCATCGACCCCGCCGCCATCGACGCCGTCTCCCACGCCCTGGCCCACGACCCGCTGGGCGCCGACGCCGTCAACGCCTGCACCCCAATCGACCACCCTGAAGACATCAACGACCCCAACATCGTCAAAGCCGTCGGCGACAGCGAGAACAACGTCCTGATGTTCTCCCGCCTCCCCATACCCTTCGCCCGCGGATCGCACCCCGGCTACCTGCGGCAACTCGGCCTCTACGCCATGACCGGCAGCGCCCTTCTCACTTTCGCGGCACTACCCCAAGGCCCCCTCGAACAGGCCGAATCTGTAGAGATGCTGCGCCTGATCGAACACGGACACCGGGTCCGGCTGCTGCGCACCCGCGACGGCGGCCCCGCCGTCGACACCCCCGCCGACCTCGACCAGGCACGCCAGCACCTCCAGCAACGTACCGCGTATCACCTCTGACCGGACCAGGATCAACCGCGACCCCCGGGGACCGGCGCCCGGACGCTCAGCGCCGTTCACGCGCTGATGCTTCACGGCCCCGACGCCGTGTTCAGGGCCGCGCGTCGGCGAGCCCGCTGCTGTTGAGCACGACGCGGTACAGCTCGGGCCGCGCCCGCCGACATCTACGAATCCCGGTCAGCCATGCCTGCTAACCGCTGGCAGGTCGGAAGAGGCTGTCCGACTGCACCCGGTCGAGTCGCGGGCCGGCATACCTACCCTGACCGGCGTGTCGGCCGATCACAGGCAGACGGGAAGGGAAGTGAGCCCACGCACCAGGCGAGTCCGCCGCCAGTCGAGTTGGTCGGTCGGGGTGGCGAGACGGATCCCGGGGAATCGGGACAGGACCGCAAGCAGCGCGATCTCTGCCTCGGCCTTGGCCAGGGGCGCTCCGATGCAGCGGTGAATGCCGTGGCCGAAGCTGAGATGGGAGGCAGTGTCCCGGTCGAGGTCTAGCTGGTCGGGCGACGGAAACCGCCCTGGGTCCCGGTTGGCTGCCCCGAGGGCGACTAGGACCGGTACGCCGGCCGGGATCTCGATAGCGCCGAGGGTGAGGGCTTTGGTGGTGAACCGGAAGGTGGCCGTGCTGACGGGCGCGTCGAACCGCAGCAGCTCGTCCAGGGCAGTAGGGAGGTCGCTCGGGCGCTGGCGCAGCCGGTTCAGCTCGTCGGGGTTCTGGAGCAGTGCCAGCAGGGCGTTGCCGAGGAAGTTCGTGGTGGTCTCGTGGCCCGCGACGAGTAGTAGCACCGCCAGGGACACCAGTTCCTCCTCGCTCAGGTGGTCGTCGCCATCTCGCGCAGCGATGAGCCGGTCGAGGAGAGAGTCGCCTGGGTGCCGACGCTTGGCGGCTATCAGGCTGGTCATGTAGTCGGCCATCGCATGTGAAGCGGCATCGATGACTTCGGGTTTTCCCGCTGCGAACAGCTCTGCGGACCAGCGCTGGACATCGAGCCGGTGGTGCTCGGGCACTCCGAGCAGCTCGCAGATCACGATGACGGGCAGCGGCACGGCCAAGTCGGCGACGAAGTCGACCTGGCCGCCACGGGGCCAGCGGTCCAGCAGCGTGTCGGTGACCTGGGCGATGAACGGACGCATCCGCACAACGGCTCCGGTCGTGAACGCCTTGGTCACCAGCTGGCGCAGGCGGGTGTGCTGTGGAGGGTCGCTGGCCAGCATCGACTGCGACACCGCGGCGTGTAGACGGCGGTTGCTGGGCTTGTCAGCGAAGAAGGCGCTGGTGTCCTTCGACAACCGGGGGTCGGCCAGCGCCTGCCGAGCCTCGTTGTAGCCGGTGACCAGGTAGCTGGTGCGGCCCTTGGCGTCGGCGAGCGCTTGCACGGGGCAGGCGGAGCGCATCCGGGCGAGGGTCGGATAGGGATCTTGAAGGAAGCGCGGGTCCTGGGTCGGTTCCATGGGGTCAGGCTCCAACGGGATCGGGGTGTCCGCCATTGGTGACACGGACGAGATCGCTGTGCGCGTAGGCGTCCGCCACCAGCAGAAGCCACTCGGTCTCGGCCCGCAGGTCGGCGGCGCGGGTCCCGGTGCCTGTATCGGCCGGTGCCGGGACAAGTTGCGGCTGGTTGGCACGGAGGGCGGCAAGCGCTGCGGTGACGACCGCAGCCTCGGTGATGGCGGACCCAGTCGAGGTTCCGCTGTCCGACGATGCGGCTACGGCGCGCTGGGCGGCGAGTTGCACCTCCAGGGAGCGGTACGGGAGCAGGGTGAGCAGGCCATCGCTGATTTCGATGACGCGCCGTTGGAGGCGGAAGTCGGCGTCGGTGCGCGGGTCGAGGTCGGCGTCGGACAGGATGATCTCGGGGGAGGCGTCCGTGAGGTCCTGCCACAGCGGACCCAGCCGATCGAACGAGCGCATCTCCCAGCGTCGCCGCCGGGCCTGCTGGATGGGGTAGACCACGGCAGGGAGTGTCAGGCCCACGAGAATCAGCAGAACTCCGAGCGCGGGGGCAGTGACGCTGAAGGCACAGGAGCCGGCCACCAGCGACGAGCAGCGCTCACCCTCGTACGCGAGGTGGTAGCCCAAGCCCAAGGAGACCAGCACCGTGGTCTTGTAGGCGACATACAGCAAGGCGAAGACGCAGCCGACGGCCGCGGTTCTCAAGCCCACGGTCACGCTACCTCGCACGGCGGTACCCGCCTGGAGTAGGGCTTGGCGGAGGAAGCCGACGATCGTGAACGTCAGCGAACCGACGAAGGTCAGCAGGTAGAGGGCGTGAATCCGCGAGGAGTCGTGGTCCAACTGCTCCCACGCGAACAGCGCCGTCAACGCGATGAGCGAAGCCGCGAGAATCACGACGCAGCTGTGGATTCGACGGCGGGCGTCGTCGGGCTCCAAGTTGACCTGCATCATCAAGGCCACCACGGACGTCGCAGCCATCAGCGCGAAGGAATTGCTCAACAGACGGGCCACGTGCGGGATCGTCGCCCCGACGGCGTCCTGCACCACCGGGGCGTAGGAGGCGAAGGCCAGGCCGAAGGAGAGGAGGAGGCTTCCCATCGCCCAGGTTCCGGCCGGGCGGGGTTTGCCTCGGCCAAGCATCCAGTAGCCGGCAGCCGCCGCGAGAACGAAAGCCATCCCGAGGAAAAGGGCATTCATCGTGAACGAAACCAGCCTTTCTTGATCTTGACGTGCTTGATTGGTTGGGAGAAAAGGGCATCCCAGCTATCGGCACCCTTTTTCGGTTCCCGGGAAGCAGATTCGCGGTCCAGGTAAATACGCTGACGGATGACAGTGGCCATCATTTCTGCTTCGCGCTCATCCGCCGTCGAATACTGGGTGCGACCCGACATTCGCAATGCCAGCGTGGGATTGACTCCGAGAGCGCGCGCCGTTGCGGGATTGAGTTCCAGGCTTCCGGGGTGGTCGCAGAACACGTGGCACAACTCGTGCGTCAGGATGTGCCGCTGGTGGTGGACGGAGGTGGCCTCCTCGTAGAAGAGGAAGTCAGCATCAACGCTCTCCAGCCTTACCCCGCAAGGGACCTTAATCGAGCCGAGCGTACTGAGGGGCCGGAGAACGATCGGCTTCCCCCGCAGTTCAGCGATGGACTCCCGTAGTTGGCGCGTCGTGAAGCGATGTGGAAGATGGAGGCTTTCCACTCGCTCCTCGCAGGCTCTGCGAAGTGTGATTTCGCCACTCTGCGGCAAGGGCATGGCAACTCCCCCTCAACCGGTACGTACAGCTTGTCGCTGGATCAGTGGCTAGATCCTGCCAAACAAAGGCGGGACATAGTATTAACCGGAACTAGTACTTCCGGTTACGTGCAGTGATGCTTACGCGGGCCCTACCGGGGAGGGAGTCGTGCGGCATGGGCCGTACGCGGAGGATCGGCCACGAGTCATGGCGAGCGAGCCCCCTGGATTTCGGCCGTAAGCCTAGTTAGTTGAAGAAGGAACATTTCGTTTCGGCTAGTTACGCAGGATGACCACCTCATGATCGTATGACGATGATTCAGTGCGTGTTGTGACCCAACTCACTCGATCGGGGCCTCTAGCATCTCGATTCATGGACGCCCGCGAGCAGGACGGCGAAGATTCGGCCGGGGAATCGCTCTCCGAGTTGCTACGCGCTTGGCGACGCCGCCCTCTGCTGCGGGGACGGGTACCGGCTGCCCAGCAGCGGCGGGCGCAGGGCCTCTCGCAGCAGGAGGTCGCCCGGCTGTCGGGGGTCAGCGAGCGCTGGTATCGCTCGCTCGAACTGGGCAAGCCGGCGAACTTCTCGGCTGACTTCCTGGACGGGCTGGCCTCAGCACTGCAGTTGAGCCCTGTGGAGCGCCATGTGCTCTATCTGAAGGCGGCTGGGCGTCCGCCGGCGGAGCCGGAGGGGGATACCGAGGGCGTCATGGACGAGCAACTCCAGCACTTCCTCGACAGCCAGGCCCCCAACCCGGCGTATGCCTCGGATATCGCCTGGAACATCGTCGGGACCAACGCTCCGCTGGCCGACTGGTTCCCGTGGGCACCGCACCGGGCCAACCTGATGCGGTGGTCCCTGCTGAGGCCCGAGGCCCGCCATCAACTCGTGGACTGGCGGAACGACTGGGCACGCCCCTACCTCGGTCAGATCCGCTACGTTCGCGCCCGGCACCCGCAGAACGCGGGCCTGCGGGAGCTGGAGCGCGATCTCCTCGCGGGTTCGCGCGAAGTGCGGGAACTGTGGGCCCTCGGTGAGGTGCACGACCACAGTGACGGGGTGGTGCGGCGGCTGCGGCTCCCGTTTCATGGCGGGAACGAGGTCTCCGTCAGCGTGGTGGCGATGGTGCCCATGCGCTTTCGGGCCCTGCGCGTGGTGGTGCTCATGCAGATGCCCCGGGGCCACGTTGTCCGGAACGGGGAGCGGGAAGGCTGATCAGCCGTCGAGGTCGAGGCCGCCGTCCGGATCGGCGTCTGCCATGCCCTCCAGCTTGCGCACCTGGTCGATCACCGTTCCGAGGATCTGCAGGCCCTCCGTGCTGAGCCCGGCGGCCCGCAGGGCGACTCGGCGCACTCCGCGGTCCTGCATTGCGGCGACCACCCCGATCTCGGCACGCGCGCGCTCGGCTGCCTCCTCCTCGAAGAAGTAGGCGGCCGGAACGCCGAAGAAGTCCGCCAGGGCGCGGACCGTCTCCAGCTTCGGGTTCTTGTTGACGCCCGTCCGCAACTGCTGGATCGCGCTAGCGGTGATCTTGAAGTCAGAGCTGTCGCGGATGCCCTGGGCGACCTCCTGGTAGGTGTACGGGCCACGATCTGGCGGGTGCACCTCCTGGAAGAGGTAGTCGAGCAGCTCCGCGAATGAGCGCTCCTGCTTCTCGGTCATCGCCGTCCCTTCGTTGTCGACCCGAGTCTATCCACTCCAGTGGTGCTGGTGCGCGCTCGGAGGCCCACCCCGTGAAACCGTGGTTGACTTCGGCCCGCAATTGCGATGTACGGTGACCCCATCGAGTCATCCATTGCAGTGTTTAATCGCAGGTGGGCGACGCTGCAAAGAGGCTGGACTGTGCGCCAGGGATCGCCATATGGTCCTGGTCGCCATACCAGCGGCAAGCCGGGTCAGCAGC
This sequence comes from Streptacidiphilus sp. PB12-B1b, assembly GCF_014084125.1. Classification (NCBI taxonomy): domain Bacteria; kingdom Bacillati; phylum Actinomycetota; class Actinomycetes; order Kitasatosporales; family Streptomycetaceae; genus Streptacidiphilus; species Streptacidiphilus sp. PB12-B1b. Next base: position 6,549,714 of record NZ_CP048405.1, on the reverse strand, counting down.
GAGAAGGGGAGGGGCAGTGCAGACGAGAGCACCGTGACCGAGGCCGGGGTCGTGAGACCGGCGCCCGGGAGCTACCAACTCCCAGACGCCGGGTCGGCGCCCCGAAGGGAACCGAATCACATCTCGCGGGCGGCGTGCCTTTTCCACGAGAACGCCGCACCGCGCTCCTACGAACTACGGAGTATCACATGCTCGCCATGTCGAGCGAAACCCTGGCCTGCCCGGACACGGCCCGTCGGCAGCGCCTCGCGGCCCAGCTCACCGACATGATCCCCGGTGCGGCCAAGGTGTACGCCTGCCTGAACGACCCCGAGCACGAGTGGCCGCACCCGCACGCCACCGCCACGGACCGGTCCGGGAAGACCATCACGCTCAACCGCACCGCCTCGCGCACCGCCGCCCGCTGGATGATGCGGGTCTGGCCGGAGCTGGACTGGAACCGGCCGCGCGTCCTGGACCTGGCCACCGCCACCCTCACCGCCACCGAGCTGACCCCTTTCCGCAGGGGGCGCTGACATGGCGCGGATCCGCACCATCAAGCCGGAGGCGTTCATCTCCGAGTCGCTCGCGCAGGTCAGCGTCGAAGCCGAGCGGACGTTCTTCGGCCTGCTCACCCAGGCCGACGACCACGGCCGCCACCGCGACAACGCCGCGATCATCGCCGGACTGCTGTGGCCGCTGCGCGCCGAGCACACCTCCGTCCACGTCGAGGACGACCTCCAGCAGCTCGCCCAGGCCGGACTGCTCTGCCGCTACACCGGCTGCGACGGCCGCCGGTACCTGCACGTCGTCACCTGGTTCGACCACCAGAAGATCGACAAACCCAGCCAGTCCCGCCTGCCCGGATGCCCCGAGCACCACGCCGCCGAGCGCTGCGCGCCGTGCAAGGGCGTGTGCACCAAGCGGGTCGGGGAGTCGCCCACCCCTACCCGGGCGTTCGCCGACGCCTCGGCCACCCTTCTCGGAGGGCTCGCCGAGGCTTCGCCGAACGCTCCCCGAGCCTTCGATCTGCCCGCTGCGGCCGACGCGATGCCTTCCGCCCCGGGAGCAGGGCAATCGACCGGCCAGCAGGACGGCCCCGCCGCCACCCCCACCGCCGCTGACTCGACGGTGAGAGAAACCGCAGCTCAGGGCGGGTTCGCCGAGGCTTCGGGGAAGGCTCCCCGAAGCCTCGGCGAGGGCTCGGCGCCTGGATCTAGGATCTTGGATCCTGGATCTTCTTCTCCTACGGGGCGCGCTGCGCCCGACGGCCCGGCCAGCGCGCGGCAGCTGGTCGGCGAGTACGTGGCCGCCTGCGGCCAGCGCCCGCCGGGCGACCTGCTCGGCCACCTGGGCCGGGTGGTCAATAAGCTCCTCGATGAGGGCATCGCCGCCGACAACGTTCGGGCGGGGCTGCGCCGTTACACCGAGATCGGCGGGCACCCCTCGCGCCTGCCGAGCCTGGTCAACGACGCGATGAACCACACTCTGGCCAGTTTGGTGCGGCCGGGATTCGGGCCTAACGTGCCTGCTCACCAGGCGTGGACCAACCCGGTCGACGCTGCCGCTGCCTACGCCGAGGAGCTCTGATGGCCACCACCATGCCGCAGCCCCTCGGCCACAGCGGGGCGATGGACCGGCTGGCCCGCATCCTGGCCGAGCGGGGCATCTCAGCCTCCGCCGTGGCTGCAGTCGACGAGGAGGACGAGCGGGTCGACGCCCTGGAAGCCATGTCGGCCGGGATGCCGCCACGCTTCCAGCACGCGCTGGCCGACCACCCGCAGGTCGTGGACTGGGTTCGGACGGTCGCCGACGCGGCCGTCGCGCCTACCCTCGGCGCGCGGCGGCAGGTCACCGCAGGCCCCAGCCTGCTGATGGCCGGTGTCGTCGGCGCGGGCAAGACGCACCAGGCGTTCGGTGCTGTACGGAGCCTGGTGCAGGCGGGAGTCGGGGTGCGCTGGCGTGCGACCACCGCCGCCGACCTGTACGCCGAGCTGCGTCCGCGTCCTGGCGTTGACAGCGAGCGGACCCTGGCCCAGTACAGCCGGGTGCCGGTGCTGCTCCTGGACGACCTGGGCGCGGCCAAGTCCAGCGAGTGGGTCGAAGAGATCACCTACCGGCTGATCAACCGCCGCTACAACCTCATGCTGCCGACGCTGATCACCTCCAACCTGCGCATCTCCGACCTGCGCGCCTACCTCGGCGACCGGGTCACCAGCCGCCTCGCGCAGATGACCACCCGGATCGCGTTCGAGACCGCCGACCGGAGAAGAACCGGCAGCGCGGCCTGACCCGCGCCACCGGCCTCACCACCTCCGGCCGCCCGACCTTTCGGGCCGCGCCGCTCCACGCACCTGCCGAACCAGCGCAACCCCCATGCCGCCGACGCCTCCTGCGCGCGCCACGGGGGCGAACGGAGCCACCCAGATGACCACCACGATCCACCGACACCGCCTGCTCGGCGACCACGCCTGGCAGGCCCGCGCCGCCTGCCGCCCCCGCCGGCACCACGACGTGGACCCCGAGCAGTTCTTCCCCGAACACCACGAGACCAGCAAGATCGCCGCCGCCAAGGCGCTGTGCGGCCAGTGCCCGGTCCAACGCACCTGCCTGGACGCTGCCCTGGAGACCCGCGACACCGAGGGCATCCGAGGTGGCCTGACCGAAGAGGAACGAGCCCCCCTGCACGAGAACCTCCAGCACCGCCTGGACTACTCGCGCGTCAATGACGCCATCGCTGGCCGAGACATCCACCTGACCAAGGCCGAACGCAAGGCGGTCGTCACCGCCGTCTACCGCGACGGCCTGGGCGAGGAACGCCTCGCCGCCGTCCTGAAGATCAGCGTCGAGCACGCGCAGAAGCAACTGCGGCGTATGGCCCGCGCCGACCGTAACGGCACCCTCCAGGCCCAGCCGCCCTCGGCCAGCAGCACCGCCGACATCCACTTCACCACCCTGGGAGCAGTAGCGTGAGCGCAACCGCAGCAACCGAGACGACCGCCCGCATCAGCTGGTGGGACCGCATCGCGGTGATCATCCTCGGCGGAGCCGGATGCCTGCTGTCCTTCGATGCCCTGCGGCAGATGGCCGTCGCCATCCACATCCGTCCCGACCTGTCCTGGCTGTTCCCCGTCGTCCTCGACGGCTTCATCGCCTACGGCGTGCGCGCCGTCCTGGTCCTGCGCAACGCCCCCCTGACCTCCCGTCTGTACGTGTGGGCGCTGTTCGGCATGGCGACCACCACCAGCATCTGGGCCAACGCGATGCACGCGGTGCGCCTGAACGACCAGATCGCCCCCACGGCCGGGCTGCGGCTGACCGACCTGGTGGTCGCCATCCTGTCGATGGTCGCCCCGCTCGCCCTGGCCGGCGCGGTCCACCTCTACATCCTCATCGCTCGCGCCGCCTCGGCCAGTACCGACCGACGCCACCACCACGTTGACCGAGCGGAGCGGGCGGACCAGGGTAGCGGCTGGCCTGCCGTCGACCTCGCCCCCGAGGCAGGGTCAGCGCTGACCGGCCACGCCGCCCCGAGCGAGCTGGTCCCCGCCGACCCCGACTCCCAGCAACTGTCCGCCGGTCAGCAGGTGCCGCTGGCCGAGACTCCGACCGGACACTCCGGCTACGGCGGCACCGCCCCCACGGACAACGCCGCCGCCTTCGGTCGGCAGGACAAGCCGGGTCTTCCCGGCCAGGTCAGCACTGACCTGGCCGACACTGCGCCCGATGCCGAGCCTCCGACCGCGCCGGACCCGGCGGAGGACCGGCACGACTACGCCGACGAGGTCAACGCTGACCGGCAGGCGGAGGTAGACACCGAGGAACTGCTGGAGATCGCCCGCGCCGCGGTCCAGGCCGAGGACAAGCTCACCAGGAAGGTTGTCGCCGAGGCGATCCGGGGACAGCAGCTCCCGCTGTCCAGTGCGACCCTGACCGAGCTGATGAGTGAGCTGCGCAAGCAGCACCGGGTGCGGGTCACCCCCGTCCGCAACTGACCGACCCCGGCGGGTCAGGAGTGACCCCAGGTCGCTCCTGACCCGCCACCCCTCCCACTTCACCCGCCGGAGACCACCACCATGCGCACCCGACCCGCAACCGCCGCCGAAGTCGACTCCTGGCTGAGCGTCCTGCTCGAACGAGGCCACCTCTTCCACGCCGAAACCGGCCCCGACGGCACCTGGAGCGTCCAGCGCCGCCGACACGGCCGCCCCTGGACCCTGCACCACCCCGTCCTGGCCATGGACTTCATCGAGGACATCGTGCGCGACGTCCAGCAGCAGACCCCCGAAGCCGGCCGATGACCGGCCGCAACCCCGCCGCAACCAACCACCCGGAGCCGGAGAACGTCAACTCGGCACCTGGCGGAGCAAGTTATCGCCTACGACGGTCCTACGGCCCGACGTACGCACTTGCCCCCGCCCAGGGGGGCGAGGGAAGTCCTGCTGGTCTCCGGGCGGGGGCGCCCGGAGACCAGCAGGACTCGCAGCGCCAGGGGGCGCGGCAAGCGGGAGAAGCCGCCGACCAGCCCGCCGACAGCGCTCTGCCGTTCCCCGAGCGCAAGCCCCGACGCCGCACCCGCAACCCCAGCGAGCGCACCCACAAGACCACCGCCCGCCTGTCCGCCAGTGAGAAAGCCGAGATCACCGCCGCCGCCCAGCAGCGCGCCGTCACCGTCGCCCGCTTCCTCGCCACCGCTGGCCTCGCCGCCGCCCGCAACTCGACCACCCTGCACACCAACGACCAACTCGACACCGCCATCGACGAGCTGGCCGCGCTGCGCACCGGCCTGGCCCGCATCGGCACCAATATCAACCAGATCGCCCATGTCTACAACGCCGGCGGTCAGCCCCGCCCCGGCGAACTCGATCACGCCCTGGCCGCGCTCAAGCGCTCCCTGGCGAAGGTGGACGAGACCGCCGACGCCCTGGTCCGAAAGCGGGTCTGAACAGCAGTGATCCCCAAGATCCGACGCGGCTCGCGCACCTACGGCCTGCTGAACTACCTCTTCGGCCCCGGCAAGAACGAGGAGCACACCGACGCCCACCTGGTCGGCAGCTGGGACGGCATGGCCCCCGACCCCGGCCGCGACACCAGCGACGACCCCGCCGTCACCCTGTCCCGTCTGGCCGCAGCCTTGGACCTGCGCGTCAAGCAGGCCGGCACCGCCGCCCCCGCCCGCCACGTCTGGCACTGCTCGGTGCGCACCGCCCCCGGCGACCGCACCCTGAGCGACGCCGAATGGGACACCGTCGCCCGCCGCATCCTGCACGCCGTCAACCTCGCCCCGGACAACGACCCGGACGGCGGCCGCTGGGTGGCCGTACGCCACGCCGAGGACCACATCCACATCCTGGCCACCACCGTGCGAGGCGACCTGCGCCGCCCCCGCATGAACAACGACTTCACCAAGGCCCAGGCCGAATGCCGCCGCCTGGAGAAGGAGTTCGGCTTCCGCCGCCTCAACGCCGGCGACGGCACCGCCGCGAAGAACCCCACCAGCGCCGAACGCTTCAAAGCCGAACGCACCGGCCGCACCGACACCGCCCGCGAAACCCTGCGCGACGCCGTCCGCCAAGCCCTGGCCGGAGCCGCCACCGAAGCCGAATTCCTCACCCGCGTCCACGAAGCCGGCCTGCTCCTGCAGACACCCCGCTTCCCCTCCGGCGACCTGCGCGGCTACAAGGTCGCCCTGCCCGACGACCGCAACGCCGTCGGCCAGCCCATCTACTACTCCGGCTCCACCCTCGCCCCCGACCTCTCCCTGCCCAAGATCCGCCAGCGCCTCGCCGCCGCCACCCCCGACCGGCAGCACACCGACGAGAACCGCCAGGACGACCAGCGCCTCTGGTCACCTCCCGCGCGCAGCCGGCGCAGCGCCACCGCCGCCGTCGAGGACGCCCTGGCACTGCTGGACGAAGGCGCCGACGAGGCCGCCGCCCACCTGCCCGCCGTCGGCGAAGTCCTCGACGCCCTCGCCCAAACCTCACCCTCCCTCACCCGCAAGGAACTCGCCGCCGCCGCCCGCACCTTCGAACGCGCCACCCGCAGCCACACCCGCGCCGAACAGGCCGACATGCGCGCCGTACGCGGCGCCGCCCGCGCCATCGTCCAAGCTGGCAGCGCCCTGGGCCGAGGCGAGGACGGGGGTGCCACCGCCATGATTCTGTCCACCCTCGTCCTAGCGGCCCTGGCCGCCGCCCGCTGGCACGCCGCCCGCGGCCACGCCCAGCAAGCCGCCGCCGCCCGCCAGAGCGCCCAGCACCTGCGCACCGCCTACCAGCAGGCCGCCGCCACCCCCATGCAGGCCCTGCGCCACCACGGCCGCGCGCTGCCCGAAGGCCGCCGCACTTTCTACGACACCGCCATCCGCACCGCCCTGACCGGCAACAACCTCCCCACCACGACCGCCGCCCGCTTCGACGCCCTGGCCGCCACCCTCGCCCAGGCCGAACAAGCAGGCCACGACCCGGACACCCTGCTCCAGCAAGCCATCGACCAGCGCGAACTCGACACCGCCGTCGACATCGACGACGTCCTGGTCTGGCGCATCCGCCGCATCGCCCACCTCCCCGCTCACCCTGGACCCGCAGCACGGCCGACCACCACTCGGACGCCGGCACCCGGTAGGCAGGCGCAGCGTCCGACCCAACTGCCCGCCAGCCGCCCGTCACCGGCCGATCCGTCTCGCCGCGGCCCCCGGAGGTAACCGGGTGGGGGGCGGCCAGTCCCGCCCGCCCCCACCCGGAAAACCCTGGACACCGCGCCCGACCTGCTGATACGGCAGGACCTGAACGACTACGAACGGGGAATCGCTATGAGCAGAGCTATCGACACCACTCAGTCCACCAGCATCCAGCCGGACACCGGCAGCGACCTGGACCTCCAGGTGCGCTACGAGGCTGAGCCTCCGGCCGGCCCCGACGCGGTCCGCTGCCTGACATACCCCTATGCCATGGACCTGCGCGGCATACCCGTCATCTGCCCCGCCGACCGCGCCAGACAGGACTGGCTCCTGATCAACCAGCACAACAACGTCTGGATCATCTGCCGCTGCGGCCACCAGTGGCACGAGCCCGAACTCGCCCGCGCCGACTTCGACGCCCTCGTCCTGATCCCCACCCTCGCCCAATACCCCAGCGTCCAGGCAGCCCTTACAGCCCTCGGCTTCGACGGCACCTTCGCCGGTTTCAGCCTGTGACCGGGGAATCCCTTCCCCAGTTCGGGTCGCCGTGCTAAAAAATCGGGCACGACCTGCTTCGACGGACTGGTCACACGCGGTATCAACCGCTTTCCCGGGGTGTCGTACGCGGCAGCCCCCTTCGGCGTCCGCCGCTTCGCCAAGCCAGAACCCGCCGAGCACTGGGCGGGCGAGCGCGACGCCACCTCCTTCGGTCCCCGCGCTACCACCTCGACCGTACCGAACAATGCGGTCACCGCCTCGACGTCCACGTCGTCGATCCCGTCGAAAACCCAGTTCTCGTGAACAGAGCCAGCAGCTGGAGGCGCGAGAGAGCCGCCACACCGTGGGTGTGGCGGCTCTTCGTGGTGAGGGTCAGTGGTGGGCGAGGGCGGTGGTGGCCAGCCGTAGGGCCGCGCACAGGCCGCTGACCTCGTGGAGGGTGGGGCGGATCAGCGCGGGCCAGTGCTCGTCGGCGCTGGTCCAGGTGGCGAGGTGGACCTCGGTGCTGTGCAGGCCGAGGTGGGCGGTGACGTGGCGGCCGGACGCAGCGGTGGCGTCCCAGCGTAGGCGGATCTGCCCGAAGCGCAGAGGGACGTTCTCGGGGAGCCAGGTGGCGGTGACCGGCCGTGTGAGGTCGTGGGGAACGCGGTGGACCAGGACGCCCTGGTAGCCGGAGGGGATTCGGGCGGTGGCGATGGAGGAGAGGGGGAACGGCTCGGTACCGGTGAGCACGGTAGCGGTGATGGCGGCCTCCAGGGTCAGGGGTGCTGGGGGCGACCCCAGTCGAGGGCGGCGGTGACGGGCGCGGGGAGGTAGTCGTGCTGGCCGTCCTCGACGAGGTAGACGACGCCGTCGTCCACCCGGAGTCCAGTGGCGAGGTGGTGGGCGAACGGGAAGTCGGGGTTGATGGCGACGCGTACGGGGGTGTCGGGGTCGAGGGCTGCGTGGTGCAGGAGGCCCTGGATGGCTTCGGCGAGTTGGCCGACGGTCATGTGCGGCACGGTTCTCCTCGGGGTGGGGCGGCGGGTCATGGGGAACGGCCCTTCTACCGCTGGTACTTGGTCTGGCAGCGCAGGCTGCGGTTGTCGGCGGCGCGGGCGGCGCGGTGTCGCTTGGCCTTGGCGGTGGGGGTGTCGGGGGTGCGGTCGCGCCAGGCGAAGTGCTGGTCGCACTGGCGGTGGGCGTGGCGGTGGGTGCAGCGGCGGCCGTGGCCGGGGCGCAGTCGGCCGAGCATCGGGGCGAGCGGCAAGGTGGTCTCCGATTCTTCGCGGGAGCGGGGATGGGGTGGCCTGGCGCGGGGCCGGGCCACGGGCGCGGTCAGGTCAGGGAGTAGTTGTCGCCGCTCTGGGTGGCGATGCGGGAGCGGTTGAGTTCGGCGAGGAACAGGCGGATGGCGCGGGTGCCACCACCGAGGCGCTCGGCGATCTGGGCGGCGGTGGTGCCGGGGTGGGCGGCGAGGTCGGCGATAGCGCGGACCACGGTGCGCTCGCGGGCCTCGCTGGCGAGGGTGTCGAGGAGGAAGGCAGCCTCGGCTAAGGGGATGGCGTACCGGGTGGTGTAGCAGAGGATGATCGCTGCGATGGTGGTCATGCGGACGGCGAACGCGAGGGTCGGGTGGGCGAGGGCTCTGAGCACGTGGTGCGTCCTTGTCGTTGAAGATGAGGTGGGGCGGGGCGAGGGCGGGTCAGTTGCCGGTGGGGCCGTAGAGCGCGGCGATGAAGGCAGCGACCAGTTCGGCGGGGACCTGGTGGCCGAACTCCTGGGTCCAGGGCTGGCCGTGGGCGGGGGTGACCTGGAGCGTCCACAGGGTGCCGCGTGCCCAGGCGGCGGGGTCCTCGGGGAGGAAGGCGAGGTAGGCGCGGCCGTCGGGGCTGGTGGCGTGGGCGTCGCCCAGCGGGGTGGCGACGACGGCCCACCCCAGGGCGGTCAGGAGGTCGAGCACGGGTGCGGCGGTGCCGTTGCCGACGGGCCACTCGACGGCGGTGGCAGTGGGGCGGACGGTGGCGGGGAGGAGGGCGGAGGAGGTGGTCACGGTGCACGGTCCCTTCGTTGACCTGCGGTTTTTCCGGTACCCGTACGTTGGCATGGGTGTCGGAGCAGGTCGTAGTCCTTTCCCGCGAGGTGCCGTCTGCCGTGGGCGAACTGCGATCGGGCAGGCCGGGCGGGAATGGATCAGCGCACCGGGTTGTCGTACCTGCCCTGCGGCGAACGGCCGCGGGCGAGCGAAGGGGGATGCCGGGATGGGCAGAGGTGTGCGGCACTGGGACGGTGCGGGCCTGGAGCGCAAGATTCGCTCGGCGGGCAGGCCGTGGACGGTGGGCGACATCACGATGATCGCCGAGGGGCAGTGGGCGGTGCCCACCCGCCCCGAGCCGTGGCTGGAGTGGGAGGACGACGCGGTGGTGCGCCAGCACGGCGAGGACGGCCGGCGGGTGGAGATGACGCTGGAGGAACTGGCCCGCGCGGTGGGCTCGCGGGTGTGGCAGGCCCACCGCGCGGACGAGGTGTAGTTCGTTCAGCGGTGCGGGCGTGCGGCCGGCGCTGCGAAAGCTGAGCGGGCCGGTGCGGCGGGAGCGTCGGCAGACAGGCCCAGGGGGCGTGGGGCGAGGTCGCTGCGCGCCGTGGCGGCCTGCGCGCGCCGCTGCTGGTCCGCCGGTGCGTTGAGGGCGGCGGTCTTCGCGTCGACGATGTAGTGCACGGCAGCCAGTGCGGTGCGCCTTTCGCCGAGCGCCACCTGGATCTTGATCCCGGCCTCGGTGATGCGCTTCGGGTCGAAGGGGGACGGGGCGGTGCCGGGTCGGGTCAGGGATTCGAGCTGCTGCTGGCAGTCGGTGATCGTGTAGTCCGCTCGCTGAACGGCGCCGCGCATGCGCATGGCCGCGCGCAGCAGCGGATCGTCGGCCGGGCGGTGGATGGCTCGGCGTTCCAGTTCGGCGGCGGGCCGGCCCCAGGTGGATTCGATCAGGGCGGTGATGCTGTCGAGTTCGCTGGTCTCGGACACGGGATGCCTCCGGGCAGCGGGTCAGCGGGAGCGCTGCGGTGCGGGGTTGGCGCGCAGCGGCACAGGCGGCACCGGGGCGTGGCTGAAGACGGCCGCAGGAACGTTTCGCCCCAGGCTCGTTGCCGCAGGGCTGCGCCGCAGCGCTGCGGCGCTGCGGTCGGCCCCCGGGCGCAGCGGGACGCCGGTGTGGGTGCGGACAGCGGCCTGCACTGGCGTCCCGCTGCGGCCAGGGGCGAAGGGGGCGGTCCAGCGGTCGAGGGCGTCGTAGACCGGGGCGAGGGCCTGGCCGGCGGGGGTCAGGGCGTAGGGGGCGGGGCGGTCGCTGCTGGTGCGAGTAAGCAGGCCGTCCTCCTGCATGCGCAGCAGCCGCTGGCTGAGCAGGGTGGTCTCCACACCGGTCTGCTGGGCGAGCGCGACCAGGCGCTGCGGGCCGCGCTCCTGCAGCGTCTGGGCGACGGTGGTGGTGTTGCGCAGGTACAGGCGCTGCACGGCGTCCTCGATCCGCTCGGCCGCCGCCACCGGGCCGAGCACGAGGTGCTGCTGGGACCAGTCGGACAGCGCGTCGAACACCGGGGTGAGGGACTGGCCACGGGCGCTGACCTGGTACGGGGCGCGGGGGCGGTCCTGGGTGAGCAGGCCGCCGTCGCGCAGCTGGCCCAGACGCTTGCCGACGTGCTGCTCGGAGATGAACGGCAGCGCCGTGCTGACGTCGGTCATGCGCACGGGGCCGTGGTGCTGCGCTGCGGTCTGGAGCACCCACACCGTCCAGTAGGGGGACAACTGGTGCAGGGCGTCCTCGATGCGCTGGGCGCTGGCGGCGGCCGTGGTGTCGGTTGGAGGCATGGTGGCGGTTCCGTTCGGGAGGGAGAAGCGGCGGGCCAGGAGAGAGGTCAGACCAGGTCGGGGCGCTCGGTGCGCAGCAGGCGCAGCACGGCGCCCAGGCGGACGTTGCTGGCGCGCACGCCGCGGCGGCGCAGCCGCTCGCGCAGCACCTCGCGCGAGAGGCGGTCCAGGTCGGCGGTGGCCTGCCGGGCTATCTCCAGCAGTTCCTCGTCGTTGGGGGTGAACGGCGCGGGCTCGTCGTCGGCGAAGGCGTCCTTGATCTCGAAGTCGGTGATCTCGACGTCAGTCAGGGCCGGTTCGGCGGTGGGCTGGTCCGGGTCGGCCGGGCCGAGGAGCAGGCGCAGGTCGAGCAGGTCGAGCAGGCCGTCGGCGTAGGCGTTGGCGTCGACCTCGTGCAGGGCGGTCTCGATGGTCTGCTTGAGTAGGCGGGTGGTGGCCTCGGGCTGGTCGGCGCGGTAGGCGTGGCAGGCCCCGGCGAGGCGGCGGCGGGAGGCGCGGGCCTGGAGGTCGGCGGCTTCCAGGTCGTCGGCCTGGCTGAGCACGACGGCGAGGGCCGGGTCGCCGGTGCCGGCGGCGGCCTGGCGGCGCAGCTCGGTGTAGGAGTTGCCGAAGCGGTGCTCGATGAGGCGGTGGGCGGCGATGGTGGTGGGCATGGCGGTCTCCGCGGGCTGGTTGCGGGTGTGGTGGGGGCGGGTGCTGAGGCGGGTGGCGGGGCAGCGGTTCACGGCGTGACCTGCATGCGGGCGAGCAGGGTGCGCACCAGGGTGGGAAGGCCGGCGGGGTCCTCGTCCAGGCGCACGTCGGCGGCGGTCAGGACCAGGGCGGCGTCGTTGGCCAGGCTCTCGGCGATCTCGGTGCACGCCTCGTCGATTCGCTCGGCGGCCAGCAGGCTCTCGCTCAGGGCCTGCACGTACGCGTCCAGGGGAAGGTTGGCGGCCTCGGCGGCGGCCTGCAGGACCGGCAGCTCGGGCACGCCGTCCCACTGCGGCGCGGGCTCCTCGGTGCCGGCCTCCGCGCTGGCGGCGGTGTCGGCCTGGTCGCAGATGCGCTCGACGGCGGCGGTCAGGTCGGTCAGGGACTCGGAGAGCCAGCCCAGGCCCGCGGCGTAGGAGGCCAGGGCGAACAGTCCGGCCGGGGTGGTGGGGCCGGGGGCGTCGGCCAGGCGCTCCAACTGCTTGTTCAGCTTGCCGACGACCTGCGGGGTGTGGGCGAGGATGCCGATGACGGGCAGCAGGTAGGACCGCGAGGCTGGCACGGGGTGCTCGGCGGCCAGCAGGTCGTGAACGCGGCCGGCGGCTTCGGCGAGAAGCGCGCCGAGGTCCTCGCGGGAGGACAAGGCGGTGGCGGTGGTGGGCTCGGTCATCGGTGGGCCTTCCGGGACGGGGCGGGAACGGGGGCGGCGGCGGCCGGTACTGGTTCGGTTGTGGCCGGCGGCTTGGTGGTGCTGCGGGAGAGCGCGGCCTTGGCGCGTGCGGAGAACTGCGGGTCGTCGCCCAGGCGCTGGTGCAAGGTGATGCGGCCGGTGCGAAGTTGGGCCTTGTGGTAGACCTGGTAGGCCACTCGCGGGCCGGCGGCGACGAGGTAGACCTCGCGCCGGTGGGCGGATCCGGCGGGGGCGTCGCGGAACTGCACGACCAGGCGGTGGCTGTCGCGGTAGTTGCCGGTGCCCAGGGTGACCTTGTGGTAGCCGACCAGGCTGTGGTCCAGGGGCTTGGCGATGTGCTCGCCGCGCACCAGGTCGTGCAGGTGCAGCAGCGCCTGGTCGCGTATGCCGTCGGGCAGGTGAGCGAGGTCGCGCAGGGCGTCGGGGTGCGCGGCGAACCCCATCACGGCCTTCACCGCGCCCGCCCCGTGCCAAGCCCGACGGCGGGCAGCGGCAGCTGGACGTCGCCGGCGGGCGAGAGCGTCACCGGCAGCCCCGAGTGCGTGCGGGCCAGCGCGGCATCCGCGCACCGGCGGTCGGCGGCCGGGAGTTCCTCGGGGGGATCAGGCAGCGGGCCGGGCCGGTTATGGAGCCAGTCGTAGGCGGCGGCGTCGTCGGCGAACGCGCCCTCACGCAGGGTGGCCAGCGGGCCGGGGCCGAAGGTCTCCACGAACAGCCGCACCGGCAGGTCCCCGCCCTGGGCGTCGGTGACCAACTGCCACACCTCGCCGTCGGTGCCGCTGGAGCTGTAGGAGTCGACCCCGGCGTAGCGGGTGCCGCTCTCGCGCAGCTTCGTTGCGGTGTGCAGGCTCTGCTCGTCGCTCGGCTGGTAGTACGGCTCTTCGACATGGCAGAGCAGCGGGTCGGCGGGGCAGCCGCGCTCGATGAGCCAGGCGTGGGCCGCGGCCTCCAGGGCGTGCCGGGTGCAGGTGACGCGGATCTGGTTCATGGCGTGGTCGCGCTCGACCGCGATCGCCACCAGCTGCGGGCCGCCGGCGTCGTCCCAGACTATGGACAGGTCCCCGCAGCAGTACCAGGAGTGGGAGTCGTTGCGGGTGCTGTACTGCGACAGGACGTACAGGTCGCCGGGGACGAACCAGTCCTCCAGCAGCTCGCGGGTGGTCTCGTCCACCGGCTGGAGGCCCTGCTCGCGCAGTTCGAGGTCGCCGTTCACGCGGCCACCGCCTTCGCGCTCTCGCCCGGGTGGGGAAGGCGGCGGTGGTTGGTCCGGGCGGCATTGGTGGTGCACGCGCCGAACGGACCTGCCGGGGAGCGCAGTTCGGCCAAGGCGGGGCCGAGGTGGTCGCGGTGCCAGGTACTGGGACCGGCCAGGCCGCCCTCGGTGTCGGTCAGCTGCTGCCACGCCAGCCACAGGGCGTGCAGCCGCGCCACCGCTTCGAGGTGGTCGTCGCTGAACCACTGGTCGCACCACGGCTGGGTGGTGCTGATCTCGCGGCCGTAGGCCGGCAGCAGCAGCTGGTCCACCCAGTTGCGCAGTGCCGCCAGCTCGACGGCGTACTCGTCGTCGGCCAGGGCGAGGATGAACAGCGACGCCGGACCCTCCCCGCCCTCGCCGGCCTCCTCCCTGGCGTCCGAGCCCTCCGCCTTGGCAGAGGACTCGGATGCTTCGGTGGCGGGGAACAGGGCGGGGGGCTCGGAGTCGAGGCGGTCGATGATGCTGCCGTGGCGGCGGACCTCGGCCACGGTCGCGGCCAGCGCCGCAGACAGGTGGTCGAGGCTCTCCTCGGGCAGCCGGAACGGCTCGGGAACGTCGCCCGGTTCGGCGGCGGGCGGGGTCGGGTCGGGCACGGGAACTCCACAGGTGTGCACGGAATGGTCGGAAGGCGGGGCGGGGCGGGTCTTCTGAACTGCACGGCGGCACCTCTGTTGCTGGTCGGCATGGGGAACACATTGCTCAGGATTCGCGGCTTGGTATGGCCGGAAATACCTGGTAGAAGCCGCCGCTCACCCCGCGCAGCGCGGGCAGACGAGCAACGGCGGGGCAAGCAACTGCAAGGCCCGGGTGGCCTGTTGGGGGACGACGCCGTTGCCGAGCGCGGTCAGCTGCGCCGGGCGCCCCAGGCCCTCGGTGGCGGTGACCCAGCCGGCGGGGACGCCCTGCATCCACTCCACGAAAGCGGGCCGGAGCCGACCGCGATCGTCGGTGGGCGCCGGAGCCGGGCGGGTCAGCTGCTCCCAGCGGGCGACGGCGGCCCCGTACGGCCCCCACCGCCGGTCGGCTCCGGAGGCGGGTCCGACCACAACGGCAGGACCACCGCCGACAGCGGCGGGCGGAATCCAGAGCCCGCCCGCCGGCCCGGGGTGCCGGTGTCGCTGGCCCTCGGCGTCGGCAGCAGCGAAGCCGTCACCGCCGAGAGGGTGAGGTCGCCGTTGCCGTGCCGCTGCCCCGGCGAGCCCTTCGTCCCGTCCGAGGCCGTCGGCGTCGGCAGCAGCCACTCCACCTCGTCGGCCAGGTTCGGACCGTGGCCGCCAGCCTGGCGCTTCGCCGGATGCTGCGAACCCCCGTTCTTCCCTAGGTTGCTGGTCGGCGTCTTCAGCAGCAGGTCCTCCCGCTGCAAGACCGGCCTGCGCGCCGCCGGCGCGATGGGCGTCGGCTGGCCAGGCGGCGAGGAAGGTGCGCTCTCGACGGTGCGGGGCTCCGACGTCGCTGGCGCGTAGAACGAGCCACCGAGCGTCGTACCGCAAGTCGGCCAAGGCTCCGAGTACGGCACCAAGTGCCCGCACAGCAGGGACGGCTGGGTCCTCTCCCAGACACCACGGGCAGAATTCCACGTCGCCAGGGGTTCCGGCGGGCGCGGAGAGCAGTCCGCGGACATTCTCGATCACCACCAGGTGCGGCTGAAGGGCCTCGATCGCACGGGCGACGTGCAGCCAAAGCCCGCTACGGGTGTGGGCGTTGAGTCCGGCGCGGCGGCCGGCGAGGGAGACGTCTTTGACAAGGGAAACCTGCCGTCAGGACGCACACCCGCGGTACGTCGGCCCAGTTCACGGTGGTGATGTCTTCGAGGTTGGGCGTGCCGGGCCAGTGGCGGGCGAGGATGGCGGCGGCGGCCGGCGCGGGGTCCGCGTGCCAGGCGACCTGTCCGCCGAGCGCGGCCATGACGCCCAGCTCCAGCCCGCCGTAGCCGGAGCACAGGCTGCCGATCAGCGGCCCCGGCAGCGCCGCGCCTTCCGTCTCCAGGCGCAGGGCGTGCTCATGCAGGGCGACGACGTCGTGGGGGTTCATCGGTGCTGATCCGTTCGGTGGAGGGGCGCAGAAGATCGGGCCGCGGCGCGGGCGTGGTGTGGCGGTGCCGTGCGCGGTGGCGCGGTGCGGGAGCTGCGGGCCAGAGCGGCCCTGGCGCGCGGGCCGTCCGCCGCAGCGGGTTCCGCCGGCGCGGCGTCGCCGGTGGCCTGCTGCCAGCGGGCGCGGACCTGGTCGAGGGGTTCGAGCGCGGCCAGCGCCTGGGAGAGCAGCCGGCCCGGGGCGAGCGACTCGTCCTCCGCCAGCGCCTGCACCGTGCGCGCGGCGTTGGCGGCGGTGCGGGCCAGGCAGGCGCGAAGGACGGCCTCGCCGTACCAGCCGGGGTCGCCGCCGGGGCTCTCGCCCAGCTGCGCGAGGCGTTCGCTGGTGGTGACGGCGGCGGCGAGCAGGCCGCGCCGCCGGGCCTCCCAGGTCAGCGTCACCTCGTCGATCGGTTCGCCGCGGTGGTGCAGCACGCCAAGGCACCGGTAGACCTCGCCGTGCTCGCGCACCGCGAAATCGTCCGGTCGCAGCCAGCCAACGACCTGCTCCATCGCGCCGCGCTCGCAGGTGAGCACCCGCAGCAGCATCTCCTCGTCCGCCACCACGCCCTCCCCGCAGCCGACTTCGGCCGCCCCGGGCAGGGCCGGGTTGGCGACGGCCGGGGGTAGGCCGGTGTTCCAGCGCTCGGCGAGGTCGTGCAGCACGTCCGCCAGGACGTCGGCCTGGACCAGGGCGTGCTCGGCCGTGCCCTGGGCGGCGTCGGTGCGGGCGGCCTGGTGCAGGCGCACGGCGTGCTCGGTGACGGTGCGGTGGATCGCGCCCTCCAGCACCATCCGCCCGTAGACCACCGCGTTCCCCGACACCGGGCAGGCGGCGACCAGGGTGTGGACGTAGGAGGCGGACAGGCCCCGCACCTGGTAGCTGGCCTCCGCCTGGGCATCCACCAGCAGCGCCAGCCGCGCCGCCTTGCCCGCGTCCGGGGCGAAGCCGGCGTGGCCGACGCGGTGCAGGGTGCGCAGCGCCTCGAACACCGCCCGATGCCCGGGACGGTAGAAATGCTGCGGCTCCAGCCAGTCCAGGAGGGCGAGTTGACCGGGGTCCAGCAGCACCGCGCCCAGCAGCGCCTGCTCCGCCCGCAGCAGCGGCGTCACCCGGCCACCCCTGCGGCCGGTGCGGGGAACGCAGCGGCAACGGCGGCGTCCGCGGCGGCCAGGGCGCGGGCGAGGCGCTCCAGGTCCGCGCTCAACGCGGCGTCCGCGGGGATCGCCCGGCCAGCAGCGGCCAGCCACCAACTGCCGCACGCCAGCACGGCAGGCGTGCCCGCCAGCCTCGGCGCGGAGCCGAGCCCCCGGGGGCCGGCAGCGCCGGGGTCGGGCAGGGGGCCGGGCATCAGACGGCCTGCTGGTAGTCGTCGCGGATGCTGCTGGTGCCGCGGCACGACCACGGCGAGCAGCCCTCGCTGGCCCCCTGCTCCCACTCGTCGGCCGCCTCGGCGTCCAGTGGCACCTGCCGGTCGGCCCACTCGCGGGCGGTGACGTGGTCGATGGGTGCCTGGTCCAGCGGCAGGCGCGAGCGGTGCAGGAACGCCTCGCCGAGGAGCTGGTTGCCGCCGGCGTTCCCGCGGGCATTGCCGCTGCGGATCGCGTCGTCGAACGCGACGGCGTCGGCCCACTCCGCCGGGGAGGAGTCGCGCAGGGTCCGCCACTGGGCGTTGCCGTGGAACGGGCAGCCGATGCACGCGCTCTTGGGCGTGTCGGCGAAGCCGTGGGCGCGCAGCACCTGCTGGCAGTCCTCCCGGGAGAGGCCGAGGTCCAGCAGGGGGAAACGGTTCTTCATGAAGCCGACGTCGGCGTCCTTGGCGCGGTGGAACTCGTCGGTGGAGATCCCGATCCACTGCTCGACGTGCAGGCCGCGCGGCAACCGCTGCGGCCAGGGGCAGTTGAGCAGGCCGCGGACGGCGCGCTTGATGGGCTTGATCTTGTACTCGCCGGTGCACTGGCGGCGGATCATGCCCTGGCCGCCGTCGCGGTTGCGGACGAACAGCGGCATGCTGGCGAACCGCTTGCCGGGGTCCAGGGCGTCCTCGCGGATGCTGCCGGAGGACACCCGCAGGACCGGGATCCCTGCGGGGGCTGCGACCTCGCGTTCCAGGCGGTCGAGGTGGCGGTAGACGGCGGCGGGCTCCCAGCCGGTGTCCGCGAAGATCGCGGCGTCCAGGCGGGGCAGCCGGCCGGAGGCGGCCAGCAGGAGCAGCGTGGTGGACTGCACCCCGGCGCCGAGCGAGAGCACTCGCAGGGCAGGATGCTGCAGGTTGGGGGAAACGGTGGAAGGCATGAGCACAAGTCCCTGGTGAGGTGGGCGGATCGGGGCGGACCAGGGATGTGCTCTCGCGCGGGACGATGAGGACGGGCGAAGGCGGCCGGTGAAGCCGCTGGCCGGGCTCATACCGCCCGCCCGTAGCGCTCGTGCTTGGCCATGTGCACCGGTTCGGCGACCTCGGCGGTGGCCTTGGCGCGGGCGCGTTCGGTGATGGCGGCCGTCGCAAGGGCGCTGTCGCGGCCAATCGCCTTCGCGCCGGGCTCCTTGTACCAGGGGCGCAGGGTGAGCATCGCCGCCCGCAGCCCGGTGGCGAACAGCAGCGCCTGGCCCTTGGGCAGTGCGCGGATGGCGTCGGGGGGAAGGATCGCCTCGGTGCGCATGGAGACGGAGGTGGAGGTGCCGCC
Organism: Streptacidiphilus sp. PB12-B1b; assembly: GCF_014084125.1. NCBI lineage: Bacteria > Bacillati > Actinomycetota > Actinomycetes > Kitasatosporales > Streptomycetaceae > Streptacidiphilus > Streptacidiphilus sp. PB12-B1b. The sequence continues at coordinate 6,531,318 of NZ_CP048405.1, read as the reverse complement.
GTCGGACTTGGAGACGGAGACGGTCTGCACCTCGTGCTCGCCGATCAGGGAGGACAGGCGGCCGGCGAACTCGCTGTCGTCGATACCGCTACCGATGATCTTGATGGTGGCGGCGGACCACAGGGAGTCCATGCCGACCTCGCCCCACACCCGCTGCCCCTGGCGGTAGGACTGGAGGATCGTCAGCGGCAGCACTCCGCGCGACCCCAGGTGGGAGTACAGATCCGGCAGGTCGGAGATGCGGCACACGTTGGCGGCCTCGTCGAGCACGCACAGGGCGGGCGGGTCCAGGCGTCCGCCGGAGCGCTCGGCGACGATGACGGCCGACCGCATCACCGCGTCGGCCGCCGCCGCGATGATCGCCGACGCAGAGCCGCCGCCGTCCTTGCTCAACAGGTACAGCGTGTCGCGGGAGGAGGCGAACGCGAACGGCTGGAACTGCGGCAGCCCGGGGTCGGGGGTCACCCACTGGGCGACCTTGGGGTCCAGCAGGCAGCTGGCGTACTGCCTGGCCGTCTCGAAAATGCCGTCCCTGGTCTCGGTCGCACCGGAGACGGTGCCCTGGAGCTGGGCGGCGACCGCGTGGTGGCCGGCGTCACCGAGCAGGTCGACCGGGGTGCGGTCGGCGGGAGAAGCGAGCCAGGCAAGGACGTCGGTGACGGGCCGGCGGTGGCTGGCGGCGGCCAGGAACAGCGCGGCCAGCGTGTTGCTGGCCGCGGTGGACCAGAAGTCGCTGCCGTTGGACTCGTCCACCGAGGCGGCGACGAAGTGGTCGGCAAGCCTTCGGGCACCGGGCAGGTCGCGGGCATCGGCGAGGATGTCCCACCACATCTCCCGGGGGTGGTGGGCGATCTGCTGCGGGTCCAGCACCCACACCGTGCCGACCTTCGCGCGGGCGTCCACGGTCGCGGTGAACGCGTCGTTGGCCGCCTTGTTGGAGGTCAGCAGCACCGGGCCGGGGGCGGAGAGGATCGCGGGGATGGCCAGCGCGCTGGTCTTGCCGGAGCGCGGGGCCATGATGGCGACCATCACGTCCTCCCACGAGGCCCGCACCGGGGTGCGGCCCGGGGCCAGTGTGCCCAGCAGGATGCCGCGGTCAGCGGGCGCGACCTCTTTTACACTCCCGGCCGTTCAGCGTCGGGCGCAGCGAGCGGGCCTTGGCGGTGGCCTCCTTGTCGAGCAGTGGCGCGAGTTCAGCCCTGCGGGCCAGGCCGGTGCGCGGGCCGCGCAGCCGCAGCCACCCCGCCACCCCCGCCGCTGCCAGGGCGGCGGTGATCACGGCGGGTACGACCCGGGCGGCGACCAGCAGCGCGGTGGGGCCGAGGCCGGGCCACAGCTGGGCGGGGTGAGTGATGGCGCCGGTGGGGTTGAACGGTGCCCAGCGGCCGTGGCCGAACAGCCAGTTGGCGGTGTCCCCGCTGAGCCAGGCCAGGGAGCCGTAGACGAGGGCGGCGCCGACGGCGCCGAACAGAAGGTAGAGCAGGGCGTCGGTGCCGGTGGCTGTCGACGGCGTGCTGGTGCGCGGAGAAGGCATGGAGCGTCCAGAGGCGGAGGGGCGAGCGGGGGCTGGGCGGCGGTGCTCGCGGTGCTCTGGTCAGCAGGGTCATCTCGATGGCTCCTCAACGGTGTCGTTCAGCGGGTCGGGGCGCGGCAGCCGGCGGGACTGGCCGGGTGGTCGCGGGTGCGGCTGGGGTGCCGGCGGTGCCGACACGGGTGGCATGGGGGGACCTGGCCAGGGCTGCTGCGGCGCGGACCCGGCTGGGTGGTGGTGCGGTGCCCACGCGGTCGAACGCCTGCGACCGGGGTGCCGGCGGCAGTGGGGCGGCGTGTAGGGCGAGAGACCTGGCGGCGTCCTCCCGGTCCTCGGTCACGTCGACGAGTTCCAGGCCGCGGCCGTAGTTGACCAGCAACACGCAGTCCTGCAGTCGGTTGCGGGTGCCGGTCAGCCAGAGCGTGCCCTCACCGTCGCGCAGGCGCTGGTGGACGGTGAGGTCGCCGGTGGCGATGGCCTGCCGCAGCGCGGCGGCCTCCTCCTGGAACGCCTCCTCCTCCCACTGGCGCTGCAGCTCCAGCGACTCGACGTCTTCGAGGTCGTCGCACTCCGGGCAGATCCCCGGGCACCAGTACCGCCCGCAGTCGCCCATGGCTACCGCGCCCCGGGGGCGGCGTTGACGCCGGCCTGCGGAAGGTCGGTCGCCAGCGGGGAGCCATCGCCCGGAAGGGCGGCATCGAGAAGGGGCGAGCGCCCCAGATCGTCGTTCCAGCTGGCGAGTTCGCTGCTCAGAGCGGTCATCAGTTCCAGCAGCACAGCGTCGGCAACCTCGCCGGGGGCTCCTTCCAGCGCGTGCACGGCGTCCCTGCCGCGCTGCAGCACGGCGTTGAGGTCGGCGAGGAGGAGGCGCTCGGCCTCGAACTGCGGCTGGTCGAGCGCGCCGCCCAGCGCGACCGTCTCGGCCTGGGCCTGGAGGGAGTCGAGCATGAACAGGGCAGCGGCGGACAGCGCGGCGGAGGTGGACTGGTAGGTCGACATGGAAGAACTCCCAAGGGCCGGAACGGGTGAGTGGAAGACCAGACTCTCCGCGAAGGCCGGTTTGGTAAGGCCGGAAATCCCTGCTAGAAGGCGTGGCACCGGGCGAAGGCGGCGCGCTCGGGAATCAGCGCGCACGGTGCCCGGTAGCGCCGTCGCCCCTCCGTGCGGCAGCGGGTGCGGCCGGCGTCGGTGCGGTGCCGGTGGCTGCGGCGGCGGGCGAGACCGCCTTCGCCGCATCCGCACGGCCCGCCCTGGCCAGCCACGAGGCGAACCCCGGCGCGGCGGTCGGCGGCGCGGTTGGACAGGTCCCGCTCCGCACTGTGGCCGCAGGCGTGGTCAATAGTCCAGATCTTCTTCACCCCCGGGGAATTGCGCTTGATGGGCTTGACGTTCGAGATCGGACTGCTGGTCTGGGGCTTCATATCGACTGCTTTCGTTGGAGGTTGGGGGTGATGGCCTGGAGTGCTTGGCGGTGGTCTCGGGGACGCATCCGCCCCCTGCGCCGTCTCAGCGGGTCCTGCGGATGGCGTCTGTGGCCGCCTTGGCGATGGCGGCGGGAGCGCTGGAGGGCTGGGGCAGATGCAGCAAGGTGGTCCCCGGCAAGTGGCGGGAGTTCGCGGTGAGGGTCAGTTGGAGTACGGCGCAGCCGGCGGTCGTGAGGCGCTTGATGCGGGTGACGGCTTGAGCGGTTTGGTCGGGGGTGTAGATGGCGTCGGTGACGATCACGATGAGGCGGCCGGTGCCGGGGCGGCTGAGTTCGAGGCCGTGGTCGAGGGCGTCGAGGGCGTCGCCGAGGTTGTGGCTGCCACCGCGGGCGTCGAACGTCGTCACGCGCTCCGGTGCCCGGTGGGTGGGGCGGGTCAGCGCGGTAAGACTCCTGTCGTAGGCGATGGTGGCGGTCAGGGAGTCGGGGTCGGTCAGGGCTGCTGCGCGTGCCACGATCCAGGCGGCGGACGCGACGGGCGCGCAGGCGGCACGCATGGAGCCGGAGACGTCGACGGCGATTCCCACGCGGAGCGGTGGGGTGGGCGAGCTGCGGCGGCGGGTGTGGGTGAAGGGTTCCGCGGTGGGGACCGACCCGGCCGCGCGCTGGGCGTCGCGGGCCAGGGCCGCGCGCATGTTGAGGCGGCCGGGCGGGGTGGGGCTGGTGCTCCGCTCCTCGCTCCGCTCGCGGTAGGCGGCGGCGCGCAGGGCGCGGCTCAGGCGGGCTGCGGCGCTCTGCTCGGCGGCGGTGGGCCTGCGGGTGCCGGTGACCGGGTTGCCCAAGGGCGCCGGTGTGCCGTCGGGGTCGACGGTCTTGCCGTGGGTGTTGAAGACCGACTTGGCGGTGGCGGCGGCTTTGCGTCGCTGGTCGGCCCGCTGGGTGCGGTCCTGGGCCTGTGCCTCGGACCGGGCGGCCGTGGCGGTGGTCGCTGCCGCCTGTGCCGCGAGTTCGGCGGCGTCGGTGGCGGCCGTGCTGTCCATGACGACCCCCACGGCGTCGGACAGCAGATCGGAGAGGTTTGCCGGCACGGGCAGGGCGGGGGCCGCGGTGTCCAGAGCGTCGCACCATTCCTGAGCGTGCGCGAGCATGGCCGTGGCGTCGTGGTCGGCGCACTGGTGGGCTGCGCTCCAGATGCGGGTGAGGGCGGCCAACAGGTCGGCGCCCAGCACCTGTTCGCACAGGTCGGCGCCGGCCCGGGTCTCGCCGGCGTCCAGGATGCCGACGTCACGGCGGCCGAGGATCAGGGCCGCCACGGCGGCGGCGTGCTCGATGCCCTGGAAGGTGGGGTGGGCGAGGTCGGGCATGACCAGGGTCCGGGCACTGGTACGCAGATAGGTGCGGTCCGTAGGCCGCGTGGTCAGGTGCGCGCCTTCGACACGGCTCTCCTCCAGCAGGAGCGCGGCCTCGACGACGCGGGGGTCCGCTCCGGCGGGCTCCGTCCAGACGGAGTGGGCGGCGTGCGCGGCCTCGTGGACGAGCACTCCCCAGGCGGCGGGATACCGCTCCTCGTCGCCCACGATCCGCGGGTGGACCTCGTGGGGCTGGAGCGGGTCGAACAGGCCGGCGTCGAACTCGACCTCGCCCAGCGTGGGGAAGAACGCGGCCGGTGCGCCGCTGCGGGTGCCGGGGCGGCAGGTGACGAGGAGGTCCTGGCGGCCGGAGAGGGCGACGAGGCGGTCGCCGAGTTCGGCTCCGACGCGCAGCCACGCGTCCGGGGAGGTGCGCGGTTGCGCGGGCGGTGCGCCATCGTCGTCCCAGCGCGCGAGGTCGGCGTCGTCGTCTGGTGTGGTGGCGGGTGACTGGACGTGGTGGTGGGCGCTCATCGCGTGCGGCCCGGGTGTGCGGAGGCGGTGCTGCCCGGGGTCTGCCGGACGGCCGGGGAGGGAAGCTGCTTGCCCAGGGTCAGGGGCTCGATCTTCTTGACGCCGACGGCCTTGATGACGGCTTCGGCGACGGCGTCGCGGTCCTCCACCGGGGCGATGCCGACCAGGTTCCCGAGCGCGGCGTTGGTGCCCAGGACGGCCTCGGTCTTCTGGTAGCTGAGCAGCTCCCGCAGCTGGGGAGCCCAGCCCAGCTCGCCGAGTTCGACCTGGCGGGCGAGGTTGCGGGCGACCCGGACCACCCGGGCGTCGATCCGCAGCGCCAAGGCCAGGTCGTAGTCCGTACCGACCTGGATCTGTACGCTGAAGCGGCTCGACAGCGCCTCCGTCAGCACCGCGCCGTGGACGCCGGGATTGTGGCCCGCCACGACGTAGAAGCCCGGCTCGGCCTTGATGGTCTCGCCCCGGTGGGCCTTGACCTGGATCTGCCTGCGCCCGTCCATCGCGGGATACAGCGACGCCAACACCTTCGGTGAGATCAAGGTGGCATCGTCGATCAGCAGGGCGCGGCCCTCGGTCATCGCGGTGACCAGCGGACCGTACTGGAAGACGTAGCCTCCGCTGTCGGCCTGGGTGTACTCGCCGATCAGGTCGCCGACCGTGGTGTCGCCGTCCCCGGCGACGGTGAGCAGGTCCGGGAACGCCGCCTCCACCAGCGACGTCTTGCCGGTGCCCGGAGGGCCGTAGAGCAGCACCGGCACGTCGGCGTCGCGCAGGCGGTTCAACGCCTCGACATCGGGCAGGTCGGCCAGCTCCCGGGGGTGGTAGAGCTGGCCCCCCGCGCGGCGGATCGGGCCGGTCTGCTTCGGCGTGGCTGCTGCGGGCATGGTCGTGCGGGCCGTGGCCGCCTGGACGCGGGGAGCGTGGGTGCCCGGCGGGCTGATCACAGCGCTCTGCGCGGCGGCGGCGGTCTTCGAGTTCGCACGGAACTCCGGTTGGCCGGTTCCGCTCTGGTCGGCCTCGCCGCGTCGCACCAGAGTGTGGGCGGCGTTGCGGACGGCACCGTGGGAGTGGCCCAGCTGCCGGGCCATGCCCCCGATGGTGAGCGCGTCTGCCGGCCGGTCGGCCAGCAGCCGGGCGACCTTGGCCCGTAGTTCGCCGCCCTTGGTGCGCGCAGGACTGGTGGGCGGTGCGGGCGTGGTCACGACGAGGCCCCTTCAACAGCTACGGGTGCGGGCGGGGTTGGCGACGAGCAGCTCGCCGAGTGGTGGGCAGGCTCGTGCGTCCGCTGCGTACCGGGTTCCGTTGCCCGGCAGGCGCAGCCGGGCGTCTCTTCGAAGCCGTCCTGGAGCAGGATCCGCCGGGCGGCGGCGTTGTAGCTCGTGGTGGTGATCTCGCCGGTAACGGCGTGCCGTATGGGCAGGAACGGTTCTGCTGGTGTGTCGGGCAAGGCGGATCTCCTTACAGCATTCGGGGGTTCAGCGGGTCGCCCGCGGCACGGCGCGCTCCGAGGCGGCCAGCGGCGTGGTGGCCGGCGCGGGTGCGGAGGGCGTGCCGGTAGGCGGGGCTGCGGGCAAGTGCTGCTGCGCGCATCGGCGCACTGCGGCCGAGGTTCTGCGTCGGCGCGGGAGCCGGCGTGGTGCCGAGGGTGCGCTGGGCATCGTCGAGCAGGCCGGTCTCGGCGGCAACGACGGCGCCGGTTTCGCGCAGCTCGCGCATGGCGGCGCTGAGGTTGCCCAGGATCCTGTCCGGGTTGCCGGGCAGTTGGTGCAGGTAGACGTCGAGCGGGCGGTGGTGGTGCCAGCCGCGGCGGCCAGGACCTGCCCGGTTCTGGGCGGGGCGGCGGGGCCGGTGGCGGCGATGACGCCCAGTATCGGGTGCTGCGCGAAGGCGACGTCCGGCTCCGGGGCGGCCGTTTCGGCCAGGGAGGTGTCGAAGCTCATCGCGTCCCACCGCCCGGCTTCACTCGGGGTGAAGTTTCGTCAGTATTCGTGAACCCGCGCGGGTTCGCGTTCATGCGGGCGTCGGTGTCGAACAGGGCGCGCTCGGTGGGATGGAGCAGGTGCTGGACGACGAAGCTGCGTCCGGCGACCTTCCACAGGCCGCGGCCCTTGGGCAGTGCGGCGACTGCCTGGGTCTCGACGCCGGTCAGGCCCAGGAGGGAGGCGGCGGCGGTGAGCTGGTCGGGTTCCTGGCGGTAGATGATCCGGGTCGAGCAGTCCGCCAGCAGTCCCTCGGCCAGGACCCGGCCGCGCGAGCCGGCGTCGCCCGCGCTGAGCAGGTCGGACAGGCGGTGGATGACCATGAGGTTGGCGATGCCCAGGCCGCGAGCCAGCTTCCACTGCTGCTGCATGCGCATGAGCAAGCCGACGTGCCGCATCAGCCGCCACGCCTCGTCGTAGATCACCCAGCGCCGCCCGCCGTCGGGGTCGGCGAGCGCGGACTCCATCCACGCGCTGGCGCAGGTCATCGCCAGCACCAGCGCCGTGTCATCGCCCGTGGTGCCCAGCCGCGACAGGTCGATCGACAACATCGGCAAGGTCGGATCGAACGTCACGGTCGAGGGAGCGTCGAACATGCCGGACAAGTCGCCGTGGACCAGCCGGCGCAGTGCGTGGGCGAGGTCCTGGGCGGCCTCGCCGATGCGTCCGCCGTGGTCGCCCAGCGCCCGGTCCAGCCCGGCGTGATCACCGAGGGCCTGGGCGACGTCGCCCAGCAGCGGCACCGAGCTGGCGGCTGCGGTTGTGGTGACGGCATGGTCCAGGGCGACGTCGAGGGCAGTGTGCTCGACGGGCAGCAGGTCGCGGCCCAGCACGGTGCGCGCCAGCGACGCCAAGAGCAGCAGGCGGCGCTTGCGGACCTCGCCCGCCCAGTCCTCCTCGGCCACCGACGAGGGGCGCGGCGGCGCGTCCAGCGGGTTGATCCGGCCCGGCAGGCCGGGGCCGAGCGCGATGCTGGAACCGCCCAGCGCCAGCGCCAGCTCGGTCCACTCGCCTTTAGGGTCGCTCGGCACATAGACGCGGTAGCCGTGCGCGATGGCGCGGGTGGCAATTGACTTGGCCAGGGCGGACTTGCCCATGCCGATGATCCCGGCCAGGACCGCGTTGGGGTTAGTGAACCCCTCGACGCGCCCGCTGCTGTAGAGCGCGAACGGGTCGAACGTGAAAGCCGCCTCGGCGTGGACGTCGCGCCCGATGAAGATCCCGTCCGAGCCCAGACCGCCTTCGGCAAGGAAGGGGTACGCGCCGGCGGCGACGGCGGTGGTCATCCGGTGCGGCGGCAGCCGCAGTCGGCCGCCGCGCGCCGAGGCCGGCCCCGGCCGCCCGGCGGCGGGGTACTGCGCCCGCAGCTCGACGTCCTCGACCTGCCGCTCGGCGGCCGGGCGGGTACTGGTGGGGATCAGGCGGGCCTTGCGGCGGGCTGCGGCGTAGTCGGCGCGGGCCGCGCGCTGCTGCGCGCGGCTGGTCTTGCGGGGCGTGAACAGCGGGGAGGCACTGGCGCGGTCGTGATGCATGAACGTTTCTCCGTGCAGGGGTTCGGGCGCGCGTCAGCGCTGGACGAGGCCGGTGTAGGGGGCGTGCAGCTCGGCCGGGGTGGTCTGCCGGCGCACCAGCAGGGCGGTGCGCTGGTGGCGCTGGCAGATCGTCAGCTCCGGCGCGCCCTCGGGCAGCCCGACCCGGCACGCCTCCCTGGCCGGAGGTTCGCCGCCGGGGGTGTGCGGGGCGGCGTGGTAGGCGGCGTGGACGTGGTCGGCTGCCATCCACACCCGGGTGCGCGCGGCCCGCAGTTGCTCGCCCTCGATCTCGGCGACGGCGGCGGTGCGGGCGGTGTGGGCGTCGAGCAGGCCGTGCAGGGAGACCAGGTGCTCGTGCAGGCAGTCCAGTTCGGCGCGGCTGGCGACAAGCGGACCTGCGGGGACGTTCAGCGCGCGGTGGAAGTCGAGGGCGGCGGTGGCGAAGGGCACGAAGTCCTGCGCGGAGTCGGTGGTGCGGGACATGACGGTGCTCCTTCCGAAGCGAGTGGCGAGGTGGGGGTCAGACGGCGAGGGCGAGGGGGAGGGCGGCGGCGGTGAACGCTTCGCCCTGCTGCCAGGTCAGCGGGCGCAGGTCGACCTGGGCGCCGACGGCCGCGGTCTCCACCGCCGCGCACGAGGCCCGCAGCTGGTCCTCGGTGTCGGCGGAGACAGTGAGCAGGCCGGTCAGGGCGACGTCGGCGTGGCCGGCGATCAGCTGCCGCTCGCGCAGCTTGATGTCCTGATACTCGATGGAGTCGGCCTCCGACTCCACCCGCCCGCGCCGCGCCCGCTCGGCGGCGTCGGCGATCACGCCGGCCTTCTTGCGCTGCACGTCGCGCAGCGCGGCGTCCAGGCTCTTGGGCTGGTAGGACAGCGAGAGCGTGCGGCGCGAGCCGGCGGTGAACAGCAGCGGGTGCAGGAACCCAGCGGAGGTCTCGGTGCGCGGCCAGTCCTCGACCCAGTAGGTGGCGTGTACGGCGGAGTCGGTGGCGATGTGGTCCGCCTTCTCGACCACCACCACCGGCCCGGCGGCGGCAGGTGCCGCGGTGGGGCGGCCGGTGGCGGACCAGCCGGTCAGCGCGGCGAGCGCCTTGGGGTCGTAGGCGGTGCGCACCACGGCGGCGATCTCCCCGGCAGACAGCCAGCCACCCGGGGTCAGCCCAGCGGTGCGCGCGGCCTGGTCCAGCGCGGAGGTCAGCTGCGCCAGCACGCTGAACGCTCCGGTGAGGCCGCCGCCGGCCTGGTTGATCAGCCGCCGGGCGGCGCGGGTGTCCAGCGCCACCGCGATGTACGCCTCGTGCGGGGCGGCGGCGGGGCCGGCGGTGCGCACCAGGTCGTCGTAGATCTTCCCGGCGACGGGGGCGTCGGGGTTGCCGTGCTCGGCCCAGTATCGGCGCAGGCCGTCGCCGGAGTCGGGGACGGTGCGCTCGATGACCTGGATGCGGGCGACGTGCCCGGTGCGGGCCAGCGCCGCCAGCGCCCGGCCCCATCCGGCGACGTTGCCGTTCTGGGTGTCGGAGTCCAGCAGCGCGAACGCGCGGCTGCTGACCTTGACGACGGCGGTCAGGGTGCCGGTGTGCGGATTATGGACGGCGGCGTAGCGGCGGTCGGGGGCGGTGACCACGCGCAGGCTGGCGGCGGTGCCGGGCAGGTGCAGCAGCCCCTCGCGCACCGGCCGCTGCGAGGGCCGCGCTAGCCACAGCAGTTGCCCGCGCGCCCGGCGCAGCAGGTAGCGGGCGTAGACGGGGGCGAGGTCGGGTAGCGACCGGCTGCGGTAGCGGGCGAAGACCGCCAGCGCCAGTGCTGCCCAGAAGGGGGTCAGGACCAGGGCGGCGGGGATGCCGCGGGTGGCGACGACGGCGAACAGCAGCAGCCCGGACAGGGCGGCGAGCAGCAGCTGAGGGGCGGTCAGGCCGAGCAGCAGGCCGCGCTTGCTGCGGTGGGGGAACTTCACGGCGGCCGGGGAGGAGGCGGCCGGGGTGGGGTCGGGCATGGCGGTTCCAGACGCTGGTGACGAGCAGGGGGCGGCGAGCGGCAGCGTCGTCTCAGGTCCATAGCGATCTCCCAAACGGGGTGCAGAGGTAGGGGTGTGCGGGTGTGGGGGCGGGTAGCGGGGCGCATCCCGCCCCCACGATGGTTGCGGTGGTCAGTCGCTGGGCGGTTGCTGGGGAAAGACCCAGCGTGCCGGAGTCGGTCCGCCGAAAGCGGGCGGCGCCTCCGGTCCGATCGCGGGCGGGATCGGCGCAGCGCCGGACCCGGTTTGAGCAGCCGGAGCGCTGGGAGGACTCGCGGATACGGCAGCCTGTGCAGAGCCGGTGGCGCCGCCGACCTCGCTGGAGCCCCCGCCGCTGTCGTCGCTGCGGCGGGTGATCAGCGCCGGGATGCCAGGGCGGTTGACCAGGGGGAAGCCGCGGTCGCCGTCGCTGCGGGTCTCGCCGAAACGGAACCTGCTCGGGGTGGTCTCGGGTCCGGGGTCGATGCCCTCCTTGCTGAGCCTGCTGCCGGCGGGGTCGATGCCCGAGGCCAGGCCGTCGGCGCCAGCGCCGGGGATCTTCGCCGGGCCTGCGGGCTTGCCCAGGCCGGCCTGCATCGCCAGGCTCCCGGCGGTCTTCGCCGCGCCGACTGCGGTAGCGACGCCGGCGACGCCGCCGCGGTGCAGGTCGTCATGACCGCCGCCCTCGCTGGCCCAGTGCACGAACTTGTAGACCGCGTACGGGCACAGCAGGATCATCACCATGATGGTCAGCCCGGCCAGTGCGTCCGAGAGCGCGGACAGGCCGTCGCTGGAGCTGGTGTTGCCCATGGCGGAGACGCCGAGCAGGAACACGATGGTCATCACGAGCTTGCTGAAGACCAGCGTGGCGGTTGCCTCGATCCAGCCGCGCCGCCAGCGCTTAGCCGCGTCCCAGCCGCCGCCGGCCGCAGCGAACACCGCCAGGGTGACCAGGACGAGCACGCCGACCTTGCGGGCGACCATGACCGCCCAGTACATGAACGCCCCGATCGCGCAGCCCAGCGCCACGAACGAGGGGATCGCCCAGCCGAGTTGAAACATCGGTCCCAGCTCGGAGACGTCGATGATCCGGCGTACCGCGGAGCTGATCGAGGTGCCGGCCATGGAGAACAGGCCGTTGGACAAGGCATCGACCACAGTCACGGCGACGGCGGTGAAGGAGACGGCGCAGAACATGAAGAACACGCCGGTGACCGTGCCGTAGAGCGCTTGGGCCAGCGCCCGCTCGTCGCGCCTCCAGGCGGCGAGGACCAGTTGCAGACACAGCGTTCCCACGACGAGCACCAGCCCGATCGGCATGATCATCTCGTAGTTGTTCCTGAACCACGGGGCGTTCAGGTCGATGGCGGTGGTCGCGTTGACGGCCTTCGCCGCGAGGTCCGCGCCGCTGGCCGCGAGGTCGCCCAGCGACTCGGCGATCCACGCGCCGATGCCGTTGGTGATGGCGCCAGCCGGGTTGTTGGCGAAGTCCACGGCGTCGCAGACGGTGCCCATCAGGGGCAGGGAGCACACTCCCATGAGGGGTTACCTCCTCTCGGTTCGGTGGATGGTCACGGGGCGGGGGCGGGAAGCACGCCGGCCAGGGCGCAGATGGAGTGCGGGCGGCACTGGACGGCCAGGGTGATCGACATGCCCTGCACGCCGCCCCTCGGAGCGCCGTTCCAGCCGATGGTCTGCGTGCCGGTCACCGTCACCGCGTACACGTACGCCTGGGTGATCGCGCCGGGGTCGGCGGCCATGGCCTGCGTGAACGCCTGCGGATAGGCGGCCTTGGCGACCGTGGCGGTGGCGAACTGGCCCTGGGCCGCCATCCCCTCCCAGGTCTGCGCGGAAGGGATGAGCGAATCGACCGAGTCCTTGTCCGCGTACTGCTTCTCCGCCGTCAGCCAGCCATTCAGCGCGGTGACCAGCTGCGGCTGGGAGTAGGCGCGGGTGTCGTAGGACCACAGCGCGAGCGCCGCAGCCTGCGCGTAGGCGACCGGGTCGTCGGTCGCGGGCTGCACGGGCAGTCGGCCCCGGGCCGCGCCGGCGGCCGAAGCCGCCGACGCGGAACCACTGGGCGCGGCAGCCGGGGCCGCCGGTGAACTCGCAGCCGCAGCGGTGCCCTTGGCCGTGCTGCGGTGGCTGCGGGTGGCGTAGCCGATCAGACCGGCCACGCACGCGAGCACCACCAGGACGACGGCACCGGCCAGCAGCCGCAAGCCGGGGCCGCGAGGGTTGAGAGAACATTTCTGCATGGTCACTTCACCTGCGTGCCGAGCGCGGAGAAGAACGTGACCAGACCGTTCGCGGCGCCCAGGAGGAGGGCGACACCGGAGGCGACCAGGACGCCCTTCTTGCCGTTGGCCTCGGCCTGCGGGCCGCCGCTGTGATGGCCCCAGGCCCACACCACGGCACTGACGGCCAGCGCGCCGACGGCCAGGATGATGCCGAACAGGTTGATGCTGCCCATCACGGACTTCAGGACGGACAAGCCCGGGAGGCCCCCGTCGGACGGGGAGACGCCGGGGTTGTAGGCCAGGTGGACCAGGTGGGTGGAGAGGGAGGACACGGTAGCTCCAGTTCGTCCCCGGGCACGGCGTAGCGGCCCGGGGGAAGTGCTGAGAAGGCGGCATGGGGGCGTGGGCCGGTGCAAGGACCCGGCGTGCCGCGGCTCTCAGGGAGCGCAGGAGGAGCGGGGAAGGCATGGAGGAGCTCCGTGTCGGTTCAGGGCGTGCGGGAGCAGCCCGGTAGCAGCGCGGGGTAGGGAGAGAAGAGGGAAAGGGCTGGTCAGACGACTCGGCGCGCGGCCACGATCTCGGATTTCCAGGAGGCCAGGGTGTCGATGGAGACCACCGCGCCGGTGTGCGGCGCGTTGATGATCAACCCGGACCCCATGTAGATCCCGACGTGACCCGGCTCGGCGGCCGTGCCGTCGGTCCCGGCAGTGAAGACCAGGTCACCGGGCTGCAGCGCGTCGACCGAGACCGCGGTGCCCTCGGTGACCTGCTGGAACGTGGTGCGCTCCAGCGTGACCCCGGCTGCCCGGTACGCCTGCTGGACCAGCGAGGAGCAGTCGCAGCGACCCATCGCGTCCGAGCCGTGCGGGTTGGTGCAGTCCCCGCCCCACTGGTACTCGGTGCCCAGCTGCCCCATCGCCCAGCGGAGCGCGGTCTGCACCTGCGCCGGCGCGGTGGCGGGGATGGTGTAGCCCGACGGCACGCTGCCGGCGGGGATGGGGCCGAAGCCCGACCCGTCGTCGTCCGTCGCACAGCCGCCGACCGAGGCGGTCGACGCCGTGGCACCCGCTGACGCGGTCGGCGAGGGGGAACCGCTCGCGGAGGCTGAGGCCGAAGGGCTCGGGGTGGTTCCGGTGTCGGCCGACAGCCTCGGTGCGATGGCCTGCTGGAGAGCGGTGGCCAGCGGCTCCCACTTGGCGTAGGCGTCCGGGTAGGCGGACTGCTGCACCGCCTGGGCGGCCTGAGTGACGGTCAGCGACTGCCAGCCGGGCACCTGCAGCAGGGCCTGGTAGAAGCGGGTGGAGGCGTACACGGGCTGCATGATCTGCTCCGCCGACCCCCACCCCTGCGAAGGCCGCTGCTGGAACAGCCCCAGCGAGTCGCGGTCACCGGAGTCCAGGTTCCGAAGGCCGCTCTCCTGCAGTGCTGTTGCCAGCGCCACCACCTGTCCGCGCGCCGGGACGTGCAGGGCCAGGCCGGTGGCGGTGATCGTCACGGCGTTGGGCAGCTGGACCGACGGGTCGTCCAGGCCCGGCACCGAGACCCCGCTGGCCTTGCCGCCGGCCAGGATCTGCTGCACCTCGGCGGCGACCGCCGAGGTATCCACAGCCTGTGCACCGCTGGCGCACGAGGCGGCGGCGACCCCGGAGGACGCGAACAGCACCGGAGCCGCCAGCAGCAGCGGACCGCAAGCCACCAGGGTCAGCCCGGCCAGGGTCTTCTTCATCGCCGCCGCCGCTCACCACGGCGAAGACGCCGAGGGGCGAGCGGGTCGGGGCGGGGGTGTATCAGGGCGTGCGGCATCGCCGCCTCCTTGCAGGTGGTGGTAGGAGGCGCGGTGCCGGCATCTCGTGGAAAGGCCGCCGGCACCGCGCCGACGTGACTCCGCCCGAGGGGCGGACCCGGGCGTCACCGGGGAGTTGGTAGCTCCCGGACGCCGGTCAGAAGTCGTGCGCGGCAGCCGGCCGCGCTCGTAATCTCAGGTGGAACACCGCAACTCCCCGCACGCCTCGGACCGGATGGACACCGCGCTCCCCGCGCGCCGTGCACAGCGGCGACGGCGGGGGAAAGCACAGCTCAGCGGGGGTGGAGCTGGGCTCCGCCGTGCTGATGACCGAGACATTAGACGCGGATTCCGGCCGCACCAAACGACCCCCAGCGCCAGGGAGCGGGCGGCCGATGCTCGTTAGGTCCGGCCGGAGATCGCGGCTAATGTCCACACAACCCCCTCCGGAACAGCCCTCATCGGGCTGCTCACCGGTGTGCGGTCCTTCGTTCCCCACGCCCTGATTCGAGGCTCCGCCGTGAACTACACCCTGCACCGAGGCGACGCCCTCACCGTGCTCAAGACCATCCCCGACGAGAGCATCCACGCCGTCATCACCGACCCGCCCTACAACTCCGGCGGGCGCACCAGCAGCGAGCGCACCGCCCGCACCGCCCGCGCGAAGTACACCAGCGGGGATGCCGCCCACGACCTGCAGAACTTCCCCGGCGAGAACCGCGACCAGCGCGGCTACCGCTCCTGGCTGACCGCCCTGCTGACCGAGGCGTACCGGGCCGCGGTCGAGCACACGGTGGCGATGGTCTTCACCGACTGGCGCCAGGAGCCCACCACCTCCGACGCCCTGCAGATGGCCGGATGGACCTGGTCGGGCACCATCCCCTGGATCAAGCCCGCCAGCCGTCCCCGCAAGGGCGGCTTCAAGCAGAGCGCCGAGCTGATCGTCTGGGGTGTCAAGGGCACCCTCGACAAGGACCGCGACCTCTACCTCCCCGGCCACTTCATCGCCTCCCAGCCCCGCAAGGGCCGCGTCCACATCACCCAGAAGCCCGTCGAGGTCATGCAGCAGCTCGTCCAGATCTGCCCCGAAAGCGGCACCGTCCTGGACCCCTTCACCGGCTCCGGCACCACGGGCGTGGCCGCCCTGCGCGAGGGCCGGAACTTCATCGGCGTCGAACTCTCCACCCACTACGCCGACATCGCCGAGAACCGCCTGCGCACGGAACTGCACCGAGACGACTACGTCCTCGCCGGCCCCGAAGCCGACGCATGACCCCCACCGCCAAGCCACCGACGGGCCGCAGACGCACGAGGGGCGGTCGGTGCGGCGGAACCCGTCCGCCGCACCGACCGCCCCCGGCTCCTCGTCAGGCCGCCTCGAACGCCCGCCGGAACAGCGGCGCCGCCCGCTCCACGTCCTCCACCGAGGCGACCTTCACCTCCAGGTCCCCCGTGCCCAGGTGACCGATCCCGCGCAGATCCCGGGTGAACCCCTCCACCAACTCCACGGTGTCCGGGTCCAGCCGCAGGGTCACCAGCACGTGCCCCAGCGAGGGCCGGAACAACACGGAACCCAGGTTCCGCATCCTCCGGTAGGCGATGTAGTGCCGCAGCGGCACCACCTCCACCTCACCCCACGCCGACAGAGCCTCGTCCACCTCCCCGTACAGCTCCCGCAGGCACTCCGGCACCGCCACCACCTCCGGGACACCCACCGCAGCCCCGGCCGCAACCTCGGCGATCCCCTCAGACACGGGCTGCTCGACCTCGTCCGCCGCCGCGACCCACGAAACGGAGTCCACCAGATGCAGCGCCAGCAGCCCCTCCCCGCCGTCGTCGAACACCCGGTAGCGCACCAAGTCCACCGGCTCGCGACGCTCCTGGACCATGACCCGGTCATGGTTGGAGAAGCCGGCCGCGACGCACACCGCCCGAGGCCGACGCCAGTCAACCGCCGCCGCAGCCTTTTCGCCGAGCCGCTCACGCACCAGAGCCTCGAACTCCAGCCGCGCCGATTTCAGCCAGGCCACGTAGAACATGGCCTGCGTCACCACCCCGGCATCCACACCGCGCTTGAACTCCACTTTACCGACCGCAGGAGCTCGGATACCGGCTCTGAACTGCGACAATCCATAGACTACATGTCTGTGACGGCGGGTTGGGTTCGATGCTGTCCCTCGTCCGAGTGGTCTCGGTTGTCCGGACGCTCCGATGTTGGCCTGCAGTCGGCGTAGCCGACGTTCCCAGCTGAGTCCACGTGAAAATGCTCACCGAGGCGTAGGCACGGTCAGCGCGGGCAGAGCGAGGACGCGCGCGAGGGCGGCGGTGACAGCGGTGGAGTGGGCAGGTAGGTACTGAGACGCCCAGTTGGCGGCAAGCGCCAGGAAGCTGTTCAGGTCTTGCTCGGCACCGCCGAGCAGATGGCGGAGCTCGGTGACAGTCAATTCGATCACCGGGCTGTCGCTCTGCTCGGCGTTGACGGTCAGCCGAACGGTGTCGCCAAGTCGCTCGGCGAGCGCGTCGGGGTCGTGGCCGAAGGACGCATGGCCGCTGCCGTCGACGACTTTGCGCCAGTCATGCCAATCCTCCAGCCCGTTGGAGCAGCCGGGGCGGAACGTGGTGCCCGTGGAGCTGTCCGTGACCCGCAAGCCGCCGGCTGCGAAGAGGTCGTCGAAGGTCAGCAGTCCGTTTAGGAAGGCACCGCTGTCCCGACCTCGGTAGGGGAAGTCCGTCGCTCAGCGGCAGGTGGCTGAACGGCTCGATCTCGGCGACGGGCCAGAGGACGAAGCCGTCGGGCATGTAGATCTCCAGGACGGGCTGCATCACGATCACCTGTGAAGTGTTCCGCATCCCTTGCCCAGACCGCCCAATGATTACGCCTAAGCGGCCGCGGTGACGTCCTCTGCTGATCGTCGGACGCAGATCTGTTGAAGGGTCAGTGCCCGGACGGGACCGACTTGTGGATCTGCTGGATCACCCACCCAAAGCGAACCGCACATCGCCAAGACCGCTTAGCGCTAGTGTGAGAGCCGTCCAGTTGGACGAGTTGAGCCTGTCGCTATTTGGGCGGAGAGATCATGTATTTTGCCGCAGGGGCGATCAGTGACCTGATCGAGTGGTTCAATGCGAACGCGAATTCAGAGAAGATACTCTGCTTATTCGTACCCAAGGATCCAGAAGACGAAAAACTGCTGAGTGACCTATTTAATGCGAGAGGGGTAATTAGTCCCCAATTGAGAGAAATAGCATTTTGCCTCTTCTCCAGCCGGGCAACCATGGACGAGTTGCGAGCTCGAACTCCCGATTGGTCAGACTATCTATTCGTCCCAGGGTTGATCAATGTGCACAACATGCCTGCGCAGTGGCGCAACTGGCGGCGAGTTAACCCGGCCCGGGCGGAAATGATCCCCGCGTATGTGCGCGATGAAGTACTGCTGCGTTCGCAGGCTATCTCTGGCGAGATCGTCGAATATTTCCAACTCGACGACACGGAACCGCCGTTCCTAGTATTCGTCATCCGTGACGACCTAACTCCCTTCGTGATCCAGACCAAGGGGAGCGCAAGCCTTGCAGCGATTCGTGAGCTTTTCAATGATCTTGACCGCGTGGCAAGTATGATCAATCGGTTCAGTATGCTGAAAATTCCTGCTCTAATAGCAGAGCGACAGGGAATTATGGTGCGAAGAGCTAGAATGGAGGCGGACCTCCAAATCCACCATGCGAGCGCCGCACGGGGGCTCATGGCGGCTGCCGCCGCCTCATCGAGTTACGGCCTAGACCAGGTGATCAGGGGAATCGATCCGAGTGCGGCGCACCATCTCTTCCGATACCTGGGCTTGCATCATAAAGACAAACGGCCGCTGCCTGTCCTGCCAGCAACTCGGACTGCTGCGGCGGCTGCAATACTGGACCCTCCTGTTCACGCGGCATTCCGTGAAGTAGTTAAAGCTGGCAAAATACGACGGAAAGTCGAGATTGAAATCGAAGAACTTGACTCCCGGGTGGTGCGGATTGATCGAAAATTGAGCCGCAATTCTCTACTCGGAGACCTTCGTACGGTAGAGGATGAGATCGATGCGGTCTGCGCAAAATATGAGAGAAAGTTTAAGCGTGCAAGCCACTATATGACGCTGCGGCGATTCATCACGCTACTTACTGGCGCGGCAACGGCTGTCGAAAGTGTGACCACTTCGATTGGGTCAACTGTGGACAATATTGCCAATGGACTGCCTCGAACTCTGGACTAGGCGGTCCTGGTGATGTGCGGTGCGCTTTAGGTGCGCGGTCCCCAAGTTGGTCCCAGCCGGACACTGGCCCGTCAACAGATCTGCTTTCGATGATCAGCTGAGGGCTTCACCAAAGCCGCTTAGCGTTCTAGCGACTACTGGTGAAATGGGGGCCAGTCGATGGCGCCTGCGGAGCGGAGCGATTGGCCAAACGGAGTCCAGAGCACGATCACGCGTTCAGCCAGGATCGGCCATGCCTCGTGGAGCCAGTTCCGGCTGTAGAGGTCGTTGGTGTACTCCTCGACCATGTCGTCGTAACCGTCCTCGACCTTGCCCACGAGCCAGGCCCACTTGTCGACCATCTCCTGGACGGTGAACGCCTTGCGCCAGCCGCGTTGATGCAGGACCTCGCCTGCTGCCTGCTCGTTGTGGGGCTCCATATCCCGGAGCCTGGCATACCGCACGGTCGTTGACCAAGGGTTTCCCTGGTCAACAGACCTGATTGAGCGGCACTCCTTGGGCGGTCAGGTGGCGGCGACCTGGGCTTCGAGGTCGGCGACGCGGCGGTCCTGGAAGCGCAGGTTGGAGCGGGCGGCCTTGAGGCGTTCGTCGAAGGACCGGTTGTCGGCGGTGAGCTGGCGGACGCGTTGCTTGAGGGTGGTGTTCTCCGTGGTGATCCGCTGGATGGCCTCCTGGGTCCATTCGGCTTCCAAGTCGCGGACCTGTCCTATGAGTTCGCCGATGCGCGTGCGCTGGGTGAGGATCTCGGCATGGGCGGCTTTGAGGGCGTCCTCGGCGTTGAGGGCCCGTTCGCGCCAGGTCGCCTCGCGTGCCTCGTCCTGGTCGGTGACCAGCTGGGCCCGGCGTTCGCCGGCTTCGGCCGTGGCGGTGGCGACCGCGGCTCTGGCGTCGGGGTGGTCGTAGAGGAAGGTGCGGGAGACGTTGGCGCGGCGGGCGACGGCGGCGACGCTGAGCTGGGTCTTCTCGCGGCGGAGCCGGGTGATGGCGTCGCGGACCCGTCCGAGGGCAGCCTCGGTTGTGCGGTGGCGGGCGGCGAGGGCGGCGGCCGTGCGCGGGTCGGGGACG
Source organism: Streptacidiphilus sp. PB12-B1b (assembly GCF_014084125.1). NCBI lineage: Bacteria > Bacillati > Actinomycetota > Actinomycetes > Kitasatosporales > Streptomycetaceae > Streptacidiphilus > Streptacidiphilus sp. PB12-B1b. The sequence goes on along the minus strand of NZ_CP048405.1, from coordinate 6,511,642 downwards.
GTGGTGGTCACGCGCATTGCTCCTGTTCGTCGGTGGTGTCTTCGGCCTGGGCCTGTTCGTCGCCGACGGGCTCGGCGAGGTCGGTGGCGCGAAAGGCGGTGGACCACACGCGGTGGAAGTAGTCCTGGGGTTTGCGCAGGTCCAGGGCGAGGGCATCGTCGAGGAGGCCGAGGCCGGCCAGGGCGCTTTCCAGACCGTCGATGGCGCGGGCGGTGGGTTCGAAGTAGCGGTGGAGGTAGTCGGCGGTGGCGTCGTCGGGGGCGCCCTCGGCCAGGAGCCGCCACTGTTCGCGCTTGCGACGCCAGTAGAGGAGGTCGGCCCCCGACAGGACGAACTTGTCGCAGTTGTGGCAGTCCAGGTTCCAGGGGCAGGCGCCTCCCTCGACGACGGGCTGGAAGGTGCAGAACCCGCCCTCGGCCGGGGTGCTGCGGCGCGAGAGGTCGATCGCCAGGGCCTGGGCCTGCTCGCGGGTGAGTGGTGCGGCGATCCCGGCCAGGAGTTCGCCGGGGTTGGCGGTGCCGGGGCCGGCGACCCAGACGCGCTGGAGTACGTCGTCGAGGTCGGACTGGGTCAGGTGGACGTAATGCTCCGCCATTCGATCACTGACCTGTCCCATATATCGGCGGATGTGGGTCAGGCTGGCCCCGGCCCGCAGTAGCCGGGTTGCCAGCGTGTGCCGGGCTTGGTGGGCGACGTAATGGCCGCCCAGGTCGAGGTCGGTGATCCAGTTGCGCAGGCCGGTATGGAACCAGGTGTAGGACAGGGCGCGATGGCCGTCGGGGTTGAGCATGTCGGTGGGGAACAGGGCCAGGTGGACGCGCTCGGCGGGGGTGGGGGCGCGGCCCGCGTGGCGGTCGGCGAAGCGGGCCAGGGTCTTGCGGCGGCGTTCTTCAAGGCGGTCCATGAGCCGGTCGGGGATGCGGATGGCCGCGTTCAGGTTGCCGACCTTGGTCTGGTCGTGCCAGAGCACGGGCATCCCGCCGTAGCGGCCGATGCAGTCCAGGTGGAGCTGGATGACCTCGTTGGCGCGCCGGCCGGTGATGATGATGGCCTCCCACATATCCCGCAGGCCGCGGTCGTGCGGGTCGTGGTCTTCGGCGAGCTGCCGCAGGTTGCTCTCGTCCGCGAGAGCGCGGGCCACCTCGTCGGGGAAGGGGTTGCGGCTGCGGGGCGTACCCGGGCCGCCGACCGGCATGGCGGTGATGAAGGCGCGGTTCAAGCCGATTCGCTCGGCGCTGCCGTTGTCCAGCGCGCCGCGCAGCACGGACCGGCCGTAGTTGAGCACCAGCCGACGCATGTTCTCGGTGACCTTCGACTTCTTGCCGTTCAGGCGGGCCTGGCCGCGGAAGGCAAGGCCGAGACGTTCGCGGTTGCGCAGGTCAGCGACGAAGCGGTGGGCGTGTTCCTCGCGCAGTGCCCGGGGATCGTGGCCGCCGTCCGGTGCCTCGGCCTCCAGGAACGCGCTCAGCTCGGCGCCCGCGCGGCGTTGGTAGTCCACCGGCTGGGCGCTGCGCGGGCAGGAGGGCGAGCGCAGCACGTCGGCGATATGGTCCCACAGCAGGTCGCGCAGCCACCGCTGGGAGACGCAGGTCAGGTCGATGTAGCTGGAGCGGTGGGGGAAGCGCACTCCGAAGTGCTCGGTCTCGATGTAGCCGGCATCGCGGGTGTCGGAGGGGCTGAAGTAGACCTTCCGCAGGGCTTCCTGCATCTCCTGGACCATGCGCTGGTGGTAGTCGCGGTGGAAGTCGGAGGGGTCCAGGCCGGCCAGGGACGCCACGTCGCGACGCTGGCACTCGTCCGCGAGCGACTGCACCCACGTCAAGTTCCACACGGCGGTGGGCTGCAGGCGGTGGGCATACATGCCCCATTGGAACTCGGCCCGCAGTAGGGGCCGCAGGCCGCGCAGGTAGATCCGCCCGGTGCGGTGCACCGGCAACTGCGCGCGGCACCAGGAGCGGAAGGCGATCTGGTCGTCGATGGAGATGGGGACAGGTCGGTCCTGCCGCTCGAAGGTGGCGAAGTAGTTCTTGGGCAGCCGGGCTCCGCCCGGACGCCCGGCCCGGATGTAGCCGCGCTCGTGCGCGCCGCACAACCCCAGCGGCGAGGAGGCCAGTTCGTCGCACACCTCCGTGCGGCACTCGCCGTAGCCCGGGCAGGGCTGCTGATCGGCCAGCCACCGCTCGAACTGCCCGTCTTCCTCGCTGGCGCCGGGGTGCCGCTTCAGGTAGCCCAGCCACCGGTTGCGGTGGCGGAAGCACAGCACCAGGCGCAGGCTGAAGGCCGGTCGCTGCGGGCAGATCCGGCACATCATCTCCTCCGGGACGTCGGACGCCGCCAGCGGCTCTGCCCCGCGCAGGAACTGGGCCCGGCTCATCCCGCTGGCCTCTGCCTCCTGCCACTGGCCGGCGTGCACCGAGCACATCGCGTAGCGCTGCCAGCGCGGCCGTGCGCAGTCGGGGACCGTGCAGCTCCACGGATAAACCGGGTGGGTCGGCGGGATCTTCAGGACCCCGCCACGCAGTACCGGGTCGAACTCGGGCCCGTTGATCAGCACGGTGAGCACCTCCAGCCGGTCCCGTTGCGTGCGGGCATCCTGCCGGGGAAGGAGGGAGGGCGCGGTCACTGGGCGCCACCCCAGACCGTGCGCAGGGCGGCGTCGAAGGCATGGTCGTGGATGTCGACATGCCCGTAGACCTCGTCGACCATCGCGGCCGAGGCCCAGCCACCGGCGTCCCGGGCGATCAGCAGGTTGCCACCGGCCGCGTCGAGCACCGCCGAAGTGAAGTTGTGGCGGAAGGCATGGGGCTTCACGACGCCGAGCCCGGCGCGCTTCCCGGCGCGGCCGAGCATCCGGCGGGCCCCGACCGGCGCCCATGGCTGCCCCGAGTTCTTGCCGTGGAGCTGGATCAAGAGCATGCCGTGCCCGGCGGTTTCGCGCGGGTACTCGCCGCCGGTGAGGTACTCGAAATAGGTGTGCACCATCGCCGGGCTGACTCGCTTGATCAGTCCGCCGGTCACTGTGCTGCCGTCGATGCGCCAGGGGAGCTTGGTCTTTGCCTCGGCGCGGTTCGGGTTGCCGGGGCGGTGGCAGACGTGGACGTGCGGGGCGCGGCACTCCCCGCAGGCTGCGTTCTCCCGTAGGTGCAGGTCCACCAGGTGCAGCCCGCAGAGCTCGCCGATCCGCAGGCCGCCGTCGGCCAGCCAGGTCACCACCAGCCGGTCGCGGGCGGCGTTCACCACCGCCAGGAGCTTGTCCCGTGCACCGTCGGGGAGCATCTTCGGGTGCCGACGGCGCGGCCGCGTCGGCGCGAGCGGGTTGGTGGGCAGGGAGTTCTTCACGTGCCCCAGGAACGCGCGGCGCCGGTCCGCGCGCGTGGGCAGCCGCGAGGTGTCGAGCTTCTTGCCGAGTTCCCCGTTCACGCCCAAGGACGACTGGTGCAAGTAGAAGCCCTTCAGGCAGGCCGCCGCGGTCGACAGCGCCGAGCGACCGTAGGGGCGCTTGCCGGTTCGCCACGGCTCTCCGAGCGGCATGAGGACCTCGGCGCCGACGATGCCCATGTAGCGCTCAAGGTCTCGCAGCACGACCTTCTCGAAGGCCAGGCACTCGCGCTCCAGCCACCGCAGGTGGTCCACCAGGTAGTACGCGTAGGTCCTCTGCGTCCCTGACCCGTCGTGCACGCGCAGGAACCGGTCCGCCTCCGCGTGAAGACTGCCCTCGGGCCACACGATCGTCCACGACCGCCGCCCGTCCTTCCGCTCGATCTGCTGAACCCTCAGGTCCCCGACCACCACTCGCCCTGCCACTCGTCCTCCGTACCGACTCCGGAACATGACGGGCGCTCCGGACACGGTCGGTAAACGAGCCCGCGACGCCCAAGTCACAGACCCAGACGGACATCACGGGCAGCACTACCTGCGGTCGGTAAACTCGATGACCACTGGCGCGTTGTTCTCGTCCAGACCCAGCGTGTCCACCCGGCCCCGGTGCCACCGACCCGTCGTGTACTCCGACGCCACGAGCCGGATGCCCAGCATCTCCTCCAGCCCAGCCTCGACCCGAAGCTGCAGAGCGCGCTCCAACCGCACCGTTGATCCGCGCAGCTCCGACTCACGACCGTCGCTGCCTCTCCGGAACACCCGCAGGTCCGTCATCGTCATTCCCTCCCCGTGATCGTTCGGGGAACCCAATCAAGAAGAGCCGCGCGATATTCCGGATCCGCAGAAGCACGCCAGCGCCCGGAACGGCACAGGCCCCGACCGGAGCGGGGGCCTGTGCTCAATCTCATCGTCCAGGTCGCAACAAGACCCACGGCGGCGCTTGCCGGGGTGTCCTATACGGCACGCAGATGCGCCGTCGGATTGACGATCAGCGCGGCCAGTTCGTTGACCTGCTTTTGGAGACCAGCCAGCTTCTCGCGGAGATCGTCATCCGCGACGGCGATGAGGTCGTCAGGATCGATCGCCTCAATGCTCTTCGCAGTGCTACTCAGCGCCTTGGAGAACCTGGTCCGCTGCTCGCGGGTCTGAATCTCCGGATCTGCCTTGACCACCTCAGCAGCGATCCCCTGAACGGCCTCGTAAGCCTCTGCAACCTCTTCTGATGTGGCGTGGGGGTCTTCTACCACGGCCAACAGCTTGCTGGCTGTGTCCTTCGCCTGCTTGGGAAGATCGAGCACCTGACCGGCTGCACTCTTCACCTGCCCGGTGTCGACGACGTGCCGCACGTACTCGGCACGCTCCGCCTTCCTGGACTCGACGGCCGTCTCCTTGCGGAAGACAGGGTCGTGGGCAATCGTGCGCGCCATCGTGGCCCGCAGATTGCCGTCGCTGCGTGAGCGCTCCAGGAGTGCTGAGTACGCCGCCTCGGCTGTGCTGGTGTCGGCGATGATTGCAGCCTTCATGGCACCTGGGCTCTTGGCCGCGTTCACCACCTGCCCCATGCTCAGCCCTGCTTCTACCGCAGCGGTCTCCAAAGATTCGGCGCGCTCGGAGTTGACGCGGCCCGGGACGAAGCAAGCCGCCCAGGTCTTGGCGGCGGGCAACGGCACGTGCATGCCGGGCTTGAGCTGGTCGAAGGCAGGGAGACCATGCCTCTCGATTCCCTTCTCCCACGCCCGGTAGTACCGCATCACGCGATCGGTGCTCCAGCCGATCCGGCGGCCGAACTCCGTGGGGGAGACTTTCCCAAGATCATCGCGTTCGCGACGATCTTGCTCGGAAAGCGACCCTGGCTTGCTCTTGATGATGTTCCGGGCGACTTTGAGCGCCCAGACCCAGCTGCCGGACCGACCCACTGACCGCAGCTCGAAGGCGTCGCGGTCAACGGGGTCGGCGAGATCGAGGTCGGGCTCGTCACTCTGTGCGAGGGCCACCGGGTCGTCAGAAGGGTCGCGCCAGAGCGGATCCTGCGAGGGCAGCACACCCGATGCGCGCTCTGCCGGCTCATTCCAGACGTTCTTCTCGGCCTGCTGGAACTCGGCTACCGGGCGCCCGAGTAGGTTGGCTACCAGGTGCGCGGTCTCGGTGTCGTCGGCGACCAGGCGCATCAGCTCTGCGACGCTGTACCCCAGGCCCTTGGTGGGCTTCGCGGTGACGAACGACTCGAAGGACGCATGCGTCACCTGCTCGCCGCGCGGGGTAGTGAAATTGCGCCAGGAATCTTCTTCGATCACCTGCCGAACCAAGCCTGGGACAGACTCCATGCCGTTCATGGTGGACCGCATAGACGAGCTGAGCGCGTTGACCAGCACCGCGTTTCCGTTGGCGTTCTCCGTTGCGTTCACTTCTTCTGTGCCTCCTTGATCGCGGCGTCGAGCATCGCCAGGCGCTTCTGAAGCTGCTCCATCGTCGCGGTCTTGACGACGTTGCCGAGGGACTGGTTCAGCTCCCCGTTGATGTGTTCGTAGGGGCGGTTGGTGAGTGCCGAAAGTCGGCCAGCCTTGCGGTGGATGAGCCTGCGCAGAGACTTCTTTTGGTCACCGAGTGGTTCAACATCGGTGTCTGCGCGCTGGCCGGGGAGGGCATTTCCGTTGAGGAGCTGGGCCGATGTGAGCAGGCCCGCCACCCACTCTGCGGTCACTGAGGGCGACGTCGGCCCGGCCATCGCCATGGTGCGCTGGGCGAAGTCCAGCTGTTCGGGGGTGAACTGGGAACCCCCGGCGATCGTCACGTGGTGGGTTGCGACAGATGAGCTCACCGTTTCGTAGGCCGGGATGAGCGTGTCGCCCTGGCCATGGGTGTCCTGCATCTCGCGGATCTGCTTCTCCTCCTCGGCGAGCACCGCATCCACCATCTTCTCGATGTCCTGCGCGAAAGCCAGGAGGACAGCTATGGAAGGGATGAACAGCCGAGCCGTCGTGGGGTCTTCGTCGCCGCGCATGCGCACGAAGCGTCCCACGACCTGGGTGAAGAACATCTTGGTGCGAACCCGGGAGGCGTAGACGCCGACACCCAGGCGTGGGATGTCGACGCCTTCGGCGATCATCTGTACGGCGACGATCCAGGGGGCATTACCCCTGGCGAAGTTCTTGATGATGTCGGAGGCGTTCGGCTCGTCCGAGATGGCGACCGGGACCTGAACTCCGGCGATCCGTTCGAGGATCGCTGCGTACGCGGTGGCGGCGAACTGGTCGCTTGCGATCACCAGGCCACCTGCGTCGGGGGTGTCGATCCGCATCCGCAGGAGGGCTTCATGTGCCTCCTGGAGGACGGACGGAATCCAGGCGCCGGTCGGGTCGAGGGCGGCCTTCAACGCCGGGGGAATCTCGTCCTTGTCAGCATCGCTCAGGTCGACCTCGGTGACGGCCAGTTGCCCCGACCTGCGCCACTTCGACTTTCCGTCCCAGGCCGGGAACACGGCCGGACGCACCACGCCGCCGTCGGCCAGTGCCATGCCGTAGTCATAGCTATAGCTGGGCACGGCCCGGCGGGTCTCGTCATACGCGACGAACGGGAGCGGCTTGCCGTCGGTGCGGAACGGCGTTCCTGAAAGCAGTAGCCGCCGTGTGGCGCTCTCGAAGGAATCCTTGAGGGCATCGCCCCAGACCAGGCCGTCACCGTCGCCGGCATGGTGGATCTCATCGAAGATCACGAGGGTGCGCTTGCTGGCGCACAGGCGCTTCCACAGCAGCGGGGCGGATGCGATGGCCTGGTATGTGGCCACGACACCGTCGAAGTCGGAACCGACCGCGCCGTTCTTGTTCTCGAAGAGGTGATCGAGCTTGATGCCCACCCGCGCCCCAGCCTCGGCCCACTGGCGGCGCAGGTGCTTGGTGGGGGCGACGACCACGATGTTGCTGATGGTGCCGCGGCTGATCAGGTCCTCGGCGATGGTCAGCGCGAAGGTGGTCTTTCCGGCCCCTGGGGTGGCGACGACCAGGAAGTTCGAGTTCTCGCCGCCATTGCGAGAGTGGTAACGCTCGCGTGCTTCCTGCTGCCAGCTTCGCAGACCGGAGGAGATCGCCATGGACCTGTTTCCCTTCTTCAAGTTGCAGCTCGGGCAGGTCGCGCGTCCGTTGATCACATCGGTCGGGCCGCCTTCGGACCAAGGTTCGATGTGGTCGCCGTGCCATCCGGGTTCCAGCTCCTGGCCGCATTCGGCGCACCGTCCGTCTGCGGCGAGGAACAGAGCGATGCGCTCTTCACCGTTGAACGAACGACGGCGGTCGCGGGACCCTTCGGGAATTCCTGCCATAACGTCGCAGAGTAGCGGCCGGGTACGACAACCGGTGCTCCATCAACCGAAACTGACGAACAGACACAGTGAGGGACGCCGCCAGCTGACTCCCGGGTGGGTCGCGCCGCGCTGTCCGCGTGACCGTCTCTTACCGCCCGGCCACTGCGCTAGGCCGAAAGGATGAGCTGGTTCCGGTGTGCACGCGAGGACTCCCCCTTGCGCAGGGATTAGGTATCGCCACCGCTTCCTCAGCACCGTCTCGATGGGGTGGAGTGCACCATGGAATGAAGGCCGCTCCCTGCGATCTCTGCTGACGGTTACACTGCGTGACCGTCGGAGGCACGCGGACCGCTCCAACACCGCGGTCGACGGGACGCAGGAAACGGCCCTGCTGCTGCTCATGCTCGATAGGGTGATCCCGTGTCGCCGCAGGCTCGGCACCAGGTCAGGAGCGGAGGTGGGGGTGGGTGTCGGTACCTGCGCTCAAGGCGATGGAGCGCGCCCAAGCCGCTGGCGGCCGCCTTGTGGACCTCACCCGGCGGGAGGGTCGCGGCCTCACACAGGTTTGCCCGTGGGACTTGGTGGAGACCATCGGGCAGGAGCCCGAGGACCGCGCTGCAGCAGCATGGATCGTCGCCGACGAGATCATGCGGGCCCGCACCGATCTTGATAATCGCGCCTATCAGCTCTGGCGCGACAGCGTCCTGGTCGGCACCCCACTGGCTGGCCTCGATCACGCGCACGTCCTCTTGTACGCCGGTCCGGTGTTCGAGGCCAACGACCCCACTGGTGTTACCGGCTACGTGGGGGAGTGGCTCTGGTACCTCTCGACCCGCGACCTTGCCCCCGAGCCGGGGCGCAGCGTGGAGATTCTGGACCCGCCCTCGTCAACGGTGACCGACAGCGGTCCCGACGGGCTGCTGATCCACCGTGTGCCCGGCAGCGATCTGGGGTTCGTCTTCCGATTGTGGGAGATGAAGAAGTTCACCGCCGAGACGACGAAGCCGAGCGACACGATCCGCAAAGCGTGGCAGCAGTTGAATGACTGGGGAGCGCGGTACCTGGGGCAGATCTCGTGGGGTGGGCGGGAGCTCGCCCCCGACACCCGGGGGTTCGTCAGTTCGATGGCGCGGCAGTGGGTGGAGGCGAAGGAGTCGAGCAACGGCGGTGTCAGCGTGGCTCTCGACGCCGCGGATACCCCCGCCACGGCCTTCGACCGCTCTCACAAGCACTTCACCACCCACACCCACGATGGGGCACTGCAGGGAATGGTGGTGGCGATCGACGATCTTGAGGACTTCGCGAAGACCGTGAGGGGGTACGTGTGGAGCGCACTCTAGACCCGGAGGTGCTCGCCTCGGCGCTCGGCGAGTACCGGGTGGGCGGGGTGCTGCCCAGCGCCCAAGACCTGCTCGCGGCGATGACCGAGTTGGAGGTCGCAGCGTTCCGCGGTGAGCGGGAGATCCGGGACGAGACCCTCGCCACAGCGTGGTACCTGCACGGGCTCGCCGCGCTCGACCCGGAGACTCCCGGCTATGACGCGGTGCGCGTGCGGCGGGCTTTCGCCGCCAGCGCGCACCTGATGGACCTTGCGCTGGGCGACGAACGCCGACCGGAAGCCGAGCGGCTCCAGATCGCCTTCGCCGCCCAGGCCGGGTACCGGCGCAGTGAGCAGGACCCGAATGCCACCGCCGTCTACCATCGGGTCCGCGCCCTCGTCGATATCAGCGGCGAGCTCCGCCTGCACATCGGCACCTTGGCGGTGGAGGCCGGCGTCGTCTTCCTCGGCTTCGACCGCCCGAAGCTGGGCCGGGCGCTGCAGGTGTGGCGGCGGCAGCTGCGCAGGGTGCGGGCGGTGATGCGCCGAGAGTCCCTCGCAGGGACCATGTACGGGCCGGCGGAGGCTGTCGTGGAGGCGATCTTCCACCTCTACCAGTTCCTGAGTTTCGGCGAGGAGTATGAGCTGCTAGCCGCGCAGCGGCTGCTGCTGGACGTGATGACGGAGACGGTCGGCCGGGGCGACCGGCTGGCGCGGTGGGTCGCCGCGCACCTGCTCCAGTTGAGTGGGGAGATGGCGGCCAGCAGCCTGTACCAGCTGCTCCCACCGGGCACCCCCCCGGCAGTGGCGCGGAGCTTTGCGCTGTCGAGGCCCCCGGTGATGACGCTCTGGCCGCCGCAGCGCCAGCTCCTGAAGCTGGAGCGCGGTAACCCGCTCGACCCGGCGACGTCGCGCAGCCTGATCAGCGTGCCGACTAGCGCGGGCAAGACACTGATGGCCCAGCTGGTGATCTGCTCGCACCTGGCGCAGCGTCCGGGGCGGGTGGTGTACGTGTCGCCGATGCGCAGCCTGGGGCGGGAGATGCGCGGGGCGCTGAGGGGCCGGCTGCGGGTGCTAGGGCGGCGTCTGGCCGCGGAGCAGCCGGAATTCCCGCTCGGCCGGTGGGCCTCGTCGGCCGAGTCGGACGGTGGGGACGTGGAGATCGTCACCCCTGAGCGGCTCATGCACATGATCCGCAACAACACCGGCGATGCGCTGGAGGGCGTCGGGCTGGTCGTCGTCGACGAGGCCCACCACCTGAGCCAGGGGCGGCGCGGCTTCGTGCTGGAGAGCCTGCTCGCGCTGCTGCAGGTCCGCAGCGGCATCCGGCTGGTGCTGCTGTCCGCGGCGGTCGGCAACAAGGGCGACATCGCCTCGTGGCTCGACCCGCAGCGTCCCGAGCGGGAGGTCTACTTCACCGACACCTGGCGGGGCCCTCGCCGGATGCACGGCCTCATGTACCCGAACCTGATGGTGGAGCGGGCCGAGCTGGCGGAACGGCCGGCGACGGCGAAGCGCCCTTCGCAGGTGATCGCCACCGTGCCGGTCGAGAACCTCCTCGCCGTCCGGCCGACCGCCTCCTCCACCATCGCCCTGCTGACCACCGGCGAGGTGGGCACCCGGCGCTACCCTGGCCGTGACCCCGGCCGGTGGAAGGCCAGGACCGCCCTGTCGGGCGGGATCGCCGACTACAAGGTTTTCGCCGCCGGCGCCGCAGAGCTCACCTCGGCCGGCAGCGTCCTGATGGTCGTCGGCACCAGGCGGGCAGCCCGCGACACGGCGCTCGCCATCGCCGAGCGCCTGCCTGAGCGGCCCGAGGCCGCCGTCCTCACCGACTACCTTGCCGACACCCTCGGCGAGGAACACCCGCTGGTGCGATGCACCCGGCACGGCGTCGCCTACCACCACGGTGCCCTGCCCGAGGACGTCCTCCACGCCGTCGAGGGCGCGCTGCGCCGCGACGAGCTCCTGGCGATCGCCAGCACCAGCACCCTCACCGACGGCGTCAACCTGCCAGTGCGCACCGTCATCGTGCACCACAAGGTCGACGGTGACCCGCTCGCTTACGACAGCCAGCGCGCCCTGTCTCCCGCCGAGCTCCTCAATGCCATCGGCCGCGCTGGGCGGGCCGGCCGGGAAAGCGAGGGGTGGATCCTCCTGACCCGCCCCTACCCGCCCCGCCCCGCAGAGTTCGACGCCCTTAACCCCGACCCGGAGCAACTGCGTGTCGTCTCCACACTGTTGACCGACGAGGCACTGGCCGATCTCGCAGCCGCCGAGAACACCTTGCGCAACAACGCTGACGGCATCTTCGCACTGGCGGACGGCACCGCTGCGGACTTCGTCTCGTTCGTCTGGCTCGTCCTCCATCTGCACGCTTCGTCATCGGCGCCGCAGGGTGCTTCCCTCGATTCCATGTACGCGCTGTTCGCTCTGTCTCAGACCGGCAACAGGCCGACCGCCAACCGGTGGATCGCCCTCGCTAACCAGGTCGTCACCGTGTTCTACGACACCGATCCTGCGCCAGCCGGCCGGTGGGCTGGAACTGGCACCAGCCTGGGGTCTGCTCGCCAACTCGACTGGCTCGCGGATTACCTGGCCACGTGGCTCAACATCACGGGAGAGGACCAACTCGCCGAACCGCAGGAATGGTCGCTGCAGCGCACCCTCGACTTCCTCACTGAGCACCAGGTCTTCGATCGCCTCCTCAGTAGACTCCCAGAGGTCAACAAGACCTGGAGCTTTAAGGACAAGGAGACTCGGGGCGCGGAGATGACCGTCCCGATTGCCCCCGCGCTCCGGGAGTGGATCTCCGGCGCACCCATCCCTGATCTCGCCCGCTCCTGGCAACCCGCTATCCCCACCGGGTGGGCGCTCGATCAGGCAGTACGTAACATCAGCACCGCCTTCGGTCACGCCCTGAGCTGGACTGTCGGCGCCCTGATCAACCTGGTCAACACCAGCCCTGCACTCTCCCCCATCGCCCCGAGGCTGAACACGCACACTGCCTGGCACATCCGCCACGGCGTCGACACCGAGCAGGCGCTGACCCTGCTCACCTCCGGTATCACCTCCCGTCGCATCGCCCACCTCCTCGGCCGTGACGCCGCCCGCCTCGGGTACCGGTCGAGCGCGCTGCGTCAGTGGACCGCCCAGCACCACATCGACGGCTGGACGGAGCACTACAGCGCGGGCGAGTTCGAGGTCCAAGACCTCCTCGACTACGTCCGTACTCCCTCCGATCTCATCAACCGGCTACTCGACGACCGTGCCGCGGCCACCCCGCTGACTCGGCTCGTACCGGGGACACCCGCCGGGCCGGTCTCCGTCGCACCGCCCAGCGAGAGCAACCCGACCATCCGCGTCCACCGTGACCGGCGCCGGGTGGCGACCGTGCCAGCTGACCGTCACCTTGACGTCCTCGCGATGCTCGACAGCGGACTCGACCTCGACCACCACCTCCACGACGGCCAGCTCGTCACCACCCGGCGCACCCGGTAGCGCCGCGCCGCTGTCGGCCGGATTCGGGCGGTGTGACCAGAACGGATGAACGGGCGGCGGCCCGTGACTACGGTCACGGGCCGCCGCCCGTTGGCTCGCTTGCGGAATGGGCTATGGGCAGGTCAGGCCCAGTGCACTCGGGGAGCCGCTGGGGACTTTTCGGGGACTTTCTGCTTCGTCTGGGGGACTTTTCGGGGACTTTTCGCGGTGCAAGCAGGGAAGCCGCTGACAGCTCTGAAAGAGACGAAGCCGCAGATCAGGGTGTGTTTCGTCAGCACTCGATGACGTTGACCGCGAGGCCGCCGCGGGAGGTCTCCTTGTACTTGACCTTCATGTCGGCGCCGGTCTCCTTCATGGTCTTGATGGCCTTGTCGAGGGAGACGTGGTGGCGGCCGTCGCCGCGCAGGGCCATACGGGCGGCGGTGACGGCCTTGACGGAGGCCATGCCGTTGCGTTCGATGCAGGGGATCTGGACCAGGCCGCCGACCGGGTCGCAGGTGAGGCCGAGGTTGTGCTCGATGCCGATCTCGGCGGCGTTCTCGACCTGTTCCGGGGTGCCGCCGAGGACCTCGGCGAGGCCGCCGGCCGCCATGGAGCAGGCCGAGCCGACCTCGCCCTGGCAGCCGACCTCGGCGCCGGAGATGGAGGCGTTCTCCTTGAAGAGCATCCCGATGGCGCCGGCTGTCAGCAGGAAGCGGACGATGCCGTCGTCGTCGGCGCCGGTGATGAAGTTCAGGTAGTAGTGCAGGACGGCGGGGATGATCCCGGCCGCGCCGTTGGTGGGGGCGGTGACGACCCGGCCGCCGGCCGCGTTCTCCTCGTTGACGGCCATGGCGTAGAGGGTGACCCACTCCATGGCGTTGGCCGGGCCGATGCCCTCGGTGCGCAGGGCGCGGGCGGCGGGGGCGGCGCGGCGGCGGACCTTGAGGCCGCCGGGGAGGATGCCCTCGTGGTTCATGCCGGCGCGGACGCACTCCTGCATGACGTGCCAGATGTCCAGCAGGCCGGAGCGGATCTCGGCCTCGCTGCGCCAGGCCTTCTCGTTCTCCAGCATCAGCGAGGAGACCGACAGGCCGGTCTCGGAGGTGAGCCGCAGCAGGTCGGCGCCGGTGCGGAAGGGGTAGCGCAGGACGGTGTCGTCGGGCTTGACCCGGTCCGCGCCGATGGCGTCCTCGTCGACGACGAAGCCGCCGCCGACCGAGTAGTAGGTCTTCTCCAGCAGCGGGGCACCGGTGTGGTCGTAGGCGCACAGGGTCATGCCGTTGGCGTGGTACGGCAGGGACCGGCGGCGGTGCAGCACCAGCTGGGTGTCGGCGTCGAAGTCGATCTCGTGGTCGCCGCTGCCGCCGAGGTCGGCGCCGAGCAGCCGCAGCCGCCGGGTGGCCTTGATCCGCTCGACGTCGAGGTCGGCCTGGGCGATGTCGACGGTCTGCGGGGAGTTGCCCTCCAGGCCGAGCAGGATGGCCTTGGGGGTGCCGTGGCCGTGGCCGGTGGCGCCGAGCGAGCCGAACAGCTCGGCCCGGACGGAGGCGGTCTGCGCCAGCACGCCCTCGGACTTCAGCCGGCGGGCGAACATCCGTGCCGCGCGCATGGGGCCGACCGTGTGCGAGCTGGAGGGTCCTATGCCGACGGAGAAGAGGTCGAAGACGCTGATGGCCACGGGAGACGCCCTTGTCTGTGGTGGGGGGAGTACGTGCGGCGGGGCACCGGCCCACGGTCCGGTGTGCGCGGTGCCCCGTCCATTGGCGACCGTACGCCCCTGGGGTGAGGAGCGCCGGTCCGGCGGTGCAGGGCCGGGTTACAGGCCCGGGTACAGCGGGTGCTTGGCGGCGAGCGCGGTGACGCGGGCGGCCAGGGACTCCCGGACGGCGTCGTCGAAGGACGGCTTCAGGGCCTCCGCGATGATGTCGGCGACCTCGGTGAAGTCCTCGGCGCCGAAACCGCGGGTGGCCAGCGCCGGGGTGCCGATCCGCAGCCCGGAGGTGACCATCGGCGGGCGCGGGTCGAACGGCACGGCGTTGCGGTTGACCGTGATGCCGACCGAGTGCAGCCGGTCCTCGGCCTGCTGGCCGTCCAGCTCGGAGTTGCGCAGGTCCACCAGGACCAGGTGCACGTCGGTGCCGCCGGAGAGCACGGACACGCCGGCCTCGGTGGCGTCGGCGCGGGTGAGGCGCTCGGCGAGGATCTGCGCGCCGGCCAGGGTCCGCTGCTGGCGGTCCTTGAACTCGTCCGTGGCGGCGACCTTGAAGGCCACGGCCTTGGCGGCGATCACGTGCTCCAGCGGGCCGCCCTGCTGGCCGGGGAAGACCGCCGAGTTGATCTTCTTGGCGTACTCGGCCTTGGAGAGGATGACGCCGCCGCGCGGGCCGCCGAGGGTCTTGTGCGTGGTCGTGGTGACGACGTCGGCGTAGGGCACGGGCGAGGGGTGCAGGCCCGCCGCGACCAAGCCGGCGAAGTGCGCCATGTCCACCATCAGCAGCGCGCCGACGGAGTCGGCGATGCGGCGGAAGGCGGCGAAGTCCAGCTGGCGCGGGTAGGCGGACCAGCCGGCGATGATCAGCTGCGGCTGGTGCTCCTTGGCGAGGCGCTCGACCTCGTCCATGTCGACCAGGTTGGTCTCGGGGTCCACGTGGTACGCGGCCACGTTGTACAGCTTGCCCGAGAAGTTGATCTTCATGCCGTGGGTCAGGTGGCCGCCGTGGGCCAGGTCCAGGCCCAGGATGGTGTCGCCCGGCTTGATCAGCGCGAACATCGCCGCGGCGTTGGCGGACGCGCCCGAGTGCGGCTGGACGTTGGCGTGCTCGGCGCCGAACAGGGCCTTCACCCGGTCGATCGCCAGCTGCTCGACCACGTCGACGTGCTCGCAGCCGCCGTAGTAGCGGCGGCCCGGGTAGCCCTCGGCGTACTTGTTGGTCAGCACCGAGCCCTGGGCCTCCAGAACCGCCACCGGGGCGAAGTTCTCGGAGGCGATCATCTCCAGGGTGGACTGCTGGCGGTGCAGCTCGGCGTCCACGGCCGCGGCGACCTCGGGGTCGAGCGCGTGCAGGGACTGGTTCAGAACCGTCATGTTTGCTTCCTCGGAGAGGTCGGAGTCAGGCGCCGGTGAAGGCGGAGTACTCGTCGGCGGTCAGCAGGCCCTCGGGGGTCCCGGCGAGGCGGATCTTGAACAGCCAGCCCTCGGTGAAGGGCTCGGAGTTCACCAGCGACGGGTCGTCCACGACCGCCTGGTTGGCCTCGACGACCTCGCCGGAGGCGGGGGAGTACAGGTCGCTGACCGACTTGGTCGACTCCAGCTCGCCGCAGGTGTCGCCGGCGGTCACGGTGTCGCCGACCTCGGGGAGCTGCACGTAGACCACGTCACCGAGCGCGTCGGCGGCGAAGGCGGTGATGCCCACGGTCGCCACACCGTCCTCGACGGCCGTCAGCCACTCGTGTTCCTTGCTGTACGTCAGGTGCTGGGGGTTGCTCATGGTGGCGATTCTCCAGGATCAGGGGGTGGCGGGGCGAAACGGCCCGGCCCGCGGCGACCGCTGCGGCCGGACGGGCGGGGCGGGGGTGACGGGAGGGTACCCGACCAGTGTCAGCGGGCGCGCTTGTAGAACGGCAGAGCCACGACCTCGACCGGCTCGTGCGTCCCGCGGACATCCACCGCGACCGGGGTGCCGGGCACGGCGTGCGCCGCGTCCACGTACGCCATCGCAATCGGCTTGCCCAGGGTCGGCGAGGGCGCCCCGGAGGTGATCGAGCCGATGACCGAGCCGTCGGCCGACACCACCGACATCTCCGCCCGCGGCACCCGGCGCCCGGCCGAGACCAGGCCCACCAGCACCCGCGGTGGCTGCGCCTGGGCCTGCTCGGCGGCCTTCTCCAGCGCCTCACGGCCGACGAACGCGCCGCCGTTGGTGGTCTTGTCGAAGCGGACGACCCGGCCCAGGCCCGCGTCGAAGGGCGTGAGCGAGGTGGTCAGCTCGTGCCCGTACAGCGGCATGCCCGCCTCCAGGCGCAGCGTGTCGCGGCAGGACAGGCCGCAGGGGACCAGCCCGCGCCCGGCGCCGGCCTCGGTCAGCGCGGCCCACAGCGCCTCGGCGTCGCCGGGGGCGACGAACAGCTCGAAACCGTCCTCGCCGGTGTAGCCGGTGCGCGCCAGCAGCGCCGGGCGCCCGGCCACGGTCGCCGGCAGCGAGGTGTAGTACTTCAGGCCGGGCAGGTCCGCGTCGGTGAGCGGGGCCAGGATGGCGGTGGCCTCCGGGCCCTGGACGGCGAGCAGCGCGAAGGCGTCGCGGTCGTCCCGGACGGCGGCGTCGAAGCCCTCGGCGCGGGCCGTCAGCTCGTCCAGGACCAGCTGGGCGTTGGAGGCGTTGGCGACGACCAGGAACTCCTGCTCGCCGGTGCGGTAGACGATCAGGTCGTCCAGGATGCCGCCGTCGGCCGCGCAGATCATGGTGTAGCGGGCGCGGTTGTCGCCCAGCGCCGAGACGAAGCCCACCAGGGCGTGGTCCAGCAGCTCCCCGGCCTGCGGCCCGGTGACGGTGATCTCGCCCATGTGGGAGAGGTCGAACAGCCCGGCGCGGGTGCGCACGGCGAGGTGCTCCTCGCGCTCGCTGCCGTAGCGCAGCGGCATGTCCCAGCCGGCGAAGTCGGTCATGGTGGCGCCGAGCGCGCGGTGCACGGCGTCCAGGGCCGTGTGGCGCAGCGGCTGCGCGGACGAGTCGGGGCTTTCGGGGCTTGACGACGTCATGGAGGAACTCCTCGGTGCTCTCGGTCGGGCACATGCAGGGCATGCTGCGGCAGTCTCCCCCTCTGTCGCTGCAACCTGAGAGCTTCACCGCGGGCCCGCGTGGCGGACGGCTGCGGCTTGCACCGTTGGTGGGCCTGCCCGGACGCCGGGCCTGCCACTTTCCAGATGTGCCTCGCCCGTGCGGTAGCTGTGCCTGAGAGATTCCGGGGAAGGCTTGCTCCTTCGGCGCCGACTGCGACCCCGGCCCCGGGGGGCGGTGGTCGGCCTGGCTCTCCCGCGCGGGTTCGAACGGCCGGTGTGAAGTTGTTCGTCGCGCTCATCATGGCACGGAGGGCCGACACGGCGCACGGGCCGGGGCACGGGGCTCCGGCTCCGGCACCGTCCTCGTTATCCTGCTCACTGCCGGTACCGACGTCGCAGAACGGTGGTAGGACCATGCAGCACCCGGGGATTCCGGCGCAGAACGGCGCGGGCGGCTGGCCCGCCAACGAGTTGGAGCGGGTGCTCACCGCCGCCGTCGGCGACCCCGGCGCCACCCCCCGGGTGGTGGAGGTGCTGCGGCGCAGCCATGTGTGGCTGCCGCTGCCGGGCGGCCCGACCCGGGACGGCGCGACCCTGGACCTGCCGACGACCGAGCTGGCCGGGCAGCCGTTCGTGCCGGTGTTCAGCTCCGAGGAGCAGTTCCGGCTGATCGCCGGGGACCTGCCGTTCGCGGTCGCGCCGGTGCCGGAGCTGGCCGAGGGCATGCCGCTGGGCGTGGGCATCGTGGTCAACCCGGAGGGCGCGGTGGGCATCCCCATCCCCGCCGCCGGCGTCCCGGAGCTGCGCAGCCCGGAGGTCCGCGGCGGCACGGCCAGCCGACTGGGGCTGCGCGTGCCCGGGCCGCACGAGGACCCGGTGGAGTTCCTGGTCGCGGCGATCGGCGAACTCACCGCCACCCCGGTGGTGCTGACCGCGCGCCGCGCCCTGGTGCAGGTCGAGGCCGACCAGGAGAAGCTGTACGTCGGCGTCGAGCTGGCCCGCTGCGAGCCGGAGGACCAGCAGGCGGCGACGCTGGCCCTGGGCCGCGCCCTGGGCGCGGTGCCGCTGCCCTGGGAGGTCGGCATCGTGCTGCTGGACGCCGTCCGCGACCCGCTGGTCGACTGGATGCTGAGCGCCGTACAGCCGTTCTACGCCAGGGGCTAGCGGGATAGGCTGAGCCGTTCTCCGGCGGCGCCGGGCAGGCGGTCACCGCGCGGGCACGGCGGGACGGGCGGCACGGGCGGCACGGCGGGACGGGCAGGGCAGGACACCGGGGGAGAGGGCGGCACAGCACGTGGTCCAGGCAGGTGACGGTCGCGCCGTCGAGCAGGCCCTGCGGGGCGTTGCCCCGGGGCGCTACGAGGCGTACGAGGAGCTGCTGCGCGCCCTCGCCGAGGGCCACGTGTGGATGCTGCTCTGGTACGGCGAGCCGGGCCGTCCGGACGCCCAGTACGGGAACATGGAGGTCGGCGGCTTCGGCTACGCGCCGTGCGTGACCTCCGCCGAGCAGCTCTCCGCCAGCGGCTGGACCCGGGCGCACCAGCTGACCCCCGGCCGCGAGGTCGCCGCCTCGCTGTACCGGGAGCGCTGGGGGCTGTGGCTGAACCCGCACCAGCCCGGCGGCGGTGTCGGCGTGCCCTGGGCGGACCTGCGCCGGGTCGCCGGCGGCCTGGACCGGCTGCCGGCCGGTCCGCTGCAGATCACCGACGCGGGGGTGGCCGCGGACGCCTTCTACGCCGCGCTGGAGCAGGCCGCGCACGGCGCCCCGGCGGTGCGCACGCTGCGCAGGGCCTGGGTGCGCCCGGCCTGGGGCGAGCCGTACCTGGTGATCGGCCTGGAGCTGTACGACGCCGGTCCGGCGGCGGTGGAGTCGGTGCGGCTGATGATGGAGCAGGCGCTGCCGACCGCCCCGGAGGGGGTGGCGGTGTCCACGGTGGCGATGTCCGACCCGTACGACCCGGTGGCGCTGTGGCTGCGGGTGCGGGCGGTGCCCTTCTACGACAGCGAGGCCGTCGGCCGCCCCGGCTACGGCTACCCGCAGCCGCTGCGCTGACGCCCGGCAGGGCGGGGCGCCGAGCGCGGCTGCGGCGCCGGACCCGCGCAGCAGAAAGACGGCGGGCGGCAGAAAGACGGCGCGCCGGGCCCGCGTCCTCCCGCAGTCGGGAGGAACGGGCCCGGCGCGCCGTCGGTGTACCGGGGGCCGGTCGGGGCTCAGGACTCCGGCGCGACGACCTGCCGGACCTCGGGGAAGTGGCAGGCGGCCTGGTGGCCGTCGACCGAGTCGCCCAGCTGCACCAGCGGCGGCTCCTGGCTGGCGCAGATGTCCTGCGCCTTCCAGCAGCGGGTGCGGAAGCGGCAGCCGGAGGGCGGGTTGATCGGGCTCGGCACGTCGCCGGTGAGCCGGATCCGCTCGCGGCGGGACTCGCTGTCCGGGTCGGCCTCGGGCACGGCGGAGAGCAGCGCGTGGGTGTACGGGTGCTGCGGGCGCAGGTAGAGCGTCTCCCGGTCGGCGATCTCGACGATCTTGCCGAGGTACATCACCGCGACCCGCTCGGAGAAGTGGCGGACCACCGCGAGGTCGTGGGCGATGAACACGAAGGCCAGGTTGAACTCCCGCTGCAGGTCCTGCAGCAGGTTGACGACCTGGGCCTGGATGGAGACGTCCAGGGCCGAGACCGGCTCGTCCGCGACGATCAGCTTGGGCTTGAGCGCGAGCGCGCGGGCGATGCCGATGCGCTGGCGCTGGCCGCCGGAGAACTCGTTCGGGTAGCGGTTGTAGTGCTCGGGGCTGAGGCCGACGATCTCCAGCAGCTCCTGGGCCCGCTTCTTGTGGCCCTGCTCGGGGTTGATCCCGTTGAGCTTCATCGGGGTCTCGATGATGGTCCCGACCGTGTGCCTCGGGTTCAGCGAGGAGTACGGGTCCTGGAAGATCATCTGGAGGTTCTGCCGCGCCTCGCGCATGGACGACACCCGCTTGTGGGTGATGTCCTCGCCGTCGAAGCGGATGGTGCCGTCGGTCGGCTCCAGCAGCCGGGTGACCAGGCGGCCGGTGGTCGACTTGCCGCAGCCGGACTCGCCGACCAGGCCGAGCGACTCGCCCGCCCTGACCGAGAAGTCCAGGCCGTCCACGGCCCGGACGGCGCCGACCTGGCGCTGCCAGACGATGCCCTGCCGGATCGGGAAGTGCATCTGGAGGTTCTTGACCTCCAGCAGTGCGTCGCCGTCCGCTGCGGGGGCCGCCCCGTCGCGCGGGGCGGGGACGGTGTTGGTGGTGCTCACGCCATGCTCCTGTTCGTCCGCGGCCGTCACTTGGCGAGCCGGTCGGCTGCGCTGCGGATCTCGATCTTGCTGTCTCCGTCGAGGTGGCAGGCCGCGATGTGCTTGTCCGTGCCCGGCACGGGCAGCAGCTCCGGCCGCTCGGTGACGCAGCGGTCGTCCGGCACCCGGTCGCGGTACTCGCAGCGCGGGTGGAAGGCGCAGCCGCTGGGCAGGTTGATCAGGCTCGGCGGGGAGCCGGCGATCGGGTTCAGCCGGACGTTGACGTCGCCGCCCAGGTGCGGCATGGACTGCAGCAGGCCCCAGGTGTACGGGTGCTCGGGGGCCTTGAGGACGTCCCGGACGCTGCCGTACTCGATCCGGCGGCCGCCGTACATGACCAGGATGTCGTCGGCGATCTCGGCGACCACGCCCAGGTCGTGGGTGATGATGATGACGGCCGAGCCGAACTCCTGCTGCAGGTCCCGGATCAGGTCCAGGATCTGGGCCTGGACGGTGACGTCCAGGGCGGTGGTGGGCTCGTCGGCGATCAGCAGCTCGGGGTCGCAGACCAGGGACATGGCGATCATGGCGCGCTGGCGCATACCGCCGGAGAACTCGTGCGGGTAGCTCTTGGCGCGCTTGTCCGGCTGCGGGATGCCCACGCGCTGGAGCATGTCCACGGCGCGGATGTGGGCTTCCTTCTTGGTCACCTTGTGGTGCACCCGGTACGCCTCGGCGATCTGCGAGCCCACGGTGAAGAAGGGGTGCAGCGCGGAGAGCGGGTCCTGGAAGATCATCGAGACCTTGTTGCCGCGCAGCGGACGCATCTGCTGCTCGGTCAGGGCGACCAGCTCGTCGTTGTCCACCCAGATCTCGCCGGAGACCTTGGCCCGGGTGCCCTTGTGGAGGCCGAGCAGGGCCAGGCTGGTGACGGACTTGCCGGAGCCGGACTCGCCGACGATGCCGAGCGTCTTGCCCTTCTCCAGGGCGAACGACACCCCGTCGACCGACTTGACGAGGCCGTCCTCGGTGGGGAAGTGCACGCGCAGGTCCCTGACCTCCAGGAAGGAGGAGGGTGGGTTGACGGGCACAGTCTGCGTCGAGAGTTCGAGGGCCACTGGTACTTCCTAAGTCGACGGGGGGTCGGGATCGCCGACCCGCGCCGGTTGGTTCAGGCTCGGCTGTTCTGGCTTGGCAGATCGGTCAGGCGAGGCGGACGCGGGGGTCGATGATGCCGTAGACGACGTCGACGACGACATTGGCGAGTACGACGGCCACGGCGGCGAAGAGCGTGGTGGCCATGATGACAGGCAGGTCGGAGTTCTCGACCGACTGGACCGCGAGCGCTCCGATGCCGGGGATGCCGAAGACCGACTCGGTGATGACCGCGGCACCGCCGACGAGGGCGCCGAAGTCCATGCCGAAGATGGTGACGATGGGCGTGATCGCGGCGCGCAGCGCGTGCTTGAAGATCACGCTCCGCTGGGACAGGCCCTTGGCCCGCGCGGTGCGGACGAAGTCCTCTCCCATGGTCTCCAGCATGTTGGAGCGGGTGAGCCGGGTGTAGTAGGCGAGGTAGCCGATGACCAGCGAGGCCCAGGGGAGCAGCAGTCCTTCGAACCACTGGCCCGGGTCCTGGGTGATCGGCGTGTAGTTCGGGGAGGGCAGCAGCTGCCACTTGTCCACGAAGAAGAACTGCAGCACCAGCGCGGTGAAGTAGATCGGCAGCGAGATGCCGAACAGCGCGAAGCCGACCGCGAACTTGTCCACGCCCTTGCCCTTGCGGACGGCGGCGGCGATGCCCAGGCCCACGCCGGTGATCAGGAAGATCACGGCGGAGCCGGCGGCCAGCGAGACGTCGGCCGGGAGCCGGTTCATCAGGGTGTCCAGGACGTTGGAGTCGTCGTGGAAGGAGATGCCCAGGCAGGGTGCGTGGCAGGGGACCGCGAGCGGCCCGTCGCCGAAGGTGCGCCCGGCGAAGATGCCCTTGATGAAGTCCGCGTACTGCACCACGACGCTGTGGTCGAGGCCCAGGGAGTGCTTGATCTGCACGATGCGGTCAGGGGTGCACGCCTTGCCGCAGGCCAGTACCGCAGGGCTGGCCGGCACCGCGAAGAAGATGAAGAAGGTGACGATGCTCACGACCACGATGATGGTGAAAGCGCTCAAGAGGCGTCGAATGAGGTAACGAGTCATGTGGTGCGTGGACCCGACCGTGGTCGGGCCCGCCTCCCTCTCGCTTCGGGCGGCCGGGTATGACCTGCGCGCGGAGTGACGATACGGATGTGGGCTCCGGTCGGCGGCGGTGTCGCCGTCGCCGACCGGAGCGGGGTGGTGCTTGCTGCTGCTACTTCTTCAGGTAGACGTGCGCGAGGTTCATCTCGGCGAGCTCGCTGTCGTTGGTCAGACCGCCGACGTTCTTGCCCTGCAGCTCGTAGAAGGTCATGTAGACCAGCGGGACGACCGCGGCGTCCTTCTGGAGCAGCTGGACGTCCAGCGCGCCCCAGGCGGCGTCGGCCTGGGCCGGGTCGGCCATGGCGTCGATCGCGTCCATCTGCTTCTCGGCGGCCGGGTCCTGCAGCTGCGAGAAGACCTGGTTGCCCTGCGGCTGGATCTGACGGCCGTCGAACAGCGGCGGCAGGATGGTGCTGGCGTTGGGCCAGTCGGCGATCCAGTCGCCCCAGATCAGGTCGTACTTGTTGGACGTGTTGCCGACCGTGTTGAAGTAGGTCGCGCGGTCGATCTGCTTGATGTTGACCGTGATGCCGACCTGCGCCAGGGCGTCCGCGATCGCGGAGCCGACCTTGGCCTGGGTCGGGGTGGCCTCGACGGCGAGGGACAGCGTCAGGTTCTTGACGCCGGCCTGCGCCAGCAGCGCCTTGGCCTTGGCCGGGTCGCCGGCCGGGTTGGTGCCGTACGGGGCGGCGCTGTCCTGGCGGCCGTCGGTGCCCGGCGGCAGGAAGACGGTGGCGTACTGGCCGTAGGCCGAACCACCGAAGGCACCGCGGATGGTCTCCTTGTTGATCGCGTACTCGATGGCCTGACGGACCGCGAGGTTCTTGATCGTGGTGGTGTTCATCGCCAGGTAGTTGGTGCCCGGCGCCGGGATGGCGTGCAGACGCGACTTGAGGGTCGGGTCGTTGACGAACGAGTTCAGGTCGGTGCCCGCGATCGGGTCCTCGATGACGGCGTTCTCGGCGTCGGGGCCGTCCGCCTTCATCAGCTGGTCGATGGCCGCCTGGTCCATGCCCATCTTGATGTCGATCTCGTCGACATTCTGGTTCCGGAGCGGGTCGGTCGCCTGGCTCCACTCCGGGTTCTTGACAAGGATGAGCTCCTTGTTCTGGGTGTAGGACTTCACCTCGTACGGGCCGTCCGAGTACACGTGGGTGTCGTAGGTCGCACCCGTGTCGTGGGCCTTCGGAACCGCCGCGAAGGTGCCCATCGCGGTGGCCTCGTTGAAGTCGCTGACCGGCTGGTTCAGCTGGAAGACGATGGTGCTGGCGTTGGGGGTCTGGATGGACGCCAGGTCGCCGCTCTTGGTCGGGCCCTTGTAGCCCTTGTCGTTGGCCAGCCACTGCTGCGCGTAGGTCGGGCCGCCGGACAGGTCCGGGTCGAAGGTGCGCTCGACGCCGTACTTGACGTCGGCGGAGGTGACCGGCGTGCCGTCCTGCCACTTGATGCCCGAACGCAGGGTGAAGGTCCAGGTCTTGGCGCCGTTGCTGGAGACACCGGTGTTGGTTGCCAGGTCACCGGTGAGGGTGGGCTTGGCGTTGGGGGAGCTGGCGCTCTGCGTCCACCCGGTCAGGGTGCGGTAGATCTCGCGCCCGATGTTCTGGCCCTGGGTGGTGTAGGTGCGGCCGGAGTCGAGGTGGTCGAAGTCGCTGGGCGTGTAGTAGACGAGCGTCCCGCCCTTGCTGACCGCACCTGAGCTGCTGCTGGATCCTCCGCCACAGGCGGTGGCACCCAAGGCGACAGAAATCGCTATCGCGGTCATGGTGACCGTGCGCGTCTTGCGCATCATGAATGGGTCTCCTCTTGGTCTTCTTGGTTGCCCCGCGCCTGGTCCGCCGGTCCGGGGACGGGCAGGTGGTGCGGAAGTCTCAGTTCCGGCCGGCTCGCGGGTCCAGCGCGTCACGCACGCCGTCGCCGAAGAGGTTCATCGACAGCACGACGAGCACGAGCGCGACGCCGGGCACGGCCATGTACGTGGGGTCGTACAGGTAGTACTGGGTGGCGGCGTTGAGCATCCCGCCCAGGTCGGGGTTGGGCGGGACGACACCCACGCCCAGGAAGGACAGCGCGGCCTCGGTGGCGATGTTGGTCGGCACCGCCAGCGCGAAGGAGATCAGGATGGGCGCCCACAGGTTCGGCAGCAGCTGCTTGAACAGGATGTGGCCCCAGCCCGCGCCCATGATCTTGGCCGCGTCCACGAACTCGCGCTCGCGCAGCGAGAGGACCTGGCCGCGCACCAGTCGGGCGGTGTAGGCCCAGGCGAAGATCGAGATGATGAAGATGATCGCGCCCAGCTGCAGCGTCTCGCTGGTGCCACCGTGGGTGTTGGTGGTGAAGGCGTTGGTGATCACCGGGGTCACCGCGATGATGAACAGCAGCTGCGGGAACGCCAGGAAGACGTTCATCACCCAGTTGAGGAAGGTGTCGATCTTGCCGCCGAAGTAGCCGGCGGCCAGACCGATCACGACCCCGAGCACCGTGGAGATGGTGGCGGCCAGGATCGACACGATCAGCGACGTCCGCAGGCCGTAGAACAGCCGCGAGAACACGTCGTAGCCGGTGCCCGGCTCGACGCCGAGCCAGTGGTGCCCGCTCATCCCGCCGAGGGAGCCGATCGGGAAGTTGCCCGTGTCGGGGTTGATCGCCTTCAGGTCGGGGGTGATCGGGCCCCAGCCCTCCACCTTCGACAGCAGCGGCGCGGCGATGGCGGCGGCGATGAAGAGCACGGCCACCACGAACGCGATCATGGAGGCGCGGTCGCGCTTCAGTCGCGTCCAGGCCAGCAGGGCGGGCGAGCGGCCGGAGATGGCAGCTGCAGCCACGGGTTCGGGACCCTGCGACGAGTCAGCCGGGTCGGGCGTCAAGGTCGTCGTGTCGCCGTTGGAGCCCGTCGGCTGGGGTTGCTTGGTCATCGTGCAGACATCCCCGGATCTCAGTTCAGATGTTCGTATCGCGGCGCGGTGATAGGGGACTCTACGCATGCCGATTTTCGCTCCTCAAGAGCCAGCCCCCTGCTGAGACCAGAATGAGATCATGCGAGATCGCTACGTTATGATCGAATGTCCGATATGTAGCGAGATCGGCCACCTTCATGGATGACGCACAGCTATGGACCAACGGCATTATGTCCGTTTTAGTGTGGTTTATCCGAGCACCCCGTGCAGTGGTGCATTTTACGAGTTCTTTACATTCGCGTCTGAGGCGTGAGACGGCGGGTGTTTCCGGAGCGTGAATCGTCAACTACGCGGGCGATTGAATGGCCACATTCATTCTCCGGGGCGGCGACGACTTCCGTACTCGGGAAGCCGATACAACTGGGCTGTGACCACCTCACGACTCTTCTCGGCCGACGTGCAGCAGACCCTCGACCTCATCGGCATCTTCGTCTTCGCACTGTCCGGCGGTCTGCTGGCCGTCCGGAAGAACCTCGACATCTTCGGCATCGCCGTGCTCGCCGAGGCCACCGCGCTGGGCGGCGGGCTGCTCCGCGACCTCATCATCGGGGCGGTGCCGCCCGCCGCGTTCGAGAACCGGGGGTATTTCTTCACCCCGCTCGTCGCCGCCCTGGTGGTCTTCTTCCTGCACCCCGAGGTCGCCCGGATCAACAACGCCGTGCAGACCCTGGACGCGCTGGGCCTGGGACTCTTCTGCGTCACCGGCACCGCCAAGGCCCACGACTACGGCCTGGGCTCGGTCGCCGCCGTGGTCCTGGGCATGGTCACCGCGGCCGGCGGCGGCGTCATCCGCGACCTGCTCGTCGGCGAGCTGCCGCCCTCGCTGCTGCGCTGGGACCGCGCGCTGTACGCCGTGCCCGCGCTGGTCGGCGGCACCATCACGGCGCTGCTCATCGCCGCCCACAGCCTCGGCGCCGTCACCGGCACCGCCGCCGCCCTGGTCGCCTTCGCCGTACGGATGCTGGCGCTGCGCTACGAGTGGCGGGCGCCCCGGGCCTGGCACCGCGGCAGCGCCTCCAGTGGACCGGAGGACGCCTGACCCGGGCTCGCGTCCGACCCCGGCGGGCGTCCGGATTTCCGGTGGGCGCTCAGGCGTCCGCCCGGCCGCCGTACTCCTGCGAGACCGCCTCGGCCGTGCGCAGCAGCTCCGGGACCAGCCGGCGCAGCGAGGCCAGCGGGGCCACCACCGTCGGCGTCGAGATCGAGCAGGCGGCGATGGTGCGGCCGTCCACCCCCCGGATCGGCACCGCCACGCAGTTCACCGTCTCCTCGTACTCGCCCCGGTCCACCGCCCAGCCCTGCTTGCGGACCAGCTCCAGCTCGGTCAGCAGATCGCCCGGGGTGCGCAGCGAGCGCGCGGTGTAGGCGGGGAACTCCAGCGCCTCCACCACCTCCCGACGGCGCGCCTCGGCCAGGTCCGCCAGCAGCACCTTGCCCACGGCGGAGGCGGTCAGCGGCGCGCGCTTGCCGATCCGGGAGTACATCCGCACCGGGTAGCGGCTCTCCAGCTTGTCCACGTAGGTCACCTCGCCGTCCTCGTACACGGCCAGGTGGACGGTGTGCCCGCAGCGCTCGTTCAGATCGGCCAGATGGGGGGCGGCGACCACCCGGACGTCGATGCTCTCCAGCGCCAGCTGCGCCAGCGAGAACAGCTTGCCGCCGAGGCGGTAGCGGTAGTCCGACTGGCGGTGCACGAAGCCGTGCTCCTCCAGCGTCCGCAGCAGCCGCAGCGCGGTCGACTTGTGCACCCCGATCCGGTTGGCGGCCTGCTCCAGCGAGGCCGGCCCCTCGGCCAGGGAGGCCAGGATCACCAGGGCCCTGTCCACTGTCTGTGCCATAACCGCTCCCCTGCGGAGTCGTCCGAGCGTCGGGTGCGGCTCCGGGCGCGGACTTCGGGTGTGCAGGGAGCTTAGGCAGCCGTTGCGCAGGATGCAACGCGGGCGGCGGCTGCGGCTCGCCGCGCAGGCCCGGCGGCTGCCGTCCGGCCGCGGTCGGCGCGGGCACCGGTGCCCTCTACACTTGGTCCCGCCATGCCCTATCTCGACCACGCGGCCACCACACCGATGCTGCCCGAAGCGGTCCTCGCCATGACCGCGCACCTGGGCGGCACCGGCAACGCCTCCTCCCTGCACGCCGCCGGCCGCCGCGCCCGCCGCGTCATCGAGGAGTCCCGCGAGACCCTGGCCCAGGCCCTCGGCGCGCGCCCCAGCGAGGTGGTGCTCACCGGCGGCGGCACCGAGTCGGACAACCTCGCCGTCAAGGGCCTGTACTGGGCCCGCCGCGACGCCGACCCGGCCCGGGTGCGGATCCTGTGCAGCCCGGTCGAGCACCACGCGGTGCTGGACGCCGTCGAGTGGCTGGAGCGGCACGAGGGCGCCCGGATCGACTGGCTGCCGGTGGACCGCCTCGGCCGGGTCCACCCCGAGGCGCTGCGCGACGCCGTCGCCGCGAACCCGGACGACATCGCGCTGATCACCGTGATGTGGGCCAACAACGAGGTCGGCACCGTCCAGCCGATCCTCGAACTCTCGGCCATCGCCCGGGAGTTCGGCATCCCCATACACGCCGACGCGGTGCAGGCCTTCGGCCAGCTGCCGCTCTCCTTCGCCGACTCCGGCCTGGACGCGCTCACCGTCACCGGCCACAAGATCGGCGGCCCGTACGGCATCGGCGCGCTGGTGCTCTCCCGCGCGGCCGCCCCGGTGCCGCTGCTGCACGGCGGCGGGCAGGAGCGCGACGTGCGCTCCGGCACCTTGGACGTCCCGGCCGCCGCCGGGTTCGCCGCCGCCGCCGAGATCGCCGTGCAGCGCCGCCCCGAGTACGCCCCCCGGGTCGCCGCGCTGCGGGACACCCTGGTGGCCGGTGTGCTGGCGGCCGTCCCGGACGCGGTGTTCAACGGCGACCCGGGCACCGAGCCGGGCGGCCGGCTGCCCGCCGGGGCGCACTTCTCCTTCCCCGGCTGCGAGGGCGACGCGCTGCTGATGCTGCTCGACGCCCGCGGCATCGAGTGCTCCACCGGCTCCGCCTGCTCGGCCGGCGTCCCGCAGCCCAGCCATGTGCTGCTGGCCATGGGCGTGGAGCCGGCGCTCGCCCGGGCCTCGCTGCGGTTCTCGCTGGGCCACACCTCCACCGGCGCCGACGTCGCCGCCCTGCTGGAGGCGATCGGCCCGGTCGTGGAGCGGGCCCGGATGGCCGGCGCCGCCGCCGCCCGGCGCTGACCGCCGCGCGCACCCGGACCACGCCCGCACGGCACGTACCCTGGACGCATCATGAATGACTTTCCTGGGGCCCCTGACGCAACCTCCACCTCCCTCGGCGGCGGGCGGCTGCGCGTCCTGGCCGCCATGTCCGGCGGCGTGGACTCGGCCGTCGCCGCCGCCCGGGTGGCGGAGGCCGGCCACGAGGTGACCGGCGTGCACCTGGCGCTGTCCAGCAACCCGCAGTCCTTCCGCACCGGCGCGCGCGGCTGCTGCACGCTGGAGGACTCCCGCGACGCCCGCCGGGCCGCCGACGTGATCGGCATCCCCTTCTACGTCTGGGACCTCGCCGAGCGCTTCCGCGAGGACGTCATCGACGACTTCGTCGCCGAGTACGCCGCCGGACGCACCCCCAACCCCTGCCTGCGCTGCAACGAGAAGATCAAGTTCGCGGCGCTGCTGGACAAGGCCGTCGCGCTGGGCTTCGACGCGGTCTGCACCGGCCACTACGCCCGGATCCTCGCCGGCCCGGACGGCGCCCGCGAGCTGCACCGCGCGGTGGACCCGGCCAAGGACCAGTCGTACGTGCTGGGCGTGCTGGACGCCGAGCAGTTGGCGCACGCCGTCTTCCCGCTCGGCGACACCCCCAAGGAGCTGGTCCGCGCCGAGGCCGAACGGCGCGGCCTGGCCGTCGCCCAGAAGCCCGACAGCCACGACATCTGCTTCATCGCCGACGGCGACACCCAGGGCTTCCTGGAGCAGCGGCTGGGCACCCGCTCCGGCGAGATCGTCGACGTCGACGGCGTCCGCCTCGGCGAGCACAGCGGCGCGTACGGCTTCACCATCGGCCAGCGCAAGGGCCTGCGGATCGGCCACCCGGCCGCCGACGGCAAGCCGCGCTACGTCCTGGACATCTCGCCGGTCGACAACCGGGTCACGGTCGGACCGGTCGAGGCGCTGGACGTCAGCGCGCTCACCGGCGTCCGGCCGCGCTGGTGCGGCCCGGCCCCGGTCGGGCCCGGCGCGTACAGCGCGCAGCTGCGCGCCCACGGCGAGCCGGTGCCGGTCACCGCCGAGGTGGTCGACGGCGAGCTGCGGGTCGAGCTGGCCGAGGCCGCCCGGGGGATCGCCCCCGGCCAGGCCGTGGTGCTCTACGACGGCACCCGGGTGGTCGGCTCGGCCACCATCGCCACCACCGCCCGCCCGGCCATGACCGGCTGACCGGGCCGCCGACCGACCCCGGGGGGATCCTGTGCACATCACCGTCTTCTGCTCTGCCAACGACCTCGACGAGCGCTACACCAAGCCCGCCCGGGAGTTCGCCCGGCTCCTCGGCGAGCACGGCCACACCCTGGTCTGGGGCGGCTCCCACGCCGGGCTGATGGGCGCGGTCGCCGACGAGGCCAAGGCAGCCGGGGCCCGGCTGGTCGGCATCAACGTCGGCATGCTCGCCCACCGCAGCTACCAGCACGCGGACGAGCTGGTGATGACCGAGGACCTGGCCGCCCGCAAGGCGCTGCTGCTGGCCCGCGCCGACGCGGTGGTGGTCCTGGTCGGCGGCTTCGGCACGCTGGACGAGGCCACCGAGGTGGTCGAGCTGAAGAAGCACGGCCAGCACGACAAGCCGATCGTCTTCCTGGACACCGACGGCTTCTACGACGGGCTGCGCACCCAGCTGCGGCGGATGGAGAGCGAGGGCTTCCTGCCGGTCGCCATGGACGAGCTGGTGCGGTTCGCGGCGGACGGCGCGCAGGCCCTGGCCTACCTGGAGGGCTGCTCCGGCTGAGCCCCCGGCCCCGGGCAGGAGGCCCGCAGCGCCCGGTGGACCGTCCCGGCGAAGGCGTCGTCGCACAGCCGCAGCACCACCCGCAGGTGGCCGAACACGGACAGCCGGGATCGTGATACTGCTGAACCCATGGGTACACATCTGATCACCGGAGCCGGCTCGGGCATCGGCGCGGCCGTCGCCGAGCGGCTGGCGGAGCGCGGCGAGCAGCTGTGGCTGCTGGCCAGGGACGCCAAGCGGGCCGCGCAGCTGCGCGAGCGGTTCCCCGGGAGCAACACGCTGATCGGCGACCTGGGCACGCCGGACCGGCTCTCCTGGGCGCTGGGCCAGCAGACGCAGCCGGTCGAGCTGGACTCGCTGCTGCACATCGCCGGGGTCGTCCAGCTGGGCACCGTCGGGGACCTCACCACCAAGGTGTGGAACGAGACGCTGGCAGTCAACCTGATCGCCCCGGCCGAGCTGACCCGGCTGTTCCTGCCGACGCTGCGGGTCTCGCGCGGGCAGGTGGTCTTCGTCAACTCCGGCTCCGGTCTGGCCGCGCACCCCGAGTGGGGCCCGTACGCGGCCTCCAAGCACGGGCTGCGGGCGCTGGCCGACGCGCTGCGCGGGGAGGAGCACGGCAACGGGGTGCGGGTCACCAGCGTCTACCCCGGGCGCACCGCCACCGCCATGCAGCAGCGGGTCCGCTCGCAGGAGGGCCTGGCGTACGACGCGGACGCCTACATCGCCCCGGAGTCGGTGGCCGCCGCCGTGCTGACCGCGCTCGACCTGCCGCGCGACGCGGAGATCACCGACCTGACGGTCCGCCCGGGCCGCTGAGCCCGCGCCGGGCCCCCGCCCGGCTGGGGCGCGCGGGCCCGGTCCCGTACGCTGCGGTCGTGACCGCTACGAGTACGTTTCCGCAGTTGGACGGTCCGGGCGCGACCGGTGTCGGGTCGATGCCGGGGACGGACGCCCGGGAGGCCGCGAAGACCGTCACCGGCTCGCTGGGGGCGCTGCCGCACCTGGCCGAGCTGCCCGCCCGCGGGCCGGGCGCCGACATGACCGGCCGCAGCCTGGGCCTGCTGGTCGAGCTGTTCGCCCGGGTCGAGCCGTCCGGCTGGCGCTTCGGCGACCGTCCGGGCCGCGACACCCGCCGCGCCCGCTCCTGGCTCGGCGAGGACCTCGACGCCCTGGAGGAGTTCACCCAGGGCTGGACCGGCCCGCTCAAGGTCCAGGCCGTCGGCCCGTGGACGCTCGCCGCCTCGGTCGAGCTGCACCGCGGCGAGAAGGCCCTGGCCGACCCGGGCGCGGTCCGCGACCTCACCGCCTCGCTCGCCGAGGGCCTGCGCCTGCACCTCGCCGAGCTGCGCCGCCGCGTGCCCGGCGCACAGCCGCTGCTGCAACTGGACGAACCCTCGCTGCCGATGGTGCTGGCCGGGCAGGTCCCCACCGCCAGCGGCTGGCAGCGGCTGCGCGCGATCGACCGCCAGGTCGCCGAGGAGCGGCTGCGCGGCCTGGTCCAGGCCCTGGACGTGCCGGTGGTGGTGCACTGCTGCGCCCCGCAGGTCCCGATCGGGCTGCTGCGCCGCGCGGGCGCGGCGGCCGTCTCCCTGGATGCCGCCCTGCTGACGGAGCGTGACGACGACGCCATCGGCGAGGCGGTGGAGGAGGGCACCGTCCTGCTCGCCGGTGTCGTGCCCTCGGTAGGACCGGCGTTGTCGGACCCGGCCGGTAGTGTCAGCGGTGTCAGGACGTTGTGGCGCAGGCTGGGGCTGGACCCGGCTCTGCTGGCACGGCACGTCGTGGTGACGCCCAGCTGCGGTCTGGCGGGCGCCTCCCCGGCCTACGCCCGGCAGGCGCTGTCACACAGCGTCATCGCCGCGCAGAGCCTGGCGGACAACCCGGAGTAGTCAGGGGGGAGCACTGATGGCAGCGATCGAGGAGGACCGAGTGGTGGCCGACGTACCTGCGGAGGCAGACGACCGGGTGCGGCACGCGGAGCTGTCACAGGAGATCGAGGACCACCGCTTCCGCTACTACGTCAACGAGGCGCCGGTGGTCAGCGACGCCGCGTTCGACGCGCTGATGCGTGAGCTGGAGGAGATCGAGGAGCGCAGACCGGAGCTGCGCACCCCCGACTCCCCGACCCAGAAGGTCGGCGGCTCCTACTCCAACGACTTCGCCGAGGTCACCCACCTGGAGCGGCTGCTCAGCCTGGACAACGCCTTCACCGACGAGCAGTTGGACGGCTGGGCCGAGCGGGTCGAGCGGGAGCTGGCCGGGCGGGCGTACCACTTCCTGTGCGAGCTGAAGATCGACGGCCTGGCCGTCAACCTCACCTACGAGAACGGCCGGTTGGTCCGCGCCGCCACCCGGGGCGACGGCCGCACCGGCGAGGACATCACCGCCAACGTCCGCACCATCGCCGAGATCCCGGACCGGCTCAGCGACGACGGGGGGCACGCCGTGCCCGAGCTGGTCGAGGTGCGCGGCGAGATCTACTTCCCGATCGAGGCGTTCGAGGAGCTCAACGCCGCCCGCGTGGCCGCCGGGGAGGACCCGTACGCCAACCCCCGCAACTCCGCCTCGGGCTCGCTGCGGCAGAAGGACCCGCGGATCACCGCCTCCCGGCCGCTGCACATGATCGTGCACGGCATCGGCGCGCGCCGCGGGTTCGACATCGACTGCCAGTCGCACGCCTACGAGCTGCTGCACGCCTGGGGGCTGCCGACCGCCCGGCACAACGCGGTCGTCTCCTCCCTGGCCGAGGTCAAGGAGTTCATCGCCCGCTACGGCGACCGACGGCACTCCGTCGAGCACGAGATCGACGGCGTCGTGGTCAAGGTGGACGAGATCGCCCTGCAGGGGCGGCTCGGGGCCACCTCCCGCGCGCCGCGCTGGGCCATCGCCTGGAAGTACCCGCCGGAGGAGGTCAACACCAAGCTCCTCGACATCCGCGTCAACGTCGGCCGCACCGGCCGCTGCACCCCGTACGCGGTGATGGAGCCGGTGCTGGTGGCCGGGTCGGTGGTGGAGTACGCCACCCTGCACAACCAGGACGTGGTCAAGTCCAAGGGCGTGCTGATCGGCGACACCGTCGTGCTGCGCAAGGCCGGGGAGATCATCCCGGAGATCCTCGGGCCGGTGGTGGACCTCCGCGACGGCACCGAGCGCGCCTTCGTGATGCCCGCCAACTGCCCGGACTGCGGCAGCGAGCTGCGCCCGATGGCCGAGGGCGACATCGACCTGCGCTGCCCCAACGCCCGCTCCTGCCCGGCGCAGCTGCGCGAGCGGATCTTCTACCTGGCCGGGCGCAAGTGCCTGGACGTCGAGGCTCTCGGCTATGTCGCGGCCACCGCGCTCACCCAGCCGCTGGAGCCCGCCGAGCCGCCGCTGCTGGACGAGGGCGACCTGTTCGACCTCACCATCGAGCAGCTGCTGCCGATCAAGTCCGTCGTCCGCGACATGGACACCGGCCTGCCCAAACGCGACCCGGAGACCGGCGAGGAGAAGGTCGTCACGTTCTTCGCCAACCTCAAGGGCGAGCCCAGGAAGACCGCCCTCGCGCTGCTGGAGAACCTGGAGGCGGCCAAGCAGCGCCCGCTGGCCCGGATCATCGCCGGGCTGTCCATCCGCCACGTCGGCCCGGTGGCGGCGGCCGCGCTGGCGCGGGAGTTCCGGGACCTGGACCGGATCGCCGCCGCCAGCGAGGAGGAGCTGGCCGCCACCGAGGGCGTCGGCCCGGGCATCGCCGCGGCGGTGACGCAGTGGTTCGCCGAGGACTGGCACCGCGACATCATCGAGAAGTGGCGCGCGGCCGGCGTCCGCTTCGTCGAGGAGGGCGGCCAGGAGGAGCAGGGTCCGCGCCCGCTGGAGGGGCTGGTGGTGGTGGTCACCGGCACCCTCGCCGACTACACCCGCGACGGCGCCAAGGAGGCGCTCCAGGCGCTCGGCGCCAAGGTCACCGGTTCGGTCTCGAAGAAGACGGACTTCGTGGTGGCCGGCGACAACCCCGGCTCGAAGTACGACAAGGCGGTCCAGCTGAAGCTGCCGGTGCTCGACGACGCCGGATTCGCGGTGCTCCTCGCCGACGGCCCGGAGGCCGCCCGGTCGGTCGCCGCGCCGATCGCCGCGCCGGTCGCCGAGGAATGACTGATTGCTCGTCAAATGACTTAACGCAAAGGCAAAATGCTCAATGCGGTGCAATCCGGTACCGCGAACCGGCGGCAAGGACACCACTGGGTTACGTACCGTCCAATTTCATGTCCTCTGCACAGACGGGCACTTAGGCTTGAAGCAGCCCGTCCGCAGCGGGTGCGCGGGGAAGCAAGAGGACCACTTCATGGATCGCACCTCGAGGTCCGGCCATGCCGCCGGCCCGTCCGACCGGGCTGGGCAGACGGCCAGGGCCGCAGTGTTCGTCGGCGCGCTGACGGCCGGGGCGGCGCTGCTCGTGCCGCTGGTGGTGCTCACCCTGCGGCACGCGCCGCAACTGCTGCCGCTGTTCGCCGTCCCGCTGACGGTGCTGTACGCGGCCTGGCGCCTGGCCCGCGAGCGGATGCGCGACCAGGAGACCGACGCGCTGACCGGGCTGGCCAACCGCAGCGCCCTGCTGCGGGCCGCCCGCGAGGCCATCGCCGCCGACCAGCACCCGCACCGCACCCCGCACCTGCCCGGGACGCACCACGCCGCCGCCCTGCACCGGGTCGCGCTGGTCCTGTTCGACCTCGACCGCTTCCGCTCGCTCAACGACACCCTCGGCCACGCGGCCGGCGACCGGCTGCTGGTCCAGGTCGGCATCCGGCTGCGCCGCGCCGTCCAGACGCCCGGCGCGGTCGTCGCCCGGATCAGCGGCGACGAGTTCGCCGTGCTGCTGCCCGGCGCGGGCGGTGACGCCGACGTCCTCGGCACCGCCCGCCGGCTCGCCGCCGAACTGGCCGCGCCGGTCTTCCTCGACGGCATCCAGCTGGTGCTGGAGTCCAGCGCCGGGCTGGCCGTCTCGCCGGACCACGCCGCCGACGCCGAGACGCTGCTGCGCCGGGCCGACATCGCCATGGCCCACGCCCAGCGCAGCCGCAGCGGCATCGAGATGTACCAGCCGGAGCAGGACGCCGACACGCCGGAGCGGCTGGGCCTGCTGGCCGACCTGCGCCGGGCCCTGGACAACGGCGACGTGAAGATCCACTACCAGCCCAAGGTCGCCTTCGACGGCCATGTCGTCGGGCTGGAGGCCCTGGTCCGCTGGGACCGGGTCGGCCGCGGCCCGGTCAGCCCGGAGGAGTTCGTCGGCCTGGCCGAGTCCACCGGGCTGATGCCGCAGCTCACCGACTACGTGCTGGACGCCGCGGTGGCGCAGCTGGCCGGCTGGCGGGCCGAGGGCATGACCGTGCAGGTCGCCGTGAACGTCTCGCCGCGCGACGTGCTCCGGCAGGGCTTCGCCGGCTCCGTCGCCGACCGCCTCGCCCGGCACGGCGTCCCCCCGGCGGCCCTGCAACTGGAGATCACCGAGCGGCTGCTGCTGGAGGACGGCCAGCTGGCCGCCGCGACCCTGGAGGAGCTGCGCCGGCACGGCGTCGGCATGTCCCTGGACGACTTCGGCACCGGCTACTCCTCGCTCGTGCGGCTGCGCCGGCTGCCGGTCGGCGAGCTGAAGATCGACCGCTCGTTCGTCAGCAGGATGGTCGCCGACGACCACGACGCCGCCGTCGTGCTGTGCTCGGTCCAGCTGGCGCACTCGCTGGGCCTGACCGTGGTCGCCGAGGGCGTCGAGGACGACCAGACCTGGGAGCGGCTGCACGACATGGGCTGCGACGCGGTGCAGGGCTGGCTGGTCTCCGCCGCCCTCCCGGCCGACCAGGCGACCGCCTGGCTGCGGATCCGCAACGCCTCCGCGCCCGCGCTGGACGCCGCCCCGGGCGAAAGGCCGGTGCAGGCCCCCGCCCCGCCTCCGTAGGATGGGGGTCGCGCCGTTGTCAATACACTGGCGTCGACACGTGAAACTCACCCGGATGGGATCGCTGCATGCCTGGCATTACGCGCGAGGAGGTCGCCCACCTCGCCCGGCTGTCGCGGCTGGAGTTGAAGGCCGACGAGCTGGACCACTTCGCCGAGCAGCTCAACGCGATCGTGGACGCGGTCGCCCGCGTCAGCGAGATCGCCGCCGATGACGTACCGCCGACCTCGCACCCGCTGCCGCTGACCAACGTCATGCGCGCGGACGTGGTCCGCCCTTCGCTCACGCCCGCAGAGGCCCTCGCCGGAGCCCCGGCCGTGGAGGAGCAGCGCTTCCGCGTGCCGCAGATCCTCGGGGAGGACTAGGACCATGGCTGATCTCACCACCGCCTCCGACCTGACGCGGGCCACCGCCGCCGACACCGCCGCGGCCGTCGCCGCCGGCACCGTCTCCGCCGTCGAGGTCGCCCAGGCGCACCTGGCCCGGATCGACGCCGTCGACGGCAAGGTCCACGCCTTCCTGCACGTCGACACCGAGGGCGCGCTGGCCGCCGCCCGCGCGGTGGACGCCAAGCGCGCCAAGGGCGAGGAGCTGGGCCCGCTGGCCGGTGTCCCGCTCGCGCTGAAGGACGTCTTCACCACCAAGGGCGTGCCCACCACCGCCGGGTCGAAGATCCTCGAGGGCTGGATCCCGCCGTACGACGCCACGGTGACCCGCCGGCTGAAGGAGGCCGGCGTCGTCGTCCTCGGCAAGACCAACATGGACGAGTTCGCCATGGGGTCCTCCACCGAGAACAGCGCCTTCGGCCCGACCGGCAACCCGTGGGACCTCTCCCGCATCCCCGGCGGCTCCGGCGGCGGCTCCGCCGCGGCGCTGGCCGCCTACGAGGCCCCGCTGGCCATCGGCACCGACACCGGCGGCTCGATCCGCCAGCCCGGCGCGGTCACCGGCACCGTCGGCGTCAAGCCGACCTACGGCACGGTCTCCCGCTACGGCCTGATCGCCTTCTCCTCCTCGCTGGACCAGGGCGGCCCCTGCGCCCGCACGGTCCTGGACGCGGCGCTGCTGCACGAGGCCATCGCCGGGCACGACCCGCTGGACTCCACCTCCATCGACGCCCCGGTGCTGCCGCTGGCCGCCGCGGCGCGGCTGAAGGACGTCACGGGCATGCGCATCGGCGTCGTCAAGGAGTTCGGCGGCGACGGCTACCAGCCCGGCGTCATGCAGCGCTTCCACGAGTCGGTGGAGCTGCTGCGCTCGCTGGGCGCCCAGGTCGTCGAGGTCTCCTGCCCGGCGTTCAGCTACGCCCTGCCGGCGTACTACCTGATCGCGCCGTCCGAGGCCAGCTCCAACCTGGCCCGCTTCGACGCCATGCGCTACGGCCTGCGGGTCGGCGACGACGGCACCCGTTCGGCCGAGGACGTCACCGCGCTGACCCGCGAGGCCGGCTTCGGCCCCGAGGTCAAGCGCCGGATCATCCTCGGCACCTACGCCCTGTCCTCGGGCTACTACGACGCCTACTACGGCTCCGCGCAGAAGGTCCGCACCCTGATCACCCAGGACTTCGCGCGCGCCTTCGCCGACGTCGACGTGCTGGTCTCGCCGACGACGCCGACCACCGCCTTCCCGATCGGCGAGCGCGCCGACGACCCGATGGCGATGTACCTGGCCGACCTCTGCACCATTCCGTCGAACCTGGCGGGCAACTCGGCCATGTCGGTGCCCTGCGGCCTCGCCCCGGAGGACAATCTCCCGGTCGGCCTGCAGATCATCGCCCCCGCCATGGCCGACGACCGGCTCTACCGGGTCGGTGGAGCGGTCGAGGCGGCACTCAACGACAAGTGGGGACACCCCCTGCTGGAGGAGGCACCCGCACTGTGAGCAAATCCATCGTCAAGATCGAGAAGGCCGAGTCGTTCGACGCCAAGGCCGCCAAGGCCAGCCGGTCGAGCCAGCTCAAGGGCTTCAAGCACAGCAAGCCCGGCCTGCTGATCTCCATCGGCACCAGCGCCTTCGGCGCGGTCGGCGTGGTCAAGGACATCCGCAAGTCCCGCAGCGAGGGCGACACCCTCAAGCTGGTCAACGCGGCCGTGGCCGCACTCGCCATCGTCACCAGCACCGCGCTGCTCGTCCGCGAGCTGCGCCGCCTGGGCAGCGACGACGTACTGGCGCCCTGACGGCCCCTCCCGTCCGCGCGACCGGGCGGGGCAGGGCAGCTCGTGCCCGGCCCCGCCCCACGCGGCCCCGACCGCCCGTACCGCACGCATCGCACGCATCGCACGCATCGCACCGCGGAGGCAGTCCGGGAAGCTCGACGGCGGGACGTGCGCCCCGGCCGACTTCGACAGATCCCCGCCCACTCGACCTGGTTCGAGGGACTGACTCACGCATTGAAGGAGTTGCACTTCCTATGACCGTCACCGTCGACCTGGTGTCCTACGAGGACGCCCTCGCCGCCTACGACCCGGTGATGGGCCTGGAGGTCCACGTCGAGCTGGGCACCGCCACCAAGATGTTCTGCGGCTGCTCCACCGAGCTGGGCGAGGAGCCCAACTCGCAGGTCTGCCCGACCTGTCTGGGGCTGCCCGGCTCGCTGCCGGTGGTGAACGCGGTCGGCGTGGAGTCCGCCGTCAAGATCGGGCTCGCGCTGAACTGCGAGATCGCCCAGTGGTGCCGCTTCGCCCGGAAGAACTACTTCTACCCGGACATGCCGAAGAACTTCCAGACCTCGCAGTACGACGAGCCGATCGCCTTCAACGGCTACCTCGACGTCACGCTGGAGGACGGCGAGGTCTTCCGGGTCGAGATCGAGCGCGCCCACATGGAGGAGGACACCGGCAAGTCCTCCCACATCGGCGGCTCCACCGGCCGTATCCAGGGCGCCTCGCACTCGCTGCTGGACTACAACCGGGCCGGCATCCCGCTGATCGAGATCGTCACCAAGCCGATCGAGGGCGCCGGCAGGCGCGCCCCCGAGGTCGCCAAGGCGTACGTCGCCGAGCTGCGCGAGGTGATCCGGGCCCTGGGCGTGTCCGAGGCCCGGATGGACAAGGGCCAGATGCGCTGCGACGTCAACCTCTCGCTGCGCCCGCACGGCCGCGAGCAGTTCGGCACCCGTTCGGAGACCAAGAACGTCAACTCGCTGCGCAGCGTCGAGCGGGCCGCCCGGTACGAGATCCAGCGGCACGCGGCCGTGCTGGACGCGGGCGGCACCATCCTGCAGGAGACCCGCCACTTCCACGAGGAGGACGGCAGCACCAGCGCCGGGCGGATCAAGGACAACGCCGAGGACTACCGCTACTTCCCCGAGCCCGACCTGGTGCCGGTCGCCCCGGCCCGCGAGTGGGTCGAGGAGCTGCGCGCCGGGCTGCCGGAGATGCCCAGGGTGCGCCGGGTGCGGCTGCAGGGCGAGTGGGGGATCTCCGACCTGGAGATGCAGGCGGTGCTGAACGCCGGCGCCATCGAGCCGATCCTGGAGACCATCGCCGCCGGCGCCCCGGCCGACCAGGCCCGCAAGTGGTGGATGGGCGAGCTGGCGCGGCGCGCCAACGAGTCCGGCACCGACCTCAGCGCCCAGCCGATCACCCCGGCCCAGGTCGCCCGGGTGTGCGCGCTGGTCGCCGACGGCTCCCTCAACGACAAGCTGGCCCGCCAGGTCATCGAGGCCGTCCTGGACGGCGAGGGCGAGCCGGACGAGGTCGTCGCCAAGCGCGGCCTCGCCGTCGTCAGCGACGACTCGGCGCTGGGCGCGGCGGTCGACGCCGCGATCGAGGCCAACCCGGACGTCGCCGCCAAGATCCGCGACGGCAAGGTCGCCGCGGCGGGCGCACTGGTCGGCGCGGTCATGAAGGCCACCCGCGGCCAGGCCGACGCGGCCCGGGTGAAGGAGCTCATCCTCGAACGGCTTGCCTGAGAGGATCGGCAGCACAGCCTCGAACGGCTCGGCTGACCACCGCTGTGGGATCCGTGCCCCGTCCGCGTTCGCGCGGGCGGGGTACGGCCTTGTCAGGGGCCCTGTCTGTAACGGCAGTCGTTACGGTCGCCGCGAAACCGGCGCTGTCCCGCCCGCCGTGTAGGGGAGCAATACCAGCTTTCACACGGACCACCCGGGGGACCGCATGACCACGCCCAGCAACGCCCGCCGCCGCATCCTCCCGCTCGCCCTGCTCGCCGCCGGCACCACCCTGGCGCTGACCGCCTGCGGGGGCGCGACCGGAAGCAGCAGCACCGCCGCAGGCGGCGCCGCGCCGTCGTCCGCGACCTCGGCGGCGGCGTCCACGGGCGGCTCGGCCGCACCGCAGTCCTCCGCCCCGGCGGGCTCCACCGGCTCCACCGGCGGCAGCTCCACCAAGGGATCGACCGGCTCGACCGGCGGCTCCGCGTCCGGGACCACCATCAGCAGCGGCAGCTCCGACGCCACCAGCGACGCGTACGCCTACAAGCACCCCTGTGCCGGTGACCGGCTCGCGGTGAAGTCCGTCTACGACCCGTCGCTGGGCGCGACCAAGCGGCTGATCGAGGTCACCGACACCGGCAGCACCGCCTGCGGCCTCAGCTACTACCCGATGGTGGCGATCGACGCCAGCGCCACCATCAACGTCGGCCACGGCCAGGCCGAGACCATGCAGCCCAAGGTCCCCGGCGGCCTCGGCGGCGCGCCGTACTACGCGCTGTACGCGGGCCGGACCGCCTACGCCGTGGTCGACCTCGACCCGAGCCACAGCACGGCCGGTGCCGGCCGCAGCTACGACCAGCTGTCGGTCATCGCCAGCAGCGACCTGCCGAACGTCTACGAGGTGGACACCAAGATCGTCGAAGAGGGCGGCGGCTCCGGCAACCCCTACGTCAAGGCGCCCTTCCTGGGCCTGTACCGCAGCACCGTCGCGGACGCGGCGGCCTCCGCCAACCCCGCCAACGGCTGACCTGAGGCCCCCCTCAGCCGCCCCGCCGACGACCGGCGGGGCGGCTGAGGCATTGCCGGGCCCCGTCTAAGGCATCCGGGCGCCGCAGGATGGGGCAGGCTCCCGATGCCCCGGACCCCCCTCGGCGAGCAGGCTTGGTCCAGGCAGGAAGACCTGCCGGAACCCGGCGGCAGCACCCGAGGAGCAGCCCATGTTCACCGAACTGACCCACCAGTCCCTGCAGGGCCGCGAGGCCGAGCTGCGCCGCTTCGCCGAGGAGCAGCGCCGGGTGCGCGCCGCCCTGGAGGGCGCCCCGGAGCGGACCGCGTCCTGCGGTCCACGGCCACCGGGGGGTGAGCCGGACTGCACGGCCCCGGCCCGGCCGTGGTGGGTCCGGCGCTCGCGCCGGGCGTCCGCCGCCGGATGCTGCTGACCTCGGCGCGGAGGTCTGTGCGATGCTCGCCTGTGTGGAGCGGATATCTGTGAGCCCGGTGTTCGTCGCCCGCTCCGTCGAACTGGCGGAGCTGGCGGCGGCCCTGGACCGGGCCGGGGCGGGGCAGCCGCAGGCGCTGCTGGTGGCCGGGGACGCCGGGGTCGGCAAGACCCGGCTGCTGGAGGAGTTCGCCGCGGTGGCCGGGGCCCGCGGCGCGGCCTTCGCCCTCGGCGGCTGCGTCGAGGTCGGCGCGGACGGGCTGCCGTACGCGCCGGTGGCCTCCGCGCTGCGGGCGCTGCACCGGGCGCTGCCCGCCGAGGTCGAGCGGGCCGCCGTCGGCAGCGAGGCCCATCTCGCCCAGCTGCTGCCGGAGTTGGGCGACGCCGCGGAGGCGGCCGCGGCCGCCCGGGACGAGTACGGCCGAGCCCGGCTGTTCGAGCACACCGCCCAGTTCTTCGAGCGGCTGGCCGCCGACCGCACCGTCGTCGTCGCCCTGGAGGACCTGCACTGGTCCGACCGCTCCACCCGGGAACTGCTGGTGTACCTGGTCCGGATGCTGCACGACGCCCGGGTGGTGCTGGTCGGCAGCTACCGCAGCGACGACCTGCACCGCCGGCACCCGCTGCGGCCCTTCCTGGCCGAGCTGGACCGGCTGCGCACCGTCCAGCGGCTCGACCTCGCCCGGCTGGCCCGGGCCGAGGTCGCCGAGCAGCTGCACGGCATCCTGGACGCCGCGCCCTCGCCGCAACTGCTGGACCGGGTCTTCACCCGCTCCGAGGGCATCCCCTTCTTCGTGGAGGAGCTCGCCGCCAGCCACCAGCAGGGCTGCTCGGCCGGGCTCACCGACTCGCTGCGCGATCTGCTGCTGGTGCGGGTCGAGGCGCTGCCCGAGCCGGTGCAGAACGTGCTGCGGGCGCTGGCCCAGGGCGGCTCCGCCGTCGAATACCGGCTGCTGGAGGCGGTGCTGGGGCTGCCCGAGGACGAACTGATCGCGCTGCTGCGGGCCGCCGTCGACGTCAACATCCTGCGTCCGACGGCGGACGGCGACGGCTACCGGTTCCGGCACGCGCTGGTCCGCGAGGCCGTCGCCGACGACCTGCTGCCCGGCGAGGGCAGCCGGATCAAGCGCCGCTACGCGACCGTCCTGGCCGAGCGCCCGCAGCTGGTCCACGACGACGAGCGCA
The DNA here is from genome assembly GCF_014084125.1 of Streptacidiphilus sp. PB12-B1b. Lineage (NCBI taxonomy): Bacteria > Bacillati > Actinomycetota > Actinomycetes > Kitasatosporales > Streptomycetaceae > Streptacidiphilus > Streptacidiphilus sp. PB12-B1b. The sequence goes on along the minus strand of NZ_CP048405.1, from coordinate 6,468,506 downwards.
CCACCCGCCTGGCCAACTACTGGTACGCCGCCGGCGACCCGGAGCGCGCCCTGCCCGCCGCCCTGGACGCGGCCCGCGAGGCCCGCAGCCGCAGCGCCTTCGCCGAGCAGCTGCACCTGCTGGAACGCGCCCTGGAGTTGTGGGACCGGGTGCCGGGCGAGGTGCTGGCGCGGCTGCGCCCCGGCGCCGACGTCGAGTCCTACCCGCTGGACCCGGCGGACCCGGCGGACCCGTCCGCACCGTCCGACGGCCCGGAGCCGTGCAGCCGGTCCGGTCCGCGCTGCGTCGACCTGCTGGCCGAGGCCGCCGTCGCCGCCCGGCTGGCCGGGGAGCGCGAACGCAGCCTCGGCCTGTGCCGCCAGGCGCTGCGGCTGATCGACGAGACCGCCGACCCGGCCCGCGCCGCCTGGTTCCTGACTCTCAGCTCCCGCGTCTGCGGCCCCGGCGACCAGGCCAAGGCCGAGCTGGAGCACGCCCGCCGGCTCATCGGCGACGGCCCGCCGAGCGCCGTCCAGGCCGAGGTGCTGACCCGCCTGGCCGCCTGCGACGTGGTGGAGTGGCCGGTCGAGGAGGACCTCGACCTGGCCGAGAGCGCGGTGCGGATCGCCCGGCAGGTCGGCGCCGAGACCGTGGAGCTGCACGCCCGCTGCACCCTCAGCTCGCTGCTGGTCGGCCTGGACCGCGAGCAGGAGGGGCTGGCGGAACTGGACCTGGTGCTGCCCCGGGCGCTGGCCCTGCAGGATCCCGACCTGCTGTCGCGCACGCACGTGCTCTACACCGACGTCTACGAGGGGCTGGGACGCTCGGCCGAGGCCGTCGAGGTGGCCCGCGCCGGAGCCCGGATGGCCAGGATCAACGGCCTGCTGGGTGCGTCCGGCACCACCCTGCGCGGCAACCTGGCCGAGTCGCTGATCTCGCTGGGCGAGCTGGACGAGGCCGCCGACCTGCTCGCCGCCGCGCCCCCGGAGCTGGGCTCGGCCGGGGAGCGCGGCTTCCTGGCCCGGATGCGCGGCGTCATCGCGCTGCTGCGGGACGACCTGCCCGAGGCCGCCCGCCAACTCGCCTGCTGCATCGAGCAGTCCGCCCCGTCCCGATTCCAGTTCCAGCTGCCCGAAGCAGAACTGACGATCCGTCTGGCCGTCGCCGAGGGGCGGTTCCAGGACGCCCGCGCGGAGCTGCTGCGGCAGCTCGGCGCGGCCTTCCCCCGGGGCAAGTCCCGCTACGTCTGGCCGCTGCTGGTGCACGGCGCCGCCGCCGAGGCCGACGGCTACGGCCTGCCCGCGGCCGCCGACGGCCGCCCGGAGGTACTGGCCCGGATCCGCGGCGCCGCCGCCGGACTGCGCCGCACCCTGCCGCTGGAGCGCGGCTGGTCGCTGCTGCTGGACGCCGAACTCGCCCGCGCCGACGGCCGGTCGGAGCCCGAGACCTACCGGGCGGCGGCCGAGGCGCTGGAGGCCACCGGCCTGCCCTACCCGCTGGACCTGGCGCTGCTGCGGGCCGCCGAGGCCGAGGCCGCCCGGGGCGACCGCGCCGCCGCGGCCGGGCTGCTGCACCGGGCGCAGGCCCAGGCCGCCCGGCACGGCGACGTCCGCACCCGGCGCGAGGCCGCGCTGCTCGCCGAACGCGCCCGGCTGCGCCCCGCCGACGGGCCCGCCGGACCGCAGCCGCAGGGCGGCCCGGAGCCGGAACCCGCGGTGTTCGGGCTCACCCCCCGGGAGCGGGACGTGCTGCGGCTGGTCGCGCTGGGGCGCACCAACCGGCAGATCGCGCAGGAGCTGTTCATCTCGCCGAAGACGGCCAGCGTCCACGTCTCCAACATCCTGGCGAAGCTGGAGGTGGCCGGCCGGGGCGAGGCCGCCGCCATGGCGCACCGGCTGCGGCTGGTCCCGGCCTGACGGCGCGCCCGTCGGGCGGCGTACCGGACGGCCGGTGCGGCACCGTAGCCTCGCTGCCATGACCCGTTACCTGCTGCCCTATCCGCCCGAGCAGATCGGCGGCCTGCCCGCCGACCTGGACGCCGCCGTCTGGGACGGCGTCGCCCCGCCGCCCCCGCAGGAGGTGCTGGACGGCGTCGAGTTCTTCTGCCTGCCCTACCTGACCGGCGGCGCCTCCCTGCCGCTGCTGGCCCGGCTGCCCGCGCTGCGGGTGGTGCAGACCCTCACTGCCGGGGTGGACGACGTGCTGCCGCACGTGCCCGCCGGGGTGGCCGTGCACAACGCCCGGGGGCTGCACGACGCCAGCACCGCCGAGCTGGCCGCGACCCTGGTGCTGGCCTCGCTGCGCGGCATCCCGCAGGCCGTGCGCCGACAGGACACCGGGGACTGGCAGCAGAAGTTCCACCCGGCGCTGGCCGACCGCACCGTGCTGATCGTCGGCTACGGCTCCATCGGCGCGGCGCTGGAGGAGCGGCTGCGGCCCTTCGAGTGCGACATCGTCCGGGTGGCGCGCAGTGCGCGCAGCGCGCCCCACGGGCCGGTGCACGCCCTCGACGAGCTTCCCGAGCTTCTGCCCGCCGCCGACGTGGTCGTCCTGCTGGTGCCGCTCACCGAGCAGAGCCGGGGCCTGGCGGACGCCGGATTCCTGGCCCGGATGAAGGACGGCGCGCTGCTGGTGAACGTCGCCCGGGGCCCGATCGTCCGCACCGACGCGCTCCTGGCCGAGCTGCGCTCCGGCCGACTGCGGGCCGCCCTGGACGTCACCGATCCGGAGCCGCTGCCGCCCGGCCACCCGCTCTGGCACGCCCCCAACGTCCTGATCACCCCGCATGTCGGCGGCCCCAGTTCGGCGTTCCTGCCGCGCGCGCTGCGGCTGCTGCGCGCCCAACTGCTGCGGCACCTGGCCGGGGAACCGCTGGCCAACGCCGTCGCGGCGGGCTGAGCCGGAGCGCCCCCGGGCCGCACCGGCGCCGCCCGCGCGTCCGCCTTCGCACCAACACCCCTGCCGCGCCACCGTTTCCGGGCACCTTCACCCGGCGGAGCGAATCCCCTGCGGCGGTCGCACCGGGCTCCATTACTCTGAGTTGAGTGTGCATGCCGCAGAGTGACGAGAGTGGTGTAAGGTCCAGACCGGGAGAACCGGTACGGAGCTTTCCGCCCCGATGCTCCGACCGCACCCGGGGCCGGAGGGGGAGTTGCCGGTGTTGAGTACTGAAACCGTGTTGCCCGGCCCGCCCTGGGGCGAGGAGCACTCCGTGCCGGGGCCCGGCGTCCAGCGGACGCTGGCCCCCAGTTCCACCTTCGAGGACGTCCACGCCGACCTCACCGCGGACCCGGGCCCGGACCGGACCGCACCCGACGGCGCCGGTCCGGACGGGCAGCCGCCTGGCCGCCCCCCGCGGCTGCCCCGGCTGCTGATCCTGGTCGTCTGCCTCGGCTACCTGGCCGGGGCGTCGGCCGGCTGGGGCTCCCAGCGCCTCGCCGACTTCATGGGCGACTTCGGCCTCGCCGCCGCCGCCCTCACCGCCGCCCTGTCCTGCCTGGCCCACGCCTGCACCGCGCACGGCGCCCGGAGCCGCTCGGCCTGGCTCTGCTTCGGCGTCTCCTCGCTGATGGTCGCCTTCGGCAACGGCGTGTGGGGCTGGTACCAGGTGGTGCTGCAGAAGCCCGTGCCGGTGCCGTCCATCGCCGACTACGCCTTCCTGATGTTCGCGCCGCCGGTCATCCTCGGCCTGCTGCTGCTGGCCAACCGCCCGCGCAACCTGGCCGGATGGGTCTGCCTCACCCTCGACAGCTGGCTGATCGCCGGATCGCTGCTGACCCTCAGCTGGAGCCTGGCGCTCTCCCGCACCGCGCACGGCGCGGGCGGCGGCCCGCTGCGGCTCACCCTGGCGCTCGCCTACCCGCTGCTGGACATCCTGCTGATCAGCATGGTGCTCGGGCTGCGCTTCCGCAGCCGCGAGGGCAACCGCGCCGCCGTCAACACCGCCATAGTGGCGCTGGCGCTGACCGTCCTCTGCGACGCGCTGTTCACCAGCGACACCCTCACCGGCTCCTACCACTCCGGCCAACTCCTCGACAGCGGCTGGTTCACCGGCAGCATGCTGCTGGCCTGGGCGCCCTGGGCCGGCGGCAGCCACGGGCACGGCACCGGCCACGGCCCGCGCCCGCGGGTCGCCTCCACCTTCAGCGCGCTCACCCCGTACCTGGCCGCCGCCGTCTGCACCGCCGGGCTGCTGTACGACGTCCTCACCCAGCACCAGCTGGACCGCTTCGTCCTGATCGTCGGCTGCACCGTCGTCTTCGCGCTCATCCTGCGGCAGGGCATCATGCTGCTGGACAACCTGGCCCTGGCCCAGCGGCTGGCCCGGCAGGAGCAACACTTCCGCTCCCTGGTCCAGGGCTCCAGCGACGTCATCATGATCGCCGACCCGGGCGGCGTGCTGCAGTACGTCAGCCCCGCCGCCAACGGCGTCTACGGCAGGCCCGCCGAGGAGATCGTCGGCACCCGGCTGCCGGAGATGGTCCACCCCGACGACCTCGGCCATGTGCTCTGGGAGGTCCAGCGCTACCTGGCGGAGAGCCCCGACAGCGAGCCCACCGCGCGCATCGAGTGCCGGGTCCGCTCCGGCGCGGGGGAGTGGCTGGACGTCGAGTCCACCGTCAACCGCTACCGCGACGGGCTGATCTTCAACTGCCGCGACGTCTCCGAACGCGTACGCCTCCAGGCCCAGTTGAAGCACAGCGCGTTCCACGACACGCTCACCGACCTGCCCAACCGGGCGCTGTTCCTGGACCGCGGACGGCAGGCGCTGGGCGGCCGCGACAGCACCGGCCGACAGGCGGCCGACCACGACGCCGCCGCCCGGGAGGACCCCGGCCAGGTCGCCGTGCTGTTCCTGGACCTCGACGGCTTCAAGGCCGTCAACGACAGCGCCGGGCACCAGGCCGGCGACGAACTGCTGGTCCAGGCCGCCCGGCGGCTCCAGGAGTCGGTGCGCGCCACCGACACCGTCGCCCGCCTCGGCGGCGACGAGTTCGCGGTGCTGCTGGTCGGCGACCTCGACCAGCACAAGGCCGCCGACGTCGCCGAGCGGCTGCGCTGCGCGCTCTCCGCGCCCTACTGGATCGGCGGCGAGGAGCTCACCGTCGCCGCCAGCATCGGCATCGCCTTCGCCGAGCCCGGGGTCACCCCGGCCAAGCTGCTGCGCAACGCCGACCTGGCCATGTACCAGGCCAAACGGCACGGCAAGGACCGGGTCTCGCTCTACACCCCGGAGCTGCGCAGCGAGCTGCACCGGCGCACCGAGCCCGACCAGCGGCTGCGGGTCGCCGCCCGGCCGTGCCGCCCCGCCGATCCGGTGCGGCTGGTCCACCTGACGGGTGACGTCCCGGTGCCGGAGGCCCGCACCGAGACCTGCCCGGACGCCCCGGCGGCCGCCCGCGGCAGCACCCCCGCCGAGCCGGGGCCGCACGGCCGCGACCGCTCCCACCTGGGCGTTGACCAGCAGTTAGGCTCCCGGACCGGGCCGTCCGCAGGGCATCTCGATCCGGGTCCGCATGATGAGACGGCGATCCCGCCGGCTTGACACTCCCCAGGGTGCGGGAGGAAGGTCGAGCACATGACCACCCGAATTCTCGTACTTGGCGGGCGCGTCGGCTGATCCGGAGACCCTGTCCCGGAATCGAGTAGCTGACGCGCCACCCCTCGCATGCCCCCGGGCACGAGGGGTTTTTTACTGCCTGCTTTCGGGGGAGGACCCCGAACCACCGGGCACCCAACGCCAGGAAACGCCGTGACGCATCCCCCGAGAAGGAACAGCAGATGACCGAGCAGCCAGCCGCCGCCACCCAGCGCGGCGAGACCCCCGTGGCCGAGCCCATGACGGGGGCCCAGTCGCTCATCCGCTCGCTCGAAGCGGTCGGCGCCGAGACGGTCTTCGGGATTCCGGGCGGCACCATCCTCCCGGCGTACGACCCGCTGATGGACTCCACCAAGGTCCGCCACGTCCTGGTCCGGCACGAGCAGGGCGCCGGCCACGCCGCCACCGGCTACGCCCAGGCCACCGGCAAGGTCGGGGTGTGCATGGCCACCTCGGGGCCGGGCGCGACCAACCTGGTCACCCCGATCGCCGACGCCTACATGGACTCGGTGCCGATCGTCGCCATCACCGGCCAGGTCGCCAGCGCCGTGATCGGCACGGACGCCTTCCAGGAGGCCGACATCTGCGGCATCACCATGCCGATCATCAAGCACAACTACCTGGTCACCGACCCGGCCGAGATCCCCCGGGTGGTCGCCGAGGCGTTCCACATCGCCTCCACCGGGCGCCCCGGGCCGGTCCTGGTCGACATCTCCAAGGACGCGCTGCAGGCCCAGACCGTGTTCCGCTGGCCGGTCGAGATGCAGCTGCCCGGCTACCGCCCGGTCACCAAGCCGCACGCCAAGCAGATCCGCGAGGCTGCCCGGCTGCTGACCTCGGCCAAGCGCCCGGTGCTGTACGTCGGCGGCGGCGTCATCAAGGCGGGCGCCACCGCCGAGCTGCGCATCCTGGCCGAGCTGACCGGCGTCCCGGTGGTCACCACGCTGATGGCGCTGGGCGCCTTCCCCGACACCCACGACCAGCACCTGGGCATGCCCGGCATGCACGGCTCGGTCGCCGCCGTCACCGCGCTGCAGAAGGCCGACCTGCTGTTCGCCGTCGGCACCCGCTTCGACGACCGGGTCACCGGCCGGCTGGACACCTTCGCCCCGCACGCCAAGGTCGTCCACGCCGACATCGACCCGGCCGAGATCGGCAAGAACCGGGTGGCAGACGTCCCCATCGTCGGCGACGCCCGGGAGATCCTGGCCGACCTGATCCAGGCCGTGCAGGCGGAGTTCTCGGCCGGGACCGCCCCCGAGTACGGCGAGTGGTGGGAGCAGCTCAACGGCTGGCGCAAGACCTACCCGCTGGGCTACGACGCCGCGCCGGACGGCATGCTCAGCCCGCAGCAGGTCATCGAGCGGATCGGCCGGCTGGTCGGCACGGACGCCGTCTACGTCGCGGGCGTCGGCCAGCACCAGATGTGGGCCTCGCAGTTCCTGACCTTCGACAAGCCGTCCACCTGGCTGAACTCCGGCGGCGCGGGCACCATGGGGTACGCGGTCCCGGCCGCCATGGGCGCCAAGGCGGGCCGGCCCGACACCGAGGTCTGGGCGATCGACGGCGACGGCTGCTTCCAGATGACCAACCAGGAGCTGGTCACCTGCGCGCTGAACAACATCCCGATCAAGGTCGCCATCATCAACAACGGCTCGCTGGGCATGGTCCGGCAGTGGCAGACGCTGTTCTACGGCGAGCGCTACTCCAATACCGTGCTGCACGACGGCCCGGCCAACGACGGCCGCGGCCCCGCCGCCGGCACCCGCATCCCGGACTTCGTGAAGCTCGCCGAGGCCATGGGCTGCTACGGCCTGCGCTGCGAGCGCCCGGAGGACCTCGACACGGTGATCCAGCAGGCGATGGCCATCAAGGACGGCCCGGTCGTGATCGACTTCATCGTGCACCAGGACGCCATGGTCTGGCCGATGGTCGCCGCCGGCACCAGCAACGACGAGATCCTGGCCGCCCGCGACGTCCGCCCGGACTTCGGCGACGAGAACGACTGAACCCCGCAGCCACGGAACCGAGAGCCACGGAACAGAGAGCCGAACCCATGTCCAAGCACACCCTCTCCGTCCTGGTCGAGAACAAGCCCGGCGTGCTCGCCCGCATCGCCGCCCTGTTCTCCCGCCGGGGTTTCAACATCGACTCGCTCGCGGTCGGACCGACCGAGCACCCCGACATCTCCCGGATGACCATCGTCGTCAACGTGGAGGACCTGCCGCTGGAGCAGGTCACCAAGCAGCTCAACAAGCTGGTCAACGTCATAAAGATCGTCGAGCTGGACCCGGCCGCGGCGGTCCGCCGCGAGCTGGTGCTGGTCAAGGTGCGCGCGGACAGCGAGACCCGCTCCCAGATCACCGAGATCGTCCAGCTGTTCCGGGCCAAGACCGTGGACGTCTCCCCGGAGGCCGTGACCATCGAGGCCACCGGCAGCTCGGACAAGCTCGAGGCGATGCTGAAGATGCTGGAACCGTACGGCATCAAGGAGCTGGTGCAGTCGGGCCTGGTGGCCGTCGGCCGGGGCGCCCGCTCCATCACCGACCGCTCGCTGCGCGCGCTGGATCGCAGCGCCTGAGACAGTAGTCTCACCATTCGAGAACAAAACCCGTCTCGCCGCCACCGGCGTACGGTGTCCAATAACTGCTAGACACCCCGCAAGGAGAAGCCAGCGATGGCCGAGCTGTTCTACGACGAAGACGCCGATCTGTCCATCATCCAGGGCCGCAAGGTCGCGGTCCTCGGCTACGGCAGCCAGGGCCACGCCCACGCGCTCTCGCTGCGCGACTCGGGCGTCGACGTCCGGGTCGGCCTGCTGCCGGAGTCCAGGTCGCGCGCCAAGGCCGAGGAGCAGGGGCTGCGCGTGGTCACGCCCTCCGAGGCCGCCGCCGAGGCCGACGTCATCATGATCCTGGTGCCGGACCCGATCCAGGGCGACGTCTACAAGGAGGCCGTCGAGCCCAACCTGAAGGCCGGCGACGCGCTCTTCTTCGGCCACGGCCTGAACATCCGCTTCGGCTTCATCAAGCCCCCGGCCGACGTCGACGTCTGCATGGTCGCCCCCAAGGGCCCCGGCCACCTGGTCCGCCGCCAGTACGAGGAGGGCCGCGGCGTCCCCTGCATCGTCGCCGTCGAGCAGGACGCCACCGGCAAGGGCCTGGAGCTGGCGCTCTCGTACGCCAAGGGCATCGGCGGCACCCGCGCCGGGGTCATCAAGACCACCTTCACCGAGGAGACCGAGACCGACCTCTTCGGTGAGCAGGCCGTCCTCTGCGGTGGCGCGTCCGCGCTGGTCAAGGCGGGCTTCGAGACCCTGGTCGAGGCCGGCTACCAGCCCGAGATCGCCTACTTCGAGTGCCTGCACGAGCTGAAGCTCATCGTCGACCTGATGTACGAGGGCGGCCTGGAGAAGATGCGCTGGTCGATCTCCGAGACCGCCGAGTGGGGCGACTACATCACCGGCCCGCGGATCATCACCGCCGACACCAAGGCCGCGATGAAGCAGGTCCTCACCGAGATCCAGGACGGCACCTTCGCCACCACCTGGATCGCCGAGTACAAGAACGGCCTGCCCAAGTACAACGAGTACAAGAACGCGGACAGCGAGCACCTGCTGGAGACCACCGGCAGGAAGCTGCGCAAGCTGATGAGCTGGGTGGACGACGAGGCGTAAGCCCCGGGTCCGACCGGCGGGGGCGTCCGCTCACGGGCGCCCCCGCTTCTTTGTACGGTTTGGCTGATCCCGTGCGGGTGATTCCTCCGCATGGGCGCCGGTCATGCCGCCAACCCTCGATAGACTCCCGATTGCGCGTCAGGCTCACAGCGTCGTGCGTCTCCAACGCGGCATGCCACCGTCCCCACCATGCCGTCCGTGCCCATGGCCCTGCCATGACAGCACCAGGGTGCCCACCCGCACCCCGAGCGGCCGGGGAGACCCGGACAGTAAGGACAACTGTCGTGAGCGCTGCTACCCCTCAGAAGAAGCCTGTCGTTCTCATCGCGGAAGAGCTGTCGCCTGCGACCGTCGACGCACTGGGCCCCGACTTCGAGATCCGCCACTGCGACGGCGCCAACCGCGCCGAGCTGCTGCCCGCCATCGCCGACGTGGACGCGATCCTGATCCGCTCCGCCACCAAGGTCGACGCCGAGGCCATCGCCGCCGCCCGGCGGCTGAAGGTCGTCGCCCGGGCCGGCGTGGGCCTGGACAACGTGGACGTGCCCGCCGCCACCAAGGCCGGCGTGATGGTCGTCAACGCCCCGACGTCCAACATCGTCACCGCCGCCGAGCTGGCCTGCGGCCTGCTGATCTCCACCGCCCGGCACATTCCGGCCGCCAACCTCGCGCTGAAGAACGGCGAGTGGAAGCGCAGCAAGTACACCGGCGTCGAGCTGGCCGAGAAGACCCTCGGCGTGGTCGGCCTCGGCCGCATCGGCGTGCTGGTCGCGCAGCGCATGTCCGCCTTCGGCATGAAGATCGTCGCCTACGACCCCTACATCCAGGCCGCCCGCGCCGCCCAGATGGGCGTCAAGCTGCTGCCGCTGGACGAGCTGCTGCAGGTCGCCGACTTCATCACGGTGCACCTCCCGAAGACCCCGGAGACCATCGGCCTGATCGGCGACGAGGCGCTGCACAAGGTCAAGCCGACCGTCCGCATCGTCAACGCCGCGCGCGGCGGCATCGTCGACGAGGAGGCCCTGGCCTCCGCCCTCAAGGAGGGCCGGGTGGCCGGCGCCGGCCTCGACGTCTACGTCAAGGAGCCCTGCACCGACTCGCCGCTGTTCGCCTTCGACAACGTCGTCTCCACCCCGCACCTCGGCGCCTCCACCGACGAGGCGCAGGAGAAGGCCGGCATCTCGGTCGCCAAGTCCGTCCGGCTCGCGCTCGCGGGCGAGCTGGTCCCGGACGCGGTCAACGTCCAGGGCGGCGTCATCGCCGAGGACGTCCGCCCCGGCCTGCCGCTCGCCGAGAAGCTCGGCCGGATCTTCACCGCGCTGGCCGGCGAGGTCGCCGTCCGGCTCGACGTCGAGGTCCGCGGCGAGATCACCCAGCACGACGTCAAGGTGCTGGAGCTGTCCGCGCTCAAGGGCGTCTTCGAGGACGTCGTCGCCGAGACCGTCTCCTACGTCAACGCCCCGCTGTTCGCGCAGGAGCGCGGCCTGGAGGTGCGGCTGACCACCACCAGCGAGAGCCCCGAGTACCGCAACGTCATCGTGGTCCGCGGCACCCTCAACGACGGCCGCGAGGTCTCCGTCTCCGGCACCCTGACCGGCCCCAAGCGCATCCAGAAGATCGTCGGCGTCGACACCTTCGACGTGGACCTGGTGCTCACCGACCACATGGCGTTCTTCCGCTACGACGACCGCCCCGGCGTCGTCGGCACCCTCGGCCGCCTGCTCGGCGAGGCCGGCATCAACATCGCCGGGATGCAGGTCTCCCGCGACGACGAGGCCGGGGACGCCCTGGTCTCGCTCACCGTCGACAGCGAGATCCCGCAGCCGCTGCTCACCGAGATCGCCACCGAGATCGGCGCCCAGTTCGCCCGCTCGGTGAACCTCTCCGCCTGACCGCGCCCACGCCCCACCCACCAGCCCCCGCCCTCCGGCGCACCGCAGCTGCGCACCGGAGCGCGGGGGCTGGTGCGCGGTCAACGCGGCGGCGGGGGTCGCACCTTGGTGTGAGATTGCCCTGGGCACGCCAATCCGGTTGCCGGGCTGTCGGAGGGCATCCCTATGATGGACGGAGGCAGTACAGGGGGAGGGGGAAGCCGGGCATGAGCGACGGCAACGGGAAGAAGAGCACGGGATACCAGGTGGACGTGGCGGCCCTGTCGTCCACCGTCGCCAAGCTCAACGCGGTCTCCGTCGAGCTGGGCAACACGTCCGACTGCGCGCTCTACGACACCACCATCGGCAGCGGCACCCTCGGCAAGGGCTTCGCGGGTGCGGAGAACCTGCTCGGCACGCACGACGCCATGCAGAAGTGGATCTCGCAGATGGTCGGCCTGCTGCAGGGCTTCATCGACGAGTACGGCGGCCAGACCAAGCAGGTGGCCGACAACTACGACGAGCTGGAACACCAGACCAAGCAGAACATGTACAGCAACGGGTGATCGCGTGGTGCCCCCAGGCACCGCGCCGGCACCGGAACGGGGGCGGCAGTGAGTGGGATCGACGACGCCCGGGACCTGCAACAGTCCCGGCAGCAGCAGCAACGGTCCAGCGTCCTGGCCAGGACCGACAACGGCCACGCGGGTCCGACCGGGTACACCACGGACTTCACCGCCGACGACGTCGGCGGTCTGGACGGCCTGCGCGCGATGATCGAGAACGCCGACCCGGCCGTGCTGGACACCGTCGCCGGCCACTGGCTGAAGATCAACAAGGCGTTGGTCGCGGTCCAGTCCGACTTCCAGACCCACACCAGCGCCGCCCTCGAACACTGGGAGGGCGCGGCAGCCGACGGCTTCGCCGCCCGCGCCCAGCAGCTGCACGAGTCCCTGGGCAACGGCGCGCAGTACGCGGCCAACGCGCACGAGGGCGTGACCGTCGCCTCGACCGCGCTCAGGGCCGCGAAGAAGGCCATGCCCAAGGACCCCAGCGAGTGGCAGAAGATCAGCCGCAAGGCCACCAGCGAGACCAACGACCACCAGTTCAAGGCCGACCTCAAGAGCGGCATGAGCCGCCAGTCCGCCATAGCCCTCGACGGCGGCGAACTCTCCGCCGACGAAGAGGCGCACCAGCGCGCCATCGTGGTCATGCAGACGCTGGAGGGGTCGTACGGATCGGCGGCGAAGAAGATCGGTGAACCGCCTGCGCGGTCGGAAGATCAGACCGTCTGGCCGCCGCCTCCGGCGACCGTCACCCATGACCCGGTGGACGGAACGGACGGCGGGACCGTGGCCGGGCCCGGCCACGGCGGCACGCTGCGCCTCACCCAGGACGGCGACCCCGACTCGGTCGGCAGTGAAGACGGCCTGACCCCCGGTCAGGGTGGTCACGGCTCTCCGGTCGATCCCGGTGACGGGGGCGACGGCATCTCGGGTGGCGAGAAGCTGCCCCCTGCGCCCGGCGAGGGAACGACGCTCACCGGGATTCCTGGCGGCCTGGGCACTGTCCCGGGCGGGGGCTCGGGCGGCACCCCAGGCGCGGTCGGCGGGGGGCTGTTCGGAGTGGGCGGCGGCAGCGGAGGCCGACGGGGATCCGGCTCTGGCCTCAGCCTGGGCTTCGCGGTGCCGGGCCAACTGGGCGACGCCGACGGGGAATCCTACGGGCTGGGCGGCGGAAGCCTCGGCCAGTCCGGACTCGCCGACGGGGCCGACGATTTCGAAGCCGGCTCGGCACGGTCGGGCACGGGGAGCGGTTACATCGAGGAGGACGCTGCCCGCAGACAGGCCGAGACGGCTGAGGCTGAGGCATCCGAGTCGGAACGGGGCATGGGCGGAATCCCCGGCGGCCTCGGAGGGCAGGAAAAGAAGCGCAAGCGCCGTCCGCGCCCGCACTACCTGGTCGAGGACCCGGAGAGCTGGGCTTCCGGAGTGACGGTGAATCCGCCGGTCATCATGTGATGGGTCGGCTGCCGGACGAGAACGAGGATCAGAGCATGGGATATGCGCGGACACGGCGTGCTGTGTGCGCGGCTGCCGCTGCCGGAGCAATGCTGATGTCAGCAGCTCCGACGGCGCATGCCGACGCGGCGCGGGACAAGCAGTGGCCGTTGCAGGCATTCGAAGCCGCCAAGCGGATCTGGCCTGTCACGACCGGCAAGGGCCAGATTGTTGCCGTCATCGACACAGGGTTCAGGACCACCCACGTGGACCTGGTGGGGCAGATGCTGCCCGGAAGGAACTTTGCGCCCAGCAGTTACAACGTGCCCGCGAATGAAGCGCACGGCACGATGATGGCAAGTCTCGTTGCCGGGCATGGCCACGGCCCCGACGGGGCTGACGGAATCATGGGGTTGGCTCCTGGAGCGAAAATCCTGCCGCTGACCGTTGATCTCTCTGCTGCCGACATCCAAGGCGAGGTTGCCGACGCCATCCGCTACGCGGTGGCGCACGGAGCCGGAGTGATCAATATGTCCTTCGGGAACGCTTTCCCGAGTTCCATCGAGCAGTCGGCCGTAGCTTATGCAGAGGGACACAATGTTGTTCTGGTCGCTGCGGCCGGCAACGACGGTCTTGAACTGGCTGACTACCCCGCGTCCTTTCCTGGCGTCGTCGATGTAGGCGGAGCGAATCAGGACGGGAGCATGTGGAGCGGTTCCGACTACGGTTCGCATATCGTCATAGTCGCGCCTGGCTCGAATGTCCTCGGGGACGACAGCGGTACGGATACCCAGTACTCCCTGGGCAACGGCACCAGCGGTGCCAGTGCCTACGTCGCTGCCGCTGCCGCGCTGGTGCGGGCGAAGTTCCCGGATCTCACGGCCGGGCAGGTGGTCAACCGGCTGATCAAGACGGCTATCGATCCCAATGCCAAGCCCGGTCAGACCACGCCGGATCTCCACTACGGCTACGGGGTGGTCCGGCCCGATGCCGCGTTGACCGAGGACGTCCCGGCGGGGCCTGCGGCCGGGCCGCTCGCGCAGGCGAGCGACCCGTTGGCGGTGCCGGCCGCGTCCGCGCCGGCGGCTGCGGTGACGGCCAAGGCGGCTGACTCGTCGTCGGGCGGGCCGCTGGTCTGGCTGGTGACCATCGGGGCCATGCTCTCCGTCGGCCTGATCTTCCTCGGGGTGATGCTGCTGCGCCGTCGCCGGAGCGTGGCTTGACGGCTGCCGGGCCCGCTCAACTCCGCTGCCCGGCACCGGCGGCGGCGGTGTACCAGGCGACGAGGGCAGTGGCGATGGCGTGCAGGGTGCCGTCCTCGTAGGCGGCGCCGATGGTGCCGTCGCAGAACCGCTCGCCGCGGACGACGGCCGTGGCGGCGCGCACCGCGTCGGCGGGCGGGTAGGTGTCGTCCCAGCTCAACTGCGGTACCGGGAAGGCCGTCCAGTGATACGCGGGGGTCACGGCGCCAATGCCGCCCAGGGCGCTGACGACGGCCTGGACGCGCTCGCCGTACGCCGGGTGTGCTCCGCCCGGCCACCCCCAGTCGTCGTCCTTGACCCGCCAGTCGGCGACCGCTGCCGCCAGCCGGGCCCATGCCTGTGTCTGCCGCAGGTCCAGGCGGGCCAGGAGGGCCGCGTCTCCCGGGTCGCCCGGGCAGGGGGTGGTCGGCCGGTGTTCGGCGGCGGAGGGATCCCAGCGCAGCAGTCGGCGCATCCGGGCGTACTTCTGCCGCAGCCGGACACGGGTCTGCGGGTCGAGGGCGGCCAGCCGGTCCGGGCGGCAGTTGTGCCGCATGTCGGCCTCCTTGACGGCCACCGCTCCGGGGACGGCGCGCAGCCGGGCTGCGTAGGCCCGGGGGTCCTCGCCGGGCTGCTTGGTCATCGCCAGCACCAGCGCCTTGGTGCGCGGTGAGAGCGCTGCCGCTGCCAGCCACTCCTCGGTGAGGGCGTCGTCCTCGATGGCGTCGTGCAGCCAGGCGGCGGCGATCTGCTCCTGGTCGCCCCCGGTCTGCCGGACGCCCTGGGCGACGGCGGCCAGGTGCTCGGCGTAGGGCTGACCGGCCTTGTCCACCTGCCCCGCGTGCGCGGCCCGCGCCACCGCCTCGACCTCGGCCAGGCTCAGATACGCCACGGGTTCCCCCTCATGCTGCCCGGCAGCGGCCGAACGCCCGAAACGCCGTTGGGGCCTTCCCCCAAGGAGGAAGGCCCCAACGGCTCTGCAAGCTGTGCGCCGCCAGGGACTCGAACCCCGGACCCGCTGATTAAGAGTCAGCTGCTCTAACCAACTGAGCTAGCGGCGCCTGCTGACCTGGAAGAGATTACATGATCCGGCGGGAATCTCCGAATCGGTATCCTGGGCGCGCCGGGTGGCCGCCCGGCCTGCCGCCTTGCCACCCGCCCGGGGGAACAGATGACCGACAGCAGTGCCGCCAGCGAGAACACCGATGTGGACGCGCAGGCGCGCGCGGAACTGGCGAGGCTGCGGGACAGCATCGACAACATCGACGCCGCGATCGTCCACATGCTCGCCGAGCGCTTCAAGTGCACCCAGGAGGTCGGCCGGCTGAAGGCCGAGTACCGGTTGCCGCCGGCCGATCCGGCGCGGGAGCGGGAGCAGATCGAGCGGCTGCGCGGGCTGGCCGAGAGCGCCCGGCTGGATCCGGCCTTCGCCGAGAAGTTCCTGAACTTCATCATCGCTGAGGTGATCCGGCACCACGAGACCATCGCCCGGAGCTGACCGCACCCGGCCCCTCCTTCCCGCCCACCGCTGCCGCCCGCACGGCCGCCGGTGGGCTTTCGCGTCTCAGATAGTAGGAAATCCAAGTAGTTGTGCAGACACCTGAAGCGCCCTGTCGTACGGTGAGGACATCAGGCAGTCCGCTGCATCTCCAGCCGGTCCTGATCGGCCCCTGCCGCAGGTGACCCCTGCGCGGCCACGCACCTCTCAAGTTCACCCTTGTGCGTGACACGCTCCCCGCGTGTGATCCGAGTGATCGGAGTTCCCCATGAACACCATGAACCAGCTGCGTCCGCAGACCACCCACCACCACCGCCGTACCCGTCGCCCCGACCGGTGCAACGACGCCGCCAACGCCGCGGCCGCGCTGCAGCGGGCGCTGGACCGCCGTGACAACGGCGGCTCCACCGGACACGGCGACCGCTGACCGACCGGCCCGAAGCGACGGCCGGTGCCGTCCACCATCCGGACGGCAACCGACCGACAGGTGAAACCAGGAGTAAGGTCACCGGCATGTCTCGCACTCTCCGCCTCGCAGCAATCCCCGGTGACGGAATCGGCCAGGAAGTGGTGGCCGAAGGACTGAAGGTCCTCTCCGCCGCGCTCCCCGCCGACACCAAGGTGGAGATCACCGAGTACGACCTCGGCGCCCGCCGCTACCACGCCACCGGCGAAACCCTGCCGGACAGCGTGCTGGCGGAGCTGAAGGGCCACGACGCCATCCTGCTGGGCGCGATCGGCGACCCGTCCGTGCCCTCCGGGGTGCTGGAGCGCGGGCTGCTGCTCAAGCTGCGCTTCGCCTTCGACCACTTCGTCAACCTGCGCCCCGGGAAGCTGTTCCCCGGGGTCGCCTCGCCGCTCGCGGGCAGCCCGGAGATCGACTTCGTGGTCGTCCGCGAGGGCACCGAGGGCCCGTACGTCGGCAACGGCGGCAGCCTGCGCACCGGTACGCCGCACGAGATCGCCACCGAGGTCAGCCTGAACACGGCCTTCGGCATCGAGCGCGTCGTCCGGGATGCCTTCGCCCGCGCCCAGGCCCGCCCGCGCAAGAAGCTGACGCTGGTCCACAAGACCAACGTGCTGGTGCACGCCGGCGGCCTGTGGGCCCGGGTCTTCGAGCAGGTCGCCGCCGAGTTCCCCGAGGTCACCACCGACTACCTGCACGTGGACGCGGCGACGATCTTCTTCGTCACGCAGCCCGAGCGCTTCGACGTCATCGTCACCGACAACCTCTTCGGCGACATCATCACCGACCTGGCCGCAGCCGTCACCGGCGGCATCGGCCTGGCGGCGAGCGGCAACATCAACCCCTCGGGCGAGTTCCCCTCGATGTTCGAGCCGGTCCACGGCTCGGCCCCGGACATCGCCGGTCAGGGCAAGGCCGACCCGACCGCCACCGTGCTGTCGGTCGCCATGCTGCTGCAGCACCTGGGCCTGGCCGAGCAGGCCGCCCTGATCGAGTCCGCCGTCGCCGCGGACCTCGCCGAGCGGGTCGGCCGGGCCCCCCGCTCCACCTCGCAGATCGGCGACGCCCTCGCCGCCCGAGTAGCCGGCTGACCAGCCGGCGCCTGAGACCACGGACCGACAGCGGTCCGGAAGACAGCGAGCCGAACCCGGCTGGTCAGCACCGTCTGTGACCCAGCCGCCACCGGTACGCGTCCTCCGGGCCGCTTTGTCGTACCCCGAGCCGGACCCGCGTCGGCGCCCGAGCCGGACCCCGGCCGGGGCCCCGACCCGCCCGGCTGTTCGACCGGCCCGTAAAAGTGCGACCATCGACCTGGACCCCTGCCCCGCGACGCCCGCCGGCGACGCCCGGGCGGTCCGCCATGACCACACGGTGAAGGACGTATCCACCCATGACCTCCCCCATCGAGATCCAGCTCAAGCCCTCGGCCCACCCCCTGGCCGCCGCGGAGCGCGAGGCACGCCTCGCTGCGCCCGGCTTCGGCCGCTACTTCACCGACCACATGGTGACCATCCGCTGGACCGAGGGCCAGGGCTGGCACGACGCGCAGCTCGTCCCGTACGGGCCGCTGGAGCTGGACCCGGCCACGGCGATCCTGCACTACGGCCAGTCGATCTTCGAGGGGCTCAAGGCGTACCGGGGGGCCGACGGCAGCATCAAGACCTTCCGCCCGTACGCCAACGCCGCCCGCTTCCAGGCGTCCGCGCGCCGGCTGGCCATGGCCGAGCTGCCGCAGGAGACCTTCGTCGCGGCCGTCGAGGCGCTGGTCCAGCAGGACCAGGCATGGGTTCCCACGCAGGACGAGGCCAGCCTCTACCTGCGGCCGTTCATGATCGCCACCGAGGTCGGCCTCGGCGTCCGGCCCGCCAACGAGTACCTCTTCGTGCTGATCGCCTCCCCGGCCGGGGCCTACTTCCCGGGCGGCATCAAGCCGGTCTCGGTCTGGCTCTCCGAGGAGTACGTCCGGGCCGCGCCCGGCGGCACCGGCGCGGCCAAGTGCGGCGGCAACTACGCCGCCTCGCTGGTCGCCCAGGCCCAGGCCGCCGCGCAGGGCTGCGACCAGGTGGTCTGGCTGGACGCGCTGGAGCGCCGCTGGATCGAGGAGATGGGCGGGATGAACCTGTACTTCGTCTTCGGCGAGGGCGAGAACGCCCGGGTGGTCACCCCCGAGCTGTCCGGCTCGCTGCTGCCCGGCATCACCCGCGACTCGCTGCTGAGCATCGCCGCCGACCTCGGCTACGCCACCGAGGAGCGGAAGATCTCCACCGACGAGTGGCGTGACGGCAACGCCGACGGCACCCTCACCGAGGTCTTCGCCTGCGGCACCGCCGCGGTGATCACCCCGGTCGGCTCGGTCAAGTCCGCGCGCGGCGACTGGACGGTCGGCGACGGCGCCCCCGGCCCGGTCACCCTGCGGCTGCGCGAGACCCTGCTCGCCCTGCAGACCGGACGCCGCGAGGACCCCCACGGCTGGATGCACCGCATCGCCTGACCGGCCGCCGCCCGCACCGCACGTCCGCCCGCACCGCACGCCCGCACCGCACTCCGCCGCCCCCGCCCGCTCCACCGAGCCCGGCGCGGGCGGCGGAGCCGCGCGACGGGGACGCCACCGGCACCGGCCGGTCGCCGGTCCCGCATCCTGAGACCGACTGTCCACGCCCGGCACTCTGTGCGAGACTTCCGGCGTGTCCTCGCTCGCGCTCATTATTGGCAGCAGGCGCGCCGGTCCGCAGTGACCGCTCCGTACGACAGACCCGTATGCGGAACGGACACCGTGTCCTCAGACCCGCGCGCAGACCTCTCGCATCCGCGAGGGGTCTTTTTCGTTGTCCGGTACGTTCTCACAAGGGACGCCGGACGACCGAAGTGCACGCGGCTCAGGGGGACAGTGGAGCTTCGTCTGGGACATCCCCCAGACCCCTCGTGGGCCTCCGCCGGGCAGCAGCCCGGTGGGGGTCAACCAGCCCCCGGACAGGAGATCCCCAGGCCATGACCCTCAACGACGACTTCCACGTCTTCGACACCACCCTGCGCGACGGTGCGCAGCGCGAGGGCATCAACCTCACCGTCGCCGACAAGCTCGCCATCGCCCGCCACCTGGACGACTTCGGCGTCGGTTTCATCGAGGGCGGCTGGCCCGGCGCCAACCCCCGTGACACCGAGTTCTTCGCCCGGGCCGCGAGCGAGCTGGCCCTGCGCAACGCCCAGTTGGTGGCCTTCGGGGCGACCCGGCGCGCGGGGGGCAGCGCCGCCGACGACGCCCAGCTGGCGGCGCTGGTCGCCTCCGGGGCGCCGGTGATCACCCTGGTGGCCAAGGCCCATGACCGCCATGTCGAGCTGGCGCTGCGCACCACCCTGGACGAGAACCTGGCGATGGTCGCCGACAGCGTCAGCCATCTGCGCTCGCTGGGACGCCGGGTGTTCATCGACTGCGAGCACTTCTTCGACGGCTACCAGGCCAACCGCGACTACGCCCTCGCCGTGGTCCGCACCGCGCACCGGGCCGGGGCCGAGGTGGTGGTGCTGTGCGACACCAACGGCGGCATGCTGCCCAGCGGGGTGCGGGCGGTGGTCGCCGACGTCCTGGCCGAGACCGGGGCCCGGCTGGGCATGCACGCGCAGGACGACACCGGCTGCGCGGTCGCCAACACCCTGGCCGCCGTCGAGGCCGGGGCCACGCACGTGCAGTGCACCGCCAACGGCTACGGCGAGCGGGTCGGCAACGCCAACCTCTTCCCGGTCACCGCCGCCCTGGAGCTGAAGCTCGACCGCCGGGTCCTGCCCGCCGGGGCGCTGGCCGAGATGACCCGGATCTCGCACGCCATCGCCGAGGTCGTCAACCTGACGCCCTCCACCCACCAGCCCTATGTGGGGGTTTCCGCCTTCGCCCACAAGGCGGGGCTGCACGCCTCCGCGATCAAGGTCGATCCCGACCTGTACCAGCACACCGATCCGTCGCTGGTCGGCAACAGCATGCGGATGCTGGTGTCGGACATGGCCGGCCGGGCCTCCGTCGAGCTGAAGGCCCGCGAGCTGGGCTACGACCTGTCCGGCCAGCGGGACGCGGTGGGCAGGGTGGTGGCGACGGTCAAGGCGCGGGAGAACCTCGGCTACACCTACGAGGCCGCCGACGCCTCCTTCGAGCTGCTGCTGCGCGACGAGATCAACGCCCACCGCAACCGCTTCTTCGCGCTGGAGTCCTGGCGGACCATCAGCGAGCAGCGCGCGGACGGCAGCCAGGTGAACGAGGCCACCGTCCGGCTGCGGGCCAAGGACGAGCGGATCATCGCCACCGGCGAGGGCAACGGCCCGGTCAACGCCCTGGACCGGGCGCTGCGCACCGCGCTGGAGCCGTTCTACCCGCAGCTCGCCGATCTGGAGCTGGTCGACTACAAGGTCCGCATCCTGGAGGGCCAGCACGGGACGACGTCGATGACCAGGGTGCTGGTGTCCACCGGCGACGGCAAGGACGAGTGGTCGACGGTCGGCGTGGCCGAGAACGTCATCGCGGCCTCCTGGCAGGCGCTGGAGGACGCCTACACCTACGGCCTGATCCGGGCCGGGCTGGAACCCACGCAGGACTGAGCGCCACCCGGGGCCCGACCCGGGCCCAACCCGGACAGCCGGGTACGGACAAGGGCGTGGGATGGGACGGCAAGCGGGTTGCCGTCCCGTCCCACGCCCTTGGCGCCCGGTGGTCAGCGCAGTCGGGCGAGGAGGGCGTGTTCGACGAGGGTGATGAGCGCGGATTTGGCGCTGTCGCGTCGGCGGGCGTCGGTGGTGATGATGGGGGTCTCGGTGCTGAGTTGGAGGGCTTCGCGGACTTCTTCGGGGTTGTGGGTCTGGGATCCGTCGAAGGCGTTGAGGGCGACGACGAAGGGCAGGCCGCTGTTCTCGAAGTAGTCGATGGCGGGGAAGCAGTCGGCCAGGCGGCGGGTGTCGACCAGGACGACGGCGCCGATGGCGCCGCGGACCAGGTCGTCCCACATGAACCAGAAGCGGTCCTGTCCGGGCGTGCCGAACAGGTACAGGATCAGGTCCTGGTCCAGCGTGATGCGGCCGAAGTCCATCGCCACCGTGGTGGTGGTCTTGTCCGCGACATGGCTGAGGTCGTCGATGCCGGCGCTGGCGGAGGTCATGACGGCCTCGGTGCGCAGCGGGTTGATCTCGGAGACCGCGCCTACGAGGGTCGTCTTGCCCACGCCGAAGCCGCCCGCCACCACGATCTTCGCAGAGGTCGTGGCACGGGTGGTGGCCGGTGCGGCGGGGCTAGAGCTTGCGTAGTCCACTGAGGACCCTTTCGAGCAGAGTCACGTCGGGCGTGCCACCGGATTCGCCACCGGCGGCGGGCTGGTGGATGGCGACCAGCCCGGATTCGGCGAGGTCGGCGACGAGGATGCGGGCGACGCCGAGGGGGATGGTCAGCAGGGCCGAGATCTCCGCGACCGACTTGATCTCCTGGCAGAGATGGCAGATCCGCTGGTGCTCCGGGAGGAGGGAGGCGAAGCGCTCCGGCGGGGTCGTGGTCGAGACCAGCGCCTCGATGGCCAGCTGGTACCGGGGCCGGGTGCGGCCGCCGGTCATCGCGTACGGGCGGATCAGCGGTCCCTCGTCCAGCTCGGGCTCGGGAGCCTGGTTGGCCTGGCCGGGACGGCGGCTCCAGGCCTCCGCGTACTCGTCGCGGTAGCCCGACGAGGTGGCGGGGTAGCCGCTGTCGGGGTAACTGCTCTCCTGGTACGGGTTGTTGTCGTAGCCGGGGTATCCGGGGGCGTAGCCGCCACCGGGACCGCCGAACGCGTCATGACCTGTACCGGGATAGCCGGTGCCGTACTGACCGCTCTGATCCTCGGACGGTGTCACGGTTCCTCCTCACAGTGGGGCGACGGGGCGTTGCGGCTCTTGTCGGTGGTGCGGGGGGTGCGGGTGGAGCTGTGAAAGCCGGATGAAGCAAGTAAACCGGTTCGAACGGGCGTACAGGGGCAATTCAGTGCAGCAGGCTGCCCTGGAGTTCGGCGCGCAGGGCCGGGGTGAGCACCGTCCCGGCGCGGTCGACCAGCAGCGCCATCTCGTAGCCGACCAGGCCGATGTCGCTGTCCGGGGAGGCGAGCACGGCCAGCGAGGAGCCGTCCGAGACCGCCATGATGAACAGGAACCCGCGCTCCATCTCCACGACGCTCTGGGTGACCCGGCCGCCCTCGAAGATCCGGGAGGCGCCCTGGGTGAGGGAGCTGAGCCCGGAGGCGACGGCGGCGAGCTGGTCGGCCCGGTCCCGGGGGAAGCCCTCGGACATGGCGAGCAGGAGGCCGTCCGCGGACACCACCACCGTGTGCGAGACCCCGGGGGTGTTGTCCACGAAGTTGGTGATCAACCAGTTCAGGTTCTGTGCCGCCTGGGACATCTGACTCACTGCTAACGCTCCGGGTGGTTCGGGCTGCCGAAGAGGTCGGCGCCGCCGTGCTGGTCGGGGAGGGGAGTGTCGCCTGCGCTGCGGCCCTGCTGGACGCCGCGGCGCAGGTTGGTGAGCCGTCCGCGGACCTCCTCGGGGGTGCGGGACAGCTGTGCTGTGGTGGTCTGCTGGTCGCCCGGCTCCTGGACGTTGCCGGGGAGCAGGTTCTGCCGCGGCACCCGGCGGGGCAGGCCCGCCTCGGTGGTGCCGCCGGCGACGGGGGTGCGAACTGCCTCCACCGTGGGCTGGGGGAGCGGCGCGGAGAACGCGCTGTCCTCCTCGCGGGCGCCGGTGAACCAGTTGGGGCGCTCGCCGGCGGTGCGGTCGCCGATGGCCCGGCCGCCGAGGGCCTGGCCGGGGCGGCGCTGCGGGAGCCCGCTGCCGGACGCCTGGGGCAGCGCCGGTGCGGGGGTGGGCCGCTGCGGCAGCGAGGGCCGGCCGGACTCCTGCGGGGCCGGCGCCTGGGCGGCGGCTGCGCCGGGCCGGGCCGGGGGCTGCTGCTCGGCCTGCGGGTTCTCGCCGTAGTACGGCTGGCCCGGCTGGGAGTCGGGCTGGTACCGCTCGGGGCGGCCGTAGGGGTCGCGCTGGTAGCCGCCCTGCGGTCCGGCCTGCGGCCCGCCCTGGCCGCCGCCCTGCGGGGCGCCGGTGCCGAAGGAGTCGAAGTCGGCCGCGGTGTAGCGGCCCGCCTCGTAGCCGCCGTCGGGCGCGGCGTACGGCGGCTGCTCGCCGTACGGGCGCTCGCCGTAGGGCGCCCGGTCGCCGTAGGACTGCTCCTGGAAGGCGGCGGCCGGGAACGAGGTGGTGGGGAAGGTGTCGTCGTACGGGCCGACCGGGCCGAAGTCGCCGCCGTACTGCTGCCCGTCGTCGTACCGGGTGTCCGGGTAGCGGGCCTCGGCGTACTGCGCGTCCGGGTACTGCTCCTGCTGGTACGGGTCGCGCGGGTAGCCGGTGTCGGCGGGGTAGGGCTCCTCCGGGTACTGCGTGTCCGCGCCGTAGCCCCCGGCGGGCCCCTGCTCGTAGCCGGTGTCGGCGGCGGGCTGGTCCGGGGTGCCCGGCTCCAGGGCGACCGCCTCGCGGCGCTGGCCGAGGCGCAGCGCGCGCTGCACCGGGCCGAGGGCCGCCGTCTGCTCGGCCTCGGGGAGCTCCCCGGCGGCCTCGTAGCGGCTGTCGTCGAAGCCCAGGTCGCTTGCGGTGCGGGCACCGGGCTCGGCGAAGGCGCTGGGCTCGGCCTCGGCGTAGACCCGGGAGACGGTGAACTGCTCCTCGGGCTCGCCGACCCGGGGCAGCTGGGTGAGGTGGTCGGGGACCATGACCAGCGAGGTCGTCCCGGCGGATTCGCCGGACGGGCGGAGCTGGACCCGGATGCCGTGGCGCTCGGCCAGGCGGCCGACCACGAACAGGCCCATCTGCCGGGAGACCGAGGCGTCCACGGTCGGCGGGTCGGCCAGCTTGCTGTTGATCCCGGCGAAGTCCTCGGCGGTGAGGCCGATGCCCTTGTCGTGGATCTCGATCAGCACCCGCTGGTCGGGCAGGCGGGTCGCGGTGACCCGGACCTTGGTCTGCGGGCTGGAGAAGGTGGTGGCGTTCTCCAGGAGCTCGGCCAGCAGGTGCACCAGGTCGGTCACGGCCAGGCCGATGACGTCGGTCTCGGGGATGCCGCTCAGCTCGACGCGCTCGTACTGCTCCACCTCGGAGGCGGCCGCGCGCAGCACGTCCACCAGCGGGATGGGGTCGTTCCACTCGCGGCCGGCGCTCTCACCGGCCAGGACGAGCAGGTTCTCGCCGTTGCGGCGCATGCGGGTGGCCAGGTGGTCCAGCTTGAACAGGCTCTCCAGCTGGTCCGGGTCGCCCTCGTTGTTCTCCAGTTCGGTGATCAGCGCCAGCTGGCGTTCGATCAGGCCCTGGGAGCGGCGGGAGAGGTTGGTGAAGATCGCGTTGACGTTGCCCCGGAGCATGGCCTGCTCGGAGGCGAGCCGGACGGCCTCGCGGTGGACGTCCTCGAAGGCCCGGGCGACCTCGCCGATCTCGTCCCGGCCGTTCAGCGGGATGGGCGCGACGGTGGTGTCCACCCGCTCGGGGTCGGTCTTGGAGAGCTTGCGGACCAGCTCGGGCAGGCGCTCGCTGGCGATGCCCTGGGCGCTGTCGCGCAGGGTCCGCATGCCGCGGACCATGGAGCGGGCCATGATGACCGTCAGCAGCGCGGAGGCCAGGACCGCGGCCAGCGCCTCGGCGGCCAGGATGATGGCCTGCTGGTCGGCGCTGTGCTGGGCGTTCTTGGCGTCCTGCACGATCTGGTCGCTGATGGCCAGCTCGACCGAGCGCTCCTGCTGCATCAGGTCGGTAGCGGCGCCGTACCAGGAGGTCGGGGTCGTCCCGGAGGAGGAGAGCCGCTTGCCCGCCAGGCCCAGCGCCTCGAGCTTCTCCTCGGTGGGGGTGAGCGGCTGGGCGGTGACCGTCTTCTTGTACAGCGCCTGGTCGGCCGGGATGCCGGAGACCACGAACTGGCCGTAGGCGGTGGAGGTGAGCCGGTTGGCGGTCTGGACGCCCACCGACAGGTCGGTCGGCATCCGGTCGCCGACCAGGGCCACTGTCACCAGGTTGCGCTCGTTGGAGGTGGACGCCTTCTGCAGGGTCAGCGCGTACAGCTCGCGGCCGCGGCTGTTGACGTCGTTGTTGCTGAAGCTCAGCTCGTTGTCCAGACCCATGAGGTCGAAGAACAGGTTCGAGTAGTCCGAGTTGGTGGTGATCGGGTCCAGCGTCGAGGAGTTGCCCCGGCTCCGCAGCATGCCCAGGTCCTGCGACTCCAGGGTGCGGAAGGTGCCCAGGTCGGTGGAGATCTGGGCGTCGCTGTGGACGGACTTGGCCGCGTCGAACATGGTCAGGATGTCGGCGTCGGTCTGCCGCTGGGCCTTGAGCACGTCCGGGCTGTTGCGGGTGCCGGCCAGCTCCGGCGCGACCGCGAGGTCCCGCTCGGTCTCCAGGTCGTCGACGACCGTGGTGGCGTCGCGGACCAGGACCGCGATCTTCTCGTTCTGCCCGGCCGCGTTGGCGAGGTCCAGCTGGTCCTTCACGCGCAGTCCGGCGAAGGTCACGCCGGTGAGGACGGGCACCAGGAGGATGGCCGTCAGTCGGGTGGGGACGCGCCAGTTGCGGAAGCGCCAGTTGGCGCCGCCGTCGCCCACGGGGAGTGCACCGTCCTGCCGCGGTCCGGGGTCTGCCTGCTTCTGCCTCACTCGACAACAACCTCTCGGCCGGGGTGGCCAGTTCTACAGATCTGCGCGGATCGCTGGAATTTCAGCACGTACGCGGTGTACGGGCCAAACACCTGGTCGAGGCCCGCGCCTTGACGAAAAATCGGGGCATAGGGCCCCAGTGGTGGCGAATGCGCCCATCGGGATGGGCGCAGTGTGTGCATCCGCCTACGCTCGGTGAACCAGGCGTAGGAAATGCGTGTCGAACCGTTATGAAATTATGAGCCCCCCGGCCGCTGCCCCCGTTCCCCTCTGTGCTGGTGGTCAGCGCAGTCGGGCGAGGAGGGCGTGTTCGACGAGGGTGATGAGCGCGGATTTGGCGCTGTCGCGTCGGCGGGCGTCGGTGGTGATGATGGGGGTCTCGGTGCTGAGTTGGAGGGCTTCGCGGACTTCTTCGGGGTTGTGGGTCTGGGATCCGTCGAAGGCGTTGAGGGCGACGACGAAGGGCAGGCCGCTGTTCTCGAAGTAGTCGATGGCGGGGAAGCAGTCGGCCAGGCGGCGGGTGTCGACCAGGACGACGGCGCCGATGGCGCCGCGGACCAGGTCGTCCCACATGAACCAGAAGCGGTCCTGTCCGGGCGTGCCGAACAGGTACAGGATCAGGTCCTCGTCGAGGGTGATGCGGCCGAAGTCCATGGCCACCGTGGTGGTGGTCTTCCCGGCGACGTGGGTGAGGTCGTCGATGCCGGCGCTGGCGGAGGTCATGACGGCCTCGGTGCGCAGCGGGTTGATCTCGGAGACCGCGCCTACGAGGGTCGTCTTGCCTACGCCGAAGCCGCCCGCCACCACGATCTTCGCGGAGGTCGTGGCACGGGTGGTGGCCGGTGCGGCGGGGCTAGAGCTTGCGTAGTCCACTGAGGACCCTTTCGAGCAGAGTCACGTCCGGGGCACCGCCGGTCGTGGTGGCGGCAGCGGGCTGGTGGATGGCGACCAGGCCGGCTTCGGCCAGGTCGGCGACGAGGATGCGGGCCACACCGAGCGGTATGGGCACCAGTGCGGAGACCTCCGCGATGGACTTCACCTCGCGGCACAGCATCACGATCCGCTGGTGCTCGGGAAGCAGTGACCCCGCCCGGTCAGCCTGGGCCGTGGTCGAGACGAGTGCCTCGATGGCCAGTTGGTACCGGGCCCGGGTACGACCACCGGTCATCGCGTACGGACGCACCAGCGGCTGCTGGGCGCCGCCGCCGGTGTTGCCGTACGGTCCGGTCGAACCGTGTGGCGGGGTCATCTGTCCTCCTTGAACTGCTGCGGTCCGTGGTACCTCTCCGCGCTTGGTGGTGGTGCGAGGGTCCTTGGGAACAGGTGGGGGTCGGGTAATGGCGGTGGATCAGTGCAGCAGGCTGCCCTGGAGTTCGGCGCGCAGGGCCGGGGTGAGCACGTCGCCGGCCCGGTCGACCAGCAGCGCCATCTCGTAGCCGACCAGGCCGATGTCGCTGTCCGGGGAGGCGAGCACGGCCAGCGAGGAGCCGTCCGAGACCGCCATGATGAACAGGAACCCGCGCTCCATCTCGACCACGGTCTGGGTCACCCGGCCGCCCTCGAAGATCCGGGAGGCGCCCTGGGTGAGCGAGGTCAGCCCGGAGGCGACGGCGGCGAGCTGGTCGGCCCGGTCCCGGGGGAAGCCCTCGGACATGGCGAGCAGGAGGCCGTCCGCAGACACCACCACCGTGTGCGAGACCCCGGGGGTGTTGTCCACGAAGTTGGTGATCAACCAGTTCAGATTGTGTGCCGCTTGGGACATCTGGCTCATCTGAGTCAACGCTCCTGGGGTTGGTGCCGTACGGGCCGTTGTCCTGGGGCGGGTTCGCCGTTCCTGCGCTTCGGCCTTGCTGGATGCCGCGGCGCAGGTTGGTGAGGCGTCCGCGGACCTCCTCCGGCGACCGGGAGACCTGCGGCCCGTTGTCGGGCACGGCCTCGGCGGCGCCGGGGACGAGATTCGCCTGCGGAACCCGGCGGGGCAGGCCCGAGGGCATGACCCCGCCCGCGCTGGGCTCGCGCACCTGCTCGGCCCGGCGCCACACCTCGTCGTTGGAGGAGGCGCGCCAGGGAGCGGCGGTGGCCGAGCCGGCGGCTGCGGCGGCGGGGGTTCCGCGCTGCGGCATCGGCCGCTGCGGCGCCTGCTCTGGCTGCGGGGCCTGCGGCTGGGGAGCCGGGGCCTGCTGCTGCGGCGAGCGCTGGGGCTGCTCGGACTGCGGCGGGGACGCCTGGGCGGACTCGCCGTACACCTGCACCGCGCGCATCCGGTCCGCCCGGCCGCTGCGGAACCAGTTGGACTCCATCGCCTCGAAGATCGGCGAGCGGGCCGCGTCCGCCTCGGCGGGCGGCAGCGCACGCGTCAGCGGGTGGTCGGCGGCGTCCTGCTGGACCGGCACCGGCGCGGGCGCCTGCTGCTGCGGGACGACCGGCTGCGGCGGCAGCGGCTGCGGGGCGGCCGGCCGGGGCGGCAGCGGCTGCTGCTGGAACTGCGGCTGCTGCTGCGGTGCCTGCGGCTGCTGCGGGGCGGCCGGACGGACCGGCTGCTCGTCGTCGAAGTGCGGACGGGCGAACTGCGCGGTGCTGTCGTTCAGGTCGGCCGGCAGCGGCCGACCGGCCGGCGAGCCGTGCTGCGGCTGCTCGCTCCAGACGCCGGCCTCGTCCAGCGGCGAGGGCGCGGGCTGCTGCGGCACCTGCTGCTGCGGCGGCAGCTGCTGACCGGGGGCCTGGCCCCGGACCGGCAGCGGACGCCCCGGCAGCTGCTGCTGACCGGGCTGACCCTGCCCGGGCTGACCCTGACCGGGCTGTCCCTGGCCGGGCTGCTGGGCCTGCTGCGGCTGCGGGGCCTGCTGCTGCGGCGCGGGCTGCTCGCGCAGCGGCTGGCCGGGCTGGTTCTGGCCGGGCTGGTTCTGACCGAGCTGGTTCTGACCGGGCTGGTTCTGACCGGGCTGGCCGAACAGGTTCTGCTGCTGGCCGGGCTGCTGCGGCTGCTGCGGCCGTCCGGGCTGCTGCGGGCCGCCGGTGAGCGGGCCGCCCATGCCGCTGCTGCCCTGCGGCAGCGTCGCCTGCGGGCGGCGCGGCGGCAGGCCCTGCTGCGGACCGGCTCCGGGGCCGGAGTTGAGCGGCTGGCCGGGCTGACCGGGCTGGCCCTGACCGGGCTGGCCGGGCAGGGACGGGCGTCCGCCGGGGCCGCCCGACGGGCCGCCCAGCGGAGTGCGTCCGGCGCCCTGCGGCACGCCGCCGCGCTGCGGACCGCCCTGCAGGCCCGGGCCGCGCTGCTGGCCGGGCATCGGGGGCGCTCCGGGGCCGCGGCGCTCGACCGCGTTGGTGACGTCCACCGGCAGCATGACCAGCGCGGTGGTGCCGCCGGAGTCGCTGGGGCGCAGCTGGATCCGGATGCCGTGGCGGAGCGAGAGGCGGCCGACCACGAACAGGCCCATGCGGCGGGAGACCGAGACGTCCACGACCGGCGGGTTGGCCAGGCGCTCGTTGATCTCGGCGAGGTCCTCGGGGGAGAGGCCGATGCCGGTGTCGTGGATCTCGACCAGGACGCGGCCGTCGGGCAGCGCGTGGCCGGTGACCCGGACCCGGGTCTGCGGGCTGGAGAACGAGGTGGCGTTCTCCAGCAGCTCGGCGAGCAGGTGGACGAGGTCGTTGACGACCCGGCCGGCGACCTCGGCGGTGGGCACCGAGGCGAGTTCGATGCGCTCGTACTGCTCCACCTCGGAGGCGGCGGCGCGGAGCACGTCGACCAGCGGGACCGGGCGGGTCCAGCGGCGGCCGGGGTCCTCACCGGCGAGGACGAGCAGGTTCTCGCCGTTGCGGCGCATACGGGTGGCGAGGTGGTCCAGCTTGAAGAGGCTGGCCAGCTGGTCCGGATCGGCCTCGCGGCTCTCCAGCTCGGAGATCATCGACAGCTGGCGCTGGATCAGGCCCTGGGAGCGGCGCGAGAGGTTGGTGAACATCGCGTTGATGTTGCCTCGCAGCAGGGCCTGCTCGGCGGCCAGGCGCACCGCCTGCGCGTGGACCTGGTCGAAGGCCCGGGCCACGTGCCCGATCTCGTCCGTGGTGTTGATGCCGATGGAGGCGACGGAGGTGTCGACGTCCTGCGGGTCGGACTCGGAGAGCGTGTGGACCAGTTCCGGCAGCCGGTGCTCGGCGACGTCCTCGGCGGCCTCCTGCAGCTTGCTCAGGGTGCGCACCATGGAGCGGGCCACCAGGGCGGCGCCGGCGACGGCGACCAGCAGGACCAGCGCGATCAGCGCGGCGTTCAGGATCACGTCGGTCTGCGCCTGCTGGCGCAGGTTGGTGACCTGGTTGTTCAGGTTCTGGACCAGGACGTTCTCGTCGTTGGTCATCTCGTTGATCTGCGAGGACGCCTCGTTGTCCCACGTGGAGTAGGTGGGGAGCGGCTCGCCCTTCTCCGTGTACGCGTCGAACCCGGTGGTGGCGTTCAGGACGGTGGTGGCGAAGAAGTCGGTGGTCTTGATGTTGGTGTTGCTGGACCAGCTGGCGATCAGGTTGTTGGCCGTCGGCCCGTAGAGGGCGACGAACTCGCTCTGCGCCGGACCGGCGTTGATCAGCGCGGTCTGGGCGTAGACGCGGTCCTCGTTCTGCAGCGGGTTGCCGGAGGCCAGCGCGGCGCTGATCACGGCCTGGACGACGGACTGGTCGTCCTTCCACTGCGAGAAGACCTGCAGGGCGCGGGTGGAGACCAGCAGCTGCGAGTTGCTGGACGCCTGGGCGACGTCGGAGCTGAGCGCCAGCAGCTGCTGGATCAGGTTGTCGTAGTCCGACACCGACTGCAGGATGCTGCCGCCGCCCTTGGGGAAGTCCAGCTGCCGGAACCGGTCGAGGTTCTCCAGGGCCTGCTGGATGGTGCGGACGTCGATGCCGCCGCCGGGCAGGTTCGCCATGTCCAGCGAGTTCGTCAGCGTGACGAAGTGCGTCAGCGTGGTGGTCGTCGTCTTCTCGGTGGAGGCGACCAGGTCGTCGTTGCGGTTGCCGGTGTAGGTCACCGTCCCGGCCAGGACGTCGCGCTCGGTCTCCAGCTGGGCCGCCAGGTTGGTGGCGTAGCTGGCGATCTCACCGAGGTTGGACACGTTGGTCAGCTGGTTCTCGGCCGACAGCGAGGTCTGGATGCGCAGACCGCCGAGGACGATGGCCGCGATCACGGGCAGGGTCAGCAGGGCTATCAGACGGGTGCGGATACGCCAGTTGCTGAGGCCGTACCGGCGCATACCGCTGATCCTGGGCGTGCTGGTGATCCGGCCCGCGCGGCTCTTGGCGGCCGCGTCGGCCTTGGGCGCGCCGGGCCTGCCGCCGCCTGCGGGGCCGCCCTTGGCGCCGCCCGCCTGCTGCCCGCCGAGTACGTCGCGCCCGGCCTCGGCGCCGGGCGCCGACTGCGGTGACTGCTGCTGGCGAATGGCTGCTTCGCGGTCCGCCGGGTCGCCCGGGCCGCCGCCACCCCTCTTGATACGTCCCTGCACTAGCGTCGCAACCTCTGGACCAGGCGCCCCGCCGCGTGAACGCGGCCAGGGCGGTGTCGAGTTTCGGGCGGGCGCGGGATTCGTTGGAACCCCTGATGAGTGCCCGTGTGCCGCCGTGGAGTGCGCCCCGGCGCTGGCAGTAGCGCAGTGGAGGGGTGGCCTCCGGCGGTCCGTGGCATTCCAGCACAGTGCCGGACCAGCAACAAGGGGAGGCGGTGGGCCGCCGTGTCGGCTACTCCCCGCGTACGGACCCTTGCTGTCGGTATGCCGCCACCCTTGGAATACTGCACCTTTCGGACAGCTGAACGCCGTTCGCATCGTGGACGCGGTGACGTGCCGTGATAATTTTGTCCCTTATGAACCGTATGTCGGCTTACCTCCCAAGGGCACAATGTCGTAACTGTCGGAACTGAGGCCGATGTAAGTGGTCAAAATCACACGAGTTCGGGTAGTGCGAAGCGTGTCCTCTGTGGAATGAGATCCTGGATGGGCAACTGCATGCCCCCGGTTCTCTTCCATGAGTGAGGTAGTCCGCGTGTCCACCAAGACGACGATGAGCTTCCGTCCGACGGCCAACCCCCGCCGGACCACGCTCGCCTCCCTGCCCGCCAACGGCGGCCCCGCGCTGCGCGCGTCCGCCTCCGAGCAGACGCCGCTGCCCCAGCAGACCGCCAACCCCCGCCGCACCAACCTCATGGTCGCCCCCGAGCGCACCGAGGCCGTCTGACCGCCACGCCTCTGAAGACCCCTCGGGCCCCGTGCCCGCGAAGGCCCTGCCGGACCCCGTCCAGCAGGGCCTTCGGCATGTCGGCCGATAGTCTGGACGGCGATCCATCCGCCAGTCCGAGGGGACACCAGCCACCGTGCGCATCGCCAGGTTTTCCAGCGAGGGGACCGTATCGTTCGGCGTCGTCGAGGGCGACGCCGCCCAACCCGAGACGCTGACCCTGCACGTCCTGTCCGGACACCCCTTCGGTGAGCTCCAGCCCACCGGGCAGGTCCTGCCGCTCTCCGGGGTGCGGCTGCTGCCGCCCATGCTGCCCAACAAGATCGTCGCGGTCGCCCGCAACTACGCGGAGCACGCGGCCGAACTGAGCAACGAGGTCCCGGAGACCCCGGTCACCTTCTTCAAGCCCTCGACCGCCGTCGTGGGCCCCACCGAGAACATCGCCTACCCGCCGTTCTCCTCCGACGTCCAGTACGAGGCGGAGCTGGCCGTGGTCATCGGCCGGATGTGCCGGGACGTGCCGCGCGAGCGGGTGCCCGAGGTGATCTTCGGCTACACCTGCGCCAACGACGTGACCGCGCGCGACGTCCAGCGGCGCGAGGGGCAGTGGGCCCGGGCCAAGGGCTTCGACACCTCCTGCCCGCTCGGCCCGTGGATCGAGACCGAGCTGGACCCGGCCGACCTGGCGATCACCTGCACCGTCAACGGCGAACTGCGCCAGGCCGGGCGCACCTCGCAGATGGTGCACTCGATCGCCGACCTGATCGTGCACATCACCGAGGCGATGACGCTGCTCCCCGGCGACGTGATCCTCACCGGCACCCCGGCCGGGGTCGGCCCGCTGGCCGTCGGTGACGAGGTGGCGGTCTCGATCGAGGGCATCGGCACGCTGGGCAACCGCGTCGTCAAGCGCGGCTGACACTCCGCCCAACTGCCGCGCCCTGCCGGGCCGCCGGCGCCGGGCCGTCGGCGGTGACCGCCGCCGACCCCCGTCGGCGGCCCGCCGCCGCACCCGGGCTGACCTGCCAGGAGGGGCGGGGCTTATCGATTTTGGAGCGGTGCCCAGGATCGGGTAGTGTTCTTCTTGTTGCGCCGCCCGGGAGGGACAGGGGAGACCGAAAGGTTCTCACCAAGATCACCTGGACAGCCAATGGGGTATGGTGTAATTGGCAGCACGAGTGATTCTGGTTCATTTAGTCTAGGTTCGAGTCCTGGTACCCCAGCGTAAGTCCTCGCCAGAACGAGGCTTGCACAATCGAGTTCATTCTCGATGCCCCCGTTGTGTAGCGGCCTAGCACGCTGCCCTCTCACGGCAGTAGCGCCGGTTCGAATCCGGTCGGGGGTACGCATAACAGAAGCACAACAGAACAAGCCCCCGTTGTGTAGCGGCCTAGCACGCTGCCCTCTCACGGCAGTAGCGCCGGTTCGAATCCGGTCGGGGGTACCAGATCCTTACCCCTCACCATCGGAATGTTCAATCTCCGAGGCGAAGACGCGGGATCACCAAGCTTGCCCCCGTTGTGTAGCGGCCTAGCACGCTGCCCTCTCACGGCAGTAGCGCCGGTTCGAATCCGGTCGGGGGTACGCCAGCAGGACCGGTCAGGCCCCCGATTCCGTCGGGGGCCTGACTGCGTTTTCCCCGCATTCCCGGCGGCGTCCGCCCCCGGCGTCCACTCCGACGCGGCCGGGCCGTTGTCAGCAGGAGTCCCGCTGGTCAGGTAGTGTTCTTCTCGCACTGTTCGGCGGGGAGACCTGCGTGAACGGTCCATGGGGTATGGTGTAATTGGCAGCACGAGTGATTCTGGTTCACTTAGTCTAGGTTCGAGTCCTGGTACCCCAGCAAGGCCCGCGGCGGAGCCGCGGAAACGCCGGCGCGGTACCGAAGCGCTCAGGATCGAAGCGCAGGACAGACTTGAAGGCCCGTAAGGGCCTTTTCGTGTTTTGAGAGGCCGGCAGTACGCATGGCGAAGCCCAAGAAGGCCGCACGTCCACCCCTGCTGGCGCTCCGCCAGGTCAGCCGTCGCTACGGCGGCCGGCTGGCGCTTCAGCCGATCGACCTGGCCGTCTCCGCGGGCGAGTGCGTCGCGCTGGTCGGCCACAACGGCTCCGGCAAGTCCACCCTGCTGCGCCTGGCCGCCGGCCGCGACACCCCCACCAGCGGCACCGTCAAGCTCGACGGCGAGCCGGTGGACGAGAACGACCCCCGGGTCCGGGCCAGGCTGGCCGTGGTGGGCGACGTCTCCGCCTGCTACCCCGACCTGACGGTCCGTGAGCACCTGGCCCTGGTCGCCGTCGCCCACGGCGTGGAGGAGCCGCTGACCTGGGTGGACCGCGCGCTCGCCGACCGCGGCCTGGCCGAGCACGCCGAGGCGCTGCCCGACTCGCTCTCCTCCGGCCAGCTCCAGTCGCTGCTGCTGGCCTCCGCGCTGGTCCGCCCGCGCGACCTGCTGATCCTGGACGAGCCCGAGCAGCGGCTCGACCCGGGCGCGCGCAAGCGCCTGGCCGACCTGCTCAAGGCCGAACTCGCGGACGGCGTCGCGGTGCTGCTCGCCACCCACCACCCCGACCTGGCCTTCACCGTCGCCGACCGGGTGGTGCTGCTGGAGGACGGCGCGGTACTCGCCCAGGGCGCGCCGCAGACCGTCCTGCCGACCGCGTTCCCCGGCAGCGTCCTCGGCGGCGACCGGTGAGCGGCGACGACGCCGCAGCCGCCGACAGCGCGCAGGCCGACGCCGGAGCGGGCGCCCTGGACACCGGCGACTGGACCGACGAGACCCTGGCCCTGCTGCGCGCCCTGCGCGCCCCGCACCGCCGCTCCCGGGCCGGACAGATCGGCTACGCCGTCTACAGCATGCTGCTGTTCGTGCTGTCCTGGGGCGGCCTGTTCTCGCTCGGGCTGTTCGCCAACGCCTCCATGGGCGCGGACTACACCGCCGACGGCCCGCACCTGCTGGCCGCGCTGCCGTCCGGGGTGACCGCGCTCAGCCTGGGCTTCCTGCTGGTGGTGGCCCGGGACGCGCTGTGGCGCGGCCCGGTGGTCGCACCCCGGGCGACCGTGGACTGGCTGCTGATGCAGCCGGTGCGCCCCGGGCCGGTGCTGCGGCCCTGGTTCGCGGTCTCCTGCGCCATCGCGCTGGTCCCCGGCGTGCTGGCGGCCGCCGCGGCCGCGGTGGCGCTGGGGCTGATGGAGAAGGTGCCGTTCCTGTCCGGGCTGGGCTGGGCGCTGGTCGGCGGCGTGCTGGTGCCGCTGCTGGCCACCGCCGGCGGCGTCGCCGTGGAGCGCTTCTCCGGGGTGGCCCGCTGGGTGCGCCGGGCCACCCCGGTGGTGGCGACGGCCGTGCTGCTGCTCGCGGGGCAGAGCGTGCTGGCGGTCATGGGGCACCGCAGCGTCCCGCTGGAGCGGGTCGAGATGTGGTCCGGGCCGTGGGGCTGGCCGGCCCTGGCCGGGCTGCAGTCCACCGGCGCCGCGCAGTCCGGCGGCTGGCTCGGCGCGGTGCTGCTGGCGGTGCTGACCGTGCTCGCGGTCGGCTGGGCCCACCGCGCGGCCGCCGGCATCCCGCTGGGCAGCCTGCGGCTGCGCGCCCGGACCGCCGCCGGGGTGGCCGCGGCCCTGCGCACCGCCGAACTGCGCTCGGCCCGGCTGGTGCTGGCGCAGGGCGAGCAGCGGGGCCGCAAGGTCCGGCTGCGGATCCCGCCGCCGCAGCGGGCGGCGCTGATCGTCCCCTGGCGCGACCTGACCGCGCTGCTGCGCGCGCCCTCCCGGTTCGGCCGGGCGGTGCTGTTCGCCGCCCCGGCGCTGCTGCTGGTGCAGCCCGCCGCGTCCGCCCGGGGTGCGGACCGGGTGCTGCTGACCGCGCTGGCGGTGGCCTTCGGCTACCTGGGCGTGGCGCAGTTGGCCGAGCCGGCCCGGGTGGAGGCCGACGACCCGCGCCGCGCGGGCTGGTCGCCGTACCCGTACGCCCAGCTCATGCTGCGGCACGCGATGGTCCCGGCGGCTGCCGCGGTGCTGCTGATGGCGGTCGGCGCGGGGATCGCCACCGCGCTGGGGGTGTCCGCGGCGGTGTGGCTGGCCCCGGCCGCGGCGCTGCCGCTGACGGCCGCGGCGATGGTCAACGCCTGCCGGGGGCCGTCGCGCCAGGAACTCATGTACACCCCGCGCGGAGCGGGCGGCATGGGGCCGTTCCTCTTCCTCGCCTGGTACGCGGCCGGGCCGCTGACCACCGTCCCGGCCTTGGCCTTTGCGCTGGGCAGCCGTCCGCTGTCGGCGGCGCTGTGGTGCCTGCTGTGCGCGGCGGTTCTCATGTACTGGTCTTACCAACGCGCGCTCACGCTCTCCGGACGCCACCGTCCGAAGGACTGACAAGCTGTGTATCGCCTACGCTGATCCTCTGTGACCCGTACCCCCGCCGCCGACGACCGCGTCATCCTGCCCCCGGGCCCGGCCGACGCCTCCGGCGACCGCGCCGACGCCCGGCCGGACCGGGCGCCCGCCCCGTCCGAGCGGTTCCGCCGGGCGCTGCGCCGGGCCGCCCCCGCGCTGTACGGGTACGCGCTGACCCGGGTGGCGCTGCTGGGGCTGCTGGCCGTGCGCGGCGGCCCGCACCGGGCCGTCACCCGGCTGGCCAGCGACTGGGACGCCACCTGGTACGCCCGGATCGTCCGGCACGGCTACGCGGGCCACAGCGGCCTGTTCAACGCCCACGGCATGGAGTACTCCGCCCGGGCCTTCTTCCCACTGTTCCCGGCGCTGGCGGCGCCGCTGAACCGGGCGCTGCCGGTCAGCGCCGGGGTGGCGCTGCTGATCGTGGCCTGGGTGTCCGGGCTGGTCGCCGCCTGGGGCGTGTACGCCTGCGGCGCGTTCACCGGCAGCCGCCGGGCGGGCGTGGTGGCAGCGGTGCTGTGGGGGGTGCTGCCGCTGGCCGCGGTCGAGAGCATGGCCTACTCGGAGTCGCTGTTCACCGCGCTGGCGGCCTGGTCGCTGTACGCGGCGCTGCGGCGGCGCTGGATCTGGGCCGGCGGGCTGTGCCTGCTGGCCGGGCTGGTGCGGCCCAACGCCATGGCGCTGACCGGCGCGATCGGCGTGGCCGCGCTGGTCCAGCTGTACCGGTGGCGCCGGGCGGGCACGGCCCCGGCGGACTGGTGGCGTCCGCTGGTGGGCGCGCTGCTCTCGCCGCTGGGCTGGCTCGGCTACATGCTGTGGACGGCCTGGGCGGAGCGGTCCTGGACGGCCTACTTCCACATCCAGGACGCCTGGGGCAGCAGCTTCGACGGCGGCCTGTCCACGCTGCGCTGGGTGGCCGCGCTGTCCAGCCCGTACGACCACGGGCGCGGCGACTCCACCACCAACCTGATGATCGCCGCGACGGTGCTGGCCTACCTGGTGCTCTGGGCCTGCACGCTGCGGCAGCGGCAGCCGCTGGTCCTGGTGCTGTTCAGCACCCTGCTACTGGCCATGGACCTGGGCAACTCCTCGCCGTACCCGCCGCTGGCGCGGTTCCTCATCCCGGCCTTCCCGCTGCTGTTCCCGCTGGCGGAGCGGCTGGCGCGGATCCCGCGCCGCTGGGTGCTGGCGGCGCTGCTGGCCGTGCTGGCGCTGCTCTCCGGCTACCACGGCACGGACGTGGTGTTCTTCGGCGGCGCCCCGGCCTGAGCCGACCCGAGCGGGCGTGAGCAGGCCCGGGCGGGCGCACCCGACCAGGTGCGCCCGCCCGGGCGGCGCGGTCCGCAGTAGCGGCCTCAGGCGCGGCGCAGCGCCTCGGTGAGCCGCCCGGCCGCCTCGATGATCGCCTGCGCGTGCAGCCGGCCCGGGTGCCGGGAGAGCCGCTCGATCGGTCCGGATACCGAGACGGCCGCGACCACCCGGTTGGACGGCCCGCGCACCGGCGCGGAGACCGAGGCCACGCCCGGCTCCCGCTCGCCGATGGACTGCGCCCAGCCGCGCCGACGGACGCCGGAGAGCGCGGTGGCGGTGAACCGCGCGCCCTGCAGGCCCCGGTGCAGCCGCTCCGGCTCCTCCCAGGCCAGCAGCACCTGCGCGGCCGAACCGGCCTTCATCGGCAGGGTGCTGCCGACCGGCACGGTGTCCCGCAGCCCGGAGAGCCGCTCGGCGGCCGCCACGCAGATGCGCAGGTCGCCCTGGCGGCGGTAGAGCTGCGCGCTCTCGCCGGTCACGTCGCGCAGGTGGGTGAGGACCGGCCCGGCCGTGGCCAGCAGCCGGTCCTCGCCCGCCGCCGCGGAGAGCTCGGAGAGTCTGGGGCCCAGGATGAACCGGCCCTGCATGTCGCGGGTGACCAGGCGATGATGTTCGAGGGCCACCGCGAGCCGGTGCGCGGTGGGCCGGGCCAGTCCGGTCGCGGCGACCAGGCCGGCGAGGGTTGCGGGGCCTGACTCCAGCGCGCTCAGCACCAGAGCAGCCTTGTCGAGAACGCCGACGCCACTAGAGTTGTCCATGCCCTGATATTGCAGTCTCAGATCTCGAGACGCAAGTTCAATCTTCCGGGATCTGCGTCACTCTGGGGTGCAGGAGCCCCGCGGGACGTCGCCCGCCGGGAGGCCAGAACACGATGCAGACCGACGAGGCAGCCGGTCGGAGGGACAGTGATGGGACGCACACTCGCGGAGAAGGTCTGGGACGACCACGTCGTCCGGCGCGCCGACGGCGAGCCTGACCTCCTCTTCATCGACCTGCACCTGCTCCACGAGGTGACCAGCCCGCAGGCGTTCGACGGGCTGCGGCTGGCCGGGCGCAAGGTGCGGCGGACCGACCTCACCATCGCCACCGAGGACCACAACACCCCGACGCTGGACATCGACAAGCCCATCGCCGACCCGGTCTCCCGGGTCCAGCTGGAGACGCTGCGCGCCAACTGCGCCGAGTTCGGCGTCCGGCTGCACTCGCTGGGCGACGTCGAGCAGGGCGTCGTCCACGTGGTGGGACCGCAGCTGGGACTGACCCAGCCCGGCACCACGGTGGTCTGCGGCGACTCCCACACCTCCACCCACGGCGCGTTCGGCGCGCTGGCCTTCGGCATCGGCACCAGTCAGGTCGAGCACGTGCTGGCCACCCAGACCCTGCCGCTGGCCCCGTTCCGCACCATGGCGATCACCGTCGAGGGCGAACTGCCCGACGGCGTCACCGCCAAGGACCTGATCCTCGCGGTCATCGCCAGGATCGGCACCGGCGGCGGCCAGGGCTACGTCCTGGAGTACCGCGGCTCGGCCATCCGCGGCCTCTCCATGGAGGCCCGGATGACCATCTGCAACATGTCGATCGAGGCCGGCGCCCGGGCCGGGATGATCGCCCCCGACGAGACCACCTTCGCCTACCTGGAGGGCCGCGCCCACGCCCCCAAGGGCGAGGACTGGGACGCCGCGGTGGACTACTGGAAGACCCTGGTCACCGACGAGGACGCGGTCTTCGACGCCGAGGTGCTCATCGACGCCTCCGAGCTGACCCCGTTCGTCACCTGGGGCACCAACCCCGGCCAGGGCGCCCCGCTGGGCGCCAGCGTGCCCGACCCGGCCTCCTTCGAGGACCCCTCGGAGCGCGTCGCCGCCGAGAACGCCCTGCGCTACATGGGCCTCACCGCCGGAACCCCGCTGCGCGAGGTGCCCGTGGACGCCGTGTTCGTCGGCTCCTGCACCAACGGCCGGATCGAGGACCTGCGCGCCGCCGCCGCCGTGGTCGAGGGCCGGACCATCGCCGAGGGCGTGCGGATGCTGGTCGTCCCCGGCTCGGTGCGGGTCGCGCTGCAGGCCGTGGACGAGGGCCTGGACAAGGTCTTCACCGCCGCAGGCGCCGAATGGCGGCACGCGGGCTGCTCGATGTGCCTGGGCATGAACCCGGACCAGTTGGCCCCCGGCGAGCGCTGCGCCTCCACCTCGAACCGCAACTTCGAAGGGCGGCAGGGCAAGGGCGGGCGCACGCACCTGGTCTCGCCGCAGGTGGCCGCCGCCACCGCGGTCCTGGGGCGGCTGGCCTCGCCCGCCGATCTGTCCGACGCTCGCGCGACTGCGGAGGTCTGAGCACCATGGAGAAGTTCACCACCCACACCGGCCGGGTCGTCCCGCTGCGCCGCAGCAACGTCGACACCGACCAGATCATCCCGGCGCACTGGCTGAAGAAGGTCACCCGCACCGGTTTTGAGGACGGCCTGTTCGAAGCCTGGCGCAAGGACGAGGCATTCGTCCTCAACCAGCCGCAGTACGCGGGCGCCAGCGTCCTGGTCGCCGGGCCCGAGTTCGGCACCGGCTCCTCGCGCGAGCACGCCGTCTGGGCGCTGGAGAACTACGGCTTCCGGGCGGTCATCTCCTCGCGCTTCGCGGACATCTTCCGCGGCAACTCGCTGAAGAACGGCCTGCTCACGGTGATCCTGCCGCAGGAGACGGTGGAGCGGATCTGGGAGCTGGCCGAGGCCGACCCCACTGCCGAGGTCACCGTGGACCTGGAGGCCCGCGAGGTCCGCGCCGAGGGCGTGCGGGCGTCGTTCGAGCTGGACGAGAACGTCCGCTGGCGGCTGCTGAACGGCCTGGACGACATCAGCATCACCCTTCAGCAGGAGTCGCAGATCGCGGCGTTCGAGGCCGAGCGCCCGAGCTTCAAGCCCAGCACCGTCGTCGTGGGCTGATGCCTTCGCAGCAACGACTTTGAGACACCGTCACCACGGCCCCCTGCCCCGGTCACCAGCCGGGACAGGGGGCCGTTGCCATGCCCCCGGTGACTCTGTGTAAGGTTGAACCAAGGCTGAACAGGGAGTATCTCGCGGTGGGTGGCACAATCGGTACATGAGTACGGTCGATCAGCCCTCCCCTGACCCTGAACCAGGGGAGTCGTCAGAGGCCGTGTTCTATGCGTTCTTGGCCGAACGACTGCGGCAGGCGCACGCTCGTGTGCGTGCGTTGGAGGTGTCGGACGCCACGAGGGCGTCGCTGACCCGTTCGTTGCTCCGGGTGACCGAGGTGGCGAAGCGCGATCTCCCGGAGGCTGCACGGAGGTTGGCGCGATTCATCGCCGACCTGGACAGCGGTCGCCTCCCGCCCCCATCCGCTCACTGAAAGCCGAATCCATTGCGACACAAGGGTGATTCGCCCGTTTGGTAATTGAAATGCCGTATATACATGCCTAACGTGCGAAAAGCCCGGATCAAATCCGAATCATCCGGGCATCGGTTTCTGAAGGGGAAGACGTGAACAAGGCGCAGCTTGTTGAAGCGGTGGCCGAGCAGCTGGGTGGCCGTCGCGCCGCCGCAGAAGCAGTGGACGCTGTGCTCGACACCATCGTCCGCGCGGTGACGGCCGGGGAGCGGGTGTCCGTGACCGGCTTCGGCACCTTCGAGAAGGTGGACCGCTCCGCGCGGTTCGCCCGCAACCCGCAGACCGGCGAGCGGGTCAAGGTCAAGAAGACCGCCGTGCCCCGGTTCCGTCCGGGCCAGGGCTTCAAGGACCTCGTCAGCGGCTCCAAGAAGCTGCCGAAGACCGGCCCCTCGGTGAAGAAGGCCCCCAAGGGCTCGCTCACCCCCGGCAAGAGCGGCATGGTCGCCCCGGCCGGTTCGCCCGCCGCCAAGAAGGCGGCGGCCGCGGCCAAGAAGGTGACCGCGAAGAAGTCCACCCCCACGGTGAAGAAGGCGGCGGCCAAGAAGACCAGCGCCGCCGCCAAGAAGGCCGCCCCCGCGGTCAAGGCCACCACCGCCGCCCCGGCCGCCAAGAAGACCACCGCGAAGAAGACCTCCGCGGCGGTCAAGGCCCCGGCCAAGAAGACCGTGACCGCCTCGGCCGCCCGCCCGGCGACCAAGACCGCGGTCACCGGCGCCGCCAAGACGGCTGCGGCCAAGAAGACCACGGCCACGGCGGCGA
Organism: Streptacidiphilus sp. PB12-B1b; assembly: GCF_014084125.1. Taxonomy (NCBI): domain Bacteria; kingdom Bacillati; phylum Actinomycetota; class Actinomycetes; order Kitasatosporales; family Streptomycetaceae; genus Streptacidiphilus; species Streptacidiphilus sp. PB12-B1b. The sequence goes on along the minus strand of NZ_CP048405.1, from coordinate 6,426,436 downwards.
AGAAGACCACCGCCAAGAAGGCCCCCGCCAAGCGCGCCGCCAAGAGCAGCTGAGCGGTACTGGCACGACACGCGGTAACGGCACGACACGCAGGAGCAGTACCACACAGAGCACGACGCACGGCGCTGGTGCGCGGGCCGGGTCCGGGAGTTCCGGGCCCGGCCCGCGCCGTCCCGGCGGCCGTCGCCTGCGGAGCGGTCAGGAGGTCTGCTCAGAAGGTCTGGAGGGTGACCAGGGTGATGCGGCGCTCCGCGCCGGTGCCCTCGGTCTCGATCCGCACCCGCTGCCCGGCCCGCAGCAGCCGCAACCCGCCGGCGTCGAACGCCTCGGCGTCGAACGGCAGCGGCGTGCCGTCATCGAGCAGCACCGAACCGCTGCGGGTGTCGGGGGAGTACGTGAACGCTGTCGCCTGCATGGCCCCAGGTTAGGCCCTGTGCCGCGGGCCCAGGGCGACCAGCGCCGACAGCGAGGCGGTGCGGGGGCCCGCGCCGAGCTCCAGGGCGGTCCGCAGGTCGTCCGGGGTGTCCACGTCCCGCCGCAGCGAGGGGACGTCCGCCAGCGTCAGTTCGCGTGCCCCGGAGGCGGCGTGGCGCAGCCGGGAGGCGCCGCCGAACGCGGGCCCCAGCGGGACGCCGGCCGCCGCCGCCAGCAGCGTGGTGCCGACGCCCTGGGTGTCCGCCAGGAACGCCCGCGGGTGTCCGGCCGCGGCGCGCAGCACCCGCCCCAGCTCCGCGGGCCGCAGCGCGGGCAGGTCGGCCGACATGGCGGCGACCGGCCCGGCCCCGTGCGCGGTGCGGGCGACCGCCGCGCCGTGCCGCAGCGCGGCGTTGAGCCCGGCGGCGGGCGCGTCCGGGACCACCAGTGCGCCCAGCGCGGCCAGTTCCGCACCGGCCACCGGATCGTCGGTGACCACCAGCAGCCGGCCGACCTCGGCGCACTCCAGCGCGGCGGCGGCGGTGTCCAGCGCGAACGCCAGCGCCAGCCCCGGCCGCAGCTCCCCGGTGGCCTGCGCCAACCGGCTCTTGGCCAGGGCCAGCGGCTTCAGCGGCAGCACCAGCGACCACGCGCCCGGGCGGGCCGCGGAGGGCAGCGGGCGCCCCTGGCCGGGCGGGGGTGTCGGGCGGTTGTCCACCTGCGCCATTCTGCACCCCGCCGCCGCAGCGCCGGGGGTGCCTCGACAGTCCGTCGAGGCAGGAGGGACACTTGTACGGTCATTCAGGTAGAGGTGGAGTGCGAGAAGGAGTTCGCGTGCCCGGCAGCAGCACCAAGGCGGCCCGTCGCCAGTACGGTTTCTGGTACCGCCTCGCGGCGGCCATCGGCAAGCCACCGCTGTTCCTGCTGACCAAGCGTGACTGGCGGGGCTACGAGAACTTCCCGCAGAGCGGCGGCTTCATCACCGCGGTCAACCACAACTCCTACCTGGACCCGCTGGTCTACGGCCACTTCCAGTACGACTCCGGGCGCCCGGCGCGGTTCCTGGGCAAGGCCGGGCTGTTCAAGGTGCCGGTGATCGGCCGCATCCTGCACGGCGCCGGGCAGATCCCGGTGTACCGGGGCTCCACCGACGCCGCGCACGCCTTCCGGGCCGCCGTCGAGGCGGTGAACGCGGGGGAGTGCGTGACCTTCTACCCGGAGGGCACGCTGACCCGCGATCCCGGCCTGTGGCCGATGACCGCGAAGACCGGCGTCGCCCGGGTGGCGCTGATGACCGGCGCCCCGGTCATCCCGGTGGCCCAGTGGGGCGCGCACGAGATCATCCCGCGCTACGCCAAGGGCGGGCGGGGCGACCGGCGTTTCAAACCCTTTCCCCGGCACACGGTCCAGGTGGTGGCCGGGCCGCCGGTCGACCTGAGCGCCTTTCAGGGCAAGGAGATCAACGGGCCGCTGCTGCGCGAGGCCACCGAGGCGATCATGGACGGCATCACCGCGCTGCTGGAGGAGCTGCGCGGCGAGAAGGCGCCCCCCGTACGCTACGACGTGCAGCGCGCTGCGGCCGAGCAGCGCAAGGAGAGGGAGGCCGGTCGGTGACGACCCGTACCGCCGTATTCGGGACCGGGTCCTGGGGCACAGCTTTCGCCATGATCCTGGCCGACGCGGGCTGCGAGGTCTCGCTGTGGGGCCGCCGCCCCGAACTGGTCGACGCCATCAACGCCACCAGGACCAACCCCGACTACTTCCCCGGCATCGAGCTGCCGGCCGGGATCACCGCCACCGCCGACGCCGCCGAGGCCGCCGAGGGCGCCGAGTTCGCGGTGCTGGCCGGCACCTCGCAGACGCTGCGGGCCAGCCTGGGCCGCTGGGCGCCGGCGATCGGGCCGCGGACGGTCCTGGTCAGCCTGATGAAGGGGGTCGAGCTGGGCACGGCCAAGCGGATGAGCGAGGTCATCGCGGAGGTCGCGGGCGTGGGCCCGGAGCGGATCGCCGTGGTCTCCGGTCCCAACCTGGCCCCGGAGATCGTCCGCCGCCAGCCCGCCGCCAGCGTCGTCGCCTGCACCGACGAGTCCGTCGCCAAGCGGCTTCAGGCCGCCTGCCACACCGGCTACTTCCGCCCGTACACCACTGCCGACGTGGTCGGCTGCGAGCTGGGCGGCGCGGTGAAGAACGTCATCGGCCTGGCCGTCGGGATCGCCGACGGCATGGGCCTGGGCGACAACGCCAAGGCGTCGCTGATCACCCGGGGCCTGGCCGAGACCACCCGGCTGGGCCTGGTGATGGGCGCCGACCCGTACACCTTCGCCGGGCTGGCCGGCATGGGCGACCTGGTCGCCACCTGCTCCTCGCCGCTGTCGCGGAACCACACCTTCGGCAGCAACCTGGGCCGCGGGATGACGCTGCAGGAGACCATCGCGGCGACCAAGCAGACCGCCGAGGGCGTCAAGTCCTGCGTGTCGGTGCTGGATCTCGCCCGGCGGCACGGGGTGGACATGCCCATCACCGAGACCGTGGTGGACGTCGTCCACGACGGCAAGCCGCCGCTGGTGGCGGTGAAGGAGCTGATGTCGCGCTCGGCCAAGCCCGAGCGCCGCTGACGCGCGAGCCGCTGACCAGCGGCGTACGCCCGACCGGCGGTCGCCCGACTGCCCCGCCGCCGAGACGCCGCCGCCACCCTGCGGGTAGTCTCCATCGGAATATGAGCACTGAGTCCTCCTCCCCTGTCCCCGTGCCCGCCGCAGCGGGCACTCCCCGCAAGCCGCGCGTTGCGATCGTCTTCGGCGGACGCAGCTCCGAGCACGCCGTCTCGGTCTCCACCGCCGGCAGCGTGCTGCGCGCCATCGACCGCGACGCCTACGAGGTGCTGCCGATCGGCATCGCCACCGACGGCCGCTGGGCGCTCACCGCCGACGAGCCCGACCGGATGGCGATCACCGAGGGTCGGCTGCCCTCGGTCGAGGACATCGCCGAGTCGGCCGACGGCCAGGTCAACCTCCCGGCCAGCCCGGTGGACCGGGGGCTGGTCTACACCGAGCCGGGCGCGGTGCCCAAGGCTCTCGGCGAGGTGGACGTCGTCCTGCCGCTGCTGCACGGCCCGTGGGGCGAGGACGGCACGGTCCAGGGCCTGCTGGAGCTCTCCGGCGTGCCGTACGTCGGCTCGGGCGTGCTGTCCAGCGCCGTCGGCATGGACAAGGAGTACACCAAGCGGGTGCTGGCCTCGTTCGGGCTGCCGGTCGGCCCGTACACCGTGGTCCGGCCGCGCGAGTGGGCCGACCAGGCCGCCCGCCCCGCCGTCCGCGACCGCATCGCCGAGCTGGGCTACCCGGTGTTCGTGAAGCCCGCCCGGGCCGGTTCCAGCATCGGCATCACCCGGGTGACCGGGCCGCAGGGCCTGGACGAGGCCATCGAGGAGGCCCGCCGGCACGACCCCAAGGTGGTGGTCGAGGCCGGCCTGACCGGCCGCGAACTGGAGTGCGGCGTCCTGGAGTTCGAGGACGGTCCGCGCGCCAGCCTGCCCGCCGAGGTGCTGGTCGGCGAGGGCTACGACTTCTACGACTTCGAGGCCAAGTACATCGACTCCAGCGAGGTGCGCATCCCGGCCGCGCTGACCGGGGAGGAGACCGCGCGGCTGCGCGCCCTGGCCGTCGACGTGTTCGAGGCGCTGGCCTGCGAGGGCCTGGCCCGGGTGGACGTCTTCCTGCTGGAGGACGGCTCGTTCGTGGTCAACGAGATCAACACCATGCCCGGTTTCACGCCCATCTCGGCCTTCCCCCGGATGTGGGAGGCCACCGGCGTGCCCTACCCGGAGTTGATCGACCGGCTGATCCGGGCCGCGCTGAGCCGCTCCACCGGCCTGCGCTAGCGGGCGCCCCGGGCCCGGCGCCAGCGCGCCCGGCCCCGGGGCGCCGGGCTCAGGAGCTGTACGGCTCCAGGCAGAGGACGAAGTCGTCGCCGCTCTCCTGCTGCGTGTACGACACCGTGGTCGGCTGCGGGCAGCCGCTGTCGTCGGTGGTGTCGCCCAGCTTGTCGATCACCTTGTAGGTGCCCGGCGCGCAGGTGACCACCGACACGTCCGGGTTGTCCGAGGTGCCGTGGTTCTGCACGCAGCTGCCGACCGAGGCGTAGCTGGGATCGCTGGACGAGGCGGTGATGCCCGCGACGACCAGGGCGACCACCGCCACCGGCACCAGCAGCCCGATCGCGCCGGGGCGCGCCAGCAGCGGCCTGCCCAGCTCCAGCGGCTGCCCGGGACGGCCCGGGGCGGGCTCCGGCAGCGCCTTGATCCTCCGGTAGGCGAGCGCGTTCTGGACCAGGGTGACCGGCGTCCGGAAGAAGGACTGCAGCCCCCACCAGCCCTGGATCAGGGTGTCGGCGGTGAGCTTGCGCACACTGGCCACGCCGCAGGTGCGGCAGAACGGCCCGTGCTGGGTGCGCCACTGCATCATCAGGACCATGCCCCGGTGCGCCCGCACGGTGGCCTCCACCGCGGGCTGCGCCCCGCAGAAGCGGCAGCCGACGCCGGACTGCGGCCCCGGGTACGACTGCTGCGGGTAAGGCTGCGGCGGGTAGGGCTGCTGCGGCGGCGCGAACGGCGCCTGCGCGGGCTGCTGCGGGTGCGGGGGCTGCTGGGCGTACGGGGGCTGCGGCGGGAGGGGCGGCTGCTGCGGTGGGTACGGCGGGGCGTACGGGTTGGCCGGGGCCGGTGCCTGGGCCCGGTCGGCGTAGGGGTTCCCGGCGGCCGGCTGGGCATAGGGATTGCCCGCAACAGGCTGGGGCGGGGTGGTCATCGGTGCTACCTCGTCGCAGAAGGGTCTGTGTGTTCGAACGTGCGGACCCTACCGAGCACCGGTGGCGCCGGTTTTCCGGCCGCCGGATCGGATACCGAGCCGTTATCCGCACCGGCACAGAGCCGCGCTTCGCGTCAGGCGCAGTCGTACGCGCTGTCGGGGTTGGCCGGGTCGGCCTTCAGCACCGGCCCGGCCAGCGCGGGCAGCGGGTAGCTCTGTCCGGCGTACGCGCCGGGGACGTGCACCTGGACGTACGTCTGCTGCTTGACGGTGGTGAAGGTGAAGCCGCCGCCGTTGTCGGCGGGCGGCTGGGTGAGCCAGCACACGCCGTCCACCAGCACCCAGACGGTGTGTAGCTCGGTGGGGTCGTAGTCGGCCGCCCTCGGGTCCAGCGGGCCCGGCTCGGCCACCCCGCAGCGCACGGTGATCGCCGGGTCGCCCCAGGCGGCGGTGTTGTCGGAGGCCGGGCTGCTGCTGCGGCGCTTCTGGCCCATCAGCGTCGGCGGCAGCAGCGCGTGCAGCGAGCGGCACTGCGCGGCGGCGGCGCCGGTGGTCACCGGTGCGGGCACGTGCAGACCGCCGGAGCAGCCGGCCAGCAGGGCCAGGGCCGCTCCGGTGGTCGCGGTCACGACGGCGGGACGCCTGGAGCAAAGGGGCACCAGGCGATGCTAGAGGGTGGCTAGAGGTGGACCACCGGGCAGGTCAGGGTTCGGGTGATCCCCTCCACCTGCTGGATCTGGGCCACGACCAGACGCCCCAGGTCATCCACGGTGGATGCCTCGGCGCGGACGATGACGTCGTAGGGACCGGTGACGTCCTCGGCCTGGAGCACCCCGGGGATCTCGGAGATCACTCCGGCCACGGCTGTGGCCTTTCCGACCTCGGTCTGGATGAGGATGTATGCCTGTACCACGGTGGACCCCCAAGCGGCTCGGTGCGGAGATCGTACGAGTAGTGCTCTCTCCAGGGTGCGTCCCAGCGCGGTGGCGCGCTCCCAGGAGCTGGCCACGCTATCGCGGCGCGTACCGCCAGGGGGAGCCCTGCGACGCGGCTTCAGGGCGTACGCTGCGCGCGGGGAGCGTACGGGTCCGTCCCGCGCGGCCGACCCCGGCAGTCACCCCCACCGGCCGGCCCCCCGGGCCGACATCCTCAGGAAGGACGCAGATGCAGGGCACCGTCGGCGAGCTGGGCGAGTTCGGACTGATCCGGGAGCTGACCTCCAGGCTGCCGCGGACCGCCGCGGTGGAACTCGGGCCCGGCGACGACGCGGCGGTCGTGGCCGCCCCCGACGGCCGGGTGGTCGCCACCACGGACGTCCTGCTGGAGGGCCGGCACTTCCGCCGCGACTGGTCCACCGCCTACGACGTGGGCCGCAAGTCCGCCGCGCAGAACCTCGCCGACATCGCCGCCATGGGCGCCACGCCCACCGCGCTGCTGCTGGGCCTGGTGGCCCCGGCCGACCTGCCGGCCACCTGGGCGCTGGAGCTGATGGACGGCATCCGGGACGAGTGCCAGGTCGCGGGCGCGGCCGTGGTCGGCGGCGACGTCGTCCGGGGGGAGACCATCACCGTCGCCATCACCGCCCTCGGCGACCTGCAGGGCCGCCCGCCGGTGACCCGCTCCGGCGCCCGCCCGGGCGACCTGGTCGCGGTGACCGGCTGGCTGGGCTGGTCCGCGGCCGGGCTGACCGTGCTCTCCCGGGGCTTCCGCTCGCCCCGGGCCTTCGTCGAGGCGCACCGCCGCCCGGAGCCGCCGTACCACGCCGGTCCGGCCGCCGCCCGGCTGGGCGCGACCTCGATGATCGACGTCAGCGACGGCCTGGTGGCCGACCTGGGCCATGTCGCGGCCTCCAGCGGCGTGCACATAGATCTGCACGCGGCCGACTTCGACATCCCCGCGCAGATGTCCGACATCGGCCAGGCCGTCGGCGTCGACCCGCTGAGCTGGGTGCTGTCCGGGGGCGAGGACCACGCCCTGGTGGCGACCTTCCCGCCGGACACCCACCTGCCCTCGCGCTGGCGCGTGGTCGGCGAGGTCACCCGGCCCGCCGGGCTGTCCAAGACCGGCACGGTCACCGTGGACGGCGCGCCCTGGGACGCGGTCGGCGGCTGGGACCACTTCGGCTGACGCCCGCCCGGCGACCGAATCGGACACACCATGGCAAACCGGGTGCTTCTGCATAAGCTGCACCCATGCGAATCGGAGTGCTGACCAGCGGCGGCGACTGCCCCGGGCTGAACGCGGTGATCCGCTCGGTGGTGCACCGGGCGGTGGCCGACCACGGCGACACCGTCATCGGCATCCAGGACGGCTTCCTCGGCCTGATCGAGGGGCGGGCCGCCCCGCTGGCGCTGGACGACGTCCAGGGCATCCTCACCCTCGGCGGCACCGTCCTCGGCTCCGCCCGGGTCGCCCGCGACCGGCTGCGCGAGGGCGTCGGCCGGGCCGGGGAGCTGCGCGCCGCCCTCGGCATCGACGCCCTGGTCGCCATCGGCGGCGAGGGCACGCTGACCGCCGCCAAGCTGTTCAGCGACGCCGGGCTGCCGGTCGTGGCCGTGCCCAAGACCATCGACAACGACATCGAGGCCACCGACGTCACGTTCGGCCACGACACCGCCGTGCACGTCGCCACCGAGGCCATCGACCGGCTGAAGACCACCGCCGAGTCGCACCAGCGGGTGATGGTGGTGGAGCTCATGGGCCGCCACACCGGCTGGATCACGCTGCACGCCGGGATGGCCGGGGGAGCCCACGGCATCCTCATCCCGGAACGGCCCTTCGACGTCGAGGAGGTCTGCCAGGTGGTGGAGGAGCGCTTCGCGCGCGGCAAGAAGTTCGCCATCCTCGCCGTCGCCGAGGGCGCCGAGCCCCGCCCGGGCACCATGCGCTTCGCCCACGGCGACACCGACGCCTACGGCCACCGCCTCTTCGGCGGCATCGGCACCGTGCTGGCCGGGGAGATCGCCCAGTGGATCGGCAAGGAGTCCAAGCCGGTCATCCTCGGCCATGTGCAGCGTGGGGGCACCCCGACCGCCCAGGACAGGGTGCTCGCCACCCGCTTCGGCTGGCACGCCGTCGAGGCCGTCCACAAGGGTGCTTTCGGCCACATGACGGCGCTGCGCGGCACGGAGGTCCGGCTGGTCCCGCTGGCCGACGCCGTGGTCCGGCTGAAGACCGTGCCGGAGAGCCGCTGGACCGAGGCCGAGGCGGTGCTCTGACCGCCGGGCCGGCGGATAGGTTGGACCTATGTCGAACGTTCCCCCCGCTGCTCCGAACGGGGTAACCGCCCCGCCCCGCGTGCTCACCGTCGCCGGATCCGACTCCGGCGGCGGCGCGGGCATCCAGGCCGACCTGAAGACCATGCTCGCCCTGGGCGTCCACGGCATGAGCGTGATCACCGCCGTCACCGCGCAGAACTCGGTCGGCGTCCAGGGCTACTGGGAGCTGCCCGCCGAGGCCGTCCGGGCGCAGTACCGCAGCGTCGTCGACGACATCGGGGTGCAGGCCGTCAAGACCGGGATGCTGGCCTCCGCCGAGCTGGTGCAGACCGTCGCCGAGCTGTTCGCCGACGTGGCCGCCCCGGTCGTGGTCGACCCGGTCGGGGTGTCCAAGCACGGCGACGCGCTGCTGGCCGGATCCGCCGTCTCGGTGCTGCGGGACCGGCTGCTGCCGGTCGCCACCGTCGCCACGCCCAACCTGCACGAGGTGACCCAGCTCACCGGGATCACCGTCACCGGCGAGGGCGGCATGCCCGACGCCGCCCGGGCGCTGCGCGACCTCGGCCCGGACTGGGCCCTGATCAAGGGCGGCCACCTGCACGGCGACGCCGCCGACCTGCTGCTCGGCCCGGACGGCGAGCAGCACTGGTTCCGCGCTCCGCGCTACGACAACCGGCACACCCACGGCACCGGCTGCACCCTGGCCAGCGCCATCGCCTCGCACCTGGCCCTCGGCCTGGCCGTCCCGGACGCCGTGGCCGCCGCCAAGGCGTACGTCACCGGCGCCATCGCCGGCGGCTTCGCCCTCGGCGCCGGCATCGGCCCGGTCGACCACGGCTGGCGGCTGCGCGGCCCGGACGCCGCCCGGGGGCCGCTGCCCGGATAACCTGCCACAAGCCCGCTCGCACGCACCACCCGCGACGCACGAACCGCGACGCACCATCCGCGTACCCAAGGAGAACCCAGGTGCTGGACACCCTCGACGCTCCGGCTGTGCGCACCTGGTGCAGGCTCTCGCTGGCCGCCCTCGGCCAGGCCCGCGAGGAGATCGACGCGCTCAACGTCTACCCCGTCCCGGACGGCGACACCGGCACCAACCTCTACCTCACCGTCGAGTCCGCCGCCGAGGAGGTCGACCGGCTCTTCGACGCCGGGACGCCCTCCCTGGCCGACGCCCTGCGGGCGATGGCGCACGGCGCGCTGCTGGGCGCGCGCGGCAACTCCGGCGTGATCCTGGCCCAGCTGCTGCGCGGCATCGCCGCCGCCTTCGGCACCGACCCGGCCGTCGCCGCCGACGCCGCCGCCCTGTGCCGGGCCCTGCGCGGCGCCGCCGACGCCGGCTACGAGGCCGTGGCCGAGCCGGTCGAGGGGACGGTGCTGACCGTCGCCGCAGCCGCCGCCGACGCCGCCGAGGCCGCCGCCGGGCGCGACCCCCGGGCGGATCTGGCCGCCGTCGCCCAGGCCGCCTACGAGGCCGCCCGCAGCGCCCTGGCCCGCACCCCCTCGCAGCTGGAGGTGCTCAGCCGGGCCGGGGTGGTCGACGCCGGCGGGCGCGGCCTGGTCACCGTCCTCGGCGCGCTCGCCGACGCCGTCAGCGGCCACAGCCCGATGGGCCCGCTGGCCCTGGCCGGCAGCCGGGCCGCCGAACCCGTCCCCTCCGGCCCGCACACCGCCGCCCCCGGCTCCCCCGGCTACGAGGTGATCTACCTGCTGGACGCCGAGGACGACCGGCTGCCCGCCCTGCGCGCCGCCCTCGGCGGCCTCGGCGACTCCCTGGTCGTGGTCGGCGGCGACGGCCTGTGGAACGTCCACGTCCACGTGGACGACCCCGGCGCCGCCGTCGAGGCCGGGATAGCGGCCGGGCGCCCGCACCGGATCAGGATCACCCACTTCGCCGCCGCCGACGGCTCGGCCCGCACCGGCTACCCCGACGGCTGGCCCGGCCCCGGCGCCGACCCGGCCGGCTCGCCGCGCGGCGTGGTCAGCGTGGTCCACGGCCAGGGCCTGGCCGGACTGTGCACCGACTCCGGCGCCACCGTCGTCCACGCCGACCCGGACCGCCCCCCCTCCAGCACCGAGCTGGCCGCGGCCGTCCGCCGGGCCCGCTCGCGCGAGGTGGTGCTGCTGCTCAACGACGCGGAACTGCGCCCGGCGGCCGGGGCCGCCGCCGAGCAGCTGCGCCGCGAGGGCGTCCGGGTCGCGGTCATTCCCACCCGCTCGCCGGTCCAGGGCCTGGCCGCGCTGGCCGTCCACGAGCCCGGCCGCCGCTTCGACGAGGACGTCGTCGCCATGACCTCCGCCGCGGGCGCCACCCGCTACGCCGAACTGGCCGTCGCCGAGGGCGAGTCCTGGACCATGGCCGGCGTCTGCCAGGCGGGCGACGTGCTCGGGCTGATCGACGGCGACGTCGCCGTCATCGGCGCCGTCATCGGCGAGACCGCCGCCGTCGTGCTGGACCGGATGCTGGCCGCGGGCGGCGAACTGGTCACGCTGATCCTCGGCGAGGGCGTGCCCGACACCGTCGCCGACCACCTCGTCGCCCACGTCCGCCGGGCCAACCCGGTGGTGGACACCGTCGTCTACCGCGGCGACCAGGCGTCCTCCCCGCTGCTCATCGGTGTGGAGTGAGGCCGGTGTCAGTGGCGTGCGGTAAGGCTGCGGTGTGGTGACCACAAGGAAGGAGGCGGAGACCGTGTCCGCGCTCGACCAACCGCTCAAGCGGCTCGTCGGCGGCCCCAGCGCCAAGGCCCTGGCCGACCACCTGGACCTGCACACCGCCGGTGACCTGCTGCACCACTACCCGCGCCGCTACGCCGAGCGCGGCGAGCTGACCAGCCTGGACGACCTGGTGCTGGACGAGCACGTCACGGTGATGGCCCGGATCGAGGAGTCCCGGGTCATCCCGTTCCAGGGGCGCAAGGGCGACCGGCTCGAAGTCGTGGTCACCGACGGCCGCAGCCGGCTCCGGCTGACCTTCTTCAACCAGGCCCGGCGCGTCCACGAACTGCGCCCCGGCCGCCAGGGGCTGTTCGCGGGCAAGGTCGGCGTCTTCAACCGGGTCCGCCAACTCGCCAACCCCGAGTACGAGTTGATGGACGAGGAGGACACTGGGCTGGCCCGGGAGTTCGCCGGGCGGCTGATCCCGGTCTACCCGGCCGCCGCCAAGGTCCCCTCCTGGCGGATCTCCAAGGCCGTCGACGCCCTGCTCGGCAGCCTCGACTGGGACGAACTGGCCGACCCGCTGCCCGAGGAGCTGCGCGCGGGCCGCGGCCTGCTGCCGCTGCGCGACGCCCTGCAGCAGATCCACCGCCCCGCCGACCAGGCCGAGTGCCACGCCGCCAGGGCCCGGCTGAAATGGGACGAGGCCTTCGTGCTGCAGGTCGCCCTGGCCCAGCGCCGCGCCGCCGACAGCGCGCAGACCGCCACCCCCCGGGTACCCGGCCGGGACGGCCTGCTGGACGCCTTCGACGCCCGGCTGCCGTTCACCCTGACCGACGGCCAGCAGAAGGTCTCCGCCGAGATCTTCGCCGACCTGGCCCGGGAACACCCCATGCACCGGCTGCTGCAGGGCGAGGTCGGCTCGGGCAAGACCCTGGTGGCGCTGCGCGCCATGCTGGCCGTGGTCGACGCCGGCGGCCAGGCGGCGATGCTCGCGCCGACCGAGGTGCTGGCCCAGCAGCACCACCGCTCCATCGTGGAGATGATGGGCGACCTGGCCGAGGCCGGGCTGCTCGGCGGCTCCGAGCTGGGCACCAGGATCGCGCTGCTCACCGGCTCCATGGGCGTCGCCGCCCGCCGCCGCGCCCTGCTCGACCTGGTCACCGGCGACGCCGGGATCGTCATCGGCACCCACGCCCTGATCGAGGACGGCGTCCGGTTCCACCAGGACGACCTGGGCCTGGTGGTGGTGGACGAGCAGCACCGCTTCGGCGTCGAGCAGCGCGACGCGCTCCGCGCCAAGGCCGCTCGCCCGCCGCACCTGCTGGTGATGACGGCCACGCCCATCCCGCGCACGGTCGCCATGACCGTCTTCGGCGACCTGGAGACTTCCGTCCTGGACCAGCTCCCGGCCGGGCGCTCGCCGATCGCCACCCACGTCGTCCCGGCCCTGGAGAAGCCCAACTTCCTCACCCGCGCCTGGGAGCGGGTCCGCGAGGAGGTCGCGGCCGGTCACCAGGCGTACGTGGTCTGCCCGCGCATCGGCGACGAGGAGGACGACAGGAAGGCCAAGCAGGCGGCCGGAGACGACCGCCGCCCGCCGCTGGCGGTGCTGGACACCGCCGAGAAGCTGCTCCGCGGCCCGCTGGCCGGGCTGCGGGTGGAGGTCCTGCACGGCAGGATGGCGCCGGACGCCAAGGACGACGTCATGCGCCGCTTCACCGCCGGGCAGGTGGACGTGCTGGTGGCGACCACCGTCATCGAGGTCGGCGTCAACGTCCCCAACGCCACCGTCATGGCCGTGCTGGACGCCGACCGCTTCGGCGTCTCCCAGCTGCACCAGCTGCGCGGCCGGGTCGGCCGGGGTTCCGCACCCGGCCTGTGCCTGCTGGTCAGCGAGATGCCCGACGGCAGCCCGGCCCGGCGCCGGCTGGACGCGGTCGCCGCCACCCTGGACGGCTTCGAGCTGTCCCGGATCGACCTGGAGCAGCGCCGCGAGGGGGACGTCCTCGGCCAGGCCCAGTCCGGCGTCCGCTCCTCGCTGCGGGTGCTGTCGGTGCTGGAGGACGAGGAGGTGATCGCCGCCGCCCGCGAGGAGGCCACTGCCGTGGTCGCCGCCGACCCCCGGTTGGAGGGCCATCCGGAGCTGGCCGCGGCCCTGCGCAGCCTGGTCGACGAGGAGCGCGCGGACTTCCTGGAGAAGGGCTGACCGGCCCCGCCGAGGACCCCGGATTGTCAGTGCCGCGCGCGACAATGGAGGTGTTCAGGACAGCGCTTCACGTGCACTGACCTACTGGGGGCACTCGCATGGCATTCCGTCACCTCAACGAGCTTCCGCTCGGCGACAAGGTGTTCCGCATCGAACTCACCAGCGACGACGACCGCGAGGTCGTCATCGCGCTCACCGGCTGGCGCGAGGGCCACGCCGCCGACCCCATCGCCAGCGGCCGGCTGCGGCTGCCGGTGGAGGACGTCGCCTCGCTGCGCATCGCGTTCAACCGCGCGCTGCGGGCGCTGGCGATCGTCGCCGACGTCTCCGAGCCCATCCCCGACCGCGACGTCCTGCGCGAGCTGTACCCCGGACACGGCGCCCCCTGGGTGCCCGTGCACGAGGAGGAGCTGCTGCGCCGCTTCCACGACAACGAGACCGTCGCCCGGATAGCGGCCCGCTTCGGCCGCACCCCCGACTCGGTCCGGACCAAGCTGCGCGAGCTGGGCCACGACCCGCGCCGCCCCGAGTACTGCCCGCCCGACGGCTGCCTGTCCTGGTCCCGCTACGCCTCCCCGGCGACGCTCGGCGCGGCCGGGCCGGTCGAGGCGGGCGGACCGGCCTAGCGCGGCCGGGCTGTCGCGGTCGCCCGCCGCGTCTGCGGGCGGCCGCTACGGATAGCGTGGTGGGCGACCGCGACAGCACCGCACCGCAAGGACCACTGATGACCCGCGTGATCGCCGGATCCGCCCGAGGCCGCCACCTGGCCGTGCCGCCGGGCGAGGGCACCCGTCCGACCTCCGACCGGGCCCGCGAGGGCCTGTTCTCCAGCTGGGAGGCGCAGCGCGGCTCGCTGGCCGGGGCCCGGGTGCTGGACCTGTACGCCGGGTCCGGCGCCGTGGGCCTGGAGGCGCTGTCGCGCGGCGCCGGGCACGCGCTGCTGGTGGAGTCCGATCCGGGGGCGGTGAAGGCGATCCTGGCCAACGTCCGCACCCTGGGCCTGTCCGGCGCCGAGGTGCGCCCGGGCCAGGTCGAGAAGGTGCTCGCCGGCGAGCCGCCGGCGACCCGCTACGACATGCTCTTCATGGACCCGCCGTACGTGGTGACGGACGACGAGGTCCGCGAGATTCTGATCACACTGTGTTCCCGGGGATGGCTCGCCGACGGGACGATTGCCACCGTGGAGCGCGGCACCAGGGGCGGCGAGTTCGTCTGGCCCGCCGGGTTCCAGGCGCTCCGTTCGCGCCGGTACGGCGAGGCGACCCTCTGGTACGGCCGCCCCGTCGCCGAGGGGGCCGACAGCGCCGACCCAGTCGCCTGACCGTTCTGACGAGTGAATGAGGTATCGCCGTGTCTGCCAGCAATGATGCTGCGGGTTACCGGGAGATCCGCCGTGCTGTCTGTCCGGGGTCGTTCGACCCGATCACCAACGGGCACCTCGACATCATCGAGCGGGCCTCCCGGCTCTACGACGTGGTCCATGTCGCCGTCCTGATCAACAAGTCCAAGAGCGGGTTGTTCACGGTCGAGGAGCGGATCCGGATGATCGAGGAGGTGTCCGCGCCCTACGGCAACGTGGTCGTGGAGTCCCACCACGGGCTGCTGGTCGACTTCTGCAAGGAGCGCGGCATCCCGGCGATCGTCAAGGGGCTGCGGGCGGTCAGCGACTTCGACTACGAGCTGCAGATGGCGCAGATGAACCACGGCCTCTCCGGCGTCGAGACGCTGTTCGTCCCGACCAGCCCCACCTGGAGCTTCCTGTCCTCCTCGCTGGTGAAGGAGGTCGCCGCATACGGGGGCGATGTGTCCCATCTCGTACCGGAGTTGGTCCACAGCCGGCTCAGCGCGAGGATCGCGGAGCGCGGGTAGCGCAGTAGAGTTCGTGCTTCCACTCCATTGCCTCCTCTGGAAGACGTGAGCTAGGTGGACGTGCAGCAGAAGCTTGACGAGATCACCACAACGGTCGAGAACGCGAGATCCATGCCGATGTCGGCGTCGATCGTGGTGAACAAGGCCGAGATGGTCGCCATGCTGGGCGCGCTGCGGGAGGCGCTGCCGACCGAGCTGGCGCAGGCGCAGCAGACCGTGGAGCAGGGCGACCAGGTCGTCGAGGAGGCCCGCCGGGAGGCGGAGCGGATCGTCGCCGCGGCGCACGACGAGCGGGCCCGGCTGATCGCCGGGACCGACCTGGTGATGCGCGCCCAGGCCGAGGCCGACCGGCTGCTCGCCGAGGCCCGCGCGGAGTCCGAGGAGGAGCGCCGCGAGGCCGACGACTACGTCGACAGCAAACTCGCCAACTTCGAGGTGGTGCTCACCAAGACCCTCGGCGCGATCGGTCGCGGCCGGGCCAAGCTCCGCGCCGGCGGCGCCCCGGTCGAGGGCGAGGACGGCGAGGAGTTCGCCCAGGACGCCTTCCACTCGCCCAGCCCCGAGGTGGACGAGTACGTCGACGTGAAGCTGGCCGCGCTGGAGACGGCGCTGGGCAAGACCCTGGAGGCGGTCGGCCGGGGCCGCGACAAGCTGCTCGGCAAGCGCCCCATCGACGACCTGGGCGCCTACCTGGAGGCCGCCGACCAGGCGTCCGGCGCCCAGGGCGGCGACCGGCACGCCGCCGTCGCCGCCGAGCTGGCCTCGGCCGGGCTGCTGCCGCCGCAGGAGCACGAGCAGGGCGCGGGCCACGGCGCGCAGGAGCACGGCGCCCCCGATCACGCCCTGCCCGCCCATGGCGTCCCGGCCCAGTCCACCGGCCAGGAGCCGCAGCCCGAGTACTGGCCGCAGCAGGGCCAGCCGCAGCAGCAGGACCCCAACGGCTACCCGTACCAGGAGCAGTACCAGCTCCAGGCCCAGCACCAGGCCGGCTACGAGCAGCAGCAGGGCTATGACCCCTACGGCTACCCGCAGCAGCCCCCGCAGCCCGGTTACGACGCGTACGGCTACGCCCAGCAGCCCGCACAGCCCCAGCAGCCCGCACAGCCCCAGCAGCCCGCGCAGCCCCAGCAGCCCGGCTACGACCCGTACGTCCAGCAGCCGCACCTGCCGCACCAGCAGCAGGGCGAGGGCCTGGACGAGACCAGCTTCTTCGACACCGGTTTCATCGACGTCACCAAGCTGCGGGAGCTGGGCGGATACCAGTAGCCGGCCCCGGGGCCGCGGGCCCCGGGGGCCGCGAGTTGGGTCAGGGTCCGCCCTTCCGGTACTCTGACCTCTCCGGCCTGTTCAGCGCCGGGGATTGTCGGCTGCCCCGACCCGGATCACGCATCCGGGTGCCCGCGGCCCTGTGCACCGTAGAGAGCAGGAAACCCTGAACCGCCTCGACCACCGAGACCCGCTCGTGTTCGACACACACGAGCTGGGACGACGGCCTGGTTCGATGCGCAAGGTTTCCCGTTCCCTCCCGGCGCCCGAGGGCCTCGGCATCGAGGTGATCGGCGTTCCCGAAGGAAGCGCTGTCGAGCTGGACCTCCGACTGGAGGCTGTGGTGGAGGGCGTACTCGTCACGGGTACCGCCAAGGCCGCTCTCAAGGGCGAGTGCGTGCGGTGCCTGGAGCCGATCGAGCAGAAGCTCGACGCGGACTTCCAGGAGCTGTACTACTACCCCGAGGGCACCAACCGCTTCGCCACCGCCGAAGAGGACGAGGACGAAGAAGCTTCCCGGCTTGAGGGCGACCTGTTCGACCTCGAGCCGGTGCTGCGTGACGCGGTGGTGCTCGCACTGCCGCTGCAGCCGGTGTGCCAGGACGACTGCCTGGGCCTGTGCTCCGAATGCGGAGCTCGGCTCTCGGACGACCCGGACCACCACCATGACGCCGTCGACCCCCGGTGGGCGGCTCTGCAGGGACTCTCGGCCCCATCACTCGAGGCCGGAAGCAACGACAGCGGTACCCGTGAGGGTGCTGCCGAGAACCAGGAGAAGTAGCCGTGGCTGTTCCGAAGCGGAAGATGTCGCGCAGCAACACGCGCCACCGCCGTTCGCAGTGGAAGGCTGCGGTCCCCGCCCTGGTGGCTTGCGACCGCTGCCACGAGCCCAAGCTGGGCCACATCGCGTGCCCCAGCTGCGGCACGTACAACCGCCGTCAGGTCCTGTCGGTCTGATCGGCTGGTGACCAACACGATGTCAGCGTCTGCGTCGCAACACGCCGACACCGCGTACGCCGTTCTGGAGGGGCGGCTCGGGTACACACTCGAGCCGGCCCTTCTGGTACGTGCGCTCACTCACCGCTCGTACGCCTACGAGAACGGTGGTCTGCCCACCAACGAGCGCCTGGAGTTCCTCGGCGACTCGGTGCTGGGTCTGGTGGTGACGGACACGCTCTACCGCATCCACCCCGACCTCCCGGAGGGGCAGCTGGCCAAGCTGCGCGCCGCGGTGGTCAATTCGCGCGCCCTCGCCCAGGTGGCGCGCGGCCTCGAACTGGGCTCGTTCATCAGCCTCGGTCGCGGCGAGGAGGGCACCGGGGGGCGCGACAAGTCCTCCATCCTCGCCGACACCCTCGAGGCCATCATCGGCGCGGTCTACCTGGACCAGGGCCTGAACGCCGCCGACGAGCTGGTGCACCGGCTGTTCGACCCGCTGATCGAGGAGTCCTCGAACCTCGGCGCCGGACTCGACTGGAAGACCAGCCTGCAGGAGCTGACCGCCTCGGTCGGCATCGGCGTGCCCGAGTACGTCGTCTCCGAGTCGGGCCCCGACCACGAGAAGACCTTCATCGCCGCCGCCCGCGTGGCCGGCGAGGACTACGGCACCGGCAGCGGCCGCTCCAAGAAGGAAGCGGAGCAGAAGGCCGCGCAGAACGCCTGGACCTCCATCCGCGAGAAGCACGGCGACAGCAGCACGTCCGCGAACGGCTAGGACCCGGAATGCCTGAACTGCCCGAGGTCGAGGTGGTTCGACGGGGCCTGGACCGCTGGGTCAGCGGCCGTACGGTGCGCTCGGTCACGGTGTACCACCCCCGCTCGGTGCGCCGCCACGCCGCCGGCCCGGACGACTTCGCGGCGCAGCTCGCCGGACGCACCCTGGGCGCCGCCCAGCGCCGGGGCAAGTACCTGTGGCTGCCGATCCCCGGCACCGGCAGCTCGCTCATCGGCCACCTCGGCATGAGCGGGCAGCTGCTGGTCCAGCCCGAGGACGCCCCCGCCGAGACCCACCTGCGGGTCCGCATCCGCTTCGCCGACGACGCCGGCACCGAGCTGCGCTTCGTCGACCAGCGCACCTTCGGCGGCCTCGCCGTCGAGGACGCCGACCCCAGCGATCCGGAGTCGGCCCCGCTGTCGCTCGGCCACATCGCCCGCGACCCGCTGGACTCCCGCTTCGACGACACCGCCTTCCTGGCCGCGCTGCGCCGCCGGGGCAGCGGGGTGAAGCGCAACCTGCTGGACCAGACGCTGATCAGCGGCGTCGGCAACATCTACGCCGACGAGGCGCTGTGGCGCTCGAAGCTCCACTTCGAACGCCCGGCCGACACCCTGACCCGGGCCCAGGCGGCGCTGCTGCTGGCCTCCGCCCGTGATGTCATGTCAGCGGCCCTGGCCGTGGGCGGCACCAGCTTCGACAGCCTCTACGTCAACGTCAACGGCGAGTCCGGCTACTTCTCCCGCACCCTGGACGCGTACGGCCGCGAGGGCGAGCCCTGCAACCGCTGCGCCACCCCGATGCGGCGCGCGCCGTGGATGAACCGCTCCAGCTACTACTGCCCGCGCTGCCAGCGGCTCCCGCGCCTGCCCGGCCCGCGCTAGAAGCCGAAGTCCTGGGTCCACCACGGCCCGCCGGAGGCGGCGTAGGAGACGCCCACGCCGAGTGAGCGGTAGCGGCAGTCGAGGATGTTGGCGCGATGGCCGGGGCTGCCCATCCAGGCCGCCATCACCGCCTGCGGGGTCGGCTGGCCCATGGCGATGTTCTCACCGCCGAGATTGCGCACGCCCAGCGCCCGGGCCCGGTCCCAGGGGCCGCGCCCGGCCGGATCGGTGTGGCCGAAGAAGCCCCCGGCGGCCATCTCGCCGCTGTAGTCCTGCGCCAGCCGGTTCAGCCGGGCGGAGGCCCTGAGCGCGCGGCAGCCGTGCCGCGCGCGCTCGGCGTTCACCATCCGCAGGATCTGCTGCCGCACGCCCCCGCCCCGGCCCGCCGGGTACGCCACCCGGACGCTCGCCGCCCGGGCCGGTACCGCCGCCGCCACGGACGCCGCCACGGACGTCCGGGCGGGTGACCCGGCGGCGGCCGACCGGCCGGGACCCGGACCGCCGTCCGCCGGGGTCGCCGGGAGGCCGCCCAGCAGCCCGCCGAGCCCGGCGGCCAGCACCGCCCCGCAGACGGCGGCGGCTATTCGGGGGTCGATCGCATGACGAGACATGGTTGCCGTCCTTCCCAGGCCCCCTGACCGGACGGTCACCCGCGCCCTGCGCAGCGGTGGTCCGGGCAGCGGTGATCCAGGGGGAGCGTAGGACAGATCCGGGCCGCGCGTCCGCCGGAATCCCGCACCGGGCGTGATGCGAGGATGTCCCCATGAGTGAGGACGTCCGGATGACCGCGTGGGTGCGCGGAGCCGTGCAGCAGGTCGGTTTCCGCTGGTGGACCCGGTCCCGGGCGCTGGAGATCGGCCTGCTCGGCTACGCCTCCAACCTGGGCGACGGACGGGTCCAGGTGGTCGCCCAGGGCAGCCGCGACCAGTGCGAGCAATTGCTGGAGCTGCTGCGCCACGGCGACACGCCCGGACGCGTCGACGGCGTCACGGAGATATGGGGCGCCCCGGAGGACCGCTATCAGGGATTCGCCATCCGCTGACGCCGCGCCACCGGCGCCCGCCCGGCCGCACCCGCCGCGGCGTTCCCCGAACGTACGCCCCGCGCTTGCGCTTCCGGCCCGGGCGTGGTTGACTCCGCATCGAGCAGTGATCGCCCGGCCACCGGTCGTGACACAGCGGCTCGCAGCGTGAGGACACCGCTGCGCCAGCCGGGCGGCGGACGTCGCACGCTGTGATCGTGTTGACCCATTTCGCGTTTGGTGAGACGCTGGAAACCCGCGCACCCGGACGTACAGCCCAAGGCTTTCGGCCCCTTCAGCCTTGCGAGGGCTGCGCAGCGAGTGCGTACCCCAAACACGACCCCACCTTCAACGGTCGGTCACTCAGCGTGGAGGACCATCCATCATGGCAAAGGCGCTTCTCGGCTACGTCGGCGGCCCCGACCCGCGCGTGCTCTCCGAGATGCGACGTCTCCAGCAGCGTGTCCAGGACCTGGAATCCGAGCTCATGCGGATGCAGGCCGAGAACGACTCGCTGTCTGCCGTCGCGGAACACGAGCAGTTGCTCCGCAGCATCGACGTGCCCCAGGCAGTGCCCGCCTACTCCTGATCTCCGCAGATCAGGCGGCGGAGCTGCCGCTCTGCATGTGCGCGAAAGTCTGTGCGAGGGACGCCCACCGTGGCGTCCCTTCTGCATTGCTCCCCGGTTCCACCCCGTTCCCTGTAGCAGGGATGCCCTCTGCCCCCGCGCGTGAAACCCCGGGAACGCGTCCGGGCCACCGGAGCCCGGCCCGGATAGAGTTCCCAAGGTCAGGCGGCACGGGCCGCGGCGGACGCGACGGCGGCGGAGGGTTCACGGGTGCATCTGAAGAGCCTCACCCTGCGCGGGTTCAAATCCTTCGCCTCCTCCACCACCCTCCGCCTGGAGCCCGGGATCACCTGCGTGGTCGGCCCCAACGGCTCCGGCAAGTCCAACGTCGTGGACGCCCTCTCCTGGGTGATGGGGGAGCAGGGCGCCAAGTCGCTGCGCGGCGGCAAGATGGAGGACGTCATCTTCGCCGGGACCACCGGCCGCGCCCCGCTGGGCCGCGCCGAGGTCGCGCTGACCATCGACAACACCGACGGCGCGCTGCCCATCGAGTACAGCGAAGTCACCATCTCCCGGACCATGTTCCGCAACGGCGGCAGCGAGTACGCCATCAACGGCGCCACCTGCCGACTGCTCGACATCCAGGAGCTGCTGTCCGACTCCGGCATCGGCCGCGAGATGCACGTCATCGTCGGCCAGGGGCAGTTGGACTCGGTGCTGCACGCCGACCCGATGGGCCGCCGGGCCTTCGTCGAGGAGGCCGCGGGCGTCCTCAAGCACCGCAAGCGCAAGGAGAAGGCGCTGCGGAAGCTGGACGCCATGCAGGCCAACATGACCCGGGTGCAGGACCTGGTCGGCGAACTGCGCAGGCAGCTCAAGCCGCTGGGGCGGCAGGCGCAGATCGCCCGGCGCGCCGCCACCATCCAGGCCGACCTGCGCGACGCCCGGCTGCGGCTGCTCGCCGACGACCTGGTCACGCTGCGCCGCGCGGTGGAGGAGGAGGTCGCCGACGAGATGGCGCTGCGGCTGCGGCGCAGCAGCGTCGAGCAGGAGGCCGAGGCGTGCCGGCAGCGCGAGGCGGTGCTGGAGGCCCAGGTCGCCCAGCTCGGGCCACGGGTCGAGCAGGCGCAGCAGACCTGGTTCGCGCTCTCCTCGCAGGCCGAGCGGGTGCGCGGGACGATCGGGCTGGCCGAGGCCCGGCTCCGGCACGCCACCGCGGCGCCGGGCGAGGAGCGGCGCGGCCGCGATCCGGAGGAGCTGGAGCGCGAGGCCGCGCGGATCAGGGCCGAGGAGGCCGAGCTGGCCGAGGCGCTGGAGGAGGCGCAGTACGGCCTCGCCGAGACCGTGGAGCGCCGCGCCGAGCTGGAGCGCCGGCTGGCGCAGGAGGAGCAGCGGCTGCGGGCGGCGGCCCGGGCGCTGGCCGACCGGCGCGAGGGGCTGGCCCGGTTGCAGGGCAAGGTCGCCGCGGCGCGCTCGCGCGCGGTCGGCGCGGCCGAGGAGATCGGCCGCCTGGCCGAGGCCCGGGACGCCGCGGTGGCCCGCGCCGAGGCCGCGACCGAGGAGTACGAGCAGCTCAAGGCCCAGGTGGCGGGCGCGGACGCGGGCGACGCCGAGGCCGAGGCGCAGGCGGCCGAGGTCCGCGCGGCGCTGGCCGGGGCCGAGGAGGCGCAGTCGCGGGCCCGGGAGGAGCTGGCGGCGGTCGAGCGCGAGCGGGCCGGGCTCATCGCCCGCCGTGACGCGCTCGCCCTGGGCCTGCGCCGCAAGGACGGCACCGGCGCGCTGCTGGCCGCCGGGGCGGACGCGGGCGCGCTGACCGGGGTGCTCGGCCCGGCGGCGGAGCTGCTGACGGTCCGCCAGGGCGCGGAGGTCGCGGTCGCCGCCGCCCTCGGCCACGCGGCCGACGCGGTCGCGGTCACCGGGGTCGCCACCGCCGCCGACGCGCTGCGGCTGCTGCGCAAGGACGACGCGGGCCGGGCCGCCCTGCTCATCGCCTCGCCCGAGCCGGAAGCCGAGCCGGAAGCCGAGCCGGAAGCGGCCGCCCGGTCGCTGCCCGGCGGACTCCCGGCGGGCGCGGTCGCCGCCGTCGAGCTGGTCTCCGGCCCGGCCGAGCTGCTGTCCGCGGTGGCGGAGCTGCTGCGGGACACGGTGGTCGTCGGCACCCTCGCCGACGCCGAGGAGCTGCTGCGCGCCCGGCCCGGGCTGACCGCGGTCACCGCCGACGGGGACCTGCTCGGCCGGGGCTTCGGCTACGGCGGCTCGGCCGGCGCGCCGAGCCTGCTGGAGACCCAGGCCGCCGTCGACGAGGCGCAGGGGGCGCTGGACGCCCTGGCCGGACGGCGCGAGGCGCTGGCCGCCGCGCTGGAGCAGTGCACCGAGCGCCGACGGGCGCTCGCCGCCGAGGTGGAGGCGCTCACCGCCCGCCGCCGCGCCGCCGACAAGGAGCGCTCCGCCGTCGCCCAGCAGCTCGGCCGCCTCGGCGGCCAGGCGCGCGGCGCGAGCGGCGAGGCCGAGCGGCTCACCACCGCCGCCGCCAAGGCCGCGGACGCCCGCGAGCAGGCCGAGCTGGAGCTGGCCGAACTCGCCGAGCGGCTGCTCGTCGCCGAGGAGGGCCCCGCCGACGAGGAGCCCGACAGCGGCGTCCGCGACCGGCTCGGCGAGGAGGCGGCCGGGGCCCGGCAGTCCGAGATGGAGGCCAGGCTCGCGGTCCGCACCCACGAGGAGCGGGTGCGCGGCCTGGCCGGGCGCGCCGACGCGCTGGACCGGGGCGCCCGGGCCGAACGCGAGGCCCGCGCCCGCGCCGCCGCGCGGCAGCAGCGGCTGCGGCACGAGACCGGGGTCGCCGCCGCCGTCCGGGACGGCGCCCGCCGACTGCTGGCCTGCGTCGAGGCGTCGCTGCAGGCGGCCGCCGCCGAGAAGGCGGAGGCCGAGCAGGAGCGGGCGGCCCGCGACACCGAGCTGTCCCGGGAGCGGGTCCGCAGCCGCGAGCTGAAGGCCGAGCTGGACAAGCTCACCGACTCCGTCCACCGGGACGAGGTGCTGCGCGCGGAGAAGCGGCTGCGGATCGAGCAGTTGGAGGCCAAGGCGCTGGAGGAGCACGGCATCGAGGCGGACGGCCTGCTCGCCGAGTACGGCCCGGACCAGCCCGTCCCGCCGTCCCCGGCACCGGACGCCGCCCCCGCCCGCCCCGACCGTGACACCGACGCCGATCCCGACCGCGACGCCGATCCGGACACCGACCGTGACACCGACCGTACGGCCGACCCCGATCGTACGGCCGCCGCCGAGCCGCAGCCGGTCCCCGCCGCCGCCCGCCCGTACCGCCGGGAGGAGCAGGAGCGCCGACTGCGCGCCGCCGAGAAGGCGTACGCCCAGCTGGGCAAGGTCAACCCGCTGGCGCTGGAGGAGTTCGCGGCGCTGGAGGAGCGCCACCAGTTCCTCGGGGAGCAGCTGGAGGACCTCAGGTCCACCCGGCGCGACCTGCTCACCGTCGTCAAGGAGGTGGACGAGCGGGTGGAGCAGGTCTTCACCGCCGCCTACCACGACACCGCCCGCGAGTTCGAGGGCGTCTTCTCCCGGCTGTTCCCCGGCGGCGAGGGCAGGCTGGTCCTGACCGACCCGGACAACATGCTCACCACCGGCATCGACGTCGAGGCCCGGCCGCCGGGCAAGAAGGTCAAGCGGCTGTCGCTGCTCTCCGGCGGCGAGCGCTCGCTGACCGCGGTGGCGCTGCTGGTCTCCATCTTCAAGGCCCGGCCCAGCCCGTTCTACGTCATGGACGAGGTCGAGGCGGCCCTGGACGAGAGCAACCTGCGGCGGCTGATCGCCATCATGGAGGAGCTGCGGGACAGCTCCCAGCTGATCGTGATCACCCACCAGAAGCTGACCATGGAGTGCGCGGACGCGCTGTACGGGGTGTCCATGCGCGGCGACGGCATCTCGCAGGTCATCAGCCAGCGGCTGCGGGAGACCCCGCGCCCGGCCCCGCGCCGCACCCTGCCCGCCCAGCAGCAGACCGAGCAGCAGCAGGCCGGGCAGCCGACCGAGCAGCAGCCCGCCGACTAGCGCGCCGCGGCGTTTCCCGGACATGGGTCCGGCGCTGCCCGTTCCCGCACGGACGTACCGGATACTGGGGAAGCCATGGAAATCATCATTCTTACCGTAGTCATCGCGGTGGTCCTCCTCGGAGCCGCCGCCGGTCTCGTCGTCAGCGGCAGGCGGCGCAAGCAGCTGCCGCCACCGCCGGCCGACACGTCGCTGGGCGCTCCGACGCGCCCGGCCCCGGTCGAACGCAAGCCCGAGGGCAGGCCGGCACCGGAGCCGGAGGCCGAACCGGCCGCCGAGCCCGCCGCCCGGCCGGAGCCGGCCGCACCCGCCGAGGCGGAGCCGCAGGCCCCGGCGGCGCCCGC
Source organism: Streptacidiphilus sp. PB12-B1b (assembly GCF_014084125.1). Lineage (NCBI taxonomy): Bacteria > Bacillati > Actinomycetota > Actinomycetes > Kitasatosporales > Streptomycetaceae > Streptacidiphilus > Streptacidiphilus sp. PB12-B1b. Next base: position 6,401,404 of record NZ_CP048405.1, on the reverse strand, counting down.
GCTGGACGTCCCCGAGCCCACCGCCGGCCGCCTGGTGCGGCTGCGCTCGCGGCTGTCGCGTTCGCAGAACTCCATGGGCAAGGGCCTGCTCGCCCTGCTCTCCCGGGACCACCTGGACGAGGACACCTGGGAGGAGATCGAGGAGGTCCTGCTGACCGCCGACGTCGGCGTCGCGCCCACGCAGGAGCTGGTGGAGCGGCTGCGCACCCGGGTGAAGGTGCTCGGCACCCGCACCCCGGACGACCTGCGCGCGCTGCTGCGCGAGGAGCTGGTGGCGCTGGTCGACCCGACCATGGACCGCTCCCTGCACACCGCCCGGCACAGCGAGGAGCAGCCGCCGCGCCCGGCCGTGGTCCTGGTGGTCGGCGTCAACGGCGTCGGCAAGACCACCACCAGCGGCAAGCTGGCCCGGGTGCTGGTCGCCGACGGCCGCACCGTGCTGCTGGGCGCGGCCGACACCTTCCGTGCCGCCGCCGCCGACCAGCTGCAGACCTGGGGCGAGCGGGTGGGCGCCCGCACCGTGCGCGGCCCCGAGGGCGGCGACCCGGCCTCGGTGGCCTTCGACGCGGTCAAGCAGGGCATCGCCGACGGCGCCGACACCGTCCTGGTGGACACCGCCGGCCGGCTGCACACCAAGACCGGCCTGATGGACGAGTTGGGCAAGGTCAAGCGGGTCGTCGAGAAGCACGGCCCGGTGGACGAGGTGCTGCTGGTGCTGGACGCCACCACCGGCCAGAACGGCCTGGTCCAGGCGCAGGTCTTCGCCGAGGTGGTGGACATCACCGGGATCGTGCTGACCAAGCTGGACGGCACCGCCAAGGGCGGCATCGTGGTCGCCGTGCAGCGCAAGCTGGGCGTGCCGGTGAAGCTGATCGGCCTGGGCGAGGGCGCGGACGACCTGGCGCCGTTCGAGCCGGGCGCCTTCGTGGACGCGCTCATCGGCTGAGCCGCCGCCACCGCCGAGCCGTGACCGACGCCGCGGGCCGCCTCCCTCCCAGGGGGCGGCCCGCGGCGTTCCGCCGCCTTCAGCGCCTGCCGACCAGTCCGGCGACGCCCCGGTGGCAGGCGTACGCCAGCGTCCCCAGCAGCAGCCGGGCCTCCGGCGGGCGGGCCGCACTCTCCGGGGTCGGTGGTCTCAGCCAGCGGGTGAGCGCGGTCGGCGGCGCGGGCACCGAGCCGCCCACGCCGTGGCAGCGCAGGTCGAGCGCGGCGTCGTCCCAGCCGGTGCGGTAGAGCAGGTCCGGCAGGGTCTCGGCGGTGTGCGGGGCGACCAGGAACAGCGCCCGCCCGGCCGCGGCCAGCACCGGCCCGGGCCGGTGGCCCATCCGCTCCAGCCGGACCAGCGCCTGCAGGCCGGGCTGCTCGGGCACGTCCAGCACGTCGAAGCCGCCCCCGGTGCGCAACCGCACCTCGGCCCCGGGGTGGCGCAGCCACAGGTCGGCGATCTGCGCGGGGCTGCTCGCCGCCGGGAGCTCGGCCCCGGCCAGGGTCGCGGTCCAGCCCGGGTGCAGCGTGTACTCGGCCACCGCCCGGCACCGCCCGGCGTGCGCACGGCCGCGCACGCCCAGCGAGCGGCCGCCGAAGATCGGGGTATCGAACAGGATGTCCAAGTCCACTCACCACCAACAGGTATGGGGGGCCGATGGTTACGCCGGGGGGCGCGGCGGGGGGTGCGATTCGCTGCGGGGGCGCGTGCTCCGTGCCCGTGCTCCAGCTGCGCGGAGGGGTTTGGGTCGATCATGTTGTGCCGACCGCGCGGATGGGGGAGGGTCGAAGCGCGAGAGCGGGCACACACGCGTCCGAGATCCAGTGAAGCGCGCCGGGAGCGCCGGAAGTTCACCCCCAGGGGTGGCGAAAGGTGGCGTTTCGCCGGGCGAACTCCCCCGGATGGCAGCGAGCGCGCTACGTTCACTCCGCAAGGCAGGAACTCCTCCGCCTCATGGGTATGCCAGCGGCAACTGCGGTCAAGTCGCCTTTCGGGCAGAACTCATGACGGAGTGTTGGATCTGCGGATCAGGCTCGGACCTCCCGGCTGACGGGGCGTCACGGGCGCCAGTGGCGGGTGAGCCCGGGATGGGGGCGTTCCGGTGGGCGAGAAGCAACCCAACGAGCAGCTGACGGCGTGGTTCGTCAGGAGCGGTTGGTCCAAAGGCGAGTTGGCGCGGCAGGTGAACCGCCGCGCGCGGCAGATCGGTGCGAGCCATGTCAGCACCGACACCTCCCGGGTGCGCCGCTGGCTGGACGGGGAGTGCCCCCGTGAGCCGATTCCGAAGATCCTCTCCGACCTGTTCTCCGAGCGCTTCGGCTCGCTCGTCAACATCGAGGACCTCGGCCTGCGCGCCACCGTCCAGCTGACCCCGGGCAGCGGCGTGGACCTCCCCTGGAGCGGCCCGCAGACCGTCCAGCTGCTGTCCGACTACTCGCGCAGCGACCTCATGCTCAACCGCCGCGGCTTCCTCGGCACCTCGCTGGCGCTCACCGCCGGCACCGCCCTGATCGAACCCATGCAGCGCTGGCTCGCCCCCGCAGCCAACGGCAGGCCCACCCCGATACTCGCCGCCGCCCGCGAGGGCGCCCAGCCCACCGGCCGGATCTCCGGTCCCGAGCTGGACCTGCTCGAGTCCACCGTGGTCATGTTCCGCCAGTGGGACGCGCAGAACGGCGGCGGCCTGCGCCGCAAGGCGGTCGTCGGCCAGCTGCACGAGGTCTGCGACCTGCTCCAGGAGAGCTACGCCCCGGAGGTCACCCGGCGGCTGTTCCAGACCACCGCCCAGCTGGCCCACCTGGCGGGCTGGATGTCGTACGACATAGGGATGCACCCCAGCGCGCAGAAGTACTACGTGCTGGCCCTGCACGCGGCCAAGGAGGCGGGCGACCGCCCCTTCGGCGCGCTGATCCTGTCGGACATGTGCCGCCAGATGATCCACCTGAACCGCGGCAACGACGCCCTGGAGCTGATCCACCTGGCCCAGTACGGCAGCCGGGACACGGCCACGCCGCGCACCCAGTCGCTGATGCACGTGCTGGAGGCCCGGGCCTACGCCAACCTCGGCGAGGTCAACAAGTGCTACCGGGCGGCCCGGCTGGCCGAGGACTCCTTCCGCGACATCAACGCGGGGGATCCGGAGCCCGACTGGATCTCCTTCTTCTCCGAGGCCGAGCTGAACGCCGAGAACGCCCACTCCTACCGGGACCTCAGCTACCAGACCGGCCGCAGCCAGACCTACGCGCTGCAGTCCCAGCCGGTGATGGAGCGGGCCGTCGAGCTGTTCTCCCAGGATCCGGGCCACCAGCGCTCGTACGCCCTCAACCTGATCGGCATGGCCAGCGTCCACCTGCTGCAGAACGAGCCCGAGGCCGCCGCCGCCTCCGCCCAGCAGGCGGTGGACATAGCGGTACGCATCCGCTCCGAGCGGGTCAACACCCGGCTCCGGAAGACCACCGAGGCGGCGCTGGGCGAGTTCCGCGACGTCTCCGAGGTCAAGCGGCTGCGCGAGCGGATCGACCAGGACCTGCCCGAGTTCAACCGCCAGCAGGCCGTCTGAGCGCCCCGGCGACAGGCCCCCGGGCAGGCCCGCGGCAGGCTGTTTTCGGCCGTCGGCGGTCCCTCGAGTTCCGGCCGCGAAAACCTTCCACACTCGGCTCCCCCACGCCAGGTCTGCGGGACGGTTTTCGCGGTCGGCCTTTTTCCTGGGCGTTCACCGCCGCGTAACAGCGGCGTCAGCTTCGTCACCTTCCGGAAACACGTCGGCGCGTCGGCCGAAACCGCTCCTTGTCAATCTCCTCTTCAACAGCCGACGGCTCCGGTGGTACGGGACGGGATACCGGGGAACGGAGCGGCTCAACACTCGAGGAGACGCCGATGCCCAACGGCTTCAGCGGCGGAGACACCGCTTTTGTGCTCATAAGCGCGGCACTGGTCATGTTGATGACACCCGGCCTCGCCTTCTTCTACGGCGGCATGGTCCGGGCCAAGAGCGCCCTGAACATGCTGGTCATGAGCTTCATCGCCCTGGGGATCGTCACGGTGCTCTGGGTGCTGTTCGGCTTCTCGCTCAGCTTCGGCCCTGATGCCTTCCACGGCCTGATCGGAAATCTGCACTACCTGGGCATGCGCAACATCGGAATGAACAAGCTCTACCTGGGCTACGGAATTCCGATCTTCGCACTGTCGGCCTTCCAGTTGATGTTCGCGGTCATCACCCCGGCGCTGATAAGCGGTGCCATCGCCGACCGCACCCGCTTCGCCGCCTGGGCCCTGTTCGTGGCCCTGTGGACGACCCTGGTCTACTTCCCGGTCGCGCACTGGGTGTTCTACAGCGACAGCGGCAAGGGCGGCTGGCTGGTGGACCACGTCGGCGTGCTCGACTTCGCCGGCGGTACCGCGGTGCACCTCAACGCCGGTATGGCCGGTCTGGCCCTGTGCCTGGTGCTGGGCAAGCGGGTCGGCTTCAAGAAGGACCCGATGCGTCCGCACAGCCTGCCGCTGGTGATGCTCGGCTCCGGGCTGCTCTGGTTCGGCTGGTTCGGCTTCAACGCGGGCTCGGCGCTCTCCGCCAACGGCCTGGCCGGCGTCGCCTTCATGAACACCCAGATCGCCACCGCCGCCGCGATGATCGGCTGGCTGGCCTTCGAGCGGATCAGGCACGGCGCCTTCACCACCCTCGGCGCGGCCTCCGGCGCGGTGGCCGGCCTGGTCGGCATCACCCCCGCCTGCGCCTACATCAGCCCGCTCGGCTCGGTCGCGCTGGGCCTGATCGTCGGCGCCCTGTGCGCCTACACCATCAGCCTGAAGTTCAAGTTCGGCTTCGACGACTCGCTCGACGTGGTCGGCGTGCACGCCGTCGGCGGCGCCACCGGCGCCCTGCTCATCGGCTTCTTCGCCACCGGCAGCCTGGGCTCCCCGGCCAAGGGCCTGTTCTACGGCGGCGGCCTGGACCAGCTCGGCAAGCAGGCCATCGGGGTGGTCTCCGTCGGCGCCTACTCCTTCGTGATGGCCTACATCCTCGGCAAGCTGATCGAGAAGACCATGGGCTTCCGGGTGCCGGAGGAGGTCGAGGTCGCCGGTATCGACCTGGCCGAGCACGCCGAGTCCGCGTACGACTTCAGCGCCCTGGGCAGCGCCCTCTCCAAGGAGCTGGCGTCCCCCGTCAAGGTGGCCAAGGATGAGCCCGAGGCAGTCGCCGCCGGAGCGGTCGACGCCGGAACGAAGGTTGAGGCATGAAGCTCATCACCGCAGTCATCAAGCCGCACCGCCTGGACGAGGTCAAGGACGCCCTGCAGGCGTTCGGGGTCCACGGGCTGACCGTCACCGAGGCCAGCGGCTACGGCCGGCAGCGCGGCCACACCGAGGTCTACCGGGGCGCCGAGTACACCGTCGACCTCGTCCCGAAGGTCCGGATAGAGGTCCTCGCCGAGGACGACGACGCCGACGGACTGGTGGATGTCATCGTCAAGGCCGCCCGCACTGGCAAGATCGGTGACGGCAAGGTCTGGAGCGTCCCGGTGGAGACCACCGTCCGGGTGCGCACCGGAGAACGCGGCCCCGACGCGCTGTGAGCCCCACCGGGCGCCGGACGCAGTAGAGGCCGCAGCAGAGCGGTCACAACAGAACGGTCATAACAGAACGAGGCAGTGGCGGGGGAGACGGGCGACGGAGCCCGGCTTCCCCCGCCGCCGCGTACCGCCCCGCCGGAGGCACCGGAGCCGCAAGGCACCGGCGCCGCACCGGCTGTTTGCGTATTTCGGCACCAGCCACGGGAGACCCGTTGACGGATCGGCAGCAGGCGCAGGCAGGCCAGACCCCCACCACCCCGACGACCGCCCCCGGGTCCGACCGGGCCCCGGAGCCGAGCGGCTACGCCGCCCAGCGGCTGCACCTGCTGCGCGAGGACCCCCGCACCGGGGCGGAGCGCCGGGCCGCGCTGGCCGAGCTGACCGACCGCTGGCTCTCCGGCCTGTTCTCCACCGCCGCCGACGGCCTCACCGGCGTCGCCCTGGTCGCCGTCGGCGGCTACGGCCGCGGCGAGCTGTCCCCGCGCAGCGATCTCGACCTGCTGCTGCTGCACGACGGCAGCGCCAAGGGCGCCGCCGTGCCCAGGCTCGCCGAGCAGATCTGGTACCCGGTCTGGGACAACGGCATCGCCCTGGACCACTCGGTGCGCGACCTGGGCACCGCCCGCAAGGTCGCCGCCGCCGACCTGAAGGCCCAGCTCGGGCTGCTGGACGCCCGGCACCTGGCCGGCGACCCCGGCCTGACCAGCGCGCTGCGCTCGGCCGTCCTGGCCGACTGGCGCGCCGACGCCGCCCGCCGCCTGCCCGAGCTGCACGAGCTGTGCCGGGAGCGGGCGGAGCGCCACGGCGAGCTGTCCTTCCTGCTGGAGCCCGACCTGAAGGAGGCCCGGGGCGGCCTGCGCGACCTGACCGCGCTGGACGCCGTCGCCGCCTCCTGGATCGCCGACGCGCCCCGGGCCGGCCTGGACGCCGCCGGGGCCCGGCTGCGCGACGTCCGCGACACCCTGCACCTGGTCACCGGCCGCGCCACCGACCGGCTCATGCTCCAGGAGCAGGACCAGGTCGCGGCCGAGCTCGGGGTCCTGGACGCCGACATCCTGCTGCGGCAGGTGTACGAGGCGGCCCGCACCGTCGCCTACGCCGGGGACGTCACCTGGCGCGAGGTGGACCGGGTGCTGCGCTCGCGCAGCGGCAGGGTCCGCCGCAGTTCCCGCTTCGGCTTCGGCGCACCGGGCCGGGGGGCCTCCGGCCGCGCGCCGGTCGAGCGCAGCCCGCTCGCCGAGGGCGTCGTCGAGCAGGACGGCGAGGCGGTGCTGGCCGCCGGGGCCCGACCGGGGACCGATCCGGTGCTGCCGCTGCGCGCCGCCGCGGCGGCGGCCCAGGCCGGGCTGCCGCTGGCGCCCTCGACCGTGCGCCGGCTGGCCGCCGAGGCCCGGCCGATGCCGGTGCCGTGGCCGGACGAGGCCCGCGAGCAGCTGGTCACGCTGCTGGGCGCGGGCGAGAGCGCCGTCCCGGTGTGGGAGGCGCTGGAGGCCGAGGGGCTGGTGGCCCGGCTGCTGCCGGACTGGGACCGGGTGCGCTGCCGCCCGCAGCGCAACGCCGTCCACCGCTGGACGGTGGACCGGCACCTGGTGGAGACGGCGGTGCGCGCCGCCGCGCTGACCCGCCGGGTCGCCCGCCCGGACCTGCTGCTGGTGGCGGCGCTGCTGCACGACATCGGCAAGGGCTGGCCGGGCGATCACTCCGAGGCGGGCGAGGTGATCACCCGGGACGTCGCCGCCCGGCTGGGCTTCCCCAAGCCGGACGTCGACACCCTGGCGCTGCTGGTCCGGTACCACCTGCTGCTGGTGGACACGGCCACCCGGCGGGATCTGGACGATCCGGCGACGGTGGCGGCGATCACCTCCGTGGTCGGCAGCACCGGCGTGCTGGAGCTGCTGCAGGCGCTGACCGAGGCCGACGCGCTGGCCACCGGTCCGGCCGCGTGGAGCAGTTGGCGGGCCGCCCTGGTCGGGGACCTGTCCCGGCGGGCGGCGGCCGCGCTGGACGAGGCGTCACAGGCGGCCCCGGCCCCGGCCGCCGGGCAGGGCTCGGCCGAGCCCTCGGCGGAGGAGGAGCGGCTGGCGGTGGAGGCCGCCCGCACCGACGGCCCGGTGCTGTCGCTGCGGGCCGAGTCGGAGCTGTCCGCCGATCCGACCACCGAGCCCATGGGCGTGACGCTCACCCTGGCGCTGCCGGACCGCCCGTCGGTGCTGCCGACCGTCGCCGGGGTGCTGGCGCTGCACCGGCTGACGGTCAGGTCGGCGGCGATCCGCGAGCTCGACCCGATCGGCGCGGGCCCGGTGCTGGCCCTGACCTGGCAGGTCGCCGCCGAGTTCGGGGAGCTGCCGGAGGCTGCGCGGCTGCGCGCGGACATCCGCCGGGCGCTGGACGGCGGCCTGGACGTCACCCGCCGGCTGGCCGAGCGGGACGCCTCCGCGCCCCGCCGCCGGGGGAGCGCGGCCCCGCCGCCGCGGGTGACGGTGGCGGCGGGCGGCTCGGCCAAGGCCACGGTGCTGGAGGTGCGGGCGCACGACGCCCCGGGGCTGCTGCACCGCATCGGGCGGGCGCTGGAGGCCACCGGGGTGCGGGTGCGCACGGCCAGGATCTCGACGCTGGGCGCGGACGCGGTGGACGCCTTCTACGTCACCGGGGCCGACGGCCGCCCGCTGCTGCGGGAGCGGGCGGCGGAGGTCGCCCGGGCGGTGGAGCGGGCCCTGTCCTGACCGGTGCCGGGCCGGGGCGCGGGGCGGCGTTCCGGCCATCCGGCATCCGCCGGGGGCGGGTGGGTTCGGTACCGCGCGCGGCCGGATACCCTGGGGGGCGACTGTTCCATCCGTAACCGAGCCACGAGGACCCGCGACCGACGTGTTCGACACCCTTTCCGACCGCCTCGCAGCGACGTTCAAGAACCTCCGTGGCAAGGGGCGGCTGTCCGAGGAGGACATCGACGCCACCTGCCGTGAGATCCGCATCGCCCTGCTGGAGGCCGATGTCGCGCTTCCGGCGGTGCGCGCGTTCATCAAGCAGGTCAAGGAACGGTCGCTGGGCGTCGCCATCGCCGGTGGTCTGAACCCGGCCCAGCAGGTCATCAAGATCGTCAACGAGGAGCTGATCAGCATCCTCGGCGGCGAGACCCGCCGCCTGCGGTACGCCAAGACCGGCCCGACCGTGATCATGCTCGCCGGCCTCCAGGGCGCGGGCAAGACCACGCTGGCCGGAAAGCTCGGCCACTGGCTCAAGGAGCAGAAGCACACCCCGCTGCTGGTCGCCTGCGACCTCCAGCGCCCCAACGCGGTGACCCAGCTGGGCGTGGTCGCCGAGCGGGCCGGGGTGGCGTTCTTCGCCCCCGAGCCGGGCAACGGCGTCGGTGACCCGGTGAAGGTCGCCCGCGACTCCATCGAGTACGCCAAGACCAAGCAGTACGACGTGGTCATCGTCGACACCGCCGGCCGCCTCGGCATCGACGCCGAGCTGATGCAGCAGGCCGCCGACATCCGGGCCGCGGTCAACCCGGACGAGGTCCTGTTCGTCGTCGACGCGATGATCGGCCAGGACGCGGTCACCACCGCCCAGGCGTTCCTCGAGGGCGTCGACTTCACCGGCGTGGTGCTGTCCAAGCTCGACGGCGACGCCCGCGGCGGCGCCGCGCTGTCGGTGGCGCACCTGACCGGCCGCCAGATCATGTTCGCCTCCAACGGCGAGAAGCTGACCGACTTCGACGCGTTCCACCCGGACCGCATGGCCTCGCGCATCCTCGGCATGGGCGATGTGCTCAGCCTGATCGAGCAGGCCGAGAAGACCTTCAACCAGGACGAGTCCGCCAAGCTGGTCTCCAAGCTGGCCAGCAAGGGCGGCAAGGAGTTCGGCCTCGGCGACTTCCTGGGGCAGCTGGAGCAGGTCGCCAAGATGGGCTCCATCTCCAAGCTGCTGGGGATGCTGCCGGGCATGGCGCAGATGCGCGACCAGATCAACAACATCGACGACCGGGACGTCGCCCGGGTCGGCGCGATCATCAAGTCGATGACCCCGGCCGAGCGGGACGACCCGAAGATCATCAACGGCTCCCGCCGGGCCCGCATCGCCAAGGGCTCGGGCGTGCACGTCTCCGAGGTCAGCGGCCTGGTGGAGCGCTTCTTCGAGGCCCGCAAGATGATGTCGGCGATGGCCGGCGGCAAGGGCATCCCCGGGATGCCCGGCATTCCGGGCATGGGCGGCGGCGGTGCCCGCAAGCCCAAGCAGCAGAAGCAGGCCAAGGGCAAGCAGAAGTCCGGCAACCCGCTGAAGCGCGCCGCCGAGCAGAAGGCGGCGCTGGAGCGCAAGGCCGAGCCGCAGCCGGGCGCCGCCTTCGGCCCGGGCGCGGCCCAGCTGCCGGACAACTTCGAGCTGCCCAAGGAGTTCAAGGACCTGCTCTGAGCGGCCCCGCTCCGCAGGCCCCGACGCACGGCCGCCCGCCCCGCAACCGGGGGCGGGCGGCCGTGCGTGTACGCGATGATGGCCGGATGCGAGTGGAGATCCGTACCCCGAAACTGTCCGACGCCGCCAGCTACGCCGCCGCCGTCCGGCGCTCCGCCGAGCACGTGGGGCGGTGGAACCCGGTGGAGCCGGACGGCCTGGTCGACCTGGTACGCCGTCAGGGTGAAACGCTGCACACCTTCCTGATCCTCGACCTGGAGGACGGCGGCCTGGTCGGCACCTGCAACGTCGCCAACATCGTCCGCGGCCGCTTCCTGAACGGCACGCTGGGCTACAACTCGTACCTCCCGTACAACGGCACCGGGCGGATGACCGAGGGGATGCGGCTGGTGGTCGACCGCTGCTTCGCCCCGCAGCCCAGGGGCGGCCTGGGGCTGCACCGGCTGGAGATCAACGTCCAGCCGGAGAACGGCCCCTCGGTGGCGATGGCCGGGCGCCTGGGCTTCCGGCACGAGGGCACCACCCCGCGGATGCTGTTCCTGCAGGACGCCTGGCGCGACCACGAGCGGTTCGCGCTGACCTCGGAGGAGTGGCCCGGGGTCTGACGCCGCGTGGGCGGGCGGCGCCGGTGCTGGCAGCGGGTATGGAATGTCCGTATTGTCATAAATATGACCAGTCCTGTGCCGCCCCGCCAGAGTCCCGACAAGCTGTGGCGGTCGGAGGGCGCCCCGCCGCCACCGCCTGCGCCCCCGGGCAGGCGGCCGCGCGGCAGCTGGATCCGGCTGGTGCTGTTCGCCGTCGTCATCTACCTGCTGGCCGACCTGCTGCTCAGCCTCTTCGGCAACGGCGGCAGCACCAGCATCACCTACACCGAGTTCACCAAGCAGCTGAACGCCGGCCAGGTCTCCGAGATCTTCGCCAAGGGCGACACCATCCAGGGCAAGCTCAAGAACGCCCAGCCCAAGCCGGACGGGGGCAAGGGCAGCTACACCGAGTTCACCACCCAGCGCCCGGTCTTCGCCGAGGACAATCTGTGGGCCGTGCTGGAGGCCAAGGGCGTGGTGGTGGACGCCGAACCGGTCGTCAAGGAGCGCAGCTTCCTGGTCAACCTGCTGATCTCGCTCGCCCCCATGCTGCTGCTGGTCGTGGTCTGGCTGCTGGTCGCGCGCAGACTCGGCAGCGGCGGCATGGGCGGGCTGGCCAGGAAGGGCCCGCCCAAACCGGTCACCCCCGGCCCCGGCGAGCGGCGCACCACCTTCGCCGACGTGGCCGGCATCGACGAGGTCAAGGCCGAACTGACCGAGGTGGTCGACTTCCTGCGCAACCCCGAGGTCTACCGGGCCATGGGCGCCAAGATGCCCCGCGGCGTCCTGCTCACCGGCCCGCCCGGCACCGGCAAGACCCTGCTCGCCCGGGCCGTCGCCGGGGAGGCCGGGGTGCCCTTCTTCTCGGCCTCCGCCTCCGAGTTCATCGAGATGATCGTCGGCGTCGGCGCCTCCCGGGTGCGCGAGCTGTTCGCCGAGGCCCGCAAGCTGGCCCCGGCCATCATCTTCATCGACGAGATCGACACCATCGGCCGCGCCCGCGGCGGCAACGCCATGGGCGGCCACGACGAGCGCGAGCAGACGCTCAATCAGATCCTCACCGAGATGGACGGCTTCTCCGGCTCCGAGGGCGTCGTGGTGATCGCGGCCACCAACCGGGCCGAGGTGCTCGATCCGGCGCTGCTGCGCCCCGGCCGCTTCGACCGCACCGTCGTGGTCAGCCCGCCCGACCGCGAGGGCCGCCGCGCCATCCTGGCCATCCACACCCGGGACGTGCCGCTGGCCCCCGACGCCGACCTCGACCAGGTCGCCCGGATCACCCCCGGCATGACCGGCGCCGACCTGGCCAACCTCGCCAACGAGGCCGCGCTGCTGGCGGTCAAGCACGGGCTCACCCAGGTCGGCGCCCGGGAGTTCTCCGACGCCCTGGAGAAGGTCCAGCTCGGCGCGGTCCGCGCACTGGTCATGCCCGCCGAGGAGCGCCGCCGCACCGCCTACCACGAGTCCGGGCACGCGCTGCTGGGCATGCTGCACCCCGGCGCCGACCCGGTGCGCAAGATCACCATCGTGCCGCGCGGCCGCGCCCTGGGCGTCACGCTCTCCACCCCGGACGCCGACCGCTACTCGTACACCGAGGAGTACCTGCGCGGCCGGATCATCGGCGCGCTCGGCGGCATGGCCGCCGAACAGGTCGTCTACGGCGTGATCACCACCGGCGCCGAGAGCGACCTGGAGCAGGTCACCACCATCGCCCGGGGCATGGCCGGACGCTGGGGGATGAGCGAGAAGGTCGGGCGGCTCACCGCCATCCCCGGCGACAGCCAGGGCGCGTACGGCCTCTCCTCCGCCCCGGCCACGCTGGACGCGGTCGACGGCGAGGCCCGCCGGATCGTCGCCGAGTGCTACCAGGAGGCCTGCCGTCAGCTCACCGACCAGCGGACCAGGCTGGACGCGCTCGCCGACGCGCTGATGGAGCACGAGACCCTGGACGAGGAGGCCGCCTACCGCGCCGCGGGACTGCCGCGCACCGCCAAGTCCGGCGGCTGAGCCCGCGCCGCCGGGCCGCCGGACTGCCGGGCCGCCGCATCGTCGGCGGGACGCGCTACCGGATCCGCTCGGCCAGGGTGTAGCGGAAGACGTTCTCCATCCGCACCGAGCCGTCCCGCCGCAGGTACGGGTGGAGCGCCTCGACCACCTCCTTGCGCACCTGCTGCTCGCCGGAGTACCCGGTGGCCGCGTCGAACACCCCGGTCGACAGCAGCCCGCGGACCGCGCTGTCCAGATCCGGGTAGGCGAACGGGCAGCACACCCGGCCGCCGCCGCCCAGCCGCAGCCCGGCCCGCTCGACCAGGCGCTCGACCGCGCCCGGCCCGCTCAGCGCGAACGGCGCGTACGGGTCGCGCCGCAGCGGGTCGGCCAGCCGCCGCGCCACCGATAACACCGCCGCGCTCTGGCACCGCTCCGGCGGCCCCCAGGTGGCCAGCGCCACCGAGCCCCCGGGCACGGTCAGCCGGGCGGCGTCGCGGACCAGCGCCTGCGGATCGGCGGTGCACGACAGGTGCTCGAAGGCGGTCACCAGCGAGTGCGCCGGGGCGTGCCCCCCGGCGTCCGGGGCCGGCGCCAGCTCCCGGTAGACGTCGCCCAGCACCCGCAGCGAGCGGTCCTGCGCCAGCGAGCGCAGCTCCGCCTCCGGCTCCAGGCCGACCACCTCCGCGCCCCGGGCGGCGGCCAGCAGCAGCGCCAGCCCGGAACGGCAGCCGAGCCCCAGCACGCTGGTCGCCGGGCCCACCTCCAGCCGCTGGTACACCGCCTCGTAGAGCGGCACCAGCATCCGCTCCTGGATCTCCGCCCAGTCGCGCGCCCGCTGCTGCGCCCGCGTGCGCCGGGTGCCCGTGCCACTTGCCACCAATGCGGAAGCCATCACGTCGGCTCCTTCGAATACGGACCTGCCGCGAGGGGGTGAGGGCGGTACGGCACCGGGCCCCACGCCCTCCAGACAACTCCGACCCGGGCCGGGAGTCCAGAGCGCGGAGGTATTGAAAACCCGCCGCCGCCGTGCGCCGCCGCCCGCCCCTCGGCAAGCGGTTCGGCTGCCCCGCCCACGGCGGGATACCATTCGCCCCATGGCAAAAGCTCCCGTTCTCACCCCCCAGGCGGACGATTTTCCCCGCTGGTACCAGGATCTGATCAACAAGGCCGAGCTGGCCGACAACGGTCCGGTGCGCGGCACCATGGTCATCCGACCGTACGGCTACGCGCTGTGGGAGCGGATGCAGCAGGAGATGGACGCGCGGATCAAGAAGGCGGGCGCGCAGAACGCCTACTTCCCGCTGTTCATCCCGCAGTCCTACCTGACCCGCGAGGCCGAGCACGTCGAGGGCTTCGCCCCCGAGCTGGCCGTGGTCACCCACGGCGGCGGCAAGGAACTGGAGGAGCCGGTCGTCGTCCGGCCCACCTCCGAGACCATCATCAACGAGTACTTCTCCAAGTGGGTGCAGAGCCACCGGGACCTGCCGCTGCTGATCAACCAGTGGGCCAACGTGGTCCGCTGGGAGCTGCGCCCGCGGGTCTTCCTGCGCACCACCGAGTTCCTCTGGCAGGAGGGCCACACCGCCCACGCCACCTACGAGGACGCCCGCGACTACGCCTCGCACATCCACACCGAGGTGTACGGCGACTTCATGACCAACATCCTGGGCATCGACGTGGTTCTCGGCCGCAAGACCGCCAAGGAGCGCTTCGCCGGGGCCATCAACACGCTCACCCTCGAGTCGATGATGGGCGACGGCAAGGCCCTGCAGATGGGCACCAGCCACGAGCTGGGCCAGAACTTCGCCAAGGCCTTCAACACCCAGTACCTCTCCAACGGCAGCGAGCGCGAGTACGTCTGGCAGACCTCCTGGGGCAGCTCCACCCGCATGGTCGGCGGCCTGATCATGTCGCACGGCGACGACAACGGCCTGCGGGTCCCGCCGCGGCTGGCCGCCACCCAGGCCGTGGTGCTCGCCATCAAGGGCGACGACGCGGTGATCGCCAAGGTCCGCGAGATCGGCGCGCAGCTGGAGGCCGCCGGGGTGCGCGTGGTCGTGGACGACCGCACCGACACCCCGTTCGGCCGCCGCGCGGTGGACTGGGAGCTGAAGGGCGTCCCGGTCCGGATCGAGGTCGGCCCGCGCGACCTGGAGTCCGGCACCGCGATGCTGGCCCGCCGCATCCCCGGCGGCAAGGAGCCGGTGGCGGCGGACGCGCTGGCGTCGCTGGTCCCCGGCATCCTGGAGGAGGACCAGGCGCTGCTGCTGCGCCAGTCCCGTGAGCGCCGCGAGAGCCGCACGGCCGAGGTCTCCACCCTGGGCGAGGCGGTCGAGGCGGCCGCCACCGGCTGGGGCCGGATGTCCTGGGCCGAGCTGGGCCCGGAGGGCGAGCGCAAGCTGGCCGAGCAGGGCGTCTCGGTGCGCTGCCTGGTGGCCGAGGACGGCTCGGTCCCGGCCGCCGACGACCAGCCCGGCAACGTCGCAATCGTCGCCCGCGCCTACTGATCCGTGCCCGCCGGTCCGCGCGGACACCCGTTCCGCGCGTGCCGACGGCGCTGATCTCACTGGCTGAGACGGTTGTCCGCCGATTTCCGTAGAGAATGTGGTCCGCTTCCTTCCTCCGGGAAGGCGGCGGGCCACCGGCGTTTTCGGCCGCCCCGCGCGGTGAAACCGCAGGTGGGGGCGGGTGCGGCCGAAGTCGGGGCAGGTCGGCGGCCAGTGCCGGAGGAACGATTCGGCGGCCGTTCGGCTCAGGCCGTCCACGCTGATCTCGTCATCCCCGGAACATGACGGGACCTTCCCTCGTTTGGCGTTGCGTGAGCACGACACAACAACCTCTGGTCCTCGCGGCCGAGCTGGCCCTCGCCTGGGGCGACATCCAGCGCCACCACCCCGACCTGCCCAACCTCGCGGCCCCGGAGTCCCTGATCGGGGAGTCCTCCTCGGCCTGCGGGTCCGAGCTGGGCTTTGAGCGGCTGCTGCACGAGGCAGCCCACGGACTCGCCGCCGCCCGCGGCATCCGGGACACCTCGCGCGCCGGCCGCTACCACAACCGCCGGTTCCTGGCCCTCGCCGACGAGCTGGGCCTGGACCACGCCGCCGATCCGCACGCCAGCAGCGGGTTCTCGCTGGTGACGCTGCGGCCGGAGACGCGGGAGCGCTACGCGGACACCATCGACCGGCTGCAGGCCGCGCTCGACGTCCACGCCGCCGCCACCAGCGGCTCCGGCGCCGACCGGGTGCGCAGCTTCCGGGGCCCCTCGGCGCGGCACGGCTCCTCGGGCGGAGGCGTCCGGGTCAAGGCCGTCTGCGACTGCGGGCGCAACGTCCGGGTGGTCCCCTCGGTGCTGTCCCAGGCCGCGATCGTCTGCGGCGCCTGCGGTCAGCCCTTCCGGATCGCGGACGGAGCAGCCCAGGCGTGACCGCGCGGGAAATCCGGCAGCCGACCTATGGCAGAATGGACAGCTGAGTACTCGGCAGCCGAGCAGGACCCCTCTCTCCTCCGGCTGACGTGTCCGTCGAGCAACCTGCAGCCGCAACCCCACGTGGAATGCGCGGTTGCTCACCCACGTCAAATCCAGGAGAACCACTCCCGTGGCAGTCAAGATCAAGCTGAAGCGTCTCGGCAAGATTCGCTCCCCGCACTACCGCATCGTCGTCGCCGACGCCCGCACCAAGCGTGACGGTCGCGCGATCGAGGAGATCGGCGTCTACCAGCCGACCTACGACCCCTCGATCATCAAGGTCGACAACGAGCGCGCCCAGTACTGGCTGAGCGTCGGCGCCCAGCCGACCGAGGCCGTGCTCGCCATCCTCAAGCTCACCGGTGACTGGCAGCAGTTCAAGGGCCTTCCCGCCCCGGCGCCGCTCAAGGTCGCCGAGCCCAAGGTCACGGACTTCTCGCACCTCTTCGCCAAGGCCGTCGCGGGCTTCGAGGACTCCACCACCGGCGTGGCGATCACCCCCAAGGCCAAGAAGTCGGACAAGAAGGACGAGGCCGCGGCCGAGTCCGACGCGCCCGCCACCGAGGCCTGATCCATGCTCGAGGAAGCCCTCGAACACCTGGTCAAGGGCATCGTCGAGAACCCGGACGACGTCCAGGTGCACTCGCGTGAACTTCGCCGGGGCCGCATCCTCGAAGTGCGCGTGCACCCCGAGGACCTCGGCAAGGTCATCGGCCGGGGCGGCCGTACCGCGCGTGCCCTGCGCACCGTGGTCACCGCCCTCGGCGGTCGCAGTGTCCGCGTCGACCTGGTCGACGTGGACGGCGTGCGATAGATCAGAAGGCAACGCTCGGGGCCGGTCGGGACGTCACGTCCTGACCGGCCCCGAGCCCTTTGCGTGTCATTTCCGTGTCCAGAGGAGAAGGATCACCGTGCAGCTCGTCGTCGCCCGGATCGGCCGGGCCCACGGCATCAAGGGGCAGGTCTCGGTGGAGGTGCGCACCGACGAGCCGGAACTGCGGCTCGCGCCCGGCGCGGTGCTGGCCACCGACCCCGCCTCGGCCGGCCCGCTCACCGTGGCCGACGGGCGTGTGCACAGCGGACGGCTGCTGCTCCGGTTCCAGGGGATCGACGACCGCAACGGCGCCGAGGCGCTGCGCGGCACCCTGCTGATCGCCGAGGTCGACCCGGCGCAGACCCCGGACGATCCGGAGGAGTTCTACGACCACCAGCTGATCGGCCTGGAGGTCGTCCTCGCCGACGGCACCCCGGTCGGCGAGCTGGCCGCGGTGCTGCACCTGCCCGCGCAGGACCTGCTGTCGGTGAAGCGCCCGGACGGGAGCGAGGCGCTGGTGCCGTTCGTCCACGAGATCGTCCCGGAGATCGACCTCGACCGGCGCCGGGCGGTGCTCACCCCGCCGCCGGGCCTGCTCGACCCGTCCCAGGCGGAGGTCGCCTCCGCCCGCGCGGACGAGCCGGACGCCGACGTAGACACCGCCGACGCCGACGCCGAGTCCGAGTAAGGGGCTCCGAGGCTTGCGCATCGACATCGTCACCATCTTTCCCGAGTACCTGGAGCCGTTGAACGTCTCCCTGGTCGGCAAGGCCCGCGCCCGGGGCCTGCTGGACGTCCGGCTGCACGGGCTGCGCGAGCACACCGCCGACGTGCACCGCACCGTGGACGACTCCCCGTACGGCGGCGGCCCCGGCATGGTGATGAAGCCCGAGCCCTGGGCGGCCGCGCTGGACGGCGTCACCGCCTCGGCCGGTCCCGCCGACGGCGAGGCCCCGACGCTGGTGGTGCCCACCCCCAGCGGCCGGCCGTTCACCCAGCAGCTGGCCCAGGAGCTGGCCGGACGCCCCTGGCTGGCCTTCGCCCCGGCCCGCTACGAGGGCATCGACCGCCGGGTGATCGACGACGCCGCGACCCGGATGCCGGTGGTCGAGGTCTCCATCGGCGACTACGTGCTGGCCGGCGGTGAGGTCGCGGTGCTGGTCATCGTCGAGGCGGTGGCCAGGCTGCTGCCGGGCGTCCTCGGCAACGCCGAGTCGCACCAGGACGACTCCTTCGCCCCGGGCCGGATGGCCGACCTGCTGGAGGGCCCGGTCTACACCAAGCCCGCCGAGTGGCGCGGCCTGCCGGTGCCGGAGGTCCTGCTCAGCGGCAACCACGGCAGGATCGCCCGCTGGCGGCGCGACCAGGCGTTCGCCCGCACCCTGGCGATGCGCCCGGACCTGCTGGAGCGCTGGGACCGGTCCGCGATGGACAAGCACGACCTGCGCGCGCTGGCCGAACTGGGCGTCCACTGGGACGAGGCGCAGGCGCGGTTTAGGCGCACGGCGAGCGGTGTGGAAGAATAGGCGGTCGCTGCCTGTCCTCGGCCGCCGCCGACTCCTCGGAACCGGCCGGTCGGCCCGGCGCCCCTGCCACGGGGGAGACGCCGTCAACCGGGTGACACACAGCACAACCATTTCACGCTACTTTCCGTGGGTGGCCCGTGGCGCCTGCGATGGAGACAAAAATGAGCAACCTGCTCAGTGCGGTCGACGCGGCCTCGGTCCGCAGCGACATCCCGTCCTTCCGCCCCGGCGACACCGTCAACGTCCACGTGCGCGTCATCGAGGGCAGCCGCTCGCGTGTGCAGCAGTTCAAGGGCGTTGTCATCCGTCGTCAGGGTGACGGCATCCGCGAGACCTTCACGGTCCGCAAGGTCAGCTTCAACGTCGGCGTGGAGCGCACCTTCCCGGTGCACACCCCGGTCGTCGAGAAGATCGAGGTCGTGACTCGTGGCGCCGTCCGCCGCGCCAAGCTGTACTACCTGCGCGACCTGCGCGGCAAGGCCGCGAAGATCAAGGAGAAGCGCGACCGCTGAGGTCGTCCTCACCGCGGTGCCATAAGCTACTGCGGCCATGGAGACCCAAGAAGCGCCCGAGGACCGCGAGTCCCCTCCCGATCCGGCCGACGCCGGAGCCCCGGAGGAGCACTCGCGGTCCTCTGCCGTTCGCGGACTGCTGCGCGACGCCGCGGTGCTGGTCGTGGTCTGCGCGCTGGCACTGTTCCTGGTCACCCGGTTCGTGGCGGAGCCCTTCTCGATCCCCAGCGGGTCGATGGAGGGCACCCTGAAGGTCGGCGACCGGGTGGTCGTGGACAAGCTGGCGTATCGTTTCGGCGCCCCCAAGCGCGGCGACGTCGTCGTCTTCGACGGCCGGGGCTCCTTCATCACCGCCAACTCGGCCGACCCGGACGACAGTTCGGGGAACGACTTCGTCAAGCGGGTGATCGGCGTCGGTGGCGACACGGTGACTTGCTGTGACCGCAGCGGCCGGGTGAGCGTGGACGGCGTTCCGCTGGACGAGTCCGCGTACCTCTTCCCCGGCGACGCCCCCTCGACGGTGCCCTTCTCGGTGAAGGTTCCTTCGGGCACACTGTTCGTGCTGGGAGACCACCGCTCCCAGTCGCGGGACTCCCGTGACCACCTGGGCGACCCCGGCGGCGGCTTCGTACCCGTCGACAGGGTGATCGGTCGAGTCGACTGGGTGGTGTACCCGGTCGACGACTGGCGCTCGGTGGACCGTCCGCAGATCTTCGCCGTGCTTGAGTCAGAGCTGCGGAAGGGCGCCGTACGTGGGTAGCAGGGGCAGGAGCGGCGCGCCGGAGCGCCCCGCGGCGGAGGGCGAGCGGGGCTCGCGCGCCGAGCGGGCGTCGCGCCCCGACAGCGGCTCGCGCCCCGGGACCGGTTCGCGCTCCGATACCGGTTCGCGCTCCGAGCGGGCCGGGCGCGGGCGCGCGGACCGGCGCCGGGCCGCCCGGCGCGCGCAGCGCCGCAGACGCCGCTCGCTGATCCGCGAGATACCCCTGATCATGGTGGTCGCGCTGCTGATCACCCTGATGCTGCAGACCTTCTTCGTGCAGGTGTTCTCGATCCCGTCGGGCTCCATGCAGAACACCATCGCCATCGGCGACCGGGTGGTCGTGGACAAGCTCTCGCCCTGGTTCGGCTGGAAGCCCCAGCGCGGCGAGGTAGTCGTCTTCAACGACCCCGACAACTGGCTCTCGGACGACCCGGTGCCCAAGGACGGCCCGGTCCTGGGCGCGGTCAAGACCGCCTTCACCTTCGTCGGACTGCTGCCCTCCGACCGCGACCTGATCAAGCGGGTGATCGGCGTCCCCGGCGACACCGTCGCCTGCTGCGACAGCAAGGGGCGCGTGACCGTCAACGGCAAGCCCCTGGACGAGCCCTACGTGTTTCCTGGGAATCCGCCGTCGCTGATCACCTTCAAGGTGAAGGTCCCGGCCGGGAAGATCTGGGTGATGGGCGACCACCGCGACATCTCCGCGGACTCCCGCTACCACATGTCCGACGCCACCGGCGGCTTCGTCCCGGAGAAGGACGTGGTGGGGCGGGCGGTCGCGGTGGTCTGGCCGTTCTCGCACTGGCGCACGCTGCCCGTCCCGCAGACGGCGCCCCCGGCCGCGGCGTCGGCGGTCCCAGGACAAAGTCTTCGTCAAGTATCGTCCGCAGCGGTGCTCGGGCCGATTCCCGGGGAACTTCCGCTCGTTATGGGTGTGGCTGCGTCTGCCTCCTCCCGCTTCCGCAACTGGCGGCGTCGGCGAGGCCGACGGTCGCGGACAGCGGCTCCACCAGGCGGCAGCGCCTGACGACAGTAGTGATGAGCGGACGCTGGGCGTCCGCACGGCAGCAAGGAGGCGACGTGGGGGATCTTGCGATCGGTGCCCACTCCGGTATCGGCGAGCCCGAGGATGGGGGCAGCCGTACCGTGGAGTCCGTGGACGACGAAGGACGCGGCGACCAAGGCAGCGATCAGACCGGGCGACCGGAGGCGGACCCCCTCGGCCCCCTCGGCGAGGCCGGCGACGGCGCGGGCGAGCGCTTCTCGCACAGCGGGTCCAAGCCCGCCGCCACCGGCGCCGCCGCGTCCGGCGGCGACGGCCCCGGCGGCCGGGACGGCACCGCCCCGGGCGGTTCGGGGAAGAGCAAGAAGCCGCAGCGCTCCTTCTGGAAGGAGCTGCCGATCCTGGTCATCGTGGCGCTGGTGCTGGCGCTGCTGATCAAGACGTTCCTGGTGCAGGCGTTCTCCATCCCCTCGGGGTCGATGGAGAACACCCTGCAGATCGGCGACCGGGTGCTGGTGGACAAGCTGACGCCGCACTTCGGCGACAAGCCCTCGCGCGGCGAGGTCGTGGTCTTCCACGACCCGGGCAACTGGCTGGCCGACGAGCCCACCACCTCGCAGAGCAGCAACTCCTTCGTCCGGGGCATCCAGGACGCCCTCAGCTGGATCGGCCTGATGCCCTCCGCCAACGAGAAGGACCTGATCAAGCGGGTCATCGCGGTCGGCGGGGACACCATCAGCTGCAAGGGCACCGGCCCGGTCTACGTCAACGGCAAGGCGCTCACCGAGCCGTACATCTACCCGGGCGCCACCCCCTGCGGCGACAAGAACTTCGGCCCGTTCAAGGTGCCCGCCAACTCCATCTGGGTCATGGGCGACCACCGCAACGACTCGCTGGACTCGCGCTACCACATGGACGAGCCCGGCGGCGGGGCCGTTCCGGACAGCGACGTCGTCGGCCGGGCGATCCTGGTGGCCTGGCCGCTCTCGCACTGGGCGACGCTGCCGATCCCCTCGACCTTCACCCAGCCGGGCATCGGCGACCAGTCCGCCCAGGCCGCCGGCGGCGGCACGGCCGGCGCACTGCTGGTCAACTCGCCCGGCGCGGCGGGCCTGATCGGCGCGGTGCCGCTGACGTACCTCTACCGACGCGGCCGGCTGCGCCGCGCGCGCCGCAAGCAGGACTGAAACCCGGTCCGAACTCCTTCCCGACAGCTCTTGCCAGGGCCGCAGTACTCCTCAGTAGCATGCGAGGACGTCCTGCGGCCTTGCGCATGGGCCGGTGATCGAGGGAGGGCGCATGGCGGCAGTGGCGAGCGGTACCGGGAGCCGGACCGGGGGCGGACCGCGGCGGGGGCTGCTGGGCCGCTGGGGGCTGGGGCAGCTGCTGCAGGGCCTGGGCATCACCGTCGGCCTGATCGCCATGGTCGGGGGCTTCGCCGTGCTGGCCGTCCAGTACCGCCCGTACAGCGTGCCCACCGACTCCATGCAGCCCACCATCAAGCCCGGCGACGTGGTGCTGGCCCACCCGGTCACGCCGTCCGCCATCGGCCGCGGCGACGTCGTCGTCTTCAACGACCCGCAGTGGGAGGGGTCGAACCTGGTCAAGCGGGTGGTCGGGATCGGCGGCGACACCGTGGTCTGCTGCGACAGCAGCGGCCGGATCACCGTGGACGGCCACCCCGTCACCGAGCCCTACACCCGTCAGGCCGGCGCCCTCGCCGGGGTCCCGCAGACGAAGTTCACCGCGGTGGTGCCGCCCGGCCGACTGTTCCTGCTCGGCGACAACCGCGCCGTCTCCCAGGACTCCCGGGTCCACCTGATGCTGGACGACGGCACGGTCGCCGCCGACCAGGTGCTCGCCCGGGTCGACGGCACCGTCTGGCCGCTCGGCCACACCGCCGCCATCGCCCGCACCACCGCCTTCGACGCCCTGCCCGGCCGCGACGCCTCCGCGCACGGACCGCTGGCCGCCGCCACCTGGGCCACCCTCGGCGGGGCCGCGCTGGTGTTGCTGACCGCCGCGCTGGGTACGTTGGGAGGACTGGCACGGCGGCTGCGGGGCCACCGGGAGTGACCGAGCCGAGGCTGCCCGGGAGGCTGAGATGACCGAGCCGACGGTGCTGCGGCGGACGGCGGCCCGGGTGCTGCTGCTCGACCCGGCCGACCGCATCCTGCTGCTGCACGGCTTCGACCCGCTGGACCGGGACCGCCAGTGGTGGTTCACCCCCGGCGGCGGGGTCGAGCCCGGCGAGGACCTGCCGACCGCCGCCCGGCGCGAGATCGAGGAGGAGACCGGCATCCGCGAGGTCCGGATCGGGCCCCTGGTCGCCCGCCGCAGCAGCGCCTTCAGCTTCGACGGCCGCTCCTTCGAACAGGACGAGTGGTACTTCCTGGCCCGGACCGCGACCACCGCGACGGACACCTCCGGCCAGACCGCGCTGGAGCGCCGCAGCACCGACGGCCTGCGCTGGTGGACCGCCGCGGACCTGCTCGCCACCGCCGAGACGGTCTATCCGGAGGCGCTGGCACCACTGCTGGCGTCCGTCCTGAGGGACGGAGCGCCGGCCCGGCCGGTCCTGCTCTCCGGTCCGGCCGCGTGGTCCACAATGGACGAACATACGCACAGCTGAGGGGAACGTGGGGAATGAGTGCCGAGGACCTCGAGAAGTACGAGACCGAGATGGAGCTCAAGCTCTACCGGGAGTACCGCGACGTCGTCGGGCTGTTCAAGTTCGTGATCGAGACCGAGCGCCGCTTCTACCTCACCAACGACTACGAGCTGCAGGTCCACTCGGTCCAGGGCGAGGTGTTCTTCGAGGTGTCCATGGCGGACGCCTGGGTCTGGGACATGTACCGACCGGCCCGCTTCGTCCGCAAGGTCAGGGTGCTGACCTTCAAGGACGTCAACGTCGAGGAACTTGCCAAGAGCGATCTCGAACTGCCCTCCGACGAGGCCGGTTTCGGGCCCTGACCCGGCCCGCCGGCCCGGCCCCCGCCCGGCCCGGCCGTTCGACCGTCAACACCCGGCCGCCCGGACTCACCCGTCCGGGCGGCTGAGTTTTTCACACCCCCCAGGTTGTCCACAGAACGCCGGAACCCCCTCGCACCACCGCCCCCGGGAGCGGAAGAGTCCTGTTCCGGAGGTGACTGCGATGACCGCACGCACACAGGCACTCGGCCGCTACGGCGAGGACGCCGCCGCCCGCCACCTGGCCGCCGCCGGGCTCGACGTCCTGGAACGCAACTGGCGCTGCCGGGCCGGGGAGCTCGACATCGTCGCCCTGGACGGCGACACCCTCGCCGTCTGCGAGGTCAAGACCCGCACCGAGCACGGCTTCCAGAGCCCCGCCGAGGCCGTGGACGCCATCAAGTCCGCCCGGCTCGCCGAGCTGGCGGAGCGCTGGCTCGCCGAGCGCTGGAGCGGGCCGCCCCCGCCCGGCGGGGTCCGCATCGACCTGGTCTGCGTGGTGCACGGCGCCCGGGGCGCGGCCCGGGTCAGCCACCTGCCCGGGGCGGTGGGCTGACATGGCCTTCGCCCATACCGGCTCGGTGGCTCTCCTCGGCGTCGACGGCGTGGTGGTCGAGGTCCAGGCCGACCTGGAGCCCGGCGTCGCCGCCTTCACCATCGTCGGCCTTCCGGACAAAGCCCTCAGCGAGGCCCGCGACCGGGTCCGGGCCGCCGTCGTCAACAGCGGCGAGAAATGGCCCCAGCGCAAACTCACCGTCGGCCTCTCCCCGGCCTCCGTCCCCAAGAGCGGCAGCGGCTTCGACCTGTCAATGGCTAGACGAAAACTCTTTTACGTGGCTACGCTGGCCACCATGAAGACGACTCTCGAAGGCGGCCGAGTACGGGTCGTCATCTACGCGCGGATCTCTGATGACCGTGAGGGCCGCGGTGCCGGCGTCGAGCGTCAGGAGCGGGACTGCCGCAACCGCGCTGACCGCAACGGCTGGGACGTGGTCGCCGTCCTTGTCGAGAACGACCTGTCGGCGTACTCGGGGAAGCCACGTCCGAAGTACGAGCAGATGCTCGCCATGATCCGCGCCGGCGAGGTGGACGCGGTCCTCGCCCTGTCCCCGAAGCGCCTGTACCGGCAGATCGGGGACGCCTTCGACTTCTTCGACCTGATCATCCAGAAGAACATCAAGGTCGAGACGATCAAGCAGGGTCGATTCGACCTCAGCACGGCCGAGGGACGGCGTGACGCCCGCCGGGCCGCCATCGACGGCCAGTACGAGTCGGAAGAGATTTCCGAGCGCGTCAAGGACGCGAAGGCCGACAACCTGGCGGCGGGGGAGTACCGGGGCGGTCCGCGCCCGTTCGCTTACGAAGCAGATGGGCGCACCCTGCGCTCGCTCCAGTGCCCGCAGTGCGGGTCCACGGAGGGCTTCACCGCCGACCGCGAGTGCGAAAAGTGTGGCGCGGCGGCCGTGAACGTGCCCGAGAGCGAGGCGTGGCACACCGAGGCTGCTATGGACTCGGTCATCGCCGGAGACTCGCTGCGGTCGATCTGCGCCGCCTGGGCGACCAAGGGCATCACGAGCGCCGGGCGCCGCCGCAAGCAGCCGGACGGAACGCGCGGGGAGGTCCAGTACACCCCGGTGGACCCGACCGGCCTGCGGCGGATCTTGTTGCGGCCCAGAAATGCCGGTCTCATCGAGCACGACGGCGAGATCGTCGGCCGCGCGGTGTGGCCGGCGGTCACGACGGAGGAGAAGTGGCGGGCGTGCAAGGCGATCTTGGAGAACCCGGAACGCCGTACAACGACGTCTAACGGGCGCGTGTGGCTCGGTTCCGGGATCTACCGCTGCTGGTGCGGGGAGACCGTCAGGGGCTCCACCACGGGCGTCGGCGGCACCACCAAGGCCGCAGCGACCGGGAAGACGCACAAGCCCGCCTACAGGTGCCGCACTGGGAAGCACGTCATCCGTGACGTCTTCAACATGGATGCGTACATCGAGGGCCTGGCCGTCGAGCGGCTGTCGCGGCCGGACGCCATGGAGCTTTTGCTGCCGCCCGCCACTGCGGAGCCGCAGGAGAACCTGGCCGCGGACGCGAACGCGCTGCGAGCCAAGCTGGACTCCATTGCGGCCGACTACGCAGCGGACCTCTTGACTCGCAAGCAGGCTTTGGATGCGACCTCGTTCACCCGGGCCCGACTGGAGAGCGTCACGGCGAGGATGGCCGGTCGCGCCGCAACGTCCGTCCTCGCGTCGGTTCCGCTGGGTACGCCGGAAGTCGCTGAACTGTGGCCCGGGTACCACCTCGACAAGCGCCGGGCGATCATCGACGCCCTGATGACTGTGATCATCCATCCTGCTCGACGCGGCAGGGTGCCCGGCTTCAAGCCAGGGAAGCCGGGGGAGCCGAAGGAGCCGGGCCAGACCTACTTCGACGACACCACGATTGAAATCACGTGGAAGGGGCGGGAGGGGAGCTGAGGGCTATGGGCGGGTGTCCCTGGGGGGCTCACCCTCGGTTGGCACCCCGTGGTGCTGAATGTCCGACTGGAGCATGTTGAGGGCCTGCTGCCAGCGGCGAGCGATGTCCATCAGCTCGCCGGGTGCGTTCTCCAGGCCGGCTGCCTTAAAGGCGCTGAACGCCATCGACTGCAATCCCGCGTTGCGCCTGTGGATATAGCCCATGTAGCTGTTCAGGTTGTCTTGTCCGGATGCCTGGCTAGCGAACTGATTGAAGAGATCCTCTGTCCGCTCGTTCAGTGCGGCTGCCTCTGCGCTCGCCGGGTGCGGGAAGACCAGCTCAAGCAGTTGGTCGCCGGTGATCTCGCGCTCGGCATTACGAAGCTTCAGGTGACCGGTTGGGGTCGCCGGAAGGAACCACCACGTGATGGGCACGCCGAAGACCTGTGACAGTGCTACCAGTTCGTCGGCGCTGAACTCCTTGACTCGCGCCGATCGGTGCGAACGTTCCGCTGCGGCGTACACCGCCACAGACCACTGCTTGCCGAGGGCGGCTGAGATCCGTTCGGCGGCTTGGGCCTGCGTGTATCCGCGCAGTTCCCTGGCGCGTAGCAGGTTGTAGGAAACGAGGCCATCCGCGGTCAGCGTGGGCAACTCGCGTGCCTCTTGGGCGTCGTGCAGACGCTTCTCGACGCTAGCGACGTATTCCCGCTCAGATTCATCAGCCACGTCCCGGAAGTTACCACTCAGCAGCGGGCCAACATAGATGTTGGGTAGCCAACCCTCTTGCATGGTGTGCCAAAAGCGGCTAGAACTGAGTCATGGCAAACATCAGTGTTGGCCACCCTACATGTGAGTCGGGGTGGACCTCGCCCTTGCGTACGCTGCGCCGCCGGTACCGCTGGTCGCTGAGTCAAGCGGCTGCGCGGGCACGGATGGACCAGTCCCACCTGTCCAAGGTCGAGAGGGGATTGGCGGGCTTGAGCGTCGAGACGCTTGCACGCCTCGCCGATGCCTACGACCTGTCAGACCTCGCCCGCGAACTCGCCCCATTCGTCAGGGACTGCCAGTGAGCGAGTCCTACGCCGGCCGGATGGCGGCTGAGGCCAAAGCTCGCGGTGACCTGGCCAAGGCCCGGTTCTGGCTACGAATTAAGGCCGAGGTCGACCGGGCTCCCGAGTTCGACCAGGAGACCAAGGACCGCCTACGGATACTCCTCGCCGCCCCGGCTCCGGCGCGAAAGCGCACGGCGGCCTGACCCCAGACATGGCGAAGGCCCCGGATCGCCATCCGAGGCCATGTTCGCCGACCACCCACCCAGCGTCCGGATTTCCAAGGCCAGGGCGCACCGAGTAAGTGAAGGAGTTCAACCCTGATGGTACAGAGAACCATCCCCGACCGCAGCTCTGCTGTCAGACGGGCCCAGGGCGAGGGCGAGCGCTATGTCGCCCAGCTGTCCGACCTGTGCAGCGGCAGCTTCCACGCCGTGCACCCCGAGGTCCGTGCCCACTTCCCGGTGGCGGCCTTGGACTACGCCAGCAACCCCAGTCGGAACGTGGCGGTGCTCCCGATCCCGCCGGGTGACGGCTCCGGCCTGCGCTGGGTCGACACCGGCGACATCGGCATCGTCGGCGCGTACGACCCGGCTCTGATGACCCGAGCCCAGGCGCTGGACGTGATCGAACGCCAGTCAGGCAAGGCCCTCCGCGACGTCACACCCGCCGACCTGGCGGTGACCCTGTGACCGTCACGACCGCCAGCGAGCAGGACGAGTTCACCACCATCGCCAAGGCCGAGGTCATCGTCACCAAGGAGTGCATCCTCGAGGCCGAGGTCAACGACTGGCCCGCCCAGCCGGGCTTCCCCGCCTCGACGGACATCTGCGCCGTCATCAGCGGCACGGTCCTGACGCTCTCCCCCGAGCAGGCCCTCGCCGCCGCCGCCAAGTTCGCCGAGTTCAACACGCTCCTGGTCAGCCTCGCCGCCCAGGCCATCGCCCACCAGGGGGGTGCCCGGTGACGACCATGAGCTACGAGCACCCGATCCCGAAGCCGGCCTGGGCCGTCGAGTCGGCCAGCGGCAAGTTCGGCAAGTTCGGCTGGACCCGGCACGACGGCGAGCCCGTCCGCCTGGCCTCCCCGGACGGCAGCTTCGTCCTCGCCGAGGCGGCGCTGTTCCAGTTCGCCGAGGACAGCGAGCCGATCCTGACCCGGATCCGGATCCGCCCCGAGGACGACGGCGTGACCGACGACGGCGAAGGCGTCGAGCTGGACGCCGACCAGGCCGACACCATGATCCAGAACGCCGAGCAGTGGGTCGCCGGCCTGCGGGCGCTCCGCGCCCAGATGGGCGGTGCGCCGTGACCCCCGCCGACGCCGAGGCACAGCTGACGGCCGCCATGGACAACTACAACCGGGTGCACATCGAGCAGCTGCAGGCCGAGACCGGTCTCCGGCACCTCGGCGACACCCCCGCGATCTACCTCGCCGGGCACATCCGCATCCGGTGTCCGTTCGTCGGCCCGGACGGCCGCCACTACGCCGACGCCTCCTTGGTCGTCGAGTCCATCGGCGGCGACCCGGACACGACCCGTGGCCTGCTCGACTACTACGAGGACATCATCGGCAACCTCCGCGAGGGCCACGACCTGTGGATCGTCAACAGAATCCGTGGCGAATGGAACGGTGTCCTGGCTCCGGTCAAGGAGATCGCCGAGCTGTTCCAGCTGGGGCCAGCCCTGCGGATGCCCGCCGGGAACTGGGCCAGGTCTTGGAGGGACATGCCCTCCCGCACCGACGCCGAGGAACTGGCGTGGGCGGCGGCTGGTGGCAAGCCGCTGGCCGAATACCGGACGGGGGAACGCTGGTGACCCCCTTCACGATCGACCTCGCCGACCAGGCCGCACAGGAGCTTGAGCAGGCCGAAACGCTCACGACCGAGCAGCTGGAACGGCTGATCCTCCTGGCGGGCCGGACCTTCGGGCCGAGGTTCCTGGGCGAGGCGTACAGCGACGACAAGATCACCCGGGCCACGGTCACCGCGCTGATCGGCGGTATCTGGTCCTCGGCCGAGTACCCGAACCAGGACTTGGACCGCGACACCTGGCGCTGGCTGTTCGACGTCGCCGGGTTCACCGTCGACGGCAAGGCGGCCGAGCGTCCCGCCAAGCCGGTGGAGCTGTGGCGGGGCAGCGTCCCGGAACGCCGCACCGACTGGTCCTGGAGCACCGACCGCGAGGTGGCGCAGAGGTTCGCCGACGGGGGACGGGGACGCCTGCCCGGCCACCTGTACCGGCTGGTGGCGCCCCCCGAGGCGCTGCTGTGCGCCAACACCGAGCGCGGTGAAGCCGAGTACGTGGTCGACACCCACGGGCTGCTGATCGAGATGGCCGAGGACGGCTGACCCTCACGCCGGCAGGACCGGCGGGCGCAGTTGACGCCCACTCGACGGCCCGCGGCGGAACCCTCGCCGCCGCGGGCCCTCCCCCAGTGACCACCAGAGCTATGGAGATCAGCAAGTGAGCGGAACAACCAGCACCGGCCCCGAGGGCGCCGCGGGCCGTTGCACCCCCACCGAGGCACGGGTCGAGCTACCGGGCGACCCGCACACGGAGGCGGCCATCCTCAACGGCATCCGAGCCGAGGCCGAGCGCCTGCTGTGTATGAAGCCCAACCCCAAGACGGTCCGCAGCGCAGGCCAGCGCCTGCATGTCGCCATCACGGCCGTGGTGGACGACGTTGCCCGGCGGAAGGGAGGTGCCCGGTGATCGAGCTGGACGGTGAAGTCCTCGAGGGGTTCATAGAGCACCTTCGTGCCCACTTCCGCCAAGAGCTCCTGGAGGAACTCGAAGAGGTCGAGCGCGCCTCGTGGGAGCCGGTGCGCCAGCACTTGAAGCGGATGCGCAACCAGCCGAGCTGGGCGGAAGTACAGGCCCGCCGAGGGCAGCACCACCAGGTAGCCGACGCTGAGCGGGCGGCGCAGGAGAACGAGAGCCAGGAGCCCGCGTGACGATCAACCAGAACGACGACGCGGAGCCGACGTTCCCGCCTGGCTACCGGGAGGCTGTCGAAGGGTCGCCCTTCTTCTGGGACGACGATGACCCGGACGACCTCGGCGAGTACCCGGAGTACCTGCTGCTGGCGGACCAGCAGCAAGGGCGCCCCTCGCCCGAGCAGCCCAGGATGGAAACCGCCGCGCCAGCTGGCCCGAAGACACGAGTGATCGTCAACAACCAGGCTCTTGCTGCCGAGTGGCTGCGCGGCGAGCTGGGGCAGGACGAGCTTTCGTGCCTTTTCCGGCGGGATTGGTCGATCGTGCACACGCCCCGAATCGGTGAAGACGGCTACCGGCCGCCGAGCGAGGAAGACCAGCGCAAGGGCGTCGATCACGGACCTGCTCAAGTCCGGCCCGTCACGGCTGCGCACGTCTGCGCCCTGATCGACGTCCGCTACGAGGTCGTGAGGGAGCGGGAGAACAAGAGGACGGGGAAGAAGACCCACTCGCCCGCGCTGTTCCCACCGCCCGCAGCGAACTCGGCCGTCAATGCCGCGTCCATCGGTGAAGGCACCCCCAACCTGCGGGAACTGCTCGGCGTCACGCACACGCCCATCCTGCGGCCGGACGGCACCGTCCTGGAGACGCCCGGGTATGACGACGCCACGGGACTGCTGTACCTGCCCACGGGTGACCTAAGGGTGCCGCAGATCCCGTTCGAGCCCACGCGCGAGGAGATCGAGACGGCGGTCAGGCTGATCCTGGAGCCGGTCGCGGACTTCCCGTTCGTCTCGGAGCGGCACCGCACCAACTGGGTCGGCGCGATGATGACGCCGATCTTGCGCACGATCCTGCCGCCGCCGTATCCGTGGTTCGTCATCACCGCGCCCCAGCCCGGCTCGGGCAAGACCCTCCTGGCCAAGGCCATGGGCATCGTCCACGGCATGGCCGTGCGCCCGGAACTGCCCGCCGAGGACGAGGAGCTGCGCAAGGTCATCACGACCACGCTCCTCGACACCACGGCGCCGGTGGTCCTGTTCGACAACCTTGCGGGCGTGGTGCGCTCCTCCGTCCTCGAGGCGCTGCTCACCTCGGCCTCGTACAACGACCGGCTACTCGGCGCGCACAAGGGACTCAGCCTCGTCAATGACCGGCTGTGGGTGGGCACAGGCAACAACGCCAAGATCGGCGGCGACCTTGCCCGCAGGACGTACGACGTTGTCATCAATCCGAAGTGCCCGGACCCGTTCCTGCGCACCGGCTTCACCATCGTCAACCTTGAGGCCTGGATGGAGGCCCGGCGTGGCGACTACCTGGGGGCGCTGCTGACGGTGGCTCGCGGTTGGGTGGTGGACGGCAAGCCGTCCAAGGAGAAGCGCTCCGATAGCTACGCCCGGTGGGACGGATCCCTGCGGATGCTGCTCGCAAATGCCGGACTTGGCCAGGACTTCGGGCAGGCCCGCGAGAGTGACCTTGGCGCGGTCAGCGAGGACGACGCGGACTGGGGAGCGTTCCTCGCGGAGGTCCACCGAGTCTTTGGCGACCAGGCGTTTCGCTCGAAGGACGTGCTGGACCGCATCGGATCTGACGATCTTGCTGGCTTTGACTCGTCGGTCAAGAGGGTGCAGCCCGAGAAGCTGCCTGGAGATCTCGCCGACAAGTGGAGCCGTCCCGGTCAGACGGCCGGCGTGGCGAAGTCGCTGGGTCGGTGGCTCTCCAACCGAGAAGGCCGGTATGCCGACGGCTACACAGTCGTGCTCCAGCGGCAGGCCAAGGACGCGAAGTGGTACCGCGTGGAGCTAGCAGAAAAGCGCTAGTGGGGGGTTTGGGGGTTTGCAGGGTTTTTTCGCCGCCGTGAGCCGATGGAAAAACCGAAACACCTTTCTCCCGCGAACGGTGCCGAAAAAACCCCTCCAAACCCCAAACCCCCCTTGCAGAACGGTCCTAAACGGACTTATCACCCAAGGCTTCAAACGAGAGTACGGAGATTCACATGGACGACGAAGACCGGAAGCGGCTGGCCCGCTCAGCCGAGGCCCGCGTGCAGGCCCTAGTTGAGGCTGCCCGCCGCCGGGCCGAACTCCAGCGCCAGGGCCGGGACGAGTTCGCCGCCTCCCGCACCGCCGGCCTCCGCGCCCGATACAGCGCAAAGCAGGCCCGCAACCGGCTCACCGCCCGCCACGGACGGCGCAGCTCATGACCACCACGCGCAACACCCCGGAGACCACCGTGCCCACCCGCCACCAGTTCGAGCGCCCCACCCGCGAGAAGTGGACCGCCGACGCCGAGCACCACGTCCGCACCCTGTGCATGCCCAGCGAGCGCGTCAGCAGCCAGCCCGCAGACTGGCTCAACGCAGACGAGCTGGCCGAGCTGCAGGCGCTCATCCCGGCCATCCTCAAGACCGCCCGCACCGCCCTCAACCGCGCCATCCGGCCCCACCTCCACGCCTTCGACGACGAACCCCGCGGATACGGCTGGTACGACTGGCGAGACGCCCTCACCCCGGAGCAGCGCGCCGGCTTCGACCAGCTGTGCAACGCCCGCCGCGACCGTACCCACCTCAATGCCGTCGTCCGGCGCGCCACCGGCGCCTGGGCCGACGTCGACACGGTCACCGCTGGCGTCGGCGACCTGGTCCACGCCGTCCGAACCTACGGACAGCCCGACCCGGACACCGAGCGGCTCGCCGAACTGGGCCACGCACTGTCCGAACGGCGCAGCACAGCCGCCCAGGAGGCCACGGAACAGGCGGTGCAGCAGGAAGTCGCCCGCCGGCAGACCGACGAGGCATGGACCAAGCAGGTCCGGCGCTGGGACGACCTCGACCGCACCGGCGGCGTCACCATCACCTTCCATTGAACGGAAAGCACCATGACCGACGACCTCATGGGCGACCTGCTCGCCCACGCCAGCCTCGCCTTCGAGATCAACACCGAACCCGACCCCGAAGCCGAGTGCGCCCTGTGCGGCGACACCCTCGACTTCCTCGGCGACACCCGAGTCGTCGCCGTTGCCCTCAAGCTCGACCTCCCCGACGTCTGCCGCATCTGCCAGAACTGCTCCGACAAGCGCGACCCCGGCATGTGGGACATCGCCACCGGCATGGACGAGATTCTCACCGGACTCCTGCACCTCGCCCCGGAGGACCGCGAACCCATGGCCGACCGGATCAGCGCCTTCATCCACACCCTTGCCACGATCCGCCGAGTCGGGGAGTAGCCATGCCCGCCCGACTCCGTCGACCCCCCGTCGTCCAGACCGTCTGCCCGTCCTGCGCGGCCATCCGCCGAGCCCAGCCCGTAGGGACCGCCCACGTCGGGCGACAGCAACACCAGGTACTCGAGTGCCTGGAAACGTCCTGCGGCTTGATGTGGATCCCCATCCGCACCATCACCCCGCACGCCGCCTAACCCCACCCCGAACAGCACGGAGAACAAGATGCTCACCGCCCCCACCCCGCCCATCGTCAACGGCGACATCCTGCGCACCAGCGGAGCCGAACAAGTCGTCGTCCACCACTGCCCCGGCTGCGGCAGCGCCCACCGACACCTCGCCATCGGCCTCCGCACCCCCGCCTGCGGCAACCCGTACATCGTCCGCATCAGCCAGACCCGAGAGGCGTGAAATGCCGCGCCACGACGAACGCCGCGAGCCTCGCGCGCGCGCACGCGCGAGGCACGAGCCCGCGAACCCCCTGCTCAACCGCGACATTCGGCGGGCGATCCTCGCCACCGCCCGCGCCTCCCAGACCCGTGACGGCGGGCGCCAGCCGCTGCGGATCCCGCGCACCGCCCGCCCCAAGGTCGTGCTCACCGTTGACCGCGCCAGCGCTGCTAGCCACCCCGTGCCAGGCACGCTCACCGTCACCGAGGACGGCACCCGGGCGGTGCTGCACGTCGGATCCGTCCGCCACGCCGCCGCCCTGCGCGCCCCGGGCCTGGCAGCCCGGCTCCGCACGCTCCGGACGCTGGAGATCGTCTCCAGCAATGTCGTGGCCGGCTTGGACGCGCGGGCCTACCTCGGGCGGAAATGGAAGCTCGCCGACGCCGCCGAGAGCGGGCTGCTGTCCCCGCGGGCCTCCAAGTCCCTGCGCGAGTGACCTCCGGGCCACCCGCCGCCAGGTAGGCCGCGGGCAGCGTCGCCGCCTCATACACAAGCACCACCGCACGGAGCACCACGGTCCGGCTCCAAAGACCCCATGGCCTTGTCCTCCAGGAGTCCGGACCCCCACCCGCAAGGACCACCTATGAGCCTTCCCCAGCCCGAAGACCCGGGCCCCGAGCCCACCCTGTTCACGCGCGACGCCCTGCAGGCCGCCGTCATCCTGGTGACCGCCGCCACTTTTGACGCCCCCGTCGCCAGCGTGGACCAGCTGCTCGACGGCGCGGACCCGCGCGCGGTCGCCGAGATCCTGTCCATCGCCTTGAGCAGCGCCCTGCGCGTCACGCTCGGCGTGGAGGGCCGCAGCATCGTCCTGCAGCACCTCGGCCTCAAGACCGCCGGGGGAGCAGAGTGAGCGCCCCGCAGGACGCCCCTGGGGCCCGTGACGGGCGCGCCGCGCCGGTGCTGCTGCCCGGGGCCGACCTGGTGATACCCGGGCGGCTGTGCGCCGAGCTGAGTACCGCCCTGGAGCTGCTGGAAGCGTACGTGCGCGGGACGCCGCCGCCGGCTTCGGTGACCGCTCCCCGGCTGTCGCGGGCGGTGCTGGCGGTGAAGGTGGCGAGCAGTGACGCCGCGGTCCTGTACCGGCGTCAGACCTCGCAACGCACAGCCAGTTGGGCAGCCCCAACCGTCCCGGTGGTCACAGTTCTTCCGCCTGCCCAACCCGCCGCACCCTCAACTCAGATGGTCACCACGGCGAAGGCCGCGGAGGCTGTCGGGTTGTCAGCCGAGTGGGTGCGCCGCCTCGCCGTTGCCGGAGAAATCCACGGCGTATTGGGGCCACGCCACACCTGGAGCATCGACCTCGACAGCTTGCGCACATACCTCGCCCACCGGACGAGGAGGGGCGCACATGCCCGAAACGGTCACCCTGGAGCAGCGCCTCGAACAAGCGCGGCATGACGCCGAGCAGCTGCGCGAGAAGCTGTCCGAGGCCGAGTTCCAGCAGCAGGCGGCGGTCGCCGAGAAGCGGTACGACGACGCCGCCAAGCACAAGGCAGCCGGCGACGCCGTGCGCGAGCCGCTGCTGATCGCCGACGCCCACGTACAGGCCCTCGCGGCCGGCATCGGGGAACTGGCCCGGCACCGGGCCGAGGAGGACCGGGCCCGCCAAGAGCGCGAGCGCCGCGAGCAGGCGTCCGCCGCCTACGACCGCTTCAAGGCCGAGGAAGCCCAGGCCCTCGACGACCTGGGCCGGCTGAAGGCCGAGATCAAGGCCACCTACGCAGCGCTACGGCAGACCATCGGCGAGGCCATCACCGCCGAGCAGCGCGCCGGGCAGGCCCGCCAGTTCGCCTGGGAACAGGGCCTGGTCGCCGGCCAGCTGCCCGAGGGCTACCCGCGCCCGCCCCGCATGAACGACTTCGCCTCCCGCGTCAGCGGTACCGGCCTTGCGGCCCTGGTCCAGCGCACGCCCGACCTGCTCTGACAGCGCATGTCTCGGCACGGGCGTCAAAGTCACCCCGCCCGGTTCGGCAGCCGGATCGGGGAGCCAAGGCCGCGAGCGGGTTTCTCACCTCCCTTTCCCCGCACTGACCGACCTGCGCCGTGCCGAGACATCGCAACACCCCCGACCTTCCCAGACGCGGAGGACGCGATGGCCTTCACCAGCGTGCCTGTCCAAGGCACCTTCACCCGCTCTGACGGGAGCCCCGAATCGGGCACCGTCTCCTTCACCTTGAGCGCCGCCATGGTCAACAGCGGCGTCACGGCGCCCGCCAGCACCACGGCCGCGCTGGACAGCACCGGCAGCGTGCACCTGACCCTGGACGCCAATGACGACGCCGGCACCACCCCGACCGGCACCACCTACCGGGTGGTGAAGGCATTCGAGGGCGGCACCTCCGGCCGGATCAGCCTGCTGACGGTGCCCGCCGCCGCGGTGTCCACCGGCGTCACCCTCGGAGCCGTCACCGCTGCCGCGGGCACCGCCGCAGGCACCTCGGCACCCTCGCCCGTGGTCGCGGCCGGCGCGACCGGCCAGTACGGCACGTTGACGTTCGGCTCCGGCACCAGCCCGGGGACCGGCTCCCAGGTCGCGGTGACGTTCAGCGAGGTCTTCGCCAGGGCCCCGGCTGTCGTTCTGACGGCCCAGAACGCCGCCACGGCCGCCCTGGGCCTGTACGTCACAGCCGTTTCGGCGACCGGCTTCACCGTCTCCGCGGCAACCGCCCCCACCGGATCGCAGACCGCGACGACCTACGCCGTCGCGTGGGCTGCCATCGGTCCCAACGGCTCCGGCCAGTAACCCAGGCAGGAGCCCACCATGCCCAAGATCAATCACGAAGCCCGCTGGCGGCGCCTGCAGGCCCGTATGGACGCCCAGGCCGCCCAGCGCCATGCCGCACGTCTGGCAGAGGCTGCCAAGCCCAAGGCGCTGCCCCTGGCCGAGTTCAACGCCGCAATGGACCAGTTGGCCGCGCGCATCACTGAAGTCGCCCCCCAGTTCGCGGCCCGCATCGCCGAGTCCGAGCCGCCGGCCGCCGACCCGCTGCCGGCGAAGGTCCCGCATGAGATGACCCGCGAGGAGTTCCGCGCGTACGCCGTCGACACCTGGACCAGCGCGGGCCAGCACCTGAACTCCCCGATGTGGCGCACCGGTGCCGGCGAGGGTGGCGGTGAGTGATGGACCTCAACGCCGAGACCGCCGCGTACGAAGCGGAGATCGAGGTAGCCCGCGGCGCGCTCGACGTCCTCGCGGTCGCCTATGCCGAGGCCATGGGGGCCGTCTCGGCGTTGGTCACCGAGATCGTTGACGCACAGAACAAGTTCGCGGCCTGCGCCGAGATCCTCAATGCCGAGGCCGCCCGCCAGGGCCTGCCGGCCGTGGTGACCGTGCCGGACGTGCCCGGCGAGGCAGACATCGCCCTGGTCCTCCGCGGCGTGCAACTGCCGGACGAGATGACGTTCACTGCGCAGGCCCGCCGAGCGGGTGAAGCCCGTGGCTGACATTCCCCCGCTGAGGGCAACGCTGACCGGCAGCGCGGCCGGCTTCATGAAGATGATCCGCAACGCGGTCGCCTCCATAGACACCCTCAAGGAGTCGTGCGCCTCGCTCGCCGAGTCAGTCGATGCCGCGTTCGCCGGGATCGATGACGGCGTCGCCGAAATGGCCGCCTCGGTGCGGGAGTCGACGACGTCGGCGTCCGAGGGTCTCGCGGCGATGGGCGACGAGGCCAGGTCTGCGGGCGTCGGCATGTCCGAGATGGGCGAGGAGATCGTCGCGTCCATGCGGGAGGCCGCAGCGGCGATCTCCGAGGCCGCGGCTGAAGTCAAGGCCGCTGCGACGGAGATGGCCGGATCGGTCACTGCGGCATCGGCGGAGGCCAGCGAGGCCACGGAGGGCCTGAGCACCAAGGTTCTGGGCCTGGGCGAGCTGGGCGGCATGCTCAAGGCCGCCCTGCCTCTGAGTATCGCGGCGATCGGCTACGAGTCGATCAAGTCGGCGGCGAAGTTCCAGGCCGCGATGACGCAGATCAGCACGCAGGCCGGGGTGCCCCTCAGCAAGATCAAATCTTTGGGTGACGGCGTGCTGAGCCTGGCCGGGCAGGTCGGGCAGTCCCCCGATTCGCTCGCCGAAGCGCTCTACCACGTCGAGTCGAACTTCTCGTCGATGGGCATCAGCGGCGCCAAGGCGCTGAACCTGGTCAAGGTCGCCGCGGAGGGTGCCACCACCGGCCACGCCGACCTCGTCGACGTCACCAACGCGCTCACCGCGGCGGTCGCCTCGGGCATTCCGGGCGTGCAGAACATGGGCCAGGCCATGGGCGCGCTGAATGCGATCGTCGGCGCGGGCGACATGCAGATGCAGGACCTCGCCGACGCGTTCGGGTCCGGCATGGTCGCCACCGTCAAGGGCTTCGGCCTGTCCCTGGCGGACGTCGGCGCCGCCCTCGACGTCTTCGGCGACAACAACGTCCGCGGCGCCAACGCGGCGACAATGCTGCGGATGTCGGTGCAGGCCCTCGCGCAGCCCATCGCCACCGCAGGTCCGGAGCTGCAGAAACTCGGCCTGACGTCGACGCAGCTCGGCAAGGACATGCAGAACGGCGGCCTGCTGCCGGCCATGAACGACCTGATGGCCCACATGAGGGCCGCGGGTGTCACGGCGAAGGAGCAGGGCCAGGTCATCACGGAGGTTTTCGGGAAGAAGGCCGGGTCGGGCCTGAACATCCTTGCCGATCAGATGGACCGGTTGAAGTCGAAGTACCCGGCCATCGCCGCCGGGGCGAACTCTTTCGCCTCCGCCTGGGTGACGTCGACGCACACGCTGTCGGTGCAGTTCGCGCAGATCAAGGACGGCTTCGAGTCGGTCATGATCCGCATCGGCGAGGGGCTGATCCCGCAGGTCAGCAGCTTCATCAGTCTGATCGAGTCCAAGGGCACGCCGATCGTCCACGGCTTCGCTACCGCCCTGTCCGGCATCGCCTCCGGCTTCTCCGGCTCGACACCCACATCCGCTCCCGCTGCTGCGGGCGAGGGGCACCTGCAGGCTGGGGCAGGCGCAGCCGCCACGGCGACAGCGCCCGCACTGTCGCCATGGCAGAAGGTCGGGCAGGTCTTCAAGACCGTCGCAGACGACCTGTCGCACTTCGCCGACGCGGCCACGCACTTCGCGTCCGTCCTCATAAAGACGGTCGGCCCGTCCCTGGCAACGCTGGTGGGCACCGCGGTGCTGGGCGCGCTGTCGGCCCTGGGCTCGATCCTGTCCACCACGGTGACGCCCGCCCTGAAGGATCTGGCGAACTTCACCGACCAGCACAAGACGATCATGCAGTGGCTCGTGGACGCGTTCCTCGCGCCGCTGGCCCTGCGCCTGGGCGCGCTCGCGGTCATCAAGCCGATCACTGCTATCGCCGGGCTGGCCAAGTCGATCGCCACGTTCCCGTTCAGCCAGGGCAAGCAGCTCATCGCCTCGACAAAGAGCATGTGGGGCGCGCTGTTCGGAGCAGCCGCGACGAAGGACGCCGAGGGCAAGACCGTGGCGGCCGTCGAGGGCTTCTTCCCGAAGATGTCCCGGATCTTCAAGAGCGGTTTCGCGGGCATCAAGACGGGCTGGGGCAAGCTGTTCGGCGCGGCGGAGGTCACCGACGCCGAAGGCAACGTCGTCCCCGCCGTCGAAGGACTCTTCCCCAAGATAGGCAAGGTCTTCAAGACCGGCTTCAGCGGCCTGGTCAAGGGCGTGACAGCAGGCTGGAAGGCCGTCTTCGGTGCGGCGGAGGCCGAGGACGCCGAGGGCAACGTCATCCCTGCCGTCGAGGGCTTCTTCCCGAAGATGCTCGGCTCGATGAAGACGGGCTGGGCGTCACTCGTGCAGGGTGCCCGGGCGGGCTGGGCTGCGATCTTCGGGGCGGAGGCAGTCGAGGACGAGGAAGGCAACATCACCCCCGCTGTCGAGGGCCTGTTCCAGAACTTGGGCGGCCTCTTCAAGACCGGCTGGTCGACTCTGGCAGGCGGTGCGCGGACCGCGTGGCAGGGGATCTTGAACATGAAGCAGGCTCTGTCGGGCCTGAAGGATGCTGAGGTGCTCGCCACCGGGGCGGCGGACGAGGAGGCGGTGGCGACGGGCGAACTCGATATTGCGATGGACGCCAACCCGATCGGGTTGATCGTGATCGCTATCGGGGGACTTGTGGCTGCCTTCATCTACTGCTGGGACCACTTCAAGGGCTTCCGGGACTTCTGGAAGGACGCCTGGAAGCTGATCTCGGGTGCGGCCGACGACGCGTGGCACATTATCGAGAAGGCGTTCGACTCGATCGTGTCGGCAGCCGGGACGGTCGTGAACTGGATCAAGGGCCACTGGCCGCTCCTGCTAGCGATCCTGACCGGCCCGATCGGTCTCGCGGTCTACGCGATCACCCACTACTGGAAGCAGATCTCCGGCGCCTTCTCCGACGCCTGGTCGGAGGTGAAGTCGCTGGCGGGCGACGGGATCCGTTTCGTGGAGTCCCTGCCCGGCAAGATCCTCCACGCGCTGGGCGACGTAGGCTCCCTGCTCTACGGCGCTGGCCAGAACATCATCAGCGGCCTGATCAGCGGCATCGAGTCGATGATCGGCTCGGCGGGTAGCGCGATGAGCAGCGTCGTCAGCGAGATCAAGAACTTCCTGCCGTGGTCTCCCGCCAAGAAGGGCCCCCTGTCGGGCTCGGGGGCACCGCAGATCGGCGGCCGGAACATCGCCCGCCAGATCGCGCAGGGACTCGCGATGGGCACGGCGGACGTGTCCGGCGCCATGTCGCACCTGACCGGGGGCGCTGCTGGCAGCCTGGGACTGCGCATGGCCGGCGGAGGCGCAGCCCTGGTCCACGGCAACCGTGGCGGGGGCGCGGGAGGCGCAGGCGGTGCCACGTCGGTCGTCAACTACAACATCACCGTCGAGGGCACCGTAGTCACCGCTCGGCAACTGCGTAACGAGCTGCAGCGGCTGGACCTGCAGAACGGCGCCCGCAACAGTCAGACGTACCCGTCGTACCGGCGCTGAGCACACAACGAGGAAGGGGAGGGGCAGCCATGGAGCAGCAGAGCGTACGACAGCGACGGGTACCTCCGGCGACGCTGGGGCCGATGATCAGTGCGGCCCGGATGCGATCCGGGCTGCGCGGCGGGGAGTGCGCACGGCTGGCCGGGATCGCCCACCCGTACCTGATCCAACTGGAGGCGGGCCTGCGGACACCGTCGCGGAAGGTCGCCGAACAGCTGTGCGCCGTGATCGCCTTCACGGTCGAGGAACGTGCCGAGCTACTCGAGGCGTCGCTCCCGGACGTCGGCAAGGACCACCCGGGCAAGCGGAAGGCACCGAATTCCCCCGTTAGCCATGGCTAGCCCTCTGGCTCTTGATAAGGTTTCTTCTCAAGAGCCAGAACTGAAGGGGGGTCAGGATGGCCGCAGAGATCGAAATCCGGACCACGACAACCGATGTTGTCACCCAAGCCGACCGGGACACCCACCTCTCGGCCGAGACGATCACGGCCATCGCCGCCGGGCGCGCGGACTCGACCTCGCGCGCCTACCGGGCCGACCGCGAGGCGTACGCCCGCTGGTGCGCCGCCGAGGGCCGCACCGCACTGCCAGCCACCGCCGAGACCATCGCCTCGTACGCCGCGCACCTCACCACCGCGCCGCTGCCCCGCACCGGCCGCCCGGCATCGCCGTCCTCGATCGACCGGGCCATGTCCGCCATCTCGACCCTTCACGCCGAACACGACCTGCCCAAGCCCAGCACCGTCGCCGCCCGCGCGGTCATCAACGGATTCCGGACCCGGCTGGCCCTGGCCAAGGACCCGGCCGCCAAGCCGCGGAAGGCATCCCCGGCGGTGCCGACCGCACTGCGGGCGATGCTGGCCCCGGTCGACCGCACGACACTGCTGGGGAAGCGGGACGCCGCTCTGGTGCTGCTCGGCTTCGCCACGGCTGCCCGCGTGTCCGAGCTGGTTGCGGTCGACGTCACCGACCTGCGCGAGACCGACGAGGGCCTCGACACGTCGATCTACCGTCGGAAGGTGAAGCTGTTCACCGAGAACGTGGTGCTGTACGGCTCGGATCCGGCGACCTGCCCCGTCCGGGCGGTGCAGGCGTACACGACGGCCCTGGTCGCTGCCGGCCGCACTGGGGGTCCGCTGTTCGTGCGCATCGACCGGCACGGCCGGGTGGCGCCGCCGATGCTCCGCAAGGGCCGGCCGATCGGTGACCCGTCGGGCCGGATCACTCCCGAGGCCGCCGCCGACGTCGTCACCCGCCTGGCCGACCGGGCCGGGCTGACCGGCGACTGGTCGGGGCACTCCCTGCGGCGGGG
The DNA here is from genome assembly GCF_014084125.1 of Streptacidiphilus sp. PB12-B1b. Taxonomy (NCBI): domain Bacteria; kingdom Bacillati; phylum Actinomycetota; class Actinomycetes; order Kitasatosporales; family Streptomycetaceae; genus Streptacidiphilus; species Streptacidiphilus sp. PB12-B1b. Next base: position 6,359,406 of record NZ_CP048405.1, on the reverse strand, counting down.
CTTCGCAACCGCGGCCCGCCTGGCTGGGCACGACGTGATCCGCATCGGGCGTACCGGCGGATGGGCGGACGGCAGCAGGGCCCTGGCGGGGTACATGGAGGACGCGGACCGTGTGACCGCCTCGCCGTTGGTCGGCATCGGCCTGTAGACCTGCCCTCGCTTTGGGTAACGCTCCGGCAACACGGTGACGATCTATCAGCCATGTCTGAAACGCTTGCCCCTCAACCATCCCAGGGGGATCAGCGCTATGACCACGCCCAGCTGGGCACAGCCAGCTCCAGAGCCACCAGCAAAGAAGCCCGCGAAGAAGAGTGACACCTGCGTCGGCTGCGGGTGCGTCACGCTCCTCGTCGTCGGTGTGATTGTCGGCGCCGTCGCCTTATTCGGGGGCAGCCACAGCAGCACAGCCACTACCGCCAGCAGCGCCCCGACAACGGCGGTCGCCCAGCCGGTAGCCCCCGCACCCACCACGGGCGCCCCGACACCGAAGCCGACGACTGACAGCGTCGGCCAGCAGGTCAGCGACTGGTGGAACAACGGCGGCCAGGCGGACGAGCAGAAGATCAGCGGCGACTTCAACACCATCGGCAACGACAGCAGCCAGGACACTGCCGCTGTCGGCTCGGACTGCTCCACGCTGTCCAAGGACGTCGCTGCCGCCCAGCAGCACGCCCCGATTCCCGACCCCGCTGCGGAGCAGCACTGGTCTGCGGCTCTCGCCGACTACCGTGCGGGGGCGAGCGACTGCCTGACCGGTGTTGCGGACGGCGACACGGCTCTCGTGATGCAGGCCAGCGGTGAGATCGGGCAAGGCAATACCGAGCTTGGCGCCGCGACCACCCGGATCGGGCAGATCGCCGACGCGGCCGGCTAGACCACAAGGCGGTGGGGGTCCTGCTCGACCTCGGCCAGGACCCCCGGGAGCAGCCTACGGGGCGGGTGAGTACGACTGTTACCCCTGAGTCACGCACTCTTGACGGCCTGTCACGATGGCGTAAGAGTGTGCAAGTCCGTGGAAGCGACTTGTGGCTGGAGGGGATCATGCCGCTACGGTTTGTTGCGATCGACCCGGAGACCAACGGGCAGGGCTCGGTGACGTTCTGGCTCGACGAGGAAGCCGGGGAGATCATCGCGCAGGGATACATCGCCGACGAGGCACTGAGGCAGAAGGTCACCCAGGCCCCCGCCCCGAACCACGACGCCGGGATCCCCGAAGGCGAAGACATCATCCGTATCCCGGTCCGCCTGGTGCCGGCGCTCCGAAAGGTCTGCGATGCCGCAGAAGGACTGGACTGAACCGTTCCGCGCTGCCCGCGTCTCCGCCGTCCACCTGGAGATGAGGGACCTCTACGCGGTCGGCGACGAGTCCGGGCCGTACGACCGGTGGCGCGAGACCGGCGAGGCCGACACCGACCCCGAGTCGGACATGTGGCGCCCCTGGACCAGCCTCGCCCGCGACATGACCGCCGCCGGTGTGATGATGCGCCGCGCCCGGATCGTCTCCGAGCCGGTCACCGAGTACATCAGGTACGAGCACGCCGGTACCGGCGTGAACCTTGCCGTGGGAGAGCTGGTGCGCTGGCTGCCCCGGCGGCTCGCCTCGGACCTGGCGCTGCCCGGGAACGACTTCTGGCTGTTCGACGGCACCACCGTCGTGTTCAACCACTTCACCGGGAACGGCGACTGGGCCGAGCCGGGCACCGAGACCGTCACCGATCCGAATGTGGCCAAGCTGTGCCGGGACGCCTTCGAGTCCGTGTGGGCCAGGGCCACCCCGCACGAGGAATACAAGATCCGCTGAGCATCGGGAACCGTGGCCGAATCACCGTCACCCAGCGCCCAGGCCGCCCGCGAACGCCTGGCCGCGCAACTGCGTGACCTCCGCCTGGACGCGGGCATCAGCGCGCACGAACTGTCCGCGCGCTGCGGGTGGAGCCCCGCCAAGACCTCCCGGTTGGAGCACGCCAAGGCAGCGCCGTCGGACGCCGACGTCCGCACCTGGTGCGAGGCGTGCGGCTTTCCCGAGCAGGCCCCCGACATGGTCGCGGCGAACCGGCAGGCAGACCGGCTGTACGCGGAGTGGCGCAGGCTGAACCGGTCCGGTCTGCTGCGCCACCAGGAGGACGTGCTCCTGATGATCGAGCACACCCGGGTTCAGCGGGTGTACGTCTCCAACGTGGTGCCGGGCTTCCTGCAGACGATGGAGTACGCCCGGGCGCTGCTGCGGGCCATCACCCAGTTCCAGGGCACCCCGGACGACGTCGAGGCGGCGGCCCGGTCGCGGACTCAGCGGGAGCGTGCCCTGCGCGGCGGCGAGCGGCGGTTCGTGGTGCTGATGGAGGAGTCGGTGCTCCGGTACCGGATCGGCGGCCGGGATGTGATGGCCGGCCAGCTCGCGCACCTGCTGGAGGTGATCGGCCTTCCCTCGGTGGCGCTCGGGGTGATCCCCTTCACCGCGGACCGGGTCACCATGTGGCCGCTGGAGGCGATGTACATCTTCGATGACGAGCGCGTCGTCGTGGAGTCGCTCACGGCCGAGGTGAACGTCACGGCCCCCAGTCAGGTCCGTGTATACCAGCGGGCGTTCCGCGAGTTGGGCAGCATGGCCGTCTACGGCCCCACGGCAAAAGCGCTGATCGAACGGGCACTCGACGCCCTCGCCTAAGTAGCGTGCAAGAAAAGGGAAGACAGTGGAAGGCGGATTCCGACCTTCCCTACGGTCAGTGACATGGCGAACACGACGGGACCTTTACGCCTTGCATTGCCGGTCGACCTGGCGACCCTGGCCCGGCTGCAGGGCAGGGCGTGCATCACCTGCGGCAGCACCGAGTACCCGCTGACACCGGCCGGGCACGTCGAGACGACCAGCTGCGGCGCGGTCCTCCCGTGGGCCGTCGTCGCCTGCCCCGACCACGCCGGGGAGCGGCCGTGACCGCGCCCACCAAGGCCGTGCCCGGCGGGTACCTGACGCCGAACTGCCGAACGGCCGCGCACCCGCGCGTCCCCGACGACTGGGCGTACGGCCATCCGGCTTGTGAGCACCCCGGCTACCAGCACCCGGCACTTGGGTGGGTGGCCGTGCCGTGCACCTGTGCCTGCCACCCCGGAAAGGACACCCATGACCGCGAAACCGTCTGAAGGCGCGCCCGGCACCTGCGCGTACTGCAAGCAGCCTTCCCGCCGACTCGTCCAGGCCGACCCCGGCGACCCTGAGTCGCCGCTGCTGGGCGCCGAGCACGACCCGTGCTTCGACTGGCACGCCGACCTGGTCGTCGCACGAGAGGCAGCACGCTGGTGACCGCCGAGACGCCTCGGGGGCGCAAGCAGCGCCAGGCCCGAGAGATCGCCAACACCCCGACCGCGACCGAGGCCCTGGGGTTCTGCACGGACTGCGGGGCGAGCTGCACCGGCCGGGTGGTGGGCAGCGTCGAGCAGAACGTCGCCTGCGCCTCGGTCGTCATCTGCGGACCGTGCGACAAGGCCTTGAAAGCGCGGCATCAGCGCTGGGCGCGCGAAGACCGGGACCTCATCAACGCCGCCCGAGCCGCGCGCCGGAGGACGACCGCCTGAGACTCCCGTCCGGCCGGCCTGTGGAGGGGCGTGCCGGACGGGGTAGGACGGCCGTCCGCGACCGCGCGGCAAACGCCTGGGGAGGCAGCGGGAGCGGACGGCCCACAGGGCGGTGCCGGTGAGCTGGACCTGCAAGACGCAGGTCCGGGTCCGTGGGCCCATCGCAGACGACAGGGAGCAGGACATGACCGACCCCCACCCCGACGCCGACTCGTGCCCGCCGTGGTGCTGCGGAAGCCACGGCGACCAGCCGACATGGCACGGCATCGAGTTCCACGAGTCCCGGCCGGTGGTGCTGGACGTGCTCACGGGCCCGGTGAAGCTGCAGTGCGTCACGGCCATGACCCAGTACCCGAAGGCCCGTACGCCGGCCGGGAGCCGCGTCTTCGCCTGGTCGCACATCACGGCCGACGTGACCATGGCCCGCCCGTCCGACCTGCGGGGCTTCGCCGACATGCTCTCCGGCTACGCGGCCCGGCTGCGGGAGGTCGCCGACGAGCTCGGCGTCGCCCAGGCCCAGGACCGGGAGCGGGAGCGGGAGCGGACGCAGGCGGTGGAGACCGATGCTAGGGACGCGGGCCGGGAGGAGTGATGGCCACTCTGGCCATCACTGGAGCACGCTGCCCCCGCAGCGAGCTACGGCTTAGACCGCCGACCTGTGCGAATCCACTCTCGCTTGACGATGCACACCACGACGGGCAGTACGAGCATCCCGAGGAACCACAGCCCCACGGCCCCGTGCGAATAGAAGACCGGCAGATCAGACCCCGGTAGGTAGGGCCCCGGCGCGAGATACGGCACTGTCAGCACCAGCCAGGACCCCACAACAACGACCGACATCCGCCCCAGAACTGACAAGCACCCCATGACCCCCCATCCTGACCGACGAGCAGAACCTATCCGGCCTCGGTGCACACCATCGCGGCGGAGTAGGGTCGTGACGGAATTCGGAGCCCCGGGCCGGTCAGCAGTTGGTGCTGAGCAGGTCGCCGCATTCTTCCCGCTAGCAGTAAAAAGGCAGGTCAGGCCGTTTTTCACGCGCGACCGTGAAAGGGTACGCACTGGTGCGGACCCCTGGGGTACTCGCTGGTCAGTACCCCTGCGGGAGGGTTTCGCTGGCACCGAAGCCCTCGGGCCACGCAGGGTAGGCAGATTGTGCCTACCCTTGATCACTTTGCGGGCACCCGCACGGTGATACCTGCACCGCACCAGCGCGGACGCTTTTGCGGGTCCAGTCGGCGGACCCGCAACCGTGGCAGCAACGGCCACGGACCTTCGGTGTGAAGGGCGGCGGCTGGACGGTACCCCGTGGTTGTGGGCGAGCCGCCCACACCTGGAGCGGCAACCGTGGGGCAGCACGCCAAGGTTGTGACCGTCCGGGTCACGACTGGCTGGTGGTTGCGGCGGCCAGGCTGTCCGCCGCAGATTGCCGCTACCGGCAAGATCACGCTTTGCGACTCCGCCGAACGGAGCCGCAAACATGAGGTGGTCACGATGACCAGCGGTGAGCCCGTCAGGCTGATGGGCTCAAGACGAACATCTTCGGGGCTCGCCCGGCCCCTGGCCGAAGTCGGCGAGTATGCCGCGGCCGGTTCAGCCGAAGAGGTGGGTGTACAGCAGGTAGAGCGGTCCGGCGAGCATGGCCAGTACCCAGAACTGCCACATGGCCCGGCCGATGATCCGGTCGTGCCGGTCCAGCCACGCCCGCACGTACCCGTCCACCGGGCGGGGCTTGGCGTGCGGGCCGGTGATCTCGTCGTCCTCGGGCCAGCGCCCGTGGTGGGCGCGCTCGGCGTGGTCGACGCGCTCGGCCTGCGCCTCCCGCTCGCTCGCATGGCCGGTGACGGTCCGACAGACTCGGCATCGGTAGAGGTACCGCATGCCTTCGAGCATGACAGAGCCCCCTCTCGGCCGGGGTCGATTCGGGGGCTCTGGGCGGTAGGTAGGCACTCGGTAGGGGGCCGGTAGGAGGCCCGGTAGGCGCGGGCTGACCTGCGGGTCCTACCGGCTACCGGTGGCCCCTGAGGGGACGCCGGAGGCGGCCGGGGGAGCGGGGCTGGACGCCCGTCCGGCGCCACCCGCAGCGGTGCCCGCAGCGGTGCCCGGGGCGGGCTGCCGGGTGAGGGCCGGGACGGGTGCCGGGGCGGCCGGCGGGAGGCCGTCGAGGAGCACTGCCTGACGGTTGCGCTGGTGGCCGTTGAAGGTGAGCTTCTTGCCGTCCACCAGGGGCGCCCCCAGGGCGGTCAGGTGGGCCTTGAGGTCGGTCTGCTGCCAGCCTCCGAACAGGCCCCGCTTGTGGCCCTCGGTGAGGAGGTCCGGCAGGTGCGCGGCGGTGCCCTGATCGGAGAGCGCGGCGACGTGCCGGATCAGCGCGTACAGGGTCGCCTCGGCGGGCGGCTCCTGCCGCTCCTCCGCCGGCTCCCCGCCGTCCGGCTGCTGGGCGTCGACGGGGGAGCCGGCCGCCGTCTTCGCCCCGTACCCGGAGGCCCCGACCGCCATGGCGGTGAAGAACCACACCGTGGCCGTCACCGTCACCGCGGGCACCACCGCTGGCAGCACGCGCCGGACGATCGGCCACAGGAAGTAGAGCGCTGCCACGGCTCCCCCGGCGTGCTTCCATCTCGGCCGGTAGGTGATCTTCGCCTTTGCCTTCAGGACCAGGAAGCGATGGCCCTGCAGCAGGGCGGCCAGGGTGCAGTCTTCGAGGTAGCGGCGCACGGTCACACCACCGAGTGGAGGATCGAGCCGAGGATGGTCACCGGCAGCACCCACAGGCCCCCCGCCGCGGCGAGGATGCCCGGGGCGGCGACGCCGCAGATCAGGTCCTTGACGAAGTTCGGCTTGGAGCCGAACGCGACGAAGATCAGCGCCAGGGCGATGGCGGCCGGCCCGATCGTGCCCAAGGTCGCGGACTGCTGGTTGACCGCCGTGGTGATGGTGGTGGACACGGTGCCGACCTGCCGGAACGCTGTGCCTGCCCCGGCCGCGAACAGGCCGATCGCGCAGCCCCAGTAGAACACGTGGTGATCTTTGACGGGCTTGAGCTTGCCGCCGCCCCGCCTGTGCATGACCAGGGCGACGATGATCACAAGAAGGACGCCGCCGGAGCCGAAGGTCCCGAACATGGTGGTGGTGTCTCCTATTCAGTGGTGGCCGGTGAGGGCGAGGAGCGGGGCGAGGCCGAGCAGCGCGACCAGCGCCGAGGCGACCGGGATGCGCACGATGATCAGCAGGGCGAGGGGGAAGGCGCCGCGGACCTGGGAGACCCGGACGCGGCCCCAGCGGCGGATGTACAGGTCCAGGAGCCAGAAGCCCCCCAGGAGTGCGCCGCCGACGGTCGGCGACTGGCGGGCGGTGGCCTGGACGAGGTGGACGCTGTAGCCGACGGAGGCGGACAAGCCGGTGAGGATGACCCAGCGGCGGAAGCGGCGGACGCGCTCGGTGTGGTGGACGAGGGGTAGGAGGCTGGCCAGCCGTTCGCGCTTCCGGCGCTCCTCGCGGTGCCGCTGCCTGCGCTCGGCCGCCGTCTCGCCTGCCGCGGCCAGCCGCGCTTCGTGTTCGCGCTGCCGGCGCTGCTCGCGCTCGGCGGGTGTCTCGGAGAGCACGCCGGCGAGGTGGTCGGCCAGGGCCCGCAGGTCGAACGGGGGTTCTGCGGCCTCGGCCTGGTCGTCGTCCGCGTCGGTCTCCGGCTCGGGCTCGGGGTCGGCCTGGTCGACTGCAGGGGTTTCGGTAGTAGCGAGACCCTTCGTGTCCTCGGTGGCAGAGTCGTCGGCGTACAGCCGCTCGAACCAGGTGTCGGGGTCGACGTCCCGGGTGTCGTCGGTGTCGGTCACAGCGGACCGCCGATCCCCAGCAGGCAGAACAGGCGCGCGCGGACGGCCAGCTCGTCGTCACCCACCTGGCGGGCGCACACGGGCGGCGCAGGGGGCACACGGACCGGCGCAGGCACCGGCAGGCGGGTCAGGGTGTCCGGCTCGGTCCAGCGGCGACGCCGCAGCCGGGACAGGATGCGGGTGATCACGGCACAACCTCCGGTTCGGGCTGGGGGAACTCGGCGAGGGCTTTGCGCAGGGTCGGGACGGAGATGCCCGACGCCTTGGCATGTTCGTTGAGGCTCGGCGGTCCCGGCAGCTGCTGCGCCACCCACCAGCCGACAGCGGCGTCAGCTCTGGTCTGCCGCTGCCGTTCACGGCGGGCGCGGGAGGCAAGCTCCATCGCGCTCAGCACCGGCTCCGGTTCGGGCTCGGGCGTGGATGTCGGCAAATTACCGACGACCAACTCCGGCTCCGGAACGGACATTTTGGGTTGTGACTGTCGCAGATCTGCGACAGTCGTGTCCGTTTCGCCCGAATCGACAAGATCAGAGCTTTCCGAAGTCAGCAGCGGCTCCGCGATCACCTCGACGGGGGCACAGGTGGCCGCGGTGGCCATCTGCTTGGGCCCTGCGGCCGGCCGAACCTCAGGAAAATTTCCTGAGGATTCCGGCGGCTCGGCTGCCTCGGCGGCGGCTGCCTCGGCGGCGGCGAACGCGGCCCACCCGGCGGCCTCCGGGGTCAACTCGGTGATCTTCGCGGTAGCAGGAAGATCGCTAGCTGCGGCGAGCGCCGGGGCGTCCTCGGCTTGCGGGTCCAACGCATGGACCCGCACCGACTCCGCACCGGTCAGCTCGGGCAGCGGCACGCCGTAGCGGGCGAGCTTCAGCGGCAGCAGCAGCTCCACCGGGGCCCGCCTGCGCCACCGGCGGCCGTAGGTGGCGCGCAGCCGCGCCCGGTACACCACCCGGGCCTGCTCCAGGCTCACGACCTGCTCGTAGGAGCGCAGCTCCCACAGCTTCATCCGCCGCCACAACCGGAAAGTTGGCAGAGGTGACAGAATCCAGCGGACCAGGCGGACCGACTCCATGTGCTTGTCCACGCTGATGGCGGCCAGCCGGCCGACGGCGTGCCGGGCGGCCTCGACGACCACCACGAACAGCACGGGGATGATCGCGTGCATGGCCACGGCGAGCAGATCGCCCCAGGCCGAGGCGGCGTTGAACACGATCGTCGCCGCGGTCAGCAGCCATGCGGTCTGCCGCAGCAGCGGGAACGGGATCCGCAGCCACGTCAGCACCAGGTCCAGGGCGAGCAGGACGGCGATGCCGACGTCCACACCGACCGGCAGGGCGTAGGAGAACCAGCCGAAGCCCTTGCGGACCGCGAGGCCCTGTACCGCTGCGTAGGAGCCGGTGAAGCCGATGACGGCGATCAGGACGGCCCCGGCCGTGATGCAGCCGATCACGATGCGCTGGGCGCGGTTGAGAGTCACCACCAGCCCCGCCCCCGCGTGCCGGAGCGCTCGGCGGTCCGGTTGGCGTCGATCTCGGCGTTCACCTGGCGGTCGAGCTTGGTGGCGGCCTTGCGGTGCGAGGCGGCGCGCCGGGACCGCGCCTCGGCATCCTTGCGCGCGGCCCGGTCGCTGGCGGACTCCCGACCGGCGTACGTGCCGGTGGTCATGTCGTGGGTCGAGCCGAACAATCCGAAGAGGGCCATGTCAGCTACCTCCGGTGGTCGGGTTGGGGCGGGTGTTCACGGGTGCTCCAGGGGGTGTGAGCCCGGCGGCGCGGCGGTGACCCCGGCGGAAACTCCGCAAAGTTGGCGGAGTTCCACTGGCCTTCCGCCGCACCGACCGGGCGCGGGGAAGACGGGTCAGAGGTGGACGTCGACGCTCAGGGCGACCTGGCCCTCGATGTCGTCCGGGTCGGGGATGCCGATCGGGTCGGCGGTGCTGAACGCGTCGCGCAGCCGGTGCAGGACAACGTCAGCCTCGGCCGGGGTCGCCACGATCAGGAAGATCACGGGTCCTCCCCGTCCAGCGGCGCCAGCGGCGGCAGGTGCTTCGGGAAGCCCGGCGGGCGCATCGCCTCGAGCGCCTCGGCCCGCAGCGGCTCGAAATCCGCGATGAACCGGCGCAGGAACCCGGCGTGCGACTCCAGGCCGTCGGCCAGGGCCCGCATCTCGTCCGGCGTCGTGCGGACGCAGCCGTCGGTGCCCGCGTCGACCGTCAAGTACGGCAGCACGCTGCCGCGCGTGGACAGCGGGGCCTGCGAGATGCCGACCGCCAGGATCTCGACCGTGTCCTCGGCCAGGGTCACGGTCAGCCCGTGGTCCTCCGAGTGGTGGGCGAAGTCCACCGGGTGCTGGGCGACGTCGGCGTCCGGGTGGCCGGCGCACCAGGTGGGGCAGGGCATCGTCAGGGCCCCGCCGCGCCAGGTCGCCACGGTGGCCGTGACCGGGTTCTCACGGACCACCCGCCACCACAGGCGGCCACCGCGGGTGGCGTCGAGGAGACGTCTTCTCATGACCGCTCACCTGCCTCGCGGGCCGCGTAGGCGACGAAGTCCCAGCGGGCACCGCCCCAGCGGCCCTGCACGTACAGGGACCGGGTGGGGATGCCCTGGTCGCTGAAGTCGCCCGTCTTGAGGTCGAGTTCCAGCGCGTCGGCGAGCAGCTGCGCCGCCTTGGCGCAGTCGGGGTGGCGGACGGTCATGAACGGCCGGATCACCCGGTCGACGTCGACAGTCCACTCGATGGGCAGCTCGTCCAGCTCGGGGTTCCGCGCGAGCAGCAGGTGAAGGGCGGCGACGGACAGCGAGGCTTCCGTCCGGTGGTCGCTGGTCATGACCGCTCACCGGCCTTTCCGGCGATGGCCCGCAGGATCAGGCAGCCGAGCAGGGTGAAGCCCTCGCGGTCGTCGCGGCGGCGGGTGGTGGCGAGGTCGGCGTACAGGGCCTCGGCCGGCGGGACCGGCCGCGGCCGGACCGCAGCGAGTGCCGCGGTCTCGGTCGGGCGCGGGATCGGGAAACGGGCACCCATCAGGACCGGCCCCGGGGCATCTGGAGCAGCTGGCGGATGACGCTGTCGCTGATCTCGGGGAGCTGGCCCTCGGGGAGGACCACGATCGTCTGACCCTCGGGGGTGTGGGCCAGGAAGCCGAGGAACGAGCCGAAGTTCTCGCCGAGGTCGGCCGGGCCGATCTCCAGGAGCAGTGCGCCGGAGTCCTGCAGCAGGGTGCTGGTGTCGAGGGTGGTCGTCATGGCGGTCACCGCCCCGCGTGGGCGTAGGCCCGGTATTCGGCGCGGTCGTCGCCCGGGTCGCTCGCGTGGCAGTCGCAGCACACGGGGTCGCCGTTGGCGTCGTCGGACAGGTCCGCCTCGGGCCAGGTCCGCTCGCAGCGGGCACACACGCCGGTCGTGGGCTGCACCGCGCTGGTGCGGTGCAGGCTCGCGCCCGCCTTCCGGATCATCGCGGCCAGCCGCTCGAACTCCTCGGCGAGTCGGTCAAGATCGGCCTGGGTGTGGGCGTGGACGTTGATCGCCTCGTCGCGGTCGTCGTACACGCCGAACACGGACACGTACAGCGGGCCTTCGTTCGGGGCGACCAGCTCTGTCGTGACCTCAAGATCACCGTTGATGATGATCCGGTCGATTCTGCGGGTGCAGTCGTCCGGGTGGCTGTAGCCGTCGCAGCCGTCCAGCACGCACGGGACCGTGACCCGCTCGTCAACCTCGGGCGACTCGGCGGCATCACCCATTCGGGCGTCCGCCCCCTCCTCCGGCTCCAGACCGGTGAACGACCAGTTCACCCAGGCCGAATGGGCGGTGTCGCGGCACTGCTGGTAGGTGTCGAAGCTGCGCGCGGCCACCCGGTAGGCGGTGGCGACGGGCGACTCCGGCCCGGCCGCGATGATCGCGTTCAGGTCGGCGGGCGTCAGCGCCTCTTCGAGGACGTCCAGGCGCTGCTTCCAGTCGTCCAGGACGGGTAGCAGCTGCTCGATGCGGTCGGAGGCGGCGTCGCAGTCGCCGACGCGCTCCAGGTCGCGCAGGTGTTCGCCGGTCAGGCCCTCGAAGCGGCCCGGGTAGTCCTGCACCGCCTCGTTGAAGCCGGTCAGCAGGGCTGTGATGGAGCCGAGGCGGTCAGCCGGCGTCTGCGGCTGGGCGGGGCGGGTGAGGCCGGTCTTGGCGGTGTAGTGCTCCATGGCCTCGTCCAACAGGTCGAGGTCGGCGTCGCCGTAGTAGTAGACGTCCCGGGCGACCCCGCGCACCATGTTCAGGCACTGGGGGGCCTTGTGGCCGTGGCGGGCCTGGTACTTGCGGTGGACTCGGCCGCCGAACGCGGAGGACCACTTGGCCTGCCAGTCGGCGGGGGCGCCGTGCTGGCTCATGTAGTCGGTGACGGTGACGAACCGGCCGCGCAGCGCCTTGAAGGTGAGGGATCGGGTGACGCCGAGGGCGGCCTGCTGAAGGCGCTGCAGGTAGCGGCGGGCGGAGCGGAGGCTCCACGCCCGGGGGGATGCGGACGGCACTCGATTGATGGGACGATCCATGGCAGCCGACTCCTTGGGTGAGATCAAGGGGGCGCCCGACCTAGTCGGGCCTTGCGGTCAGGCCCCTCCGGAGACGGGAATCTCCTGGTGGGGCCGTCTTTGCTTTAACAGCGTCTCAGTGGATCATTGGTCCTCGCCATCGCCTGCGCGGTGCTGGCCGCCGCCGAACGGCTGGACCCGGCGGCCATCGCCGGGCTGCTGCTCATCGGCGAGCTCGGCCTGGACGGCCGGGTCCGCCCGGTCCGCGGCGTGCTGCCCGCCGTGCTCGCCGCCGCCGACGCCGGCTACACCCGGGTCGTCGTGCCCGCCCAGACCGCCCCCGAGGCGTCCCTGGTGCCCGGCATGGACGTCCGCGGCGTCCGCACCCTGGGCAGCCTCATCGCCCTGCTCAGCGGTCGGGAGGCCGCCGAGGACCAGCCCGGGCCGGAGGAGCCTGCGCAGCCCGACAACGCCCTGGCCGGGCTCTCCCTGCCCGGCCTCGGCGTCCGCGGCCGCGCCGCCGACGAGCGCGACCACCGCGACCTCGCCGACATCGCCGGGCAGTACGAGGCCCGCCACGCCCTGGAGATCGCCGCCGCCGGGGGCCACCACCTCTTCCTGAAGGGCCCGCCCGGTGCGGGCAAGACGATGCTGGCCGAGCGGCTGCCGGGCATCCTGCCGCCGCTCAGCCCGCACCAGGCCCTGGAGGTCACCGCCGTGCACTCGGTCGCCGGGCTGCTCCCGCCCGGCCGACCGCTGGTCGGCACCGCGCCCTACTGCGCCCCGCACCACTCCACCACCATGCCCGCCATCATCGGCGGCGGCAGCGGCCTGCCGCGCCCGGGCGCGGTCTCGCTCGCCCACCGCGGCGTGCTGTTCCTGGACGAGGCCCCGGAGTTCCCGGTGCGGGTCCTGGACGCCCTGCGCCAGCCGCTGGAGTCCGGCGAGGTCGTGGTCGCCCGCTCGGCCGGTTCGCTGCGGCTGCCCGCCCGGTTCCTGCTGGTGATGGCGGCCAACCCGTGCCCCTGCGGCCGCTGGTCCCGGCGCGGGCAGGCCTGCGACTGCACCCCCACCATGGTCAGCCGCTACCAGGCCAGGCTCTCCGGGCCGCTGCTCGACCGGGTCGACCTCCGGGTCGAGGTCGAGCCGGTCACCCGGGTGGAGCTGATGGAGCGCGACGCCTCCGCCGAGAACAGCGCCACCGTCGCCGCCCGGGTGCTGGCGGCCCGGGAGCGCGCCGCCGCCAGATTCGCCGGCACCCCCTGGCGCACCAACGGCGAGGTGCCCGGCCACGAGCTGCGCACCCGCTGGCGGCTCGCCCCCGGCGCGCTGCAGGACGCCGAACGCCAGCTGGAACGCGGGCTGCTCACCGCCCGCGGCTTGGACCGGGTGCTGCGCGTCGCCTGGACCGCCGCCGACCTCGCCGGGCTGGACCTCCCCGGCCGGGCCCAGGTGCGCACCGCGCTGAGCCTGCGCAGCGGCGTCCCCGGCGGCCTGGCCGCCCCCGGCTGACCGGCCCCGCACCAGCCCGCCCGCGTCCGACCCATCCGCACGCCGCACCGAACCGCGAACCGGAGGCCACCATGGAACAGGCAGTACGACTCGCCAGGGCCGCGCTCAGCCGGATCGTCGAACCGGGCGACGAGGCCGCCGGTGCGCTGATCGACCGGTACGGCCCGGTCGAGGCACTGGACCGGCTCCAGGCAGGCCCGGCCGGTGAGGGCTTCCGGGCCCGGGCCGCCGGGGCCGACCCGGCCGCCGACCTGGACCACGCCTGCTCGCTCGGAACCCGGCTGGTCTGCCCGGGCGAGCCGGAATGGCCCACCCAGCTGGACGACCTCGGCCCCGCCCGGCCGACCGGGCTCTGGGTCCGCGGCGCGGCCTCCCTGCGGCTGCTGGCGCTGCGCTCCGTCGCCGTGGTCGGCGCCCGGGCCTGCACCGCCTACGGCGTCCACGTCGCCGCCGAGCTGGCGGCGGACCTCGCCGACGCGGCCTGGGTCGTGGTCTCCGGCGGCGCGTACGTTCTCTAGCGAGATCTGTGTTGTTGCAGAGGCGTGTTGCTGATACGGGACACAGCGAGCATCACCCGTTCGGGTGAATGCTGTCCTGTAGTGGTCCTTCTATGACCTGGGACTATGCAGGATCCCTGTTGTGAGATGGAAGGTCTACTTTCACGGTGAGCGGTTGGATCTTCTCCCGGTGCGCGACGATCCGGTCGTGTTGCAACACCAGGGCGTCCTGTTGCGGGCTTCGTCGGCGCCACGGAGGGCTGGCCAGCCCTTCTTGCTCAACCCTCTGGGGGCTCCGGATCTTCGGGTTGACCGATGGTTCGACAGTGACGAGGTGCGCGACTTAGGTCGGCTGACCTGGCGGAAGTACGCGTACAGCCTCGTGGTGTGGCTGAGCTTTCTGTGGGCTTGCGGACAGACCTGGGACGAGGTGGAGCCAACCGCGGTCGAAGCCTTCAAGACCTGGCGGACGCTGGACGGCCGCAATACGCGCTTGGTGGAGTCCGGCACCTACAGTGACAACCTCATCAACATCCGGCTGTTCTACCTCTGGGCAGCCAACGAGTTCCAGGTCCCCAATCCGATCCGGACCCGCCCAGGTCGCGGAAAGCGCCGGGATGGCAGCCAGTCGGAGAAGGTCGTGACCGACCCGAAGGCGACTCGGGACCGAGATGTGAAGTGGTTCGACCCCGCAGGCTTCGAGCGCTATCGGGACTGCGGGCTGCTCGGGCTGACGCTGGAGGGTGATGAGGACCCGAGTTGGCGAGGCCGCAACGGGCAGCGCAACGGCGCCTTCGCGGACTACCTCTACAACTCTGGACTGCGGCTGGAGGAAGGCGGTTCGCTGCTGCTGATCGAGCTCCCGCCGGACGATCCCAGCCGCGGCTTCTACACCTGCCACTTGGCCGAGCAGACGGCCAAGGGGGACGTAGCCCGCAGGTACTGGTTGGCACGCAAGGGCCTGGTGCCGGTACTGAACTACTGCGAGGGCGAGCGGGCCACGGCGGTGCGCAGGGCCCAGGCCGCCGGGCGTTATGAAGGCATGAAGGGGACCCGGCTGCTGACGCGGGTGCTGGCCAAAGGGCGGGTGAGGCTGGTCGGGCAGGACGGAGTGGTGGAGGAGGTCACTCTCGACTCGCTGACGCCGTCGGCTCGCCGTCTGCTTCTGCGTCAGACGCAACAGGGGCTGGAGCCGGTGGCACTGTGGTTGAACGAGGACGGGATGCCGAGGGATCCGCACGGGTGGCAGCACACCTTCACTCAGGCCAACAAGCGGCTGCGGGACAATTTGGGGCTGGAGGGGTTCGCCGGGACCGCCCACATGCTCCGACACAGCTTCGCCTTGCGCTGGTTCTCGGTAGGCCGGCTTCTCTTCGACAAGAAGTTCGCGCATCTGGACGGGGAAGAGCTTCGTGACCTGCGATACGAGTTCGGCAGCACCTGGGACCTGGTGCGTCTGCTGCTCGGGCATGCTGATCAGCGCACGACCAAGGAGACGTACTTGGAGCCGTTTGAGGCTCTGGAACTGGAGCTGCTGCTGCTGCACGCCAACAACAGCGGCCTCTCGGACCTGATGGCGGCGGTCTACGGCGCCGACCGGCGGGTGCTGGGCGATCCGGTGACTGACCGGTGAGCCCGGGGCGACAGGCGGAGATGCCGGAGGCGGGGTATAGCCCGCCGCAGCGGCTGTTCCTAGAGGACGGTCACTGCCGGGTGCGGTTCTTCTCCGAGCAGGACCCCGGCGAGATCGTCGACTACGACTTCACGACGTTCGCGGTGGATCGCCCGCTGCAGGAGGCGTTCGCCCGCGCCTTCGACGCGCACGTGGGGCCCGCGGGACAGGTGAACGCCTCCAATGCCGCCAACAACGCCTTCAGGCAGCTGCGCTATTTCGTTGACGTCCTGCTCCTGGAGGCAGAGCCCCCGCGGACCCCGCAAGATTTGGCACCCCGACACCTGAAGGCATTCCTGCTGAGCAGGGGGGAGGCGCCGTCCGCCGGGATGGCGGTGGGGCTGCTGCGATCCCTGCTGGCGAACGTGAAAGGGCTGACACCGCAGTTCGCCGCTCAGTGCGCGCAGTGGGTGCCGGCCCGCCGGGACAAGATCGTCTCGCGGGGCAGCTACAGCCCGACCGAGGAAAAGGCGATCTTGGACGCCGCACGGAAGGTGGTGCGGGCAGCCGTGAAGCGCATCAGGGAGTCCCGGGAGGTGCTGGAGCGCTGGCGAGAGGGCGGCGTCTCACGCGAGGACGAGCCAGTGCTCTACGAATACGGCTCGATCCTCGACATGGTGGAGACGACCGGGGAGATGCCGCGCAACAAATGGGGCAACGGCCTGGCATCGTGGATCGTCCCGCACGGCACTGTGACCGACCTGACCACGCGGCTGCATCTGAGCCTGGCCGAGGCCTGCGCGCTGGTGATTCTGCTCGTGCGGCTGACCGGGGAAAACGGGTCGACGATCATCAAGGCACCAGCGGCTTTCCACCGGCCAGACGGCGGGGCCGGGCCGTTGGCCAGCGTCCAGCTCGACCTGAGCAAGCCGCGTCGGGGCCCGCGGCGCTACATGACGGTGACGTTGAGCGAATTGCCGTCGTGGGCCTCGGCGCCCGCAGAGGAAGGCGAGCTGTCTTCCCGTGACGAGCTGCACACGCCGTTTGGCCTCTACATGGTCGCTATGGAACTGGCGGCGTCGTCACGGCGGATCAAGGGCAGCGACCGGCTGCTGGTCTATTGGGTTCCCAAGGCGGGAAAAGGCTCCCGGGCCCAGGGATCCGTGGCAGTCACGCGCCGCAACGTGAGCGGACGGGGTTTCCGCGACCAACTGACGAATTCGAGCATCGGATCCTGGGGCGCCGGTTTGAACCTGGTCGCCGATGAGCCGGACGAGGACGGCGCCCTGCAACGGCTGATCGTAGGCGCCGGACGTATGCGGGTCACTCACGGCGTGCGTGAACAAAAGCCGGTGGCCCAGACCCGGGAGACACTGGCGAACATCTACCTGCGACGGGACAAGTCGAGCCTGCGCGAGTACCAGAAGGTGGTCGCTGACGTGCTGGAGAAGGAAGTCGTCAAGGCCCGCACCGCAGGCCGGATCACCCGGCTGAGCACGGCGGATGTCGCCGAGGCCCTGCGCGACCCGGAGACGGTTGCCAAACGGCTCGGGGTGACCGCAGAGATGATGCGGCTGCTGGTCGCGAGGGACGCGGACACGGTGCTGGCCGCCTGCACGGACAATGAGAACGGCCCGCATAGCCCGCCGGGAGAGCCCTGCCGGGCCTCCTTCCTGAAGTGCCTGGAATGCCCGTGCGCCCGCGCGATGCCCCACCATCTGGCGGTTCAGGTGGTCGCCCGGGACATGATCAACGAACGGCGAACCCATATGACGGCCCTGCGTTGGGCCGAGCAGTTCGCCCTGCCCTTCGCGGAACTGGAAGACCTGATCCGACTAGCGGGCAAACGTGCCGAGGACCGGGCCCGCGCGAGGGCCGGGGAGGAAGAGCGAGAACTGGTGCGACGGCTGCTGGATGGGGAACTGGACGAGCGATGACAATCGAAGACGCCGCAGTTGAGCCGAAAGACGTCGTCGTGCCCGACCCCGACACGGTGGTGCTGCTGAACCGGCAGCTACGCGAAGGTACGGATCTCTCGACGCTGTCGGTGTTCGGCGACATGCGCTGGAACCTGCGCCCGGGAATCCTTGAGGATCACATGTCCTCGGTCAGCATCAACTTTGCTCTGGTGCCCGAACGGTTCCGCGAGATAGCCAAGATCTACATCTGGCAGGAACTGAACTGCGACGAGGGCCTGACGATCCTGCGCCGGGCGAGTATCAACGGCAGGCTGGCCGTCTACACGATGGTCTCCCAGCTCCGCCTCCTGCGCGGGCTGTTGGACTGGATGGATACCTACGGCTTCACCCTGATCATGGAGGTAACGCCGGAGGACCTGGAAGACTACCTCGACGGCGTCCGGGACGCGGAGATCAGTCATGGCAACCGCTGTGATCTGCTGCAGGCCGTTCGCCGCCTGTGGGCCTTCCGCGACCTGCTGCCGCCTGAGGGTCGGCTGCCCGAGATGCCGCCCTGGGGCGGAAAGGACTCCCGGGTTCTGCTGGGCCAGTCCCAGCGGGATCGGGAGAACTCTACTCTCCGCATCCAGGAGACCACGATGACGATGACGGTATTGTGGGCCGCCCGCTTCGTCGAAGGCTTCGCCGAGGACATCATCGCGGCCATGGAGGAGTTCCGGCCGCTGTTCGGCCTTAAGCCCGGCCGCTACAGCCCTGGCCCGCACCGTCGGATCCGGGTCCCAGGTCAAGCCGGGGCGACCCCGGAAGTCGGCGCATTGATCGAATCCTTCCGCGCTGAAGGCCGTGACCTGCCAGGCAGGCAACGAGGAGACGGCACCTGGGAGCCGGACTGGCCCTTCCTCGCCAAGCTCCTCGACCTCTCGCCAACCGCGATGCAGAAGAACCACGCCTATCGGGACATGTTCCTGACCTCTGGCATTCCCATCGCTCATGGCGCCTTCCTGACGGCCCGTCCGAAGGGACTTCTGGACGGCGGGCCCTGGATGGAGAACATCGCCTATGCCGACGTTAAGAAGCTGGTGCGCATGCTATCGACTGCGTGCTTCCTGCTCCTGGCCTACCTCACCGGCTGTCGCCCCGGAGAAGCGGTCAGCCTGCGACGCGGCTGCCTGCGCCGGGACAAGGTGACGAAGCTATGGGAGGTCCACGGCCGCAAGTGGAAGAATGCCCGCGACGAGAGCGGCGCCAAGATCCCCGAAGGGCAGTTCCGCGACGAGCCGTGGATCGCTCCAGATCTTGTCGCCACGGCGATCGGCGTTCAAGAACGCCTTCACGACGCCGAGGCTCTGTTCCCTGTCTGGCTGGTGGCGGACGAGCGCGACCAGCATGAGGGCGGAGAGGCCCGCACACTTGCTTCGATCAACGAGGATCTGAACGGTTTCATCGACTGGGTGAACGCTTTCTGCAGCCGGCATGGCCGCAGTGACGTAATCCCCCTCGATCCGCAGAGGCTGACGGGTTCACGCCTGCGGCGCACACTGGCCTGGTTCATCTGCCGTCGCCCCCGCGGGATGGTCGCCGCTGCGATCCAGTACGGGCATTTGCGGGTCCAGATCACTCAGGGCTATGCCGGCACATACGCGTCAGGATTCCCAGATGACCTCGCCTTCGAGCGGTGGCTGACCCAACTCGATGATCTTCAGGATGCCGACCGGCGCTTGAAAGCCGGCGAGCACGTCAGCGGTCCAGCCGCAGGAGCCTACCGGGCGAGGGTGAGCGGAGGAGCGAGAAAGTTCGCAGGACGGGTCCTACGGACCGGGAAGGAGGCAAGGCACGTGATGGCGAACCCCTCGCTGCAGATTTACCACGGCAAGGGCATGACCTGTGTTTTCACGGCCGCGACGGCGCGATGCGAGCTCGAACCCTCCCTGGACGACGCACGGGTCACGCCGGACACTGAGGGCTGCCATCCCGCCTGCGGCAACCTCTGCCGCACCGAAGAGAACATCTCCGAGCTGCGGGCCGAGGCTAGCCAGTTGCGGAACAAGGTAGCTGACAAGGTGAGCCCGCCGATCCGATGGGGCCGCGAGCGCCGCCGCCTGGCCTACCTGGAGCAACTCATCGACGAGCACGAGCGCGGGCACCCAGGAGGCACTACGTGAAGGCTGAACAAGATCCGCCACATGACCTTTGCGTCAAGCTGCGGGCCGCCGCCGACCGGCTACTGGCTGGCACCCCGCTCCACTCCTCAGGCAAGCTCACTATCCTCGACCTCGCCCAGGAGGCCCAGGTCAAACGCTGGCTCCTGACGCACAAGTACCCGAACACGCTCATGGCCAAATACCGGGCGGAGTTCAAGGCCGTTGGGCACAAGAGCGAGCCGATCAAAAGAGCTGAGACCGAGGTCGACAAGCTACGAGAACACCTGGCCAAGGCACGCAAGGAGAAACGACAGCTCGCGGATCTGGTCAACACCTACGCGATCATGACCCAGGAGCTGGCCCAGGAACGGGCAGAAGCCCTCGCCGAACGCGATGAGGCATGGGCCGCCCGTGACGCCGCGCTGGGCGTCACCGCCCTCAACTCAGCACCGCTGAAAACCGCCCCCACTGGACGGATGCACCGCCCACTCCCGCGAGGTCGCCGATAACGGGAACACTGGATCACCAAGTTTGAAAGCCAGCCCGCAAGCCGTTCCGGTGGGGACCAAACTCCTCTCCAGCGCGCAGTGGAGTTGCCCCTACCAACCCAGTAAGGAGACCCGGTGACCACACCCATGACCCCTCTTGAAATGGAGCGGTTGGCCTTCGTCAAGTTCCTCTTTGACCAGGGGCAGGCCCAGGCACGCCAGCCCGAACCCCTGAACGCGACCGCCGTGCTGTCCTTCCATGACGCCGTGGAACAGTTCCTTCGGCTGGCAGCGGACCACCTCGGGGTCTCGTTGTCGAAGAATGTCACCTTCCTCGGCTACTGGAGCGAAATCAAGTCCGGCAGCACAGCTAACATCACATTGCCCAGCAAGGCTCCTATGGACCGGATGAACAGCCTTCGCGTTGGGTTCAAGCATCATGGAACTATCCCCTCGAAAAGTGCCATCGAACAGTCGCGCGCGGACTCGGTGACCTTCTTTACCGATGCTGTTCCGATGGTCTTCGGTGTTGGTTTCGAGGGCATCGACATGATTGATCTTGTTACGCAACCTGAGACCGCTAAGATTCTTCGGCACACTCAAGCACAGGCCGATGCCGGACAGTGGCCGTCAGCAATGGCCGGACTCATGATCGCATTCACTGGGCTCGTCAATCACTATGGCGAGTACCATACTTACGATAGAAGCCACCCGTTCCGATTTGGGCCCACCATCGGCCCCCTGGCTACCTCGATGGACCCCGTGACGACAGCGCTGCGTCCACTTTTCCAGGCTGTCGGCAGCATGCAGACTGCCATGCGAATCATGGCCCTGGGGATTGATTACAGTCAGTATGCAAAATTCGAGGTGATCTGCCCGAAGGTTAGCCAGATCTACTCGGAAAATGGGACTCGATACACCTTCCATTTGACCGAGGCTCAGAGGCAGGCGCTTGGCGTGACCGAGTATGAGTCCGGCCGTCATTTCGTTATTGAGGCGGCGATTCAAGCTGCCCGCGCGGAGTCCGCACTCCAGGCGCGGAGTGACCACCAGGCGATCAACAGCCCAGCACCAGGCGTCTGGCACTCGGGCACGGCGCACGAGTGGAAGGCCCCCGAAGAGGCGTAATAGGTCCCTTGCCGTGACCGCCGCCAGGGTATGCGGGGCAGCGGTCATGGGGCTGGAGCCGTACGAAGTGCAGACGGGGTACGTTCGCCACGCTCTGGTCCTCTCCGGCCCTGAGGCGGGCCGCTGGCCTGGAGTCCTGCCGGCCATTGGCCGGAAGGTTCCTTCGCTTCGCCGTGCACCATGCACATCGACGGTGCTATCACCCGGCTGATCCTGTGTGGCCCTGCCTGCGTGCGACCCCTCCCTGCTGCAGGCCGAGCTCCGAAAATCCCGTCTCCCCAGCCCCTGTGGCCATCTCGCGAAGCGAGTCCGGAAAGTCGGGCACTTGGGGCACTTTGGGCACTTTCGCCCTGGGGGGGCATGTGTCGGTTCTCATTTAGACCTCGTCGAAGAGGAACCGCTGCCCAGCGACGTCCTGGAATGCGCCGCGGGCCAGAGTGACACGCTCTGATACTTGCTTCGCAGTGCGCTGCTGGGCGAGATCCAGGGCGTCGGCGGGGTGCCCGACAATGAACTCGGGCGCTTCGGTCCAGGTCGCGGCGTTGAGCCAGCGGACCCAGTTGGGACGAAGAACCTGGTGGTCGAAGCCTCCCGTGAGGCCACGCTTGAGCCATCCGACGAGCGCGACGCTCTCGCTCAGCGGGAAGTAGAGTCCTCGGCCGGCCCAGCCCTGTTGGCCTATGTAGGTCCAGCTGAGGTCGTTGAGGATGAAACGGGGCGCATCCGGGGAGGTGTGCAGGACGCGCCAGCGGAATCCACGGACCAGTTGGGGGCCGCGCGTCAGGACGTCCAGCCGGGCCACGTGAACCTCGTCTCCGGTGATGATGGGCATGCCAAGTTCGGCACGCCAGCGATTCACCGCTTGGGCGAAGTTGGGATGGCGCACGCCAGCCATGGCGACGTAGTCCATGAGCATGCTGTGGTCCTCGGCGGTTTCCCGGCCGGCCGCGAGACGTTCGACGAGGTGGGGCAGGTGGGGCTCAACGGTTTCCCAGACCTTGTCGACCACGTCCTTGTCGACACCGGGGGGCGGGTCGTTGAGTCGGTACATTCCGGGACGCCAGCCGATGTACTGGGCTGCGGCCTCCCGTGGCCCCTCCCACCTCCGTCGCCTCCAGACGACTACGGCATCGCGTGGGTCACGGCCTGCGCTGTCGCCAAACCCACCGATGAGCGCGGCGGGCAGGTAGTGCTGCTTTCTTCCGGACATCTGCTCTCAATCTCAGTCGGGAAGCCGCGCTGCCGGCTCTCCACAGCCGGGGACTTGATTCCCCGGCCGTTGGGCCGCAGGCGGTATGGGGCGCGGTCTGCTACGAAGCGGGGCCTACAGAGTGCCGCGGGTGGAGCCTGGCGCGATCGGACCGTAGCGCCCTGGAGCGGTGGGGCCCCAGCGGGTGTCGTTGGGGCCGGCGAAGACCTCGCGGGGCAGTGCGGTGGCGGCTTTGCTGACCGTCTCGAAGACGTCCAGGCTCACGACTTCGTCGGCTGTCGCGGGTGCCGCGTCCGGGGTTCCGTCGCCGTATGCGGCGAGGACGTTGGGGCGAATGGTGGATTCACCTCGCAGCCAGGCAACTATGCGTGCGTCCTCGGCCTGGGCGACGCGCAGTACACAGACTGCGCTCAGGTAGGGGTGGCTACCGCGAACGGAGTTGTCCGGCTCGTCGACGTGGAGCCGGCCGTTACGGCCTGTCGTCCAAGTCAACTCAGCACTCTGCGTGAAAGAGACCTGTTGGTCTCCATACATGGCCGCGATGACCATGGCGGGCGCTAGGGGTACCGGAGACATACGGGGGTTGGCGAGCACGACCACAAGAGGGTAGGGCGCGATGCCCTTGAGCTGGCTTGCGCCTGTGGAGATCTTGCTCCGTACAGCGGTGAGCTTCGGCATCGGGACGAAGCCACTCGGCGATGAAGCCGGCGTCACCGGCGGGGGGTCGAACGACTTGACCTCAACGACGACCTCGTGGCCATCGGCGCGAACCAGGTAGTCGGGGCGCTTCGCCGTGCCCAAGTCGGGCTCGTAGTCAAGGATCTCGTAGCCGCGTGCGTCCAGGTAGCGCTCGAACAGTGCCTCGCCGGGATCGGTGGTCATGGGCACCATGGTGCGCCTGATTCAGCCTCCCTGGTGCCCACTGCAACATGCGGCCAGAACCCAGTAGCAGGTATCGAGCCCCCACGGCCTATCCGGTCAACCTGGGCGCGTCGAGCTACTCGCCTCGGGCTGCGTGCTGAACTCTCGCGTGAGACCGATTGCCACTTTGACTGGCCATCGCACTTGTTCAGTTCCCGGGTCCGAGGGGGCCGTTACTCAACGACTGGCTGAGCACCAGCACCATGCGCTGGGGGAGTGGTCGAGAGGCAGCCACCCGTGACCGCACATGGAACGCGTCCACTCCCAGGAACAGGCCAGCTCAACGGGCCTCCGACCGAAGGTCTTGCAGCTCCGAGGCGAGGCTCTCCTCCTGGTACGTCAACCCCATAGCTGCTGTCATCACCCATCTGAGTGCGGCGTTCTTAAATTGACGACTGAGAAACGATGCCGGCTGACCTCAAGGCTGTCTGCGGCGCGAAGCGAGATCTCGCTGCGAGCGTTAGAGGCGGGCTGCCGCGATTGGTGGCTGCGGCAAAGCCGCAGGTCAGAGCCCTGGTGGGGGGGACGTCGTGGCGTCGTCCTGTCAAGGCTTCGCTGATGCTTCCTCGATGGCCTTCGATGGGGGAGTCGTCTTGCATTGGGGGAGTCGTCTGGGGTGGCGATTCGAGGATGCGAGGCGAAGGTGCAGGTCAGTGTGAAGGTGCAGGTCAGTGTTACGAGGGGGGCTGTGATGGAGGCGCTGCCAGGTCGCCGAAGCATCCTTCGTAGCTTCGAGGGTTCTGCAGCTTCGATGCGTTGTTCTCTGTAGAGAGATCGGTGCAGCCTCGGTGCTTCATCGATGGCGGGCTGCCGCGATTGGTGGCTGCGGCAAAGCCACAGGTCAGAGCCCTGGTGGGGGGACGTCGTGGCGTCGTCCTGTCAAGGCTTCGCTGATGGGGGAGTCGTCTTGCATTGGGGGAGTCGTCTGGGGTGGCGATTCGAGGATGCGAGGCGAAGGTGCAGGTCAGTGTGAAGGTGCAGGTCAGTGTTACGAGGGGGGCTGTGATGGAGGCGCTGCCAGGTCGCCGAAGCATCCTTCGTAGCTTCGAGGGTTCTGCAGCTTCGATGCGTTGTTCTCTGTAGAGAGATCGGTGCAGCCTCGGTGCTTCATCGATGGCGGGCTGCCGCGATTGGTGGCTGCGGCAAAGCCGCAGGTCAGAGCCCTGGTGGGGGGACGTCGTGGCGTCGTCCTGTCAAGGCTTCGCTGATGCTTCCTCGATGGCCTTCGATGGGGGAGTCGTCTTGCATTGGGGGAGTCGTCTGGGGTGGCGATTCGAGGATGCGAGGCGAAGGTGCAGGTCAGTGTGAAGGTGCAGGTCAGTGTTACGAGGGGGGCTGTGATGGAGGCGCTGCCAGGTCGCCGAAGCATCCTTCGTAGCTTCGAGGGTTCTGCAGCTTCGATGCGTTGTTCTCTGTAGAGAGATCGGTGCAGCCTCGGTGCTTCATCGATGGCGGGCTGCCGCGATTGGTGGCTGCGGCAAAGCCGCAGGTCAGAGCCCTGGTGGGGGGACGTCGTGGCGTCGTCCTGTCAAGGCTTCGCTGATGCTTCCTCGATGGCCTTCGATGGGGGAGTCGTCTTGCATTGGGGGAGTCGTCTGGGGTGGCGATTCGAGGATGCGAGGCGAAGGTGCAGGTCAGTGTGAAGGTGCAGGTCAGTGTTACGAGGGGGGCTGTGATGGAGGCGCTGCCAGGTCGCCGAAGCATCCTTCGTAGCTTCGAGGGTTCTGCAGCTTCGATGCGTTGTTCTCTGTAGAGAGATCGGTGCAGCCTCGGTGCTTCATCGATGGCGGGCTGCCGCGATTGGTGGCTGCGGCAAAGCCGCAGGTCAGAGCCCTGGTGGGGGAGACGTCGTGGCGTCGTCCTGTCAAGGCTTCGCTGATGCTTCCTCGACGGCCCAATGCGCCCCAAGTGATTCAAATCTAAGCCATCCTCCCTGGTCAGGGGGGCTCTACTGTTCTAGCTACATGCGGCCAAGCCTTGCGTGTGAAGCAACCTTGCTTCTATGCTCACAGCACTGGCTTTTGCTGAACCTCAATTCTTGGGCAAGCAAGCGCCGAACTGATAGGTGGGTTCACCCAGTACCTACCTGTCTGGTCTGACTGTTAGTCGCCCGGGGCAAGGGATCAGGTCTCACAGTCGGACACAATCGAAGATCGTTAGCGCCTACCACGGTTCTAGTGGCAGGCGCTAGATCTGTTTGCCGACTGTGATGATCTTCACACTACTGCCATTTGGCTGGCGCTGGCCATGGTCATCGCTCCTAAGCTCCTCCTGACCGTGGAGAGACCCCCTGCCCCGGGCGCCACAAAGCGGTTGACACAACATCAACATCTACTGGGTAAAGGCAAGATGACGACCAAGATGTTCAAGACGGTGAGCGGCCACCAGGTCCGCGTTGGCTACGCCAGCGTGTGCATGCTGGCGATTGCGGACTCCGTGACCAACCACTTCGCTCCGGGCTCTGGCCTGCACGAGGAGCTCACGAAGGCGGCCACCGGTGCCGCCGTCGCCGGAATGATCCACATGGTGGTGAACGGCGTGCGGTGGGTGATCCGCTGGGCCCGGTCCGCGATCGTCGAGCAGGTGAAGACCGAGATGGCGACCGCCGCGGAGAGCAACGACGGAACCTGAGGCTCCTGTTCGAGCGCCGAGGCTGCGGTAGCAATCCGCTACCGCAGCCTCGGCGCTACGTCACGATGTGGCTTGCTGGGGCGGTTGGCGGCCGCTCGACCGGTACGGCCGCAGAGGGCGCTGGACCGATTCCTGGCCGGGGCCGCCGGTGAGGGGGATCGGGGCCGGGTCCTCGGCAGGGTTTGGTCGCTGACCTTGCCCATGCCCACGGGCTGGGGGCTCGGCTGGTCTGCGCCGGCGAACCGGAGCCGCCCACCCTGGCTGAAAGACCCGGGCTCGGCCTGCCCCATCGGGCAGTGGGGTCCGCGAGGATGCAACACACCTAGACCAGCTAGAGAACGTACGGCATCGACGCCGCCGCCCACCGGGGCGCGCTGGCCGCCACCGGGCTCACCCTGGGCGTCCTGGCCTGCGGCCTGGACCAGTGCTATCCGCGCGGCAACGCCGCCCTGCTCGGCCGCATCGCCGAACAGGGGCTGCTGATCAGCGAGCTGCCGCTGGGTGCGCACCCCACCAAGCCCCGGTTCCTGCTCCGCAACCGGGTCATCGCCGCGCTCACCCGGGGCACGGTCGTGGTGGAGGCGGCCCGGCGCAGCGGCGCGCTTTCCACCGCCCGCCGCGCCCGCGACCTCAACCGGCTGGTCATGGGCGTGCCGGGGCCGGTCACCAGCGAACTCTCGGCGGGGGTGCACGCGCTGCTGCGCGCCGGCGGCAGCCTGGTCACCGGCGCGGACGAGGTGATCGAGCTGGTCGGCGCGATCGGCGCGGACCTCGCCCCGCCGGGCCGGGGCCCGGTACTGCCGCGCGACGCGCTGGGCGGCGAGGCGCTCCGCGTGCTGGAGGCACTGCCGGTCGGCAGCCTGGGCGCGCCGGTGGAGCGGCTCGTCCGGGGCGCGGGGCTGCCCGGCGACCGGGTGCTGCGGCGGCTGTACGAACTCGGCTCGCTGGGCCTGGTGGAGCGCCGGGGAGAGCGCTGGTGCCTGGTGTGAACCGCGGCGGCTCCGGCGTCGGCGCCAGCCACCTGATCGAGCGAGCACGCGTTGTGCATAGCGCTCAGAGACCACGTGGTCACGCTACGCTCGCAACCGCTCGGTTCAACGCAGCCGATGGAACGGCAGAACGGCTCAAGACGACGCATGCCCATGTACTCAAGCTGCCCCGGGGACGAGCCCCGCACCTTCGGCAGGCGCTCCTGGTCGACGCGCGCGCGGAGGACGGCAACCCATGGCGAGGCTCAGTACATCCCCGGGGCCCGCAACGGCTCCTCCACCCCGAGCGCCCCCAGCCCCAACACGCCGACCCCCGGTACTCCTGCTCCAAGCGTGCCTGCTCCAAGCGTGCCTGCTCCCGGCGTTCCTGCTCCCGGTTCCCAGGCACCGGCCTCGGACGCACCGGCCGCGCCGGGGCCGCCCTCCGCCGCCCCCGCGCCGACCGCCCCCGCGCCGACCGCCCCCGCGCCGCCCGCTTCCGGGCAGGGACCGGTGCTGGTGCCCGGTCCGGCGCAGCCGCCGGAGCTGTCGGTCGCGCCGCCCCCGGCCCGGCGTCCCCTGGACGAGCTGTGGCGCAGCTACAAGGCCGACGGCGATCCCCGGCTGCGCGAGCAGCTGATCCTGCACTACTCGCCCCTGGTCAAGTACGTGGCCGGGAGGGTGGGGGTGGGCCTTCCGGCCAATGTGGAGCAGGCGGACTTCGTCTCCTCCGGCGTCTTCGGACTGATCGACGCCATCGAGAAGTTCGACCCCGCCCGGGCGATCAAGTTCGAGACCTATGCCATCAGCCGCATCCGCGGTGCCATCATCGACGAGCTGCGCGCCCTGGACTGGATCCCGCGCTCCGTCCGGCAGAAGGCGCGGACGGTTGAACGTGCCTACGCCACACTGGAACTGACGCTGCGTCGGACGCCGACCGATCCCGAGGTCGCCGCCGAGATGGGCATCGCCCTCGATGATCTGCACACCATCTTCAGCCAGTTGTCGCTGGCCAATGTCGTCGCCCTGGACGAGCTGCTCAACCCCGGCGGTGAGGGCGACGGCAGCGGTCGGACCAGCCTGGTGGACACCCTGGAGGACACCACCGCCGACAATCCGGTCGAGATCGCCGAGAGCCGGGAGCTGCGCCGACTGCTCGCCCGCGCCATCAACACCCTCCCCGAACGGGAGAAGACGGTGGTGAGTCTGTACTACTACGAGGGCCTGACCCTCGCCGAGATCGGCCAGGTGCTGGGGGTCACCGAGAGCAGGGTGAGCCAGATCCACACCAAGGCCGTGCTGCAACTGCGGGCCAAGCTCTCCGACGCGCGTTGAGGCAGCCGCGACCCGGTGTCGAGCCCTCGTGCCCCGGCCCCTGCACCGCCGTGCGGCGGCCGGTCTAAGCTGGTCCGGTGCCCAAGATCCGAGCCGCAACTCTGGCCGAGCATCGTCAGCTGCAGCGCGACGCGCTGCTGGAGGCCGCCCGCGCACTGCTCGCCGAGGGCGGCATGGAGGCCCTGAGCTTCCCCAACCTCGCCCGCCGGACCGGTCTGGCCCGCTCCTCCGTCTACGAGTACTTCGGCTCCCGCGCCGCCGTCGTCGCCGAGCTGTGCGCGGTGGACTTCCCCGCGTGGGCGGCCGAGATCGCCGAGGCGGTGGCGGCCGAGCGGACGCCCGCCGCGCGGGTCGAGGCGTACGTCCGGGCGCAGCTGGCGCTCGCCGGGGATCCCCGGCACCGCGCGGTGGCCGCCATCTCGGCGGGCGAGCTGGACGACACCGCGCGGGAGCGGATCCGGGCCTCGCACGGCCAGCTGGTCGGCCTGGTCGTCAGCGCGCTGGCCGATCTCGGCCACCGGCAGCCGGGGCTGACCGCCGTGCTGGTGCAGGGTGTGGTGGAGGCGGCGGTGAAGCGGCTGGAGATCGGCGCGGCCGAGGATCCGACGGCCATCACCGAGAGCGCCGTCGCCCTGGTCATGCACGGCGTCACCGTCGTCGCCGACTGAGCAGTCCGCCGGGCCGCGCACCGGTGGCCGGTAGCCGGGCGTCAGTCGGCGGCCGCCTGGTCCGGTGGCAGCAGCCGGGCGTGTCCGAGCCCGACCAGGGCCAGCGGATCGAGGTAGCGCTGCCCCCGCAGCAGCCCCCAGTGCAGGCAGCTCACCGGGCAGCGGCCCAGCCCGCCGGGCCCGACCGATCCGCCCGGTCCGCCGGGACCGCCCGGCCCGGGGGCGACCCGGGCGATCACCTCGCCCCTGGCCACCGCGGCCCCCGTCGGCAACAGCGGCTGGACCGGCTCGTAGGTCGTCCGCAGCGCCGGTTCGCCGATGCCGGGGTGGGTGACGGTGAGCACGCCCACGCCGGCGACCGTCCCGGAGAAGGTGACCACGCCCTCGCGCACCGCCAGCACCGGGGTGCCGACGGCCGCCGCGAGGTCCACCCCCCGGTGCCCGGCGGCCCAGGGAAGCGGCGGCGGGTCGAAGCGGCGCAGCAGGTCCCCGGGCAGCCGCCCCACCGGCAGCAGCGGCCCGGGCGGCGGGGCGGCTGCCCGGGGCAGCCGATCGTGGTACGGCAGCCGATCGTGGTAGGGCAGCGGATCCGGGTGCAGGACGACCGCCGCGTGCGCCGGATGCGGGCGGCCGACCAGCGCCATCGCCAGCCACAGCAGCACGCCGACGGCCAGCAGCAGGGTCCGGCCGTCGAGGTGGGGCGGGCGGCAGCCGGTGCCGCCGGGGGTGTGGAGAGAGGTCATGGACAGGACTCTCCTCGTCAGGACGGTCGTTCCGGCGCCGTCGGCGGCTGTCTGTGGACAGTCCCGGGGGTGTGGACAACTCGCTCACCCACACGAGTGAGGGGGTGACCCCTCGCGCGCGGTTCGCCCGGTGTCCCGCAGTTCCCGTACACTTCACTCGCGACCCGGCACGCCGGGTCGACTTCGCACGCCCCGCCACCGGTAGTTCGGCTCTCGTCCGCCCGGTGCAGTGCCACTCGGTCCGCGCGGAACTACCGGTGCCCCGTCCAGGGGACCCCGGGAGCACCGCGCAGGCACGGCACGGTCAGGGCGTCAGGCGCTTCGGCCTCCCGGCCGTCGCGGACAACCGAGAAACCGAGGAGTACGGCCATGGCCGTCGTCACGATGCGGGAGCTGCTGGAGAGCGGCGTCCACTTCGGTCACCAGACCCGTCGTTGGAATCCGAAGATGAAGCGGTTCATCTTCACGGAGCGCAACGGCATCTACATCATCGACCTGCTGCAGTCGCTGAACTACATCGACCGCGCCTTCGAGTTCGTCAAGGAGACGGTCGCCCACGGCGGCAGCGTCCTCTTCGTCGGCACGAAGAAGCAGGCGCAGGAGGCCATCGCGGAGCAGGCCACCCGCGTCGGCATGCCCTACGTCAACCACCGCTGGCTCGGCGGCATGCTGACCAACTTCTCCACGGTCTACAAGCGCCTGCAGCGGCTCAAGGAACTGAGCGAGATCGACTTCACGGATGTGGCCGGCTCGGGCCTCACCAAGAAGGAGCTGCTCGTCCTCCAGCGCGAGTACGACAAGCTGGAGAAGACCCTCGGCGGCATCCGCGACATGCAGCGCGTGCCCTCCGCGGTGTGGGTCGTCGACACCAAGAAGGAGCACATCGCCGTCGGTGAGGCGCGCAAGCTCCACATCCCGGTGGTGGCGATCCTCGACACCAACTGCGACCCCGACGAGGTCGACTACAAGATCCCCGGCAACGACGACGCCATCCGCTCGGTCAGCCTGCTGACCCGCGTGATCGCCGACGCCGTCGCCGAGGGCCTGATGGCCCGTTCCGGTGCCGCCAAGGGCGACGCCAAGGTCGAGGGCGGCGCCGACCAGCCGCTCGCCGACTGGGAGCGCGAGCTGCTCGTCGAGGGTGAGAAGAAGGCCGACGAGGCTCCGGCCGCCGACGCCGCGGCCGACGAGACCCCGGCCGACGAGACCCCGGCCGATGAGGCCCCGGCTGCCGAGGCTGCCCCCGCCGAGGCCCCCGCCGCCGAGGCTTCGGCCGAGGCCGAGCAGGGCTGACGACTTCAGGGCGAGGGGTACGGCGGCTGACCCCGGCGTACCCCTCGCATCGTGCCGGGCCCTGTGCACCGCCGGACCAGGCGGAGACCGGGCCCGGCCGACCCACCTCCACCGATATCGTGAGAAGAGACTGAAGAACAATGGCGAACACCACCGCCGCTGACGTCAAGAAGCTCCGTGAGCTCACCGGCGCCGGAATGATGGACTGTAAGAAGGCCCTGGACGAGTCGGAGGGCGACGTCGACAAGGCTGTCGAGCTGCTCCGCATCAAGGGCCAGAAGGGCGTCGCCAAGCGCGAGGGCCGTGACGCCACCAACGGCGCCGTGGTCTCCCTGCTGGAGGACGGCGACAAGGGTGTCCTGGTCGAGCTGAACTGCGAGACCGACTTCGTCGCCAAGGGCGGCCGCTTCGTGGAGGTCGCCAACGCGCTGGCCGCCCACGTCGCCAAGACCTCCCCGGCCGACATCGAGACCGCTCTGGCCAGCGAGATCAACCCGGGCCAGACCGTCCAGCAGTTCGTGGACGAGGCCAACGCGAGCCTGGGCGAGAAGATCGTCTTCCGTCGCTTCGCGCAGTTCACCGGTGGTGCGTACGTCGCGGCGTACATGCACCGCACCGACCCCGACCTGCCGCCGGCCATCGGCGTCCTGGTCGAGCTCGACAAGGAGAACGCGGAGATCGCCAAGGACGTCGCGCAGCACATCGCCGCCTTCGCCCCCACCTTCCTCTCCCGCGAGGACATCCCGGCCGAGACGCTGGACAGCGAGCGCCGCATCGCCGAGGCCACCGCCCGCGAGGAGGGCAAGCCCGAGGCTGCCCTGCCGCGCATCGTCGAGGGTCGCGTCACCGGCTTCGTCAAGGAGAACGCGGTCCTGGAGCAGGCGTTCGCCAAGGACAACAAGAAGACCGTGCAGAAGGTCCTGGACGAGGCCGGCGTCAAGCTGGTCCGCTTCGCCCGCTTCCGCGTCGGCGCCTGACCCCTGGGGGTCTGCGGCGGAGGCCCGATCCGGGTCTGCGCCCATACGATGTGAGTCGTGGATACGACGAGGAGGCCACTGCCGTGCAGGTAACCGTACTGGTTCCGGCGGCAGTGGCCTCCTCTCGTACGCGTGCCCGTACCAGCGCACGCACAAGTTCATGCACCAGGAGGAGTCGATGCAGATGACCACCGAGGACGGTTCGCGCCGCCGCGTACTGCTCAAGCTCTCCGGCGAGGCTTTCGCCGGCGGGGGCGGACTCGGCGTTGATCCGGACGTGGTCCACGCCATCGCCCGGGAGATCGCCACCGTGGTCCGCGGCGGGACCGAGGTCGCCGTGGTGATCGGCGGCGGCAACTTCTTCCGCGGGGCCGAACTGCAGCAGCGCGGCATGGACCGGGCCCGCTCGGACTACATGGGCATGCTCGGCACGGTGATGAACTGCCTGGCGCTGCAGGACTTCCTGATGAAGGAAGGCATCGAGACCCGGGTGCAGACCGCCATCACCATGGGCCAGGTCGCCGAGCCGTACCTGCCGCTGCGGGCCGTGCGCCACCTGGAGAAGGGGCGCGTGGTGATCTTCGGTGCGGGTATGGGCATGCCGTACTTCTCCACCGACACCACCGCCGTCCAGCGCGCCCTGGAGATCCACGCCGAGGTGCTGCTGATGGGCAAGAACGGGGTGGACGGCGTCTACGACTCCGACCCCCGGACCAACCCGGGCGCGGTGAAGTTCGACGGCCTGGAATACTCCGAGGTGATCACGCGTGATCTCAAGGTCGCCGACCTCACCGCGATCACGCTCTGCAAGGACAACGACCTGCCGATCCTGGTGTTCGAGCTGCTGGCCGAGGGCAATATCGCCCGCGCGGTCCGCGGTGAGAAGATCGGCACGTTGATCAACGGGGCGGCCGACCGTAGCTGACCCCGGCAGGGGATGGACATGTGGCCGGACGTCCGCGAACGGGCCCGGTAGCAGCCGCAGTAGCAGTGCCCGCACAGCAGGAGTCGAGACCGGGTAGCACCGGACAGGAGCACATTGTGATCGAAGAGACCCTCCTCGAAGCCGAGGAGAAGATGGAGAAGGCCGTCGCCGTCGCCAAGGACGACTTCGCCGCGATCCGTACCGGCCGTGCGCACCCCGCGATGTTCAACAAGATCGTCGCTGAGTACTACGGTGCGGTCACCCCGATCAACCAGCTGGCGTCCTTCTCGGTGCCCGAGCCGCGGATGGCGGTCGTCTCGCCGTTCGACAAGAGCTCGCTGCGGGTGATCGAGGAGGCCATCCGCAACTCGGACCTCGGCGTCAACCCGTCCAACGACGGTTCCATCATCCGGGTGGTGTTCCCGCAGCTCACCGAGGAGCGCCGGCGGGAGTACATCAAGGTCGCCCGCACCAAGGGCGAGGACGCCAAGATCTCCATCCGCGCGGTGCGCCGCAAGGCCAAGGAGATCCTGGACAAGCTGAGCAAGGACGGCGAGGCCGGCGAGGACGAGGTCCGCCGCGCCGAGAAGGAGCTCGAGGACGTCACCGCGCGCTATGTCACGCAGGTGGACGAGCTGCTGAAGCACAAGGAAGCCGAGCTCCTCGAGGTCTGATGAACGACGACTCCTATTGGGGGCCCGCCTCTGACGACAGAGGTGCCGGGGCCCGACCGCAGCAGGGCCACGAAACTCCCCTGGGAGGACCGGTCCCGCCCTCGTGGGCGGGGCCGGCGTTCGACCACTCGCAGCAGTACCCGCTGCAGGGCGCGGACGACATGGCGCAGACTCAGTACATGCCGCCAGTCGCCGATAGCCTCGGACCGGACCGCTCCTACCGGGCGGCCCCTCCCGGGGAGCCGCGCTCGCAGCAGCAGGGCCCCCCGCAGCAGAGCCCGGAGCCGGAGCAGGGCGACGGCCGGCCGGGGCCCGGGCAGCAGAGCGGCCAGCCGCAGCCCGAGGAGGCGACCCGGCTGACCGGGCCGCTGTTCCGCGACGACGTGCCCCCTCCTCCGCCGCCGGTCTCCGGCGCGGAGCAGACCGCGATCCTGCCGCCGATATCCGACGACTCGCCCGCCCCGCCCGGCTTCCACCCGGCCCCGCCGGGAGGCCCCGCCGTGCCCGCCGCACCGTCGGCCCCGCGCCCGCCCGGCTCCGCCCCGGCGGCGGCCCGGACGCCGCAGCCCCCCAAGGCCCCCAAGGGCGGCCGTGACCTGCGCGCCGCCGTCGGCGTCGGCGTCGGCCTCGGGGTGGTCGTGGTGGCCTCGCTGGTCTTCGTGAAGTGGCTGTTCGTCGGCGTCGTCGCGGCGGTCGTCGTGATCGGCATGTGGGAGCTGACCAGCCGGCTCAAGGAGAGCAAGGGGATCGACGTCCCCCTGGTCCCGCTGGTCGTCGGCGGCGTCGCCATGCTGGTCAGCGCCTACCTCGGCGGGCCGGAGGCGTCGGTCATCGCGCTGGCGCTCACCTCGCTGGCGGTGCTGGTCTGGCGAATGGCCCAACCGCCCGAGGACTACCTGCGGGACGTCACGGCGGGCATCTTCACCGCCTTCTACGTCCCCTTCCTGGCGACCTTCGTGATGCTGCTGCTGGCCGCGCACGACGGGCCGCAGCGGGTCGTGGTCTTCATGGTGCTGACGGTGTGCAGCGACACCGGCGCATACGCCGCCGGTTCGCGCTTCGGCAAGCACAAGCTCGCGCCCCGGATCAGCCCCGGCAAGACCCGCGAGGGCCTGGCCGGCGGCGTCCTGCTGTGCATGCTGGCGGGCGCCCTGGGCATGCAGTTCATGATCACCGGCGGCTCCTGGTGGCAGGGCCTGGTCCTGGGCGCCTGCGTGGCGGTCAGCGCCACCCTGGGCGACCTGGGCGAATCCATGATCAAGCGCGACCTGGGCATCAAGGACATGGGCACGATGCTGCCCGGCCACGGCGGCATCATGGACCGGCTGGACTCCTTGCTGCCCACCGCCCCGGTGGTATGGCTGGTCCTGGTCGGCTTCGTCGGCGCGCACTGACCGGCGTCCCGGCCCGGCCTGCGACCTCGCCTGCGCCGACCGTTCGTGACGCCGACCGTTCGTGACGCGGGCCGTTCGTGACGCGGGTCCTGACCACCCCTGAGGCGGTCGGGGCCCGCGTTTTCGTTCCCCCCGGGCCGACCTGCGACACTGGGGGAACTATGCCTACCAAGCCCGGTGAACTCACCTTTGTCGCGCCGCGTGGCGCGAAGCCCCCGCGCCACCTCGCCGACCTCAGCGCCGACGAGCGCCGCGAGGCGGTGGCCGCACTGGGCGAGAAGCCTTTCCGCGCCGACCAGCTCTCGCGCCAGTACTTCGCCCGCCTCTCCGACCGCCCCGAGGAGTGGACGGACATTCCGGCCGCCGCCCGGGGCAGACTCGCGGAGGAGCTCCTGCCGGAGCTGATGTCGGTGGTCCGGGACGTCTCCTGCGACGACGACCGCACCCGCAAGACGCTGTGGAAGCTGTTCGACGGCGTGCTGGTCGAGTCGGTGCTGATGCGCTACCCCGACCGGGTGACCATGTGCATCAGCTCGCAGGCCGGCTGCGGGATGAACTGCCCGTTCTGCGCCACCGGCCAGGCGGGCCTGACCCGCAACCTCTCCACGGCCGAGATCGTCGAGCAGATCGCGGCCGGGATGCGGGCGATCAAGGCGGGCGAGTTCGGCGGCAGCGCCGAGGGCGAGGCCGGGGCGGTGCGGCTGAGCAATGTCGTCTTCATGGGCATGGGCGAGCCGCTGGCCAACTACAAGCGGGTGATCGCCGCCGTCCGCCGGCTCACCGATCCCGCGCCGTCCGGCTTCGGCCTGTCGCAGCGCGGCATCACCGTCTCCACCGTGGGCCTGGTCCCGGCGATGAACCGGCTGGCCGAGGAGGGACTGAGCGTCCGGCTGGCGGTGTCGCTGCACGCGCCCGACGACGAGCTGCGGGACACCCTCGTCCCGGTCAACACCCGCTGGAAGGTGGACGAGGTGCTGGACGCGGCGTGGAACTACGCCGAGCGCTCCGGCCGCCGGATCTCCATCGAGTACGCCCTGATCAAGGACATCAACGACCAGGCATGGCGGGCCGACCTGCTGGGCCGCCTGCTGAAGAACCACCGGGTGCACGTCAACCTGATCCCGCTGAACCCGACGCCGGGCTCCCAGTGGACCGCCTCGCGCCCGGAGGACGAGCGCGAGTTCGTCCGGCGGCTGCAGCACCACGGCGTTCCGGTGACCGTCCGCGACACCCGGGGCCAGGAGATCGACGGCGCCTGCGGCCAGCTCGCCGCCGCCGGATAGCCCGACGGCGGGGCCCCGGCGCCCCGGCGGCTAGGCGCCCGTGGCCAGGGCGGCGGCCAGGGCCGCTGCCCCGCCGCCCGCCGCCAGCAGCACCAGCGTGGTGGCCGCCGCGCGCAGCAGCGCCGAGCCGCGCAGCAGCGCGGTGGGCGCGCCCATCCGGTACAGGGGGGCGTACGCCCGGCGGCGCGCGCCGGTCAGCTCCGCCACCCGGGCCAGCAGAGCGCCCAGGACGCACAGCGCGACCAGGCCCGCCTCCACCCCCGGCAGTGGCCCGCGCACCGGCGCCAGCCGGTCGGCGGCCACCACCGCCAGCGCGCCGGTGACCGTCAGCACCGCCAGCGGCGTGCCCAGCTGCCAGGCCCCGGCCTGCATGCCCCGCCCGGCCAGCAGCCGGGCCGGACGCGGACGCCCCCAGGCCAGCGCCGTCCCGACGCCGTACAGCAGAGCCGGGACGGCCAAGCCGATCCCGGCGACCATGATCAGCCCGCCCACCACCTCGGCCGGACCGCTGCCGCTGCGCACGCCCACGGCCGCGACCGCCAGCCCGACCGCGGGCACCAGCAGCACCGCGCCCAGGTAGCGCGGCGAGGGACGCCGCTGGGCGAGGTCCGCCTCGTCGGCGGGCAGCAGATCGCGCGGCCGGACGGCAGCCGCCGCGGCCAGGCCGCCGAGCAGCGGCACCACCGCCAGCAGGGTGGCCGTGGCCGCGGCCGGGAGCGCCGTTCCGCCGCCGAGGGCCGGCTCCAGCCGCCCCCCGGGGACGAGTTCCAGCAGGTGGGCGCGGAGGGCCAGGAAGCCGAGCAGGCCCAGGACCGTGCCCAGCGCGCAGGCCAGCGCGATCTCCAGGGCGAGCAGTGCCCGCAGCCGGACCGCCCCGGCGCCCGCCGCGAGCAGCCCGGTCAACCGGGCCGACTGCTGCAGCGGCACCGAGCGGGCCCAGGCCGCCGCCAGGTAGCCGACCCCGACCAGCGGCGGCAGGCACCACAGCAGCCGTGCGGCGGTGGTCCAGCCGTGGGCGGCGGCACCGTCCGGGGCGCTGAGCGCCCGGCCGAGGGCGCGCAGCAGCAGCGCGGCCACGGCGGCGGAGGCGGCGGCCGTCAGCAGCCACCGGCCGAGGTCCAGGGCGCGGTAGCCCCGGGCTAGACGGAGGTAGGCGAACAACGATCCGGATCCTCTTCGAGGCTCTTCGCGGCAGGGGACGTGGACGCGGCCGTGGGCACAGGCCCCTCGGCCACAGGCGAAGCACCGCCCCCGGCTCCGGCGGCGGCAGCAGCGTCAGGCGCGTCGCCGGACTGACGGGCCGCCCCGGCGGGCGCAGCGGCTGTTGCGCGCGGTGTGCCGACGGCGGCAGCTCCCGCGCCTCCGGCGACGGCCTGCCCGGCGGGCGCGGTCGGCGCAGCGGCCTGCGGGCGGGGTGCGCTCCGCGGCGCGGTCGCGGGGGCGGCGGCTGCCGCTGCTGCGGCGAGGGCTTGGCGGCTGGTGACCGGGGGGGCCAGGCGGCCGTCGGTCATGGCGGCCACGCGGTCGGCGTAGCGGGCGACGGCCGGGTCGTGGGTGGCCAGGACCAGGGTGATCCGGTGCGAGCGGGCGGCGGCGACCAGTATCCGCATCACCTGGTCCCGGGCGTCGCGGTGCAGCGGCGCGGTGGGGTCGTCGGCGAAGACCACGGACGGGCCGTGGACCAGCGCGCGGGCCACGGCGATCCGCTGACGCTGCTCCTGGCGCAGCTCGCAGGGGCGCAGCCGGGCGCAGTCGGCGACGTCCAGCCGCTCCAGCCACTCGCTCGCGGCGGTCGCCGCCTCCCTGCGGGTGGCGCCGGCCAGCAGCGGCGGCAGGGCGACGTTCTCGGCGGCGGTGAGCTCGGGCACCAGCCGGGGCTCCGGGCCGACGTAGCCGAAGCGCTCGCGGCGCAGCCGCTCCCTGGCGGCCCGGCCGAGCGGGTGCACCGGCGAGCTGTTGAACCAGACCTCGCCCTCGTCCGGGACGCTGAGGCCGCTGAGGCAGTCCAGCAGGGTGGACTTGCCGCTCCCGCGCGGGCCGGTGACGGCGAGGACCTCGCCCTCCCGTACGCCGAGGGAGACGCCGCGCAGTGCGGGGGTGCCCTGATGGGTCTTCACCAGCGCCCGTGCCCACAGCGCGTCGTTGTCCGGTGGGGCGACGGTCGTCACTGGGTCCTCCCGGTCGAGATGCTGCTTCTGAAGGTAGAACGAGTGATCAGCCGACCGGTTGCGCGACACGGCCTGCGCCGGGAACCACCGGAATGGCCCGGACGCCGGAAACGCCGCTGGGCGGCCCCGACCGGTGAAGGTCGGAGCCGCCCAGCGGCGGAGGGGCGGGTCGCGGCGGACCCGTCGCGCGTCCCTACATGCGGTTCCACGCCTCGGTGAGCACCGTGCGCAGGATCTGCTCGATCTCGTCGAAGGTCGACTGGTCGGCGATCAGCGGCGGGGACAGCTGGATGACCGGGTCGCCACGGTCGTCGGCGCGGCAGTACAGGCCGTTCTCGAAGAGGGCCTTGGAGACGTAGCCGTAGAGGATGCGCTCGCACTCGTCGTCGTTGAACGACTCCTTGGTGGCCTTGTCCTTCACCAGCTCGATGCCGTAGAAGTAGCCGTTGCCGCGGACGTCGCCGACGATCGGCAGGTCGTGCAGCTTCTCCAGGGTGGAGCGGAAGGCGTCCTCGTTGGCGAGGACGTGCTTGTTCAGGCCCTCGCGCTCGAAGATGTCCAGGTTGGCCAGGGCCACGGCGGAGGAGACCGGGTGTCCGCCGAAGGTGTAGCCGTGCAGGAAGGTGTTGTCGCCCTTGTAGAACGGCTCGGCGATCCGGTCGGAGATGATCGCCGCACCGATCGGGGAGTAGCCCGAGGTCATGCCCTTGGCGCAGGTGATGATGTCCGGGATGTAGTCGAACTTGTCGCAGGCGAACATCGTGCCGAGGCGGCCGAAGGCACAGATGGTCTCGTCCGAGACGAGCAGCACGTTGTACTGGTCGCAGATCTCGCGGACCCGCTGGAAGTACCCGGGCGGCGGCGGGAAGCAGCCGCCGGCGTTCTGCACCGGCTCCAGGAAGACGCAGGCCACCGTCTCCGGGCCCTCGAACAGGATCTCCTGTTCGATCTGGTCGGCGCACCAGCGGCCGTACGCCTCGGGGTCGTCGCCGAAGATCGGGGCGCGGTAGATGTTGGTGTTGGGGACCTTGTGGGCACCCGGGACCAGCGGCTCGAAGGGGGCCTTCAGGGCCGGCAGGCCGGTGATGGACAGGGCGCCCTGGGGGGTGCCGTGGTACGCCACCGCGCGGGAGATCACCTTGTACTTGGTGTGCTCACCGGTCAGCTTGAAGTACTGCTTGGCCAGCTTCCACGCGGTCTCGACGGCCTCGCCGCCACCGGTGGTGAAGAAGACCTTGTTGAGGTCGCCGGGGGCGTAGCCCGCCAGGCGCTCGGCCAGCTCGACGGCGGCGGGGTGCGCGTAGCTCCAGATCGGGAAGAACGCGAGCTTCTCCGCCTGCTTGCGGGCGACCTCGGCCAGCTCGGCGCGGCCGTGGCCGGCCTGCACCACGAACAGACCCGCGAGGCCGTCCAGGTACTTGCGACCGTTCGAGTCGTAGATGTAGGTGCCCTCGCCGCGGACGATGGTGGGCACGGGGTTGTTCTCGTACGAGGACATCCGGGTGAAGTGCATCCACAGATGGTCGTAGGCGGACTTCGAAAGGTCCTTCGTGGCCGGGTCGGCGCTCATCGGGTACCCCAGGTGTAGGTCTGTTTCCGTAGCTTCAGATAAACGAAGCTTTCGGTTCTCCGCACGCCGGGAAGCGCGCGGATGCGCTTGTTGATCAGTTCGAGGAGGTGCTCGTCGTCCTCGCAGACCAGTTCGGCCATCAGGTCGAACGAGCCCGCGGTGACGACGACGTAGTCGACCTCGTCCATGGCGGCCAGCGCGTCCGCGACCGGCTCTATGTCGCCCTCGACGGTGATGCCCACCATCGCCTGGCGGGTGAAGCCCACGGTCAGCGGATCCGTCACCGCGACGATCTGCATGACACCCTGGTCGAGCAGCTTCTGGACGCGCTGCCGTACGGCTGCCTCGGACAGGCCCACGGCCTTGCCGATGCTGGCGTACGGGCGTCTGCCGTCCTCCTGGAGCTGCTCGATGATCGCCTTGGAGACGGAGTCGAGGGGAACGCTGCCGTTCCGGTCACGGTTGGCCACGGGGCCACCCTGCCCTATCGAGCGCCAGTCTGCAAGGGAATCCGTCGCAGTTGGATCAAAATTGAACTGATTCCATCGTTGTCCCGGCCCAGGTCTGCCGATAACCGCAGGTTCAGAGCTACCCTGGGGTGGACCGGGCACGCTGGAGTGCACGATTCGAGGAGAGGTCACCGTGAGCGAGCTTCACACGCTGCGCAACTACATCAACGGCGCATTCACCGACGCAGCCGACGGCCGCACCACCGAGGTCATCGACCCCACGACCGGTGAGGCGTACGCGACCGCGCCGCTCTCCGCCGAGGCCGACGTGGACGCCGCCATGGCTGCAGCCGCCGCCGCCTTCGAGGTGTGGCGGGACACCACCCCCTCGGTACGCCAGCGTGCCCTGCTGAAGATCGCCGACGCGATCGAGGCGCGTGCCGAGGAACTGATCGCGGTCGAGTCCAAGAACACCGGCAAGCCGCTGGGGCTGACCGCCTCGGAGGAGCTCCCGCCGATGGTGGACCAGATCCGCTTCTTCGCGGGCGCGGCCCGGATGCTGGAGGGCAAGTCCGGCGCCGAGTACATGGAGGGCCTGACCTCCTTCGTCCGCCGCGAGCCGGTCGGCGTCTGCGCCCAGGTCGCGCCGTGGAACTACCCGATGATGATGGCGGTGTGGAAGTTCGCCCCGGCCATCGCCGCGGGCAACACCGTCGTGCTCAAGCCCTCCGACACCACGCCCGCCTCGACCGTGCTGATGGCCGAGATCATCGGCGGCGTCCTGGCCGAGATGGAGCTGCCCGCGGGCATCTTCAACGTCGTATGCGGCGACCGCGAGACCGGCCGGCTGATGGTCGAGCACCCCACCCCGGCGATGGCCTCCATCACCGGCTCGGTCCGGGCCGGCATCCAGGTCGCGGGCTCCGCGGCCAAGGACGTCAAGCGGGTCCACCTGGAGCTGGGCGGCAAGGCCCCGGTCGTGGTCTTCGAGGACGCGGACATCGCCGCCGCCGTCGAGGGCATCTCGGTGGCCGGCTTCTTCAACGCCGGCCAGGACTGTACGGCCGCCACCCGCGTCCTGGTCCACGAGGGCATCCACGACGAGTTCGTCGCCGCGCTGGCCAAGGCCGCCGCCGACACCAAGACCGGCCTGCCGGACGACGAGGACGTCCTCTACGGGCCGCTGAACAACGCCCACCAGCTGGCCCAGGTCAGCGGCTTCATCGACCGCCTCCCGGCGCACGCCAAGGTCGAGGCCGGCGGCCACCGGGTCGGCGAGCAGGGCTACTTCTACGCCCCGACCGTGGTTTCCGGGCTGCAGCAGGACGACGAGATCATCCAGAACGAGGTCTTCGGCCCGGTCATCACCGTGCAGAAGTTCTCCGCCGAGGCGGAGGCCGTCGCCCACGCCAACGGCGTCGAGTTCGCCCTGGCCTCGTCCGTCTGGACCAAGGACCACGCCCGCGCGATGCGGCTGGCCAAGCGGCTGGACTTCGGCTGCGTGTGGATCAACACCCACATCCCGCTGGTCGCCGAGATGCCGCACGGCGGCTTCAAGAAGTCCGGCTACGGCAAGGACCTCTCCGCCTACGGCTTCGAGGACTACACGCGCGTGAAGCACGTCATGACCTCCTTGGAGGGCTGACCGAGAGCGCAGTATGACCTCCTTGGAGGGCTGACCGAGAGCGCAGCATGACCTCCTTGGAGGGCTGAGCCCTGACCGCCCGGGGGCCCGGATGCTTCGGCGTCCGGGCCCCCGGGCGGTCACACGTCCCAGAGGAACCGGTGCGTGTGGATGCCGAAGTACGGGAAGTTCTGCACCCGGGTGACGCCCTGGATCGGCCGGACCACGTCATTGATGAAGTCCAGCAGCTCCCGCGGCTGGTGGCACACCACCTCGGCGAAGAGGTCGAAGCCGCCCGAGGTGAGCACGCTGTAGACCACCTCCTCGCGGTCGCCCAGCTGGTCCGCGACCGCCCGGGCGTCCCCGTCGACGCATATGCCGAGCAGCGCCATGGCCTGCCCGCTCATTCTCATCGGGTCGGTGACCCCGACCACCTGCACCGTCCGGCTGTCGATCAGCCGTTGCAGCCGCTGGCGGGCGGCTGAGGGGGAGAGGCCCACTTTGGGGCCCAGCTCGGCGTACGGGATGCGGCCGTCGGTCTGCAGCTCGCGCAGGATGGCCCGGTCGATGTCGTCCACGGGCGCTAGCTTGCCAGTTCGGCCAGAGCCTCGGTGAACAGGGCGGTGTGGGCGTCCACGTCGGTCTCGGTGGTGGCCGGGCACATCAGCGCCATGTTGTGGAACGGGGTCATCAGGATGCCCCGGTTGGCCATGAATAGGTGCAGGTAGTCCTCCAGCTCGGGGTCGGAGCAGGCCGCGGACTCGGTGCCGTTGCGCGGCGCCGCGTCGGCGAAGCGGTACTCGGTGCGCGCGCCCAGGCGGGTGACCGACCAGGGCAGGCCGTGCTTGGCGATGCCCTCGGCGACGCCCGCTTCGAAGCGCTCGGACAGCGCGCCCATGGCGGCGAACGCCTGGTCGGTGAGGACGTGCTCCAGGGTGGCCCGCATGGCGGCGACCGAGAGGGCGTTGCCCGCCAGGGTGCCGCCGACCCCGCCCATGTCGACCAGGTCCAGGTCGGCGCGGCCGAGCAGCCGGTCGGAGAGGTCCGCCGAGAGCCCGTAGCCGC
The DNA here is from genome assembly GCF_014084125.1 of Streptacidiphilus sp. PB12-B1b. Lineage (NCBI taxonomy): Bacteria > Bacillati > Actinomycetota > Actinomycetes > Kitasatosporales > Streptomycetaceae > Streptacidiphilus > Streptacidiphilus sp. PB12-B1b. Next base: position 6,316,298 of record NZ_CP048405.1, on the reverse strand, counting down.
CCGCCGGGATGCCGCCGCCGATGGCCTTGCCGACGGTGAGGATGTCCGGGGTGAGGCCGTAGGCGGCGGTCGCCCCGCCCGGCCCCGCCGACAGGGTGTGCGTCTCGTCGTTGATCAGCAGCGTGCCGTGCCGCCGGGTCAGCTCGCGGACGCCGTCCAGGTAGCCGGGCTCGGGCAGGACGATGCCGATGTTGGTCAGCGCGGGCTCCATCAGCACCGCCGCGACGTCGCCGTGGGACAGCTCGCGCTCCAGCCCGTCCAGGTCGTTGAACTCGGCGACGCGGCTGGTCAGCGTCACGTCGCAGGGCGCGCCGACATTGCCGGGGCGGCTGGCGCCGCGGCCGTCCGGGCCCACGACGATCAGCGACTCGTCGACGCTGCCGTGGTAGCTGTAGCTGTTGACCAGGATCTTGGGGCGGCCGGTGACGGCGCGGGCCAGCCGGATCGCCCAGCGGTTGGCGTCCGTCGCGGTGAGCGAGAACGACCAGCGCGGCAGGCCGAAGCGGCGGCTCAGCTCGGCGCCGACCCACTCGGCGTCCTCGGTGGGCAGCATCGCGGTCGCGCCGCCGCGTACCCGGTAGCGCTGCTCCACCGCGTCCGCGACCGCCTCGGGGGAGTGCCCGGCCATGGCGCCGGTGTCGCCCAGGCAGAAGTCGACGTACTCATGGCCGTCGATGTCGGTGACCCGGGCGCCCCGGGCGCTGTCGAGGTAGAGCGGGAAGCCGCCGGCGTTCTTGTTCATCCAGGTCATCGGCACGCGCCCGAACAGGTGGTCGGCCCGCTGGTACGCCGCCTGCGAGCGCGGGTTGCGCGCGATGCCGGCGGCGGTCTCGCGGGCGAGCAGCCGCTGCAGCCGGGCACGGTCGACGGACACGGGCATGGGAACCTCCTGTAGGGCCGAATACGCCTGACCGTACAGTCGATTCGAGCGTGAGATCAATGAAGAACGCACGAATCTCTCGTATGAATACACGAAAACGCAGCACGTGCCGTGCGGTTCAGCGCCGCACGGCGTCCAGCGACAGCAGCGCCACGTGCAGCGACAGGCAGGACTCGACCTGGTCCAGATCCACCCCCAGCACCCGCTCCACCTTGTGCAGCCGGTCGTAGAACGACGGCCGGGAGAGGTGCGCCGCGTCCGCCGCCGCCGACTTGTTGCGGCCCTGTTCCAGGTAGATCCGCAGCATCTGGATCAACTGGCTGTTGTGCTCCGCGTCGTAGGCCAGCAGCGGCCCCAACTCCCGCTCCACGTACGTCTGCAGCCGGGCGTCGTCGCGCAGCAGGTGCAGCAGGCCGCGCAGCCGGACGTCGGGCAGCCGGTAGTACGAGGCCGAACGCGCCCCCGGCGCGGGGGAGTCGTGCAGCGCCGCGTCGGCGACCTGGGTGGCCTCCACCAGCGTCCGCCGGGCGTCGCGGACCGAGCCCACCGAGGAGCCGACCGCGATCACCGGCTCCAGCTCCTCCGCCTCCAGCGCCAGCCGCCGCAGCGAGGAGGCGAACCCCTCCAGCGCCACATGCTCGTCGTCGCGCGGGCCCAGCGACACCAGCAGCCCCACCGCCTCGTCGTCCAGCGCGCCGACCAGCGCCGTCAGCCGCTTCTCGCGGACGGCCGCCGCCGCCGTCTCGGTGAAGTCCCGCAGCCGGGCCTGGGCCTCCAGCGCCGCCGGGGCGGGCCCGTGCCGCTGCCGCAGCACCACGCCCACCAGCCGGCGGCCCTCCAGCGGCACCCCCAGCGCATTGGCGCGCAGCGCCACCTCGGACACGGTCAGCGCGTGCGTGAGGATCCCGGACAGCAGCGTGCGATGGGTCTGCCGCTCCAGGCTCTCCCGGTCCCGCACCAGCAGCCGGTTCAGCGCCAGCGTCGCCGCCGCCCGCTCCAGCAGCATGGTGTGCCGGTGCGAGGCGGTCTCCGGGGCGGCGTCCTCCTGCGCCGAGCTGGGCGCGCCGACCAGCACCAGCCGCCCCCAGTCGTGCCCGCGCGCCCCCACCTGGGTGACCAGCCAGCCGGTGCGCGGATCGTGCCCGGTGCGCCCGGTCGGCCGGATACCGCGCGAACGCGACTCCCAGCCCGCCAGCAGCACCTGCGCGTTCTGCCCGGCCGTGTCGTACGCCAGCACCTGGTGCGAGAGGTTCTCCAGCACGACCGGCGCCTCGGCCATCCGCGACACCTGCTGCACCACCTCGACCGGCTCCGCGCCCTCCACCGCCAGCTCGTTGAAGATCTGGTGGATCGCCTCGGACGACCGCAGCTCCTCCAGCTGCTCGTTCACCACCAGCGCGTGCACCGCCTCGGTCACCGCCACGAAGCGCAGCTCCCGCCGCAGCACGATCAGCGGCAGCCCGCGCTGCTCGGCGGCGTGCACCAGGGCCCGTGGCAGGCTGTCGAAGTAGCGCCGCCCGAACTCCACGACCAGCCCGGCCGCGCCCACGTCGGCCAGCTCCCGGACGTACCGGGCCAGCCCCTCGCGGTCCTCCGGCAGCGCGATGCCGGTGGTCAGGATCAGCTCCCCGCCCTGCAGCACCCCGGCCACGTCCGACAGCTCGCTGACGTGCACCCAGCGCACCGGACGCTCCAGGTGCTCCTTGCCGGCGACGACCTCGGGCAGGCCGCGGCTGACCACTTCCAGGTCCAGGACACGGGCGAGGGTGGGGAACAAAGCGGCCTCCAGGAGGGGGAACGGACCCCTTCATGGTGTCAGGTCGACGCGACATGCGGGCAACGAGGTGTCGCCCATCGTCCCGCTTCCAGGGTGTAATGCGGGTAACGATCTGCCTTACGCCTCGTTGCTTGCTCGATTCACTCGGGGCGAGGCATCGTCGCAGGGTGGGCAGCCTGCCCTTGCTGTCCGATCAGCTGTGCGCCTGGAGGAAGAGATGGACCAGTCCATTGTCGGCAACCGCTTCGAGGCGGGGGCCCAGTACCTCGACGGGGCGCTGCGCGAGGGCACCGGGGCGGGGACCTTCGACGTCACCAACCCCGCCGACGGCAGCCTGGTCCAGCGGGTGCGGCTGGCCTCCACCGAGGACGTGGACACCGCGGTCGCCGCCGCCGTCCGGGCGTACCCCGAGTGGGCCGGCAGCACCCCGGGCGCCCGCTCCGAGGCGCTGCTCAAGCTCTCCGGCATCCTCGCCGAGCGCGCCGACGACTTCGCCCGGGTCGAGAGCGCCCAGACCGGCAAGCCGATCAAGCTCACCACCGAGTTCGACGTGCCCGGCACGGTCGACAACACCGCCTTCTTCGCCGGGGCCGCCCGCAACCTGGAGGGCAAGGCCGCCGGCGAGTACTCCGGCGACCACACCTCCTCGATCCGCCGCGAGCCCATCGGCGTCGTCGGCTCCATCTCGCCGTGGAACTACCCGCTGCAGATGGCCGCCTGGAAGATCCTCCCGGCCATCGCCGCGGGCAACACCATCGTCCTCAAGCCCGCCGAGCTGACCCCGCTGACCTCGCTGATGTTCGCGCAGGCCTGCACCGACGCGGGCATCCCGGACGGCGTGGTCAACGTCGTCACCGGCGCCGGACGGGTCGCGGGCGAACACCTGGTGGGCCACCCGGACGTGTCCATGGTGTCGTTCACCGGCTCCACCGGCGTCGGCAAGCGGGTCGGCGAGGTCGCCGTCCAGGGCGTCAAGCGCACCCACCTGGAGCTCGGCGGCAAGGCCCCGTTCGTGGTCTTCGACGACGCCGACCTCGAAGCCGCCGTCCACGGCGCCGTCGCCGGCTCGCTGATCAACACCGGCCAGGACTGCACCGCCGCCACCCGCGCCTACGTCCAGCGCCCGCTGTTCGACGACTTCGTCGCGGGCGCCGCCGAACTGTTCGACGCGATCCGCCTCGGCGACCCGTTCAACCCGCAGACCGACCTCGGCCCGCTGGTCTCGCTGCGGCAGCGCGACAGCGTCGCCGGCTTCGTCGAGCGCGCCCGCGGCTACGGCGCCACCATCGCCGCCGGCGGCTACGCCCCCGACAAGGGCCACGACGGCAGCGACCTCTCCACCGGCGCCTTCTACCGCCCCACGCTGATCACCGGCGTCGGCCAGGACGCCGAGGTCGTGCAGAACGAGATCTTCGGCCCGGTCCTGGTCGTCCTGCCGTTCGACAGCGACGAGGAGGGCCTGCGGCTCGCCAACGACACCCCCTACGGCCTGGCCGCCTCCGCCTGGACCCGCGACGTCTACCGCTCGCTGCGCGCCACCCGCGAGATCAAGGCCGGATGCGTCTGGATCAACGACCACATCCCGATCATCAGCGAGATGCCGCACGGCGGATACAAGGCGTCCGGCTACGGCAAGGACATGTCGCAGTACTCGCTGGACGAGTACACGCAGGTCAAGCACGTGATGCAGGACATCACGGCGGTCGCCCGCAAGGACTGGCACCGCACCGTCTTCGGCGACCGCTGAGCCGCAGCACCCCGTCGGCCACCCCCGGCAACCAACCCCCCCACAGCGCCCGACGGCGCATCAGAAAGCAGTGAGAGCATGGAATCGGCCCATTCCCTTGCCGACGTCCAGTACACCTCCTTCTGGCTGGCCGACCCCGGCCGGCCCGAGGCCCTGCCCGCGCTGACCGGTGACACCAGTTGCGACCTGCTGGTCGTCGGCGGCGGCTACACCGGCCTGTGGACCGCGTTGGTCGCCAAGGAGCGGGATCCCGCCCGCGACGTCGTCCTCGTCGAAGGCCAGGAGGTCGGCTGGGCCGCCTCCGGCCGCAACGGCGGCTTCTGCGCCGCCAGCCTCACCCACGGCTTCTTCAACGGCCTGGAGCGCTGGCCCGAGGAGCTGCGCACGCTGGAGCGCCTCGGCCACGAGAACCTCCAGGCCATCGAGGACGCCGTCAAGCGCTACGGCATCGACTGCGACTGGGAGCGCACCGGCGAGCTGGACGTCGCCACCGAGCCGCACCAGGTCGAGGAGCTGCGCGAGGGCGCCGCGCAGATGGTCGAGTACGGCCTGAACGCCGAGTTCCTGGACGCCGAGGCGGTGCGCGCCGAGGTCGACTCGCCGACCTTCCTCGCCGGGCTGTGGGACAAGGACGGCGTGGCCATGGTCCACCCGGCCAAGCTCGCCTGGGGCCTCAAGCGCGCCTGTACCGAGCTGGGCGTGCGGATCTACGAGCACACCCCCGCCACCGACCTCGCCGAGAGCGGCGCGGGCATGGCCGTACGCACCCCGTACGGCCGGGTGTTCGCCCGGCACGTCGCGCTCGGCACCAACATCTTCCCCAACCTGGTCAAGCGGGTCCGCCCGTTCCTCGCCCCGGTCTACGACTTCGCGCTGATGACCGAGCCGCTCACGGACGAGCAGCTGGCCTCCATCGGCTGGAAGAACCGCCAGGGCCTGGGCGACTGCAACAACCAGTTCCACTACTTCCGGATCTCCGCCGACAACCGCATCCTCTGGGGCGGCTACGACGCGATCTACCACTACGGCGGCAAGGTACGCGCCGAGTACGACCACCGCCCGGAGACCTACGAGAAGCTCGCCGGGCACTTCTTCACGGCCTTCCCGCAGCTCGCGGGCGTGAAGTTCAGCCACGCCTGGGGCGGCGCCATCGACACCTGCAGCCGCTTCTCCGCCTTCTTCGGCACCGCGCACAAGGGCCGGGTCTCCTACGCCGTCGGCTACACCGGCCTCGGCGTCGGCGCCACCCGCTTCGGCGCCGAGGTCATGCTCGACCTCCTCGCCGGGGAGCGCACCGAGCGCACCGAGCTGGAGATGGTGAAGAGCAAGCCGCTGCCCTTCCCACCGGAGCCGGTGAAGTGGGCCGGCATCAGCATCACCAAGTGGTCGTTGGACCGCGCCGACCACAACGCCGGCAAGCGCAACCTCTGGCTCAAGGCCATGGACGCCCTCGGCCTCGGCTTCGACAGCTGACCGTGCCCGCCGCGCGGACTGCCCCGATGCCCGTGGCGACCGCTCTGGCGTGATCGTGGCGCGTACCCCTAGCGGGTGCGCGCCACTTTCGCATCCTTACGCTCCTTCTCGCCCCCGCGCCCCCGCCCCCGGCAGAGGATGTCGGCGATACCCGCGTAAGAGTCGGACGGCAAGCCGCTCTCTCTTGTTGACACCCGGTCCAGTACCGGGCGCCGACCGAGGGAAGCGGAGGGCGGAAGCTATGGGAACCATGGACGCGAGGGGGGCTGTCGAATGGCTGGCAGCCGCCGCGCCCGATCCGGAGACCTGCCGCTGGGAGTGGGAGCGGAGCCGCACCGGCATCGCCCTGCTCCCGGCCGGGCGGATCTGGGACGTGCTGATAGTGCCGGGACTCCTGGGGCGGCTCGCCGCAGACGTCCTGATGCGCCTGGTCGTCGAGCCCGGGCCGGTGCTGGCGGACTTCGGCGACTTCCGGGTCGGCTTCTTCGTCCCCCCGGGAACCGCCGCCCGCTGGGTCGGCACCGGGGTGCGTACCGCCGGGCAGGGCACCTGGCTGGCCGTCCCCTACCCGGGACGCACCGGCCGGGGGCTGCGCTGGCTGGTGCCGCCGGACGGCAGCGGCGTCCTCAACGATCCCGCCCTGCTGGAACTGGCCATGCACGAGGCGGCCGCGCTGCTGGCGGGCGGCACCGGGGCCGTCTCCGGCGGGGAACCCGACGGGGTGTAAGGGCAAAACGAAATCCGCCGACAGCCTGCTGATTGAGTGCCGTGTCCGCGCGTCACAGAATGGACAGTGCGCGGCACTCGCTCTGTGACCCCTCTGTGCCCGCCCGATCTCGGAGGCAGACGTTGAGCAAGCACATCACCCACTGGATCGGCGGCCGTCAGGTCGCCACTGCGGGCAGCGCCCCGCGCCGCGGTGACATCTTCGACCCGGCGACCGGGCAGGTCAGCGGCCAGGTCGACTTCGCCGCCATCGCGGACGTGGACGCCGCCGTGAGCGCCGCCGTAGGGGCCTTCGCATCCTGGCGCAGTGCCTCCATCGCCAAGCGCACCACGGTGCTCTTCAACTTCCGCGAGCTGCTCAACGCCCGCAAGGACGAGCTGGCCGCGATCATCGTCGCCGAGCACGGCAAGGTGCACTCCGACGCCCTCGGCGAGATCGCCCGCGGCCAGGAGGTCGTCGAGTACGCCTGCGGCATCCCGCAGCTGATCAAGGGCGGCTTCTCCGAGCAGGCGTCCACCGGCGTCGACGTCTACTCGATCCGCCAGGCCCTCGGCCCGGTGGCGATCATCTCGCCGTTCAACTTCCCGGCGATGGTCCCGATGTGGTTCTTCCCGATCGCCATCGCGGCGGGCAACACCGTCGTCCTCAAGCCCTCCGAGAAGGACCCCTCGGCCGCCAACTTCATCGCCGAGCTGTGGAAGGAAGCGGGCCTGCCCGACGGCGTCTTCAACGTCGTCCACGGCGACAAGGTGGCCGTGGACCGCCTGCTGGAGCACCCGGACGTGAAGTCCGTATCCTTCGTCGGCTCCACCCCGATCGCCCGCTACGTCTACGAGACCGGCACCCGCTACGGCAAGCGCGTCCAGGCCCTCGGCGGAGCCAAGAACCACATGCTGGTCCTGCCCGACTCGGACCTGGACCTCGCCGCCGACTCCGCGATCAACGCGGGCTTCGGCGCGGCCGGCGAGCGCTGCATGGCCATCTCCGTGCTGGTGGCCGTCGACCCGATCGGCGACGAGCTGGTCGAGAAGATCAAGCAGCGCATGGCCACCCTGAAGGTCGGCCCCGGCTGCAACGGCGACTCGGACATGGGCCCGCTGGTCACCGGCGTGCACCGGGACAAGGTCACCTCCTACCTGGAGTCCGGTGTCGCCGACGGCGCCGAGCTGGCCGTGGACGGCCGCAAGCACCCGGTCACCGCCGAGGACCGCAACGGCTCGCCGACCGCCGACGGCTTCTGGCTCGGCCCGACCCTGTTCGACCACGTCAAGCCCGGCATGTCGGTCTACAACGACGAGATCTTCGGCCCGGTCCTGTCGGTCGTCCGCGTCTCCTCCTACGAGGAGGGCCTGGAGCTGATCAACAGCAACCCGTACGGCAACGGCACCGCCATCTTCACCAACGACGGCGGCGCGGCCCGGCGCTTCCAGAACGAGGTCGAGGTCGGCATGGTCGGCATCAACGTGCCGATCCCGGTCCCGGTCGCGTACTACTCCTTCGGCGGCTGGAAGGCGTCGCTGTTCGGCGACGCCCACGCCTACGGCGCCGACGGCGTCAACTTCTTCACCCGCGGCAAGGCCGTGACCTCCCGCTGGCTCGACCCGAGCCACGGCGGCCTGAACCTGGGCTTCCCCACCAACGCCTGACCCGCGACAGCCCCGCGAAGGGCCCGGCCCGGAGGTGCATGTCTGCTACCTCCGGCCGGGCCTTTCCGCTGCCCCGACATCCGCGGGGTGTGTCGGTCTAGCGTTGCCGTATGGCCAAACCGCGCAACCCCGGCGACCGCACGCCCGAGAGCAGGCTGCGCCCCTCCGCCGCGTCCGTCCTGCAGGCGGCCGGCGAACTCGGCGCCCAACTGAGCGAGGCCCTCGGCCACGCCGCCGACCCGGTCACCGGAATCGTCACCATGGGCGCCCTGTTCGCCCGACCCCTGGCCGAATCCGGCTACCGCGACGGATGCCTGGTGGCCACGGGCGTCATGGAGGCCTCCGGCGAGAACGAGGAACTGCGCACGGCCTGCCTGAGCGCCTACAGCGGCTGGCTCAACGGACTCACCCTGTGCTTGCAGGACTGGGGCGTACCGCGAGCGGAGGCCGGTCCGCTCGCCGAGCTCGTCCTCTCCGGAATCGAGGGCGCGCTGCTGCTGGCCAAGGCCCGCCAGGACTGCGCGCCCATCCACACCGTCACCGCCCGCCTGGGCGCGCTGGTCGCGGCGGCGGCCGAGCCGGTTTGACTTCGTCCGGTGGGATGCGTAGTGTCCTGCGGGTTGCCCTGCGAACGCAGCGGGTGCGACCCATCCCCTGATTCAGATTCCGTACGGTCTTCTTTGGCGTGCGCTTTTCCGGGAATGGTTGGTAAATCGGTGGAATTCGCGTCGATGGCGTGGTTCCGCTAGAGTTTCACTCGTCGGAACGGGCCGGAAACGGCGTGGGACGGCGGGAAATCGGGCCGGAAACGGTCTGGTAGGCTTCATAACGAAGAACGAAGCGCCCGGAGAGACCGGTGAAAGGGTCTTGAAGGAAGCGTCCGTTCCTTGAGAACTCAACAGCGTGCCAAAAGTCAACGCCAGATATGTTGATACCCCGTCCGTTTTTGGACGTGGTTCCTTTGATGCACAAAACACTAGCGAGGACGCAGTGCACGAGGTCGGCTGTTCCGCTGACTGTCGTGCCGCTCTTTCGCGGGTGGTATCCCGCGCTTTTAATTAAGCACAGTCGGGAAATCATTCACGGAGAGTTTGATCCTGGCTCAGGACGAACGCTGGCGGCGTGCTTAACACATGCAAGTCGAACGGTGAAGCCCTTCGGGGTGGATCAGTGGCGAACGGGTGAGTAACACGTGGGCAACCTGCCCCAGATTCTGGGACAACACCGGGAAACCGGTGCTAATACCGGATACGACGCATCTCCGCATGGGGTGTGCGTGGAAAGCTCCGGCGATCTGGGATGGGCCCGCGGCCTATCAGCTTGTTGGTGGGGTGATGGCCTACCAAGGCGACGACGGGTAGCCGGCCTGAGAGGGCGACCGGCCACACTGGGACTGAGACACGGCCCAGACTCCTACGGGAGGCAGCAGTGGGGAATATTGCACAATGGGCGAAAGCCTGATGCAGCGACGCCGCGTGAGGGATGACGGCCTTCGGGTTGTAAACCTCTTTCAGCAGGGAAGAAGCGCAAGTGACGGTACCTGCAGAAGAAGCACCGGCTAACTACGTGCCAGCAGCCGCGGTAATACGTAGGGTGCGAGCGTTGTCCGGAATTATTGGGCGTAAAGAGCTCGTAGGCGGCTTGTCGCGTCGGATGTGAAAGCCCGGGGCTTAACTCCGGGTCTGCATTCGATACGGGCAGGCTAGAGTGTGGTAGGGGAGATCGGAATTCCTGGTGTAGCGGTGAAATGCGCAGATATCAGGAGGAACACCGGTGGCGAAGGCGGATCTCTGGGCCATTACTGACGCTGAGGAGCGAAAGCGTGGGGAGCGAACAGGATTAGATACCCTGGTAGTCCACGCCGTAAACGTTGGGAACTAGGTGTGGGTCACATTCCACGTGGTCCGCGCCGCAGCTAACGCATTAAGTTCCCCGCCTGGGGAGTACGGCCGCAAGGCTAAAACTCAAAGGAATTGACGGGGGCCCGCACAAGCAGCGGAGCATGTGGCTTAATTCGACGCAACGCGAAGAACCTTACCAAGGCTTGACATATACCGGAAACGGCCAGAGATGGTCGCCCCCTTGTGGTCGGTATACAGGTGGTGCATGGTTGTCGTCAGCTCGTGTCGTGAGATGTTGGGTTAAGTCCCGCAACGAGCGCAACCCTCGTTCTGTGTTGCCAGCGGGTTATGCCGGGGACTCACAGGAGACTGCCGGGGTCAACTCGGAGGAAGGTGGGGACGACGTCAAATCATCATGCCCCTTATGTCTTGGGCTGCACACGTGCTACAATGGCCGGTACAATGAGCTGCGATACCGCGAGGTGGAGCGAATCTCAAAAAGCCGGTCTCAGTTCGGATTGGGGTCTGCAACTCGACCCCATGAAGTCGGAGTTGCTAGTAATCGCAGATCAGCATTGCTGCGGTGAATACGTTCCCGGGCCTTGTACACACCGCCCGTCACGTCACGAAAGTCGGTAACACCCGAAGCCGGTGGCCTAACCCGCAAGGGAAGGAGCTGTCGAAGGTGGGACCAGCGATTGGGACGAAGTCGTAACAAGGTAGCCGTACCGGAAGGTGCGGCTGGATCACCTCCTTTCTAAGGAGCACTTCTTACCGCCTCTCGGCGGTCAAGGGGCCAGTTCATCGGCGAATGTCCGGTGCTGGTTGCTCATGGGTGGAACGTTGACTATTCGGCACGATCGGCTTGTCGCCGCTAGTACTGCATCTTTCGGGGTGTGTGGAACGCGGGGTCGGGTGGATCGGGTCGGGCACGTTGTTGGGTCCTGAGGGCACGGCCGTGAGGCTGGTCTTCAGTGCCGGCCCCAGTGAACTCTGTGAGCGTGTGCTCGTGGGGGTGATGGGTGGCTGGTCGTTGCTTGAGAACTGCACAGTGGACGCGAGCATCTGTGGCCAAGTTTTTAAGGGCGCACGGTGGATGCCTTGGCACTAGGAACCGATGAAGGACGTGGGAGGCCACGATAGGCCCCGGGGAGCTGTCAACCGAGCTTTGATCCGGGGGTGTCCGAATGGGGAAACCCGGCAGTCGTCATGGGCTGTCACCCGCTGCTGAACACATAGGCAGTGTGGAGGGAACGCGGGGAAGTGAAACATCTCAGTACCCGCAGGAAGAGAAAACAACCGTGATTCCGAGAGTAGTGGCGAGCGAAATCGGATGAGGCTAAACCGTTGTGGTGTGAGACCCGGCAGGGGTTGCCACTTCGGGGTCGTGGGAGAATTCTTGACCGGTCTGCCGGCCGGTCGGAGAGTCAGAAACCGTATGGGTAGTCGAAGGACATGCGAAAGGTCCGGCGTAGAGGGTAAGACCCCCGTAGACGAAACCTGTGCGGCTCTCTTGAGTTTTTCCCAAGTAGCACGGATCCCGTGAAACTCCGTGTGAATCTGGCGGGACCACCCGCTAAGCCTAAATATTCCCTAGTGACCGATAGCGGACAGTACCGTGAGGGAATGGTGAAAAGTACCGCGGGAGCGGAGTGAAATAGTACCTGAAACCGTGTGCCTACAAGCCGTGGGAGCGTCGCAGCGTGTGCTTGCACACAGCTGTCGTGACTGCGTGCCTTTTGAAGAATGAGCCTGCGAGTTTGCGGTGTGTTGCGAGGTTAACCCGTGTGGGGTAGCCGTAGCGAAAGCGAGTCCGAATAGGGCGGTTGAGTAGCGCGCCCAAGACCCGAAGCGGAGTGATCTAGCCATGGGCAGGTTGAAGCGCGGGTAAGACCGTGTGGAGGACCGAACCCACCAGGGTTGAAAACCTGGGGGATGACCTGTGGTTAGGGGTGAAAGGCCAATCAAACTCCGTGATAGCTGGTTCTCCCCGAAATGCATTTAGGTGCAGCGTCGTGTGTTTCTTGCCGGAGGTAGAGCACTGGATAGGCGATGGGCCCCACCGGGTTACTGACCTTAGCCAAACTCCGAATGCCGGTAAGTGAGAGCGCGGCAGTGAGACTGTGGGGGATAAGCTCCATGGTCGAGAGGGAAACAGCCCAGAACACCGGCTAAGGCCCCTAAGCGTGTGCTAAGTGGGAAAGGATGTGGAGTCGCAGAGACAACCAGGAGGTTGGCTTAGAAGCAGCCACCCTTTAAAGAGTGCGTAATAGCTCACTGGTCAAGTGATTCCGCGCCGACAATGTAGCGGGGCTCAAGTACACCGCCGAAGCCGTGTCATTGCAGTATTAACCCCTAACGGGGGCTGTGATGGGTAGGGGAGCGTCGTGTGCCGGGTGAAGCGGCGGCGGAAGCCAGTCGTGGACGGTATACGAGTGAGAATGCAGGCATGAGTAGCGATACAAGAGTGGGAAACTCTTGCGCCGATTGACCAAGGGTTCCTGGGTCAAGCTGATCTGCCCAGGGTAAGTCGGGACCTAAGGCGAGGCCGACAGGCGTAGTCGATGGACAACGGGTTGATATTCCCGTACCCGCTTTGAAGCGCCAACGTCGAACCTCTGGATGCTAAGCCCGTGAAGCCGTCTTGGATCCTTCGGGTGAAGAGGAGTGGTGGAGCCGGTGACCCAACAGGGTAGTAGGTGAGCGATGGGGTGACGCAGGAAGGTAGTCCAGCCCGGGCGGTGGTTGTCCCGGGGTAAGGGTGTAGGACGAACGGTAGGCAAATCCGCCGTTCACATAGTCTGAGACCTGATGCCGAGCCGATTGTGGTGAAGTGGATGATCCTATGCTGTCGAGAAAAGCCTCTAGCGAGTTTCATGGCGGCCCGTACCCCAAACCGACTCAGGTGGTCAGGTAGAGAATACCGAGGCGTTCGGGTGAACTATGGTTAAGGAACTCGGCAAAATGCCCCCGTAACTTCGGGAGAAGGGGGGCCGGTTGTGGTGATGGCACGTGCTGCCTGAGCTGTGGCCGGCCGCAGAGACCAGCGAGAAGCGACTGTTTACTAAAAACACAGGTCCGTGCGAAGCCGTAAGGCGATGTATACGGACTGACGCCTGCCCGGTGCTGGAACGTTAAGGGGACCGGTTAGCTGCGCTTCGGTGTGGCGAGGCTGAGAACTTAAGCGCCAGTAAACGGCGGTGGTAACTATAACCATCCTAAGGTAGCGAAATTCCTTGTCGGGTAAGTTCCGACCTGCACGAATGGCGTAACGACTTCTCGACTGTCTCAACCATAGGCCCGGTGAAATTGCATTACGAGTAAAGATGCTCGTTTCGCGCAGCAGGACGGAAAGACCCCGGGACCTTTACTATAGCTTGATATTGGTGTTCGGTTCGGCTTGTGTAGGATAGGTGGGAGACTGTGAAGCGGCCACGCCAGTGGTTGTGGAGTCGTCGTTGAAATACCACTCTGGTCGTGCTGGATGTCTAACCTGGGTCCGTGATCCGGATCAGGGACAGTGTCTGGTGGGTAGTTTAACTGGGGCGGTTGCCTCCTAAAATGTAACGGAGGCGCCCAAAGGTTCCCTCAGCCTGGTTGGCAATCAGGTGTTGAGTGTAAGTGCACAAGGGAGCTTGACTGTGAGACCGACGGGTCGAGCAGGTGCGAAAGCAGGGACTAGTGATCCGGCGGTGGCTTGTGGAAGCGCCGTCGCTCAACGGATAAAAGGTACCCCGGGGATAACAGGCTGATCTTCCCCAAGAGTCCATATCGACGGGATGGTTTGGCACCTCGATGTCGGCTCGTCGCATCCTGGGGCTGGAGTAGGTCCCAAGGGTTGGGCTGTTCGCCCATTAAAGCGGTACGCGAGCTGGGTTTAGAACGTCGTGAGACAGTTCGGTCCCTATCCGCTGCGCGCGCAGGAGTCTTGAGAAGGGCTGTCCCTAGTACGAGAGGACCGGGACGGACGAACCTCTGGTGTGCCAGTTGTCCTGCCAAGGGCATGGCTGGTTGGCTACGTTCGGGAGGGATAACCGCTGAAAGCATCTAAGCGGGAAGCCTGCTTCGAGATGAGGACTCCCACCACCATCGAGTGGGTAAGGCTCCCAGTAGACGACTGGGTTGATAGGCCGGGTGTGGAAGCCCTGTGAGGGGTGGAGCTGACCGGTACTAATAGGCCGAGGGCTTGTCCATAGTTGCTACGCGTCCACTGTGTTGTTCTGAAGCAACGACCCCTTCCCGGGAGCGCATGCCGGGGAGTGCGGGTCAACTTCATAGTGTTTCGGTGGTCATAGCGTGAGGGAAACGCCCGGTTACATTCCGAACCCGGAAGCTAAGCCTCATAGCGCCGATGGTACTGCAAGGGGGACCTTGTGGGAGAGTAGGACACCGCCGAACAACCTTTCGTGAAAGGCCCTCTGACCTCGAGTCAGAGGGCCTTTCCGCATTCCCGGGCAGGTGCGCTCGGCTCGATTGTCGGTAGGCCGGTCAGCGGCGAGGGGCTCGGGGAGCCCAGCGGACCAGGCTCCACAGGATCGTGCCGGTGAGGCACCAGCCGGCGACGACGTCCAGGAACCAGTGGTAGTCGCGCCAGACCAGGGTGATCCCCACTCCCGTGCACAGGAACGCGGTGACCGTGTAGAGGCCGCGCCGCAGGCGGGCGGAGGCGCAGCCGAGGGCGAGCAGCCAGGCGGCGGTGCCGAGGCAGACGCCGGCGGTGCTGGTGTGCCCGGAGGGGAACCAGCCCCAGTCGCCGGGGCCGACCGGCTGGCCCTCGGGGCCCGGACGGCCGACCAAAATCTTGCCGGGGATGACCGTGGCGAAGAGGGCGGCTCCGGCGAGCGCGGCGCTGAGCAGGGGCTTCCAGGAGCGGGCCCGCAGGGTGGCGGCCAGGGTGGCGGCGACCAGCAGCGGGACCGCGATGCCGGAGCTGCCGAGGTCGGTCCACCCCTCGGCGAGGCTGTTGATCCAGCCGAAGGGGTTGTCGGCGACCAGGCGCAGCGTGGTGTGCCGGACGGCCCGGTCGACGGCGAGCAGCGGACCCTTGGTGACTACCTGTTCGGTGAGGACGCCGAGGAGGGTCAGCAGCGCGACCGGTAGCCAGATCGAGTTCAGGACATGGAGAAACCACCCCGGAGCAGGGGGGAGAGCTCCGGGGTGGTTCTGGTGATCGCCGGTCCGCTGAGCCCGGGGGTTTGAGCATGGCGGACGGTCGATCGGCTGAGGGGGTGCGGGCCTGGGCCCGCTGTGGTGTCCTCGGCGGTGTTTCGCCGGTGAGGGTCGGTCACCGGCGGGCGCTGCTTCTCCATCTGTCATGACAGTACGTCACTGAGGCGGGTCGGGCGGCTCACCTCACCCACCCGCCATCAGGTCCGCACACGTTCTTCACGCCCGGGTGTCGCCGCAGGGGTCAGATCCCGGCGAAGACGGTCTCCAGGATCTCCAGGCCCTCGGCGAGCAGGTGCTCGGGCATGACCAGTGGCGGCAGGAAGCGCAGCACGTTGCCGTAGGTGCCGGCGGTGAGGACCAGCAGGCCCTGGGCGTGGCAGGCCTTGGCGATGGCGGCGGTGACCTCGGGGTCGGGGTCCTTGCTGCCGGGCTTGACCAGCTCGACGGCGATCATGGCGCCGCGTCCGCGGACGTCGCCGATGATGTCGAACTTCTCCTGCATGGCGCGCAGCCGGGGCAGCATGGTCGCGCCGATGGCCTGGGCCTTGGCGTTGAGGTCCAGCTCCTTCATCGTCTCGATGGAGCCGAGCGCGGCGGCGCAGGCGACGGGGTTGCCGCCGTAGGTGCCGCCGAGGCCGCCGGCGTGGGCGGCGTCCATGATCTCGGCGCGGCCGGTGACGGCGGCGAGCGGGAGGCCGCCGGCGATGCCCTTGGCGGTGGTGATCAGGTCGGGGACGATGCCCTCGTCCTCGCAGGCGAACCACTGGCCGGTGCGGCAGAAGCCGGTCTGGATCTCGTCCGCGACGAAGACGATGCCGTTGGCGCGGGCGTACTCGACGATCGCGGGCAGGAAGCCCTTCGCGGGCTCGATGAAGCCGCCCTCGCCCTGGATGGGCTCGATCACGATCGCGGCGACGTTGTCCGCGCCGATCTGCTTGTTGATCATGTCGATGGCCTGCGCGGCGGCCTCGGCGGCGGAGTTGTCCGGGCCGGTCAGCCAGCGGTAGGGGTAGGCCACCGGGACGCGGTAGACCTCGGGCGCGAACGGGCCGAAGCCCTGCTTGTACGGCATGTTCTTCGCCGTCATGCCCATGGTGAGGTTGGTGCGGCCGTGGTAGCCGTGGTCGAAGACCACGACGGCGGTGCGCTTGGTGTAGGCGCGCGCGATCTTCACGGCGTTCTCCACCGCCTCGGCGCCCGAGTTGAACAGCGCGCTGCGCTTCTCGTGGTCGCCCGGGGTCAGCTCGTTGAGCTGCTCGGCGACGGCCACATAGCCCTCGTAGGGGGTGACCATGAAACAGGTGTGGGTGAACGCGGCGAGCTGGGCGGCCGCGCGGTCCACGACCGCCTGGGCGCTGTTGCCGACGTTCGTCACGGCGATGCCCGCACCGAAGTCGATCAGCGAGTTGCCGTCGACGTCCTCGACCACGCCGCCACCCGCGCGGGTGATGTAGACCGGCAGGGTGGTGCCGACGCCCGCGGCGACCGCGGCGAGCTTGCGCGCCTGCAGCTCCTGCGACTTCGGGCCGGGGATGGCGGTGACGATGCGGCGCTCCTGCGGGAGCGACGGGCCGCCGGGCAGCTGCCCGGCGCTGGACGGAGCAGCGCTCATGAGGTGTCTCCCAGAAAGAGGGGTGGGCTGGTACTGGCAGGCTACGACGGCGGGGATGGGGCCGCATACGCCGAAGGGGAGTGGAACGGCGGCGGAGTTGGCCCGCCCGGACATCGCCGACGCGCCGTCGGCCGGGGGCGTCGCCGCCGCCCGGGCCGCGTGCCTCTGCTCAGGGGGTGGCGCGCTGCACTAGATTGAGAGCTTTGGACGGGTGGGCGCGCGCGAGGAAGCGGGACTGCGTTATGTCACTGGAAGGCGCGCGGGAGCGGCAGGCCGGACAGCTGAGCGATCCGGAGTCGTACCCGCCACCCCCCAGCGGGAGTTCCGCCGCGGCACGCCCGGCCCCGCCATCGGCGGCGATCCCGCCGATGCCCTCGGCGCGGCCGCATGCGGGCGCGCCGCCGCGGCCCGGCTTCGACCTGGTCGGCTGGCTGTCGGCGCCCCGGCACACCGGTGCGCCCGGCGTGTACGGGCTGGGCCCGGCCCCCCGGACCAGGCACGAGCAGCAGGACGCCGACCCGGGCGTCCCCGGCTGGAAGCTGCTGCTGCGCGCGTTGCTCAACCTGGTGGTGGCCTGGGAGGTGTTCTACTACCTCGGCAGCATCGTCAGCGCGGAGCTGCACAGCCTGCTGATGCCGTACGTCGGCGACGGCTTCGGCCTGACGCTGACCACCTGGCTGGTGGACCTCGGCGAGATCGCGCTGCTGGTGAAGCTGTTCGGCGGGATGGGCCGCTGGCCGCTGGTCTGGCGGCGCTACGGCCTGCCGCCGGCGCGGGCCGTCGCCCGGCGGCTGGCCGGGGCGACCGAGGGCCGGGTGGCCATCCCGGTGCAGGGCGCGGCGCAGCCGCAGCCGGTCGACCCGTGGCGGGAGTTCCGGGCGCTGGCGCACCCGGAGGATCTGCGGCTGGTGGACCAGCAGACCGCGCAGGGCCTGGTGGCGGATGTGGACCACCAGCGGCTGAACCGGGCGCTGGAGTGCGTCCGGCACGACCCGGAGCGGCTGACGGCGTTGCTGGACGCGGTGCGCGACCACGGCGCCGCCGCCTGCGCCCACCCTTCCGGCGCGCGGGATCTGGCCGGGCGCGGCGCCCAGCACGACCTGCTGCTGCGTCAGGTGCTGCTGGGCACTGCCGAGGACGTGCCGAAGAACCCGGCCGAGTACCGGGGCACGCAGCTCGCCCTGGATCCGGTGCTGCTGGGCACCTCGCTGCTGGCGGTGGGTCCGGCCGGGACCGGCAAGACGGCGCGGCTGGCCCGCCCGGTCGCCGAGGCGCTGTGCCTTCAGGCACTGGCCGGGACGGCGGCCGTGGTGGTGGTCGGCTCGGACAGTGCCGACCTGGGCCCGGACTCCTGGTACGACGTGGTGATCGCGCCCGGCTCGGCGCACTCCCGCTACGGCCTGGACCTGTACGGCGGCGCGCGCTCGGCGGACGCCGCGGCCGCCCAGCTCGCCGACGCGCTGCTCCCGGACGAGCTGGCGCGGCGGGCGGACAGCGCCCGGCAGGCGCTGCAGCAGATCGTCGGCCCGTTCCGGGCGGCGTTCGGGCGGGCGCCGGGCGTGCGCGAGCTGTCGCTGCTGCTGCGTGGCGAGCCGGTGGCCTGGGAGGGGCTCCAGGATGCGCTGCACGCCGCCGAGCAGCTGGAGGAGTACCGGCACGAGCTGGCGCAGCGGGAGCGCACCCGGGGCCAGGCGGACGATCCGGGGGTGCTGCTGGCGGACCGGCTGGCGCTGCTGGACCGTCCGGCGTTCGCTGGCTGCTTCAACCCGTCGCGCTCGGGCCGGGCGGCCGTGTCCGGGCCGCAGCCGGACGAGAAGCCGCTGTTCGCCATGCACGCCCTGGACCACCCGCTGCGGGTGCGGGTGAAGCTGCCCGAGCACAGCCACCCGGAGGCGGCCCGGATCATGGCCCGGCTGGCGGTGGGGCAGTTCCTGCACGCGGCCGGCATCCGGCAGGACCGTTCGCTGTTCGCCGGGCTGGTCGTCGACGACGCGTCCACGGTGATCGACGCGCACACCGTGCGCGGGTTGCAGCGGCTGCGCGGCGCCCACGCCGGGGCGGTGCTGCTGCTGCGGACGCTGGTGGACCTGCCGGAGGCGCTGCGGGCGCCGCTGTTCGGCGCGGTCGGCGGGCGGATGGCGTTCCCGGGCATCGCGCCCTGGGACGGCACGCTGTTCGCCGAGACCTGGGGCGACGTCTGGGTGGACGAGCGGGACGTGACCCGCGCGCCGGACACCTCCGGCGGCTTCCTCAAGCGGACCTGGCGCGGGGCGCGGGCGGTGCTGGAGGGCGAGCGGGCGCACACCGAGAGCGTCACCACCCGGAGGGTGGAACGCCGCCGCTGGTCGCCCTCGGAGCTGGCGCAGGTGCTGCCGGGCGGCCATGCGGTGCTGTCGCTGACGGCGGTGGACGGCACGCCGGTCCCGCCGCTGCTGGTCGACCTGCGCGGCTGACGGCGGCGGGGTCGCCGGGCCGGGCGGGAACGGAAGTTCGAGGTCGCCCGGCGGGCACTGCGACGGTACGGCAGAATCGGGTGTGGCCGTTGTCCTCGACGGCCAGGAACCACAGCCGTCCGCAGCGCCGCGGTCGGCAGCCCGCCGTCGAAGGTGACATGACTTCCAAGAGCCCGGCAGCCCGGACCCCCCTCGCGCCCGCGACCAGCGTCACCCTGTCCGCCCTGGTGGCGATGGCGGGGCTGCACCTGACCGTGCTGGCCGGGCACGACCGGCTGGCCCGGCCGGTGCGCTGGGTGCACACCAGCGAGCTGGACGACCCGGCCCCCTACCTGGAGGGCGGCGAGCTGCTGCTCACCACCGGGCTGAAACTCGGCCGCAGCCGGGAGAAGCTGCGCCGCTACGTGCACCGGCTGGCCGACGCCGGGGTGGCCGGGCTGGGCTTCGGCATCGGGCTGACCTACGGCGAGGTGCCCGCGGCGCTGGTCGAGGCCGCTGAGGAGCGCGGGCTGCCGCTGCTCCAGGTGCCGCAGCCGACGCCGTTCATCGCCATCAGCAAGGCGGTGACCGCCGCGCTCGCCGCCGAGCAGTACCAGGCCGTCACCACCAGCTTCGAGGCCCAGGAGGAGCTGACCCGCGCGGCGCTGGGCAAGGACGGCACCGCCGCGCTGATCGGACGCCTGGCCGCCCGGCTCGGCGGTTGGGCGGCGCTGTACGACGCCTCGGGCGCGGTGGTGGCCGCCGCCCCGGACTGGGCGGTGCGCCGCGCCGGGCGGCTGCGGCCGGAGGTGGAGCGGCTGCGCAGCAGGCCCGCCCCGACCAGCGCGTCGCTCCAGGGCGGCCGTTGGAGCGACGGCCCGGTCGGCGCCGCCGTCACGGAGAAACAGCTGGAGCGGCAGCCGGAGCAGCAGGACCCGCCCGAGCCGGTGTCGGCGGCGGGGCAGCCGGGCCGACCCGAGCAGCCGGACGACCAGGCCGCCGGGGACTTCGTGGTGCTGCAGTCCCTCGGCGCGGACCGGCGGGCCCGGGGATTCCTGGCGGTCGGCACCGAGGACCGGCTGACCCCCGGCGAGCGCTACGTGCTGAACGCCGCCGTCGCGCTGCTGACGCTCACCCTGGAGCGCTCCCGGGACCTGCGCCGGGCCGAGGAGCGGATGCGCACGGCGCTGCTGCGGCTGGTCCTGGCCGGGGAGACCGGCACCGCCCGGGAGGTCGCCGGGGCGCTGCTGGGCGGCCTGCCCGAGGGCCAGGTCCGGGTGCTGGTCGCGGAGGGCGCTGGTATGGCCGCGCTGGGCGACCTGGCCGAGCAGTCCGCGATCCGGGCGGGCGAGCCGCTGCTGCTGGCGCCCGAGGGCGAGCGGCTGGTGCTGCTGGCGCTGGACGGCGGTGCGGTCCACATCGACTGCGTGGCCGCGGTCGAGGACCTCGACGCGGTGACCCTGGGCATCTCCGGCCCGACCGTCCCGGAGGCGGCCGGGGCCGCCTACACCCAGGCCGAGCGGGCGCTGGCAGTGGCGCAGCGCAGCGGTCGGCACAGTGTGGACCACGACGAGGTGGGCAGCGGCTCGCTGTTCCCGCTGCTTGCCAACGAGGCGGTGCTGGCCTTCTCCGACGGCCTGCTGCGTCCGCTGCGCGAGCACGACAGGTCCGCCCGCGGCGATCTGGAGGCCAGCCTGTACGCCTGGCTGTCGCGGCACGGCCAGTGGGACGCGGCCGCGGCCGACCTGGGCGTGCACCGGCACACCCTGCGTTACCGGATGCGCCGGGTGGAGGAGCTGCTGGGCCGCTCGCTGGACGACGCCGACGTCCGGATGGAGCTGTGGCTGGCGCTGCGGGCCCGCAACGCGGGGTGACCCCTGCGCCGGGTGGTCCGGCGCCCGGGCGGTCCCGTGCCCGGGCGGTGACAGGCCAGTCCGTACTGCCGCCGGGCCCCAGTACTACGTAACGGACAAGCAACAGCCCGGCCCTGGCGTCCTACCGTGGAGGCAGACATTCCCACCCCCGGCCGGCTCCCGGTCCGGGCGCAGCAGAAAGGCCGGTGACCTCGGTGACCAGCACCTACGCATTCTGGCTGGCCGGTCGGCAGGAACGCGGCACGGAGTCCTTCGAGGTCCGCCACCCCTGGGACGACCGTCTGGTCGGCACCGTCAGCGTCCCGACCGGGGCCCAGGTCGAGGAGGCCGTGGCCGCGGCCGTCGCCGTCGCGGACGAGTTCGCCGCCACCCCGGCGTACGTCCGCGCCGCCGCCCTGGACCACGTGGCCAAGCGGCTGACCGAGCGGACCGAGGAGCTGGCCCGGCTGATCACGGCCGAGAACGGCAAGCCGATCAAGTGGTCGCGCGGCGAGGTCGGCCGCGCGGCCTCGGTGTTCCGCTGGGCGGCCGAGGAGGCCCGGCGCTTCAACAGCGGCGAGGGCCAGCGGCTGGACACCGACGCGGGCGGCACCGGCCGCCTGGCGCTGACCCGGCGGTTCCCGCGCGGCGTGGTGCTCGGCATCGCGCCGTTCAACTTCCCGCTGAACCTGGTCGCCCACAAGGTCGCCCCGGCGATCGCGGTCGGCGCGCCGATCATCCTCAAGCCCGCCCCGGCCACGCCGCTGTCGGCACTGGTGCTGGGCGAGATCCTGGCCGAGACCGAGCTGCCGGCCGGCTCCTGGAGCGTGCTGACCGTCGGCAACGCGGACATGCCCGCGCTGGTCCAGGACAAGCGGCTGCCGGTGATCTCCTTCACCGGCTCGGACGTCGTCGGCTACCAGATCCTGGACTCGGTGCCGCGCAAGCACGTCACGCTGGAGCTGGGCGGCAACGCCGCGGCCGTGGTCCTCGCCGACTGGTCCTCCGAGGAGGACCTCGAGTGGGCCGCGACCCGCATCGCCACCTTCGCCAACTACCAGGGCGGCCAGTCCTGCATCTCGGTGCAGCGGGTCATCGCCGACGCCTCCGTCTACGACCGGCTGGTCGAGAAGGTCGTCGCCAAGGTCGGCGCGCAGGTCACCGGCGACCCCTCGGACGACGCGGTGGACGTGGGCCCGCTGGTCAACCAGGCCGCCGCCGAGCGCGTCGAGTCCTGGGTGGACGAGGCCGTCGCGGCCGGAGCCAAGCTGCTGACCGGCGGCGAGCGCAGCGGCGCGAGCTACGCGCCGACCGTGGTCACCGATGTGCCCGCCGGAGTCCGGCTGCACACCGAGGAGGTCTTCGGGCCGGTGCTGACGCTCCAGCGGGTGGACGGCACCGACGAGGCGTTCGCTTCGGTCAACGACTCCAAGTTCGGCCTGCAGGTGGGCGTGTTCACGCACGACGTGCAGACGGCGTTCCGGGCCCACCGGGAGTTGGAGGTCGGCGGCGTGATCATCGGCGACGCCCCCTCCTACCGCGCCGACCAGATGCCCTACGGCGGCGTCAAGGACTCCGGCGTGGGCCGCGAGGGTGTGGCGTACGCCATGGCCGACTACACCTACGAGCGGGTGCTGGTGCTGACCGGGCTGGCGCTGTAGCCGCAGGCGGCAGCAGCCGGAGACAGCGGACTGGGCAGCAGGATCCCGGGGCAGGAGCGCGGTAGGACCGTGCTCCGGCACCGGGATCCTGCTGTACGTCTGGTGATCTGTCAGTGACGGAGCGTACGGTCGAACCGATGGGAACCGGCCGGTAACTCACCGCGAGGTGGTGCTCCATGTCCACTGAACCCGCTGCTCCGAACGCTGCTGCTGCTCCGCACGCTGCTGCTTCCGCTCCCAAGGTCACCGAGCGGGAGGCCCGCCGGGTCGCCGAGGAGGCGCGCGAGCAGGACTGGCGCAGACCCAGCTTCGCCAAGGAGCTGTTCCTCGGTCGGTTCCGGCTGGACCTGATCCACCCGCACCCGCAGCCGGAGCCGGAGTCCGCGCGCACCGGCGAGGAGTTCCTGGCGCGGCTGTCGGAGTTCTGCGGGACCGGGATCGACGGCGCGCTGGTCGAGCGCGAGGCCCGGATCCCGGACGAGGTGGTCAAGGGGTTGCAGGAGCTGGGCGTCTTCGGCATGAAGATCGACCAGGAGTACGGCGGCCTGGGGCTGAGCCAGCTGTACTACAACCGGGCGCTGGCGCTGATCGGCAGCGTCAGCCCGGCGATCGGCGCCCTCGTCTCGGCGCACCAGTCCATCGGCGTCCCGCAGCCGCTGAAGCTGTTCGGCACGGCCGAGCAGAAGCAGCGCTTCCTGCCGCGCTGCGCCCGGACCGACATCAGCGCTTTCCTGCTGACCGAACCGGACGTCGGCAGCGACCCGGCCCGGCTGGCCACCGCCGCCGTGCCGACCGAGTCCGGCGACGCCTACCTCCTGGACGGCGTCAAGCTGTGGACCACCAACGGCGTGGTTGCGGACCTGCTGGTGGTGATGGCCCGGGTGCCGAAGTCCGAGGGGCACCGGGGCGGGATCACCGCCTTCGTGGTGGAGGCCGATTCGCCGGGGATCACCGTGGAGCACCGCAACGCCTTCATGGGGCTGCGCGGCCTGGAGAACGGCGTCACCCGCTTCCACCAGGTGCGGGTTCCGGCAGGGAACCGGATCGGGGCCGAGGGCGCCGGGCTGAGGATCGCCCTGACCACCCTCAACACCGGGCGGCTGTCGCTCCCGGCGATGTGCGCCGGCACCGGCAAGTGGTGCCTGCGGATCGCCCGCGAGTGGTCGGCCGCGCGCGAGCAGTGGGGCAAGCCGATCGCCGAGCACGAGGCGGTGGCGCAGAAGATCGCCTTCATCGCGGCCACCGCCTTCGCACTGGAAGCGGTGGTGGACCTCTCCAGCCAGATGGCGGACGAGGACCGCAACGACATCCGGATCGAGGCGGCGCTGGCCAAGCTCTACGGCTCGGAGATGGGCTGGCGGATCGCCGACGAGCTGGTGCAGATACGCGGCGGCCGGGGCTACGAGACGGCGGCCTCGCTGGCGGCGCGCGGCGAGCGGGCGGTCCCGGCCGAGCAGGTGCTGCGGGACATGCGGATCAACCGGATCTTCGAGGGCTCCACCGAGATCATGCACCTGCTGATCGCCCGGGAGGCCGTGGACGCGCACGTGAAGGTCGCCGGGGACCTGATCGAGCCGGAGGCGGACCTGAAACGCAAGGGCCGGGCAGCGGCGCGCGCCGGGGCCTTCTACGCCGGGTGGCTGCCCAAGCTGGCCGCCGGGCCCGGACAACTGCCGACCTCCTACCGGGAGTTCCACCCGTCCGGGCACGCCGACCTGTCCGGGCAGCTGCGCTTCGTCGAGCGCGGAGCGCGGCGGCTCGCCCGCTCGACCTTCTACGCCATGTCGCGCTGGCAGGGGCGGTTGGAGACCAAGCAGGGTTTCCTCGGCCGGATCGTGGACATCGGCGCGGAGCTGTTCGCCATGAGTGCGGTCTGCGTCCGGGCGGAGATGCTGCGCACCGCGCCCGGCGCCGACCCGCGGCAGGGGCGGGCGGCGTACGAACTGGCCGACCTGTTCTGCCGTCAGGCCCGGCTCAGGGTGGACGAGTTGTTCGACCGGCTGTGGAGCAGCACCGACGACCTGGACCGGCGGATCGCCCGACAGGTTGTCAACGGCCGCTACACCTGGCTGGAACAGGGCGTGCTCGACCCCTCGGGGGAGGGGCCGTGGATCGCGGACTCGACACCGGGGCCCTCCGGGGGCGAGGACGTCCACCGCAGCGTCCGCTGAGCGCAACGCGCGTCGACGGCCGGTACGATGCCCGACGACGTGCGACAAGAAGCTTGAACCACGGGGGAATGACGGGCTTCGCGGATCGTTTCCCCTGGTGTGTCCGGAGGAGAACAGGCGTCCAGTGAGCTACCCGCCCTACGGCCAGGAACCCCGGCAACCGCAGGGGAACCCACCGCCGCAGCCGCCGTACGGCCGGCCGCCGCAGCAACCGCCGCAGCAACCGCCGCAGCAACCGCCGTACGGCCGAGCGCCGTACGGCCACCCCCAGCAACCGCAACAGCCCCAGCAGCCCCAACAGCCGCAGCAGCAGCCGCCGTATGGGTACCCGCCGCAGGGGTACCCGCCGCCGCAGCCGCAGAACCCGTACGGCGCGCCGCCGCAGGGCTACCCGCAGCAGGGTTACCCGCAGGCGCCGCCGCAGTCGCAGAACCCGTATGTGCAGAATCCGTACGCCCAGCCGCCGGCCCCGCCCCGGCAGCAGCAGCCCCAGCCGCCGTACGGCGGCGGACCGGGCGGCCCCGGTGACGGTCCCGGCGGACCGGGCGGTTCCGGCGGTTCCGGCGGTTCCGGCAGCGGGCCGGGCGGTTCCGGCGGCGGTCGGCGCCGGGGCCGGGGCAAGGCGGTGGCGATCGCCGTGGTGCTGGCCGTGGTCGTCGGCGGCGGCGCGATAGCCGTGGCCAAGGACCACCACGGCGGCGGCTCCGGCACCGGCGGCACCGGCGGCGGCACCACGACCGCCCTGGCCGGCGGCAGCTCCTGGACCAAGCCCAGCTGGGCCACGCCCGCCGACGACCTGGGCCCGGCCGACCCGAACACCATCGTCACCGGCACCGTCTACTTCGCCAAGGCCTCGCCGGACAGCGTCACCCAGTACGCCGTGGCCGTCGGCACCCCCGGCAGCCCCGACTACCACCACTTCCTGACGCCGGCCGAGTTCCAGTCGCGCTTCGGCAGCCGCGCCGACGCCAGCCAGGCGGTGGTGGGCTGGGTGAAGCAGAACAACATGACGATCCTCTCCCAGGACAGCGAGTCGATCGTGGTGCGCACCACCGTCGGCAAGGTCAACTCCGTGCTGAAGATCCGGATCGACCGGTTCCGGCACGACGGCCGGGTGGACCTGTCCACCACCTCGCAGCCGCAGTACCCGGCGGACATCGGCGCGTACATCTCCAGCGTCACCGGTCTGACCACCACCAGCCCGGTCACCCCGTCGATCAGCGCCGACACCCGGAAGAGGGTCTCCGCCTCGGCCGCCGCACTGAAGGCCATGCTCGGCTCCGGTTCGGCCTTCGCCGCCGACGGCAGGGACCGCCCCGCCGACAGCAGCGAGCTCAAGTGCAGCCAGTACTACGGCCAGGTCCAGGCCGGCGGCTACCCGGCCGGCCCGGGCGGCGGCGGCACCCCGCCGATGGACGTCTGCGGCTACAACCCGGACCAGCTGCGCAGCGCCTACGGGGTCGAGGCCAGCGGGCTCACCGGCCAGGGCGTGACCATCGCCGTGGTCGACGCCTTCGCCTCGCCGACGATCGTCTCCGACGTCGCCAAGTACGACAGCGAGGCCGGTCTGCCGCCGCTGCAGCTCACCCAGCACATCCCCGCGCACTTCGCCTCCGGCAGCACCGCCGGCGGCGCCCAGGGCTGGTACGGCGAGGAGACGCTGGACATCGAGGCTGTGCACGCCATGGCCCCGGACGCCAAGATCGTCTACTACGCGGCGCAGTCGGACAACTCCGCCGACCTGGACGCGCCGTTGCAGACCATCGTCCAGGCCCACTCCGCCGACCTGGTGACCTGCTCCTGGGGCGAGCCGGAGAACGCCGGGGACAAGGCCAACCTCCAGGCCGAGACCCAGATCTTCGAGCAGGGCGCGGCCGAGGGCATCACCTTCAACTTCTCCACCGGCGACAGCGGCGACTTCACCGCCGGCCAGGACCCGTCCAGCTCGCCCACGGTCAACGAGCCCGCCGACAACCCCTTCGCCACCGGCGTCGGCGGCACCACCCTGGGCATAGGCCAGCAGGGCCAGTACCAGTGGGAGACCGGCTGGGGCGATGTGAAGTACACCTTCCACGACGGCGCCTGGTCGACCGGCAGCGGCACCTTCGACGGCGCCGGGGGCGGCGGCATGAGTGCGATGTTCGCGCAGCCGCCGTACCAGAAGGGCGTGGTGCCCGACGCGCTGTCCACGCCGTCCGGCTCCGGGCAGGCCCACCGCGAGCTGCCGGACGTGGCCATGCTGGCCTCCCCGACGACGCCGTTCCTGGTCGGCCAGAGCAGCGGCAAGGTCACCTCGCACGCCAGCAGCGACGGTCAGGGCGTCGTCTACTCCGAGCGCGACGCCACCTTCGGCATCGACGCGGTCGGCGGCACCAGCCTGGCCAGTCCGCTGTTCACCGGCATGGAGGCGCTGGCGATCCAGGCGGCCGGCCAGCCGCTGGGCTTCGCCGACCCCGACCTGTACAAGCTGTACGGCAGCTCGGAGTTCCATGACGTCCTGCCGGCGCCTGCGGCGCTGGGGCACGAGCCCGACCAGGTCGCGCCGGACGCCGACGGTGATCCGGTGCTGCTGGTCGGCGACCGCGACACCTCGCTCAGGACCACCCAGGGGTATGACGACGTCACCGGCATCGGCAGCCCCACCCAGGCGTTCCTGACCTGGTTCAAGGACCACCCGGACGGCGGCTGACGCCCCCGCGCCGCCGCCCCGGCCCGCCGGGGCGGCGGCTCTGCCCGCGCGGCAGGCCACAATGGTTCCCATGGACTCTCTCGCCGACCCGCACCTGCGGTTCGAACCCGTCGTCAGCGACCCCACCGGCCCGCGCGAGCTGGTGATCCTCGGCTCCACCGGCTCCATCGGCACCCAGGCCATCGACGTCGTGCTGCGCAATCCGGACCGCTTCCGCGTGGTCGCCCTGTCCGCCGCCGGCGGGCGGGTGGAGCTGCTGGCCGAGCAGGCGCTGCGGCTGGGCGTGGGCACGGTCGCGGTGGCCCGGCCCGAAGCGGTGGAGCCGCTGCGGGCGGCGCTGGCGGCCAAGGCCGCCGCCGGGCAGCCGCTGCCGGAGATCCTGGCCGGGCCGGACGCGGCGACGGAGCTGGCCGGGGCGGCGTGCCACTCGGTGCTGAACGGCATCACCGGCTCGATCGGCCTGGCGCCGACCCTGGCCGCGCTGTCGGCCGGGCGGGTGCTGGTGCTGGCCAACAAGGAGTCGCTGATCGTCGGCGGGCCGCTGGTGAAGGCCGTCGCCGCGCCCGGGCAGATCGTCCCGGTCGACTCCGAGCACGCCGCGCTGTTCCAGGCGCTGATGGGCGGCGCCCGGCGGGAGGTGCGCCGGCTGGTGGTCACCGCCAGCGGCGGGCCGTTCCGCGGCCGCACCCGCGAGCAGCTGGCCGGGGTCACCCCGGCGGACGCACTGGCGCACCCCACCTGGGACATGGGCCCGGTCGTCACCATCAACTCGGCGACCCTGGTCAACAAGGGCCTGGAGGTGATCGAGGCGCACCTGCTCTACGACATCCCGTTCGAGCGGATCGAGGTCGTGGTCCATCCGCAGTCCGTCATCCACTCGATGGTGGAGTTCACCGACGGCTCCACGCTGGCCCAGGCCAGCCCGCCGGACATGCGGATGCCGATCTCGCTGGGCCTGGGCTGGCCCGAGCGGGTGCCCGACGCCGCCCCCGGCTGCGACTGGACCAAGGCCGCGACCTGGGAGTTCTTCCCGCTGGACACCGACGCCTTCCCCTCCGTCGGGCTGGCCCGCGAGGTCGGCGCGATGGGCGGCACCGCCCCCGCCGTGTTCAACGCCGCCAACGAGGAGTGCGTCGACGCGTTCCTCGCGGGGCGGCTGCCGTTCACAGGCATCGTGGATACGGTGGCCAAGGTGGTCGCCGAACACGGCACTCCGGACCGGGGAACCCCGCTGACCCTGGAGGACGTCCTGGCTGCGGAGACCTGGGCCCGCGCCACCACGGCGGCGTACATGAGGGAAGAGGGTGGCCGATGACGGCGCTCATGACGGTGATCGGCATTGTGATCTTCGCGCTGGGACTGCTGGTCTCGATCGCGTGGCACGAGCTGGGTCACCTCACCTGGGCCAAGCTTTTCAAGATCCGCGTGCCCCAGTACATGGTCGGCTTCGGCCCGACCATCTGGTCGCGGAAGCGGGGCGAGACCGAGTACGGCATCAAGGCCATCCCGATGGGCGGCTACATCCGCATGATCGGGATGTTCCCCCGGGGGCGGACGGCAGGGTCGCCGCCCGCAGCAGCTCGCCCTGGCGCAGCATGATCGAGGACGCCCGCGAGCAGTCGTACGAGGAGCTGCTGCCCGGCGACGAGGAGCGGCTGTTCTACACCCGCAAGCCGTGGCAGCGGGTGATCGTCATGTTCGGCGGCCCGTTCATGAACCTGATCCTGGCGTTCGGGCTGTTCCTGGTGCTGTTCATGGGCTTCGGCCAGCCCACCCCGGTGCCCACCGTGCAGAGCGTCTACCAGTGCGTGGTCAGCGCCACCGACACCGCCGCCACCAGCAGCACCTGCCCGGCCGGAGCCAAGCACACCCCGGCCTACGACGCGGGCATCAGGCCCGGCGACACCATCGTCTCCTTCGCCGGGCACCCGATCAGCGACTACGACCAGCTCCAGGGCTACATCCGGGACTCGGCCGACAAGTCCGTGCCGATCGTGGTCAGCCGCGACGGCAAGCAGCTCACCCTGAACGCCTCCATCGTCAGCAACAAGCTCTACGGGCTGGACTCCGGCGGCAACCCCACCGACAAGACCGTCGAGGCCGGGTTCCTCGGCATCGTCCCGCAGGAGCCGACCATCGGCCTCGGCTTCGGCGCGACCATGGACAAGATGGGCGGCCTGGCGTCGTCCAGCGTCAAGTCCGTCGTCTCGCTGCCCTCGAAGATCCCCGCGCTGTGGGACTCCGCCTTCGACGGCGCGCCGCGCAACGCCGACCAGCCGGTGGGCATCGTCGGCGTGGCCCGGGTCGGCGGCGACGTCTTCGCCGCCAAGGCCCCCCTGGTCGACAAGCTCGCCACCGAGATCTCGCTGCTGGCCGGCCTCAACCTGTCGCTGTTCCTGCTGAACATGCTGCCGCTGCTGCCGCTGGACGGCGGCCACATCGCCGGCGCGCTGTGGGAGGCCATGCGCCGCAACGCGGCCCGGGTGTTCCGCCGCCCCGACCCGGGACCGTTCGACGTCGCCAAGCTCATGCCGCTGGCCTACGTGGTCGCCGGGGTGTTCCTCTGCTTCACCGTGCTGGTCATGATCGCGGACGTGGTGAACCCGGTCAGACTGGGCTGACCGCGCCCCGGCCGCGCCCCGCCGGAGTTCGGCGGGGGCGGCCCTGTGGCGTACGGTTGTGCTGGGAGTGCTGGGGCCTGTCCGGCGCTCCCGGTCGCCCGGGACAGCCGGTCGGACCGCCGCCTCACCTTGGGGAACACACCAGAGATGACCGCGATCTCGCTCGGAATGCCGTCCGCTCCGCTCAAGCCGCTCGCTGTGCGGCGGAAGAGTCGTCAGATCATGGTCGGCAGTGTGCCGGTGGGTGGGGATGCGCCGATCTCGGTGCAGTCGATGACGACGACGTTGACCTCGGATGTCAATGCGACGTTGCAGCAGATCGCGGAGCTGACGGCGTCGGGGTGCCAGATCGTGCGGGTGGCGTGCCCGTCGCAGGACGATGCGGATGCGTTGGCGACGATTGCGCGCAAGTCGCAGATCCCGGTGATCGCGGACATTCACTTCCAGCCGAAGTACGTGTTCGCGGCGATCGACGCGGGGTGTGCGGCGGTGCGGGTGAATCCGGGGAACATCCGGCAGTTCGACGACAAGGTGAAGGAGATCGCCAAGGCGGCGTCGGATGCGGGGGTGCCGATCCGGATCGGGGTGAATGCGGGGTCGTTGGACCGGCGGCTGCTGGAGAAGTACGGGAAGGCGACGCCGGAGGCGTTGGTGGAGTCGGCGCTGTGGGAGTGCTCGTTGTTCGAGGAGCACGGGTTCCGGGACATCAAGATCTCGGTGAAGCACAACGATCCGGTGGTGATGATCGCGGCGTACCGGTTGCTGGCGGCGTCGTGCGACTATCCGCTGCACCTGGGGGTGACCGAGGCGGGTCCGGCGTTCCAGGGGACGATCAAGTCGGCGGTGGCGTTCGGGGCGCTGCTGGCGGAGGGGATCGGGGACACGATCCGGGTGTCGCTGTCGGCTCCGCCGGCGGAGGAGATCAAGGTGGGGAACCAGATCCTGGAGTCGTTGAACCTGCGGCAGCGGGGGTTGGAGATCGTGTCGTGCCCGTCGTGCGGGCGGGCGCAGGTGGATGTGTACAAGCTGGCGGAGGAGGTCACCGCGGGGCTTGAGGGGATGGAGGTGCCGTTGCGGGTGGCGGTGATGGGCTGTGTGGTGAACGGTCCGGGTGAGGCACGGGAGGCGGATCTGGGGGTGGCGTCGGGCAACGGCAAGGGGCAGATCTTCGTCAAGGGCGAGGTGGTCAAGACCGTGCCCGAGTCCAAGATCGTGGAGACGCTGATCGAGGAGGCGCTCAAGATCGCCGAGGAGATGCAGGCGGCCGGAGTCCCCTCGGGCGAGCCCCTGGTCAACGTCAGCGAGTAGCCCCCGGCGCACGGCTGCGGGAGCCGCCCCGGACTCCCGGCGACCCGCCCGGATCCTGACGCGCGGCGGATCCCGCAGCCCCGCCCCCTTGCCCTGTGGGCGGCAAAGGGTAGTGTGCGTCCGTGCTCAGCAGTGCGGTGACGTCCACCCGGGTCCTGGAGGCCGACGACCTCCCGGCCGCCCTTGAGGTGCTCGACCGCGATCCCATCGCCAACTCCTTCGTCGCCGCCCGCGTCGCCGTCGCCGGGCTGGACTCCTGGCGGCTCGGCGGGGAGATGTGGGGCTGGTTCGACGGCGGACGCCTGGAGGCCCTCTGCTACGCCGGGGCCAACCTGGTGCCGCTCAGCGCCGGCCCCGAGGCCGCGCGGGCCTTCGCCGAACGCGCCCGCCGCCAGGGCCGCCGCTGCTCCTCCATCGTCGGCCCGGCCGACTCCACCGGTGAGCTGTGGTCCCGGCTGGAGCCGCACTGGGGCCCCGCCCGCGAGGTCCGGCCCAACCAGCCGCTGATGGCGACCTGGGAGCCCTCCACCGAGATCGCCCCCGATCCGCGGGTCCGCCAGGTCCGCCGGGACGAGATGGACCTGCTGCTGCCCGCCTGCGTGGCCATGTTCACCGAGGAGGTCGGCGTCTCCCCGCTGGCCGGGGACGGCGGCCTGCACTACCGCGCCCGGGTGGCCGAACTGGTGAGCACCGGGCGCGCCTTTGCCCGCTTCGAGGCCGGGAAGGTCGTCTTCAAGGCCGAGATCGGCGCGGTCACCGCCCGCGCCTGCCAGGTGCAGGGCGTCTGGGTGGAGCCCGGGCACCGCGGCCGGGGCCACTCCGAGAGCGGCATGGCGGCCGTCGTCGAGTACGCGCTGCGCGAGGTCGCCCCGGTGGTCAGCCTGTACGTCAACGACTTCAACACCGTGGCCCGGGCCGCCTACCGCCGCGTCGGCTTCTCCGAGATCGGCGCCTTCATGAGCGTGCTGTTCTGAACCGCCGCCGCCCGCCCCGGGCGCGGGAGACTGTCCGCCCCGGGGCCGAACGGGTAGCGTCCCCACCCATGGACGACGTCACGATCGAGCCCTTCGACCTCGCCGGGCGGGCCACCGAGGCCCTGGCGGTCCAGGCCGCCGCCTTCGGGCTGTCCGGCGAGGAGGTCGCCGTCCGCCTGCAGATCGTCGGACGCCATGCGCTGGTGCCCGGCGTCCGGGCCTTCGGCGCGGTGGCCCGCAGTCGGCCCAGAAGCGCCGGGCAGCTGGTCGGCTTCGCCTACGGGATGCCCAACGACCGCGCGCACTGGTGGAGTTCGGTGATCGAGCCGTACCTGGAGGCGAACGGCCACGGCCTCTGGCTGGACCAGTCCTTCGCCGTCACCGAGTTGCACGTGCACCCCGACTACCAGGGTCTGGGCTTCGGCCGGCGGCTGATCAGCACGCTGTGCGCGGGCACCAGCCTGCCCCGGTCGATCCTGTCCGCAGTGGACCACGACACGCCCGCCCGCACGCTCTACCGCTCGCTGGGCTACCAGGACCTGGCCCGCCGGGTGATGTTCCCCAACACACCTGTGCCCTATGCGGTGATGGGCGCCCCGCTGCCGTTCCCGCCGCGTCCCTGAGCCGGCGGCAGCGCCTGCGCGGGGGAGCGCACGGGCAGCGTCGCCAGCAGCCTGAAGCCCGCCCCGGACGGCCCGGCCTCCAGCGTCCCCCCGGCGGCCGACAGCCGCTCGGCCAGGCCGCGCAGCCCGTTGCCGCTCACGCCCTCGCCCTCGTCCGCGCTCCCGCCCGCGCCCCGGCCGTCGTCGCTGATGCTCAGCCGGACCGGGTCGGCGCCGCGCTCCAGCACGATCTCGCAGCGCCCGGCACCGCTGTGCCGCACCACGTTGGTCACGCCCTCGCGGACGATCCACGCCAGCAGGCTCTCGGCCTGCGCGGGCAGCGGCGGCCCCGACTCGGTGACCACCGGCTCGATCCGGGCGGCCCCCAGCAGCGAGCGGGCCCGGTCCAGCTCCTCGGCCAGGCCGGTCTCCCGGTAGCCGCTGACCGCCTCGCGGATCTCGGCCAGCGCCTTGCGGCTGATCTCCTCGATCGAGGCGGCCTGTGCGGCCGCCGCCTCCGGATCGCGCACCGCCAGCCGGCGCACCGCCTCGGCCTTGATGGCCACCACCGACATGGTGTGCCCCAGCAGGTCGTGCAGATCCCGGCTGAAGCGCAGCCGCTCGTCGGCGACGGCGACCCGGGCCAGCTCCCGCCGGGTCTCCTTGAGCTGCGCCACCACGTTGAACAGCTTCAGCATGACGAAGACGATCGCCCCCGCCAGCAGGCAGCTGTAGGCGGTGCTGAGGATCTCGGAGGTGGATTCCCCGCGCATGTAGGCGGTGAACATGCCCAGCGCGGTCACGCCCAGGATGCCCGCCGGGCCGCCCCGGCTCGGCACCACCACCGCGCACACCACCGACAGCAGCGCGTACAGCACCAGCGCGTGCGGCAGCGAGCCGGCCAGGGCGCCGGTGACCGGGACCATCAGCAGCGCCAGCGCGACCGGCAGCCGGCCGTCCTGCAGCCGGGGCATGAAGCTGACGAGGACGGTGCCGCAGTACAGCAGCGCGAACACGCCCAGCCCGGCGAGCGCCGCCATGGGGCGCGGATAGCCGCCGTGCTGCACACCCGAGGCCGGGCCGAGCACCAGCAGCACCCAGGGCAGCAGCGCGTACTGGTTGAAGCCGTTCAGCTTCTCGATCTCGGCGTCGCTCACTGATGTGCGGCGGGGACGGCCGGCCACGGGCGGGTCCTCTCGAACAGGACGAAGGGTCACGGGGGTTACACCATGGCGGCGAACTCCAGGTACAGCTCGGCTGACCCAGTATCGCCGACGCCCAGACTCCACAGCCCGGCCTCCACCGTGCGGAACAGCGTCCAGCCGCGCAGCCGTTCGCGGTCCACCTCGACCGCGTCGGACAGCCGTTGCAGCCTGCGCCGGGCGGCGGACTGGGGTCCGGGCCCACCGGCGAGGGTATCGAGGCGGTCCTGCGCCAGCCAAGCAAGATCGTACGCACGTTCCCCGACCAGTGGTTTGGGATCGATGGCCAGCCACGGCGAACGGTCCGCGGCGAGCACGTTGCCGTGGTGGAAGTCACCGTGCAGCAGCACCTGTTCGGGCTGCCCGGCCAGCAGCCCGGCGGCGGTCTCCAGCGCCTCTTCCACCAGCGGCAGCGCCTGCGCCGCGCCCGGCAGCGACCGCCGGGCCCGCGCCTGCTCGACGAGCCCGGCCACGTGGTCGGCGAGCAGGGTGAACGGGTGCTCCGGCGGCGGAGCCACCCAGAGCCGTTGCAGCACCCCGGCCGCCTCCAGCATCGCCCGGCTCTCGGTCAGCGAGCGCAGCGGGATCTCCCCGTGCAGTCGCTCCAGCAGCAGCGCGCCCTGCCCGGGAGCGGCCGCCAGCAGCCGGACCGCGCCGCGCCCGTCCCAGTGCGCCAGCGCCGCGTGCTCCTGCGCCGACTCCGGCGAGGGCAGGCCCAGCTTCAGCACGGCCGGCGCGCCGTCGGCGCGGCGCACGTACACGATCAGGCTGACCTGCCCGCCGGGCTCGAGGACCCGCTCCACGGTCAGCTGCCAGCGCTCCAGCGCGCCCGCGACCAGCCCCGGCAGCGACTCCAGCCAGGCCGCGCCCCGCTCGCCCTCCCACGCCCGCACGGTCTCCCGCAGCTGTTGCGGGATCACCAGGCCCTGCGCTGCGGACTGCTCGACGGGCCAATGCTCGGTGGACGACTGCTCGGTGGACGACATGCCGGCCCTTCGTTCGTACGCTCCCGTGGCGGTGCTGAACCATTGTGCGGCGCAGTCGGTCCGCGGACGGTCAGTGCGGCGCGCCGCGCTCCGGCAGGCCGGGGAAGGCGCTGGCGGTGCCGCTCCAGGCCAGCGCGTCCAGCGCCGCCCGCCGCAGCGCCGAGGCCAGCGCCGTCCGCAGCCCCGCCGTGGTGGCCTGGACACCGTTGGCGTAGACGACGGCCAGCCGGTCCTCCAGCAGCGCGGCCAGCCGGAGCGCGGCGGCCCGGCCGCCGACCGGGAACGGCAGCTCGTAGCCGGGGGCGGCGGCTGCCGGGGTGGCCGGGGCGGAGCTGATCCGCTGCTGCAACGCGGCGCCCCGGGCCTGGTGGGCGGCCATGGCGGCGGCGGCCCGGGCCCGGTCGTCCCCCGCCAGCTGCGCCCCTATCACCCCGTAGCCGTAGACGGCGGCGTTCTCGGCGGCCAGCGCGGCCTGCAGCGCGGCCAGCGCGGCGGCGGTCAGCGGGCCGCGCGCGGGCAGCGGCTCGGCGGCGGGGGCGCTGCCGCCGAGCAGCACCGCGTGCTGCGCGCCGCAGGCGGCGGCCGAGGCGATCAGCCGGGCCAGCGCGGGGGAGGCGGCGGCCAGGTCCGCGCCGCGCGCCTCGGCGGTGGCCCGCTCGGCGGCGGCCAGCGCCGCCGCGTCGGGGGCGGGTGCCGCCGAGCCGGTGGTGGCGGGGGTCGCGCTCGCTGTCGGGGTGGCGGTGGGGGTGTGCCTGGGCGTTGGCGTGGCAGAGGGTGTGGGTGCCGCCGGTGCCGGGCTGCCGAAGGCGGTGAGCTGGGCCGCCAGCTGGGCCCGCAGCGGGCGCAGGGTGGCTGCCAGCGCCGGGCCGGCCGAGGCCAGCGCGGCGTCGTACCGGGCGGCCAGCGCCTCCGTGGACCGCAGCTCGCGTGCGCGTACGGCGGTGTCCGGGTCGGTCTCGGCGGTGGTCCGGGCCCGGCGGCCGGAGCGCGGGCCGCCGTCCGACGGCGCGCCGCAGGCGGTCAGCAGGCCGAGCATCCCGGCGCCGAGCAGGGCGCGGCGGCGTACGGGGGCAGGGGGGAGCGTGGTCACGATCACGGACGCTACCGCCTGCCGTCGCGGCCCGGTCCACGGGCTCCGGAACTGGCCGAATCGGCGTATGGGCCCAGTTGCGGATAGGCTGGCCCCGTTCTTTGCGACCTACAGACAACAGCACACGCGGCCGAGGAGTCACCCGGATGACCACCACCCAGAACGATCGGCTGCAGGTGCTGCTGGAACCACTGGCCGCCACGGCAGGCGTGGACCTGGAAGCCGTCACCCTGAGCAAGGTCGGCGGGAGCCGTGTGCTGGACGTGGTCGTGGACGCCGACGGGGGCATCGATCTCGACCTGGTCGCCGACCTCAGCCGGGCCTTCGGCGAGGCGCTGGACAGCCCCGAGGGCACGGCCGTGCTGGGCGAGTCCGAGTACCGCCTGGAGGTCGGCTCCCCGGGCGTGGACCGCCTGCTGACGCTGCCCCGCCACTGGCGTCGGGCGCGTACCCGCCTGGTCAAGGCGCAGCTGGGCACCGGCGCTGAGGTCGTCGGCCGGGTGCTGGAGGCCGACGACGAGGGCGTGCTGCTGGAGATCCCGCCGGTCAAGGGCCGGGGCAAAGCCACCGAGCGGCGGCTGGAGTTCGCCGGGATCGCCAAGGCCCGGGTTCAGGTCGAGTTCAACCGCAAGGGCGACGACGCCGAGCCGGCCGACGAGGACATCACGGACGTCGAGGACGCTGACGGCGTCGATGATGCTGACGGCACCGGGGACGACGCCGAGGCGTAGGCAGTACCGACCACTGTAAGAAGAGAAAGAAGAGGAGGCGTAGCCGTGGACATCGATATGAGTGCCCTGCGCAGGTTGGTGCAGGAACGGGAGATCAAGTTCGACCTGCTGGTACAGGCGATCGAGTCGGCCCTCCTCATTGCGTACCACCGCACTGAGGGCTCCCGGCGCAGTGCCCGCGTGGAGCTGAACCGCGAGACCGGGCACGTCACGGTGTGGGCCAAGGAGGAGGCGGACGAGGTCGCCGAGGGGGCGACCCCGCGCGAGTTCGACGACACCCCCGGCGGCTTCGGCCGGATCGCGGCCAGCACCGCCAAGCAGGTCATCCTGCAGCGGCTGCGCGACGCCGAGGAGGAGCTGACCTTCGGCGAGTACGCCGGGCGCGAGGGCGACATCGTCACCGGTGTGGTGCAGCAGGGCAAGGACCCCAAGAACGTCCTGGTCGACATCGGCAAGATCGAGGCGATCCTGCCGGCCCAGGAGCAGGTGCCGGGCGAGGACTACAAGCACGGGCTGCGGCTCAAGTGCTACGTCGTGGCCGTGCGCCGCGGTGTGCGCGGGCCCTCGGTGACGCTCTCGCGCACCCACCCCAACCTGGTCCGCCAGCTGTTCGCGCTGGAGGTCCCGGAGATCGCGGACGGCTCGGTGGAGATCGCCGCCATCGCCCGCGAGGCCGGATTCCGCAGCAAGATCGCGGTGTGGACCGGCAAGTCCGGGCTGAACGCCAAGGGCGCCTGCATCGGCCCGATGGGCGGCCGGGTGCGCGCGGTCATGGCCGAGCTGCTCGGCGAGAAGATCGACATCGTCGACTGGTCGGACGACCCGGCGGAGATGGTCGCCAACGCCCTGTCCCCCGCACGG
Source organism: Streptacidiphilus sp. PB12-B1b (assembly GCF_014084125.1). NCBI lineage: Bacteria > Bacillati > Actinomycetota > Actinomycetes > Kitasatosporales > Streptomycetaceae > Streptacidiphilus > Streptacidiphilus sp. PB12-B1b. Next base: position 6,278,245 of record NZ_CP048405.1, on the reverse strand, counting down.
GTGACCCGGGTGGAGATCGTCGACTACGACTCCCGGTCGGCCCGGGTGACCGTGCCCGACTACCAGCTGTCGCTGGCCATCGGCAAGGAGGGCCAGAACGCCCGCCTGGCCGCGCGCCTCACCGGATGGCGGATCGACATCCGCCCGGACGTCGAGTCCTCCGGCGGCGACGCAGCCCGCCCCGACAGCGGCCGTTCCGAGGGCCGCGGCTGAGCCCTGCCGGGCCTCGTCCGGATAACGGGTTCGAAGCGATGACCAACAGAGGGGTAGACTTGAGCGTGTCTGGCCGGACGCGTGACCGATCATGCCCGGAACGCACCTGCGTAGGGTGTCGGAAACGCGCGGCCAAACATGATCTGCTGCGTGTGACGGTGGTCGAGGACGTCTGCGTCCCCGATCCCCGGGGCACGCTGCCCGGCCGGGGCGCACATCTGCACCCCGCGCCGGACTGCCTCGACCTGGCGCTGCGCCGCCGGGCTTTCCTGCGGGCGTTCCGCCTGCAGGGCCCGCTCGACACCGCGGCACTCCAGCGGTATGTCGAGGCGCTGTCCGTGGCGGGGCAACCGTAGGACACCCCACCGGGCGCCTTGCTTGGTGGCTGAGCAAGGTACCTCGCGAGTTCGAAAGTAGGTCGAGATTGCGATGAGCACTCGATGAGTACGCGATGAGTACGAGCATGAAGTAGCGACGGTCCGGCGGAACACCCGGACCTCAAAGGAGCGAAGTGGCTAAGGTCCGGGTATACGAACTCGCCAAGGATTTGGGCGTTGAGAGCAAGGTCGTCATGGCCAAGCTCCAAGAGCTGGGTGAGTTCGTCCGTTCGGCGTCCTCGACGATCGAGGCGCCTGTCGTACGAAAGTTGGAAGTTGCCTTCGGCGGGTCGGCGAGCCCCGCCAAGCCGGCGGCGGCGAGCAAGCCGGCGCCCCCCAGGCCCGCTGGTGCCGCGCCCTCCCCGGCGCCGCGCCCCGGTGCCCCGCGCCCCGCGACGCCCGGCGCCCCGCGTCCGGCCGCCCCGGGCCCGCGTCCGGTGGCCGCCGAGGCCGCCCCGGCCGCGCCCGCGGCTCCGGCTCCGGCCGCGCCGCGTCCGGCCGCCGGTCCGCGCCCCGCAGCGCCCGCCCCGCGTCCGGTGGCCCCGGCCGCCGAGTTCTCGGCTCCGGCTCCGGCCGCCGAGTCCCCGGCCGCGCCGGCCCCCGCCGCGCCGCGTCCGGCCGCCGGTCCGCGCCCCGGGGCTCCGGCGCCGCGGCCCGCCGCGACCCCGGGCGCCCGCCCGTCGGGCCCGCGTCCCGGCAACAACCCCTTCACGTCCAGCAACACCGGCATGTCGCGCCCCGGTGCGCGTCCGGCCGGTCCGGGCGGCGAGCGCTCCGGCGCTCCGCGTCCGGGCGGCGACCGTCCCGGCGGTGCTCCGCGTCCCGGTGGCGACCGTCCCGAGCGCTCCGGCGCTCCGCGTCCGGGCGGCGACCGTCCCGGTGGCGCTCCGCGTCCCGGTGGCGACCGTCCCGAGCGCTCCGGGGCCCCGCGTCCCGGCGGCGACCGTCCGGCGCGTCCGGGCAGTGACCGTCCCGGCGCTCCCGGCGGGATGCCGCGTCCGCAGGGCGGCCCCCGCCCCGGCGGGCCGAGCCCGTCCGGCATGCCCCGCCCCAACCCGGGCATGATGCCGCAGCGTCCGGCTGCTCCCGGCGGCCCGGGTCGTCCCGGCCCCGGCGGTCGTGGCCCCGGTGGTCCCGGTGGCCGTTCGGCCGGTCCGGGCGGCGCCGGTGGCGCGCGTCCCGGCTTCCAGGGCCGTCCGGCCGGTCCGGGCGCCCGCCCGGCCGGCGGCGGCTTCGCCGGTCGCCCGGGTGGCGGCGGCGGTGGCGGCGGCTTCGGCCCGCGTCCCGGCGGCTTCGGCGGTCGGCCCGGTGGCCCGGGTGCCCGTGGCGGCACGCAGGGCGCGTTCGGTCGCGGCCCGAACGGCCGTCCGGCGCGTGGGCGCAAGTCCAAGCGCCAGCGTCGTCAGGAATACGAGTCGATGCAGGCGCCGTCGATCGGTGGCGTGATGCTGCCCCGCGGCAACGGCCAGACGGTCCGTCTGTCGCACGGCGCTTCGCTGACCGACTTCGCCGAGAAGATCAACGCCAACCCGGCCGCGCTCGTCTCGGTGATGCTCAACCTCGAGCAGATGGTCACCGCGACCCAGTCCGTCCCGGACGAGACGCTGCAGCTGCTCGCGGACGAGATGGGCTTCGTCCTGGAGATCGTCAGCCGTGACGACGAGGACCGCGAGCTGCTGGAGTCGTTCGACATCGAGTTCGGTGAGGACGAGGGCGACGAGGCGATGCTGCTTCCGCGCCCGCCGGTGGTCACCGTCATGGGTCACGTCGACCACGGCAAGACCCGCCTGCTCGACGCGATCCGCAAGACCAACGTGGTCGCGGGCGAGGCCGGCGGCATCACCCAGCACATCGGTGCCTACCAGGTGGCGGCGGAGGTGAACGGCGAGGAGCGCCGCATCACCTTCATCGACACCCCCGGTCACGAGGCGTTCTCCGCCATGCGTGCCCGTGGTGCCAAGTCCACCGACATCGCCATCCTGGTGGTCGCGGCCAACGACGGCGTCATGCCGCAGACGGTCGAGGCGTTGAACCACGCCCAGGCCGCCGGCGTGCCGATCGTGGTCGCGGTCAACAAGATCGACGTCGAGGGCGCCGACCCGACCAAGGTCCGCGGCCAGCTGACCGAGTTCGGCCTGGTGGCCGAGGAGTACGGCGGCGACACCATGTTCGTCGACATCTCCGCCCGCCAGGGCCTCAACATCGACCAGCTGCTCGAGGCCGTCGTCCTGACCGCCGACGCCTCGCTGGACCTGCGCGCCAACCCCGAGCAGGACGCCCAGGGCATTGCGATCGAGGCCCACCTGGACAAGGGACGCGGCGCCATGGCGACCGTCCTGGTCCAGCGCGGAACGCTCCGCGTCGGCGACTCCATCGCCGTCGGCGACGCCCACGGTCGCGTCCGCGCCATGCTGGACGAGAACGGCAAGAACGTCTCCGAGGCGGGCCCGTCCCGTCCGGTGCTGCTGCTCGGTCTCACCTCGGTGCCCCGCGCCGGCGACAGCTTCATCGTCGTCGACGACGACCGCACCGCCCGGCAGATCGCCGAGAAGCGTTCGGCCCGTGACCGCAACGCCATGTTTGCCCGCCGTCCGATGCGGATCTCCCTGGAGAACCTGGACAAGGCGATCGCGGCCGGCGGCATCCAGGAACTCAACCTGATCATCAAGGGTGACGTCTCCGGTTCCGTGGAGGCCCTGGAGGACGCCCTGGTCAAGCTGGACGTCGGCGAAGAGGTCGAGCTGCGCATCCTGCACCGCGGTGTGGGTGCGATCACCGAGTCCGACGTCGACCTGGCCATGGGCTCCGAAGCCATCATCATCGGCTTCAACGTCCGTGCCGAGGGCCGCGCCCGTACGGCGGCCGACAAGGAAGGCGTGGACGTCCGGTACTACTCGGTCATCTACCAGGCGATCGAGGAGATCGAGGCGGCGCTCAAGGGCCTGCTCAAGCCGGAGTACGAGGAGGTGCGCCTCGGTTCCGCGGAGGTGCGCGAGGTCTTCCGCTCCAGCAAGTTCGGCAACATCGCGGGTGTCATCGTCCGCGAGGGCCTGCTGCGCCGCAACGCCAAGGCCCGCCTCATCCGCGACGGAAAGGTCGTGGCGGAGTCCCTCACCATCGAGGGCCTGCGCCGCTTCAAGGACGACGCGACCGAGGTCCGCGAGGGCTTCGAGGCCGGTGTCACGCTGGGGTCGTTCAACGACATCAAGGTGGACGACGTCATCGAGACCTTCGAGATGCGCGAGAAGCCGCGCGCGTAGTCCGGCGCTTCGGGCGGGGCCGGTCCGGCACGGAAACGTGTCGACCGGCCCCGGCCGTCTGTCGTAGCGTGGCGGCCTGAAGGCACCATTCCTCTAGGCCCGCAGGCCGGCCTGGCCTGATACACATGTTTGTAGGAACGCTCACCTTCGACCTGCTCCTCGGCGACGTCCACTCGCTGAAGGAGAAGCGGTCGATCGTCCGGCCCATCGTGGCCGAACTGCAGCGCAAGTACAGCGTCTGCGCCGCGGAGACCGGCAGCCAGGAGCTGCACCGGCGGGCCGAGATCGGCCTGGCGGTGGTCTCTGGGGAGGCCGGCTTCGTCAGCGAGGTCCTGGACGGCTGCGAGCGGCTGGTCTCCGGCCGCCCCGAGGTCCAGCTGCTGGCGGCCCGCCGCCGGCTGCGGGACGACGAGGACGAGTAGCCGCCGGTCGCCGTGGGCGATCGGGGGTGGACCCGTGGTGACAGCGGGAACGACTGTTGTCGACAGCACAACCAGACAAGGCATCCCTAGGTGGATGCATCCGGGTACTGTGCCTCCCGGGGGACGCCCCCGGACGCCGAGGTGCCCAGGCCCGGAGACCGATGGGCGCTCCGCTCACCGACAGGTGCGGAGCCCACAGCACGAGGAGGACCAGTGACCGACACCGCGAGGGCTCGCAAGCTCGCCGACCGCATCCGGGTGGTCGTCGCGGAGACCCTGGAACGGCGGATCAAGGACCCGCGGCTGGGCTTCGTGACCATCACCGACACCCGGCTCACCGGCGACCTGCGCGAGGCCACCGTCTTCTACACGGTCTACGGCGACGAGACCGAGCGCGCCGCCTCCGCGGCCGCACTGGAGAGCGCCAAGGGCGTCCTGCGCACCGAGGTCGGACGCCAGACCGGGGTGCGCTTCACGCCCTCGCTGACGTTCGTCGCCGACGCCATCCCGGACACCGCCCGGCACCTGGACGACCTGCTCGTCCGGGCCCGGCAGCAGGACGCCGAGGTGCGCAGCGTGGCCGTCGGCAAGTCCTACGCCGGGGACGCCGACCCGTACCGCAAGCCCGGTGAGGACGACGACCTCGACGATCTGGACGACGCGGACGACGACGCCGACTCCGAGGACGAGTAGCCATGTCCGGTGCGAAGCCCACGGGGGCGCCCTCCATCACGGTGGCGGGCGCCCCCGTGGTGCCTTCTCCGCGCACCGAGCCCGCCCGGCCGCCGGCCCCGGCCGATCCGGCTGCCGCTGCGGCCCCTGCGGCTCCCACGGAGCAGGACTGGCAGCGGCTGGTCGACATGATCGGCCGGGCCGGCTCGATCGACCTGGTCTGCCATGTGCTGCCGGACGGCGACGCCCTGGGCTCCGCCCTGGCCGCCGGGCTGGCGCTGCGCTCCCTGGGCCGCACCCTCCGGGTCTCCTTCGGCGACGACCCGCAGGTGGTGCCCGCGTCGCTGCAGTTCCTGCCCGGCCTGGAGCTGCTGGTCCCGGCCCGGGAGGTGCCCGCCGAGCCCGAGCTGATGATCACCTTCGACGTGGCCGACCCGCAGCGGCTCGGACTGCTCCGGACCAAGGCCGAGGCTGCCCGGGAGCTGGTCGTCCTGGACCACCACGCCTCCAACGCCGGATTCGGCACCCACCGGCTGATCGACCCGGCCGCCCCGGCCACCGCCGTCCTGGTGGACGAGCTGCTGCGGCGCCTCGGCGTCCCGCTGGACCGCTCCATCGCCACCTGCCTGTACACCGGCGTCGCCACCGACACCGGCTCGTTCCGCTACGCCGCCACCACCCCGGCCACCCACGAGCTGGCCGCCCGGCTGCTCGCCACCGGGCTGCGGCACGACCTGATCTCGCGGCGGCTGTGGGACACCCAGTCCTTCGGCTACCTCAAGGTCCTGGCCGCCGCGTTGCAGCGGGCCGAGTTCGAGCCGGCCGCCGCCGGCGGCCTCGGCTTCGTCTGGACCTGGGTGCCGCACGCCGACCTGCTCGCCCACGGCGTGCTGCCGGAGGAGATCGAGGGCCTGATCGACGTCGTCCGCAAGGCGGCCGAGGCCGAGGTCGTGCTGGTGCTCAAGGAGGACCCGGACGGCAGCCTGCGCGGCTCCTCCCGGGCCAAGGGCGCGGTCGACGTCGCGGCGGCCTGCCAGACCCTCGGCGGCGGCGGGCACGCCTACGCGGCGGGCTTCACCTCCCACGACGGCGTCCCCGCCACCGTGGCCCGCTTCCGCGCCGCCCTGGCGCCCCGCACCACCAGCCCCACCGCCGCCCTCTGAGCGGCCCCACCGGCCGGGCGCCGCTGGAGCGCCCGCGTGCCCATCCACCGAAAGACGGATCGTTGAAGCGCAAGGGAACGGGCCCCGACGGCCTGGTCATCGTGGACAAGCCGGCCGGGATCACCTCCCACACCGTGGTCTCCCGGATCCGCCGACTGGCGGGCACCCGCAAGGTCGGCCACGCCGGGACGCTGGACCCGATGGCGACCGGCGTCCTGGTCATCGGCTGCGAGCGGGCCACCCGGCTGCTCGGCCACCTGGCCCTGACCAGCAAGACCTACGAGGCCACCATCCGGCTCGGCCAGGCCACCGTCACCGACGACGCCGAGGGGGAGGTCACCGCCACGGCCTCCACCGCCGGCGTCGCGCCGGAGGCGGTCGCGGCCGGGATCGCCGCGCTGACCGGGGACATCCTGCAGACCCCGTCCAAGGTCAGCGCCATCAAGGTCGACGGCAAGCGCTCCTACAGCCGGGTCCGGGACGGCGAGGAGGTCGAGCTGGCCGCCCGCCCGGTCACCGTCTCCCGCTTCGAGGTGCACCGGCGGCGCGAGGCCCTGGCCGAGGACGGCACCCCGCTGATCGACCTGGACGTGACCGTCGACTGCACCTCCGGCACCTACATCCGGGCCCTGGCCCGCGACCTCGGCGACGGCCTCGGCGTCGGCGGCCACCTCACCGCGCTGCGCCGCACCCGGGTCGGCCCCTACACGGTCGCGGGCGCGCACACCCTGGAGGCCCTGGAGACCGGCTTCGCCGACGCCGTCCTGCCCATCGCCGACGCGGCCGCCGCCGCATTCCCCCGCTGGGACGTCGACGCCGAGCAGGCCCGGCTCCTGGTCAACGGCGTCCGCATCGCCGCCCCCGGCCTGGACGCCACCGACCCCATCGCGGTCTTCGATCCCGACGGCCGCTTCCTGGCCCTGATCGAGGAGCACCAAGGCAAAGCCCGCTCCCTCGCCGTCTTCGTCTGACCCGGCCCGCGCCCCGGCGCCGCACAACGGGGTACGTCCGCCCGACCGGTCACACGCCCTTCACACAGGTTCACCCGGACGGGCGGGCGCGCGGGGTGAAGGAGGGGGGTGTGCGGGGCGTGGGGGGTCGGCGGTGACGGGGAGCGGGCAGCCTCCGGTCAGGTAACGACCGGGCGGGGGTGGGCGGTGCAGCGCGCCGAGGAGGCTGCGGTACGGGTGGGCGATCTCGCCGGGCGGGCCCGGGGGACGGCCTTTCACGTGGACCACCAGGGCACCCTGCTCACCAGCCACGAGGTGGTCGACGGCCTGCCGGACCTGCTGCTGACCTGGCCCGGCGGCGCCACCCGGCGGCTCGACGCCGCCGACGTCACGCCGCTGCCGGAGCTGGGGCTCGCCCTGCTGCACACCGACGCCGTCCTGCCGCCGCTGCCGCTCGCCGTCGGCCGGGGCACCCGGCTGGTGTCGCTGCCGCTGGCCGACCACGCTTTGCAGGGCGGCATCACCGCCCCGGTCACCGCCCGCTACGCCGCCACCGACCGGTGGCACCTGATCGCGGACGTGTGGCAGCTGGAACTCGCCCAGGCCCCCTACGGACTGCCGGTGCAGGCCGCCGGGACGCCGGTGCTGGACGCCGAGACCGGGGCGGTGGTCGCCGTCGCCACCGTCGCCCTGCGCGGCCGCCACCGGGGCTGCGTCCTGGCCGTGCCGCTGGGCTCCGCCGCCGCCCACCCGGCCGTCGCCGACCTGCTCGCCCGCAACGCCGCCACCGTCCCGGCGCACGGCCGGGCGCTCAACCTCGCCGGGGTGCTGGACCTGTGCGCGGCCACCCTCGGGCCGGTGGCCCAGCTCGTCGCCGACCGGGCCGACCGCCCCGACGGCCTGCCCGCCGCGTACCCCGGCTTCGCCGGGCAGGAGCGGCCGGTGCTCGCCCTGGTCGGCGACCCCGGCAGCGGCCGCACCACCGAGCTGGCCGCGCTCGCCCTGCAACGGGCCGAGGCCGCCCACCGGCTGCCCACCGTCCGGCTGCGCGGCGCCGACCTGCACGCCGAGGACGGCTCGCTCCTGGACGCCGTCGGCCGCGCGCTGCTCCGGGCCGAGCAGGCGGTCCGCACCGGCGCGACCGTCGCCACCGGCGCGGAGCCGCGGCAGGCGTGCCGGGTGGCCGCCGCCGCGCACCGCCCGCTGCTGGTCCTGCTGGACGCCCCCGAGGAGATGCCGCCCGGGCTCTACGAACGCCTGGACGAGTGGAGCGCGGAGACCGGGCGGCAGCTGCGGCAGACCGGTGCCCGGCTGGTCATCGGCTGCAGCCCCGAGTACTGGGAACACGCCGGGACGCTCTTCTCCGTCGAGGACGTCCACGGCACCGACGACGTCCACGGCGCCGGCACCCCACCCTGCCTCCGCCTCGGCCCCCTCCCCGCCGAAACCGCCCCCGCCGCCGCCCTCCGCCACCACCTCACCCCCACCGGCCCCCGCCCCGCCGGCGCACCATGGACCCCACCGGAGCCAGGCAGCTGGACGCCGACCGGTCCCGGCCGCGCGGCCGGGGCGGCGCCCGGGCCCGGCGCGGCCGACTGGGCGGCCCATGGCCCGGGTGGCGCGTCGTGGGTACCGCCGGAGGCGGGGCCGTCGGACTGGGCGCAATCGGGGCCTGACCCAGACCTCGGCCCCGGGGCCGGTTTCGGTCGTGCGGCTGGGGCGGCGTCCGGGCCCGGGGCTGCCGACGGGTCCGCCCACGGCCCAAGCGGCGCGTCGTGGGTACCGCCGGAGCCAGGGCCGGGCGGCTGGGCGTGCTTCGGGCCGGGCCGTATGGCGCCGCCCGGGGCGGGTGGGGGTGGGCGGCTTTTTGCTGATCCGGGGTTGGAGCGGCATCCGCTGGCGCTGCGGTTGCTTGCCGAGATCCGTGCGGCCACCCCGGCGCTGCCGGGCAGTGCCGCGCCGACGCGGGCGCAACTGCTCGGCGCGCGGGTCGATCTGGCCTGCCTGCGCATCGCCGAGCGCCTGCTGCCGCCACCCCCGACGCCGCCCGCGTCGTCCCCGTCCCCGGGCCGGGCCCGCGCCGCCGCCCAGGCCCCCGCGTCCGGCGGCGGCACCCGGCGGCTGCGGGCGGCCCGCTATCTGGCGGCGGCCGTCGCCGGGCGGGTGCACGAGGCCGCCCGGCGGATGCTCGGGCCCGGCGGGGGCACGCTCGGGCGGACCGACTTCGACGAGTTGTTCCCGCCCGTCGGCGGCTGGGCCCGGGCGGTCCTCGCCGAGGGCCTGCTCGTCCCGGCCGGGCCGGGCTACCGCTTCGCCCACGAGGAGCTGTCGGAGTGGCTCCAGGGCGGCCACCTCGACCTCGGCACCGCGCTGGACGCGCTGCTCGGCGACGGCCCCGGCCTGCCGCCCGTGCCCGCGCCGGGCCCCCGGCCCGCGCCGGTCGCCCGGGGCGCGCACCGGCGCGGGGGACCGCGCGGGCAGGCCGTGCCCGCGCCGCCCCCGCCCTGCCCGCCGCCCGCGCCGCGCCCGCTGCCGTACCACCGGATCGGCCCGGTGCGCGAGGCCCTGCTGCGCCTGGCCGAGGAGCCGGACGACGATCCGGGCACGCTCGACGCCTGGCTCAGCCGCCTGGTGCTGCGGCTGGACGGCCCGGACGCCGCGCCCCCCGGCAGCGACGCGTACTGGTGGAGCAGCCGGCTGCTGACGTCCGTGCTGCTGCGGCTGCCGGACGCCCGCCCGCACCTGCCGCTGCTGCGCGCCCTCGCCGAGCGGATGGCGTACCGCGCCGCCGAGACCGGGGAGCAGCCGCTGCCGCCGGCGTTCTGGACGCAGCTGCCGCTGCCCGTGCCCGACCTGGTCGAGCTGCTGCGGCTGCCGGTGCGCGGCGACGGGCCCGAGCCGCTGGACGCCGTCGCCCGGCTGATCCGCAGCGACCCGGCCGCCGCGCTGCCCGCGCTGTGCGCCTGGCTGCGGGACGAGCGGGTGGCCGCCACCGCCGTCCGGCTGCTGCGGGCGCACCGGCGGATCGCCCTGGACGACCTGACCGAGGCGCTGGTGCAGGCCGCGCACCCGCGCGCCGACGCGCTGCTGGGCGAGCTGGGCGTCACCGAGCCGTCGGCGATGTGCCGGGCGGTCGACCGCTGGGTGCACGACCCGCGCCCGGAGCGCCATGTGGCGGCGGCCGTGCACGGGCCCGCCGTCCGCGCCGCCACCGAGGCCGACCGCCGACTGCTGCGGTTCGCCGCCGAGGCGCTGCTGGCCCGGGAGACCGAGGAGAAGCTGCACGGCGCGGCCCTGGCGCTGCTCGTCGCCGACCCGGCCGGCCGCGAGCGGCACCTGCCGGCCGCCGTCGCCCGCTACGCCGCCGCCGACCCGCTGCTGCGCCCGCAGCACCTCGCCCCGGCGCTGGACACCCACCCCGCGCCGGTGCTGGCCGCCTTCGCGGCCCGGCTGGCCCAGCCGGGGGAGGAGGCCGCCGCCGTGCTGCTGACCCTGGGCGCGACCCCGGCGCCGCGCGCCCAGGCCGCCGCCGCCCGGCTGGTCGGCGACCACCTGGCCCGCCGCCCGGAGTCCGCCGCGCAGGTCGCCGCCTGGCTCGACGCCCGCAGTCGGCACACGCCGGATGAGCGCGCGACGCTGCTGCCCTTCGTCCGCCGCCTGGCCGCCGAGCAGCCCGAGGCGGTGCGCGCGGTGTTCGCGGCGGCGCTGGCCGCCGACCCCGCACCGCTCGGACGGGAACTGCTGGCGGCGCTGCGGGCGGCCGAGCCGATGCGGGTCGGGGACCGGGCGCATGGCAGGCTATAGGGGTAACGGACATACGAACGAGGAGCGGTCAGGGTGCAGCGCTGGCGTGGGCTGGAGGAAGTCCCCGGGGACTGGGGGCGCAGCGTCGTCACCATCGGCTCCTTCGACGGGGTGCACCGGGGACATCAACTGATCATCGGACGGGCGGTCGAGCGGGCCCGGGCCGAGGGCGCGCACTCGGTCGTGGTGACCTTCGACCCGCACCCCAGCGAGGTCGTCCGCCCCGGCAGCCACCCGCCGCTGCTGGCGCCGCACCACCGCCGTGCGGAGCTGATGGCGGACCTCGGCGTGGACGCCGTGCTGGTGCTGCCGTTCACGCTGGCCTTCTCGCAGCTGTCGCCGGAGGACTTCGTCCGGCAGGTGCTGGTGGACTCGCTGCACGCGGCGGTCGTCGTGGAGGGCCCCAACTTCCGCTTCGGGCACCGGGCTTCGGGCAGCGTCGAGATGCTGGCCGAGCTGGGCCGGGGCTACGGCTTCACGGTGGAGCTGCTCGACCTCACCGTGCACGGCTCGCTCGGCGCGGGCACGCCGTTCTCGTCCACGCTGGCCCGGCGGCTGGTCGCCGAGGGCGACGTGAGCGGCGCGGCGGAGGTGCTGGGCCGCCCGCACCGTGTCGAGGGCACGGTGGTGCGCGGGGCCCAACGCGGACGCGAACTCGGCTACCCCACCGCCAATGTGGAGACCCTGCCGCACACCGCGATCCCCGCCGACGGCGTGTACGCGGGCTGGCTGACGGCCGACAGCGAGCGCATGCCGGCCGCGATCTCGGTGGGCACCAACCCGACGTTCGACGGCACCAGCCGCACCGTCGAGGCGTACGCCATCGACCGGGTCGGGCTGGACCTGTACGGCCTGCACGTCAGCGTGGACTTCCTGGCGTACCTGCGCGGCATGGAGAAGTTCGACACCATCGACGCGCTGCTCGACCGGATGGCCGACGACGTCAAGCAGGCCCGGGAGTTGACCGGCTGCTGAGGCCCGGTCGGGAACGCGCAGTGGCCCTCCCCGCTACGGCGGGAAGGGCCACTGTCATGTCCGGCCGCTGTGCGCTGCGCCGGTCGGTCCGGTCAGTACTGCGGCTGCAGTTCCTTCGGGTTCGGCCCGTACTGGTTCTCGCCCGGCGTGCTGTCGGAGACGTCGAAGACGATCAGGATGATCCAGCCGATGATCGGGATGATCGCTATCAGCAGCCACCAGCCGGAGCGGCCGGTGTCGTGCAGCCGGCGGATGGCGACGGCCAGGGAGGGCAGCAGCACGGCCAGCGCGTAGATGTCGCCGATCACGGAGGTGCCGATCACGGCGCCGATGATGCCGAGGACGACTGCGACAATAAAGTTGATAAGTGCAAACATCCAGAATTCAGTGCGGCGCGCGCGGCCACTGAAGCCGACGTAGTTCTTCAGTACATCCAGATACCAGTTCACGGCGTTCCTGTCGCTCAATCAGGTCAATAGTCAGACCAGGCAGGAGCAGAACATATGGCCTGGACCACCGCAGGTCAACGCATAATCGGTCTCGTTGTCATCGCATTCGCGGCGCGGTCCGATTTGGCATCATCCGTCCATCCGCCGGACACCACGCATTTCCTCCCGCCGCTCGCCGCCCGTCTGCACACCGCTGATGATGCTCCGTCAAACAGGGGAATTTTCCTGCCCATTGCGCCGAAACCCCTTCGCGCGGATGTGGCACCTCGTGGCATGAAGGACTATCAGCCAATGGACACCGTCGGCGCCGCCTCGTACGACGACGGCCACACACGGGGCGACGAGGAGATGACCGCGTTCCTGGCGCAGTCGGCAACTCGAACCCTGAACGGCCACCAGCGCAACCTCATCTCCGTCTACGCCCGCTGACCACCCCCGACCAGGGCCGCCAAGAGATGCGGCCAGGCGGCTGCGCCGAGGGCGGCGTCCTCGGCGTCCGTGCCGCCGTAGTCGAGGTGCGTGGAGGGCGTAGCGGGCGGCTCGCCCGGCAGGCGGGGGCGGTGACCGGCGAGCGGCCGCTCCACCACGACCGTGGGCAGTCCGGACGCCGCGCGGCGCTCGCGCAGGGCGTGGGCGGCGGGCAGGGAGGGCCAGGTGCGGTCGTCGCCGCCCGCGACCAGTACCACCTCCGCTGCGGTCCGCTCCAGTGGAATCGCCGCCGCCCGGCTCGGCCCGGACTGCAGCCGCAGGCTGTGCTCGTACCAGCCGAGCAGGGAGACCAGCCCTCCGGCGGGCTCCCCGGGCGCCGAGGTGTCGTCCAGCGGGACGAACGGCAGCGGCTCGCCGCGCCAGGTCCAGGACGAGCGCCACGGGTGGCTGAGCCCGTCCGCGCCGGGGCCCATGTTGGCCCAGCTGACCGAGGGCGGCGACAGCGCCACCACGGCCTCCGTCCGCCGGTCCAGCACCGACAGCCACAGCGCGGCCTCCGAGCCCTTGGAGAGCCCCAGCACGCCCAGTCGGGTCGCGCCCTCGGCCCGCAGCAGGTCCAGCCCCCGGCTGAAGGTCTCCAACGGCACCTCGCAGATGCCCGGCGGCTGCCCCGGCCCGCCGTACCAACGCATGCCCAGAGCCATCAGCCCCGCCCGCGCCAGCACCCGGCACCGCCGGAGCGTGCCCGCACCGTACGACCCGTGCAACACCAGTACTCCCGGCCGCCTGCCACCGGCGGATCCGGCCGGGCGTACGAGCACGCCCTCCCACTCCGCGCTGACTGGTTGCTCGATGATGTCCACGCCGCCGCCCCCGTTGATCATTGCCGTTCAGCGTGCCCGAGGTTACGCGACGCCTCGATGTCGGCGGGCGGGGTGTCCGGGGGTCCGGTAGGAACGGCGCAGAAAACCGGTGCTGCTGTCAAAACTTTTGACGGGCAGTAAGCGAGCCCCGGGCTCCCGGCTTGCAGTGCCCGCTCGCGGATCTCTGCCCGCCAGCGCGTCGCCCGCTGGCGGCAGGTGTATGTGCTTTACGAGGTCAGGCGGCAGCCGATGCCGACGACCGATCAGTGGCCTAGTTGATCCGCGCGGTAGAGCACGAGCTCAACTGGACGCCGTGTCGGAGGTCCACACGCCGAACCACTGCTCGGCGCCGTACTCCTCCTACCGCTCCGCCTCGGTGAATCCCAGCTTCGCCGCGAGGCGCATCGAGCGCTCGTTGGCGGTCTGGGTGTCGAGCACCACCGGCTCGCCGGGAAGCGCATTGGCGAACCAGTCGAGTGCCGCTGCACACGCCTCGGCGGCATACCCGCGTCCCCACGCCTCCGGCAGGAACATATAGCCGAGGTCGGCCTCACCGGCCTCCGGACAGACGTGACCCGGACGCTCTGCGTCACGCTGAGCGAAGGTGACCATGCCGATCATCGCTCCGTCGAGATCGACCACGAAGTAGCCCGGGCGCCGCCCGGGAATCTCAGGCACCGCGCGGTCGAGTTCGTCACGTGGTCGAGAGCCACCCATGTAGGTGCCCACCTCTGGCGAGGCGAAGAGCTCGACGAAGGCCGCACGGTCCCGGGCCTCAGATTCACGGAGCACGAGACGCTCGGTCCTGATCGGGGCAGGTGGCCAGGCAACGGATCCGAGTGCAGTCATGGCGGCCAATTCCTCTCGACGGCAGTAACACCAGGAGACGGTGCCGCAGAGGGGGACGCGCCTGCCGAGTGATCCAGTTCCTTGTCAACGGGTCCGCCAACCCGTCGCCGTGCCCAGGGGACTGGCTCTGTCATCGGTGGCACCGGCAACGAGCGTCTGGCCCGGTCAGGCCACTGCCGGTCCTGCCCTGTCTGGCCCTGGTCCTATTCGTAGGGCTCAGTGGGGCGTGGCAGCGTCGAAGCCCCCGCCCCGGCCAGGGCGGGGGCGACCTTCCTTGAGCTCGAGGACGTACTTGTAGATGGTGTTGCGCGAGACGCCGAGGAGCTTAGCGATGGAGACGACGGTGTTCTCGGGGCGGGTGAGCAGGTCGCGGGCGTGGCGGATCTGCTCGGGGGCCATGGCGGCGGGGCGGCCCAGGCGGGAGCCGCGGGCACGGGCGGCATCCAGGCCCTCGTTGGTGCCCTGGACGATGAGTTCGCGGATGAACTCCGCGAGGGCGGCGAAGACGTGGAAGACCAGCCTGCCGCCGGGGGTGGTGGTGTCCAGGCTCTCGTGCAGCGAAGTGAAGCCGATCCCTCGCTTGCGCGGGCCGGAGACCAGGGAGATGAGGTCCTGGATGGAGCGGCCCAGGCGGTCCAGGCAGGGCACGACGAGGGTGTCGCCGCGGCGAAGGTAGTCCAGGGCCTTCCACAGCTCCTCGCGCTCGGCGTTCTTGCCGGACTTCTTGTCGGAGAAGATGCGGATGCAGCCGGCCGCGGTGAGGGCGTGGATCTGACGGTCGAGCAGCTGTGCCTTTGTGGAAACTCGGGCGTACCCGACGAGGGCGCCAGTCAGGACGGCGGGTTCGGGTGCGAGGGGGTCGAGGTCCTGGAGGTCTCCAGCACGCCGAGAAGTGTATCCAAATCGGTCGTCGCGAGTTGTTGAGCACACAGACTTTTTGACACCGTTTCTCAGACACTTGCCCTTCCGGATCCCGCAGGTCGGCATTTCTGACTGCCCATCACATGATCTTGTTCATCAATCGTTCGATTGTGCAACAGTCCTTTGGCTGGTGATGTGGCCACCTTGTCGAGCGTAGTGTTTCGAGCGTAGTCTCTCGAAACATGTCTCTCGAAGAATCACGTCAGCCCTCAGTCCACCCTGGGGCTGACGCGCGTCCGGTCCGTCCACTTGCGGACCCCAAGACGATGAGGGCGGTGGCGCATCCGACTCG
This sequence comes from Streptacidiphilus sp. PB12-B1b, assembly GCF_014084125.1. Classification (NCBI taxonomy): domain Bacteria; kingdom Bacillati; phylum Actinomycetota; class Actinomycetes; order Kitasatosporales; family Streptomycetaceae; genus Streptacidiphilus; species Streptacidiphilus sp. PB12-B1b. The sequence goes on along the minus strand of NZ_CP048405.1, from coordinate 6,262,606 downwards.
GCTCGCGCTCTTGGAAGCGCTTGCCCAGCACCAACCGCTCACGGCGACGGAAGCCGCCGAGATGATCGGGGAAACCCCGACGAACTGCGCGTTCCACCTGCGGACCCTGGCCAAGTACGGCTTCGTCGAGGAAGCCGGTGACGCACCCGGCCGACGCCGACCGTGGCGGCTCAAGCACATCGGCTTCTCCTTCGGCGAGCCCTCAGAGGACGCGGAGATGTCGCACGCCTCCGAGGCCCTGGCCCACCTGCTGTGGGGGACGTGGCTCAACCGGGCGAGCATGGTCAACGCCCGCCGCTCCCAGTTCTCAGGTGCCTGGCAGCAGGTGACCAGCGGCATCGAAAACCTGGCCTACGTCACGCCCGATGAAGCCGAGCAGCTGAACGCCGACCTGCTGCAGGTTCTCGACCGCTACCGGGACCGCCTGGAGGACCCGTCGCGTCGCCCGGCCGAGAGCATGCCGGTCGAGCTGCTCCTGTTCAGCTACCCGCTCGACGCGACCAAGCCGGAGGCATGACCACGATGCGAAAGCTGCTGGCGGACCGCAACGCCCGGCTCTACATAGCCGGGCAGATCCTCTCGACCTTCGGAGACTCGGCGCTGTGGCTGGCCCTGGGTATCTGGATCGAGATGCTCACCGGGAGTGCCTCGGCTGCGGGCCTGTCGTTCTTCATGTTCGCGCTCGGCACGCTGGCCGGGCCGGTCGGAGGCGTACTCGCCGACCGGATGCGCCGCCGACCGCTGCTGATCGCCACCAACCTGGCCACCGCTGGGCTGGTCCTGCTCCTGCTGCTGGTCCAGGACCGTGGCCAGGTGTGGCTGATCTACGCGGTGATGTTCGGCTACGGCTTGTCCGCCAGTGTGCTGGGGCCGGCGCAGACCGGCCTGCTGCAGACCGTGGTCCCCGAGGAGCTTCTCGGGGACGCGACAGCGCCATGCAGACGGCAGAGTGGGGACTGCGGCTGGTCACGCCCCTCCTCGGCGCCGCGCTGCTCGCGGCTTTCGGCGCGACTCCGGTGATCATCGGTGATGTGGTGACCTTCCTGGTCGCCGTCGCCACCCTGCTCGCCCTGCGCGTGCGCGACGAGCCGTCGACACCGTCCGAGCAGCACTGGCTGGCCGACGCGGCTGCCGGTGTCCGCCACATCCGCGACACCGCTGCCCTGCGGCAACTCACCATGGTCGGCGCGCTGATCATGATCGTATTCGGGCTTTCGGAAACGACTGTCTTCGCCGTGGTCAGCCAGGGGCTGCACCGCCCGGACGCCTTCCTGGGGGTCCTCATCTCAGCGCAGGGGGCTGGCGCGGTCGCCGCCGGCCTCACGGCAGCCGCGCTGATGCGGCGTCTCAGCGAAGGCATCCTTGTCGCCTTGGGCCTGGCCTGTGCCACGGTCGGGTTCCTGCTGCTGGCAGCGTCCTCGACGCCGGCCGTGCTCGTGGGCGCCGCGCTCATCGGCTCAAGCCTGCCGTGGATCACTGTCGGCATCATGACCCTCTTTCAGCGACGCACACCGCCAGAACTGATGGGCAGGACGGATGCGGCACTCAACCTGGTCCTCTCCATCCCGCAGACGGTCGCGATCGCCACAGGCGCTGCGCTGATCGCCGTCATGGACTACCGGATCGTTCTGCTGGTCATCGCGAGCCTGGCCGCCCTGTCGTCGATCTACCTGCTCACCCGACCCGAGCAGCGCCGCAGTGTCGACATCGAACCGGCAAGAACCACCGCTGACATGACCCCATAGGGCCCGCCGACAACGGCGACCGCGATGCACTGGCCCGACCCGCCCGTCTACCAGGCCGCCCGTGTGCACGGGCTGGTATCCCCCGATTCCCGGCCCCCGCGCACTTCTCGGCTGCGATCATCGCGCGCGAATCGAGACGAGGATCAAGGAGTCGGGCGTGCCCACCAACTTCTCAGCGAGGAACAGCGCAGGCGCTTCGGGCGGTTCAGCGAGAATCCGACGAGGGCCAGCTCGCGGGCTCCTTCCTGCTGGACCAGACCGCGCGGCGCCGGGCCATGGCCGCGAAGGGCGCGCGGAACCGGCTCGGCTGGGCGGTCCAGCTGGGGACGTGCGCTACCTGGGCACCTTCCTGGAGGACCCCGAGGACGTACCCGGCGCCGTGGTCGACTTCGTCGCCGAGCAGTTGGGCCTGCCTACGGGCGACCCGGCCGGCTACGGGCGGATGGAACACCGTCGGGGCCACCAGGACCAGATCCGGGCGGCGTACGGCTACACCAAGTTCGAGTTCGACCAGTGGTTCGCGCTGGCCCGCTGGGATGTACCAGCGCGCCTGGATCGGCTCCGAGCGCCCGACCCTGCTGTTCGACCTAGCCACCAAGCGCCTGGTGGACAAGAAGGTGGTGCTGCCCGGGGTCACCGTGCTGGAGCGGCTGGTCTCCGGTTCGCGCGAACACGCCGAGCGCAGGCTGCCCCTCGGACTTCGCCGCGGCCATCCCGTAATCCAGGGCAGCGTCCGTGACCTCGTCCAGCGCCTGCCGGAGCTGGACGACCAGCCGCAGCAGGATCGCGGGGGCCAGATCGTCCAGGCCGACGCAGAACGCGCCACGTCCGCCTTCAGGAAGCCGATCGTCGGGTCATCGCTCACCCGGACACCCCTGGCAGCCCAGATCACTGCCCGTCAAAAGTTTTGACAGCAACGCCGGTTTTCTGCGCCGTTCCTACCGGACCCCCTGTCCCGTAGGCGCTGGTAGACGGGCTCGGTGCCGAAGAGGTCGAGTTCCGGGCGGAGCGTCACGCCCGTGCGGCGCTCCACCCGGGCCGCGACGATCGCGGCGGCCTCTGCGAATGCGCGGGCGGTGGCCGCCCCCTCGGCGACGAGGGTGAACTGCTTGCCCGAGACGCGGATCCCGGGCGCCAGCGGCTGATTGAGGACGAATCCGGATTCCCGGATCAGCCAACTTGCGCTGACGCGCGTGGACCCGTCCGGGAAGTCGTGCACCGACGCCCCGCGCGAGCGGAGCGCGGCGGCCCGGGCCGCATCGACGGCCGGGCTGAGGAAGACGCTGCCGGCCGAGCGGCTGTCGGGGTCGCCCGGGTCCAGAATCATCCCCTTGGCCCGGCGTACCGCGAGGACGGCCTGCGCTGCCTCGGCCAGTGGGACGCGGGTGCCGGGGGCGACGCCGAGGGCCTCGGTCACCATCCCGTAGTCCATCGGCCTGCTCAGCTTCGAACGGGTCAGGCGGAACGTCACCCGCAGGATGGTCCAGCGACTCGAGCCCTTGAACATGCTGGAGCGGTGGCCGAGACGGCACGCCGCCGCGTCGAAGGTCACCGCCCGGTTTGCCGCCCAGTCCCACGCCTGGACCTCGGTGAGCGTGTCGCCGACCTCCTGGCCGTAGGCGCCCACGTTCTGCACCGGCGTGGCTCCGACGGTACCGGGGATGCCGGTCAGCGTCTCCATGCCGGTGAGGCACTCCGCGACAGTGGTGTCCACCAACTCCTGCAACGGGTGCCCGGCCTCTGCGGTGATCAGCACACCGCCCCCGTCCGGAGCGTCCCTGACCCGCAGGCCCCGGGTCCGCACCCGCACCACGGGCTGACGGCACCCGTCGTCCGCCGCCAGAACGTTGCTCCCGCCGCCCAGCGTGACCGGCCGCCCGCCGCGCCCCCGGACGAACTCCACGACCTGGTCGAACGCGCGGGCCTCGCCGAACTCCACCACGGCGTCGGCGACGCCGCCGATGCCCAGGGTGGTCAGCTGCGCCAATCGGGTCAGGTGACGGACGTACACGGGTGCTCCCTTTCGAAGGCCGTGTGGTGAGCCTATTGCTCCAGAGCGCCTTTTGTACGACCGACCACCTCACGTGAAAGGGGTGAATCAATTGCAGCGAACCCCGCCTGCATGACTCGAAGTCGAACGTAGGCTCGGCCGGATATCAGTTGTTCGGCGAGGTTCAGGGCGTCATGGGCGGCGAGAACTGCTCCATCCAAGTCTCCCAGTGCAAGGCGCGCCTCAGCCAACGAAGCATTGTGGAGCATGCGATTGCGTGGCTGAGCCTCTCCGAACAACTCGAGGCCGCGCATCAGATTCTCGGCAGCAAGATCCGGGCGGTTCAACTCCAGCCAGGCGCGACCGGCGTCGGCGGCGAGTACCGCCCCGGTCACCCAGTACGCCCAGCTTGGATCCTCCGATCCGGCTCCCCCGTCGTAGGCAGCGGCAGCCTCATCGAGTGCTTTTGCGCACGCGGTGTCGTCGCGGAGTAAGGCGTGTGCACGCGCCTGCCTGGTGGCGAGGAGAGCGGGGACACGTCCCCTCTGGAGTTTACCGGCGCCCTTGCGGGCCAAGCGAACGAGTCTGAGGGCTCCTTGCTGGTTTCCTGCCCACATCGCTTGATAGCTGAGACAGGAGACGATGTTCGCGCCGAGCGCGGCATCGCCAGCGGTGTGTGCAGCATGGAGGCCGATGAGCAGGAGACGCTGCCCGAGCCCTGCCTGCCCTTGGTCCGACGCCAGCCATCCTGCCAGTTGGGCGAGTTCGGCCAGGATGCCGTGAAGGCTCAGCCCGGTGGACGCGTCGTACGAGCCGTTCTGAACCAACATCGCCGCCCAGCGGAGGTCCTGTATGACCCAGCTCAGGATCAAGGGTCCGCCCTGGGAGTCATCCAGACGCCGAAGTTGTGCGATGCGATCGCGCAATACCTCCACGACCTCTGGACTGACGAACTGCTTCCCAGCGTGCTGCCCTGATGTACCCGATGTATCAGCCGTCAGCCAGTCCACTGCCGAACCGACGAGAGCGTCAGCTGAGATCAGGGGAGGTCGTACCGCCGACACACTGCTGCAGACGTCCGCCACGAGAGCGGCGGCTTGTCGGGATCCTTGCTGGTTCCATGGAAGATCGATCGCCGAATGTTGAGCTTGAGTTGTCTCCTCGCGCGCCAGTTGCGGCCAGAGGGAGTGCGCTGTGACGTGCTCGCCAAGCTCGGTCGACAGGATTACTGCCACAACTCCGGGAAGTCGGCCGCGAGGACATGACCCCTTCAGCCACCCGTAAGGCGCTTTCGAGGTGATCGTGTCTCGTCCGCATGTCCGGTTGACCTCGCGTGCAAGCCGCTCGGCTGTCCATCCGAGGCGGTCGAGGTATGCCCCGAGCGCCGACGTATTGCTCATGGGACTCCTCTGCTCGATTGGATCACCGGTGGCCGAAGTCCAGGGTGGCACGTCCACCGTTGCTGGATGAGCCCTTCCGCGATCGTTGACCACTCCGACCGCAAACTGACCATTCTGACTGACTGCGGGATATCGGCTGACTGGTCGAAACGCTTCTACTGGAAATGATCGCCGGCGGAGGGCTCGGGGGTATTCCCCGGGGCTTGGCCCGCGACGGATTCCAAATCCATCGAGCGGGCTCGGCAGGCAATCGACTCCAACTCGCGGGGCAACAACAATACGGAGGGTTGACGACGGTGGACGACATGGCGACGCCGGGGGGCGGCTGCGGGCGGTGTGTGGAGTTGGGCGGGATGATGGAAGAGGTTTTGCGGAAGCGGGACTTGTCGGGGCAGGTGGATGTGCGGGTGCTGCGGTACCGGCATCTGGCGGAGTGTCCGGGGGCTGCCCGGGGCGGTGAGGAGCGGTGAGCGCGGGCGCGGGTGTGGACGTCGGGGCATTGGTGCGGGATGTGCGGCGGGACCGGGTCGGGGTGGTGATGGGGGAGTTGCTCGGGTTGGTGTATCTGCGACCTCCTGGAGGTGGCGTCGAATGGACCGCGCTGCAAGGGGAGTTGGAGGGAGCCGACGAGCGCGACCGGTTGCGGGCGCGGGTGGGCGAGATGAACGCGGCGAGCAGCGGGGGTGTGCTGTGAGCGGAGAGGTCCCCACGCGGTTTCGCTATCGGACGTACAACCTGCTGCGGGACGGGCCCACGCTGCCGAAGTACACCGCGGAGTGCGTCGGCGGGGACGACGCCGTTTGCGGGGCCGTGTCCGGTGAGTGGGCCGACCAGCGTGACGTGGACCGGTGGGCGGCCGCGCATGTCGCCGAGAGCGGGCACCTGCGGTTCCGCCGCAGCTTCCACGACTACGTCGAGGTCGAAGCGGCCGAGCCGCCTGCGTCGACCCGGCCTGCCCGGTCGTCCGGCTGATCGCCGGCGGCATGCCGTCCGTGCGGCCGAAGGCGGATCCGCGAGCGGTCGACGCGTTCGCCTCCGGCTGCGCCCGGACGTACCGGGAGTTCGCCAAGCGGGCCCCGCCGCGAGGCGCGGACGGCCGAGCAGGCGCGCATCGCTTCATCCTCCGTGGGGCGCGCCCGGGCGGTAGCAAGGGGTCAGGGGTCGAGGAGGTGGGTGCGGAGGCGGGGGACGAGGGTGGGGTCTGCGGCGAGGTGGTGGGTGGCGTAGGCGTGGAGGGAGCCGTAGGTGGTGGTGAGGTCGGCGAGGACGTGGGTCATGACGTCGGCCGGGGCGCGGTCGAAGCCGGGCCAGGTCGCGGTGCGGGTCGGGTGGGTGGCCTGCCAGTCGGCGATGAGCCGGGCGGTGGCGCGTTCGGTGAGGGCGAAGTCGGCGATGATGTCCTGGTCGGGGACGTCCAGCAGGCCGAGGACGAGGGCGGCCAGCAGGCCGGTGCGGTCCTTGCCGGAGGCGCAGTGGAAGACCAGCGGGGCGCTGTCGGAGGCGATGGCCTCCAGGGCCTGCCGGATCTCCTTCGCGCCGTCGAGGGCGACTTCGGCGTAGCGGTCGGCGAGGTACCGCCAGGGGTCGACGCCGGAGTCGATCACGGACTGGTCGTACGGCCGGTGCTCGATGCTGAGGTTGAGGTAGGTGAGGCCGTCGGCCTCCGGCACCCGGCCCCGGGCCTCGATCTCCCACGGGTGGCGCAGGTCGATCACGGTGCGCACGCCCAGGGCCAGGAAGCGGTCCCAGTCGGCGCCCTGGAGCTTGCCGAGCGAGTCCGACCGGTAGAGCCGCCCCCAGCGCAGCGTGCGGCCGTCGCGGGTGCGGTAGCCGCCGAGGTCGCGGAAGTTGTGCAGGCGGTCGAAGGCGATGTGTCTCACGTCAGCAGATTGTCCAGGAAGGCGGCCAGCGCGGTCATGGTGCGCGCCACCTGCTCGTCCAGGGTGAGGGACTCGTGCAGCCGCCCGCCCGGGCCGGTGGACTTGATGCCGCGCAGGTACAGCGGGCAGTCCAGGTCGCTGCAGACGTAGAGGCCGAGGGAGTTGCCCTCGCGCCCGGCCCGGCCCGCCCGGGGGGCGGTCATCAGCGAGACGCCGTCGCCGGAGTGGGTGGTGAGGCACAGCGAGCACATGCTGCGCCGCTGGAAGGCGCGGGTGCCGGAGGGGGAGCGGAGCGCCACGCCGACCAGGCGGTCGCCGTGCTCGGCGACGAGGTAACCGCGATCGGGCGCGGCCGGGTCGCGCCAGCCGAGGAAGTCCAGATCGTCCCAGCGGCGCTCGGCGAGGTCGCGCGGCACGGCGAGGCGCTTGGCGTCACCCTTGGAGCAGTTGACGAAGGACGCGCGAATGTCCTGTTCGGTGACGGGCTTCATGCGTCGGACGGTACTTTTCCGAGCGGCGCGGGGCAAACGTTTATGCGTCCCCGCCCGGACGGGGACGGGCGCGCAGGCCGAGCGAGGCCAGGCCCGCGAGCAGGATGACGGCGGCGTTGGCGAGCAGGGCGGCCCGGTAGCCGTCCAGGGTGCTGTGGCCGCGCGCGGCTGTACTGGCGACGGTGACCAGGACGGCGAGCCCGGTCGCGCCGCCGATCTGCCGGGCGGTGTTGAGCAGGCCGGAGGCGGCTCCGGCGTCCCGGGGGTCGACCCCGGCCGTGGCCAGGGCGGTCGTCGGCAGCAGCATCAGGCTCACGCCCGCGCCGATGACCAGCGTCGCCCCGAGCAGATGCCCGGCGTACGCGGGGTGCGCGGGCAGCCGGGAGAGCCAGGCCAGTCCGGCGGCGGCGGTCAGCGAGCCGCCGAGCAGCAGCCTGCGCGGTCCGACCAGCGGGACCAGGCTGCGCGAGGCCAGGCCGCCCGCGACCAGCACGGCCGTCATCGGCAGCATGGCCAGGCCCGTCCGCAGCGCGCTGTAGTGCAGCACCTGCTGCAGGTAGAGCGAGAGGAAGTACAGGGCGCCGGTCATGGTGACGCCCAGGCAGGCCATGACCGCGTTGCCGATCACCAGGTTGCGCTGCCGGACGAGCAGCGGCGGCACCAGCGGCTGGGCGCTGCGCAACTCGACGGCGGCGAACGCGGCGATCAGCACGGCCGCGGCCGCCAGCGGCGCCAGGACCGTCACCGACCCCCAGCCGTGCGCGTCGGCCTGGGAGATGCCGTAGCTCAGCGCCCCGGTGCCGAGGGTGACGGCGAGCGCGCCGGGCAGGTCGATGCCGGTCCGGCGGCCGCCGGTGGGCGCGGACAGCAGCGCGGTGGCGCTGACGGCGAGCAGCGCGACGCCGATGGGCAGGTTGACGAAGAACACCCAGCGCCAGTTCAGCTCGGCGGTGAGGACGCCGCCGAGGACGACGCCGACGCAGCCGGCCGCGCCGCCCATCATGCTCCACAGGGCCAGCGCCTTGCCGCGCCGGACCGGGTCGGGGTGCCCGGCGGTGATCAGGCTGAGGCTGGTGGGCGCGAGCGCGGCCGCCCCGGCCCCCTGGACGATCCGGGCGGCCAGCAGCACGGTCGCGCTGTCGGCCAGGCCGCCGACCAGGGCGGCCCCGGTGAAGACGACCAGGCCGACCTGGAAGATCCGCTTGCGGCCGAACAGGTCCCCGGCGCGGGCGGCGACCATCAGCAGCCCGCCGAGGGCGATCAGGTAGCCGTTGACGACCCACTGCTGCGTGTCGGCGGACAGCCGCAGCCCGGCGCGCATGGCGGGCAGCGCCACGGTCACGATCGTGGAGTCCAGGACGACCATGAACTGGGCCAAGCAGGCGATGGCCACGACGACGCCGACGGGCACGCCCGGGCGAAGGACGGCGGGGGGAGCGGCGGCGGAGGCGGAGGCCGGTGGTGCGGTGGTGCGGGGCTGGGACATCGGGGCGGGCTCCTTCTGCTGGGCTTCTGCTGGGCGCACGGATGTGGAAACATCGTTCACGGTGAACGTTGTTCACAGTGAACGGCGTTCACATTAGGTAGGGTCGTCCCTGCTGTCAATGGCAGCTGTCGACGGCGCCGGCCCACGGCGCGGAGAGAGGTGGCCCGATGCTGCTGCGACGCGCGGACGTCCTGCGCGGGGCACTGGAACTGCTCGACGCCGAAGGGCTCGACGGGCTCACCATGCGCAAACTCGGCGCGGCCCTGAACGTCCAGGCCGGCGGGCTGTACCGGCACTTCGCCAACAAGGAGGCCCTGCTCGACGCGATGGCCGACCAACTGCTCGAGGGCGTCGGTGCGCCGCTGCCGCCCGGCCCCTGGCAGGAGCAGGTCCGCACGCTCGGGCAGCGGCTGCGCGCCGCGCTGCTGGCCCGCCGCGACGGGGCCCGGGTCGTCGCCGGCACCTATGTGACCGGGGGCACCACCCTCGGCGTGGGCGCGGCCGTGGTCGACGTCCTCTGCACGGCCGGGCTGCCGGCCGACGAGGCCGGGTGGATCACCTTCGCGCTGTTCTACTACGTCCTCGGCCACACCATCGAGGAGCAGGCGCAGGCGCGGCTGCCGGTGCACGACGACTGGCCGAGCCGGCTGGGCAGGTCCGACGACACCGTCTCGCCGGACTTCGCCACGGCGCTGCGGGCGGTGGTCGCGGCCGACCCGGGCGAGCGGTTCCGCTACGGCCTGGACGTCTTCCTCGACGGCCTGGCCCTGCGCGTCCACGGCCGCCCCGCGCCGCCGCAGGAGTAGCCCCCCGGGCAGGGCTGACCCGGGCGGCGTGAAAAGACCGACCCGCAGCGGCTGTTGAGCCCGCTGCGGGTCGGTCGGTGAGAGGTGGGGCCTACTGCTGCGGCGGCTGCGGGGCCGACGGGGGCTGCTGGCCGAAGCCCGGCTGCGCGCCCCACTGCGGCGGCTGCGTCCTCGGGAAGTCCGAGGCGACCAGTGCCGCGAGGTCGAAGTACGCCTCGCGGGTCTTGGCCTTCATCCGGGCCAGGTCCACCTCGGCCCCGGCTGCCAGGTGCTCGTCGAAGGGGACGACCACCACGCCCCGGCAGCGGGTCTGGAAGTGCGCGACGATGTCCTCGATCCGGATCATCTTCGCGGTCTCGCGCACCCCGGACACCACGGTCAGGCTGCGCTGCACCAGATCGGCGTAGCCGTTCGCCGACAGCCAGTCGAGGGTGGTGCTGGCGCTGCTCGCGCCGTCCACGCTGGGTGTGGACACCACGATCAGCTGGTCCGCCAGCTCCAGCACGCCGCGCATGGCGCTGTAGAGCAGCCCGGTGCCCGAGTCGGTCAGGACGATCGGGTACTGCCGTCCGAGGAAGTCGATGACCTGGCGGTAGTCGGCGTCGTTGAAGGTGGTGGAGACGGCCGGGTCCACGTCGTTGGCCAGGATCTCCAGACCGCTGGGGGCCTGCGAGGTGAACCGGCGCATGTCCATGTAGCTGTTCAGGTACGGGATCGCCGTCACCAGGTCGCGGATGGTGGCGCCGGTCTCGCGGCGGACGCGGCGGCCGAGCGTCCCGGCGTCCGGGTTGGCGTCGACGGCGATGACCTTGTCCTGGCGCTCGGTGGCCAGCGTCGCGCCCAGCGCCATGGTGGTGGTGGTCTTGCCGACGCCGCCCTTGAGGCTGATCACGGCGATCTTGTACGAGCTGAGCACCGGCGTCCGGATCACCGCCAGCTTCTGCCGACGCTCCTCCTCCGCCGCCTTGCCGCCGAAGCGGAACCGGCTGCTGACGCCCCGGCGCTCCTCGGGATGGTGCCGCAGCAACCGGTCCGAGGACAGCTCGACCGCGGCCGTGTAGCCCAGCGGCGCCCCGCTGACCGGCCCGGACTGCGGTGCCTGGTACGGCGGTTGCGGCCAGCCCTGCGCCGGGCCCGGGCCCTGCTGCGGAGGCTGCGGCTGCGGGGGCATCGGCGGCAGCGGGGCGTACGGCTGGGGCTGGGCGGGACCGGGTGCGACCGGGGGCGGCAGCGGCCAGTCCTCCTGTCCGGCGGCGTCGGGCGGGCCCGGCTGCGGGTGGCCGCCCTGCGCCCACGGCTGCTGCGGCTCCGGGATCTGCTGGTACTGCGGTTGCTGCGGCGGCTGGTACTGCGGCGGTTGGAAGGGCGGCGGCCCGGACTGCGGCTGCGGCGCGCCCCACGGCGACGCCGGGGCCTCGGGCTGCGGCGGGGCGTCGGCGGCCGGAGCGGGCTGGGCCGGGTGCGACGGCTGGGACGGCTGGGACGGTGCCTGCGGTGCGGGCTGCGGCAAAGGCCCGGCCTCGGCGGCCGACGGCGCGGTGCCCTCGGCGGCGGGCGCGGGCGCGGGCGCCGGTACCGGCTCGGCCGGTGCTGCGGCCTCCGGCTCGCGCGGGGGCAGCGGCGGCAGTGGCGGCGGGGGAACGCGGGCGCCGGGGCGGGCGCGGCTGACGGAGCGTCCGGTCCGCCGGTCGCCGCCGGGGCCGCCACGGGCGCGGGCGCAGGTGCGGTTGCCGGTACGGGTGTTGGGGCGGGCGCCGGTACCGGCGCCGCAGCGGCGAAGGGGCCGGGGAAGGCCGGCTGGGGCGCCGGGAAGGGCGCCGGGAACGGGTTCTGCGCGTGCGGGTCGGGATCCCCGGCCGGAGCGGTTGCGGGAGCAGGCGCCGGGACCGGGGCGTACGGAGCCGGGGTCGGGGCCTGCGGCTGTGCCGGGGCCGGTGCCGGGCCCGGGTTGGCTGCGGGCGGTTGGGCAGGCTCGGGCGGACCGACCTGCTCCGCGTTCTGGAGATACCACGCCGGAGGCGTGTAGTCAGGAGCGTCCGACCACTCCTCGCCCTCGTCCGGCGTGGGGTCGCCGGCGTGGACGCCTTCGCGATCGTTCGTCACTGCTCGTCCCTCTCGTTCGCCTCCGTCGTCCACCAGGGTAGTCAAGGAACTGCTCACCCCCGCCACCCCCTTCGGAATTGATCAGTCGACTCGGCGGGCCTGTCCCAGCACGTGGGCCTCGGCTGCCGTCGGGCCGCCGCGGACGAACATCCGGGTGCGGCGGTTGCTCCAGAGCGTCACGCCGTCGCCGAGGCTGGACAGGGCGGCGGTCTCCGGGGCGGGCAGCTCCAGCACCGTGGCGACCAGCGCCGCCTCCTGCGGCTGCACCCGCTGCACGCCGACGACGTCGGCGGCGGCCAGCAGCCGGTCCGACTCCGGGCTGAGGAACGGCAGCAGGGTCAGCGTGGTCTGCCAGGGGCCGGGCGAGAGCCGGCTGCGGGCCGGGCGCGAGCCGCAGTCCCGGATGACCAGCACCGGCGCGGTCACCGACGCGCCCTGCGGCCCGATCCGGCCGACCGGATGCACCGTCACGCACGGCTGGCCGCCGCCCGCCGCCTGCGCGACCGGCGTCCAGTTCTGGCCGCGTCCGCTCTCGACCACGACCCGTGCGCCGGTGGCGGCGGCGCGCAGCGCGATCAGCTGCGCCGTCCAGATGCCGCCGACCAGCACCACCTCGTAGGCGCGGGGCCGGAACAGGCCGAGCACCGCCGGGGCGCCCTGGCCGTCCTCGCCGATGACCACGCCGTCGTCGCCGACCGGCAGGGCCATCGCCGCCAGGCCCTCCTGGGTGAGGAGGTGCTGTTCGCGTCGCGGACCGCGCAGTCCGAATGCCGCCAGTGCTCCCATCAGCGTGTCCCTCCCAGCGGCAGGGTGGCGAGCAGGCCGGGCACCTGCTCGCGGTCCAGCCGCACCAGCGCCGCACCCGCGCTGCGCGCCCGGGTCTCCAACTGCCTTGCTGACTGCTCCAGTTCATCCTGTCCACGGGCGGTTACCCGGACGTGCCCGGTCAATGCGACCGCACCGCCCATGGCTTGACGCAGCGTCAGGCTGAAGGTGCTGCCCAGGGCGGTGGTGCCGGTGAGCAGGCCGATCAGGTCGGGCGCGGCCACCGGGCCGGACGAGCCGCGCCCGCCCGCGGCGGCCGGACCGGCGTCGGGGGTGAGCCGGGGCCACTGGCTGATCCAGTACGTGGTGTGCCAGCGGTCGTCGCAGCGCCAGGCTCGGACGGTCTCGGCGGTGCGCCGGCCGGGGCGGCCGGTGCCGCCGGTGGCCAGCGGGTTGGCGCAGGTGGCGGTGGCCACGGCGGCGACCGCGCCGGCCGCGTCCAGGACGGTGGCCCGCAGCCCGGCCCCGTCCAGGCGTCCGGCCAGCTGGTCGGCGGCGCGTTGCAGGGCCTTGCGCGCGCCCTGCTCGCCGCCGCCGCGCGCGGCGACCGCGCTGCGGCACAGCTCCGGATCGAGCCGGACGGTGACCCAGGTCAGCCGCAGCCCGGGGGTGCTGGCACCGGCCGGCAGCTCCCGATAGCCGCGCGCGGCCAGCGACTGCTCCGGCAGGTGCGGCGCGGGCGCGGGCTGGGTGTACTGCACCACCTGGATCGCGTCCAGGACGATGTCGTCCACCCGCAGCCCGGCGCCGAGCAGGTCCAGCGGCAGCAGGCCGAGGGCCCGCGCGGGGCGCAGCGGGGTGTCTCTGGCCTCGACCTGGAGCACCGCGGTGAGGAAGGTGCCGTCGCCGACCATGCCGATCTCGCGGCGCTCGCCCCGGGCCGAGGCGTGGCCGCCGTCGGTGTCCAGGGTGTGCTGCACGGTCCGCAGCGCGGGCTCGCACTCCAGCACCGGCGTCAGCGCCGGATCTGCCTGCGGATCGGGCGGGTTGGCGGCCGAGCGCTGTCGGCGCTCGCGGAAGGCGGCGCGCACCCGCACCTGCTCCGCCAGCGAGAGGCCGCGCAGCCGCACCACCGCGACGACCACCAGCACCGCCGCGGCCACGCCGCAGACGGCCAGCGCGATCCGGTCCCCGGCCAGGCCGATCAGCACCAGAGCCGCGGCCAGCTCCACCAGCACCACCTGCGGCAGCCGCAGCGGCCCGAGCCGGCCCGGCCGGGGCCGCGCCGCCACCGTCACCGGGGCCGGGGCCGAGGGCCGCGCCGGGGTGTGGGCGCGGGCGGGGCCCGCCGCGTCCGGCCCGGCCGCCGCCCGGCCGGGGGGCTGCGGGTGCGGCGCTCCGCCGGGGCGCGGCGGTCGCAGTGCGGCGGCTTGCTTGGGCATCCCCCGGGTCAACCTCTCTGGTCGGGCGCGCGTGCGGAAACCGGCAGCCGGTTGGCTGACGGCCTTACCGTACCCGTACGGTACGTAGCGTTCGCGCGCGGTCGTTGGGGCAACGGCCGTCCGCAGACGGCATCGGCAGACGGGGATGGGGACTGGCATGGCATCGCGCCGCAACGAGCTGAACGCCTACACGTTCTCGCGGCGGCGGACGGTTGCCGCGTTCCTTCAGCCGTCGAGCGGCGGCAACGAGGAGGACGCGCCCCGGGCGCTGCGGGCGATCGTGCCGAGCGTGGTGGCCGGGGCGCTGGCGGTGGCCGGTTTCGGCGCGTACGGCATGATCAAGCCGTCCGCGCCGCTGAACTGGCAGAAGGCCAACGCGGTGATCGTCGGCAAGCAGTCGACCACCCGCTACGTGGTGCTGGGCGGCGTGCTGCACCCGGTGCTGAACATCGCCTCCGCGCGGCTGCTGCTGGGGGCGGGCTCGACGGTGGTGACCGTGGACGACTCGGTGCTGGACTCCGGCACGGTGCCGCACGGCGCGCTGGTCGGCATACCGTACGCGCCGGACAGTCTGCCGACGGCCAAGGACGCGGGCGCGGCCAAGACCTGGGCCTACTGCGACCGCCCGGCCAGCGACGGCCAGGGCGGCACCGACCAGAAGCTGTTCGTGCTCGGCGGCGCGGACGCGCACGCGGTCTCCGGCGGTGGAACCCTGGACGCCCGGCACGCGCTGTACGTCCAGGGCCCGGACGGCACGACCTACCTGGTCGACTCCACCGGCACCACCCACGTCCTGGACGCGGGCGGCTCCGACAACTCCGGTGGCTCCAACGGCTCCAACGGCTCCAACGGCGACCGTACCGGCCGGGGTGGGCAGAGCCGGCAGCAACTGCTGCTGGCCACCGCCGCGTTCGGGGCGACCATCGGCGCGCCGCAGCAGGTCAGCAGCGCCTGGCTGGCCACCCTGCGCGGCGGCGACCCGATCGCCTTCCCCCGCGCGGACATGCCCGGCTACGGGCACGCGGCGGACACCCGGATCGACGGCGCTTCCACCACCGTCGGCGAGACCTTCCAGGTGCGTGCGGACAGCGGCCAGGTGCTGCACTACGTGGTGCTGGAGGACGGCATCCACCGGGTCTCCGACTTCACCGACCAGCTGCTGGCGGCGATGTCGGGCCGGGACGGCGGCACGGTCGCGGCCACCGCCGTGCCCGGCGCCAACGACAGTCCCCCCTTCGAGGGAGGCAAGGACTGGCCGCAGCAGTCCGTCACGCAGACGAACTCGGCGACCTCCGGCGACGGCACCACCGTGGCCTGCTCGGTGTACTCGGGCACGATGTCCGCCTCGGGCGTGCCCGGCCTGGGCCTGTGGGCCGGGCGGTCCTACCCGGTCGACAGCAGCTCGGGCACGGCCAGCGTGTACGTGACGCCGGGCACCGGGCTGCTCTACCGGCAGATCACCGGGACCAGCCCCGACACCGGCTCGGTGGACCTGCTGACCGACACCGGCCTGCGCTACCCGGTGCAGATGAACGGCGACAGCAGCGCCGCCGGCGCTCAGCCCGCCCCGAGCCCGAGCGCCGACGGCGGCAGTGACACGGACGGCAGCGACACGGACGGCCAGCAGTCCGTCAACGACGCGCAGGCCCGGCTGGGTTACTCCGGCGTGGTCCCCAGCCCGGTCCCGCTGGCGTGGTCGAGCCTGCTGTCCTCCGGCCCGAACCTCAACTCGGCCGCCGCCGCGCAGGAGCAGGGTTCCTGATTCCCGGTGCTCCGGGGGCGGGAGCGGGGCCGACTACCCTGTTGGGCCGGTTCCGGTCGGCGGCTAGAGTGCTCTGGGACATCACCGCTGTGGTGTCGGCCGGGTGGGGCGTGACCGGGCGCCCGGTCTCGTTGGTCTGTCTCATGGGGGACGATGCATATGTCGGGTCAGTTCACAACCAGCGCAGATGACATGAGGGCCTTCTCGGCTCACATCGCCGATGTCAACCAGCAGATCCAGCAGGAGCTGAGCCGGCTGGAGGGGATCGTCAGCACGGTCGCCTCGGGCTGGAGCGGTGACGCGGCCATCGCGTACCAGACGCTCCAGGGCCGCTGGAACGCGGACGCGGCGAAGCTCAACACCGTGCTCGGTGAGATCAAGGACGCGATCGACGCGACCACCGCGCAGTACACCAGCACCGAGGGCGACCAGAGCAGCGCGATGAGCAAGATCACCGCCGCCCTCGGATGACGGTCGGTCAACTCGCTTACGCCATCTGATCAGAGGAGATTCCATGTCTACGCCCATCAAGGTCACCTTCGGCTCGATCACCGACGCCGCCAGCTCGGTCCGCACCACCGCGGGCAACGTCCAGACCCAGCTGGACGACCTGCGCGCGCACGTCGCCAAGGTCGCCCAGTCCTGGGAGGGCACGGCCCAGCAGAGCTACCAGGCCCGCCAGGCCGAGTGGGACCGCACCGCCGCCGACCTGCACGCCGTGCTGGGGCAGATCGCCAGTGCGCTGGAGACGGCCGCCGAGAACTACCAGGCGACCGAGAACAAGAACGCGGGCATCTGGGGCTGACGCCCCACCCGTCCGTGTGCCGCCGGGTCCGCGCCGAGCGCACCCGGCGGCGCACGGAATAGGCGGCGCACGGCCGCCGCAGCCACAGGTCGAACCCCGGGGGACGAAGCGCCAGTGACCAGGCACCACCGCAGCAGGGGCCCCGCCCTGGCGTCGGTCCTCGCCGTTCTGGCGCTCGGCACCGCCGCGCCCGCGCCTGCCGCCGCGCGGGCGTCGCTCGACTCCAGCGGCCAGTGCACCTTCCCCGCCGCGAACATCAGCGGCAACCCGTGGGCGCTGCAACGGGTGCTGCTGCCGCAGCTGTGGCACCTCGCCACCGGCAAGGGCGTCACCGTCGCCGTGATCGACACCGGCGTCAGCGACACCAATCCGCAGCTCCGCGGCGCGGTCCTGGCCGGGCACGACTTCCTCGGCGGCCAGAGCGGCGGTTCGCTGACCGACCCGGACGGCCACGGCACCATGGTTGCCGGGATCATCGCCGCCCGGCCCTCCGCCGCCACCGGCTTCGTCGGGCTCGCCCCGGCCGCCACCATCCTCTCGCTGCGCCAGAACGACGCCCAGGGCGACGGCACGCCGCGCACCCTCGCCGAGGCCGTGGACGCCGCCGTCGACGCAGGGGCCGGGGTCATCAACATCTCCCAGGACGTCACCTCCAACGGCAGGCCGGTCGCGGTCGCGCCCGACAGCGATCTGGCCCGCGCCGTCGCCAGGGCCGTCAGTCACAACGTGGTGGTGGTCGCCGCGGCCGGGAACGAGGGCCTGTCCGTGCCGACCTACCCGGCCTCGCTGCCCGGCGTCCTCGGCGTCGGTGCCTCCGACCGCAACGACGAGCGCGACTCGGACTTCTCCGAGACCGGCAGCTCCGTCGACGTCGCCGCACCCGGGGTGGACATGGTCTCCACCGTGCCCGGCGGCGGCCAGTGCGTCGACAGCGGCACCAGCTTCGCCGCCCCGTACGCCGCGGCCGTCGCCGCACTGCTCAAGCAGCTGCACCCGGGCTGGACGGCGGCGCAGATCATCGCGCGGATCGAGCAGACCGCGCAGCGCACCGACCCGGGCCGCAACGCCTTCATCGGGTGGGGAGTCGTCGACCCGGTCGCCGCCGTCTCCGACACCGCCCCGCCGGCCTCCTCGGCCGTCCCCGACCGGACGACGGCGCTCGCCGCCTCGGTGCAGCCGCGCCCGCTCGGGCTCGGCGAGACCGAGGCCGCCCGCGAGCAGCGCACCGCCGTCTACATCCTCTGTCTGGGCGCCCTTGCGGTGGCGCTCACGGCCGGCACCGCGATAGTCCTGCGCGATGCCCGCCGCCGTCCCACCGCCTGAGGCCGTTCGCGCCTCCCGACAGAGAACCCACGGAGACCCCCGTGACGCACCCCCTCTTCCGGGCCGACCTGGAGGCGCTCGACGCCCTCGCCGGCACCCTGACCCGGGCCGGGCACTCGCTGCAGGAAGCGCTCGACGCGCTGCGCGCGACCACCGCGGCGAGCATCGGCACCAGCGGCCTCGACCGCGCCTGCGACGACTTCCAACAGCACTGGCGCTACGGGCTGAAGGAGATCCAGCGGCAGGTCGGCGAGGTCGCCGACGGCGTCCGCACGGTCGGCGCCGACTACGCCGAGGCGGAGCGCGGCGTCGCCGCGGCGCTCGCCGCCGCCGGCGGGCTGCCCGTCCCGGTGCCCGGCGCCGACCGGTGAGCGCCGACCGGTATCCGGGGATCGGCTTCGACCCCGCGCCGGGCGATCCGGACGCCGTGGCCGCGCTGCGCGGCCAGCTGGCGGCAGCCGCCGGACGGCTCGGCGACGCCCGGGCCCTGGTCGAGCGGATCGCCGCCGAGGACGGCCCGCAGTGGCAGGGCGCGGCTGCTGCCGCGTTCCGCGCCCACCTGGGCGGCGGCCTCGCCGGACGCCTCGCCGAAGCGCATGACTCGCTCCGGCACGCCGCCGACCAGCTGGACGTCTGGCACGCCGACCTGCTCGGCCACCAGTCCCACGCCCGGCGGCTGGACGCCGAGCTCCTGGACGCCCGGGCCGCCGCGCGCACCGCCGCCGCCCGGTCCGCCGAAGCCGTCGCCGCCGAGGCCGCCGCGCCCTGCCTGCCGCACCCCCGCCCGGGACCGGCGGCCGCTGCCTTGCTGGCCGCCGCCGACGCGGCCACCCGGGCCGAGGACGAGATCCAGCGGCTGCAGGGGGAGGCCCGGGAGCTGGAGCAGGCGCACGCGGCCGAGGCCGCCCGGATCGCCGAGCGGCTGCGCGGCGACTGGGCGGGCACCGCCCCGCAGCCCCCGGACCTGCTGGACCGGCTGCTGGACGGGCTCTGCGGCGGCGCGGCCGACGCCGGGGCCGTGCTCTACGACCACATCGGCGCGATCAGCGCCGCCAGCGGCTTCCTGGCGCTCTTTCCCAGCCCGCTCACCCCGCTGCTCGCGGGCATCGCCATCGCCACCGGCACGGTCCAGCTGGACAAGGACGTCCACGACCCCCGGCTGTGGGCCGAGCTGTGGCCGCCCCGGCCCGGGCTGGCCACGGCCAGGGCGGCTGCCGCCCTCGGCGGTGACGTCGCCGGGGTGGTGCCCGGCGTCGGCGCGCTGGCCCGGGCCGGATCGGGCACGGTCAAGGCGCTGCGGGCGGCCACCGCCGCCGGGCGCGTCGTCCCGGTCGAGACGGCGGCCGGGTCGTTCCTGCGCAACACCGTCACCGTGCTCAGCCGCGAGGCCAGGGGCGAGGCGGCGGTGCGCCCGCTGCCGGGGATGACCGCCGACGACCTGGCCGCCCGCCGTCGGCGCATCCTGCTCGGCCGGGCCATGGCCGGCGGCGGCCTGGCCTCCGCCCTGCACGACGACGCCGCCCGGCACGACGCCGCCCGGCACGAGACGGCCCGGCACGACGACCCCGGGGAGGGGGAGCGCTGATGGCCTCCGAGGTGGCGATCGCCTGCGGCCTCCCCGACGGCTTCCACCCGCTGCGACTGGACCCGCCGGACCCGTCGCCGCCCGGGCGGGACGCGCTGCGCGGGCTGCTGGCCGGGCTGCCGCCGGCGCCCGAGGGCCTGGCCGTGGACGTCCTGGCCGGCTACGAACGGGCGGTGGCGCTGCTCCGCGCGCAACAGGTGCTGTTCTGCGCGCTGGGCCTGCACCGGGACGGCGGGCTGCTGCGCTCGTCGGTGCTGGCGCTGGCCGCCCGCCCGCTGGGGGCCGGGCCGGGGCCGGTGCTGGCCGGTCTGCTGGCCCGGGTCGCCGCCGACGCCTCGGCCGGGGGCGGCTGCCTGCTGGAGCTGCCGGCCGGGCCCGCGCTGCTGTGGGAGCGGCGGACGGCCGGGACGCTGTGGACCGGTACGGTCGCGCTGGCCTGCGCCGCCCATGACCGGCTGGCCCTGCTCCAGCTCTCCTGTGCCGTGCCCGAACGGGCGGCGGACTACCGGGAGGTGCTGCTCGGCGCGGCCCACACCCTGGCCCTGCACCGCCCGGCGGCGGCAGCGGCAGCGGCGCCGGGCGCGGAACCAGGAACGGTCGCGCCCGCTTCCGGGCAGGCGGGTGCACCGCTCTCCCGCATCGCGGACGCCCTGGGCTGAGGCCGGGCCGGGAAGCGCCAGGACCCGCAGCCGGTGCGGCTGCGGGTCCTGGCGGGAGCGGGTCCTGGCGCTTGCGGCGCCGGTCAGGCCGGCTGCTGGTCGTCCTCGGGGACGGTGATGATCCACCGGGTGTCCGGGCGGGGCCGCAGGTAGAAGGCCCAGTACAGCAGCGAGGCGACGGTGATGCCGCCGGTGATCAGCAGGTCGCTGACGGCCTGCTGGCTGAGCACGTACAGCAGCACGGCCAGGATCACCACCGGGATGGCGGGCCACAGCGGCATCCGCCAGGCGGCGGTGTTCTCCTTGTGCGCGCCGCGCCGGGAGGCCAGCGCGGCGACGGCGACGAAGCCGTACAGCAGCGTGACGGCCACGCCGGTGACATTGGTCAGGGTGTCGACCGGCACGAAGCACAGCACCGCGCCGGGGACGCCGACCGCGAGGGTGGAGATCCACGGGGAGCCGAACTTCTTGCTCAGGTCGACGAAGGCCCGGTTGACCGGCTCGGGCCACGCCTTGTCGCGGGCGGAGGAGTACAGCACCCGGGAGTTCTGGATGACCATGACGATGGCGGCGTTGATGATGGCCAGCGCGATGCACAGGCTGACGAAGGTGCCGACGGCCGAGTTGCTCCAGGCGCTGACCATGCCGCTGATGTCGCCCGCGTCCAGCGCGGACATGCTGGGTGCGCCCAGGGTGATGGCGATGGTGGGGACCAGGATGACGGCGGAGCCGATGCCCAGGGTCCACAGCACGGTGCGCGGCACGGTGCGGCTGGGGCGCTCCATCTCCTCGGCGAGGTAGACGGCGGTGGAGAAGCCCTGGGTGATGAACAGTGCGGTGGCCAGCCCGGCGATCATCGTCCCGGCGGTGACCACGTTCAGGTGGCCGTGGTCGCCGACGAGCTGCGGGTGCAGCATCACCGAGGCGGAGCGGCTGGTGTGGGCGAAGCCCAGCCCGGCGACCAGCGCGGAGGCGATGACCTCCAGACAGAGGAAGATGCCGGTGATCCAGGCGTTGGCGCGCAGGTCGAGCAGGCCCATGACGGTGGCCAGCAGCATCACCGCCGCGCCGGCGATGTCGGCGTTGACGTGCAGGACCGGCGCCAGGTACTGGGCAGTGCCCAGGGCGATGATCGGCGGCACGATCATGACCACGATCAGCGCCTGGATGAAGGCCAGCCAGCCGGTGCCCTTGCCGAGGGTGCTGCCGGCCATGGCGTACTCGCCGCCCGCGCTGGGGACCAGGGTGCCCAGCTCGGAGTAGCAGAAGGCGACGCCGACGCAGATGACCATGGCGATGGCCAGCGCCAGCGCGGTGCCGGTGCCGAGGACCGCGAACGAGCCGGGGACGATGACGAACAGCGAGGACGCCGGGGTCAGGCAGGACAGCGTCAGCAGGGTGCCGCCGACGACGCCGATGGAGCGCTTGAGCTTCTGCGGCTCCGTGCCGTCGGCGCCGGTCTCGGGGCGGGCGCCCCGGGGGGAGGGGATGGCGACGGGGACCGCGTCGGCGGGCCTCAGCGTGTCGGTCATGTGCGTTCCGATCGGATCGGTGGGGCTCTGAGCGGGAGAGCGGTATCGCCTCCGGTCGGTGTGGGCTGCTGCGTACCTGGCGCTCTCCGCGAGTCATGTAACCCCCGCTGTTAACGACACGTCAAGGCACCTTTTGCTTCGGATTTCGTTGCCGTTATGTGGTAGCGCAACGAATCTGATGGCCGATCAGCGCTATGGGTTTTTTGCCCCATATGCTCGACTGCCTTTGTTTCGTCTGCATGAACTACTTGTAACCTGCATATATATGGGTCGCGCCCGAAGATGACCATGCAATGCCGCCCGATGCCGGGCTCGGTTCCGGCCCCGACGCAGCAGGCCGTCGAGTGGTCCACCACTCGACGGCCGCTACGGATCGGACGGTGCACGTCCGGATAACGATCTCAACAGAATGTGCCGGCCCCCTCAGCGCGGCGGCAGCCACCCGGTCTGCACCGTGAACGTGCCCCGACGGCGGGTCACCAGCACACCCCGGCCCGGCGGCATCCGCTGCGGCTTCACATTGCCCAGCAGCACGCCCTCGTCCCGCTCGCCGGACAGCACGATGCCCTGCGCGCCCAGCTCCTTCAGCCGCTGCATCACCGGCTCGTACAGCGCCCGGCCGGCCCCGCCGGAGCGGCGGGCGATGATCAGGTGCAGCCCGATGTCCTTGGCGAACGGCAGCACCTCCAGCAGCTGCGACAGCGGATTGCCGGAGGAGGTCGCCACCAGGTCGTAGTCGTCGACGACCAGGAACAGCTCCGCCCCCGACCACCAGCTGCGATCCCGCAGCTGCTCCTGCGTGACGTCCGGTCCCGGGATGCGGCGCTCCATCGAGCCCCGGATGTCGCCCAGGAAGGACAGCAGCGCGGGCTGCGCCGCCGCGTACTCCAGCAGGTGCGGGGTGGCGACCTGGCCCAGCAGCGCGCGCCGGTAGTCGCCGACGACGATCCGGGCCTGCTCCGGGGTGTAGCGCTCGGTGATCCGCTGGAGCAGCAGCCGCAGCAGCGCGGTCTTCCCGGTCTCCCCGTCGCCGAAGACGATGAAGTGCGGATCGGTGTCGAAGTCGACGAAGACCGGCGCCAGCGAGGACTCGTCCACGCCGATGGCGATGCCGTGCTCCGGGTACTCCCCGCCCTTGGGCAGCTGCTCGGCCGGCAGCAGCTCCGGCAGCATCCGCACCTGCGGCGCGCGCGGCCCGGCCCAGGCCCCGTTCACCGCGCTGACCAGGCCGGTCACGCCGTCCGCCAGGTCCTCGACCTGGCTGGAGCCGTCGATCCGCGGCAGACCCGCCAGGAAGTGCAGCTTGTCGCCGGTCAGCCCGCGCCCGGGCGCCCCGGCGGGGACGTTGACGGCGACCTTGCGGTCGATCTCCGACTCCATGGCGTCGCCGAGCTTCAGCTCCACCCGGGTCTGCAGCAGGTCCTTCAGCGCCGGCCGCATCTCCCCGTACCTCGAGGCGCCGACCACCAGGTGCACGCCGTAGGCGAGGCCGCGCTGGGCCACGTCGGTGACCACCGCCTCCAGCAGCTCGAACTCCTGCTTGAAGGTGAGCCAGCCGTCGACCACCAGGAAGACGTCGCCGTACGGCTCGTCCGGTAGCAGCCCGCTCCGGCGGCGGGTGCGGAAGGTGGCGATGGAGTCGATGCCCTGCGCCCGGAACAGCTCCTCGCGCCGGGTGACCAGGCCGGACACCTCGGCCACCATCCGCCGCACCTTGTCCGCGTCCAGCCGCCCGGCCACCCCGCCGACATGCGGCAGGCCCTGCAGCTGCATCATCCCGCCGCCGCCGAAGTCCAGGCAGTAGAACTGCACCTCGGACGCGGTGTGGGTGAGCGCGAACGAGCCGATCATGGTCCGCAGCAGGGTGGACTTGCCCGAGCGCGGACCGCCGACGACCATGCCGTGCCCGGCCGCCCCGGAGAAGTCCAGGTACATCAGGTCCCGGCGCTGCTCGAACGGCTTGTCCACCAGGCCGATCGGCACCGCCAGCCGGCCCGCCGCCGGGTACTCCGCCGCCGCCAGCCCGCGCTCCGCGGTGGCCGCCAGCGGCGGCAGCAGCTGGTCCAGCGCCGGGGCCTCGCTCAGCGGCGGCAGCCACACCTGGTGCGCGGGCGGGCCCTGCCCCTCCAGCCGGCCGACGATCACGTCCAGCACCGTGTCGGCCAGCGCGTCGTCCTGGCGCGGCTGCTGCGGCTCCAGCTCGTGCAGCGGCACCAGCGGCAGCGCCACCGGCGCGCCGGTGAACAGCACCGGCTGCTGCCGCCGGGACCGCCCCTGGTCCTGCGGCCGCGCCCCGGCCCGGTAGGGCCCGGACACGTAGGCCGCCTTGAACTGCTCCATCACGTCGGTGCCGAACTTGAGGTAGCCCACGCCGGGCACCGGCGGCAGGTGGTACGCGTCCGGCACGCCCAGCGCGGCCCGCGACTCGGCGGCGGAGAAGGTCCGCAGGCCGATCCGGTACGAGAGGTACGTCTCCAGGCCGCGCAGCCGCCCCTCCTCCAGCCGCTGCGAGGCCAGCAGCAGGTGCACCCCCAGGGAGCGGCCGATCCGGCCGATCTGGATGAACATCTCGATGAAGTCGGGCTTGGCGGTGAGCAGTTCGCTGAACTCGTCAATGATCAGCAGCAGCGAGGGCAGCGGCTCCAGCGGCGCGCCGGCCGCCCGGGCCCGCTCGTAGTCGTGGATGTTGGCGTAGTTCCCGGCCGCGCGCAGCAGCTCCTGGCGGCGGTTCAGCTCGCCGGTGATGGAGTCGCGCATCCGGTCGACCAGGGTCAGCTCCTCCGCCATGTTGGTGATCACCGCGGAGGTGTGCGGCATGTCCGCCATCCCGGCGAAGGTCGCGCCGCCCTTGAAGTCCGCCAGGACGAAGTTCAGCGTCTCCGAGGAGTGCGTCATGGCCAGGCCCAGCACCAGCGTCCGCAGCAGCTCCGACTTGCCGGAGCCGGTCGCGCCCACGCACAGGCCGTGCGGGCCCATGCCCTCCAGCGCGGCCTCCTTGAGGTCCAGCATCACCGGCTCGCCGCCCGCGCCCAGGCCGATCGGCACCCGCAGCCGCTCATGCATCGCCCGGGGACGCCAGGTGCGGGCGACGTCCACCGAGGCGGCGTCGCCGACGCCCATCAGATCGGTGAAGTCCAGATTGGCCAGCAGAGGCTCGTCGCTGTCCCCGGCCGAGGCCCGCAGCGGCGCCAACTGCCGTGCCAGCGCCTCGGCCTGCCAGGAGCTCAGGGTGTCCGGACGGCCCCGGTACACCCCGCCGCCGCCCGCGGTCAGCCGCATCCGCTCCGGGCCGACCACCACCGACAGCCCGCCGCGCAGCTCGTCCAGCTCGCCGGGCACCACCTCGACGACGGTCACGCCCTGCAGGCCCTCGCCGCTCGCCAGCACCGAGTCCGGGCCGACCGGCGCCCCGTCCAGCACCACCACCAGGTGCGGCTGGTCCGGGACGGGCGCGGCGTCGCGGTGGAACCGGGCCCGCCCGCCGAGCTGGTCCGCCAGCAGCCCCTCCACCTCGTCCAGCGAGTGGCAGATCATCCGCAGTGAGCCCGCGCCGTCCGACTCGGTCGGGTGCTGGACGTGCGGCAGCCACTTGGCCCACTCCCACTCGGGGGCCGCTCCGGGCGCGGCGGCGACGGCCACCATCAGGTCGTCCGGCGAGTGCAGTGCGGTCAGCTGGGCCAGGGCGGCGCGGACCGTGCCGTACACGGTCTCCGGGTCGCCGGAGACGGTCAGGTGGTAGAAGGCCCGCAGCGAGACGGCCAACGGCAGCTCCGGCAGGGTGCCGTGGGCCGCCAGGAAGTTCTTCATCGCGGCCGCCGCCAGCGGCTCCAGCTCCTCCCGGGGCGCGGTCTGCGGCGCCGTCAGCGGCGTGGCCAGCGCCTGCGGCCCGGTGCCGAGCCGGATCTGGCCGAAGTCGGCGTCCCCGGGGCGGCGCTCCCACAGCCGGCTGCCCTCGGCCACCACCGACCACAGCTGGTCCGGCGCCGGGTGCAGGTACAGCTGCGCATCGCGTTGCAGCGCCGCCGTCCGCCGGACCTGCTTGCGCAGCTGCGCCAGGTACTTGAGGTAGTCGCGGCGCTCGTCCTCCAGATCGCCGCCGCCGCCCCTGCGGGAGGAGTTGAGCTGCGCGACGGCCATGGCCACGGTCGAGGCCACCATCATCCCGCCCATGACCTTCATGATCATCTGCGTGCCGGGCATGAAGAAGAACGCCGCCGAGCCGCCCGTCGCCAGCATCGGCAGCAGCGACTGCCACCACTGGCCGGCGCCGCCGCGCGGCAGCTCCGGCGGGGACTCCAGCCGCAGTTCCTCGCCCGGCACCGCCGGCGGGTAGGCACGCG
Organism: Streptacidiphilus sp. PB12-B1b; assembly: GCF_014084125.1. NCBI lineage: Bacteria > Bacillati > Actinomycetota > Actinomycetes > Kitasatosporales > Streptomycetaceae > Streptacidiphilus > Streptacidiphilus sp. PB12-B1b. The sequence continues at coordinate 6,236,492 of NZ_CP048405.1, read as the reverse complement.
GTGGTCGCTTGACGGTTACCACGCTCAACTCGGTACCAGCCCCGTCCTGATCGAGTGTCTCGGTGCGCCTGCGTCGCAGGCGATGATCCTACCGACAGGCTCCGCGGCCCCGATCCGGACTGTCGGCGGCGGCCGGTAGGGTGATCCGGCAGCCAACAGCACGCACACGGGGGAGGGCTCGCGGTGAGCACCAGTTCCACGACCGGTTTCTGCCGGGTCACCGTCGTCGCACCGGACAGCCGGATCGATGTCGCGCTGCCCGAGGACATCCCGCTCGCCGACATCTACCCCGAGGTGCTGCGGCTCTCCGGGCAGACCCTCCCCAAGGGCGCCCCGGTCGGCTTCCACCTGGTCCGCCGCGACGGCACGGTGCTGGACAGCAGCCTCCCGCTGATCGCCCAACAGGTCCGCGACGGCGACCTGTTGAGCCTGCGCCCGTTCGCCGACTCGCTGCCCAGGGCGGTCTACGACGACGTCGCCGACGCCGTCGCCAGCGCCGTCGCCACCGACCGCAGCCAGTGGAACGACCAACTGCTGCGCACCTCCGGGCTGATCGGCTCGGTCGTGGTGCTCACCCTGCTCGGCTTCGCGCTGTGGTCCAGCGACCTCGCCCACGACATGCACTCCCTGCCCGGGCTGCTCTCCGGCGTCACCGCCGTGCTGCTGGTCGCCCTGGCCGGGGTCCGCGGCCGGGTCTACCACGACCGCGGCTCCGCGCTGGCGCTCGGCCTGGCCGCCCTGCCGCACGCCCTGATCGGCGGCTCCGGCATCGTCGCCCCCGCCGCCGGCCAGGGCCCCGGGCGGATCCAGTTCCTCACCGGCTGCGTCGTCGTCCTGGTCGCCTCGGTACTGCTCACCGCGCTCATGCCGGGCGGGGACGCCCCCTTCGTCGCCGCCGTGCTGGTCTCCGCGGCCGGCACCGCCGCCACCTTCGCCGCGATACTCGGCGACGCCTCCGCCCGCGACGTCGCCTCCGTCGCCGCGGTCGTCGCCGTCGCCCTGATCGGCTTCCTGCCGCAGCTCTCCGCCCGCTTCGCCCGGCTGCCGGTGGCCTTCCACGCACCCCGGCAGGCGACCGGCCGTGGCGAGGAGGCCCAGCCCGACAGCGACGCCGACGCCGCCGACTACGCCCGGATCGCCCTGCGCGCCCGGCGCGGCCACGAACTCCTCGGCGGCCTGGTCGGCGGCTGCGCCGCGGTCCTGGTCGGCGGCGCTGCCGTGCTCGCCTTCACCGACAGCCGCTGGCCCGAGCTGCTGGCACTGGCCCTGGGCGTGACCGCGATGATGCGCGCCCGGCTGTTCCGGCACACCTCGCAGGTGCTCTGCCTGCTGGTCGCCGGGCTGCTCGCGCTCGGCCTGCTGATCGTCGGCGTCTCGCTGGACCTGCCGCGCTTCCTCCTCCGCAACCTCGGCAACGCCTCCGCCACGGACCTGCACACCATCGCCCTGGGCGGGGCCGTCGCCCTGGTCGCGGCGCTGCTCACCGCCGTCGCCCTGGTCGTCCCGGCCAAGGGCGTCTCCCCGTTCTGGGCCCGTATCCTGGACCTCGCGGACGGGCTCGCCCTGGCCTCGCTGGTGCCGCTGGTGCTCGCCGTGCTCGACGTCTACGCCCGGGTCCGGGGCCTCACCGGCTGACCCGGACGCCACGCCGTCCGGCCGTCACCGCCGATCACCAGCTAAGGTGCCCCCCGCACGCTGGTAGGCTGGCCCTGACGGACGCGCCGCACGCCGCTGCGGGCAGGCGCGCCCCGACCGCCGGGCTTCATCCGTTCCTGTGATGCAGACCAGGGACACCCGGCACACCGGATCACAAGGAGTTGCCGTGGCCCTCGACGCCGCTGTCAAGAAGCAGATCATGGACGAGTTCGGCACCAAGGAGGGCGACACCGGCTCCCCCGAGGTCCAGGTCGCCATGCTCAGCCGCCGTATCTCGGACCTGACCGAGCACCTCAAGCTCCACAAGCACGACCACCACTCCCGTCGTGGCCTGCTGCTCCTCGTCGGCCAGCGCCGCCGCCTGCTGCAGTACCTGGCCAAGAAGGACATCGAGCGCTTCCGTACCCTGGTCGACCGCCTCGGCATCCGCCGCGGCGCCGCCGGCGCGGCCCGCTAGTACCTCGCCTGGGGCGGCTCCCGAACGGGAGCCGCCCTTCGGCACATCCTGGCCCCTCCGTCCAGCGGGTCCGTCCCAGCGGACGCTCCTGACACGGCACGGAGATGATTGGGCAGGGCGCGCACGTGGGAAAGAGCACGTGCGTAAGGTGAGAACGAAGGGTGAAGGACGACCGGGCACGCGCGCCGCGCATGCCGGACCGCCCGACACCGCGGGACGACCGGACCGGTCGCCGCCCGCAAAGACGCGGAGCGTCCACACGCATCCGACCACGGGCGCCACCAGGCGCCGGTCCTCGGTAGTGGCCGCCGGAGAGTGCAGCGCCACGCGCCGACAGCGCGACGCACTGCATCCGTCCGGAGGCTTCGATCGAAGACCGGCCACGCCGGGCCGCCCCACGCCGGCACGTGATGGACGCTCCACCTGAGGACATGAAGGAGATCTTCCAGGTGGAAGACAACACCACGCACGAAGCCGTAGCCGTCATCGACAACGGCAGCTTCGGTACCCGCACCATCCGCTTCGAGACCGGTCGTCTCGCCAAGCAGGCCGCCGGCTCCGCCGTTGCCTACCTGGACGACGAGACGATGATCCTCTCGGCGACCAGCGCCTCGAAGCAGCCCAAGGACCACTTCGACTTCTTCCCGCTCACGGTGGACGTCGAGGAGCGGATGTACGCCGCCGGGCGGATTCCCGGCTCGTTCTTCCGCCGCGAGGGCCGTCCCTCCGAGGACGCCATCCTCACCTGTCGGCTGATCGACCGCCCGCTGCGCCCGTCCTTCGTCAAGGGCCTGCGCAACGAGATCCAGGTCGTCTGCACGATCATGGCGCTCAACCCCGACGACCTGTACGACGTGGTGGCCATCAACGCCGCCTCCGCGTCCACGCAGCTGGCCGGCCTGCCCTTCTCCGGCCCCATCGGCGGCGTCCGGGTCGCCCTGATCAAGGGCCAGTGGGTCGCCTTCCCGCGCCACAGCGAGCTGGAGGAGGCCGTGTTCGACATGGTCGTCGCCGGCCGCACCCTGGCCGACGGCGACGTCGCCATCATGATGGTCGAGGCCGAGGCCACCGCGAAGACCATCGAGCTGGTCAAGGGCGGCGCCACCGCGCCGACCGAGGACGTCGTGGCCGCCGGCCTGGAGGCCTCCAAGGTCTTCATCAAGGAGCTGTGCCGCGCGCAGTCCCAGCTGGCCGCTGCCGCTGCCAAGCCCACCGGCGAGTTCCCGATCTTCCTGGACTACCAGGAGGACGTGTTCGAGGCGCTCAGCGCCGCCGTCACCGAGGAGCTGGCGCAGGCGCTGACCATCGCCGGCAAGCAGGCCCGCGAGGCCGAGCTGGACCGGGTCAAGGGCCTGGCCTCGGACAAGCTGCTCCCGCAGTTCGAGGGCCGCGAGAAGGAGATCTCCGCCGCGTACCGCTCGCTGACCAAGAAGCTGGTCCGCCAGCGCGTCATCAAGGACAAGGTCCGCATCGACGGCCGCGGGGTCACCGACATCCGCACCCTGGCCGCCGAGGTCGAGGTCATCCCCCGGGTCCACGGCTCCGCCCTGTTCGAGCGCGGCGAGACCCAGATCCTGGGCGTCACCACGCTGAACATGCTCCGCATGGAGCAGCAGCTGGACACGCTGGCGCCGGAGACCCGCAAGCGGTACATGCACAACTACAACTTCCCGCCGTACTCCGTCGGCGAGACCGGCCGCGTGGGCTCGCCCAAGCGCCGCGAGATCGGCCACGGCGCGCTCGCCGAGCGCGCCCTGCTGCCGGTGCTGCCGACCCGCGAGGAGTTCCCCTACGCGATCCGTCAGGTGTCCGAGGCCCTCGGCTCCAACGGCTCCACCTCGATGGGCTCGGTCTGCGCCTCGACCATGTCGCTGCTGAACGCCGGCGTGCCGCTCAAGGCCGCCGTCGCCGGCATCGCCATGGGCCTGATCTCGCAGGAGATCGACGGCGAGACCCACTACGTCGCGCTGACCGACATCCTCGGCGCCGAGGACGCGTTCGGCGACATGGACTTCAAGGTCGCCGGCACCAAGACCTTCGTCACCGCGCTGCAGCTCGACACCAAGCTGGACGGCATCCCCGCCTCGGTCCTGGGCGCCGCGCTGAAGCAGGCCCACGACGCGCGTCTGCACATCCTGGACGTGATGAACGAGGCGATCGACGTCCCGGACGAGATGTCCGAGTTCGCGCCGCGCATCATCACCATCAAGATCCCGGTGGACAAGATCGGTGAGGTCATCGGCCCCAAGGGCAAGATGATCAACCAGATCCAGGAGGACACCGGCGCGGACATCACCATCGAGGACGACGGCACCATCTACATCGGCGCCGTCGACGGTCCCTCGGCGGAGGCTGCCCGTACGACGATCAACCAGATCGCCAACCCGACCATGCCGGAGGTCGGCGAGCGCTACCTGGGCACCGTGGTGAAGACCACGACCTTCGGCGCGTTCGTGTCGCTCATGCCGGGCAAGGACGGTCTGCTGCACATCTCGCAGATCCGCAAGCTCGCCGGCGGCAAGCGCGTGGAGAACGTCGAGGACGTGCTCGCGGTCGGCGCCAAGGTGCAGGTCGAGATCGCCGAGATCGACCCGCGCGGCAAGCTCTCGCTGATCCCCGTGGTCGAGGGCGAGGAGGCCGCCGAGGCGGCCGAGGCCAAGTAAGACGCTCACCGACGGCTCGGTTCCGTCGCGGCCCGGGCCGCCGTCCACTGTGGCGGCGGCCCGGGCCGTACCCCTGTCCGGGGGTCGGGGCAGCAGCCCACGGGGGTTGCACCTCTCAAGGGGCCGCACCCCCAACCCATCTCCCCTTCACGTATCTCCCAGCCGGAGGCATTCGGTGGCACAGCCCACGGCAGCGCAGCAGCAGCCAGGAACGACCAGGACCCTGCTCAAGGGCGTCGACGGAGCGGGCGTGGTCCGCCGGACCGTCCTGCCCGGGGGCCTTCGGATCGTCACCGACTCCCTGCCGACGGTCCGCTCCGCCGCCTTCGGCATCTGGGTCGGCGTCGGCTCGCGCGACGAGACGCCGGTGCTCAACGGCGCCACGCACTACCTGGAGCACCTGCTGTTCAAGGGCACCCGGCGGCGCAGCGCCCTGGACATCTCCTCCGCGCTGGACGCGGTCGGCGGCGAGATGAACGCCTTCACCGCCAAGGAGTACACCTGCTACTACGCGCGGGTCCTGGACGACGACCTGCCGCTGGCCATAGACGTCGTCAGCGACATGCTCACCGGCTCGCTGATCCGCCCGGAGGACGTCGACACCGAGCGCGACGTCGTCCTCGAAGAGATCGCCATGACCGAAGACGATCCGGGCGATGTCGTCCACGACCTGTTCGCGCAGGTCATGTACGGCGACTCGCCGCTGGGACGCCCGGTGCTGGGCACCGTCGACACCATCAACGCGCTCACCCGCGACCAGGTGGCCGGCTTCTACAAGCGCCGCTACCGCCCCGAGCACTTGGTGGTGGCCGCGGCCGGCAACGTCGACCACGCCAAGGTCGTCCGCATGGTCGAGAAGGCGTTCGCCGGATCGCTCACCCGCACCGACGCCGTCCCGGCCGAGCCGCGCGGCGGCTCCCGGGCGCTGCGCACCGCCGGGCAGGTGCAGATCCTGGACCGCCCCACCGAGCAGGCGCACCTCGTCCTCGGCCTGCCCGGCCTGGCCCGCCGCGACGAGCGCCGCTGGGCGCTGGGCGTGCTGAACTCGGCGCTGGGCGGCGGCATGAGCTCGCGGCTGTTCCAGGAGGTCCGCGAGAAGCGCGGCCTCGCCTACTCCGTGTACTCGTACTCCTCGGCCTTCGCCGACAGCGGCCTGTTCGGGATCTACGCGGGCTGCCAGCCCAAGCGGGTCGAGGAGGTGCTGAAGATCTGCCGCGAGGAGCTGCAGCGGGTCGCCGACGAGGGCATCACCGAGGAGGAGCTGAAGCGGGCCGTCGGCCAGATCTCCGGCTCGACCGTGCTCGGCATGGAGGACACCGGCTCGCTGATGTCCCGGGTCGGCAAGGCCGAGCTCTGCTACGGCACCCACCTCTCGGTGGACGAACTGCTGGCCAAGATCTCCGCCGTCACCCTGGACGACGTCCGCGAGGTCGCCGCGACGGTGCTGGGCGCGCACCGGCCCTCGCTGGCGGTGATCGGCCCGGTCAACGGCAAGCGCGCCGCCCGGATCAGCGAAGCGGTGTCCTGAGACGCTTCCCGGGACGCGTCCTGAGGACGTGTGCCGAGGACGTGTTCCGAACCCCACTCTCACAGGAGTCACGCACATGAGCAGCAACCTGCGGGTCGCGGTGATCGGCGCCAAGGGCCGGATCGGCTCCGAGGCCGTCCGCGCCGTCGAGGCCGCCCCCGACCTGGAGCTGGTGGCCGCCCTCGGCCGGGGCGACGCGCTCGAGTCACTGGCCGAGGCAGGCGCCCAGGTGGCGGTCGAGCTGACCCACCCCGACGCGGTCATGGGCAATCTGGACTACTGCCTGCGGCACGGCATCCACGCCGTCGTCGGCACCACCGGCTGGACCCCGGAGCGGCTGGCGACGCTGGAGGCCGGGCTGGCCGCCGCACCCGGCACCGGCGTGCTGATCGCGCCCAACTTCTCCATCGGCGCCATCCTGACCATGCGCTTCGCCCAGCAGGCAGCCCGCTTCTTCGAGTCCGTCGAGGTGATCGAGCTGCACCACGACAACAAGGCCGACGCCCCCAGCGGCACCGCCACCCGGACGGCCCAGCTGATCGCCGCCGCCCGCACCGAGGCCGGACGCGAGCCGCAGCACGACCCGACCACCCACGGCCTGCCCGGCGCGCGCGGCGCGGACGTCGACGGCGTGCCGGTGCACTCGGTGCGGATGCGCGGCCTGCTGGCCCACCAGGAGGTGCTCTTCGGCGGCGTCGGCGAGACCCTGACGATCCGTCACGACTCGCTGCACCACAGCTCCTTCATGCCGGGCATCCTGCTCGGCGTGCGGCAGGTGACGCGTACGCCCGGGCTCACCTTCGGCCTTGAGAACTTCCTGTTCGCCGAGCAGGGCACCGCCCCCGGAAAGTGACATCATGATCGCCCGTGTGACGTACACCGTCGTCTCCGCCGCCCTGCTGCTCGGCTTCGTGGTGATCGCCGTCACCGGCGGCCAGCTCATCGCCACCGGCAACGCCCTGGCCATCGGCATCGGCATCAGCGCCGAGGTGCTGGTGGTCCTGGGCTGCTGGTTCCTGTGGAAGACCTACCGCTTCGGCCGCCGCAGCGGACAGCTCGCCCGGGAGCTGGAGGCCGAGGGCGCGCTGCCCGTGGACGAGCTGGAGCGCACCGCGGGCGGCCGGATCGACCGCGACTCGGCCGACCGGGTCTTCGCCCGCCGCCAGGCCGAGACCGAGTCCTCCCCGGACGACTGGCGCGCCTGGTTCCGGCTCGCCGTCGCCTACGCCGACGCCCGGGACACCCCGCGCGCCCGCAAGGCCATGCAGCGCGCCATCAAGCTCCACGACGTCCAGGCGTAGCGCCCGCCGCCGACCCCAGCGCCGCCGACCGCCGCGGCGCCACCACGCCCGGCTGCGCCCCGCCCGGTCCCATCGGCGCCGGGACCGGCGCGGTGGCGGCGTACTCCAGCTCCGTCAACGCCGCGCCGCCCAACCGCAGCACGCCGCATCGCCCGGTCGGGTGCATTCCCCGGCGCTCGTAGAACGCCCGCCCCCGGGCGTTGGCCTCCAGCACCCACAGCACGTGCTGCCCGAAGCCGTCCGCCAGCAGCCGGCGCCGGGCCGCCGTCAGCAGGGCCGCGCCCGCACCGGTGGACCAGGCGTCCGGGTGGGCGTACAGCGCGTACACCTCGCCGCGCCGCTCGCCCGTGCGCAGCTGCTCGGGCATCGGCCGCTCCGGCCCGCACATCACGAAGGCGATGCTGCGGCCCTCCCGCTGCGCCAGCAGGCAGTGCCGCCCCGCGGGGTTCTGCTCGAACCGGCGCAGGGCGCGCGTCAGCTCGCCCGGATCGGTGTTCATGGCGTCCAGGTAGGCGGGCGGCATGATCCCCGCATAGGCGGCCCGCCAGGAGGCCGCCCGCAGCCGCAGCACGTCGGAGACGTCCCCCGCGGTCGCATCACGCACCACCGGCGGTGGCAGTCGCCCTTCCCGCACCCTGACCGCTTCCCTTCCGTCCGTCCCGTCCGTCCCACCTGTCGAGAGGTTCAGGATAGACAAGGACTGTCGGCGGCGGCCGATACGCTGAGCGCGGTTCGCACCCGGACCGGCCATGAAAGGAAACTCCCAGGTGACCGACGAAACCCCCGCCGTACCTGAGCCCGTCTTCCGTGACGACGTCACGGTCGAGCTCGTGCGCAGCAGCGCCCAGGACGCCGACGTGCTCTTCGCTGCCCGGGTGTCCACCGCCGGCGAGCAGTCCATCGACGAACTCGACAAGGACCCGGCCCGCTCCAAGGGCCTGATCAACTACCTCATGCGGGACCGCCACGGCACCCCGTTCGAGCACAACTCGATGACTTTCCTGGTCAGCGCCCCGATCTTCGTCTTCCGCGAGTTCCAACGACACCGGGTAGGATTTTCCTACAACGAGGAGAGCGGTCGCTACCGCGAGCTGCAGCCGGTGTTCTACGTCCCCGCTCCGGAGCGCAAGCTGATCCAGAAGGGCCGCCCGGGCAAGTACGAGTTCTTCGAGGGCACGCCCGACCAGCACGACGGGGTCGTCAAGGCGATGGAGGAGTCCTACCGCCAGTCGTACGAGGCCTACAAGACGATGCTCTCCGAGGGCATCGCCCGCGAGGTGGCCCGGGCGGTGCTGCCGGTCGGCCTGTTCTCGTCCATGTACGCGACCTGCAACGCCCGCTCGCTGATGCACTTCCTCTCGCTGCGCACCAAGGACGACCGGGCCAAGGTCCCGTCCTTCCCGCAGCGGGAGATCGAGATGGTGGCGGAGAAGATGGAGCAGGAGTGGGCCGCCCTGATGCCGCTCACCCATGCGGCCTTCAACGAGCACGGCCGGGTGGCGCCGTAGCCCCGCGCCCTGGCCCCGGTCGAGTCGACCGCCGCAGACCGGGTGAGATCTGCCGTATGTCCCATTTGCGGTAAATCTTGATATTCCTTAGTCTCAAAGCACGAGCCCCGGTGCTGTCTGAACCCCCGAGCAGGCAGCACCGGGCTCTCTTCGTGCGCCCCGCCACCCCCCACAGGTGGACTGCTTGTACGTTCGACCACCAGCAACGAGTAGCGTTGGGTCCATGGCTCCGACCTCCACCCCCGAGATCCCCTTCGGCAGAGCGCTGACCGCTATGGTGACTCCGTTCACCGCCGACGGCTCACTCGACCTCGAAGGCGCCCAGCGTCTGGCGACGCACCTCGTCGACGCGGGCAACGACGGACTCGTCGTGAACGGCACCACCGGTGAGTCGCCGACCACCACCGATGCCGAGAAGTCCGCGCTGGCCCGGGCGGTGCTGGAGGCCGTGGGCGACCGTGCCCACGTGATCGCCGGGGTCGGCACCAACGACACCCGGCACACCCTGGAGCTGGCCCGCCAAGCCGAGAGCGTCGGAGCCCACGGCCTGCTGGTCGTCACCCCGTACTACAACAAGCCCCCGCAGGAGGGCCTCTACCGGCACTTCACCTCGGTGGCCGACGCCACCGGACTGCCGGTCATGCTCTACGACATCCCCGGACGCAGCGGTGTCGCCATCGACACCGAGACCATCGTCCGGTTGGGCGAACACCCCCGGATCGTCGCCAACAAGGACGCCAAGGGCGACCTCGGCGCGGCCTCCTGGGCCCGCTCGCGCAGCGGCCTGGCCTGGTACTCCGGCGACGACATGTTGAACCTGCCGCTGCTGTCGATCGGCGCGGTCGGCTTCGTCAGCGTCGTCGGACACCTCGTCACCCCCGAGCTGCGCTCCCTGCTGGACTCCTTCCTCGCGGGCGACGTGGCCAAGGCCGCCGAGATCCACCAGCGGCTGCTGCCGGTCTTCACCGGCATGTTCCGCACCCAAGGCGTGATCACCACCAAGGCTGCCCTGGCGCTCCAGGGCCTCCCTGCCGGGCCGCTGCGGCTCCCGCTGGTCGAGGCCACCGAAGCGGAGACTGCCCAGCTCAGGAGGGATCTCGCCGCCGGAGGGGTACACCTCTGACAACAGACGTTCACGTCCCGCTACCTGCGATGACGTGCAGCACCACGGACAATCCGTAAAGATGCCGCCTGCACCGACCACCCGACCGGGTGTTCGGTGTGCGCGGAAAGGAGAGACTTTTGAGCCATCCGCACCCCGACCTGGGTACCCCGCCGCCGCTCGCCCCGGGAGCGCTCCGCGTCACCCCGCTGGGCGGGCTCGGTGAGATCGGCCGCAACATGACGGTGTTCGAGTACGGCGGCCGCCTGCTCATCGTCGACTGCGGCGTTCTCTTCCCCGAGGAGCAGCAGCCCGGTGTCGACCTGATCCTGCCCGACTTCACCTCCATCCGGGACCGGCTGGACAAGATCGACGGCATCGTCCTCACCCACGGGCACGAGGACCACATCGGCGCCGTCCCGTACCTCCTCCGGGAGAAGCCCGACATCCCCCTGATCGGCTCCAAGCTGACCCTCGCGCTCATCGAGGCCAAGCTGCAGGAGCACCGCATCCGGCCGTACACGCTGGAGGTGAAGGAGGGGGAGCGCGAGCGCATCGGCGTCTTCGACTGCGAGTTCATCGCCGTCAACCACTCCATCCCGGATGCCCTCGCCGTGGCCATCCGGACCCCGGCCGGCATGGTCGTCGCCACCGGTGACTTCAAGATGGACCAGCTGCCGCTCGACAAGCGGCTCACCGACCTGCCGACCTTCGCCCGGCTGGGCGAGGAGGGCATCGACCTGCTGCTGGTGGACTCCACCAACGCCGAGGTCCCCGGGTTCATCGCGCCCGAGCGGGACATCGGCCCCGTGCTGCAGCAGGTCTTCGACCGGGCCGACAAGCGGATCATCGTGGCGAGCTTCGCCAGCCACGTCCACCGCATCCAGCAAGTCCTGGACACCGCCCACGAGTTCGGCCGCAAGGTGGCCTTCGTCGGCCGCTCCATGGTCCGCAACATGGGCATCGCCCGGGACCTCGGCTACCTCAAGGTGCCGGGCGGCCTGGTCGTCGACGTCAAGGCGCTGGACGACCTCCCGGACGAGGACGTGGTGCTGATCTGCACCGGTTCGCAGGGCGAGCCGATGGCCGCGCTGTCGCGCATGGCCAACCGCGACCACCAGATCCGCATCGTGGAGGGCGACACCGTCATCCTCGCCTCGTCGCTGATCCCCGGCAACGAGAACGCGGTCTACCGGGTCATCAACGGCCTCACCCGCTGGGGTGCGGACGTCGTGCACAAGGGCAACGCCAAGGTGCACGTCTCCGGCCACGCCTCCGCAGGCGAGCTGCTGTACTTCTTCAACATCTGCAAGCCGCGCAACCTCATGCCGGTTCACGGCGAGTGGCGCCACCTGCGGGCCGTCTCCGACCTCGGCCAGAAGACCGGCGTCCCCAAGGAGCGGGTGGTCATCGCCGAGGACGGCGTGGTGGTCGACCTGATCGACGGCGTCGCCCGCATCGTCGGCAAGGTCCAGGCCGGCTACGTGTACGTGGACGGCCTCTCGGTCGGCGACATCACCGAGACCTCGCTCAAGGACCGCCGCATCCTCGGCGACGAGGGCATCATCTCGGTCTTCCTGGTGGTGGACTCGGCGACCGGCAAGGTCGTCAGCGGCCCGAACATCCAGGCCCGCGGCTCCGGCATCGACGACGACGCCTTCGGCCCCGCGATCCAGAAAGTGCAGGAGGCGCTGAACCGCAGCGCCCAGGACGGCGTTATCGAGCCCCGCCAGGTCCAGCAGCTGGTCCGCCGGGTCCTCGGCAAGTGGGTGTCCGACACCTACCGCCGCCGCCCGATGATCCTCCCGGTCGTGGTCGAGGTCTGACCCCGCGCCACCCATGGCCGTACGGCCTCCCGGATGCCCCCGGCGACGTCTGTCGCCGGGGGCATCCGCGTCCGCCGACCGATTTGACATCGTCCGGCGGGGTGCGTAGTGTCCTGCGGGTTGCCCTGCGAACGCAGCGGGTGCGACCCATCCCCTGATCAGATTCCGTACGGTCTTCTTCGGCGTGCGCTTTTCCGGGAATGGTCGGTAAATCGGTGGAATTCGCGTCGATGGCGTGGTTCCGCTAGAGTTTCACTCGTCGGAACGGGCCGGAAACGGCGCGGGACGGCGGGAAATCGGGCCGGAAACGGTCTGGTAGGCTTCATAACGAAGAACGAAGCGCCCGGAGAGACCGGTGAAAGGGTCTTGAAGGAAGCGTCCGTTCCTTGAGAACTCAACAGCGTGCCAAAAGTCAACGCCAGATATGTTGATACCCCGTCCGTTTTTGGACGTGGTTCCTTTGATGCACAAAACACTAGCGAGGACGCAGTGCACGAGGTCGGCTGTTCCGCTGACTGTCGTGCCGCTCTTTCGCGGGTGGTGGCCCGCGCTTTTAATTAAGCACAGTCGGGAAATCATTCACGGAGAGTTTGATCCTGGCTCAGGACGAACGCTGGCGGCGTGCTTAACACATGCAAGTCGAACGGTGAAGCCCTTCGGGGTGGATCAGTGGCGAACGGGTGAGTAACACGTGGGCAACCTGCCCCAGATTCTGGGACAACACCGGGAAACCGGTGCTAATACCGGATACGACGCATCTCCGCATGGGGTGTGCGTGGAAAGCTCCGGCGATCTGGGATGGGCCCGCGGCCTATCAGCTTGTTGGTGGGGTGATGGCCTACCAAGGCGACGACGGGTAGCCGGCCTGAGAGGGCGACCGGCCACACTGGGACTGAGACACGGCCCAGACTCCTACGGGAGGCAGCAGTGGGGAATATTGCACAATGGGCGGAAGCCTGATGCAGCGACGCCGCGTGAGGGATGACGGCCTTCGGGTTGTAAACCTCTTTCAGCAGGGAAGAAGCGCAAGTGACGGTACCTGCAGAAGAAGCACCGGCTAACTACGTGCCAGCAGCCGCGGTAATACGTAGGGTGCGAGCGTTGTCCGGAATTATTGGGCGTAAAGAGCTCGTAGGCGGCTTGTCGCGTCGGATGTGAAAGCCCGGGGCTTAACTCCGGGTCTGCATTCGATACGGGCAGGCTAGAGTGTGGTAGGGGAGATCGGAATTCCTGGTGTAGCGGTGAAATGCGCAGATATCAGGAGGAACACCGGTGGCGAAGGCGGATCTCTGGGCCATTACTGACGCTGAGGAGCGAAAGCGTGGGGAGCGAACAGGATTAGATACCCTGGTAGTCCACGCCGTAAACGTTGGGAACTAGGTGTGGGTCACATTCCACGTGGTCCGCGCCGCAGCTAACGCATTAAGTTCCCCGCCTGGGGAGTACGGCCGCAAGGCTAAAACTCAAAGGAATTGACGGGGGCCCGCACAAGCAGCGGAGCATGTGGCTTAATTCGACGCAACGCGAAGAACCTTACCAAGGCTTGACATATACCGGAAACGGCCAGAGATGGTCGCCCCCTTGTGGTCGGTATACAGGTGGTGCATGGTTGTCGTCAGCTCGTGTCGTGAGATGTTGGGTTAAGTCCCGCAACGAGCGCAACCCTCGTTCTGTGTTGCCAGCGGGTTATGCCGGGGACTCACAGGAGACTGCCGGGGTCAACTCGGAGGAAGGTGGGGACGACGTCAAATCATCATGCCCCTTATGTCTTGGGCTGCACACGTGCTACAATGGCCGGTACAATGAGCTGCGATACCGCGAGGTGGAGCGAATCTCAAAAAGCCGGTCTCAGTTCGGATTGGGGTCTGCAACTCGACCCCATGAAGTCGGAGTTGCTAGTAATCGCAGATCAGCATTGCTGCGGTGAATACGTTCCCGGGCCTTGTACACACCGCCCGTCACGTCACGAAAGTCGGTAACACCCGAAGCCGGTGGCCTAACCCGCAAGGGAAGGAGCTGTCGAAGGTGGGACCAGCGATTGGGACGAAGTCGTAACAAGGTAGCCGTACCGGAAGGTGCGGCTGGATCACCTCCTTTCTAAGGAGCACTTCTCCCGACCACGGTCGGGCAGAGGGCCATATCGTCAGCGCATGTCTGACGGTGGTTCGCTCATGGGTGGAACGTTGACTATTCGGCACGATCGGCTTGTCGCCGCTAGTACTGCATCTTTCGGGGTGCGTGGAACGCGGGGTCGGGTGGGTCGGGTCGGGCACGTTGTTGGGTCCTGAGGGCACGGCCGCAAGGCTGGTCTTCAGTGCCGGCCCCAGTGAACTCCACGGCCTTCGGGTGTGGGGGTGATGGGTGGCTGGTCGTTGCTTGAGAACTGCACAGTGGACGCGAGCATCTGTGGCCAAGTTTTTAAGGGCGCACGGTGGATGCCTTGGCACTAGGAACCGATGAAGGACGTGGGAGGCCACGATAGGCCCCGGGGAGCTGTCAACCGAGCTTTGATCCGGGGGTGTCCGAATGGGGAAACCCGGCAGTCGTCATGGGCTGTCACCCGCTGCTGAACACATAGGCAGTGTGGAGGGAACGCGGGGAAGTGAAACATCTCAGTACCCGCAGGAAGAGAAAACAACCGTGATTCCGAGAGTAGTGGCGAGCGAAATCGGATGAGGCTAAACCGTTGTGGTGTGAGACCCGGCAGGGGTTGCCACTTCGGGGTCGTGGGAGAATTCTTGACCGGTCTGCCGGCCGGTCGGAGAGTCAGAAACCGTATGGGTAGTCGAAGGACATGCGAAAGGTCCGGCGTAGAGGGTAAGACCCCCGTAGACGAAACCTGTGCGGCTCTCTTGAGTTTTTCCCAAGTAGCACGGATCCCGTGAAACTCCGTGTGAATCTGGCGGGACCACCCGCTAAGCCTAAATATTCCCTAGTGACCGATAGCGGACAGTACCGTGAGGGAATGGTGAAAAGTACCGCGGGAGCGGAGTGAAATAGTACCTGAAACCGTGTGCCTACAAGCCGTGGGAGCGTCGCAGCGTGTGCTTGCACACAGCTGTCGTGACTGCGTGCCTTTTGAAGAATGAGCCTGCGAGTTTGCGGTGTGTTGCGAGGTTAACCCGTGTGGGGTAGCCGTAGCGAAAGCGAGTCCGAATAGGGCGACATAGTAGCGCGCCCAAGACCCGAAGCGGAGTGATCTAGCCATGGGCAGGTTGAAGCGCGGGTAAGACCGTGTGGAGGACCGAACCCACCAGGGTTGAAAACCTGGGGGATGACCTGTGGTTAGGGGTGAAAGGCCAATCAAACTCCGTGATAGCTGGTTCTCCCCGAAATGCATTTAGGTGCAGCGTCGTGTGTTTCTTGCCGGAGGTAGAGCACTGGATAGGCGATGGGCCCCACCGGGTTACTGACCTTAGCCAAACTCCGAATGCCGGTAAGTGAGAGCGCGGCAGTGAGACTGTGGGGGATAAGCTCCATGGTCGAGAGGGAAACAGCCCAGAACACCGGCTAAGGCCCCTAAGCGTGTGCTAAGTGGGAAAGGATGTGGAGTCGCAGAGACAACCAGGAGGTTGGCTTAGAAGCAGCCACCCTTTAAAGAGTGCGTAATAGCTCACTGGTCAAGTGATTCCGCGCCGACAATGTAGCGGGGCTCAAGTACACCGCCGAAGCCGTGTCATTGCAGTATCAACCCCTAACGGGGGCTGTGATGGGTAGGGGAGCGTCGTGTGCCGGGTGAAGCGGCGGCGGAAGCCAGTCGTGGACGGTATACGAGTGAGAATGCAGGCATGAGTAGCGATACAAGAGTGGGAAACTCTTGCGCCGATTGACCAAGGGTTCCTGGGTCAAGCTGATCTGCCCAGGGTAAGTCGGGACCTAAGGCGAGGCCGACAGGCGTAGTCGATGGACAACGGGTTGATATTCCCGTACCCGCTTTGAAGCGCCAACGTCGAACCTCTGGATGCTAAGCCCGTGAAGCCGTCTTGGATCCTTCGGGTGAAGAGGAGTGGTGGAGCCGGTGACCCAACAGGGTAGTAGGTGAGCGATGGGGTGACGCAGGAAGGTAGTCCAGCCCGGGCGGTGGTTGTCCCGGGGTAAGGGTGTAGGACGAACGGTAGGCAAATCCGCCGTTCACATAGTCTGAGACCTGATGCCGAGCCGATTGTGGTGAAGTGGATGATCCTATGCTGTCGAGAAAAGCCTCTAGCGAGTTTCATGGCGGCCCGTACCCCAAACCGACTCAGGTGGTCAGGTAGAGAATACCGAGGCGTTCGGGTGAACTATGGTTAAGGAACTCGGCAAAATGCCCCCGTAACTTCGGGAGAAGGGGGGCCGGTTGTGGTGATGGCACGTGCTGCCTGAGCTGTGGCCGGCCGCAGAGACCAGCGAGAAGCGACTGTTTACTAAAAACACAGGTCCGTGCGAAGCCGTAAGGCGATGTATACGGACTGACGCCTGCCCGGTGCTGGAACGTTAAGGGGACCGGTTAGCTGCGCTTCGGTGTGGCGAGGCTGAGAACTTAAGCGCCAGTAAACGGCGGTGGTAACTATAACCATCCTAAGGTAGCGAAATTCCTTGTCGGGTAAGTTCCGACCTGCACGAATGGCGTAACGACTTCTCGACTGTCTCAACCATAGGCCCGGTGAAATTGCATTACGAGTAAAGATGCTCGTTTCGCGCAGCAGGACGGAAAGACCCCGGGACCTTTACTATAGCTTGATATTGGTGTTCGGTTCGGCTTGTGTAGGATAGGTGGGAGACTGTGAAGCGGCCACGCCAGTGGTTGTGGAGTCGTCGTTGAAATACCACTCTGGTCGTGCTGGATGTCTAACCTGGGTCCGTGATCCGGATCAGGGACAGTGTCTGGTGGGTAGTTTAACTGGGGCGGTTGCCTCCTAAAATGTAACGGAGGCGCCCAAAGGTTCCCTCAGCCTGGTTGGCAATCAGGTGTTGAGTGTAAGTGCACAAGGGAGCTTGACTGTGAGACCGACGGGTCGAGCAGGTGCGAAAGCAGGGACTAGTGATCCGGCGGTGGCTTGTGGAAGCGCCGTCGCTCAACGGATAAAAGGTACCCCGGGGATAACAGGCTGATCTTCCCCAAGAGTCCATATCGACGGGATGGTTTGGCACCTCGATGTCGGCTCGTCGCATCCTGGGGCTGGAGTAGGTCCCAAGGGTTGGGCTGTTCGCCCATTAAAGCGGTACGCGAGCTGGGTTTAGAACGTCGTGAGACAGTTCGGTCCCTATCCGCTGCGCGCGCAGGAGTCTTGAGAAGGGCTGTCCCTAGTACGAGAGGACCGGGACGGACGAACCTCTGGTGTGCCAGTTGTCCTGCCAAGGGCATGGCTGGTTGGCTACGTTCGGGAGGGATAACCGCTGAAAGCATCTAAGCGGGAAGCCTGCTTCGAGATGAGGACTCCCACCACCATCGAGTGGGTAAGGCTCCCAGTAGACGACTGGGTTGATAGGCCGGGTGTGGAAGCCCTGTGAGGGGTGGAGCTGACCGGTACTAATAGGCCGAGGGCTTGTCCATAGTTGCTACGCGTCCACTGTGTTGTTCTGAAGCAACGACCCCTTCCCGGGAGCGTCATGCCGGGGAGTGCGGGTCAACTTCATAGTGTTTCGGTGGTCATAGCGTGAGGGAAACGCCCGGTTACATTCCGAACCCGGAAGCTAAGCCTCATAGCGCCGATGGTACTGCAAGGGGGACCTTGTGGGAGAGTAGGACACCGCCGAACAACCTTTCGTGAAAGGCCCTCTGACCTCGAGTCAGAGGGCCTTTCCGCGTTTCCGGAGACCATTAGGGCCGCCGCAGCAGTCCGTACGCCGCGAGACCGGCCAGGAGTGCCCAGACGGGTGAACCTATGCCGAAGGCGGAGACGCCGGAGGCGCAGACGGCGATCGTGATGACTGCGGCTTCTCGGCTGCGTTCGTCCGCGAGGGCGGCCACCAGGGCGGAGCCCAGGGTGCCCAGCAGGGCCAGGCCGGCGGTCGCCTCGACCAGCAGTGGTGGGGCGGCGGTGAGGAGCGCGGCGGAGAGACCGGCGGCGAGGCCGAGGACGAGGTAGACGGTGCCTGCGGTGACCGAGGCGATCCAGCGGCGTCCTCGGTCCGGGTGTGCGTCGGGGCCTGCGGAGAGGGCTGCGGTGATCGCGGCGAGGTTCACCATGTAGAGGCCGCCGAAGGAGCCCGCAGTGGTGGCCAGACCGGTGCCGAGCAGGATCGGGCGGGTCCTGGGCCGGTAGCCGAAGTGGGTGAGCACGGCCACGCCGGGGATGTTCTGCGACGCCATGGTGATCACGTACAGCGGCAGAGCGATGCTGACGACCGCGCCGACGCTGAACGCGGGCGCGGTCCAGGTCGGTGCGGGGAGCAGGCTGTCGGCGTGGCCCAGGTGCAGCGAGTGGTGGAGCAGGAGTGCGCAGAAGGCGGTGAGCAGGGCGCCGGGTGTGGCCCAGCGCCGGGCGGAGCGGGTCAGGACGGCCCAGGCGGCGATGGAGGGCAGGGCGAGCGCCGGCAGCTGGTCGGCGGCCCGTACCGGCGCGAGGCAGAGCGGCAGCAGGACGCCGGAGAGGAGCGCGGTGGCCAGGGGTGCGGGGATGGCCGCGACCCAGCGGCCGAGCCGCTGCCAGAGGCCGGTGAGGGTGATCAGCAGCCCGCTGATCAGGAACGCCCCGATCGCGTAGCGGTAGCCGCCGTGCTGGTGCCCGGCGTTGACGAGGAGTGCGGCGCCCGGGGTGGACCAGGCGATACTGACCGGCTGCCGGTGGCGCAGGCCGAACCAGATGGCGAGGCCGCCCATGGCCAGGCAGAGCAGGAGCAGGCCGGAGACGGCCTGGCGCGGGTCGGCGCCGACCGCCCGCAGGCCGCTCAGCACCAGCACGAAGGAGCTGCTGAAGCCCACGACGGCGGTGACCAGCCCGGCGGCGAGCGGCTGCGAGAGCCGTGCCTCCGGCAGCGGGTCCGGCGGATGGCCGGAGTCGGGCACATGCGCCGGGTCCGGCACATGTCCGGGGTCCGGCCCGGACGGGTGCGCGGTGGCGGGTTCGGTAGTGGACATGGCTCCCCCTGCGTGCTGCTGTTCGGGTGTTCCGTTTATGGAACGATAGCCGCTGGGGAATACTGGGCGCCATGGCTCAGGGATGGTCGGACGGCTCGGCTGCGGAGACAGGGCTGCGCATCCGCCGTCTCCGCAGTCAGCGCGGGCTCAGCCTCTCGGAGCTGGCCCGCCGGGCGGGCATCGGCAAGGCGACGCTCTCCGGTCTGGAGACCGGCACCCGCAATCCCACGGCCGGGACGCTGTACGCCATCGCCGGGCAGCTCGGGGTGCCGCTCGCGGCGCTGCTGACGACCCCCGGAGCCGCCCCGCCCGCCGTGCCCGACCTGCACGGGGACGCGATCACGGCGACGCTGCTGGAGGCGTTCACCGACGGCGGCGTCAGCACCGAGCTGTACCGGCTGCGGATCCGGCCCGGCCCGGCGCAGACCTCGCCCGCGCACGGGCCGGGGGTGGTCGAGTACCTCACCGTGTTCAGCGGTACCGCGCTGGTCGGTCCGGTGGGCGCGCCGGTCGTGGTCCGGGCCGGCGAGCACGCCTCCTGGCTCGCGGAGGGGCCGCACACCTATGCGGCGCTGGACGAGTCCGTGGTCGAGGCCGGCCTGCTGATCAGGCATCCGCTGGCGGAGTGAGCCGGGCCGAGGCCGGATGGTCGCCCTGGAGTGTCTCCTGTCAGTGGCGGACGCTACGGTGTGCCACAACGGCATGCCTGACGGTGTGCCCGCAGGCTGTGTCCGCACGGGGAGAGGCGGTTTGCCGTGCAGAATCTCACACTGTCCTGGCAGTCCGCCGGGGCGTTGAGCGTCGCGGTGTACGCGGGCTCGGTGCTGGTGCGCCGCAGCGGGCGGGCCCGTGCCGGTCTGGTGCTGCGCGAGGCCGCCACGGTGGTGGCGCTGTTCGCGGTGTGGCAGTTCGCGGGCCAGCTGTCGGTGATGGGGACGGACGACGCGGTCGCGCGCGGCCAGTGGATCTGGGACACCGAGCGAAGACTGGGCCTGCCCAGCGAGGCGGCGCTGCAACGATGGGTGCTGCCGCATCCGTTGCTGGTGGAGTCCGCCAACTACTACTACGCCGTCATGCACTTCGGTGTGATGATCGCGCTGCTGGTCTGGCTGTTCCTGTGGCACCGGGAGTCCTATCCCTGGGTCCGGGGCACGCTGGTGCTGGTCACCGCCATGTCGCTGGCGGTGCAGCTGATACCGGTGGCGCCGCCGCGCCTGCTGCCCAACTCGGGGATGGTGGACACGGCGGCCCAGTACGGGCAGTCGGTGTACGGGGCCACCATCGGCGGCCTGCAGGCCGACTCGTTCTCGGCCATGCCGTCGGTGCATGTGGCGTGGTGCGTGCTGGTGGCCGTGGCGGTGGTCCGGGTGGGCCGGAGCCGGTGGCGCTGGCTGATCCTGCTGCATCCGCTGATCACCGTGTCGGTGGTGCTGGTGACGGCCAACCACTACTGGTTCGACGGCCTGGCGGCGGTGGCGCTGCTGCTGCTCAGCTACCTGCTGCAGTGGGCGGCCGGGCGCGCGGCGGCCCACTGGCGGGCGCGGGCGGGGCGGCCGCTGCCGGCCCCGGCCGAACAGCCCGACGACATACCGGTCTCGACGGCATGAGCCGGAACCGGATGAGCCGGAACCGGGCGGGGGCTACTGCTCCGGCACGCGCAGCGCGAGGATCGCCATGTCGTCGGAGGCCGGCTCCGGCGCGAAGCGCTCGACTGCGCGCAGTACCCGGGCCGCGACCGCTCCCGCGGTGAGCCCGGTGCAGCCGGCCAGGACGTCCGCCAAGCCGTCGTCGCCGAGCATGCGGGTGCCCTCGCGGCGCTCGGTGACGCCGTCGGTGACGCAGAGCAGGACGTCCCCGGGGGCCAGCACGAAGCTCTCCTCGGTCAGCTCGAGGTCGTCCATGACGCCCAGCAGCGGCTGCGGTTCGGCGGCCGCGGTGACCGTGCCGTCCGGGCGCAGCCGGAGCGGCAGCGGGTGCCCGGCGCAGACCGAGCGGACCTCCACCGAGCCGTCCTCGTGCGGGGTCAGCTCGCCGTACAGCAGGGTCAGGAAGCGGCTGCGGGCGCCCTCGTCGAGGATGGCGGCGTTGAGCCGCTGGAGCACCTCGGGCGCGGAGAAGCCCTCGCGGGCGAGCAGTCGCAGCGAGTGCCGGGCCAGGCCGGTAACGGCGGCGGCCTCGGGGCCGGTGCCGCAGACGTCGCCGATGGCGAAGCCGTAGGTGCCGGGCCGGATCGGGAAGACGTCGTAGAAGTCGCCGCCGACCTCGTTGCCCTCGCCCGCCGCGCGGTAGATCACCTCGACCTCCAGGCCGGGGATCCGGGGCATCTCCGGCGGCAGCAGGCTGCGCTGCAGGGCCCGGCTGATGGCGGTGCGCTCGGAGTAGAGCCGGGCGTTGTCCAGGGCCAGCGCCGCTCGGCGGGAGAGGTCCTCGGCGAGTTCCAGGATCTCCCGGCGGAACTTCTCCTCGGCGGCCTTGCCCAGGGTGAGCATGCCGATGACCCGGTTGCGGGCGACCAGCGGCAGCACGACCGTCTCGCCGCCGACGGCGGTGGCGGTGGCGAGGGCGACGGCGGGCCCCGAGCCGGGCGTGGGGCTGGTGGTGCCCTCGCGGCCCAGGCTGCGCAGGGAGACCCGCATGGCGCCGTCGTGGGCCGCCAGCGCGGGCGCGCGCCAGCTGCGCGCTCCGGGCAGGTTCAGCGGCTCCGGCGGCGGGATCTGGGCGAGCAGCGCCCGCAGGCCGTCGATCCGGTCCTCGTCCTCGTGCAGGACGAAGGCGAGCTCCGGGGCGGACTGGTCGCTGATGGTGTAGACGGCGCACCAGGAGGCCAGGGTCGGCACGGTCATCTGGGCCATGAGCGCCAGCGTCTGGTCGCGTTCCAGCGTCCCGGCGAGCAGGTCGGAGGCCTCGACCAGGAACGACAGCGAGCCCCGGCGCAGCCGCTCCAGCTCGGTCAGCCGGGCGCTCTCCACCGCCAGCGCGATCCGATCGGCGGCGAACTGCAGCCGCAGCGCGTCCTCGTTGCGGTACTGGTCGGCGGCCTGCGCGGCGACGCCGAGGGAGCCGGTCAGCCGGCCCTCGACCTTCAGCGGCACGGTGACCACCGAGCGCAGGCCGGTGCCGGTGAGCAGCGGCACGGTTCCGGGCTGGGCGGTGAGGTCGTCGTGGACGGCGGGCAGTCGCGCGGAGCCGTAGCGTCCGCTCCCGGCCTCGACCGGGACGCGGGCGAAGCGCTGGCGGCCTGAGGGCAGGCCGCAGCTGGCCCGGACCTCCAGCTCGGTCTCGTCGTCGGTGGCCAGCAGCAGGTAGGCGGCGTCGCCGTCGAGCATGTCGCGGGCGCGTTCGACGGTGCGCTGCAGCAGGCCGTCGAGGTCGTCCGGGGCGGGGGAGCCGATGAAGGCGTCGAAGGAGCGGGCGAAGCCGTGCAGGTCGGCGCTGTGGCTGTCGGCGGGGACGGTGTCGCCGTGCTGGCTGCGGAACGGCGACTGGAGCACGGCGCGCTCGTGCTCGCGGACCAGCAGGCACACCGTGGAAGGCACGCCCTCGGCGTCCCGGACCCGCAGGTGCGAGCCGTAGACGGGCAGGACCCGTCCGTCGCCGCAGCGCAGCCCGTAGCTGCCCTCCCAGCGGGAGAGCCGCAGCGCCTCGTCCAGGCCGAGGCCGGTGCCGGGGGTCTGCGGCCAGGCCGCGTAGGCGCCCAGCGGCTGGCCGATGGTGCGGGCGGCGGGCACCGAGAACAGCTGTTCGGCGTCGGAGTTCCAGCTGCTGACCCGGCCGCCGCCGTCGACCTGGATGACGGCGACCCGCACTGCGGAGTCGGTGGCGGGCAGCTGGGCGTCCGGGGTCACCGGCCCGGCGAAGCGGGTACCGGCGGCGCGGGCGGGCAGGTCCAGCTGGAACCAGACGCGTTTGCGGGTGGCGGTGTAGTCGACGCCCCAGCTGGCGGCGAGGGCGGCGCACAGCAGCAGTCCGCGCCCTCCCTCGCGCTCCTGGTCGGCCCGGGAGGGGTCGGCGCGCACCGGGTCGTGGCCAGCGCCCGCGGGAGCCTCCGCGCCCGCGCACGGGTCGTCCTCGAGCGCCGGGTCGTACAGCGCGGTGTCGAAGACCGGCAGGGCGCGCTTGGGGTAGCGGTCGGCCACCTCGACCCGGACCGAGTGCTCGCGCCGCAGGCAGAGCACCTCGGCGGCGGTTCCGGCGTGCACCACGGCGTTGGTGACCAGCTCGCTGGCGAGGACCACCGCGTCGTCCACGACCTCGGAGAAGCCCCAGCCCTGGAGGGTGTCGCGGACGAAGGCGCGTGCGGACGCCACCGAGCGGCCGACCGGCTCGAACGTGGCGGTTGCCCGCGCGGTGACCACGAGGCGGCTCCTCTTCTCTGTGTTGGTGTCAACGTGTCGGTGTCAACGGGTGTCAGTCAACGGGTGTCAACGGTCGTACCGCCGCCAGGTTACTTTCCGCGGACCGCTGCTCGCGCCCGATCGGCAAGGCGATACCCAGCGCCAGCCCTCCCGCAACCACGTATGGTCGCTAGATTGTTTGTCGACAGCCGGTCCGCAACTCTGGAGGGACCCCGGTGGATTCGAGCAGGGCGACAGCGACGACGGCGGTGCGGGGCGGCAGAAGCCGCCACAACAGGGGCGCGGATGCGGCGGACCTGCGCAAGCTGCTGTCCGCGTTGACGGCGATGCGCGACGGGAACTTCCGCAGGCGGCTGACGGTCCCCGGGGATTCGGTGCTGGCCGAGATCGCCGCGGTCTTCAACGAGATCGCCGAGCGCAACCAGCACCTCACCGGGGAGATGGCGCGGGTCCGGCGGCTGGTGGGCCGCGAGGGGCGGCTGTCCGAGCGGCTGGAGACCGGCGCGGGCGAGGGCGCCTGGAGCGCGGCGATCGACAACTGCAACGCGCTGATCGACGACCTGGCCCGGCCGATGGCCGAGGTCGGCCGGGTGCTGGGCTCCATCGCCGAGGGCGATCTCGAGCAGCGGATGGAGCTGCGCGCCATCGGCTCGGACGGCGGCACGCACCCGCTGCGCGGCGAGTTCCTCAAGGTCGGGCGCACCGTGAACGGCCTGGTGGACTCGCTGTCGGAGTTCACCGACGAGGTGACCAGAGTCGCCATCGAGGTCGGCACCGAGGGCAAGCTGGGCGGCCAGGCCCGGGTGCGCGGCGTCTCCGGCAGCTGGAAGGACCTCACCGACTCGGTCAACATGATGGCCGGGCGGCTGACCGCGCAGGTCCGCGACATCGCCTGGGTGACCACCGCGGTCGCCAAGGGCGACCTGTCGCGCAAGGTGACCGTGCATGTCGCCGGCGAGATGCTGGAGCTGAAGAACACCGTCAACACCATGGTCGACCAGCTGTCGGGCTTCGCGTCCGAGGTGACCCGGGTGGCGCGCGAGGTCGGCACCGAGGGGCGGCTGGGCGGCCAGGCGACCGTGCCCGGCGTCGCCGGGACCTGGAAGGACCTCACCGACAACGTCAACCTGATGGCGACCAACCTGACCGACCAGGTCCGCAACATCGCCCAGGTGACGACCGCGGTGGCCAAGGGCGACCTGTCGCAGACCATCGGCGTGGACGCCCGCGGCGAGATCCTCGAACTGAAGAACACCATCAACACCATGGTGTACCAGCTGTCCGGCTTCGCCGACCAGGTCACCCGGGTGGCCCGGGAGGTCGGTACGGACGGCATCCTCGGCGGCCAGGCGGTGGTGCCGGGCGCGGCCGGGGTGTGGCGGAACCTCACCGACAATGTGAACTTCATGGCCGGGAACCTGACCGGCCAGGTGCGCAACATCGCCCAGGTGGCGACGGCGGTCGCCCGGGGCGACCTGTCGCAGAAGATCACGGTCGACGCCCGCGGCGAGATCCTGGAACTGAAGACGACCCTGAACACCATGGTCGACCAGCTCTCCGGCTTCGCCGACGAGGTGACCCGCGTCGCCCGCGAGGTCGGCACCGAGGGCACCCTGGGCGGCCAGGCGCTCGTCCCGGGGGTGTCGGGGACCTGGAAGGACCTCACCGACAACGTCAACTTCATGGCCAACAACCTGACCGGGCAGGTCCGCAACATCGCCGAGGTGACCACGGCGGTGGCGCGCGGCGACCTGTCCAAGAAGATCACCGTGGACGCGCGCGGCGAGATCCTGGAGCTGGTCACCACCGTCAACACCATGGTGGACCAGCTGTCGGTGTTCGCGGACGAGGTGACCCGGGTGGCCCGCGAGGTGGGTACCGAGGGCATCCTCGGCGGCCAGGCCCGGGTCAAGGGCGTCTCCGGGATCTGGCGCGACCTGGCCGAGAACGTGAACTTCATGGCGAGCAACCTGACCTTCCAGGTGCGCAACATCGCGCAGGTCGCCACGGCCGTGGCCGGCGGCGACCTGTCCAAGAAGATCACCATCGAGGCGCAGGGCGAGGTCGCGGCGCTCGCGGACACCCTGAACACCATGGTGGACCAGCTGTCCGCGTTCGCCGACGAGGTGACCCGGGTGGCCCGCGAGGTGGGCACGGACGGCACCCTGGGCGGTCAGGCCCGGGTCGCCGGGGTGGCCGGCATCTGGAAGGACCTGACCGACAACGTCAACCAGATGGCCAACAACCTCACCGGCCAGGTGCGGAACATCGCCCAGGTGACCACGGCCGTCGCCAAGGGCGACCTGTCGAAGAAGATCGACGTGGACGCCCGGGGCGAGATCCTGGAGCTGAAGACCACCATCAACACCATGGTCGACCAGCTGTCGGCCTTCGCCGACGAGGTCACCCGGGTCGCCCGCGAGGTCGGCACCGACGGCCGCCTCGGCGGCCAGGCCCGGGTGCCCGGCGTCGCCGGGACCTGGCAGGACCTCACCGAGTCGGTGAACGAACTGGCCGGGAACCTGACCCGGCAGGTCCGCGCCATCGCCCAGGTCGCCACCGCGGTCACCAGGGGCGACCTTTCGCTGCGGATCGACGTGGACGCGTCCGGGGAGCTCGACGAGCTCAAGGACAACATCAACCAGATGATCGCCAACCTGCGCGAGACCACTCGCACCAACCAGGAGCAGGACTGGCTCAAGACCAACCTGGCGCGGATCTCCGGCCTGATGCAGGGCCGCCGCGACCTGGAGGCCGTCGCCGCGCTGATCATGAGCGAGCTGACGCCGGTGGTCTCCGCCCAGCACGGCGCGTTCTTCCTGGCCCAGCCCGGGATGCGGCCGCCGGACCTGGTGCCGGACGAGGAGGCCGACGGCGATCTGGTGCTGCGGCTGATCGGCTCGTACGGCTACCAGCGGCGCGCCATGCCGACGACGTTCCGCCCCGGCGAGTCGCTGATCGGGCAGGCGGCGGTGGAGAAGCGGCCGATCCTGCTCACCTCCGCGCCGCCCGGCTACCTGAAGATCGCCTCCGGCCTGGGCGAGGCCGCGCCGATCAACGTCATCGTGATGCCGGTGCTGTTCGAGGGCCGGCTGCTCGGCATCATCGAACTGGCCTCGTTCAACGCCTTCACCAAGGTCAGCCTGGACTTCCTGGACCAGATCGCCGAGATGATCGGGGTCACCGTCAACACCATCTCGGTCAACACCAAGACCGAGGGGCTGCTGCTGGAGTCGCAGCGGCTCACCGCCGAACTCTCCATGCGCTCGGCCGAACTGGAAGCCCGGCAGGAGGAACTCCAGCGCTCCAACGCCGAGTTGGAGGAGAAGGCGGAGCTGCTCGCCACCCAGAACCGCGACATCGAGATCAAGAACTCCGAGATCGAGGAGGCGCGCCAGGTCCTGGAGGAGCGCGCGGAGCAGCTCGCGCTCTCCTCGCGCTACAAGTCGGAGTTCCTCGCCAACATGTCGCACGAGCTGCGCACCCCGCTCAACTCGCTGCTGATCCTGGCCAAACTGCTGTCCGACAACGCGGAGGGCAACCTCAGCCCCAAGCAGGTCGAGTTCTCCGAGACCATCCACGGCGCGGGCTCCGACCTGCTCCAGCTGATCAACGACATCCTGGACCTGTCCAAGGTCGAGGCCGGGAAGATGGACGTGCGCCCGGCCCGGATCGCCCTGGTGCAGCTGGTGGACTACGTCGAGGCGACGTTCCGGCCGCTGACCGCCGACAAGGGCCTGGACTTCGCGGTCCAGGTCTCGCCGGACCTCCCGGTGACCCTGCACACCGACGAGCAGCGGCTCCAGCAGGTGCTGCGCAACCTGCTGTCCAACGCGGTGAAGTTCACCGACTCCGGCGCGGTCGAGCTGCTGATCCAGCCGGCCGGGGGCAGCGGCTCGGAGCACCCGGTGCCGCAGCACATCCGCGAGCAGCTGCTGGAGAGCGGCGCCATCGGCGACCCCGACCAGCCGCTGATCGCCTTCTCGGTCACCGACACCGGCATCGGCATCCCGCAGAACAAGCTCCGGGAGATCTTCGAGGCGTTCAAGCAGGCGGACGGCACCACCAGCCGCAAGTACGGCGGCACCGGCCTGGGCCTGTCCATCAGCCGGGAGATCGCGCGGCTGCTCGGCGGCGAGATCCACCCGGAGAGCGAGCTGGAGCGCGGCTCCACCTTCACGCTGTACCTGCCGCTGGACTCCGGCGCCGACCCGATGGCGTCGCTGCCCGCCAACCCGGCGCAGGCGTGGGCCGACGAGGTCCGCGAGGCGGCCCAGGAGCGCCGCCGGGAGGCCGCCGCGCTGGCCTCCGTGCCCCGGCCCGCCGTGGACTACGCCGTGCCCGCCCCGGGCTCGCTGAACGGCGCGACCGGCAACAACAACAGCACGGTCGCCGACGGGCCCGGCAGCGGCCCGATCCAGCGCCCGGCCGGCGACCCCGGGCAGTTCGCCGCGGCGCCGTTCGGCGGCCAGTTCGACGGGCAGAAGGTGCTGATCGTCGACGACGACATCCGCAACGTCTTCGCGCTCACCAGCGTCCTGGAGCAGTACGGCCTGACCGTGCTGTACGCGGAGAACGGCCGCGAGGGCATCGAGGTGCTGGAGCAGCACGAGGACGTGTCGCTGGTGCTGATGGACATCATGATGCCGGAGATGGACGGCTACGCCACCACCGAGGCGATCCGCCGGATGCCGCAGTTCGCCGGGCTGCCGATCATCGCGCTCACCGCCAAGGCGATGAAGGGCGACAAGGAGAAGAGTCTGGCCGCGGGGGCGTCCGACCACGTCACCAAGCCGGTGGACACCAACTACCTGCTCGGGGTGATGGACCACTGGCTGCGGGCCCGGGAGGGATGATCGGCCGCGCGGCGGCCCCGGGGGAGGTCATCCGTCCAGATCCCCGGTCCGCCTGCGGTGATCCGTCCGCGATACGCTCCGGCGGCGGGCCCCGGAGGCGTTCCGGGGGCCCGCCCGGGTTGGCGGACGCTCCGGGCGGGCATCTGTCCGAAACCTGCTGTTGCTCGTGGTCCGCGCCGTGACCTCCCCGAGACTTGTAACCACTCGCAGGGGTGGTGGCCCTGTCGGAGGGGAACCGGATAGTGTCACTCGGCGTTGCTATGGGTACCGGCTGGGTCACCAGAGCGCCGTGTTCCAGACACGGATCGCCGGTGGCGTGGGTAGCGGGCAGTGAGGTGCGGCTAGCATGACCGTGACGGGTACGACCAGGACCGGCGGAACCGCCGGGATCGTGACAAGGCCGGACGGCGTGGGCGGAACCGTGGCAGGGGCGGTCGGGACACGAGTCCCGGCCGACGGGACGTCGACCGGAGCAGCTCCGGGGCGAGGAGGGCAGGCCATGGTGCAGAAGGCCAAGATCCTCCTGGTCGACGACCGGGCGGAGAATCTGTTGGCCCTGGAGGCCATCCTCTCCGCGCTGGACCAGACCCTGGTGCGCGCCGCCTCCGGCGAGGAGGCACTGAAGGCACTGCTCACCGACGACTTCGCGGTGATCCTGCTGGACGTGCAGATGCCCGGCATGGACGGCTTCGAGACGGCCGCCCACATCAAGCGCCGGGAGCGCACCCGCGACATCCCGATCATCTTCCTCACCGCGATCAACCACGGGCCGCACCACACCTTCCGCGGCTACGCGGCCGGTGCGGTCGACTACATCTCCAAGCCCTTCGACCCGTGGGTGCTGCGGGCCAAGGTCTCGGTCTTCGTCGAGCTGTACATGAAGAACTGTCAGCTCAAGGAGCAGGCGGCGCTGTTGCGGCTGCAGCTGGAGGCCGGCGCCTCCCGGGCGGCCAACGGCGAGGCCCTGCGCGGCGGTCCGGCCGGCGGCCTGCTGGCCGAGCTCTCGGCCCGGCTCGCCGCCGTCGAGGAGCAGGCCGAGGCGCTGACCAAGCAGCTGGACGACTCCTCGGACGCGGCGGCCGCGGCCACCGCCACGCACCTGGAGCGACGGCTCTCCGGTCTGCGCCGCGCCCTGGACGCGCTGGAGCCGGGGACGTCCGGCCCGGCGCACCCCGCCGAGAACTGACGCCCCGCCACCACCGCTCCGGCCGTCGACACGGCCGGAGCAACCGGGCCCACCGCATGTTGCGCCTCCGCTCACACCGGTAACCTGGGCCGCATGGCCACACGCACGTCCGGAAGCGGTTCGCGTACCCGAAGCGCCGGGACGGCGAAGAAGGCCGCCCCGGCCAAGAAGGCGGCGCCGGCGAAGAAGGCCGCCCCCGGGGCCAAGGCCCCGGCCAAGGCCGCCGCCAAGGCACCCGCAGCGGCGAAGAAGGCCGCGCCGCCAGCCAAGCCGCCCGCGCCGCCCAGGCCGATCGCCTACCGCGCGGTGCGCGGCAGTTGGCTCGGCATCGCGCACGGCGTGGGCGCGATGGCCCGAGGCGTCGGCAACGGCGCCAAGGGGCTGCACCCCGCGCACCGCAAGGACGGCCTGGCGCTGCTGCTGGTCGCGGTGGCGCTGCTGGTGGCGGCCGGCTCGTGGTCGGACCCGGAGGGCTGGCTGGGCATCGCGGTCACCAACGTGGTCAAGGGCGCCTTCGGGCGGCTCACGGTGGTGGTGCCGATACTGCTGGTCGGCATGGCGGTGCGGCTGATGCGCCATCCGGAGCGGCCCGAGGCCAACGGACGGATCGTCATCGGCCTGAGCGCGCTCAGCGTCGGGCTGCTCGGGCTGATCCACATCGGCTGCGGCGCGCCGGCCCTGCACGCCGGTGCGGCCCGCATCCGCGAGGCCGGCGGTCTGATCGGCCTGGTCGCCTCCCGGCCGCTGATGGCGGCGGCCGGACCGGCCCTGGCCGTGCCGCTGCTGCTGCTGGTCACCTTCTTCGGCCTGCTGGTGGTCACCGCCACCCCGGTCAACCAGATCATGCCGCGGCTGCGCCAGCTCGGGGTGCGGCTCTCGCTGATCGAGCCCGACCCGGCCGAGGTCGGCCACGAGGGCTTCGGCAGCCCCGAGGAGGACTACGAGGAGACCGACCTCGACGGCCTCGGCTTCGGCGAGTTCGAGGGCGAGCCGGGCACCCCCGCCGAGCGCGCGGTGCTGCTGAAGAAGCGCGAGCAGCTGACCCAGGAGGGCGCCGCCGTCCCGGCGCGCCGCCGTCGCCCGCGCGGACGCCAGGCCGCCGAGGCCGATCCGGCCGACCTGTCGCAGCTGGCGCCGGGCGGGCTGGACGCCATCGACGTCGCCGCCGCGGCCGCCGCCGCGCTGGACGGCGCGGTGATGCACGGCGTCCAGCCGACGCCGACCCTGGTCAACATGCTCAGCAAGGTCAAGGACCGCACCCCGCCGTCGGACGCGCTCCCGGCCGACGCCGTCGCCGCCCCGGCGCTCCCGGACGCCGCCGAGGACGCCGCTGAGAGCGCCGCCGGGAACGCCGCTGACGGGCCGTCCGCCGGGCCCGTCGCGGTCCCCGGCGCCCCGGAGGCGGCCGACGGCGCGGTCCCGCCCGCCCGGCAGGAGGACGGCGCGCCGCTGCGCTCCGAGCAGCTGCGGCTGTCCGCCGACAGCACCTACCAGCTGCCCTCGCCCGACCTGCTCACCCGGGGCGGCCCCGGCAAGTCCCGCTCCAAGGCCAACGACGACGTCGTCGCCGCGCTCACCAACGTCTTCGCCGAGTTCAAGGTGGACGCCGCGGTCACCGGCTTCACCCGGGGCCCGACGGTCACCCGCTACGAGGTGGAGCTGGGCCTGGCGGTGAAGGTCGAGCGGATCACCGCGCTCGCCCGCAACATCGCCTACGCCGTCGCCAGCCCCGACGTCCGGATCATCAGCCCGATCCCGGGCAAGTCCGCGGTGGGCATCGAGATCCCCAACACCGACCGGGAGATGGTCAACCTCGGCGACCTGCTGCGCTCGCCGATCGCCACCAACGACCCGCACCCGATGATCGTCGGCATGGGCAAGGACGTCGAGGGCCAGACCGCCGTGGCCAACCTCGCCAAGATGCCGCACATCCTGGTCGCCGGCGCCACCGGCGCGGGCAAGTCGTCCTGCATCAACTGCCTGATCACCTCGATCCTGATGCGAGCCACCCCGGAGGAGGTCCGGCTGGTCCTGGTCGACCCCAAGCGGGTGGAGCTGACCGCCTACGAGGGCGTCCCGCACCTGATCACGCCGATCATCACCAACCCCAAGAAGGCCGCCGAGGCGCTGCAGTGGGTCGTCCGCGAGATGGACCTGCGCTACGACGACCTCGCCGCCTTCGGCTTCCGCCATGTGGACGACTTCAACCGGGCGGTGCGCTCCGGCAAGCTCCAGCCGCCGCTCGGCAGCGAGCGGGTGCTCGCGCCCTACCCGTACCTGCTGGTCATCGTGGACGAGCTGGCCGACCTGATGATGGTCGCCCCGCGCGACGTCGAGGACTCCATCGTCCGCATCACCCAGCTCGCCCGCGCCGCCGGCATCCACCTGGTGCTCGCCACCCAGCGGCCCAGCGTGGACGTCGTCACCGGCCTGATCAAGGCCAACGTTCCCTCCCGGCTGGCCTTTGCGACCTCCTCGCTGGCCGACAGCCGGGTCATCCTGGACCAGCCCGGCGCGGAGAAGCTGATCGGCAAGGGCGACGCGCTGTTCCTGCCGATGGGCGCGGGCAAGCCGGTCCGGATGCAGGGCGCCTTCGTCACCGAGGAGGAGATCGCCGCCGTCGTCGACCACTGCAAGGCGCAGCTGGAGGCGGAGTACCGCAACGACGTCACGGTCGGCAGCGGCCCCAAGAAGGAGATCGACGAGGAGATCGGCGACGACATGGACCTGTTGGTCCAGGCGGCCGAACTGGTCGTCTCCACCCAGTTCGGCTCCACCTCGATGCTGCAGCGCAAGCTGCGGGTGGGCTTCGCCAAGGCCGGACGGCTGATGGACCTGATGGAGTCCCGGGGCATCGTCGGCCCCAGCGAGGGCTCCAAGGCCCGGGACGTGCTGGTGACCGCCGACGAAATCGACGGGGTGCTGCTCACTCTCCGGGGCGAATGAGGGCGGCGGGGCGCATCCGGGGCGCGGCCCCGGGCGTTGTCCTTGCGTCCCTCGCGTGCGCCCCCCTTTCGGCCCAGCCCGGCTTGTCAGGGTGCTGATCCGCGTTTTTAACTGATGATCAGCTGACACTCTCCGCTTCCGTCCCCGTGTGAAGGCAGCCCGCGAGAAGGCAGGTCGCGGGGCGGGGGAGGGGGAGGGTGTGGCAGCAGGCGGCCAACGCTCGAAAGGCTTAACTGTGACCAGCGGCACGTCCCTCTCCGGAGGTCCCGGCGGAACAGCCCTCACCGACACCCCGGTCGCGGACGGCGCACCGGGCCCCTCCACGCCGTCCAGCATCGGACACACCCTGGCCTCGGCCCGGCTCGCGGCCGAGCTGACCGTCGAGGAGCTCGCGGCGGAGACCAGCGTCCGGGCCCCGATCATCCAGGCGGTCGAGAACGACGACTTCAGCCGCTGCGGCGGCGACTTCTACGCCCGCGGCCACATCCGCGCGCTCGCCCGCGCGGTCGGCGCGGACGGCGAACGGCTGGTTGACCAGTACGACGACGCCCACGGCGGCGCCCCCGTCCTGCTGCGGCCGCTGCCGGTCTTCGACTCCGAGCAGCTGCGGCCGGAGCGGCGCCGGGCCAACTGGACCGGAGCGATGGTCGCGGCCACCATCGTGGTCGTCGCGGTGATCGGCTTCAACCTGGCCGACGGCCGGACCAGGGACGGCGCGGTGGTCGCGGTGGCGCCCACGACCAAGGCCAGCACGGTGGCGCGGCCCGCCGTGCTGCCGCCGAAGCCCACACCCAAGCCGACGCCCAAGGCGAGCGCGTCCGCCACCCCCACCTCGGTCAGCGTGAAGATCAGCGCGGAGGGCGGGGACAGCTGGGTCGAGGTGACCAACGCCGCAGGCAAGACCCTCTACCGCGACGACCTCACCGACGGCACGGCGCAGACCTTCACCGACGCCAAGCAGCTGACCCTGGTCCTCGGCAACGCCGGAGCGCTGCACCTGTGGATCAACGGCAAGGACGTCGGCAAGGCCGGCGCGGACGGCCAGGTCGTCAACGCCAACCTCACCCTCAAGGGCCTCCAGAGCGCCTGACCCGCCCCACCCGCAGGCCCCGCCCCCACCGGCGGGGCCTGCCGCCGTCGCGCCCGGTTGGGGCTGGTGGGGGCCGCTGTGCGGACCCTCGCGCCACCCGCGTCAAAACCTTGGTGCTCCATGCCCCGGGGGGCGACCCCCGGACCCCCGGTTGGGGCTGGTGGGGGCCGCTCTCGGGACCCTCGCGCCACCCGCGTCAAAACCTTGGTGCTCCATGCCCCGGGGGGCGACCCCCGGACCCCCGGTTGGGGCTGGTGGGGGCCGCTCTCGGGACCCTCGCGCCACCCGCGTCAAAACCTCGGTAATCTTGGCGTCATGTCCGAACGCCGCACAGTCGCCCTTGTCACCCTTGGATGCGCCCGAAACGAGGTCGATTCCGAGGAACTCGCCGGGCGCCTGGAGGCCGACGGCTGGGAACTCGTCCACGACGCCGCCGAGGCCGACATCGCCGTCGTCAACACCTGCGGCTTCGTCGAGGCCGCCAAGAAGGACTCCGTGGACGCCCTGCTGGAGGCGTCCGACCTGAAGGGCCACGGCCGCACCCAGGCCGTCGTCGCCGTCGGGTGCATGGCCGAGCGGTACGGCAAGGAGCTGGCCGAGGCGCTGCCGGAGGCCGACGCCGTGCTCGGCTTCGACGACTACGCCGACATCACCGACCGGCTCCAGACCATCCTCTCCGGCGGACGCCACACCTCGCACGCCCCCCGGGACCGCCGCAAGCTCCTGCCGCTGAGCCCGGTCGAGCGGCAGCAGGCCGCCGAGGGCGGGGCGGTCGCCGTGCCCGGGCACGGGGGCGCCGCCGAGACCCCGCCGGAGGCGCCGATCGCGGACCTGCCGGAGGGCGTCGCGCCGGTCTCCGGGCCGCGGACGCTGCGCCGTCGGCTGGACGACAGCCCGGTCGCCTCGGTGAAGCTGGCGTCCGGCTGCGACCGCCGCTGCTCCTTCTGCGCCATCCCCGCGTTCCGCGGGTCGTTCCTCTCCCGCCGCCCCTCGGACGTGCTGAACGAGGCCCGCTGGCTGGCCGGGCAGGGCGTCCGCGAGGTGATGCTGGTCAGCGAGAACAACACCTCGTACGGCAAGGACCTGGGTGACATTCGTCTCCTGGAGACGCTGCTGCCGGAGATCGCCGCGATCGACGGCGTCGAGCGGGTGCGGGTGAGCTACCTGCAGCCCGCCGAGATGCGCCCGGGCCTGGTCGAGGCGCTGACCTCGACGCCGGGCGTGGTGCCCTACTTCGACCTGTCCTTCCAGCACTCCGCGCCGGAGGTGCTGCGCCGGATGCGCCGCTTCGGCGACACCGACCGGTTCCTCGGGCTGCTGGACGACATCCGCGCCAAGGCCCCCGAGGCGGGGGCCCGGTCCAACTTCATCGTCGGCTTCCCCGGCGAGACCGAGGCGGACCTGGCCGAGCTGGAACGCTTCATCACCCACGCCCGGCTGGACGCCATCGGCGTCTTCGGCTACTCCGACGAGGACGGCACCGAGGCGGCGACCTACGAGGGCAAGCTGCCCGAGGACGTGGTCGCCGAGCGGCTGGCGAAGATCAGCCGCCTCGCCGAGGAGGTGACCGCGCGGCGGGCCGAGGAGCGGATCGGCAGCAGCGTGACGGTGCTGGTGGAGTCCATCGACGAGGAGGACGGCGTGGTCGGCCGGGCCGACCACCAGGCCCCGGAGACGGACGGCAGCACCACGCTGCTGTGCGCTCCGGACGCGGTGCGGGTCGGCGACCTGGTCGCCGCCAAGGTGGTGGCGAGCGAGGGCGTCGATCTGGTCGCCGAGCCGCTCGGTCTCGGGGTGGGCGCGTGACATCAGGCTCGGAGGGGGGAGCCAGAGGCCGCGGCCTCGCGGGCGGCGCCCACAACGGTGCGACCGCCGAACCGGAGGCCGTGGTACCCGTGGCCGTCGCCGCCGGGCCGTCCGGGACGCCACAGCCCAGCCTGTGGAACATCCCCAACCTGCTGACCATGGTCCGGCTGCTGATCGTGCCGGTCTTCGCGCTGCTGCTGCTCGCCGGCGGCGGGCACGACCCCAAGTGGCGCTCGGTGGCCTGGGCCGCCTTCGCCATCGCCATGATCACCGATCTCTTCGACGGCGAGCTGGCCCGGCGGATGAACCTGGTCAGCGACTTCGGCAAGATCGCCGACCCGATCGCGGACAAGGCCATCATGGGCACCGCCCTGGTCGCGCTGTCGGCGCTGGGCGATCTCGCCTGGTGGGTGACGATCGTCATCCTGGTCCGTGAGATCGGGATCACCCTGATGCGCTTCTGGGTGATCCGGCACGGCGTCATCCCGGCCAGCCGCGGCGGCAAGATCAAGACGCTGACCCAGGGCATCGCCGTGGGCATGTACGTGCTGGTGCTGACCGGCCCGCTGGCCACTGCCCGGGCCTGGCTGATGGGCGTGGCCGTGATCCTGACCGTGGTGACCGGCCTGGACTACGTGAAGCAGGCCGTGGAGCTGCGCCGGGCGGGCCTGGCCCGGGCCAGAGGCGAGGGCGCGTGACCGCCGACGCCGCCGGGGTGCTGGCCGCGCTGGAGCGGGCCGGGGCGACCGTGGCCGTGGCCGAGTCGCTGACCGGGGGCCTGCTGGCGGCGGAGCTGGTGGCCGTGCCGGGCGCCTCCCGCGCGTTCCGGGGCTCGGTGACCGCCTACGCGACCGACCTCAAGGCGTCCGTGCTGGGCGTGGACGCGGAGCTGTTGGCCGATCGAGGGGCGGTGGACGCGCGGGTCGCCGGGGAGATGGCCGAGGGCGTGCGTCGGCTCCTGGGCGCCGACTACGGCGTCGCCACCACCGGCGTTGCCGGTCCCGACCCGCAGGACGGGCAGCCGGTGGGCACGGTACACCTTGCGGTCGCTGGACCGGGGGGACTATCCCACTCTTCGCTCCGGCTGTCTCCGGGCCGTGCCACAATCCGACGAAGGGCTGTGCGGGCCGCCCTCGAACTTCTGGGCGATGCTGTGCGCTCCCCAGGGGTTAGTGGGAGTGGTCCCGCCGGGAATAGGACAAGTGACGCACCGGAAAGCTCCAGCGTCCATACCGCGAACATCAGGGGAGGGGCCATGGATACAGCCCAGAGTGAACACGACCGGGCTCCCCGCACGTGATGCGGCTCAAGCGGTACGGTGGGGCAGTGACGTGTCGAGCCGCGGTCCAAGGAGGGAGCCACCGATGATCCTGCTCCGTCGTCTGCTGGGTGACGTCCTGCGTCGGCAGCGCCAGCGCCAGGGCCGCACCCTGCGCGAGGTCTCTGCTGCTGCGCGGGTCTCCCTCGGCTACCTGTCCGAGGTCGAGCGCGGCCAGAAGGAAGCCTCTTCCGAGCTGCTCTCCGCCATCTGTTACGCCCTGGACGTGCGGATGTCCGAGGTGATGCGCGAGGTCAGCGACGAGTTGTCGCTCGCCGAACTCGCCGCGAGCGAGCCGGTCCGCCCGGTTCTGGTGGAGCCGGTGACGGTGCCCGCCGGGGCCTCCGAGCGGATGCCCTCGCTCATGCCCAAGGCCAGCGCGATGGATGTCGTCGCCGCCTGACCCCCTCCTCGCATCGTGTGCCGATGGCCCCCTCCCGAACGGGACGGGGCCATCGGTGCGTTGCGGGAGCGCTCGCTGAGGATTCTGTCCGGAGTGTCTCGCATGTCGGAATTGCCGGAATACGCTTAGGATGAAATTTCTGTCCCCGTGTCGGGTCGTCTCCGCGCCCTCGCACGGCGGGGGCCCGCCCCTGGACCGCGAGGTGGTGTGCTCTGTTGTGGTCCCGGAGGCTCCGACCGTCGGTGCGGCGCCGCCCGCTCGGCTGGGCGGCGGCGCTGCTGCTGACCGGCGGGCTGTGGTGGCTGCTGCTGGCGGGTGTGCTCGGCTCGCCGCACGGCGTGGGCCTGCTGTTCGCCGGCGGCTGGACGCTCAGCCTGCTGCCGATCCACAGCACCCGGCGGCTGGCCCGGGCCCGCTCAGCGCCGCAGCCTGAGCCCCTTGGGGGTGGGGTGGAACCCGGCGGCCTCGAAGGCGGCACCGAGCTCTGAGGTGAGCGCGGGCTCCCCGTTGATCCGCTCGATGGTGAGATCCGGCAGCAGGCCGTCCTGCAGGCCCCGGGCGAGCGCGGCGCAGGCCCTGGCCAGGGCCTGCGGGGTCGGCGCCCAGGAGAGCAGGGAGCGGCCGCCGCGTTCGAGGTAGCAGGTCAGCTCGCCGTCGAGGAGGACCACCAGCGAGCCCGCCTTGCGGCCCGGCTTGTGGCCGGAGGCAGCCGCAGTCGGGGCCTCCGGCCAGGGCAGGGCCGCACCGTAGGCGTTGGCCGGATCAGCAGCCGCCAGCACCAGCCCGGCCGCCCCCGCCTCCCCGGCCCGGCCGTACCCGCCGCTGCCACCGGCCCGGCCGAAGCCCCCGCTGCCGTCTCCGCCTGCGCCGAAGCTGTCCGGGCCGCTGCCGCCGTTGCTCGGGCCGCCGGGGCCGCGCTGTCCGCCGGTCCGGCCGAAGCCCTCGGGGCCGTAGCCGCCGGCGTCCGAACCGGTCGGGCCGGCCTCGGCGGCGGTGGTGAGGGCGGCGCTGACGGCGCGCAGGCGGTCGATGGCGCCGTCACCGGCGAACTGGGCCGCGCCCAGCCCCTCGACCACGTAGCCGCGCCGGACCCGGCCGTTCTCCTCGAACGCCGCCAGCACCCGGTAGACGCCCGCGAAGCCGCCCGGGGCCCGCTCCGCCTGGGCCGCGCCGCGGGTGACCACGCCGTGCCGGTCCAGCAGGGTCTGCGCCAGTGCGTGGGCCCGCTGCGTCGGGTCGGCCAGCGGCGCGGGCAGCAGCGACCAGCGCCCGGCGGTGGTGGGCAGCGCGGTGGAGCGCGGCGCGGGCCGGGCGGAGCCGTAGCGCGGGCGGGGCGCGGAGCGGGGCGCGCGGTGCGCGGTGGAGCCGGGCGTGCGCCCGGAGCCCAGCAGCGAGCGCAGCGGCGCCAGGGTGTCATTGGTGAGATGTCCGGACCAGGCGAGATCCCACAGCGCGGCGGCCAGCTCGGGCGGTGCGGGCGTCAGGCCCTGCTGCTGCACCTGCTCGGCCAGCTGC
This sequence comes from Streptacidiphilus sp. PB12-B1b, assembly GCF_014084125.1. Lineage (NCBI taxonomy): Bacteria > Bacillati > Actinomycetota > Actinomycetes > Kitasatosporales > Streptomycetaceae > Streptacidiphilus > Streptacidiphilus sp. PB12-B1b. The sequence goes on along the minus strand of NZ_CP048405.1, from coordinate 6,197,916 downwards.
CGGAAGAACAGCCCGTAGCCGGGCGCCAGCGCCGCCAGCAGGGCCTGGTGCAGCGGGCCGAGCTCCAGCGGCAGCGGGGCGGGCCGCAGCAGTGGGGCGGAGTCCGCCGGGCAGAGCGACACCCAGCCGTCCTTGCCGGGCAGCGCCCCCGCGCCGGACCACAGCACCTCGCCGGAGGCGGTCAGCTCGTCCAGCAGCGCCGGGGTGTAGTCGCTCACCCGGGAGGGCAGCACGGTCCGCTCCAGCGCGGAGGCGGGCACCAGCGCGCCCTGGAGCTGCTCGACCACCCGCAGCAGCCCGTCCACCCCGCGCAGCCGGTGGCTGCCCAGGTGCTGCCACTGCGGCAGGAACGCGGCCAGCGCGCGCGGCGGCACCGGTTCGACCTCGTGCCGCAGCGCGGCCAGCGAGCGCCGCCTCAGGCGCCGCAGCACCTCGCTGTCGCACCACTCCGCACCTGCCCCGCCCGGCCGGAACTCGCCCTGGACCAGGCGGCCGGTGACGGCCAGCCGTTGCAGAGCGCCCTGCACCACGGCCGGGCCCAGGCCGAAGCGGGCGGCGGCCTCGGCTGCGGCGAACGGGCCGTGGGTGCGGGCGTACCGGGCCAGCAGGTCCCCGAGCGGGTCCTTGACCGGCTCGGTGAACGCCTCGGGGACGCCCACCGGCAGGGGGTGCCCAGGGCGTCGCGCAGCCGCCCGGCGTCCTCGACGGCGGCCCAGTGCTGTTCGCCCGCGATCCGCACGCCGATGATCCGCCGTGCGGACTCCAGCTCCCCGGGCCACGGCGGCTCGCAGCCGCGCTGCTCCAGCTCGGCGGGGGTCAGCGGGCCGAGCAGCCGCAGCGCGTCGGCCAGGCCCTCGGCGTCCTTGATCCGGCGCTCCGGGGTGAGCCGCTGCAGCTCGGCCTCCAGCTCGGCCAGGACGGCCGGGTCCAGCAGCTCGCGCAGCTCGGCCTGGCCGAGCAGCTCGGCCAGCAGCCGGGAGTCCAGCGCCAGGGCGGCGGCGCGCCGCTCGGCCAGCGGCGAGTCGCCCTCGTACAGGAACTGGGCGACGTAGCCGAACAGCAGCGAGCGGGCGAACGGCGAGGGCTCCGGGGTGGTGACCTCGACCAGCCGGACCCGGCGCGACTCGATGTCGGTCATCAGCTCGACCAGGCCGGGCACGTCGAAGACGTCCTGCAGGCACTCGCGGACGGCCTCCAGCACGATCGGGAACGAGCCGAACTCGGCGGCGACCTGCAGCAGCTGCGCCGAGCGCTGGCGCTGCTGCCACAGCGGGGTGCGGCGCCCGGGGTTGCGCCGGGGCAGCAGCAGGGCGCGGGCGGCGCACTCGCGGAAGCGGGAGGCGAACAGGGCGGAGCCGCCGACCTGCTCGGTGACGGTCTGCTCGATCTCCGCCGGGTCGAACACGGCGGCGTCCGCCCCGATCGGGGCCTCCTCGGCGGGCCCGGCGCCCCGGCCGCCGCCCGGGGCGCCGGGGTCGTCGTCCAGGTCGGGGAAGTCCAGCAGGTCGGCGTCGGGCAGCCGCAGGACGATGCCGTCGTCGGCGTGCATCACCTGGGCGTCCAGGCCGTGCCGCTCGGCCAGCCGCGCCCCCAGCGCCAGCGCCCAGGGGGCGTGCACCTGCGCCCCGAAGGGGGAGTGGACGACGATCCGCCAGTCGCCCAGCTCGTCCCGGAAGCGCTCCACCACGATGGTGCGGTCGTCCGGCAGGTGGCCGGTGGCCTGGCGCTGCTCGGCCAGGTAGGAGAGCAGGTTGGACGCCGCCCAGCCGTCGAGCCCGGCCGCGCCCAGCCTGGCCGTGGCGGCGGCCTCGTCCAGGCCGCCCAGCTCGCGCAGGAACGCGCCCACGGCCCGGCCCAGCTCCAGCGGGCGGCCCAGCGAGTCGCCGTGCCAGAACGGCAGCTTGCCCGGAACCCCGGGCGCGGGGGAGACCAGCACCTTGTCGTGGGTGATGTCCTCGATCCGCCAGGAGGACGTACCGAGGGTGAAGACGTCGCCCACCCGCGACTCGTAGACCATCTCCTCGTCCAGCTCGCCGACCCGGCCGCCGCCCTTCTTGGGGTCGGCCCCGGCCAGGAAGACGCCGAACAGGCCGCGGTCCGGGATGGTGCCGCCGGAGGTCACCGCCAGCCGCTGCGCCCCGGGGCGGCCGGTGACGGTGCCCGCCACCCGGTCCCAGACCACGCGCGGGCGCAGCTCGGCGAAGGCGTCCGAGGGGTAGCGCCCGGCCAGCATGTCCAGCACCGAGTCGAAGGCCGACTGCGGCAGCGCGGCGAACGGCGCGGCCCGCCGGACCAGCGCCAGCAGCTCGTCCACGTCCCAGGTGTCCAGGGCGGTCATGGCGACGATCTGCTGGGCCAGGACGTCCAGCGGGTTGCGCGGGATCCGCAGCGCCTCGATCGCGCCGGCCGCCATCCGCTCGGTGACCACCGCGGACTGCACCAGGTCGCCGCGGTACTTGGGGAAGACCACGCCGGTGGAGACCGCGCCGACCTGGTGCCCGGCCCGGCCGACCCGTTGCAGCCCGGACGCCACCGAGGGCGGCGACTCCACCTGGACGACCAGGTCCACCGCGCCCATGTCGATGCCCAGCTCCAGGCTGGAGGTGGCGACGACGGCCGGCAGCTGACCGGACTTCAGCTGCTCCTCGACGTCGGCGCGCTGCTCCTTGGAGACCGAGCCGTGGTGGGCCCGGGCCAGCACCGGTGGGGCCGCCCGGGACGACCCCGCCTGGGCCATCAGCCGGGCGGGCGATCCGGGGTGCGGCAGCGTCTCGCCGGTGGCCCGCTCGTGGGCGATCTCGTTCAGCCGCCCGCACAGCCGCTCGGCCAGGCGGCGGGAGTTGGCGAAGACGATGGTGGAGCGGTGCGCCTGGATCAGGTCGGTGATCCGCTCCTCGACGTGCGGCCAGATCGAGGACGACTGCTCCGGGTTCTCCTCGCCGGGGCGGCCGCCGGACAGCTCGCCCAGGTCCTCGACCGGGACCACCACGGACAGGTCGAAGCGCTTCTGCGAGGGCGGCTGAACGATCGTCATCCGGTGCTGCGGGTCGGGGCTGCCGCTGCGCAGCCACTGGGCGACCTCGTCCACCGGGCGGACGGTGGCCGACAGGCCGATCCGGCGGGCGGGCGCGGGCAGCAGTTCGTCCAGCCGCTCCAGCGAGAGCGCCAGGTGCGCGCCGCGCTTGGTCCCGGCGACGGCGTGCACCTCGTCCAGGATGACCGTCTCCACGCCGCGCAGCGCCTCGCGGGCGGCGGAGGTGAGGAGCAGGAACAGCGACTCGGGGGTGGTGATCAGGATGTCCGGCGGGTGGGTGGCGAAACGCCGCCGTTCGGCGGCGGGGGTGTCGCCCGAGCGGATGCCGACCTCGATCTCCGGCTCGGGCAGCCCGAGCCGGATGGCGGCCTGCCGCAGCCCGGCCAGGGGCGCGCGCAGATTGCGCTGGACGTCCACAGCCAGGGCCTTCAGCGGGGAGACGTAGAGCACCCGGCAGCGCTTGAGCGGCTGCGCGGGTGGTGGTGTGACGGAGAGCCGGTCCAGTGCGGAGAGGAACGCGGCGAGGGTCTTGCCGGAGCCGGTGGGGGCGACCACCAGCACGTCGGAGCCCTCGCTGATGGCCCGCCAGGCGCCCGACTGGGCGTCGGTGGGCGCGGGGAAGGCGCCGGTGAACCAGGCCCGCGCGGGCGCGGAGAAGCCGGCCATCGGGTCCTGCTCGACGGCTTCGGGCGGGCGGGGGGTGTGCCCGCGCGGGGTCTTCGGTCCGGCCATGCCTCCCATGGTGCACCGCACCACTGACAAGGCGACTGCTGACCGGGCGACTGCGGCGGTACCGGGCGGCGGCAAGCGCGAGCGTGATCACATATCCACCCATATTGTATGAATATCCCGGCCTGGGTCGGGAGTCCCGCGGGTTCCCGAGCAGTGGAGGCGTGAGTGCGGCCCAGTCAGCGAAGCCACTCCCTTCCGCTCGCCCGCTGCGGGATCGTGCTGGTGCTGGCGGTGCTCCTGCTCAGCGGCGCCGTGCCGTACATCGGCGGCACCGCCCGCGCCTACCTGCCCTACCTGGTGGTCGCCCGCGAGGACGGCCCGGCCGGCATTCCCGCCGCACAGGCCGCCGTCCAGGCCGCCGGCGGCCGGGTCGCCCGGACCTACCCGCAGATCGGCGTGGTGCTCGCGGACGGCCCCGGCGCCGGCTTCGTCACCCGGCTGCGCGCCCAGCCCGACATCGCCGCCGCCGGGGCCAGCCACACCGTCCCGCTGCCCGAACCGCAGGGCCGGGCCTGGGCGCGGCTGCCCGCGCCCGGGGTGCCGCGCCGGTCCGCCGACGGCAGGCCCGCGCCGCTGCTCCCGGCCGACGACGTGCCCGCCGCCGCCGATCCGCACGGACGCCCGCAGTGGGGCCTGCGGATGATGGGCGGGGCCTCGGCCGACCGCGCCCAGCTGCACGACACCGTCGTCGCCGTGCTCGACTCGGGCGTCGACGACACCCATCCGGACCTGCGCGCCGCCGTCGATCCCAGCCGCTCCGCCTCCTGCGCGACCGGTGCCCCGGACACCAGCCCGGGCGCCTGGCGGCCCGACCCGGCGGTGGGCGAGAGCGGCCACGGCACCCACGTCAGCGGCATCATCGCCGCCGACCGCCCTGGCGACGGGGTGGCCGGGATCGCGCCGGGCGTGCGGATCGCGGCGGTCCGGCTGCTCGGCGGCGTCGGGCAGTACTACGGCGAGAACATGGTCTGCGGCTTCCTGTGGGCCGCCGACCACGGCGCCCGGGTGATCAACGACAGCTACTTCGCCGACCCGTGGAAGTACAACTGCCCGGAGAACGCCGACCAGGCGGCCATCATCGCCGCCGTCGGCCGGGCCGTCGGCTACGCCCAGGGCCGGGGCGCGGTCGTGGTCGCCTCGGCCGGGAACGACGCGCAGAACCTGGGCGCGGCCCGCACCGACGACCGCAGCCCCAACGACCACGCGGACAGCGTCCGGCCGTCCGTCCGCCACCTGGGCCCGGAGTGCATCCGGCTGCCCGGCGGGCTGCCCGGGGTGCTGGACGTGACCGCCGTGGACCGCGACGGCAACCTGGCCGGATACTCCAACTGGGGTGCCGGACAGGTGCAGTTGGCCGCCCCCGGCGGCGACCCGGACGGCGGCCCGGGCCAGGCCGTGGTCTCCGACTGGCCCGGCGGCGGCTACGCGGCACTGGCCGGGACGTCCATGGCGGCGGCCGCGGTCAGCGGCGCGGCGGCGGTCGAGGCGGCGCTGCACCCCGGCGCGGGCAGCGCCGAGGTGGCGCACGACCTGGAGGCCGCGGCGCTGCGGGTGGACTGCCCCTCCGGCCGGCTCACCGGCCCGGACTGCCTGGGCGGGGCGTACTTCGGCTACGGGATGGTCGAGGTCCCGCGCCACTGAGCCGGGCTCGGGGCGGGCCCACGGGAGCGGCGGTCAGGGCAGGTCGAGCAGCAGGCCGAAGTAGCCCTCGAAGGTGAGCTTCAGCTCGGCGACGTAGGCCGGCCGGTCCTGCGGCGCGGAGGCCAGCACCAGCGGCATCACGCCCTTGAACATGTGCACCGCCACCTCGGCAGAGCGCTGCAGCCGCTCGGCCGGGAGCTGCGGGGCCAGCACGGCGAGCAGCGCCCCGATCCGCTCCAGCATGGCGGCGTGCAGCGGCAGGTGCAGCTCGGTGAGGTGCTGCGGCGAGTCCGGGCCGACGAACAGCACGATGCAGGCCGGGTGGGCGATGTGGAACGCGACCAGCGGGTCGATGATCACGTCCAGCAGCTCGGGCAGCGGCATCCCCTGCGGGGCGCTGCCGAGGACGCTGTCCATGACCGCGCGCAGCTCGGTGGTGTACTGCTCGGCGACCGCGTCGGCGATGGCGTCCTTGTTGGGGAAGTACTGGTAGAGCGTGCCGGGGGAGACGCCCGCCCGGGCGGCGATGGCGTTGGTGGTCGCGGCCGAGTAGCCGGACTGGGCGAAGACCTCGCCCGCCGCGCGCAGCAGCTCCGCCATCCGGCGCTCGCCGCGCGCCTGGCGCTTCCGGGGGGCGGCCGTGGCCTGGGGGCGCTCCGTCCGCGCGGTCTCCGCCTGCTGCGCCACGCTCTCCACCCGCCGCCTGCCCCCGCTCGTCCCTGGTCCGGCCCCTCGGGCCTGGCGCAATTCTAGGCGCATTGACTAATGCGAGCAATGACTCGTATTCTCGGCCCACTGAATGCGAGCGTTGACTCGCATTCTTCACCTCCTGCCGACGCACCCTCTAAGGGGACAGCCATGTCTGCCGTCACCACCTCCACGACCGCCGGGCCGCCGGTACCGGCGGACCCCGCACCGAGCGGAAACCGCTGGTGGACGCTGGCGATCGTGTCGATCGCCACCTTCATGCTGATGCTCGACCTCACCGTGGTGAACGTCGCCCTGCCCGACCTGCGCACCGCCCTGCACGCCGGCTTCTCCGACCTGCAGTGGGTGCTGGACGCCTACGCGCTCACCCTGGCCGCCTTCCTGCTCACCGGCGGATCGCTGGCCGACCGGCTGGGCCGCAAGCGCGTCTTCACCGCCGGATTCGCCATCTTCACCCTCTCCTCGCTGGCGGCCGGCGCCGCCCCCGGCATCCTCGCGCTCAACCTCGCCCGCGGCGCCCAGGGCGTCGGCGCGGCCGTGCTGTTCGCGGTCGGCCCGGCCCTGCTCGGACAGGAGTTCCGCGGCAAGGACCGGGCCATGGCCTTCGGGGTCTTCGGCGGCGTCTCCGGGCTGGCCATCGCCTTCGGCCCGCTCATCGGCGGCAGCCTCACCCAGGGGCTCAGCTGGCGGTGGATCTTCCTGGTCAACGTCCCGATCGGGATCGTCGCCATGGTCCTGGGCGGCCTGCGGTTGCGGGAGTCGGTCGAGCCGGGTGCGCACCGGGTCGACCGGGCCGGGCTGGTCACCTTCTCCACCGCCCTGATCCTGCTGGTCCTGGGCTTCCTGCGGGGTGAGGACCAGGGCTGGACCAGCGCCCCGATCCTGGCCATGTTCACCGGCGCGGCGGCGCTGCTGGCGCTGTTCGCCGTCATCGAGCGCCGGGCCGGGGAGCACGCCATGCTCGACCTGTCGCTGTTCCGCATCCGCACCTTCAACGGCATCTCCGCCGCCACCCTGCTCTCCAACGCCGCCGGGATGTCGGCGATCTTCCTTCAGGTCTCGTACATGCAGAACGTGCTCGGGGCCTCGCCGCTGACGGCGGGCGTGCGCTACCTGCCGATGACGCTGACGCTGTTCGTGGTCGCCGCCGTCACCGGCAGCCTCACCGTGCGGATCGCGCCGCGCATCCTGGTCGGGGTGTCGCTCACGCTGATCGCCGCCGGGCTGGCCCTGGTCTCGCTGGTCACCGTCGACAGCTCGTGGACGGCGCTGCTGCCCAGCATGATCGTCACCGGCGCCGGAATGGGCATGTTCAACCCGCCCCGGGCCTCGCTCTCCATCGCCGTCGTCGAGCCCGGCCGCGCCGGGATGGCGGCGGGCATGGGCGAGACCTTCCAGCAGGTCGGCATCGCCATCGGCATCGCCGGGCTCGGCGCGCTCTTCCAGTCCCGGGTGACCAGCCAGTTCTCCGCCTCCGCGGCCGGGCGCGAGCTGGGCCCGCAGGCCCGTGCCGCCGGCCGGGCGGTGGCCTCCGGCGGCGGCGACCAGCTCGCCCGCACCCTGCCCGCGCGGATCGCCCGGCCGGTGGCCGAGGCCGCCCGGACCGCCTTCGTCCACAGCCTGGACCAGGTGCTGATGGTCGGCGCCGGCATCGCCGCCGTCGCCGCCGTCATCGGCTTCCTGCTGATCCGCCGCAGCGACCTGCACGCCAGCGCGCTGGCCGGCTCCGAGGACGGCGCCGACGCCGGTCCGCGGCCGGTGCCCGCGCACTGACCGGCCTGTCGGCAGCGGTGCGAGGATGCAGGCAGGAGGGCCGATGACCCTGGACGCCCGCGCGCTCGGCCTGGCCGCCGCCGGGGTGGCGCTGTGGCGGTGCGCGCCGTTCCTGGTCGTGGTGCTGGTGGCGGTGGTGGTCACCGCCCTGGTCCGGCTGGTCTGACCGCCGGGCTGTCCGTGGGCTCGCCTACCATCGGACCATGCGTCTGACGGAGTTCTGGAAGAAGATGAACGACCACTTCGGCTCCTCCTACGCCGACAGCTTCGCCCGCGACCACGTCATGACCGAGCTGGGCGGACGCACCGTGTGGCAGGCCCTGGACGCCGGCTGGGAGGCCAAGGACGTCTGGCGCGCGGTGTGCACGGCCATGGATCTGCCCGCCTCGCAGCGCTGATCGCCCGGGCCGGGGCCCGACACGGAGCGGTCCGGACGGTCGGCGGCCGCTGATTCGAACTGATGTTCCTTATACTGGGCGGCGGCGAGTTATCCACAGGCTCAGGCCCCTTCGGGGACGATTGTCAGTGGCGCGCGCTAGCGTCTTTGGTGATGAAGCGCTCAGCACAGACCCCCAGGGTGGAATCAATGGCAGCGAACGACCGCGAGCGGGCTCTTGAGACCGCGCTCGCCCAGATTGAACGGCAGTTCGGCAAGGGCTCCGTCATGCGCCTCGGCGACGAGTCGCGCGCCCCGATCGAGGTGATCCCCACCGGATCGATCGCCCTCGACATCGCCCTCGGCGTCGGCGGCCTGCCGCGCGGCCGGGTGGTCGAGGTCTACGGACCGGAGAGCAGCGGTAAGACGACCCTCACACTGCACGCGGTCGCCAACGCGCAGAAGGCCGGCGGCATCGTCGCCTTCATCGACGCCGAGCACGCCCTCGACCCGGACTACGCCAAGAAGCTCGGCGTGGACACCGACGCGCTGCTGGTCTCCCAGCCGGACACCGGCGAGCAGGCGCTGGAGATCACCGACATGCTGATCCGCTCCGGCGCGGTCGACCTGATCGTGATCGACTCCGTCGCCGCGCTGGTGCCCCGGGCCGAGATCGAGGGCGAGATGGGCGACTCCCACGTCGGTCTGCAGGCCCGGCTGATGAGCCAGGCCCTGCGCAAGATCACCGGCGCGCTGAGCCAGTCCAAGACCACCGCCATCTTCATCAACCAGCTCCGGGAGAAGGTCGGGGTGATGTTCGGAAGCCCGGAGACCACCACCGGTGGCCGGGCGCTGAAGTTCTACGCCTCCGTCCGGCTGGACATCCGCCGGATCGAGACGCTGAAGGACGGCACCGAGGCGGTCGGCAACCGGACCAGGGTGAAGGTGGTCAAGAACAAGGTCGCCAGCCCCTTCAAGCAGGCCGAGTTCGACATCATCTACGGCCAGGGCATCAGCCGCGAGGGCGGCCTGATCGACATGGGCGTGGAGCAGGGCTTCGTCCGCAAGGCCGGTGCCTGGTACACCTACGAGGGCGACCAGCTCGGGCAGGGCAAGGAGAACGCCCGCAACTTCCTGCGCGACAACCCCGACCTGGCCGACGAGATCGAGAACAAGATCAAGGAGAAGCTGGGCGTCGGTCCGCGCAAGCCGGCCGCCGACGCCGACGGCGCGCCGACGGTGAAGGAGATCACCCCGGTGGTCAAGTCGGTCACCACGCGCGCCAGCAAGGCGAAGGCGGCCGCGGCTGCTGCCGCCGCCCCGGCCGAGCCCGCCGCCGCGGCGGCCCCGGTGGTCGCGGCCGAGCCCGCGGCGGCCAAGGGCTGACGGTGGCACAGGACGCCTGGGGGCCGCTCGACTGGTGCGCCAACGGCGTCGGCGGGGAGGAGCTCACCGCCCTCCCCGCCGACGGAGACGACGGCTTCGAGGAGCCGGAGGGCTTCGAGGAGCCCGACGGCTTCGACCGGCCCGGGCCGGAGCCCCGGCCGGAGCGCCGGTCACAGCCTCGGTCGGGGTGGCGGTCGGAGCGCCGGGTGGAGCCGCAGTCGCCGCCGGAGGCGCGGGGGCCGGTCGATCCGGCGGAGCGGGCGCGGGCGATCTGCCTGCGGCTGCTCACCGGGTCGGCCAAGACCAGGGGGCAGCTCGCCGAGGCGCTGCGCAAGCGCGACATCCCGCAGGAGGTCGCCGACGAGGTGCTCTCCCGCTACCAGGAGGTCGGGCTGATCGACGACGCGGCCTTCGCCGGGGCCTGGGTGGAGTCCCGGCACCGGGGCCGGGGGCTGGCCCGCCGAGCGCTGGCGACCGAGCTGCGCAGCCGGGGCGTGGACAACGCGGTGGTCGCCGAGGCGGTCGCCCGGCTCGATCCCGAGCAGGAGGCGGCCACGGCCCGGGCGCTGGTGGAGCGCAAGCTGCGCTCGACGTCCGGCCTCGACCGCCAGGTGCGGATCCGTCGGCTGGCCGGGATGCTCGCCCGGCGCGGCTACTCCGAGGGCCTGGCGCTGCGGGTGGTCCGGCAGGCCCTGGACGAGGAGGGGAACCCTGACGAGGGCCTGCCTGACGAGGGCCTGGGAGAAGGCTGGTAACAGTCGATCAGATTGGGTCGTTATCTTGACCGTTTCGTAACCTGGACCTAGTCTCACCCGTAGTGAGGGATCACTGCGGGCGCTGCTGAGCTGGGATGTGTTCCTTCGGCATGCCCGCGATCCCTTGGAGGAGCGAAGCAGGGGGATGGCCGATGGAGATCGCGCTTGCTGCGGGCACGGTCGTCCTCGTGGCCGTGCTGCTGATGGGCTGGCTGCTGCTGCGCGGTGCACGCGAACGGGTCGCCGAGTGCGAACGCCGTGAGCAGCGCGGCGCCGAGCGGGAGGCGATGCTCGATGCCGAGCAGCGGCGGTTGCGCGAGAGCGCCGTCGAGACGGCCGAGGCGCAGGCGGCGCTGGCCCGCCGGCGCGAGGAGCTGCGGGCCGAGCAGGCCCGCGCCGAGACCGAGCGGCGGCTCGAACTGGAGCGCATCGCCGGGCTGACGGCCGCCGCCGCGCGCGCCGAGCTGGTCCGGACGATCGAGGAGCAGGCCAAGCGCGAGGCGGTGCGCAGCGCGCGGGAGATCGAGTCGCGGGCGCAGGCCGAGGCGGAGTCCCGGGCGCGCGAGATCGTCGCCACGGCGGTGCAGCGGGTCGCGGTCGAGCAGACCGCGGATGCGGTGGTGACCGCGGTGCGGCTGCCCGGCGACGACATGAAGGGCCGGATCATCGGCCGCGAGGGCCGCAACATCCGCTCGTTCGAGGCGGTCACCGGGGTGAACCTGGTGATCGACGAGACGCCGGAGCTGGTGGTGCTGTCCTGCTTCGACCCGGTGCGCCGCGAGGTGGGGCGGCTGACGCTGGAGGCGCTGATCTCGGACGGCCGGATCCATCCGCTGCGGATCGAGGAGATGTACGAGCGCAGCCTGGTCGAGGTGGAGCGGGTCTGCTCGCGCGCGGGGGAGGACGCGCTGGAGCAGGTCGGCATCACCGACATGCACCCCGAACTGGTGCGGCTGCTGGGCCGGTTGCGCTTCCGGACCTCGTACGGGCAGAACGTCCTGGGGCACCTGCTGGAGTCGGCGCACATCGCCGGGATGATGGCGGCGGAGCTGCGGGCCGACGCCGCGCTGGTGCGGCGCTGCACCCTGCTGCACGACATCGGCAAGGCGCTGACGCACGAGGTGGAGGGCAGCCATGCGCTGATCGGCGCCGAGCTGGCCCGGCGCTACGGCGAGTCCGAGGACGTGGTGCACGCGATAGAGGCGCATCACAACGAGGTCGCGCCGCAGACCCTGGAGGCGGTGCTGACGCAGGCGGCCGACGCCTGCTCGGGCGGCCGTCCGGGGGCGCGGCGGGAGTCGCTGGAGCTGTACACGCGGCGGCTGGAGCGGCTGGAGTCGATCGCCCGGGGCCACCAGGGGGTGCACAAGGTGTTCGCCATGCAGGCCGGGCGCGAGGTCCGGGTGATGGTGCTCCCGGACGCCGTGGACGACCTGCAGGCGCAGGTGATCGCGCGGGACGTGGCCAAGCAGGTCGAGGAGGAGCTGACCTACCCGGGCCAGATCCGGATCACGGTGATACGCGAGAGCCGGGCGACGGAGTTCGCCCGCTGAGCCGCACCGCCCCGGCGGTGCCAGGCCCTGGCCATGGCGCCAGGCCGGGCCCGGCCCGGCGGATCAGCTCGCAGACCAGCCGCTGATCGGCGCGGACAGCGGGACCGGCGCTCCCGGCACCGGGGCGGTGACCGGCAGCCCGGCCGCCGCCCACGCCTGGAAGCCGCCGACCAGGTCGGTGGCCCGGTGCAGGCCGAGGGCGTGCAGCGAGCGCGCGGCCAGGCTGGAGGCGTAGCCCTCGTTGCAGACCACCACCGCCCACAGGTCGTCCCCGGTGGCCTCGGGCAGCCGGTGGTCGCCGCGCGGGTCGAGCCGCCACTCCAGCTCGTTGCGTTCGACGATCACCGCCCCGGGGATGGTGCCGTCCCGGTCGCGGAGCGCGGCGTAGCGGATGTCCACCAGCAGCGCGCCGTGCGTCCGGACCGCCTCGGCGGCCTGCTGCGGCGTCAGCCGGTCGAGCCGGGCGCGCTCCCGCTCGATCAGCCCGTCGATGCCGCGCGGTTCGGTGCCGCGCGGTTCGGTGCCGCGCGGTTCGGTGCCGCCCGGCGGCGTGCCTGGCTCGGGCACGGTCACCACTCCTCGGGGATCTCGACCTGGGACAGCCGCAGCACGTCGCCGCTGCGGGCGTAGCGCCGCATCTTGGGCAGCGGTGGGTAGTAGCAGTGCACCGAGACGGCGTGCCGGTCGTCCGAGGGGTTGACCACCTGGTGGACGTGGTGCGCGCCGAAGGCCCGGCCGGTGCCCGCGGGCAGGCTGCGCTGCCGGTCGACGCCGTCCTCCAGCTCCAGGCTGCGCCAGCCGTCGGTGGGGATGGGCACGCCCAGCGAGAGCTCGCTGAGCTCGCCCTCGGCGGTGACGAACGCGCCGCTGGAGCCGCCGTGGTCGTGCCAGCCGGTCTCGGAGCCGGGCGGCCAGCCGATGAGCCATGCCTCGCAGCCGCCCGGGCCTTCGAGCCGTACCCAGGTGCGCTCCTCGGGGTGGAGCGGGAGCCGGCTGATCACCTCGGGGTCGGCCGCGGCTGCCCGGGCGAAGGCGAGCATGTCGGCGAGGGCGGGGACGTCCTCCCGGGCGGGGCGGTCGGCGGCGGCGGGCTGGTCCGCTTCTGGCGCGGAATCCGCTCGGGTGAGGGTCTCGGACAAGGCAGAGTCCTTCGGCGATGGCGTTCGGGGTGTGCCGGACTGCCCAGGGGCGTGTGGGCGCGGGTGCACGGTCGCGCAGCCGGTCGCGCGCGGCGCTGCGCGGTGGCTGTGCGGGGGGTGCGGATACGCGGACGCCCGCGCGGATGCGCGGTGCCGTGCGGTGAAGGCGCGGGTGAAGGGGGACGGGCCCGGCCGCGCAGAGGGCGCGGGGGCTCGTCGGCTAGCGTTCGGCTAGCCGGGTGTACAGAGCGAGCCGAGGTACCTGACCAGGTCCAGATGGGTGCGACGCACCAGGACGATGCCGGTCAGGGGGCTCGCGGACAGCATGCCTACATCCCGGGGGGCGACGCTTGAGCCCTCCGCCGAGACACCGAGTGGCCGGAGCCACCTGTACTGCTGCCGCATGGGCGCCAGTGAAGCACGGGCCTGCAAGATCGTCAAGGGCGGTCGGCGGGGACGCGGGCGGCGGCGACGGTGTCGGTGCGCGGCAGCGGCAGGTCGGCGGAGCCGCCCCGGGCGCGGTCGGCCAGGGTCCACAGGTCGTCCGGGTGGCAGCCGCGCAGCGCGGCGACCAGGTGCCCGTCCGGGCGGATCAGCAGCACCGTGTGCGGGGCCGCGGTCGGGTACTCCTCGGTCACCAGCAGCTCCGCCGGCAGCGGCAGCGCCCGGGTGGCCTCGGTGAGCTGCGGCATCAGCCCGGCGCCGAGCCAGTAGTCGCTGGCCCACACCGCCGTGCCCGGGGCGACCAGCACCACCAGGAAGCCGCGTCCGAGCCTGGCCCGGAGCCGGTCGGTGGCGCCGTCGGCGGTCACCACCGGGACGTCGGGGACGAGCACCCCGGGGCTGGTCGGCGGCAGGTTCGGGCTGAGCGCGGCCCGCCCGGCGCCCGGGTAGGCGGGGGCCGAGCCCAGCCGCCCGGTGCCCAGGCTGCCGTCGGAGAGCAGGGTGGCGTTGCGCCGCAGCGAGCCGGAGAGGACGCTGCGGCGCACCTCCAGCAGCGGGGTGCTGGGCTGCAGCAGCGGCCTGGCCTGGTCCGCCGAGCGCAGCCGGGCGATGACGGCGGCGCGCCGCTCCTGCTGGTAGCTGGCGAGCAGCCGCTCGGTGGCGCAGTTGTGCCAGACCAGGGCGAGTTTCCAGGCGAGGTTGTCGGCGTCGCGCAGGCCCTCGTCCAGGTTCTGCATGCCGAGCGAGCCGAGCAGGTGCGCGGCGTCGCCGGCCAGGAAGGCGCGGCCGAGCTGGAAGCGGGTGGCCAGGCGCTGCTGGACGACGTGGTCGGCGGTGGAGATCAGCTCGTACGGCGGCACCGCGCCGTCGTTCCAGTCGGCCAGGGCCGAGCGCAGGTGTTCGATCAGGGCGTCGGGGGTGAGCGGCGCCTGGCGCACCGGCAGCCGCCAGTCGAGCCTCCAGACGCCGTCCGGCAGCGGCCGGGCGGTGACCTCGCGCGCGCCCGGGGAGCGGGGCGGGTCGCGGTGCAGCCGGGCCTCGCCGGGCAGCGGCAGGTCGGCGCGGATGGTGGCGACGGCGTAGTGGTCGGCGGCGGCGTGCCCGGGGAAGCGCACCTTGAGCTGCTTGCGCACGCCCGAGCGCGGGCCGTCGCAGCCGACCAGGTGGCTTCCGCGCCACCAGGTGCGCGCGGTACGGACGTTGACGCCGTCCTGGTCCTGCTCGAACTCGACCACGGCGGAGTCGTGGACCAGCTGGATCAGCGGGGTGGCCGACACCGCGTCCCGCAGCCCGCGTTGCAGCCGGTGCTGCGAGAGGTGCACCGCCTCGCCGGGGGCCAGCGGCAGGTGGATCAGCTCGCGGCCGCGGCGCTGGGTCCGCCAGCCGGTCCAGCCGCGTCCGTCGGCGGCGACCCGCTGGTAGCCGACGCGGGTGAGCAGGGCGGCGGTGTCGGCGCGCAGCACGCTGGAGCGCACGCCCTCGGGGCAGACCCCGCTGCCCTCGTCCAGGACGATGCTCGGCACCTGGTGGCGGGCGAGCGCCAGGGCCAGGGTGAGTCCCACCGGCCCGGCGCCGACGATGATCACGGGGTCCACGGACGTCCCTCCGTGGACCTGCGGGTTTCGCCCAGGGCTGCGCCAGTCATACCGAGCACTGCAACAGATCAGCTGGTGTGGCGTCAAGCAGCGTCGGTTGTACGCCGGTTCGTGGCGCGCCAGGCCCGCGCGCCCTCGGCGGGCGGACGGGAAGGGGGTCAGCTGTCGTGGGCGCGGGCCAGGAAGTCCCGGGCCCGTACGGTGCGGGGCACGGTGAAGAACTCGCTCGGCGGGGACTGTTCGAGGATCCGCCCGCCGTCCATGAAGACCACGCGGTCGGCTGCGGAGCGGGCCAGTGCGGGCCGGTCGGTGGCGAGCAGCAGGCCGAGGCCGTCGTCGGCCAGGCTGCGGGCCAGCTCTGCCGAGAGCGCCGGGTTGGGCCCGTCGAACAGCATCAGCTTGGGGTCGCGGGCCAGGGCCCGGGCGGTGGCCACCCGCTGCTGCTGCTCCTCGGACAGCTCCCACGGGTACTTGGCCGCGTGCTCGGCCGCCCCGACCCGCTCCAGCAGCGCGTCGGCCCGGCGGCGGGCGCCGGGCGCGGCCGCCTTCCACCAGGCCAGCCGCCCGGCGGTGACGTTCTCCAGCACGGTGCGGCAGGCGACCAGGTTGAACGGCTCGAAGACCCCGCCGATGCCCGCGCGGACGCGCGCCAGCTCCCGGCCGCGTCGGGGCAGCGGCTGCCCGTCGACGGTGATCCGGCCGGAGTCGATCCGCTCGGCGCCGTTGATGGCGCGGCAGAGCGTGGACTTTCCCGAGCCGGCCGGGCCGAGCACGGCCACGATCTCGCCCCGGGCCAGGTCCAGGTCGATGTCGTTCAACACCTGCAC
Source organism: Streptacidiphilus sp. PB12-B1b (assembly GCF_014084125.1). NCBI lineage: Bacteria > Bacillati > Actinomycetota > Actinomycetes > Kitasatosporales > Streptomycetaceae > Streptacidiphilus > Streptacidiphilus sp. PB12-B1b. The sequence continues at coordinate 6,181,953 of NZ_CP048405.1, read as the reverse complement.
CATGCCGACGTGCTTGTTGACGCCCCTCAGCTGCACCAGCATGGGGGCATCGGCAGCAGCACGCTGCGCCATGCGGGCCCCCCGTGACAGGTCGCGGGGCCGGCATGTCATGAGTGCCCCTGGCTGTTCCTCCTGACAACCATATGCCTGCTCAGCGATCACCCCGAATGATCTGAGCTGGATTTGAGGATGCCCCGGGTGCGGTTGATCGCAGCTGCATAACGGTAGGCCGGGCAGCAGGGGGCAGCCCTTGACCTGGAGGCGCTCGGCGCGGTGGGCTTCACAGGCCGTATGTCCACAGCCCATTCCACCGCAGACCGGAAGAGGAGGCGACGTGCGCCTGCTGCTCGTCGAGGACGACGACCATGTGGCCGCCGCCCTGGTGGCGGTGCTGACCAAGCACGGCTTCGAGGTCCGGCATGCCCGTACCGGGAACGAGGCGCTGGACGCGCTGGTTCCCGACGGCCGCGGACCGTACCGGGTGGTGCTGCTGGATCTGGGGCTGCCGGACCGGGACGGCTTCGAGGTCTGCGGCCAGATCCGGCTGCGCGGCGGGATACCGGTGATCATGGTCACCGCCCGCTCCGACATCAACTCCCGTATCCACGGCCTGAATCTGGGCGCGGACGACTACGTCGTCAAGCCGTACGACATGGGCGAGCTGCTGGCCCGCATCCATGCCGTGGCCCGGCGCGGCACCGCCCCGGCCGCGGTGGCGGACGGTCCGGGCGCGGCCGGCTCCCGGGCCGAGCGGCTGCTGGCCCGCTGCGGCCTGGTGCTGGACACCTCCGCCCGCCGGGCCACGGTCCGCGGCCGGGAGGTGGCGCTGACCCGCAAGGAGTACGACCTGCTGGCGCTGCTGGCGCAGAGCCCGGGCGTGGTGATCCGCCGCGAGCAGATCATAAGCGAGGTGTGGCGCAGCAGTTGGGAGGGGACGGCGCGGACGCTGGAGGTCCACGTCGCCTCGCTGCGGCACAAGCTGGCGGTGCCCGCGCTGATCGAGACGGTCCGGGGCATCGGCTACCGGCTGGTCGTCCCGGAGGACCCCGCCGCCACCGCTGACCCCGCCGCCACGAAAGCCGGTCCCGAACAGGGCGCTCCCGCCGCCGGCCCGGCGGACGCGGGCTGATGCGCACCCGGCTCCTCGGGATCCTGCTCGCCCTGATGGCCTGCGTCCTGGTCGCCCTCGGGCTGCCGCTTGCGGTCAGCGAGGCCGCCGCCGAGCAGCAGCAGACGCTGGTCGACCGGATCGACGACACCGCCCGCTTCGCCGAACTGGCGCAGAACCCCATCGGCCAGTCCGGCACGCCGACCGCCGACGAGCAGATCCGCACGCTCCAGTCGGAGATCCAGCGCTACTACGAGGTGTACGGCGGCCGGGTCGGGGTGTTCCAGCTGAGCGGCCGCCCGCTGACCGACCAGCCCGCCGACTGGACCGACGCGGCGCGCGGCATCTCCGCGCAGGCGTTCAGCGAGGCGCTGGACGGCCGGCGCAGCAGCAATCCGGCGCAGGTGTGGCCGTGGCAGACGGGGCGGCTGATGGTGGTGGCCTCGCCGGTGGTCTGGGACGGCGACGTGGTGGCCGTGGTGGTGACCGAGTCGCCGACCGGCGGCCTGGGCGCGCGCATCCTGCACCGCTGGCTGGTGCTGGCCGGGGGCGAGGCGGCGGCGGTGCTGGTGGCCGTGGCGGCGGCGGTGATGCTGACGGCGTGGGTGCTGCGCCCGGTGCAGGATCTGGACAAGGTCACCCACGACATCGCCACCGGCCGGCTGGCCTCCCGGGTCGCCCCGGCCGGCGGCCCGCCGGAGCTGCGCCGGCTGGCCCAGGCGTTCAACGAGATGGCGGACCATGTGGAGGCCGTGCTGGACCAGCAGCGGGCGTTCGTCGCGGACGCCTCGCACCAGCTGCGCAATCCGCTGGCGGCGCTGATGCTGCGGATCGAGGCCATGGGCATGGAGCTGCCCGAGGGCCACGAGCAGGAGCTGGCCGGGGTGCGGGTGGAGGGCAGGCGGCTGGCCCGGGTGCTGGACGACCTGCTGGGTCTGGCCGTGGCCGAGCACTCGGGGCCGAGCGCGGAGCCGACCGACCTGGTGCGGCTGGCGGAGGAGCGGGCCGGGGGCTGGCGTCCGCTGGGGCGGGAGCGCGGGGTCGAGCTGGTGTGCGAGCTGCCGCCCGCACCGGTGATGGCGCTGGCCGATCCGGTGGGCTTCGGCAGCGCCCTGGACGCGGTGATCGACAACGCGCTGAAGTTCACCCCGCCCGGCGAGCGGGTCACGGTGGTGCTGACGGCGACGGCGGAGCAGGTGGCGGTGGCGGTCACCGACGCCGGGCCCGGCCTCACCGAGGAGGAGACCCAGCGGATCGGCGACCGCTTCTGGCGCAGCCCGCGCCACCAGAACGTCCAGGGCTCGGGCCTGGGCCTGTCCATCGCCCGGACGCTGATGGCGGCGTCCGGCGGCTCGCTCGGCTTCACCCCGCGCACGCCGGAGGGTGTCCCCGGCCCGAGCGGCCTGACCGTCACGCTGTCGGTGCCCCGGGCCTAGCCGCTACCGGGAAGCCCTGGGGCCGTGCTGGGCCCGGCGCCGGGGTCGGTGCCGGGCCAGTCAACTCGCCGACCAGGGCGGCTAGTTGCTCCACCTCCAGCAGGAACCCGTCGTGCCCGTGGGCCGAGCGGATCACCCGCAGCCGGTCCGCGCCCGGTAGGGCGGCGGCCAACTCCCTTTGCAGCGGCAGCGGGTAGAGCCGGTCGGAGTCGACTCCGGCGACCACGGCGGGCATGGTGGCCCGGCGCAGCGCCGCCCGGGTGCCGCCGCGCCCCCGGCCGACGTCGTGGCCGTTCATGGCCTCGGTCAGGGCGGCGTAGCTGCCCGCGTCGAAGCGGCGGACCAGCTTGTCCGCGTGGTGGTCCAGGTAGGAGCCGACGGCGTAGCGGCCGCTTCGGGCCGGGTCCTCGCCGTCCTGCGGGCGGGCGCCGAACCGGCCGTCCAGCTCCGCCGCCGTGCGGTACGTCAGCTGCGCGATCCTGCGGGCGGTGCTCAGCCCGGCGTGCGGGCCGCGCCCGGGCTCGGCGTCGTGGTAGTCGCCGCCGTGCCAGCCGGGGTCGGCCCGGATCGCGGCCAGCTGGGCGTGCGCCCAGGCGATCTGGTCCCCGCCGGAGGCGGCCGGGCAGGCGGCCAGCAGCAGCGCGCCGACCCGTTCCGGCCGCCCGGCCGCCCACTCCAGCGCGCGCATGCCGCCCATGGAGCCGCCCAGCACCAGGGCCCAGCGGTCGACGCCCAGGGCGTCGGCGAGCGCGGCCTCGGCGTCGACCTGGTCGCGCACGGTCAGCCGGGGGAAGCGGCTGCCCCAGGGGGCGCCGTCGGGGGCGGCCGAGGACGGCCCGGTGGTGCCCTGGCAGCCGCCGAGGACGTTGGGCGCGACCACGTACCAGCGGTCGGTGTCGACCGCCCGGCCGGGCCCGACCAGCCCCTCCCACCAGCCGGGCGTGGGGTGGCCCGGTCCGGCCGGGCCGAGGACGTGGCTGTCGCCGGTCAGCGCGTGCAGCACCAGCACCGCGTTGGAACGGTCGGCGGCGAGGGCGCCCCAGGTCTCGTAGGCGATCCGCACCTGCGGCAGCTCGCCGCCGTACTCCAGCGGCAGCGACTGCGGCAGCCGCGCCCACTGCCGGTGTCCGTCGGGGTCGCCGGGCCGCCAGGCCCCGGTGGCGGGCGGCAGCGCGCCGCCCGCCACCGGGCCCGGTGGCCCCGGGCGTTCGGTCAAGACGTCCCCTTGGCCGCGCGGAACCCGGCTTCGAGGTCGGCCTTGAGGTCGGTCAGGTTCTCGATGCCCACGGACAGCCGGACCAGGCCGGGCGTCGCCCCGGTGGCCGACGCCTCCTCCTCGCTGAGCTGGCTGTGCGTGGTGGAGGCCGGGTGGATGATCAGGCTGCGGACGTCGCCGATGTTGGCGAGGTGGCTGAACAGGCTGACCCCGTCGACGAACCGCTTGCCCGCCTCGATGCCGCCGCGCAGCTCGAACGCCAGCACCGCGCCCGCGCCGCGCGGCAGGTAGCGCTGCCCGGCCTCGTACCAGCGGCTGGACGCCAGTCCCGGATAGTGGACGGCGCTGACCTCGTCCCGGCTCTCCAGCCACTCGGCGATGGCCTGGGCGTTGGCGGTGTGCCGCTCGATGCGCAGCGACAGCGTCTCCAGGCCCTGGAGGATGAGGAAGGCGTTGAACGGCGTGATGGCCGGACCCAGGTCGCGCAGCAGCTGCACCCGCAGCTTCACCGCGAACGCGATCGCGCCCAGGTCGGGCCAGTAGCGCAGGCCGTGGTACGAGGGGTCGGGCTCGTTGAAGCCGGGGAAGCGCTCGGCGTGCGCGCCGAAGTCGAAGGTACCGCCGTCGACCACCGCGCCGGCGATGGCGGTGCCGTGGCCGCCCAGGAACTTGGTCGCCGAGTGCACCACGATGTCGGCGCCGTGTTCGATCGGGCGCAGCAGGAACGGCGTCGGCACGGTGTTGTCGACGATCAGCGGCACCCCGGCGGCGTGCGCCACGTCCGCCACGCCGCGTACGTCCAGCACGTTGCCGCGCGGGTTGCCCAGCGTCTCGGCGAACAGCGCCTTGGTGTTGGGGCGGACGGCGGCGGCCCAGGCCTCCAGGTCGTCGGGGTCGTCCACGAAGCTGACCTCGATGCCGAACCTGGGCAGGGTGTGCCGCAGCAGGTTGTAGGTGCCGCCGTACAGCGAGGTGCTGGAGACGATGTGGTCGCCCGCGCCCGCGAGGGTCAGGATCGCCAGGGTCTCCGCCGCCTGCCCGGAGGCGGTGGCCACCGCCGCGACGCCGCCCTCCAGCGCGGCGATCCGCTGCTCCAGGACGTCCTGGGTGGGGTTGTGGATGCGGGTGTAGATGTTGCCCGGCTCGGCGAGCGAGAACAGGTCGGCCGCGTGGGCGGTGTCGCGGAAAACGAACGAGGTGGTCTGGTAGATGGGCACGGCGCGGGCCCCGGTGGCCGGGTCAGGCACCGCCCCGGCGTGCACCTGCTTGGTCTCGAAGGACCAGGCGGATGCGGCGGCCTCGGCCGAGGCGTCCGCCGAGGCGGTGGCGAGGACGAGGTCGGGGTCGACCGGGCTTGCGGGGTCGATGGTCTGGCTCATGCGGATGACTCCAGGTCACAGGGCGCGCGGGGGCGCGGGCAGCGTGGGGTGCGCGGCGCCGGGCGCCGGCGGCTCGGCCGGGGAGGGGGCCTCGCCGCAGGGCGCGCGGGAGCGCTGCGGTACGTGGGCGGCAGGTCTGCCGGGGGACGGGCGTGGCGTGCGCGGGGCGGCTGCGGCCGTGCCCCGGCGTCCGGTCAGCTGGGGCTGCTACAGCCGGTGCTGGTGCTGCGCCCGTAGTCCACGTGGCGGCGGCTGACAAGGACGGTCATGGCGGTGAGCATAGACCGCGACGCCGCTTTTGCGCTGCCCTGCGGCCCTTTCCGGCCACGGCTTCACGTACTCGCAGCACGCCCGCAACAACCACCGCCCGCGCTCGCCGTCAGGGGCGGCACAGCATCTCGCCGTGCGGGATGGTCAGCCAGCCGTCCGGGTCGGCCGCCCAGGCGCGCCAGCCTTCGGCGATCCGCTGCAGGTCGGCGGGGGTGGCGAAGCCGCTGCGGACGGCGTGCGCGGCGAACGGCGAGACCGTCGCCCGCTCCGCCCACAGCTCGCCCCACCAGGTGCGCTCGGCCTCGGTGGCGTACGTCCAGGTGCTGCTGCCGGGGGTGACGTCGGTGAAGCCCGCCTCCCGGGCCCAGGCGTGCAGCCGCCGCCCGGCGTCCGGCTCGCCGCCGTTGGCGCGGGCGGTGCGCTCGTACAGCCGCAGCCACTCGTCCAGCGCCGGGATCTGCGGGTACCAGAAGAAGGCCGCGTAGTCGGCGTCGCGGACGGCGACCACCCCGCCCGGGCGGCACACCCGGCGCATCTCGCGCAGCGCCTGCACCGGGTCGGCGACGTGCTGCAGCACCTGGTGGGCGTGGACCACGTCGAAGGAGTCGTCGGCGTAGGGCAGCGCGTGCACGTCGGCGACCTCGAACACGGTGTTCTCCGCGCCCGCCTCGGCGGCGTTGTACGCGGCCTGCTCCAGGATGCCGGGGGTGTTCTCGACGCCGGTGACCCGGCCGGGGGCGACCAGGGCGGCCAGGTCGGCGGTGATCGTGCCGGGGCCGCAGCCGACGTCCAGCAGCTGCTGGCCGGGGCGCAGCTCGGGCAGCAGGTACTCGGCCGAGTTCCGGGCCGTGCGCCAGGTGTGCGAGCGCAGTACCGAAGCGTGGTGGCCATGGGTGTAGACGGCGTCCTTGGGTGTCACGGAGTGCCTCCTGGCGGTGGGTCAGCAGCGTTGCCGGTAGCTGCGACTCTAGGAGACGTCTCGCCCAGCGAGAAGAACTGTCTCGCATGATGGTCGCCGAACGGGTGGCCGGGGGTGGGGGTTCGGTCCAGGTCATTGACCGTGCCAGTGGTCACTGACACATTGACGGGTGAGAGCGTCGGCGAGGGAGCCGGCGGGGGAGGAGCCCGATGATCGCCGAGGCCAGGGAGTACCGGGTCAGCTCCGGGGACGTCGAGCTGGCCGTGGTCGAGGCGGGCGATCCGACCCGGCCCACGCTGCTGTTCCTGCACGGCTACCCGGACACCAAGGAGGTCTGGGAGCCGGTGATGAGCCTGCTGGCCGCCCGCTACCACGTCGTCGCCTACGACGTGCGCGGCGCCGGGCACTCCACCGCGCCCGCCCCCCGCGCCGACAGCTACCGGCTGGAGCGGCTGGAGGACGACCTGCTGACCGTCCTCGACGCGCTCGCCCCCTACGGCCCGGTCCACCTCGTCGGCCACGACTGGGGCTCGGTGCAGGGCTGGGAGTTCGCCACCTCGCCCCGGCTGCGCGGCGGACTGGCCTCCTTCACCAGCGTCTCCGGCCCCTGCCTGGACCACGTCGGCCTGTGGCTGGGCGAGCGGCTGCGCCACCCCACCGCCGCCCGGCTGCCGCAGCTGCTCGGCCAGGGCCTGCGCTCCTGGTACGTCTACGCCCTGCACACGCCCCGGCTGCCGGAGGCCCTGTGGCGCGGGCCGCTGGGCCGCCGCTGGCCCGCCCTGCGCCGATCCGTGGAGGGGCTCGCCGCCGCCGACGACCGCAGCTCGCCGACGCTGCCCGAGGACGCCGCCAACGGCGCCTGGCTCTACCGCGCCAACGTCCGCGAGCGGATGCGCCACCCCCGGCCGGACCGGATCGCCACCGTCCCGGTTCAGCTGGTCGTGCCCACCCGCGACCCCTACCTGTCGCCCCGGCTGTACGACGACCTGGACCGCTGGGCCCCGGTGCTGCGCCGCCGCACGGTGGACGCCGGGCACTGGCTCCCGCTCACCCGCCCGGCCCAGCTCGCCGACTGGATCGGCGAGTTCGTCGACGCCGTTCGAGCCGGAAGCATCCCCTCCGTCTCGCCCGGCACCACCCCGGCGGTACGCTCAGTGCCGCACTGAGCACGGGTACGGCAGCGGGGGGAGGGCTCGGCGTGACCACTGTGCCGCAGCAGCGCACGGAGTACCGCATAGACGATCTGGCACGGGCCGCCGGGACCACGGTCCGCAATGTCCGCGCCTACCAGGATCGCGGACTGCTGCCGCCCGCCGTACGGCGCGGCCGGGCCAACGTCTACCGCCAGGAGCACCTGGACCGGCTGCACATGGTCGCCCAACTCCTGGACCGGGGCCACACCCTGGCCGGGATCAAGGAACTCCTGGACGCCTGGGACAGCGGCCGGGGCCTGGGCGGCGTGCTCGGCCTGGTCTCCGAGGTCACCGCCCCCTGGACGGACGAGGAGCCGGTGCGGCTCACCCGCGCCGCCCTGGTCGCCTCCTTCCACGGCGTCGAGGACGAGCAGGCCATCGCCGCCGCCGTACGGCTCGGCGTGCTCCAGCCGGAGGAGCCGGACTCGTTCGTGGTGCCCAGCCCCGGGCTGCTCGCCGTCGCCATGGAGCTGCACGAGCTGGGCGTCCCGCTGGCGGCGATCGTGGCGCACCTGGAGGAGCTGCGCGGCGACATCGACCATCTGGCCCGGCGCTTCGTGGAGTTCAGCGCCGTCCACATCTTCGTCCGCTATGCGGGACACCAGCTCACCGACGAGGAGGCGGCCGAGGCCGTCGGCACCGTCCGCAGGCTGCGGCCGCTGGCGCAGTCCGTGGTCGACGCCGAGCTGGCCCGGGCGATGCGCAGCGAGGCCACCCGGCTGCTGGACGCCGCCGTCGCCGGTCCGCTGCGGGAGCTGGTCGGCAAGGAGCTGGGCGGCCGGGAGTCGGCCGTGCGGGAGCCGGCCGTGCGGGAGTCGGGCGGGCCCGCCCGTCAGGGCTTGACGGAGACGTAGTACCGGCGCGCGCCCTCGGCCAGCGGCAGCGGGTCGGTGTAGATCGCCGAGCGGATGTCCACGGTCTGCGCCGAGTGCACTTGGACGCCGATCTCGTCCCGGCTGTCGAGCAGCACCCCGGTCATCCGCTCGACCAGCCCGGTCGGCACGTCCGCGCGGGTGACCATCAGATTGGCCACGGCCAGCGTCTGCACCGCCTCGTCCGGCACGGTCGCCGGGTAGGCGCTGGTCGGCATGGTGGAGCTGCGGTAGATCTGGGTGTCCCGGGCGCCCGGGTCCTCCGCACCGGCCAGCGCGTCCATCGCGGGCGCCAGCTGCCCCAGCGGGATCAGCCGCACGTGCATCTGCTTGGACAGCAGGGCCACCGCGCTGCTGGGCAGCCCGCCGGACCAGAAGAAGGCGTCGATGTTGCCCTCGCGCAGCTGCGTCGCCGAGTCGTCGATGCCCAGCGGCAGCGGGGTCAGGTCGCCCTTGCTCGGATCCAGGCCGGACACCTGGAGCACCCGCTGGGCGATCAGCATCACCCCGGAGTCCGCCTGGCCCACCCCGACCCGCTTGCCGCGCAGGTCCTGCACCGAGTGGATCGGCGAGTCGCTGGGCACGACCAGCTGCACGTAGTCGTCGTACAGCCGCCCCAGCGCCCGCAGTCGGCCCGCGCCGGGCCCGGTGAAGTGCGCCACCGCGTCCGCCGTGGCGATGCCGAAGTCGTCCTGGCCCGCCAGGATGCGCTGCAGGTTCTGCGGGCCGCCCGCCGTCGGGTCCAGCTGCAGCCTGACCCCCGGCATCTCGCGCTGCACCACCGGCTTCAGCAGCTTGCCGTACAGCGCGTAGACGCCCCCTGCCGAGCCGGTGGCCATGCCGAACGTCCCGGTCGGGTAGGCCACCCCGTCCGGGGCCGCCAGCCACCAGGCCAGCCCCGCTGCGGCCAGCACCGCCAGCGCCGTCACCACCCGCACCAGCCGCGACTGCAACGCGTACCGGACGATGGCGGAGGCGGTCGACATGCCGCGATCCTGCCAGCCCCGCAGCCCGAACGGAACCCGCGTCTCGCCGAAGCACGCCTGCTCGACCTGTCAACAGTGGAAGATACGATGGCGGCATGAGCCTTCGACATGCGCTGCTGGGCCTGCTCAACGACAAGCCGGCGAGCGGGTACGACCTGATGCGCACGTTCGACACCACGCTCGCGCACACCTGGCCCGCCACCCAGAGCCAGGTGTACGGCGAGCTCAACCGCCTCACCGAGGCGGGGCTGCTGTGCGTCAGCGCGGAGGGCCCCCGGGGCCGCAAGGAGTACTCGATCACCGACTCCGGCCGCGCCGAGCTGGTCCACTGGCTCGCCGACACCGAGCCCAACCGGGTACGCCGCAACGAGACGCTCCTGCGGATCTTCTTCCTCGGCAACCTCACCCGCGACCAGGCCGTCGGCTACCTCGAACAGGAGGCCGAGGTGATCAGCCGCCGCGACGAGCGCTTCCGCGAGATCGAGCGCACCGCCGACTGGGAGGCGGACGACCTCGCCGTCCACGGCCGGCTCGCCCTCGAGTACGGCCTCCGGCTCGACGCCATGCACCGCGAGTGGACCGACTGGGCCGTCGCCCAACTGAACGCCCGCGACGCCGCCCGCCGCCCCGCCGGGTCGGGTCAGAACAGCGCGTCCTGATCGTCCGGACGATCGGGCGCCGCGCAGGGTTCGAGCGGGACGGTGAGGGCTGCGCCCGGCTCGGCGCGGCCCAGCGCCCACCCGGCCAGGAGGCGGGTGTCCAGCAGCACCAGACCCGGTTCCGCGTCGAGGTAGAGATCGGAGCCGATCCGGCAGGCGATCCGCCCGGCGATCACCTCGCCGGGGCCCGGTGGCAGCATCGCGGCGACCGGCTGCAGCCCGCGCGCGGGCAGGCCGTAGGCGGCGGCGTGGTCGGCGACCAGCGGTTCCCGGCGGGTCTGCCCCTCCGGCCAGGTCAGGGCCTGCGTGCGCTCGGCTGCGGCGAGCAGGTCCGCAGCGCGCTCGGCAGCCGTACCGGGGCGGACCCGGGCCGCCCGCTTGCGCGTGGCGCTCATCCGGTCGGGCAGGCCCAGGGCCGCGCCCAGCAGGTTCTCCACCCGGCGGGCGGCAGTCAGCGTACCGCTGGAGATGACGGCGGAGGCCAGCGCGCCCTGTTCCAGCAGCCGGGCATCGCCGCGCTCGACCGCCGTGATGCCGACCTTGACCGCGCCGCCGTGGTGGGCCAGGTACACCGCGAAGGGGCGCGGGTCATGCAGGCGGGTGTCGGCGGCGATGGAGTCGGCGCGGTCGATCGCCTGGCAGGCCGGGCACTGCGCGCTGCGGGCGGACGCTGCCAGGTGCGCGCCGGTGGGGCAGCCGTGGCGGCGCCCCGCGCGCCACACCCCGGTGCACAGCCGGTCGGCCCCGGTGGTGAAGGCCAGCTCGGCGCCCAGGTCCAGGCGACTCGACCGGGGTGCGCCCCCGCCGGGAGCCCACCACGTCAGCACCGCCGCCCCATCACGCCAGGCGACCCCGACCGCCCGCCAGACGGCCGGCGCCACGTCGCTGACCACTGCTCTCCCCTCGCGCCCGGCCCATGCCCTCGACCTGCACGCTACCGCCGCCCGCCCATCAGGCGCCGGGGAACTCGCCCGCCCTGACCGCCGCGACGAACGCGGCGAACGCGTCGGCGGGGAAGACGAGGGCGGGGCCGTGGGGGTCCTTGCTGTCGCGGACCGGGACGGCGTCGGGGAGGAAGCCGGGCGCGACCTCGATGCAGTCGCCGCCGTTGTCGCCGCTGTGGCTGGACTTGCGCCAGGGGGCGTTGCTCAGATCAGGCTGACTCATGTGCGAACTCCTTTGGCTGGGCCGGGGGTTCATCACCCCCAGTCTGTGGCCGCCGGAGCGGTTCGTACAGAGGCCCCCGAGCGTATCCGGGGGCCTCTGTGGTGCGTTGGTGCGGGTCAGGCGGTGGGGAACTCGCCTGCCTTGACTGCGGCGACGAACGACGCAAACGCATCGGTGGGGAAGACCAGCGCGGGGCCGTTCGGATCCTTGCTGTCGCGGATCGGGACGGCGCCGGGGAGGAAGCCGGGGGCGGCCTCGATGCAGTTGCCGCCGTTGTCGCCGCTGTAGCTGGACTTGCGCCATGGGGCGTTGTTCAGGCTGGGGTAGTTGTTCATGTTGATGTGCCCTCTCATAGCTTCCCTGATGACAGCGGCAGATTCGCGGGCCGGTAGCGCGTCCGCACGCAACAGATCATAGGTGCGTTGGTGCTTGGCGAGCACGTTCGGATGCTCGCTGAAGTGCCCTCCGTCCAGCGATTCCGAGTACACGTAGCGTGTGTCATCGGGCATGGCGATCAGGGACATAGGCGTGTTCGGCACCGCCACATGCGAGAGGCCGTACGGGATGATCTGGATGCGGATGTTGGGCAGCTCGCCGACGGCGATCAGGTGTTTCAGCTGACGGTACATGACGTCTCGGCTACCGATGATGTTGCGAATGCAGCTCTCATCCAAGAGCACGATGTAGGTAGGCCCGTCCGGTTCCAAAAACCGCGTCTGTCGACTGATTCGACCCTTGACCTGATCGTTGACCGTAGTGCCGTCCGAGTGGGTTGCCCTGGTGAACAGGGCATGGGCGTACTCCGTCGTCTGCAGCAATCCTGGGATCAACTGCGTCTGGTACTCGAGCAGTTCGACGAGCTTTGCGTCCATGTCGGCGCGGCGCTTGAACCAGTCGGGGTGGTAGTCGAGTTCGGGGTACCAGTTGACCCCGTGCCACATCTCCTCGATCAGGCCCTCGGTCTTGAGGATCACGTCCATGGCCCGGACCAGGGCCAGGGCCGGAACCTGTTTGCCGGTTTCGACCTTGACGTAGCGGGTGCGGTCGTAGTGCAGCTCCTGCGCCATGCGGACCTGCGAGTACCCGGCTGCCTCGCGGCGGCGGCGGACGAACATGCCGAACAGTTCGGCTGCCGTGTCCGCTTCCCCGGACTCCCCGTTACGGCGGCTCATGAAAACCCCCTGATACGTGCTGTGCTGACGTTCCGTCAAGGTGTGCAAGTGTTGCCCCGTACTCATGTGCAGCCGGGGCACTGGCAGCTAGTCAATACTGTTCCTCGCCGTTCCGCAGGGCAATCCTTGGATTACAGACAGTTATCCGCAATCAGTGGATGCGAGGCGGAACGATGGACGAGAATGCACGGCGCCACCCCCTCGGCGCGTTGGTGCGCGACACCCGGCGGGATCGCGTCGGGGTGGTGCAGGCGCACCTCTTCGGAATGGTTTTCCTGCGGCCCAAGGGCGGCGGCTGCGAGTGGGAGGCCCGGCCGGAGGACGTGGCGCCGGCCGACGAGAGGGACGACTTCCGGGCCCGGCTGGCCGACCTGAACGCGGCGAGCAGCGGGGGCGTGCTGTGATCGGCGACGAGCCCGGCTCGGACGAGTTCCGCTACTTCCCGCTGCCCGCGCCGCAGCCCGCGCCCGGGTGCGCCGAATGCCTGCGGCTCAAGGCGCAGGAGAGGGCTGCGGCCCGCGCGCGCGACCAGTCCGCCGCTGCGGACGCCCGCGTCCACCTGCGACGGCATCTGGGGCGGGCGCACTGATGGGGGACACGCAGACCTACCTTTCCCGGAGTTTCATGATCATGGCTGACCCGATGAGCGTCCCGACGTACCAGGCGACCTGTGTTTCCGGCGAGGAGGCCGAGTGCGGCGAGCAGTCCGAGGCCGCCTTCAGCGTCGCCGAACGTGAGCAGTGGATCGAGGACCACTTCCTGCGGACCCGCCACGCCCGATACCTGCACACAGTCTCCGACTACCGCGTCGTCCTCCCGGGCGAGTGGCCGTGACCGGAGGGACCGAACGTGTCGGGCGACCGTAGACTCTTGGGAGAGACGCTCTCCGAGCGCGGCCTAGGCGACACTCTCGACCGTTTGATGTGGATCTATGACGAGCATGGTTGAAACCCCACGGACCTATGAGATCCGTACCCACGGATGTCAGATGAACGTCCACGACTCCGAGCGGCTGTCCGGCCTGCTGGAGGACGCGGGGTATCTGCGCGCACCCCGGGGGGCCGACGCCGACGTCGTGGTGTTCAACACCTGCGCGGTGCGGGAGAAGGCCGACAACCACCTCTACGGCAACCTCGGCCAGCTCGCCTCGGTGAAGGCGGTCAAGAGCGGGATGCAGATCGCCGTGGGCGGCTGCCTCGCGCAGAAGGACCGCGACACCATCGTCAAGCGCGCCCCCTGGGTGGACGTGGTCTTCGGCACCCACAACATCGGCCACCTGCCCGCGCTGCTGGAACGCGCGCGGGTCCAGGAGGAGGCCCAGGTCGAGATCCTGGAGTCGCTGGAGGTCTTCCCCTCGACGCTGCCCACCCGGCGCGAGTCGGCGTACGCGGCGTGGGTGTCGATCTCGGTCGGCTGCAACAACACCTGCACCTTCTGCATCGTCCCGGCGCTGCGCGGCAAGGAGAAGGACCGGCGGACCGGCGACATCCTCGCCGAGGTGCAGGCGCTGGTGGCCGAGGGCGTGGTCGAGGTGACCCTGCTCGGGCAGAACGTCAACGCGTACGGCCAGGACATCGGCGACCGCCAGGCGTTCAGCAAGCTGCTGCGCGCCTGCGGCGAGGTCGAGGGCCTGGAGCGGGTGCGGTTCACCTCGCCGCACCCCAAGGACTTCACCGACGACGTCATCGCGGCCATGGCCGAGACCCCGAACGTGATGCACCAGCTGCACATGCCGCTGCAGTCCGGCTCGGACGCGGTGCTGCGGGCGATGAAGCGCTCGTACCGGCAGGAGCGCTACCTCGGGATCATCGAGAAGGTCCGCGCGGCCATGCCGGACGCGGCGATCTCCACCGACATCATCGTAGGCTTCCCCGGCGAGACCGAGGAGGACTTCGAGCAGACCATGCACGTCGTCCGGGAGGCCCGGTTCGCGCAGGCGTTCACCTTCCAGTACTCCAAGCGTCCCGGCACCCCGGCCGCCGAGATGGAGGGGCAGATCCCCAAGGAGGTCGTCCAGGAGCGGTACGTGCGCCTGGTCGCGCTCCAGGAGGAGATCTCCTGGGAGGAGAACAAGAAGCAGGTCGGCCGGACCGTGGAGGTGCTGGTCGCCGAGGGCGAGGGCCGCAAGGACCAGCACACCGACCGGCTCTCCGGCCGCGCGCCGGACAGCCGGCTCGTCCACTTCACCCGCCCGAGCGAGCCCGTCCGGCCGGGCGACATGGTCACCGTCCAGCTCACCTACGCCGCCCCGCACCACCTGCTCGCCGAGGGCGCCCCACTGGCCGTGCGCCGCACGCGCGCGGGTGACGCCTGGGAGAAGCGGCAGAGCGAGGCGGCGGCCAAGCCCGCCGGGGTGATGCTGGGCCTGCCGGGCATCGGCGTGCCCGCGCCGCTGCCGCCGTCGGACGCTCCGGCCTGTCGCTGACGCCCGGTAGGGTCGTCCTCATGCTGGTCGCCGCTGCCGTCTGCCCCTGCCCGCCGCTGCTGGTCCCCGAGGTCGCCTCGGGCGCCGCACCCGAACTGGACGAGCTGCGCGCGGCCTGTGACGCGGCGCTGCGCACGGTGCTCGCGGCCGGGCCGCAGCTGATCGTGGCGGTCGGGCCGGGGGCCCGGCACGAGACCTTCGAGCAGGGCGCGCCGGGCGGCTTCCAGCCGTTCGGCGTGGACCTGCCGGTCCGGCTCGGGGCCGGTGCCGCCGCCGGGCAGGCCGATCCCGGGTCGGACGCCGCCGAGGCGCTGCCGCCGTCGCTGGCGGTCGGCGCGTGGCTGCTGGAGCGGGCCGGCTGGGCGGGCGCGGTCCGCGCGCTGGCCGTCCCGGACTACCTGGAGCCGCGGGTGTGCGCCGAGAACGGCCTGCACCTGGCGGACTCCGCCGAGCGGGTCGGGCTGCTGGTGCTCGGCGAGGGCAGCGCCCGCCGCTCGGTGAAGGCCCCCGGCTACCTGGACGAGCGGGCCGAGGGCTTCGACGCGCGCATCGCCCGCAGCCTGACCAGGACCGACCCGGACGGCGGACTGGCCTCGCTGGACGACGAGTTGGCCTTCGAACTGATGGCCTCCGGCCGCGCGCCCTGGCAGGTCCTGGCCGGTGCGGCCGGGCCGGACGACGCCGGGCGGCTGAAGGCCGAGCTGCTGTACGAGGCCGCGCCCTACGGCGTCGGCTACTTCGTGGCCGCCTGGAGCTGAGCCGCCCGGAGCCGAGCTCTGGGACGGCGAGGGCGCGCCCCGGAGTCCGGGCCGCGCCCCCTTGCCGCTCGGGTCAGGGGGACTCGGGCGGGGTCACCGTCTCGCCCGGCACCACGGGCTTGTCGGCGGCCAGGTTGTCCAATGCGTGCTTGGCCTTGTCACGACCGCTGAGGATCTGGTCGCTGTACTTGCCCTTGGTCGCCTTGTCGGCCATCTCACCGACCTTGTCCAGGCCCGAGTCGATGGTCGAGCTGTGCTTCCCCGCGAGCTCGGTGGCCTTGTCCTTGGCCTGGCCCAAGGCGTCCTTGAGGCTGTCGGAGATGCCCATGGCGGCTCCTTCGTAGTGGGTCCGGGTACCGCCGCGAAGCGGGCAAAGCACCCCTAGTCGGTCATAGCGTACGAGCCGTGCCTGATCCGTGCACTGGATGAATCGTTGATTTGCGAGACTGTCCCGGTGAACATCCCCCGTATCCCGCGTGTCATCACCGTCGTCGGCGCAACAGCCGCCGGAAAGTCAGATCTCGGCGTGGCCTTGGCGCTGGAACTCGGCGGCGAGGTGGTGAACACCGACTCCATGCAGCTCTACCGGGGCATGGACATCGGCACGGCGAAACTCACGCCGCAGGAGCGCCGGGGAGTGCCGCACCACCTGCTCGACGTCTGGGACGTGACCGTCGCCGCCAGCGTCGCGGAGTACCAGCGGATGGCCCGCGAGGTGATCGACGCGCTGCTCGCCCAGGGCCGGACGCCGGTGCTGGTCGGCGGCTCCGGGCTCTACGTCCGGGCAGCCGTGGACGAGTTGGAGTTCCCCGGCACGGATGCGGAGGTCCGGGCGCGGCTGGAGGCCGAGCTGGAGGCCGAGGGCTCCGGCGCGCTGCACCGGCGGCTCGCCGAGGTCGACCCGCCGGCGGCGCAGGCGATCCTGCCCAGCAACGGCCGCCGGATCGTCCGGGCACTGGAGGTCGTGGAGATCACCGGCAAGTCCTTCACCGCCAACCTGCCCGGCCACCAATCGGTGTACGACACCGTGCAGATCGGGGTGCAGCTGCCCCGGCCGGAGCTGGACGAGCGGATCGCGCTGCGGGTCGACCGGATGTGGGAGGCCGGGCTCGTCCAGGAGGTCGAGGCGCTCGCGGCGGTGGGCCTGCGCGACGGGCGCACCGCCTCCCGCGCCCTCGGCTACCAGCAGGCCCTGGCCCAGCTCGACGGGGAGTGCAGCGAGCAGGAGGCGCGCGCCGAGACCGTGCGCGCCACCCGGCGATTCGCGCGCCGTCAGGAGTCCTGGTTCCGCCGCGACCCCCGGGTGCACTGGCTCTCCCGGAGCGCCGACGAGCATCCATCTGTGCTGGTGGGGCGGGCTCTCGAACGGGTGCACGTGAGCGGGCGGTAGGTGGGGTGTTACGGCCTGATCACGTCATGGCCACGGATCACCGCCGAGGCCCGTACGAGCCCCGAGAGATGAGGTGCACGTGCCATCATCAATCATCGAGATTCAGCAGACCGGGTCGCAGCGGCCGTCGGTCACCAGCGCACAGGGAGGCCGCGTGTCCATGGATACCGGCCCCGAGATCCATCGGCTGCACGGCGACCCGTTCGGGCCCGACGGCCTCGACTCCGAACCGCTGCCCGGCCAGGGCCTGGAGATCGGCCCGGTCACCGAGCGCGAGCTGCGCCCCGTAGGGCGTCTGAGGCTGTGGCAGATCATCCCCATCATCGCGGTCGCCACCATCGGCTCGCTGATGTTCGCCTTCCCGCTGGCGTTCGAGTCCGGCGGCGGCGGCGCGGTCGTCGGCATGCTCGGGCTGCTGCTCACCGCCGCCTCGGCCGGCTGGGCCGCCATGGCCACCCGGCGCGCCGGGTACGCCTGGCCGGGTCTGCCCCGGCAGGGGTCCGGCCGCGCGGCCGACTGGCGGGCGCTGCTGGCGTACACCGCGATCGCGGCGTTCCTGCTGGCACTGGCGGTCTGGCGGGTCGCCCG
Organism: Streptacidiphilus sp. PB12-B1b; assembly: GCF_014084125.1. NCBI lineage: Bacteria > Bacillati > Actinomycetota > Actinomycetes > Kitasatosporales > Streptomycetaceae > Streptacidiphilus > Streptacidiphilus sp. PB12-B1b. Next base: position 6,164,415 of record NZ_CP048405.1, on the reverse strand, counting down.
CATCAACGGCTGACCGGCCGCCGCGCCGGTACCGCCCCCGTAGGATGGGCGGGTGAGCGAGATGCTGAAGGGCCTGCGGTTCCTCAAGGGGCACGGCACCGAGAACGACTTCGTCATCGTGCCCGACCCGGACGGCCGGATCGAGCTGGGACCGGCCGCCGTGGCCCGGCTGTGCGACCGCCGCGCCGGGATCGGCGGCGACGGCCTGCTGCGCGTCGTCCGCTCCGCCGCCCACCCGGAGGCCCGGGCCATGGCCGACGAGGCCGAGTGGTTCATGGACTACCGCAACGCCGACGGCAGCATCGCCGAGATGTGCGGCAACGGCGTCCGGGTCTTCGCCCGCTACCTGGTCCTGGCCGGGCTCGCCGAGCCGGGCGAGCTGGCCGTCGCCACCCGGGCCGGAATCCGCCGGGCCCGGCTCGCCGCCGACGGCCCGGACGGCCCCGCCCCGGTCACGGTACGCATGGGCCGCGCCGACCTGCCCGGCCCGGACGGCATCCGGGTGACCGTCGGCGAGCGCAACTGGCCCGCACTCAACGTCAACATGGGCAATCCGCACGCGGTCGCCTTCGTGGACGACCTCGACCACGCGGGCGACCTGCTGACCGCCCCGCCGGTCGCCCCGGCCGGGGTCTACCCGACCGGCGTGAACGTTGAGTTCGTGGTCGACCGGGGCCCGCGCCACGTGGCCATGCGGGTGCACGAGCGCGGCTCCGGCGAGACCCGCTCCTGCGGCACCGGCGCCTGCGCCGTCATGGTCGCCGCCGCCCGCCGCGACGGCCTGGACCCCGCCGTCACCGGGCAGCCCGCCAGCTACACCGTGGACGTCCCCGGCGGACGCCTGGAGATCACCGAACTGCCGGACGGCACGGTCGAGATGACCGGCCCGGCGGTGGTCCTGGCCGAGGGCGTGGCGGACGCCGACTGGCTCGCCGCCGGCTGACGCCGCAACCTCAAAGCCTTGCCACTTCGCAAGCGTTTCAAATCCCCCGAATGGGTGATCAAGGTGACGTTGGGAATACACGGCGTCGCCCAGCGTGCTCCACTCGGTAGGATGGACCATCGGGGTGCCTGCCCACTCCGGTGATCGCTGCCGGAGGTGCGCATGAACATCAATGCCGGTGATCTTCCCGTCATCCCGCCCGTCATCCCGCTGGACGGCCGCCGGGCCGTCTCACCGCCGACCGCCGCGCCGCGCGGCGGCGGCGCCCTGCGCCGCGCCCGGGCCCGCTCCGGGCTGGGCCGCGCCGGTTTCGCCGCGCTGCTCGCGGGCGGCCCCAGACCGCAGCTCGCGGACGCCATGGAGCCCGTCGTCCGGGCCCACCGCAGCCACCACCCCGGGGCCGACATCGCCCTGCTCGGGCGGGCCTACGAGGTTGCCGAGGCCTCCCACCGCGGGCAGACCCGCAAGAGCGGCGAGCCCTACATCACCCATCCGCTCGCGGTCACCATGATCCTCGCCCAACTGGGCGCGGAGACCACGGCGCTGGTCGCCTCGCTGCTCCACGACACGGTCGAGGACACGGCGGTGACCCTGGATCAGGTGCGCGCGGGCTTCGGCGACGAGGTCGCCTATCTGGTCGACGGCGTCACCAAGTTGGAGAAGGTCGACTTCGGCGCCGCCGCCGAGGCCGAGACCTTCCGCAAGATGCTGCTGGCCACCGGCGAGGACGTCCGGGTGATGGTCATCAAACTCGCCGACCGGCTGCACAACATGCGCACCATCCGGCACATGAAGCCCGCCAGCCAGGTGCGCATCGCCAAGGTCACCCGGGACGTCCTGATCCCGCTCGCCGAACGGCTCGGCATCCAGGTGGTCAAGACCGAGCTGGAGGACATCGTCTTCGCCACCCTCCACCCGGAGGAGTACGCCCGCACCCAGGAGCTCCTCGCCGCCCACGAACGCGCCGAGGCCGATCCGCTCGGCGAGTTCGCCGGGCTGCTGCGGCGGCAGCTGCGCGAGGCCCGGATCCAGGCCGAGGTCACCGTCCGCCCCCGGCACTGCGTCTCGGTGCACCGCGCCCTGCTCCACCGCACCGAGCTGACGCCGTGCGACTTCGGCCGGCTGCTGGTCGTGGTCGAGGAGAACGCCGACTGCTACGCCGTCCTGGGCGAGCTGCACACCTGCTGGACGCCGCTGCCGGGGGAGTTCAAGGACTTCATCGCCGGTCCCAAGTTCAACCTCTACCAGTCGCTGCACACCGCCGTCACCACCGGCCCCGGCCAGGTGGTCGAGGTCCTGGTGCGGACCGAACACATGCACCGGGTCGCCGAGTTCGGCGTGGTCGCGCTGGACACCCCCGGGGGCGGCACCGCCGAGGAGCAGCCCGCCGAGGGCGGCGACGGCGCCGGGCCCGGTTCCACGCCCGAGCGGGACGAGCTGGACCGCACCGACCCGGCCCGGCCCGGCTGGCTGGCCCGGCTGCTCGACTGGCAGCGGGAGACCCCGGACGCCGACACCTTCTGGTCCGCCCTCACCGCCGACCTCTCCGGCGACGGCGAGCTGACCGTGGTCACCGAGGGCGGCGGCACGCTCCAGCTGCCCTCCGGCTCCAGCTGTGTGGACGTCGCCTACGCCCTCGGCGAGGACGTCGGCCACCGATGTATCGGCGCCCGGGTCAACGGCCGGCTCACCGCCCTGTCCACCCTGCTGCGCGACGGCGACGCGGTGGACGTCCTCACCGAGTCCGGTGAACCGGGCGAGCCCGGCGGCGAACCGGGCGGTCCCGATCCGGAGTGGCTCGCCCACGCCCGGACGCCCTCGGCCCGCATCGCCATCGAACGCTGGCTGGCCGAACACCCGGCCGCCCCGCAGCCCCCGGCCGACCAGGAGCACCCGCCGTCCGGGCCCCCGGCCGCCGCGCCCAGAACTGCCGCGCCCCGGGCGTCCGCGCCCAGAGCCGCCGCCTCCGCCGCCGAGGCGCCCCGGCAGTCGCAGTCGGCGGCGGTGGTCGCTGCCGGGCTGCCGGACGCGCCGGTCCGGCTCGCCCGCTGCTGCACCCCGGTCCCGCCGGACGCCCTGGTCGGCTTCGCCATCCGCGGCGGCGCGGTCGCCGTGCACCGCCGGGACTGCCGCACCGGCATCGGCATGGCCGTCGGCGGCCGCACCCCGGTCCAGGTCGCCTGGGCCCGGGACGCCGCCCCCAGCGGCTACCGGGTCACGGTCCAGGCCGACGCCCTGGGCCGCCCCCGGCTGCTGGCCGACCTGACCGCGGCCATGTCCGCCACCGGAGTGGACATCGTCTCCGCCTCCGTCGAGCCCCCGCAGGAGCTGCGGGTCCGGCACACCTACACCGTGGAGCTGCCCGACGCCGGGGCGCTGCCCGAGCTGATGCGGGCCATGCTGCGGGTGGCCGGGGTGTACGACGTCTACCGGGCCGGGCCGCAGGGTTCGGACGGGCCGGAAAATGGGGATGACCCCGCCGGAGCGGGCATGCGACCATCGTCAGCGGGAACGACGGGAATGAGCGGTGAGCCCGCGGCGTTTTCCCCTGCAAGCCCGCATCCGAGCGGATCGCCGACCCTAAGGACACAATGACCTCCACGTTCGAACCCCGCGACACCGCCGAGCCCCGTCGGGCTGAGGCACTGATGGACGAGGACCTCGCGGGAGGACTCGGGCTGGGCATGGGCGGCGGTTACCGCGACAACGACTACGACGGTGACCAGTACGACCGGACCGACCGTGCCGCCCTGCGCCGCGTCACCGGGCTGTCCACCGAACTGCAGGACGTCACCGAGGTCGAGTACCGGCAGCTCCGACTGGAGCGCGTCGTCCTCGTCGGCGTCTGGACCGACGGCACGGCCGAGGAGGCGGCGAACTCCCTGGCGGAGCTGGCCGCCCTCGCCGAGACCGCCGGATCGCAGGTGCTGGACGGCGTGATCCAGCGCCGCGACCGGCCCGACCCGGCCACCTACATCGGCTCCGGCAAGGCCCGGGAGCTGCGCGACATCGTCCTGGAGACCGGCGCGGACACGGTGGTCTGCGACGGTGAGCTGAGCCCCGGCCAGCTGATCCACCTGGAGGACGTGGTCAAGGTCAAGGTCGTCGACCGGACGGCGCTGATCCTGGACATCTTCGCCCAGCACGCCAAGTCCCGGGAGGGCAAGGCGCAGGTCTCGCTCGCCCAGATGCAGTACATGTTGCCCCGGCTGCGCGGCTGGGGTGCGTCGCTCTCCCGGCAGATGGGTGGTGGCGGCGGCTCCTCGGCCGGCGGCGGCGGTGGCATGGCCACCCGCGGTCCCGGTGAGACCAAGATCGAGACCGACCGGCGGCGGATCCGCGAGAAGATGGCGAAGCTCCGCCGGGAGATCGCCGACATGAAGAAGGGCCGCGACACCAAGCGGCAGGAGCGGCGCCGCCACCAGGTGCCCTCGGTGGCCATCGCCGGGTACACCAACGCGGGCAAGTCCTCGCTGCTCAACCGGCTCACCGGGGCCGGGGTACTGGTCGAGAACGCGCTGTTCGCCACTCTGGATCCGACGGTCCGCCGCGCGGAGACCCCGGGCGGTCGGGTCTACACCCTGGCCGACACCGTCGGCTTCGTCCGGCACCTGCCGCACCACCTGGTCGAGGCGTTCCGCTCCACCATGGAGGAGGTCGCCGACGCCGACCTGATCCTGCACGTGGTCGACGGCTCGCACCCCGAGCCGGAGTCCCAGCTGGCCGCCGTACGGCAGGTCATCGTGGAGGTCGACGCCCAGCAGGTCCCGGAGATCGTGGTGATCAACAAGGCGGACGCGGCCGATCCCGACGTGCTGCAGCGGCTGCTCCGCCGCGAGCCGCACGCCATCGTGGTCTCCGCCCGCACCGGGCAGGGCATGGACGAGCTGCTGCGGCTGCTGGAGGACCAGCTGCCCCGGCCCTCGGTGGAGCTGGTCGCGCTGGTCCCGTACACCCGCGGCGACCTGGTCTCCCGGGTCCACCAGGAGGGCGAGGTGCTCTCCGAGGAGCACACCAACGACGGCACCCAGCTCACCGCGCGGGTCCTGCCGGATCTCGCCGCCGAGCTGGAGCGCTTCGCGGTGGCGGCCCACACCGGCTGACACCCGTGAGCGCTGTCGCAGACGGCCGCCGACCGCCCCTCCCGCCCGGAGGGGCGGTCGGCGGCCGTTTTGTGTGAACTATGTGTGCTCCCCGGTTGATGCGTGATCAACGCGGCCCTGGGTCGTTTGACCAAGTGGGCGTCATTCCAAAGGAGTGCATGGCCCGGGGACCTGGAGGGGTCCTCACCCGTGAGGCTGCCCCCTCTGTCGTGAGGAGATGCGAGCCCGTGCACCTGCCCGTCGTACCGCCGCCCGCCGAGAACGCCCCCAGTGCCGCGCCCGGCGAGACCGTCGCCGAGGCCGTCCTGGCCCGCCAGGCCGCCCGCGAGTCCGCCGCCCGGACGTACGCGCGCTCGCTGCCCGTCGTCCCGGTGCGCGCCCAGGGCATGACCGTCGAGGGCGCGGACGGCCGCCAGTACCTGGACTGCCTCTCCGGCGCCGGCACCCTCGCCCTCGGCCACAACCACCCGGTGGTGCTGGCCGCGCTCCGCCGGGTGCTGGACTCCGGTGCGCCGCTGCACGTGCTGGACCTGGCCACCCCGGTCAAGGACGCCTTCACCACCGAGCTGTTCGAAAGCCTGCCGCCGCGCTTCGCCGACGGCGCCCGGATCCAGTTCTGCAGCCCGGCCGGGACCGACGCGGTCGAGGCCGCGCTGAAGCTGGTGCGCACCGCCACCGGCCGCAGCGGCCTGCTGGCCTTCACCGGCGCCTACCACGGCATGACGGCCGGCGCGCTGGCGGCCGGCAGCGACACGGCGGTCCGGGCCGGGCTCGGTGGAACGGTTCAGCAGCCGGTGCGGCTGCCCTTCCCCTACGACTACCGCTGCCCGTTCGGGGTCGGCGGCCCCGAGGCCGCCCGGCTCTCCGCGCACTGGACCACCACCCTGCTGGACGACCCCAAGGCCGGCATCGAACCGCCCGCCGCCATGATCGTCGAGGCGGTCCAGGGCGAGGGCGGGGTCGTCCCCGCGCCCGACGACTGGCTGCGCGAGCTGCGCCGGATCACCGCCGCCCGGGACATCCCGCTGATCGTGGACGAGGTGCAGACGGGCGTCGGCCGGACCGGGATGTTCTGGGCCGTCCAGCACTCCGGGATCATCCCGGACGTCATGGTGGTCTCCAAGGCCATCGGCGGCAGCCTGCCGTTGGCCGCCATCGTCTACCGGGGCGAGCTGGACGTCTGGGCCCCCGGCGCGCACGCCGGGACCTTCCGGGGCAACCAGCTGGCCATGGCCGCCGGTGCGGCCACCCTGCGGCACATCCGCACCGAGGGCCTGGCCGCCCGCGCCGCCGAGCTCGGCCGGCGCCTGCTCGACCGGCTGCGCGCCCTGGCCGGGGAGCAGCCCGCCATCGGCGACGTCCGGGGGCGCGGCCTGATGCTCGGCGTCGAACTGGTCGATCCCGAGGCCGAGCCCGACCCGCGCGGCACCCGCCCGGCTGCACCCCGGCTCGCCGCCGAGGTCCGGGCCCAGGCGCTGCGCCGGGGCCTGATCGTGGAGCTGGGCGGCCGGCACAGCAGTGTGGTGCGGCTGCTGCCGCCGCTCACCATGACCGACGAGCAGGCCGCCGCCGTCCTGGACCGGCTGGCCGACGCCGTCGCCGCCGCCTGCGCCGCACCCGGCGGCGTCCCACCCCAGGGGGAGAACCGATGACCGCCCGCACCCCGGACCAGGAACCGCCCGCGCCGCTGCCACCGCTGGCCGGCGGCGCCGACGGCCCGCAGGCACTCGCACCGCTGGTCGCCACCGTGCTGGACGCCCTGGGCGCCGGAGCGGCCCGGCGCGGCGGCCCGCTGCCCGCAGGCGGCCCGGACGCCGTCGCCGCCGGTCTCGCCGGGCTGCTCACGTCCGGCGCGCTGCTGCCCGACCACGGCGATCCGGACGCCCTGCGGCTGCTCACCGAGGCCCTGGCCGCCACCGCCGCCGACCCGGCCGACCCCGCCTGCGCCGCCCACCTGCACGCGCCGCCGCTGGCCGTCGCCGTCGCCGCCGACCTGGCCGTGGCCGCCGTCAACCCCTCGCTGGACTCCTGGGACCAGGCCCCCGGCGCCACCTCGGTCGAACTGGCCGTCCTGCGCACCCTGGTCGAGCTGGTCGGCTTCCCCGCCTCCGGTACCGGCGTCTTCACCACCGGCGGCTCCGAGTCCAACCTGACCGCGCTGCTGCTGGCCCGGGACGCGGTCTCGCGCGAGCAGCAGCGCGGCGGCCGGTTCAGCGTCCACTGCTCGGCCGACGCCCACTTCTCGGTGGGCCGCGCCGCCGCCGTGCTCGGGCTGGGCCCGGACGCCGTCGTCCCGGTCGACACCGCCCCCGACGGCCGCATGGACCCGCGCGTCCTGGACTGGGGCCTGGCCGACGCCCGCGCCGAGGGCCGCCCGCCGCTCGCCGTCGTCGCCACCGCGGGCACCACCGACCGGGGCGCCGTCGACCCGCTGCGCGCGGTCGCCGCCGTCGCCCGCAGACACGGCACCCGGCTGCACGTGGACGCCGCCTACGGCGCGGGCGCGCTGTTCTCCCGCCGCCTGGCGCCGCTGCTGGACGGGCTGGAGCTGGCCGACACCATCGGCCTGGACCTGCACAAGCTCGGCTGGCAGCCGGTCGCCGCCGGAGCCCTGCTGGTGCGCGATCCCGCGCTGCTGGCCCCGCTCGGGCAGCGCGCCGCCTACCTCAACCCGGCCGACGACGAGGAGGCCGGATACACCTCGCTGCTCGGCCGCTCGCTGCGCACCACCCGCCGTCCGGACGCCTTCAAGGTCGCGGTCACCCTGCGCGCCCTGGGCCGCGCGGGCCTGGGCGCGCTGGTCGACCGCTGCCACGACCTGGCCCGCCACGCCGCCGCCGGGATCGCCGCCGAGCCCCGGCTGGAGCTCACCGCCGAACCCGTCCTCACCAGCGTGCTGTTCCGGTACCTGCCGCAGACCCCGGACGCCCCGGCGGACGCCGTCAACGCCGGGCTGCGCCGCCGCCTGCTCGCCGCCGGTCAGGCCGTCGTCGGCCGCACCGAGCTGGCCGACGGCAGCGTCCGGCTCAAGCTCACCCTGCTCAACCCGCACACCACCGAAGCCGACGTGGACCGCCTGCTGGCGCTCGTCCTCGCGGCCGGAGCACAAGAGGAGCACTCCTAAGTGAGCACTGCCGCCGCCAGCGGACTCCCCGCCCAGGCCCGGGACGCGGGCGACTCCGAGGACCCGCTGCTGCACCCGGACCCGGCCGTCGCCGCCGACTGCGCCGGAACCGAGAACCTGCTGCGCTGCTGGGTCCGCGAGACCGGCCTCGGCGAGCCGCCCGGCGGCCTGCTCACCCTCGCCCTCGGCGACGGCCTGCGGCTCACCGTGCCCGTCCGGCACTGGTCGCCCAGCGGCTGGCACCGCTTCGGCCGGGCCCGGCTGCGGCCCGACTCCGGCCCCGGCCCGGGCCACCCGGTGGACGCGGTCACCGTCGCAGCCCTGCTCGCCCGAGGCCGGGGCACCGACGCCGGCTCCCCCCGCCACACCGCCGAACTCGCCGGGCGGGTCGCCGACTCGGTGCGCCGCACCGCCCGCTTCATCGCCGACCGCCGGGACGCGCCGCTGCCCGCGCCCGGCACCACGCCCTTCCTGGCGTCCGAGCAGGACCTGCTGCTCGGCCATCCGCTGCACCCCGCGCCCAAGAGCCGGGAGGGCCTCGGCGAGGCCGAGACCGCCGCCTACTCGCCCGAGCTGCGCGGCGCGCACCCGCTGCACTGGTTCGCCGTGGCGGCCGAACTCGCCGCCGGGGACTCCGCCCTGCCGCAGGACGCCGCCGCCGTCACCGCCGCGCTCGCCCCGGAACTGCCGCCGGGCACCGTCGCCCTGCCGCTGCACCCCTGGCAGGCCCGCGAGCTGGCGCACCGGCCCGACGTCCGAGCGCTACTGGACGCCGGGCAGCTGCATGACCTCGGCCCGCACGGCCCGCTGTGGTACCCGACCTCCTCGGTGCGCACGGTCTACCGGCCCGACTCGCCCTGGATGCTGAAGCTGTCGCTGGGCCTGGCCATCACCAACTCCCGCCGGGAGAACCTGCGCAAGGAGCTGCACCGGGGGCTGGAGGTGCACCGGCTGCTGGAGTCCGGCCTCGGCCGGGAGTGGCACGCGGCGCACCCGGCGTTCGACATCGTCCGCGACCCGGCCTGGATCGGCGCGGACCTGCCCGGCACCGGGCCCGCTGCCTCCGGCCTGCCCGCCGCCGGCCTGGCCGCCGGGCCGGTGCCCGGCCTGGACACCGTCGTCCGGCAGAACCCCTTCGGCCCCCGGGAGCGCGTGCACTGCGTCGCCGGGCTGGTCTCCGGCACGCCCACCCGCTCCCGCCTGGGCGGCCTGGTCCAGGCGCTCGCCGACCGCACCGGCCGCCCGGCGGCCACCGTCTGCGCCGAGTGGTTCCTGCGCTACCTCGACGCCGTGGTCCTGCCGCTGCTCTGGCTCGACGGCCGGGCCGGGATCGCCCTCGAAGCGCACCAGCAGAACAGCCTGGTGCTGCTGGACGCCCAGGGCTGGCCCGTCGGCGGGCGCTACCGCGACAACCAGGGCTACTACTTCCGCGCGTCGCACACCGAGGCGCTGCGCTCCCGGCTGCCCGGCCTGGGCGCGCTCAGCGACACCTTCGTCCCCGACCGGGTCGCCGACGAGCGCTTCGGCTACTACCTCGGCGTCAACCACCTGCTCGGCCTGGTCGGCGCGTTCGGCGCGCAGGGCCTGGTGGACGAGCGGGTCCTGCTGGCCGCGCTGCGCCGGTTCCTCGGCGGCCCGGCCGCCGCGGCCACCGGCTCGCGCCTGCCGGAGCTGCTGCTGGACGCGCCCACGCTGCCCTGCAAGGCCAACCTGCTCACCCGGCTGCGCGGCCTGGACGAGCTGGTCGGCCCGGTCGAGACCCAGTCCGTGTACGTGGCCCTCGCCAACCCGCTCGCCCCCGGCGCGTCCGCCGCCGGTGCCCGCAGCGCCGACCGGCACCCCCGCCAGGCCGCCGGGGCGACCCCGTGAACCACCGGCACCGCCCGCACGGCTCCCTCGACGCGCCGCACCCGCCGGCCTTCCCCGCGCAGGAGCCGCGCGCGCAGGCGCCGCGCCGGCCGCTGCCCGCCCTGCGCCGCCAGGGCGCGGACCTGCTGGACGGCGTGGCCCGCTGGGGCGTCATGGAGACCCGGCTCGGCGCGTTCCGGCTGCAGCCGGTGCGGCTGCCGCGCGATCTGCGGCTGCTGCTGCAGTGGATGAACGACCCGGTCGTCGCCGCCTTCTGGGAACTGTCCGGGCCAGCGGAGTTGACGGAGCGTCATATCCAGTCCCAGCTCGACGGGGACGGCCGCAGCGTGCCCTGCCTGGGCCTGCTCGACGGCACGCCGATGAGCTACTGGGAGATCTACCGGGCCGACCTCGACCCCATCGCCCGGCACTACCCGGCCCGCCCGCACGACACCGGCGTGCACCTGCTGCTCGGCCCGCCCCAGCAGCGCGGCCGGGGCACCGGCGGGGTGCTGATCCGGGCCGTGGCCGAACGGGCGCTGCGCGAACGGCACTTCGCCCGGCGCGTGGTCGCCGAGCCGGACGTCCGCAACGTCCCCTCGATCCGGGCGTTCCTCAAGGCGGGCTTCCGCTACGACCGGGACCTGCCGCTGCCCGGCAAGCACGCGGCCCTGCTGGTCCACGACCGCCACTGAACCGGTCCACCCCCCGCCGAGCCCGCCCGCCGAAGCCCGCACCCCGCCGAAGCCCGCCCGCCGCCCCCGTTTCGTCCAGAGCCGCCCGAGAGAGACCCCGCCGCCCATGCCCGAGCCCACGCCCGCCGCGCCCCGCACCCCGGCCGCCCCCGGCCCCGCCGACGCCCCCGCTCCGTACGACCTGGTCGGCGTCGGCCTCGGTCCGTTCAACCTCTCGCTCGCGGCGCTCGCCGACGGCGTCCCCGGGCTGCGCAGCCTCTTCCTCGAGGCCAAGCCGCAGTTCAGCTGGCACCCGGGGCTGCTGCTGGACGGCGCGCGGATGCAGGTGCCCTTCCTGGCCGACCTGGTCAGCCTGGTGGACCCGACCAGCCGCTGGTCCTTCCTGGCCTACCTGCGCGCCCACGACCGGCTGTTCCCGTTCTACTTCAGCGAGCAGAGCCACCTCTCCCGGCGCGAGTACGAGCACTACTGCCGCTGGGTCTCCCAGCAGCTGCCGCACTGCCGCTTCGGCAGCCCGGTCCAGGCCGTCTCCTGGGACGGCCGGGCCGGGGTGTTCCGGGTCGCCCTGCCGGACGGCGCCCGGGTGGCCGCGCGGAACCTGGTCCTCGGCGTCGGCACCGAGCCGGTGGTCCCGCCCGCCCTGCGCGAGCTGCATCGCAGCGGGCTGGTGCACCACGCCGAGGAGTACCTGCACGTCCGGCACGCCCTGTCCTCCGCCGCCGACATCAGCGTCCTGGGCTCCGGCCAGTCCGGCGCCGAAGTCTTCCTGGACCTGCTGCGCACCCGCGGCGACCTGCCGGAACAGCACCTGCGCTGGATCACCCGCACCCCCGCCATCGCCCCGATGGAGTACTCCAAGCTGGGCCTGGAGCACTTCACCCCCGACTACACCCGCTACTTCCACGCCCTGCCCCAGGACGTCCGCGACCGGCTCGTCCCCGAGCAGTGGCAGCTCTACAAGGCCGCCAGCGCCGAGACCCTGGCCGAGATCCACGCCGCCCTGTACGAGCGCACCACCGGCGGCGCCCCGGCCGACGCCGAGATCCTGCCCGGCACCGAGGTGCGCGGCGCCCGCGCCGGGGCCGACGGCGGCCTGGAACTGCACTGCCGGCACCGGCAGACCGGGGCCGCCCACACCGTGCGCACCGATGCCCTGGTCCTGGCCACCGGCTACGCCGCCCGCCGCCCCGCCCTGCTCGACCCGCTGGCCGACCTGGTCGACTGGGACGACCAGGGCCGCTACCGGGTCGGCCTGGACCACCGGGTCGGGCTGCGCCCCGACGTCACCGCCGGGCTGTACGTGCAGAACGCCGAACTGCACACCCACGGCGTCGGCACCCCCGACCTGGGCCTGGGCGCCCACCGCGCCGCCGTCATCCTGAACGCCGTCGCCGGGCGGACCGTCCACCGGCTGCCCGGGCGCACCGCCTGGACCACCTTCGGCCCGCCCCGGCACCGCACCCCGGGCCGACCGGGCACCGCCCGGCCCGGCCCGGAGCTGGTGCCCCAGGCACCACTACGCTGACGGCCCATGGACGCCCTCACCGTCACCGCCGCCCAGGCCGCCTGCGCCCCGCTCGACGTCGCCGCCAACGCCGCCACCGCCGCCGCGCTGCTGCGCCGCGCCGCCGACCGGGGCGCGGACCTGGTGGTCCTGCCCGAGCTGTTCCTCACCGGCTACGAACTGCCCGCGGTCGCCGCCGACCCCGACCGGCTCGCCCCGGCCGCCGACGACCCCCGGCTGGACGCCCTGGCCGCCGCCTGCGCGCAGACCCGCACCGCGGTCGTGGTCGGGACGCCCGCCCGGGACGCCGACACCGGCGCGCTGCACATCTCCGCCCTGGTCCTGGACCGTACCGGCCGCCCCGCCGCCCGGTACGACAAGCAGCACGCCACCCCCGCCGAGCGGGCCGCCGGATTCGCCCCCGGCAGCCGGGGCTGCACCCTCACCCTCGACGGCTGGCGGCTGGGCCTCGGCATCTGCTGGGACAGCGGCTTCCCCGAGCACGCCCGCGCCGCCGCCCTGGACGGCTGCGACGCCTACCTGGTCGGTGCGATGTTCGGGCGCGGCGGCGGGGCCCGGCAGCGGGCCGTGGTCTTCCCGGCCCGGGCCCTCGACAACACCTGCTACACCGTGCTGGCCAACCACAGCGGCCGCTCCGGCCCGTACCAGGGCTGCGGCGGCAGCGCGGTCTGGGGCCCCGACGGCGGCCTGCTCGCCGACGCGGGCAGCGACGACCCCGGGCTGGCCACCGCGCGGCTCGACCCGGCCGTCCTGGCGGCGGTCCGCGCCGAGGAGCCGGTGCTGAACGACCCCTCGCTGACCGCGCCCCGGCGCGCGCGCAGCAGCCACACGCTCGGCTGATCTCAGGATGTCAGCGGCTGCGTCTACCCTGGGCAGGCCATGACTACTCTGCCTTCTCGGGGCACCGCCCCCGAACCCTCAGCCGACCCCCTCGACGATCCCTCGGACGCGGCCCCCGCCGAGGCCGGTCCCGAGGACAACTCCCCGGCGGCTGAAGGGCATCCGGACGAGAATCCGGACGGGATTCCGGGCGGCGGCGCGGACCGGCCGCAGGCCGTGCCGGGGTCGCGCCTGCGGGAGCTGTTGCACGCCGCCGTGACCTCGGTCGGGGGCGTGGAGCGCCCCGGGCAGGTGGCCATGGCCGAGGCCGTCGCCGCCGCCGTCGACTCCGGCGAACAGCTGCTGGTCCAGGCGGGCACCGGCACCGGCAAGTCCCTCGCCTACCTCGTCCCGGCGCTGGCGCACGGCGACCGGGTGGTGGTCGCCACCGCCACCCTGGCCCTGCAACGGCAGCTGGTGGAGCGGGACCTGCCGCGCACGGTCGAGGCACTGCGGCCGCAGCTGCGCCGCCGCCCGCAGTTCGCCATGCTCAAGGGGCGCTCCAACTACCTCTGCCTGCACCGGGTGCACGAGGGCGCGCCGAGCGACGAGGGCGAGGGCCTGTTCGATCCGGCCGAGGCCCTGGGCGGCCCCAGCAGCAAGCTCGGCAAGGACATCCTGCGCCTGCGCGACTGGGCCGACGAGACCGAGTCCGGCGACCGCGACGACATGTCCCCGGGCGTCTCCGACCGGGCCTGGGCGCAGATGTCGGTCAGCTCCCGGGAGTGCCTGGGCGCCGGCAAGTGCCCCTACGGCGGCGAGTGCTTCGCCGAGGCCGCGCGCGAGCGCGCCAAGCTGGCGGACGTGGTGGTCACCAACCACGCGCTGCTCGCCATCGACGCCCTGGAGGGCGCGCCGGTCCTGCCCGAGCACGAGCTGTTGATCGTGGACGAGGCGCACGAGCTGGTCTCGCGGGTGACCGGGATCGCCACCGCCGAGCTCACCACCGGGGCGGTCAACCGGGCGGTCAAGCGGGCCGCGAAGCTGGCCAACGAGAAGGCCGTGGACGCGCTCCAGGCCGCCGCCGAGAACTACCACGGCCTGATGGAGATCGCCCAGCCCGGCCGTCTGGAGGAGCTGCCGGAGAACATCGGCTACGCCGTCGCCGCGATCCGCGAGGCGTCCCGTGCGGTGATCACCTCCATCGGCGAGATCCGCGACAAGGGCGTCAGCGACGAGGACGCCGTCCGCAAGCAGGCCCTGGCCTCGGTGGAGAACATCCACGACACCGCCGACCGGATGCTGGAGGGCTCCGAGTACGACGTGCTGTGGATCGAGGACCGGGACCGCTTCGGCCCCGGAGCGGCCTCGCTGCGGGTCGCCCCGCTGAGCGTCTCCGGGCTGCTGCGGGAGAGCCTCTACAAGGAGCGCTCGGTGGTGCTGACCTCGGCCACGCTCAAGCTCGGCGGCGACTTCACCGGCGTGGCGCTGTCGCTGGGCCTCGGCCCGGACGGCCGGCTCCCGGACGACCGCGCCCAGGCTCCCGCCGCGGCCCCCGGCCTGTCCGGCGCGGGCGAGCCGGTGCCGCTGTGGCGGGCGATGGACGTCGGCTCGCCGTTCGACTACCCCCGGCAGGGCATCCTGTACGTCGCCAAGCACCTGCCGCCGCCCGGCCGCGAGCCGGACCGCCCAGCCATGCTGGACGAGCTGGCCGAGCTGATCCAGGCCGCCGGCGGCCGCACCCTGGGGCTGTTCTCCTCGATGCGGGCCGCGCAGGCGGCCGCCGAGGCGCTGCGCGAGCGTGTCCCCGGGGAGATCCTGCTCCAGGGCGAGGACACCCTGGGCGAACTGATCAAGACCTTCTCGGCCTCCGCCGAGAGCTGCCTGTTCGGCACGCTGTCGCTGTGGCAGGGCGTGGACGTCCCCGGCTCGGCCTGCCAGCTGGTGGTCATGGACCGGATCCCCTTCCCCCGGCCGGACGACCCGCTGATGAGCGCCCGCCAGCGGGACGTCGAACAGCACGGCGGCAACGGCTTCATGGCCGTGGCGGCGACCCATGCGGCGCTGCTGATGGCGCAGGGCGCAGGGCGGCTGATCCGGGCGGCGGACGACCGGGGGGTGGTCGCGGTGCTGGACTCCCGGCTGGCCACGGCCCGCTACGGCGGGTTCTTCCGCTCGTCCATGCCGGACTTCTGGTTCACCACCGACCGCAACCAGGTGCGCCGCTCGCTGGCGGCCATCGACGCCTCGGCGCCGCCCCCGCGCAGCCGCTGACGCCCGCAGCCCGCGAACCCCGGCCGGGGCCGCGACCGTAGGTCGGCGGCCCCGGCCGGGGTGGTTGCCGTCGTTGCTCAGAGCCGGCGCAGCACCGCGACGACCTTGCCCAGGATGGTCGCGCTGTCGCCGGGGATGGGCTCGTACGCCGCGTTGTGCGGCATCAGCCAGATGTGGCCGTCCTCGCGCTTGAGGCGCTTCACCGTGGCCTCGCCGTCGATCATCGCGGCGACGATGTCGCCGTTCTCGGCGACCGGCTGGCGGCGGACGGTGACCCAGTCGCCATCGCAGATGGCGGCCTCGACCATGGAGTCGCCGCTCACTTTGAGCACGAACAGCTCGCCGTCGCCGACCAGCTGCCGGGGGAGCGGGAAGACGTCCTCGACCGACTGCTCGGCCAGGATCGGCCCGCCGGCGGCGATCCGCCCGATCAGCGGCACGTAGGAGGTGGCCGGGCGGCCGGTGGTGCTCTCCGGGACGGGGCGCACGACGTCCATGCCGCGCACCTCGTACGCGCGCGGACGGTGCGGGTCGCGGCGGAGGAAGCCCTTGCGCTCCAGCGCCATCAGTTGGTGGGCGACGGAGGAGGTGCTGGACAGGCCGACGGCCTGGCCGATCTCGCGCATGCTCGGCGGGTAGCCGCGCCGCTGCACGGAATCCCGGATGACCTCGATCACCCGGCGCTGGCGCTCGGTGAGCCCGGCCTCGTCGGTCCGGATGCCCGGTGGACGGCCGGGCAGCGAGCGCGTCGGAGCCTGATCGGCGAGATCGTCGACGAGTGCGGGATTCAGAGCCGGATCATCTGCAGTGCCCAAGGAGAGTCCCGAGGAGTGCGGAGCGGAGGCGCCCGAGACCTGTCCCGGGACGAGCCCGGCGGCGGATTTCCGGAGGTCTTCCTGGCTGCCATGGTGGGTGCTGTACAGCTGGCCGTTCTGGGAGCGTTCCTGCACCGGGACGGTGCTACTTTCTGCGCTGGTCACGGCGGCCCCTCTCGATGGACGTTCTCCCTTGAATAGGCCAACGGTAGGTCCTATCGAAAGGTTGCGCCAAACACACGTTCGAGTGAATTATTGCCCGAATGCCTGACGTGATCAAGGTTGTAGGTGTACGGCCGCATGTGCGAAGCGCTCGTTTGTTCGAGCGGCAGCGTCTCATGAAACCCCCGCGCATGGACCGGCAAGCCCGAAAATTCACCCCGCCCGGGCTGCTCCGGGCCATCCGGGTGAGCTTGCCGCAGGCGCTCCGCGTTGACCTGCGATGATCGCTGGGCGTGAGTCCGGGACTACCGACACGCGATGGCCGAAGCTTGCCAGGCACCCTAGATGTAGTGGTTACATAGGTCCTCGGAGGCCACAGGTTGTGGTCACCCGGGGGTGAGTCACCCCTGGGCATCACCTAGACTTAGCTGCGGCGCGCCAGTCGGCAGAGCCTGATCCGGGCATCCGGAGCGTTGAACGAGGAGGGGTTGAAGGACATGCACTGCCCCTTCTGTCGCCACTCGGACAGCCGGGTCGTCGACTCGCGCACCACCGACGACGGCACCGCCATTCGCCGCCGCCGCCAGTGCCCCGACTGCAACCGCCGTTTCAGCACGGTGGAGACGGCCGCACTGATGGTGGTCAAGCGCAGCGGCGTGACCGAGCCGTTCAGCCGGGAGAAGGTGATCAGCGGGGTGCGCAAGGCGTGCCAGGGCCGCCCGGTCACCGAGGACGCGCTGGCCCAGCTCGGCCAGCGGGTCGAGGAGGCGCTGCGCGCCACCGGCAGCGCCGAGCTGTCCACCCACGACGTGGGCCTGGCCATACTCGGCCCGCTCAAGGATCTGGACGTCGTCGCCTACCTGCGGTTCGCCTCGGTCTACCGGGCCTACGAATCGCTGGAGGACTTCGAGGCTGCGATCGCCGAGCTCCGTGCCGGACCGCTCACCGCAGCCGAACCGGGCGCGCCCGCGTCCGCCCCCGCGTCGCAGTAGCCCGACCGCTGCACGCCCACAGACCATCAGGACCCCCGAGCAGGACGTACGGCGGACACCCCTCAGCGGGCTGCCGCCTGCGTGGAACGAAGAAGTGCGGACACGACGGGCGACCCCGGGAAGCAGTGGGGCGCTCAGGGCGTTTGCCCAGGAGGAGGCGGCAATGACGGACACCACCAGCGGGACACGTGCAGGCAAGGGCGGTACGGCCAAGGGCGGCAAGCCCGGGGCCAAGGCCGGCGGCGCGGGGACTGGTGCGGGCCTTCGTGTCGAGCGCATCTACACGACCCCCGGCGTCCACCCGTACGACGAGGTGACCTGGGAGCGCCGCGACGTCATCATGACCAACTGGCGCGACGGCTCGGTCAACTTCGACCAGCGCGGCGTCGAGTTCCCCGACTTCTGGTCGGTCAACGCCACCAACATCGTCACCAGCAAGTACTTCCGCGGCGCGCTCGGCACCCCGCAGCGCGAGTGGAGCCTGAAGCAGATCATCGACCGGGTGGTGCTGACCTACCGCGCCGCCGGCGAGAAGCACGGCTACTTCGCCTCCCCGGCCGACGCCGAGATCTTCGAGCACGAGCTGACGCACGCCCTCCTCCACCAGGTGTTCAGCTTCAACTCGCCGGTCTGGTTCAACGTCGGCACCCAGCAGCCGCAGCAGGTCAGCGCCTGCTTCATCCTGGCTGTGGACGACTCCATGAACTCCATCCTGGACTGGTACAAGGAAGAGGGGATGATCTTCAAGGGCGGCTCCGGGGCCGGCCTGAACCTCTCCCGCATCCGCTCCTCCAAGGAACTGCTCACCTCCGGCGGCAACGCCTCCGGCCCGGTCTCCTTCATGCGCGGCGCGGACGCCTCCGCCGGGACGATCAAGTCGGGCGGCGCCACCCGCCGCGCCGCCAAGATGGTCGTCCTGGACGTGGACCACCCCGACGTCGAGGCGTTCATCGAGACCAAGGTCAAGGAGGAGCAGAAGATCCGCGCCCTGCGCGACGCCGGCTTCGACATGGACCTCGGCGGGGACGACATCACCTCCGTCCAGTACCAGAACGCCAACAACTCGGTCCGGGTCTCCGACGAGTTCATGCACGCGGTCGAGGACGGCGGCCAGTTCGGCCTGCGCGCCCGGCTCACCGGCGAGGTCATCGAGACCGTCGACGCCAAGGGCCTGTTCCGCAAGATGGCCGAGGCCGCCTGGGCCTGCGCCGACCCCGGCATCCAGTACGACTCCACCATCAACCACTGGCACACCTGCCCGGAGTCCGGCCGGATCAACGCCTCCAACCCCTGCTCCGAGTACATGCACCTGGACAACTCCAGCTGCAACCTGGCCTCGCTCAACCTGATGAAGTTCCTCCGGGACGACGACACCTTCGACGCCACCTCCTTCGCCAAGGTCGTCGAGCTGGTCATCACCGCGATGGACATCTCCATCTGCTTCGCCGACTTCCCCACCGAGAAGATCGGCGAGACCACCCGCGCCTACCGCCAGCTGGGCATCGGCTACGCCAACCTGGGCGCGCTGCTGATGGCCACCGGCCACGCCTACGACTCCCAGGGCGGCCGCGCGCTGGCCGGCTCCATCACCTCGCTGATGACCGGCACCGCCTACCGGCGCGGCGCGGAGCTGGCCGCCATCGTCGGCCCGTACGACGGCTACGCCCGCAACGCCGAGCCGCACCAGCGGGTCATGCGCCAGCACGCGGACGCCAACGCCGTCGCCGAGCACGCCGACGACCTGGACAGCCCGATCTGGGCCGCGGCGACCGAGACCTGGCAGGACGTGCTGCGGCTGGGCGCGCAGAACGGTTTCCGCAACGCCCAGGCCAGCGTGCTCGCGCCCACCGGCACCATCGGCCTGATGATGGACTGCGACACCACCGGCGTCGAGCCCGACCTGGCGCTGGTCAAGTTCAAGAAGCTGGTCGGCGGCGGCTCCATGCAGATCGTCAACGGCACGGTGCCGCGGGCGCTGCGCCGCCTCGGCTACCAGCCGGAGCAGATCGAGGCCGTGGTCGCGCACATCGCCGACCACGGGGTGGTCGTCGGCGCGCCCGGGCTGAAGACCGAGCACTACGAGATCTTCGACTGCGCCATGGGCGAGCGGGTCATCTCCGCCATGGGCCACGTCCGGATGATGGCCGCGATCCAGCCGTGGATCTCCGGCGCCATCTCCAAGACGGTCAACATGCCCGAGTCCGCCACCGTGGACGAGGTCGAGGAGCTCTACTTCGAGGCGTGGAAGCTGGGCGTGAAGGCGCTCGCCATCTACCGCGACAACTGCAAGGTCGGCCAGCCGCTGTCGGCCAAGACCAAGAACGACGGCAAGGCCGAGGCCAAGCCCTCCGCCCAGCCCGCCGCCGAGGCCGAGGCGGCCGCGCAGAAGGTGGTCGAGTACCGCCCGGTCCGCCGCCGCCTGCCCAAGGGCCGCCCGGGCATCACCACCTCCTTCACGGTCGGTGGCGCCGAGGGCTACATGACGGCCAACTCCTACCCGGACGACGGCCTCGGCGAGGTCTTCCTGAAGATGTCCAAGCAGGGCTCGACCCTCGCGGGCATGATGGACGCCTTCTCCATCGCCGTCTCGGTCGGCCTGCAGTACGGCGTCCCGCTGGAGACCTACATCTCCAAGTTCACCAACATGCGCTTCGAGCCGGCCGGCCTGACCGACGACCCGGACGTGCGGATGGCGCAGTCGATCGTGGACTACATCTTCCGCCGCCTGGCCCTGGACTTCCTGCCGTTCGAGACCCGCTCGGCCCTGGGCATCCACTCCGTCGAGGAGCGCCAGCGCCACCTGGAGACCGGCTCCTACGAGCCGACCGCCGCGGACGAGGCGGACACCGAGTCGCTGGCCCAGTCCGCCCCGCGCACCGCCCAGGCGCCGATCCCGGCCCCGGCCCCGGTGGTCATCCAGACCGCTCCGGCGCACCACGCCCCGCACAACTCCACCGAACTGCTGGAGATCCAGCAGGGCATCAACTCCGACGCCCCGCTCTGCTTCTCCTGCGGCACCAAGATGCGCCGCGCGGGAAGCTGCTACCTCTGCGAGGGCTGCGGCTCCACCAGCGGCTGCAGCTGACAGCAGCCGCCGCCCGTTGAACCGGGGGGAGCCGGTCCGCCGGCTCCCCCCGGTCCTGTGATCTCCGCTGCGGCCGAGGAACGGCGGGGTGCTGCGCGGACCGGCGGGGCGGCTGGACTACCGTGGCCGACATGGCGCGTCCACAACGCATTGTCCTGGTCAGACACGGTGAGTCCGAGGGGAACACCGACGAGACGATCTACGAGCGGGTGCCCGACCACGCCCTGGAACTGACCGAGCGCGGCCGCAAGCAGGCCATCGCGGCCGGGGAGGAGCTGCGGGCCGTCCTCGGCGCCGAGCCGGTGCAGGCGTACGTCTCGCCGTACCTGCGCACCCGGCAGACCTTCGAGCTGCTGGCGCTGCACCGCTCCTCGCTGCGGGTGATGGAGGAGCCGCGCCTGCGCGAGCAGGACTGGGGCAACCTCCAGGACGTCGAGGACATCCACCGCCAGCGCCAGGCCCGGGCCGCCTACGGGCACTTCTTCTACCGCTTCACCCAGGGCGAGTCGGGCGCCGACGTCTACGACCGGGTGGGCGCGTTCTTCGAGACGCTGCACCGCAACTTCGAGCGCCCCGACTACCCGCCGAACGTGGTGCTGGTCACCCACGGGCTGCTGATGCGGCTGTTCTGCATGCGCTGGTTCCACTGGAGCGTGGACGAGTTCGAGGCGCTGTCCAACCCCTGCAACGGGGAGTCCCGGACGCTGCTGCTGGGTGCGGACGGCAAGTACACCATGGACCGGCCGTTCGAGCGCTGGTCCTGGGGCTGACGGCCGCCGTCAGCGGGCGGCAGCCTCCGGCAGGGCGGCCTCGTGCGGCGCTGTGTCCGGCAGGGCCGCGGTCAGCGCTCCGGCCAGCGCCGCCGCCAGCTCCGGTCCGGCGTCGAGCAGCGGGCGGCGGACCGGTCCGCCGGGCAGCCCCAGCCGGCGCAGCAGCGCCTTGGCCGTGACCGTGCCCGGATCGGTGGTCATCATCGCCTCGATCAGCGGCAGCAGCCGCTGGTGCAGCGCTAGCGCGGCGGCGTTGTCGCCCCGGGCGTGGGCCTCCAGCACCGCCCGGGTTCCGCCGGGGGCGACATTGGCGACGGTGCTGACCGCGCCCACCGCGCCGACCGCGTACAGCGGCAGGTTCAGCTCGTCCGCGCCGGAGTAGTAGTGCAGCCCGGTCTCGGCGATCACCCGGGCGCTGCCCAGCAGGTCGTAGGCGGCGTCCTTGACCCCGGCCACCCGGGGGTGCTCGGCCAGCCGCAACAGGGTGTCCCGGCTGAGCCTGCTGCCGGTGCGGGCGGGGATGTCGTAGAGCATGACCGGCAGCCCGGTGGCGTCGGCCGCCTCCGCCAGGTGGCTGCGGATGCCCTCCTGGCCCGGCCGGTTGTAGTACGGCGTGACCACCAGCAGGCCGTCGGCCCCGGCGCGTTCGGCGGCCCGGGCCAGCTCCAGCGTGTGCCGGGTGTCGTTGCTGCCGACGCCCGCGGTGACCGCCGCCCGGTCGCCGACGGCCTCGAGGACGGCCCGCAGCAGGGCGTCCTTCTCGGCGTCGGTGGTGGTCGGCCCCTCACCGGTGGTGGCATTCAGGACCAGGCCGTCGCAGCCGGAGTCGACCAGGTGCGCGGCCAGGCGCTGCGCGCCGTCGGCGTCCAGGGCGCCGTCGGGGCGGAAGGGGGTGACCATGGCGGCGGCGACACGTCCGAAGGGCAGTTGCATGCCGCTGAGCCTGCCGCCCCTGGCACTGAAGCACCAGCACCGTGTTCTTCATGGAACCCTTCAGCCTTGCTGAACGGTTGCGCCGCCGCGGGCCGAGTGTCAGACCCGGGGGCGACGATGGGGTCATGAGTACCTGGAGTGAGACCGAGGCGGTCGCGCCCGAACTCGCAGCCGCGGTGCGCGGCCGGTTCGAGGCGCACGGAATGGGCCTGCTGGCCACGCTGCGGCGGGACGGCTCGCCGAGGATCAGCGGAATCGAGCCGTTGTTCGCACTGGGCGAGCTGTGGCTGGGGATGATGCCGGATTCGCTCAAAGGGGCGGACCTGCGCCGCGACCCCCGGCTGGCGCTGCACAGCGCGACCGAGGACAAGGACGTCACGCACGGCGACGCCAAGATCGCCGGCCGGGCGGAGGAGGTCACCGACGAGGGCCGCTGCCAGGCATACCTGGACGCGCTGAGCGCGGCCACCGGATTCGAGCCCGAGGAGTGCCAGGTGTTCCGGGTGGAGGTGACCGGCCTGTCCTTCGTCCAGCCCGCCGGCGACCACCTGGACATCCGCGCCTGGCGCGAGGGCGGGGAGGTGCGCCTGGTCGAGCGAAGCTGACCCCCGGGGGCCGCGTAGGCTTGGGCCATGCCGATCGCACCCCCCACGCACAGCGTCGAACGCTCGCTCCGCCGGGCCGGCGCCCAGCTGGTCGCCGGGGTGGACGAGGTCGGCCGGGGCGCCTGGGCCGGTCCGGTCACCGTGTGCGCCGCCGTCACCGGGCTGCGCCGCGCCCCCGAGGGGCTGACCGACTCCAAGCTGATCACGCCGCGCCGCCGCGCCGAACTCGCCCCGCTGCTGGCGGACTGGGCCCACGCCTACGCGCTCGGCCACGCCTCGCCGCTGGAGTGCGACGAACTGGGCATGACCGCCGCGCTGCGGCTGGCCGCCGTCCGCGCCCTGGAGGCGCTGCCGCAGCGGCCGGACGCGGTCATCCTCGACGGCAAGCACGACTACCTGGGCGGCCCGTGGCGGGTGCGGACGGTGATCAAGGGCGACCAGTCCTGCGTCAGCGTCGCCACCGCCTCGGTCATCGCCAAGGTCCGCCGGGACGCCATGATGGCCGAACTCGGCGGCCAGTACCCGGCGTTCGCCTTCGAGGCCAACGCCGGCTACCCCTCGCCGGTGCACCGCGAGGCACTCTCCGAGCTGGGCCCGACGCCGCACCACCGGATGTCCTGGGCCTATCTGGACGACCTCCCGGCCTGGCGGCACCTGAAGACCACCCGCAGCCAGGTCGACTCGGAGCAGTTGTCGCTGGGTTTCTGACGGTCCGTCGCCTCCCGGGCGGGCTTCGTACACGGTGAGTTCGCGGCCTGTTCGCGGTCCGTTCGCGGTCCGTGCGAAGGCTTGTCGCAGGCCAGGCCAACGATCGGACCGCCCCCCTACCGGCCGTTCGACGGCAGCGAGTAAGCTCTGGGCGCTGTGCGACGCCATCCGGTGTGCCGCCAGATTCTGCCGAGGAGCTGGAGATCCACAAGACCGCCCCGGGCCCCTGCGTAACGTCCAACGACGAGACGGACACGACGGCCCGCACCACGCCTTCCGTATCACCTGTCGCACCCGTCATCCCTTCTCCTGCCGCTACCTCTCCACGGGTGGCCCCGCGTCCGGGTCCGCCGGTCCGGCGCCCCGACTCGGGCCCCGCGCGCATCGTTCCCAAGCCCGGTCCCGCGCCGCGCAGACCGGCTGCCCCCGTCGTCGAGCAGGCCGCCGCCCCCGCCTTCCCGGAGGTGGAGGTCCAGCGCGTCGCCGCCCGGCCCGACACCGCCCTGGAGCGCGCGGACGAGGTCCTCGACCTGCTGCTCGAAGCCGGACGCGTCCCGGGCCAGGTCCTGGTGCTGACCACCGGCCCGCGCCACCCGTGGCAGCAGCACGAGGAGTCCTTCGGCGCCGAGCGCTACTGGGCGCAGCTGGACGAGGCGCAGGACGTCTTCTACGCGGACGCCGCGAGCTGCCGTCCGGTCCGCCGCGAGGTCGTCGTCCTGGTCGTCAACGGTGGCTCCGCCGCCGCTGTCCAGCGGGCCGTCGCCGCCGCGCGCGGCCATGCCGCGAGCCTGCTGGTGATCTGCGGCGACGCCCGCTAGCCCGCGCCCGGGTCCGGCCTGCGGTTCCGGCCCGGCCGGTCAGCGGGTGCCCGCGCGTACCGCGCCGGGTGCGCCGTGCGCCCGGACGGCGCCGCCGATGGCCCGCACGGGCAGCGCGCTGACCGTGCGGACGGTCTCGTGCGCCCAGGAGCCGGCGTGCGGGGTGCGACCGCGGCGTCCGTCGCCGAGCACCTGCCAGCCCTCGTCGGTGAGCGTGACGTAGGCGCCGCAGCGCAGTCCGTGCAGGGTGCTGGCGTCGTGCAGGGCCCACATCCAGGCGCCGTCCTCGGCGGTCCAGTTGCGGCCGCCGCGGCGGCACAGCATCAGCACCGCGGTGCGGACCGGGCTGGGGCGGCGCAGGTCGTGCGGGATGATCCGGCGCAGATGGGCCAGCAGGGCGTTGCGGTACTGCCAGCCGTCGCCGCCGCCCGGACGCTGGCTGCCCTGCGCCGCCGGGAACGAGGCCCCGGCCGCCACGCGTCCGAGCTGGTCCAGCACCCCGACGACGACCGTGCCCGGCGCGGGGCGGTGCACCCGGTGCAGGTCGGCGACCAGGGCCCGGGGGTCGCGGAGCATGGGCGAGCCGACCTCGGCCCAGCTCGCGGCGGAGAGCGACCGGTTCATCGCCGCGGATTCCACGGCGGTGGAGACGATGATCAAGGCCACTCCTTCCCCGTACCCGCGCAGGGCACCTCGGTGCCCCGGAAGGGCGATCAGCACCACCGGAACACGGCACAATTCTCACGTCCCGGGCGCGGATGCGGCAACGGCGGGTCTGTCGGAGATGTCCTTGATCACGTGCTTTGACGGTTATATTCCAGCACTGTTCTGGATCATGATGCCGGAGGCGCTCCCGAGAACGCCCCGCCCGGCCCCCGGCCCCGGCGCGCCCTGGTACCGGCTGCGGAACGCCCTGCGCAGCGCCCCGCCGGGCGGCCGACAGCCATCGTTCGGCGGCACTGGGCCGTTCGCGTCAGCCGGGCCCCGCAGCCGTGCGGCGGGCCCGCCGGTTCGCGCGATGTCGGTGCCGTCCGGTTGCATGGGGGCATGAGCGATCTGGGGTTGCGTGCCGAGGCCGATGCCGTGCTTGCCCGTCTGGTGGGGCGCCCGGGCGATACCGCGCGGCTGCGCGAGGACCAGTGGCAGGCCATCGAGGCGCTGGTGGTGGACCACCGCCGGGCGCTCGTGGTGCAGCGCACCGGCTGGGGCAAGTCTGCGGTGTACTTCGTGGCCACCTCGCTGCTGCGCAAGCGCGGGGCCGGACCGACGGTGATCATCTCGCCGCTGCTGGCGCTGATGCGCAACCAGGTGGAGTCCGCCGCCCGGGCCGGGATCGCCGCGCGGACGATCAACTCGGCCAACCCGGAGGAGTGGGACGCCGTGCAGGCCGAGGTCGAGGCGGGCACGGTGGACGTGCTGCTGGTGAGCCCGGAGCGGCTGAACTCGCCGGACTTCCGCGAGGCGGTGCTGCCCCGGCTGGCCGCCACCACCGGCCTGCTGGTGGTGGACGAGGCCCACTGCATCTCCGACTGGGGGCACGACTTCCGCCCCGACTACCGGCGGCTGCGCACCATGCTGGCCGAGCTTCCGGCCGGCGTCCCGGTGCTGGCCACCACGGCGACCGCCAACGCGCGGGTCACCGCCGACGTCGCCGAGCAGCTGGGGACCGGCGGCGCCGAGGCGCTGGTGCTGCGCGGGCCGCTGGACCGGGAGAGCCTGCGGCTGGGGGTGCTCCAGCTGCCGGACGCGGCCCACCGGCTGGCCTGGCTGGGGGAGCGGCTGGGGGAGCTGCCCGGATCGGGGATCATCTACACGCTGACCGTCGCCGCGGCCGACGAGGTCGCGGCCTTCCTGCGCCAGCGCGGCTACCCGGTCGCCTCCTACACCGGCCGGACCGAGAACGCCGACCGGCTGCAGGCCGAGGAGGACCTGCTGGCCAACCGGGTCAAGGCGCTGGTGGCGACCTCGGCGCTGGGGATGGGCTTCGACAAGCCGGATCTGGGGTTCGTGGTGCACCTCGGCTCGCCCTCGTCCCCGATCGCCTACTACCAGCAGGTCGGGCGCGCCGGGCGCGGAGTGGACCACGCGGATGTGCTGCTGCTGCCCGGCCGGGAGGACGAGGCCATCTGGGCGTACTTCGCCTCGGTGGGCTTCCCGCCCGAGGAGCAGGTCCGGCGTACCCTGGCCGCCCTGGAGCAGGCGGGGCGCCCGCTGTCGCTGCCCGCGCTGGAGCCGCTGGTGGACCTCCGCCGCTCCCGGCTGGAGACCATGCTGAAGGTCCTGGACGTGGACGGCGCGGTCCGGCGGGTCAAGGGCGGCTGGACCGCGACCGGGCAGCCCTGGACGTACGACGCGCAGCGGTACGCCTGGGTGGCCCGGCAGCGGGAGGCCGAGCAGCAGGCCATGCGGGACTACGTGGCGACCACCGGCTGCCGGATGGAGTTCCTGCAACGGCAGCTGGACGACGAGAAGGCCGCCCCCTGCGGCCGCTGCGACAACTGCGCCGGGCCCTGGCTCGACCCCGCCGTCACCCCCGGCGCCCTGGCCGGCGCCGCCGGCGAGCTGGACCGCCCGGGCGTGGAGGTCGAACCGCGCCGGATGTGGCCCTCGGGCATGCCCGCCGTCGGCGTCGACCTCAAGGGACGCATCCCGGCGGACCAGCAGGCGGCCACCGGGCGCGCGCTGGGGCGGCTGTCGGACATCGGCTGGGGCAACCGGCTGCGCCCGCTGCTGACCTCGCCGGTGACCGACGGGCCGGTCCCGGACGACGTACTGGCCGCCGTGGTGACCGTGGTGGCCGACTGGGCCCGCTCGCCCGGCGGCTGGGCCGGCGGCGCCCCGGACGCCATGGCCCGCCCGGTGGGCATCGTCGCCATGCCCTCCCGCACCCGCCCCGCGCTGGTGGCCTCGCTGGCCCAGGGCCTGGCCCGGGTCGGCCGGCTCCCGCTGCTGGGCAGCCTGGCGTACACCCCGCAGGCCGACGAGCACGTCGCGTTCCGCAGCAACTCCGCCCAGCGGCTGCGCGCCCTGGCCGCCTCGTTCGCCGTCCCGGACGACCTCGCCGCCGCCCTGGCCGCCACCCCCGGCCCGGTGCTGCTGGTGGACGACTACACCGACTCCGGCTGGACCCTGGCCGTCGGCGCCCGCCTGC
Organism: Streptacidiphilus sp. PB12-B1b; assembly: GCF_014084125.1. Classification (NCBI taxonomy): domain Bacteria; kingdom Bacillati; phylum Actinomycetota; class Actinomycetes; order Kitasatosporales; family Streptomycetaceae; genus Streptacidiphilus; species Streptacidiphilus sp. PB12-B1b. Next base: position 6,137,045 of record NZ_CP048405.1, on the reverse strand, counting down.
TGCGCCGGCACGGCGCCGGACAGGTGCTGCCCCTCGTCCTGGCCCTGGCCGGGTAGCGGCCGTCCTCACCCTGCGGGTGACGGTCACTCCTGCGGGTGACGGCTTTGTCCACAGGGCCGGTTCTGTCCACAGATCGCGGTCGACGGCCATGTCGGGCGGCCCCGGCCGACATGCTCGACGCATGAACGAACACGCACCCGCCCCCGCCTCGTCCTTCGAACACCCCGTCGTGCGCATGCGCACCCCGGCCGACATGGTCGACGCCCTGCCGTACCTGCTCGGCTTCTTCCCCAGCGACAGCGTGGTGGCCCTCGGGCTGCAGGGGCCGCGCCGACGGCAGGGCGGCACGGTCCGGATCGACCTCCCGACCGCCGACGCCTGGCCGGCCGCCGCCGAGGAGGTGGCCCGCTTCCTGGTGGCGCTGTCCGAGCACCGCGACCGCAGCCCGGACGCCGTCATCCTCTACCTGTGCCGCGATCCCGCCCCCGGCCAACAGGCCGCCGCCGTCGCCGAGGAGCTGCGCCCGCTGGCCGAGCAGCTCACCGCCGCCTTCGCCGCCGTCGGCATCCCCGTGCACGAGGCGCTGTGCGTGTCCGGCGGGCGCTGGTGGTCCTTCAGCTGCCGCGATCCGCGCTGCTGCGACCCCGGCGGCACGCCGGTCGACCGCCCGGGCACCACCTCCACGATCGCTGCCGCCGCCGCGTACGCCGGGGTCCGGGTGCGCGGCAGCCTCAAGGAGCTCCAGCGTGAACTGGACCCGGTGGGCGCCCCCACCGCCGAGAGCCAGCTGGCGGCCTTCGAGCAGGCGGTGCCCGCACTGGTCGAGGAGCTGCTGCGCAGCGGCGGGCGGGAGGCCGTCCGCGAGCGCACCGCCGAGCTGGTGGACGCGGCGGTGGCCGCCTTCCGCGCCGGGGCCGAGGAGCTCCCCGAGGCCGACGCCGCCCGGCTGATCCTCGGGCTCCAGGACCGGATGGCCCGCGACCGGGCGGCGGAATGGCTCGACCCGCCCGACGTCGAACCCGCGCAACGGCTGTGGCGGTTCCTCGCCCGGCGCTGCGCCGTCCCCTTCGACAGCCACGCGGCCGCCCCGCTGGCCCTGCTCGGCTGGACCGCCTGGGTCACCGGCGACCAGGTCACCGCCCGGATCGCCCTCGGCCGGGCCCTGGTCGCCGACCCGGACTACACCTTCGCCCAGCTGCTGCACGAGGCCGTCAACAGCGGCGCCGAGCCCCGTTCGCTGTGCGCCACCCTGCGCGCCGAGCGCCGGGCCCGGCAGCGCCGCAGCAGGCGCCGACCGGAGCGCAGACGGGTGCTGGGCGGGCAGAGATCCGGCGGCTGAAACCGCTCCGCCGCAGGGAGCGGCGTCGGCGGAGGTGTTTATCGTCATTGAGACGACTAAGATCCCCCATGTCGCGTTACGATCCGTCGGCCTTCCCCCCGTTCGCGGTCACGGTAGACCTGGTGGTGCTGACCGTCCGTGATCACGCCCTGTGCGCGTTGATGGTGCGCCGGGGCGAGCCCCCCTTCCAGGGCTTCTGGGCGCTCCCGGGCGGATTCGTGCGCCCCGACGAGGGGCTGATCGAGGCCGCCGCGCGGGAGCTGGCCGAGGAGACCGGCCTGCGCACCCACGGAGCACCCGGGCAGGGGCCGGGGGTGGGCGCGCACCTGGAGCAGCTGGCCACCTACGGCGATCCGCAGCGCGACCCCCGGATGCGCGTGGTCAGCGTCGCCCATCTGGCGCTCGCGCCCGACCTGCCCACCCCGCGCCCCGGCGGGGACGTCCGCAGCGCCCGCTGGGCCCCGGTCGAGGAGCTCCTCGGCAGCGGCAAGGACGACGGCCTGCTACTGGCCTTCGACCACACCCGCATCCTGGCGGACGGCGTGGAGCGCGCCCGTTCGAAGATCGAGTACTCCTCGCTGGCCACCGCCTTCTGCCCGGAGGAGTTCACCGTCGGCGAGCTGCGCCGGGTCTACGAGGCGGTCTGGGGCGTCGTCCTGGACCCGCGCAACTTCCACCGCAAGGTCACCGGCACCCCCGGTTTCCTGGTCCCGGCGGGCGGCACCACCACCCGCCAGGGAGGGCGCCCCGCCCAGCTGTTCCGGGCCGGGGCGGCCACCGTGCTCAACCCGCCGATGCTGCGCCCGGAGAGCTGACCGCCGGGCGCGCGCCGCCCGGGGCGGCGTCAACGCGCCGTGTACGGCAATGCCACGCAACGTCACCGTGCCCGTCTATGGTGCTGGCTACAGGGGGGCGACTTGTGCACGGCATCGTGAGGTGAAGCTCTGTGTTCCAGGCGATCGGACTGACCAAGAGCTATCGCCGGGGGCGTCCCCCAGCTGTGCTCGATCTCTCCTTCGACGCCCGTGAGGGCCAGGTCACGGCCCTGCTCGGGCCGGTCGGCTCCGGCCGGACCACGGCCCTGCTGCTGGCCCTCGGGCTGGAGCGGGGCCAGGGCACGGCCCTCTTCGACGGCCGCCCCTACCGCCGGATCAGGCAGCCGGAGCGGGAGGTCGGGGCCGTCCTGTCCGAGCAGGAGCACTGCCCGCGCCACCCCGGCCGCCGGGCCCGGGCGCACCTGCGGATGGTCGCCGCAGCCGCCGGGGTGCCCCTGCGCCGGGCCGACCAGCTGCTGGAGCAGACCCGGCTGGCTCCCGCCGCCGAGCACCGGCTGCGCACCTTCTCGCCGGGCATGCACCGGCGGATGGCGCTGGCCGAGGCCATGCTCGCCGACCCGGGCACGCTGCTCCTGGACGAGCCCACGCACGAGCTGTCCCCCAAGAACGCCGAGTGGTTCCACGCGGTGCTCCGCTCCTTCGCGGCCGGCGGCGGGACGGTCCTGGTCACCGTGCGCAGCCCGCACGAGGCCGCGGTGCTGGCCGACCGGGTGGTCACCGTGGAGCAGGGCCGGCTGCTGGCCGACCAGCCGGTCGCGGAGTTCCTGCGCACCCGGCTCCAGGGCGAGGTGTCGGTGTCCGGCCCGCAGGTGGGCCGGTTGGCGGACCTGCTGACCGAGGCCGGGGCCCAGGTCCGCCGGGAGAGCGGCACCCGGATCGCGGTGACCGGCGCCGCCCGCACCGAGATCGGGGAGCTGGCCTACCGGCACGGCGTCCTGCTGCACGAGCTCACCGACCAGGTGGTGACCCGCCCCGCACCCGGCTCGCCGCCCGTGCCGGTGCCGGTGGCCGCGCCTTTGTCCGTCCCGGTGTCCGCCCCGGTAGCGGTGTCCGTGCCGCCGACCGGGCCGGCCGGGGCCACGGCGGCTCCGGCCCGGCCGGGCGAGACCGTCGTCCTGCTCACCCCCGGCGCTGCGGTCACCGCCTCGGTGGTGGCCCAGCAGTCCGCCCAGCACCAGACCGTCGGAGGCGACGCGTGAACGCACTGGCCTACGAGCGGCGGCGGCTCACCGGCGTCCGCTCCACCTGGGCGATCATCCTCGCCGCCCTCGCCCTGGACGCGGCCGTGGCCGCGATGACCGTCCGCGAGCACGCCTTGGCCGAGCCGGTGCGGGTGCTCACCGCGGGCGTCCCGCTGCTCCCGCTGCCGCTGGCGGCGCTGGCCGCGGGCGCGCTGGGGGCGCTCTCCTACGGCCAGGAGGTGCGCTACCCGGCCCTGCGGCCGCTGCTGACCCGGCCGCGGCGCAGGCTGGCCCTGCTGGCGGCCAAGCTCACCGTGACCGGCGTGGTCTCGGCGCTGCTCGCACTGGCCACTCTGGCCGTCGACGGCGTCGTCCTGCACGTCTCCGGTCGAGCATGGGCCTTCGAACACGAACTGCTGCACGGCCGCTTCCCCGCTGCGCTCGGTGGCTTCGCGGCGCTGGTGGTGGCCGGGGGCTGGATCGGGCTGCTGGCGGCCGGGCTGCTGCGCAGCGCCGCCGCCGGGCTGCTGGCGCTGGTGGTGCTGCCGGTCTTCGTCGAGCCAGCGCTGAGCCTGCTGCGCCACCGGGCCGGACTCACCGGCTGGGGCCGCCGGGGCCGGGCGCTCGGGCTGCCCCGGCTGGGGCGGCTGTTCCCGGTGGACCAGCGGCACGCCTGGTTCTACGGGCCGGTCAGCGGCCTGCACGGGGCCCTGCCGCTGTCGCCGGTGGAGCTGGCCGTGCTGATCCTGGCCCCGGTCCTGCTGCTGCTCGCCGGGTACGCCCTGCTGATCTCGCGCCGCCGAGAGGTCTGAACGGCCCAGCGGCGGGACGCGGACCGGTTGTAGGCGATACATCCGGAATGACGTCAATTATGCAGGGATGAGCGATCACCCTTTCGTGTGCTTTTCACGAAAGTCCTCAAGGCGCGGCGCGCGAAGGCCGACAAAGGAGATGTGAGTACCGTTGCGCATCCCCCCATGACCACCGCCCGCATGTCCGACACGCCCCGTCCCGGCATCGGCGAGCTGGACCGATTCCCGGTCGGCGAACGCACCGCCGACCGGGCCTTTCCCGAGCGCGGCACCCCCGGACCCTCGCCGCGCTGGGACAGCCCCGAGCCCGACATCAGCCGCGCGCCGCGCCGTACCCCGGGCAGCCGGGGCAGGGGCCTGCACGGCCAGCTGGTCCAGCAGCTCGGACAGATGATCGTCTCCGGTGACCTGGGCGCCGACCGACCCCTCGTCCCCGAGGAGATCGGCCAGCGCTTCGAGGTGTCCCGCACCGTCGTCCGCGAATCCCTGCGCGTGCTGGAGGCCAAGGGCCTGGTCAGCGCGCGGCCCAACGTCGGAACCCGGGTGCGCCCGGTCGCCGACTGGAACCTGCTGGATCCCGACATCATCGAGTGGCGGGCCTACGGGCCGCAACGCGACGACCAGCGCCGCGAGCTGTTCGAACTGCGCTGGGCCATTGAGCCGCTGGCCGCCCGGCTCGCCGCCGGCCACGGGCGGGACGAGATCCACCAGCGCATGGTCGACATGACCGAGATCATGGGCCACGCCGCCGACCAGGGCGACCAGGTCACCTTCAGCCGGGCCGACAGCGAGTTCCACACCCTGCTGCTGGAGCTCTCCGGCAACCGGATGCTGGAGCACCTGGCGGGCATCGTGGGCTCCGCGCTCAATGTCTCCGGCGGCCCGATCACCGCCTGCGAACGCCCGTCCGAGCCGTCCGTCGGGCTGCACACCCGGCTGGTGGACGCCCTGGGCACCGGCGACGGCACCGCCGCCGAGGCAGCCATGCGGGCCCTGCTGACCGTCCACCCCGAGATCGACCATGTGGTCCCGGCGCCGCGCGAGCACTGACACCCGAACGGCCCCCGAGGAGACCGCCGCCCTGAACCTCAGGCGGCGGTCTCCCGCGTCTCCGCAGGCCCGCCGCACCGGGCGTACCGCCGGGCCCGCCGGTGTCACTGAATCGGGCGACCGACGGAATGAGAGCCCGTCGAGGAGTGTTGTTCGGGGTATGCCTACGACAGGAGTGTGACCTGCGCCACGAAAACCGGGCGTAACACTTCTCTCCGCACAGCGATGTGTACGGAGGTGGCACACGGAGGGCGCACCCCTTCGGGCGTCGCCGCCGCACCACTCCAGCAGTACTCCAGCAGTTTGTTCCGTAGTTTTCCAGAACCTGCCCCTCTCGGGCGGGTTCTGTCCACTCACGTCCGAGAGGTTGTTCGTGTCGGCCAGCACATCCCGTTCGCTCCCCCCCGAAATCGCCGAGTCCACCGCGCTGATGGCACTCATCGAGCGGGGCAAGGCACAGGGGCAGATCGCCGGCGATGACGTGCGCCACGCCTTCGAGGTGGACCAGATCCCGGTCACCAAGTGGAAGAACGTCATGCGCAGCCTCAACCAGGTCCTCGACGAGGAGGGTGTGACGCTGATGGTGAGCGCGGCAGAGTCCTCTGCCCCCAAGCGCCCCCGCAAGAGCGTCGCGGCGAAGACGACCGCGACCAAGGCCACGGCTACCAGGGCCGTGTCCTCGCGCACGTCTCCGGTCGCGGCCCCGGCCACCACCACGACCCGGCCGGCGGCTCCGCGTGCCGCCGTCCCGGCAACCGCGGCCCCGGTCGCGGTGACCTCCCTGAGCCCGGTGGACGACGACGCCGCTGTGGCCCAGCTCGACGCCGCGGACGCCGCCCCGGCCAAGAAGGCCGTCGCCAAGAAGACCGTGGCGAAGAAGGCGGCCCCGGCCAAGAAGACCGCGGCGAAGAAGACCGCGGCGGGCAAGGCCGGCAAGTCCGACGACGAGCTGGGCGGCGAGGACGAGGTGGTCGAGGAGACCGCCGTCAAGGCCGACGTCGAGCCGGTCGAGGGCGAGGAGGAGTCGCAGGGCTTCGTCCTGTCCGACGACGACGAGGACGACGCCCCGGCGCAGCAGGTCGCCGTGGCCGGCGCCACCGCCGACCCGGTGAAGGACTACCTGAAGCAGATCGGCAAGGTCCCACTGCTCAACGCCGAGCAGGAGGTCGAGCTGGCCAAGCGGATCGAGGCCGGCCTCTTCGCCGAGGACAAGCTCGCCGCCGCCGACAAGCTGGCCCCCAAGCTCAAGCGCGAGCTGGAGATCATCGCCGAGGACGGCCGCCGCGCCAAGAACCACCTGCTGGAGGCCAACCTCCGACTGGTCGTCTCGCTGGCCAAGCGCTACACCGGCCGCGGCATGCTCTTCCTGGACCTGATCCAGGAGGGCAACCTGGGCCTGATCCGCGCGGTGGAGAAGTTCGACTACACCAAGGGCTACAAGTTCTCCACGTACGCCACCTGGTGGATCCGCCAGGCCATCACCCGCGCCATGGCGGACCAGGCCCGCACCATCCGCATCCCGGTGCACATGGTCGAGGTCATCAACAAGCTCGCCCGCGTGCAGCGGCAGATGCTCCAGGACCTGGGCCGCGAGCCCACCCCGGAGGAGCTGGCCAAGGAACTCGACATGACCCCGGAGAAGGTCGTCGAGGTCCAGAAGTACGGCCGTGAGCCGATCTCGCTGCACACCCCGCTCGGCGAGGACGGCGACAGCGAGTTCGGCGACCTGATCGAGGACTCCGAGGCGGTCGTCCCGGCCGACGCGGTCAGCTTCACCCTGCTCCAGGAGCAGCTGCACTCGGTCCTGGACACGCTCAGCGAGCGCGAGGCCGGCGTCGTGTCGATGCGCTTCGGCCTGACGGACGGTCAGCCGAAGACGCTGGACGAGATCGGCAAGGTGTACGGGGTGACCCGCGAGCGCATCCGCCAGATCGAGTCCAAGACCATGTCGAAGCTGCGCCACCCGTCGCGTTCCCAGGTGCTGCGCGACTACCTGGACTGATCGCACGCCCCCACCGCAGGCCCGGAGCCCCAGGCTCCGGGCCTGCGGCCGTTCGTGCGTCCGTCACCCCTCGAAGCCGTGTGCTCACCCGTCTGGTGGTGCGTCAATTGGACGCGCGGGGTGACCGGGCAACTACGCTGTGGCGTCCGGTCGGCGGAGGGGTGAAGCGGGTGGCGGTCATGAAGTGCGGGACGAGGTCCGATCGAGCGGCGGGGCGCAGGGTCCTGCTGGTCCTCCTCGCGGCGCTGCCCGCGGCCCTGGCGGTGGGGCCGACCCCGGCCCATGCCATCGTCGGCGGCGGCCCGGTGACCACTGCGCGCTACCCGTGGATGGTGGCCCTGGCCAGCCGCTCGGTGTACGGGGACACCCGCTCCGGGCAGTTCTGCGGCGGCACCCTGGTGGCGCCGAACAAGGTGGTCACCGCCGCCCACTGCCTGTACGACGAGACCACCATGCAGCCGGCCGACCGCCCCGACCTGCGGGTGATCGTCGGACGCACCGACCTGACCTCGGACGACGGCGCCGAGGTGCCGGTCTCCCGGGTGTGGATCGACCCGGACTACTCGATGCGCAGCAACATGTGGGACGTGGCCGTCCTGACGCTGGCCGAGCCGCAGCCCGGCCGGGAGGTGCTGCCGATGGTCGCCCAGGGGCAGCAGGGCGCGTACCGGGCCGGGACGGCCGGCACCGTCTACGGCTGGGGCGATCTGGAGGGCGACGGCCAGTACGCGCTGGACCTGCACGCGGTGCAGGTGCCGGTGATCGCCGACGCCACGTGTGCGCGCGACTACCCGGGGGGATCGGACGGCGCCTTCCGGAGCAGCGCCATGGTGTGCGCCGGGGAGCAGAGCGCCGGCGGCCGGGACGCCTGCCAGGGCGACAGCGGCGGGCCGCTGGTGGTCGCCGGGCGGCTGGTCGGCCTGGTCTCGTGGGGGACGGGCTGCGCGGAGGCCGGACACCCGGGCGTCTACACCCGGCTCGCGGCGATGGCCAGCGCGGTCCGCGCCCAGCTGTGAACGGGTGTCCCGCTGCCGTGACCGGTCCAGCCGCGGCGGTCACCCTCCGCAGCTGAAGCGATGTGGCCTGTGACACAGTCAGGTCGGGCGGCGAACCTGTGTGGTTCGCCGCCCGACCTGACTGTCATGACGACTGGTGTCCCGCTCGGCGCCTCCGCGGCGGGGGTGCCGACGGGGTGGGCCCTGGGGCGGCCGTCAGCGGTCCTCGTCGCTCGCGGAGGCGGGTGCGGCCGTCAGCCGGCCGGTCTCGTCCTGTATGTCAGCTGCGATCTTCTTCAACTCCGGCTCGAACTTGCGGCCGTGGTGAGCGCAGAAGAGCAGCTCGCCGCCGGATGCCAGCACAACGCGCAGGTAGGCCTGAGCGCCGCACCGGTCGCAGCGGTCTGCTGCGGTCAGCGGGCTCGCGGGGGTCAGAACTGTAGTCACGTCGCCTCTTCTCTAGCTCGACGAGCTGTCGTACCAGGGTCAACATCCAACCAGGCCGAAAACGTTCCCGCTCGCGGCTTTTCTTTTGTGGTGCTTCCGGGGTGCGGGGTCGGCCCGGCTGCTGTGCCGGGGGTCGGAGGCGGCGATGTCGCTGCCGCTGTTTACATTCTCTTGTCAGAGAGGACGTGCCCGGACTGCATGCGGTTCATGCCTGCCGCCGAATGTGGTGTGCGCTTCACTCGAACGTGATATCGAACGTCCGTGCGAAGTGCGCGTAGCATAAGCCCCGCGCAGGTCGGAGCAGAAGCCCCAGCCCGCCCACCGGTACCCTGCAACCCGGCAGCATTGACGCCATGGTGCACCGGCCGCACGACCGGAAGCCAGGGAAAGGGCCCGTGTTCGCGCTCCGCGTAGCGCCGGGCGGCTGACAAGTCGGCAGAGCAGCAGTCGGACCAGACGGACCAGACCGAGGAGAAGTGCCCGCGTGACCGCCGAAACGACCGTGCAGACCAGCAGCGCCCTGCGGGGCAGCGGCGGTTCCAGCAACGACGGCTCCAACTACACCGCGCGGCACCTCCTCGTCCTCGAGGGCTTGGAGGCGGTCCGCAAACGCCCCGGCATGTACATCGGCTCCACCGACAGCCGGGGCCTGATGCACTGCCTGTGGGAGATCATCGACAACGCGGTGGACGAGGCCCTGGCCGGCTACTGCGACCACATCGACGTCCTGCTGCACGCCGACAACTCGGTCGAGGTGCGCGACAACGGCCGCGGCATCCCGGTCGACGTCGAGCCCAAGACCGGACTGTCCGGCGTCGAGGTGGTGATGACCAAGCTGCACGCCGGCGGCAAGTTCGGCGGCGGCTCCTACGCGGCCTCCGGCGGCCTGCACGGCGTCGGCGCCTCCGTGGTCAACGCCCTCTCCGCCCGCCTGGACGTCGAGGTGGACCGCAGCGGCCACACCCACGCCATCAGCTTCCGCCGCGGCGCCCCCGGCAGCTTCGCCGGCGAGGGCCCGGAGAGCGGCTTCACCCCGGCCTCCGGCGGCAGCGGCGGCCTGGCCAAGGTCCGCAAGGCCACGCGCGGCCGCACCGGTACCCGCATCCGCTACTGGGCGGACCGGCAGATCTTCCTGAGGGACGCCCGGCTCTCGCTGGAGAACCTGCACGCGCGGGCCCGGCAGACGGCGTTCCTGGTGCCGGGGCTGACCATCGTGGTCCGTGACGAGCGCGGCATCGACGGCGCCGCCGCCGACGAGCAGACCTTCCGCTTCGACGGCGGCATCGCCGAGTTCTGCGACTACCTCGCGCCCGACAAGGCCGTCTGCGACACCCTGCGGCTGTCGGGCACCGGCAGCTTCAAGGAGACCGTGCCGGTCCTGGACGAGCTCGGCCACATGACCCCGACCGAGGTCACCCGGGAACTGGGCGTGGACATCGCGCTGCGCTGGGGCACCGGCTACGACACCACCCTGCGCTCCTTCGTCAACATCATCGCCACCCCCAAGGGCGGCACCCACGTCTCCGGCTTCGAGCGCTCGCTGACCAAGACCCTCGGCGAGGCGCTGCGCACCGCCAAACTGCTGCGCGTCGCCGAGGACGACATCACCAAGGACGACGCCACCGAGGGCCTGACCGCCGTGGTCACCGTCCGCCTGGCCGAGCCGCAGTTCGAAGGCCAGACCAAGGAGGTCCTGGGCACCTCCGCCGCCACCAGGATCGTCTCGGCCGTCGTCGCCCGCGAGCTCAAGGCCTTCCTCACCTCGACCAAGCGCGACGACAAGGCCCAGGCCCGCGCGGTCATGGACAAGGTCGTCGCCGCCGCCCGCACCCGGGTCGCCGCCCGCCAGCACAAGGAGGCCCAGCGCCGCAAGACCGCGCTGGAGACCAGCTCGCTGCCGGCCAAGCTCGCCGACTGCCGCAGCGACGACGTCGACCGCAGCGAACTGTTCATCGTCGAGGGCGACTCGGCCCTGGGCACCGCCAAAGTCGCCCGCAACTCCGAGTTCCAGGCGCTGCTGCCGATCCGCGGCAAGATCCTCAACGTCCAGAAGGCCTCCGTCTCGGACATGCTGAAGAACGCCGAGTGCGCCGCGATCATCCAGGTCATAGGAGCCGGCTCGGGCCGCACCTTCGACATCGACCAGGCCCGCTACGGCCGCATCGTGCTGCTGGCCGACGCCGACGTCGACGGCGCGCACATCCGGATCCTGCTGCTCACCCTGTTCCAGCGCTACATGCGGCCCATGGTCGAGGCCGGTCGGGTGTTCTCGGCCGTGCCGCCACTGCACCGGATCGAGCTCACCAACCCCCGCAAGGGCCAGGAGAAGTACCTCTACACCTACTCGGACAGCGAACTGCGCAACACGCTGCTGGAACTCCAGCGCAAGGGCCAGCGCTGGAAGGAGCCGGTGCAGCGCTACAAGGGCCTGGGCGAGATGGACGCCGACCAGCTCGCGGAGACCACCCTGGACCCCCGGCACCGCACCCTGCGCCGGATCAACATGGGCGACCTGGAGGCTGCCGAGCGCGTCTTCGACCTGCTGATGGGCAACGACGTGGCACCCCGCAAGGAGTTCATCGTCGACTCCGCCGCCCTGCTGGACCGCTCCCGCATCGACGCCTAGAACCGCTGGTACCGCCCGGCCGACACCGCGGTACGAGGCCCTCCACCCATGGGTGGAGGGCCTCGCCCGTGGGTCTCCTACCGCCGGTCAACCCTGGCTCCGACGCTGTGAGCAGCGCGTATCCGTAACTTCAACGGTGTGCAGAAGCACACCGCCCGAGTCACGGAGGCAAGAGAATGTCCAGCGCAGCGAACGTCGTACTGATCATCGCGGTCGTCGGCTACGTCGTCGCACGCCAGTTCAAGGCCCGCCAGTTCAGCGGAAACGCCCGGCGGATGCTGATCCTCCCGGCGGTCCTCGCCTTCCTCGCCCTGGACAACCACGACCTGTTGGACCGGCACCACCAGACCACCTCCGCCGCGCTGCTGGTGATCGGCGTGGTGGTCGAGGTCGGCATGGGCTGCGTCTGGGGCTTCACCACCCGGGTCTGGCGGGACGAGAACGGTACGATCTGGGCCAAGGGCACCAAGGCCACCGCCTTCGCCTGGCTCGGCATGGTGCTGATCCGGGTCGGGCTGATCGCCCTCGGCAGCGCCCTGGGCGTGGCCTCGGGCGAGGGCGCGATCATGCTCTCGCTGGCGGCGCTGCTCCTGGTGCGCTCCGCCGTGGTGACCTGGCGGGCACGCGAGATCGCCCCGGCGTACCGTGTGCCTGTCGCGGGCTGACCGGTGAGCCTCATGAGCCTCCCCCTCGTCCGGTCGGCGGCGGCAGCGGCCGACTCGGCGAGGGGACCGTACGTGGAGCAGGACGCCTGGACGAGCTGGCCGTCCCAGGAGGCGCTGGAGCGCCGGGGGATGACCCCGGCCCGGCGCGCGTTCGGGCTGCTCGGCCGCTACTTCGCGCTGACTGTCGCGGTCTGGCTGACCTTCGTCGGCACCGGTCTGCGGGGCGGCCACGCCTGGATCGTGGTCGGGACGACCGCCGCGGGCTCGCTGGCCTTCGCCGGCTTCCTGCGGTCGTCGACGCGCAAGCGCGTCCTGCCCTGCCTGCTGTGGCTGGCCCTGGTGCTGGCCGCCTCCCTGGTGGCGCTCCACTTCGGCGGCCAGGCCGTCGCCATCCTGCTGCTCTGCGGCATCGCCATGGGCTCCATGCAGCGGCTGCCGCCGGTGGTCGGGATGCCGGTCACGGCGATCTCGGCGGTGCTGTACATCCTGCTGGTGCCCGCCTCGGGGTGGCTGGGCGACCTCGGGCCGGTGCTGGGCCTCGGCGCCCTCGGCTACGTCGGCCGGCTGGACTGGGAGTCCCGGGCCGGGACCTTCCGGCTGCTGGCGCAGGAGCGCGCGGCCCGTGCCGCCGAGGCCGAGTCGGCCGCGCTGGCCGAGCGGGCCAGGATCGCCCGGGAGATCCATGACGTCCTCGCCCACAGCCTCTCCGCCCAGCTGGTCCACCTGGAGGCGGCGCGGCTGATGCTGGACGCCGGGGCCGACCGCGAGCAGCTGCGCGAACGCATCGTCTCCGCCCGGCGGATGGCCCAGGACGGCCTGGCCGAGACCAGGGCCGCGCTGTCGGCGCTGCGCGGCGAGTTCGTGCCGGTGAGCGAGTTCCTGGCGAGCCTGGCCGGAAACGACGGCGCCACACTGGCCGTCGAGGGCAGCGTCCGGCCGTTGCCCGCCGAGGTCGGGGTGGCGGTGCGGCGCACCGCGCAGGAGGCGCTGACCAACGTCCGCAAGCACGCGCCGGACTCCGCCTGCGCGGTCCGGCTGTCCTACCTGGACGGTACGGTCGAGCTGGAGGTCCGCAACGGCCCGTCGCCGCACGCCGGGGGAGAGCTCGCCGCCAGCGGCAGCGGCTACGGCCTGCTGGGCATGCGGGAGCGGGCCGAACTGCTCGGCGGCTCGCTGCTGGCGGGCCCCGAGGAGGGCGGATTCCGGGTGCTGCTGAGCGTGCCGACGCCCTAGGCTGGCACGATGAGCGAGAACGTCGTGCGGGTGCTGGTCGCGGACGACCAGAAGATCGTCCGCGAGGGCATCGTGATGCTGCTCGGGCTGCTTCCCGGGATCGAGGTCGTGGGGGCGGCGGCCGACGGCGAGGAGGCCGTGCGGATGGTCGCCGCACACGCCCCGGACGTCGCGCTGATGGACCTGCGGATGCCGCGCTGCGACGGCGTCGAGGCGACCCGGCGGATCCGCGCCGAGCACCCGGGCACCGAGGTCGTCGTGCTGACCACGTACGCGGACGACGACTCGCTGTTCCCGGCGCTGGCGGCGGGCGCGCGCGGCTACCTGACCAAGGACGCGGGCGGCGAGGAGATCGCCCGGGCGATCGCGGACGTCCGCTCCGGCGCGGCCGGGCTCTCCCCGCAGATCCAGGCCCGGCTGCTGGAGCACCTGGCCCGGTCCGGCGCGGCGGCGGCCCCGGCGCCCGCGCCCACGGCCGCGCCCTCGCCGAGCGCCTCGGCTGCCCCGGCCGCGCTGCCGGACGGTCTGACGGCCCGTGAGGCGGAGGTGCTCGGTCTGATCGCCGACGGGCTGTCCAACACCGAGATCGCCGCCCGGCTGTTCGTGAGCATGGCCACGGTCAAGACCCACATCAACAACCTCTTCGCCAAGACCGGCGTGAGGGACCGCGCCCAGGCGGTCGGCTACGCCTACCGGCACGGCCTCTCCAGGGGCGCGTGACCGGGTCACCTGATGGGGTGAACGTCCGCACACCGGACCCCAGGAGCGGGCGGGGATCACCATGCTGGATGCCGACGGGCGATGGGTCACCGGGGGTGCGCCCGCCACTCCATCCAGCGCGGGAGCACAGTTGTTGAGACACCGGGAACCTATCGAGACGCCTCCGGACGGCCTGCCCCCGACGGGCGGGGGCCCGCCGCCGGAGGCAGGCGTACCAGGGCAGGGCTCGCCGGAGGGCGGGTTCGACTGGTGGACGCCCCCGCGCGCCCCGCAGGACCGCTCCCCGGCGGCCGGGGCCGGCGCCGCGCCGGCCGCAGCGGTGCTGCTCGAGCCCGCGCCCGGCGCGGAGGCCCAAGCGGAGGCGGAGGCCGAAGCCGGGACCACGACCCGGCCCGGGCCCGAACCGGACGCCGGACCCGGGCCCGGGCCCGACCCCGAGCCGCAGGACGCCGCCGGGGCCCGGCTCGCCGAGGAGCGGGCCGCGCACGCCGAGGTGTACCGGAACGTCCACCAGGGCGAGCAGTTCCAGGAGATCCGCCGCACCTACCGCCGGTTCGTCTTCCCGGCCTGCGCGGTGTTCCTGCTCTGGTACCTCGGCTACATCGTCGCCGCCGTCGCCCTGCCCGGCCTGATGGCGCGGCCGGTCGCCGGGCCGTTCAACGTGGCCTGGCTGCTCGGGCTGCTGCAGTTCCTCAGCACCTTCGTGATCACCTGGCTCTATGCCCGGCATGCCCGCCACCGGCGCGACCGGGCCGCGCTCGGCCTGCGCTGGGAGACCCAGGACCGGCTCCGGTGATCCTTCCCAGCAGTCCTCCCGAAGGGGGAGCGGACCGTGTCCGTTGACAGACAACACACCCTGGCCGTCGGCCTGTTCACGCTGGTGGTGCTGGTCACCCTGGGGATCACCTTCTGGGCCGGGCGCAGGGGGCGCGCGGCGGAGGAGTTCTACACCGGCGGACGCGACTTCAGCCCGATGCAGAACGGTTTCGCCATCTCCGGCGACTACATGTCGGCCGCCTCCTTCCTCGGCATCACCGGGCTGATCGCCCTGTACGGCTACGACGGCCTGCTCTACACGGTGGGCTTCCTGGTGGCCTGGCTGCTGGTGCTGATGATGGTGGCCGAACTGGTCCGCAACTGCGGCCGCTACACCCTGGCCGACGTGCTGGCGATGCGGATGCGGCGGCGTCCCGTCCGCGCCGCCGCCGGGGCCTCGTCCATCGTGGTGACCCTGCTCTACCTGGTGGCGCAGATGGTCGGCGCGGGCAGCCTGGTGTCGCTGCTGCTCGGGCTGGACTCCAGCGCCGACCGGGCGTGGGGCATCGTCGGGATCGGCGCACTGATGATCGTCTACGTGACGGTCGGCGGCATGACCGCCACCACCTGGATCCAGATCGTCAAGTGCGCGGTGCTGATGGCCGGTACCGCGCTGCTCTGCGTGCTGGTCCTGGTGCGCTTCCACGGCGATCCGGGCGCGCTGCTGCGCTCCGCCGCCGCGCACAGCGGCTACGGCCGCCGCTACTACGTGCCCGGCCTGCGGTACGGCGCCAGCGCGGTGAGCCGGCTGGACTTCGTCAGCCTGGGCCTGGCGCTGGTGCTGGGCACGGCCGGTCTGCCGCACATACTGGCCCGCTTCTACACCGTGCCCACGGCCCGGGCCGCGCGCCGCTCCACGGTGTGGGCGATCGGCCTGGTCGGATCGTTCTACCTGATGACGATCGTGCTGGGGCTGGGCGCGGCGTCGATCGTCGGCACCGCGGCCGTCCGGACGTCCAACGACGCCGGGAACACGGCGGTGCCGATGCTGGCGCAGGCGCTGGGCGGCGGTTCGGGCACGGTCGGGGGCACCGTCCTGTTCGCGGTGATCTCGGCGGTGGCCTTCGCCACCATCCTGGCCGTCGTCGCCGGGCTCACCCTGGCCTCCTCGGCGGCCTTCGCGCACGACCTGTGGGCGCGTGCCTTCCGCCCGGCCGGGGAGGAGCCCCCGACCGAGCACCAGGAGGTGGTGGTGGCGCGGATCGCGGCGGTGGTGATCGGCGCCCTGGCCATCGTGCTGAGCCTGGGCGCGCAGAAGCTCAACATCGCCTTCCTGGTGGGGATCGCGTTCGCGGTCGCCGCCTCGGCGAACCTGCCGACGCTGCTGTTCAACCTGTTCTGGCGGCGCTTCACCACCAGGGGCGCCACCTGGTCGATCTACGGCGGGCTGGTCACGGCAGTGGTGCTGGTGCTGTTCTCGCCGGTGGTCTCGGGCAGCCCGACCGCGATCTTCAGCGGGGTGGACTTCCACTGGTTCCCGCTGGAGGACCCGGGCATCGTCTCGGTGCCCTGCGGGTTCTTCTTCGGCTGGCTCGGCACGGTCACCTCGCCGGAGAGCGCCGACCCGGACGCCTACGCGGAGCTGGAGGTCAGGTCGCTGACGGGGGCGGGCGCGGTGTGACCCGTGCGGCCGATCGAGGCTCCCGGGCGCGACGGGGGAGGCGCGCCCGGGAACGATCCCCACCCTAGCCGCAACCGGGTGAACACGGAGGCGGGAAAGGATTGTTGGCACAGAACGGGGCGTATGGAGCCGATCCGGTCGTTCCCGGTCGTCAAACCGGAACCAGAGCCGGTCTGATCGTACGAATTTCGTAGCGAGCGGGGGTCACCAGTTCGGCTCCGCAGCTCTGGCTCCGGGGCGGTTCCGAGACCCCGGCCTGGACCTCCACCGTCCAGACCCGGCCGTCGCGGTGCGCGACCGTCACCGTCCAGCCGTCCGGGACGGCCTCCTGGTGCAGGGTGAGCGCGTCCGCCCGGTCCTCGCCGACGGCCTGGCGTATGGCCAGCTCGGCGGCCTGGCTCGCGGGCTGCCAGAAGGAGCGGCCCCGGCACCACTCGGGGACCATCCGACCCTCGTGGGTGGCGGTCAGGATCTCCTTGGCGGTGTTCGCCGACAGCCGCCCGTAGGCGTAGCCGTAGGGGAACACCAGCATGGTGGGGGAGAAGCGGTGTCCACCCAGATGGGTGGTCTCCCAGACCGTCGAGTGGCCGTCGGCCGCCAGCTCGGCCGCCAGCGGCCGGCCCAGCACCGCGCAGCAGCGGTCGCGGCGGCCGTTGGTGCACACCAGGGCGAGCGGTTCGCCCCGGTAGTCCGATCCGGTGCCGCCGTGGTCGCCTGCGCCCAGCGCGGCGAAGTCCAGCGAGAGCAGCTCGGCCGGGTCGGCCACCTCGGTCTCGCGGACCCAGGGGTGGTCCGGGCTGGTGTGGGCGAGGTAGACCCGACGCGAGGAGCGCGGCGGGCGTTCGGCGTGCCGCCCCGGGCGGCGGATCAGCGCCACCCGCAGCCCTGTGCCCTTGCTCCGGGCCTCCAGGGCGCGGCCGACGGCCGGGTCGAGGTGGCTCTGGGTGAGGGCCCGGGCGCCCCAGGGGCCGGACTGCTCCAGGAGCAGCCAGGTGGCCCCTGTGGTGGCGGAGCCGCCCAGGGGTTCGGCGAGGACCCTCGAAAGGGTGGTGCACGTGCTCACATTGGAAAGGTTAGCCTTACTTTCCCTAGATGGATTCACGGAGCCCCCAAATTGCCGGTTCTGCCGCCCCGCCCATCAGCGGGTTCGGCAGCTGCGTCCACTCGTCGCCCGGGGGCCGGCCGGACAGCCGCATTGCGGTCAGGGCCTTCGCCGGCAGTGCCTCCCACAGCAGCGCCTGCCCGTCCTCGGCGGACAACACCTCTTTGGCCGCCACTTCTGCCTCATCGGTGACTGCCGCCCACAGCAGTGCCTCCCGGTCGCGGTCGCCCCGGCCCAGGGCCGAGACCAGGGCGCTGAAGGTGCCGCCCAGCAGCGAGCCGAACAGCTTGCGGCGCAGCGCCACCGGATCGTCCTCCAGCACGTGCCCGCCGAGGACGGCCAGCGCGGCCGGGCGGATTCCCTGGGCGTCCAGCCGCCGCCGGCTCACCCGGACGTCCGCGAGATCCCGGTAGACCAGCCGCAGCGGGCGCCGCCGCCGGTCCAGCACGACCAGCAGGTTCTGTCCGTGGGCCTCCAGCGCCACCCCCAGGACAGCAGCCGCAGCAGCGGCGTCCAGGCCAGCGCGGCGAAGGCGCGCAGCCAGTCGGCCGGATCGGCCCCCGCCGCCGGATCGGCCCCCGCCGGACCGGCCACGGTCGCCGGGTGCTCGGCGAGGGCGGCCAGCGGCACCACCTGCTCGCCCGGCCCGGCGTACACCTCGGGGGACTCCCGGACCAGCACCGCCAGATCCCGGCTCGGCGCGCCGCCCGGCAGCAGCGCGCTCGCCGCCGCCAGGTTGCGGGTGACCAGCAGCCCGCCGCCGAGCCGGGCGCACACCTCCTCCAGCAGCGCGGACAGCGGCGCGCTGTTGACCACCGACTCGCCGGAGATGTCCCGCACGGCCGAGGTCATCCGCAGCGACAGCGAGGTCTTCAGGTGCGGGCCGCCGTCCACCGGGGCCAGCGTGCGCACCGCCATCAGCGGCTGCGCCGGCAGGCTCTCCCCGGTCCCGGCGAAGCCGAGGCCCGGCAGGACCTCGCGCAGCTGCCACGGGTGCGTCGGCAGCAGCAGCCGGTCGCCGTCCCGCAGCGCCTGCGGCCAGTCGCCGACGGCGAGGCAGTCCGCGGAGTCCACCGCGACCAGGCCCAGCGGCACCCGCTGCCGGTGCTCGGGCGCGTAGGCCAGCTGGTCGGCGACGGTGAAGCCGGGGCGGCTGCGGCAGCAGGGGTGGTAGGGGTGCCCGTCCACCACGCTCTGCTCGTGGCCGACCAGGCCCGGGCCGGACTCCCGGCCCGCCGCCGGGCCGAGCGCCGCGCCGCTGCTCCCGGCGCGGGAGAGCGCCAGCGAGGCCACGCTGTGGTCCAGCTCGGCGACCAGGCCGGAGCTGCCGGGCAGCTCCAGCGCCGCCAGCAGCTCGGCGGGGTGGGCGATCTCCCGCCCGGCCAGCCGCACGCCCCCGCCGGAGCGCGGAGCGCCCACGTCGTACGCGTGCGCCGGGGGCCCCTGCAACAGACCGCGCAGCCGCTCGGGGACGGCCTCGGCCAGCTGCCGCTCGAACAGCAGCGCGCGCCAGAGCCTGGCCAGCACCGCCGCCCTGGCACCCGGCAGCGCTGCGGCGAACCCCTCGGCCAGCTCCGGCCGCAGCGCCTGCAACTCGGTGGCGACAGCGGATTCCTGGGGACGCATATGGTGAGGCATGAGCTGACTCCTACCCTGCGTGTGCGCGGTGTGATCGCGGACGGAGCTCTCAGCGAATTCCGACGAAGGGGGCGTTCCGTGACTGATCCTGTGGACGAGACGAGCAGCCGGGCGGACGCCCTCACCATGACGGCGGTGCTGAACTGCCTGATCCGTGAGCTGGCGCGGCCCGAGGGGGCAGCGTATCTGCTCCCGGCGGCCGGGGAGCGGTTCCGGGTCCGCGAAGGCCGCCGGCCCGCGCACCCGGAGCTGTCCACCGCCGACGGCTGGCGCCCGCTGGACCTGGACGGCCTGGTGCAGCTGGCCTGCCGCGAGCTGCGGGCCCGCACCGGGGTGGACAACCGGCTGCTGCCGGAGGAGATCCGCGACAGCCGGGACGTCGCCGCCGCCGTCCTGCGGGCCCGGGGCGGGCAGAGCGCCCCCGGCGCCGACCCGTACCTGCGGTCCGAGCAGGCGCTGCTCGCCGGGCACCGCCACCACCCCGCGCCGAAGACCCGCGGTGGCGGCCCGCCGCAGAGCTGGCTGCCGTACGCGCCGGAGGCGGGCGCCGCCTTCCCGCTGCAACTGCTCGGCGTGCCGGAGGAACTGCTGGCCGGGGCGGGCGACACCGCCGCGCTGGACGGCCTCTGGGGCGACCGCGCCCCGGCCGGGTACCGGGTGCTGCCCGCCCACCCCTGGCAGCTGGAGCTGCTCGGGGACCGGCCCGCCCTGCGCGACGGCCGGGTACTGCGGCTGGGAGCGACCCGCGAGCGCGCCTGGGCCACCTCCTCGCTGCGCACGGTGTACCTGCCCGACCACGACCTGGCGCTGAAGTTCAGCCTGGACGTGCGGGTCACCAACGACATCCGCCGGCTGTGGCTGCGCGACCTGCGCTGGCTGGAGCCGATCGACGAGCTGGTCGCCAAGGCGTTCGCGGACGGACCGCCGACCGCCTCCATGCTGGCCGACCGGGGCTACCGCACGCTCACCGGCCCCGGCGGCGAGGACGACCACGAGGCGTTCGCGGTGCTGCTGCGGGACGGCTTCGGCCCGGGCCCGCGCCCGCTGCTCTCCGCCGGGCTCAGCGAGGGCTTCCCCGGCAGCCCGCTCGACGGAGCGGCGCCCGGCCGGGCGCTGGAGTGGTGGCGGCGCTACGTCGAGCAGGTCGTGCCCCCGGTGCTGCACGCCTACGCCCGGCACGGGGTGGTGCTGGAGTGCCACCTGCAGAACGTCCTGGTCGGCATGGACCGGGAGGGCTACCCGGACCGCGCCGTCTTCCGCGACCACGAGGGCGTCAAGCTGGTGGCGGAGCGGCATGCCGCGCTGCTGGCGAGCCTCGGCCCGGACGCCCCCACCCCCGGCGTCCCGGCCGACTACGGCTGGCAGCGGCTGGTGTACTGCCTGGTGACCAACCATCTGCTGGAGATCGCCGGGGCGGTGGCCGAGCAGTGCCCGTCCGTGGCGGGGGAGCTGTGGCCGTCGGCCCGCGAGGTCTTCGCCCGCTGGGGCGACCAGCCGGAGGTCGCCGAGCTGCTGGCCGCCCCGACCGTCCCGGCCAAGACCAACCTGCTGCTGCGCTGGCTGGACGCGGACGGCGGGGACTCCGCGTACACCCCGCTGCCCAACCCGCTGGCGGCCCCGCGCTGACGGCCCGGCTCCACGCCCACGGGCCCGGCGCAGCCCGGCCCGGCCCGGCGCAGCTCGGCCCGGCCCGGCGCACGGGGGTGTGCGGGCCGGGCCGGTGGGAGGAACCGGTCAGGCCGGTCCGGCGACCGCGGCGATCTCCTTCGCCAGCGGCACGCCCGAGCCGTCGCGGCGCGGGTCGCGGCCCGGCAGCTCGGCCGGGGAGCCGTTGGCCGTGGCCGCCCGGGCGGGCGCGGCCCCGGCCCAGGCCAGCACCAGGGCGCTCTCGCCCTTGAGGAACCGCTGGCAGCGGACCCCGCCGGTGGCCCGGCCCTTGCGCGGGTACTGGTCGAACGGCGTGGCCTTGGCGGTGCTCAGCGCCAGGCCGTCCAGGGTCTCGGCAGCCCCGGCGACGGTGACCACCACCGCGTCCACCGAGGGGTCGACCGCGGTGAAGGACAGCACCCGCGCCCCCTCGCCCAGCTTGATACCGGCCATGCCGCCCGCCGGACGCCCCTGCGGCCGCACCTGCGACGCCTGGAAGCGCAGCAGTTGGGCATCGGTGGTGATGAACACCAGCTCCTCCTCGCCGGTGCGCAGCTCCACCGCGCCGACCAGCCGGTCGCCGTCCTTCAGCGCGATGACCTCGAACTCGTCCTTGTTCTCAGGCCAGTCGGGGACGACCCGCTTGACGATGCCCTGCTCGGTGCCGAGCGCCAGGCCCGGCGAGGACTCGTCCAGGCTGGTCAGCGCCAGCACCTTCTCACCGGCGTCCAGCTTGAGGAACTCCGACACCTGGGCGCCGCCGGACAGGTTGGGCGCGCTGGAGCTGGGCGGAAGCGACGGCAGGTCGATCACCGGCAGCCGCAGCACCCGCCCGGCGGTGGTGACCGCGCCGATGTCGGCCCGGGCGGTGGCCGCCACCGCCGACACGACCACGTCGTGCCTGGTCCGGCCGCCCTCGGCGTCCACCGCCTGCACCGCGTCGGCGGTGCGGGCCAGCAGGCCGGTCGAGGAGAGCAGCACCCGGCACGGGTCGTCGGCGACCTCCAGCGGGACCGAGGCGACGGCGACGGCGCCGGACTCCAGCAGCACCGTGCGCCGCTCGGTGCCGAACTTCTTGGAGACGGCCGCGAGTTCGTCCGACACCAGCTTGCGCAGCACGGTGTCCGACTCCAGGATCTCCGACAGCTCGGTGATCTCGGCCCGCAGCCGGTCCTGCTCGGCCTCCAGCTCGACCTGGTCGAAGCGGGTCAGCCGGCGCAGCGGGGTATCCAGGATGTAGACGGTCTGCGTCTCGGACAGCCCGAAGCGCTCCATCAGGCGCTCCTTGGCCATCGCGGTGTTGTCGCTGCCGCGGATCACGGCGATCACCGCGTCGATGTCCAGCAGCGCCACCAGCAGGCCCTCGACCAGGTGCAGCCGGTCCTGGCGCTTGGTGCGGCGGAACTCGGAGCGGCGCCGGACGACCTCGAAGCGGTGGTCGACGTAGACCTCCAGCAGCTCCTTCAGGCCCAGCGTCAGCGGCTGGCCGTCCACCAGCGCCACGTTGTTGATGCCGAAGGACTCCTCCATCGGCGTCAGCTTGTAGAGCTGCTCCAGCAGGGCCTCCGGCACGAAGCCGTTCTTGACCTCGATGACCAGGCGCAGGCCGTGCGAGCGGTCGGTGAGGTCCTTGACGTCGGAGATGCCCTGCAGCTTCTTCGCGTTGACCAGGTCCTTGATCTTCGAGATGACCTTCTCCGGGCCGACGTTGAACGGCAGCTCGGTGACGACCAGGCCCTTGCGGCGCGGCGTGACGTCCTCGACCGTCACCTTGGCGCGGATCTTGAAGGTGCCGCGGCCGTTCTCGTACGCGTCCCTGATGCCGGCCAGGCCCACGATCCGGCCGCCGGTGGGCAGGTCCGGGCCGGGGATGAAGCGCATCAGCGTGTCGAGGTCCGCCCCCGGATGCTTGATCAGGTGCCGGGCGGCGGCCACCACCTCGCCCAGGTTGTGCGGCGGCATGTTGGTCGCCATGCCCACGGCGATCCCGGTCGCGCCGTTGACCAGCAGGTTCGGGAAGGCCGACGGCAGGACGCCGGGCTCCTGCTCGCTGCCGTCGTAGTTGGGGGCGAAGTCGACGGTGTCCTCGTCGATGGACTCCACCATCGCCATCGACGCGGCCGTCAGCCTGGACTCGGTGTAGCGCATCGCGGCCGGCGGGTCGTCGTTGCCCAGCGAGCCGAAGTTGCCGTGGCCGTCGATCAGCGGCAGGCGCATCGAGAACGGCTGCGCCAGCCGCACCAGGGTGTCGTAGATGGACGCGTCGCCGTGCGGGTGCAGCCGGCCCATCACCTCGCCCACCACGCGCGCGCTCTTGACGTACCCGCGGTCCGGGCGCAGGCCCATCTCGTTGGCCTGGTACAGCACCCTGCGGTGGACGGGCTTGAGGCCGTCGCGGGCGTCGGGCAGGGCCCGGGAGTAGATCACCGAGTAGGCGTACTCCAGGAAGGAGCCCTGCATCTCGTCCACGACGTCGATGTCGAGGATGCGCTCCTCGAAATCCTCTGGCGGTGGTGTCTGCGAACTGCGGCGGGCCATCGCGGCGGCGCTCCCTTGCGATTACAGATGCGAATACAGGCGGGTACGAGACTACGGACGGCGTGCGGCCGGCCGACACGGCGGTGTACGGGCGGCGGAATACAGACGGCGGAGTACGGACATGGTTCGGACAAGCGGGACGGGACGTGCGACGGCACCCATTCTGGACCCTGGGACCGACAATCCGGATTCGGTCGCGCCCTCCAGCACTGTCCGGCCGTCTCGCTCGTTGCAGCACAATGAAGATCCGAGCAGCAACCGACCGGAAGGACGAGAGCGGATGGCCGACCAGGCCCCCAGTTCCACCAACGGATTCGTCGTCAGCGAGCACACCCTGGGCAACGGGTTGCGCGTGGTGCTCTCCGAGGACCATCTCACCCCGGTCGCGGCGGTGTGCCTCTGGTACGACGTCGGTTCCCGGCACGAGGTCAAGGGCCGTACCGGCCTGGCCCACCTCTTCGAGCACCTGATGTTCCAGGGCTCGGCGTCCGTGCCCGGGAACGGCCACTTCGAGCTGATCCAGGCCGCCGGCGGCTCGCTCAACGGCACCACCAGCTTCGAACGCACCAACTACTTCGAGACCATGCCGGCCCACCAGGTGGAGCTCGCGCTGTGGCTGGAGGCCGACCGGATGGGCTCGCTGCTCAGCTCGCTCGACCTCACCGGCCTCGACAACCAGCGCGCCGTCGTCAAGAACGAGCGCCGCCAGCGCTACGACAACGTGCCGTACGGGACGTCCTTCGAGCGGCTGGTCGCCATGGCCTTCCCGGACGGTCACCCCTACCACCACACGCCCATCGGCTCGATGGCGGACCTCGACGCGGCCACCCTCGCCGACGCGCAGGAGTTCTTCACCACCTACTACGCGCCCAACAACGCGGTGCTGGCCGTCGTCGGCGACATCGACCCCGAGCAGACCCTCGCCTGGATCGAGAAGTACTTCGGCTCCATCCCCGGGCACGACGGCAAGCGCCCGCCGCGCGACGGCTCCACCATCGTCCGGGACGGCTCGGCGCCGCTGCGCGAGCACCTGGTCGAGGAGGTCCCCTCGCGGGCGATGATGGCCGTGTACCCGCTGCCGCTGGACGGCACCCGCGAGGCCGACGCCGCCGACCTGGCGCTCACCATCCTCGGCACGGGCGAGTCCAGCCGTCTCTACAACCGCCTGGTGCGGCGCGACCGCAGCGCCGTCACCGCCGGATTCGGGCTGCTGCGGCTGGCCGGTGCGCCCTCGCTGGGCTGGCTCGACGCCAAGACCTCCGGCGACGCCTCGCTGGCCTCGGTCGAGGCCGCCGTCGACGAGGAGCTGGCCCGCTTCGCCGCCGAGGGCCCCACCCCGGAGGAGCTGGAGCGCGCCCAGGCGCAGATCGAGCGTGAGTGGCTGGACCGCCTCGACACGGTCAACGGCCGCGCCGACGAGCTGTGCCGCTACGCCGTGCTGTTCGGCGACCCCAAGCTGCTGAACTCGGCCCTGGACAAGGTCCTGGACGTCACCGCCGAGGAGGTGCAGGCCGTCGCCGCACGGTTCCTGACACCGGACAACCGCGTCGTGCTCACCTACGAGCCGTCCGTCCCCGACGACGGCGACGACGCCGAAGACGCCGATGCCGCCGCAGCCGTTTCCGACGACGCCGATGAGGATGTCCACGCATGACCATCACCCCCGCCATGACGTTCCATCCCCGCCCCGAGCCGGGCCCGGCGACCCCCTGGGCGTTCCCCGCGCCCACCCGCAGCACCCTGCCCAACGGGCTGACCGTGCTGCGCTGCGACCGCCCCGGGCAGAAGCTCGTCGCCGTCGACCTGCTGCTGGACGCCCCGCTCGCCGCCGAACCGGCCGGTCTGGACGGCGTGGCGACCATCCTCGCCCGGGCCTTCTCCGAAGGCACCGAGACGATGACCGCCGAGGAGTTCGCCGCCGAACTGGAGCGCGCCGGGGCCACCCTGGACGCCCACGCCGACCACACCGCGCTGCGGATCTCGCTGGAGGTCCCGGCCTCCCGCACCGAGCGCGGCCTGCGGCTGCTCGCCGACGCGGTGCGCGCCCCGGCGCTGCCCGCCGACGAGATCGAGCGGCTGGTCGCCAACCGGCTGGACGAGATCGTCCACGAGCTGGCCAACCCCTCCCGGCGCGCCGCGTTCGCGCTCTACGGCGAGCTGTTCGACGCCGCCGACCGGATCTCCCGGCCCCGGGCCGGCACCGCCGACACGGTCAAGGGCATCGACCGCGCGGCGGTCGCCGACTTCTACGCCGCGCACGTCCGCCCGGCGACGGCCACCGTCGTCATCGTCGGCGACTTCTCCGCGGTGGACTTCGACGCGGTGCTCGCCGACACCCTCGGCGCCTGGACCGGCAGCCCGGCCGAGGCCTCCGTCGCCGGAGCCGTCACCGCCGACGACACCGGCCGGGTCGTCATCGTCGACCGCCCCGGCTCGGTGCAGACCCAGCTGCTCATCGGCCGGGTCGGCCCCGACCGGCACGACCCGGCCTGGGCCGCGCAGATCCTCGGCACCTACTGCCTCGGCGGCACCCTCACCTCGCGGCTGGACCGGGTGCTGCGCGAGGAGAAGGGCTACACCTACGGCGTCCGGGCCTTCGCCCAGCCGCTGCGCTCGGCGCCGGACGGCAGCGGCCGGGCCATGCTCGCCATCTCCGGCTCGGTCGACACCGAGTCCACCGGACCGGCGCTGGCCGACACCTGGACGATCCTGCGCGCCCTCGCCGCCGAGGGGCTCACCGATGAGGAGCGCGACGTCGCCGTGCAGAACCTCGTCGGTGTGGCCCCGCTGCGGTACGAGACCGCCGCCGCGGTCTGCTCCACCCTGGGCGACCAGGTCGAGCAGGGCCTGCCGGACGACTACCAGGCGCAGACCTACCGCCGCCTGGCGGAGACCACCACCGCGCAGGCCACGGCCGCCGTCGCCGCGGCCTTCCCGCCGGACCGCCTGGTCACCGTCCTGGTCGGCGACGCGGCCGCCATCTCCGGCCCGGTCAAGGAGCTGGGCATCGGCGAGGTCACCGTCATCAGCGCCTGACAGCCCGGCAAGCCGACAATCTGACAACTGACACCACCGGCCGGGGCCGGGGCCGCGTTTCCGGGCCCGGGCCCCGGCCGCTTCCTGTAGTGCTGCCCGGCCCTGCTGCGGCCCGCCGATACCATCACCAGCGCGTCAGGCCAAGGGTGCGGACAGTGAGCAGGCCGCCAAAACCGGGCAAGTGTGACGGGCGTCACATCAATCTGGGGACTTTCCGGGGAGCTGTTCCCCGTTTAGCTGATTGACTGAGTAAGCGGGGGACCTTTCCCCGGTTCTTCGCAGGCACGGCACCCGTCCGGACCGTACGAGCAGCTAAGGAGCGCGCCATGACCGACCTCATCGCCAAGACCGGCGCCCCGCGGCTGCGCGCGGACGCCACCCGCAACCGCGAGCGTATCGTCGCCGCCGCGCAGGAGGTGTTCGTCGAGTTCGGGCCGGATGCCCCGCTGGACGAGATCGCCCGCAGGGCCGGGGTCGGGAACGCCACGCTGTACCGGCACTTCCCGGACCGGCGGGAGCTGTCGCGCAGCGTCGTGCTCTCCGTCTTCGATACGATGGCGACCCAGGCCGAGGTGATGATCGCCGAGGCCGACCAGGCGTTCGACGCCCTGGAGCAGGTCGTCCACGGCGCGGTCGAATGGAAGGTCGGCGCGCTGTGCCCGATGTTCGCCGAGTGGATGGATCCGGCCGAACCGGAGCTGCTCGCCGCGCAGAACCGCCTCGACAGTGCGGTCGAGGCCATCATCGAGAAGGCCCAGGCGGAGGGCGGCCTCCGTACCGACGTCGGCGCCGGTGACATCCTCACCGTCGCGGCCCAGATGGCCCGGCCGCTGCCGGGGTCCGACTCCACCGACCACGACCTCTTCGTGCACCGCAGCCTGCAACTCTTCCTCGACGGGCTGCGCGCACCCGGCCGGTCCGCCCTCCCCGGGCGTCCGGTCACCCTCATGGACCTGCGCCGCGACTGCACGGCGCTGTCGGAACGTTGAACACCGACCGACGAACACTCGACCACTGAACAACTCATATTCGACAGGCACACATTGACGGTGTGTCAGTCGTGATTCGCCCACTGACACACAGACCTGGGAAACACCCATGCCCGAGACCGGTTCGTCCGTACCAGTCCAGCCGCACCCGCAGCGCTGGAAAGCACTGGCCTTCATAGCCATCGCCCAGCTCATGGTGGTCCTCGACGCCACCGTGGTGAACATCGCCCTGCCGCACGCCCAGGCGTCGCTGCACATCTCCAACGCCGACCGGCAGTGGGTCATCACCGCCTACAGCCTGGCCTTCGGCGGCCTGCTGCTCTTCGGCGGACGCATCTCCGACCTGTGGGGACGCAAGCGCGCCTTCATCATCGGCCTGGTCGGCTTCGCCCTGGCCTCCGCGCTCGGCGGCTCCGCCGTCAACGAGGCCATGCTGCTCGGCGCCCGCGCCCTGCAGGGCGTCTTCGGCGCGCTGCTCGCACCGGCCGCGCTCTCGCTGCTCGCGGTGACCTTCACCGAGGCCAAGGAGCGCGCCAAGGCGTTCGGCATCTTCGGCGCCATCGCCGGTGCCGGCGGCGCCGTCGGCCTGATCCTCGGCGGCGTGCTCACCCAGTACGCCAACTGGCGCTGGGCCCTGTTCATCAACATCTTCTTCGCCGTGATCGCCGCCATCGGCGCGGTCGCCTACATCCACGAGCCCGAGGGCTCGCGCAACCGCAACAAGCTCGACATCCCCGGCGTGGTGCTCGCCACCACCGGCCTGGTCGCGCTGGTCTACGGCTTCACCAAGGCGTCCACCAACGGCTGGGGCGCCGGCATCACGCTCGGCATGTTCGCCGCCTCGGTGGTCCTGCTCGCCGCCTTCGTCCTGGTCGAGGCCAAGGTCAAGGCCCCGTTGCTGCCGCTGCGCGTGATCACCAACCGCAACCGCGGCGGTGTCTACCTCTCGCTGGGCCTGGCCATCATCGGGATGTTCGGCCTGTTCCTCTTCCTGACCTACTACCTGCAGCAGATCAAGGGCTACAGCCCGGTCATGACCGGCGTCGCCTTCCTGCCCATGATCGCGGGCATGATCACCGGCTCCACCCAGATCGGCGCCCGGCTGATGACCCGCGTCCCGCCGCGCCTGCTGATGGGCCCCGGCTTCGTCGTCGCCGCGGTCGGCATGCTGATCCTCACCCGGCTCTCGGTCACCAGCTCCTACGCGTCGGTGATCCTGCCCGGCCTGATCCTGCTCGGCCTGGGCATGGGTACCGCCTTCATGCCCGCCATGAGCCTGTCCTCCTACCGGGTCCAGGCCGCGGACGCGGGTGTCGCCTCGGCGATGATCAACACCTCGCAGCAGGTCGGCGGCTCGATCGGGACCGCGCTGCTCAGCACGGTCGCGGTCAACGCCACCACCAGCTACCTCAAGGCCCACGGCGGCAACCCGGCCCTGATCAACCAGGCCTCGGTGCACGGCTACGTCGCCGCGATCTGGGTCGCGGTCGGCATCCTGGTGGTGGCGGCGGCGATCGCCCTCACCCTGGTCAACGTCGGCCGCGAAGCGGTGGCCCCGGTCGCCGGCGGTGTCGGCGAGGAGATCGGCGACGCCTCGGTGCCGATGGTCCTGCACTGATCCACCCCTGAACACCCAACCGGACTGACGCGGCGTCACATCTGCTGCGACCGGCCGGACCACGGCAGCGGCCCCCGCCTCGAACACAGAGACGGGGGCCGCTGCCGTGCGCGGAAAACGCGTTGCACCGCCCTTCTGCGGCGTGGCTAGATAGTGCCTGCGACCGGCATTCGAGCCGGTCCCCGGCGGTGGAGAGGAGGCATCACCATGCGGGTCGAGTCGATACGCGGACGCGTCAGCGTGCGCACCTCCCCCGGGCGACGCCCCTCCGCCGCCACTCCACAGAGCTGAGCACCCGCCTCACCCGCGCCGTACCGGTCGTTCGTACGGCAACAGACGTAGACTTTCACCGACCCCGGAGGTCGAAGCACCATGTCGT
The DNA here is from genome assembly GCF_014084125.1 of Streptacidiphilus sp. PB12-B1b. Classification (NCBI taxonomy): domain Bacteria; kingdom Bacillati; phylum Actinomycetota; class Actinomycetes; order Kitasatosporales; family Streptomycetaceae; genus Streptacidiphilus; species Streptacidiphilus sp. PB12-B1b. The sequence goes on along the minus strand of NZ_CP048405.1, from coordinate 6,107,755 downwards.
ACACCCAGGTCCCCGGCGTCCGCGTACCCATACGGATGTGGACCGATCCGGCTGCGGTCGAGAGCCAGGCCATGCAGCAGCTGCGCAACATCTCCACCCTGCCGTGGATCCAGGGCCTGGCCGTCATGCCCGACGTCCACCTGGGCAAGGGCGCGACCGTGGGGTCCGTCATCGCCATGAAGGGCGCCGTGTGCCCGGCCGCCGTCGGCGTGGACATCGGCTGCGGCATGAGCGCGGTCAGGACCTCGCTCACCGCCCGCGACCTGCCGGACAACCTCGGCCGGCTCCGCTCGAAGATCGAGGAGGCCATCCCGGTCGGCCGGGCCGCCCACGCCGAGGTGGTCGACCCGCGCACCCTGCACGGCTACCCGACCGCCGGGTGGGACGACTTCTGGTCCCGCTTCGACGGCATCGCCCCGCAGGTGCACGGGCGCCGGGAGCGCGCCATGGCGCAGATGGGCTCGCTCGGCAGCGGCAACCACTTCGTGGAGTTCTGCCTCGACACCAGCGGCTCGGTCTGGCTGATGCTGCACTCCGGCTCCCGCAACATCGGCAAGGAACTGGCGGAGCACCACATGAACGTGGCCCGTTCGCTGCCGCACAACCAGGGCCTGGTCGACCGCGACCTCGCCGTCTTCATCTCGGACACCCCGCAGATGGCCGCCTACCGCCAGGACCTCTTCTGGGCCCAGGAGTACGCCAAGCACAACCGCGCCCTGATGATGGCGCTCTTCCAGACCGTCGTCCGCAAGGAGTTCGCCCGCGCCAAGGTCACCTTCGACCAGGTCATCAGCTGCCACCACAACTACGTCAGCGAGGAGACGTACGACGGCCAGGAGCTGCTGGTGACCCGCAAGGGCGCGATCCGCGCGGGCTCCGGCGAGTTCGGCATCATCCCGGGCTCCATGGGCACCGGCTCGTACATCGTCAAGGGCCTGGGCAACGAGGCCGCCTTCAACTCGGCCTCGCACGGCGCGGGCCGGAAGATGTCCCGGACGGCGGCCAAGAAGAAGTTCGGCGTCCGCGACCTGGAGGAGCAGACCCGCGGCGTGGAGTGCCGCAAGGACTCCGGCGTCGTGGACGAGATCCCGGGCGCGTACAAGCCCATCGAGAAGGTCATGGCCCAGCAGACCGACCTGGTCGAGGTCGTCGCCCAGCTCAAGCAGCTCGTCTGCGTCAAGGGTTGAGTTGCGTGCCCGCTGGGGGGCGCGTCGGCCGGGTGCGGGGCCCGGACAGGGGAGGGGCGCGGGGCCGGCCGACGGCGCGGGGGCGGGGTCAGCCGGCGGTGGGGACCAGGGTGACCTGTTGGCGCTGGTCGGCCAGGCGGTCGATCTGCGGGATGAGGGAGGACGGCGTCCACTGCAGCTGGACCAGGGACACCTCCACCGTGACCGGGCCGGCCGAGGCCGCCGGGAAGGGCTTGCCCGTGTTCTGCCAGGTGTGCTCCGCGCCGTCGCAGACGGCGGGCGCGCTGCCGCCGATGCTGCTGTAGGTGGAGCCGGAGACGAGCGTGCTGCTGACCACCGTTCCGGTGGACGACTCGCACTGGTACGTGCCGGACAGGGTGACCGTCCCGTCCTTGGCGATCACTCCGGTGGGGTTGGCCGACACGGTGTCGCCGACCTCCGCGCCCGCCGGGCCCGCGGCCCAGACGACCAGGACCCCGACGGCCCCCACGACAGCAAGACGACCTCGCACGACTACCTCCTGTTTGACGGTGTGTGCGCATACAGCTACCGTGCGCGGGGCCGGGAACCCGGCACCCTCACCCGCACGGCGGCGAGTCGCCGCCGATCGCCGCGCCCGTGGTCAGGTCTGGAGCGCGGGCTGGTACTCCTCGGCGGTGAGGCCGAAGGTCCAGGCGACGCCCTCGCGGGCGGTGCGGGTGCGCGGCGGCACCCGGAGCCAGTAGACCCGGTGGCTGCCGTCCGGCTCCGGAGTGGAGTTGACCACCTCGACCGTCACCACTGCCTCGTCCCCGGGCAGTTCTATCCGCCACAGCACGCCGGTCTCGTCCCGGTGGACCGGGGTGGCGCCGGACTCGGCGAGGTAGCGCTCGTAGCCGTAGTACTCGAGCATGACCCGGCGCAGCTCCGCATTGGCCTCGGTGCGGATGTCGGCTGCGGTCAGCGCGGCCAGGCGGTCCAGGAAGCCCGCCGGGACCGGCATGCCCCGCCAGGCGTGCAGGGCGAAGCCGTCCGGGAAGGCCAGCGCGGGGCCGTCGGCGCAGTGCAGTCGGCCCGGTTCGTCCTGGTGCAGGGCGATCGGACGCTCCGTCAGCAGGACCACATCGCGGTAGGGCCACCACCAGCCCGCGGCGGCGGCCGTGCGGGCCAGGCCGTCCAGTTCGGGGGCCTCGGCCAGGGCGGACAGCCAGGCGGCGTCGTGCTGACCGCAGAGCGCGTCCAGCATGGCCAGGCGCACGGCCGAGCGGGCCGGGCCGACCGGTCGGGTCGGATCGTCCGGGCCGCCCAGGCGGTCGGCCACCGCGCCGCGTATGCGCTGGGTCAGATCGCTGATGCGGAGCCAGAGCTCGCCGCCGGTCCGGGACCAGTGCTCGGACCAGTCGGTCGGCCCCAGGGCGGTCAGGCTGCGGCGGCGCGCGGCCTCCCACGGGGCGGTGCGCAGGGCCTCGCGGACGCTGCCGCCCGCAGCGCCCGGCTCGGCGGCGACGCCGTGCCCGGCGAGGATGCGTGCCGCCTCGGCCAGCACCCGCTCGGCGTCGGCTCCGGCTCCGGTGTCGGCACTGTCGGCCGGTGCGCCTGTCGCCGGGTCGCGGACGACGGCCTCGCGGACGACGGCGTCGGCTCCGGTCAGCAGCAGCGCGGCGGCCGTCGCCTGCAGCGGTGAGTCGAACCAGACCACCGTGCAGGGCTCGGCCAGCCCCGCCGAGCGGTAGGCGGCGCGCACACCGGCCTCTGCGGCGGCCCGGTCGGCGGGCCCGGTGCGCAGCGCCACGGCCCGCCAGTCGGTGCCCGTGTGGGTAGAGGTCGAACCGCTCATGCGTCATCTCCTTCGATCCGGCAGTTCTGCGTGGTGGTTGTCGGCACGTCAGTCCGCGACGACGCGGAGGCTTCCCGGGGTGTACTCGCGCTGCCTGACGATCCGGTACCAGCCCCGGGCCAGCGCTATCGCCGCGTGCTCCTCGTGCACCACCCGGCCGCCCTCGGCCAGGTGCAGCCACGCCTGGCCGAACTCGTCCGACTCGCGTGCCAGCGAACCGGGGCCGACCACGGCGTGCGTGTGCCCGGTCGCCTCGCCCCGGGCCAGCACGAGCCGACCGCGGCCGTCCCGCGCCTGCTGGGGGAGGGCGTGCACCAGCGGCGGCACCGCCCCCTCCGCGATCGGAACCAGGAGTACGTCTCCCTGTCGGAACATGGCTTCCCCTTCCGCTACGGCCCGCTGAGGGTCCGTCGGCTCCATGTCCCGGACACTACGAGGCGCCACTGACAACCGGCCGCGCGGCCGCCCCCGACTCCCCTTCGCCAGGCCCCTGAAACCGCGATGTCAGTCACACCTGATAGGAACAGGGCCACTGTCCGACCATGCGAGGGAGCCGCCGCCATGTACGCACAACACCTGACCGAGCTGAACGGGCTGCCGGTGTACGACCTGCCCTCGGTCATCATCCCGGACGACCTGCCGGCCCCGGACGAGGTCGCCTGGCGGATCCGCTACGACTGGAACTCCGACGACGGCATCGGGCAGATCTGGGAGCGGTTCCTGGCCCATGTGGACACCACCAGGGTCACCGCGCTGGTGCTCGGCGCCTGGGGCGAGGACCTGTACGAGGACAGCCTCGGCCCCGAACTGCAGCGCGTGATCGACCTCAAGGACCGCTTCCCGGCCCTCAAGGCGTTCTTCCTGGCGGACCTCATCTCGGAGGAGAACGAGATCTCCTGGATCGAACAGACCGACCTGGCACCACTGCTGGTGGCCTACCCCGAGCTGGAGGTGCTCGGTGCCCGCGGCGGTCACCGGGAGTTCACGCCGGTGCGGCACGCGTCGCTGCGCACCCTGCGGCTGGAGTCCGGCGGCATGTCGGCGGCGGTGGTGCGCGGCATATCCGACAGCGAACTGCCCGCCCTGGAGCGCCTGGAGCTGTGGCTGGGCGCCGAGGAGTACGGGGCCGACACCACCGTCGCCGACCTGGCCCCGCTGCTCTCCGGGGTCCGCTTCCCGCGGCTGCGCCACCTCGGGTTGCAGGACAGCGATATCGAGGACGCCATCGCCGAGGCCGTCGCCCACGCCCCGGTGGTGCCCGCGCTGGAGACGCTGGCCCTGTCCATGGGCGTGCTCACCGACGCCGGGGCCGAGGCCCTGCTGTCGGGCCAGCCGCTCACCCACCTCAAGCGGCTCGACCTGCACCACCACTTCCTGAGCGACGGGATGGTCGAGCGGCTGCGGCAGGCCCTGGAACCGGCCGGGGTCGACGTCGACCTCAGCGAGCAGGAGAAGCCGCAGGACTACAACGGCGAGTTGTGGCACTACGTCGCCGTCGCCGAATAGGCGCCGTCGTGCACGCCCAACGCCCGCCCGGCGAAACGCACTTCACCGTGGTCGGCAACCCCGGCAGTCGACGCGTCGAGCTGTTCCGCGCGGCCGTGCGCCGGGCCGGCTGCCCCGACCCTGCCGTCCTGGCCTGGCAGGCCGTGCTGCGCGGTGACGTGGCCCTGGCAGAGGGCACGCTGCTGCGGATCGACTCGCCGGGCGAGGACGACGAGGTCGACCGGCTGCTGCGCGGTCCGGAGCTCGGCGCGGGCTGGAACCCGGCCCGGGTCGAGGGCGGAGCGCCGTGGTACCGCCGCTTCACCTCCGCGCTGCGGGCCCTCGCCGCAGCCGCCGCGACCACCCCGGGGTGCACCCTGCTCGGGGAGGCCGAGGAGATCGCCGTCATGTTCGACAAGCGGCGCGCGCACGCGCTGCTCGGCGCGGCGGGCGTGCCCGTGCCCGCCGCGCTCGACCAGGGGAGGGAGGCCCTGTCCGGTTGGGAGGACCTGCGGACCCGGCTGGCGGACGCCGGGATGCGGCGGGTCTTCGTGAAGCCCGCCCACGGCTCGTCCGGCTCGGGCGTGGTGGCGCTGGAACTCGGCCCGGACGGCCGGGCCCGCGCCACCACCTCCGTGGAGCCGACGCGCTCCGACGGCGGTGCGGTGCAGCTGTTCAACTCGCTGCGGGTGCGCAGCTACACCGAGGAGCCGCAGCTGCGCGCGCTGTTCGACGCCCTCGCCCGCGAGCCGCTGCACGTGGAACGCTGGCTCCCCAAGGCCACCCAGCACGGTCGGCCCGCCGACCTGCGGGTGGTGGTCACCGCCGGGCGGGCCACCCATGCCGTGCTGCGCACCAGTCGGCACCCGATGACCAACCTGCACCTGGGCGGGGCGCGCGGCGATCTCGACCTGGTCCGCGCAGCCGCCGGCCCGCACTGGCGGAGCCTCCTCGACACCAGCGAGGCGGCGGCGCGGTGCTTCCCGAACAGCCCCACCGTGGGCGTGGACGTGCTCCCCGGCATCGGCTGGCAACGCCACGCCGTGGGCGAGGTCAACGCCTTCGGCGACCTGCTGCCCCGCCTCACCGGCCTTCCCGGCTCCGCCGCCGAGGGCCAGGACACCTACGCGGCGTTCGTCGCCGCCGCACTCCGAGCAAAAGCCGCCTGAGCGCAGCCGAAGGACCGCACCTGTGAACATCCCGCCCGCAACGACCCCGCCCGCAACGACCCCGCCCGCAACGACCCCGGCCGCGCCCGACATGCGGTCGATCGTCGGCACCCACGACATCCTCATGGTCACCCTGGACACCCTGCGCTACGACGTCGCCGTCGAGCTGGCCGAGGCCGGACGGACGCCGAACCTGGCCGCCGTCCTGCCCGGGGGCCGCTGGGAGCGGCGGCACACCCCCGGCAGCTTCACCTACGCCGCCCACCAGGCGATCCTCGCCGGATTCCTGCCGACCCCGGCCGAGCCAGGCGGCCCGCACCCACGGCTGTTCGCAGCGAGCTTCGCGGGCAGCGAGAGCACGGCGGGGACCACCTTCGTCTACGACACCCCCGACCTGGTCTCCGGGCTGGCCGCCGTCGGCTACCGCACGGTCTGCGTCGGCGGCGTCGGCTTCTTCAACAAGCAGGGCCCGCTCGGGTCCGTGCTGCCCGGCCTGTTCCAGGAGAGCCACTGGGCACCGGAGCTGGGCGTCACCTCGCCGACGTCGTTCGAAGCGCAGGTGGCGGTGGCCGAGCAGGTCTGCGCCGAGCAGCCCGCCGGACAGCCGCTGTTCCTCTTCCTCAACGTCTCGGCGCTGCACCAGCCGAACTGGTTCCACCTGCCCGGCGCCACCCGCGAGCACGGGGACGACCGGGCGTCGCACGCGGCCGCGCTGGAGTACGTCGACCGGCACCTGCCGCGGCTGTTCGCGGTGATGCGGCGCAGGCGTCCGTGCTTCGCCGTCGTCTGCGCCGACCACGGCACGGCCTACGGCGAGGACGGCTACACCGGGCACCGCATCGGCCACGAGGTCGTCTGGACCGTCCCCTACGCGCAGTTCACGCTGCCCGCCGCCGAAGAAGGTCCCGCATGAGCGCCATGAGCACCGCCGCCCTGTCCCCGGCCGACGGCCCCGACACCGGCATCGGTACCGGACCGGGCCCGGCCGCCGAGCCGTACCGGAGCCCCTACCAGAGCTACGTCTACGCCTATCCGCACAAGACGGCGTACCGCCCGCTGCAGCCCCGGCCGCGCCTGGCCGAGCTGTGGGCGCAGGAGCCCAAGCAGGCGCTGTCGTTCTACGCGCACATCCCCTTCTGCGAGGTGCGCTGCGGTTTCTGCAACCTGTTCACCCGCATCGGCGCCCCGGACGGCCTGACCACCGCCTACCTGGACGCGCTCGACCGGCAGGCCGCCCGGGTGGCCGCGGCGGTCGGCGCGGAGGCGCGGTTCGCGCAGGCCGCGTTCGGCGGCGGTACGCCCACCTTCCTCACCGCCGCCGAGCTGGAGCGCCTCTGCGACATCGTCGAGACCCGGATGGGCGCCGACCTGCGGGCCATTCCGCTGTCGGTCGAGGCGTCCCCGTCCACCAGCACCAGGGACCGGATGGCGGTGCTGGCCGAACGCGGGACCACCCGGCTCAGCCTGGGCGTGCAGAGCTTCGTGGAGCACGAGGCCCGGGCCGCCGTGCGTCCGCAGCGCCGGGCGGACGTCGAGACCGCCATCGGCCTGGTCCGCGACGCCCGGATACCGGTGCTCAACCTCGACCTGATCTACGGCATCGACGGCCAGACCGAGGCCAGTTGGCGCTACTCGCTGGACGCCGCGCTCGCCTGGGAGCCGGAGGAGCTGTACCTCTACCCGCTCTACGTCCGCCCGCTGACCGGTCTGGCCCGGCGCGAACAAGCCGACGCCGCACGGGAGTCCGCCACGGCCGCACCGACCGCTGACGCACCGACCGCTGACGGACCGGCCGCCGCCGATCCGGAGTGGGACGCCCGGCGGCTCGCCCTCTACCGCAGCGGCCGCGACCAGCTGCTGGCCGCCGGCTACGAGCAGGTGTCCATGCGGATGTTCCGGCGCGCCGCCTCGCCGCAGGCCGGGGGCACCGAGTACTGCTGCCAGACCGACGGCATGATCGGCCTGGGCTGCGGCGCCCGCTCCTACACCCACGCCCTGCACTACTCCTTCGACTACGCGGTCTCCATGACCGAGATCCGCGGCATCGTCGACGACTACGTCGCCCGCCCCGCCGAGGACTTCGACCGGGCCGAGGTCGGTTGGGCCATGGACGCGCAGGAGGCCCGGCGGCGACACCTGATCCAGTCGCTGCTGCAGAACGAGGGCCTGGACACCGCCGGCTACCGGGAGCGCTTCGGCACCTCGGCGGCCGAGGACTTCGCCGCCGAGCTGGAGCGCCTGCACGACCTCGGCTGGCTGGACGACGCGGTGACCGTGCCCGGGCGGCTGCGGCTGACGCCCGAGGGGCTGGCGCACTCCGACGCGGTGGGGCCCGCGTTCTTCTCCTCCCGGGCCGCCACCGCCATGGCCGCCTACCAGGCCAGGTGAGCGCGCGGCCATGGATCTGACCATCCTCTACCGGGGTCCGCTCGCCTCCTGCGACTACGACTGCCCGTACTGCCCCTTCGCCAAGCGCCGCGACAGCCGGGAGCAGCTCACCGCCGACCGGGAGGCGCTGGCGCGCTTCGCCGGCTGGGCCGCCGACCGGCACGGCGACCGGCTCTCACTGCTGTTCACCCCTTGGGGCGAGGGCCTGACCCGCTCCTGGTACCGGCGGACGCTGGCGGAGCTGAGCAGGCTCCCGCACGTCAAGCGGGTGGCCGTGCAGACCAATCTGAGTCACCGGACCGCCTGGGTCGAGCACGCCGACCCGCGCACGCTGGCGCTGTGGACCACCTACCACCCCGGCCAGGTCGGCCACGACCGGTTCCTCGGCAAGTGCCGCGAGCTGGACGCCCGCGCGGTCCGCTACAGCGTCGGCGTGGTCGGCGACCCGCAGCACCTGGAGGCGGCCCGGCGGATGAGGGCGGCGCTGCCGGACCACGTCTACCTGTGGATCAACGCGCAGGAGGGGCGCGGCTACACCGACGCCGAGGCCGAGCAGTGGACCGCGCTCGATCCGCTGTTCGACTACAGCCGCCGCCCGCACGCCAGCGCGGGCCGCCCGTGCCGCACCGGCGAGTCCGTCGTCTCCGTGGACGGCGAGGGCACGGTGCGCCGCTGTCACTTCGTCAAGGAGCCCCTCGGCAACCTGTACGACGGCAGCTACCGCGCGGCGCTGCGCCCCCGGCCGTGCCCGCTGGCGGTGTGCGACTGCCACATCGGCTATGTGCACCTGGAGTCGCTGCCGCTGTACGACGTCTTCGCGGGCGGGGTGCTGGAGCGGATACCGCAGGCGTGGCCGGAGCGGCGGCCGGGCGGCCTGCCGGTGGTCAGCGCTGCGGCAGGCGGCCTGCCGCGCCCAGCCAGCTGAGGTCGCCCGGGATCTCCTCGTCCGCACGCCACTTGAAGATGGAGGTGATGCCCGGGTCGAGCAGTTCGAAGCCGCTCAGCCAGCGGGCCACGTCGGCGCGGGAGTGCAGCACCAGCGGCGAGCTGGACTTCTGGTAGGTGGCCTCGAACCGGGCCACCGCCTCCGGGCTGTGGCCCTCGGAGGAGCCGCTGGAGACCACCAGGTGGCTGCCGGGCACGAGCGGCCGGACCAGCCGGTCGACCAGCTCCTCCGGGTACTCGTCGTGCCGGATGAAGTGCAGCACCGCCACCAGCAGCAGGCCGACCGGCTGGGAGAAGTCGATGTGGTCGGTGAGCTGCGGATCGGCCAGGATGGCCTCCGGCTCGCGCACGTCGCCCTCGATGGCCACCACCCCGGGCGCGGACCGCAGCGCCCGGGTGTGGGCCAGGACGACCGGGTCGTTGTCGACGTAGACCACTCTCGCGCCCGGGTGGGACCGCTGGGCGACCTCGTGGGTGTTGGGCGAGGTGGGGATGCCCGCGCCGATGTCGATGAACTGCCGCACCCCGGCCTGGGCCAGCGCCTCCACCGCGCGCACCATGAACCGGCGGTTCCCCCGGGCCCCGGCCAGCACCACCGGGTGCGTGGCGATCATGGTGTCGGCGACCGCCCGGTCCGCCGCGTAGTTGTCCTTCCCGCCCAGGTAGTAGTCGTACATCCGGGCGGGGCTGGCGACGTCGGGATCGAAGCGCAGGTCGGGTTCGACCGTCTCGTCCGATATCGGCAACAACGAATCCTGCGGCTTGCCGGTCATGCCCCGCCCCCAGTCGTACTCGCGTGCGCGTGTGAACTGGCGCCCAGTGTAGGGCGGTTGTCCGCGGAGTGACGCCGTGTCCGGCGGCAGCGGACGCGGGCAGCGCCTGGGCGGGAACCCCGGGCCGTACCGGGTGGGGCCGGTGCGGCCCGGGGAGGTCACCCCGGGTGCGGGGTGGTCATTCGGCGTTCTCCCAGGTGTCGGCGAAGGAGCCGTCGGAGATCGCGCCGGGCTGGGCGGTGGTGTCGCCGCTGTCCTGGTTCTGCATGACGATGCCGGTGGGCGCGTAGCTGTCCAGGGCGTTGCCGTCGGCGTCGGAGCCGGTGAAGTCGACCGTGCCGAAGTCGGACAGGTCGGCGATCTGGCCGTCGACCTGCGTGGCCTCGGCGATGACCTCGGCCGAGCTGTCCTGGTAGCCGGAGGAGCCCTGTTGGGTGGTGGTCTGGTTCCAGCCCTGGGTGCCGTCGGACAGCGTCATGGTGAAGGTGCCGTCGCCGTTGTCGGTGACGGTGGCGGTCATCTGGTCGCCGGGCTCGACGTCCACCGACCACGGCGACTCGGACGCGGGCAGCACCTCCCACCAGGCGCCGTACTGGGCCTGGCCGTTGATGCAGTCGGCCTCGGTCCCGGTCTGCTCCAGGGCGGAGTTGTCGTAGCCGTCCAGGCCGACCCAGAAGGAGGAGTAGGTGTCCTGGGAGCCGCAGCTCACCGAGGGCTGCACCCAGGAGGAGGTGACGGAGGTGTAGCTGCCGGACGAGCCGGTGGCCGCGTAGCCGGACCAGTTGCCGGAGGTGACGGTGTCGTTCCTCCTCGTCCGGTGCCGCAGGCGTAGGTTGTGACTCTCGCGGCGCGCCAGCGAGGCGCTGACCTGGGCGGCGTGCCGGTGGTGCGCGGCGGGGCCGGGCTGGGCGGCGTGCGCGGCGGGTGCCGCCAGGGCGGCGGCGGTGATGATGCCGGTGGCTATGGCGAGCAGGCGGGCAGGGGTTCTCTGGGACATGGGGGTCTCCCTGGGCTGGGACGCCGGGTGGCGCCGTGCGGCCCGGTCGGGCGCCGACTGTTGTGGTCCGTGATCCCGGGCGGCGGACACAGCCTGCATGAGCCTTCGCGTTCATGACAAGAGTTCGGAAGTGCTCATTCCGGGGAGATTCCTGTGAACATCCTGAACTCACTGACAGCATGGCCGTTCCGTGCACTGTCAGCGATCGGGCGGGTCCGTCCGCGTGACCACGGCCCCCGTGAGTGCCGCTGCGCCCCACCGGCATTGTTTCCGGGGCATGACGTCGCAGCAGGTGGGAAAGGACAGGGGCATGAACGACGTGATGGAGAAGTCAGCCACGGTCGGCTACGGGCCCAGCGGCAAGCTGTTGGACGTGCACCGCCCGCACGGCCGCCCCACCGGGACGGTGCTGCTCTGGCACGGTCGCGGCAAGGACGAACGGGACGTCCTCGCGTCGCTCGCCGGGCAGGCCGCCGCGCTGGGGCTGCTGGTGCTGGTGCCCGACTGGCGCTCGGACGAGCCCGACGGCGGCTGGACCCACCTGCACGAGTCCGTGGACTTCCTGCGCGCCCGCGCCGCCGACTGGGGCGGCGATCCCGACCGCGCCGTCCTCGCCGGATGGTCCCTCGGCGCCCGGGCGGCGATGGCCACGGCGCTGCGCCCGGCGCGGGACGGCTGGCGTCCGGCGGCGGTCGTCGGCCTCGCCGGAAACTACCTGACCTCCTCGGACGTCCGGATGGGCCCTGCCGCGATCGACGACATCGCCGTCACCCGGCAGGCGCCGGTGCCGCTGTGGCTGCACCACGGGACGGCCGACGCCGTCGTGGACGTACGCTCCGCGCGGGAGTTCACGCCGTTCGCCCGGGCCTGCGGCTGGCCGGTCAGCTACACCGAATCCCAGGGCGACCACGCCGGGGTCGTCCTGGCCGAGTACGACCCCGGGCTCGGGCGCTGCCGCCCGGCCACCGCCGAGCACGCCGTCCGGGCCGGACGCACGACGGCCGACCTGCTGGCCGAGGCCGCCGCCGGCTGCTGACCGGCGAACAGGCCAGCAGGGCGGTCTCGCGCAGGACGGGCCCCGCGGGGCCCGAACTGGCGTTGCGTCAGGCCAGTGCGGCGGGCGCCTCCGGCGCGAGGTCGACGACCGGGACGCGCGGTGCCGGTATCGGCAACGCGTGCCCCGGCTCCGGCTCCTGGACGAAAGCCGCAGCGGCCGGGGCCGGGACGGCGATCGGCGCGAGCGCCGGGTAGGGGGTGGAGATGAGCGTGTAGTCCCCGCCGAGGACCGGCGAGTCCAGCCCGACCGGCTCCCGCCCGAGCGCCAACTGCACGGCGGCCCAAGGGAAGTTGACCCCGCAGCGGGAGAGCTGGTGCAGCCCGCCGGACGGCCGGGTGTTGATGTCAAGCAGCACCGGAACGCCCCGGTGGTGCCGGAACTGAATGTTCGTCAGATAGCTCAGGCAGAAGCCCTCGGCCAGCTCGGCGGCCGGGGCCAGATAGGCCGGATCCAGGGTGAAGCCCCGGCGGCGGCCCTCCTTGGTGCGGCCGATCGCCCCGCGCAGCCTGCCCTCGGGGTCGACCAGGCAGTCCACCGACACCTCGGGCCCGGCCAGGTGCGGCATCACCAGCCAGTCCACCGGCGGTACGCCCGGGGTGAGTTCGGCGGCCCGGTCGAGCGCTTCCAGCACCTGGTCCAGGCCGACGCTCCAACTGGGCGAACCGGCCAGCCGGGCCAGCGAGAAGGGCTTGCGGGAGAGCATCCGGAAGCCCTCGCCGCCCGCGCCGGTCACCGGCTTCAGGCAGGGCGTGCCGCCGTCCGCCTCGATCTCCTCCACCGCCGCCAGCAGCGCTGCCGAGTCGCGCACCCGCCACCACGGCGGCACCGGCAGGCCGGCCGCCGCCAGCGCCTCGTAGGCGGTGGCCTTGTCGCTGAACAGCTCGATCGCCGAACTGGGCGGGCTGACCACGGTCGTGCCCGCCGCCGCGAACTCCGCGCGCTGTGCGGCCACCGCCTGCTGGTGCAGTCGCGGCAGGAACAGGTCGATCCGGTGCCGGGTGCAGTAGTCCAGCGCGAACTCGACGTAGGCGGCGGGCGAGAGCTGGTCCGGTTCGAGGGAGGAGACGTCCGCTGCGCGCAGGACCGGGGAGTCGGGATCGACGTGGGTGGCATGCACCTCGACGTCGACCTGGTCGGCGTTCTCGCGCAACAGGGCGACGAAGAAGGCGTTCTCGGCGTAGGTACGGTTCAGCCAGATGCGCAGCGGGTCGTTCAACGCGGTGTCTCCAGGACGAAGGCCAGTAGGACAGGGCGGGGCTTCGTGGTGACACTGGCCGACGGCGCCCACCTGTGCGTGGGGCCGTGGCCATGGTCAGGTGCGGCCCGGGTGGTTGCGGGGCTGGAACACCGCTGCGCCTGGGTCGTGGGCGTATCAGATCATGCCGGAGGCCGGTTGCGCGAGTGGCGGGGTACGCCGGGGTCGTCCCGTCATCGCCTGTTAACACATGGCCGGGGCCGTGCGGGCGTTCGGCGCCCCGGCGCGGCGGTCGCGGGGGCGCCCGTACCGGGCCGGAAAGGGTGTGGAACGCGTCAGCCGGTGGGCGTGCCGATCTGCTCGCGCTCCAGGAAGGTGCGCAGCTCGGAGAGGGTCTGTGCGGCGGCCGCCACGGGGGACGTCCGGAGTGCGCCGGTGATCAGCTCGGCCAGCCGCTCGGTGAAGGTCGCCTCCGCCGCGTCGGCCAACTGCACGCCTTCGTCGGTCAGTTCGAGAAGGGACGACCGGCGGTCCGCCGGGTTCGGCGTGCGGGCGACCCAGCCCTGCCGCTCCAGCCGGTCGATGCCCTTGCTGGTGGCCCCGATGCCGATGGCGAACTCGGCCGCCAGATCCGCCACCCGGGCTCCGGGGTGGTCGCGGAGGTGGCGCAGGAACTCGAACTGCGAGGTGACGATCCCGTGCCGCTCGCGCAGGCGGTCGTTGAGGGCGTTGTACAGACGCGTCTCGCATCGGACGAGGTCAGCGAAGAAGCCCGGGAGGTCGTCCGTCTCACCGCTCACTTTGGATGCCATGGCATATAGTCTACGTTAGATGCCACGGCATATAGTGCTGTAGAAGCTACTTCGGCAGGAGTGGACACCATGAGCAAGGAACAGCGCGCGCGGATCGACGCGATGGTGCGGCAGCCCCGGCCCGACGGCCCCCAGTCGGTCGAGGCGATCCGGGCCGGATTCCGGGCGATGATGGCCGAGGTGGCCGTCCCGGACGGCCTGCGCACCACGCCGACGACGCTCGGCGACCGGCCGACGCTGTACGTCGAGCCGGGCGGCCGGACGCGCACCGGCGGGACGATCCTGTACTTCCACGGCGGCGGCTTCGTCTTCGGCTCCCCGGAGACGGCGATGTCGCTGACCGGGAACCTGGTGGCCAGGACCGGGTTCCGGGCGTACTCGCCGGACTACCGGCTCGCCCCCGAGCATCCGTTCCCGGCCGCCGTCGAGGACACGCTGAGCGCCTACCGCGCCCTCCTCGACAGCGGCGAGGACCCCGCGGCCATCGCCTTCGCCGGCGACTCCGCCGGCGGCGGGCTCAGCGTCACCACCTGCCTCGCCGCCCGCGAGGCGGGCCTGCCGATGCCCGCCGCGATCGTGGCCTTCTCGCCCGGCCTGGACGCCACCCGAACGGGTGAGTCCATGGACGCCAAGGCGGGCGTCGATCCGTTCTTCACCCGCGAGAGCCTGGGGCACACCGGGGCCATGTACCTGGCCGGAGCCGACCCGTACCAGCCCATGCTCAGCCCCGCCGTCCTCGCCGACCTGACCGGCTTCCCGCCGATGCTGCTCCAGGCGGGCGGCAACGAGATGCTGCTGGACGACTCCACCCGCCTGGCCGCCCGCGCCCGGGCCGCCGGGGTGGACGTGATCCTCGACGTCACCGCCGACGTGCCCCACGTGTTCCAGGCCTTCGCCGGTGTCCTCGACGAGGCCGACCAGGCACTGGACCGGGCGGCCCTCTTCCTCACGCAGCACGTCCGGGTGCCCGGCGCAGAACCCGTCAGGCGTCCTTGAGGCCGGGGAAGTCCTCCTCCCAGAACTCCCGTTCGCCCCGGGCCGGGGCCGGGGCCGCGGCGGCGGGGGCCGCAAGGGTGTCGGAGCCGGGGAGTTCGGGCCCGGCGTGGTGCAACTCCTGTTCGCGGTCCCGTAGTTCGACGCGGCGGATCTTGCCGGAGATGGTCTTGGGGAGGTCGGAGAATTCCAGGCGGCGGATGCGCTTGTAGGGGGCGAGCCGGGTGCGGGCCCAGGCGAGGATGGAGCGGGCGGTCTCGGCGTCGGGCGCGTGGCCCGGGGCCAGCACGACGTACGCCTTGGGCACGGAGAGCCGCAGCGGATCGGGGGAGGGGACGACCGCGGCCTCGGCCACCGCCGGGTGCTCGATCAGCACGCTCTCCAGCTCGAAGGGCGAAAGCCGGTAGTCGCTGCTCTTGAACACCTCGTCGCCCCGGCCCACGAAGGTGTAGTAGCCGTCGGCGTCGCGGAAGGCCACGTCCCCGGTGTGGTAGCGGTCGCCGGCCATGGACTCGGCCTGGCGCTCGGGGTCGCCCTGGTAGCCGGTCATCAGGCCCAGCGGCGCGCTCGCCAGGGGCAGGCACAACTCGCCCGCGACCCCCTCGTCGGTGATCTCGGCGCCGGTCACCGGGTCCACCAGGACCACGCTGTAGCCGGGCAGCGGGCGGCCCATGGAGCCCGGCTTGACCGGCTGGCCCGGCGTGTTGCCGATCTGCGCGCTGGTCTCGGTCTGCCCGTAGCCGTCCCGCAGGGCCACCCCCCAGGCCCGCTCGATCCGTTGCACCACCTCCGGGTTCAACGGCTCGCCGGCTCCGACGAGTTCGCGCAGCGGCGGCTGCCACCGGGTCAGGTCCTCCAGCAGCAGCATCCGCCACACCGTGGGCGGCGCGCAGAACGAGGTGACCTGGCAGCGGACCAGGGCGTCGAGCAACGGCCCTGCGGAGAACCGGGGCTGATTGACAATCAGGATCTCGGCCCCGGCGTTCCAGGGCGCGAAGAAGTTGCTCCAGGCGTGCTTGGCCCAGCCGGGCGAGGAGACGTTGAGGTGGACGTCCCCCGGGCGCAGCCCGATCCAGTACATGGTGGACAGGTGGCCCACCGGGTACGAGCGGTGGGTGTGCTCCACCAGCTTGGGCCGGCTGGTGGTGCCGGAGGTGAAGTACAGCAGCAGCGGATCCTCGGCCCGGGTGGGCCCGTTCGGCGTGAAGTCAGCACTGAAGCCCGCTGCCTCGGCGTAGTCGAGCCAACCGGGGACGGGTTCGCCGACCGCGATCCGGCTCCAGTCGCCCTCCTGGCCGGCGAAGCCGGGGGTGAGCGGGGACTCGGCGATCACATGCCGCACCCGGCCGCGGTCCAGCCGGTCGGCCAGGTCGTGCGGGGAGAGCAGGGTGCTGGCCGGGATGACCACCGCGCCCAGCTTGATCGCCGCGAGCATCACCTCCCACAGCGCCACCCGGTTGCCGAGCAGCAGCAGCACCCGGTCCCCCCGGGCCACGCCCTGGGCGCGCAGCCACCCGGCCGTGCGGTCGGAGCGCTCCCGCAGCTCGGCGAAGGTCAGCGCGGTCTCGCCGAGCAGCGAGCCGTCCGCGTCCAGGTCGACCACGCGCAGGCCCACCGCGTGGTTGTCCTCGGCCTGCACGTCGCACCAGTCCAGGGCCCAGTTGAAGTACTCGCCCGAAGGGCGCGGGAAGTCCCGGGCTGCCTCCAGGTCGCCGCGGTGCCGCAGGAGGTGGTCGCGGGCGGCGCGGAAGTCGCGGTACGCGGCGGAATCCCGTGGAGCCGTGGTGCTCGGTGCCATGCGTTCGTCCCCTGTCTGTGCCCGGCCGCTCTGTCGGTCCGGCTCGGTCCGGCTCGGTCCGGCGGTGGTCGAGCGGCACGGTAGGCGTGGCTGAGGCCGCGGGCAAGGCTTTCGCGGCCCCTGCCCTGCTTCCTGCACCTACGTTATCCGGCAGACGCCGGCCCAGGCGCTGTGTCGGAACCGTCGCGCAGGCGATGGGGGCGCGGCAGCGGGCACGGAAGCGGCTCGCGGAGGGATTCGTGGGGCCGGTTCGCGGTGGTCCGCCGCTGACGGGGTAGGCGCGGTCACAGGACGATGATCGTCGTGGACGTGAGGAGAGCATCATGGGTACGGACGACAAGGCCGCCAACATGGGCGAGAAGGCCAAGGGCAAGGTCAAGGAGGCCGCCGGCAAGGCGACCGGCAACGAGCGCCTCGAGGCCGAAGGCAAGGGCGACCAGGTCAAGGGCGACGCCAAGCAGGCCGGCGAGAAGATCAAGGACGTCTTCAAGCACTGAGATGCTGCGCCTCGCGGGGCTCCTCCCGGTTCGGGGGGAGCCCCGCAGCGCTGCGCCGGGCGACAGCGCCGTCCGCGTGGTAGGGCTGGAGTACGGCATGACCGGCCGACCGCGCGCCCTCGCCGGAGATCCCTCCGCCGAAACGGGAATGCCCCCGCATGGGCGAAAGGTTGGTAAGTACATCGAGTTAAGTTGCTCGTGAAGATCAACCATGAAGACCATTCGTGAAGATCAAGCCGACTCCGCATCGAGATCGAGGCACCGTGAACCAGCCCACCCCCGAAAAGCCCGCCGAGATCGTGGCCCGGCTGCGCGCAGCCTTCGGCACCGGCCGCACCAAGCCGGTCGAATGGCGTACCGCCCAGCTGCGCCGCCTGCGCGAGATGCTCACCGAGCACGGCGCCGACGTGGCCGCGGCGCTCCATGCCGACCTCGGCAAGAGCTCCACCGAGGCGCACCGCACGGAGATCGACTTCACGGTGCGCGAGATCGACCACACCCTGGAGCACCTGGAAACCTGGCTGCGCCCCGAGCCCGCCCCGGTTCCGGCCCGCCTCGGGGACGACGCGCGGGCCTGGACGCAGTACGATCCGCTGGGCGTCGTCCTGGTGATCGCCCCCTGGAACTACCCGGTGCAGCTGCTGCTGACCCCCATGCTCGGCGCGCTGGCCGCGGGCAACGCGGTGGTCGCCAAGCCGAGCGAGCTGGCCCCGGCCACCTCCGCCGTGCTGGCCCGGCTGCTGCGGCAGTACCTGGACACCGAGGCGGTCGCCGTCGTCGAGGGCGGCGTCCCGGAGACCACGGCGCTGCTCGAGGAGCGCTTCGACCACATCTTCTACACCGGCAACGGCACGGTCGGCCGGGTCGTGATGCGGGCCGCCGCCGAGCACCTCACCCCGGTCACGCTCGAACTGGGCGGCAAGTCCCCGGCGTTCGTCGACCGCGACACCGACCTGGCGGTCGTGGCCGGGCGCCTGGCGTCCGGCAAGTTCCTCAACGCGGGGCAGACCTGCGTCGCCCCCGACTACGTGCTGACCGACCTGGAGACCGCCCGCGCCCTGGAGCCCGCCCTCGCCCGCGCGGTGGAATCCCTCTACGGCTCCGACCCGGCGGCCTCCGGCGAGTACGGGCGGATCATCAACGAGCGGCACTTCGACCGGCTCTCCGGGCTGCTCGACTCCGGACGGGTGGTCATCGGCGGCGACACCGACCGGGCGACCAAGTACATCGCCCCGACCGTCCTCGCCGACGTCGCCCCCGAGTCGCCGGTGATGCAGGAGGAGATCTTCGGACCGATCCTGCCGATCGTCACGGTGCCGGGCCTGGACGAGGCGATCGACTACATCAGCGAGCGGAACAAGCCCCTCGCCTTGTACGTCTTCACCGAGTCCGCCACCACCCGGGACCGGTTCGCCGCCGAGACCTCCTCCGGCGGCCTGGGCTACGGCCTGCCGCTCGCCCACCTCACCGTCTCCGACCTGCCGTTCGGCGGCGTGGGGGAGAGCGGCACGGGCAACTACCACGGCCGCTACTCGATCGAGACCTTCAGCCACCGCAAGGCGGTCCTGGAGAAGCCGCTGAGCGCCTGAGGCGGCGCAGCCGTACGGCGCCCGGCGCAGCCGTACGGCGGCGCGGCCGGGTCAGGCCGGGGGCAGCTCGCTGAGGCCCTCGCCGACCAGCCGCGCCAGCCGGTCCAGTGCGCTGTCCGCGCCCTCGGCGTCCGAGGCGAGCACCACCTCCTCGCCCGCCTCCGCGCCGAGGCCGAGCAGCGCCAGCATCGAGGCGGCGTTCACCGGGGTTCCGCCTGCCTTGGCGATGGTCACCGGGATGCCGACGGCCCCGGCCGCGCGGACGAAGACGGAGGCGGGGCGGGCGTGCAGGCCCTCGGGCCAGCCGATGGTCACGTGGCGCTCGGCCATGGTGGGTGCCTTTCACGAGGAGACACGAGGAGAGGTGCGGGGCGGCGACGTCCGAGAGCGTGGTCCGAACGGGTGAGCGAGGGCGGGTGGGGGTGCGCGGCGCCGGCCCGGACGAACCGGATGTGCCCCCACTGTGCCCGGCCCTCCTCCCTCCCGCACGCGGATTCCCGCAAGGACCCGCACGCGGATCCGGACGCGGACCCGGACGCGGACCCCACGCGG
The DNA here is from genome assembly GCF_014084125.1 of Streptacidiphilus sp. PB12-B1b. Taxonomy (NCBI): domain Bacteria; kingdom Bacillati; phylum Actinomycetota; class Actinomycetes; order Kitasatosporales; family Streptomycetaceae; genus Streptacidiphilus; species Streptacidiphilus sp. PB12-B1b. The sequence continues at coordinate 6,088,502 of NZ_CP048405.1, read as the reverse complement.
ACCCCGCGCCGAAGACGTAGCCTGACGCATGTGTACCCGGCCAGCGACCCACCCGACACGGCGCCCGTCCACTGGGAGGCCGATGTCGTGCTGCGCGACGGCGGCACCGCCCGGGTCCGGCCGATCACCCCCGACGACGCCGACCGGCTGGTCGCCTTCTACGCCGGGGTCTCCGACCAGTCGAAGTACTTCCGCTTCTTCGCGCCCTACCCCACGCTCTCCGCGCGCGACGTCCGGCTGTTCACCCATCATGACTACGTCAACCGGGTCGGCCTGGCCGCCCTGGTCCGGGACGAGTTCATCGCCACCGTCCGCTTCGACCGGATCGACGAGCGCGGACGCCCCTCCGGCAGCGGGACCGACGCCGAGGTCGCCTTCCTGGTCCAGGACGGCCACCAGGGCCGGGGCGTCGCCTCGGTGCTGCTCGAACACATCGCCGCCGTCGCCCGGGAGCGCGGCATCCGCCGCTTCATCGCCGAGGTGCTGCCCGACAACCGCAAGATGGGCAAGGTCTTCACCGACGCCGGATACACCCAGAACCACAGCTTCGCCGACGGCGTGATGCACTTCGAGCTGGATCTGGAGCCCACCGAGAAGTCGCTGGCGGTGATGCGCTCCCGCGAGCACCGCGCCGAGGCGCTCTCCACCAAGCGGCTGCTCGCGCCCCGCTCGGTCGCCGTGGTCGGCGCCGGGCGCGGCGCTGTGGGCGTGGGCCGCAGCGTCCTGCGCAACCTGGGCCGGGCCGGGTTCACCGGCGCGCTGTACGCGGTCAACCGCCGGGCGGCCGGCTCCGACTTCGACGGCGTGCCGGTGTACGCGTCGATCGGCGACATCGCCGAGCCGGTGGACCTGGCCGTGGTGGCCGTCCCGGCCGACGAGGTCCCGGCCGTGGTCGCCGCCTGCGGGGCGCACGGCGTGCAGGGGCTGGTGGTGATCACCGCCGGGTACGCCGAGACCGGGGCGGAGGGCCGCGACCGGCAGCGGGAGCTGGTGCGCCAGGCCCGGGCGGCCGGGATGCGGGTGATCGGGCCCAACGCCTTCGGCCTGATCAACACCGATCCGGCGGCCGCCCTCAACGCCTCGCTGTCGCCCTGGCTGCCCGCCCGCGGCGGCCTGGGCATCTTCAGCCAGTCGGGCGCCATCGGCGCCGCCCTGCTGGAGACCGCCGACCGGCGCGGCCTGGGCATCTCCTCGTTCGTCTCGGCGGGCAACCGCGCCGACGTCTCCGGCAACGACCTGCTGCAGTACTGGGAGGAGGACGAGGCCACCCGGGTGGCCCTGCTCTACCTGGAGTCCTTCGGCAACCCCCGGAAGTTCGCCCGGCTGGCGCGCCGGCTGGCCGCCGCCAAACCCCTGGTGGTGATCAAGGGCGGGGTCCACAGCGGCAGCATCCCCGCAGGCCACGCGGGCGCGCTCACCCGCATCCCGGACACCACCGTGGACACCCTGTTCCAGCGGGCCGGGGTGATCCGGGTGGACACCATCACCGAGCTGTACGACGCCGCCGACCTGCTGGTGCACCAGCCGCAGCCGCGCGGCGACCGGATCGCCGTCGTCGGCAACTCCGACTCCCTGGGCCTGCTCACCCACGACGCGGCGCTCAGCGCCGGGCTGCGCCCGCTGCCGCCGCAGGACCTCACCACCGGGGCCACCCCGGAGGACCTGGCGGCGGGGCTCGCCACCGCCGTCCGGGCCGACGACAACGACGCCGTGGTCGCGGTGGTCATCCCGCCGATCGGCACCGGCGGCTTCCCGCTGTTCCCCGGCTCCGGCCTGCTCACCCCGGGCGGCGCGGACGGCGCGGAGGACACCGCGCCCTTCGCCGACGCGCTGAACGCCGCCGCCGCCCAGGCGACGGCGGCGGGCAAGCCGCTGCTGCTGATCCACCTGGCCCTGCCGGAGCTGGTCGAGAGCCTGCGCGGCAGCGTCCCGGCCTATCCGCGCCCGGAACGCGCCGTGCGCGCGCTGGCCCACGCCGTCCGCTACGCCGCCTGGCGCCGGGACGCCGCCGACGCGGGCACCGTCCCGGAGCTCGAACGCATCGCCGAGGCCCCGGCCCGGCGGCTGGTCGCCGACGCCCTCACCGCGACCGACGCCCGCACCGCGACCGACACCTACACCGCCACCGACGCCCGCCCAGCCGCCCCTGAAGCCGCCCCGGACGCCCTGCCGGACGCCGCCCCGGACGCCGCCGCCCCGCTGCTCCGCTCCACCCGGCTGGACGAGGACGCCACCGCCGCGCTGCTCGGCCACTACGGCATCGACGTGGTCCGCTCCCTGCCCGCGCCGGGCGAGGCGGACGCCGTCCGGGCCGCCGACGAGCTGGGCTACCCGGTGGCCCTCAAGGCCACCAGCCCCAGCCTGCGCCACCGCGCCGACCTGGGCTCGGTCCGGCTCGACCTCACCAACGAGACCGAGCTGCGCCGTGCGCACCAGGAGAGCACCGCGCTGCTCGGCCCGGACGCCCGGCTGGTCGTCCAGCGGATGGCCGCGCGCGGGGTGGACACCAACATTTCGGCGACCGTCGACCCCGCCGTCGGCGCGATCCTCTCCTTCGGGCTCGCCGGGGCCGCCTCCGAGCTGCTCGGCGACGTCGCCCACCGGCTGATCCCGGCCACCGACCGCGAGGTGGCCGGGCTGATCCGGGAGATCAAGGCCGCGCCGCTGCTGTTCGGCTGGCACGGCGCGGAGCCGGTGGACACCGACACGCTGGAGGAGCTGCTGCTGCGGGTCTCCCAGCTGGTCGACGACATCCCCGAGGTCGCCTCGGTGGAGCTCGAACCGGTGGTGGTCGCCCCGCGCGGGCTGTCGGTGCTGGGCGCGGCCGTCCGGCTCGCCCGGCTGCCCGCCCGCACCGACCTCGGCCCGCGCGCCCTGGGCTAGTCCGGGGGCCCGGCCCGGCCGGGGCGCGCCGGGGGAGCGCTCCCGTACCGGCACGGTGGCGCACAGTGTCGTCGGTCCGTGCCAGGATGGAGCCATGGCGAAGACCGGCATGACCACCACCCAGGGGCTGCGCTCCGCGATCGAGCGCAGCGGCTACTATCCGACCCTCGTCATCGAGGCGGTCGAGTCGGCGGTCGGCACCGAGCCCGTCTCCGCCTTCCTGGTGCACCAGGAGACGACCTTCGACGCCAACGAGGTCCGCCGCCATGTCACGGTGCTGGTGCTCACCGGCAGCCGGTTCATCGTCAGCCACACCGACGAGCAGGGCGCGGACGACACCTCGCCGGTGCCGTACACCACCACCTCCACCGAGAGCGTCCGCATCGACCGGATCTCCTCGGTCGTCGTCAGCCGGGTCGTCGCCAACCCCGAGACGTACACCCCGGGCACGCTGCCGCGCGAGGTGGTACTGACCATCGGCTGGGGCGCGGTCTCCCGGATCGACCTGGAGCCCGCCGCCTGCGGCGACCCGAACTGCGAGGCCGACCACGGCTACACCGGCTCGGCCACCGCCGACGACCTGTCGTTGCGGGTCAGCGAGGCCGGGGACGGCCCGGAGACGGTCGCCCAGGCGCTCACCTTCGCCCACGCGCTCTCCGAGGCCACGGTGGCGGCGGGCGCCTGACCGTGCGGGCCCCGCAGCCGCCGGACGCCCGCACGAACGCCCCCGCACGCCCTGGAACGCCCCGCACGCCTCCGCGAACCCTGTGAAGAAGAGCCGATGACCACCCCCGCCACCACGCTCGACCCCGCCTCCGCGCCCGCGCCCGCGTACGGCAGTGCCTCGCTCAGCGACCTGCTGCCCGCCGTCGCCACCGGGCTCGGGGTCGAGGGGCTGCCCGCGACCGGCCTGGTGCTGCCGCCGGCCGACCGGGTCTGCGTCTTCCTGGTGGACGGCCTCGGCTGGGAGCTGCTGCGGGCGCACACCGACGAGGCGCCGTTCCTCGCCTCGCTGCTGGAGTCTTCGCTCGCGGGCACCGGCCGCCCGCTGACCGCCGGGTTCCCGGCCACCACCGCCACCAGCCTGGCCTCCGTCGGCACCGGCCTGCCGCCGGGCGCGCACGGCCTGGCCGGGTACACCGTGCGGATACCGGGCGACCGGCGGCTGATGAACCAGCTGCGCTGGCAGCCGCACGTCACCCCGCGCACCTGGCAGCCCTACCCCACCGTCTTCCAGCTCGCCGACCGCTCCGGCGTGGCCACCTTCCAGGTCTCCTCGCCGAAGTTCCAGTACACGCCGCTGACCGAGGTCGCCCTCTCCGGCGGCCTCTTCCTCGGCCGGCTGTCCGGCGAGGAGCGGATGGACCTGGCGGCGGAGCGGCTGGCCGGGGACGAACGGACGCTGGTCTACACGTACTACAGCGAGCTGGACGCCATGGGCCACCGCCACGGCGTGGACTCCGACGCCTGGCGCGGGCAGCTGATGGCCGTGGACCGGCTCGCCCAGCGCCTCGCCGAGCAGCTGCCGCCGCGCTCCGCCCTCTACATCACCGCCGACCACGGCATGATCGACATCGCCCCCGGCGACCGGGTCGACTTCGACCAGGACGCCGAGCTGCGCGCGGGCGTCGCCCTGCTCGGCGGCGAGGGCCGGGCCCGGCACGTGTACGCCGCCCCCGGCGCCGCCGCCGACGTGCTGGCCGGTTGGACCGCGCTGCTGGGCGACCGGATGTGGATCGCCGGCCGTGACCAGGCCATCGCCGAGGGCTGGTTCGGACCGGTGGTCGACGACCGCGTCTACGAGCGGATCGGCGACGTGGTGGCCGCCGCTCGGGAGGACATGGCGGTGATCGCCTCCCGCCGCGAGCCGGGGGAGTCCGCGATGATCGGTCTGCACGGCTCGATGACCCCGGTGGAACAGCTGGTCCCGCTCCTCGAAGTCCGCCGCTGACCCGCCGCCGGGACGCGTCGGTCCGTCAGAATGTCGCCATGGACACCACGCTGATCACCGCTCTCGACCTCGCCGCCGCGCTCGACGGCGAGCACCCGCCCGCCGTGCTGGACGTCCGCTGGCAGCTCGGCGGCCCGCCCGGGGAGCAGGACTACGCCGAGGGGCACATCCCCGGCGCGCACTTCGTGGACATGAACCGCGATCTGGCCGCCGCGCCCGGCCCGCGCGGCAGGCACCCGCTGCCCGACCCGGAGGTGTTCGGCGCGGCGCTGCGCCGGGCCGGGGTGCGGGCCGACCGCGAGGTCGTGGTCGTGGACGCGGCCACCTCCGCCGCCGCGGCCCGCGCCTGGTGGCTGCTGCGCTGGGCGGGCCACCGCCGGGTGCGGGTGCTGGACGGCGGGGTCGCCGCCTGGGCCGCCGCCGGGCTGCCGCTGGAGCAGGCCGCCCCGCCCGCCGAGCACGGCGACTTCACCCCGGCGCCGGGCGCGCTGCCCACCCTGGACGCGGACGCCGCCGCCGCGTTGGCCCGCACCGGGGTGCTGCTGGACGCCCGCGCGGGCGAGCGCTACCGGGGCGAGACCGAGCCGATCGACGCCCGGGCCGGGCACATCCCGGGCGCGGCCAGTGCGCCGACCACGGACAACCTGCTGCCGGACGGACGCTTCCGGCCGGTCCAGCAGCTGGCCGACCGCTTCGCCGCGCTCGGCGTGAAGCCCGGCACGGAGGTCGGCGTCTACTGCGGCTCCGGCGTGACCGCCGCCCATGAACTGCTCGCCCTGCACCTCGCCGGTGTCGACGGTGCGCTCTACCCGGGCTCCTGGAGCGAGTGGTCGGGGCAGCCGGACCGCCCGGTGGCCACTGGCGCCGAGCGCGGCTGACAGGAACATTGACGCACCGTCAGCAAAGGCCCGCCCGCCGTCGTCGGACGGCGGGCGGGCCCTGGTGATGCGCACAGGGTGAGTGACGGACCGTCACTCCTGTTTCTTGCGGCGGGTCCCGAAGACGATCTCGTCCCAACTCGGCACGGCGGCACGGCGTCCGGGGCGGACGCCGTCGGCCTCGGCCTGCCGGTCGGTGCTGCCGATCAGCCGGTCCCGGTGCGGCGCGGCCGCACGCGGCATCAGGATGTCGGCGTACGCCGAGCCCGCCCCCACGGCAGCCGCCGGGGCCTCCGGCTCGACGGTCTGCTCCTCGCTGGGCGCGGCGGGCTGGGAGGGGACGACGTCCATCAGGCTGGTCAGCGGGTCGCGCTCGACCGAGGTGGCGGTCGGGGCGGCGGCAGCGGCCGCGGCCGGCTCGGCCACCGCCGGTGGCTCGGCCAGCCGCTCCGGCACGGCCCGCTCGGGGCCGCCGCGCTCGGAGCCGAGCCGTTCCGCACCGATCCGCTCCGGGCTCAGCCGGTCCGGGCTCATCCGCTCCGCGCCGAGCCGGTCCGCACCCAGGCGCTCGGCGCCGAGCCGCTCGCCCGGGCCCATCCGGCCGACCGGCGGACGCTCCGGGGCCATCGGGCGCATGCCCATGCCCCGGTCGGCTCCGGGCAGCCGGGCGATCCTCGGCACGAACGGGAAGGTCGGCTCCTCGCCGACCCGCTCCGGGGTCTCGCCGATCAGCGACCGCGCCTCGTCGTCCATCGGCTGCACCAGCCGGCGCGGCGGATCGTACGTCCAACGGGCCTGCTGCTGCTGGCCGTCGGCGCGGAACAGCAGCACGATCTCCCAGGTGTTGTCGTCCCGCCGCCAGGAGTCCCAGACCGGGCTGTCCTTCTCCGCGCCGCGCAGCAGCAGCCGTTCCGCGACGGCGTCGCCGAGCTGCGGTCCGGTGCTCTCGCCCTGGCGGCGCACGGTGGTCTTGCGGGCGCGCTCGGCCATGAAGGCGCGCTCGGCCAGGACCGGGCCCTCGAAGCGGCGGACCCGTTCCACGGAGATTCCGGCGAGCTGGGCGACCTCCTCGGCGCTGGCGCCCGCCCTTATCCGCGCCTGGATGTCCCGGGGGCGGAGGTGGCTCTCGACGTCGATCTGGCCGAGCCTGGGGCGGTCGCCGCGTACGGCGGCACGCAGCCGCTCATCAATCGGAAGGAAGTATTCCGTCGAGTCGGCGGCCTTGAGCACCAGTCGTGAGCCGTCATTGCTGACAGCCACGACACGCAGTTCGGGCACGGTTACCTCCCGGGTGGTGCCTGCCGACGTCACCTGCGTCGCTGCTCCCGTAACGAGTGTGGCCTGCCGACGGGCGACGGGCCACAGCATTGCAGAGTTACCCGGTGTGTCGGCCCTTATCCGCGACCCACCGTTATGGCACGGTTATCTCTTTGCGCACTGCCGGCTCTCGGCACCGCGTGTCCTGCCCCGGTCGCGTGTCGCCTGGCGGCCGCCCCGGGACGAGCACCTCAACCGCGCCCACCCGCTTCGTGGAGTCCGTCAGGAGATCCACCAACAGAGTGGCACGCCGAGGCGGCCCGCGGCCAGGCTCCACGAACGGTACTCCATTTGTGGCATCCAGGTGGGGCGGCTCGCGTCCTCAGTCTGCCCCGAACCGCCGGAATCTCAAGGGTCGCCACTCCGATGGCGGCGGACCGATCGGCGGACAGTGATCATCTTCACATCTACTGGCCGGGTGGAACCAGACATTTCTTCGATTAGTCGTTCTTCGTGCAAGATGGGGAAAGGCGTATATCGAGGGGCATTGATGGAGGATCTGGATCATTCGGACCGGCCGCCGAAGCGGCGGTCCCTGGACCTGAGCGTCACACAGGTGGCCGCGAGTTCGCTGGCGGCCGTGGCCGGCGCGGTGCTCGCCTCCGAACTCGGCGTCTACGGAACGCTGCTGGGTGCGGCCGTGGTCAGCGCCGGTGCCACCACCGGCAGCGCGCTGTTCCAGCACGCCTTCAGACGGACCGGCGAACAGCTGCGCGACCTGGCCTCGACGCCCCCGTCCGCGATCCCGAGCCAGCGTCCGCGCAGCCGCCGCCGACAGTTGAACCTCGAGGAGCTCAAGGGTGAACCGTCCGCCACCGGCCTGACCGCCACCGGCCCGACGCCTACCGGCCCGCCGCCGACCGGCCCGTCCGTGGCAGGCCCGGCCCGGGCCGGTTCCGCCGCCGGTTCGACCGCGCCGTTCGACCCGTTCGACCCCGGCGGCGAGCACACCCGGATGATGGCGGCCGTCGCACCCCCGGCCGGGGACGAGTCGGTCGCCACCTACCGGGGCCGCACCACCTGGAAGCCCCGGAGCCGCAAGAGCTACGCGCTGATGGCCGTTCTGGTGTTCGTCCTGGCCATGGGCACGGTCACGGTGGTGGAGCTGGTCGCGGGCAAGCCGGTGGCCGCCATCGTCAAGGACGAGCCGGGCAGCGGCACCTCCTTCGGCGGCACCGTGCACCGCTCCGGCGGCTCCGGCGGCTCGGGCGGTACCGATCCGGCCACCGGCCCGTCCGGCGCGGCCTCCGCCCCGGCCCACCGGCCGAGCGGATCGGGCGAACCGTCAGCACCGGACGCGGGTGGGGCATCCGGCGGCGCCACCGGCGGGCAGTCGAGCAGCAGCGCCGACCCGACCCCGAGCAGCACGCCCACCCCGACCCCGAGCACCGCGCCGGACACCGGCGACAGCCACCCTGCCCAGCCGGGCGGCTCCGGCGCACCGGGCGACGGAGCGGAGACCCCCTCCGCACCGGCTGCCCCCTGACCGGCGGCCCTGACCGGCGGCCCTGACCGGCGCTCGCAGCGCGCTTCAGGCGCCAAGCACCCGGCGCAGGTAGTCGTTGCCGAAGCGGCGCTCCGGGTCGACCTTGTCCCGCAGCGCGGTGAAGTCGGCGAAGTGCGGGTAGGCGGCGGCCAGGTACTCGGCGTCCCGGGTGTGCAGCTTGCCCCAGTGCGGGCGGCCCTGATGCGCCGTCATGATCTTCTCGACCTCGGTGAAGTAGCCCTGGTCGCGGGTGCCCCGGTAGAGGTGGACGGCGATGTAGGCGGTGTCTCGGCTGCTCGCGGTGGAGAGCCACAGGTCGTCGGCGGGCGCGACCCGCACCTCGACCGGAAAGCTGATCTGCCAGTCGTTGCGTTCCACCAGCGACTTCAGCTCGCGCAGCACGGTGGTCGCGGCCTCGCGCGGCACCGCGTACTCCATCTCGGTGAAGCGCACCCGGCGCGGGCTGGTGAAGACCTTGTAGGAGACGTCGGTGTAGGTCCGCTCCGACCAGGCCCGGCTGGCGATCTTGGCTATCCCGGGGACGACCTTGGGGAAGCGCCGCCCGACCCGGCAGGCGCCCTCCCAGACGGTGTTGGAGAGGAACTCGTCGTCCAGCCAGTGCCGGAACGGCGTCAGCGGGGCCAGCGGGGCCTGGCTGCGGTTGTTGCGCTTGGTGCTGCAGCCCTCGGTGTGCGGGAACCAGTAGAACTCGAAGTGCTCGTTCTCGCTCGTCAGCTCCTCGAAGCGGCCGGTGACCTCGTCGAAGCCCATCGGCTGCTCGTGCGCGGTCAGCTGGAACGCCGGTTCGACGCCGAAGGTGAGCGCGCTGACCACGCCGAGCGCGCCGAGGCCCAGCCGGGCGCCGGCGAACAGCTCCGGGTTCTCGGTCGGCGAGCAGGTGGCGACCGTACCGTCGGCCAGGACGATTTCCAGCGCCCTGACCTGCGCCGCCAGCGAGGCCGAGGAGCGGCCGGTGCCGTGCGTGCCGGTGCCCACCGCCCCGGCGACGGTCTGCACCATGATGTCGCCCATGTTGGTGAGCGCCAGACCGGCGTGCTCGAGCAGCAGGTTCAGCCTCTCCAGCGGCAGCCCGGACTCGACCGTGACGGTGCCGCCGCGGTGGTCGACCTCGCGGATCCCGGTCAGCCGGTCCGGCCGGACCAGGACGCCGTCGGTGGCCGCGATCGCGGTGAACGAGTGGCCGGAACCGACCGCCTTGACCGGCAGCCCGTCCTCGGCCGCCGCGCGTATCGCGGCCGACAGCTCCTCGGTCGAGCCGGGGCTGACGCTGCGGCGCGGGCGGGCGCTCTGGTTGCCCGCCCAGTTGGTCCACACAGGGCTGCCGGTCCCGCTGCTAGCCGGGTTGGTGCTGCCACTGGTCGTCGTCGACATCTGCACGCTCCTGTTCCGGTGCCGACCGCAGTCGGCGTGCCCCGAGGAACGCCGCGGCGGCGGCGAGGACGGCGGCGGCGACCGTGACCCGGAAGCCGGCTGCCGCGCCCTCGCCGTCCACCACCCACCCGCCGGCCGAGGAGCCGAGGGCCACGCCCACGGCCAGGCCGGTGGTGGTCCAGGTCATCCCCTCGGTGAGCTTGGAGGCGGGGACGATCCGTTCCACCAGACCCATGGTGGTGACCATGGTCGGGGAGATGGACAGCCCGGCGACGAACAGTGCCGCCGCCAGGGCCACGAGGTTCTTCACGAATAGGAGGGGCAGCATACTCACCGCCATGCAGATGATCCCCACCAGGAAGCGCCGGGACAAGGGGCCGTGCAGCCGCAGCGCGCCGAAGACTATTCCGGCGACGCAGGAGCCGAGCGCGTAGACCGCCAGCACGATGCTGGACAGCGCCTTGTGGTGCAGGTGGTCGGCGAAGGCGACGGTCACCACGTCCACCGAGCCGAAGACCGCGCCGACCCCGACGAAGGTCAGCACCAGCACCCACAGCCCGGGGGTGCGGATGGCCGAGCCGCTCCCGCTGTGGTGGGCGGTCGGGTGCAGCGGCGGCTCGGTCCGGCGCTGGGCCGCGAACAGGACCACGCCCACCGCCAGGCAGCCCGTCGCCACCAGCGGCCCGGCCTCGGGGAAGACGGCCGTGCACAGCCCCACCGACAGGATCGGGCCGATGATGAAGACGATCTCGTCCATCACCGATTCGAACGCGTAGGCGGTGTGCAGGGTGGGCGAGCCCCGGTAGATCAGCGCCCAGCGGGCCCGGACCAGCGAGCCCATGCTCGGCATGCAGCCCGCCACCGAGGCGGAGGCGAACAGCGTCCAGTCCGGGGCGCCCCAGTGGGCGCAGAGCAGCAGGACGCCCATGGCGGCCACGGTGATCCCGGTGGCCCGCAGGATCACCCGGGCCTGCCCGTGGCGGTCCACCAGCCGGGACACCTGCGGCCCGAGCACCGCCGAGGACAGCGCCAGCGTCGCCGACACCGCCCCGGCCAGGCCGTAGTCGCCGCGCAGGGTGGACAGCATGGTGACGATGCCGATGCCGATCATCGACAGCGGCATGCGGGAGACGAAGCCGGCGGCGGAGAAGGCCAGGCTTCCGGGCGCGTCGAAGATTCGGCGGTAGGTGGACAGCACACGTGCTCCGTAAGGGACGTTGGGAACGTTCACAGCTTACGTGCAGCGGCAACCGATTTCCCCGCCCCGGGGGTCGTACCGCGACCCGGCGTCGGGCGGTGGCAGGATCGTTCCCATGTCAACCGCCCATGCCCCGATCGCCCGCCCGTACGATGCCCTGCTGCTGCTCTCCTTCGGCGGCCCGGAGGGCCCCGAGGACGTGGTGCCGTTCCTGGAGAACGTCACCCGGGGGCGCGGCATCCCCCGCGAGCGCCTGGCCGAGGTCGGGCAGCACTACTTCCTCTTCGGCGGCGTCAGCCCGATCAACGCGCAGAACCGGGAGCTGCTGGCGGCGCTGCGCGCGGACTTCGCCGGCCACGGCGTGGAGCTGCCGGTGTACTGGGGGAACCGGAACTGGGCCCCCTACCTGGTCGACACGCTGCGCGAGATCGCCGCGGACGGCCACCGCCGGGTGCTCACCCTGGCCACCAGCGCGTACGCCAACTACTCCGGCTGCCGCCAGTACCGGGAGAACCTGGCGTCCGCGCTGACCGAGCTGCGCGAGGAGGGCGCGCCGGGCGCGGCCGGGCTGCGCCTGGACAAGCTGCGGACGTTCTTCAACCACCCCGGCTTCGTCCAGCCGATGATCGACAGCACCCTCGCCGCCCTGGCGGAGCTTCCCGAGGGCGTGCGCGCCGGCGCGCGGCTGGCCTTCACCACCCACTCGATCCCCAACGCGCTGGCGGATACCTCGGGCGCCCCCGGCGATCCGGCGCGCGGCCGGCCCGGCGGGGCGTACGTGGCCCAGCACCTGGAGACCGCCCGGCTGGTCGCCGCGGCCGTGGCCGAGGCCACCGGCGTCCCCGACCGGCCCTGGGAGCTGGTCTACCAGAGCCGCAGCGGCTCGCCGCAGACGCCCTGGCTGGAACCGGACATCTGCGACCACCTGGAGGCGGTGCACGCCGAGGGCGCCCCGGCGGTGGTGATGGTCCCCATCGGCTTCGTCTCCGACCACATGGAGGTCGTCTTCGACCTCGACACACAGGCCCGGGAGCAGGCCGAGAAGCTGGGCCTGCCGGTCGCCCGGGCCGCGACCGTCGGCGCCGACCCGCGCTTCGCCGCCGCCGTCCGCGACCTGGTGCTGGAGCGTGCCGCCGCCGAGCGCGGCGAGCACCCGGCGCGCTGCGCCCTGGGCGCGCTCGGCGCGAGCCACGACCTGTGCCCGGTCGGCTGCTGCCCGGCCGCCCGCAACCCGCTCCCGGCCGCCGCCGGGGCCGACTGGACCGACTGACCGGCCGCCGACGCCACCGGCCCGGGCGCAGAGCGCCCGCCGCCCAGCGCCACCGAACGACACCGCCCCGACACCGACCGAGAGGCTGTCGCCGTGCCCCCGCTCACCGACCCCGCACTCCCGCAGGACCTGCTCGACCTCGCCCTGGAGGCCGGCCGCCGGGCCGGTGCGCTGCTGCGCGACGGCCGCCCGGCCGATCTCGGCGTCGCCGCAACCAAGACCAGCCCGATCGACGTGGTCACCGAGATGGATCTGGCCGCCGAGAAGCTGATCACCGAGCTGATCATGGAGCGCCGCCCCGAGGACGGCCTGCTGGGCGAGGAGGGCGCGGCCACCGAGGGCACCAGCGGCGTCCGCTGGGTGATCGATCCGCTCGACGGCACGGTCAACTACCTGTACGGGCTTCCCTCCTGGTCCGTCAGCATCGCCGCCGAGGTGGACGGCCGGACGCTGGTCGGGGTGGTCGAGGTGCCCTCGCGCGGCGAGACCGCGCACGCGGTGCTGGGCGGCGGGGCCTACCTGAACGGCCGCCGCATGCGCTGCCGGACCGCGCCGCCGATGGAGCAGGCCCTGGTGGGCACCGGCTTCGGCTACCTCCGCGAGCGCCGGGTGCAGCAGGCCGCGGTGGCCCGCGAGCTGATCCCACGGCTGCGGGACGTCCGGCGCGGCGGCTCCGCCGCCATCGATCTCAGCGACGTCGCCGCCGGACGCCTCGACGGCTACTACGAGCGCGGCCTGAATCCGTGGGACCACGCCGCGGGGGTCCTGCTCGCCAGTGAGGCGGGCGCGCTGGTCGGCGGTCGGCCGGGCCGGGCGCCGTCCGGCGAGCTGACCGTGGCCGCGCCCGCCGGGCTGTTCGAGCCGCTGCAGCAGGCTCTGGAGGAACTCGGCGCCTGGCACGACTGAAGGCCTGGCACGACTGAAGCCGGGCGTGCAGACAGGGAAAAACAGGGCAGGGGAGAGCAGGGACGGGGAACTGCGGGTGGACGGTGGGTGACCGCCGGGTGACTTGTGCCGGACCCGGCCACCGCCCTGCAGGGCGCGGTCGGCGGTCCGGCGGTCTAGGAGCAGCGCCCGGGGCCCGCGCCGTGGTGCGGGGGCCGTCCTGGGCGCTGCGGGGTGCTGGTCGGTGCGGGTGGGTGCGTGGTGCGGTGGTGCCGGTCGCTCGGGTGGTGCGAGTCGTGCCGGTCGTTCGGATGGTGCGGGCGGTGCGGTGCCGGTCAGGCCGCGGTGGTGCGCGGCATGGCCGGGCTGACCTGGATGCCGTGCTCGGCGGCCAGGCGGTGCAGGTCGTCGAGCTCGGACTGCTCGATCTCGGCCAGGAAGTCGTCGCCCGACTCCAGAGCCGCGCGCAGATCCGATTCGGCTGCCCTTATGCGCTGCAGAATGCCGGCGGTGAAGGCGTCCATGAGGCAAGACCCCCTTGCTGTGTGTCGGGCGACCCCGGGCGGAGCCCAGTGCGGGCGGTCGCACGTAGGGCGGGTGCGAATCCACGCGGCGGAGCAAGCGTGGTCGCGGGTGTACAGAGCGTCCTCCCCTTGCCCGTGCGCGGGGAAACCTGGTCAACCCTGGGAATTCCGGCCTCCGTTCCTGGGAGCCGTCCGGGCCCCGGCGGGGGCCGCCGACCGCCCTCCGGGGGCGCCCGGCGACCCCCGCACGCCCCTGCGTCGGCGTCCCGCTTACCACTGCTTTACGCACCGACGAGGCAGGATGGACCGACGATGAGCGGACCCGCGCCCGGGCTCCGTGCCGCCTCCCGGGATCTGCGCGCCCCCGGGGCCCTCTGGAAAGGACCACTTCGTTGCGGGTTCTCGTGGTCGAGGACGAGCAGCTGCTCGCCGACGCCGTCGCCACCGGCCTGCGCCGCGAGGCGATGGCCGTGGACGTGGTCTACGACGGCCAGGCGGCCCTGGACCGGGTCGGGGTGAACGAGTACGACGTGGTCGTCCTCGACCGCGACCTGCCCCTGGTCCACGGCGACGACGTGCTGCGCCGGGTGGTGGAGGAGGGGCTGGCCACCCGGGTGCTGATGCTCACCGCCGCCGGCGACATCAGCGACCGGGTCGAGGGCCTGGAACTCGGGGCGGACGACTACCTGCCCAAGCCTTTCGCCTTCAGCGAACTGGTCGCCCGGGTGCGTGCCCTCGGCCGCCGCGCCACCACCCCGCTGCCGCCGGTGCTGGAGCGCGCGGGCCTGAGCCTGGACCCGGGCCGCCGGGAGGTGCTGCGCGAGGGCAAGCCGGTGTCGCTGGCGCCCAAGGAGTTCGCGGTGCTGGAGGTGCTGATGCGAGCCAACGGCGGCGTGGTCTCGGCCGAGCAGCTGCTGGAGAAGGCGTGGGACGAGCACACCGACCCGTTCACCAACGTCGTCCGGGTGACCGTGATGACGCTGCGCCGCAAGCTGGGCGAGCCGCCGGTGATCATCACCGTGCCGGGCTCCGGATACCGGATCTGAGCGATGACCACGCGTGCCAACGACAACCACCCCCGCACCTGGCCGGGGACCGAGATCCACCAGTCGATACTCCCGTTCCGGCCGACCCTGCGGATCCGGCTGACGCTGTTCTACGGCGGCATGTTCCTGCTGGCCGGCCTGGTCATGGTGCTGGTCATGTACGTCTTCGTGTCGCAGGCGTTCCACGTGGTCAGCCACACCCAGTACCCGCAGCTCGGCCCGGACGTGCAGGTGGTGAACCCGGTCACCGGCCAGGCGCTGACCAAGGCCGACTACGACGCGCTGGTGGCCGCCCGGGAGGCCGCCACCTCGTCCGACGCCCTGCACACCCTGGTGCTGAAGTCGATAAGCGCGCTGATCGCGCTGCTGATCCTGGCCGTCGCCTTCGGCTGGGCCATGGCCGGGCGGGTGCTGCAGCCGATCGGCCGGATCACCCGCACCGCCCGGCAGGTGGCCGGTTCCGACATGCACCGGCGGATCGAGCTGGACGGCCCGGACGACGAGCTCAAGGAGCTGGCCGACACCTTCGACGAGATGCTGGAGCGGCTCGACCGGGCGTTCGAGTCGCAGCGGAAGTTCGTCGCCAACGCCTCGCACGAGCTGCGCACCCCGCTGGCGATCAACCGCACCCTGCTGGAGGTCCAGCTCTCCGATCCGGGCAGCTCGGCCGACCTGCAGCAGCTGGGCAAGACCCTGCTGGCCACCAACGAGCGCAGCGAACAGCTGGTGGAGGGGCTGCTGCTGCTGGCCCGGAGCGACAACGAGCTGGTCGACCGGCGCCCGGTGGATCTGGCCGAGGTGGCCCGGCAGGCGCTGGAGCAGACCCGGGCCGAGGCCGCCGAGCTGGGTGTCCGGCTGACGGACGAGCTGCAGTCGGCCACCGTGTCCGGAAACGGTGTGCTGCTGGAGCGGATCGCGCTGAACCTGATCCAGAACGCGGTGCGCTACAACCTGCCGCAGGACGGCTGGGTGCGGCTCTCGGTGCGCACGGTGGACGGCGCGGGCGAGCTGGTGGTGGCCAACGCCGGGCAGGTCGTCCCCGGCTATGAGCTGGAGCACATCTTCGAGCCGTTCCGCCGGGGCAAGGGCCGGGAGCGGACCCGCAGCGACAAGGGCGTGGGGCTCGGTCTGTCCATCGTCCGCTCGGTGGTGCGGGCCCACGGCGGCACCATAGAGGCCGTCGGACGGCCGGAGGGCGGCCTGGAGATGCGGGTCCGCATTCCGGGCCTCTGACCGGCCTCTGACCGGCCCCTGACCGGCTCTCTGACCGGCCCCTGGCGGGCTCCCGGCCGGTTCCGGGGGCCCGGCCCGCACCCTTGCGTCATACAACCGTCCCCGTCGGCCTTTTGCCAGGTCGGCGGGGTTCCTCGGGCTGTCCGCCGTCCGCCCGGCCAGGTGTGCCGTGCACGTATCCGGATGGCCTTGCCATCGGTCGCCGCAACAACCTACGGTGGCGTAACCTACGGAGGCGTAGGTGTATTCGCCGTACCGAGAGTTGGATGCCGTGACCATCGCCCCCTCCCGCCCCGCCTGGACCGACACCCAACTGATCCACGCCCTCGAAGAGGTCGTGGAGCGCGAGCTGAACCGCCACCTCGGCGTCGCCAAGGAGTGGATGCCGCACGAGTACGTTCCGTGGAGCCAGGGGCGGGACTTCGACGGGATCATGGGCGGCGAGGCGTGGGCGGTCGACCAGTCCCCGGTGACCGACATCGGCCGGGTCTCGCTGGTGGTCAACCTGCTCACCGAGGACAACCTCCCCAGCTACCACCACGAGATCGCCACCATGTTCGGCCGCGACGGGGCCTGGGGCACCTGGGTGCACCAGTGGACGGCCGAGGAGGGCCGGCACGCCATCGTCATGCGCGACTACCTGCTCACCGCCCGCGCGGTGGACCCGGTGGCGCTGGAGCGCGCCCGGATGACGCACATGGCCGAGGGGTTCGAGTCAGACAACAGCCACTCGATGCTGCACTCGGTCGCCTACGTGGCCTTCCAGGAGCTGGCCACCCGGATCTCGCACCGCAACACCGGCCGCCACTCCGGCGACCCGATCTGCGACCGGATGCTGGCCCGGATCGCCACCGACGAGAACCTGCACATGGTCTTCTACCGGAACCTGCTCAAGGCCGCCCTGGAGATCGCCCCGGACCAGGCCATGCGCGCCGTCTCCGACGTGGTCACCGGCTTCCGGATGCCCGGCCACGGCATGCCCGGCTTCGAGCGCGCCGCCGCCCAGATGGCCATCGGCGGGATCTACAACCTGCGCATCCACCACGACGACGTGCTGCAGCCGGTGCTGCGCCACCTCAAGGTGATGGAGGTCTCCGGGCTCGGCCCGGACGGTCTGCAGGCGCAGCAGGAGCTCGGGATGTACCTGGACGGGCTGGACGCCCAGGCCACCCGCTTCGACGAGCGTCGCGCCGCGCTGCTGGCCCGGCGCGCCGCCAACCAGGCGGCCAAGGGCTGAGACACGGGTCACAATCGGTGCGTCTTGTACCGCTAAGTCAGGACTTTTCAAGACAGTGACGAAGGTCACATTTCCCGCCATACGAGTGAACATTTCAGACGATCACCCTGTGTCACCTTACCGTCGATGGTGACGCAGGGTAGTGGCTGCCGGTCGGCGGCGGCTTTCCGGCTGCTTCCGCCGTTTCCGTGCGGCGCAAGGGGCACGCCCGGTCACCACGGGACGTTTCCGCAGCCCATGATCACGGTAAGTGCCCATGGGGACGGGAGGCACAGCTGCCCGTCCGACCCCGGGGAACGCCCTTCCGGTCACCTCTTCGGGGGACGGAACGGGTGTCGATTGAGTAACGAGCCTTGAAGTAAGGCAAAATCTCGCCCTCGGGTCGGGCACAAGTCCGGCTCCCCGCGCGTTACGTGCGCTGGAGATACCCGCAGACACCCAAAGGGGGAGAGCGACATGGCTACTGACTACGACACCCCACGCAAGACCGATGACGACCTCAACGAGGACAGCATCGAGGAGCTGAAGGCCCGCCGGAACGAGAAGTCGACCAGCTCGGTCGACGTCGACGAGTTCGAGGCCGCCGAGGGACTGGAACTCCCCGGCGCCGACCTCAGCAACGAGGAGCTTTCCGTCCGGGTGCTGCCGCGCCAGGCGGACGAGTTCACCTGCATGAGCTGCTTCCTGGTGCACCACCGGAGCCAGCTCGCCAGTGAGAAGAACGGCAACCCCATCTGCCGGGACTGCGCGGCCTGACTTTTCCGGGTAGGAGGGTCCTATGAGACCGTTCCGCAACCGAACCCGTACGGCACCGAGCAGTACTCAGCAGAAACGCAGTGACCAGCGCGGCGGCGACCCGGCGGACGAGTTCGTCCGCGTCGCCGCCGAGCTGGACGTCCTGGACGGGTCCGCACCGGCGGACCCCGTCCCCCAGGGCGGGCGCGGAGGCCGACTGGCCGTGCTCACCAACAGCCTCATCGACACCGCCCCGCGCATCCCGGTGCGGGACCTGGCCGCCCTGCGCGCCCAGCACCCCAAGGCGCGCACCCCCGAGGACCTCGCCGACAGACTCGCCTCCGGAGCCGCCAAGGCCAGCGGAGTGATCGGCGCCGGGGTCGGCGCGGCCGCCATGCTCCCGGTACCGCCCGCCATCCCCCTGGAGATCGCCGGGGAGATGCTCGCCGTGGCCGCCGTGGAGATCAAACTCATCGCCGAGCTGTACCAGGCGTACGGCCAGCCCGTCTCCGGCAGCGCCGCCCAGCGCGCCGCCGCCTACCTCTCCGTCTGGTCCCAGCGCCGGGGCCTGGACCTGAGCCGTCCCGGCACCGTCATGGTCCTCGGCGGCAGCGCCGAACTGCGCAGACAGCTGCGCCGACGGCTGGCGCGCAGCGGGATCAGGAAGCTGCCCTCGCTCGCCCCGATGATGGTCGGCGCCGGAGCCGGGGCCTACGTCAACCGCCGCGACACCGCCAAGCTCGCCGAGGAGATCCGCCGCGACCTGCGCAGCCGCCCGCCGGTCGATCCCGACTACTGGGCCTGAGCCCGCGCCGCGCGCCGGGCGGCCCCGGTGCGCCACCGGTGGCGCGGGCGGGCCGCTGCGGGCGGGCTAGGCCGTCTGCGGGGCCGTCGGAGCGGCGTCGGTGGGTGCCTCGGCCGGTGCCGCCTCGGCCTGCGCCGGGACGGTCTGCGCCGCGTCCGCCTGCGCCGCCTCGGCCTTCGCGGCCTCGACGGCCTCGGCCAGCCGCTCCGGGGTCCGGGTGGAGAGGTACAGGTAGGGGGTGGGGTCGGCCGGATCGGTGACCATCACCCGGAGGCCGGTCGGGATGTAGGAGCGCAGCAGCATGAACGCCCGCCCGTTGGCCTTGTGGGTGCGCCAGGCCAGGCACTCGTCGCGGTCCATGGCGAAGGACTCGCCGAGGGCGCCCACCGGTACCCGGGCCTCCCCGGCGACCAGCAGGCCCTGCACGACGCGGATGCGCGCGGAACCGTAGGAGCTGAGCAGCACCGCTGCCCCGGCTCCGCCGGCAACCAGGCCGATCAGGCCCGGTACCGCGCCGAAGATCATAAAGACGAGTCCGAAGGAGATGCCGCTGCCGACCGGGAGCAGCCACATGAGGGGCGGGGCCGTGAGGCGTTCGTCGTACATGACTCCCATTGTGGACGCGGCTCCTGGGAGCCTCCGCACAGGGTTGCCGGTTCGGCTCAGCCCGCCGCGTTCTGTAAGGTCGCGGGCGTGACCGCGCACCCTTCACCCTCCCTGGATCGGGGGCCCGACATGCCCGCAGCCCGGCCGTCGCTCACCCCGCCCGCCGACGCGGTGGCCCCGGTGCGCCATCCGGACGCCCCGGCGCCCGGCCAGCTGATCGACCCGCACTACGAGCACTGCTTCGGCTGCGGTCCCAGCCAGCCGCACGGCCTGCACCTGGCGGCGCGGGCCGGCGAGGGCGTGGAGGTGCACGCCGAGTTCACCGTCGCCCCCGCCCACCAGGGCGGCCCCGGGCTGGCCCACGGCGGGGTGCTGGTCACCGCGATGGACGACGCGCTGGGGACGCTGAACTGGCTGCTGCACACGGCCTCGGTCACCGCCCGGCTGGAGACCGACTTCCGCCGCCCGGTTCCGGTCGGCTCGACGCTGTACATCCACTCCCGGGTGGACGCCGTGCGCGGGCGCAAGATCTACTGCAGCGCCGAGGGCAGGCTGGACGCCCCGGACGGGCCGGTGGCGATAGCCGCGCAGGCCCTGTTCGTCCAGGTGAAGCTGGACCACTTCACCACCCACGGCCGCCCCGAGGACATCGAGGCCGCCATGAACAACCCCGACGTCTTCAAGCGCGCCCGCGCCTTCGAGGTGAACCCGTGACCAGCCCTTCGAACAGCCCCGTGGACGTGCTGCTGCAGCGGCTCGACCCCGGCGTGCCCGCCCCCGGCTACGCCCATCCCGGCGACGCCGGGGCGGACCTGCGCACCACCGTCGACGCCGAGCTGGCCCCGGGCGAGCGGACGGTGCTGCCGACCGGCGTGGCGATCGCCCTCCCGGACGGCTACGCGGCCTTCGTGCACCCCCGTTCGGGCCTGGCACTCCACTGCGGTCTTGCCATCGTGAATGCCCCTGGAACGGTCGATGCCGGGTACCGTGGTGAGATCAAGGTGATCGTCGTCAACCTCGACCCGCGCGAGCGGGTGGTCTTCCGCCGCGGGGACCGGATCGCCCAGCTGGTCGTCCAGCGGGTCGAGAAGGTCCGCTTCCACGAAGTGGAGGAACTGCCGGGGTCGGCGCGCGCCGCAGGAGGCTTCGGGTCGACGGGCGGCCATGGCGCGGTTAGCATTCCCGCGGCCGGGCAGGAAATCTCATCGGTACCCGACCGGGAAGGACAGTGACCGTGTTCCGTCGTCGCGCCAAGAGCGAGGACGCTGTCGATCAGCACGACGGCCTTGACCAGGACGCCCTGGACGAGGACGGCGTGGAGGGTTCCGCAGACAGCGAGGACATCGCCGGTGTCGGCTCCGACAGGGAGGACGACGCCGAGGAGGAGTGGGTGGCCCTGCCGCCCGCGCCGCGCCCCGACGGCCCCTGGGACTCCACCGAGGTGGAGAACGCCGCGGAGGGGCGGGTGGACCTCGGCGGTCTGCTCGTACCGGGCGTGGAGGGCATGGAGCTGCGGGTCGAGGTCGCGGGCGATTCGATCGTCGCGGCCACCCTGGTCCTGGGCAGCAGCGCCATCCAGCTGCAGGCGTTCGCCGCGCCCAAGTCCGAGGGGATCTGGGGCGAGGTCCGCAAGGAGATCGCCACCGGCATCACCCAGCAGGGTGGCGTCGTGGACACCGAGGAGGGCCCGCTGGGCTGGGGCCTGCGCGCCCAGGTCCCGGTGCAGCTCCCGGACGGCACGCACGGCGTGCAGCTGGTCCGCTTCGTCGGCTGCGACGGACCGCGCTGGTTCCTGCGCGGCGTCATCTCCGGCCAGGCCGCCGTGCAGCCGGAGGCGGCGCAGGTGCTGGAGCGGGTGTTCCGGGAGACCGTGGTGGTCCGCGGCGAGCAGCCGATGGCCCCGCGCGACCCGATCGTGCTGAAGCTGCCCGAGGACGCCCAGATGGTCGCGGACGGCCTGCCGCAGCAGTCGGCCGCGGAGGAGAACCGCTTCAGCGGCGACCCGCTGAACCCGTTCGACCGCGGCCCGGAGATCACCGAGATCCGCTGACCGGCCGCGCACAGCCGTACCCGAGGGGCCCCGCCGAGCGGGGCCCCTCGCGCGTTCCCGGCTCCGACCAGCGGACCACCGGATCACCGGCTCATCGGAGGTTCACCGGCTCACCAGAGCGGCGGCTTGCGGTCGGCCCACGGCCGGGCCCGCTCCAGCTGCCCGGAGAGCGAGACCAGCGTGGCCTCGTCGCCGTAGCGCCCGCCGAGCATCACCCCGATCGGCAGCCCCTCCCCGGTCCAGTGCAGCGGCAGGCTGACCGCCGGCTGCCCGGTGGCGTTGTACAGCGGGGTGAACGGGGTGAAGGCGGTCAGGTTGTCGAACTCCCGCGCCGGGTCGGCGTCGTCCCGCAGCGCGCCGACCGGGGCCGGCGGCTGGGCCAGCGTCGGGGTGAGGATCACGTCGTACTCCGCCTGCAGCGAGGCCACCAACGCCCCCACTGCGCGGAAGGTGTACAGCGCGGTGGCGAAGTCCGGGCCGCTGACCTGCGCGCCCAGGCGGCGCAGGTGCCGGGTGAGCGGCATCAGCAGCTCCTCCCGCTCCGGCGGGACCGGGCGCTGGGCCGCCATCACCGCCCACACCTGCTCGAAGACCCGGCGCAGGGTGTCGTCGGCGGGCAGCTCCAGCGGCTCCACCCGGTGCCCGAGCGCGGTCAGCAGCTCGGCGGCGCCCTCGGTGGCCGCCACGCAGTCCGGGTGGACGTCGACGCCGGGCACCGGCGGGGTGGTCAGCAGCGCGACCCGCAGCGGCTGCGGGTCGCGGCCGGCGTAGTCGAGGAAGGTCTCGCCGGTGGGCAGCGCCGGCGCGGTGGAGGAGTCCCCGGGCATGGCCCCGGCCAGCACGTCCAGCAGCGCGGCGGCGTCGGCGACGGTACGGGCCAGCGGGCCGCTGGTGCTCAGCCCGCTGACGTCGTACAGGGTGGGGCCGCTGCTGACCCGGCCCCGGCTGGGCTTGATGCCGAACAGCCCGCAGACGGACGCCGGGATGCGGATCGAACCGCCGCCGTCGCTGCCGTGCGCCACCGGCGCCAGCCCGGCGGCCACCGCCGCGCCCGCGCCGCCGCTGGAGCCCCCGGCCGAGCGCTGGAGGTCCCACGGGGTGCGCGCGGGCGGGGCGATCTGGTTCTCGGTGTAGCAGGGCAGCCCGAACTCGGGGGTGTTGGTCTTCCCGGTCATGATCGTCCCGGCCCGGCGCAGCCGGGTGACCACGTGGTCGTCGGTGTCCGGGACGTGCTCGGCGAAGGCGGCCGAGCCCAGGGTCGCGCGGACCCCGGCGACGAAGTTGAGGTCCTTCACCGGCACCGGCACCCCGTGCAGCGGCGACAGCGCCCGCCCCTCCCGGCGGGCCGCGGCGGCCTCCTCCTCCGCGGCCGCCGCCTGCCTGCGGGCGGACTCCGGGGTGACCGTGACGAAGGCGCCCACGGTGGCGTTCAGCCGGCCGATCCGCTCCAGGTAGTGGTCGGTCAGCTCCACCGGGGAGAGCTTCCCGGTGCCGATCAACTCACCCTGTTCCAGCGCGGTCAGGTCGTGGAGCTGCGTCATTGCGGTCCCCTCGGGTCGTGGACGATGCGTGTTCCGCGACCGATCCTGGCACCGCCGCCCCGCACCGGCCAGACCCCCGCACCCCGGAACGGTCCCGGACGACAGGTGTCGTGCGGACTCGTCAAGATGTCGCTAAAGGCGCTCCGGCAGCAGGTCCGACCTGGGCCGGGAGTCGGAACCTTCCCGTACGCTCGGCTGGGAGAGCCGTGCCGACCGGCACGGCCCCCGGACGGAGCGGGGCGGACCGGCATGGCGCGCGGCAGGCTGCGGATCTACCTCGGGGCTGCCCCCGGGGTCGGCAAGACCTGCGCCATGCTCGGCGAGGGCCACCGCCGGGCCTCGCGCGGCACCGACATCGTCGTCGCCTTCGTCGAGGACCACGGCCGCGCCTACACCCGCGAGCAACTGCACGGCCTGGAGACCGTCCCCCGGCGCACCCTGCCCTACCGCGGCGGCGAGTTCACCGAGATGGACGTGGACGCGGTGCTGGCCCGCAGGCCCGCCGTCGCCCTGGTGGACGAGCTGGCCCACACCAACATCCCCGGCTCCCGCAACGCCAAGCGCTGGCAGGACATCCAGGAGCTGCTGGAGGCCGGGATCGACGTCGTCTCCACGGTCAACATCCAGCACCTGGAGTCGCTGGGCGACGTCGTCCAGGGCATCACCGGCGTCCGCCAGCAGGAGACGGTGCCGGACGAGGCGGTCCGCCGCGCCGACCAGATCGAGCTGGTGGACATGGCCCCCGAGGCGCTGCGCCGCCGCCTGGCCCACGGCAACGTGTACGCGCCGGAGAAGGTCGACGCCGCGCTGTCCAACTACTTCCGCCCCGGCAACCTCACCGCCCTGCGCGAGCTGGCGCTGCTGTGGACCGCCGACCGGGTGGACGAGTACCTGCAGCGCTACCGGGCCGAGAACCACATCGACTCCACCTGGCAGGCCCGGGAGCGGATCGTGGTCGGCCTCACCGGCGGCCCCGAGGGCCGGACGCTGATCCGCCGCGCCGCCCGGATAGCCGCCAAGGGCTCCGGCAGCGAGCTGCTGGCCGTGTACGTCGCCAAGAGCGACGGCCTGACCGGGGCCTCGCCGGAGGAGCTGACCGTTCAGCGCGGCCTGGTGGAGGATCTCGGCGGCTCCTTCCACTCGGTCCTGGGCGACCGCGCGGCCGAGGCGCTGCTGCAGTTCGCCCGCGGCGTCAACGCCACCCAGATAGTCCTCGGCAGCAGCCGCCGCAAGCCCTGGCAGTGGGTGCTCGGCCCGGGCGTGGGCGCGACCGTCGCCCGCGACTCCGGCGACATCGACGTCCACATCGTCACCCACGAGCACGTCGCCCGCGGGCGGGTGGCGCCGATCCGCCGGATCACCCGGCTGGGCGTGGCCCGCAGCGCCGCCGGGTGGCTGATCGGGGTGGCCGGGCCGGTGCTGCTGACCGGGTTGATCGAGTGGATGCACAGCGGCCGCAACCAGCAGACCGACATGCTGCTCTACCTGGGCCTGACCGTCGGCGCCGCGCTCACCGGCGGCCTGTTCCCGGCGCTGGCCTCGGCGGCGGTCGGCTCGCTGCTGGTGAACTGGTACTTCACCCCGCCGCTGCACACGCTGACCATCTCCGACACCGCCAACATCATCTCCATGGGGGTGTTCCTGGCGGTCGCCCTGTCCGTCGCCTACGTGGTGGACCTGGCCGCCGCGCGCACCGCCCAGGCCGCCCGCAGCCGGGCCGAGGCGGAGACCCTGAGCTTCCTCGCGCAGAGCGTGCTCAGCGGTGAGAAGGCGCTGCCCGCGCTGCTGGAGCGGGTGCAGGAGACCTTCCAGATGGAGTCGGTGGCGCTGCTCGAACGCGAGCAGGACTTCGGCCCGTGGAACTGCGCCGCCGCCGTCGGCCCGCACCCGGTCGGCCGCCCCGAGGACGCCGACGTGGACGTGCCCGTCGGCGACCGGCTGGCGCTGGCGCTCTCCGGCCGGGTGCTGCCCGCCGACGACCGCCGGGTGCTGGGCGCGTTCGCCGCCCAGGCCGCGGTGGTGCTGGAGCGCCGCAGGCTGGGCGAGGCCGCCCGCGAGGCCCGGCGGATGGCCGAGGGCAACCGCATCCGCACCGCGCTGCTGGCCGCCGTCTCGCACGACCTGCGCACCCCGCTGGCCGGCATCAAGGCGTCCGTCTCCTCGCTGCGCGCCGACGACGTCACCTGGACGCCGGAGGACGAGGCCGAGCTGCTGGCCGGGATCGAGGAGGGCGCCGACCGGCTCGACCACCTGATCGGCAACCTGCTCGACATGAGCCGGCTGCAGACCAACACGGTCGTCCCGCTGGTCCGGGCGTTCGACCTGGACGAGGTGGTGCCCTTCGCGCTGCGCGGGGTGCCGCCGGAGTCGGTCCGCACCGACATCCCCGAGGGGCTGCTGATGGTCTCCGGCGATCCCGGCCTGCTCGAACGCGCGCTCGCCAACGTGGTCGAGAACGCGGTCAAGTACAACGGCTCCGGCCGGGTCCTGGTCTCCGGCAGCATCTTCCGGCTGCCCGGCCGGGGCGACCGGCTGGAGGTGCGCGTCGCCGACCACGGCCCGGGGATACCCGACGGCGCCAAGGAGAAGGTGTTCGAGCCGTTCCAGCGCTACGGCGACGCCCCGCGCGGCGCCGGGGTCGGCCTGGGCCTGGCCGTCGCCCGCGGCTTCGTCGAGGCCATGGACGGCAGCCTGACCGCCGAGGACACTCCCGGCGGCGGCCTGACCATGGTGTTCACCCTGCCTGCCGTCCCCGCCGCCCCGGCCCTTGAAGCCCCGGCCCCCGAAGCTCCGGCCCTCGAGGCCGCCGAGGCGGGCGGGCTCACCGCCGCCACAGAGACAGAAGCGAGAGGCAACGCATGACCCGGGTCCTGGTAGTGGACGACGAGCCGCAGATCGTCCGAGCCCTGGTGATCAACCTGCGCGCACGCGCCTACGAGGTGGACGCCGCGCACGACGGCGCCTCCGCCCTGGACCTCGCGGCCGCCCGCCACCCGGACGTGGTGCTGCTGGACCTCGGCCTGCCCGACATGGACGGCACCGACGTCATCCGGGGCCTGCGCGGCTGGACCAAGGTCCCGATCATCGTGCTGTCCGCCCGGCACGCCTCCGACGAGAAGGTCGAGGCGCTGGACGCGGGCGCCGACGACTACGTCACCAAGCCCTTCGGCATGGACGAGCTGCTGGCCCGGCTGCGGGCCGCGGTCCGCCGGGCCGATCCGGTGGGCGCGGACGCGGGCGAGGCGGTGGTCACCACCGCCTCGTTCTCGGTCGACCTGGTCGCCAAGCGAGTCACCCGCGGCGACGCCGACATCCGGCTCACCCCGACCGAGTGGCACCTGCTGGAGATCCTGGTCCGCAACGCCGGGCGGCTGGTCAGCCAGAAGCAGCTGCTCAAGGAGGTCTGGGGGCCCGCCTACGGCACCGAGACCAACTACCTGCGGGTCTACCTGGCCCAGCTGCGCCGCAAGCTCGAAGTGGACCCGGCGCACCCGCGCCACTTCATCACCGAGCCCGGAATGGGATACCGGTTCGAGCAGTAGCGGCAACGTCCGAGCGCGGTACGGGGAGGTGGGAGCGGGGCCCCGGGACCGGTACCCTCGGGGGCATGAGTGACATCCGCAGCGACCGGCAGCAGGGGCGCCTGCGTCGCATGTTCAGCCGTCTCGCCGCCAGCAGTGAGGACCTCCACGCCGAGGAGCTCCGCCAGAGCATCGAGGCGACCGGCTGCACGCCGATAGCGTCCTGCCAGGACCGGCAGGAGGTCAGCGTGAGCGGCACGCTCCGCGCCGTGACGTTGCGCCCCCGCGCGGGCGTACCGGCGCTGGAGGCGGAGCTGTTCGACGGCAGCGACTCCCTGGACGTGGTGTGGCTCGGCCGCCGCTCCATCGCCGGCATCGAACCGGGCCGCCGCCTGGTCGCCCACGGCCGCATCAGCCACCAGCGCGGCCGCCGGGTGCTGTTCAACCCCCGGTACGAGCTGCGTCCTGTCGGATCGGAGTAGCCCCGCGTGAGCAGCGGCAAGCACGGGGGCGGCCAGGGCGGCAGGCCCGCGGTCGACACCTCCCTGATCGACGCCTTCGGCGGGGTCCGCGGCATGGTCGACATGACCGTGCCCGGCTTCGTCTTCGTGGTGGTCTTCACCGTCACCAAGAACCTCAGCGTCTCGTCCTTCTCCGCCTTCGGCGTGACCCTGCTGCTGGCACTCGTCCGAGTGGTTCGCAGGGAGACCCTGAAGCACGCCTTCGGCGGGGTGCTGGGCGTGGGCATCAGCGCCTACATTGCGATGAAGTCGGGCAAGGCCCAGGACTTCTACCTGCCGTCGATGATCTACGGCGTGGCGCTGGGCGTCGCGTACGCGGTCTCGGCGCTGGTCCGCTGGCCGCTGATCGGCGTGTTCCTGGGCCCGCTCCTGGGCGAGAACATGACCTGGCGGACGCAGAACCCCGGCCGTCTGGCCGCCTACACCAAGGCGACCTGGGTCTGGGTGGCGCTGTTCGCGCTGCGGGCGGCCATCCTGTTCCCGCTGTACTGGGCCGGGAACGTGACCTGGCTGGGCGTCGCCAAGATCGGCCTGGGCGTCCCGCCGTGGCTGGTGGCGATCTACCTGTCCTGGCTGATCCTGTCCAAGGCGCCGCCGCCGATCAAGGTGGTGCCGGACGCCGACGAACAGCCGGAGGCCGAACAGCCGGGCGCCGAGCAACCGGGCGACCGGCAGCCGGGCACGGTGCCCGGTCCGGAGCAGCCGGCCGGGCGCGACGCGCTGGCCGATCTCGACCAGCGCTGAGCCGCGGCACAGCGCCCGGGCAGGACGAGGGAGGGGCCGGTGACGACGTCACCGGCCCCTCCCTCGTGTGCGCGGACCGTCAGGCGTCGGTCCCGGCGCCCTGCTCGGCGCCCTTCTCCCCGGCCAGCAGCGACTCCAGTGCGGACTCGCGCTCGGCGGTGGCCACGAACAGCAGCTCGTCGCCGCCCTCCAGGGTGTCGCTGCCGCTGGGCACCAGCACCCGGCCCTCGCGGATGATCGTCACCAGCGCGGTGTCCTCGGGCCACTCGACGTCGCTGACCCGGGTGCCGACCACGTCGGCGTCGGCCGAAAGAGTGAATTCGACCAGGTTGGCGTCGCCCTGGCTGAAGCGCATCAGCCGGACCAGGTCGCCGACGCTCACCGCCTCCTCGACCAGGGCGGACATCAGGCGCGGCGTGGACACGGCCACGTCCACCCCCCATGCCTCGTTGAACAGCCACTCGTTCTTGGGGTTGTTCACCCGGGCGACGACCCGCGGCACGCCGTACTCGGTCTTCGCCAGCAGCGAGACCACCAGGTTGACCTTGTCGTCCCCGGTCGCGGCGATGACCACGTTGCAGCGCTGCAGCGCGGCCTCGTCCAGGGCGGTGATCTCGCAGGCGTCGGCCAGCAGCCACTCCGCCCGCGGCACCCGCTCCACCGAGATGGACTTGGGGTTCTTGTCCACGAGGAGGACCTCGTGGCCGTTCTCCAGCAGCTCGCCCGCGATGGAACGTCCCACCGCACCGGCCCCGGCAATGGCTACCCGCATCAGTGCTCCTCCGGGCCCTTGGCGAAGACGGCCTCGACGGCCTTCAGATCGGCGGCACGCATCATCATGTGCACCAGGTCGCCCTCCTGCAGCACCATCTCCGGGGTCGGCAGGGTGCCGACGCCCAGACGGGTGATGCAGGCGACGCGGACCTCGGCGGCCTGCTCCAGCTTGGACAGCCGCTGGCCGATCCAGGCCGCGGCCACCGGGACCTCGGCCAGCTGCACGGCGCCGCTCGGGTCCTGCCAGTGCGGCTCGACCTCGCTGGGCAGCAGCCGCCGCAGCATCTGGTCGGCGGTCCAGCGGACCGTGGCGACGGTGGGGATGCCCAGACGCTGGTACACCTCGGCCCGGCGCGGGTCGTAGATCCGGGCCGCGACGTTCTCGACGCCGAAGGTCTCCCGGGCCACCCGCGCGGCGATGATGTTGGAGTTGTCACCGCTGCTCACCGCGGCGAAGGCGTCGGCCTCTGCGATCCCCGCTTCGCGCAGCGTGTCCTGGTCGAAACCGACCCCGGTGACCCGCTTGCCGACGAAGCCCGAACCGAGACGGCGGAATGCCGTGGGGTCCTGGTCGACGACGGCGACCGAGTGACCCTGCTTCTCGAGGGTGCGCGCGAGGGCAGAACCCACCCGCCCGCAACCCATGATGACGATGTGCACGACCGTCCTTCCGGTGTGGTGTCTCGGCTCGATCCTGGCACCGCCTCAGCGGGTGCCCGCACCAGGGTCGCACTCCCGCGCGTGAATGGCACAACCGCCGTACCCGTGCAATCGGGGCGTATCCCCCAGGAGCCCCGCCGACCCTGCCGAGCAGGGCTGCCGTGACACTTCCCACGTGCAGAAATTCACAAGCGGCGGTTGCCAATCCGTAACGGAGTCGAGATCTCGCCGGGTGGGATGCATGGCCCGACACCCCATCTGACCTGCGAATCGCAGGAAAATGGCGGAACTGACAGATCAAGCTCATGGCTATCGACGCCCTGTGCCCTGGTCGTTCAGGGGGGAGGGCCATCAAGATGACGTTAAGATCTGGGCCTACCATCCTGAGCGTGTCCAAACTCACCGGCTTGCCCAAGCGCATCCTGATCGGTCGCGCCCTCCAGAACGACAGACTCGGCGAGACGCTGCTCCCCAAGCGGATCGCTCTGCCAGTCTTCGCCTCCGACGCGCTCTCCTCCGTCGCCTACGCCCCGGAGCAGATCTTCCTGGCCCTCTCCGTGGCCGGGATCTCCACCATCCACTACTCGTGGTGGGTCGGTGGGGTGGTGGCGCTGGTGATGCTCGTGGTCGTCGCCTCCTACCGGCAGAACGTCCACGCGTATCCCAGCGGCGGCGGCGACTACGAGGTGGCCACGGTCAACCTCGGGGGCAATGCCGGTCTGACCGTCGCGGCCGCGCTGATGGTCGACTACGTGCTCACCGTCGCCGTGTCCACCACCTCCGGCGTCGCCAACCTGGTCTCGGCCGTGCCCTCGCTGCACGGCCACGAGGTGGCGATCTCGGTGACGCTGGTCGTCCTGCTGATGGGGATGAACCTGCGCGGGGTGCGCGAGTCGGGCACGGCCTTCGCCATCCCCACCTACGGCTTCATGATCGGCATCCTCGGCCTGACCGGCTACGCGGCCATCCGGCACTTCGGCTTCGGCACCAACATGCACGCCGCCAGCTCCGGGTTCCACCTGGTCGCCGAGCCCGGCCACAGCAACCTGGCCGGCCTGGCGATGGTGTTCCTGCTGCTGAAGACCTTCTCCTCGGGCTGCGCCGCCCTCACCGGCGTCGAGGCGATCAGCAACGGCGTCCCGGCCTTCCGCAAGCCCAAGAGCAAGAACGCCGCCACCACGCTGCTGATGATGGCGGTGATGGCGGTCATCATGATGATGGGCATCATCTGGATGGGGAACCTGACCGGCCTGAAGATGGCCGGCAGCAACAGCCAGCTGCTCGGCGCCCCGTCGGGCTACCAGCAGAAGACCGCGCTGGCGCAGATCAGCCAGGCCGTCTTCAGCAACTTCACCCCCGGCTTCTACTTCATCGCCGCGGTCACCGGCCTGATCCTGGTGCTGGCCGCCAACACCGCGTTCAACGGCTTCCCGGTGCTCGGCTCGATCCTCGCCCAGGACCGCTACCTGCCGCGCCAGCTGCACACCCGCGGCGACCGGCTGGCGTTCTCCAACGGCATCATCGCGCTGGCGGCCGTGGCCATCGTCTTCATCATCGGCTACGGGGCCAACCCGGACCGGCTGATCCAGCTGTACATCATCGGCGTCTTCGTCTCCTTCAACATGAGCCAGACCGGCATGATCCGGCACTGGACCCGGCTGCTGAAGACCGAGACCGACCCGGCCGTGCGCCGCCGGATGATGCGCAGCCGGGTGATCAACAGCATCGGCCTGACCTGCACCGCCTGCGTGCTGGTGGTCGTGCTGAGCACCAAGTTCCTGGCCGGCGCCTGGATGTCCTGCCTGCTGATGGTGGTGTTCTTCATCCTGATGAAGGCCATCCGCAAGCACTACGACCGGGTCTCCGCCGAGCTGGCCGCCGCCGAGGAGCGCCCGGACGAGGCGCTGCTGCCTTCGCGGGTGCACTCGGTGGTGCTGGTCTCCAAGCTGCACAAGCCGACCCTGCGGGCGCTGGCGTACGCGCAGCTCAGCCGGTCCGCCAAGACCTCCACGCTGGAGGCGCTGACGGTCAGCGTCGACCAGGGCGACACCGCCGCGCTGCGCGCCGACTGGGAGCGCCGCGGCATCGAGATCCCGCTGAAGGTGCTGGACTCGCCCTACCGCGAGGTCACCCGCCCGGTCGTGGAGTACGTCCGCAACCTGCGCCGGACCAGCCCGCGCGACGTGGTCACGGTCTACATCCCGGAGTACGTCGTCGGCCACTGGTACGAGCACCTGCTGCACAACCAGAGCGCGCTGCGGCTCAAGGGGCGGCTGCTGTTCACCCCTGGCGTGATGGTGACCTCGGTACCCTGGCAGCTGGAGTCCTCCGAGCGGCGGCGCAAGCCGGTCGAGTGGAGCGCCCCCGGGCAGATCCGCCGGGGGAGCCCGAACCGCCTGCAGAACCGGGACGCGCACCGCGCCGGCCGCGGCGTGGGCCAGGACTCCGGCCAGAGCACCAGTCAGAGCACCAGCCAGAGCAGCAAGGACAGCAACGAGTGACGAACCGACGTCCCACCCCCGCCGCGACCGCGACCGCGTCCGCCCCGGCCTCCGCACCCGCCGAGGCGCCCGGAGCGGACTCCCTGGTCGGACAGCGGTACGAGGTGGAGGTGGGGCCGGTCGCCCACGGCGGCCACTGCGTGGCCCGCCACGAGGGCCGGGTGCTGTTCGTGCGGCACGCGCTTCCCGGTGAGCGCGTCGTCGCCGAGGTCACCGACGGCTCGGCCTCCTCGCGCTTCCTGCGCGCGGACGCGGTCGAGGTGCTGACCGCCTCCAAGGACCGGGTCGAGCCGCCGTGCCCGTTCTCCGGCCCGGGCCGCTGCGGCGGCTGCGACTGGCAGCACGCCGCCCCCGGCGCGCAGCGCAAGCTCAAGGTGCAGGTGGTCACCGAGCAGCTGCGGCAGCTGGCCAAGCTGACCCCGGCCGAGGCCGGCTGGGACGGCAGCGTCGAGCCGGTCGGCGGCAAGCTCCCGGCCGGCGTGGTGCCCCGCTGGCGCACCCGGGTGCAGTACGCCGTCGACCCGGCCACCGGCAGGGCCGGGCTGCGCCGCCACCGCTCGCACGAGGTGCAGCCGGTCGACGGCTGCCTGATCGCCGCCGAGGGCGTGGCCGAGCTGGGCGTGGAGTCCCGCTCGTGGGACGGCATGGCGACGGTGGAGGCGGTCGCCGCGAGCGGATCGTCCGACCGTCAGATCATCCTGACGCCGCGGGACGACGCCCGGCTGCCGATCGTGGAACTGGACCGGCCGGTGTCGGTGATGCGGATCGACGGGCACGGCGGGCTGCACCGGGTGCACGGGCGGTCCTTCGTGCGCGAGCGGGCCGCCGGGCGCACCTGGCGGGTCGCCGACGGCGGCTTCTGGCAGATCCACCCGGACGCCCCCGACCTGCTGGTCTCCGCGGTCCTGGAGGGCCTGGACCCGCAGGAGGGCGAGAACGCGCTGGACCTGTACTGCGGCGTCGGCCTGTTCGCCGGGGCGCTGGCCGACCGGCTCGGCGAGCAGGGCGCGGTACTGGGCATCGAGTCGTCCAAGCAGTCCGTCGCCGACGCCCGGCACAACCTGGCCGACCTGATCGGCGACGGCCGGGTGCGGATCGAGTGCGACCGGGTCGAGCGGCTGCTGCCGCGCACCGGCATCACCGAGACCGACCTGGTGGTGCTGGACCCGCCGCGGGCCGGAGCGGGCCGGGACACCGTCCGCCACCTGGCCGGCCTGGGCCCGCGCCGGATCGCCTATGTCGCCTGCGACCCGGCGGCGCTGGCGCGCGACCTGTCGTTCTTCGCGGCGGTCGGCTACCGGCCGGTCAGCCTGCGGGCCTTCGACCTATTCCCGATGACGCACCACGTGGAGTGCGTGGCCGTCCTGGAGCCGGTCGCGGCCCGGTAGCCGCCCGACGACACCCGAGGCCCGGGGGGCGCGCGCTTGCCGCGCTCGCGCCCCCGGGCCTTTTCGATGCGCCCCCAGGGGGGTATCCCCTCCAAGTCCGCCCCCGCCGGGGCCTTGCGTGCTAGCGGAATCGCGCTAGCGTGAAGGTATGACTAAGAAGCAGCTGAACGTCCGGGTGGACGCCACCACTGCCGAGATCGCCCGGTCCAGGGCCGAAGAGGAGGGGATCAGCATGAACCAGTACATCGAGAAGCTGGTCCAGCAGGACATGGGCGAGGTCGGCCGCTCCTTCGTGGACGCCGCCGCCCAGTTCATGAAGGAGTACGAGGCGGCGTTCCTCGCCGAGTTCGGCGAGCACGAGGGGACGGGCGGGCGCCGTTGAACGTCGAGATCGACCTGTCCTGGCTGCTCATGGTCGCCGAGCAGTACACCCCCGGAGACCCCCGGGTCACCGACTACGGCTCCCTGGTCGCGGCCGTGACCCGGCACCAGGCCGAGATCTTCGACGTCCTGGTCTACCCCGAGCCGGAGGACCGGGCGGCGGCGCTCATGCACCAGCTCATCCGGGTGCCCGCGCTGGAGCGCAACAACGAGCTGTTCGCCACCGCCGTCGCCTTCGCCTACCTGGTCTCCGGCGGCGCCAGCGTCGCCACCACCACCCGCGAGATGCGCAGCCTGGCCCGTGGCGTGCAGGACGGCCGCCTCGGCGTGGAGGCCACCGCCGAACGCCTGGCCGGATGGATCGTCGACCAGCTGCCCGACGGCGCTGACGGCAACGGCGGCGACGGCGGCGTCGACGACCTGGGCGGCCCGGACGGTCTGGACGGCTTGGACGGCGGCGAGGACGGGGACGGCTCGGACGAGGACGGCGCCGGGTCGTAGCCTGTCCTCGCGCGGGCGGCCCGGCTTCCTGCGGGCCCCCGAACGACCGGACGACCGAGGATCGGTGCACGTGCTGCAGGACATCGTGGAGTACCTGGCCTGCCCCCACTGCGGGCAGCCCCTGGCGCTCGCCGACGGCGGCGGCCCGCTGCACTGCCCCGCCCGGCACACCTTCGACGTCGCCCGCCAAGGCTACGCCAACCTGCTGCCCGGCGACGCGCACACCGGCACCGGCGACACCGCCGCCATGGTCGCCGCCCGCCAGGAGTTCCTCGGCGCGGGCCACTACGCGCCGATCGCCGCCGCGCTGGCCGGGGCCGTGCCCCGGGACAGCGACTGCGTCGCCGACCTCGGCGCCGGAACCGGCTACTACCTGGCCGCCGTGCTGGAGGCGCTGCCGCAGGCCCGGGGGCTGGCGCTGGACATCTCCAAGTTCGCGCTGCGCCGCGCCGCCCGCTCCCACCCCCGTACCGGCGCCGTGGTCTGCGACGCCTGGCGGCCGCTGCCGCTGCGCGACCGGTCCGTCTCGGCGGTGCTCAACGTGTTCGCTCCGCGCAACGGCCCGGAGATCCGCCGGGTGCTGCGGCCCGGCGGAACCCTGCTCGTGGTCGCGCCGACCCCGCGTCACCTGGGCGAGCTGGTCGGCGAACTGGGGCTGCTCGGGGTGGACGACCGCAAGCAGGAGCGGCTGTCCGCCACCCTCGGCCCGCACCTGGAGTACCAGGGCAGCAGCGAGCACACCTTCCCGATGCTGCTGGACCACCCGGCCGTGCGCACCGTGGTGGACATGGGCCCCAGCGCCTGGCACACCGACCCGGCCGAGCTCGACCGCCGGATCGCCGCGCTGCCGCTGCCCGCCCCGGTCACCGCCTCGGTCACGCTCAGCGCGTTCACTCGTTCGTAGACAGCCGCAGGTCGCACCGGGCACCGGGACACCCGGCGGCAGTAGCGTCCCCGGTGTGATCGATCAACACCTGCCCTGCCCCCCGCCCCGCGCCACCGTCCAGGAGCTGCGGCTGTCCGCCTTCAAGTCCCATACCGGCTCGGCGCTGCCGCTGGGCCCGGTCACCCTGCTGCACGGCGACTCCGGCGCGGGCAAGTCCAACGCCCTGGACGCGCTGGTCGCCCTGTCCGGGCTGGCCGGCGGCGGGGAGCTGGAGGAGGCCCTGTCCGGGGTCCGCGGCGGCCTGCCCGGCTGCGTGCCGCACGGACGCCAGGGCTTCCGGCTCGGCTGCTCGGTCGGCACCCCGCAGGGGACGGTCGGCCTCGACGTCACGGTCCGCACCGACGGCCGCCCCCGGGTGGCCGCCGAACGGCTGGACCTGGACGGGCACCCGCTGCTGCGCACCGGCGAGGAGGACCGGGCCCGCGGCCGGATCAACGCCGCCTGGTTCAGCGGCGGGCGGCAGCGCGACATCCAGGCCCCGCTGTCGGCCTCCTCGCTGCTCACCGCGCAGCTGCCGCTGCGGGTCGCGGGCGCCACGGCGGGCGAGCGGCAGGTGCTCACCGCCGTCGAGCAGCTGCTCACCGCGCTGCGCGAACTCTTCGTCATCGATCCCGTCCCCGGGCTGATGCGCGGCTGGGACCAGGAGCTGGACGACGCCCGGCTGCGCAGCTCCGGGGAGAACCTGTCGGCGGTGATCGCCCGGCTCCAGGGCGAGTGCCGGATCCGCTACGGCAAGCTGGTCCGGGCCGTGCGCGCGGGCAGCCCGCACCCGGTGGTCGGGCTCGGGGTGCTGCGCGAGGCCGCGACCGGTGCCGCCCGGGTGACCGCCGCCCTGGACGAGGGCGGCGGCCGCTGGACCCCGGCGGCGCTGCTGGGCGCCGGGACACTGCGCCGGCTGGCCTTCGCCACCGTGCTGCTGACCGGCCCCGAGGTGCTGCAGATGCGCTCGGCGGCCGAGGTCCCGGACGCCGACCGGCTGCTCACCGTGCTGGCCGAGGACCTCGACCCGGACCTCTACCCGGTGCTGCTGCCGCTCGCGGACGAGGTGGCCGCCCGCGGCCATGTGCGGCTGCTGGCCACCGGCCGCGCACCGGCGGAGCTGCCCGGCGTGCTGGACGTCCACTGCCGCCGCGATCCGGTGACCGGCGGCAGCGACCTGGTTCCCGCCGCCGCGGCGGCGTCCGCGACAATGGCGCCATGAGTGATCACGCTGAGGCCGGGGGCGGCCTGGACGTACCGGAGCTGCAGCAGCGGCTGCGCGCCTTTGCGACGGCACGGGACTGGGGGCCTTTCCACACCCCGAAGAACCTGGCGGCGGCGCTGAGCGTGGAGGCGTCCGAACTGCTGGAGATCTTCCAGTGGCTGACGCCGGAACAGTCCGCGGCCGTGATGAGCGACCCGAAGACGGCCCACCAGGTCGAGGACGAGGTGGCGGACGTGCTCGCCTACCTGCTGCAGTTCTGCTCGGCGCTGGACGTCGATCCGCTGACGGCGCTGGCCGCCAAGATCGAGCGCAATGAGCTGCGCTTCCCGGTCGGCGGCACCCCGCCGCTGGACGGCTCCTGACCGGACCGTCCCTCGTCCGGGTGACGGAGTTGTCCACACCCGGGGTTTCGTCCACAGCTGAGGGCTGACCGCCGCCGGCCGTCGGCGCGGCGCGCCACGCTGGTCCCCTGACGGGACGTCCGTCAGCGGACCAGCGGGGGAGCGGCGCCATGGACGCACAACGACTGATCACATCCACCCGGCACGCCCTCGCCCAGGCGCGGTCGGTGCCCCCGGCGCTGGCCGAGGCATGGCAGGCGTGCGCGGTGGTGGAGGCGGTGGCCTCGCTGGCGGCGGTCCGGCTGGCCCAGCAGGCCGAGCCGAGCCGCTACGGCAGCGGCGTGGTCGAGATCGCCGGGGCCCTGGTCGAGGCGGCCGGGCACGCCGCCGCCTGCGTCGGCCGACCACCGGACGACGGCGGCGGGGCGGCCCGGGCCCGGCGGCTCACCGCGATCCGGGACGTCGAGGGCACCGTCCGCGATCTGCGGACGCTGATCCACGAGACGGCGGAGGCGCTGATCGTGCTCGCCTGCGGGGCCGGTGAGCAGGAGCTGTACTGGCGCTGCATCGACTCCGTCGACGCGGTGTCCGAGTGCCAGGACCTGGCCGCCGACCTGCTGCGGGCGGTCACCGCGGCCCGCCCGCCCGCCGACCCCGGCGCGGACACGGGGGACGCACCTGCGGATGCTGTTGCCGACGCCGCTGCGGACGCCGCTGCCGATCCCGCCGGTACCGGCCTCGGCGGCGGGTCATGACCGCCGCCTCGGCCGGTGCGCCGTCAGTTGTGCGCGTGCAGGGCGGTGTTCAGCCCGCCCCAGGAGCCGGTGCGGGCGATGACCTCGACCGCGCCGCTCTGCGAGTTGCGGCGGAACAGCAGGTCCGGCAGGCCGGACAGGTCCACCGCCTTGACGATCTTGCCGTCCGGCAGGGTCACCCTGGTCCCGGCCGTGACGTACAGCCCGGCCTCCACCACGCAGTCGTTGCCCAGCGAGATGCCGATCCCGGCGTTGGCGCCCAGCAGGCAGCGCTCGCCCACGGAGACGACCTGCTTGCCGCCGCCGGACAGGGTGCCCATGATCGAGGAGCCGCCGCCGATGTCGCTGTTGTCGCCGACCACCACCCCGGCCGAGATCCGGCCCTCCACCATGGAGACGCCCAGCGTCCCGGCGTTGAAGTTGACGAAGCCCTCGTGCATCACGGTCGTCCCGGCCGCCAGGTGCGCGCCCAGGCGCACCCGGTCGGCGTGGGCGACGCGGACCCCGCTGGGGGCGACGTAGTCGGTCATCCGGGGAACTTGTCGATGCCGAAGACGGCCAGCTGGCCGCCCTCGGAGCGGACCGCCAGCCGGGCGGCCTCCACCCGGTCCACCGGGACCGGGCCGATGCTGGTCCAGGCGACGTTGGCGAGCAGGCCGAAGAGGCCGTCCAGGTTCTGGCCGTGCGGCTGCACCAGCCGGTGGCTCAGCAGGTGCAGGCGGAGGTAGGCGTCGTGGGCGTCGGTGGGGGCGTCGTCCAGCGAGGCGATGACGGTGCGCACGGCCACGACCTCGACGCCGCGCCGGGCGTCGGTGCGCAGTGCGCCGGCCACGGCCGGGCCCAGCGCGGCGGCGGCCTCCTCGGCCGAGAGCCGTACGGTCCCGGCCGCGCCGGGGGCTTCGCTCAGCTCGGGGGCGGGGAACCAGGTGTCGAGGACGGTGCCGTCGGCGGCGATGCTGGCCAGACCCGCGGCGACGGCGCCGCGAGCGGTACGGGAGTCAAGGGGTGCGGTCTCGTTGGTCACCCCTGCACGCTAGCCAATCCGGCCCCGGGACGCCGAACCGTACCGACACCCGGACGGTCCCCTCCGCCGCCCGCAAGGTGACCGGATCGGTCCGCATCGAGACCCGATCAAGCCTGCCCGGCCGCTGTCTGCGCAGGCCAGACTGGGTCACATGAGTCGAGCACTGATTGTCATCGATGTCCAGGATTCCTTCCGCGTGCGTCCGGACTGGGAGCACACCAACAACCCGGGGATCACCGACAAGGTCAACCGCCTGGTCCGGCTCGCCCGCGACGCCGGGGACACGGTGGTCTGGGTGCTGCACTCCGAGCCCGGCAGCGGCGACGTCTTCGACCCGGCCCTGGGCCACGTCCGGCTGATGGCCGGGCTGGAGCAGCACGAGGACGACCTGGTCGTCCTGAAGACCAGCCACAACGCCTTCACCACCACCAACCTGCAGCAGGAGCTGACCCTGCGCGGCGTGCGGGAGCTGACCACCTGCGGCATCCGGACCGAGCAGTGCGTCGAGACCACCACCCGGGTCGCCTCGGACCTCGGCTACCAGGTCACCTTCGTCAGCGACGCCACCGGTACCCACCCGATCACCCGCGACGGCGTCACGCTCCCGGCGGAGGAGATCGTGCGCCGCACCGAGTTCGTCCTGGCCGACCGCTTCGCCACCGTCACCACCGTCGACGCACTGGAACAGCGCGCCCGTGAGGAGGCACGATGACAGCACCATGAGCCGCATCCTGTTCCTGCTGCTGCCCGGCGTGCACCTGCTGGACCTCGCCGGGCCCGCACAGGTCTTCTCCACCGCCGCCGACTTCGGCCTCGGCTACACCCTCCAGTACGTCGCCGAGCAGCCGCTGGTCACCAGCGCCCAAGGGCTGCCGCTGCAGGCCGGGACCGACTGGCCGCAGCTGGCCCCGGACGACCTGGTGCTGGTGCCGGGCTGCCGCGCGCCCACCCTGGCGCGCGGCCCGCAGCCCGGGGACTGGGCGGCCCGCCGACTGCGGGACCACCACGACCGGGGCGGCACCGTCGCCAGCGTCTGCGCCGGGGCCGAGACGCTGGGCGCCGCCGGGCTGCTCGACGGCCGCCGCTGCACCACCCACCACGACCTGCAGGAGGAGCTGGCCGCCCGCTACCCCCGAGCCGCGGTCGTCCGCGACGTGCTGTTCACCGTGGACGACCGGGTCGTCACCTCGGCCGGGATCGCCAGCGGCATCGACCTGGCGCTGCACCTGGTCTCGGCCCGCCACGGCCCGGCCGCGGCGGCCCGGGTCGCCCGGGACATGGTCGTCTACGCCCGGCGCAACGGCCACGAGCAGCAGGACAGCGCCATGTTCCGGCACCGCGCCCACCTGGACGACACCGTCCATCGGGCGCAGGACGCCATCGACGCCGGATTCACCGAGCGGCTCCCGCTGTCCGGCCTGGCCGCCTCGCTCGGCGTCAGCGAACGCACCCTGACCCGGCTCTTCGGCCGGGCCACTGGCCTCACCCCGCTGCGCTACCAGCAGACCCTGCGGCTGGAACGCGCCGAACACCTCATCGCCCACGGCTCCACCGTCGAGGCCGCCGCCAGGGCCGTGGGCTTCGAGGATCCCCGGATGCTGCGCCGACTGCGCAGCCGGTCCGGCCCGGCGGTCGGTCAGTAGCGCAGCACGGCCGCGATCTGCCCGGAGTCGGCCAGCTCGCCGTCCGGGACGAAGCGCACCTGCGCCCCGGTGTCCAGGGCCTGCTCGACCACCTCGTCCACCATGTCCTCGCGTGCGCCCTGCTCGCCCGGGTCGGCGTGGACCAGGTGCTCGCCGTCCTCGCGGACGGTCACCTGGTAGTTCTCCTCGACCGCCAGCAGCGCCACCCGCCCGGTGCTCACCTTCTGCCACACCTCGTCGATCCCGGCCGCGAACTCCTTGCGGCTGCGGGCCCGGTCCAGCTCGCCGAGCGCGGCGGCGTCCTCCTTGGCGGACTGGGCCTCGACCGCCGGGCGGACCGTCTGCCACACCGCCTCGGCCGGGCCCTGGGCCAGGCCGCCGTGCGGCACCCGGGCGGCGGCCCCCTTGGCCGCCGTGCCGACGTCGCCCAGCAGCGCCAGCGCGGCCGCCTCGCCCACCACGTACAGCGGGCGGGATTCGGTGCCGAGCACGGTGCCCACGGCGACGTCCACCTCCCGCAGGAACTGCCGGGTCAGCTCGTCGGTGTAGGTGCTGGGCAGGTCGCCGATGCGCTCCTTGCGCTCCGAGTCCGGGTCCTCCAGGCTGCGGGAGAGCGGGAAGGCCCCGTCGGTGTGCTCGGCGACGCGCTCCGGGCCGCCGCTCCACAGGCTCGCGTGGTCGGCGGAGACGACCAGCACCCAGTAGGGCTGGTTGTACGCCTGGGTCGCCACCAAATTGCGGGTCAGGAAGGTCTCCGCGATCACCACCCGGGGCGGCACGCTGCGGCTGAGCGACCACACCTGGTTCTCGCCGGGCGCCACCAGGATGGCCAGCCCCTCGTCCGCGTGCACCAGGTCGACCTCGGCCAACGCCTTGTCCAGCTGCGCGGAGACGTCGAGCCGGTCGGCCCGGGAGACGTCCGGGTCGGCGTGCACCCGCTCCTTGGCCTCCGCCACCAGGTTGCGCAGCCGTACCGGGTCCTGGGCGTTGTCCGGCTCGCGCCGGTGCGTCGGCATCAGGATCGACACGGCGGGGTAGCGGCGAGGACGACGCAGCTCGGCGAGGGTGGCGGGAGTGAGAGCGCGGTACATGGAGACCCTTTCCGGAGGGGGTGTGCCTTCCTTGGCCTGTTCCCGGCGAGACCCGAGATAAATCGGTTATATCCGACAAATGCCAGTGGCAGCACCCGGAGCGAGGTTCCTGCATAAAAATGTCAATCGACGTATAGACTTGCCGGGTCAATCGACCGTCCCGTCATCCAGGAGCCCGGCATGGCCTTCAATCTGCGGCATCGGCACTTCCTCAAGGAGCTGGACTTCACCCCCCAGGAGTTCCGCTTCCTGCTCGACCTGTCGGCGCAGTTGAAGGCGGCCAAGTACGCCGGTACCGAGCAGCCCCGGCTGCGCGGCCGGAACATCGCGCTCATCTTCGAGAAGGGCTCCACCCGCACCCGCTGCGCCTTCGAGGTCGCGGCGGCGGACCAGGGCGCGCACACCACCTATCTGGACCCCAGCGGCTCGCACCTGGGCAGCAAGGAGTCGGTGAAGGACAGCGCCCGGGTCCTCGGCCGGATGTTCGACGGCATCCAGTACCGGGGCTTCGGGCAGGAGGTGGTCGAGGAGCTGGCCGCGCACGCGGGCGTGCCGGTGTGGAACGGGCTGACCGACGAGTGGCACCCCACCCAGATGCTGGCCGACGTCCTCACCATCGAGGAGCACAGCACCAAGCCGACGGCCGAGGTCGCCCTGGCCTACCTCGGCGACGCCCGCAACAACATGGGCCACTCGCTGCTGGTCACCGGCGCGCTGCTGGGCATGGACATCCGCGTGGTCGCCCCCCGGCGGCTGTGGCCGGCGGCGGAGGTCCAGGCGCAGGCGCAGGCGCTGGCCGCCCGCACCGGCGCCCGGATCACCGTCACCGAGGACGTCCCGGCCGGAGTGCGCGGCGCGGACTTCCTCTACACCGACGTCTGGGTGTCCATGGGCGAGCCCAAGGAGGTCTGGGACGAGCGGATCGAGCTGCTGACGCCGTACCAGGTCTCCATGGACACCGTCCGGGCCACCGGCAATCCGGCGGTGAAGTTCCTGCACTGCCTGCCGGCCTTCCACGACCTGGGCACCGAGGTGGCCCGGCAGCTGCACGCCACCACCGGCCTGACCGAGCTGGAGGTCACCGACGAGCTGTTCGAGTCCCCGCACTCGATCGTCTTCGACCAGGCCGAGAACCGGCTGCACACGATCAAGGCGGTCATGGTCGCCACCCTCGGCGACTGACGGCCGCCGACCCCCGTGCCCGCGTCGCTCCCGGAGACGGGATGCACTATGGTTATCTCGACGTCAAGATATCCTCGGCACGATCGCGTGGATAGGCGCGTAGAGGGCCGCTCGCACCTTCTGCAGACCGCGCGTCCAGAGCCTGTGCGCATTGAGAAACATTAGGGAGACAGTCGTGTCCGCCAACAGCTTCGACGCCCGCAGCTCGCTGCAGGTGGGCGACGAGTCGTACGAGATCTTCACGCTGGACAAGGTCGAGGGCTCCGAGCGCCTTCCCTACAGCCTGAAGGTGCTTCTGGAGAACCTGCTCCGCACGGAGGACGGCGCGAACATCACCGCCGACCACATCCGCGCGCTCGGCAACTGGGACGCCACCGCGCAGCCCAGCCAGGAGATCCAGTTCACCCCCGCGCGCGTGATCATGCAGGACTTCACCGGCGTCCCGTGCGTGGTCGACCTCGCCACCATGCGCGAGGCCGTCAAGGAGCTGGGCGGCGACCCGGCGAAGATCAACCCGCTGGCCCCGGCCGAGCTGGTCATCGACCACTCCGTCATCGCCGACAAGTTCGGCACCAAGGACTCGTTCACCCAGAACGTCGAGATCGAGTACGGCCGCAACCGCGAGCGCTACCAGTTCCTGCGCTGGGGCCAGACCGCGTTCGACGAGTTCAAGGTCGTCCCGCCGGGCACCGGCATCGTCCACCAGGTCAACATCGAGCACCTGGCCCGCACGGTCATGGTGCGCGGCGGCCAGGCGTACCCGGACACCTGCGTCGGCACCGACTCGCACACCACCATGGTCAACGGCCTGGGCGTGCTGGGCTGGGGCGTCGGCGGCATCGAGGCCGAGGCCGCGATGCTGGGCCAGCCGGTCTCCATGCTGATCCCGCGCGTGGTCGGCTTCAAGCTGAACGGCGCGCTCCCGGCCGGCGCCACCGCCACCGACCTGGTGCTCACCATCACCGAGATGCTGCGCAAGCACGGCGTCGTCGGCAAGTTCGTGGAGTTCTACGGCGAGGGCGTCACCTCGGTGCCGCTGGCCAACCGCGCCACCATCGGCAACATGTCGCCGGAGTTCGGCTCCACCTGCGCGATCTTCCCGATCGACGCCGAGACCATCAACTACCTGAAGCTGACCGGCCGCAGCGAGCAGCAGCTGGCGCTGGTCGAGGCGTACGCCAAGGCCCAGGGCCTGTGGCACGACCCGTCGGCCGAGCCGGTCTACTCCGAGTACATCGAGCTGGACCTGGCCACGGTCGTCCCCTCGATCGCCGGCCCCAAGCGCCCGCAGGACCGGGTCGTCCTGGCCGAGGCGGCCGAGCGCTTCCGCCACGCCGTGCGCGACTACATCGCGGAGGACGACGAGTCGGGCAAGGAGTCCTTCCCGGCCTCCGACGCCCCGGCGGTCAGCAACGGCATCCACAAGCCGACCCTGGTCACCGCCCCGGACGGCTCGACCTACGAGATCGACAACGGCGCGGTCGTGATCGCCTCGATCACCTCCTGCACCAACACCTCCAACCCGTCGGTGATGCTGGGCGCGGCGCTGCTCGCCAAGAAGGCCGTGGAGCGCGGCCTGCGCGCCAAGCCGTGGGTCAAGACCACCCTGGCCCCCGGGTCCAAGGTCGTCATGGACTACTACGAGAAGGCCGGCCTCATCCCCTACATGGAGAAGCTGGGCTTCAACCTGGTCGGCTACGGCTGCGTGACCTGCATCGGCAACTCCGGCCCGCTGCCGGACGAGGTCTCCGCCGCCGTCAACGAGCACGACCTCGCGGCCGTCTCGGTGCTCTCCGGCAACCGCAACTTCGAGGGCCGGATCAACCCCGACGTCAAGATGAACTACCTGGCCTCGCCGCCGCTGGTGGTCGCCTACGCCATCGCGGGCAACATGAACGTCGACATCACCCGGGACGCGCTGGGCACCGACGCCGACGGCAAGCCGGTCTACCTGGCCGACATCTGGCCGACGGAGCAGGAGATCGCCGAGGTCGTGGCCTCCTCCATCGACCAGGACATGTTCACCAAGGACTACGCGGACGTCTTCGCGGGCGACCAGCGCTGGCAGTCGCTGCCGATCCCCACCGGCGACACCTTCGAGTGGGACGCCGAGTCCACCTACGTCCGCAAGCCCCCGTACTTCGAGGGCATGGCGCACGAGCCGAGCCCGGTCACCGACATCACCGGCGCCCGGGTGCTGGCCAAGCTGGGCGACTCGGTCACCACCGACCACATCTCCCCGGCCGGCAACATCAAGGCGGGCACCCCCGCCGCGCAGTACCTCACCGAGCACGGGGTGGAGAAGCGCGACTTCAACTCCTACGGCTCGCGCCGCGGCAACCACGAGGTGATGATCCGCGGCACCTTCGCCAACATCCGCCTGCGCAACCAGATCGCCCCGGGCACGGAGGGCGGCTACACCCGCGACTTCACCCAGGACGGCGCGCCGGTCGCCTTCATCTACGACGCCGCGCAGAACTACCAGGCCGCCGGCGTCCCGCTGGTGATCCTGGCCGGCAAGGAGTACGGCTCGGGCTCGTCCCGCGACTGGGCCGCCAA
This sequence comes from Streptacidiphilus sp. PB12-B1b, assembly GCF_014084125.1. NCBI lineage: Bacteria > Bacillati > Actinomycetota > Actinomycetes > Kitasatosporales > Streptomycetaceae > Streptacidiphilus > Streptacidiphilus sp. PB12-B1b. The sequence goes on along the minus strand of NZ_CP048405.1, from coordinate 6,043,729 downwards.
GGGCACCGCGCTGCTGGGCGTCAAGGCCGTCGTCGCCGAGTCGTACGAGCGCATCCACCGCTCGAACCTGATCGGCATGGGCGTGCTGCCGCTGCAGTTCCCCGAGGGCGCCAGCGCCGACTCGCTCGGCCTGACCGGTGAGGAGACCTTCTCCGTCACCGGCGTGACCGCGCTGAACGACGGCGGCATCCCGGCGACGGTGAAGGTGAAGGCCGGCGACGTCGAGTTCGACGCCAAGGTCCGCATCGACACCCCCGGTGAGGCCGACTACTACCGCAACGGCGGCATCCTGCAGTACGTGCTGCGCTCGCTGATCGCCAAGTAGTCGTATCCGCAGAGCAGTTCGGGGCTCCTTCCGCGCTGCGGGAGGGGCCCCGACGCGTCAGTCGCCGCGGGTGAAGGTGTGCGAGCGGCCGATCTCGGCGAACCCCCGCCGGGCGTACCAGTGCTGGGGCCAGTCGTCGGCGTCGGCGACCAGGAAGCGCAGCGGGCAGCCCTCCGCCTCGGCCCGGTGCAGCGCGGCGGCCAGCACCGCGTCGGCGTGGCCCCGGCGCAGCAGCGCGCTGTCGGCGACCACCTCCTCGATCTGGGCGATGCCCGAGGCCGGGTCCAGGTAGAGGTCGCACCAGGCGGCGATCCTGCCGTCGGCGGTGCGCGCGGCCAGGAACAGCACCTGCGCGGCGCCCCCGCTCCGGGCCTCCCGCCGGTCGGCCAACTGCCGGACCACCTCGGCGTCGTGGTCCGGCATCCACAGCCGCAGCTGCCGCAGCACCGGCTCCCGCAGCTCCTCCGGCCGCACCTCGGCGGCGCGGCCCGGGGCCGGGTGCGGGACGGGCCCGGTGTGCGCCATGACCACCTCGGAGCTGTGCCGGTAGCCGGCCAGCCGCAGCGGCTCGGCGCAGAGCCGGCCCAGGGCGTCGTCGTAGACGGTGACCTGCGGGTGGCCCGGGTACAGCCCGAGCACGGTCGGCAGGTCCACCGGGGCGTCCACGATCAGCTGGTTGTGCTCGAAGGAGTGGCGGAACCGCTCGTCGGAGACGGTGAAGCCGCCGCGGACCGGCACCACCCGTACCGCCTGGCCGCGGGCGAAGGCGCTGCGGAAGGCGTTCACGCGCTGCAGTTCGCTGTCGGCCACCCTGCGATCATAGGTCGGCCCCGTGCGGGACGCCGGGCTTCAGGCCAGGTAGCGGCGGAGCAGCCGGCGGCACTCGTCGATCAGCGCCGGGTCGCCCTCGGGGTCGGTGCGGAAGGCCAGCCGCAGCACGGCGTCGGCGCACTCCAGGGCGACCCGCAGGGCCAGCCGGGGATTGCCGGCCGGGTCGGCGGCGGCCGGATCCCGGGTGGCGAGGAGGGCGTCGCCGATGACGGACCAGAGCCGGTCGGCGGCGACGGTGTTGTTGTCCCGGTCGGCGTCGATCAGGTGCATGCTGCCGGTGTCCTCCATGCCGATCGCGCCGAAGTCGACCACGCCGAAGCCGGGCACCGAGCGGTGCATGGCCACGTACTCCTCCACGGCCAGGTCGACCAGGTCGCCGGTGTGCCCGGGCGGATCGGCGAGCAGCCGCTGGGCGAGGCGGTCGGCGTAGTGCTCCAGGTTGCGCTCGGCCAGGGCGCCCAGCAGCCCCTCGATGCCGGGGAAGAACTGGTAGAGCGTGCCGATGGGCACGGCGGCCCGGCGGGCGACCTCCTTGGTGGTGAGGCCGGTGTAGCCGACCTCGTCCAGCAGCTCGGCGCAGGCGTCGAGGATCCGTCCGAAGCGCTCCAGGCTGCGTCGCTGGACCGGTCGGCGGCGGACGGCGGAGCCCGGCGCGGGGGCGGGAGTCGGCATGGCCCCACTGTGCCGGATCGGGGGTGGCGTTGGCGAGCAGATAACGCGAGTATGGCTCATGTTCATTCGTCCAGGAGGAATGCCCAGGAACAGGAGCAGCCCCGCCCATGCCGCTGTCCGAACCGCTGACGACCCCGCCGACCGAGCCCGCGCTGCCGGCGGGCTTCCGCTGGGGGGTGTCCACCTCCGCCTACCAGATCGAGGGCGCCGCCGCCGAGGACGGCCGGGGGGTGTCGATCTGGGACACCTTCACCGCCCGGCCCGGCGCGGTCCGCGACGGCCACACCGGCGCCACGGCCTGCGACCACTACCACCGGTACGACGAGGACGTGGCGCTGATGCGCGGCCTCGGCCTGGACGCCTACCGGTTCTCGATCTCCTGGCCCCGGATCCAGCCCACGGGCGGCGGGACGGCCAATCCGGCCGGGCTCGCCTTCTACGACCGGCTGGTGGACGCTTTGCTCGGCGCCGGCATCACCCCACTGCCCACGCTCTTCCACTGGGACCTGCCACAGGCCCTGGAGGAGGACGGCGGCTGGCTGACCCGCGAGATCGCGTACCGCTTCGCCGAGTACGCCGAGATCGTCGCGGACCGGCTGGGGGACCGGATCCCCGCCTGGATCACGCTGAACGAGCCCTTCGTGCACATGGTGTACGGCTACGCGCTGGGGATCCACGCCCCGGGCCGCACGCTGATGCTCGACGCGCTGCCGACCGCGCACCATCAGCTCCTGGGGCACGGACTGGCGGCTGCGGCACTGCGTGAGCGCGGTCATGAGGTGATGATCGCGGACAACCTCACCCCGGTGTGGCCTGCGAGCGACGCGGAGGCGGATCTGGCGGCTGCCGCGGCCTACGACGCCCTGCACAATCGGCTGTTCACCGATCCGCTGCTGCTCGGGCGCTATCCGGACCTGAGTGCGTACGGCATCGGCGAGGACCTCGGCGGGTGCGTGCGGCCGGGGGACCTGAAGCTGATCGCCGCTCCCGGGCTGGACGGCCTCGGTGTCAACTACTACAACCCGACCCGGATCGCCTCCCCGACCGAGGCCGACGGCCTCCCGTTCGCGCAGGCCGAGATCGAGGGCGTGCCGCGAACGGCCTTCGGCTGGCCGGTGGCCCCGGACGGACTGCGCCAGCTGCTGGTGGGCCTGCGAGACCGGTACGGCGCCGCGCTGCCGCCGATCACCGTCACCGAGAACGGCTGCTCGGTGGCCGACGAACCTGGCCCCGACGGCGCCGTCCACGACCAGCCGCGCATCGACTACCTGGCCGGCCACCTCGACGCCCTGGCCGAGGCGGCGGCGCAGGGGGTCGACGTCCGCGGCTACTTCACCTGGTCATTGATCGACAACTTCGAGTGGGCCGAGGGGTACCACCAGCGCTTCGGCCTGGTGCACGTCGATTTCCGTACCCAGGAGCGCACGCCCAAGGACTCCTACGCCTGGTACCGGGACCGGATCGCCCGGCACCGGAGCCCGCGCTAGAGCCTCCGGCGTGTCCGTTTCCTCCGTTTTCGCGGCATAGGTTTCGCAACGATCGGCCTTCAGCCTTGACGGGAGATGACCCCATTGGCTGAGCTTAGGGTTCATTAGTTGTAGCTGGGCTCCGCCGCAAGGACGCGGCAGGACCCTGGTGGACCGTCGAGTCGCCGGGGTTCGGGAGGGTGGAACATGTCCGTGGATACGCCGGGATCGCAGTCTTCGCTGCATCGGGCCAATCTGGAACGCGTGCTGAGGGCTGTCCGGATGGCCGGCTCGCTGACCCAGGCCGAGATCGCCCGCAGCACCGGCCTGTCGGCCGCGACGGTGTCCAACATCGTCCGCGAGCTGAAGGAGGTCGGCACGGTGGTGGTCACGCCGACCTCCTCCGGCGGCCGGCGGGCCCGCAGCGTCTCGCTGAGCGCCGACGCGGGCATCGTGGTCGGCGTCGACTTCGGCCACTCCCACCTGCGGGTCGCCGTGGGCAACCTGGCGCACCGGGTGCTGGCCGAGGAGAGCGAGCCGATCGACACCGACGCCTCCGCCGACCAGGGCTTCGGCCGGGCGGAGCTGCTGGTCACCCGGCTGCTGGAGCAGACCGGCTTCCGCCCGGAGAAGGTCATCGGGGTGGGCCTGGGGGTGCCCGGTCCGATCGACGGCGAGACCGGCGCGCTGGGCTCCACCGCCATCCTCCCCGGCTGGACCGGCATCGCCCCCGGGCAGGAGCTGTCCAGCCGCCTCGGCATGCCCGTCTACGTCGACAACGACGCCAACCTCGGCGCGCTGGGCGAGCTGGTCTGGGGGGCCGGGCGGGGCCTGTCGGACCTGGCCTACATCAAGGTCGCCAGCGGCGTCGGGGCCGGCCTGGTGATCGCCGGTCAGATCTACCGGGGGCCGGGCGGGACGGCCGGGGAGATCGGCCACATCACCCTGGACGAGTCCGGCCCGGTCTGCCGCTGCGGCAACCGGGGGTGCCTGGAGACCTTCGTCGCCGCCCGGCACATCCTAAGCCTGCTGAACGGCAGCCACGGCGTGGATCTGACGGTGCCGCGCGTGGTCCAACTGGCCCAGCGCGGCGACCTCGGCTGCCGCCGGGTCCTGGCCGACGCCGGACGCCAGATCGGCACCGGCGTGGCCAACCTCTGCAACCTGCTGAACCCGCGCCGGGTGATCCTCGGCGGAGACCTCGCCGAGGCCGGTGACCTGGTACTTGACCCGATACGGGAGTCCGTCGCCCGGTATGCGATCCCCAGCGCCGCCAGGCAGCTCTCGGTGGTCCCTGGCACCCTGGGAGGGAGGGCCGAAGTCCTTGGAGCCTTGGCGCTGGTGATGTCCGAAATGGGTGACTCTGGGGCATTGCCCGCCACCGAGGGTAGGGATTCAGGACGTTCGGTTGCAGTCCTGCCTTCAGGAAGATAACGAATAGGTTCGGATTGGCGACACGGCAGCTTTACTTATTGACGTCATCCTTGTCAGGACGGTTGACTCCCTGACACCTCGGTCGCAAAGTAGCGGCCGCGTCAGGGAGGCACCTCACATCATGAACACAACTCTCCGCCGCACCGTTGTCGCCACTGCTGCGGTCTCCATGGCCCTCGGCATGGCGGCCTGTGGCAAGGCCGGCTCCTCCAGCTCCTCCTCCTCCGCTTCCTCCTCCGCCTCGGGCGGTTCCTCCGCCGCCGCCGGCGGGGCCATCGGCCTGCTGCTCCCCGACAACGTCACCGCCCGCTACGCGGCCTTCGACAAGCCCCAGATCACGGCCGAGATCAAGACCCTGTGCTCGACCTGTACGGTCGACTACGCCAACGCCGCCGGCAGCGCCGCCACCCAGGCGCAGCAGATGTCCACCATGGTCGCCAACGGCGACAAGGTGATCATCCTGGACGCCGAGGACGGCGCCGGCATCAAGTCCACCGTCCAGGCCGCCGTCAACAAGGGCGTCAAGGTCGTCGCCTACGACCGCCTGGCCGAGGGCCCGGTCTCCGCCTACGTCTCCTACGACAACGAGAAGGTCGGCGAGCTGCAGGGCGCGGCGCTGCTGACCGCGCTCGGCGCCAAGGCCGTCCCCTCCACCAAGATCGTCGAGATCGACGGCGCCGCCTCCGACCCGAACGCCGCCCAGTTCAAGGCCGGCTTCCAGGAGGCCGTCAAGGGCAAGGTCGACATCGCCTACGACCAGAGCGGCAACTGGGACGCCCCCACGGCCAACCAGGAGACCACCGCCGCCATCCAGCAGCTCGGCAAGGCCAACGTCGCCGCCGTCTACTCCGCCAACGACGGCATGGCCGCCGGTGTCGCCGCCGCGCTCAAGGGCGCCGGCCTCTCCGGCATCCCGCTGACCGGCCAGGACGCCCAGATCGACGGCATCCAGCGGATCCTCGCCGGCACCCAGTACGTCACCATCTACAAGGCGCCGACGCCCGAGGCCCAGGCCGCCGCCAAGCTGGCCGTCGCCCTGCTGAACGGCACCCCCGCCGTCAACACCATCGCCACCGGCACCCAGACCAGCGGCTCGGGCAACACCGTCCCGTCGCTGCTGCTGACCCCGGTCGCGGTCACCAAGTCCAACGTCGAGTCCGTCATCGTCAAGGGCGGCCTGTACACCCCGGCGCAGATCTGCACCCCGGAGTTCAAGGCCGACTGCACGGCCAACGGCATCCAGTAGCACCCACGGCACGCGAGAGCATGCAGTCGCCCCGCGCGGGAGTTCCCGCGCGGGGCGCAGCGCGGGACCATGGCAGTGGCTGTCTCTCACTGGTCCGGCGCCCAGGGGCAGGTTATGTGTGTCGTCCCGGACGGCATTCCCCAGAGCACTTCGCACGACAACTGCGCCCGGGACGGCGCGGCAACCCACCCGAGGCACCGGGTGGTTAAGGAGTTGGTTCACGTGACAAGCGCACCCGTACTGGCGTTGCGCGGGGTCTCCAAGCGGTTCGGAGCCGTGCAGGCCCTGACCGACGTCGAGCTCGAGGTCGGCGCCGGAGAGGTGGTCGCCCTGGTCGGCGACAACGGCGCCGGAAAGTCGACGCTGGTCAAGACCATCGCCGGGGTCCACCCGATCGACGAGGGCGTCATCGAGTGGGAGTCGCGGCCGGTCAGCATCAACCGCCCGCAGGACGCCCAGCACCTCGGCATCGCCACCGTCTACCAGGACCTCGCCCTGTGCGACAACCTGGACGTCGTCGGCAACCTCTACCTCGGCCGCGAGCTGCGCCGCTTCGGCGTGCTCGACGAGGTCTCGATGGAGAAGAAGGCCCGCGAGCTGCTCAGCACGCTGTCCATCCGCATCCCGAGCGTCCGCATCCCCATCGCCGGCCTCTCCGGCGGCCAGCGCCAGGTCGTGGCCATCGCCCGCGCCCTGATCGGCGAGCCCAAGATCGTCATCCTGGACGAGCCCACCGCCGCCCTCGGCGTCGAGCAGACGGCCCAGGTCCTCGACCTGGTCGAGCGGCTCCGCGAGCGCGGCCTCGGAGTCATCCTGATCAGCCACAACATGGCCGACGTCAAGGCCGTCGCGGACACCGTCGCGGTGCTGCGCCTCGGCAAGAACAACGGCGTGTTCCCCGCCCGGGAGACCACCCACGAACAGATCATCGCCGCGATCACCGGAGCCAGCGACAACGCGGTGACCCGGCGCGAGGCGCGCACGGCGGAGGCAGCGAAGTGAGCAACGACACCACCACCCAGAGCGACCCGTCCGCGCCGCAGACCGCGCCCGCCGCCATCGACCCGCGGCTGCTGGTCCGCGAGGAGGGCATCAAGGGCTACATCGCCGACGTCAAGCGGAAGATCAGCGGCGGCGAGCTGGGCTCGCTGCCGGTCGTCGTCGGCCTGATCGTCATCTGGATCGTCTTCGGCCTGCAGAACAGCAAGTTCCTGCAGCCCGCCAACATCGGCGAGATCTGCTTCTTCCTCGCCGCCACCGGCATGGCCGCACTGGGCCTGATCTTCGTGCTGATCCTCGGCGAGATCGACCTGTCCGTGCTGTCCGTCAGCGGCCTGTCCGCCGCCGTCTTCGGCTGGCTGGCCGTGGTGCACGGCATAAACGCGACCCTGGCCGTGCTGCTCGCCATCGGCAGCGGCGTCGCCATCGGCGCGCTCCAGGGCTTCTTCTTCGCCAAGGTCGGTGTCCCGGCCTTCGTGGTCACCCTGGCCGGCAACCTCGGCTGGTTCGGCGTGATGCTGTGGCTGCTCGGCAGCGGCAGCGTCGGCGGCAGCATCACCCTGAACGACTCGGGCTTCATGCACGAGCTGGGCCAGAACGCCTACTTCCTCGGCGGCGACATCGCCGGCGGCTACCTGCTGGCCGCCCTCGCGGTGGCCGCCATGCTCGGCAGCTCGCTGCTGGAGCAGAACCGCCGCCGCAAGGCGGGCGTGCCGTTCCGGCCCACCGCCGAGATCGCGCTGCGCACCGGTGTCCTGGCCGTCGTCTCCTTCGCGGCGGCGTACGAGCTGAACCAGGCCAGCGGCGTCCCGATGACGCTGGTGTTCTTCCTCGCCGCACTGGTCATCTGCGACCTGGTGCTGCGCCGCACCAGCTACGGCCGGAAGATCTTCGCGGTCGGCGGCAGCATCGAGGCCGCCCGCCGGGCCGGTATCAGCGTCCCGGCGATCCGCATCTCGGTCTTCGCCATCTCCGGCGGCTTCGGCGCGCTGAGCGGCCTGTTCTACGCGGGCTGGAGCTTCAGCGCGCAGGAGAGCGCCGGACAGGGCGCATGGCTGATGCTGGCCATCGCCGCCGCCGTCATCGGCGGCACCAGCCTCTTCGGCGGCCGCGGCAAGGCCTGGTCGGCGCTGCTCGGCATGCTGGTGATCCAGTCGATCACCACCGGCCTCCAGCTGCTCGGCCTGCAGTCCGACGTCGAGTACATGATCACCGCCGTGGTGCTGCTGGCCGCCGTGGTCATCGACTCGGTGTCCCGCAGGACCCAGAAGTCCTCCGGCCGGGCCTGACCGCCCGACGGCACCAGGACTGCCGACCCTGGACGGACCTCTTGAGGGGGAGATCCGCCCGAGCCGGGTCGGCATGCACAGACTGCCCGGCACCGTACCGCTCCGGTGCCGGGCAGTCGCATGTGCGCGGACGTCCGGGGCCGCGCCGGGAACCCCTGACGGCGGACGCTTCCCGCTCGCCCCACTAGACTCAGGTCCCTTAGCCCGCACAGTTCAGCGTTGACGAAGGAGGAACGGGTGGCGCTGCTGACCCGCATTCGGGGACCCCGCGACCTGGACCGCCTCACGCCCGGGCAGCTCACGGCCCTGGCCGAGGAGATCCGGGGATTCCTGGTCGACGCCGTCTCCAAGACCGGCGGCCACCTCGGCCCCAACCTGGGCGTGGTCGAGCTGACCATCGCCCTGCACCGGGTGTTCGACTCGCCCAAGGACCGCATCCTCTTCGACACCGGCCACCAGAGCTACGTGCACAAGCTGCTCACCGGCCGGCAGGACTTCTCCCGGCTGCGGGTCAAGGGCGGCCTGTCCGGCTACCCCTCGCGGGCCGAGTCCGAGCACGACGTGATCGAGAACTCGCACGCCTCCACCGTGCTCGGCTACGCCGACGGCCTGGCCAAGGCCAACGAGATCCAGGGCCTGGACGACCGGCACGTGGTCGCCGTCATCGGCGACGGCGCGCTGACCGGCGGCATGGCCTGGGAGGCGCTGAACAACATCGCCGAGGCCCAGGACCGGCCGCTGATCATCGTCGTCAACGACAACGAGCGCTCCTACTCGCCGACCATCGGCGGCCTGGCCAACCACCTGGCCACGCTGCGCACCACCCAGGGCTACGAGCGCTTCCTGTCCTGGGGCAAGGACGCGCTGCAGCGCACCCCGGTCGTCGGCCAGTCGCTGTTCGAGACGCTGCACGGCGCCAAGAAGGGCCTCAAGGACTTCATCGCCCCGCAGGGCATGTTCGAGGACCTCGGGCTGAAGTACGTCGGCCCCATCGACGGCCACGACGAGCAGGCGCTGGAGTCCGCGCTGAAGCGCGCCAAGGGCTTCGGCGGCCCGGTCATCGTCCACTGCCTCACCCAGAAGGGCCGCGGCTACAGCGCCGCCGAGCAGAACGAGGAGGACCGCTTCCACGCCGTCGGGGTGATCCACCCCGACACCGGCCTGCCGGTGAAGACCGCGGGCCAGGACTGGACCTCGGTCTTCGGCGAGGAGATGGTGGCCCTCGGCCGCGAGCGGGAGGACCTGGTCGCCATCACCGCGGCCATGCTGCACCCGGTCGGCCTGGCGCCGTTCGCCCGCGAGTTCCCGGAGCGGATCTTCGACGTGGGCATCGCCGAGCAGCACGCCGCAGTGAGCGCGGCCGGGCTGGCCACCGGCGGGCTGCACCCGGTGGTGGCGGTCTACGCGACCTTCCTGAACCGGGCCTTCGACCAGGTGCTGATGGACGTGGCACTGCACCGCTGCGGCGTCACCTTCGTCCTGGACCGGGCCGGGGTCACCGGCACCGACGGCGCCAGCCACAACGGCATGTGGGACATGTCCATCCTGCAGGTCGTCCCCGGCCTGCGGCTGGCCGCCCCGCGCGACGCCGACCAGCTCCGCGCCCAGCTGCGCGAGGCGGTCGAGGTCGAGGACGCGCCCACCGTCGTCCGCTACTCCAAGGGCGCCGTCGGCGCCCCGATCGAGGCAGTCGGCCGGATCGGCGGCATGGACGTGCTGCGCGAGGGCCCCGAGCCCGCCGGACGGGTCCGCGCGGACGTGCTGTTGGTGTCCGTCGGCGCGATGGCCCCGACCTGCCTGGAGGCGGCGGAGCTGCTGGCCGCCCAGGGCGTCAGCAGCACCGTGGTGGACCCGCGCTGGGTCAAGCCGGTCGATCCGGCGCTGCCCGCGCTGGCCGCGGAGCACCGGCTGGTGGTCACGGTCGAGGACAACGGCCGGGTCGGCGGCGTCGGCGCGGCCGTGGCGCAGACCCTGCGCGACGCCGGGGTGGACGTGCCGCTGCGGGACTTCGGCGTCCCGCAGGAGTTCCTGGACCACGCCAGCCGCGCCGAGATCATGGAGCAGATCGGCCTGACCGGCCCGGCGATCGCCGAGCGGGTGGCCGCCCTGATCGCCAAGCAGGACCGGGCGGAGTCGCTGGCGCCGTGACCGGCCGGGTCGGCCCGCGCGGCCACCGGCCGAGCGGGTAGCGTGGCCCCGTGGTCAACCAGCCGTCGAACCAGCGCCGGGGGACGATGCCGCGCACCGGAAGCTCCGCCCTGGCCCTGCCGATCGGCCGGACCGGCCCGGCCGACCTGGTCGACCGGGCCCGCGAGGCCCTGCGCACCGGCTACTGGACCAGGCTGGTGCCGGTGCTGGCGGCGCTGGCCACCGTCACCCACCTGCCCTCGTTCGCGCGCACCGTGTGGAGCCCGGACGAGGGCTACCTGGCCACCGAGGCCCGGATGCTGGAGGGCGGCGGCGTCCTGTACAACACCGTGGTCGACCGCAAGCCGCCGCTGCTGCCGTGGCTGTACGACGCGGCCTTCGACGTCTTCGGCTCCACCTCGCTGTGGCCGCTGCGGGTGCTGGCCATCGGCGCGCACCTGACCACGGCGGTGCTGCTGGCGGCGGTCGCCCGCAAGCGCTGGGGCAGCCGGGCCGGGGCGGCGGCCGGGGTGCTGTACCTGCTGGTGTCGATCGGGCTGTCCCCGGAGGACAGCCAGGCCGCCACCTTCGAGGTGTTCATGCTGCCCGCCACCGCCGCCGCGTTCTGGTTCGCGCAGAACCGCCGCTGGGGCCCGGCCGGGGCGGCCACCGCGGTGGCCGCGCTGACCAAGCAGACCGGCGGCGCGGTGCTGGTGCCGCTGCTGTGGATGGTCTGGCGGCGCAAGGGCATCTCCGTGCGCGAGGGGCGCCGCCGCCCGCTGGCCGCGCTGCTGTTCGGCTTCGGGCTGCCGGTCGCGGTGGTGGCGCTGTCCACCGGCGTCAGCAGCTTCTTCTTCTGGGTGGTCACCGGCAGCAGCGACTACGCCTCGCTGGACGGCGCCTGGCTGAACATGCTGGCCCGGGCGCTGGGCAACAGCGCCATCCTGGCCGCCGCCTCGCTGGGGCTGCTGGTGCCGCTGGCCCGGCGCCGACGGCAGCTGCGCGAGGACGCCGACCTGTGGGTGTGGTTCGGCTCCTCCTGGCTCGGGGTGATCACCGGCTTCCACTTCTTCGGCCACTACTACCTGCAGCTGGTGCCGCCGCTGGTGCTGCTGGGCGTCGGCGCGGTCGCCCGGGGCGGCGCCCGGTGGCGTCCGGTGCTGGCCTACACCGGCCTGGCCGGGACGGTCTTCCTCGGCCTGGGCTTCCTGTGGCCGTACCAGGCGGTGCAGCACGCGGTGTCGGTGGCGGCCGTGGTGACCAAGGACACCACCCCCGAGGAGTCGGTGCTGGTGTGGGGGATGCACCCGGAGATGTACTGGCTGGCCGACCGCAGACCGGCCACCAGGTATCTCACGGCTGGATTTCTCACCAACTTCTCAGGCGGCCGCGACGGCCGCGGCGTGGGCGTCGACAAGGGCGTCGCCTCGGCCTGGAAGGTGTTCGACGCCGAGATGGCCAGGCAACTTCCGGAGGTGATCGTGGACGACTCCGGCACCGCCCCCTACTCTCCCGCCCATATCGCCCCGATCAGGGCACTGCTCGCGGCCCACTACGATCGGGTGGGGCAGGACGGCACCGCGGTGATCTACCGCCTGCGCGCCGGCGGCGGCACGCCGCCCGTGGCGGAGCGCCCCCCGGGACGCTTCCGGGGCATCACCGCGGGATGACCCCGGGGCGGCCATTCCCGGACAGCCGTGCCATCCTGTCGGTTTGCAGCGCTTGCATGTGCAGAGCTTGAATTCGGAAGAGGACCCCCAGTGAAGCGTTCTGAAGGCAAGAACCGGAAACCCCGCGGCACCGAGGCCCAGGGGAACGGCGGGGCGACCGGATCGAACTCCGTGCAGGAGGCCAACCACTCGCCGGTGCTCCGCTGGGTGGTCATCGGCGGCATGGTGCTGGCCGTGTTCATCGTGGCCGGCCTGGTCGGCTCCTTCGTGCGCGGCTACAAGGAGCGCAAGCTCGCGCCGCCCGCCTCCGCGGCCGGCCCCAGCGCGCTCGCCGTCCCGGTCTACGGCCACGCCTCGGTGACGCTGACCGTGTTCGAGGACATGCAGGACCCGGCGAGCCTCCAGTTCTCGCAGACCTACGACCCGACCCTGGCGCACCTGATCGCCTCCGGCACGGTCAACGTCTACTACCGCGAGGTCGCCGGCATGGACGCCACCGAGGGCGGCAGCGGCTCGCTGTACGCCGGAAACGCCCTCGCCTGCGCCCAGGACGCCAAGGACTTCCCGCAGTACCGCACCGTGCTGCTGGCCAACCAGCCCGCCGGCGGCACCACCTTCACCAAGTCCCACCTGATCGAGCTGTCCAAGCAGGTCCCGGGCCTGGACACGGACGTCTTCCGGGCCTGCGTGAACGCCGGCACCCACAACGTCTGGGTCAAGGACTCCACCTCGGCGTTCAAGAAGCTGGACCAGGGCGGCGTGCCGGTGCTGACCATGTCGGTGCTGCCGCAGACCACCGACCAGTACACCGCCATCCTCAGCTCCACCCTGCCGCTGACCACCAAGCAGCTGGAGGACAAGGTCTACGCGGCCGCGCGGACCGCGCCCACCACCTCGCCCTCGGCGACCCCCTCCTCCTGACCGGCTCCGCCTGAACCGGTCCTGCCGGGCCGACGCCGCCGGTAGCGTGGCGGCATGACCACAGTCGAACCGTCCGGAGTCTGGGCGACCGCCGTCGGGGTCGCCCGGGTCCGGGCCCGGGAGAGCAGCCGCCCGGACGCCCTCTTCCACGACCCGCTGGCCGCCGCCTTCGCCGAGGCCGCAGGCCCCCCGCCGCCGCTCGACGCCGTCTGGGACGACCCGGAGCGGCGGCGCCGCTGGGCCGGGGTGGCGCTGTCCATCGTGGTCAGGACCAGGTTCCTGGACGACCTGCTGGCCGGGGCCGCCGCCGCGGGCTGCCGCCAGGTGGTGCTGCTGGGCGCGGGCATGGACAGCCGGGCGTTCCGGCTGGACTGGCCGCCGCGGACCCGGCTGTTCGAAGTCGACACCGCCGAGCCGCTGGCGTTCAAGCAGGCGGTGCTGGACGCCCGGGGGGCCCGCCCGCGCTGCGAGCGGCTGCCGGTCGCGGTGGACCTGCGCGAGGACTGGCCGACCGCGCTGGCCGCCGCCGGGCACGACCCGGCGCTGCCCACCGCGTGGATCGCCGAGGGCCTGCTGATCTACCTGCCCCAGGAGGCCGTGGAACGGCTGCTGGGACAGGTCGGGGCGCTGTCCGCGGCGTCCAGCCGGATGGGCCTGACCCTGGGCGCCCAGGGCACCCTGGAGCGCTTCTCCGGCGACACCGGCACCGCCGCCGACATGTGGCTCTCCACCATGCCCGAGGACCCGGTGGGCTGGCTCTCCGGCCTCGGCTGGGAGGCGCAGACCTTCACCGTCCGCGAGCGCGCGGCGGCGTACGGGCGGCCGGTCGGCGGGCCCGTACGGGCGCAGGGGCCCGGCGGGCTGGTCTCGGCCGTCCGCCGCTAGCCCCCGCCCGGTCCCGCTCCCGGCTCCGCCACGGCGAAGGCCGCCCGCCCCGCGTGCTGCGGGACGGGCGGCCTTCGCCGTAAGTCGGCCCTCGCCGGGCCTGCCGGGGTGCTACGCCGGGACGCTGGCGACGCCCGGGGCGAGGAACGGCTTGCCGTTCACCCGCTCCGAGACGCCCGAGCGGTCCAGGTAGGGGGTGATCCCGCCGAGGTGGAAGGGCCAGCCCGCACCGGTGATCAGGCACAGGTCGATGTCCTGCGCCTCGGCGACCACGCCCTCGTCCAGCATCAGCGCGATCTCCTGCGCGACCGCGGTCAGCGCCCGGTCCAGGACCTGCTCCGGGGTCAGCACCGTGTCGCCGGTCTGCAGCAGCGCGGCGACCTCGGGGTCGATCTCCTGCTGGCCGGAGGCCCAGGTGTAGAAGCCGCGCTTGCCGGCCTTGACCACCCGGGCCAGGTTCTCCGAGACGCCGAAGCGCTCCGGGAAGGCCGCGTGCAGGGTCTCCGAGACGTGCAGCGCGATGGCCGGGCCGACCAGCTCGATCAGCACGATCGGGGACATCGGCAGGCCGAGCGGCTCCACGCCCTTCTCGACCGCGTCGATCGGGGTGCCCTCGTCGATGACGGTCTGGATCTCGCCCATGAAGCGGGTGAGGATGCGGTTGACCACGAACGCCGGGGCGTCCTTGACCAGCACACCGGTCTTCTTCAGCTTCTTGGCCACGCCGAACGCGGTGGCCAGCGAGGCGTCGTCGGTGCGCTCGCCCCGGACGATCTCCAGCAGCGGCAGCACCGCGACCGGGTTGAAGAAGTGGAAGCCGACGACCCGCTCGGGGTGCTCCAGCTTGGAGGCCATCTCGGTGACCGACAGCGAGGAGGTGTTGGTGGCCAGCACGCAGGTCGGCGAGACCACGGCCTCGACGTCCGCGAACACCTGCTGCTTGACGCCCATCTCCTCGAAGACGGCCTCGATCACGAAGTCCGCGTCGGCGAAGGCGGCGGCCTTGTCCAGCGAGCCGGTGACCAGCGCCTTGAAGCGGTTGGCGGTGTCGTGGTTGATCCGGCCCTTGTCCAGCAGCTTGTCGATCTCGCCGTGGACGTAGCCCACGCCCTTGTCGACGCGCTCCTGGTCGATGTCGGTGAGCACCACCGGCACCTTGAGCTGCCGCACGAACAGCAGCGCCAGCTGAGAGGCCATCAGGCCCGCGCCGACGACGCCGACCTTGTTGACCGGACGGGCCAGGCCCTTGTCCGGGGCCCCGGCCGGGCGCTTGCCGCGCTTCTGCACCAGGTTGAAGGAGTAGATGCCGCTGCGCAGCTCGCCGCCCATGATCAGGTCGGCCAGCGCCGCGTCCTCGGCGTCGAAGCCCTGCTGGTAGTCGCCGTTCTTGGCGGCGGCGATGATGTCCAGCGCCCGGTAGGGGGCCGGGGCGGCGCCGTGCACCTTGGAGTCGGCGACCGCGCGGCCGTGCGCGACGGCCTGGTCCCAGGCGTCGCCGCGGTCGATCTCCGGGCGCTCGACGACGGTCTCGCCCTTGATCACGGTGGCGGCCCAGAGCAGCGACTGCTCCAGGAAGTCGGCCGGGGCGAAGATCGCGTCGGCGATGCCCAGCTCGAACACCTGCTTGCCCTTGAGCTGGCGGTTCTGCGAGAGCGAGTTCTCGATGATGACCGAGATCGCCTTCTGCGGGCCGATCAGGTTCGGCAGGATGGTGCAGCCGCCCCAGCCGGGCACCAGGCCGAGGAAGCACTCGGGCAGCGAGAACGCCGGGACGCCGGTGCTGACCGTGCGGTAGTCGCAGTGCAGGCCGATCTCGACGCCGCCGCCCATGGCCGCACCGTTGTAGAAGGTGAAGGTGGGGACGGGCAGCGCGGCGATCCGCTTGAAGACGTCGTGGCCGCCCTTGCCGATGGCCAGCGCGTCGCTGTGCTCCTTGAGCACCTCGACGCCCTTGAGGTCCGCGCCGACGGCGAAGATGAAGGGCTTGCCGGTGATGCCGACACCGGCGATCTCACCGGCCGCGGCCTCCCGCTCGACCTGCTCCAGCGCCTCGATCAGCTTAGCCAGCGAGCCCGGGCCGAAGGTGGTGGGCTTGGTGTGGTCGAAGCCGTTGTCCAGGGTGATCAGCGCGAAGCGGCCCGCGCCGAGCGGCAGGTCCAGGTGGCGGACGTGGGCGGTGGTGACGACCTCGTCCGGGAACAGCTCGTGGGCGCGCTTGAGCAGCGCTGCGGTGTCGGTCATCACTTGCCGCCTTCGAAGTTCGGGTTCTCCCAGACGACCGTTCCGCCCATGCCCATGCCGATGCACATGGTGGTGATGCCGTAGCGGACGTCCGTGCGCTCCTGGAAGCGGTGGGCCAGCTGGTTCATCAGGCGCACGCCGGTGGAGGCCAGCGGGTGGCCGAAGGCGATCGCGCCGCCGTACGGGTTCACCCGCTCGTCGTCGTCGGCGATGCCGTAGTGGTCGAGCAGCGACAGCACCTGGACCGCGAACGCCTCGTTGATCTCGAAGGCGCCGATGTCGTCGATCGACAGCCCGGCCTTCAGCAGGGCCTTCTCGGTGGCCGGGACCGGGCCGATGCCCATGACCTCGGGCTCCACACCGGCGAAGGCGTAGGAGACCATGCGCATCTTGACCGGCAGGCCCAGCTCGCGGGCGACGTCCTCGGCGGCGACCAGCGAGGCCGTCGCACCGTCGTTGAGACCGGCCGCGTTGCCCGCGGTGATCCGGCCGTGCGGGCGGAACGGGGTCTTCAGGTTGGCCAGCGACTCCAGGGTGGTGCCCGGGCGCATCGGCTCGTCGGCCGTGGCCAGGCCCCAGCCGGTCTCGCCGCCCTCGGCGTTGGTGCGCCGGATGGCCACCGGGACCAGATCGGGCTGGATGTGGCCGTTGGCGTACGCCTTGGCGGCCTTCTCCTGGCTGCCGACGGCGAACGCGTCGCAGCGCTCCTTGGTCAGCTGCGGGAACCGGTCGTGCAGGTTCTCCGCGGTCATGCCCATGAACAGGGCCGACTCGTCGACCAGCTTCTCGGAGAGGAACCGCGGGTTGGGGTCCACGCCCTCGCCCATCGGGTGCCGGCCCATGTGCTCCACGCCGCCGGCGATGCCGATGTCGTAGGCGCCGAAGGCGATGCCGCCCGCGATCGAGGTGACCGACGTCATGGCGCCCGCGCACATGCGGTCGATGGAGTAGCCGGGAACCGACTTGGGCAGGCCCGCCAGCAGCGCGGCGGAGCGGCCCAGGGTGAGGCCCTGATCGCCGATCTGGGTGGTGGCGGCGATGGCGACCTCGTCCACGCGGGCGGGGTCGAGGCCGGGGTTGCGGCGCAGCAGCTCGCGGATGGCCTTGATCACCAGATCGTCGGCGCGGGTCTCCGCGTAGATGCCCTTCGGTCCTGCCTTGCCGAACGGGGTGCGGACGCCGTCGACGAAGACGACGTCCCTCGCGGTACGAGGCACGGTGGCTCTCCTCCCAAGTCCCCAACGTAGGGGGCCCAAATGTCGTAGCGGCCCAGCTGGACCGGTGCGGGCCGTCGGCGGCGGGTGAGTCGTCGGCGTCCCAGAGGAGATGCTACCCGCTAGTAACTAAGTTGCCCAGACGCGGCCCGCCGTGACGTTACCGGCCGGTACCGGGCACGGCGGCCGCCCCCGCCGTACGCGCCTCGACGAAGGCCCGGGCGATCACCGGGGAGACCAGCTCCACCTGCCAGGCACGCGCTCCGTGCCCGGTCAGGGCCGCCGCCACGGCCTCCGGCGCGGGATCGGCCGGCGGCGCCCAGGCCACCCGGCGCACCGCCTCCGGCGAGACCAGGTTCTCCTGCGGCAGGTTCAGCGACTCGGCCAGCGCGGTCACCGCGGTGCGCGCGGCAGCCAGCCGGGCAGCGGCCACCGGGTCCTTGTCCGACCAGGAGCGCGGCGGCGGCGGGCCGTCGTGCGGCGCGGTCGCCGGCGGCAGCTGCTGCTCCGGGATCACCCGCGCGGCGTCGATCGCGGTCATCCACTGCTCCAGCGCCCGCCGGTGCACCCGCGGCCCGAAACCGGACAGCGCCTGCAGCGCGGCGGCGTTGGCCGGCATCGCGGTCGCGGCGGAGATGATCGCCGCGTCGGAGAGGATCCGGCCGGGGGAGACGTCCCGCTCCCGGGCCACCCGGTCGCGCAGGTGCCACAGCTCCCGGACGGCCGCCAGCTGGCGGCGGCGGCGGATCTTGTGCACCCCGGAGGTGCGCCGCCACGGGTCCACCCGCGGCGCGGCGGGCGGCGCGGCGGCGATCGCCGCGAACTCCTCCAGCGCCCACTCCAGCTTGCCCTGCGCGGCCAGCTCGGCCTCCAGCGCGTTCCGCAGGTCGACCAGCACCTCGACGTCCAGCGCGGCGTAGCGCAGCCAGGGCTCGGGCAGCGGGCGGGTGGACCAGTCCACCGCCGAGTGGCCCTTCTCCAGCGAGAGGCCCAGCACGTTCTCCACCATCGGGCCCAGGCCCACCCGGGGGAACCCGGCGATCCGGCCGGCCAGCTCGGTGTCGAACAGGGCGGTCGGGCGCATGCCCAGCTCGGCCAGGCAGGGCAGGTCCTGGGAGGCGGCGTGCAGCACCCACTCGGTGTCCGCCAGGGCCTCGCCCAGGGCCGACAGGTCGGGGCAGCCGACCGGGTCGATCAGGGTGCTGCCGGCGCCCTCGCGGCGCAGCTGCACCAGGTAGGCGCGCTGCCCGTACCGGTAGCCGGAGGCCCGCTCGGCGTCGATGGCCACCGGGCCCGTCCCGGTGGCGAACCGGGCCACTATGCCGGCCAGGGCTTCGGCGTCCGCGACCACCGGGGGGATGCCCTCCCTGGGGTCGAGGAGCGGGACCGGGCCGCCGGATTCGGAGACGTTCGAGGAGTCGTCGGCGGCGACGCTCGGGGCGTCGGCGGTGTCGGAGAGGGCTTCGCGGGCGTCGGTCACGCCCCAAGACTACGCCCGCGCATCCGGCCGGTAGAGCCGTGCGCGGGCGTCGTCCGCGGCTGCGCCCCGCCGTCGGAAGAGGAACGTTCCGTCGTACGGCCGGACGCGGTTCGAGCTAGTGAATGATCCCGGTGCGCAGGGCCACCGCGACCATCCCGGCGCGGTCGCCGGTGCCCAGCTTGCGGGCGATCCGGGCGAGGTGGCTCTTGACGGTCAGCGCGGACAGGCCCATGGCCACGCCGATGGCCTTGTTCGACTGCCCCTCCGCGACCAGCCGCAGCACCTCGACCTCACGGCCGGACAGCTCGCGGTAGGCGGGCGGCGCAGGGGTGCCGGGGGCCCCGTTGGCGCCCGGTGCGGCTCCGGGCATGCCGGGCGCGCCGGGGCGGCGCAGCTGGCCGCCCATGGGCCGCCCGCTCATCGGGTTCATCCCGTTCATGCCGGGACGCTGCTGCATGCCGGCGGTGACCCTGGTGCCGGTCACCACATAGCCCTTGACGCCGCCGGCCAGGGCGCTGCGGACCGCGCCGATGTCGTCGGCGGCGGACAGCGCCAGGCCGTTGGGCCAGCCCGCCGCCCTGGTCTCGGCGAGGATGGCCAGTCCGGAGCCGTCGGGAAGGTGGACGTCGGCCACGCAGATGTCGCGCGGGGTGCCGACGCGGGGCCGGGCCTCGGCGAGGGAGGACGCCTCGATCACGTCGCGTACGCCCAGTGCCCACAGGTGGCGGGTGACGGTGCTGCGAACGCGCGGGTCCGCTACGACCACCATGGCAGTGGGCTTGGTCGGACGATAGGCGACCAGGTTTGCGGGGTGTTCGAGAAGTACAGACACCAGGCCTCCTGGGGGGATGGCGCGGGGACCCGGGGAGACACAGATGGGGAGGGTCCTCGTGTGGAAAGGGTCACTGACTGCTTCGGCACGATGGGTGCCCGGCTTTAGCGAAAGATCACGATTGAGTGAGTAATCCCGGGGCAATTCGTGCATTGTGGACTGCTTGACCGAGCGTAAGTCACCCATAAGTGATCAAAAGTGATCGACGCGCCCGGTTAAGCCACCCTTCCGGGGGAATCTCAAGCCGCTTCGACGGGGTATCACGGCTGCGGTGCGTGGCCGGGGGTCACGGTGCGTGCCCGCACCCCGCGCGCCCCACCGGGGCCGGGCGGCGTGGATCAGCGGGGGTCAGCGGGGGATCAGCGGGGGTCAGCGCGGGTGGCGGCGGGTGGGCAGCGGGACGGTCTGGCCCATGGCCGCGCCGGGGGTGAACGGCGGCAGCCCGGCGCACAGGCACAGCAGCTCGCACCAGGCCCGCAGGTGCCCGGCGAAGTCCGCCGCCGACGACACCGCGGGCGTCCACGACGCCCGGATCTCGATGTCGGTGGTGGCCGGGCGCTCGGCCAGGCTGCCGAAGAACTGCGAGGAGCAGCGCGACACCGTGCCGCTGGGCTCCCCGAACCGGGCGCCCTGCTGCGCCAGCGAGTCCATCAGCCAGGACCAGCCGACCTCGGACAGCAGCGGGTCGTGCGCCATCTCCGGCTCCAGCTGGGCGCGGCCCAGCGACACCAGCCGGAACTCGCCCTGCCACGCCTCGTGGCCGCCGGGCTCGTGCAGCAGCACCAGCCGCCCGTCCGCCAGCTCCTCGCCGTCCACCTCGACCGAGGCGGTCAGCGCGAAGGCGTACGGGGCCAGCCTGCGCGGCGCCGGGGTGTCGGCGACCACCACCTCGGGCCGCAGCCGGGTGGCCCGCAGGGCCTCCACGGCCTCGCGGAAGGCCGACGGTTCGCCGGGCGCTCCGTCCTCACTCGCTGGGTGCCCGCTGACCGCTGCCATGCCGGAAGACTAGGACGCCGGCACCTTCCGGTGGCGGAGGCACCACGGCGGGTCTCGGCGGCCCGGGTGCACATGCGAAGATTTCACCCGTGAGCGAGAGCAGCGGGCCGGGCACCGGCCGCACCGAAGACCTGAAGAACTCCCCCGTGCACGACTCCGCGTTCCTGCGGGCCTGCCGCGGCGAGGCGGTGCCGCACACCCCGGTGTGGTTCATGCGGCAGGCCGGGCGCTCGCTGCCGGAGTACCTGAAGATCCGCGAGGGCGTGGCCATGCTGGACTCCTGCATGATGCCGGAGCTGGTCAAGGAGATCACCCTGCAGCCGGTGCGCCGCCACGACGTGGACGCCGCCATCTACTTCAGCGACATCATGGTGCCGCTCAAGGCGGTCGGGGTCGACCTCGACATCAAGCCCGGCATCGGCCCGGTGGTGGCCAACCCCATCCGCAGCCGCGCCGACCTGGAGCAGCTGCGGCCGCTGGAGCCCGCCGACGTCTGGTACGTCACCGAGGCCATGGGGCTGCTCACCGCCGAGCTGGGCGCCAAGCCGCTGATCGGCTTCGCCGGTGCGCCGTACACGCTGGCCAGCTACATGGTCGAGGGCGGCCCGTCCAAGAACCACGAGCACACCAAGGCGCTCATGTACGGCGACCCGGAGCTGTGGCAGGAGCTGCTGGACCGGCTGGCCGCGATCACCTCGGCCTTCCTGCGGGTGCAGATCGAGGCCGGGGCCTCGGCCGTGCAGGTCTTCGACTCCTGGGTCGGCGCGCTGGCGCCCCGGGACTACCAGCGCCACGTCATGCCCGCCAGCAGCACGGTGTTCGACGCGGTCGCCGAGTACGGCGTGCCGCGCATCCACTTCGGCGTCGGCACCGGCGAGCTGCTCGGGCTGATGGGCGACGCCGGAGCGGACGTGGTCGGCGTCGACTGGCGGGTTCCGCTGGACGAGGCCGCCCGCCGGGTCGCCCCCGGCAAGGCCCTCCAGGGCAATCTGGACCCGACGATCCTGTTCGCTCCGGAGGCCGTGGTCCGCGCCAAGGCCGACGAGGTGCTGGAGGCCGCTGCGGCCTCCGGGCGCGGGCACGTGTTCAACCTGGGCCACGGCGTCCTGCCGAGCACCGACCCGGACGCGCTGACCCGGCTGGTCGCCCACGTGCACGAGCGCACCGCGGGCTGACGCCCGCGCGCTGAGGCTGGGCCGTGCGCTGAGGCTCGGCGCCGCGCTGGGGCTGGGCCGTGCGCTAAGGCTGGGCCCCCGCGCTGAGGTCCAGCTCCGCAATGAGGCTGGGCTCCACGCTGAGGCTCGGCTCCGCGCTGGGGCTCGGCTCCGCGCTGGGGCTCGGCTCCGCGCTGGGGCTCGGCCGTGCGCTAAGGCTCGGCTCCGCGCTGGGGCTGGGCTCTGCGCTGAGGTCCGGGTCCGCGCTGAAATCCGGCCGCGCGCTGGGGCTCGGCTCCGGGCTGAGGCCCGCCGCCCGTTCCTCGCGTCGCGGGTCAGTCCTGCGGCGGGCCCGACACTGCGTCGGCGGGCGCCGGGGGGCGCGGCCGGCGCAGTCGGCGGGTCAGCCACAGGGCCGGCCCGCCCAGCGCCGCCAGCAGCACGGCGAAGGGCAGCACCGCCGCCAGCGCCACCAGCAGCGCCCGGAACGTCAGGTACATCCCGTGCCAGCCGTCCTTGAGCGCGTCCAGCGCCGCCGTGCCCGCGCCGTGGCGGTGGACGGCCGGGGCGGCCTGGACCGGCGGCTCCTCGAAGACCTGCACCGTCACCGTGGACATCGCCGTCTGCGCCTGCAGCGCCTGCTGCTGGGCCTCCAGCGACTCCAGATCCGACTCGCGCTGGGTCAGCGCCGCCTCCAGCGCGACCACGTCGCCGATCGACTGGGCCCGGTCCATCAGCGCCCGCACCCGGTCCACGCTGGCCTGCTGCGTCTTCAGCCGGCTGGCGACGTCCACCACCTGCTCGGTGACGTCCTGCGATGCCCGCTCCTGGCCGAGGACGGTGCCGAGGCCCAGCAGCCGCCGGTACACGGTGGCGTACGAGCCGACCGGGATGCGCACCACCAGCTGGGCCGCCTCCGCGCCGACCGCCGTGGGCTCCGGCAGGGTCTGCAGCGGCAGCGAGGTGTCGGCGGTGGCGCTACCGGTGGCCTGGGGCTGGTCCAGCGGCAGCCCGCCGACCGGGCCGGTCACCTCCGAGTCGACAAATCCACCTGAGGCGCCGACCAGCTGCTCCGCCTGCGCCACCACCGCGTCCACGCCCGGCGTGCGCAGCTGCATCTCGCCGGTGTAGACCAGCGCCCGCCCGCCGGTCGGCAGCGCGGCGGTGCCGCCGGTACCCGTCGTCCCGGTCCCGGTCCCGCCGCCGGTGCTCGTGCTGCCCGTGCTGCCGCTGCCGGGGGCCGTCGCGGCCTGCGGCGCGGAGCCGCCGTACTGCTGCACCCGGGACCTCGCCCCGGCGCTGCTGGCGTGTTCGCCCCCGGCCTGGCCGCAGCCGCCCAGCGCCAGTACGGCGACCACCGGCACCCCCAGCGCCGCCGCGGCCCGTCGTCCCCTCGGTCCTGCCATGATCCGCTCCCCTCGGTCCGCGCCCGGGGCCTCCCCGGCGGCGGTTGGACCGGCCGGGGGCGGCGCCGGTTCCCGACGGGACGTCAAGAACCGGTAACGGCCGGGCAGTGGAGCCGCCCACCCGGCCGTGTGCGAGAGTGAAGGCCATGCACAGCAGCACAACCGCGCCCGCGCACCGGGCGCTCCCGCACGTCGTCGTCGTGGGCGGCGGCATCGCCGGGCTGGCCGCCGCCGCCCGCCTCAGCGGGGCCGACGGCGAGGCGCCGCCCGCCGCGCGGGTCACCCTGGTCGAGGCCGGGCCCCGGCTCGGCGGCAAGCTCCACGCCTCCGCCCTGGAGGGCATCCCGGTCGACCTGGGCGCGGAGTCGGTGCTGGCCCGGCGGCCCGAGGCGCTGCGGCTGGCCCGCGCCGTCGGCCTCGGCGAGGCGCTGCAACCGCCCACCACCGCCCGCGCCGCCATCTGGACCAGGGGCGCGCTGCGGCCCATGCCCGCCCGGCAGCTCATGGGCGTGCCCGCGGACCTGGACGCGCTGGCCGCCTCCGGGGTGCTCTCCGCGCAGGGCCTGGCCCGGGTCGCCGAGGAGCCCTCGCTGCCGCCCACCGAGGTCGGCGCCGACGTCTCCGTCGGCGGCTACGTCGCCGCGCGGGTCGGCCGGGAGGTCGTGGAACGGCTGGTCGAACCGCTGCTGGGCGGCGTCTACGCCGGGAACGCCGACCGGATCTCGATGCGCATGGCCGTCCCGCAGCTGCTGGCCGTGGCGCAGCGCGGCGGCTCGCTGACCGAGGGCGTACGCGCACTGCTGGCCGCCGCCCCGGCCGACCCCGGGCCGGTCTTCACCGGCATCGACGGCGGCATCGGCCGGCTCCCGCTCGCCGTCGCCGACGCCTGCCGCGCCGCCGGCGTCGAGCTGCTCACCGGCACCCCCGTCACCGGGCTGCGCCGCACCCCGGACGGCTGGAGCTGCGTCGCGGGCGGCCGCCGGCTGGAGGCCGACGCGGTCGTCCTGGCCGTCCCCGCGCCCGCCGCCGCCGCGCTGCTGGCCGACCAGGCCCCCGCCGTCGCCGCCGAGCTGGCCGGGATCGAGTACGCCGGGATGGCGCTGGTCACGCTCGCCTTCCGCCGCTCCGAGCTGGCCGTGCCCGAGGGCAGCGGCTTCCTGGTGCCGCCGGTGGACGGGCAGCTGATCAAGGCGTCCACCTTCTCCAGCAACAAGTGGGGCTGGCTGGCCGCCGCCGCCCCCGACAGCTTCGTGCTGCGCACCTCCGTCGGCCGCCACGGCGAGGAGGGCGACCTCGACCGGGACGACGCCGACCTGGTCGCCGGCTCACTCGCCGCCCTGGGCGCCGCCGCCGGGATCACCGCCCGCCCGTACGCGTCCACGGTGACCCGCTGGCGCGGCGGGCTGCCGCAGTACCCGGTCGGCCACGCCGACACGGTGGAGCGGATCGGCGCGCTGGCCGCCGCGCTGCCCGGGCTCGCCCTGTGCGGCGCGGCCTACCAGGGCGTCGGCATCCCCGCCTGCATCGGCAGCGGCTGGCGGGCGGCGGACCTGGTGCGGGGAGCGCTGGGAGCGGAAGGGACAATGAGCGCATGACCGAGAGCACCGAACCGAAGAAGAAGGCACGTGACCTGAACCAGGTCATCCGCTACACCCTGTGGTCGGTCTTCCGACTGAAGGACGTCCTGCCGGAGGACCGCGCCGCCCACGCCGCCGAGGTCGAGGAGCTGTTCGCGCAGCTCGCCGAGAAGGACGTCACCGTCCGCGGCACCTACGACGTCTCCGCGCTGCGCGCCGACGCCGACCTGATGATCTGGTGGCACGCCGAGGACAGCGACAGCCTGCAGGAGGCGTACAACCGCTTCCGCCGCACCGCGCTCGGCCGGGCCCTGGAGCCGGTCTGGTCGAACATGGCGCTGCACCGCCCGGCCGAGTTCAACAAGTCGCACATCCCGGCGTTCCTCGCCGACGAGACGCCGCGCGACTACGTCTGCGTCTACCCCTTCGTCCGCTCCTACGAGTGGTACCTGCTGGAGGACGCCGAGCGCCGCCGGCTGCTGATGGAGCACGGCATGCTGGCCCGGGGCTACCCCGACGTCCGCGCCAACACCGTCGCCTCGTTCGCGCTCGGCGACTACGAGTGGCTGCTGGCCTTCGAGGCCGACGAGCTGTACCGGATCGTCGACCTCATGCGCGACCTGCGGGCCTCCGAGACCCGCAGGCACGTCCGCGAGGAGGTCCCCTTCTTCACCGGCCGCCGCAAGCCGATCAGCGAGCTGCTCGCCGGTCTGGCCTGAACCGCGTCCTGCGCCCGCCGCACGCCGCCGTCCCGGGCGCGGGGCCGACCACCGGCCCCGCCGCCCCGGACCGCAGCGCCGCACAGCTCTCGGGCAGCGGCGCGGGCGGGGGAGCGGGTGCGGGTGTCGGTTTCGGAGCATTCAGGGGTACCGGCGCGGGCATCGGCCGGGGGCGCGGCGACCAGGACGCGCGGGCGTTGGCGGCGATGGACACCGCGATCCCGGCGGCGAACTGCAGCAGCGGCCACAGCAGCGGCGGCGAGGCCGACGCCGCCGAGCCGTCGATGCCGGCCTCGGCCCACAGCAGCGTGGCGACCGTTCCCAGCAGCAGGTTCACCAGCAGCACCAGCGCCATCAGCCGGTTGGCCAACCGCATCCAGCGCATCGCGGCCGGCCGCGCCGACGCTCCGGCCGCGCGCATCCGCTCCGCGCGCCACAGCTGCCCGGCCGCGGCCGGGACCAGCAGGAACAGCGCCGCAACCGACTCCGGGTCGAGATCCACCGACCACCTCCGGACAGCATGAGGAGCCGGGTCCCCCGCTCCCGGCTCCATCAGCTGAGCATCCCCCGCCCGGCGCACGGGGGGAAGACTCACCCCTGATTACCAGAGCTAGATTTGAGGTTTCCGGGCGCGCCGAAGCGCCCCGGGGGCGGCCGCCCGCTCGGGCCGGGGGCCCGCCGGGGCGGCCACGGTTCAAGACTTCACTCCAGCACCCGGGCGCCGGACCGTATCTGATGATATGTCACCACGCTTGCGCCAACAAGTAAAACCAGTGCGACCGCATCCCTGGCGCGGTCCCACGGGCTCCGCTACCTTCCACTCAGCCGCAGGAAGCGGCCAGCATCGGCAGAGATCCCTCCCAGGCCCTCGTCCTCGGAGCCGGAAGTCCAGCGCCACCGGCCACACCGGCCGTCTCCCATGACCGCGTCGGCACCGCTGTGGGTTCGCCCAGTGAAGACAGCCGACGCCATGGTTGCCGTGCGACCGAAAGTCAGGTCGGCCGCACGTACCCCACCGCAGGCAGGTAGGACTGATCAAGGATGATCTCCACCACCCCGGGACGCAGCCCCCTCGGCAGGATCCTCGCCGTGGCCGCCACCCTGGCCGTGAGCCTCGGGCTCTCCCTCACCGCCGCCGCCCCCGCCCTGGCCGCCACCGCCACCGGCGGCCCCGGCTCGACGCCCTACTGGAACGAGGACGGCGGGGTCCAGGGCTTCGCCACCGCGCTCAGCGCCTCGTCCAAGGTCTGGTACACCCTCGCCGACGGCGCGCTGCAGAACGCCTACTACCCGCAGACCGACCAGCCGGACACCTACGGCCTGCAGTACCTGGTCACCGACGGCTCCGGCTTCACCGACAGCGAGACCAGCGCCACCACGCACGCCGTGGCGCTGGCCGACCCCACCTCGCTGACCTGGACCCAGACCAACACCGCCACCAGCGGCAAGTACAGCATCACCAAGACCTACGTGGCCGACCCGGCCCGCTCGGTCGTGCTGGTGCAGACCACCTTCACCAACAACACCGCCACCCCGCTCCACCTCTACGCCGACTACCAGCCGTACCTCGCCGACCAGGGCGACGGCAACACCGGCTCCACCGACACCGCCTCCGGCGACCTGGTCGCCGAGAACGGCTCGGTGGCCAGCGCCCTGTCCGCCTCCACCGGCTTCACCGCCGCCAGCACCGGCTACGTCGGCACCGCCACCAGCGGCGCGGCCCAGCTGGCCGCCGACCACACGCTGGCCACCAGCTACTCCGGGGTGTCCGGCAGCGGCCACATCGACCAGGTCGCGCAGATCCCGGTCAACGCCTCCGGATCGACCAGCTTCACGCTGGCGCTGGCCTTCGACACCACCGAGGCGGCCGCCGTCACCGACGCGTCCTCCTCGCTGGCCGGCGGCTTCGGCGCGGCCGAGAACGCGTACGAGTCCGGCTGGCACACGTGGATGTCCGGCCTGGACGCGCCGCCCGCCTCGGTGGCCTCCAGCCCCGCGCTGCTGCAGCAGTACCGGATCTCGCTGATGGAGGTGAAGGCCGACGAGGACCGGACGTACACCGGGGCCTTCGTCGCCGCGCCCAGCGTCCCCTGGGGCGGCAGCGTCAGCGCGGCCAGTGCCGGAGCGCACGGCTACCACCTGGTGTGGACCCGCGACGAGTACGAGATGGCGACCTCGCTGATGTCGGCCGGGGACACCGCCGACGCCAAGGCCGCGCTCGCGTACCTGCTCCAGTACGAGGTCACCTCCAGCGGCTACGTCAAACAGAACAGCTGGCTCAACGGCACCCCGGAGTGGAGCGGCCAGCAACTGGACGAGGTCGCCGACCCGATCATCCTCGCCTACCAGTTGGGCGTCACCGACGCCACCACCTGGGCCACGCTCAAGGAGGAGGCCGGCTACCTGGTCAGCAACGGCCCGGTGACCGGCGAGGAGCGCTGGGAGGAGATCGGCGGCTACTCGCCCTCCACCATCGCCGCCGAGATCGCCGGACTGGTCTGCGCCTCCGCCATCGCCACCGACAACGGCGACAGCGCCGACGCCGCCACCTACCTGGCCACCGCCAGGACCTGGGCCGCCGACGTCGACAGCTGGACGTACACCACCACCGGCAGCTACGGCAACGGCGACTACTTCCTGCGGATCACCCAGGACGGCAATCCCAACTCCGGCGCCACCATCTCGCTGGCCAACGGCGGCGGCAGCTACGACGACCGCGCCGTCACCGACGCGGGCTTCCTGGAACTGGTCCGGCTCGGCATCAAGTCCGCCTCGGCCACCGACATCACCGACTCGGTCGCCGCGGTGGACGCCAGCATCAGGACCACCACCCCCGAGGGCCCGGTCTGGCACCGCTACACCCACGACGGCTACGGCGAGACCTCCACCGGCGCGGACTACACCGGCGCCGGCGTCGGCAACCCCTGGCCGGTACTGACCGGTGAACGCGGCGAGTACGACGTGGCGCTCGGCGACACCGCCGACGCCCAGGCCATGCTGCAGACCATGCAGGGCGCGGCCACCCCCGGCGGACAGATCACCGAACAGGTCTGGGGCAACAGCACCCCCTCCTCCGTCAACGGCTGGACGCTGGGGCAGCCCGACAACTCCTCCACCCCGCTGATGTGGGCCATGGGGCAGTACGTGCGGCTGGCCAACGACATCTCCCACGGCAGCGACCTGGACACCCCCGGCATCGTCTGCACCACCTTCGGCACCTGCGCCGCATTCACGCCCACCACCCCGACCGGCCTGACCGTCACCGGCACCACCCCCACCACGGCCAGCCTGAGTTGGAGCGCCTCCGGCAACTCCCCGACCGGCTACCGGATCCTGCGCAACGGCGCCCAGGTCGGCACCAGCACCGGTACCGGCTACACCGACACCGGACTGACCGCCGGCACCTCCTACAGCTACACCGTCGAGTCCTACAACTCGGCCGGGACGTCCGCCCCTTCGGCCGCCGTGACCGCCACCACCGGCAGCGGCCACACCCAGACCGTGGACGTCACGGTGCCGGTGAACACCGCCGCCACCGGCGACGGCGTCTACCTGGACGGCAACTTCTCCGTCCTCGGCACCGGAGGCACCGACTGGGCGGCCTCCGGCATCGCCATGACCAAGGTCGACGACACCCACTACACCGCCACCGTCGTCGCCACCAGCCGCGCGGCGCTCTCCTACAAGTACGTGCTGGGCGCCTCCTGGAGCAACGTGGAGAAGACCGCGGGCTGCGCCGACACCGCCAACCGCGCCCTCACCGTCGCCGACGGCACCACCGCCGACACCGTCCTCAACTGGGGCGGCCCGAACACCTGCGGCAGCGCCGAGGCGGTCATCGACGTCACCGTGCCCTCCGACACCCCGAGTTCGGGCACCGTCTACATCGCCGGCGCCTTCTCCGCCCTGGGCACCGGCATGCCCTCGTCCGCCGACTGGTCGGCCGGCCTCTACCCGATGACCCGGACCGGCACCGACACCTGGCAGGCCGTCGTCCCGGCCGTCCCGGGCACCACCCTGGCCTACAAGTTCGACCTCAACGGCACCTGGACCAACGCCGAAGAAGCCCCCTCCTGCGCCACCCAACCCAACCGCAGCTTCTACTTCAACGGCGCCGGCACCACCTACACCGCCACCGACACCGTCTCCGACTGGTCCGGCCTGAACGGCTGCTGACTAGGCGTCAGGGCCGACTAAAGGGGCTCGCCGACAATCCCAACGAACGTCAGGCCGTGGGGATTGTCGGCGGTCGGGACAACTGCTCTGCTCAAGCGGTGACGTACTTCTCGCCGGCGGGGAACTCGCCTGCCTTCACGGCCGCGACGAACGAGGCGAAGGCCGCTGTGGTGAACGGCAGAACGGGCGAGGCGAGTCCCAGCGTGGTGTCCACGACGGGGGCCAGGCCGGCGGAGACGAGATCACGGGTCGTGCCGACGCATCCGGCGTTCCCGCCGGAGTAGGACGACTTGAAGACAGAGACCTTGGACAGATCGATAGCGGGCGTCATGTTGACCAGCTCTCCCATTGCGCGGCGGATCACTTCGCGGGACTCGTGTGCCGACAGTGCTGAGGCCCGAACCCGATCGTAACGGGCGACGGTACCTTGTACCGCTGCTGGCTCTTTGGTGACCCAACCCCTGTCAAGTGCCTCCGCATAGGACCACGTTTCGCCATCAGGCATCCCGACGAGCGCCACGGTGCTGTCGAGCCACGTGAGGAGGGGTGCCTGTGCGGGTACCACTTGCACGGTGACGCTGGGAAGACAAGTCATGCGCAAGAGATGGGCGAGCTGATGTGCCATCACCTTGGGTCCGCCTACTTGATTGTGGAGGACCGACTCGTGCAGGACGGCGAGCACTCGCAAAGGGGTCGTTCCCCGGAGTAGCTCTTGCCTGGACAGTCGGGCCTCGGTCAGCTCGTTCACCCGCTCCGGGCTGTGTCCCCACAGCGCAAGTTGGTGACGCATGTACAGCTCGGTCTGCAGCAGGCCTGGCATGCTCATGGGATACCACTCGTGCAAGGTCACTGCCTGTGCTTCAAGCGCGACGTACTGTTTGAACCAATCGGGATAGAACCCGCTGGTGGCCTCCCGCACTACGTACTTGAGGCTTCGCAGCAGTACTCCGCCGGTACCCAGCGCACCATCGATCTGTGTAGCAATGGCCGCTGTGGCCACGGCCTTCCCATTCTCAAGGCCAGAGATCCAGGACTGGTCACAAGGGATCCTCGCAGCCAGTTGGCCTTGGGTCAGACCGGCTTGGCTACGCCAGAACTGGAGTTCCTCACCCCACAGGACTGCCGCGCCATTCGGCGGCGACTGCGGCTTCTTCGGCCGTGCCAACGCGCATCCTCCCTATGAATGACAATGCGCTCATATATGAGCGATCGAGCGCTCATACGCAGGGCCTTGGTCTCTGAGCGACGGCTCCCTGACACTGAGTGAGCGTCACATCAGGACATGCCCCGGCAGGGGCTGGCGCGAAACCGGTAGCTGGCTCAGGTCACCGCTCGCCTGAGCAGAGAGTGCCTCACCGCACGCCGGCCGAAGGCGTCCCACGATCTGCCCGGGCATCCTGAAAACCCCCAATGGGCGCTCAGGGTTGCACTACTCGTCAGAAGGAGCACGTGACAGTGATCACGACCAATGAAGCGGCGCAGACCGGAGCGAGCAGGACGACCCGGTTCCTCGCACTGGACATCACGCGCATGTGCCAGGCTCAATGTGCACACTGCTACAACTCGTCCGGGCCGAGCGGCACGGACGGGGATATGACCCGCGACGACTGGTTGGGCGTGCTGGACCAGGCCGCCGACTTGGGTGTGAACCAGATCCAGTTCATCGGCGGCGAGGCCACCCTGCATCCTGACCTGCCTGAGCTGGTGAATCGCGCCGTCGACCAGGGTATGGCCGTGGAGGTATTCAGCAACCTGATCCACATCCGGCCCGAGGTGTGGTGCGTACTGCGCCGGCGTGGGGTGACGCTGGCGACCTCGTACTACAGCGACCGGGCCGACGAGCACGAACGCATCACCAAGCGCCGGGGTTCCTATGCGAAGACCAAGGCGAACATCATCAGGGCCCTGGACTACGGCATTCCGGTGCGGGCAGCGCTGGTGGACATGCGGGAGGGCCAGCGGAGCGAAGAGGCCCAAGCCGAGCTGCGCGCACTCGGCGTGACCAGCATCCGCACCGACCGCATGCGGGGCATCGGTCGCGGAGCCGAAACGGGCGAGGGGCAGGATCCGGCTGAGTTGTGCGGAAACTGTACGCGCGGCCGGGCAGCCGTCATGCCGAACGGCGACGTGGCCGGGTGCGTGATGTCGGCCGGGATGATGACAGCTGGCAACGTGCACGGCATGCGGCTGGCGGACATCCTCGACAGTCAGGCGTGGCGAAACATCGCCGTCCGCGTCCCGACTCTGCAGGCGAACGGGGCGTGTGCGCCCGACTCCTGCACACCGAAGGAGGATTCGTGCCAACCGTCTCCGGGCGTCGACCCCTGGGAGGACTTCCGGGCGACCGCGTGCAACCCGAACAGCGACGGCAGTGACTGCTCCCCGGCGGAAACTCCGGCCTGCAATCCGAAGTACTGAGAGGTTGATGAACATGGGCGTTGTCCTGGACTGGGAGCCGCGCGCGGCGGCGCTGGCGGACGAGGTCGTGCACCCCTCGTCGCCGTGGCACGGCGCCGTCGCCGCGACCCCTCGGCATCTGCTGGTGCCGCGCTGGTGGCGGTACCTGGCGGACGAGGGCGGCATGGCGCTGCGAGTGGGGGCGGACGACCCCGCGCGGTGGCTCAACGCCGCGTACAGCAACCGGACATTGGTCACCCGGGTCGGCAGCGCCCACGCCGACGCTGCCGGGCCGGACGACCACCCGGAGGGCCTGCCCACCTCGTCCAGCACGCTCCCGGCCCTGGTGTTGTCGATGTTCGAGCACGCGCTGATCACCGACACGACCGAGGTGCTGTGCGTCACCGGCAGCGGCTACGGCACCGCGCTGCTCGCCCGCCGGCTCGGTGACCAGCAGGTCACCAGCGTGGACGTGGACCCGTACCTCGTCCGGGCCGCCTCCGGCCGGCTGGATGCGCTCGGGCTGCACCCGACGCTGGCGGTCTGCGACCTCACCGGGCCGCTGCCAGGGAGGTACGACCGGATCGTGTCCACGGTCGGCCTGCCCGGCGTTCCCGCAAGCTGGTTGGCGGCGCTCAGGGACGGCGGCCGGCTGGTCACCAACCTCGCCGGGACCGGCCTGGTCGTCACCGCCGACAAGGCGCCCGACGGCAGCGCGCGGGGAAGGGTCACCTGGGAGCGCGCGGGGTTCATGGCCACCCGCTCGGGTGACGACTACCCGCCGTCGCCCGGCACCCGGCGCGCCTGGACCGACGAGGGCGAAGAGGTCGGCCCCGGCCGGTACCCCGTCGTCCACGTTGCGGAGACCTGGGAGCTGCTGTCGGCGTTCGCCCTGACGACCCCCGGTGTGCAGCACGGCTACCGGCAGGACGCGGACGGCGTGCGGACGGCGGTCATGGTCCATGCCGACGGTTCATGGGCGCGGGCCACCGGCCGCCACGGTGAGCCGCCGACCGTCCACCAGGCGGGGCCCAGGCGGCTGTGGGACGTCCTGGACGGCATCCGCCATGACTGGCTGTCGGAGGGGGCGCTCCCCGGGTACGGGGCGGCGGTCACCATCACCCCGGACGGGCGGACCGTGCTGTCGCGGGGCGGGTGGCGCGTCAGTGTCGGGCGGGCCTGAGGTGGTGGGGGAGGGGGCGGTCAGGTCTGGCGGGCGTGGGAGGAGAGGCGGTCGGCGAAGGCGAGGACCAGGGTGCGCAGTTCCTCGGGGCGCTCGATGACGAACGGTCGGTCGAGCGAGGCGAGCAGCGGCGGCAGCCAGTCGAGTGCCTCCGCCCGGAGCTCGACCCGGTGCCAGCGCTCGGCCGCCGGATCGGCGCCCCCCTCGGGTGCGGGCTGCTCCAGGGCCGCGACGGCGGCCGGGAGGCGGGCGCGGATCTGCTCGACCGTCCCGTGGATCCGCACGGTCACCTCGTACCGGTAGGCGGCCGTGGCGAAGCCCGACAGCACCCGCTGGGCCGGATCGAGCCCGGCCGGGGCCTCGAACGAGCCCGGCAGCGCCCGCACGCCCGCGATCCGGTCCAGCCGGAAGGTCCGGTCCTCGCCGATCCCGGGGTCCGTGCCGGTGACGTACCAGCGGCCCGCGTGGGCGACGATCCCGTACGCGTGCAGCGGCCGTTCGCTGCGCCGGCCGTCGCGGTCGGTGTAGCGGATCGAGACCGGCCGCCGGTGCCGCACCGCGTCGGCGAGGGTGAGCAGGACCTCGGCGTCCGGGGCGGCGGAGGCGCTGGGCAGGGCCGTGAACGCCAGGGATCCCAGGAGCGTGTCCAGCCGACCGGCCAGGCGTTTCGGCAGCACCCGGCGGATCTTGGCCGCCGCCGTCTCGCTCGCCGTGTCCGTCGTGGTCATCAGGCCCGCCCGGCGGCCGGCGACCAGGCCGAGCAGCACCGCGAGCGCCTCGTCGTCGCTGAGCATCAGCGGCGGAAGCCGGTAGCCGGGGGCGAGCCGATACCCGCCGTAGCGGCCCCGCACCGTCTCCACCGGCAGGTCGAGGTCGACCAGCTGCTGCACGTACCGCCGCACGGTCCGCCCGTCGACGCCGAGCCGCTCGGCGAGCTCGGCCACCGTCCGGACGCCGCCCGACTGCAGCAGCTCCAGCAGAGTCAGCACGCGCCCGGTAGGTCGAGACATGGGCCGAGCCTAACCCGGATACCGGACCGGTTCTGTCCTCTATCCGTCCTAGCCTGCGGAGCACAGCCCAAAGACACCCACCTGGGAGAACACCATGGACCTGGTTTCGATCCGCATCATCACCGGCGACATCGCACGCCTCGTCGGCTTCTACGAGAAGGCCACCGGCGTTCCGGCGGCCTGGGCCACCGAGGACTTCGCCGAACTCACCACCCCGCGCGCCACTCTGGCCATCGGCAGCACCCGCACTGTCCCGCTGTTCGCCCCGGGCTCCGCCCGCCCGGCGGACAACCACAGCGTGATCATCGAATTCCTGGTGGACGACGTGGACCGCGTCCACGCGGACCTGGCCGGCTTCGTCCCCGACTTCGTCACCGAGCCCACCACCATGCCCTGGGGCAACCGCTCGCTCCTGCTCCGCGACCCGGACGGCAACCTCGTCAACTTCTTCACCCCGGTCACCCCGGCCGCCATCGCCAAGTTCGCCCGCTGACACCGGCAACCCCCGGACGCGGCACAGCCCCCGGCGGCCGAGCGGGTCGCCGGGGGCTGGGGGGTGTGGTCAGCTCTCTGCGGGGTGGAGCTTCAGGGAGATGGAGTTGATGCAGTAGCGCTGGTCGGTGGGGGTGTTGTAGCCCTCGCCCTCGAAGACGTGGCCGAGGTGCGAGCCGCAGCGGGCGCAGCGGACCTCGACCCGGCGCATGCCCATGGTGGTGTCCTCGATGTACTGGACGCGGTCCTCCGCCAGCGGGGAGAAGTAGCTGGGCCAGCCGCAGTGGCTGTCGAACTTGGTCTCCGAGCTGAACAGCTCGTTGCCGCAGGCGCGGCAGGAGTAGGTGCCGACGGTCTTGGTGTCGGTGTACTCGCCGACGCCGGGGCGCTCGGTGCCGGCCTCGCGCAGCACGTGGTACTCCTGCGGGGTCAGCTGGTCCCGCCACTCGGCTTCGGTCTTGTCGATCTCGTAGGACATGGACTTCCTGCCTTTCGGGCGAGACGAGCGGGCGTTCAGGCGGGGCGGGCGTTCAGGCGAGGCGGGCGAGGATCTCCGGGCCGAGGGTGGTCACGTCCCCGGCACCCATGGTGAGAACAAGGTCACCGGGCTTGGCCATTCCCGCGATCAGCTCCGGGACCTCGGCCAGGGTGTGCGCCTCGGTGGTGTCCGCGCCGTGGCTGCGGGCGGCGTCGATCACCAGGGCGCTGGTGATGCCGGGGAGCGGGTCCTCGCGGGCCGGGTAGATGTCCAGCACGACGACGGCGTCGGCCAGCGCGAGCGCCTCGCCCATCTCCGCGCCCAGCTGCTGCGTCCGGCTGAACAGGTGCGGCTGGAAGACGACCAGGACCCGGCCGTCCCCGGCGGCCTGGCGGATGGCCTCGAGGTCGGCGGCGATCTCGGTGGGGTGGTGCGCGTACGAGTCGATGACCTGGACGTCCTGGGCGGTGCCCTTGAGCTGCAGGCGGCGGCGGACGCCGGTGTAGCCGCCGAGCGCGCGGGCCAGCTCGACGGCGGGGACGCCGAGGGCGGTCCCGGCGGCGAGGGCGGCGACGGCGTTGTGCGCGTAGTGGCGGCCGGGGACGGCCACGGTGAAGGCCAGCTCCGCGCCGTCCACCAGGACGACGACCTCGCTGGTCATGCCGCGCGGGGTGATCCGGACGATGCGCACGGTGGCGTCGGCGGACTCGCCGACGGTGACCACGCTCAGTCCGGGGCGGGCGCCGATGCGGGCGGTCAGCTCGCGGGCGCCGCTCTGGTCGGCGGAGACGACCAGGGTGCCGCCGGGGACGATCCGGTCCACGAACGCCTCGAACGACTGGTGGATCTCTTCCATGGAGCCGTAGTTGGCGTGGTGGTCCAGCTCCACGTTGAGGATGATCGCCACCTCGGGGGAGTACTTCTGGAAGCTGCGGTCGCTCTCGTCGGCCTCGGCGACGAAGATCTCGCCGGTGCCGTTGTGGGCGTTGCTGCCGGGCTCGTCCAGGTCGCCGCCGACGGAGTACGAGGGGTCGGCGCCGAGCGCGGTGAGGCTGACCGCCAGCATGCTGGTGGTGGTGGTCTTGCCGTGGGTGCCGGCCACGGCGAGGGTGCGGTAGCCCACCATGATCGCGGCCAGCGCGTCCGCGCGGTGGATCACCGGCAGGCCGCGCTCGCGGGCGGCGACCAGCTCCGGATTGCTGTCGCGGATGGCGCTGGAGACCACCACGCAGCTGGCCCCGGCCGGGAGGTTCTCGGCCGCGTGGCCGACGAAGACCTTGGCGCCCAGTCGTTCGAGCGCGTGCACCGTCGCCGAGTCCTTGGAGTCGCTCCCGGAGACGGCCGCTCCGCGCAGGGCCAGGATCTTGGCGATGCCGGACATCCCCACGCCGCCGATGGCGATGAAGTGGGGTGCGGAGAGGTCAGGTGCGCTCACGGGTGGCTCTCCCGGGGTCGGGCCTACAGCTGTCGGCACCGATTCTGCCGTACCGGAGCCACCGGGTCCGACAGCACGCGTGCCGCCCGCTCCGACAGCACGCGTGCCGCCCGGTCCGGCGGCCCCGGCGGCGGTGGCCGCCGGGGCCCGGGGATCAGTCCTGCTGGGCGAAGAGCTGGAGCACCGGGACGCCCACCTTGTGCCGGGCCTGCGAGGCCCAGTCGCGGTGGAACAGGCCCTCGATCCACTGGGGGGCGGCCAGCACCACCACCTCGTCCGCGCCCACCTGGTCGACCAGCTCGGTCAGGCTGCGCAGCGGGTCCTCCTCGACGACCTGGCCGGTGGCCTCGGCGCCGGCCGCCCGCAGCTGCTCCAGCGTGTGCCGGAGCTCGGCCGCGGCGGCGGTCACCGCCTCCTCGCCGCGCGGCTCGTCGTGCTCGTGCAGGGCGCGGTCGAGGTAGCCGAAGGCCACGTCGTCCACGGCGCGCAGGAGTTCGTCCTGCTTGCCCCGGGGCTGCATGAGGACGTGGAAGGTGACCTTCTCGTCGCCGTGCAGCGAGGTGATCAGGTTGAGGTCCGCGTTCGAGAGGGTCTTCTCGATCAGCAGTACGGTCGTGAACACGTGTGTCCCTATCTGCTCGGCCCCCGGCTCCGGCAGGCCGCGCGGCGGGCCGCGTGCTGTCCGGTGACGAGGGTCTCCTGCCGCTCGGAGGATCGGCTTCCGTTATGCGGCACCAGTCACGCTACGGGTGTAGCGCGCAAAGAGGAAACCTTTCTCCTCGAGTAGCGCAACAAGATCCATCTGTTCGGCCGCTGCCGCGGCTCCCGGGCCCGCTGCCCCGTGCGCGATCCGCGGCGAGTCGCCGACGGCCAGCAGCGGGGCCAGCGACAGGCACAGCTCGTCCAGCACGCCCGCCGCGACGAACTGGCCCAGCAGGGTCGGCCCGCCCTCGGTCAGCTGCCGGGTCCAGCCGCGCTCGGCCAGCGCCGCCACCGCCAGGGCCGGGTCCACCCGCTCCTCCCCGGCGATGATCACATCGGCCGCCGCGCGCACCGCCCGCAGCGCCTCGGCCGGTGCGTTCGCGCAGGTCACCACCGTCGTCGGCACCAGCGGCGCGGTGAACAGCGGCAGCGTCAGATCCAGATCCAGCCGGGCCGAGACCACCGCCACGGCCGGTGCCGGGCCCACGCCCCGCGCGGCCCGGGCTGCCGCGAACTGCTCGCGCGCCCGCGCCGGGCGGTAGCCCTCGGCCCGCACCGTCTCCGCGCCCACCACCACGACGTCCGCCAGCGCCCGCAGCACCCCGAAGATCCGCTTGTCGGCCGCCGAGGACAGGCCCTCGGAGAGCCCGTCCAGCTGGGCCGCGCCGTCCAGGCTGGAGACCATGTTGCCGCGCAGCCAGGGCGTGCCCGGGCGCGGTGCGCCGTCCGGGCCGGTGCCGCCGCCGGTGGCCTCGGGGTACGCGTACGCCTGGGCCAGCCCCTCCAGGCTGGTGAGGTCCGTCACATCGGGGTGCTGGGGAAGCAGTCGGCGCATGGTTGGGAGTCTTCCACGAGGACGCGGACCGTACGCTTGGGGACTGTGCCTCCCGCTGACCTCCCTGCCGACCGTCCCGCTGAAGCGATATCCCTGAGCGCGCGGACGCCGGTGGTGCCCGCCGACCGCCTGGTCGCCGAGATGGTGCCGCCGCCGCGCTTCATGGAGGCGCGCTTCGCCACCTACCTGCCGGATCCGGCGCAGCCCAGCCAGAGCGAGGCCGTGACCGTCCTCGAAGGCTTCGCGGCCACGCTGGGCCGATCCGGTGGCGCCGGCGGCTCCGGTGCGGGCCGCAAGCGCTGGTTCGGCCGCAGCGCCCCGGCCGCCGGCGGCCCCGGCGGCATCTACCTGGACGGCGGCTACGGCGTCGGCAAGACCCACCTGCTGGCCTCGCTGTGGCACGCCGCGCCGGGCCCCAAGGCGTTCGGCACCTTCGTGGAGCTGACCAACCTGGTCGGCGCGCTCGGCTTCCAGCACGCCGTGCAGGCGCTCTCCGGGCACAGCCTGCTCTGCATCGACGAGTTCGAGCTGGACGACCCGGGCGACACCGTGCTGGTCTCCACCCTGCTCAGCCGGCTGGCCGAGGCCGGGGTCAAGCTGGCCGCGACCTCCAACACGCTGCCCGGCAAGCTCGGTGAGGGCCGCTTCGCCGCCGCCGACTTCCTGCGCGAGATACAGGGCCTGTCGTCGCGCTTCCGCAGCGTCCGCATCGACGGCCAGGACTACCGGCACCGCGGGCTGCCCCAGGCCCCGCCGCCGTACGGCGACGCCGAGGTCGCCGGGCTGGCCGCGCGGCTCGGCCCGGGCGTCTCCTTCGACGGCTTCGGCGAGCTGCTGGCCCACCTCGCGGTGGTCCACCCCAGCAAGTACGGGGCGCTGCTGGACGGCGTGGAGACGGTCTGCCTGACCGGCGTGCGGCCGGTCGAGGACCAGAGCACCGCGCTGCGGCTGGTGGTGCTGGCGGACCGGATGTACGACCGCGAGCTGCCGGTGATCGCCTCCGGCGCCCCCTTCGACGCCGTCTTCAGCGAGGAGATGCTGAACGGCGGCTACCGCAAGAAGTACCTGCGGGCGGTGTCGCGGCTGGTGGCGCTGGCCCGGGAGGGCGGCCGGGCGGCCACCCCGGCCTCCTAGGCCCGGCCTCCTAGGGCCCGGCCTCCGGCGCAGAGCCCGGTCTGCGCCGAAGGCCGGGCAGGCCCTCCCGGGCCCGGGGAGCCGTTCGGGCGGGGATTGTCAGTGGCAGGTCGTACGGTTGATTGCGTGAGACCCATCACCGATCTTGAGCGAACCGTGGCGCCCTTCGAGGTCGTCAGTCCCTACCAGCCCAGCGGCGACCAGCCCACCGCCATCGCCGACCTGGAACGCCGCATCCGCGCGGGCGAGCAGGACGTCGTCCTGCTCGGCGCCACCGGCACCGGCAAGTCCGCCACCACCGCCTGGATGATCGAGAAGCTCCAGCGGCCGACCCTGGTGATGGCGCCGAACAAGACGCTGGCCGCGCAGCTCGCCAACGAGTTCCGCGAGCTGCTGCCCAACAACGCCGTCGAGTACTTCGTCTCGTACTACGACTACTACCAGCCCGAGGCGTACATCGCCCAGACGGACACCTACATCGAGAAGGACTCCTCCATCAACGAGGAGGTGGAGCGGCTGCGCCACTCCGCCACCAACTCGCTGCTCACCCGGCGCGACGTCGTGGTGGTGGCCTCGGTGTCGTGCATCTACGGCCTGGGCACCCCGCAGGAGTACGTCGACCGGATGGTCCGGCTCCGGGTCGGCGAGGAGATCGACCGGGACGCCCTGCTGCGGCGCTTCGTGGACATCCAGTACGCCCGCAACGACGTCGCCTTCACCCGCGGCACCTTCCGGGTGCGCGGCGACACCATCGAGATCTTCCCGGTCTACGAGGAGCTGGCCGTCCGGATCGAGATGTTCGGCGACGAGATCGAGGCGCTGACCACGCTGCACCCGCTCACCGGCGAGGTCATCAGCGAGGACCGCGAGCTGTTCGTCTTTCCGGCCTCCCACTACGTGGCGGGCCCGGAGCGGATGGAGCGCGCCATCGCCGGGATCGAGGCCGAGCTGGAGCAGACGCTGGCCACCATGGAGAAGCAGGGCAAGCTGCTGGAGGCCCAGCGGCTGCGGATGCGCACCACCTACGACATCGAGATGATGCGGCAGATCGGCACCTGCTCCGGCATCGAGAACTACTCCCGGCACATCGACGGCCGCGACCAGGGCTCCGCGCCCAACACCCTGATGGACTTCTTCCCGGAGGACTTCCTCCTGGTCATCGACGAGTCCCACGTCACGGTCCCGCAGATCGGCGCCATGTACGAGGGGGACGCCTCGCGCAAGCGCGCCCTGGTCGAGCACGGCTTCCGGCTGCCCTCGGCCATGGACAACCGCCCGCTCAAGTGGGAGGAGTTCCTGGAGCGCATCGGCCAGACCGTCTACCTCTCGGCCACCCCTGGACCCTTCGAACTGTCGCGCGGAAACGGCCAGGTCGACCAGATCATCCGGCCCACCGGGCTGATCGACCCGGAGGTCGTGATCAAGCCCACCGAGGGCCAGATCGACGACCTGATCCACGAGATCCGGCTGCGCACCGAGCGGGACGAGCGGGTACTGGTCACCACGCTCACCAAGAAGATGTCCGAGGACCTCACCGACTACATGCTCAACCTCGACATCCGGGTCCGCTACCTGCACAGCGACATCGACACGCTGCGCCGGGTCGAGCTGCTGCGCGAGCTGCGGGCCGGCGAGTACGACGTCCTGATCGGCATCAACCTGCTCCGCGAGGGCCTGGACCTGCCCGAGGTCTCGCTGGTCTCGATCCTGGACGCCGACAAGGAGGGCTTCCTGCGCTCCGGCACCTCCCTCATCCAGACCATCGGCCGCGCCGCCCGCAACGTCTCCGGCCAGGTCCACATGTACGCGGACCGGATCACCCCGGCGATGGAGAAGGCCATCGACGAGACCAACCGGCGCCGCGCCATCCAGCAGGCGTACAACGCCGAGCACGGCATCGACCCGCAGCCGCTGCGCAAGCGGATCGGGGACATCCTGGACTCCATCGCCCGCGAGGACGTCGACACCGGCGAGCTGCTGAGCAGCGGCTACCGGCAGAGCGCCAAGGGCGGCGTCCGGGGCGGCCGGGCCCCGGTGCCCGCGCTGGGGGCGTCCGCCAAGCGCGACAGCAAGGGGCTGCCCGCCGCCGAGCTGGCCGACATCATCACCGAGCTGACGGAGCGGATGCACACCGCCGCCGCCGAGCTGCAGTTCGAGGTCGCCGCCCGGCTGCGGGACGAGGTCAACGAACTCAAGAAGGAGCTGCGGCAGATGCGCGAGGCGGGCGTGGCCTGACCCCCGGCGGCACGGCCGGAACCGACGGGCCCTCGGACTGCGTAAGGTTTCCCCGGGAAGCCTTGATGAGAAGAAGCAGCGGTACCGAGGGCTGGGGAGGCCGTCCGTCATGTCGGTGAGCCTGAGCAAGGGACAGAGCGTCAGCCTGCAGAAGTCCGGCGGCGGTTCGCTCTCCGTGGTGCGGATGGGCCTGGGCTGGCAGGCTGCTCCGCGGCGCGGGCTGTTCGGCAGCAAGTCGCGGCAGATCGACCTGGACGCCTCGGCGGTCATGTTCGCCGAGCGCCAGCTGGCCGACGTGGTGTTCTTCCAGCACCTGGTCAGCAACGACGGCTCGGTCCGGCACACCGGGGACAACCTGACCGGCGGCGCCGGCGGGGAGGACGACGAGTCGATCGTGGTCGACCTGGCGCGGGTTCCCGAGCACGTCACGCAGATCGTCTTCACGGTGAACTCCTACACCGGGCAGACCTTCGCGGAGGTCCGCCAGGCGCACTGCCGGCTGGTGGACGAGAGCAGCGGCCAGGAGCTGGCCCGCTACAGCCTGAGCGGCGGCGGCGCGCACACCGGCCAGGTGATGGCCAAGGTGATGCGCGACGCCGACGGCGGCTGGCAGATGGCGGCGATCGGCGCCCCCGCGCGCGGCCGGACGTTCCAGGACATGCTGCCCGCCATCACGCCCTACCTCTGAATCCTTACCCCGCCTTTACCCTACTGTTATCCTGTGAAGCAGCGGAGGGGAGTACCCCCGCTGCCCTCACCGGCAGCGTGACGTCCTCGTCAGCACGGCGGACCGGCCTGCGGCCCGCCCGGTGGCGTCGGCCCAACCGCGCCAGGGAGTCCGTCCCCGGCGCGCTCGGGTGGAGGAGACCTCCGGCAGCCCGTTCCACTGCCGGAGGAGCAGCACACCATGGACGTCTCCATGGCCCTGTGGGCCACCACGATCGCGGTGCTGGTCGCCCTGATCGCCGCCGACTTCTTCATCGGCGGGCGCAAGCCGCACGAGGTCTCCCTGAAGGAGGCCGGAATCTGGACCGGCGTCTGGATCGCCCTGGCGGTCGCCTTCGGTGGCTTCCTGTGGTGGCACTCCGGGGCCACTCCGGCCGGGCAGTTCTTCGCCGGGTACATCACCGAGAAGTCGCTGAGCGTCGACAACCTCTTCGTCTTCGTGCTGATCATGGCGAAGTTCGCGGTGCCCGCCGCCTACCAGCAGCGGGTGCTGATGATCGGCGTGCTGATCGCACTGGTCCTGCGGGCGGTCTTCATCGCCGCCGGGGCCGCGATCATCGCCGGCTTCTCCTGGGTGTTCTTCATCTTCGGCGCCTTCCTGATCTGGACCGCCTGGAAGCTCATCAAGGAGGCCCGGGCCGAGCGGAGCCACGACGCCGGCGCCGAGCCGGAGGCCTACCAGGAGAACGCGGTGCTGCGGGCCGTCGAGAAGCGCTTCCCGGTGGCCGACCGCTACCACGGCACCAAGCTGCTGATCAGGAAGAACGGCCGGCGGATGGCCACGCCGATGCTGATCGTCATCCTGGCCGTCGGCACCACCGACGTGCTGTTCGCCATGGACTCCATTCCGGCGATCTTCGGTCTCACCCAGGACCCGTACATCGTCTTCACCGCCAACGCCTTCGCGCTGATGGGGCTGCGCCAGCTGTACTTCCTGATCGGCGGGCTGCTGAAGCGGCTGGTGCACCTCTCCTACGGGCTGTCGGTGATCCTCGGCTTCATCGGCGTGAAGCTGCTGCTGCACGCCCTGCACGAGGCGGGCGTGCACGCCGCGCCGGAGATCGGCATCCCCTTCTCGCTGGCCTTCATCGTCGTGGTCCTGGCGGTCACCACCGCCACCAGCCTGGTCGCCTCGCGCCGGGAGCAAGCCGCCGAGCGGGACTAATCCGGTACGCGGCCGTTGTTGCACCGGCGGAGCCCGGCCCTGTCACGCACCCCCCGTACCAAGGAGCACACCATGAGCGTCGTCCTCACCGCGACCGTCCACCCCGCGCCCGGACGGTTGGACGAGGTGCTGGCTGCTTTCGCCCGCCATGTCGGCACGGTCCACCAGGAGCCCGGCTGCGAGCTGTACGCGCTGCACGTCAGCGGCGACGACATCGTGCTGATCGAGAAGTGGGCCGGTGAGGAGCAGTTGCAGCGCCACAGCCAGGGCGCGGCCCTGGCCGCGCTGAACGCGGAGCTGACCGGTCTGCTGGCCGGCCCGGCCGATCTGGTGCAGCTGACCCCGCACCCGGCGGGGGAGCCGGCCAAGGGCGCGCTGTAGGGCACACCCCGGGGCCAGCGGTCAGGGGCCTGCGGTCAGGGAAGGGGAAGGGCGGGCGCCGTCGCTGCGTCCCTCCCCGCCA
This sequence comes from Streptacidiphilus sp. PB12-B1b, assembly GCF_014084125.1. Classification (NCBI taxonomy): domain Bacteria; kingdom Bacillati; phylum Actinomycetota; class Actinomycetes; order Kitasatosporales; family Streptomycetaceae; genus Streptacidiphilus; species Streptacidiphilus sp. PB12-B1b. Next base: position 5,999,814 of record NZ_CP048405.1, on the reverse strand, counting down.
TCAACTCCCGGGCCGTGCCGATGACCACCTCGCGCAGCCACCGGTGCCCCGGGTCCGCCTCCAGCCGCAGGTGCCAGGCCATGCCCAGCTCCATGCCCGGGAGTTCCAGCGGGGCGTCCAGCACCGCCAGCGGCATCGCCCGCGCCGCGCGCTCGGCGAACTCCCGTGGCAGCAGCGCCAGTACGTCCGACTCCAGGGCCAGGAAGCAGGCCGCGCTGTGGGTCGGCACGGTCGCCAGCACCAGTCGGCTCAGGCCGAGTTCGGCCAGCCGCTGGTCCACCACGCCCCGGGCCCGGCCCCGGCGTGAGACCGCGACATGCGGCAGCGAGACGAACTGGTCGAGCGTCATCTCCCGTTGCCCGTCGGTGAGGCAGGGGGAGTCGGCGCGCAGCACCACCGCGTGCCGGCCGCTGCGGTACAGCACACAGCTGCGGACGTCCGGCGGCAGCTCCGGCAGCGCGCCGAGGTCCAGATCGATCCGGTCGCGCAGGTTTGCCGGATCCTCCGTGCCCTCCGGCAGGATCCTCAGCCGCACGCCCGGGGCCTCCCGGGCGATCCGCGCGGTCATCGCCGGGCCCAGCACCACCAGCACCGCGTCACTGGCCCGGACGGCGAACTCCCGCTCCAGGGCGGCGATGTCGACCGGCACCGGCGGCTGCAGCGCCGCCAGTGCCTGGGCCAGCGCGGCCTCCACCCGGGGGCGCAGCTCGCGGGCGCGCGGGGTGAGCGCCAGCCCCCGCCCGGCCGGCACCAGCAGCGGATCGCCGACCACCCGGCGCAGCCGCCCCAGCGTCCGGCTCATCGCCGACGGCGAGACGTTCAGCTCGGCTGCGGCGCCGGTGACGCTGCCCTCGCGCAGCAGGGCGTCCAGGGCGGGCAGCAGGTTCATGTCCGGGAGTTGCACGAAACGCAATCCTAGTCTGACAACGGGGAACTTGTAGTCAGCAATGGCGGACGCCAGCATGGAACCGTGCCCGGATCCGGGCTCCGCAGACACCTGGCCGCAGACACCTGGCCCACCCGCACACACCTGGTTGAGGGACTACATGATCGACACTCGGCGCCGGCGTACGGCCCTGCTCGTCGCCGGCTGCTTCTTCATGGAGATGCTGGACGGCACCATCGTCTCCACCGCCGCGCCGCAGATCGGGGCCTCGCTGCACACCGCCCCGGCCTCGGTCGGGCTGGTGATCACCTCCTACCTGCTGACCGTGGCCACCCTGATCCCGCTCAGCGGCTGGCTGGCGCTGCGCTTCGGCCCCCGGCGCATCCTGCTCGGCGCGATCGCCCTGTTCACCCTCGCCTCGCTGGCCTGCGCGGGCTGCGACAGCCTGGGCCAACTGGTGGCCATGCGGGTGCTCCAGGGCGTCGGCGGCGCGATGATGGTCCCGGTCGGACGCATGGCGGTGCTCGGCCGGGCCGAGAAGCCGGACATACCCCGGCTGATGGCCTACATCGTCTGGCCCGGCCTGGTCGCCCCGGTGGTCGCGCCCCTGGCCGGCGGGGTGATCACCACCTACGCCGACTGGCACTGGCTGTTCCTGGTGAACCTGCCGCTGGGCGCCGCCGCCTTCGCCGTCGCCTGGCGGCTGGTCACCCCCGGCCCCCGGCAGAGCCCGCCGCCGCTGGACTGGGCCGGGGTGCTGCTCAGCTGCGCCGGACTGGCCGGGGCCACCTGGACCGCGCACCTGTTCTCCGAGAGCCGCACCCCCTGGGCGACCGCCGCCGCCCTGGCCGCGCTCTCCGCACTGGCCCTGGCCGCCGCCGCCCGGCACCTGCTGCGCACCCCGCACCCGCTGGTCAACCTGCGCGTCCTGGCCGACCGGGGACTGCGCTCCTCGGTCGTCGGCGGCTCGCTGTACTGGCTGGTGGTCGGGGCGGTGCCGTTCCTGCTGCCGCTGCTGTTCGAAGAGGTCTTCGGCTGGAGCGCGGTGAAGTCCGGCGCGGTGGTGCTGTTCGTGTTCGTCGGCAACATCGGCATCAAGCCCGCCACCACCGGCCTGCTGAACCGCTACGGCTTCCGGCCGCTGCTGGTCCTCAGCACCGCGTGCCTGGCGGCGACCGTGGTCGGCTTCGCCTTCCTCACCGCAGGCACACCGGTGGCGCTGATCGCGGCGCTGGCCGCGGTCAGCGGCGCGGCCCGCTCGGTCGGCCTGACCGGCTACTCGGTGCTGGCCATGAGCGAGATCCCGCCGGAGCGGATGAGCGACGCCAACACCCTCTCGGCGACCTTCTCGCAGACGGCGGCCGGATTCGGGGTCGCCGTCGCCACCGTCGGGCTGCGGCTCGGCGGCGAGATCGGCTCCGCCCCGGGCACCGCCTACGGAACGGCCTTCGGACTGCTGGCGCTGCTCGCCCTGCTGGCCACCGCCGACGCGGTCCGGCTGCACCCAACGGCCGGGGACGCCGTCCGTCACCGCGCCGCAGGATCAGCCCCGCAGCCGGCCGCCGAACCCCGCCCCACCGGCGCGGGCGGGTAGCCGCGCTGCGGGCCGCCCGGATCTCGCCTAGCGTCGGAAGGGGGACGCGAGCGGGGGCCGAGGAAGGGTGAGGCTCATGGTGGTGCTGAAGATCCTGGCGTTCTCGGTGATCGTGATCGCCCTCGTGGTCGGGCTGGTGCTGGGCATGATCGGCGGGCCGAACTACCGCAGGCGCTAGCCCCGCGCACGGCAGCGGCGCCCCGCTCCGGAGAAACCGGTGCGGGGCGCCGCCGACACGCAGACGTCAGCTGACGAGAACGTCAGATGACGCGGATGTTCTCGGCCTGCGGGCCCTTCTGGCCCTGGGTGACCTCGAACTCGACCTTCTGGCCCTCGAGCAGCTCACGGAAGCCCTGCGCGTTGATGTTCGAGTAGTGAGCGAAGACGTCAGCGCCGCCGCCGTCCTGCTCGATGAAGCCGAAACCCTTTTCGGCGTTGAACCACTTCACGGTACCGGTGGCCATATTGGTCTCCTTCTGTCAGGGGCTGGTGCCAGAACCCGCCCTGTGCGGACTCCGTGTCGCCGGGATGATCACCCTGGTCATTGAAGAGACCTGCAAAAGCACGAACGCCCGTGATCGCGATCACGGGCGGCCAAACTTAGGGAACCACGCACTGCAACTGATCACCAGAATACAGGGCCCTGCCCGGGGCGCGTCAACAGATCCCGAGGATCGGACACACGACTCGGGGAGCCCGCCGACCGGGCCAGGACTGCCCCGCGTGGTCGGCGTCGCGCCCATCGTGTACGGTTTTGACCTGTAGTAGTCGTGGTTCTCGACGTTTGTACGCCCGTGATCCCGATCGCGGGCTTTTTTTCCTGTCCGCGGTCCTCCGGAGCACTCCCCGGCGTGCAGATCCGACACTCGAGTCCGCACGGTGCGGCTCCTGCACGACTACAGAGGAGAACGAGAGACATGGCCACCGGTACCGTCAAGTGGTTCAACGCCGAAAAGGGCTTCGGCTTCATCGAGCAGGACGGCGGCGGCGCCGACGTCTTCGCCCACTACTCGAACATCAACGCCCAGGGCTTCCGCGAGCTCCTCGAGGGCCAGAAGGTGGAGTTCGACGTCACCCAGGGCCAGAAGGGCCCGCAGGCCGAGAACATCCGCCCGCTGTAAGGCCGCTCGGCCTCGCGTGCGCACCACAGCGCCCCCGTCCGGTTCTCCGGGCGGGGGCGCCGCGCGTCCGGGGGTGCGCGGCGCACCGGCGCGTGCTTCTGTGGAGCCCGGGGGCCGGGAGCGGGGGGTCGTGTGAGGAGACCGCGTGGACGGCAGCCCGTACCCCCTGAGGATCAGCCCCTCCGGCAGCTCGCTGGTGCACGTCGCCGCCCGCAGCGGCACCAGCGCCCGGACGCCGTGCGGCTTCACACCGGCCGCCGGCTACTACACGGTGCTCTCCGCCGCCCCGGTGACCTGCCCCCGCTGCCTGGACTTCGTGGACGCCGGGCCGCCCCCCGCCCGCCGAACGTGACCTGCGGGGCCCGGCCCGCGTTGAACCGGGCATGAACCAGCACGGTGCCCTGCTCGAAGACCTGGCCGGCGAGCTTCTCCGCGAGTTCCCGGAGGAGGGCAGGGAGGCCGCGCTCACCCTGCTGCGCACGATTCGTGACGCCCCCTACGCCTGGCCCCACGCGGCCGACGCGGCCTGCTCCGAGGACGTCCGCGAGGCGCATTTCGGCTGTTGCTGGATGCAGTACGCGCTCCGGTCCGAGCAGGTGGAGATCCTGGAGATCGGCTGGCTCGGCTGAGCCTCCGGCGCCCGGCCCGCCGATGCCGGCCCCAACACCTAGTAGCCGTACGAACGCAGATCCGATAACTTTCCTGCTAGCAGTCGTGGTTCGCAGGTCGACGCCGGCGCTCGCGCCAAGGGCGTTGTGCTGTCTGGCAGTTGTCGGAGGACCAGGGCGATCACCTCATCACCCGGGGGAGCTGAACCGTCAGTTCCCCATTCCCCGACAGGGAGCAGCACATGGCCAGTGGCACCGTGAAGTGGTTCAACGCCGAAAAGGGCTTCGGCTTCATCGCCCAGGACGGCGGCGGCGCCGACGTCTTCGCGCACTACTCGAACATCAACGCGCAGGGCTTCCGCGAGCTGCAGGAGGGCCAGAAGGTCGAGTTCGACGTCGCGCAGGGCCAGAAGGGCCCGCAGGCCGAGAACATCACCGTCATCTGACGCGTGGCAGCAGGCCCCGCACCGCCGAGGTGCGGGGCTTCGCCATTGACGGGCGCTGCCTGGAGATGCGGCGCGGGGAAGGTGCACGGATGCTGGAGGGGTCAGCATTCCGCGAGGAGGTCGTCATGTCGGTGATGGACAAGCTGAAAGACATGCTCAAGGGCCACGAGAGCCAGGCCCACCAGGGAGTCGAGAAGGCCGGGGACATGGTCGACAAGAAGACCGGCGACAAGTACAAGAGCCAGGTCGACATGGTCCAGGGCAGGCTCGACCAGCAGATCGGCGGCCAGCCCCCGGCGGCCCAGCCCCCGACCGGCCAGCCTCCGGCGGCCCAGCCGCCGACCGACCCGCAGCCCTAGCCGCTGTCCGGGCGAGCGGCTTGCCCACCTTCGAGTGAGTTGCCGGGCTTCGCCGGAAGCGCCGGATTTGATCTCCAGGACCGACCTGCTTCAACCAAGGAGATCGAATCGTGCGCACCAACCTCCGTACGTCCGTCGTGGCAGTGATGGCGACGCTCTGTGTTGCGATGGGCGCGGGCACTGCCCTTGCCGACTGCGTGCCCTCGCTGCCGACCGTCACCAGCGGTGGCGCCGTCTTCGGTGCGGCGGCCGCCAACGGCGACGGGGTGGCCTACGACGGCCCGTCGGGTCACGCGGTGCTCGTCCACCACAGCGTGGCCGGGGTGTTCGCCGCCCGCGGCTGATCCCTGCCGCGCCCCATCCGGCTGTGCGGCCCGTGCCCGACCGACCGGCACGGGCCGCACAGCCGTGTGCTGCCACGGTCGTGTGCTGCCGCCGTCGTGTGTTGCCGCCGCCCGGTGCTTCCGGGGCGCTCTCAGCCGACCCGGCGCAGCACCACCACCTGCTGCTGGTCGAAGGTCTGGACGTAGACCGAGCCGCGGTGGGCCATCTCCGCGTAGGCCACCGGGGTCATCCCCGGCGACCACCAGGCCAGGTCCAGGGTGATGTACTGCGGGGCCACCGGATCGCCGCCGGGCCAGAACACGGTGCAGCGCGAGGCCAGCGCGGCCAGCTGCGGATTGCCGGTCTCCACCGTGGCGCCGTCCGGGATCAGCCGGTCGGCCGCGCGCAGTGCCGCCGCGTGCGCGCCGCCCTGGTACGTCGCCGGGTCGGCCAGCTCCGACAGCGTCAGCGACATGGCGGCGCTGACCGCCACCGCCGCGCCGACCATCAGCGGCACCCCCTGCCGCGCGTAGGCGCGCGCCCAGGGCGGGCCGGACCGCTCCAGCCGGACCATGCCGTCCACCGCCGCCAGGAACACCACCGGCATGAGCACCGCGCTGTAGTGCCAGGCGGTGCCCCAGTACGACTGGTCGGAGGAGGCGAAGCGCCAGCCGAGCGTCGGCAGGGCCAGCACCATCAGCGGGGAGCGCAGGCAGAGCAGCCCGGTGATGCCGACCACCCAGGCCACCGTGCGCCACTTGACCACCGGCCACACCAGGCCCAGCAGCATCGAGCCGAGGTGGGCATGGGCGGCGCTGCCGCCGGGCAGGGCGGTGAAGTAGGCGTAGTGGTGGTCGGGGGCGAACCAGGGGATCACCCGGTAGACGATCACCGACACCGCCGCGACCCCGCCGGAGACCAGCAGCGCGCCGCTCTGCCAGCGCCGGTTGAGCAGCAGCAGCACGCCCACGGCGGCGACGGTCAGCCCCATGTCCTCCTTGACCAGCAGCAGCGGCAGCGACCACCAGGCGGCCCGGTCCCAGCGCTTCAGCAGCAGCTGCCGCGCCACCACGGCGATGATCGGGACGGCGAAGGCGATCTCGTGGAAGTCCGCGTCCACCGCGCGCTGCAGCCCCCAGGAGAGCCCGTACGCGGCACCGACCGCCAGCCCCTTGGCGCGGGTGGTCAGCTGCTCGGCGGTGACGGAGACCACCACCACGGAGACGGCGAACAGCACGGCCTGGGCGACCAGCAGGGTGACCGCGGACGGGAACACCCGGTAGAACGGGGCCAGTACCGCGATGATGGGCGAGAAGTGGTCGCCCAGCAGGCTGAAGCCGGGGCCCTTGATGTCGGAGACCGGCGCTCCCAGGTGGGCGTAGCCGCGCACGCCCTGGGTGAAGATCGCCAGATCCCACTCCTGGGCCCCGAAGCGCAGGTAGCGGGCGACCGAGAGCACGGTCCAGGCCGCGCAGAACGCCGCGCCGAGCGCCAGGTGCGGCCACCGGCCGACGGCGCGCTCCCGCAGGCGCCCGGGCGGTGAGGTGTCGATGGGCGGAGCCGTGTCCGCCCCGGGTATGTTCACGGTGGTGCCCATGCCAGTCATCACTCCCGGTCCGCCGTGGATTCCAGCAAAATACCGGTCACAAGTCGTCAGGTGTACGACAGAAGTGAAACTGCCGCTCCGCAAACCGGATGCCGGGTGCGAACCATGGGTAGTGCGGCTGCATGACTGAGGTACTGATCGAAGAGAACTTCGTGCACATCGACGGCACCGACATGAATGTGATCCTCGACCTCCTCGACCGGCTGGGCCTGGAGGCGGAGCCCACCGCGCCGCGCCACATCAGCGAGCGTCGCCATTGGAGCCTCTCCCTGCACTGGCTGACGGAGGGCCAGCTCCCGGACCGGGTCGCCGCGGTGCTGCCCGGGGTGCTGGTGGAGGTCAGGCGGCACTTCGCCGACACCGGGAAGGTGCCGCCGGACCGGATCGCCCTCTACGGCCTCGACGGCTCACCGCTGGGCACCGTCGAGCCGGAGGTGGCCGCCTAGCCGGGCCGTCTGGCCGGGCCGTCTGGCGGGGTCGCGGCCGCGGGGCTACCAGCCCCGGGCGCGCCACTCGCCGAGGTGCGGGCGCTCCGCGCCCAGGGTGGTGTCGGCGCCGTGGCCCGGGTACACCCAGGTCTCGTCCGCCAGCGGCTCGAAGACCTTGGCCTCGATGTCGCCCAGCAGACTGGCGAAGGCGGCCGGGTCGCCCCAGGTGTTGCCCACGCCGCCGGGGAACAGGCAGTCCCCGGCGAAGACGTGCGCGTGGCCCTGCGGGTCGTCGTAGACCAGCACGATCGCGCCCGGCGTGTGCCCGACGATGTGCCGGACGGTCAGCGCGCACTCGCCCACGCGCAGCGTGTCACCGTCGTCCAGCAGCAGGTCGGTGCCGACCTCGATGCCCTCGGCGTCGATCCGGCCGGCCGCGGTGCGCGCGCCGGTGGCGGCCACCACCTCGGCCAGCGCCCCCCAGTGGTCCTGGTGCCGGTGCGTGGTGACGACCGTGGCCAGGCTGTGGCCGACGGTCTCCAGCAGCACCGGCGCGTCGGCCGCGGCGTCGATGAGTAGCTGCTCGTCGGTGGCGCGGCAGCGCAGCAGGTAGGCGTTGTTGTCCATGGGCCCTACGGCGACCTTGGTGATCACCAGGTGCGCCAGCTCGCGCACGTCGGGAGTCCCGCCGACCTTCACCGCTCCGTGGTACGACATGCCGCTCAGCTTAGCGGGGGGAGCGTCGGCAGGGCGGACACCGGGACGCCCAGGCCCGCACCGTCCGAGCGGCCGGACAGCCAGGCCAGCCGGGCGTGGCCGGGGGCGGCGGCGATCGCGTCCCGCAGCGCCCCGGTGAGCGCGCCGGCGCGCAGGTGGCGGTCGGTGAGCGGCTCCAGCTCGTGGTCGACGAAGTCGGCCGGCCACTGCCCCGGGGTGTAGTCCAGGCCCAGGTCGACGTGGTGGTACTCGACCTCGTTGTAGCGCTTGCGCGGCACCCCCGAGGCGGGGAAGGCGCCCAGGCGGTGCGGGACCTCGACGGCCCAGGCCGCCTCCGGCATCGCCGCCGCCGCGGCGGCGAACCGCTGCCCGGCCGCGCGCAGGTCGGCCAGCTGCTCGTCCAGCGGGCGCCCGGCCCCGGCCTCGATGTCGCGGTCCCGGGCCTCGGCGGAGGGGTACATCGGGACGGGCGTGCCGGTCCGGGCCCCGGTGAGCAGATTGACCAGGGCGTCCGCGTTGCGGGCCAGGTGGGTCAGCACATGGCCCCTGGTCCAGCCGGGCAGCGCGGACGGCTCGAAGACCTGCTCGGGTCGCATCCGCCCGACGGTGCGCAGCAGCCGTTCCTCGGCGGCGGCGACGGTGGCGGGCGGTACGGGGTCGGTCATCAGCGGTCTCCCGTCGGCTGGGGCGTCTGCATGAAGCTGGCTGCACGGGGGCGTCTGCATGGGGACGGGTTCCGGGGGCACGTGTCCCCCGGGCTGTCCCGATCGTTCACCGGGTGCGGCAGGGATCACGCTACCGTCGCGGTGAACGCTCGCCCGCGTCACTCGTTCGGGTGAGGCTTCTCGATTGCCCTGAAAATCGAACACGTGCTCCCATAGTCTCAGTACCGCAGCACCCGCGGCGGCCGGATGCCTACCATGGTGGGCATCACCCGGTCCTGCGCGCGCCTGCGCCGCCCCCGCATCATCCCCATGTACGTCGGGCGGCCCCGGATCGCCCCATCCAGGACCGCCCGACACCCGCTCCGGAAGGTCCAGAAGCGTGGCAGACCGCCTCATCGTCCGCGGTGCTCGCGAGCACAACCTCAAGAACGTCTCGCTCGACCTGCCCCGCGACTCGCTCATCGTCTTCACCGGGTTGTCCGGATCGGGTAAGTCCTCGCTTGCCTTCGACACGATCTTCGCCGAGGGCCAGCGCCGCTACGTCGAGTCGCTCTCCTCGTACGCCCGGCAGTTCCTCGGGCAGATGGACAAGCCCGACGTCGACTTCATCGAGGGCCTCTCCCCGGCCGTCTCCATCGACCAGAAGTCGACCTCGCGCAACCCGCGCTCCACCGTCGGGACCATCACCGAGGTCTACGACTACCTGCGGCTGCTCTTCGCCCGCGTCGGCCACCCGCACTGCCCCGAGTGCGGCCGCCCGATCGCCCGGCAGTCGCCGCAGCAGATCGTGGACAAGGTCCTGGAGCTGCCCGAGGGCACCCGGTTCCAGCTGCTCAGCCCGCTGGTCCGGGCCCGCAAGGGCGAGTTCGTGGACCTCTTCGCCGACCTGCAGACCAAGGGCTACTCCCGGGCCCGGGTCGACGGCGCCACCGTCCAGCTGACCGAGCCGCCGGTGCTCAAGAAGCAGGAGAAGCACACCATCGAGGTGGTGGTCGACCGGCTCACGGTCAAGGCCTCCGCCCAGCGCCGGCTCACCGACTCGGTCGAGACCGCCCTGAAGCTCTCCGGCGGCACCGTCGTGCTGGACTTCGTGGACCTGCCGCAGGACGACCCCGAGCGTGAGCGGATGTACTCCGAGCACCTCTACTGCACCTTCGACGACATCTCCTACGAGGAGCTGGAGCCGCGCTCCTTCTCCTTCAACTCGCCCTTCGGCGCCTGCCCGGAGTGCACCGGCATCGGCACCCGGATGGAGGTCGACCCTGAGCTGATCATCCCGGACGAGGAGAAGACCCTCGAAGAGGGCGCCATCCACGCCTGGTCGCTCGGCCACACCAAGGAGTACCACCTGCGGCTGATGAAGGCGCTCGGCAAGGAGCTGGGATTCCGCACCGACATCCCCTGGGCGGGGCTGCCGCAGCGGGCCAAGAAGGCGCTGCTGTACGGGCACAAGACCCAGGTCGAGGTGCGCTTCACCAACCGCTTCGGGCGGGAGCGCTCGTACGTCACCGGCTTCGAGGGCGTGGTGCCCTTCGTCCAGCGCCGGCACGCGGACTCCGAGACCGACAGCAGCCGCGAGCGCTTCGAGGGCTACATGCGCGAGGTGCCCTGCCCGGCCTGCCGGGGCACCCGGCTCAAGCCGGTGGTGCTGGCCGTCACCATGGCCGGGAAGTCCATCGCCGAGGTCGCCGGGATGTCCATCAGCGACTGCGCCGAGTTCCTGGGCGCCATGCAGCTCTCCGAGCGCGAGCGGACCATCGCCGAGCGGGTGCTGAAGGAGGTCAACGAGCGGCTGCGGTTCCTGGTCGACGTCGGCCTGGACTACCTCTCGCTGAACCGCGCGGCGGGCACCCTCTCCGGCGGCGAGGCCCAGCGCATCCGGCTGGCCACCCAGATCGGCTCCGGCCTGGTCGGCGTGCTGTACGTGCTGGACGAGCCCTCCATCGGCCTGCACCAGCGGGACAACCACCGGCTGATCGAGACCCTGGTCCGGCTGCGCGACCTCGGCAACACCCTGATCGTGGTCGAGCACGACGAGGACACCATCCGCACCGCCGACTGGGTCGTGGACATCGGCCCGGGCGCCGGTGAGCACGGCGGGCACGTCGTCCACTCCGGCTCCCGCGAGGGGCTGCTGGCCAACAAGGAGTCGCTGACCGGCGCCTACCTCTCCGGCCGCCGCTCCATCCCGACGCCCGAGGTGCGCCGCCCGATCGACCCCAAGCGGCAGATCACCGTCCACGGCGCGCGCGAGCACAACCTCAAGGACGTGGACGTCAGCTTCCCGCTGGGGATGTTCACCGCGATCACCGGCGTCTCCGGCTCCGGCAAGTCCACCCTGGTCAACGACATCCTCTACACCCACCTGGCGCGGGAGCTGAACGGCGCGCGCAGCGTGCCCGGGCGGCACACCCGGGTCACCGGCACCGAGCTGGTCGACAAGGTGGTGCACGTCGACCAGTCGCCGATCGGCCGCACCCCGCGCTCCAACCCGGCCACCTACACCGGCGTCTTCGACCACGTCCGCCGGCTGTTCGCGGAGACCACCGAGGCCAAGGTCCGGGGCTACCTGCCGGGCCGGTTCTCCTTCAACGTCAAGGGCGGGCGCTGCGAGAACTGCGCCGGCGACGGCACCATCAAGATCGAGATGAACTTCCTGCCGGACGTCTACGTCCCCTGCGAGGTGTGCCACGGCGCGCGCTACAACCGGGAGACCCTGGACGTCCACTTCAAGGGCAAGTCCATCGCCGAGGTGCTGGACATGCCGATCGAGGAGGGCCTGGAGTTCTTCGAGGCCGTCCCGCCGATCGCCCGCCACCTGCGGACGCTGACCGACGTCGGGCTGGGCTACGTCCGGCTCGGCCAGTCCGCGCCGACCCTGTCCGGCGGCGAGGCGCAGCGCGTCAAGCTCGCCTCCGAACTGCAGAAGCGCTCCACCGGCCGCACCGTCTACGTCCTGGACGAGCCCACCACCGGGCTGCACTTCGAGGACATCAGCAAGCTGATCAAGGTGCTCACCGGGCTGGTGGAGAAGGGCAACACGGTCATCGTCATCGAGCACAACCTCGACGTGATCAAGACCGCCGACTGGGTCATCGACATGGGCCCCGAGGGCGGCAACGGCGGCGGCATGGTCGTCGCCGAGGGCACGCCGGAGCAGATCGCGGCGGTGGGGGAGAGCCACACCGGCAAGTTCCTCCGGGACATCCTCGGCGACCGCGTCTTCGACGGCCCCGAGCCGGTCGCGGCCACGGGCCGGCGCAAGGCCGCCGCCAAGAAGCCGGCCGCCACCAAGGCCGCGACCAAGGCCGCAGCCACCAAGGCGGCGACCAAGGCGACCGCGACCAAGGCCGCCGCCAAGCCCGCTGCCACCAAGGCCGCCGCCAAGCCGACGGCCAAGAAGGCAACGGCCAAGAAGACCGCCGCGGGCCGCAAGGCGACCGGCTGAGGCGGCCCCGGACCGGGCGCCCCTACCGGGCGCTCATACCGGACGCATATATCGGGCGCATAAGGTGCACCCGGGGCCGCAACCGGCTCCGGGTGCCGGGCGTTGTGCCGGGTGCACCCCAGCCGACCGCACGGAGCAGACAGAGCCATGGCGCAGCCCAGCACGCCCCTGACCGACCCCGCCCCCGTGACCGACCCCGCCGCCCCCGACGGCCAGGCCGCCGCCCCGGCCGACTGCGGCGCCTGCTGCTCCGGCGCCACCCGCCGCGGCCTGCTGCGCGGCGCGGCGGCGGTCGGCGTGGCCGGGGCGGCCGGTCTGGCCCTGGCCGCCTGCTCCAGCGGCTCCTCCGGCTCCACCGCGAGCGGCCCGACCACCCTCGGTCCGAGCACGGACGTCCCGGTGGGCGGCGGCAAGCTGTACCGCTCCGACAAGGTCGTGGTGACCCAGCCCACCGCCGGGGTGTTCAAGGCGTTCAGCGCCATCTGCACCCATGCCGGCTGCACGGTGGACGGGGTGACCCACGGCGTCATCCAGTGCCCGTGCCACGGCAGCCAGTTCGACATCAGCACCGGCGACGTGGTGACCGGCCCGGCCACCGCCCCGCTGCCCGGCAGGACCCTGGCCGTCACCGGCGGAAAGATCGTCGTCACGCTCTGAAGCACCCAGCCCGGGCGGGTGGGCGCTGTGGCACGATGCCGTCATGGACTCCGCCGTGGCCTCACTCAGTCGCTACCCGGTCTGGCAGGCCCCCATGGCCGGGGGCGGCTCCTGCCCCGCGCTGGCCGCGGCCGTGTCCGAGGCCGGCGGCCTCGGCTTCCTGGCCGCCGGGTACAAGACGGCCGAGGCCGTGCGGCTGGAGATCGAGGCGCTGCGCGGGCTCACCGGCCGGAGCTTCGGCGTCAACCTGTTCCTGCCCCAGCCCGCCCCCGCCGACCCGGCGGCGGTCCACCGCTACGCCCGTGAACTGGCCGGGGAGTCCGCCGCCTACGCGACCCCGCTGGGCGATCCGGAGCACGGCGCGGACGACGACTACCGGGCCAAGGTGGCGCTGCTGACCGCCGATCCGGTGCCGGTCGTCTCGTTCACCTTCGGCTGCCCCGAGCCCGAGGTGCTGGCGGCCCTGGCGGGCGCGGGCAGCACCACCGTGGTCACCGTGACCGGGGCCGAGGAGGCCCGGGCGGCGCACCGGGCCGGGGCGGACGCCCTGTGCGTCCAGGGCATCGAGGCGGGCGGCCACCAGGGCACCCACCGCGACGACCCGCTCCGCGACGGCTCCGGCCTGGGGCTGCTGTCCCTGCTGGCCGCGGTCGGCGAGGCCGTCCCGCTGCCCGTGGTCGCGGCCGGCGGGCTGATGCGCGGCGCGCAGATCGCCGCCGTGCTGGCGGCCGGGGCCTGCGCCGCGCAGCTGGGCACGGCGTTCCTGGCGTGCCCGGAGTCCGGGGCCCACCCGCTGCACAAGCAGGCCCTGACCGACCCGGGCTTCCCCGGGACGGTGCTCACCCGGGCCTTCTCCGGCCGCCCGGCGCGCGGCCTGGCCAACCGCTTCATCGCCGAGCACGGCGCGCACGCCCCGGCGGCCTACCCGCAGGTGCACCACCTCACCTCAGGCCTGCGCCGGGCCGCCGCCCGGGCCGGGGATCCGCAGGGCATGGCGCTGTGGGCGGGCCAGGGCCACCGGCTGGCCCGGCCGCTGCCCGCCGCCGAGCTGGTCCGGCTGCTGGCGGCGGAGCTGGACGCCGCGGGCGGGCGGCTCGGGGGCGACGCCGGGGCCGCGCGCCGCTGACGGCCGCCGCCGCGGGGGCCGGGGCCACGGGTCGGCCGCGAGCCCGACGCCCTGTCGTAGCCGGGCGCTAGTGTTTCAGTAACTCGGCACCTCCGTCTCCAGGGGAGTACTCGCATGTCACGAACTCGTGTGCGCCGGGCGGGGGTGTCCTGATGGCCGACCCGTCCACCTACCGCCCCGCGCCCGGGCAGATCCCGGCCTCGCCGGGCGTCTACAAGTTCCGTGACGCCGACTCCCGGGTGATCTACGTCGGCAAGGCCAAGAGCCTGCGGCCCAGGCTCAGCAGCTACTTCCAGGACCTGGCCAACCTGCACCCCCGGACCAGGCAGATGGTCACCACGGCCGCCTCCGTCGAGTGGACGGTGGTCGGCACCGAGGTCGAGGCGCTGCAGCTGGAGTACAGCTGGATCAAGGAATTCGACCCGCGCTTCAACGTCAAGTACCGCGACGACAAGAGCTACCCGTCGCTGGCGGTCACGCTGAACGAGGAGTTCCCGCGGGTCCAGGTGATGCGCGGGCCGAAGAAGCGCGGGGTGCGCTACTTCGGCCCGTACGGCCACGCCTGGGCGATCCGCGAGACCGTCGACCTGATGCTCCGGGTGTTCCCGGTGCGGACCTGCTCCACCGGGGTGTTCAAACGGGCGGAGCAGGTGGGCCGGCCCTGCCTGCTGGGCTACATCGGCAAGTGCTCGGCGCCCTGCGTCGGCCGGATCTCGCCCGAGGAGCACCGCGAACTCGCCGAGGAGTTCTGCGACTTCATGGCCGGGCGGACCGGCGCCTACCTGCGCCGGCTGGAGCAGGAGATGAAGGCCGCCGCCGCCGAGATGGAGTACGAACGCGCCGGGCGGCTGCGGGACGACATGGAGGCGCTGCGCCGCGCCATGGAGAAGAACGCCGTCGTCCTGGCCGACGGCACCGATGCCGACCTGCTGGCCGTCGCCGAGGACGAGTTGGAGGCGGCCGTGCAGATCTTCCACGTGCGCGGCGGCCGGGTGCGCGGCCAGCGCGGCTGGGTCACCGACAAGGTCGAGAACGTCGACACCGCCGGGCTGGTCGAGCACGCCCTGCTGCAGTTGTACGGCGAGGAGAGCGGCGAGGCGGTGCCGCGCGAGGTGCTGGTCCCGGCGCTGCCCGAGCCGGTCGAGCCGATCGCCGAGTGGCTGGCCGGCCGCCGGGGCAGCCGGGTGGACCTGCGCATCCCGCAGCGCGGCGACAAGCGCGAGCTGATGGTGACCGTGGGCCGCAACGCCGCCCAGGCGCTGGCGCTGCACAAGACCAAGCGGGCCTCGGACCTGACCACCCGCAGCGTCGCGCTCCAGGAGATCGCCGACGCGCTGGGCCTGGACACCGCGCCGCTGCGGATCGAGTGCTACGACATCTCGCACCTCCAGGGGCAGGACGTGGTGGCCTCCATGGTGGTGTTCGAGGACGGCCTGGCCCGCAAGAGCGAGTACCGCCGCTTCGCCATCAAGGGCTTCGAGGGCCAGGACGACGTCCGGTCCATGCACGAGGTGATCACCCGCCGGTTCCGGCACACCGAGCAGCCCGCCGAGCGGGACGAGGAGACCGGCCGCCCGCGCCGCTTCGCCTACCCCCCGCAGCTGATCGTGGTCGACGGCGGCGAGCCGCAGGTGGCGGCCGCGCAGCGGGCGCTGATGGAGCTGGGCGTCACCGACGTCGCCCTGTGCGGCCTGGCCAAGCGGCTGGAGGAGGTCTGGCTGCCGGGGGAGGACGATCCGGTGGTGCTGCCCCGCAGCAGCGAGGGCCTGTACCTGCTGCAACGGGTCCGCGACGAGGCGCACCGCTTCGCCATCGCCTACCAGCGGCAGAAGCGCGCCAAGCGGCTCACCACGGGCGGCCTGGACGACGTCCCCGGCCTCGGCGAGAGCCGCCGGCAGGCGCTGCTGAAGCACTTCGGCTCGCTGAAGCGGCTGAAGGCGGCGACGGTCGAGGAGATCTGCGAGGTCCCCGGCGTCGGCAGGCGCACGGCGGAGGCTGTTGCCGCAGCGTTGGCCTCCAGGACACCCGCCGCTCCCTCGGTCAACACGGCCACCGGGGAGATCATCGGGGGTGATGTCACTCATGCGGGTGACACAGGGAAGCCGCAGGCACCCGCGAGCGTTGTCTGTACTGATGCGACCGAAAGCGGGGATGAGAAGTGAGCGTGTCCGGTAGTGCCCCCAGCGGCCCCGCCCCCGGCGGCGGCCCGTCCGGCTGTACCCCCGAGGCATCGGGGACGGTGCCCGAGCTGGTGATCATCTCCGGCATGTCCGGCGCCGGCCGCAGCACGGCCGCCAAGTGCCTGGAGGACCTCGGCTGGTTCGTCGTGGACAACCTGCCGCCGTCGCTGATACCGACCATGGTCGACCTCGGTGCGCGCTCGCAGGGCGCGGTGGCCCGGATAGGGGCCGTGGTGGACGTCCGCGGCCGCAGTTTCTTCGACGACCTGCTGGCCTCGCTGGAGGATCTGGAACGGCGCGGCGTCCGGCTCCGGGTGGTCTTCCTGGAGGCCTCGGACGACGCCCTGGTCCGCCGTTTCGAGAGCGTCCGCCGCCCGCACCCGTTGCAGGGCGACGCCCGCATCGTGGACGGCATCGCCCAGGAGCGCACCCTGCTGCGGGACCTGCGCGGCGAGGCCGACCTGGTGATCGACACCTCCAGCCTGAACGTCCATGAGCTGCGCGCCAAGATGGACGCCCAGTTCTCCGACGACCAGGAGCCGCAACTGCGGGCCACGGTCATGTCCTTCGGCTTCAAGTACGGGCTGCCGGTCGACGCCGACCTGGTCGTCGACTGCCGGTTCCTGCCCAACCCGCACTGGGTGCCCGAGCTGCGCTCCCGCACCGGCACCGACGAGGAGGTCGCCCGCTACGTCTTCGACCAGCCCGGGGCCAAGGAGTTCCTGGACCAGTACGCCGATCTGCTGCGCATCGTCACCGAGGGCTACCGCCGGGAGGGCAAGCGCTATATGACACTTGCCGTAGGCTGCACCGGAGGCAAGCACCGCAGTGTCGCCATGTCGGAGCGTCTGGCCAAGCGCCTGATCGCCGACGGACTGGAGACTGTCCTGGTGCACCGCGACATGGGCCGCGAGTAGCCGCACGGCAGATCAGCAGAGGGGCACGGGTGGCGTCACACATCATGGGTGGGCGGCAGACCCGCCGCCGTCGCGGGGCCCCGAGGATCACGGCACTGGGCGGCGGCCAGGGACTGTCCGCCTCCCTGTCGGCGCTGCGCCGGCTCACCGGCGGGCTGACGGCCGTGGTCACCGTGGCCGACGACGGCGGCTCCAGCGGTCGGCTGCGCGCCGAGTTGGGCGTGCTGCCCCCGGGCGACCTGCGCAAGGCGCTGGCCGCGCTGTGCGGGGACGACGAGTGGGGCCGGACCTGGTCCGAGGTGATCCAGCACCGGTTCCAGAGCGACGGCGACCTGCACGGCCACGCGGTGGGCAATCTGCTGATCGTGGCCCTGTGGGAGAAGTTGGGCGATCCGGTCGAGGCGCTGGAGTACGTCGGCCGGCTGCTCGGCGCGCACGGCCGGGTGCTGCCGATGTCGGCGGTGCCGCTGGACATCGAGGCCAGCGTGCGCGGCCTGGACCCGGCCCACCCGGACCGGCTGGACACCGTCCGCGGGCAGGCCGAAGTCGCGGTCACCCCGGGCGAGGTGGAGGCGGTGCGGCTGCTGCCGCAGGACCCTCCGGCGGCGCCGGAGGCGGTCGCCGCGGTGCTGGACGCGGACTGGGTGGTGCTCGGCCCGGGCTCCTGGTTCACCAGCGTGCTGCCGCACCTGATGGTGCCGCAGCTGCGCACCGCGCTGGTCGAGACCCGGGGCCGAAAGGTCCTGGCGCTCAACCTGGTTGCCCAGCCCGGCGAGACCGAGGGCTTCTCGCCGCAGCGGCACCTGGAGGTGTTCCAGGAGCACGCGCCGGAGCTGGGCGTGGACTTCGTTCTGGCCGACAAGGCCGCGGTGGCCGATCCGGAGGCGCTGCGCAGCGCGGCCAAGCGTCTCGGGGCCGAACTCGTGCTCGACGACGTCTCGGTGCCCGACGCCGCCGGGCAGCCCTCCGGGCGACACGACCCGGAGCTTCTGGCCGCCGCGTACGACCGGATCTTCAGAACGCATGGAAGGATCGCGCCATGGCGATGACGGCAGCGGTGAAGGACGAAATCAGCCGGCTCCCCGTCACCCGGGCATGCTGCCGCAAGGCGGAGGTGTCGGCGATCCTGCGGTTCGCGGGCGGTCTGCACATTGTGAGCGGACGCATCGTGATCGAGGCGGAGCTGGACACCGGAGTCGCGGCACGGCGACTGCGCAAGGATCTGCTGGAGATCTTCGGACACTCCTCGGAGCTGGTGGTGATGGCCCCCGGCGGTCTGCGGCGCGGCAGCCGGTACGTGGTGCGGGTGGTGAAGGACGGCGAACTGCTGGCCCGGCAGACGGGTCTGGTGGACGGGCGCGGGCGCCCCATCCGGGGTCTCCCCCGGCGGTGGTGTCCGGGGCGACCTGCGACGCCGAGGCGGCGTGGCGCGGGGCGTTCCTGGCGCACGGCTCGCTCACCGAGCCCGGCAGGTCCTCCTCGCTGGAGGTCACCTGCCCCGGTTCGGAGGCGGCGCTGGCCCTGGTCGGCGCGGCCCGGCGGCTGGGCATCCCGGCCAAGGCCCGCGAGGTGCGCGGGGTGGACCGGGTGGTGATCCGGGACGGCGACGCGATCGGCGCGCTGCTGACCCGGCTGGGCGCGCACGAGTCGGTGCTGGCCTGGGAGGAGCGGCGGATGCGCCGCGAGGTCCGGGCGACGGCCAACCGGCTGGCCAACTTCGACGACGCCAACCTGCGCCGCTCGGCGCGGGCGGCGGTCGCGGCCGGGGCCCGGGTGCAGCGGGCGCTGGAGATCCTCGGCGAGGAGGTCCCCGAGCACCTGGCGGCGGCGGGCCGGCTGCGGATGGAGCACAAGCAGGCGTCGCTGGAGGAGCTGGGCTCGCTGGCGGATCCGCCGCTGACCAAGGACGCGGTCGCGGGCCGGATCCGGCGGCTGCTGGCGATGGCCGACAAGCGGGCGTCCGAGCTGGGGCTGCCCAGCACCGAGCACAACCTGTCGGAGGCCGAGGAGATGGTCGCCGGCTGACGGGCGCCGCCCCGGGGCCGGCCGGCTCCGCAACGGCCCTGCCGGGCAACGGCGTCGGTCCGGCAGGGGTCGTGACCGGCCCCGCGCGGGCCGGGCGCGGGGCCGTCGGCACGCGGTTCCGGGGCAAGCCTGATGTGCTCTACGCCACGCTCGCGGGGTAGGGTTTCAAGCGGTCGGGGACATCCCATTCCAGCTCGTCGGCCCATCCGCCGGCGTATCAGCGAGGAGATCGGTTCGTGACGATCCGGGTAGGCATCAACGGGTTCGGCCGCATCGGCCGCAACTTCTTCCGTGCGGTTCAGGCCCAGGGCGCGGACATCGAAATCGTCGGTGTCAACGACCTGACCGACACCAAGACCCTGGCGCACCTGCTCAAGTACGACTCGACCCTGGGAACCCTGCAGGCCGAGGTCTCCCACACCGCCGACACCATCACCGTCGACGGCAAGACGTTCAAGGTCACCGCCGAGCGCAACCCGGCCAACCTCGGCTGGTCCGAGCTGGGCGCGGACATCGTGATCGAGTCCACCGGCTTCTTCACCAAGGCCGAGGCCGCCAAGCAGCACATCACGGCCGGCGCGAAGAAGGTCCTGATCTCGGCTCCGGCCTCGGACGAGGACATCACCATCGTCATCGGCGTCAACGACGACAAGCTCGATGTCAGCAAGCACAGCGTCATCTCCAACGCCTCCTGCACCACCAACTGTGTGGCGCCGATGGCGAAGGTCCTGCACGAGTCCTTCGGGATCGTCAAGGGCATGATGACCACCGTCCACGCGTACACCAACGACCAGGTCACCCTGGACTTCCCGCACAAGGACCTGCGCCGCGCCCGCGCCGCCGCCCTGAGCATCATCCCGACCTCCACCGGTGCCGCCAAGGCCACCGCGCTGGTGCTGCCGGAGCTCAAGGGCAAACTGGACGGCACCTCGCTGCGCGTCCCGGTCCCGACCGGCTCGATCACCGACCTGGTGGTGGACCTGGAGCGCGAGGTCACCAAGGACGAGGTCAACGCGGCCTTCCAGAAGGCGTCCCAGGGCGCCCTCAAGGGCATCCTCTACTACAACGAGGACGAGATCGTCTCCCGCGACATCGTCAACTCGCCGTACTCCTGCATCTTCGACGCCCCGCTGACCATGGTCCAGGGCAACCAGGTGAAGATCTTCGGCTGGTACGACAACGAGTGGGGCTACTCCAACCGCCTGGTCAACCTGACTACCCTCGTGGGTGGCCAGCTCTGACGAGCACAGCACAGGTGAGCTGAGGGCAGGGTCCGGACGGGCGTCCGGGCCCTGCCTGCGTGCCTGCGACCCCACTCCGCCGTCCCTTCCTCCCACAGGAGCTTCCAGACCGTGCAGACCATCGACGACCTCGACGTCGCCGGCAAGCGGGTATTCGTCCGCGCCGACCTCAATGTGCCGCTGTCCGGCACCACCATCACCGACGACGGCCGGATCCGCGCCGTCGCCCCGACCCTCGCCAAGCTGGTCGCCGCGGGCGCCCGGGTGATCGTCGCCTCGCACCTGGGCCGCCCCAAGGGCAAGCCCGACCCGCAGTTCAGCCTGGCCCCGGTGGCCGTCCGGCTCGGTGAGATCCTCGGCCAGGAGGTGGTCTTCGCCGCCGACACCGTGGGCGACAGCGCCCGCGGCGCCGTGGACGCCCTCGCCGACGGCCAGGTCGTGCTGCTGGAGAACCTCCGCTTCAACCCGGGCGAGACCAGCAAGGACGACGCCGAGCGCGGCGCCTTCGCGGACAGCCTGGCCTCCCTCGCCGACCTGTACGTCGGCGACGGCTTCGGCGCGGTCCACCGCAAGCACGCCTCGGTGTACGACCTCCCGGCCCGGCTGCCGCACGCGGTGGGCCTGCTGATCGCGGCCGAGGTGGCCGTGCTCAAGCGCCTCACCGAGGAGGTCGAGCGCCCGTACGTGGTGGTGCTGGGCGGCTCCAAGGTCTCCGACAAGCTGGGTGTGATCGACAACCTGCTCGGCAAGGCCGACCGCATCCTCATCGGCGGCGGCATGGCCTTCACCTTCCTCGCCGCCAAGGGCTACGAGGTCGGCAGCAGCCTGCTGCAGGCCGACCAGATCCCGACCGTGCTGGAGTACCTGGAGCGTGCCGAGAAGAACGGCGTGGAGTTCGTCCTGCCGGTCGACGCCGCCGTCTCCGGCAGCTTCCCCGACCTGAAGGCGCAGGCCCCGGTCGAGGACTTCGAGGTCGTCCCCGCCGACGCCATGCCGGCCGGCAAGGGCGGCCTGGACATCGGCCCGGCCTCCTGCGAGCTGTTCGCGGCCAAGCTGGCGGACGCCCGCACCGTCTTCTGGAACGGCCCGATGGGCGTCTTCGAGCACCCGGCCTTCGCCGAGGGCACCCGCGCCGTGGCCCGGGCGCTGTCCGAGGGCGACGCCTTCTCCGTGGTCGGCGGTGGCGACTCGGCCGCCGCCGTGCGCATCCTGGGATTCGACGAGAAGACGTTCGGCCACATCTCGACGGGTGGCGGCGCCAGCCTCGAATACCTGGAGGGCAAGACCCTCCCCGGCCTCGCCGCACTGGAGAACTGAGAGATGAGCACTGTGTCGAACCCGGGCGCGCGTACCCCGCTGATGGCGGGCAACTGGAAGATGAACCTCAACCACCTCGAGGCCATCGCGCACACCCAGAAGCTCCACTTCTCGCTGACCGACAAGGACTACGCGGCCGTCGAGGTCGCCGTCCTGCCGCCGTTCACGGACCTGCGCTCGGTGCAGACCCTGGTCGACGGCGACAAGATGAAGATCAAGTACGGCGCGCAGGACGTCTCGGCGCACGACTCCGGCGCCTACACCGGCGAGATCTCCGGCCCCATGCTGGCCAAGCTCAAGTGCACCTACGTGGCCATCGGCCACTCCGAGCGCCGCCAGTACCACGGGGAGAACGAGGCCGTCGTCAACGCCAAGGTCAAGGCCGCCTTCAAGTGGGGCGTCACGCCGATCCTGTGCGTCGGCGAGGGCCTGGACGTCCGCAAGGCCGGCAACCAGGTCGCCTACACCCTGGCGCAGCTCGACGGCGCGCTGGAGGGTGTCGAGGCGGAGGACGCCGAGACCATCGTCGTCGCCTACGAGCCGGTGTGGGCCATCGGCACCGGCGAGGTGGCCACCCCCGAGGACGCGCAGGAGGTCTGCGGCGCGATCCGGGTCCGGCTGGCCGAGCTGTACAGCCAGGAGCTGGCCGACAAGGTCCGGGTGCTGTACGGCGGTTCGGTGAAGTCCTCGAACGCCGCCGGGATCATGGCCAAGCCCGACGTGGACGGCGCGCTGATCGGCGGGGCCGCGCTGGACGCCGAGGAGTTCGTGAAGATCGTCCGCTACCGGGACCAGGCGGTAGGCTGACGGACCCTTCCCGTCGTAGTCTAGGGCCGGAGCAGTGGCGGGTGCCGCTGCTCCGGCCCTGCCGCGCGGGGCCGGCAGCACCGAGCACCACCCGCACCACCCGCAGCAACGCCAAGCATCCACACAAGAGATTGGTTCCGCCGTGATCCTCGGCTTCTCGATCGCGTTGATCTTCTTCAGCGTGATGATGGTCGTCCTGGTCCTGCTCCACAAGGGCAAGGGCGGCGGCCTGTCGGACATGTTCGGTGGCGGCGTGTCCTCCACCGGCGGCGGCTCCGCCGTGGCCGAGCGCAACCTGGACCGCATCACCATCTTCATGGGCGTCGGCTGGTTCGCCTGCATCGTCATCCTGTCGCTGCTGATGAAGGCCAAGAACGGCTGACGAAGGCCGAGAAGGGCTGACGAAGGCCCGGTGACGGCCGTGCCCGCCCAGCGTGCCCGCTGGGCCGGGCGGTTCGGGCCGTCCCGTCCGGGTGACAACTGACGGGGCGTCGCCCGGCCGCCTATCATGGTGGCTGTTGTCGTCAGTGCCGGTCACGGAGCGTACCCATGCGGTCCGTGGGCCGGTACGTGCCCGTCGGCGGTCCACAGCCTGCGGGGGCGGCCGGAACACCGCGGGGGCCGGGCTTCACAGCGCGGGGAACTCCCAGGTGGCCTACGCATTGCACCATCACGCAGGGAGTCACACTGTGGCAAGTGGCAACGCTATCCGTGGCAGCAGGGTCGGCGCAGGACCCATGGGCGAGGCCGAGCGCGGCGAGTCCGCCCCTCGGCTGCGGATCTCCTTCTGGTGTGCCAACGGGCACGAGACCCGTCCGTCCTTCGCCTCCGACGCGCAGATCCCGGAGACCTGGGACTGCCCCCGCTGCGGATTCCCGGCGGGCCCGGACGAGGAGAACCCCCCGGCGCCGCCGCGCACCGAGCCGTACAAGACGCACCTCGCGTACGTCCGCGAGCGCCGCAGCGACGCCGACGGCGAGGCCATCCTCGCCGAGGCCCTGGCCAAGCTCCGCGGCGAGGTCTAGCCGCAGCCCGCACAGCCGTACGGAACGCCGACGGCCCCGCTCCCCGACGAGGGGTGCGGGGCCGTCGGCGTCGCGGTCAGGCCGAGGCCGGGGGGTAGAGCTGCGGCGGGAGCTTGGCCGCCGCGGCCCTGTCCAGCAGCCACAGCGTGCGCTGCTGACCGCGCGCGCCGGAGGCCGGGGCCTGGATCTCGCCGGGCTCGGACAGTGCCAGGGCGACCGCCTCGGCCTTGTCCTCGCCCGCCGCCAGCAGCCACACCTCGCGGGCCGCCCGGATCGCCGGGAGGGTCAGCGAGATCCGCGTCGGCGGCGGCTTGGGCGCCCCGCGCACACCGACGACGGTGAGCGCGGTCTCGCGGACGCCCGGGAGCTCCGGGAACAGCGAGGCGATGTGGGTGTCCGGGCCGACGCCCAGCAGCAGCACGTCGAAGGACGGCACCCCGGCATGGTCGCCGGGCCCGCACGCCTTCGCCAGCTCGGCGGCGTAACGTTCCGCCGCCGCCTCCGGGTCGTCGCCGTCCGGGCCGTCCGACGCCGGCATCGGGTGCACCCGGGCCGGGTCCAGCCCCACCGCGTCCAGCAGCTCCGCCCGGGCCTGGGTGTCGTTGCGCTCCGGATCGCCCTCGGGCAGGAACCGCTCGTCACCCCACCACAGCTCCAGCCGCGACCAGTCCACCGCGTCCCGGGCCGGGGACGAGGCCAGCGCCGCCAGCAGCCCGTTGCCGTTGCGCCCGCCGGTCAGCACCACTGAGGCGCTGCCCCGCGCGGACTGCGCGTCGACGATCCGGGTGATCAGCCGGGCCGCCGCGGCCTGCGCCATCAGCTCCTTGTCGCGGTGGACGACCAGCTGCGCGGCGGTCATGAGGAGCCCGACTTGCGTCCCTCGGCCTTCGGCGCCGCCTTGGTCCGGGTCGCCGAGGCGACCGGGCCGGTCTGCGGCAGCTTGGGGGCCTTCTCCTCGGCCTTGTCCTCGGACTTGTCCGAGCCCTTCTCCGACGCCTTCTCCGGGGCCTTCTTCCGGCTCCCGGACGCCGGGGCCTCGACCGTCTCCGTACCGTCCGCGCCCTGGTGCAGGTTGTCCACGCCGTACTTGACCGAGGTCGCGTAGATGTCGTCCGGGTCGAGCCGGCGCAGCTCCTCGGCGATCAGCTCGGCCGTGTCGCGGCGCTTCAGCGCCACCATCCGGTCCGGCTGGTCGGGCATGGAGAGCTTGGCCAGCAGGCCGTCGCTGCGGTCCAGCGTGACGTCGCCGCCGGCCGTCCGCAGCCGGACCGCGGTCAGCCCCGGGCCGTCGGTGACCACCCGGTCGACGTCGATCTTCAGCCGGCTGGCGAGCCACAGCGCGAGCAGTTCCGCGCTGGGGTTGTACGACTCGCCCTCGACCACCGCCGACTCGACCTCGGCGTGCCGCTGGTCCAGCGCGGCCGCCAGCATGGAGCGCCAGGGGGTGATCCGGGTCCAGGCCAGGTCGGTGTCGCCGGGGCTGTAGGTGACCGCCCGGGTCGCCAGCTGCGCGACCGGGGACTCCGCCGAGACGGCGTCGGTGATCCGGCGCTGGGCCAGCGCGCCCAGGGGGTCCTTGGCCGGGTTCTCCGGGGCGTTCTCGGGCCACCAGACCACCACCGGGGCGTCCGGCAGCAGCAGCGGCAGGACGACCGACTGGGCCTGCGAGGCCAGCTCGCCGTGCAGCCGCAGCAGCACCGTCTCGCCGGTGCCCGCGTCGGAGCCGACCCGGATCTCGGCGTCCAGCCGCGCCTCGGCGCGGGCCCGGGGCGAGCGCCCCGGGCGGCTGATCACGGCCAGGATGCGCGAGGGGTGCTCGCGCGAGGCCTCCCCGGCCGCCTTCAGGGCGTCGTAGGCGCTGCCCTCGTCGGTGACGATGACCAGGGTCAGGACCATGCCGACGGCCCCGGCGCCGATCGAGCGGCGGGCGTCGATCAGCCCGGAGTTGATCTTGCTGGAGGTGGTGTCCGTTAGATCGATCTTCATGGCCGGCGCCAGCTCCTACCGTCTCGTGCGAGCATCTCGTCCGCCTCGGCCGGGCCCCAGGTGCCGGCTTCGTACGGGGCGGGCTTGCCGTGCTTGGTCCAGTACGCCTCGATCGGGTCGAGGATCCGCCAGGACGCCTCCACCTCCTGGTGCCGCGGGAAGAGGTTGGCGTCGCCCAGCAGCACGTCCAGGATGAGGCGCTCGTACGCCTCCGGGCTGGACTCGGTGAAGGACTCGCCGTAGGCGAAGTCCATGCTGACGTCGCGGACCTCCATCGAGGTGCCGGGCACCTTGGAGCCGAACCGCATGGTCACGCCCTCGTCCGGCTGCACCCGAATGACCAGGGCGTTCTGCCCCAGCTCCTCGGTGGCGCTGGAGTCGAACGGCAGGTACGGCGCGCGCTGGAAGACGACCGCGATCTCGGTCACCCGGCGCCCCAGCCGCTTGCCGGTGCGCAGGTAGAACGGCACGCCCGCCCAGCGGCGGTTGTTGATCTCCAGCTTCACCGCGGCGTAGGTGTCGGTGGTGGACTCGGGGTCGATGCCCTCCTCCTCCAGGTAGCCCGGCACCTCCTCGCCGCCCTGCCAGCCGTGCGTGTACTGGCCGCGCACGGTGTGCCGCCCCAGGTCCCGGGGGATCTTGACGGCGGAGAGCACCTTGAGCTTCTCCGCCACCAGCGCCTTGGGGTGGAACGAGGCCGGCTCCTCGATGGCGGTGAGCGCCATCAGCTGCAGCAGGTGGTTCTGGATGACGTCGCGCGCGGAGCCGATGCCGTCGTAGTACCCGGCCCGGCCGCCGATGCCGATGTCCTCGGCCATGGTGATCTGCACGTGGTCCACGTACGACCGGTTCCAGATCGGCTCGAACATCGAGTTGGCGAAGCGCAGCGCCAGGATGTTCTGGACCGTCTCCTTGCCCAGGTAGTGGTCGATCCGGAAGACCTCGTCGCGCGGGAAGACCGAGTGCACCACCCGGTTCAGCTCGGTCGCGCTCTCCAGGTCGTGCCCGAAGGGCTTCTCGATGACGGCGCGCCGCCACGAGCCCTTGGGCGGGTCGGCCAGGCCGTGCGCCTTGAGCTGCTCCACCACCTGCGGGAAGAACTTGGGCGGGACCGACAGGTAGAAGGCGAAGTTCCCGCCGGTGCCCTGGGCCTTGTCCAGCTCCTCGATGGTCTCGCGGAGCTTCTCGAAGGCGTCGTTGTCCACGAACTCGCCCTGGACGAAGCGCATGCCCTTGGCGAGCTGCTGCCAGACCTCCTCGCGGAAGGGCGTCCGGGCGTGCTCCTTGACCGAGTCGTGGACGACCTTGGCGAAGTCCTCGTCCTCCCAGTCGCGCCGGGCGAAGCCGATCAGCGAGAAGCCCGGCGGCAGCAGCCCCCGGTTGGCCAGGTCGTAGACGGCCGGCATCAGCTTCTTGCGGGACAGGTCGCCGGTCACACCGAAGATGACCAGCCCGGAGGGGCCCGCGATGCGCGGCAGCCGGCGGTCGGCCGGGTCGCGCAGCGGGTTGAGCCAGGCGCTGACCTCGCCCGGCTCCTCCTCCAGCACCGAAGAGGCGTCGTCGCTCACTTGGCTGAGCCCCCCTTCACGGTGAACTTCTGCAGGGAGGCGGAGACCGTGTCGAGCAGCTCCTTCCAGGACGCCTCGAACTTCTCCACGCCCTCGTCCTCCAGCAGCTGGACGACGTCGTCGTAGGAGATGCCGAGAGCGGCCAGGGCGTCCAGCTCGGCCTTGGCTTCCGCGTAGCTGCCCTTGACCGTGTCGCCGCGGACCACGCCGTGGTCGGCGACGGCGTCCAGGGTGGCCTCGGGCATGGTGTTGACGGTGCCGGGGGCGACCAGCTCCACCACGTACATGGTGTCGTCGTACGCCGGGTCCTTGACGCCGGTCGAGGCCCACAGCGGGCGCTGCGGCTTGGCGCCGGCGGCCTGCAGCGCCTTCCACCGGTCCGAGCTGAAGACCGCCTCGTACGCCTCGTACGCCAGCCGGGCGTTGGCCACGGCGGCCTTGCCCTTGGCGGCCCGGGCGGCGTCGCTGTCGATCTTGTCCAGCCGCTTGTCGATCTCGGTGTCCACCCGGGACACGAAGAAGGAGGCGACCGACTCGATCTGGGACAGGTCGTGGCCGGCCGCCTGGGCGCGCTCCAGACCGGTCAGGAAGGCGTCCATCACGCCCCGGTACCGCTCCAGCGAGAAGATCAGCGTGACGTTGACGCTGATGCCCTCGCCGATGACGGTGGCGATGGCGGGCAGCCCGGCCTTGGTCGCCGGGATCTTGATCAGGGTGTTCGGGCGGTCCACCAGCCAGGCCAGCTGGCGGGCCTCGGCGATGGTCGCCTCGGTGTGGTGCGCCAGCCGCGGGTCCACCTCGATGGAGACCCGGCCGTCGCGGCCGTTGCTGGCGTCGTAGACCGGGCGCAGCACGTCGGCGGCCTCGCGGACGTCGGCGGCGGTCATCATCCGCACCGCCTCGTCCACGGTGACGCCGCGCACGGCGAGGTCGCGCAGCTGCTGGTCATAGGCGTCACTGCTGCCGCCGATGGCCTTCTGGAAGATGGTCGGGTTGGTGGTGACCCCGACGACGTGCTTCTCACGGACCAGGTCGGCAAGATTGCCGCTGGTCAGGCGCGTGCGGCTGAGGTCGTCCAGCCAGATCGCCACGCCTTCGTCGCTGAGGCGCTTCAGAGCGTCAGTCATGGTGGTGCTTCTCCTCTGGAATGTGTGCGGTTCAGCGGTTGGCGTCGGCGAGGGACTCGTGGGCGGCGGCGACCACGGCCTCGGCGGTGATGCCGAACTCCCGGTAGAGGGTCTGGTAGTCGGCGGAGGCGCCGAAGTGCTCCAGGCTGACGGTGCGTCCGGCGTCGCCGACGTAGCGGTACCAGGTCAGCGCGATCCCGGCCTCGACCGAGACCCGGGCGCGGACCGCGGGCGGCAGCACCGTGTCGCGGTAGGCGCGGTCCTGCTCCTCGAACCACTCGACGCAGGGCATGGACACCACCCGGGTTGGGATGCCCGCGGCCTGCAGCGTCTCGCGGGCCTCGACGGCCAGCTGCACCTCGGAGCCGGTGCCGATGAGGATGACCTGCGCGGCGCCGCCCTCGGCCTCGGCCAGCACGTAACCGCCCTTGGCGGCGAGCGGGTTGGCCTCGTAGGTGGGGACGTTCTGCCGGGTCAGCGCCAGGCCGTGCGGGGCGGGCTTGCTCGCGTGCCGGCGCAGCACCTCGGCCCAGATGATCGCGGTCTCGTTGGCGTCGGCGGGGCGGACCATGTTCAGCCCCGGGATGGCGCGCAGCGCGGCCATGTGCTCGACCGGCTGGTGGGTGGGGCCGTCCTCGCCCAGGCCGATGGAGTCGTGCGTCCAGACGTAGGTGACCGGCAGCTTCATCAGCGCCGCCAGCCGCACCGCGCCGCGCATGTAGTCGGAGAAGGTCAGGAAGGTGCCGCCGTAGACGCGGGTGTTGCCGTGCAGCACGATGCCGTTCATGACCGCGCCCATGGCGTGCTCGCGGATGCCGAAGTGGATCGTCCGGCCGTACGGGTCGGCGCCCGGCAGCGGGTTTCCGGTCGGCAGGAACGAGGAGTTCGCGTCGATGGTCGTCAGGTTGGAGCCGGCCAGGTCGGCCGAGCCGCCCCACAGCTCCGGGACGATCGGGCCGAGCGCCTTGAGCACCTCGCCGGACGCCTTGCGGGTGGCGACGTCCTTGCCCGCCGCGAACACCGGCAGCGCCTTCTCCCAGCCGTCGGGCAGCTCGCCCGAGGCGATGCGGTCGAACTCGGCCGCGCGGGCCGGGTTGGCCGTCCGCCAGTCCTGGTAGCGCTTGGTCCACGCGGCGTGCGCCTCGCGCCCGCGGTCGCCCACCGCGCGGGCGTGCGCCAGCACCTCGTCGGCGACCTGGAAGGACTTCTCCGGGTCGAAGCCCAGCACCCGCTTGGTCGCGGCCACCTCGTCCTTGCCCAGCGCGGAGCCGTGCGACTCCTCGGTGCCCTGGGCGTTCGGCGCGGGCCAGGCGATGATGGTGCGGGCGGCGATGATCGAGGGACGCTCGGTCTCGGCCTTGGCGGCGGCCAGCGCGGCGTGCAGCTGCTCCAGGTCGAAGTCGCCGCTCGGCGCCTGCGAGATGCGCTGCACGTGCCAGCCGTACGCCTCGTAGCGCTTCAGCACGTCCTCGGAGAAGGCGGTCTCGGTGTCGCCCTCGATCGAGATGTGGTTGTCGTCGTAGAGGAAGACCAGGTTGCCCAGCTTCTGGTGGCCGGCCAGCGAGGACGCCTCACCGGAGACGCCCTCCTCCAGGTCGCCGTCGGAGCAGATGCCCCAGATGGTGTGGTCGAACGGGGAGGTGCCGGGGGCGGCGTCCGGGTCGAACAGGCCGCGCTCGTAGCGGGCCGCCATCGCCATGCCGACCGCGTTGCCGACGCCCTGGCCGAGCGGTCCGGTGGTGGTCTCGACGCCGGCGGTGTGGCCGTGCTCGGGGTGACCGGGAGTCAGCGAGCCCCAGGTGCGGAAGGACTCCAGATCCGCCAGGGTCAGACCGTAACCCGACAGGTACAGCTGGATGTAGAGGGTGAGGCTGGTGTGGCCGGGCGACAGGACGAAACGGTCGCGGCCGGTCCACGCGGGGTCCGCCGGGTCGTGCTGGAGGAAGCGCTGGAACAACAGGTACGCGGCCGGGGCCAGCGACATGGCCGTGCCCGGGTGGCCGTTCCCGACCTTCTGCACGGCGTCCGCCGCCAGAACGCGAACCGTGTCCACCGCCCGCTGGTCGAGATCGGTCCACTCAAAGGTAGTGCTCGGCGTCGTACTCACCCTGAATCAGGGCTCCTTCCGTTTCGTCATTCGACCCGGTGGCCGGGGACCGTCGACGGTGGCGGACCTGGTCACAGAGCGTTGACCCGCTTGACGGGATCGAGCCTACCGCTCATGCGTACGCTCATCCCCGCGACCGCCCAACCAGCGGACATCCGAGCACCTGCCCGAGGCGTAAGGACCCACACGCACGGTGCCAGCCTGATGGATCGCCGAGCGGTCCGCCCGCTGAACGGGGCAACACGGTTACCTGAACCAGGACCCGGCGCAGGAGCGGACATATGCAACGTCTAAGGTGGCGTGGTACGCGCAGGACCGCCCCGGGAACGCCAGGACCGGTGCCTGCGGATCTCCATCAACCAGGGGTGTTCGTGACCGCCGTCGAATCCCGCCCAGCCGGGCTGGTCAAGGCGAACCCCGGGCACCGGCCGTTTGCGGCCCGTGCCGGGGCGTTCGTCGCACTGACCAAACCGCGGATCATCGAGCTGCTGCTCATCACCACCGTCCCGGTGATGTTCCTGGCCCAGCACGGGGTGCCGAACCTGCTGCTGGTGCTGGAGGTCGTGTTCGGCGGCTACCTGTCGGCCGGTGGCGCCAACGCCCTCAACATGTACATCGACCGCGACATCGACGCGCTCATGCACCGCACCGAGCAGCGCCCGCTGGTCACCGGCATGGTGTCGCCGCGCGAGTGCCTGGTCTTCGGCATCTCGCTGGCGGTCGGCTCGACCGTCTGGCTCTGGCTGCTGGTCAACCCGCTGTCGTCGCTGCTGGCGCTCAGCGCCCTGCTGTTCTACGTCTTCGTCTACACCCTGGGCCTCAAGCGCCGCACCGCGCAGAACATCGTCTGGGGCGGGATCGCCGGCTGCATGCCGGTGTTCGTCGGCTGGGCCGCCGTCACCAACTCGCTGTCCTGGGCGCCGGTGGTGCTGTTCCTGGTCATCTTCTTCTGGACGCCGCCGCACTACTGGCCGCTGTCGATGAAGGTCAAGGACGACTACATCAACGCCGGCGTCCCGATGCTGCCGGTGGTCGCCACCAACGAGGCCGTGGCCAAGCAGATCGTGGTCTACAGCTGGGTGATGGTCGCGGTGTCGCTGGCGCTGTGGCCACTGGGCCACACCAGCTGGCTGTACCCGGTCGCGGCGGTGGCGCTGGGCGCGCTCTGGCTCAAGGAGGCGCACGGGCTGCTGGCGCGCGCCAAGGCCGGGGTGGTCGGCGCCAAGCTCAAGGAGATGCGGCTGTTCCACTGGTCGATCACCTACCTGACGCTGCTGTTCGTCGAGATCGCCATCGACCCCTTCCTCAAGTAGCCCTCTGCCGCTCTCTGCGACCCGGTGTGCCACGCAGCACACCGGGTCGCTGTCGTCAACCGGGCTACCGCTCGGTAGCATCAGCGGCATGAGCGAAGAGACCCCCACCGCCCCGGCCGCCTCGTCCGCCTCCGCGAGCGACGAGCGCCGCGCCAAGCGCATCGCCAAGCACATCCGCGCCTTCGCCGCCGCGCACGGCGGCAGCGCCGACGGCGTGGTGGAGTACGTGGGCCGGATCTCCACCCGCATCGTCCTGGTCGGCGCGGACGGCGCCTGGGGCGACCAGGTCGCCCCCACCCCCGCCGTCGCCACCCGCGCGGCCGAACTCTCCGGCATCACCCTGCACGACGCCTTCGACGGCGACCTCGCCCTCAAGGTCCGCACCAGCCCCTACGAGTGGCAGCGCATGGCCGGCCTCCAACTCGGCGGCACCCAGCCCCACACCCCCGCCGCCTGACCCCCACCCCGCCCGGAGCCGGCCGAAGGCAGCCGCAAGTCCGCCCAGGGGATGGGAAGTTGCCCGGGAGGGTCAGGCGGCCGGGGCGGGGACGGTTTCGGGTGCGTCGGTGGTGGGGGTGGTGCGGTGGCGGGTGGTTAGGGCGCCGGCGATGCCGCTGATGACCATCAGGACGACCAGGACCACGATGCCGTGGCGGGGGAAGAGGTAGCCCGAGGGCACGGCCAGGACGAGTGCGACGAGGTCGAACCAGATCTCCAGCTCGCTCGGGTGGGGGCGGGCGTCGCGGGAGAGGCCGCGGAGCCGGGCCTCGTGGCGGATCAGCAGCAGGGAGACCGTGGCGAGGATGTTGACCCCGGCGTAGACGGCGATGGCGATGCCGTCCTGCGAGCCGTACCTGCCGAGCAGGCCGGTGGCGAACGGGAGCGTGCACACCAGCAGCAGGAGCGGGATGGTGCGTGCCAGCAGGGCCGGGTGGCCGGCGTGGACGGTGCGCATCTCCGCGTTGTGGCGGCGCCAGTAACCGGCGATCACGTAGAAGCTGAGCCCGAAGGCCAGGTAGCGCGGGCCCAGGGCGAGCAGGGCCTTGGTCAGTGCGTGGTCGCTCGCGTGCCCGCTCGGGAGGTCCGGCACCTGGAGGTCCAGCGCGAGCAGGGTCATGGCGATGGCGAACACGCCGTCGGACAGCCCGAACAGCCGCCCGGTCTCCCGCTCGTTGACCTGCTCCTCCGTCAGGGTGCTCATGGCGGACCATGATGGCACAGCGGTTCGACCGCCCGCCGGGGCGCAGGCGGGCGCGGTCAGACGGCGGCCAGGTCGGCCATGGTCTCGATGCCGGGCGGGCGGGTGAGGGCGCCGGGCTCGGGGCGGGTGCGCAGCGACAGGTGCAGTCGCAGCACCGCGACCCAGACCAGGGCCGCGCCCAGCAGGTGGACGCCGACGACGAGTTCTGGCAGGTGGGTGAAGTACTGGACGAAGCCGATGACGGCCTGGGCCAGCAGCACCACCAGGAACTCCCGGGCGCGCCTGCGCGGTTGGTGCGGGGCGTCCACGGCCAGCAGGACGAAGACCATGGCCAGCGCGAGGCCGATGGTGACCATGGCGAAGTCGGCGTGGAACTGGGTGACCTTCTCCCAGTCGAAGGGCATCCGCTTGACCGCGGTGCCGTCGCCGGAGTGCGGGCCGGTGCCGGTGGCCAGGGTGCCGGCCACGATCAGCAGCGCGGTGACCGCGATGGTCAGCCGGGACAGGTGCTGGATCGGACGGCCGACGGTGCGCACCGGCTCGCCGTCGCCCTCGCGGGCGCGCTGCCACATCGCCAGCGCGGTGAGGATCAGCAGCATCGAGGTGAGGAAGTGCACGGCCACCACGAACGGGTTCAGGTGGGTGAGCACGGTGATGCCGCCGAGCACGGCGTCCACGACGATGATCCAGAACTGGGCCCAGCCGAGCCGGGAGACGCTGCGCCGCCAGGGGCTGCCGCAGCGAGCGGCGATGATGGCCAGGCCGACCACCACGCAGACGACGTCGGTGAGCATCCGGTTGGTGAACTCGATGATCCCGTGGATCCCCATGGCCGCCGTGGGCGCGAGGTCGCCGCCGGTGCAGGTGGGCCAGGTGGGGCAGCCCAGGCCGGAGCTGGTGAGCCGGACCGCGCCGCCGGTGACCACGATGAGCACGCTGGCCACCAGGGTGGCGAGGGCGGTCCAGCGGATCACCCGGTCGGGGACGGTGACCCGCTCGGCGAGGAGGGAGAAGGGAGTACGCACCGAATCATCGTAGATTGCCCGGTTACGGATCTTCGCCCAGGGTCCGACCGGGCGCGAACCGGGCCGCCCCGGGCCCGCGCCGCGCGTCCCCGCTCCGCCGGTCAGGCCTCCTTGGCGACCGGGCCGGTGACCGCGCGTTCCGCGTTGCGGCGGGTCTTGGCCCAGCCGTTGCGGCCCATGACGATGCGGCCGACCGCGCGCCAGGAGACCACGTACAGCGAGAACAGGTAGACCGGGTAGACGAAGCCCCAGCCCAGGGCGCGCCAGAAGCCGCTCTCGGGCTCGCACTTGCGGCGGTAGATCGGGCCCCAGATGACGAACTGGCCGAAGGCCATGGCGACGTAGAGCGTCAGTCCGCGCCAGCCGCCGGAGGCGAGGTACGTGGCGGCCGTGCCGGGGTGCCGGGCGTACGAGGTGAGCAGGGCGATCATCGGGATCGGGTACAGCAGTGCGCCCAGCAGCTGCAGCCAGGGCTGGACCAGGAAGAAGGTCAGCTCCAGGAAGCCGAGGTTGGGGATGAGGTCGGAGCGCCAGACCGAGCCGATGTAGCGCAGGCACTGCATCACGCCCTGGGCCCAGCGGGTGCGCTGGGTGAGGAAGCGCTTGGTGTCGAACAGCGCCTCCTGCTCGACGTAGGTGTCGGCGCAGAAGCTGTTGATCCAGCCGGCCAGCAGCAGGTGCATGCCCAGCTCGAAGTCCTCCAGCAGCCGGCCGGTCCAGGGGCGGCCGCGGGCGGCGGTGAGGTCGTCCAGCGCACACAGCCGGGCGAACTGGCCGTTGCCGCCGAGGCAGACGCTGCGGGAGGTCTTGCGCGCGTGCTGGAGCGCGGCCACCGGGGCGCGGAACTCCAGGTCCTGCATGCGTATCAGCAGCCGGGCGTAGAGGTTGCGCAGGCGTCCGGCGTCGGGGTGCGGGCGGTGCTCGACCCGGTTCATCATCCGCACCTCGATCTGCACCCCGCCGACCTCGGGGCGGCCCAGGAAGCGCCGGGCGGCGACGTGGTCGAGGCAGCCGGGCTCGGGGCGGCCGTCGGCGTCGAACACGCCGACGATGGTGCGGGCCCGGTCGGCGCCGGGCGGGAGCCAGGCGTTGAGCATCCGGTAGGCGGCGTTCAGGGCCTCGCCCTTGCCCTGCCGGGCCTCCGGGCGGCGGCGCTGCACCAGGTGGATGCCGTGGTCGCGCTGCGCGGCCCAGCGGACGATGTCGCCGGTGGCGTCGTCGGAGTCGTCGTCGATCACCCAGATGTGCGCGGTCGGGCAGGCGGCGCGCAGGTACTCCAGGGTCTGGCCGATGACGGCCTCCTCGTCGCGGCAGGGGACGAAGAGGTGCCAGTCGTAGTCGCTCGCCCGGCCGGGTCGGCGGCTGCGGCGCACCAGCAGCGGGAGCACCAGGCCGACCAGGTACAGCGGGAAGAGGAAGCTGAGGACCAGAGTGATCTGGGAGACCAGGGAGAGCAGGCCGGAGGAGGCGGGGGCGGTCATGGGCTGGTACTTCCAGATCAGGTTCCGGCGGGTGGGGGTGGTGCGGAACGCCGCGGGCGCCGCCGGGGCGGGCCTGGGGGAGCGGTGGGCCCGACCGCCAGTGCGGTCGGGCCCGGTGCGCGGGTGCGCGGGTGCGCGGGTGCTGCGGGCGCGGTCAGCGCTTGGCGCGGGCGACCCGGGCCGAACGCATCATCAGCAGTCCGGCCAGGACCAGGCCCACGGCCAGCACGGTGATGGCGACGCCGGGCAGTCCGAAGCCGGTGTCGGCGAGCTGCGCGCCGCCGAGGACTGCGCCTGCGCCGACGGCACCCTTGCCTGCGGTTCCGTACATGGTGCTCCTCTCAGTTCATCTGGTGGGGGGTGTGGTTCAGCTGCCGGTGGCC
Source organism: Streptacidiphilus sp. PB12-B1b (assembly GCF_014084125.1). Classification (NCBI taxonomy): domain Bacteria; kingdom Bacillati; phylum Actinomycetota; class Actinomycetes; order Kitasatosporales; family Streptomycetaceae; genus Streptacidiphilus; species Streptacidiphilus sp. PB12-B1b. Next base: position 5,964,126 of record NZ_CP048405.1, on the reverse strand, counting down.
GACAGCGGCTGGGGCAGCGGTTCCGGTACGGGCGCTCCGTCGGCCAGCGCCCGGGCGATGGCGCTGATCCGGACCGAGGCGGTGCCGTCCCCGTAGGGGGAGGCGGTCGCGGCCAGCCGGTCGCCGAGCCCGGCGTCGGCGAGCAGGCGGCGCGCGGTGGTGAGCAGCTCGCGGCCGGGCTCGACCAGGTGGGCGAAGCCCGCGCGGACGGCCTCGGGCCGCTCGGTGCTGGTGCGCACCACCAGCAGCGGCTTCTTCAGCACGGTGGTCTCCTCCTGGACGCCGCCGGAGTCGGAGACCAGCAGCCGGGCCCGGCCGGCCAGGGCGAGGAAGGTCGGGTGGTCCACCGGCTCCACCAGCAACAGCCGCTCGGCGGCCGGCTCCAGGCCGAACTCCTTGATCTTGGCCCGGGTGCGCGGGTGCAGCGGCACCACGGCGGGCAGTCCGAGGCCGGCCAGCGACTCCAGGACGGCGGCCAGCCGGACCGGGTCGTCGGAGTTCTCCGGCCGGTGGAAGGTGGCCAGGACGAAGGCGTCCGGGATGTCCAGCCGGGCCAGCAGCGCGTCCACGGCCTCCGGGCGGGGGAGCGAGCGCAGGGTGGCCTCGACCACGGTGTTGCCGGTGATCCTGATCCGTTCCGGGGCGACGCCCTCGGCCAGCAGGTTGTCGGCCGCCTCGGGGGTGGCCGCGCAGTGGATGTCGGCGATGACGCCGACGACCTGGCGGTTGATCTCCTCCGGCATGGAGCGGTCGCGCGAGCGCAGCCCGGCCTCGACGTGGACCACCGGGATGCCGCAGTAGTGGGCCGCCTGCGCCCCGGCCGAGGTGCTGTTGGTGTCGCCCTGGACGATGACCGCGCGCGGCGGCGCCAGGGTGAACTCCCGGGTGAGCTCGGCGATCAGGGTGCCGACCTGGTGGCCGCGGCCCCAGGGGCCGGTGGCGCCGTCCAGCAGCAGGTGCGGCTGGGGCAGGCCGAAGTTGGCGAAGAAGGCGCTGGAGAGGGCGTTGTCGTAGTGCTGCCCGGTGTGGACGATCCGGGCGCGGTCGTCGAGCTCGGTGATGATCCCGGCGAGCTTGATGATCTCCGGCCGCGTCCCGAAGACGACGGCGATGTCGCGGGGTGAATCGTTGAGTGGCACGAACGTACGTCCCCGCTAGGCATGGATCGGAGCTGCAGGCGAGGGGGCGTCCCCCCGACTGCGCTGATGCTAGAGGCGGGGCCCTGGCGCCGAACACGGTGCGCGGGAGTTATGGAGAAAGCGTTTCCCTATTGTGATGATCCTATTGGCATGGCCCCGCCGTCACCCTCCAGGGCCGCACCGTCACCTCCAAGGCCCCGCCGTCACTCCCAGCGGAAGAAGCGCCCGGCCGCGGCCAGCCCCAGCACCGCCCAGGCCGCCAGGATGCCCAGATCCGACCACGGCACGGCCGCGCCCTGCTGCAGCACCGTACGCAGGCCGTCGGAGAGCGCGCTGATCGGCAGCGCCTCCAGCACCGGGCGGACCCCGGCCGGGTACCTGGCCATCGGGACGATCACCCCGCCCGCCAGCAGCAGCAGGACGAACACCAGGTTGGCGGCGGCCAGCGTGGCCTCCGCGCGCAGCGTACCGGCCATCAGCAGGCCGAGGCCGGAGAAGGCGGCGGTGCCCAGCAGCAGCAGCGCCACCACCGCCGCCGGGTCGCCGTGCGGGTGCCAGCCGAGGGCCAGCGCGATCACCGACAGCAGCGCCACCTGCAGCACCTCGGTGGCCAGCACGCTGCCCGTCTTGGCGGTCATCAGCGCCCAGCGCGGCAGCGGGCTGGCGCCCAGCCGCTTCAGCACCCCGTAGCGGCGCTCGAAGCCGGTGCCGATGGCCTGGCCGGTGAAGGCGGTGGACATCACCGCCAGCGCCAGCAGCCCCGGCGCGAGGAAGTCCACCCGCGCCCCCGGGCCGGTGGTGCTGACGATGTCCACGGCGCTGAACAGCACCAGCAGCACGCTCGGGATGACCACGGTGAGCAGCAGCTGCTCGCCGTTGCGCAGCAGCATCCGGGTCTCCAGCGCGGTCTGCGCGCGGAGCATCCGGCCGATCGGCGCGGCGCCCGGCCGGGGGGTGTAGGTGGTCATCCGCGCAGGTCCCGTCCGGTCAGTTCGAGGAAGACGTCTTCGAGGGTGTTGCGTTCCACGGCGAGCCGCTCCGGCATCACCCCGGACTGGGCGCACCAGGTGGTGACGGTGGCCAGCAGCTGCGGATCGACCGCGCCCTCGACCAGGTAGCTGCCGGGGGCGGGCTCGCTGACCCTGCTGCCGTCGGGCAGCGCCTTCAGCAGCGAGGCGATGTCCAGCCCGGCGTGGGCGCGGAAGCGGACCGTGTTGCCGGCGTCCGACCGGCACAGCTGGTCCGGGCTGCCCTCGGCGATCACCCGGCCGGCGTCCACGATGGCGACGTGGTCGGCGAGCTGCTCGGCCTCGTCCATGTGGTGGGTGGTGAGCACCACGGCGACGCCGTCCGCGCGCAGGTCGCGGACCAGCTCCCAGGTGGCGTGGCGGGCGTGCGGGTCGAGCCCGGCGGTGGGCTCGTCCAGGAAGACCAGCTCCGGTCGGCCGACGACGGCCATGGCCAGCGCCAGCCGCTGCTGCTGCCCGCCGGAGAGCCGGCGGTAGGCGGTCCGGCCGCAGGAGCCGAGGCCGAGCCGCTCGGCCAGGGCGTCCACGTCCAGCGGGTGCGCGTGCAGCCGGGCGGTGTGCCGGAGCATCTCCAGGGCGCGCGCGCCCGGGTAGATGCCGCCGGACTGGAGCATCACGCCGATCCGCGGGCGCAGCCGGGCGGCGTCGGCGACCGGGTCCAGGCCGAGGACGCGGACGGTGCCGGCGTCGGGACGGCGGTAGCCCTCGCAGGTCTCGACGGTGGTGGTCTTGCCCGCGCCGTTGGGGCCGAGCACGGCGGTGACCGCGCCACGGGCCACGGTGAGGTCCAGCCCGTCCACGGCGGTCTTGTCGCCGTAGCGTTTGACCAGGCCCCTGATCTCGACTGCGGCCTCTGCGGCATCGGAGTGCATGGGGGCGAGTCTACGAAGCGGGCGCGGCCGCCGGTGCGCCGGGGAGGATGTGCGCGTCTGCGGAATTCAGCAAAAGCGCAGGTGAAGTTAGGTAATCCTTAGTGACCGATCAGACAGGGGGCGGCTTCCCGGGGAGTTGTCGGCATGGAATGAATTACGCAACAATGGCGTTGTGAAAAACATGCGTGAGCGGAATGAGAGCCAGGAGGCCGTACCCGCGGCCCCCCACGGCCCCGTGCCCTCACGCGACCGGGTGGCCCGCTCCATCCTGGACCACGGCCCCAGCAGCGCCGCCGACCTCGCCGACCGCCTCGGCATCACCCAGGCGGCCGTCCGCAGGCACTTGGACGCGCTGCTCGCCGCCGGGCTGGTCACCGCCCGTGAGCAGAAGGTGTACGGGCACCGCGGCCGGGGCCGTCCGGCCAAGGTCTTCGCGCTCACCGACTCCGGCCGGGACGCCTTCTACCAGGCGTACGACCAGCTCGCCGCCGACGCCCTGCGCTTCCTCGCGGAGGCGGCCGGGGGCGGCGAGGCCGGGCGGCAGGCGCTGGCCGCCTTCGCCCGCTCGCGGCTGGCCAAGGACGCCGACCGCTACCGCGCCGAGATCGCCGAGGCCGCCCAGCCGGGCGAGTCCACCCCCACCGAGGCGCTCGCCGGCGCGCTGTCCGGCGACGGGTACGCTGCCACGGTGCGGCGTGCCCCCCTCGGAGAGCAGCTCTGCCAGCACCACTGCCCGGTGGCGCACATCGCCGAGCAGTTCCCGCAGTTCTGCGAGGCCGAGACCGAGGTCTTCTCGCAGCTGCTGGGCACCCATGTGCAGCGGCTGGCCACCATCGCCCACGGCGACGGGGTCTGCACCACCTTCGTGCCCGCCCCCGCCGTACCGCCATCCGCCGCCACCACCGAAGTCTCCGGGAGGAACCCCGCATGACCACGACCGCTCACCCGGAGCTTGAAGGCCTGGGAACGTACGAGTTCGGCTGGTCCGACCCCGACACCGCGGGCGCCGCCGCCAAGCGCGGCCTGTCCGAGGCTGTCGTCCGCGACATCTCGGCGAAGAAGTCCGAGCCGGAGTGGATGCTGAACCTGCGGCTCAAGGGCCTCAAGCTGTTCGCCAAGAAGCCCATGCCGACCTGGGGTTCGGACCTCACCGGCATCGACTTCGACAACATCAAGTACTTCGTGCGGTCGACCGAGAAGCAGGCGGAGTCCTGGGAGGACCTGCCCGAGGACATCAAGAACACCTACGACAAGCTGGGCATCCCGGAGGCGGAGAAGCAGCGCCTGGTGGCCGGCGTCGCCGCCCAGTACGAGTCCGAGGTGGTCTACCACCAGATCAACCAGGAGCTGGAGGCGAAGGGTGTCATCTTCATGGACACCGACACCGCCCTCAAGGAGCACCCGGAGATCTTCCAGGAGTACTTCGGCACCGTCATCCCGGTCGGCGACAACAAGTTCGCCTCGCTGAACAGCGCCGTGTGGTCCGGCGGCTCGTTCATCTACGTGCCGAAGGGCGTGCACGTGGAGATCCCGCTGCAGGCCTACTTCCGGATCAACACCGAGAACATGGGCCAGTTCGAGCGGACGCTGATCATCGTCGACGAGGACGCCTACGTCCACTACGTCGAGGGCTGCACCGCCCCGATCTACTCCTCGGACTCGCTGCACAGCGCCGTGGTGGAGATCATCGTGAAGAAGGGCGGCCGCTGCCGCTACACGACCATCCAGAACTGGTCGAACAACGTCTACAACCTGGTGACCAAGCGCGCCGTCGCGTACGAGGGCGCCACCATGGAGTGGGTCGACGGCAACATCGGCTCCAAGGTCACCATGAAGTACCCGGCCGTGTACCTGATGGGCGAGCACGCCAAGGGCGAGACCCTCTCCATCGCCTTCGCCGGTGCGGGCCAGCACCAGGACGCCGGGGCCAAGATGGTCCACATGGCGCCCAACACCTCGTCCAACATCGTCTCCAAGTCGGTGGCGCGCGGCGGCGGCCGGACCTCCTACCGCGGGCTGATCGAGATCGGCGAGGGCTCCAAGGGCGCCAAGTCGAACGTGCTCTGCGACGCGCTGCTGGTGGACACCGTCTCCCGCTCGGACACCTACCCCTATGTGGACGTCCGCGAGGACGACGTCTCCATGGGCCACGAGGCGACGGTCTCCAAGGTCAGCGACGACCAGCTGTTCTACCTGATGAGCCGGGGCATGACCGAGTTCGAGGCGATGGCGATGATCGTCCGCGGCTTCGTCGAGCCGATCGCCAAGGAGCTGCCGATGGAGTACGCCCTGGAGCTGAACCGGCTGATCGAGCTGCAGATGGAGGGCTCGGTCGGCTGACGGCCCGCCCCCCTTTCGCAACCAGACGTCCGTTACGAAAAGAGAGCAGTTCATCAGCTATGGCTGAGGTCTCAAACACCCCCGGCGGCTCGACCACGGCCGGATCGATCGAGGTCGGCACGGCCGGCGCCGGAGCGCAGCTGGCCGGGCCGGGCACCGGCCGCGAGGAAGCCGCCGCCCACCCGGTGGACGCCCGGCTCGCCGCCGTCGCCTCCTACGACGTCGAGGACTTCCCCGTCCCCACCGGGCGCGAGGAGAACTGGCGGTTCACCCCGCTGGCCCGCCTGCGCGGCCTGCACGACGGCTCGGCCAAGGCCGACGCGGACGCGGTCAAGGTGGACGTCAGCGCGCCCGCCGGGGTGGTCGTGGAGCTGGTGGAGCGCTCCGACCCGCGCGTCGGCAAGGCCGGCAAGCCGGTCGACCGGGTCGCCGCCCAGGCGTTCAGCGCCTTCGAGCAGGCCGGGGTGGTCTCGGTGCCGCGCGACACCCGGCTGCCGGAGCCGATCCGGATCGCCGTGCACGGCCAGGGCGGCACCGCCTACGGCCACCAGGTCGTCGAGCTGGGCGCGTTCTCCGAGGCGACGGTCGTCATCGAGCACACCGGCGACGCCGTGCTGGCCGCCAACGTCGAGTACCTGATCGGCGACGGCGCCAAGCTCACCGTGGTCTCCATCCAGGACTGGGAGGACGGCGCCGTCCACGTCGCCCAGCACACCGCGCTGATCGGCCGGGACGCCTCGTTCAAGTCCGTGGTGGTCACCGTCGGCGGCGACCTGGTCCGGCTGCACCCGCGGGTGGTGTACGGCTCCACCGGCGGCGAGGCCGACCTGTTCGGCGTCTACTTCGCCGACTCGGGCCAGCACCTGGAGCACCGGCTGTTCATCGACCACGACACCCCGCACTGCCGCAGCAACGTCGCCTACAAGGGCGCGCTGCAGGGGCGGGACGCGCGGGCCGTGTGGATCGGCGACGTGCTGATCCGCGCCGCCGCCGAGGGCACCGACACCTACGAGCTCAACCGCAACCTGGTGCTCACCGACGGCGCCCGGGTGGACTCGGTGCCCAACCTGGAGATCGAGACCGGCGAGATCGTCGGCGCCGGCCACGCCTCGGCGACCGGCCGCTTCGACGACGAGCAGCTGTTCTACCTCCAGTCCCGCGGCATCCCCGCCGACGAGGCCCGGCGCCTGGTGGTGCGCGGCTTCTTCGCCGAACTGGTGCAGCAGATCGGCCTGCCCGAGCTGGAGGAGCGGCTGATCGCCACGATCGACGCCGAGCTGGAGGCGACGGTCGCATGACCACGGAAACCACGCAGGGCTACGTGCGGGTCGCCGCACTGAGCGAGCTGGAGGCCGACACGCCCAAGCGGGTCGAGGTCGGCGGAGTCCCGGTGTCGCTGGTGCGCACGGAGGGCGAGGTCTTCGCCATCCATGACATCTGCTCGCACGCCAACGTCTCCCTCTCCGAGGGCGAGGTGGAGGACTGCGCCATCGAGTGCTGGCTCCACGGGTCCACCTTCGACCTGCGCACCGGCAGGCCCTCCGGGCTTCCGGCCACCCGCCCCGTCCCCGTGTACCCCGTCAAGATCGAAGGGGACGATGTGCTCGTCTCCGTCACCCAGGAGTCCTGAGCCCATGGCAACCCTTGAAATCAACGACCTGCACGTCTCCGTCGAGACCGAGACCGGCCCCCGGGAGATCCTGCGCGGCGTCGACCTCACCGTGAAGCAGGGTGAGACCCACGCCATCATGGGCCCCAACGGCTCGGGCAAGTCCACCCTGGCCTACTCGCTGGCCGGGCACCCCAAGTACACGGTCACCAGCGGCACGGTCACCCTGGACGGCGAGGACGTCCTGGCGATGACCGTGGACGAGCGCGCCCGGGCCGGGGTCTTCCTGGCGATGCAGTACCCGGTGGAGATCCCCGGCGTGTCGGTCTCCAACTTCCTGCGCACCTCCGCCACCGCCGTCCGCGGCGAGGCACCCAAGCTCCGCACCTGGGTGAAGGAGGTCAAGGAGACCATGGCCAGCCTGCAGATGGACCCGGCCTTCGCCGAGCGCAACGTCAACGAGGGCTTCTCCGGCGGCGAGAAGAAGCGCCACGAGATCCTGCAGATGGAGCTGCTCAAGCCCAAGGTCGCCATCCTGGACGAGACCGACTCCGGCCTGGACGTGGACGCGCTGCGGGTGGTCTCCGAGGGCGTCAACCGGGTGCGCGGGACCGGCGAGGTCGGCACCCTGCTGATCACCCACTACACCCGCATCCTGCGCTACATCACGCCGGACTACGTGCACGTCTTCTCGGCCGGCAAGATCGTCAAGTCGGGCGGCCCGGAGCTGGCCGACGAGCTGGAGAACGAGGGCTACGAGAAGTACGCGAAGGGTGGCGCGTCCGAGTGATCCACACCCCCCGCCCCGGCCTGACCGTGCCCGCCCCGCTGGACGTCGACGCCATCCGCAAGGACTTCCCGATCCTGCAGCGGCTGGTGCACGACGGCAAGCCGCTGGTCTACCTGGACAACGCGGCCACCTCGCAGAAGCCCCGTCAGGTGCTCGACGCCATGGGCGCCTACTACGAGCAGCACAACGCCAACGTCCACCGCGGCGTGCACACGCTCGCGGAGGAGGCCACGGCGCTGTACGAGGGCGCCCGCGACAAGGTCGCGTCCTTCGTCAACGCGCCCAGCCGGGACGAGGTGGTCTTCACCAAGAACGCCTCCGAGTCGCTCAACCTGGTCGCCAACATGCTGGGCTGGGCCGACGAGCCCTACCGGGTCGGCCCCGACTCCGAGATCGTGATCACGGAGATGGAGCACCACTCCAACATCGTCCCGTGGCAGCTGCTGGCGCAGCGCACCGGCGCGAAGCTGAAGTGGTTCGGCCTCACCGACGGCGGCCGGCTCGACCTGTCCACCATCGACGAGGTCATCACCGAGAGGACCAAGGTCGTCTCGTTCGTCCTGGTGTCCAACATCCTGGGCACGGTCAACCCGGTCGAGGCCATCGTCCGGCGCGCGCAGGACGTCGGTGCGCTGGTGGTCATCGACGCCTCGCAGGCCGCGCCGCACATGGTGCTGGACGTGCAGGCGCTGGGCGCCGACTTCGTCGCCTTCACCGGGCACAAGATGCTGGCCCCCACCGGCATCGGCGTGCTCTGGGGCCGTCAGGAGCTGCTGGAGGACCTGCCGCCGTTCCTGGGCGGCGGCGAGATGATCGAGACCGTCTCGATGAGCTCCTCCACCTACGCCCCGGCGCCGCACAAGTTCGAGGCGGGCACGCCGCCGATCTCGCAGGCCGTCGGCCTGGGCGCGGCCATCGACTACCTCACGGCGGTCGGCATGGACGCGGTCGCGGCGCACGAGCACCGGATCACCGAGTACGCGATCGAGCGGCTGCGGGAGGTGCCCGAGCTGAAGATCATCGGCCCGGACACCGCCGAGGGCCGGGGCGCGGCGATCTCCTTCACGCTCGGCGACATCCACCCGCACGACGTCGGCCAGGTGCTGGACGAGCAGGGCGTCGCCGTCCGGGTCGGCCACCACTGCGCCCGGCCGGTCTGCCTGCGGTACGGAATTCCGGCGACCACGCGGGCGTCGTTCTACCTGTACTCCACGGAGGCGGAGGTGGACGCCCTGATCCAGGGCCTGCACCAGGTCCGCAACTTCTTCGGATAGCCGGAGCTTTGGTCGAGAGAGGAGGCGCGACGCGATGAAGATGGACTCCATGTACCAGGAGATCATCCTGGACCACTACAAGCACCCGCACGGCAAGGGGCTGCGCGACGGCGACGCCGAAGTGCACCATGTCAACCCGACCTGCGGCGACGAGATCACCCTGCGGGTGCGGCTGGACGGCGGCACCGTCGCGGACGTCTCGTACGAGTCGCAGGGCTGTTCGATCAGCCAGGCCAGCGCCTCGGTGCTGAACGACCTGGTCGTGGGCAAGCCGGTCGGTGAGGCGCAGCGGATCCAGGAGGCGTTCCTGGAGCTGATGCAGAGCAAGGGCCAGTCCGAGGGCGACGAGGAGGTGCTGGAGGACGCGATCGCGTTCGCCGGCGTCTCCAAGTACCCGGCGCGGGTCAAGTGCGCCCTGCTGAGCTGGATGGCCTGGAAGGACGCCACCGCGCAGGCGCTGGCCGACACACCCGTCAAGGAGAGCGCATGAGCGACACCGCGCAGAGCGAGCAGGCCCCGGCCGAGGCGGCTGCCGCCGCCGGGAGCGAGGCCGAGAGCACCTTCGTCGGCACCACGGCGGGCACCGTCGCCGTGGACGACCTGATGGAGGCGCTGCTGGACGTCGTCGACCCGGAGCTGGGCATCGACGTCGTCAACCTGGGCCTGATCTACGGCGTCCACATCGACGAGTCGGACGTGGCCACCATCGACATGACGCTCACCTCGGCGGCCTGCCCGCTGACCGACGTCATCGAGGACCAGGCCCGTACCGCCACCGACGGCCTGGTCCAGGATCTGAAGATCAACTGGGTCTGGATGCCGCCGTGGGGCCCGGACAAGATCACCCCCGACGGCCGCGACCAGCTGCGCGCCCTCGGCTTCAACGTCTGACCGCGGCTCCGCCGCACCGCGCCGCGCCGTCCGCCCCCGCTCCGGGGCGGGCGGCGCGGCGTCGTCCTGCCCGGCGTCCGGTCCTGCCCGGGGCCGCCGCCGACCGGCGACGCGTCCGGCGCGACAGTGCCCCGCCGGAGAGCCGGTGCGGGATAGTGTCGTCGGGCAGAGCGCGACGGCGGGTACCGCCGCCTCGCGGGACCGGTGAGGGAGAGCACGGCCATGGCGGGTTCGAGCCGTAAGAAGAACGACAGCTCGGCGGGATCGCTCCCGGCCGACGTCGACCTGGAGACCCTGTACGGGGCCGTCGCCAGGGGTGAGGACCCGGTCGACGACGAGGACGCCGAGCTGATCGTCGTACCGCCGGTGCGGCTGCTGCCGCGCGAGGAGCTGGCGGCGGCCGCGCTGCGGGTGCCGCTGCTGTCGGACGCCATCCGGCTGGCCCGCTGGGTCGCGCCGTTCCGCCCGGTCGACCAGTGGGGCGAGCTGGGCGCGGAGCTGGAGACCCAGGCCGCGCTGGCGCTGGACCTGGTGCCGGACGACGGCGACGCCGACGTCGCCCTGGGCCGGATCGCCGCCGCCTGGTCGCTGGCGGTGGACCTGGAGCTGATCGAGGTCGGCGACGCGGTCGAGGGCGAGAGCATCGACGGCGAGGCCGTCCAGGGAGAGGTGGCCCGCCCCGGCACCGGGCTGGAGGCCCTCGGCTCGCCCGAGGGCGCCGACCCGGACACCGTGCTGGAGGCGTGGGAGACCGCCGCCTCCATCGTCGCCGGGACCGCCGTCGAGGCCGAGATCGACCTCGGCGTCCCGGACGACCCGGAGAAGGTCTCCGAGGACGAGAGCGAGGCCGAGTACGCGCAGCTGGAGGAGGACCGCGAGGAGACCCAGGGCCTGCTCGACGACGCCCTGCAGGTGCTCTACGAGGCCCGGGCCTTCGCCGCCACCGAGGCCGAGCAGACCGTCTCACTGGGCGTGCTCGCCGCGCTGCTGGTCACCCCGGACGGCCAGGAGCCGGATGAGGAGATGCTGGGCGACATCACCGCGGTCATGGTCACGCTCGACCCCATGCTGCAGGACCTGGCCGGGATCGGCATGGTCGACTACAGCCCGATCGACCCCACCCTGTTCGAGGAGGCCGAGGGCGGCGAGGGCGCCGAGGAGGCCGGTGCCCCCGGCGGCCCGGACGCGACCCCGGAGGCCGACGCCGCGCAGGCCGCCCGCTTCGGCATGGCCCGGCTCACCCCGCTCGGCGTGCACGGCGTACGCCAGTGGCTGCTGGAGGACGGCTACGACGCCCCGCTCGTCGGCGAGCACGCCCGCGGCGACGCGGTCGAGCTGCTCACCGGCATCTGCGGCTCGGCCAACGTCCTGCCGGAGGAGGAGATCGGCGAGTGGCTGGCCGGGCGCGAGCCGCAGGCCGCCGCCGCCGAGCTGCTGGCCGCCTCGCGCGGCAACGACGTGGTGGCGCCGGTCCGCCGGATGTTCTGCCTGGTCGCGCTGGACCGCCTGGGCGAGCCGGCCGAGCCGTCCGTACGGGCGGTGCTGGACGATCCGGAGCTGGCCGGGATGGCCACCGGCTGGCTGCTCGGCCGGGGCGCCCAGGGGCTCCCCGAGCTGAGCCGGTCGGTGCTGCTGTGGAGCCAGATCGACTCCCTGGCCGCGCAGTTGATCGACTCCTCGGCGCAGGACGACCTCTTCCGCGAGCTGATCCAGCACCTGACCGAGGGGCAGCAGATCGATCTGCTCTTCGCCGACCTGTGGCGGGTGGACCACCCGTACACCACGGCGGTGCTGGAAGCCGTGGGCGAGCTCCACCCCGACCGGCCCACCGCGAAGGAGGCCCGCAAGGCCGCCTACAAGGCCCGCTCCCGCGCCGGCTCCCAGGACAACTGACGACCGCCGCCGCCGGCGGGGGCGCCGTTGGGGTCGCGGCTGCCGTGGCCGGTCCTGCCCGGCTGCCCCCGCAGCACGGCCGGGGCCGTCAGATCCGCTGCCCCGGCGCAGTCGCCGTCGCGGCCGGTGACCGTGCCTTCGCCCGCTCCCGGTCACCGGTGGCGGGCAGCGCCGCCCGCGCCCCCTGCCGCCGGGGCGCGCCGATCGGGGGCCCGGCACGTGTCGGCCTGCGGGCCGGGCCGGGCCGGGCGCGGCGGGCGGGGCCGGGACGGGCGATGCCGGGAGGGGCGGTACCGGGCGACCGGGGTGCCTCCGCCGGTAGGCGTAGACCACCCGGCCGGGCGGGGGCGTCCGGGCGGGGACGCCCACGGCGCCGCACCGCCTTCCGTACGCTGGAAGCCGCACGACCGGTGCCAGGGGGGTGGCCGGGCCTGGAGGGGAGTCGGCGTGAAGGTTCAGGACAGCGACTGGGGACAGGACGAGCCGCGCGACATCTGGCGGGAGCTGGCCGAGGCCGCCCTGCGGGATCTCGACGGCCGACGCTTCGGCCTGTACGCGCCGACAGCGGGCCCGCTCGGGCTGGAGCCGCCGTGGCTGGCCGCCACCGAGCGGCAGAACGACGTCCTGGTCAAGGTCGTCCTCGGGCACGGCTCGCTGTTCGCAGCCGAGGGGCCGTACCTCGCGGTGGAGACCGCCGCCGCCGAGGCCGCCGAGAGCGCCGTCTGCTACCCGCTGAGCGAGGTGGTCGAGGACGAGCGCGACCGGCTGTTCGACCACGCCGGGATCGACGAGGACGGCAGCGGCGGGGAGGGGGTCGAGTCCGAACCCTCGATCAGCGTCGACGGCGTCCCGGTCCGGGCGCTGCTGCGGGTCGAGGGCGGGCTGTGGGCCGCCCGGCTGCACCTCGACGGCGTGGAGCCGCCGTCGGCGGGCGTCCCGCTGACGCTCACCCTCACCGGGCGCGGCGTTCCCCCGGACCGGATCGAACTGCACACCGTCGAGGAGTTGGCGCCCTACGCCGTCGGCCGCCGAAGGAACCTGGCCGCCCTGGCCGCCCGCACCGAGCCGCGCACCGACGTCCGCGAACGCGAACTGCCCCCGGCCGCAGGGCTGGACGCGCACCGCCGACTGGTGGAGCACTCGGTCCTGGAGACGCTGGCCATCGAGGCCGCCGTCCGCTCCGGCGCCCGGCCCCGGCGTCCGCGCAGCGGCCGGGTGGACGAGGCGCTGTTGTGGGAGAGCGCGGTGCGCCAGCAGATGCGGCTGGCCGGGGAGGACCGCGACACCGCCAACGAGGCGGTGACCATCCTGGTCAACCAGATGACCCTGCTGGCCCAGCGGGTGGACTGGTTCCCCGGCTCGCCCGGCGCCGCCAGTGCGGTCGAGGAGAGCATCCGGCACACCGTCTTCGACAGCGCCGTGCCCAGCGTCGAGGCACAACTCGCCTGGAGGGCCGAGTGGTTGCGACGGACGGCCTGGCACGGCCGACAGCGCCACGGCGATCCGGAGTCCATCCGGGGGCGGGTCCGGGAGCGGGTGGACGCCGAGGCCCGCTGGCTCGGCCTCTGGCAGTCCTGGTACGAACGCTCTCTCAGGAACAACAGTTGACGCGCCGTCAATCCGTGTCGTCCGTCGATCGCGGTACCGGCAGCCGCAGTTGCAGCATGGCCAGCAGGCGCTGCTCCGGGCCGGAGAGGTCGATGCCGGTGAGCTGCTCGGCCCGGCGGATCCGGTAGCGCAGGGTGTTGGGGTGGATGTGCAACTCCTCGGCCGCCGCCCGGACATCCCCGAAGGCGTCCAGCCAGGCCAGCACCGAAGCCGCCAACTGACGCTTTTTCGAGGCCAGTTCGGTCAGCCGTGGATCGCGGACGGCCGGGCTGCCGGCCAGCAGCGCCAGCGTCTCCCCGAGCAGCACCTGGGCCAGCACCTCCGGCAGCGCCGCCACGTCCGCCGCGACCCGGCCGGAGGCCATGGCGTCCAGCACCCGGTCCGTCTCCCGGCGCGACTCCGCTGCCCGCGCCAGGGTCGGCACCACCCGGCCCACCGCCCCGCGCAGCGGCGCGGCCAGGTGCCGCCGGGAGGCGTCGGAGATCTCCTGGACCCAGCCGACCAGCGTGGCCGGGGCGGCCCCGCGCAGCAGCTCCGGCAGCAGCACGTACACCCGGTCGCCGATGGTGGTCACCAGTGCGCTGCGGTGCCGGGCGGCCGCGTGCACCGACACCAGGCTGACCGTCTCGGTGCGGGCCGGGTCCAGCGGCCCGGGCAGGGCGAAGCCCAGCACCGCCACCGGGCGGTCCGGGTCCAGCCGCAGGTGGCCGGCGAGCGACTGCGGCCCGGTGGTGCCGTCCAGCACCCCCGCCAGCAGCGCCTGCGTCAGCCGCAGGTCGGCACTGGGCTCGCGCCGGGGCCGGACCAGGTGCAGCGCGGCCACCCGGGCCGCGCCCAGCAGCGCCTGCTCGGCGCGCTCGGCCAGCGGCAGCGAGCCCTCCTGCACCCAGATCGTCCCCAGCTGGCGCTCGCCGGAGCGGATGCCCACCGCCAGCCGCCGCCGCAGCCCCAGCTCCGGATGGGCGTCGATGGCCACCACCGCGTCCGAGGCGCGCAGCTGCTGGAACACCCCCCAGGCCCGCAGCTGCGCCAGGTACGGCTCCGGCCCCTGCCAGCCCAGGATGGTCAGCCGGCGCAGGTCGTCCAGCTCGTCGGAGTCGGCCGAGCGCGAGTACGCCAGGATCCGGTTGGCGGTGTCCTCGATGCTGACGATGCCGCCGGTGAGCACCGCCGTGGTCTGCGCCAGCGCGAACAGGTCGGCCTCCTCCAGGCCCTCGCCCGGACGGGCCGGCTGGGCGCTGCCCAGCGCCGCCCGGGCCAGCGCGTCCAACTGCCCCCAGCGCGCCTCGGCCCGTACCGACAGCAGCGCCACGCCCGACTCCTCGGCGGCCTCGCGCAGCGAGTCGGCCTGCGCGCCGGGCGCGTGCTTGACCGCCACGGCCGTCGCCCCGTCCCGTCCGGCGGCCCGCAGCACCGGCAGCGCGGCCCGTCCGCGCACCCCCAGGGCCAGCACCAGATCACCCGGACGGGCCCCCGGGGGCTCCTCAGGATCGGCCAGGGACACCCCGCTGACCTGCACATCCAGCCCGGCGGGGGCACACTGGAGCTCGGCCAGGGGTTCACCGAGGGACATCAGCAGCTGGCGCAGGGTGATGCCGAGCGCCGGCGGTTCGCTGCTCACGGCGACTCCCGGGTTGGGCCTGCGGACACGCAGGACATTTGGCCGACAGGACAAGAGTAGGCCCCAGACATGGGCTGACCGGACAGGGATTCCGGAGCGTGCGCGGCCGTACGGTTCTGCTGACGCGCGATCCGCGCACCCCTCTCCCCCCAGACCCCCCATCGCCCCAAGGAGAACGCGCGTGTTGGACGCTGTGACCCAGATTCCCGCGCCGGTGAACGAGCCCGTGCACAGCTACGCCCCCGGCACCCCGGAGCGGGCGCGGCTGGAGGCCGAGCTCAAGCGCCTGGGCAGCCAGGAGCCGGTCGAGCTCACCATGGCCGTCGGCGGCGAGCGCCGCCTCGGCCGGGGCGAGCCGATCGACGTCGTCCAGCCGCACCGGCACGCCGCCGTCCTCGGCACCCTGCGCAACGCCACCCGCGAGGACGCCCAGGAGGCCGTGGACGCCGCCCTGGCCGCCGGCCCGGCCTGGCGCGCGCTCTCCTTCGACGACCGCGCCGCGATCTTCCTGCGCGCCGCCGACCTGGCCTCCGGCCCCTGGCGGGAGACGCTGGTCGCAGCCACCATGCTCGGCCAGTCCAAGACCGCCCAGCAGGCCGAGATCGACTGCCCCTGCGAGCTGGTCGACTTCTGGCGCTTCAACGTCCACTTCGCCCGGTCCATCCTGGCGGAGCAGCCGCAGTCCTCGCCCGGCGTGTGGAACCGCAGCGACCACCGGCCGCTCGAGGGCTTCGTCTACGCGATCACGCCGTTCAACTTCACCGCCATCGCCGGCAACCTGCCGACCGCGCCCGCGCTCATGGGCAACACCGTCGTCTGGAAGCCGTCCCCCACCCAGCAGTTCTCGGCGCAGCTGCTGATGGACCTGCTGACCGAGGCCGGGCTGCCGGCCGGCGTGATCAACATGGTGACCGGCGACGGCCTGGCCGTCTCCGAGGTCGCGCTGGCCCACCGCGACCTGGCCGGCATCCACTTCACCGGCTCGACCGCCACCTTCCAGCACCTGTGGCGCACCGTCGGCGAGAACATCACCGGCTACCGCAGCTACCCGCGCATCGTCGGCGAGACCGGCGGCAAGGACTTCCTGGTCGCGCACCCCTCCGCCGATCCGGCCGTGCTGCGGACCGCGATGACCCGCGGCGCCTTCGAGTACCAGGGCCAGAAGTGCTCGGCGCTGTCCCGCGCGTACATCCCGGCCTCGGTCTGGGCACAGGTCAAGGACGGCTTCCTGGCCGAGGTCGACGCGCTGACCGTGGGCGACGTCACCGACCTGGGCAACTTCATGAGCGCCGTCATCGACGCCCGCGCCTTCGCCAAGAGCAAGGCCGCGATCGACCGCGCCGCCGCCGACCCGCAGGTGGAGGTGGCCGCCGGCGGCAGCTACGACGACACCGAGGGCTACTTCGTCCGGCCCACCGTGCTGGTCTGCGCCGACCCGGCCGCCGAGTACTTCCGCGACGAGTACTTCGGCCCGATCCTCGCCGTCCACGTCTTCGAGGACGAGCGCTACGACGAGGTGCTCGACCAGCTGGACTCGGTCTCCTCGTACGCGCTGACCGGCGCCGTCGTCGCCCGCGACCGGGCCGCCATCGCCGCCACCATGGAGCGGCTGCGCTTCGCGGCCGGCAACTTCTACATCAACGACAAGCCGACCGGCGCCGTCGTCGGCCAGCAGCCCTTCGGCGGCGGCCGGGCCTCCGGCACCAACGACAAGGCGGGCGCCGCGCAGAACCTGATGCGCTGGACCTCGACCCGGTCGATCAAGGAGACCTTCGCCCCGCCGACCGACTACCGCTACCCGCACATGGGCTGACCACCCCTCCTCGGGCCCTCGGGCCCCCGGCCGCCGCGCCCCCACCCCTCCGGGGCGCGGCGGTCCTCCCTGACCGCCACCCCGCTCGCACCACGCAGCACCTGCCCCAGGAGTCCACATGCTCCGCACCACCCTCCTTGCCGCCTCCCGCGCCCCCCGCGCCCGCCAGGTCATCGAGCAACTGCCGCCCACCCGCGCCATCGTCAAGCGCTTCGTCGCCGGGGACCACCTGGACGAGGCCGTCGCCGTCACCGACGAACTGGTCGGCGCCGGGCGCCGGATCACCCTCGACCACCTCGGCGAGGACACCCGCGACGCGGGCCAGGCCGCGGACACCGCCGCCGCGTACGAGAAGCTGCTCGCCGCGCTCAAGGAGACCGGCCTGGCGCACCGCGCCGAGGTCTCGGTGAAGCTCTCCGCGGTCGGCCAGTTCCTGCCGCAGGACGGCACCCGGATCGCGCTCGACAACGCCCGCCGCATCTGCGAGGCCGCCGCCGACGCCGGGACCACGGTCACCCTCGACATGGAGGACCACACCACCACCGACTCCACCCTGGGCATCGCCCGCGAGCTGCGCGCCGACTACCCCTGGCTGGGCGTCGTCCTGCAGGCGTACCTGCGGCGGACGGAGGCCGACTGCGCCGAGTTCTCCGCCTCCGGCTCGCGGGTCCGGCTGTGCAAGGGCGCCTACCAGGAGCCCGAGTCGGTCGCCTTCCAGAGCCGTCAGGAGGTGGACCGCTCCTACGTCCGCTGCCTCAAGGTGCTGATGCAGGGCAAGGGCTACCCCATGGTCGCCTCGCACGACCCCCGCATGATCCGCATCGCCTCCCAGCTCGCCCAGTGGCAGGGCCGCGACCTCGACAGCTTCGAGTACCAGATGCTCTACGGCATCCGCCCCGAGGAGCAGCAGCGCATCGTGGACACCGGCGCCACCATGCGCATCTACCTCCCCTACGGCGGCGAATGGTACGGCTACTTCATGCGCCGCCTCGCGGAGCGCCCCGCCAACCTCACCTTCTTCCTCCGCGCCCTCGCCACCCGCACCTGACCCGCCCCGCCCGGGCGGTTGTCAGCGCGGAGGAGAACGGAGCGGCGGGGCGGGGCGGTCTTCTGGGTCTTGCCGTTCGGCTACTACGGTGCCAGCAGCCGCGGCGAACGGCCGGGCGCGAGCGAAGGGTGACCACCATGAAGCTCAGGTTTGTCGGCACCACGTCGAAGGACGGCGACTGCCCCACCCTGTACGAGACGGAGGACGGACGCTACGTGGTCCAAGGGGACCGCTTGACCGACCCCGAGGCGCTGGAGCAGCTGCGGGACGTCAAGGACGCAGAGACGTTCGTCGTCGTCCCGCGCGAGCTGCTGACGCGCTTCGCGCCGAAGGAGTAGTCGGCGTGCCCGACCTGATCAGCGGCCCGGCCATCACGGACTTCTTCCGCTCCGGCTTCGAGCACACGGCTTGGCGTTGGGAGACCCGGCGCGCGTACGGGGTGGCAGCCGAGAGCGACGCGCTGCGGGCCTTTCTGCGCGGGGAAGACGTCTCTGATCCCGGGCGCCCCTGGTTGGCGTTGATGCGTCAGCTCCGGGAACAGGGCAAACTCGTGGGCCGCGTACGGCTCGTGGACGACCCGCCGACGGACTACCAGCGCTTCCTGCTCGCTGATGTGACCGACAGCGTCGAGGCCGGGGAGGACATCCGGTATCTGCAACGCGCCGAGGCGCAACGCCGTGGGCTGCCGGAGTACGACTTCTGGATCTTCGACTCCCACACCATCGGAATCTTCCGGTTCGACGGTGACCGCTCCCTCGGCATGGCGCTGACCGAGGACCCGGCCGAGGTGCTCCGAGGCTGCCAGATCCGCGACGCCGCCGTGCACTTCGCCATCCCCGCCCAGGAGTTCATTGCGCAGGTACCGTCAGTGAGGTGAGCACCGACTTTCAACAGGCCCGGATCGCCCTCGGTGCGCGGCTGCGCGAGCTGCGTACCGAGGCCGGGCTCACCGGTCGCCAACTGGCGGCCAACCTCGGATGGCTGCCGTCCAAGGTCAGCAAGCTGGAGAACGGCAAGCAGACACCCAGCATCGCCGACCTGGAGGCCTGGGCGGGCGGTGTGGGAAACCCCGAGTCCGCCGCCGAGTTGAAGGGCAGGCTTCGCGGCTTCGAGACCCGGTACCGCTCGTGGCGCCGGCAACTGGCCGGTGGCCACCGCGCACGCCAGGAAGCGGGGATTGTCGAACTGTCCCAGACGCGGGTGGTGCGCGGCGCCGAGTTCGGCGTGATCCCCGGGATCTTCCAGACAGCCGAGTACGCCCGCGCCGTCCTCAACCGGTACGTGGAACTGCGCGGTACGCCCCGGGACGTGGAGCCTGCGGTGAGTGCCCGGATGCGCCGACAGGAAGCCCTGTACGAACCTGGCAGGGAGTTCCACGCCCTCATCTGGGAGGGCGCGCTGCGGGTGCTGATCTGCCGCCCCGACGTCCTGGTCGGTCAACTGGACCGCCTCGTCGGACTGTTGGGCCTGGGCACGGTCTCGCTCGGCATCATCCCCTTCGAGGCCCCCATGAGGATCGCCCCAGGCGACGGGTTCTGGATCTACGACGACCGGCTTGTGATCTCCGAGACGTGGAACGCTGAGATGTGGCTCGACGACGCCGCTGAGGTCGCCCTGTTCACCAAGATCTGGGACACCCTCAACGAGTCGGCCTTCTACGGCGCACAGGCGCACCGTTTGATCGGCCGCGCCCGGGCTGCCCTGGACCTCATGTAAGCAACTTCCGGCACCTGTCAGGCCGACGCGAGCAATCCCGAGCAACTCCGGCTCGTTGCGGCAACACTGCCCCCTACCGTCGGTGACATGGCGAACACGACGGGATGGCCACCGCTTGCCCTGCCGGTGGACGGCGCGACGCTGGTCCGGTTGCAGGGCAGGGCGTGCATCAGCTGCGGCAGCACCGAGCCGCCGCTGATACCGGTCGGGCACGCCGAGACGTCCAGCGGCGGAGCGGTACTGCGGTGGGCTGTCGTCGCCTGCCCGGACCATGTCGGCGTCGGCCCGTGACCGCGCAGGCGAAGCCCGCGCCGGGGTATCTGACGCCGAACTGCCGCACCGCCGCGCACCCCGGCGTCCCCGACGACTGGAAGTACGGCCATCCCGCCTGCGAGCACCCCGGCTACCGGCACCCGGCACTCGGGTGGGTGCCCGTCCTGTGCGCCTGCGCCTGCCACTCCGGAAAGGACAGCTCCCATGAGCACATCACCACCTGAAGGCACACCGGGCCGCTGCGCGTACTGCGGGCAGCCCTCGCGCCGGCTCGTCCAGGCCGAGCCGGGCGACCCCGCCTCGCCGCTGCTCGGCGCCGAGCACGACGCGTGCTTCGACTGGCATGCCGACGCCACGATGGCCCGAGAGGCGGGCCGGTGGTGACCGGCGGCGGGGACGGGGACCGTGATGCGGCGGAGCACGCCTGCGGGTACTGCCACGTCTGCTCTCAATACACCGCCCGGGGCCGGGTCGTCGGCAGCGTGGACCAGGGGTCCGGGCCCGGCTACCTGGTCCTGGCCTGCGCGGTCTGCGACCGGCTCACCCCGGCCGCCGCCCGGGCACGCGCGAGGCGTCGGTGACGGCCCCCCGAGCGAGGGGGTCCGTTCTCCCTCCTTCTGGCGATGCGTGTCCGGTGGTGCTGGGCGTCGTCGGGCTGCTCACCTCGATCGTCTTCGTCGGCGGCCTGCTCGGCGTCGTCGGCCTGGTCCTGGGCGTCCTCGCCCTGAGGACGGCCAGGCGGACCGGCGCGGGCCGGGGCAAGGCCGTCGCCGGCACGGTGATGTCGTCCCTTGCGATCGCGGTGTCCGTCCTGGTCGCGGTCGGCGCCTGTGGTTCGCCCACAAGGCGCAGAGCTGCTACCAGTACCACCAGGCCCAGCGTTGGGAGCGCTGCGTCCACCAGCAGTTCGCCCGGAACTGACGGGCGAGGGGGCGGGTCAGAGGAGTTTGAAGCTGCGGAGGGTGCCGGTCTGTTCGCTGCCGGGGGTGAGGGTGGCGGTGCGGTGGGTGCAGTCGGGGGTGTCGTACATGGCGACGTCGTGGCCGGTGGTGTTGCGGATGGCGAAGGCGGCCTCGTCCGGGCTGGTGGCGTGGGGCGGGAGGGTGTCGTGGCACTGGCCGGAGTGCAGGCCGTGCTCCAGGGTGCCGGCCTCGGAGGGGCCGGTGGGGGAGTGGGTGGCGTAGCGCCACAGGACGGTACCGGCGGCGGCGTCGGCGGTGTCCTGGTCGGCGGTGGGCGGGGTGGCGTGCCAGTTGCGGGAGTCGGCGTCGGGGCGGGCGGCGGAGTCCCGGTCGCGGTAGACCGAGCCGGGGTCGAGCCGGGTGCCGGCGAACAGCTGGGGGACGGTGACCAGGGTGTATCCGGACGCCCGGAGGTTGCGGATGAGCTGCGGGACGGCGGCCAGGGTCTCCGGCTGGGTGTCGTGCATCAGGATGATCGAGCCCGGGCGGATCCCGGCCGCCGCCCGGCGCAGCACCATCGCCGGGTCGTGGTGCGACCAGTCCATGCTGTCGACGTCCCACACCACCAACGGCAGGCCGAAGGAGCGCACCGCGGCGCTGTACGAGCCGTACGGCGGACGCATCAGGGTGGGGCGCACGCCCGCGGCCTTGAAGACCGCGTCCTGGGTGTCGGCGAGCTCGTCGTGCACCTGGTCCGCCGTCAGCGACGCCAGCACCGGGTGGGTGAAGGTGTGGTTGCCGATGGCCTGCCCGTCGGCGACCTCGCGGCGCAGCTGCTCCGGGAACGCCTGGACCTGCTGGCCGACCACGAAGAAGGTGGCCTTCGCATGGGCGGCGTCCAGGTGGTCCAGCAGCGCCGAGGTGGCCTCGGACGGGCCGTCGTCGAAGGTCAGCGCCACGCAGGCGAGCCGGGAGCAGTCCGGCCCTGAGGGTGAGCCGTCGGCGCTCAGCCGGGCCCGCGCCGGGTGGGCCGCCGCCACCTGGGCCGAGGCCGAGCGCGTCGGCGCTCCGCCGTGCTCCGCCAGGGCGGTGATCGGCCACACCAGGCCCGCCGCGCACACGCCCACAACCGCCGACCACAGTCGCACATTTGCTCGCATGCGGTCACGCTAACGAGGGACGGCCGCGCCGGGCGGGAGGCGCGGTCGGGCACCCATCCGTTCGGCCCAAGCGGCGGGCGGGGCGGGCGGCGTCGCTCGGCGTCGCTCGGCGGCGGTCGGATCCCGTGTGTCGGGTCCGGCCGCCGCCGTCGCGCGGCTGCCGCCGCCGGAGCGGCGGTCCGGTGCGCACATCCTCAAGGTACGGCCCGGCACTGACAGTTCGGCGGCCGAAGCCGGGCCGGTCAGGACCAGCGGTCCGGGTCGCCACCGCGCCAGGCGACGATCGTCGGGTCGGCGCGGACGAGGTCGGCCAGCCCGGCGCGGTCGATCAGCCGCTCGACGTCGGCGTAGTTCCTGGCGCTGCCGATGACGGTCCCGCCGACCGCCACCGGGCGGCCGGGGCCGTCCGGCCCGCTCTCCACGGCGAAGACCACCACCAGGGCTTCACCGGCCGCACCGGGTGCGGCCTCGCTGGTGCGCAGGGCCTCCGTGCTCACTCAGGCCGCCTGCTTGATGTCGGCCTCGGCCGCCGCCCGCTTCACTGCCTCGCAGCCCTTCTCCGCGCCGGACCTGGTCGGGTAGGACTCGCCGACGGCCACGACCTCGCCATTTCCGGCCTTCAGTCGGAAGCGCCACATGTGCGCCTTGTCCTCGTAGACCTCGAAGTGTGCCGCCATGACCGTCACCTCACCAATCAGGATGAATGCTGATGTATTGGCACGGTACGTCGGCTGTGCCGACTCGGCATCCCGGACTGCGGCGGCCTGCGCGGGGCTCTGCGCGAGCCCTGCGCGGGGCTTAGGCGGCTGCCTGCTGCGGGTCGTCCTGGGCCGCCCGGGCCAGTGCCCGGGCGGCGGCCGCCCAGCGTCGGTCGGCGATGGCGGCGGCCATCACCGGGTGCTGCTCGACCTGGCGGCGGGCCTGTTCCAGCGACTCGCGCAACCGGCGGTAGCGGGTCTGCCGGGGCAGCGGCCAGCAGCCGACGGGTGTGTCGGGCCCGGACAGCACGAAGTCGCGCGACGCCGCCTCGTACGCCCACACCCGCTGCTGGGCGCGTACGAGGTCCACCGGAAAGCGGGCTCCTGACACGTCATCATCATCGCAGCGGGCACTGACAGTCCGGGCCCGCTGCGGATGAACGTCCCATGAGGATCGCGCGGACCGGCGTCGCGGACCGGATCAGCATGGGCCCCGGATCAGCGCGGGCCCCGATCAGCGCAGGGCGTCGGCTCCCGCCTTCACCATGCCGCGCACGGTCTTGGAGTCGACATACTCCTCCAGCGCGGTCATCACCCACTCGCCGGAGCGCATCTTCACCAGCTTGCACATCAGCACGCCGGTGTGCGGCTCGGCGTGGGTGAGGTCGAAGCGGACCAGCTCCGCGCCGCTGGTGGCGTCCAGCAGTCGGCAGTACGCCTTGGCGACCTCGGTGAAGCGCTGCCCCGAGTACGAGTTCACGGTGAACACCAGTGCGGTGACCTTGGCCGGCAGCGACTGCAGGTGGACGGTGATGGCCTCGTCGTCGCCCGCACCCGCGCCGGTGAGGTTGTCCCCGGCGTGCTGGATGGAGGCGTCGAACGCCTTCAGGTTCATGAACCAGACCTTGTCCAGTTCCTTGCGGTGCTTGTCGTAGGCGATGACCGAGGCGTCCAGGTCGACGCTGCGGCCGCCGAACGCGGGCTCCCAGCCGAGGCCCATCCGGACCGAGGTGAGCAGCGGCTGCCCGTTCTTGACCAGCGAGACCGAGCTGCCCTTGGTCAGCGACACCCGGCCCTTGTCGAGCGTGACCCGGCCTCCGGTGTCCGCAGGCGCGGCAGCGGTGGGCGGCGGCGTGGCGGCGGCGGGCGCAGGCTGGGCCAGTTGCCAGGAGTCCGGCTCGGCCGGGAGCTGGGGCTGGGACTGGGGCTGCGCGGCGGGCACCGACGCGGGGATCCAGCCCTGCGAGACCGGCGGGTTCGGGTAGGCGCCGGGCTGGGCGGGCGGCTGCGCCGGGGGCTGGTAGGGCAGGTTCTGGTACGGCGACGGCGGCGCGGGCGGCTGCGCCGGGGCCTGGTACGGCGGGTTCCCGTACACCGGGGAGCCGGGGGTCTGGACGGGTGCGGGCGCCGCCGGGGGAGCGTACGGCGCGGCCGGGGCCTGCGCGGCGACGGGCTGCGCGGGGGCAGGAGCAGCGGGAGCGGGCTGGGCGGCGTGCGTGGCGGGCGCGGCGGCGGGGCCGGGGTCGTCCACCGAGACGCCGAAGTCGGTGGCGATGCCCGCCAGCCCGTCGGCGTACCCCTGGCCGACCGCGCGCAGCTTCCACTGCTCGCCGCGCCGGTACAGCTCCACCACGATCAGCGCGGTCTCCGGGCCGAGCCGGGGCGGGGTGAAGGAGGCCAGCGGCTCGCCGGTGGCGGAGTCGCGGACGGTCGCGGTGGGCTCGGTCCCGGCGAAGGTGGCCGCCGGGTCGTCCAGGCTGGCGGTGACCACGACCTTGTCGATGCCGGGCGGCACCTGGGCGGTGTCCACGGTGATGCCGGAGGCGGAGTAGTGGACGCCCGGGCCCTCGGGGGCGTTGAAGAAGACGAAGTCGTCGTCGGAGCGGACCTTGCCGGAGGCGGTGACCAGCAGCGCCGACACGTCGAGGGCCTTGGCGGCGGCCACCTCCACGGTGACCCGGCCACTGGTCAGCGGCGTATTGCCGCCCGGGGTGAGGACTGCGGACACGGTGTCCCTCCAAGGCTCGTCGGTTCGCCCGGCCGGGGGAGCGCCTCTGCTCCCCCGCGCGCGCACCGCCCACCGTAGCCGCAGCCGCCGCCCCTGCGGAGCCCGGTCGGCGGCGCAGCTGCCCCGACCGCTCAGCGGCGCTGCGGCTCGGCCCGGGTGAAGGCCCCGCCGAGGTACCGGAACTCCGGGCTGTCCGGGGCCAGTTCGCCGTGCTCGGCCAGGACCTCGGCCGCGTGGACCTCGGCGTCGTCCTGCGGCCGGTAGCCCAGGGCCCGGGCCGGGGCCAGGTCCCACCAGCCCCGGGTGTTGGCGGAGATGCCGTAGACCACGCTGTGGTGCACGTCGGGCGCGGTGAGCGCGGCGTGGACGAGCCTGGCGGCGTCGGCCGGGCTGAGCCAGGTGGCCAGCATCCGGGTGTCCCGGGGGCGGGCGTAGCAGGAGCCGAGGCGGATGGAGACGGTCTCCACACCGTACTTGTCCGCGTAGAGGGAGGCGAGCGACTCCCCGAAGCACTTGGACAGGCCGTAGTAGGTGTCCGGCCGGTGCGGCGTCTCCACCGGCAGCGGCTGCTCGGGCTGCTGCGCGGGGCGGGGGACGAAGCCGATGGTGTGGCTGCTGCTGGCGAACACCACCCGGCGCACGCCCTCCAGCCGGACCGCCTCGTACAGGTGGTACGCGCCGCGGATGTTGGCGTCCAGGATGCGGTCGAAGGTGTCCTCCACCGAGAGGCCGCCCAGGTGGACGACGGCGTCCGTGCCGCGGACCGCCTCGCGCACCGCCTCCGGGTCGCGTAGGTCGACGGTGAGCGCCTCCGGGTCGTCCGGCACCGGCACCAGGTCGGTGCAGCGCAGCCGGTAGCCGTAGCCGGGCAGGCTCGCCCGCAGGAAAGTGCCGACGCCCCCGGCGGCCCCGGTGAGCAGCACGGTGCGGGGCGCGGGGTGCGCGGAGCGGGGCTCGGCGGTGGCGTGCGGTGCCGGGTCAGGTGCGGTCATGCGTGCCCCCAGGCGGGAGAGAGCAGAAAAGAGCTGTCATGAATGTGGATGCTATTCACATATATGGCTAGCCTAGGAGCGCCACGTCGGACCGTCAACAGCCGCCCCCGAGGAGTACCCCTTGCGCAGCTCCGCCTTCCTCTATCCCTGGGACGTCCTCGGCGACCCCGCCGCGCCCGCCCGGCTGCGCGACCTGGGGGTGGACGGCGTGACGCTGGCCTCGGCGTACCACAGCGCCCGGGCGCTGACCCCGCGCCACCCGGCCACCCGGATCGTCACCGCGCCGCACTCGGCGGTGTACTACCCGGCCGCGAGCGCCCGCTGGTCCGGCCACGACCTGCGGCCCTACCAGCAGGAGTGGCTGCCCGGCGACGACCCCTGGGGCGAGGCGGCCCAGGCGCTGCGCGACGTCGGCCTGGAGGTCTCCAGCTGGGTGGTGCTGGCGCACAACTCCCGCCTGGGGGACGACTTCCCGGCCAGCTCGGTGTGCAACGCGTACGGCGACCGCTACCCGTGGGCGCTGTGCGCGGCCCGGCCGGAGGTGGTCCGCTACTGCACCGAGCTGGCCGCCGAGGCCGGGGCGCGGCCCGGGGCGGTCGCCGCCGAGCTGGAGTCCTGCGGCTGGTACGGCCTGGCCCACCTGCACGCGCACGACAAGACCGGCGGGGTGCAGCTGGACGGCGCGGCGCAGTACCTGATGTCGCTGTGCTTCTGCGACGTCTGCTCGGCGGCCTGGGCGGACGCCGGCGCGCCGGACCTGGACGCCGCCGTGCGCTCCGCGCTGGAGCCGGTCTGGCGCGGCGGCGGTACCCCGGCGGGAGGTCCGGCGGGAAGTCCGGCGGGCGGTCAGGGGAGCGGTCAGGGGAGCGCAGGTGCGGGCGGGTATGCGGACAGGGCCGAGGAGTGGGCGGCGGTGGAGCAACTGCTGGGCGCCGACCTCGCCCGGCTCACCCTGGACCACCGGGCCGCGCGCGCCCTGGAGTTGCAGCGCGGCTGCGTCTCCGCGGTCCGGGCGGCCGCCGGGGAGGGCTTCCGGGTGTACCTGCACGCCGACCCGGCCGTGCACCGGGTCGGCGCCAACGTCGGCGTGGACGTGGCGCGGCTGGGCCGGGGCCCGGCCGCGCCGGACGGGCTGGTCCTGCCCTGCACCGGGCCGGACGGCCTGGGGAACGCGCTCCCGGAGCTGGCCGCCGCCTGGCCCGGCGGGCGGCTGGCCGCCAACCTGACCGTGGTCTCCGGCCTGGGCGGCGACCCGGCGCTCCCCGCCACCGCCCCGCCCGCCGCCGACGAGCTGCGGCTCTACCACGCCGGCCTGGCCTCGGACCCGGATCTCGTGGTACTGCGGCAGGCCCTGGCCGGGGCCGCCGGGCGCTGACGCCGGGGGCGCCCGGCGCTGACGCGGGTCTACAGGTGGCGGGTGGCGGTGGTCAGCCGGTCGCGGGCGGCGAACAGGGCGTCCCGGATCATCTGCTCGCGGCCCGGGGTGAGCCGGGCGACCGGGACCGAGCAGCTGACCGCGTCGCGCGCGGGGGTGCGGTAGGGGATGGCGATGCCGAAGCAGCGCAGGCCGACCGTGTTCTCCTCGGCGTCTATGGAGTAGCCGCGCTCGCGGATCTCGTGCAGGTCGGCGAGCAGGGCGTCCAGGTCGGTGTGGGTGTGCTCGGTCAGCGGCTCCAGCCGCTGCGGCAGCAGGGCCCGGACCTGGTCGTCGGTGTGGGTCGCCAGCAGCGCCTTGCCCAGCGAGGTGGAGTGCGCCGGGAGCCTGCGGCCGACCCGGGTGAAGGGCCGCAGGTAGTGCTGCGACTGGCGGGTGGCCAGGTAGATGACGTCCGCGCCGTCCAGCCGGGCCAGGTGGATGGTCTCGGTGGTGTCGTCGGCCAGCCGGTCCAGGGCGGCCCTGGCGGCGGCCACGACCTCGTCGCCGTCGATGTAGGAGGTGCCGACCAGCAGGGCGCGCACGCCGATGCCGTAGCGGGTGCCGGTGGGGTCGGTCTCCACCCAGCCCAGCTCGACCAGGGTGCGCAGCAGCATGTAGAGGCTGCTCTTGGGGTAGCCCACGGCCTGCTGCACCTCGGCCAGGCTGTGCATGCCGGGGCGCCCGGCGAAGTACTCCAGCAGCTCGACCGTCCGCACGGCGGACTTGACCTGGGCGCCGCCCGCGCCGCCGGCGTCGGGGGTTCCGGGCGCGTCGGCGGCGGTGCGCGGGTTGCTCTGGGCCATCGCGGGTTGACCCCTTTTCTCGGGGAGACGTATCGTCGGAGGCGTTCAGCATAATGGACAGCGTTCAGGATATGGAATGCTCGCATGCGGAGGCCGCCCAGTGAACACCGTCCCAGTGTGGAGCGTCGACGCCCGTAGCGGCGCCCCGGCCGTACGCGTCACGGTAGAGACGGCCACCGACGCCGTCGACCGCGCGGTACGGGCCGCGCAGATCGCCCTGCCCGCGCTGGCGGACCGCCGGGCCCGGGCCGCGCTGCTGCGCGCCGCCGCCGAGCGGCTGGAGGCGCGCGGGCCGGAGCTGATCGCCGCCGCCGACCGGGAGACCGCCCTCGGCACCCCCCGGCTGACCGGCGAGCTGGCCCGCGCCGCCTACCAGTTCCGGGCCTTCGCGGACGCGGTGGACGAGGGCGCCTTCCTCGACGTCGTCATCGACCACGCGGACCCGCAGGCCGCCCCCGCGCCCCGGCCCGACCTGCGCCGCTGGAAGGTCCCGCTGGGCGTGGTCGCGGTCTTCGCCGCCAGCAACTTCCCGTTCGCCTTCAGCGTCCCCGGCGGCGACACCGCCAGCGCCCTGGCCGCCGGGTGCCCGGTCGTCGCCAAGGCCCACCCGGACCACCCGCAGACCTCCGAGCTGGCGGCCGAGGCCCTGCGCGAGGCCGCCGAGAGCGTCGGCCTGCCCGCCGCCGTCCTGGCCCTGGTGCACGGGCGGCAGGCCGGGGTGGACCTGGTCCAGCACCCGCTGATCGCCGCCGCCGGCTTCACCGGCTCCATCCCCGGCGGACGCGCCCTGTACGACCTGGCCGCCGCCCGGCCGGTGCCCATCCCCTTCCACGGCGAGCTGGGCAGCCTCAACCCGGTAGTGGTGACCGAGCGCGCGGCCGACGCCCGCGCCGAGGAGATCGGCTCCGGCCTCGGCGGCTCGTTCACCCTCGGCATGGGCCAGTTCTGCACCAAGCCGGGCCTGGTCCTGGTCCCCGCCGGAGCGGCCGGGGACCGGCTGGAGCAGGCCCTGGCCGCAGCCGCCGGACAGGCCCCGGCCGGGGCACTGCTGGACGCCCGGATGCGCGCCGGCTTCCTCGAGGGCTTCGCCGAACGCGCCGCCCTGCCCGGCGTCGACACCCCGGTCGCCGCCGGGGAGCAGCGGGCCGAGGGCCTGGAGCAGGGCGTCCGCCCCGGCTACCTGAGCCTGCCGGCGGCGCTGCTGGCGCAGCCGGAGTACCGGCCGCTGCTGGAGGAGTGCTTCGGCCCGGTCACCGTCGTCGCCCGCTACCAGGGCCCGGACGAGGTCGCCGCCGTCCTGGCCCGCCTCGGCGGCAACCTCACCGCCACCCTGCACGCCGAGCCGGACGAGCCCGACGCCGCCGCCCTGCTGGAGCGGCTCACCCCGCTGGCCGGGCGGATCCTCTTCGGCGGCTGGCCCACCGGCGTCGCGGTCGCCCCCGCCATGCACCACGGCGGCCCCTACCCGGCCACCACCGGCACCGGCACCTCCGTCGGCGGCACCGCCGTCGACCGCTGGCTGCGCCCGGTCGTCTACCAGAACACCCCCCAGCAGCTGCTCCCGCCGGAGCTCCACGATGCCAACCCCCTCGGCATCCCCCGCCGCCTCGACGGCGCCCTCCAGCGGTAGCCGGGCGGGTGCGCCGGGCAGGGGCGGGGCGAGGTGGGGGAAGGTGCTCGTGCTGGGGGCGGGGATGAGGCAGCATGATCCTCATGCCTGCAATGACGCGCGCCGAAGCCGTTGACCGCCGCCGCCTCCTGGACGTCCACAGCAGCAGCGTGGATCTGGACCTCACCCGGGGGGCCGAGGTCTTCGGCTCCACCACGGTGATCAGCTTCGCCTGCACCGAGCCCGGCGCGGCGACCTACGTGGACGTCAAGCCGTCCGTGCTGCGCTCGGCCCGGCTGAACGGCCGCGAGCTCGACCCGGCGGCGCTCGCCGACGGGCGGCTGCCGCTGGACGGCCTGGAGGCGGAGAACGAGCTGCGGATCGAGGCCGACATGGCCTACTCGCACACCGGCGAGGGCATGCACCGCTTCACCGACCCCGCCGACGGCGAGGACTACGTCTACAGCCAGGCGTTCCTCGACGACGGGCCGCGCATCTTCGCCTGCTTCGACCAGCCCGACCTCAAGGCCGTCCACCAGGTGAGCGTGACCGCCCCCGAGGAGTGGACCGTCGTCGGCAACAGCGTCGTCGCCCGACGCGAAGGCGGACGCTGGGAGTTCGCGCCCACCCCGCCGATCAGCAGCTACCTGGTGGCGGTCGTCGCCGGGCCGCTGCACTCGGTGCTCAGCGAGCACGACGGCATCCCCCTGGGCCTGCACTGCCGCCGCTCGCTGGCACCCTACCTGGACGCCGACGCGGCCGAGATCCTCCAGTTCACCCGGCAGAGCTTCGACCACTACCACCGGATCTTCGAGCACCGATTCCCCTTCGACTCCTACGACCAGTGCTTCGTACCGGAGTTCAACGCGGGCGCCATGGAGAACCCCGGCTGCGTCACCTTCCGCGACGAGTTCGTCTTCCGCTCCGCCGTCACCGAGAACGAGCGCGAGCAGCGCGCCATGGTGGTCGCGCACGAGATGGCGCACATGTGGTTCGGCGACCTGGTCACCATGCGCTGGTGGGACGACCTGTGGCTGAACGAGGCGTTCGCCGAGTACCTCGGCCACCAGACCGTCTCCGAGGCCACCCGCTTCACCGGCGTCTGGACCGGCTTCGCCTGCGCCCGCAAGGCCTGGGGCTACGACGCCGACCAGCGCCCCTCGACCCACCCGGTCGCCCCGGAGGACGTCGCCGACACCGCCGAGGCCCTGCAGAACTTCGACGGCATCTCCTACTCCAAGGGCGCCTCGCTGCTGCGGCAGCTGGTCGCCTACCTCGGCGAGGAGGACTTCCTCAACGGCCTGAACGAGCACTTCCGCCGGCACGCCTTCGGCAACGCCACCCTGGACGACCTGCTGCGCTCGCTGGCCGGGGCCACCGACCGGGACGTCCAGGCGTGGGCCGCCAGCTGGCTGCGCACCACCGGCGTGGACACCCTGCGGGTCGAGGGCACCGACATCCTGCACAGCTCCGCCGACGGGACGCTGCGGCCGCACCGGATCACCGCCGGGGAGTTCGACCGGGCGCCGGACGGCCGACTGATCGCCGCCTCCCGGATCCCGCTGGACCTGCCCGCCGAGCCGGTCCACCGCTGGCGCGAGACCGGCACCGCCGAACCGGCCCTGCTGCTGCTCAACGACACCGACCTGAGCTACGTCAAGATCCGCTTCGACGAGCGCTCCTGGCGGACCGTCAGGGACTCGCTGAACGAGGTCCCCGACGCGCTGGCCCGCGCGGTGGTCTGGAACGCCGCCCGGGACCTGGTCCGCGAGGCCGAGATCGACCCGGCCGAGTTCCTGGAGCTGGTCGCCGCCCACCTGCCCGGCGAGGAGTCCTCGCACATCGTCCAGGCCGTGCTGGGCTACGCCCGCGACACGGTCGCCGACTGCTACACCGTTCCGGAGCAGCGGCCCGCCGCGCTGGCGGTGCTCGTCGGCGTCTGCCGGGCGCTGCTGCGCCGCACCGAGGGCGGGCCGGACGAGTCCGGGCTGCGGCTGCTGGCCGTGCGCGGCCTGATCGACTCCACGTACACCCCGGTCGAGATCGCCGAGCTGCAGCAGTGGCGGGCGGAGGACACCGTGCCCGGCGGCCCGGTGCTCGATCCCGACCTGCGCTGGCAGATCCTGGCCCGGCTGTGCGTGCTGGGCGCGGCCGGCACCGCCGAGATCGACGCCGAGCTGGTCCGCGACCCCAGCGCCATCGGCGAGCGCGGCGCGGCCCGCTGCCGGGCCTCGCTGCCCGAGGCGGACGCCAAGGAGGCCGCCTGGCAGCTGCTCTTCCACAGCGACGCCTCGGCCTACATCATCGCCGCCACCGCACGCGGCCTGTGGCAGCCCGAGCAGGCGGAGCTGCTGGGCGAGCTGCCGCTGCGCTACTTCGAGGACGTGGTCGCCACCGGTTCCCGGCGCGGCCCGGCCATCGCCCGGGCCCTGGGCCGCGCCGGCTTCCCGGCCTACGCCGCCACGCCGCAGACCCTGGCCGCCGCCGAGGCGTGCCTCGGCCGGGACGACCTCACCGCCGCCACCCGTCGGGTGCTCGAGGACGAGGTCGACGACCTGCGCCGGGCGCTGCGGGTGCGCGGGGCCGCCCGGTGAGCGGCGAGGCCCTGCACGTCCGGGGCCGGGTGCTGGTCGGCCCCGAGGACGTCCGGGACGAACTGTGGGTGGTCGGCGGCCGGGTGTCGTTCGAGCGCCCGGCCGGTCTGCGGGAGGTGCGGACGCTGCACGGCTGGGCGCTGCCCGGGCTGGTGGACGCGCACTGCCATGTCGGCCTGGACGCCCACGGCCCGGTGGACGACGCCACCAGCGAGAAGCAGGCGCTGACCGACCGGGACGCGGGCGCGCTGCTGCTGCGCGACGCCGGATCGCCGTCCGACACCCGCTGGGTGGACGACCGCGACGACCTGCCGCGGATCATCCGGGCGGGCCGGCACATCGCCCGCACCCGCCGCTACATCCGCAACTACGCGCACGAGATCGAGCCCGGCGACCTGGCCGCCTACGTCCGGGCCGAGGCCCGGCGCGGGGACGGCTGGGTCAAGCTGGTCGGCGACTGGATCGACCGGGGCAGCGGCGACCTGGAGCCCTGCTGGCCGCGCTGGGCGCTGGACGAGGCGATCGCGGCGGCCCACGCCGAGGGGGCCAGGGTCACCGCGCACTGCTTCAGCGAGAACTCGCTGGCCGACCTGGTCGGCGCCGGGATCGACTGCATCGAGCACGCCACCGGCCTGACCGGGGAGACCATCCCGCTGTTCGCCGAACGCGGGGTGGCCATCGTGCCGACGCTGGTCAACATCGGTACCTTCCCCGGGATCGCCGACCGGGGCGAGGCCAAGTTCCCGGCCTACGCCGCCCACATCCGGGAGCTGCACCGGCGCCGCTACGCGACCGTGGCGGCGGCGTACGAGGCCGGGCTGCCGGTGTTCACCGGTACCGACGCGGGCGGCTCGTTGCCGCACGGGCTGGTCGCGCAGGAGGTCGCCGAGCTGGTCCGGGCCGGGCTGCCGCCGGTGGCGGCGCTGTCGGCGGCCACCTGGGGCGCGCGGGAGTGGCTCGGCCGCCCCGGGCTCACCGAGGGCGCCCCGGCCGACCTGGTGGTCTACGGCTCGGACCCGCGCGCGGACGTCCGGGTGCTGGCGGACCCGCTGGCGGTGGTGCTGCGCGGCGCGGTGGTGGCCTAGCGGCGGCCCGGGCGCGGGTGCGTGCGTGGGTGCGGGCGCGTGCAGGCGGGCCCGGGCGGGCGGTTCAACGGCCGTGCCTGCGCTCGTGCCCGGCCCGGCGGTTGCGGCGGTGCCGGCTGCGCTGGGCGCGGAGCCACGCCAGCGGGTGCAGCGTCGCCGGATCCCAGGGCCCGCCGCGGCCCCGGGTCAGCGGGTAGCAGGCCAGGCCGAGCAGCGCGGCGGTGAAGTGGCCGACGTCGGTGAAGGTGCGGCCGGACACCAGGGCGCTGCCGTACCAGAGCAGCAGCCCGGCCAGGTAGCCGTACCGCCAGGGCGGCGCGATCCGGTACACCAGCACCGCCTGCGCCCCGGCGAGGGCGTAACTGACGCCCACGTCCAGGGTGTTGACGGCGGAGTGGGGCGCGCGGCCGTGCTGGATGCCCCAGTACAGCGCGCCCTCGCTGATGTAGGTGGCGCCGACGTGCGCGAGGGCGATCACCAGGAACCAGCGCAGGGTGCCCAGCCAGCGTTCGGCCGGCACCTGGAACAGGTTGTAGAGGACGAAGTAGCCGAACCAGCTGCCGCCGTCCAGCCACAGCGTGCTGGCGGCGAGCACCCGGACCGGGTCGATCGCCAGCTGGTGCAGGTTGGTGGAGCGGCGGCGCAGGAAGTCGTCGGTGAAGGCCGGATTGATGTGGTGCATCAGGAAGGTCGTGAACAGCAGGGCCAGCAGCCACAGGTAGGTGCCGGGCGCCCGCCGGACGTAGGCCCAGACGGTGGGGAACAGGCCGCCCGGCGGGTGCAGCGGCTGCTCGTGCTCGGCGACCATGGGGACATTCTGTCGGCTATGGGAGTCTTTGTCGTGGATTCCCGGAAGGCTCCATGGTCCATTAGGGTGACGCCTATGGCTGCACGTCCCTTGAGTGAGATCGTTGAACCAGGCTGGGCCAAGGCGCTCGAGCCCGTGGCCGGACAGATCGCCGCGATGGGCGACTTCCTGCGGGCGGAGGTGGCGGCCGGGCGGACCTACCTGCCGTCCGGGGTTCATGTGCTCCGCGCCTTCCAACAGCCCTTCGACGACGTCCGGGTGCTGATCATGGGTCAGGACCCCTACCCGACACCGGGCCACGCGGTCGGGCTGAGCTTCGCGGTGGCGCCCGAGGTGCGGCCGCTGCCGGGCAGCCTGGTCAACGTCTTCCAGGAGTACCAGCGGGACCTGGGCCTGCCCGCACCGGCCAACGGCGACCTCACGCCGTGGACCAGGCACGGGGTGCTGCTGCTCAACCGGGCGCTGACCACCGCTCCCCGGCAGCCCGCCGCACACCGCGGCAAGGGGTGGGAGGCCGTCACCGAGCAGGCCATCCGGGCGCTGGCCGCGCGCGGCAAGCCGCTGGCGGCGATCCTGTGGGGGCGGGACGCCCGCAACCTGCGCCCGCTGCTGGGCGACTACCCCGCCATCGAGTCGGCGCATCCCAGCCCGATGTCGGCCGACCGCGGCTTCTTCGGCTCCCGGCCGTTCAGCCGGGCCAATGATCTGCTGGTACGACAGGGAGCACAGCCGATTGACTGGCGACTGTCCTGAACTGCCGTGATTTTCCGGGCAACTGAGGTTATCTCACTCGTTCGGGTGAACTCACTGTGTGTGCTTCCAGAGTGACGGATGGTTCGCAAGGATAGGCCGGGTCCGAGATCACGTCCGGGCGCTCCGTTGTATCGCCGCGTGTGTACCGCTGCATGGGGGTGAGCGCCCCGACCCGTCCCATGAGACCCGCGCGTCCTCTTGCGTACCTGCGTGTCCCGTTACTTTTGTGGGGGTTTTCCACATGCATGCCATTCGCCGTCCCGCCGCCGCCCTGGGCGCCTTCGTCGCGGCCTCCGTGTTCGCCGCCGCACCCGCGCAGGCCGCGGCTCCCGCCCGGGCGACGGGCGGCGGGCACGGCTCGGCGGTCGGCAGCGCCTCGGCCACCACCGCCCGCCTGGGCCTGGACGTCAAGCTGCTGAACAGCACCGTGGACGTCCCGGTCGACCTCTCGCTCAACGCCATCCAGGCGCCCGGCAGCCAGGACGGCAGCCTGTTGACCGCCGACGTCGACGGCGTCGGCAGCGGCGGGCCGCTGACCCTGGTCCGGGCGAAGCTCGCCCACAGCAGCGCCACCGCCGACCGCACCGGCGCGCACGCCCTGGTGGACCTGGTCAACGCCCGGGTGGACGTCCCCGGGCTGCTCGGAACCGGCCTGATCACCCTGGACCAGGTCCACGCGCAGGCCGACTGCCCGGCCGACGGCAGGCCCAGCGCCCGGGTGGACGTCCTCGGCGACGTCGGCATCCTCGGCGAGCGGGTCTCGCTGAGCGCCGCCGGGCCGACGCTGGTGTCGGTGCCCGGCATCGGCAAGGTCAGCCTGTGGCTGTCGCGGAAGACGGTCGGCGACGCCTCGGCGGCGGCCACCGCGCTGGAGCTGCAGGTGTCGATCAACCCGTTGCAGCTCAACGTCGCCGAGGTCACCGGCAGCGTCGAGATCGCCGCGGTGAGCTGCCACGAGGGCGCCGGAGACCCGGGCGGCGCGGCGCCCTCGGCCCCGGCCGACCCGTCCGGCGGGCCGTCCTCGGCGCCCTCCGGCAGCGCCGCTCCCGGCTCGGGCGGCGGCGCGTCCGCCACCCCGTCCGCGCCTGCCTCCGGCACGCCGTCGACCGGTCCCAGCGCCTCGCCCGGCTCCGGCAGCACCGCCCAGCCCGCTGCGGCGGCCACCCCGCTCGGCGGCACCACCAGCCTGGCCGAGACCGGTGGCGGCAGCGACGCCCCGATGATCGGCGGCGTCGGCCTGGCGCTGCTGGCCGCGGGCGCGGGCGGGGTCTGGGCAGCCCGTCGGCGCCGGTCCTGATCGGGCGGCTGTCGCGGGGGGCGCGGCTGCCGGGGGGCGGTCGCGGCGCGACAGCCGCACCCGGCGGGGGCAGCGGGCGGCAACCGCCCGGTGCTCCCGCGCCGCCGGTGCTCACGGAGGGGAGAGCACCCGTGGTGAAGGCAGGCTGGCCGCCGGGCAGGCCGCTGGGCCGGGGTGGCGGACGGCGGTGACCTGCTCCGCCGCCCCGGCCCGGCGCTACCGGGCGGCTTCCAGGGCCTTCAGGAAGCCGTCCACGGTCGCCCGGTCGCGGACCGCGATCCGCAGCCAGTC
Source organism: Streptacidiphilus sp. PB12-B1b (assembly GCF_014084125.1). NCBI lineage: Bacteria > Bacillati > Actinomycetota > Actinomycetes > Kitasatosporales > Streptomycetaceae > Streptacidiphilus > Streptacidiphilus sp. PB12-B1b. Next base: position 5,927,794 of record NZ_CP048405.1, on the reverse strand, counting down.
CCGGCCCAGGCCGGGGAAGGTGTCGCCGCGGCGGACCGCGAAGCCCAGCCCGCGCAGCCGCTCGCGGACCGCGTCCGCGCCGTCCAGCCGGACCAGCACGAAGGACGCCCGCGGCTCGCCGTGGACGCTCACCCCCGGGATCCGGGCCAGCCCGCGCAGCAGGTGCTCGCGGTCGGCGGCGGTGGCCCGGGCGGCGGCCTCCGCCTCGGCCAGGGCCGCCGGGGCGCAGCACGCCTCGGCCGCGACCAGGGCCGGGGCCGACACCGGCCACAGCGGCTGCGCCGCGCCCAGGGCGGCGACCGTTCCGGGCTCGGCCAGCACGTAGCCGATCCGCAGACCGGCCAGCCCCCAGGTCTTGGTGAGGCTGCGCAGCACCACCAGGCCCGGCAGGTCGCCGCGCCCGGCCAGGCTCTGCGCCTCGCCGGGGACGGTGTCCGCGAACGCCTCGTCCACCACCAGGGTGCGGCCGGGGCGGGCCAGGGCGGCCAGGTCGGCGGCCGGGTGCAGGACCGAGGTGGGGTTGGTCGGATTGCCCACCACCACCAGGTCGGCGTCGTCCGGCACCCGCGCCGGATCGAGCCGGAAGCCCTCCTCCGGGCGCAGCAGCAGCCGCTGCACGGCGTGCCCGGCGTCGCGCAGCGCCGCCTCCGGCTCGGTGAACTGCGGGTGCACCACCACCGCCCGGCGCGGCCGCAGGACGCGCGCCAGCAGCACGAACGCCTCGGCGGCGCCCGAGGTGAGCAGCGTCTCGCCGACCGGTCGGCCGTGCCGTCGGGCCACGGCCGCGCGCGCGGCTGTGCCGTCCGGGTAGGCGGCCAGGCCGTCGAGCGAGGCCGCCAGCCGCTCGCGCAGCCACGGCGGCGGCGTGCCGGTCCGGACGTTGACCGCCAGGTCGGTCAGGCCGCCGCCGACCTCCCGGTCGCCGTGGTGCCGCAGGTCCGGCTCGGCCGCTGACGGGTCGACCACCGGCGGATCGACCGCCGACGGGTCGGCTGAGGTGGGGTCGCCGGGCATGGTCAGTGCGCGTGGGTGTGCGTGTGCGGGCCGTGGGAGTGCGGGCCGTGCGTGTGCGCGGGGTCGTCCGGGTGGTGGTGCGGGCGCTGCTCCGCGCCGACCCGGTCCTCGAAGCCGGGCATGGCGATCCGGTAGACGCAGGTGTCGCAGTTCATCCGGACGTCCCCGGCCAGCGCCTCGCGGTAGCGCTCGACCACCAGTTCGGCCAGCTCGTCGGTGGCGCCCATCACCCCGGCCTGGCGCACGTCCAGGTCGGGGTGGTCGGCGGCCCAGGCGGCGGCCTGCTGCTCGACCCGGGTCGGCAGGATTCCGGCGAACAGGAAGTACGGCAGCACCACGATCCGCCGCGCGCCCAGCAGTCGGCAGCGCTCCAGACCGGCCGGGACGTCGGGTGCGGCCAGCGAGACGAACGCGGTCTCCACCCCGGCCAGCCCCCGGCCCTCCCACAGCAGCCGGGCCACCTTGGCGACCTCGGCGTTGGCGTCCGGGTCGGTGGAGCCCCGGCCGACCAGCAGCACGGTGGTATCGGCCCGGTCCTCGCGCGGCAGCACCTCGTCCAGCCGCCGTTCCAGGACGGTCAGCAGCGCCGGGTGCGGGCCCAGCGGGCGCCCGTAGCCGAAGGAGGTGCCGGGGTGGCGTTCGCGCTCGCGCACCAGGGCGGCCGGGATGTCGCCCTTGGCGTGCCCGGCCGAGACCAGCACCAGCGGGACGGCCGCGAAGCGGGTGGCTCCGGCCGCGACCAGCTCGCTGACCGCGTCGGCCAGCGGCGGCGGGGACAGCTCGATGAAGCCGCCGCCGACGGGGGTGTCCGGCAGCCGGTCGCGCAGCCCGGCGACGAAGGCGCGGAACGCCTCCGCGCCTTCGTCGTCGCGGGTGCCGTGGCCGACGACCAACAGGGCTGGGGGGGTCACGAGGGCTCCTCGGGTTGCGGTTCGCAGGGAGTGCGCGGTCGGGTCGGTGGGTGGTGCGGAGGGACGGGGGTCGTGCGGGGCGGGGCCGTTCACCCCTGCCACCGGTAGCCGCGCGGGGTGACCATCCGGCCCGCGACCGCGCGGGAGGCGGTGTTGCCGACGACCACCACGGTCGTCATGTCCACCGTGGTCACGTCCACCTCGGCCAGGGTGGTGACGGTGCACCACTCGTCGGGCCGGGAGACCGCGTGCGCGACGCCGACCGGGGTGGTCGCCGGGTCGCGGTGCTCAGCGAGCAGCGCCAGCGCCTTGGGCAGCTGCCAGTCGCGGCCCCGGCTGCGCGGGTTGTAGAAGGTCACCACCAAGTCGGCCGAGGCGGCGGCGCGTACCCGGCGCTCGATCACCTCCCAGGGCGTGTGCAGGTCGGAGAGGCTGATCGAGACGTGGTCGTGGCCCAGCGGCGCGCCGAGCAGCGAGGACGCCGCCAGCGCCGCGGTGACCCCGGGGACGCCGACCACGTCGATGTCCGGGCCGGCCTCGGCCAGCGCGGGGGAGGCCATGGCGTACACGCCCGCGTCGCCGCTGCCGATGAGCGCGACCGCGAGGCCCTGCTCCGCCAGGCGCACGGCGCTGCGCGCGCGCTCCTCCTCCGCGCCCAGGCCGGTCTCCTCGATCCGGACGCCGGGCCGCAGCAGGTCGCGGATCTGGTCGACGTACTGGTCCAGGCCGACGACGACCGACGCCCGGCGCAGCTCCGTGCGGGCGCGCGGGGTCAGCAGGTCGCGCGCGCCCGGGCCGAGGCCGATCACGGCCAGCCGTCCGCGCACCGGGCGGCGGGCCACGGCGACGGTGCACATGGCGGCGCGGCCCTCGGGGGCCGACTTCCGCTTGGGGACCAGCAGCTCGCCGCCGCCCGCGGCGACCACGGCGGCGGCCTCGGCCACGCTCGGGGTGCCGACCGCCGCCAGCGGGGCGGCCGACGGGTTGGGCACCGGTACGGCGGCGAGGGCGTCGGCGGTGAAGGTCACCAGCTCCACGCCGAGGGTGCGGGCCGCCTCGACCAGGCCCGGTTCGTCGGCCTTGGCGTCCACGCTGGCCAGGCAGGCCACCGCGTGCGGGCTGAGCCCGGCGTCCGCCAGCGCGGCCGCGACCAGGTCGAGCACCTCGGCGGCGGCCACGCCCCGGCTGGCGCCGACGCCCACGGCCAGGCTGCGCGGGTGCAGCACCACGGACGGCCCGGACGGCGCGCCGCCCTCCGCCGCCCACGGCGCCAGCCGGTCGCTGACGTAGACGGTGGCGGCGGGAGCGTCGGCCGCCTTCACGGAGCCGGTCGCGGTCGGCGGCCAGGGGCGGACGTTGTCCGGCAGGGCGGGCAGCGGGTGCACGGCGTCGGCGACCAGCCGCACCGGGGAGCCGTCCAGCACCGCGCGGCCGACGGCCGCGACCTCGCCGGTCACCGGCCAGCCCAGGGTGTCCAGCCCGGGCACGCCCACCGCGTCGGTGGCCGTGGTCAGCACCGGCTGCGCCTCCAGCGCCTCGGCGGTCCGCTCGGCCAGCGCGTTGGCGCCGCCCGCGTGCCCGCCGACCAGGGCGACGGCGAAGCGGGCAGCCTCGTCCACGCAGACCACGCCCAGGTCGGTGTGCTTGTCGGCGAGCAGCGGCGCGATCAGGCGCACGGTCGCGCCGGTCGCCAGGAAGCAGACCAGCTGGTCGCACTCGCTCCAGGCACGGCGCAGCGCTTCGCCGACCGACGCCTCCTGGTACACCCGGCAGTCGCCGAGCGCTTCGGCGAGCCGGGCGGCGGCCCTGCGGCCTGCGGCGGTGGCCGCGATCAGGCCAATCACAACGAATCTCCTGACGGATCGACAACTCTCAAATGCCGCACGGGTATCCGGGTACCCCAGAGCACGAACACGGGATTGGTGGCGGCCAGTCGGCTCACCTCGCCGGGCAGCGGGGCCAGTCGGGCCGCCGAGAGCTGCACGCCCTCGGCGGTGAAGCCCGCCGCCAGCAGGGCCGCGCGGACGGCGGGCACCCGGTCCAGCGCCGCCAGCGTGACCACGACGGTGCGCCGGGCGCGCGCGGCGCAGGCGGCGACCACGTCCGGCAGGTCCGCGCCGCCGCCGCCGACGAACACCGCGTCCGGCGCGGGCAGCCCGGCGAGCGCCCCCGGCGCGCTTCCGTGCACCACGCTCACGTCCACACCGTGCGCCCGCGCATTGGTGCGCACCCGACGCACGCCGTCCTCGGCGCGCTCCACGGCCACCACCGCCGCGCCCAGCCGGGCGCACTCGACGGCGACCGAGCCGCTGCCCGCGCCGATGTCCCACACCAGCTCGCCCAGGCGCGGGCCGAGCCGGGCCAGGGCCAGCGCCCGGATCTCGGCTTTGGTCACCATCGAGTCGCGGTGATCGAACGCGTCCTCGGGCAGCGCCCAGCCGCCGTCCGCGCCGTCCGCGCCGTCCGCGCCGTCCGCGCCGTCGGCGGCCCCGGCCAGCGCCCGCATGGCGCCCACGCCCGACCCGTCGGCGGCCAGGCAGAGCACCACGTGCACCCCCGGCCAGTCCCGGGCCGCGGCCTCGGCCGGGGTCACCTGCTCGACCCGCTCGGCCGGGCCGCCCAGGTCGGAGGCGACCACCAGCCGCCGTTCGACGCCGGGCACGGCCAGCAGCGCCGCGCCGATCTCGGCCGGCCCGGCCCCCGGGGCGGTCAGCACGGCGGTCTTCCGCCGCGCCCGGCAGACGTTGAAGGCGGTCCGCGGGTCGCGGCCGTGGGCGCTGACCACCACCGCGTCGTCCCAGGGCAGGCCCAGCCGGGCGAACGCCTCGGCGACGCTGCTGGTGCCGGGCCGGACGTCCAGCGCCTCCGGCCCGAAGCGCTCGGCCAGCACCCGGACGATCCCGAAGAACCCCGGGTCGCCCGAGGCCAGCACCACCACCCGCGCGTGTGTAGGGGCGTGCGCCACCGCGTCGAGCGCGGGCGCGAGCGGGCCGAGGACCAGCGCGCGGCCCTCCGGCACGCCCGCCGCGTCCAGGTGCCGCCGGGCGCCCAGCACCAGGTCGGCGTCGGCGATCAGACCGCGGTGGTCGGCCGCGAGTGCCGCGCCGAGGACGGTGATCCGCCCGGCGCGGGGAGTGTCGGAGCCGGTCACTGCTTCGCGGCGGCACGCAGCGCGCGGCGGGCGTCGGGATCGGCGCGGCGGTAGCCGTGGAAGTGGCCCGGGTGGTACAGGTGCGAGCGGGTGCCGGCGGCGGCCAGCGCCGGGCCGACCAGGAACAGCGTGTGCTTCCACAGCCGGTGCTCCCTGACCTGCGCCTCCAGCGTCTCCAGGGTGCCGTGCAGGACCAGCTCGTCCGGCCAGGTCGCCTGGTAGGCGATGACGACCGGGGTGTCCGCCGGGTAACCGCCCTCGGTCAGCTCCTCGACCAGCTGCTTGGCCCGGGCCGCCGACAGGAAGACCGCCATGGTGGTGCCGTGCCGGGCGAAGTCGCGCACCTCCTCGCCGGGCGGCATGGGCGTCTTGCCGCCGCCGAGCCGGGTGAGGATGACGCTCTGCGCCACCTCCGGGATGGTCAGCTCGCGCTGGGCGATGGCGGCGACCGCCGCGAACGAGGAGACCCCGGGCACGATCTCGGTGTCCAGGCCCAGCTCCCGGCAGCGGTCCAGCTGCTCCTGCACCGCGCCCCACAGCGAGGGGTCGCCGGAGTGGATCCGGGCCACCCGGCGGCCCTCGGCGGCGGCGCGCTCGTACACGGCCAGCACGTCCTCCATCGGGACCAGCGAGGAGTCCAGGATCTCGGCGCCGTCACGGGCGTGCTCCAGGACCTCCTGCTGGACCAGGCTGGCGGCCCAGATCACGGTGTCGGCCTCGGCGATGGCGCGGGCCGCACGGAACGTCAGCAGGTCGGCCGCGCCCGGCCCGGCGCCCACGAAGGTGACCTTGCCCGGCTGCCGCGTGCCGTCGGCCTGGTGCGTGCTCACAGCTTGCCTCCACGGGTGGTGCGGGTCGCCGGGGCGATGAGGGTGGACAGGTAGGGCAGCGGGCCGTCCAGGGGCTCGCCGACGGGCCGGATCTGCTCGTCCGGCAGGCCCAGCGAGGCCCCCCAGACAGCGGTGGTGTCGCGTCCGGTCCCGGACAGCGCCTCGGCCACCTCGGCCGCGTGCCGCCCGAACTTGTAGGCGACGACGGTCCCGCTCCCGGTCAGCGCCTCGCGCAGGACCGCGGAACCGGCGGTGACCGGCACCAGGGTGAGCGGCTCGGTGCCCTCGGCCAGGACGGTGCCGCTGCGCGCGGCCAGGTCCTGCATGGCGGTGATCCCGGGGACGGTCTCCACCACCAGCCCCGGCACCAGGGCGGTCAGGGTCTGCGCCAGATAGGTGAAGGTCGAGTAGATGTTGGGGTCGCCGATGGTGGCGAAGGCCACCAGGCCGTGCTCCCGCAGCAGTTCCGCCACCCGGGCCCCGGCCGCATCCCAGGCCGCCTCGCGCCGGGCGCGGTCCTGCCGCTCGTTCAGCGCGAAGACGATGCGCTCGATCTTGGCCGCACCGGTGTGGTGCAGCACGGTGGCCTCGGCCCGGCCGGTCTCGCCGCTGTCCAGCACCGGCACCACCACCACGTCGGCCTCGGCCAGCAGCCGGACCGCCTTGACCGTGACCAGTTCCGGATCGCCGGGGCCCATGCCCAGGCCCACCAGGCGCGGGCCCAGCTGGCGCGGGCTCACCGAGCGGCCGGGGCAGGCACCGGAGCAGCAGGCAGGGGGAAGGGCGGGGGCGCGGCAGAGCGCATGGCGGCAGTCCTCACTCGGGGTCCGCGCCCCGTTTCGTGGTGACGGCGGCCAGAGTTCCTGGCTCGCGGACGGGCCGACGGTGTGCGCCGGGCCGCCCGGTGACAGTGGCGGGACCGCGCCGGAATCGCACCGGACTTCCTCATCAATGCCGCCGTATCAGGCCCCGGAATCCCACCACGCGCCGCGCGCGGCAGTCAACCGGAGGGGGTGTGTCCTGTCCCACGTCGGGGCCCGCGCCGGGCCGCGCCCCGCAGCGAACCGGCTGCTCCGCGCAGCCGGTGCACGGCCGGACCGGCCGAGCGGACCACCGCCGACAGCGCGGGCAGCGGATCGTCCGCGGCGCTCCAGGCCAACTCCCGCAGCCGGCCCCGGCCCTGCGCGGCGCCGCCGGCCGGGGCGTCCCCGGGCAAGGACCCGGGTGCGTATTCGGGTGCGGACTCGGGGGCGGCCTTCGGCGGCTCGGGCAGCTGCGCGGAGCGTTGGCCGCGGCGGGCGGCGATCCGGGCCGGGCCGTCCAGGATCTCCACGGTGAAGCGGCGGCCCTCCAGCTGCCCGCCCTCGGGCAGGCTCCGGCCGGTGAGGTCCAGATGCATGGCCCGGACCAGGTCGATTCCTGGGCCGGTCTCGAACAGCCGGAACTGCGCGCCCAGCCGGGGGTTGAAGTCCAGCAGCTTGTAGCGGCCGTCGCGGCGGTCGAAGCGCCAGTCCAGGTCGCAGATGCCGTGGAAGCCGACGGCGCGGCAGAACCGGGCGCTCTCCCGCGCCAGTTCGGGGTTGGCGGTGGTGTAGGCGTGCGCGGTGACCCCGCCGCGCGGCGGCCAGGCGCGCACCTTGACGCCGGTGAAGACCAGCTCCGCGGCGTCCTCGCGGGCGCGGTCGCCGCAGTACAGGTGGGCGATCCAGTCCTCGGAGTGCTCCACCGGCAGGTACTCCTGCAGCAATACCCGGGGCAGGGCGGGGCCGGTCCAGCCCGCGGCCAGCCGGTCCAGCGCGGCCCGGTCCGCCAGCACCGTGGTGGAGCCGACCGCCGGATCACTCAGCCGCGCGTACGGGTCGGCGTTCTTGGCCACGATCGGGAAGACCAGCTGGGCGGCGGCGGCCTCCAGCTCCTCCCGGGTGGCGGGCCGGGCCGAGCGCGGGGTGGCCACGCCGTGCTCCAGGCAGAGCCGGTGCAGCGACTGCTTCCCGGCCAGGGCGCGCGGCAGCCCCGCCTCCACCCGCGGCATCAGCAGGTACGGGGCCAGCTCCTCGGCGTGCTCGGCCAGCAGCACCGCGGCCTCGTCGTCGGTGGGCAGCGCGATGCAGCGGCGGCCCTCGCGCTCCAGGATCCGCCGGCCGATCCGGGCCAGGCCGTCCACCAGGTCGGCGGCGGGCTCGGCGCCGGTGGTGGGCCAGACGAAGCGTCCGCGCAGGAAGCGGGAGAGCGCCGCCGGGGTGTAGCGGTCCTCGGCGACGGCGTAGACCGGCACACCGGCCCGGCCCAGGCTGCGGATCGCGCCGACGCCGCCGTGGTGCAGCGGGTAGTGGCCGATCTTGACGACCAGTACGGGTGTGTCCCGGTCCAGACCTGTGTCCAACGCGCAGCCCCCCTGCTCGGTCCCTGGTGCGCACCATGATGCCCGGGGCCGGGGTGCGCGGATCGCGTTTTGCCAAGTCCTCCTGGGAGGATCCGGTCGATCCGGTCGATCTCCTGACATCGGTGCCCTTCCGTAGCAGCATGGGTCGGGACTGCGTGGGGACTGCGTGGGTCCGGCTGACGATGGGCCATGTCCCGGCGGCCGCCGGGCGGACGCGGCCCCGGCCCCCGCTGCGGCGGCGCGCTTCGCGGCCGGGAGGGCCCTCCCGGCGCCCCGGTGGAGCACCTGGCCACAGCGGAGGCCGAGCGTCCGATTGAGGTCCTCGTTGGCAGAGAGGGTAAAGGAGGTGTTGAGACGGCTGATTTCCGGCGACTCGGGAATTCGGGCAGCGACTGCCGCGAAATGTCTTACGCGGGCACTCGGGCCCGGGTACGGTTTCCCTGAGGGCGCCGACGGCCGAGGGGGTCGTGTCCCGTTACGTGGCGGGTGCCCGTGAGCACGTCTGAATGATCACCGACGAGTGATCACCCGGGAATCAAGTACGTTTCAGTCCGACTAATGTGACGCGAAGGCAGGGGGACCTCTGCGTGCCGACCGTGGGGGATCGGCCCGCAGAGCAGATGTCATGACCGAACATACGGACGTTCGAATGTCGCGGCTGGCTGCCGTGGGGGGAACCGAGGTGCCGTTCATGAATGTGCCAATGTCAAACGCCGCCGGCCGCTCGACCGGCCTGGCCGAGCGCTGGGACGTCGACGAGACCGGCGGGGTCGACCGGACCGGCCGGGCCGGAGCGCCGGTCGGCGCGGACGCGGTCGGCGCCGTCGACGCCGTGCCGCTGCTCGCCGGGGGGCCCTCCCGCGGCGGCGTCAGCCTGATCGTCCCGGCCCGCAACGAGGCCGCCAACATCGGCTGGGTGCTCAACCGCATCCCCGACTGCGTGGACGAGGTCATCCTGGTCGACGGCGAATCCACCGACGCCACCCTGGAGATGGCCCGGGCCACCCTGCCCTCGCTGCGGATCGTGCCGCAGCAGGGCCCCGGCAAGGGCAACGCCCTGCGGACCGGCTTCCTGGCCGCCAAGCACGAGTACATCGTGATGATCGACGCCGACGGCTCCATGTCGCCGCGTGAGATCCCGCGCTACATCCACTTCCTGGAGAGCGGCTTCGACCTGGTCAAGGGCTCGCGGTTCACCGGCGGCGGCGGCTCACTGGACATCACCACGCTGCGCAGGATGGGCAACCGCGGGCTGCTCGCCCTGGTCAACGTGATGTACCAGAGCAGCCTCACCGACCTCTGCTACGGCTACGTCGCCTTCAACCGCAACATCCTGGACCAGCTCGACCTCCAGTCCTCGGGCTTCGAGATAGAGACCGAGATCGTGGTCCGGGCGCTGCTGGCCGGGCTGCGGGTGGCCGAGGTGCCGACGCTGGAGCTCCCGCGCCGCACCGGCCAGTCCAACCTGCGCACCTTCCGCGACGGGCACCGGGTGCTGCGCACCCTGCTGCGCGAGCGCAACGGCCGCCCGGTGGGGGCCGCACGGTGAGGCAGACCGCCCTGCGGCCGTCCACCGAGGAGGCCGAGGAGGCCGAGGCGGCGGCCGCGCCCGGGCCGCCGCTGCGGCTCGACCCCGACCAGGCCCCCGTGGACGTGGTCGAGCTGGAGCTCGGCGACGGCGCCCGGGCCCCGGAGCTGCGCCGGGTCGGCGAGAGCGGCGCCGTCCCGCCCGGCCCGGTGCTGGCCCTGGCCCGGGTCCACGGCCGACCGGTCGGCCTGGTCCAGGCCGTCGTCGGCGCCGGGGAGGACCCGGCTCCGGTCCTCGCCGAGGCCGCCCGCCGCGAGCTGGGCCCCGCCGTGCGGCGCGCCACCGCCGCCCTGGCCCGGGCCGGGGCGGACGCCGGTGCGGCTGGGCCCGATCCGGCCCCCGGCTACGCGCCGCTGATCACCGTCGTCATCGCCACTCGTGAACGCCCCGAGCTGCTGGCCCGCTGCCTGGCCTCGGTCCGGGCGCTGCGCTACCCGCGGATCGAGGTCGTGGTGGTGGACAACGACCCGGTCACCGACGCCACCGGCACGCTGATCCGCGACACCTGCGCCGACCTGGTCCGCTACGTGCGCGAGCCGGTCCGGGGGCTGGCCGCCGCCCACAACCGGGGGCTGGCCGAGGCCCGGGGCGAGATCGTCGCCTTCACCGACGACGACGTCGTCCTCGACCCCGACTGGCTGCGGGCGATCGCGGCCGGCTTCGCCGACGCCGACGGCGCCGCCGCCGACCCCCGGGTCGGCTGCGTCACCGGGCTGATCCTGCCCGCCCGGCTGCGCACCCGCACCCAGGTCATGCTGGAGGCCCACGGCGGCTTCACCAAGGGCTTCGAGCAGCGCCGGTGGCGGCTGGACCAGCCCCCGGCCGACGAGCCGCTGTTCCCGTTCACCGCCGGACGCTTCGGCTCCGGCGCCAACATGGCCTTCCGCGCCGAGGCGCTGCGGCGGCTCGGCGGCTTCGACCCGGCCACCGGCACCGGCACCCCGGCCAAGGGCGGCGACGACCTGCTGGCGTTCTTCCGCGCCGTGGTCAACGGCCACCACCTGGTCTACCAGCCGGAGGCCGTGGTCTGGCACCACCACCGGGAGCGCCCGGAGGACCTCGACAACCAGGCGTTCGGCTACGGCGCGGGCCTGGGCGCCTACCTCACCGCGGCCGTCGCCCGGGAGCCCCGGATGCTGCCCGCGCTGCTGCGCCGACTGCCCGGCGGCATACGCTACGCCCTGCGCGACACCGGCGCCCGGCCCGACCCGGCCGACCCCTCCGGGGACGGCGGCGAGGCGCGGCACGCCCACGCCTGGCCCGCACGGCTGTCCCGGCTCCAGCGGCGGGGGCTGCTCTACGGCCCCGTCGGCTACCTGCGCAGCCGCCGCCTGGTCCACGGAACACCACCGCCCTGGGAGGCGCGCCAGCATGGTCACTGACCAGCGGATCAGCCCCGCACCGTATCCGCCCGCCGTCCAACTGCGCACCGTGCTGCAGCGGCTGGTCGCCGCCGCGGACGGCGGGCAGGCCCTGGACGCCTTCCTGCACGCGGCCGGCGCCGCGCAGATCGTCGCCGACCGGCTCCAGGGCGTCTCCGCGCTGCCGGTGCAGCCGCCCCTGCGGCTGATACCGCCGCGCGGCGGGATCGGCGCGGCGCGGCGGCTGCTGGAGACCTCGCTCACCGCCGCCCGGGGCAGGCTCGGCCTCTCCGCGTGGCACGTGCTCCTGCGCGACCTGGCCAACGTCCTGGCCGAGGCCGTCCTCGGGGACACCGAGGAGGACGTCGCCGGGGTGCTGCTCAGCGTCCGGACGGCGGTGGAGGGCCTGCGCTCCGGCATCCCGCCGCACACGGCCCGGATGCTGGCCGGGGCCCAGCTGCACGACCCGTCCAGCTTCCGCGAGCTGGACCTGCGCCCGGAGGACGTGGTCGCCCTCGCCGAGCGCTTCGCCGAGCTGAACCCCGACCGGGAGCGTCCGCTGCTGGTGCTCGGGCTGCGCTCCTCCGGCGGCTACCTGGCGCCGCTGGCCGCCGCCGCCCTCGGGCGGCTGGAGTACCAGCACGTCGTCGCCCGCACCACCCGGCCCGGCGGGCCGCTGCTGCCCGAGGAGCCCCGGCTGCCGGATTCGGTGCGCCGGGTCAGCGGGCTGGTCATGCTGCTCGGCGGGCCGCCGCGCTCCGGCGCGGCGCTGGCCTCGGTCGCCGCCCGCTTCACCGACGCCGGGTTCGCGCCGGACCGGATCGTCCCGGTGTACCCGGCGCTGGACGACGCGGCGCAGCCGCCCCGGCTGCTGCGCCGCCACCCGGCGGTGGTGCTGCCGGCCTCGCAGTGGCGGATCAACCGGCTGCTGGACCGCGAGGGCCTGGCCCGCTCGGTCGCCGAGGTGCTGCCGGACGGCTCCGAGCTGCTCTCGGTGGACGACATCGCCCCGCTCGCGCCGCCCACGCCGCGCGGCCACCGGTCGGTGGAGTTCACCGCGCTGGTGCGGGAGGCCGACGGCGAGCGCCGGACGCTGCGGCTGGCCGCCCGGGGGCTGCCGTTGGGCCACCGGCCCGCGAACGCCCCGGAGCGGCCGGGGGGCCCGCGCCGCCTGGGCGTCGTCGACGGGGTGCTGATCAGCGAGCGCGCCTACGAGCCCGCCCTGGCCGACGGCGGTACCTGACCCGCCGCAGCAGGACCGGGGGCACAGCCAGGCAGGGGGGACGATTCGACATGGGCAAGAGCCGGACCATTCGTACACCAGGCCGACTCGCTCGGGCAGTGGGCGGCCTGCCGCTGATCGGGCGCTTCCTGGGCGGGGATCCACTGCTGCGCAACGGCGTGGTGCTGACCCTGGCCTCGCTGGCCTCCTCGGTGCTGGGCGCCGCCTACTGGTCCGTGGTCGGGCCGGGGCTGCACTACTCCACCGGCACCGTGGGCCGGAACTACTCCGCCGTCTCCATGGTGATGTTCCTCGGCGGGGTGTCGCAGCTGAACCTGGCCGACGTGATGGTCAGGTTCGCCCCTTCGGCGGGGCGCGCCACCCGGCGCATCGTCTCCCGGGCGTACCTCGCCTCGATCACCCTGGCGCTACTGGTGTCGGTGGGCTTCGTGGTGCTGATCCCCTGGATGTCGCCGGGGCTGGACTTCCTGCACACGCCGCTGATGGGCGGGGTGTTCGTGCTGGCGGTGGTCACCTACGGGATCTTCATCCTCCAGGACGGGGTGCTGACCGGGCTGCGCCGCACCAACTGGGTGCTGGGCGAGCAGATGCTGTTCTCGGTCACCAAGCTGGTCGCGGTCGGCGTGTTCGCGCTGTTCGCCCGGGGCTCCGGCATCCTGCTGTCCTGGACCGTGGCGCTGGTGCTGGCCCTGGTGTACGTCAACACCTACCTCTTCCGCGCCGCCATCCCGGCCCGGGAGCGGGAGGTGAGCCGGATGGAGCGGCGGCCCTCCTGGGCCCGGGACGCCGCGGCGGGGGACGTCACCGGGATGCACCTGATCCCGATGGAGTCCACCAACGGCCTGGTCCGGTTCACCGCCACCACCTACGTCGGCGGGCTGTTCTGGCTGGCCGCGGCCACCCTGCCGCAGGTCCTGATCCTGGACACGCTGGGCGCCCGGGACAGCGCCTACTTCTCCATCAGCTGGGTGATCACCACCATGCTCTACGTGATCAGCACCAACATGGGCTCCTCGATCGTGGTCGAGTCGGCGGGGGATCCGCGGCGGCTGGTCGCCGCCGTGCGGACGGTGCTGCGCAGCACCGGGGCGCTGCTGCTGAGCGGCACGGTGGTGCTCGTCCTGGCCGCGCCGCTGGTGCTGCGACTGTTCGGCTCCGACTACCCCGGGCACGCCACCGGCCTGCTGCGGCTGCTGGCGCTCTCCGCGGTGCCCAACCTGATCACCGCGACCGCGCTGGCGGCGTACCGGGTCCGCCGCAAGGCCGGCATGGTCGTGGCGGTGTACGCGGCGGTCTGCGTCCTGGTGTTCGGGCTGTTCCAGCTGTTCGTGCCGGAGCTGGGGCTGTCCGGCATGGGCATGGCCTGGCTGGTCACCCAGGTGCTGGTGGCGGGCGCGCTGCTGGTGTTCCGCAGCTCCTGGCTGCCGGCCGAGCCCCGGATCCGGATGCCGCGCCCCGGCGCGCCGCCGCGCCCTGGGGTCGCCGAGGCGCCGGTGGAGACGGTCTCCCTGATGACGATTCCGCGGAAACGTGAATGGGCGCGGGCGGAGGAGGAACACTGACACCAGGGCAGAGTGAACGGGGGACGGCGATGGCCGCGTCGGGCGAGCGGATTCCGGTGAGCGCGCGGATCCCCGTGCTGCTGTACCACGCCGTGACGGACGATCCGCCGCCGTGGATCGCCCGGTTCACGGTGCGTCCGCGGCAGTTCCTGGCGCAGCTGGACGCCATCCGGGACAGCGGCCGGACCCCGCTCACCGCCACCGGGCTGACCGAGGCGCTGGCCGGCCGGGCGCCGCTGCCCGAGCGTCCGATCGTGGTCACCATCGACGACGGCTTCGCCGACCTGCCCCGGTTCACCGCCCCGGCGCTGGCCGAGCGCGGCATTCCGGCCACCGCGTACCTGACCACCGGGGCGCTGGCGGCCGACCCGCGGTGCCTGCTGCCGCCCGCGCCGATGATGACGCTGGACCAGGTCAAGGAGGTCGCCGACTGCGGCCTGGAGATCGGCGCGCACACGGTGACCCATCCGCAACTGGACACCCTGTCGACGGCCGAGGTGCTGCGCGAGCTGCGCACCCCCAAGGCGGTCCTGGAGGACGTCCTGGGCGAGCCGGTCCCGGCCTTCGCCTACCCGCACGGCTACAACTCCGGGGCGGTCCGGCGGCTGGTCAGGGCCACCGGCTACACCTCGGCGACGGCGGTCCGGGACGCCCTCAGCTCCACCCGGGACGACCCCTTCCGGATCGCCCGGCTGATGCTCAAGAGCACCGACACCACCGCCGAGCTGGCGTTCTGGCTGGAGGGGCTGGGCGCGCCGGTGGCCCCGTACCCGGACCGGCTGCGCACCATCGGCTGGCGGGCCTACCGGCGCTCGCGGGCGATGCTGCACGGGCCGTCTTTCGCCGGCTGACCCGCTGACCCGGCGGCCCGGCTGCGGTCGTCCGGTCGGCATCGAGTGGTCAGGGCAGTGGTTGCCGCAGGTAGCTGCTGCGGCCGGCCTCGGCGAAGCCGGCCAGCGCGGGCGGGGTGTCCAGCGACAGGTCGCAGTCGGGGCCGGGCACCGAGGAGTCCCACTGCACCACCGCCTTCACCCCCGGCAGCTGCCGTTGCAGCACCCCGGGCACCTGCTGGTACCACTGCTGCTGCGCGGCCGGGTCGGCCGCGTCCACGGCGGTGCTGTACTCGGCCAGCATCAGCGGCTTGGTGGCGGAGATGTGGGCGCGCAGCCAGGTGTAGGCGGGCAGCTCGGCCTGGGCGAAGGACAGCCAGTGCGGATCGCGCTTGCAGCCGTAGTAGTTGTACTGGTCGTAGCCGATCCAGTCGACGTAGCCGTCGCCCGGGTACATGGCGCTGAACAGCCGGGTGTGCGCCATGTAGCCGGTGATCGTCCACACCCAGCGGACATTGTCCGCGCCCAGCTGCCGGAACCGGTCCACCACGTGCCGGTAGGCGGCGACGAAGTCGGCGGGGCTGCCGTCGGCCGGGGTGCGCGAGTCCATCTCCTGGTCGAGGGCGATCAGCACGGTCCGGCCGTACGCCTTGACCCGCTCGGCCTGCGGGTCGATCACGGTGGCGTCGTAGTCCCCGGCGGCGATCTTCGCCCAGCCCAGCGGGGTGGAGGCGCTGCCGCCGTCGTCGTCCGACCAGACGTCGGACTCCCAGGAGAGCATCAGCAGGTGGTCCCGGCCCAGCTGTTGCTCGGCCGGGTCCAGCAGCTGCCCGTCGGTGCCGCCGCCCATGTCGTGGTAGGTGTAGACGAGGTCCAGTCGGCGGCCTGTCCGCTGCTCCAGCGAGTCGACCGAGGCCACCAGCCCGTCCGGGCCGGTCGGCACGTAGGCGCCCCACCACGCGCCGCACGGCGGCACCAGCAGCGCGTCGGCGGCGCAGGGGTCGGCGGCCCGGCCCCGGGCGTGCACCGCGCCCGGCAGCGGGACGAACAGCAGCAGCCCGAGCAGCAGCACCAGCCCGGCCCCGATCGCGGTCAGTGTCCGGCGGCGCGCCGCCGGCAGTAACTCCCTCAGCCGGTGCCCGGCCCCGGTCATCCCCGGACCGGCCCCGGGAGCGCCGGGCACAGGGCCGCGACGCTGGTGACGGCGGCCAGCACGACCAGGGTGGCGCCCCCGCTGAAGGCCCCGGCCAGCATCAGCGCGGTGGAGGCCAGTACCAGCGCGGACAGGCTCAGCATCACCAGCAGCAGCAGGTTCTGCGTGGCCTCGCCGGTGTGCGGCTCGGGCCGCTCCAGGCTGTACGGGGCGGTGGCGCCGGAGGCGGGCGCGGCCGGGCGCAGGGCGGGCCGCAGCGGGCGCAGCAGTGCCGCGCCCGGCCCCAGCAGCAGGAAGACCGAGACCACGGCGATCCGCAGCGGCGCGGCGTCCGCGATCAGGGTGGTGACCAGCAGGGTGAACCAGCCGGTGGCGGCCAGCGGGAGTCGGGCGAGCACGGTCATGGGGCGCTCCCTGCGGAGGTGCCGTCGTCGGGCGGCAGGACCTGGTAGACGATTCCGTCGGCGTTCTGCAGGATCACCTTGAAGCGGGAGGAGCCGTCCAGGGACCTCTCGATCCGCTGGATCGATCCGGCGGGCAGCAGGCCGTCCATGGCGACGTCGGCGAACTGGGCCCGGGTGAAGATCACGTAGGAGTAGGCGCGCGGGTTCTGCTGGTGGATCCAGCCGGTCTGTTTCTGCCCGGTGAGGAAGCCGGCCGGGTCCGCCAGCAGCTCGTCGGTCCCGGCCAGGTCGTTGTCGGAGAGCCACCACAGCGTGTACTTGTCGTAGTTGCGGTAGGCGTCGGGGAAGTTGGGCGTGGCCGCGATGATCTGCGAGCCGGGCGGCGCGATCGCGTAGAGCCGGTCCACCAGCTGGATCTCGCCGGGGGGGAAGTAGTTGACCGCGTCCTTGCCGTAGTAGCTGGGGTAGAAGGCGGCCATCAGCGCCCCGAGCACGCCCACGCCCAGCGCGGCGGTGCGCAGCCGCTGCACCGGGGCGAAGGTCACCTGCCGCCCCCAGGAGGTGGTGCGGCCGTTGGGCGGGCTGGGCTGGAGCGCGGCGGCGGCGAAGAAGGACAGCCCGGGCAGGGCGAACATGAACACCCGGAAGATCATCTCGCCGCCGTAGTTGTTGGCCACGGCCATCGGTATCGGCGACACCCCGAGCAGCAGCAGCGGCAGCCCGGCGCGGCGCAGCGGCGGGTGCCGCAGCAGCCCGACCACAGCGAGCAGGCCGACGACGCCGGACAGCCCCCGGTCCAGGTAGGAGACGGTGACCGGGCCCGGCCCGGTGGGCGTCGTCCCGGCGCCGGCCTGGGAGTTGGCCAGCAGGTTGCCGAAGGTCTGCTCCATGGACGGGAGTTGCAGCTTGAAGAAGTCCAGCGCGGAGGTGAAGTCCCACAGCGCCGGGATGGCGCAGGCGATGGCGGCCAGCCACAGGTTGCGGTAGCGCCGGGTGAGGCAGATGGCGGCCAGGCCCACGGCCAGCATCACCGGGGTGAGCTGGTGCGCGGCGGCGATGGTGACCATGATCGGCACCAGCAGCAGGATCCACAGCCGCCGGCTGCGGCGGTCCAGCGGCTGGGCCGGCTGCACCCCGAGCGGGTAGCCCGCGTCCAGCGCCGAGAGCAGCCCGGGCGGGCTGGGGCGGGCCAGCTTGCGGAAGACCACCGCGAGCACGCCCAGGTACAGGAAGAAGCCGAACGCCTGCGGGGAGAAGTAGTCCTGGCCGACCCAGTTGCCCAGGAAGAACACCCACACCGCGGTCCACACCAGCCGTTGGTCCCGGCTGAAGCAGCGGAAGATCAGGTACAGCGGGGCGATCAGCAGCAGGCTGGAGGCGAACGGCGCCCAGGCGGCGTACGACAGCGCGGTGTTCAGGCCGAGCAGCCGGATCAGCGCGGTGTTGGCGGCGAAGAAGCCGGCCCACTGGTCGTACGGGGCCATCGCGCCCAGCTGGTTGCTGAGGTTCAGGTGGCCGCCGTTGGCGAGCAGCCGGTCGATGATGTCGATGTGCTTCCAGGTCCAGGCGTACAGCAGGGTGTGGTAGACCAGCGCCGAGGTGGCGCGCTGCACCACCAGCAGCGCCACGGTGTACGCGGCGGGCCACACCGGGTGCCGGCCGCGCCTGCGCAGCGCGCCGACGAAGCCGAGCAGCAGCAGCACCAGCGAGACCCAGTAGCTCCAGGGCAGTTGCGCGGGCAGCCCGAAGCCGCCCAGGTGGCTGACGTCCACGTGGCGGAGGGACCAGGCCCACAGGCCGATCGCGCCGACCAGCGGCGCCAGCAGTCCGACGGCGGTGCGCCCCGGTCGGACGGCCGCGTCGGGGTCGTCCCCGGCGGCCGCGCCGTCGTGGTCGGCGGTGGGCTGGAGCAGCTGCCGGGAGCGTCCGGCGAGGTAGCCCAGCGCGGTCAGCACCACCCCGAGCACCAGCGCGGGCAGGATCGACGGCGGGTAGCGGTCCGCGCCGGGGCGCAGCGCCCGGCCGACCGCGCGCGGGATGGTGCTGCGCAGGTAGGCGCGCTCGGAGGCGAGGGCGAGCTGCGGGCCGGTCATCCGGCTGACCGCGGCCTTGGAGAGGCCCTCCTTCAGGCAGCGGTCCAGGAAGTAGCGCCAGGTGCCGCGGGCCGCCCCGACGTGGTGGCGGACGACGGCGTCGGGCAGGTAGAGGATCACGCCGTCCTGGTAGTGGCGTCCGGCGCGGATGCACAGCTCGGTCTCCTCGCAGCCGAGCGGCAGCGTGCCGGTGCGGCCGAGGTCGTGGCTGAAGCCGCCGACGGCGCCGAAGACCTCCCGGCGCAGCGACATGTTGGCGCCGATCATGTTCCTTATCGGAGCCGGAGTCTGCGGCAGCCCGGTGTAGGTGCAGCCGACGACCCAGTCGAACTCGGCGGGGAACCAGGTGGGGCGCCCGGCCTCCCACTGCGGCTCTATCCAGCCGCCGACGCCGATCACCTTCGGATCCCGGTAGCCGGCCAGGATCTTCCCGGCCCAGTCCGGCGCGGCGGCGGCGTCGTCGTCCAGGAACGCCACGACGTCCCCGCGGGCGGCGGCGATCCCGGTGTTGCGCGCGCCGGAGAGGCCCTGCCGCTCGGTGCTGGGGATCACCTCCACGTCCGGGAAGGCCCGGCCGGCCCGTTCCAGCAACTCCTCGTTGTGGTCGGTGACCAGCACGATCTGGTCCGGGAGGCGCTGCTGGTCGCGCAGCGACTGGACGGACTGGACGATGTCGTCCCACCGGTCGAGCGTGTAGGCGCACACCACGACCGTCAGCGTCAGCCGGCCCGTGGGGTCGTCGGGTCCGGACTGGTCGACCGCGCGCCCGGGCGTCTCGGACATCATCTCTTGCACTATGTGTTTCCCCCCATAGGCATGGCAACCCACCCCCCCGCAGCACAGCATACGGAGCGGGATGGGCACGCGTACCTGGTCCACTCGCAATAGTGGTGGTGCATCGTATGGGTAAACCAGGGACGCGCACCGAATTCCCAGCGAACCCGCAGCCGGACCGGACGCGGCCGGTCAGCGCCCCCGGCCCGGGGTCCGGCTCATCCCCCTTGGCGGCGAGCAGAGTTGGCGCTCGCGGCGGCGTGCCGGACCAGGCGCAGCGGCAGCTCCGGCGCGCCCGACCAGTGCAGGTGCAGGTAGGAGGCGTGCACCGAGGCGCCGGTGAAGCCCTCGGTGCGCGGCCCGTCCGCCGCACGCCAGCCCCAGGCCGGGGCCGCCCCCGCCGACGGCTCGCAGACCGTCCGGTGGAACTCGTGGCCGTGCACCCGGGTTCCGGCGGCGGCCAGCGGACTGTCCGACAGCGCCACCGCCTCGCGGTAGCCCAGCGTCAGCCGCCCGCTCATCCGGGAGTCCGCCGCCAGCACCCCGCACATCGGCTGCCCGTCCAGCGACCGCCCCAGGTACAGCAGCCCGGCGCACTCGGCCGCCAGCGGCGCGCCGGAGGCGGCCAGCGCCGCCACCTCGGCGCGCAGCGGCGCATTGGCCGACAGCTGCGCCGCGTACACCTCGGGGAAGCCGCCGCCGATCACCAGGCCGCGCGCCCCCTCGGGCAGCCGCTCGTCCCGCAGCGGGTCGAACGGCGCCACCTCGGCGCCGGCCGCCGCCAGCAGCTCGGCGTTCTCCGCGTACGAGAAGGAGAAGGCCGCGCCCGCCGCCAGCGCCACCACCGGGCGGCCCGGCACCGGCCCGCCCAGCGCGGCGATCTCCGCCTCCGCGCTCCACGGCCGGTCCGGCAGCGGCGGCGCGGAGCGGGCCAGGGCCAGCACCGCGTCCAGATCCACGCCCGCCCCCACCAGGGCGCCCATGTCCCGCACCGCCCGCACCGCCTCGGCGTCCCGCTCCGCCGCCGGGACCAGGCCCAGATGGCGGCTGGGGGTGGCCGCCTCGGCGCTGCGCCGCACCGCTCCCAGCACCGGTACGCCGCCGCCCTCCTCCAGCGCCTCGCGCAGCAGTTGCTCATGCCGGTCCGAGGCCACCCGGTTGAGGATCACCCCGCCCAGCCGCACCTGCGGATCCCAGGAGGCGAAGCCGTGCACCAGCGCCGCCACCGAGCGGCTCTGCGAGGAGGCGTCCACCACCAGCACCACCGGCGCCCGCAGCACCTTGGCCACGTGCGCGGTCGAGGCGAACTCGCCCCGCCCGGCCGCGCCGTCGAACATCCCCATCACGCCCTCGACCACGGCCACGTCCGCCCCGGCCGAGCCGTGCAGCAGCAGCGGCGCCAGCCGTTCGGGCCCGGCGAGGAACGCGTCCAGGTTGCGCCCCGGCCGCCCGGCGGCCAGCGCGTGGTAGCCGGGGTCGATGTAGTCCGGCCCCACCTTGTGCGGCGACACCCGCAGCCCGCGCCCGGTCAGCGCGGCCATCAGCCCGGTGGCGACGGTCGTCTTCCCGCTGCCGGAGGCGGGCGCGGCCAGGACGATCCTGGGCACGGCCCCGGCCGTCACCACTCGATGCCGCGCTGGCCCTTGCGGCCGGCGTCCATCGGGTGCTTGACCTTGGTCATCTCGGTCACCAGGTCCGCCTCGTCCAGCAGCGCCTGCGGCGCGTTGCGGCCGGTGATGACGACGTGCTGGTTGCCCGGGCGGTCCCGCAGCACGGCCAGCACCTCGGCGGTGTCGATCCAGCCCCAGTGCAGCGGATAGGTGAACTCGTCCAGCACGTACAGCCGGTAGGTCTCCGCCGCGAGGTCGCGCTTGACCTGCTCCCAGCCCTCGCGGGCGGCCTCCTCGCTGTCGGCGATGGTGCGCTGCACCCAGGACCAGCCCTCGCCCATCTTGTGCCAGGCCACCGGGCCGCCCTCGCCGCTGGCGCCCAGCACCCGCAGCGCGTTCTCCTCGCCGACCTTCCACTTGGCGGACTTGACGAACTGGAACACCCCGATCGGCCAGCCCTGGTTCCAGGCCCGCAGGGCCAGCCCGAAGGCGGCCGTCGACTTGCCCTTCCCCGGACCGGTGTGCACGGCCAGGATGGGCAGGGTACGGCGCTGACGGGTCGTCAGTCCGTCCTCGGGTACGGTGGTCGGCTGTCCCTGCGGCATGGCTACGCCGCCTCCTTCCGGATGGTCTGTACGAGTCGGGTGACGCTGTCGGCGGCCAGCTCGTCCAGCCGGACCGCCGTTCCGCCGAGGTGCCCGGCCAGTTCGGCGGCCAGGCCGAGCCGCACCGGACCGCTCTCGCAGTCCACCACGATCGCCGCGGTGCCCTGCGCGGCCAGCAGCTGTGCCGCCCGCCGGGCGTCCGCCAGCGCACTGCCGCCCGCCTGCGGGCGGCCGGTGGCCCGGCCGTCGGTGACCACCACCAGCAGCGCGCGGCGGCGCGGATCGCGCAGCCGCTCCAGCCGCAGCGTCTCGTGGGCGCGCAGCAGACCGGCCGCCAGCGGCGTACGGCCGCCGGTGGGCAGCTGCTCCAGCCGGGCCGCGCCGACCTCCACCGAGGAGGTCGGCGGCAGCGCCAGGGTGGCCTCGGCGCCGCGGAAGGTGATCAGGCCGATCTTGTCGCGCCGCTGGTAGGCGTCCATCAGCAGCGACAGCACCGCGCCCTTGACGGCGGACATCCGCTGCCGCGCCGCCATCGACCCGGAGGCGTCCACCACGAACAGCACCAGGTTGGACTCCCGGCCCTCGCGCACCTGCTCCCGGAAGTCGTCCCGGCGCAGCCGCAGCGCTCGGCCGTCGCGCCCGCGGGCCAGCTGGTGCGGGGCGGCGGCGGTGAGCGTGGCCACCAGGTGCAGCCGTTGCAGCGCGCCGGTGGGGCGGGCGGCCCGGATGGTGTGGCCGCCCGCGTCGGTGCGGGCCCGCGAGCGGCGGCCGGCCGCGCCCTCGCCGGTGCCGGGCACCTGGTACAGCCGGGTGCGGTAGGGCTCGGCGGCCGGTGCGGCCGGGGCGTCGCCGCTGCTGCCGTTGCCGGGCTGCTTCTTCTCCGACGTGGCGTCAGTTTCCTTGCTGCTGCCCGGATCGGCGGGTGCGTCCGGGCCGGAGCCGTCCTGGCGGCCGTCCTGCGGGCCGCCGCTGTCCGGGCCGCCCTGGGGGCCGCCGCCGTCGGGCGGGCCGTCCGGGTCGGTGTCCGGGTCGGTGTCGTCCGGGTCCTGGCCGGCCGACTGCTCCAGGGCCTGCTCCAGCTTCTCCTCGTCCAACCCCGGTGCGTCGAAGGGGTTGCGCCGGCGCCGGTGCGGCAGCGCCAGCTTGGCCGCGGTGCGGACGTCCTCGGCCAGCACCGTCGTCCGGCCCGCCCAGGCCGCCAGCGCGACCGCGGTGCGCGCCATCACGATGTCCGCGCGCAGCCCGTCCACCTCGAACGCGGCGCAGGTGGCCGTGATCTGACGCAGCGCCACATCGCCGAGCACCACCTGCGGCAGCAACTCCTGTGCGACCACGATGCGCTGGGCAAGCGCGCGCTCCTCCTCGGCCCAGCGGGCGGCGAAGCCCTCCGGGTCGGCGTCGTAAGCCAGCCGCCGCCGCACCACCTCGGCGCGCTGCTCGGGCTCGCGGGTCGCGGCGATCTCCACGGTCAGCCCGAACCGGTCGAGCAGCTGCGGCCGCAGCTCGCCCTCCTCCGGGTTCATCGTCCCGACCAGCAGGAAGCGGGCCGCGTGCCGCACCGACACGCCCTCGCGCTCGACGTAGGAGCGGCCCATCGCGGCGGCGTCCAGCAGCAGGTCGACCAGGTGGTCGCCGAGCAGGTTGACCTCGTCGATGTAGAGCACGCCCCGGTGGGCTGCGGCGAGCAGCCCCGGCTCGTACGCCTTCACGCCCTCGGCCAGCGCCCGCTCCAGGTCCAGCGAGCCGACGATCCGGTCCTCGGAGACCCCGACCGGCAGCTCCACCAGCCGGGTCGGCCGCACGCCGCCGGGCCCGGAGGCGCCGCTCGCGGGTTCGTGCGGGCCGTCCGGGCACTGCGGGTCGGGCGCGGCCGGGTCGCAGGCGAACCGGCAGCCGTCGACCACCGCGAGCGGCGGCAGCAGCCCGGCCAGGGCGCGGACGGCGGTGGACTTGGCGGTGCCCTTCTCGCCGCGCACCAGCACCCCGCCGACGGCCGGGGAGACGGCGTTGATCAGCAGCGCGAGCCGCAGGTCGTCCATGCCGACGACGGCGGTGAAGGGATAGCGGTTGCTCATCGTGCGCCTCCTCGGCCGGTACGGGTGGGGGTCGGTCGCCCGCTCATTCGCCGCCCTCCAGATCGCCTTCGAGCTCCAGGTAGACCGCGCGCAGCCGGTCCAGGGTGGCCTGGTCCGGCTCGGCCCACAGCGAGCGGTCGGCCGCCTCCAGCAGCCGCTCGGTGATGCCGCGCAGCGCCCACGGGTTGGACTGCCGCATGAACTCCTGGTTGTCGGCGTCGAAGACGTACTCGGTCGCCAGCTTCTCGTACATCCAGTCGTCCACCACCCCGGCCGTGGCGTCGTAGCCGAACAGGTAGTCGACGGTGGCGGCCATCTCGAACGCGCCCTTGTAGCCGTGCCGGCGCATCGCGGCCATCCAGCGCGGGTTGACCACCCGGGCCCGGAACACCCGGTGCGTCTCCTCGCCCAGGGTGCGGGTCCGCACCTGGTCCGGGGTGGCGCTGTCGCCGACGTACGCCTCGGGCGAGGCGCCGGTCAGGTGCCGGACCATGGCCACCATGCCGCCGTGGTACTGGAAGTAGTCATCCGCGTCGACCAGGTCGTGCTCCCGGGTGTCGACGTTCTTCGCCGCCACCGAGATCCGCCGGAACGCCTGCTCCATGTCGCCCCGGGCGGCGCGGCCGTCCAGGCCGCGACCGTAGGCGTAGCCGCCCCACACCGCGTACACCTCGGCCAGGTCGGCGTCGGAGCGCCAGTTGCGGGCGTCGATCAGCGGCAGCAGGCCCGCGCCGTACGCGCCGGGCTTGGAACCGAAGATCCGGGCGGTGGCCCGGCGGCGGTCGCCGTGCTCGGCGGTGTCCTGCTCCACGTGCGCCCGGACGTAATTGGCCTCCTCCGGCTCGTCCAGCGCGGCCACGGCCTGCACCGCGTCGTCCAGCAGCGCCACCACATGCGGGAAGGCGTCGCGGAAGAAGCCGGAGATACGGACCGTCACATCCACGCGCGGGCGGCCCAGTTCGGCGGCCGGGACGATCTCGAAGCCGGTGACCCGGCGGGAGGCGTCGTCCCACACCGGGCGGCAGCCGAGCAACGCCAGGATCTCCGCGATGTCGTCGCCCTGGGTGCGCATGCAGGAGGTGCCCCACACGGTGAGCCCCACCGAGCGCGGGTAGCCGCCGTTGTCGGCCAGGTAGCGGGCGACCAGCGAGTCCGCCAGGGCCTGGCCGACCTCCCAGGACAGCCGCGAGGGAATGGCCTTGGGGTCGACCGAGTAGAAGTTGCGCCCGGTCGGCAGGACGTTGACCAGGCCGCGGGTGGGCGATCCCGAGGGGCCGGCCGGGACGTACCCGCCGCGCAACGCCCGCAGCACGTGCGTCAGTTCGTCGGTGGTGCGCTCCAGTCGGGGCACGACCTCGGTCGCGGCGAACTCCAGCACCGCTACCGCGTCCGGGATCTGACGTCCAGTCACTTCAGTGACCAGTTTCCCGGCGGCGGCCGTCGTCCAGCCGGCCGCCTCCATCCCCTCCGCCAGTCGGCGGCACAGCTGCTCCAGCAGGTCCACCGCGTCCGAGCCGGTCCGCGACGGCCCGGCGACCAGCCCGGTCAGCTCGGCGGGGACCGTCACCGGCGCCCCCGGCTCGGCCAGCAGGGCCTTCTCCGACAGTCCGAACTCCCGTGCCAGGCTGGCCCGCAGGCCCGGCAGGGCGTCCGCCTGGCCGCCCCACACCTGCGCCGAGCGCAGCACTGCCAGCACCAGGTTGACCCGCGCCTCGCCGACCGGGCCGCCGCCGAGGATGTGCAGCCCGTCGCGGATCTGCACGTCCTTGATCTCGCACAGGTAGCCGTCGATGTGCATGACGAACTCGTCGAACGCGTCCTCGTCCGGCTGGTCGTCCACATGCAGGTCGTGGTGCAGCTCGGCGGCCTTCACCAGGGTCCAGATCTGCGCCCGCACGGCCGGGGCCTTGGCCGGGTCCAGGTCCTTGACCAGGGCGTACTCGTCCAGCAGCTGCTCCAGCTTGGCCAGGTCGCCGTAGGTGTCGGCGCGGGCCATCGGCGGGACGAGGTGGTCCACCACGGTGGCGTGGCCGCGCCGCTTGGCCTGGGTGCCCTCGCCGGGGTCGTTCACGATGAACGGGTAGACCAGCGGCAGCTCGCCCAGCACCGCGTCCGGGGCGCACCCCGCCGACAGGCCCAGGCCCTTGCCGGGCAGCCACTCCATGGTGCCGTGCTTGCCCAGGTGGATGACGGCGTCCGCGCCCCAGGACTGCTCCAGCCAGCGGTAGGCGGCCAGGTAGTGGTGCGAGGGCGGCAGGTCCGGGTCGTGGTAGATGGCGATGGGGTTCTCGCCGAAGCCGCGCGGCGGCTGGATCATCAGCACCACATTGCCGAACTCCAGCGAGGCCAGCACGATCTCGTCGCCGTCCACGTACAGGCTGCCCGGGGCGTCCCCCCAGTGGCTGCGGATGCCCTCGCGCAACTCCCCTTCCAGGGAGTCGAACCAGCCCTGGTAGTCGGCGAGCGGCACCCGCGCCGGGGCGGCCCGCAGCTGCTCCTCGGTCAGCCACTCCACGTCGTGGCCGCCGGCCGCGATCAGACGGTGGATCAGTTCGTCCCCGCCGGAGGGGTAGTCGCTGACGCCGTAGCCCGCCCCCCGCAGGGCGTCCAGGAGTTGCACGGCGGAGGCCGGGGTGTCCAGCCCGACCGCGTTGCCCACCCGGGAGTGCTTGGTGGGGTAGGCGGTGAAGACGACCGCGATCTTCTTCTCGGCGTTGGGCTTGTGCCGCAGCGCGGCGTGCCGCAGGGCGATCCCGGCGACCCGGGCGGCCCGCTCCGGATCGGCGACATAGCCGGGGATGCCGTCCTCGCCCAGCTCCTTGAAGGAGAAGGGCACGGTGATGATCCGGCCGTCGAACTCGGGGATGGCCACCTGCATGGCCGCGTCCATGGGGGAGAGGGCCGCGTCGGAGGCCTCCCAGGCGGCTCGTCCGGTGGTCAGGCACAGGCCCTGGATCACCGGGATGTCCAGCTCGGCCAGCGCGCCGGTGTCCCAACTCTCCTCCGCGCCACCGGCGGAGGCGTCGGCGGCCACCGTGCCGCCGGAGGCGAGGACGGTGGCGACCACCGCGTCGCACCGCCCCAGCAGCTGGTACAGCCCGGCGTCCGCCCCTCGGAGCGAACCGCAGAAGACCGGCAGCGCGTTGCCGCCGCGGGCCTCGACCGCGTCGCAGAGGGTCTCCACGAACGCGGTGTTGCCGGAGAGTTCGTGCGCCCGGTAGAAGAGCACTCCGACCGTGGGGCGGCCGTCGGTGAACCCGCGCTGCCCGCTGACGCCGTACTGCGGCATCGGCTGGGGCGCGGCGAAGCCCTCGCCGGTGAGCAGCACCGTGTCGGAGAGGAACCGGGCCAGCTCGCCGAGGTTGGCCGGGCCGCCCTCGACCAGGTACGCCAGCGCCTCGGCGACGACGCCCGCGGGCACCGAGCTCATGCCCATCAGCTCGGCGTCGGGCACGGCCTCGCCGCCCAGCAGCACAGTCGGCACGCCGGAGGCGGCGATCACTGCCAGCCCGTCCTCCCAGGCGCGGCGGCCGCCGAGCAGCCGGACGACGACGACGTCCGCGCCGTCGAGCAGCGCGCGCAGCTCCGCGCCGGTGTCCAGCCGGGTGGGGTTGCCGATGCGGTAGTCCGCACCGGCGGCGCGGGCCGCCAGCAGGTCGGTGTCGGCGGTGGACAGCAGCAGGACCGTCGCGGTGTG
Organism: Streptacidiphilus sp. PB12-B1b; assembly: GCF_014084125.1. Classification (NCBI taxonomy): domain Bacteria; kingdom Bacillati; phylum Actinomycetota; class Actinomycetes; order Kitasatosporales; family Streptomycetaceae; genus Streptacidiphilus; species Streptacidiphilus sp. PB12-B1b. The sequence goes on along the minus strand of NZ_CP048405.1, from coordinate 5,900,510 downwards.
CGGCGCTCCCGACGGCCGGGTCGGCTGGTCCTGCTCGGCCTGCGTGGCCACGGTGGTCTCCCCTGTCGGTGGTGAGGATGGTGAGGACGGCGTCGGTGGTGAAGCGGGTGAAGAGGGCGGGGGTGTGCGAGGCGGGGCGGTCACGGTGCGCCCGGCGGTACGAACGGCAGCCCGGTCGGCACGCCGCCCTCGATCAGCCGCAGCAGCGCCGCCGTGTCGGCGTGCTCCTCGATCAGGTCCGCGAGCCGGTCCAGCCGGTCCTCGCGGGCGGCGGCGAAGCAGGTGTCCGGCGCGGGGGTGAAAGCGCGCCCGGCCAGCTGGGCGACCTCCCGCAGGAAGGCCCGGCGGAAGCCGTCGTTCTCCAGCGCGCCGTGCCAGGTGGTGCCCCAGACCGCGCCGGTGCGGCAGCCGTCGAGGAACGGCTCGCCGCCCTCCACGGTGGCCACCCCGTGGTGGATCTCGTACCCGGCGACGGTCTGCCCGTACGCCTCGCCGACCGGGCGGGCCAGGGTCTTCTCCCGGGCGAACTCCACTCGCACCGGGAGCAGTCCGAGTCCGGGGACGGCCCCGGCCCGGGACTCGACCTCGTCCACGACCTCGCGCGCCAGCATCTGGTAGCCGCCGCAGACGCCGAGCAGCGGCTGTCCCTGCGCGGCCCGCCGGGCCAGGGCCGCGTCCAGGCCGCGCTCGCGCAGCCAGGCCAGGTCGGCGACGGTGGCGCGGCTGCCGGGCAGGACCACCAGGTCGGCGTCGGCCAGCTCCTCCGGCCGGGTGGCCCAGCGGACCAGGACGCCGGGCTCCTGGGCCAGGGCGTCGACGTCGGTGAAGTTGGACAGCCGGGGCAGCCGCACCACCGACACCCGCAGCACCTCCGCGCCGTGGGCGGGGCCGCTCGGGGCCCGGTCGACCAGCCCGGCCAGGTCGAGCGAGTCCTCGGCGTCCAGCCACAGGCCCTGCAGCATCGGCAGTACGCCGACGGTGGGGCGCCCGGTCAGCTTCAGCAGCATGTCCAGGCCGGGCTGGAGCAGCCGGACGTCGCCGCGGAACTTGTTGACGATCCAGCCGCCGATGTGCCGCTGGTCCTCCGCCGACAGCAGCGCCAGCGTCCCGTACATGGAGGCGAACACCCCGCCCCGGTCGATGTCGCCGACGACCACCACCGGCAGTCCGGCGGCGGTGGCCAGGCCCATGTTGGCCAGGTCGCGGTCGCGCAGGTTGATCTCGGCGGGGGAGCCCGCGCCCTCGCACACCACCACGTCGTGGCGGCGGCGCAGGTCGGCCAGGCAGTCCAGGGCGATCCGCAGCAGCGCGGGCTTGCGCTGGTGGTAGTCGAGCGCGCCGACCTCGGCCACCGGGCGGCCCAGCACCACGACCTGGCTGCGGCTGTCCGAGCCGGGCTTGAGCAGCACCGGGTTCATCGCCGCCTCCGGCTCGATCCCGGCGGCCGCCGCCTGCATGGCCTGGGCCCGGCCGATCTCCGCGCCGTCGGCGGTGACGAAGGAGTTGAGCGACATGTTCTGCGCCTTGAACGGCGCGACCGAGACGCCGGTGCGGGCCAGCCAACGGCAGATGCCCGCGGTGACCACGCTCTTGCCCGCGTCCGAGGTCGTCCCCGCGACCAGCAGTGCACCCGTCAACGCCGTTCCCTCCCACGTCCGCCGAGGCGTTCCCGGAGCAGGACCGCCGCGACCGCCGCGCCGACGGCCAGCAGCCCCACCCGGCGCGACAGCACGCACGCCCGTTCGATGTCGCCGACCGCCACCGGACGGCACTCGGCCGCCAGCACCGGCCGGTGCTCGGTCCTGGTCCCGTACGCCAGCGTCCCGCCGAGGCGGACGCCGAGTGCGCCCGCGAAGGCCGCCTCGGCCTGGCCGGCGTTGGGGCTGGGGTGGGCCGAGGCGTCGCGCCGCCAGACCCGCCAGGTCTCCGCGCGCCGCCCGGGACCGGCGGCGGCGACGGTCAGCAGCGCGGTCAGCCGGGCGCCGGGCCAGCCCGCGACGTCGTCCAGCCGGGCCGAGGCCCAGCCGAAGCGCAGGTAGCGCGGCGAGCGGTGGCCGACCATGGCGTCCAGGGTGTTCACCGCCCGGAAGGCCAGCAGCCCCGGCGTGCCCGCCAGCGCGCCCCAGACCAGGGCGTTGACCACGGCGTCGGCGGTGTTCTCGGCGACGGACTCCACCACCGCGCGGGCGATCTGCTGCTCCGTCAGCCCGCGCGGGTCGCGCCCGCACAGGTACGGCAGCCGCGCGCGGGCGGCGGGCAGGTCCCCGGCGTGCAGCGAGCCGCCGATCGTCCGCGCCTCGCGGACCAGCGACGCGCCGCCGAGCACGGTCCAGGTCGCCGCCCCGGCCAGCAGCATCCGGCCCGCCGACGCCAGGCCCGGGGAACGGACGGAGGAGCCGCCGCCCGAGGGCCCGCGCACCGCGCGCTCGGCGGCGATCGCCCCGGCCGCGACCGTCCCGACGCACAGGGCGGTGAAGGCCGCGCCGACCGCCCGGTGGTCACGCCACAGCCGTCGCTCCAGCGCCCCGGCCGCCCGGCCGAACCCGGCCACCGGGTGCCCGCGCCGGGGGTCGCCGAAGGCGGCGTCGGCGGCGTATCCCGCCGCGACGCCCAGGGCCGGTGCGCTGCGCACGGCGGTCAGCGGAGCGGCTGCGGGACGGTGGGGGCGGCGTGCGGGGGTGGCAGGCAGGGGACGCGCATGGCGTGGGATGTCCTCACTCAGGGTCCGCGCCCTGGATCGACGTACCGGGGGCGAGAGTCTCCTGGCTTCCGGATCGACGCGCTTCCGGGCCTTCCCGCAGCGGTACCGCACTGCCGTGGCCGTCGTTCGAAAGCGCTCCCCGGTGACAGTGGCGGGACCGCGCCGGATTCGCACCGGCTTCCTCTGCATGCCTCCGTTTGGCGCAATGATCCCACCACGCTGCCGGACCGACCGTCAACACACGGCCCGGCGACTCTTCTCACACCCGGCGCCCGCCCCCCCGGCCGGACGCGAGGACGCCGAGCCCGCGCCGGGTGCGGCACGGGCTCGGCGTCCTCGCGTCGGGCGGCTCAGGCGGCGCTGTCGCGGCCGCCCGCGCCCGGCCGCTCGGCGGTGCGCCGAGGCTGCAGCCTGACCAGGCTGAGCAGCTCCGCCGTGCCCTGGGCGACCTGGGCGACCTGGGCGACCTTTCCGGCCTGGGCCGCCTGCGCGGCCTTGGCGGCCTGGGAGATCTGGGCGACGGGGTTGGACCGACCGGTGGCCCGGCCGCGCCGCGCGGGCGCGACTGTCTCCGTCTGGCGTTGCAGCACCTGGTCCGCCGGGCTGGCCGGCGGGCGCAGGACGGTGTCCTCGAACCAGGCGAGGCCGAGGATCAGAAGCAGCCCCAGCGGGGCGATGAGCAGCCAGGCAAGGACAGACATGGGCACCCCAAGGTCGTTGAGTGCTGCGGTCCGGTGGAACCCCCCGGAGTCCAGCGTCCGCTCCGGCGGGCGTTTCCGCATCTCGGAGCGCCCACGCCCGGTCACTGCCTGTCAGTGACGCGTGTCAGCAATGCCTGTCGGTGACCGTGTCAGTGCCGCCCGGAGACCACGTCCGCCAATCGGGCGATCGGCGAGGTGGTGGTCCGGCCGCCGCGTTCCTGCCGGTCGGCGGCGTGGTAGGCGGCGTACATGCCGTGCACGCCGATCCAGCGCAGCGGCTCCGGCTCCCAGCGGCGGACCTGGTGGCCCACCCACGGCAGGCCGGTCAGCTCGCTGCCGTCCTCGCGCAGCACCAGGTCGCGCAGGGTCCGGGCGGCCAGGTTGGTGGTGGTGACGCCGCTGCCGACGTAGCCCCCGGCCCAGCCCAGGCCGGAGGCCCGGTCCAGCTCGACGGTGGAGCACCAGTCGCGCGGCACCCCGAGCACCCCGGACCAGGCGTGTGCGATCCGCACGTCCCGCGCGGCCGGGAAGAAGCGGACCATGATCTCCCGCAGCTGGTCGACGGTCTGCTGTGCGGTCCGCCCGTCGTTGTCGGTGCGCGAGCCGAAGCGGTACGGCACCCCGCGCCCGCCCAGCGCGATCCGGTCGTCGGCGGTGCGCTGGGCGTACATGTACGCGTGCGCCATGTCGCCGAGGGTCTCCCGGCCCTCCCAGCCGACCGAGTCCCAGAACTCCCGGGGCAGCGGCTCGGTCACCACCATGGACGAGTTCATCGGCAGCCAGGAGCGCCGCTCGCCGCGCAGCGCCGAGGTGAAGCCCTCGGTGGCCCGCAGCACGTACCGCGCCGACACGGTCCCGGTCGCGGTCACCGCCCGGGCCGGGCGGCCGTCGGCGGCGGGCAGGATCTCCCGCACCGCCGTGCCCTCGTGCACGGTCACGCCCAGCGCCCGGACCACCCGGGCCAGCCCCCGGGCCAGCTTCGCCGGCTGGATCCGGGCCCCGTGCGGCGTCCAGCTGCCGCCCAGCGTCCCGGCGACGCTGATCCGCGCGGCTGCCTCGGCGGCGCCGAGCAGCACCTGGTCCGTCTCGCCGTAGGCGTGCTCGGTGGCGACGTACCCGCGCAGCCGGTCCAGCTGCGCCGGGGTGTAGGCGACCTCCATCATGCCGCCCTTGACGATGTCGGCCTCGATGCCCTCGGCCGCGCAGACCTCGATCACCTCGTCCACGGACCGGTTCATCGCCTGCTGCATGGCCACCGCGCCGGGCTTGCCGTACCGGCGGGCGAAGGCGCCGCGCCCGGCGAAGCCGTTGTAGAGCCAGCCGCCGTTGCGGCCTGACGCGCCGTAGCCGCAGAAGCGCTGCTCCAGCACGGTGATCCGGAGCCCGGGATCGGCCTTCTTCAGGTAGTACGCGGTCCACAGCCCGGTGTAGCCCCCGCCGACGATGCAGACGTCGGCCTCGGCCGAGCCGTCGAGGGGCGTGCGCGGCGCGGGGACGCCCGCCTCCGCGTACCAGAACGAGACACCGCCGTTGGCGATGGCGGACGTGCCCATCAGGAGGACCTGCTTCCGCGAGGAGTGGGTTTTCCGGACCGTACCCATCCGCCGCGAGCAGCGGCAATGCGCACTCTGTCAGCCTCCCGCCGGGAAACGGGACACAGCGTCGGACGGACGGGCGTTCCGGGCGTCCGCCGGATGGCCGCGCCCGGCTGGCGCGCGCCGTGCATGGGCACTGGGATGGCGGGGAGGAGTACCGAGCGGGCACCGCCGAGCGTGGGGAGCGACATGCGTTGGGGAAGGGCAGCAGCCGTGGCCGCCGCAGCCGCCGTCGGAGCCGGTGCGGCGGTGCTGGCGGCGAGCCGGGCGGCCTCCGATTTCTCGGTCCGGCCCCGGGAGACGCCTCCGGCCGGGGGCGGTGGGCTGCGGGTGCAGGCCTCCGCCGACGGCCGGATCGAGCTGACCCGCAGCGGGGAGACGCTCCGCCCGGGCCGCTACGCCCTGGAGTGGGGCCCGGACGGCTCCGGTCCGGACGGCACCGGCCCCGTCGCCGGCTCCGTGCCCGCCGCCGGCCTGGGCTCCGGCCGCTCCGGCCGGGCCGTGGTCGGCGAGGTGATCGGCACCACCGACCGCACCGTCGTCCGCCGGCTGGAGAGCGGCACGGCGCCCCCCGACGGCACCGCCGTCCGGATCACCCCGCGGGTGCTGGTCGGCGACCCGTCCACCGCGCTCGGGCTGGACTTCACCGAGCCCCTGGTCCGCGGCGAGCTCGGGCCCATGCCCGCCTGGTACCTGTCCGGCGCCCGCGACCTGTGCGTGGTGGCCGTCCACGGCCCCGGCGAGGACCGACAGCAGGTGCTGCCGCTGCTGCCGCTGCTGACCCGGCTCAAGGTGCAGGTGCTGGCCGTGACCTATCGCAACGACGAGGGCGCGCCGCGCTCGCCGGACGGCCTCTCGCATTTCGGCGAGACCGAGTGGCGGGACGTGGAGGCGGCCGTCCAGCTGGCCCTGTCCGGCGGCTTCGGGCGGGTCCTGCTCCACGGCTGGTCGATCGGCGCGACCACGGCGCTGCACTTCCTGGAGCGCTCCCCGTGGCGGGACAGCGTGCGCGGCGTGGTGCTGGACTCCCCGGTGCTGGACGTCCGCGGCGCCGCCCGCCGCCAGGCCGCCCGGCGCGGCGTGCCGGACGCCCTGGCCGTCCTGGGGGCCCGCGCCGCCGAGGGCCGCGCCGGGCTGGACGGCGCCGCCGCGGACCGGCTCGCGCTGGGCCTCGGGCTGAATGCCCCGGTGCTGCTGATGCAGAGCCCGGACGACACCGTCGCCGACCCGGGACCGGCCCGCAGGCTGGCCGCGAGCCGCGAGGACCTGGTGCTGTACCGGGAGTTCCCCGGGGCTGAGCACGCGGCCCTGTGGAACGCCGATCCGGCCGGTTACGAGGAGACCCTGCGCAGGTTCCTCACCCCCCTCCTGTGACCCATCCGTCACCATTCCGGGACACGTTGGAAGCCCGTGTACCTGAGGATGTGACAACTACACCGTCCACGGGGAAGACTGCACGGCGTGACGTCCCGGAATTCGCGCGACCGTGATGCCCGACCTGTGGGTGGCACCGCTCAGGTGACCAGGCTGCCCACGGCTGTGCTTCCCACGCAGCCACGCAGCAGCGCCCCGCCCCGACCTTCGACCCAAGCCCGCCGCACTCCACCGGCCGGGCTGCCAGGACCCGCCCAGCTCGCTCCGCTCGCCCGGCGGCTGCTCGCCGACGCGGTGCGGATCGCCCGCTGGGCCGGGGAACTCCCCAGCGTCGACCGGCGCGGGGACCTCCACGAGGCGGACGCCCACGCCGCCGGGCGGGCGCTGGCCCTGACCATGCCCGCCGCCGCCGAGGCGTGGGAACGCGCCCGGCTGACCGGCCTGATCGAGCTGCGCGGCAGCGGCGCCGGCCCCGGCTGGCGGCTGCACGCCTGGGAGCACGACGACGAGGCCGTCCTGCGCGGCTGGGCGGCCCTGTTCGACGCCTGGACGCTGCTGGTGCCCGTCCCGGACCGGGCGCTGACCTCGCTGGCCGGCCTGGCCGTCGACCACGCGCCGCAACTGCTCTCCTTCCTGCACCTGGTGGACGATCCGGTTCCGCTCACCGAGCTGCGGGAGCTGTTGAGACGCGGCCTGGAGGAGCAGTGGCACGGCGGGGTGCATCCGGCCCTGGGCGCCCCCGTCCCGCACGCCGCCTGGGCGGTCTCCGCCGTGCGCGGCGACAGCGCCCTGGCGCTCACCCTCACCCCCGGCCCGGCCGAGGTCGCCGGCGTCCTGGACTGGATGCTGGACGGCTTCGCCGCCGTCGGCGCGCTGGTCCGGCACGCCGAGTGCACCGGCCCGGACGGCGCCGACGCAGCCGACGGCTGCGCCGAGCTCACCCCCCTCGGGCACTGGGCGGTCCGCGCCAAGCTCGAAGAGATCTGCATGGTCGCCCAGACCGCCGCCGGGCACATCGAGCAGTCCGCGCTGGAACTGCTCACCGCCTGCGCCCGCTACTCGCCCGGCCCGGCCCGGGCCGAGTACCGGGCCTGGCTGGCCGCCCGGCAGACCGACCGCGCCGTCGCCGACCTGCTGGCCGTGGCCCGCGGCGAGGACGCCCTGCTGCGCGGCCTGGCCTTCGAGGCCCTGCGCGTCGCTGGGCACCCGGCCGAACCCGCCGTGCGAGACTGCGTGGACGAGCCGCTGCTGCGCCCGTACGCGCTGCTGTGGCTGGCCGAGCAGACCGACGAGGGCGTCCTGCCCTCGGACGTCCTCGGCCAGGACGACGCCGCCTGGCTCTGGGTGGACACCGGCGCCGCCGTGCTGGAGCACGGGGACACCGCGATGCTGGTCCGGCACGTCCAGGGCGCGGCCGACGGCGATCCGGGCCGGCTGTTCGCGCTCGCCCGACGGGTCGGGCACCCGCGCGCCGGGCAGGTCCTGGCCGCGGTCGCCTCGGCCCACCCCGACCCGGGCGTCGCCCGAGCCGCCCGCCGCAGCGCCTTCAGCGTCCACGACGGGGGCGCGTAGCCGCCCCGGAGCACCGTCGGCCCACCGTCGGCCCCGGAAGGAGACCTGAGCCCATGGCGCAGCCGCCCGAGCCCCCGGCACAGCCGTCCGAGGAGCACCCCCGGGTCACCGCCGCCCGCCTCGGCGGTGAGGGGGTGGTCGGCGTCGCCCTGGGCTGGGTGGACAACGCCGGGGTCGGCCGGGTCAAGGCGGTCCCGCTGGCGCGGCTGGCCGACGCCGCCGACCAGGGCGTCGGCATGTCGCCGGTGTTCGACACCTTCCTGGTGGACGACTCGATGACCTCCGGCCGCTGGCTCGGCGGCCCCGACGGCGACCTGCGGCTCCTCCCCGACCTCAGCCGGGCGGTGGCCCTGGCCGCGCAGCCCGGCTGGGCCTGGGCCCCGGCCGACCGCTACCGGCAGGACGGCACGCCGCACCCGGCCTGCCAGCGGCAGTTCGCCGCGCGGATGGCCGAGCGGGCCGCCGCCCGGGGGCTGGCCCTGCGGGCCGCCTACGAGACCGAGTGGATCGTCCAGCGGCCGGACGGCGGCTATCCCACCGACGGCCCGGCCTACGGGATGAACCGGCTGACCGACCTCTCCGACTACCTGCGGGACATCCTCTCCGCCCTGGCGGAGCAGGGCCTGACGGTGCAGCAGATCCATCCGGAGTACGCCGAGGGCCAGTTCGAGGTCTCGGTGGCGCCGGAGGGGCCGGTCGGCGCGGCCGACACCGCCGTCCTGGTCCGGCACACCCTGCGGGCGGTCTCCGCCGCGCACGGCCTGCGCGCCTCGTTCGCCCCGGCGTTCGCCCCCGGCGGCGTCGGCAGCGGCGCCCACCTGCACCTGAGCGTCTGGCGCACGGGGCCGGACGCGGCGCCGCAGAACCTGCTGACCGGCGGCCCCGGACGGCACGGGCTGACCGCGCAGGGCGAGGCGTTCCTGGCCGGGGTGCTGGCGGAGCTGCCCGCGCTGCTGGCGCTGGGCGCGCCCGGCCCGTCCAGCCATCTGCGGCTGGTGCCCTCGCACTGGGCCGGGGCCTTCCAGTGCTGGGGCCCGGAGAACCGCGAGGCCGCGCTGCGGCTGGTGCCGGGGCTGCCGGACCGGCCGGAGAGCGCCAACGCCGAGGTCAAGTGCTTCGACGGGGCGGCCAATCCGTACCTGGCGGTGGGCGGGGTGATCGCGGCCGGTCTGGCCGGGATGGACGCCGGAGCGGTGCTGCCGCCGGAGGTGCGCGGCGATCCGGCCTCGGCCGACGGCGTCCCCCGGCTGCCGACCGGCCCCGAGCAGGCGCTGGCGGCGTTCGAGGCGTCGGCGGTGCTGCGGGAGGCCCTGGGCGAGGTGCTGCACGACACCGTCGCGGCGGTCCGCCGGGCGGAGGCCGCGGCCTTCGCCGGGCAGCCGCCCGAGGCCGTGATCGCCGCCACCCGCTGGCGCTACTGATGGCCTTCCGGCTGCCGCCGGGGCTGCTGCTGCTGGACCACCACTGCCACAGCGTCACCGCCGCCGACCTGTCCGACGACGCCTTCGGCTCGCTGCTGACCGAGTCCGACCGCCCGCAGCCGCCCGGCACCAGCGCCTGGGACAGCGCGCTGGGCCTGGCGGTACGCCGCTGGTGCCCCCCGGCGCTCGGCCTGGAGCCGCACGCCCCCGCGGCGGACTACCTGGCCCGCCGCCGCGAGCTGGGCCCGCAGCGGGCCACCGGGGCGCTGCTGCGGGCCGCCGCGCTGGACGCCTGCCTGGTCGACACCGGACTCACCGAGGCGGCCGGGGCCCCGCTGCTGGACCTCCCGGCGTTGGCCCGGGCCGGCGGCGCCCGGGTCCGCGAGGTGGTGCGGCTGGAGCAGGTGGCCGAACGGCTGCACAGCAGCTCGGACGGCGGCTCGGACGGCGGCCCGGACGGCGGCCCGGCCGGGGGCAGCGGCACCACCGCCGCCCGCTTCGGCGCGGACGTCGCCGAGGCCCTGGCCGCGACCGTCCGGGAGCGGGACGCGATCGCGGTCAAGTCCGTCGCCGCCTACCGCCACGGTCTGGAGCTGGACCCGGCCCGCCCGTCCGCCGCCGAGACGGCCCGGGCGGCCGGGGAGTGGCTGGCCGCCCCGGCCGCCCGGCTGGACCACCCGGTGCTGCTGCGGCACCTGCTGTGGACGGCGGTGGACCTGGGCCTGCCGATCCAGCTGCACACCGGCTTCGGCGACCCGGACCTGACCCTGCACCGGGCCGATCCCTCGCTGCTCACCCCGTTCGTCCGCGCGGTCGAGCCGAGCGGCGTCCCGCTGGTGCTGCTGCACGGCCACCCCTACCACCGGCAGGCCGCCTGGCTGGCCCAGGCGTTCCCGCACGTCCACTGCGACCTGGGGCTGACCCTGTCGTACACCGGGCCGGGCGCGGTCCGGGTGCTGGGGGAGTTCCTGGAGCTGGCGCCGTTCGGCAAGGTGCTGTTCTCCACCGACGCCTTCGGCCTGCCCGAGCTGTTCCTGACCGGCGCCGCCGCCTTCCGGCACGCCCTGGGCGCGCTGCTGGCCGACTGGATCCGGGAGGGGGCCTGCGGCCCGGCCGACGCGCACCGGCTGGCCGCGATGCTGGCCTCGGGCAACGCCCGCCGCCTCTACGGCCTCTGACCCGGTTTCTGACCCGGCCTCCGACCCGCCCTCCGACCCGGCTCCGCAAAGCTGCGGCGCGGCCCGGCGCGCCCCGGAAATAAATCTGACGCGTCAGGGATTATCACCGGTACAGCCACCACCATCCACAGAAGGGCAGCCGTCATGGCCAGCATCGCCGTCATCGGAGCAGGCGGAACCATCGGCCGGGGCATCGTCAGCGAGGCGCTGTCGCGCGGCCACCGGGTCACCGCCGTCGTCCGGGATCCGTCCGGCTACACCCTGCGGGCCGAGGGCCTGACCGTCGCCGCCGGGGACGCGCTCGACCCGGCGGCCGTCGCCCGGGTCGCCCAGGGGCAGGACGTCCTGGTCAGCGCCGTCGGCGGGGGCGACGGGCCGGGCCACGCCGCGCTGATCGAGCCCGCCGCCCGGGCCCTGGTCGAGGGGGTGCGCACGCTCGGCGCGGCCGCACCCCGGCTGATCGCCGTCGGCGGCGCGGGCAGCCTGGAGGCCGCCCCCGGCGTCAGGGTCTGGGACAGCCCGGGCCTGCCCGAGGGGCTGCTGCAGATCATGCACGCCCACGGCGACGCCCAGGACTACTACAACGGCGTCGAGGACGTCCGCTGGACCGTGCTCAGCCCGGCCGCGACCATCGAGCCCGGCGACCGCACCGGCAGCTACCGCACCGGGACCGAGCAGCTGGTCACCGACGACGAGGGCCGCAGCCGCATCAGCGTCGAGGACTACGCGGTGGCGCTGGTGGACGAGATCGAGACGCCCCGGCACATCGGACGCCGCTTCACCGTCGCCCACTGAGGGCCGCGCTGGGCTACCGTGGCAACCGGCGGGTAGCGAGGCCGACATGCAAGCAGGGCCGGGGGCGGGGATGGCAGAGCGTCAGCGCATCGACAGCGCCGCCGACGCGGTCGCCGACGACCGGATCCAGGCCCTGGGCGTGGTGCTGACCACCGCCAGCCGGCTGGAGCGGCTGCTGGGGGCCGCCATGGAGCGTGCCAGCGGCCTGTCCCACCCCATGTTCGAGGTGCTGCTGCTGGTCGGCGCCAGGCCCGGGGGCGTCCCCATGGGCGAGCTGTCCCGGCAGCTGGTGCTGACCAGCGGCGGCGCGACCCGGCTGGTCGACCGGATGGTCGAGGCCGGGCTGGTCGCCCGCGAACGCTCCAGCGGCGACAAGCGGGTGCAGGTGGTGACGCTGACCCCGGCCGGGGAGGCCCGGCTGGTCGAGGCCGCCCGGCGGCACGCGGACGAGCTGGACCGGCACGTCCTCGGCATCCTCGCGCCGGAGCGGCTGGCGGCCGTGGTGGAGGGCCTGGACGAGCTGGGCCGGCACGTCAGCGACGTGCTGCCGCCGCTGGGCTGAGCCGCGCGGCCCGCAGCGGGCGGGCCGGGAGCGGGCTGGCGCCCTTCACCTGGCGCATGATCGGCGTGGTCTCCACCTGCCGGATCGCCGGAAGCGAGGCGATCCGGGTGGTCAGGTAGGTGTACAGGGAGGTGGTGTCCGGCGCGAACACCACCGCGTGCACATTGGTGGCGCCGGTGGTCGCGCAGGCGTACGCCACCTCCGGGTGCTCGGCCAGCGCCTCACCGGTGGCGGCCAGCTCGGCCGGGGCGACCGACAGCCAGAGCAGCGCCCGGGCGGTCAGGTCGAAGATCCGGCGTTCGAACTCCATGTCGAAGTAGAGCGCCCCGCTGTCGTGCAGCTCGGCCATCCGCCGCCGCACCGTGCTCTGCGACCAGCCGGTGGCCGCCGCCAGCTCGCCGAGGCTCGCCCGGCCGTCCTGGGCCAGCACCGCCAGCAGCCGCTTGTCGCCCTCGTCCAGTCGGACCGGGCGCTCGGCGCCGCGGCTCGGCGGGGGCGGCGTCAGCAGCGCGACCTGCTCCGGGGCGAGCGTGTCCCACTTGGTGACCAGGCTCATCGCACCGCCGAAGAAGGTGTGCATCACGCAGTGCGCGGTCACCCCGACCACGCTGGGCGTGCGCGGCAGCCGCTGCAGCAGCAGCGCGTGCTCCTCCTGGTCCACTCCGGCCCGGGCCACACAGCTGATCTCGGTGCCGCCCGAGTTGAGGCTGACCCAGGTGGTGTCGTCGCGCCGGGCCAGCGCCTCGGCGATGGCGGAGGCGGCGTCCGGGGTGCACTGCACCCGCACCATCCAGCGGTCCTCGCCCAGCACCTCCGGATCGGTCAGCCCGAGGACCCTGATCAGCCCCTCGGTCCGCAACCGGGAGTAGCGGCGGGCCACCGTCTGGTCGGAGACGCCGAGCACCGACGCCAGCCGGCTGAAGGGGATGCGCGGGTCGAGCTGCAGGGCGTTCACCAGTTGGCGGTCCAACTCGTCGAAACTGTCGGATCGCATCATCCAAGGCTAGGCCATGTCGGAATCCGCCGCATCCAGGTTCCCGGCTGGGGCCGGAGCCGCCCGGGCGGGCAGTATGCCGAGGGTAGGCCGCAGCTGGACGCTCACCGTGGAGCAGGTCCTCCGGTCGCCGCCGAACCGTACGAAGGAAGCCCCGCACTGTGAATCCGCCCGCCTCCACCCCGGAGAACGCCATGCGCAAATGGATACCCCTGGTGGCCATCTGCCTCGGCACCTTCATGCTGCTGGTCGACGTCAGCATCGTGAACGTCGCCCTGCCGCAGATGTCGACCGACCTGCACTCCTCGTTCACCTCCCTGCAGTGGGTCGTGGACATGTACGCCCTGGTCCTGGCCGCCCTGCTGATGGTCGTAGGCACCCTGGGCGACCGCCTCGGCCACCGCCGGCTCTATCTGATCGGCCTGGTCGTCTTCGCCCTGGCCTCCCTGGCCTGCGGCCTCGCCCCCAACGCCGGGGTGCTGATCGCCTCGCGCGCGGTGCAGGGCATCGGCGGCGCGGCCATGCTGACGTCCACCACCTCGCTGCTGAACGGCTCGTACCACGGCCGGGACCGGGGCACCGCCTTCGGTGTCTGGGGCGCGGTCAGCGGGGCCGCCGCCGCCGTCGGCCCGGTCCTCGGCGGGCTGCTCACCGACTCGATCGACTGGCGGGCGATCTTCTTCGTCAACCTGCCGATCGCGGCCGCCGCCGTGGTGATGACCCTGCGCTACCTGGCCAACGACGAGGGCCGGATCTCCGGCCGGCTGGACTACCCGGGCGCGGTCTGCTTCACCGTCTTCGCGGGCGGCCTCACCTACGGCCTGATCGAGAGCGCCGGCGACGGCTGGGGCAGCGCCACGGTGCTGGTCTCGCTCGGCGTGGCACTGGTCGCGCTGATCGCCTTCGTCGCCGTCGAGAGCCGCAGCGCCAACCCGCTGCTCGACCTGTCGCTGATGCGCAACCGCAGCTTCGTCGGGCTCAGCCTGGCCGCGCTGATGCTCAACGCGGCCGCCTTCGCCCACCTCACCTACACCTCGATCTGGCTCCAGTCGGTGCTGAACCTCAGCCCGATCCAGGCCGGCCTGGTGGTCTGCCCGCTGGCCGTCTCCGCTTTCGTGGTGGCCTCGCTCAGCGGACGCTTCTTCCACAAGTTGGCGCCGCAGTGGCCCATCGGCATCGGGCTGATGCTGATCGGCGCGGGCGCGCTGCTGCTCACCCTGGTGTCCGCCGGCTCCTCGTGGACGGTGGTCCTGCCCGGCATGATCGTCACCGGCCTCGGGGTCGGCCTGGCCACGCCGATCATGATGTCCTCGGCCATGGCCAGCGTGCCGCGGCAGCGGGCCGGTATGGCCAGCGGCGCCATCAACACCGGGCGCCAGCTCGGCTACGCCCTGGGCATCGCGGTGCTGGGCACCGTCTTCGCCCGGCGGATCACCAGTTATGTCACCGCCAGCGGCAAGGTCCCCGATCCGCAGGCGGCCTCCTCGGCGCTGAGCGGCGGCCGGGCCGGAGCGGTGCTGGCGCAGACCCCGGCCGACCACCGGGCCGCCGCTGAGCAGCTGGTGCACGCCGCCTTCGCGGTCGGCCTGGACCGGGTCTACCTGACCGCGGGCATCGTCGGCCTGGTGGCCGGGGTGCTGGTGCTGCTGCTGGTCCGGCGCTCGAACGCGCCGGCGCCGTGGGAGGCCCAGAACGCCGGGAAGCCCACCGCCGGGGCCGCGTCCGCGCACTGACCGTGCGCGCCCGACGGTGTGCGGACAGACGACAGCGCCCGTGACCGGTCTCCGGTCACGGGCGCTGTGCGGGCCAGGTGCCTGGTGCCAGGCCCTGGCGCGAGGGGCTAGTGGGTGATCCGCGACTCGGCGCGCCGGGCGCGGACGTCGCCGACCTTGCGGCGGATCACCATCAGCGGCGCCATCAGCGCCAGCGACACCTGCAGGCTGGCGCCGATCTGCAGCAGGGTGTGCCCGCCGGGCACACCGGTCGCCCAGGCGGCCAGGCAGCCCATGCTGACCACGATCCAGCTCAGCGTCGCGGTGGCCAGCACCCCGTGCGGCTTGGGGTACTCGACCTTGCTGACCATCAGCGCCGCCACCGCCACGATGCCCAGCACGGCGGGAATGAACGGCGGGTTCAGCAGCACGATCGAGATGACCGTCATCGCGCCCATCGGGCACGGCATGCCCTGGAACACGCCCGGCCGCATGGTGGTGCAGGAGAAGCGCGCCAGCCGCAGTACGACCGCGAGCAGCACCACGATGGCGATGCCGGCCGACAGCCGCTGGCTGGCGCCGTTGGTGACCATGCCCCAGACCACCACGAAGTAGGCCGGGGCGATGCCGAAGCTGATCAGGTCCGCGAGGTTGTCCAGCTCGGCGCCCAGGGCGGAGCTGCGCAGCTTGCGGGCGACCAGTCCGTCGAACAGGTCGCACATGGAGCCGATCAGCAGCAGCGTCACCGCGGCGGCGGCGCTGCGCCGGTCGCCGCCGCTGGCCTCACCGGTCAGGTGCGGGATCAGCACCCCGGTGGTGGTGCAGTAGATCGCCAGGAAGCCGCACACCGCGTTGCCGAGTGTGAAAACGTCGGCGGTGGAAAGGTGCTGCGGGGAGCGGGGGGCGCGCAGTTCGCGGTCCCGGGCCCAGCGCAGCCTGCGGGCGGCGTGCTCGCCGTCGGTGTCGGACTCCTGCACGGTCTCCGGATCAGTCACGGTCAAGGCGAGTCACCCCTGCCGTGGTCCGCTGGCCGACCACCACGCCGGGCTCGACGCCCTGCGGGAGGTAGGTGTCGACGCGCGAGCCGAAGCGGATCAGCCCGACCCGCTCGCCCTGCTCGACCTTGGTGCCCGCGGGGACGTAGGGGATGATGCGCCGGGCCACGGCACCGGCGATCTGCACGACCTCCAGGTCGCCCAGCTCGGTGTCGAAGTGCCACACGACCCGCTCGTTGCGGTCGCTGTCCTTGTTGAACGCCGGGACGAACCCACCGGGGACGTGCTCGACCGAGGTCACGGTGCCGGCCAGCGGGGCCCGGTTGACGTGGACGTTCAGCGGGCTCATGAAGACCGCCACTCTGGTGCGCCCGTCCGGCCAGGCGTCGATGCTCTGCACCACGCCGTCGGCGGGGGAGATCACCCGACCCTCGCCGATGGCGCGCTCAGGGTCGCGGAAGAACCACAGCATCCCCGCGCCGAGCGCGGAGGCGGGGACTGCCGCCACGGCCCACGTGCGGCTGCGCCGGGTGAGGGCGGTGCAGGCGGCTGCGGTGAGCACGGTGGGTACGAGCCAGGGCGAAGCGCCGCGTGCCAGCGTGACACGGGGACGGGTCGCGGATCGTTGGGACGGACTGAGGGGCATCGAAGACCTTTGTCGCGGGGGCCCGGAGCGTGGCTGACGCCGGAGGGTTCCGGCGCGGCGACCGCGCGATGGGGCCGCGTGATCGAGGGGTTCGGGGACATGACTGTCCTCGGGGATGCTATCGGCAGCGGACGGTGCTCAGGCAACCCTCGGGTGCCCGGAGTACTGCCCTCGGTCGTACCCCTGCTATCGAACGTAGACGCGTCAGCCCGCCCCGGCCAAGGGTTTCGCCGGAACGGTGACAACTCTCTCAGGGATGACCTGGGATCTTACAGGGACACGTCAGGGGGAGGGCCTGAGTATCCCGTACCGATCGCATGCTGTGGGCGGAATGACGAAAACGGCCGGATCTTATCGGATCCGGCCGAATTTCGGCGTACCTGACCGCCACTTGATCGGCCGCTTGACCGCCCGAATCGGGCAGTGGCGGTCCTACTCGGCGAGCTTGTAGTCCTCCAGCAGCCGCCGACCGATGATCATCTTCTGGATCTCCGCGGTGCCCTCGCCGATCAGCAGCATCGGCGCCTCCCGGTACAGCCGCTCGATCTCGTACTCCTTGGAGAAGCCGTAGCCGCCGTGGATCCGGAACGAGTCCTCCACGACCTCCTTGCAGTACTCCGAGGCCAGGTACTTCGCCATCCCGGCCTCCAGGTCGTTGCGCTGCCCGGAGTCCTTCTTGCGGGCCGCCATCACCATCATCTGGTGCGCCGCCTCGACCTTGGTGGCCATCTCCGACAGCTTGAACTGGATCGCCTGGTGCTGCGCGATCTTCTTGCCGAAGGTCGAGCGCTGCTGGGCGTAGCGGATGCCCAGCTCGAAGGCGCGCTGCGCCACCCCGCAGCCGCGGGCGGCCACGTTCACCCGGCCCACCTCGACGCCGTCCATCATCTGGTAGAAGCCCCGGCCGGAGACCCCGCCCAGCACCATGTCGGCCGGCACCCGGACGTCCTCCAGCACCATCTCGGTGGTGTCGACGCCCTTGTAGCCCATCTTCTCGATCTTGCCGGGGATGGTCAGCCCGGGGACGGTCTCGTTCGGGCCGAAGCCCGGCGTCTTCTCGATCAGGAAGGTGGTCATCGACTTGTGCGGGGCCGCGCCCTCCGGCTGCCCCTCGTCGGTCCGGCACAGCACCGCGACCAGGGTGGAGGTGCCGCCGTTGGTCAGCCACATCTTCTGGCCGTTGATCACGTAGTCGTCGCCGTCCCGGACGCCCTTGGTGCGGATCGCGCCCACGTCCGAGCCCAGCCCGGGCTCCGACATCGAGAACGCGCCGCGCACCTCGCCGGTCGCCATCCGCGGCAGGAAGTGGTCCTTCTGCGCCTGGGTGCCGTGCTGGGCGATCATGTAGGCCACGATGAAGTGCGTGTTCACGATGCCGGACACCGACATCCAGCCGCGGGCGATCTCCTCCACCACCAGGGCGTAGGTCAGCAGCGACTCGCCGAGCCCGCCGTACTCCTCCGGGATCATGAGCCCGAACAGGCCCATCTCCTTCATCCCCTCGACGATGTCGGCGGGGTACTCGTCCCGGTGCTCCAGTTCGGTGGCGACCGGGATGATCTCCTTGTCGACAAAGTTCCGGACGGTGGCGAGGATGTCCTGCTGGATCTCGGTGAGACCTTCGGTCTGGGCAAGGCGTCCCATGGCTGGCTCCTGGGAGGTGAGTGGGGGTGGAAGGTGCCCCGCGGCTGTGGCAGTAGCCACGGGGCACCCCGTCAAAGGGGACTGGACAACGAACGGTCGTCGGGCGCCGTCAGCTCAGCGGCTCGGGCCGCCCCGGCTGCTCCCCGCCCCGCTCCTTGATGTACGTCTCGGTCGGCACCATCACCTTGCGGCGGAACACGCAGACGACCGTGCCGTCCTGCTTGTAGCCCTTGGTCTCGACGTGGACGATGCCGCGGTCCGACTTGGACTTCGACGGGGTCTTGTCCAGCACCACGGTCTCGCCGTAGATGGTGTCGCCGTGGAAGGTCGGCGCGATGTGCCGCAGCGACTCGACCTCCAGGTTGGCGATGGCCTTGCCGGAGACGTCCGGCACCGACATGCCGAGCAGCAGCGAGTAGACGTAGTTGCCGACCACCACGTTCCTGCCGAAGTCCGTCGTCCTCTCGGCGTAGTTGCTGTCCAGGTGCAGCGGGTGGTGGTTCATGGTCAGCAGGCAGAAGAGGTGGTCGTCGTACTCGGTGACGGTCTTCCCGGGCCAGTGCTTGTAGACCGCGCCGACCTCGAACTCCTCGTAGGTGCGTCCGAACTGCATGGTCAGGCCTCCGGGATCTCGAACTTGGTGGTGCGCTGCATGCCCGCGTTGCGGCCCTTGCCCGCGACCACCAGCGCCATCTTGCGGCTGGCCTCGTCGATCATCTCGTCGCCGAGCATCGCCGAGCCCTTCTTGCCGCCGGCCTCCGAGGTGCACCAGTCGTAGGCGTCCAGGATCAGCTCGGCGTGGTCGTAGTCCTCCTGGGTGGGGGAGTAGACCTCGTTGGCCGCCTCCACCTGGCCGGGGTGCAGCACCCACTTGCCGTCGAAGCCCAGCGCCGCCGAGCGCCGGGCGACCTCGCGGTAGCCGTCGACGTTGCGGATCTGCAGGTAGGGGCCGTCGATGGCCTGCAGGTCGTGCATGCGGGCGGCCATCAGGATGCGCATCAGGATGTAGTGGTAGGCGTCGGCGCCGTAGCCCGGCGGCTGCTCGCCGACCACCAGGGACTTCATGTTGATGGAGGCCATGAAGTCGGCCGGGCCGAAGACGATGGTCTCCATCCGCGGCGAGGCCCCGGCGATGGCGTCCACGTTGACCAGGCCCCTGGCGTTCTCGATCTGCGCCTCGATGCCGATCCGGCCGACCTCGAAGCCCATGGTCTTCTCGATCTGGGTGAGCAGCAGGTCCAGCGCGACGACCTGCTGCGCGTCCTGGACCTTGGGCAGCATGATGCAGTCCAGGTTCTGCCCGGCGCCCTCCACCACGGTCACCACGTCGCGGTAGGTCCAGTGCGTGGTCCAGTCGTTGACCCGCACCACACGGGTCTTGCCGGTCCAGTCGCCGGTGTTGAGCGCGTCCACGACGGTGTGGCGGGCGCCCTCCTTGGCGAGCGGCGCGCAGGCGTCCTCCAGGTCCAGGAAGACCTGGTCGGCGGCCAGCCCCTGGGCCTTCTCCAGGAAGCGCGGATTGCTTCCGGGGACGGCCAGGCACGAGCGGCGGGGGCGCAGGCGATTGACAGTCATTCGGTCCTCTTCAGTGGTGAGGGTGGGTGGTGCGGGCGGTGCTCCGACTCTAGGGGGCGACCGGCACGCGGCCCTTCCAGGGCTCCAGCTTGTTGGCGAGCCGGATCTCGTCGACGATCCGGCCGATGATGGTGGTGATCCCGAAGTCCTTGGGCGTGAACACCGCCGCGACGCCCCCGGCCAGCAGCGCCTGCTCGTCGGCGGCCGGGATGATCCCGCCGACGATCACCGGGACGTCCTCCACCCCGGCCCGGCGCAGCCGCCGCAGCACGTCCGGGACCAGCTCGGCGTGCGCGCCGGAGAGGATCGACAGGCCCACGCAGTGGACGTCCTCGGCCACGGCCGCCGCCGTGATCTGCTCCGGGGTCAGCCGGATGCCCTGGTAGACCACCTCGAAGCCGGCGTCGCGGGCGCGCACCGCGATCTGCTCGGCGCCGTTGGAGTGCCCGTCCAGACCGGGCTTGCCGACCAGCAGCCGCAGCTTGCCGGCGCCCAGCTCCTCGGCGGTGGCGGCCACGGCCTCGCGGACGGCCAGCAGCTCCGAGCCGCTGTCGCCGCCCACGGCGCCGGTGATCGGCGCGCCGCCGACGCCGGTGGGGGCGCGGTACTCGCCGAAGACCTCGCGCAGCGCGAAGGACCACTCGCCGGTGGTGACCCCGGCCCGGACGCACTCCAGCGTCACCGGGACCAGGTTGGCGTCGGTGGCGGCCTGCCGCTTCAGCTCGGCCAGGGCGGCCTGCGCGGCCGCCTCGTCGCGCCCGGCGGTCCACTGCGCGAACGCCTCGGCGACGGCCCGCTCCGAGTCCGGGTCGACCTGCATGATGGCGGTGTCCAAATCGGCGGTGAGCGGGCTGGGCTCGGTGGTCTCGAAGCAGTTGACGCCGACCACCTTGTCCTCGCCGGACTCGATCCGGGCCCGGCGCTCGGCGTGCGAGCCGACCAGCGCGGCCTTCAGGTAGCCGGTCTCGACGGCCGGGACCACCCCGCCCATGCCCAGCACCTTCTCGATCTCCGCCCCGGCCCCGGCCACCAGCTCGGCGACCTTGGCCTCGACCACATGGCTGCCGTCGAACAGGTCCCCGTACTCCAGCAGGTCCGACTCGTACGCCAGCACCTGCTGGATGCGCAGCGACCACTGCTGGTCCCAGGGCCGGGGCAGGCCCAGCGCCTCGTTCCAGGCGGGCAGCTGCACGGCGCGGGCCCGGGCGTCCTTGGAGAGGGTCACTGCCAGCATCTCCAGCACGATCCGCTGGACGTTGTTCTCCGGCTGCGCCTCGGTCAGGCCGAGCGAGTTGACCTGCACGCCGTAGCGGAACCGGCGCTGCTTGGGGTCGGCGATGCCGTAGCGCTCGCGGGTGACCTGCTCCCAGATCCGGCCGAAGGCACGGAGCTTGCACATCTCCTCGACGAAGCGCACCCCGGCGTTGACGAAGAAGGAGATCCGGGCGACCACCTCGCCCATCCGCTCCGGGGCCACCTGGCCGCTGTCGCGGACCGCGTCCAGCACCGCGATCGCGGTGCACATGGCGTAGGCCAGCTCCTGCACCGGGGTGGCCCCGGCCTCCTGCAGGTGGTAGCTGCAGATGTTGATCGGGTTCCACTTGGGGATGTTCGCCACCGTGTAGGCGATCATGTCGGTGGTCAGCCGGATGCTGGGGCCGGGCGGGAAGACGTGCGTCCCGCGCGACAGGTACTCCTTGACGATGTCGTTCTGGGTGGTGCCGGTGAGCTTGGCGATGTCCGCCCCCTGCTCCTCCGCGACGACCTGGTACATCGCCAGCAGCCACATGGCCGTGGCGTTGATCGTCATGGAGGTGTTGGTGCGCTCCAGCGGGATGCCGTCGAACAGCGCCCGCATGTCGCCCAGGTGGCTCACCGGGACGCCGACCCGGCCGACCTCGCCCTTGGCCAGGACGTGGTCGGGGTCGTAGCCGGTCTGCGTCGGCAGGTCGAAGGCGACGGAGAGACCGGTCTGGCCCTTGGCCAGGTTCTTCCGGTAGAGCGCGTTGGACGCGGTCGCCGACGAGTGTCCGGCGTAGGTCCGCATCAGCCAGGGGCGGTCTCGCTCAGCCATGTCGTCACTCGCCTCGGAATCGATTGATGGCAGGCAGGTGCTTGGCGCGCAGCTCCGGGTCGCGGACCCCGAGGCCCTCCTGCGGGGAGAGGCAGAGCACGCCGACCTTGCCCTGGTGCTTGTTGTGGTGGACGTCCAGCGCCGCCTGCCCGGTCTGCTCCAGGCTGTACGTCCGCGACAGCGTCGGGTGGATCTTGCCCTTGGCGATCAGGCGGTTGGCCTCCCACGCCTCGCGGTAGTTGGCGAAGTGCGAGCCGACGATCCGCTTCAGCGACATCCACAGGTAGCGGTTGTCGTACTGGTGCATGTACCCGCTGGTGGAGGCGCAGGTGACGATGGTGCCGCCCTTGCGCGTCACGTAGACGCTGGCGCCGAAGGTCTCCCGGCCCGGGTGCTCGAAGACGATGTCCACGTCCTCGCCTCCGGTCAGCTCGCGGATCTTCGCGCCCAGGCGCTTCCACTCGCGCGGGTCCTGGTTGTTCTCGTCCTTCCAGAACTTGTACCCCTCGGCGCTGCGGTCGATGATCGCCTCGGCGCCCATGGCCCGGCAGATGTCGGCCTTGGCGTCGTTGGAGACCACGCAGATCGGCGTGGCGCCGCCGGCCAGCGCGTACTGGGTGGCGTACGAGCCCAGGCCGCCGCTGGCGCCCCAGATCAGCACGTTGTCGCCCTGCTTCATGCCCGCGCCGTTGCGGCTGACCAGCTGCCGGTAGGCGGTGGAGTTGACCAGGCCCGGCGACGCGGCCTCCTCCCAGGTCAGGTGGGCCGGCTTGGGCATCAGCTGGTTGGACTTGACCAGGGCCAGCTCGGCCAGGCCGCCGAAGTTGGTCTCGAAGCCCCAGATCCGCTGCTCCGGGTCGAGCATGGTGTCGTTGTGGCCGTCCGCGCTCTCCAGCTCCACGCTCAGGCAGTGCGCGACGACCTCGTCGCCGGGCTTCCAGGCGTGCACGCCGGGGCCGGTGCGCAGCACCACGCCGGCCAGGTCCGAGCCGAGCACGTGGTACGGCAGGTTGTGCCGCGCGCTCTCCGGCGACAGCCGCCCGTAGCGCTCCAGGAAGCCGAAGGTGGAGACCGGCTCGTAGATCGAGCTCCACACGGTGTTGTAGTTCACGGCACTGGCCATGACCGCGACCAGGGCCTCGCCGGGGCCCAGCTCGGGCACGGCGACCTCGTCGAGGTGCAGGGACTGGCGCGGGTCCTTGTCGCGGCTGTCCAGGCCGGCGAACATCTGCTCCTCGTCCTTGTGGAGCGTGACCGCCCGGTAGGAGTCGGGGACCTTCAGCGCGGCATAGTCGGCCGGGCTGGTGTCCTCGTTGAGGATCGCGTCGAGGATTTCCTTCATGGCTGCCTCCGGCGGCGGACCTGTCGAGGGAACAGGGTGCGTCGAGATGGGGGTAACCGGGAGCGGACACCGGTTGGGGATGGGGGGCTTCAGTCGTCAGGATGAGGCTGTTTGTCGCTCTCCGCACAGGGGTGGCGTACGGAATCCGGGCAGGGCGCGCCAGGTGGGGAGCCGCGGCGCCACGACCGGTGGGTAACAACGTACTGGCACCCTGTGCCACTCGTAAAGACACTGCGTGCCAGTAATTATCACCCGCGACACGTGAGCGTTGTCACGTGGAAACCTCCGCGCACACCTGCCCCAGAACGCCCGTGGGCCCGCCCCGAACTGCCGGGGTGGGCCCACCTGAACCGCTGTGACCTGCTACGGAGCCCCGCTGGGGACGCCCAGGGCGGTGCGGATGCTCTGCAGCACCTCGTCCAGAGGTGCGTCCGTTCGGGCGACGGTGATCAGCACCTCGCCCGCCGGTGTCGCACTGACTGCGCTCTCCACCGCGCTGCCCAGGGTCTCTGCCGAGCCGCTCATGGCACTGGGTGCCACCACGCGTGCCCCGGCCCGGTCCTCCGGTCTGGCCGGGGCATTGCCCCAGAAGGTCCGCTTGATGACCTCGAAGGCGTGGTCCAGCTGCGGCTCCACCTCGCCGTTGCCGCCCGAGCGCAGCCAGCGCCGCAGCACGTGGTTGTGGGCCGCGACCACCGCCGCCGCCGACACCTCCGCCAGCATCGCGTCGTCGCCGACGCCCCGCTCCCAGCCGCCGGACGCCTGCCCGGCGGTGTCGAAGCGGCCCAGCAGGTAGCGGGTGAACAGCCGCTCGTAGCGGGCCACCACCGCGATCTCCCGCTCGCGCAGCGTCGGCACCTGCCGGATCAGCCGGTAGCGCGCCACCGAGACCCCGGGAGTGGCCGCGTACATCCGCAGCACCTCCTTGATGCCCCGGCACACCACGTCCAGCGGGTGCTCGGCCGGATCCGCCCCGGCCAGCAGGTCGGCCACCCGGACCAGGGTGTCGTCGTGGTCCGGGAAGATCGCCTCCTCCTTGGACCGGAAGTACCGGAAGAAGGTGCGCCGGGCGACGCCCGCCGCCGCCGCGATCTGGTCGACCGTGGTCTCCTCGTACCCCTGGTTCGCAAACAGCTCCATCGCCGCCGCCGCCAGGTCCTGGCGCATCTGCTGGCGCTGCGCTGTCACCCGGCGACCGGCGCCCGCGGCGGCGGTGCCCGGCTGCTGCGGTTCTTCCCCATCCATGGCGCGAACGCTACACGCCGGACGCGGTCTGCCCGGTGCGCTCACCCGCCCGGTCACTTGCGTGCGTGGTCGCGGAAGCCCCGGCCGGACTTGCGCCCGAGGCACCCGGCGGCCACCAGGTGCTCCAGCAGCGGCGCCGGGGCCAGGCCGGGCTCGCGGAACTCGGCGTGCAGCACCTTCTCGATGGTCAGCGAGACGTCCAGGCCGACCACGTCCAGCAGCGCGAACGGGCCCATGGGGTAGCCGCAGCCCAGCCGCATGGCGGTGTCCACGTCGTCCACCGAGGCGTAGTGCTCCTCGATCATGCGCACCGCGTCGTTCAGGTACGGGAACAGCAGGGCGTTCACGATGAAGCCGGCCCGGTCGCCGCACTCCACCGGGTGCTTGCGCACCCGCGCGCACAGCTCCAGCACGGTCGCGGTGACGTCCTCGGCGGTCAGCACCGTGCTGACCACCTCGACCAGCCGCATCGCCGGGGCCGGGTTGAAGAAGTGCATGCCGACCACGTCCTGCGGGCGGGAGGTCGCCATGGCGCACTGGACCACCGGCAGGCTGGAGGTGGTCGTCGCCAGCACCGCGCCCGGCCGGCAGATCTTGTCCAGCGCCGCGAACAGCTCCCGCTTGACCGCCAGGTCCTCGGCGACCGCCTCCAGCACCAGGTCGGCCGGGGCCAGGTCCTCCAGCGAGCCGGAGGCGGTGACCCGCGCCAGCGCCGCGTCCCGGTCCGCCGCGTCCAGCCGGCCCTTGGCCACCATCCGGTCCAGCGACGCCGCCAGGGCGGCCCTGGCCCGGTCCGCCTTCTCCTGGCTGCGGGCCACCAGCAGCACCGGGTAGCCGGCCTTGGCGAACACCTCGGCGATGCCGGTGGCCATCGTCCCCGAGCCGCACACGCCCACGCTGCGCACCTCGCGCCCGGCCGGACGGCCCGCGCCCGCGTGCTCCGGTTCGGCCACCACCTGGGCGGAGCCGGGGGCGGCGTAGCTGTAGAAGCCGCGCCCGGTCTTGCGCCCCAGCAGCCCGGCCGCCGCCAGCTGGCCCAGGATCGGCGCGGGCGCGTGCAGCCGGTCGTGCGACTGCGCGTACATGGCCTCCAGCACCGTCCGCGCGGTGTCGATGCCGATCAGGTCCAGCAGCGCCAGCGGGCCCATCGGCAGGCCGCAGCCCAGCCGCATGGCCGCGTCGATGTCCTCCCGGGTGGCGTACCGGGACTCGAACATGGCCGCCGCCTGGTTCAGGTAGGCGAACAGCAGCCCGTTCACGATGAAGCCCGGACGGTCACCCGCCGCCACCGGCGACTTGCCCAGGCTGCGGGCGAACTCCGCCGCCTCCTCGGCCGCCCCGGCGCTGGTCAGCACCGTCCGCACCACCTCCACCAGCTGCATCACCGGCGCCGGGTTGAAGAAGTGCAGCCCGATCACGCGCTCCGGGCGCTGGGTGGCAGCCGCGATCCGGGTCACCGACAGCGCGGTCGTCCCGGTCGCCAGCACGGTCTCCGCCGGGCACAGCCGGTCCAGCTCGGCGAACAGCTCGCGCTTCAGCTCCAGCACCTCCGGGACCTCCTCGATCACCAGCTGCGCCTCGGCGGCCGCGGCCAGCTCGTGCGTGAAGGTGAGCCGCCCGAGCAGGTCGGCGCGCTCGTCCGGGGTGATCCGGCCGCGCTCCACGGAGTGCGCGGTGGACTCCTCGATCCGCGACCGCGCGGCCTCGGCGGCGGCCCGGTCCAGCTCGACGCCGATCACCCGGCGGCCGCTGCGCGCGGTGATCTCGGCGATCCCGGCGCCCATGGTGCCCAGGCCGACGACGGCGACGACCGGGAAGGGCAGAGGGGTGTGCTCAGTCATGACATGACTCCTCGGGGAGCGCCGCGCTACCGGTCCGCTCCGGCGTCGCGCGGCAAGAGATGCGGGGGAGCACGGCGCGACTGAGGTCGCCGTGTGAAGAGGGGTGAACCTGCGTGACCGGGTGCTCGCTGATGCGCGGCGTGCCACGTGCTGAACCGACCCGCCCGTTGCTGCGGCTCCCGACGCCAACGGGGGTGGTCGTCACACACTACCCGGCCCGGGGGCCGACGGGAAGAGGAGCGGCCCGGGCCGGGGGACTGCCGGGCCGGTGCGCTGTTCGGGCCGGGTACTGCCCGGGCCGGGTGCGCTGCCGGGTCAGGCCCGGCCGGGGGCGGACCGCCACAGGGTGAGCCGCTGCCAGGCGGCCAGGCCGTCCGGCACCCAGGGCCACGCGTCGAGCCGGTCGGCCAGCTCCGCCTCGGTCAGGAAGGAGTGCCAGGCCACCTCCTCGGCCTGCGGCTCGACCGCGGCCGGGGTGCGGGCCTCGTACACCGCGGACCACCAGGTGTGCTCGGCCGACTCGTACAGGAAGCGGAACAGCGGCGCGGGGGAGAGGCCGTGGACGCCCAGCTCCTCCTCGGCCTCGCGCCTGGCGGCGTCGTCGTAGGACTCGCCCGCGCCGACCACCCCGCCCACGAACATGTCGTACAGCGAGGGGAAGACCAGCTTCTCCGGCGTCCGGCGGTGGACGAAGATCCGGTCGTCGGCGTCGCGGGCGAGGACGAAGACGCAGCGGTGCCGGAGCCGGCGGGCGGTGGCCTCGCCCCGGGACGCCTGGCCGACGACGCGGTCCTGGGCGTCGACGATGTCGAGCAGTTCATCCGCGTTCAGCGGCTGGGAGGTCCCCGGTGCGCTCATGGCGTCCATCCAAGCACGCGCCGCTGTCGGTGTCAGGCCGCCGGACGCGGCGCACCGCGGTGGACCCGGCGGCGTACCCCGACCGTTCGTCCGGCCCCGGGTTTGGCCGCCGGGGCGGGCGGTGGTTGGCTTGGCCGTACGCGTGCGGACCCCGCCCGCGGGTGCGGCGCCAGGATGTTGAGGAGTACGGCCATGGGCCAGGTTTACGCGGTCAGCGAGCGAGTGGTGGACGCCTCGCCGGAGCAGGTCTTCGCGGCCTTGGCCGACTACGAGAAGACCCGCCCGGGCCTGCTGCCCTCGCAGTACAGCGACTACGAGGTCCGCGCGGGCGGTCAGGGCGCCGGGACGGTCGTGCACTGGCGGCTGCAGGCGACCGAGAAGCGGGTCCGGGACTGCCTGCTGACCGTCACCGAGCCCTCGCCCGGCCGGCTGGTGGAGACCGACGCCAACTCCACCATGGTGATCACCTGGACGGTCACCCCGGCCGGCGAGGGCCGCTCCAAGGCCGTGGTGGAGACCACCTGGACCGGCGCCTCCGGCATCGGCGGCTTCTTCGAGCGGACGTTCGCCCCCAAGGGCCTGAAGCGGATCAACGACGAGGTGCTGGAGCGGCTGGCCACGGCCGTCACCGGGAACACCGCCGGCTGATCCGGCCGTCCGAGCGAACGAACGTGTGTACGGGCCGCCTCCCGGACGGGTGAAACTTCCCGGTGGGCGGCCCGCGGTCATTTTCCCCGCATGTCGACATACCGCCACAACGCCGCTGGTGACCGACCTGCCGACCGGTCAACAGGCGTGCCCGGACGACGATATGACCGGTTCGAGGCTGATGCGTGCCCGCTGCAATGATCCGGTCCATGTCCGTGATCGAGGCGGCCCGAACGGCCCCGGTACAGCAGAGCGATACCCCCGCCGGCCACAGCCACGCCCCCCGGGGCCCGGAGGCCGGTCCGGCCGGCGGCGGTGACCGATCGGAACTGAGCACCCGTCAGACCCGGCTGGTCTTCGCCGGGTTGATGATGGCGCTGCTGCTCGCCGCCCTGGACCAGACCATCGTGGCCACCGCCCTGCCGCGGATCGTCGGCGACCTCAACGGACTCGAGCACATGTCCTGGGTGGTCACCGCCTACCTGCTGGCGGCCACCGTGGGCCTGCCGGTCTACGGCAAGCTCGGCGACCTGCTCGGCCGCAAGTCGGTGTTCCAGTTCGCCATCGGCGTCTTCCTGGTGGGCTCCGCGCTCTCCGGATGGGCGCACAGCATGGACGAGTTGATCGCCTTCCGGGCCGTGCAGGGCATCGGCGGCGGCGGGTTGATGATCGGCGTCCAGGCCATCATCGGCGACCTGGTCCCGCCCCGGCAGCGCGGCCGGTTCATGGGCCTGATCAGCGCGGTCTTCGGGCTGGCCTCGGTGGCCGGGCCGCTGCTGGGCGGCTGGCTCACCGACGGCCCCGGCTGGCGCTGGTGCTTCTACGTCAACCTGCCGCTGGGGCTGGCCGCCTTCGTGGTCATCGGCCTGGTGCTGAGGTCGCCGCGGCGGGCCCGCGGCGAGGGCGGGGCCCGCCCCCGGCTGGACGTCCTGGGCGCGCTGCTGCTGGCGGTGGTCGGCGTCTGCCTGGTGCTGGCCACCAGTTGGGGCGGCAGCCAGTACGCCTGGGGCTCGCCGGTGATCCTCGGCCTGCTCGGCGGCACGGTCGCCGCGCTGCTGCTGTTCGTGCTCGCCGAGTGGCGCGCCGCCGAGCCGGTGATCCCGCTGCACCTGTTCCGCGACAGCGTGTTCACCGTCTCCGGCGCGATCAGCCTGGTGGTCGGGGTGGCGCTGTTCGGCGCGGCCAGCTACCTGCCCAGCTTCCTGCAGATGGTGGACGGGGCCAGCGCCATGGGCTCCGGGCTGCGGATGCTGCCGATGATGGGCGGGGTGGTGCTGGCCTCGGTCGCCTCCGGCCAGCTGATCAGCCGCACCGGCCGGTACCGGCTGTACCCGCTGCTGGGCGGCGCGCTGTCGACGGTCGGCATGGTGCTGCTCGGCCGGCTGACCGCGCACACCTCGTACCTGTGGCAGAGCGTGGCCATGGCGGTGCTCGGGCTGGGCATCGGCCTGGTGCTGCCGGTGCTGGTGCTGGTGGTGCAGAACTCGGTGGACCGGCGCGACCTGGGCGCGGCCACCTCCGCCAACAACTACCTGCGGCAGATCGGCGGTTCGGTCGGCGCGGCGGTCGTCGGCACGCTGTTCAACTCCCGGCTCGCGCACCAGCTGGCGCACCGGCTGCCGCACACCGGCGCCCTTCCGGCGGTCGACTCGCTCACCCCGCAGCTGGTCCGCGCCCTGCCCGCGCCGATCCGGGCGGCGTACGTCGACTCCTTCGCTGCCGCGCTGCCGCGCGTGTTCCTCTACCTGGCGCCGGTCCTGGCGCTGGGCTTCCTGTTCGCCTTCCTGCTCAAGGAGACACCCTTGGTCACCCACGCGGCCCCCGAGCCCGGCGCCGAAGCAGCCGCCGGCCTGCTGACCGTCGAGATCTCCGACGCGCCGGTCCCCGCCCCGGCCGCGACGTCCCCGGCCCAGCCGCACGCCGCGCCGCACACCTCCGGGCACGCCGCGCCGCACGCCCAGCCGTCGGCCGGGGTGCCGGTCGCCGGGGCGGTGCTGGAGCCCGACCGCGCACCGGTGCCCCGGGCCGTGCTCACCCTGATCGACATGGACGGCCGCCAGGTCGCCCGCACCGGCAGCGGCTCCGACGGGCGCTGGGCCCTGGCCGCGCCCAGGAGCGGCAACTACGTGCTGATCGCGGCGGCCCCCGGCCACCAGCCGCACGCGGTGACGGTCACCGTCGGCGGCCGGCCGGTCGACCTGGACGTGGTGCTCGGCGGCACCGGCCGGCTCAGCGGCGCGGTCCGCAGCGCCGAGGGCGCCCCGGTCGCCGGGGCCGCGGTGACCCTGACCGACGCCCGGGGCGAGGTGGTCGCCACCGCGCACGCCGACACGGACGGCGCGTACCACTTCCGCGACCTGGTCTGCGGCCGCTACACCCTGGCCGTCAGTGCCCGGGCCTACCGCCCGGCGGCGATCGCGGTGGAGGTGGCGGCCAGCGGCGAGACCCGCCAGGACGTGGCGATGGCGGGCAGCGGCACGCTGCGCGGCACCGTCCGCACCGTCGGCGGCCACGCCGTCGCCGAGGCCCGGGTGACCCTGCTGGATTCGGCCGGGACGGTCGTCGCCGCGGTCACCACCGGCGCCGACGGGCACTTCCGCTTCACCGACCTGGAGCCGGGCGAGTACACGGTGATGGCCAGCGGCTACCCGCCGGTCGCCACCGCCCTGCGGATCGAGGACGGCCACACCGAGCGCGACCTGCACCTCTCGCACCGCCTGGACGACTAGCGCCGGACGACTGGCGCCGGACGACTGGCAGCGCCGGACGGCCGAACGGCGGCGGTCACGGCCGGTCGCTCGCACGAGTGGACCTTGTCGGCCACCCGAGTGAGCGCGTCCCCGGTGTTCGATCCGGGCGGCCTAGGTTGATCGCCGTGCCCCTGACGATCCTTCATGTGTCCCAGCCCGCCGACGGCGGCGTCGCCCAGGTCGTGGCCGACCTGGTGCGCGGCCAGGTCGCGGACGGCCACCGGGTGGTGCTGGCCTGCCCCGCCGAGGGGCGGCTGGCCCCGGTGGCCCGCGCCGCCGGGGCGCAGCTGCGCGGGTGGTCGGCGCGCCGGGCGCCGGGCCCGGGCCTGCCGGGCGAGGTGGCGGCGCTGCGCCGGATCGTCGCCGACACCGATCCGCAGCTGGTGCACCTGCACAGCGCCAAGGCCGGGTTGGCGGGCCGGCTGGCGGTCCGCGGCGCCCGGCCGACCGTGTTCCAGCCGCACGCCTGGTCGTTCGCGGCGGTGGGCGGCCCGACCGCCCGCGCGGCCCGGGCCTGGGAGCGCTGGGCGACCCGCTGGACCGACCGGCTGCTGTGCGTCAGCGAGCAGGAGCGGCGCGAGGGCGAGGCGGCCGGTCTGCGCGGCCGGTGGGCGCTCGCGCCCAACGGCCTGGACCTGGACCGCTACGACTCCGCCCGGCTGCCCGTGCAGGCGCAGGCCCGGACCGCGCTGCGGTTGGAGCCGCAGGGCCCGCTGGCGGTCTGCGTGGGCCGGCTGTGCCGGCAGAAGGGCCAGGACGTGCTGCTGCGCGCCTGGGCCGGGGTGCCCGGCCGGGTGCCCGGGGCGCGGCTGGCGCTGGTGGGCGACGGGCCGGACCGGGCGGCGCTGGAGGCGCTGGCCGGGGCGCTGCCCGATCCCGGCAGCGTGCTCTTCGCGGGCCACGCCGAGGATCCGCGCGACTGGTACGCGGCGGCCGATCTGATGGTGCTGCCCTCCCGCTGGGAGGGGATGGCGCTGGCCCCGCTGGAGGCGATGGCCTGTTCCCGCCCGGTGCTGCTGACGGACGTCTCCGGCGCGCGCGAGTGCCTGCCGCAGGGCTCGCCCGCGCCGCTGCCGGTGGAGGACCCGGACGCGCTGCGCGAGGCCCTGGTGCAGCGGCTGTCCGACCGCGAGGCGTGCCGCCGGGAGGGGTTGCGGGCCTGGCTGGACGTCTTCGACCGGCGGGATGTGCGGCTCACCCGGCAGCGGGTGGCCCGGGTGTACGACGAGGTGCTGGGCGAGGCGCGGGACGCTTCGCGGCAAGCCTCGCCGAACGCCCATCAGCACGTAGATGGACATAAAGATATGACTATTAGTCATTAGGGTGAATATTCGGGCTGCTCGCGGGAATTCACCAGCTCTGTGTCTGTAATGTCCAATTTACCTGCTTATTTCCCTTGGTGAGCCGAGCCGGGTGCCGGGCGCGGCGGCAGGTGCCACCTCGACCCCGCCCGCGGCAGCAGGCGGCCTTCCGAAGCCACGGACATAGAGCAGGGGAGTACGTGCGCGGATGACCACCATCGACAACGACGAACTGCCGCGCGCCGGCATCGCCGCCACCACCTCCGGCCAGGGACTGCTCGCCCTCGCCCGCAAGCCCCCGGAGGCCGTGCCGGGGCTCCCCGCGCCGGTCGGCGTCCCCGCCGGACCGCGCCGCGAGCCGCCCGGCGCCTCCGTCCCCGCCGCCCTGCTGGCCGTCGACGGGCTGGCCGTGCTCGCCGGAGTCGCCGCCGTCGGCCGGTGCGACCTGCTCGGCGCGGTCTGGGCGGCCAGCGGCCTGTTCCCGCTGCTGGTCCTGGCCAACTCGGCCGGCGGACTGTACCGGCTCCGGCTCGCCCCCTCCGTCCTGGACGAGATCCCCGGGCTCGCCGGGCGGGCCGCCGCCGCGGCCGCCTTCGCGCTCACCCTGGACCGCTGCCTGCACGGCCTGTGGCCGTCGGCCGTCCCCGCCGACGGCCGGCTGCTGCTCGGGCTGCTGCTCTGCCAGCTCTCGCTCGACCTCCCCGGCCGCGCCGCCGTCTACGCCCTGCTCCGCCGCGCCCGCCGCCGCCGGCCCCGGCCCACGCTGATCGCCGGGGCCGGGCAGATCGGCCGCAGCGTCGGCGCGGCCCTGCTGGCGCACCCCGAGTACGGGCTGCGGCCGGTCGGCTACATCGACTCCGAGCCCTCGTTCCGCCCGGCCGAGGCCCCCGCCCCGACCGGGGCCTCGCTCCCGGCCGTCGTCCCGGTCCTCGGCGGCCCCGACGCGCTCGACCTGGAGATCGCCGGACAGGACGTCACCGACGTCATCATCACCAGCGGCGGCGGGGACGACGCCGAGGCGGCCCGCACCCTGCGCACCGCCACCCGGCACGGCTGCGAGGTGTGGTTCGTCCCCGGCGTGCCCGACTTCGGCGCCTTCGAGTTCGGCAACCGGCGCGCCGCGACCGGCGACCACCTCTGGGGCTTCCCCTGCCTGCGCCTCGGCCAGTCCGCGATGCACCGCCCCACCTGGGCGGTCAAGCGCTGCGTGGACGCGCTGCTGGCCGGCTGCGGCCTGCTGCTGGTCGCGCCGGTGCTGGCGGCCTGCGCGGTGGCCGTGCGGATCGACGGCGGCCCCGGCGTGATCTTCCGCCAGGAGCGGGTCGGACTGGACGGCCGGACCTTCACCGTGCTCAAGTTCCGTACCCTGCGCCCCGACGACGACCACGAGTCGGCCACCCGCTGGAACATCGCCCACGACCACCGGCTCGGCCCCACCGGGCGCTTCCTGCGGCGCACCTCCCTGGACGAGCTGCCGCAGCTGTGGAACGTGCTGCGCGGCGAGATGAGCCTGGTCGGGCCGCGCCCCGAACGCCCCTACTTCGTGGCCCGGTTCAGCCACGCCTACCAGCAGTACGGCGACCGGCACCGGGTGCCGGTCGGCATCACCGGCTTCGCGCAGGTCCACGGGCTGCGCGGGGACACCTCGATCGAGGACCGGACCCGTTTCGACAACTACTACATCGAGAGCTGGAGCCTGTGGCAGGACGTCAAGATCCTGCTGCGCACGCTCGCCTCGGTCCTTCGCCCCGGCGGGAGCTGACCCGATGACCCTGCTCACCACCCCACGCCCGGCCGCCGTCCCGAGGGCGCTGCCGCCCGCGGCCGCCCGGCTGCGCCGGGTGCTGCCCGAGGAGCGCGTCCCGGCCGCCCTGGCCGCCGCCACCGTGCTGCTGGTGTGCCTGCCCACCGGCGGCGACCAGGACGTCACCGCCGCCGTCCACGTCACCCCCGCCGACGTCGCCTCCGTCGCCCTGGTCTGCCTGTGCGCGCTGCGCGCCGCCGCCGGACTGCGCCGCGGCGGCCCCGGACCGCTGCCGGTGCGCGCCGCCGTGCTGTTCTCCGGGGTGCTGCTGGCCGTGGCCGCCGCCACCGCCGCCTCCCAGGACCCGGCGCAGAGCCTGTCCGGCTTCGTGCGGATGGTCCAGGTGTTCGTACTGGTGCCGCTGGCCGTAATGCTCTGCCTGCGCGACCGCCGCGACCTGCGGCTGCTGCTGGCCGCGCTGGTCGGCGCCGCCCTGGTGGAGGGCGCGGTCGGGGTCGAGCAGTACCTCACCGGCACCGGCGCCTCCTACGACGGCGGCACCGTCCGCGCCGTCGGCACCTTCGGCGCGCAGGACGTCATGGCGATGTCCGCCGTCGTCAGCTACGGCCTGATCGCCGCCCTCGGCCTGGCCCTGGACGCCCGCGCCGCCGGCCGCCGCCGCGCCGCCGCGCTGTACGGCCTGGCCGCACTGGCGCTGGCGCCGCCGCTGGCGCTCTCCTTCAGCCGCGGCAGCTGGATCGCCACCGGCTGCGCCGTCGGCGTCGCGCTGCTGCTCACCGACGTCCGCCTGCTGCTGCGCGGCGCGCTGTACGGGCTGGCCGCCGCCGTGCTGCTGGTCGGCGGCCTCGGCCTGGGCGGCGGCAGCGTGCTGAACCGGCTCGGCAGCATCGCCTCGGTGACCGGCGCGCCCGACCACTCCGTCAGCGACCGCTACGACCTGTGGGCCACCGCCGCCGCCATCTGGCGGCAGCACCCGGCCACCGGCGTCGGCCCCAAGGAGTTCCCGCAGTTCCGGGACGCCCACGCGCCACTGCGGCTCTCCTCCGGCAGCGACACCGCCGGGGCGGGCGCCGGCTTCAGCCGCGAACCGCTGCTCTCCCCGCACAACATGTACCTGCTGGTCCTCAGCGAGCAGGGGCTGATCGGGCTGACCGCCTTCGGGGCGCTCGTCCTCGGCCTGCTCTCCGGCGCCGCCCGGGCCGCCTGGAGCCGCCGCACCGGCCTCGGCGCGGCCCTGCTCGGGCTGCTGGTCTGGCAGCTCGTCGACTTCCTGTACGCCGACATCGGCGGCCCCACCACCGTCCTGGTCTCGTTCGTCCTCGGCCTGGCCGCCCACGGCGCGCTGCGCGGCCCGGGCGCGGACGGCGGGGCCGCCGCGCCGTGACGCTCACCGCACCCCGCCCCACCGAGGAGGCCCCGCGCGCCGCGAGCAGCTTCCTGGCCCGGGCCTTCGGCATCACCGCCCTGCTCAGCGCCGGCGGCTCACTGCTCGGCCTGGTCCGGGACCTGTTGCTGGCCCGCTTCTACGGCGCCGACCAGGGCACGGACGCCTTCCTGGTCTCCTGGACCGTCCCGGAGACCGCCGCGCCGCTGCTGATCGAGGACGCCATGGCGTTCCTGATGGTGCCCGCGTTCAGCCTCGCCCTCTCCGCCCGCACCGCCCGGCAGGAGGACCGCCCCGACCGGCTCGTCCCGGTCCGAGGCCCGCAGCAGCGGCGCGACCCGGTCCGCGAGCTGGTCGCCGCCACCCTGCCGCCGCTGGCGCTGCTGCTGGCCGCGCTCTCCGCCGCCACCGCCCTGGGCGCGCCGCTGCTGGTGGAACTGCTCGCGCCGGGCCTGCCCGACCGCTCGCTGGCGGTGGTCTGCACCCGGCTCACCGCGCTCACCGTGCTGCCCTTCGGCCTCACCGGCTACCTCAGCGCCGGGCTGCGGGCACACCACCGCTTCACCGGCCCCGGCGCCGTCTACATCGTCTACAACACCGGCATCCTGACGGTGATGGTGCTGCTGCACGGCAGCCTCGGGGTGCGCGCCGCCGCCGCCGGGGTCGCCTTCGGCAGCGTGCTGATGACGGCGCTGCTGCTGCCGCTGTTCTCCCGCCACTGCGGGCGGCTCACGCCTGGTCGGCGCGGCGGCGCGGGCCCGGCGCTCGCCATCAGCCCGCTGGCGCTGCTGCCGGTGGCGTTGTTCACCCTCACCCGGCAGGCGCAGGTCTTCGTCGAGCGCTTCCTGGCCTCCTCGCTGGCCCCGGGCACCATCTCGCACCTGAACTACGCCGAGAAGGTCGCCCAGATGGCGATGACGCTGGGGATGATGGTGTGCACGGTCACCTTCCCGCTGGTCGCCCGGGCCCTGGCGGACGGCGACACCGAGGCCGCCCGGCGCCGGGTGGAGAAGGACCTGGAGCTGGTCGGCGCGGTCGTGCTGGCCGGGACCGCCCTGCTCGTCGCCTGCGCCCCCAGGATCGTCCAACTGCTGTTCCAGCGCGGCGCGTTCACCCCCGCCGACACCGCCGCCACTGCTGCGGTGATGCGGGTCTACAGCCTCGGACTGCTGGGCCAGGCCATGGTCGGGACGCTGGTGCGGCCGTTCTTCTCGGTCCGCCCGGCGGTGACCCTGGACGGCCCGGTGCTGCGCCGCGAGCGCAGCGACTGGTACCCGATCGCCGCCATGGGCCTCGGCCTGGTGGTCACCGCCGTCGTCGGGGCCGCCACCGCGCCCCGCTTCGGGGCGCTCGGGCTGGCGGCCGCCAACGCCGCCGGGATCACCCTCACCGCCGCGCTGCTGCTCGGCGCGCTCCGGGCCCGCGGCGTCCCGGTCCGGGTCCCGGCCGTCCTGCTGGCCCAGGGCCGGCTGCTGCTCGCCGCCGCCGTCGCCACCGGGGCGGCCGCCGCCGCGTCCGGCCTCGCCGGGGCCGACCCGCTGCTCGCGGTGGTGCTGGGCACCGCCGCCGGGCTCGGCGCCTTCGCCGCGGTCCTGGCGCCGTTGGCCGGCCGGCTGCGGGGCACCGCCGCGGCACCGCAGAGCACAGCCGCGGCACCGCAGAGCAAAGGAGAGATCGGGGCATGACCGCTGAACTGCACCACGAGGTCCACCCGCGCCGGGCTCCGTGGACGCTGATGTACCACTCCGTGGACGACAGCCGCGAGGACCCCTACCAGCTGACGGTCACCCCGGCCCGGTTCGCCCGGCAGATGGCCTGGCTGCACCGGACCGGCCTGCGCGGCGTCGCCATGGCCGAGCTGCTGGCCGCCCACGCCCTCGGCCGGGCGCGCGGACTGGTCGGCCTGACCTTCGACGACGGCTACGCCGACTTCGCCCACCAGGTGCTGCCGGTGCTGGAGGGCTACGGCTTCACCGCCACCGCCTACGTCGTCGCCGGACGCCTCGGCAGCCACAACACCTGGGACGCCGACGCCCCCCGCAAGCCGCTGATGAGCCCCGAGCAGGTGCGCGCGGTCGCCCGGCGCGGCGTCGAGATCGGCTCGCACGGCCTGAACCACCGCCCGCTGCGCGGCCTCGACCCGCAGCAGCTGGCGCTGGAGGCCGGGCGCAGCCGGGAGGTCCTGGAGGACCTGCTGGAGCGCCCGGTGGCCGGTTTCTGCTACCCGTACGGCGCGCTGGACGCGCAGGCCGTCGCGGCGGTGCGCGACAGCGGCTACAGCCACGCCGTCGCCATCGACCACTCCGCCCTCACCGGCCGCTGGGCCCTGCCCCGCAGCTACGTCGGCGACCGCGACGGGGCCTGGCGGCTGCGCGCCAAACGCGCCCGGCACCGGGCCCGGGCGATGCGCCGCAACGATCGAAGGGGCACCGCATGACGCACGTGAAGGTCCTGCACCTCATCACCGGGCTCGGCGCCGGGGGAGCCGAGCAGCAGCTGCGGCTGCTGCTGCGGCACCTGCCCCCCGAGTACCACTGCGACGTGGTCGCGCTGACCAACCCCGGCATCGTCGCCGCCGGGCTGCGCTCGGACGGCGTCCGGGTCGGCAACCTGGCCATGCGCGGCAACCGCGACCTGAGCGCCCTGCCCCGGCTGGTCCGGCTGATCCGCCGGGAGCGCTACGACCTGGTCCACTGCCACCTGTACCGGGCCTGCGTGTACGGCAGGATCGCCGCCCGGCTGGCCGGGGTGCGGGCCGTCGTCACCACCGAGCACTCGCTGCTGGCGCACACCCTGGAGGGCCGCCGGATCACCCTCGGCGTCCGCGCCCTCTACCAGGCCACGGAGCTGCTGGGCAGCGCCACGGTCGCGGTCTCCGACGCGGTCGCCGACCGGCTGGCCGACTGGGGCGTGCCCGAGCGCCGGGTCCGGGTCATCCCCAACGGGGTGGAGGCCGCCCGCTACCGGCAGCCCGCGCCGGTCCGGGCCGCGACCCGGCAGGCGGTCCGCGCCGAACTCGGCCTGCCGCAGGACGCGTTCGTCTTCGGCGGGGTGGGCCGGCTGGTGCCGGGCAAGCGCTTCGACATCCTGGTGGACGCGCTCAGGCTGCTGCCGCAGACGCCGGACGCGCCCGCCGCCCGGCTGCTGCTGGTCGGCGACGGCACCGAGCGCGCCGCGCTGGAGCGGCAGGCCCGGACGGTCGGGGTCGCCGACCGGGTGGTGTTCGCGGGCGAGCGCGACGACGTCCCCGAACTGCTCACCGCGATGGACGCGCTGGCCGCGCCGTCCACGGTGGAGACCTTCGGGCTGGCCCTGCTGGAGGCGCTGGCGGCCGGGCTGCCGGTGCGCTGGTCGTCCGGACCGGCCCTGGCCGAGCTCCCGGCCGCCGCCGCCCCCGGCGCCCGGCGCACCCTGGCCGACCCCGCCGCGTACGCGGCCGAGCTGCAGGCGCTGCGCACCGGCCGCCGACGCTCCCCGGGCCGCGCCCTGGCCCAGCCGGACGCGGTCCGGCACTACGACATGGCCCGGCTGGCCCTCGAGGTCGCCGGGCTCTACCGGCAGGTCGCCGACCGGACGCCGTCCGCGCCGGCCGTTCCCGCCCCGCACGCCGCCGCACCCCGGCCCCGTGCCGCCCACCCGACCGTGCCCGTTCCGGAGGAGTCCCATGTTCAACACTGACCGCAGCCTGCGCCACTGGTGGCCGATGCTGGCAGCGGTGCCGCTGGGGGCGCTGTGCGGCGGCGGCTACGCCCTGGTCGCCCCGGCCTCGTACCAGTCCAGCGCCTATGTGATGGCCGTGCCGCAGAGCGGCGCCGACAGCGCCGCCGCGGTGGACTTCGCCCAGGCGTACGGGCGGATCATCGCCCAGCCGGAGATCCTGCTGGCCGCCGCCGCGCGGACCGGCGTCCCGCTGTCCGAGCTGACCGGCCGGGTCGAGGCGGTCACCTCGCCGGACGCGCCGATGATCCAGATCACCGGCACCGCCGGACGCGCCCGCCTGGCGGCCCAGGAGGCCAACGCGGTGGCCCGCTCGCTGGTGGCCTTCGGCAACGCCACCACCGCCCAGACCGGCGTGAAGCTGCTGCCCTTCGCCACCGCCGCGGCCCCGGCCGGGCCGAGCTCGCCCTCCCGCTCGATCGACCTGGCGGTCGGCACGGCGGCCGGAGTGCTGCTCGGCGGCCTCGCCCTGATGGCCCGTCAGCGAGGCGGCCCGGCAGCGGAGTCGGACGTCGAGAACGCCGTCGGCACCGACGCGGCGGACGCCGCAGTCGCGGCCGGGGGCGGGGCCGGGTCCGAGGGCGGGGGCGGGGCCGAGCTGCCGCAGCCCCGGCCGCTGGCCGATCGGGAGGACGAGCCGGAGCGGGGGGCCGCGCGCGAACGCCCCACTGCCAAGGCCCGCCGGTGACCGCCCCGGTCCAGTGGACCACCGAGGTCCACCGCGACACCGCCGCCTTCGAGGCGCTGGCCGAGGAGTGGGACGACCTGCTCGACCGCTGCGCCCCGGCCACCCCGTTCCAGAGCCACGCCTGGCTCTGCTCCTGGTGGCAGTCGTACGGAAGGCCCGGCACGCTGCGGCTGGTGACGGTCCGTCGGGGTGAACTGCTGGTCGCAGCAGCCCCGCTGATGGTCCGTCACCGACTGCTGCCCCGGCTGGTGCCGATCGGCTTCGGGCTCACCGACTTCCTCGACGTCCTGGTCGACGACGAGCACGCCGACCAGGCGGCGGCGTTCCTGGTCCGCACGCTGGGGCGGGAGTTGGGCCTGACCCGGCCCTGGGCGGTGGTGGACCTGCGCGAGCTGCGCCCGGACGCCGCCGCGCAGCACCTGGTCGCCCACTGGCCGGGCGCGGCCCGCACCCTGCCCGACTCCATGTGCCAGCACCTGCCCGGCGTCCCGGTCGAGGAGTTGCTCGGTCGGCTGCCCGGACGCACCGCCCAGCGCACCCGGGTCAAGCTGCGCCGGCTGGTGGAGGCCGGGGTCGAGACCCGGCAGGTGCCGCCGGAGGAGGTCCCCGCGGCCGTCGGCGAACTGCTGACGCTGCACGAACTCCAGTGGCGCGGACGCGGGGCCACCCCGGAGCACCTGCGCGACCGCTTCGCCGAGCACCTGCGCCGGGCAGCCGGACGGATGACCGCGACCGACCGGGCGCTGATCCGGCAGTACCGGCTGGACGGCCGGCTCATCGCCAGCGACCTGCAACTGCACGGGCCCGACCTGGCCGCGCTCTACTTCTACGGGGTGCACCCCGAGGCCCGCGACCGGATCGACATCGCCGGGATGCTGTTCCGCGAGAGCCTCGCCGACGCCGCCGAGGCCGGCCGCAGCGAGGTCAGCCTGCTGCGCGGGGACGAGCCCTACAAGCAGCGCTGGCGTCCGGACCGGGCCGGGAACCAGCGGCTGCTGCTCGGCGGCGGCCCGGCCGTGGCCCTGTACGCGGCCGGTGCCCGGCTGCGCCGCACGGTCCTGCGGTCGCTGCGGGCCCGGGCGCCCTGGCTCGCCGCCGTCCGCGCCCGGCTGCGCACGCTACGCGGCTGACGACCGCGTCGGGCCCGCCCCGCCGGGCGTGCCCGACGCGCCCGGGCCCCCGGCGGGGGCCGAGGCCGCCGACGCGGGCGAGGGAGTCGGCGTCTGCGTCCGGGCCGGAGCGGGAGCCGCCGTGCCCGATCCGGACGCGGAAGCCGATGCCGACGCCGACGCGGAAGCCGATCCCGACGCCGATCCCGATCCCGACGCCGACGCCGATCCCGAGGCCGGTGCCGATCCGGCGGCGGAAGGCGTCGGGGTGGCGCTGAGCATCCTCCGGAACACCCCGCTGGCCTGCGGGTTGCTCGGGCAGCGCCACACGCCGTGCGGGCAGTAGTCGGTCACGGTCTGGTACAGCGTGTCGTGGGTGCCGATCCAGTCCAGCATCCGCTGGACGTAGGCCGGGTCGTCGCCCCGGTTGTACATGCCCCACTCCGGGTACGACACCGGCTTGCCGTGCTGCCGGGCGAAGCGCACCTGCGCCAGCAGGCCGTACGGCTCGTGGATGTAGGAGTCGAAGTCCGCGGTGGCGTCCGGGTCGTCGGCGGCCATGTCGTAGCTGTCCATGCCGATGACGTCGGTGACGTCGTCGCCGGGGTAGCAGTCCGGCCAGGGGTGGGCGTCGGCGCCCCGGGTGGGGGTGAAGTCGAACCTCAGGTGCTGTCCGGGGACGGAGCGCATCGCGGTGACGATCCTGCGCCAGTAGCTCTTCCAGGCGTCGGGGTCGGGGCCGCAGCGGCTGGTGTAGGTGGTGCCGTTCATCTCCCAGCCGAGCGTCAGCACCGCGTCGGACAGGCCCAGGGCCACCAGCCGCCGGGAGAGGGTGGTGAAGTGCGCGTCGTTGTCGCCCTCCGCGCCCTGCCGCAGCAGCCGCCGGACCTGGTCGTCGTCCAGGCCGCCCTCGTTGTCGGGGAGCATCGGCGTACCGATCACCAGCAGCCGGTCCGGCGTCTGCGCCTTCCACACGGCCCAGGCGCCCAGCAGGGACGGGCTGCCCTCGATGTCGTTCCAGTAGTTGCCGGGCAGGTAGGTGTGGCCGACCCGGATCGGCGCGCCGCCCAGCCACTGGCTGACCATGGCCTCGGCCGAGTCCGACTCGTCCGAGCCGAGGAACAGCCCGAACGGCACGGCGTGCGGCGGCAGCGCGGTCTCGTCGGGCCCGTCCGAGCTGTCCTCGGCGATGCCCGGCGGCGCCTTGGGGGCCCCGGTGGTCAGCGCCACCAGTCCGAGCCCGGTGCACAGTACGGTCAGCAACGTCAGCAGCACCCGCCACCGCCGCATCGGCCCTCCATCGCTCGCTCGCCCCTGGCCCGGCCTCCCACCGTAGGCGGCGTCACCGCCGCCACCTCGCAGGACACTCCCGTGACCGCCGGGCGGCGGAGCCCGCGCCGGGCGCTGCGCCTAGGCTGGCGGGGTGACCCTCGTACGTTCGATCCTGCTGTTCGTCCTCGCCGCCCTGGCCGAGATCGGCGGCTGCTGGCTGGTCTGGCAGTCCGTCAGGGAGCACCGCGGCTGGCAGTACGCCCTCGTCGGGGTGCTGGCCCTCGGCGCGTACGGGTTCGTCGCCGCGCTCCAGCCGGAGGCCGCCTTCGGCCGGGTGCTGGCCGCCTACGGCGGGGTGTTCGTGGCCGGTTCGCTGGCCTGGGGCATGGTCCTGGACGGCTTCCGGCCCACCGCCTGGGACCTGACCGGCGCCTGCGTCTGCCTGGCCGGGGCCGCTGTGATCATCTGTCAGCCCCGCGCCTGACCGCTCCCGTCCGCTCCCGAGGACCGCACCCGACCGGCCCGCGCCGCGCGCCGCACCCGACCGGCTTATGTGGGCAAAGCGGTTCATATGCCCTGACACCGCCTAACGTCGATCCATGCGCACCGCCCTCCTCGGCTTCCTCGCCCCGCTGGCGCTCCTGGCGACCGCGCTGCTCGGCAGCGCCGTCCGGGACCACCGCCCGGCGCCGTTCGGCGACGACCTGGTCGCTCGCTCCGCCGACGCCGCCTCCGCCGACGCCCTGCGGCCGGGGCGCTACGGCTCGGTCCAGGCGTACGACCGCCGCAGCGGCCGCTCCGCCTGGTCCTACCGCCGGCCGGGCCGCACCCCGCTGCGGCTGGTCGGCATGGCCGGGACGACGGTGGCGGTCTGGGACGACGGCATGCTCACCGGGATGAGCCCGGACGAGCCCGCCGTGCGCTGGCACCGGTTCGTGCCGGGCCTGGCCGGGTGGCTGGCGGAGCTGCGCCGCAGCCGCGCCGGCGGGCCGGGGGTGCTGCTGGCGCCGTTCGACGCCGGACGGGAGTTCCTGGTGCTCACCCCCGGCCTGGTGGTGACGTACACCACATCGGACGGGGCGATCCGCACCGACACCCTGCCGCCGCCGGGCTGCGGGTACGACCCCGGCCGGGCCCGGCTGATCGGGCAGACGGTGGTGGTGTCCCGTCCCTGCGCTGCCCACGGCACGGTCGAGGGCTTCGGCCGCGACGGCCGCCGCTGGCAGATCGTGGCGGACCGGCCCGCCGGGCCGCCGTCCGCGCCCGGGGCGGCGGGCGCGGCGCCCGGGCTCCCGCCGCCGCACCCGCGCCCGCAGGGCGGTGACAGCGGCCCGCCCCCGGTAGACTGGGCCCCTTGAGCTGGGCCCGGTGTCGACGGCCCGCGCCAGTGCCGTCCCGGGAGTGACCTCACCATGATCGCCGCCAACGCCATCGAACTGCGCGCCGGCGCCCGCATCCTGATCGAGTCGGCGACCTTCCGGGTCGCGCCCGGGGACCGCATCGGCCTCGTCGGGCGCAACGGCGCCGGGAAGACCACGCTGACCAAGGTCCTCGCGGGCGAGGGCTCCCCGGCCGGGGGCACGGTCACCATCAGCGGCGAGGTCGGCTACCTGCCGCAGGACCCGCGCACCGGTGACCTGGACGTCCTGGCCAGCGACCGCATCCTGTCCGCCCGCGAGCTGGACTCGGTGCTGCGCAAGATGCGCATCGCCGAGGAGAAGATGGCCACCGGCAAGGGCGCGACCCGCGACGACGCGATGAAGAAGTACTCGCGGCTGGAGACCGAGTTCCTCACCAAGGGCGGCTACGCCGCCGAGGCCGAGGCGGCGACCATCGCGGCCAGCCTGGGCCTGCCGGACCGCATCCTGGCCCAGCCGCTGCACACCCTCTCCGGCGGCCAGCGCCGCCGGGTGGAGCTGGCCCGCATCCTCTTCTCCGACTCCGACACGCTGCTGCTGGATGAGCCCACCAACCACCTGGACGCCGATTCCATCGTGTGGCTGCGGGACTACCTGAAGACGTACCGCGGCGGCTTCATCGTCATCTCGCACGACATCGAGCTGGTCGAGACGGTCGTGAACAAGGTGTTCTATCTGGACGCCAACCGCACCTGCATCGACATCTACAACATGGGCTGGAAGCTTTACCAGCAGCAGCGCGAGGCGGACGAGAAGCGGCGCAAGCGCGAGCGCGCCAACGCCGAGAAGAAGGCTTCGCAGCTTAACTCCCAAGCTGACAAGATGCGCGCGAAGGCGACCAAGACCGTCGCCGCGCAGAACATGGCCCGGCGCGCCGAGAAATTGCTCTCCGGGCTGGAGGCCGTGCGCCAGAGCGACCGGGTCGCCAAGCTCCGCTTCCCCGACCCGGCGCCCTGCGGAAAGACCCCGCTGACCGCCTCCGGCCTGTCCAAGTCCTACGGCTCGCTGGAGATCTTCACCGACGTCGACCTGGCCATCGACAAGGGCTCCAAGGTTGTCGTGCTGGGCCTGAACGGCGCGGGCAAGACCACGCTGCTGCGGATGCTCGCGGGCGTGGAGCAGCCCGACACCGGCGAGGTCATCCCCGGTCACGGCCTGAAGATCGGGTACTACGCCCAGGAGCACGAGACCCTGGACAACGACCGGACCATCCTGGAGAACATGCGCTCCGCCGCGCCCGACATGGACCTGGTCGAGGTGCGCAAGATCCTCGGCTCCTTCCTGTTCACCGGGGACGACGTGGAGAAGCCGGCCGGGGTGCTCTCCGGCGGCGAGAAGACCCGGCTCGCCCTGGCCACGTTGGTGGTCTCCAGCGCCAATGTGCTGCTGCTGGACGAGCCCACCAACAACCTCGACCCGGCCAGCCGGGAGGAGATCCTGGGGGCGCTGCGCTCCTTCACCGGCGCGGTGGTGCTGGTCACCCACGACGAGGGCGCGGTGCGCGCGCTGGAGCCGGAGCGGATCATCCTGCTGCCGGACGGCGTCGAGGACCTGTGGAACGAGAGCTACGGCGACCTGGTCTCGCTGGCCTGACGCCCGGCGGCGGCCCTACCCGGCCGCCGTGGTCCCCCGACTGCTCCGTAGTCG
The DNA here is from genome assembly GCF_014084125.1 of Streptacidiphilus sp. PB12-B1b. Taxonomy (NCBI): domain Bacteria; kingdom Bacillati; phylum Actinomycetota; class Actinomycetes; order Kitasatosporales; family Streptomycetaceae; genus Streptacidiphilus; species Streptacidiphilus sp. PB12-B1b. The sequence continues at coordinate 5,855,986 of NZ_CP048405.1, read as the reverse complement.
GGGGATCATGCATCTGGACCAGAAGAGTTCATATCGCCCGGCACTTCGCCGGATCGGCCTACGGGCCCGTTTTCCGTGCCGTCCGACAATCAAGTGCATTCGCCATTTACCGCTGCTGATCAGCATTTTCACTTGCCCCCCACAGTTCTCACAGGGGGCGCGAAGGCGGACGACGGGCGCTCAGCCTGCACGCGGGAACGCCCCTTCGATCGGAATTTCCCGGTATTGACCTTGCGGAATGGGTGGCCAGGACGCCCCCCATGGGTGATCATGGGATTCCGACAGAGCACTTGCTACGAGGAGGCACGGGTGGCCGAGACTCTGAAAAAGGGCAGCCGGGTGACTGGTGCCGCACGGGACAAGCTCGCAACCGAGCTGAAGCGGAAGTACGACTCCGGTGCGAGCATCAGGGCACTGGCGGAGGAGACGGGCCGTTCCTACGGATTCGTCCACCGCATGCTCAGCGAGTCCGGGGTTTCCCTTCGCGGTCGCGGCGGCGCCACGCGCGGTAAGTCCAAGGCTGTCACGGCAGCCGGATCCTGACCCAGGTCACGGTCCGAACGATCGACCCCGGCGCTCGGCGGTTGGGGGAGTGACCGGTTCTGCGGCCTCCCACCCGGCCGCCGAACGTCGTGTCACGGGTATTACTCTTCAGTAGCTTACATACCCTGCTGCTGGAGGTACCCGTGTCCAGTCCCGCCCGCACCACGCAGCCCGGCCCCGGTGCCGACCCCGCCGAGTGGGAGCAGACCGGCGTACGGCTGGAGGTCGCCGACGCCGTCGCCACGGTGACGCTGTGTCGGCCCGAGCGCCGCAACGCCCAGTCGCCCGCGCTGTGGCGGGCCCTGGCCGCCATCGGCCGGGCTCTGCCCGGCAGCGTCCGGCTGGTGGTGCTGCGCGCCGAGGGCATCTCCTTCTCGGCCGGCCTGGACCGGGCGATGTTCACGCCCGAGGGCATCCCCGGCGAGTCCAGCCTGCTCGACCTCGCCACCGGCGACGGCGACGCGGCCATCGCCGGCTTCCAGCAGGCGTTCACCTGGTGGCGCCGTCCCGACATCGTCAGCGTCGCCGCCGTCCAGGGCCACGCGGTGGGGGCCGGCTTCCAGCTGGCGCTCGCCTGCGACCTGCGGGTGGTCGCTGACGACGTACAGTTCGCCATGCGCGAGACCGTGCTCGGCCTGGTCCCCGACCTGGCCGGGACCAAGCCCCTGGTGGACCTGGTCGGCCCCGCCCGCGCCCTGGAGATCTGCGGCACCGGCCGCTGGGTCCAGGCCGAGGAGGCGGTCCGGATCGGCCTGGCCAATGTGGCCGTCCCGGCCGCCGAGCTGGACGCCGCCGTCGCCGACCTCTCGGCCGCGCTGCTGGCCGCCCCGCGCGACGCGCTGGTGGAGACCAAGGCGCTGCTCCAGGGCGCGGGCGGGCGCAGCCACGAGGAGCAGCAGGCCGCCGAGCGGGCCGCGCAGGTCCGCCGGCTGCGCGACCTGGCGGGCGTGGGGGAGTGACCCCGCGCGGGGGTCACCGCTGAGGGCTCCGGCCGGGTTCACCCGTTCGGACCGTCCGCTTGGCCGGCCTTCCGCGGCGCTCCTAGGGTTGCCGTGACTTGCCTGGTCAGTGCCGTCGCGCCGCCGCGCGCCGGGCGGCGCTGGCCGGGCGGACCGCCCGACGAGGGAGCCCTGATGACCGACATCGCCAAGCCGACCCCCCACAGCCCCGGTACCGGGGACTCCGCCCCGTCCACGCCGCCCGGTGACCGCGGCCGCACCACCATCGCGGTGGGCGTGGTCGAGAAGATCGCCGGGATGGCGGCCCGCGAGGTCGAGGGGATCCATGCGCTCGGCAGCGGCTCGCGCGGCTTCGGCGCCGTCCGCGAACGCGTGCCCGGCACCCGGCCCAACGTCTCCAAGGGCGTCAAGGCCGAGGTCGGCGAGAAGCAGGCGGCGCTCGACATCGACCTGATCGTCGAGTACGACGTGCCGATCCACACGGTGGCCCGGTCCGTCCGCAGCCATGTGATCGAGGCGGTCGAGCGGAGCACCGGCCTCCAGGTGGTCGAGTGCAACATCTCGGTCAACGACGTGCACCTGCCCGACGAGCAGGACGAGGACGAGTCCTCCGAGAGCAGGGTCCAGTGATGCTGCCCGCGTTCGGAACCGCCGTCGGCATGGCGCTCGCCTTCGCCGGCTACTTCGGCGGCTTCGGCGCCTTCCTGCTGGTCGCCGCGCTGGGCGCGGTCGGCTTCGTGGTCGGCCGGCTGCTGGAGGGCGACCTGGAGTTCGGCGACTTCATCCGGACCAGGGACCGGAAGCGGTGACGGCGGCCTCTCCCGCCCTGCCGCTGACGGCCGCCGAGTACCCGGCGGCCGACCGCGGCGCACTGCACATCGCCGACCGGGTGCTGGCCCGGATCGCCGCCCAGGCCGCGAACGAGGCGCTGGCCGAGCACGCCCCCGAGCCGGACCGGCTGGCCTACCCCCGGGCCTCGGCCGCGCGCGGTCGGCGCGGGCGCGGCGTGCGGCTGCGGCTCGGCCTGGACCTGCCCTACCCGGTGGACATCGCCGAGGCCACCGGCGCGGTGCACCGGCGGGTGGTGCACCGGCTGGCGCAGCTGGCCGGGGCCGAGGAGCCCTCGGTGGCGCTGGTCGTCGAGCGGCTGGTCCGCCCCGAGCCCCCCGAGCTGCAGTGAGCACCCCGGTCACCCCGGCGCCCCCGGCGGCCGACGCGCCGCCGGCCGACGGCCGGGGCGCGGCCCCGGCCCGGCCCCGGCGGTACTGGTCGGTGCGGCGCAACGCCTCGGCGGTGGTCGCCCTGGTCGGGCTGTTCCTCGCCGGAGCGGTGCTCTACGAGGAGATCTACGTCCACACCGGGCACGCCGCGCACAGCTGGCGCAAGGCCGTCACCAACTACCTGGCGGAGCACACCCTGAACGACTCCTGGGTGATCGCCGGCGCGGCCGTGGCCTGCGTGCTGGGGCTGTGGCTGCTGGTCCTGGCCGCCACCCCGGGCCTGCGGGCGCTGCTGCCGATGGACGCGGCCGGGACCACCGGGATGCGGGCCGCCCTGGACCGGGGCGCGGTCGCCTCGGTGCTGCACCGGGCGACGCTGGAGGTGCCCGGCGTCAGCTCGGCCGCCGTTCGGGCCGGGCGGCGCAAGGCGGTGATCCGCGCCGGGGTGCGCTTCGGCGAGCACGAGCAGGCCAGGGACGCCCTGGTCAGCGTCCTCTCGGCGGAACGCGACCGGCTCGGCCTGGTGCGACCGCCGACGATCAAGGTGAGGGTCAGGGGCAGTCGATGACGCGTACCGCGGTGAACCGCATCCTGCTGGGCCTCGCCGGGATCGTGCTGCTGGGCGGCGGGGTGCTGGCGCTGATCGGCGGCCTGGACCTGAACGCGCACTGGAACCTGGGGCTGCCCCGGGGCTGGCCGTGGACCGATCCGCACCAGGCGGTGCTGAACGCCGCAGAGCGCACCCGCTGGCGCGGCCGGTCCTGGTGGTGGCCGGCGCTGTTCGCCGCGCTGGCGGTGGTCGCGCTGGTCTGCCTGTGGTGGTTGCTGGCCCAGCTCGGCCGGGGCCGGGCCGGCGACCTGCCGATCGCCGCGCCGGAGCGGGCTCCGGCCAGGAAGAAGAAGCAGCGGTCCGCGACCCTGGTGCGCGGCACCGCGCTGGCCGAGGCGGTCGGGGCCGACGCCGAGGAGCTGCCCGGGGTCGCCCGGGCCCGGGCCCGGCTGCTGGGCCATCCGCGCAAGCCGCAGCTGCGGCTGGCCATGACGCTGGAGCCGGGCGCCGCCCCCGGCGAGGCGGTGCGCTCGCTGGGCACCGGGCCGGTGGCCCGGGTCCGCGCCGCCGCCGGGCTGGCCGACATGCCGGCCGAGGTCCGGATCCGGGCCGAGGGCGGTCGGCGCAGCCGGGTGCGCTGACCGGCGTCAGCCGCCCTCGGCCAGCCGGAACGCGGTGTTCACCAGGGCCACATGGGTGAACGCCTGCGGGGTGTTGCCCAGCTGCCGGCCCTCGTGCGGATCCCACTCCTCGGAGATCATCCCGAGGTCGTTGGCGATCGCCGCCACCCGCTCGAACAGCTGTCTGCCCTCCTCCCGGCGGCCGATCGCCACCAGCGCGTCCGCCAGCCAGAAGGAGCACGCCAGGAACGCGCCCTCCTCCCCCTGGAGGCCGTCCACCATCGAGTCCTCGGCCTGCCCGGTGGTGTAGCGGAGGATGAAGCCGCCTTGGTCGAGCCGGGTGCGGACGGCCTCGACCGTGCCCACCGCCCGCGGGTCGTCGGGCGGCAGGAAGCCGGTCTTCACCACGAACAGCGTCGCCGCGTCCAGCTCGGTGCCGCCGTAGTACTGGGTGAACGCGCCGATCTCCGGGTTGTAGCCCTTCTCGCAGACCTCGGCGTGGATGGTGTCGCGCACCGTGCGCCAGCGCTCGACCGGCGCGGGCAGCCCGCTGGCCTCGGCCATCCTCACCGCCCGGTCGAAGGCCACCCAGCACATCACCTTGGAGTGGACGAAGTGGCGCCGACCGCCGCGCACCTCCCACAGGCCCTCGTCCGGCTCGGACCAGTTCCGCTCCAGGAAGTCCATCAGGGCGCGCACTATCCCCCAGACGTGCCGCTCCATCGGGATGCCGGACTCCATCGCCAGGTAGAGCGTGTCCACGACCTCGCCGTAGACGTCCAGCTGCAGCTGGTCTACGGCGGCGTTGCCGAAGCGCACCGGGACCGAGCCCTCGTAGCCGGGCAGCCAGTCGGCGACCACCTCCGGCAGCCGGCGCTCCCCGGCCACCCCGTACATGGTCTGCAGGTCGGCCGGATCCCCGGCGATGGCCCGCAGCAGCCAGCCGCGCCAGGCCGCGGCCTCGCTCAGGAAGCCGCCGCCGAGCAGCGCCGACAGGGTCATGGTGGAGTCCCGCAGCCAGCAGAAGCGGTAGTCCCAGTTGCGTTCCCCGCCGATCTGCTCGGGCAGCGCGGCGGTGGCAGCGGCGACCATGCCGCCGGTGGGCTCGTAGGTCAGGCCCTTGAGGATCACCAGCGAGCGCAGCACCGCCTCCCGGTACGGGCCCTGGTAGCGGAGCGTGGACGCCCACTCCTGCCACTGCTCCAGGGTCTCCCGCAGCGACCGCTCGGCGTCCTGCCGGGGCGGGTGGGTGTGGTGCGAGGGCAGCCAGCTGAGCACGAAGCGCACCCGGTCGCCCGCGTTCACGGTGAACTCGGAGACCGTGGCCAGCTTCTCGCCGAAGGTGTGCACGCCGGGGTCCGAGCGCAGCCAGACCGAGTCCGGTCCGGCGACCGCCACCCGGTGGTGGTCGGTGCGCCGCACCCACGGCACGACCCGGGCGTAGTCGAAGCGCAGCCGCAGCTCGCCGCGCATCGGGACGCTGCCGGAGACGCCCTCGACGATCCGGACCACGTCCGGCGTCCGGTCCCGCTGCGGCATGAAGTCGATCACCCGGACCGTCCCGGTGGGGGTCTCCCACAGGGTCTCCAGGACCAGGCTGTCGCCCTGGTAGCCGCGGCTGCTGCACAGCTCCGCGCCCTGCGGGGCCAACCGCCAGTTGCCCTGTTCGTCACCGCCCAGCAGCGCGCCGAAGCAGCTGGGGGAGTCGAACCGGGGCAGGCACAGCCAGTCCACCGAGCCGTCCCGGCCCACCAGCGCCGCGGTCTGCAGGTCTCCGATGAGCGCGTAGTCCTCGATACGTCCGGGCACGGAGCGGATCCCTTTCCAGGGTGGGCGACAGGGCAGATCGCCCCGACGCTACTCCCTGCCGCCACCGACCGAGGCGGTCGGGGCCCCTGTGTCGGCCTGCGTCTGCCCCTCGGACCGCTCTGACCCCTCGGACTCCTCGGCGTCCTGCTGCTCGGCGGCGGCAGCGGCCGCCTCCTGGGCCGCGCGGCGCTCGGCCATGTACTCGGCCACCGTCCGCACCGGGACCGGCTCGTCCACCGAGGCCGCCTTGGCCTGCTGGTCCCTGACGTCCCGTCGGAGCAGGAAGAACCAGCCCACCGGCACCATCAGCGCGAACAGCCACCACTGGATGGCGTACGGCAGGTGCACGCCCTTGCCGACCACCGCCATGTCGTCGGTGGACTGCGCGTCGGCGTTCGGCCCGGGCACCACCTGGGCCGAGTCGGCCGCGCTCATCGCCGGGACGCTGGAGACGAGCTCCATGTACCCGGCCACCACCGGGCGGTGCATCAGCTTCGCCTGCTGCCCGCTGTTGATCATCATGAACTGGTGCGGCGGCAGCCCGACGACGGTGTGGATGCCGGTCAGCGCCGTGGTCTCGTCCGGGCGCAGCCGCCCGAAGACGGTGACCGTGCCGGTCGGGGTGCGCGGCACCGGCGGGTACGCCGCCGCGTTGACGCTGTTGGGGCTGACCCAGCCCCGGTTCACCAGCACCACGTCGCCGTCGGCCATGACCAGCGGGGTGACCAGGAAGTAGCCCTCGATGTCACCGGAGGAGTCGGTGCGGTTGCGGACCACGAACTGGTCGGCGGTGTCGAAGGTGCCGCTCGCGGTGACGTGCCGGTACATCAGGGTGTTCGGGACGGTCCCGCCCGGGTGCGAGATCTCGTCCATGGGGACGGGCGTCGCGTCCAGGTTGGCCGAGACCAGCCGGTTGCTGCTGTTGGTCTGCTGGTAGCGGTGGAACTGCCAGACGCCCAGGAAGTACATGACCGGGACCAGCGCGAAGAAGACCAGGGTCAGGACCACCCAGCGCCGGGTCATTAGGATGCGAAGCACGCCACTGACGGTACCTCCGCACTGTTTGCTCCCTTTCGGCGGGTCTCCCCGCGGCGTGTCAGCCCTGCTCGGACCGGTGCGGCGCGACGTCCCGGAGCAGCTGCAGGAACGCGGCCTCGTCCACGACCGGCGTGCCGACCTCCCGGGCCCGCCGGGCCTTGGTGGTCCAGCCGTCGGGCTGGTTGGTGACCAGCAGGCTGGTGCGGCTGCTGACCGAGGTGGCCACGTGCAGCCCGGCCTCGGTCAGCCGGTCCTCCAGGACCTCGCGGTCGGTCGCGGTGTCCCCGCTGATCGCCACCCGCATGCCCTGGACCAGCGGCGACTCCGGCTGCCAGCGGCCCGGGTTGGGGTACGGGCAGGCGGGTCTGCGCCGGGCCGGGCGGTACGGGCTCCAGCCGCCGGTGCGCGGGGGCGCGCCCGCACCGCCGCGCGCCGGCACGGGCTCGTCCTCGCCCAGGTCGGTCGGCGGCACGCACGGGGTGAGCGGCAGCGGCAGGCCCGCCTCCACCGCCAGCCGCAGGCTGGGCTGGAACACCTCGGCCAGCACCCGGGCGTCGTCCAGCGCGTGGTGGGCCTGGCGCGGGATCACCCCGAAGTGCCCGGCCAGGGTGCCGAGCTTGTGGTTGGGCAGCGGCAGCCGCAGGTCCCGGGCCAGCACTATGGTGCACAGCCGCTGCTCCACCGGCACCCGGGCGCCCATCCGGGCGTACTCACGGGAGATCATCGACCAGTCGAACAGGGCGTTGTGGGCCACCAGCACCCGCCCGGCCAGCCGCCCGGACAGCTCGTCGGCGATCTCCGCGAAGGTCGGCGCGGCCGAGAGCACCTCGCTGGTCAGGCCGTGGATCCAGACCGGGCCGGGGTCGCGGCCGGGGTTGACCGGGGTGTACCAGTGGTCGAGCACCTCGCCCCGGGGGTCGAGCCGGTACACGCCCACCGACACCACCCGGTCGGTCCGGCCGAGGCCCGTGGTCTCGACGTCGACGACGGCCCAACCGCCCGCGGGGTAGGGGTGGGTGCCGCGGTACGCGTCCGTGCTCGTTTCCATAGCGGCTCAGAATACGGTGTGCCCCTGACAGCCCCGGCCGGAATATCACCGGACGGGGAATCGTCATATGGTGCGACCTTTGCACCGAGAGATGAGAGTCCATGCGCGCCACCGTCATCCACGCCCCCAACGACATCCGGATCGAGGAGGTCCCCGACCCGGTCGTCCGCAACCCCACCGACGCGGTCGTCCGCACCGTGCTGGCCTGCATCTGCGGCAGCGACCTGTGGGCCTACCGGGGCGTCGCCGCGCGGGAGCCGGGGCAGCGGATCGGCCACGAGTTCCTCGGGGTGGTCGAGGCGGTCGGCTCCGAGGTGCGCGGGTTCCGGCCCGGCGACCTGGTGGTGGCGCCCTTCGTGTGGTCCGACGGCGTCTGCGCGTTCTGCCGCGAGGGGCTGCACACCTCCTGTCCGCACGGCGGCTTCTGGGGCAGCGTCGGCTCCGACGGCGGCCAGGGCGAGGCGGTCCGGGTGCCCTTCGCCGACGGCACCCTGGTGCAGCTCCCGAAGGACGCCGCCTCCGACAGCCGGCTCCTGACCGCGCTGCTGGCGCTGTCCGACGTGATGTCCACCGGCCACCACGCGGCGCTCGCCGCGGGCGTGCGCCCCGGCGCGACGGTCGCCGTGGTCGGCGACGGCGCGGTCGGCCTGTGCGGCGTGCTGGCCGCGCGGCGGCTGGGCGCGGAGCGGATCATCGCCCTGGGCCGGCACGAGGACCGGACCGCCATCGCCCGCACCTTCGGCGCCACCGACGTCGTCGCGGCCCGCGGCGAGGAGGCGGTGGCCGCCGTCCGCGAGCTGACCGCGGGGGTGGGCGCGCACGCCGTGCTGGAGGCGGTCGGCACCGAGGAGTCCATGCGCACCGCCGTCCGCATCGCCCGGGACGGCGGCGGCGTGGGCTACGTCGGGGTGCCGCACGGCGGCAGCGCCGGGGTGGACATCCAGGAGATGTTCGACCGCAACGTCTCGCTGCGCGGCGGCGTGGCCCCGGCCCGCGCGTACATCCCGGAGCTGCTGGCCGACGTGCTGTCCGGCCGGATCGACCCCTCGCCGGTGTTCGACGCGGCGGTGGACCTGGACGGCGTGCCCGGCGGCTACCGGGCCATGGACGAGCGCACCGCGCTCAAGGTCAAGATCGCTTTCTGACGCCGCAGCGCCGCAGCGCCGCCGCCTGCCGGAGCACCCCTGCCTGCCGGAGCGCCTGACGCCCCGGCAGGCGGCGGCGTCGTCAGCGGAAGGCGCTCTGGCCGGTCAGCAGCTGGCCGATGACCAGCTGGTGCATCTCCACCGTGCCCTCGTAGGTGAGCACGCTCTCCAGGTTGGCGGCGTGCCGCATCACCGGGTACTCGTAGCTGATGCCGTTGGCGCCCATGATGGTCCGCGCGGTGCGGGCGATCGAGAGCGCCTCCCGGACGCTGTTCAGCTTGCCGTAGCTGACCTGCTCCGGGCGGAGCGTCCCGGCGTCCATCCGGCGGCCCAGGTGCAGCGCCAGCAGCAGGCCTTTGTTCAGCTCCAGCGACATGTCGGCCAGCTTGGCCTGGGTGAGCTGGAAGGCGCCGATGGGCCGGCCGAACTGCTCGCGGCCGATGCTGTACTCCCGGGCGGCCTCCAGGCAGCTGCGGGCCGCCCCCAGCGCGCCCCAGGCGATGCCGTACCGGGCCTGGTTCAGGCAGCTCAGCGGCCCCTTGAGGCCGCGCACCCCGGGCAGCACGGCGTCGGCGGGCAGCCGTACGCCGTCCAGCACCAGCTCGCTGGTGACCGAGGCGCGCAGCGACGCCTTGTGCTTGATCTCGGGCGCCGAGAAGCCGGGGGCGTCGGTGGGGACGACGAAGCCGCGGATGCCGTCGTCGGTCTGGGCCCACACCACGGCGACACCGGCCACCGAGCCGTTGGTGATCCACATCTTGCGGCCGTCCAGCACCCAGTCCGAGCCCTCGCGCCTGGCGCGGGTGCGCATGGAGGCCGGGTCGGAGCCGTGGTCCGGCTCGGTCAGGCCGAAGCAGCCGATGACCTCCCCGGCGGCCATGCCCGGCAGCCACTGCTGCCGCTGCTCCTCCGAGCCCCACTGGTGGATCGCGTACATGGCGAGCGAGCCCTGGACCGAGACCAGCGAGCGCAGGCCGGAGTCGGCGGCCTCCAGCTCGACGCAGGCCAGGCCGTACTGGACGGCACTGGCCCCGGCGCAGCCGTAGCCCTCCAGGTGCATGCCGAGCGCGCCGAGCGCGCCCAGCTCCCGGGCCAGCTCGCGGACCCCGGGCAGCTCGCCGCGCTCGTACCAGTCGGCGATGTGCGGCAGCACCCGGTCCTGGCACCAGGCGCGGACGGTGTCGCGGACGGCCAGCTCCTCGGCGTCGAACAGGTCGTCGAGGCCGAGCGGGTCACGGGGGTCGAGGGTGGGGCGGCTCATGCGGGGGACCTCACTGTCGGCTCGCTGCTGCTTCGTCGGGCTGCCCATACTTCCAAGATCACGGGGGCGGCGGAATAGGCCCCGCCGGTGAGATGCGTCATCCGGCGGCCGGGGCCGGCAGCGCCGCAGCTAGCGCGGCGGGCGCAGCCCCTCGATGCTGAGCACCGGCAGCGGGACCGAAGGGCCGGGGTGGCTGGCCGGGAGCCGCCGGGCGTGCGCCGGTCTGGGCGCGGGCGGCACCGGCTGCGGCAGCCGCACGGACCCGAAGGGCCGGCGTACCGGCCGGTCGTCACGTGGTGTGGTCATGTCATGCCTCTGCGGTGCTCGGTCGTCGGCGTCCTGGGTGCGAAGGGCTTCACGCTGAGAACGACGCGCACCCCTCCCGGGTAGCGGTCCCAGGTGCGGTCGGGGCCCCGCGCCGCCCGGTCTAAGCTGGAGATCGAACCAGGGGAAGTGGACGCCGTGCTGATGGACACGTTCGGACGCCGCGCGGTCGATCTGCGGGTGTCACTGACAGACCGCTGCAACCTGCGCTGCAGCTACTGCATGCCCGAGGAGGGGCTGCAGTGGCTGGCCAAGTCCAGCCTGCTCACCGACGACGAGGTGGTCCGGCTGGTGCGGGTCGCGGTCGGCCTGCTCGGCGTCACCGAGGTCCGCTTCACCGGCGGCGAGCCGCTGCTGCGCCCGGGCCTGGTCGGCATCGTCACCGCCTGCGCCGCGCTGGAGCCGCGCCCCGAACTGTCGGTGACCACCAACGCCGTCGGGCTGGCCCGCACCGCCGAGGCCCTGCGCGCGGCCGGGCTGGACCGGGTGAACGTCTCGCTGGACACCCTCGACCGGGAGGCCTTCCACACCCTCACCCGGCGCGACCGGCTGCCCGACGTCATCGCCGGACTGGCCGCCGCCGACGCCGCCGGACTGCGCCCGGTGAAGATCAACACCGTGCTGATGCGCGGCGTCAACGACCACGAGGCCGCCGACCTGCTCGACTGGTGCCTGGCCCGGGGCTACGAGCTGCGGTTCATCGAGCAGATGCCGCTGGACGCCCAGCACGGCTGGCGGCGCGACTCCATGGTCACCGCCGAGGAGATACTCGACCGGCTGGCCGCCCGCTTCGAGCTGGTCCCCGAGCCCGCCGCCGGACGCGGCGCCGCCCCCGCCGAGCGCTGGACCGTCGCCGGGCACACCGCCCCGGACGGGCAGCCCGCCCGGGTCGGCGTGATCGCCAGCGTCACCCGGCCCTTCTGCCGGGCCTGCGACCGCACCCGGCTCACCGCCGACGGGCAGGTCCGCAACTGCCTCTTCGCCACCGGCGAGACCGACCTGCGGAGCGCCCTGCGCGCGGGCGCGGACGACGAGCAGCTGGCCGGGCTGTGGCGGGCCGCGATGTGGGGCAAGAAGGCCGGCGGCGGCATAGACGCCCCGGACTTCGCCCAGCCCGAGCGGCCGATGTCGGCCATCGGCGGCTGAGACGTCCGGTCAGCCCCCGGCCGCCTGCTGCGACCCGTGCTCGGACTCCCACTGCGCCAGCGGCACCACGTCCTTGAGGAAGCCGCGCAGGCTGAGGAAGTCCGCCAGGTGGGTGCGGTGCTCCTCGCAGGCCAGCCAGGTCTTGCGGCGCTCGGGGGTGTGCAGCTTGGGGTTGTTCCAGGCCAGGACCCACAGGGCGGGCGCGCGGCAGCCCTTGGCCGAACAGGGCGGGATCTCGGTGCTCATGGGTGAAGTATCGCTGCTGCCGGGGCCCGGCGGAGCGGGCGCCAAGGCCGCCGGTACAGGCCGCTCGGGGGCGGCCCCGGGACATGGCGACGCCGGGCAGCCACGGGGGGAGCTGCCCGGCGTCGGTCCGTCGCTCCGACGGGGGATGCGGAGCGCGTAGGCAGTATGGCACGCGTGCAGGCCCCGGCGACCAGAGATCGGGCGGAAACTTCTTCAGGTTCTCTTAAGGTTGCGGGCCCGGCTCGGGGGCGGCCCCCTGCGCCGGGATGCCCGGGCCCGGCTCCAGCATCGGCGGCGGCTGGTAGCCGATGAAGGTGTCCGGCAGGCCCGGCACGGTCTCCCGCCCGGCGTTGGCGTACACCACCGCCAGGTAGGGGATCAGCGTCCCGCCGACCAGCGCGATCACGGCGATGACCCGCGACTCCTTCCAGAGCACGATCGCCAGGATCACGCACAGCGTGCGCACGGCCATGGAGAGCATGTAGCGGCGCTGGCGGCCGCGGACGTCCTCGGTGAGACCGGCCCGTGCGCCGGTGATGCGTACGACCGTGCCCGGACGACCGGGCCTGCGCCTGCCTGTGAACTTCCCCATGCGCTTCACCGTACGCCGCCGGATCCGGCGGCTCGAGGGTGGGGCACCCGGTTTCGAGGGAATTCTCCCCCGGCGCGCACCGGGCGCCCCGCCACCGCTCAGCCGCCCCGCCGGAGTCAGGACGCCTGGCTCACCGAACTCATGTTGAAGTCGGAGATCCGGACCGGCGGCATGGCCGCGCGGGTGAAGTAGTCGCCCCACTCGCGCGGCAGGCACCGCTCGGTGCGCCCGGCCTCGGTGATCCGGCCGAGCATGTCGACCGGCGACTCGTTGAAGCGGAAGTTGTTCACCGCCCCCTTCACCTCGCCGTCCTCGACCAGGTAGACGCCGTCCCGGGTGAGCCCGGTCAGCAGCAGTGTCGCCGGGTCCACCTCGCGGATGTACCACAGGCAGGTCAGCAGCAGCCCGCGCTCGGTGCGGGCGACCATCTCGTCCAGGGTGGCGGTGCCGCCGCCGTCCAGGACGAGGTTGTCGACGGCGGGGCGGACCGGCAGCCCGGTGAGGCCGGCCGAGTGCCGGGTGCTGACCAGGTTGGCCAGCTCGCCGTCCCGGATCCAGTCGGTGCGCTCCAGCGGGAGGCCGTTGTCGAAGACCGAGGAGTCGCCGCCGGAGGAGTGCGTCAGCGCGAACGGCGCGGCCTCCAGCCCGGCGTGGGCCGGGTCGCCGTACATCCGCAGCGGCAGCCGGGCCAGCCGGTCGCCGATCCGGGTGCCCCCGCCGGGCTTGGAGAAGACGGTGCTGCCCTCGGCCGCGTCCCGGGCGCCCGCCGACCAGGTCAGGTAGATCATCAGGTCGGCCAGGGCCGAGGGCGGCAGCAGCGTCTCGTACCGGCCCGCGGGCAGCTCGATCCGCCGCTCGGCCCAGGCCAGCCGCTGCGCCAGCTGCTCCTCCATCGCGCCCGGGTCGACGTCGCGGAAGTCCCGGGTGGCCGCGCCCGCCCAGGCCGAGCCGGTGAGGTCGGCGGTCTTGGCGTTCAGCTCCAGGGTGCCGGTGGGCTGGTCGTGCCGCAGCCGCAGCCCGGTGGAGCTGCCCAGGTAGGTGGAGGTGACCATGTGGTTGGCGAAGCCGTAGAGCAGCCGCCCGCTCTTGCCGGACCGGGCGAAGGCCTCGCCCAGAGCGGGGGCGAAGTCCGCGAAGACGCCGATGTCGGTCTCGTCGGGGCCGGCCGTGAAGTCCGCCGAGGGGCCGCCGGAGGGCTGCACCAGCGGCTGGGCGTCCTCGGCCGGACCGGCCTCGCGGGCGGCCGCCTCGGCGGCCCGGACCAGCGACTCCAGCTCGCCCACGGTCACCGCCTCGCGGGAGACCACCCCGGCGGCGGTGCCCTCGGCGCCGTCCACGGTGGCGATGACGGTCAGCGTGCGCCCGCGCGTGACGCCGTTGGTGGTGAGCGCGTTGCCGGCCCAGCGCAGGTTGGCGCTGGACTCCTCGTCGGCGATGACGACGCAGCCGTCGGTGCGCGAGAGCTCCAGCGCGCGCTCGACGATCTCGTGGGGGGCTGCCGCCCGAAGGGTCTGGTCGGACATCAGTGACCCGCCTCCTGCTGGGTGTTGAGCACGTTGACGGAACGGAACAGCGCCGAGGGGCAGCCGTGGGAGACCGCCGCGACCTGGCCCGGCTGGGCCTTGCCGCAGTTGAAGGCCCCGCCCAGGTGGTACGTCTGCGGGCCGCCGACGGCCTCCATCGAGCCCCAGAAGTCGGTGGTGGTGGCCTGGTAGGCGACGTCCTTGAGCTGCCCGGCCAGCCGGCCGTTCCTGATGGCGAAGAACCGCTGCCCGGTGAACTGGAAGTTGTAGCGCTGCATGTCGATGGACCAGGAGCGGTCCCCGAGGATGTAGATGCCGTTCTCGACCCCGGCGATCAGCCCGGCGGTGTCCGGGCCGTCCGCGGCGGGCTGCAGCGAGACGTTGGCCATCCGCTGCACCGGGACGTGCGCGGGGGAGTCCGCGTGGGCGCAGCCGTTGGAGCGGCCCAGGCCCTTCAGTCGGGCCATCCTGCGGTCCAGCTGGTAGCCGACCAGGGTGCCGTCCTTGATCAGGTCCCAGGACTGGGTGCGCACGCCCTCGTCGTCGTAGCCGATGGTGGACAGGCCGTGCTCGACCGTGCGGTCCCCGGTGACGTGCATGACGTCCGAGCCGTAGCGCAGGCTGCCGAGCCGGTCGAAGGTGGCGAAGGAGGTCCCGGCGTACGCGGCCTCGTAGCCCAGCGCCCGGTCCAGCTCAGTGGCGTGGCCGATGGACTCGTGGATGGTCAGCCACAGGTTGGTGGGGTCCACCACCAGGTCGTAGCGGCCCGCCTCGACGCTGGGCGCCTTCATCTTCTCGGCCAGCAGCGTCGGCAGCTCGGCCAGCTCCGCGTCCCAGTCCCAGCCGGTCCCGGTCAGGTACTCCCAGCCGCGCGCGGCCGGAGCGGCCAGGGTGCGCATGGAGTCGAAGGCGCCGGTGCGCTCGTCCACCGAGACGGCCTCCAGCTCCGGGTTGAGCCGGATGCGCTGCTGGGTGGTGACCGTGCCCGCGGTGTCCGCGTAGAACTTGTTCTCCTGCACGGTCAGCAGGGTGGCCGTGACGTGGGACACCCCCTCGGCCGCCAGCAGCCGCCCGCTCCACTCCGCCAGCAGCGCCGACTTCTCCGCGTCGGACACCTCGAACGGGTTGACCTCGTACGCGGAGACCCAGCTGACGTCCCCGTACACCGGCTCGTCCGCCAGCTCCACGACGTCCTCGGTGCCCGAGGAGGCGCTGATCCCGGCGCTGATCCGGGCCACGGCCACGGCCTGCTCGGCGACCCGGGCGGCGGCCTCGGGGGTGAGGTCCACCCCGGCCGCGAAGCCCCAGGCGCCGTCCCGGACGACGCGCACGGCGTAGCCGAGCTGCAGCGTGTCCGAGGACCCGGACGGTCGGGCGTCGCGCAGCCGCCAGGAGGCGCTGCGGATGCGCTCCAGGCGGAAGTCGGCGTGGCTCGCGCCCAGCGCTCGGGCGCGGGCCAGCGCGGCGTCGGCCAGGCCGCGCAGCGGCAGCGCCAGGAACGCGGGATCGATGGCTGCGCTTGACGGGGACGAGGGTGTGTCCGGCATCGAACTCCTCCGTGGGACGGATGCAGGCGCCCGGGTACGGGCACCGCTTCGCATCCTGCCCTGTGCCGAGCCCCCGCGCACGATGTTTGCCCCGCGCCGGACGCACCTGGCGCGATTCGCTTTCCGCGCGGCCGCCGGGGTACGGTGGGGACACAACGACGCGGGGTGGAGCAGCTCGGTAGCTCGCTGGGCTCATAACCCAGAGGTCGCAGGTTCAAATCCTGTCCCCGCTACTCCTTGTCGTAGGGCCCGGTGCAGTCACTGCACCGGGCCCTACGTGCGTTCCCGGCCGTCCGCCCGGGGACTGTGGGAAACCCACAGTCCGGCGGCGGTCTCGCTGTCGCCAGCGGATTGGCCGGTTCCGAGCGAATCCGGATAGCGTCGCCCGTGTGTGCGCATGTCGCAGCCATTGCGGCGCTGCTCCCATTCGGACGTCACCCAGCAGAGAGAGGTGCACTGTTGAGCCGCTCGGTTCTCGTCACCGGAGGCAACCGGGGCATCGGCCTCGCCATCGCCCGGGCCTTCGCTGAGACCGGCGACAAGGTCGCCGTCACCTACCGCTCGGGGGAGCCGCCGGAGGGGCTGTTCGGCGTCAAGTGCGACATCACCGACGCCGAGCAGGTCGACCGCGCCTTCACCGAGGTCGAGGCGCAGCACGGCCCGGTGGACATCCTGGTCGCCAACGCCGGGGTCACCCGGGACACGCTGCTGCTGCGGATGACCGAGGACGACTTCACCTCCGTCCTGGACACCAACCTGACCGGCGCGTTCCGCGTGGTGAAGCGGGCGTCGCGGCAGATGATGCGGGCCCGCAAGGGCCGGGTCGTGCTGATCTCCTCGGTGGTCGGCCTCACCGGCTCCCCGGGCCAGGCCAACTACGCCGCGTCCAAGGCCGGGCTGGTGGGCTTCGCCCGCTCGCTCGCCCGTGAGCTGGGCGCGCGCAACATCACCGTCAACGTGGTCGCCCCCGGCTTCGTGGACACCGACATGACCGCGGTGCTCAGCGACGAGCGCCGCGCCGAGATCGTCGCGGGCGTGCCCCTCGGCCGCTACGCCTCGCCGGACGAGATCGCGTCCACCGTGCGCTTCCTCGCCTCCGACGAGGCCGCATACATCACCGGAGCCGTCATTCCCGTCGACGGCGGATTGGGCATGGGTCACTGACCATCATGAGTGGAATCCTCGAAGGCAAGCGCATCCTGGTGACCGGGGTGCTGATGGAGTCCTCCATCGCGTTCCAGGTCGCCAAGCTGGCGCAGGAGCAGGGCGCGGAGATCATCCTGACCGCCTTTCCGCGGCCCAGCCTGACCGAGCGCATCGCCAAGAAGCTGCCGAAGCCCGCCAAGGTGCTGGAGCTGGACGTCACCAACCAGGAGCACCTGGACGGCCTGGCCGAGCAGGTGCGCGAGCACCTCGGCGGCCTGGACGGCGTGGTGCACTCCATCGGCTTCGCCCCGCAGGACGCCCTGGGCGGCAACTTCCTGAACACCCCGTGGGAGTCGGTGGCGACCGCGGTGCACGTCTCGGCGTTCTCGCTGAAGTCGCTCACCATGGCCTGCCTGCCGCTGATGACCGAGGGCGGCTCGGTGGTTGGCCTGACCTTCGACGCGACCATCGCCTGGCCGCAGTACGACTGGATGGGCCCGGCCAAGGCCGCGCTGGAGGCCACCTCCCGCTACCTGGCCCGTGACCTGGGCAAGCAGGACGTCCGCTGCAACCTGGTCTCGGCCGGTCCGATCAAGTCCATGGCCGCCAAGTCCATCCCCGGCTTCGACACCCTGGCCGACACCTGGAACGTCCGCTCGCCGCTGAGCTGGGACGTCACCGACCCCGAGCCCGCCGGGCGCGGTGTGGTGGCGCTGCTCTCCGACTGGTTCCCGAAGACCACCGGCGAGATCGTCCACGTCGACGGCGGGCTGCACGCCATCGGCGCCTGACCCCCACCGCCACCGGCCCGCGCGGGGCCCGCGCCCTCCCCCGGGGAGCGGCGCGGGCCCCGTCCGCGTCCGGGCGCTGTGCTGCGCCGTGCGGGAGCGGGTCAGGCGCGGCAGGTGGTGAGGACGGCCACGGCCTGCTGGGAGGCCTTCTCGCCGTCGCCCTCGCGGATGCCCGCCAGGATGCCGTCGTGGGCCACGTAGCGGTGCTCCGCGAGCACCGGCCCGACGGTCTGCCGCAGCTCGCTGCGCATCACCTCGCCGAGGTCCGCGTACAGCGCGGACAGCACGTCGTTGTGCGCGGCGGCGATCACCGCCTGGTGGAAGGCGGTGTCGGTCTGGATGAAGTGCTCCACGTCGCCCGAGCGCCAGGCGTCCTCGCGCCGGGCCAGCGCGGTATCGAGCAGCTTGAGGTCCCGGGCGGTGCGGCGGGAGGCGGCGAGCCGGGCCGCCGCCGCCTCCAGCGCCCCGCGCAGTTCGGTGACCTGCTCCCACGGCGCGCCGGCGAAGCGCCGGTGCATCACCCCGGCCAGTTCGCTGGTGGCCAGCACGTACGTCCCCGAGCCCTGCCGGATGTCCAGCAGGCCGTTGTGCGCGAGCGCCCGGACCGCCTCGCGGACGGTGTTCCGGGCCACGCCCAGCTGTTCGACCAGCTCCACCTCGGTCGGGATGCGCGATCCCACCGGCCACTCGCCCGAGGTGATCTGCGCCCGCAGCTGCGCGATCACCTGGTCTGCCAGGGGCTCGCGCCGGGGCGAGGTCAGCGTCATGACACTCCTACAACTGCGGTCGGGGAACGGTCTGGATTCCATCATCCCGCGCCGGTGACCCGGGCAGCGTGGCCGAGTCATCCCATCATTCTATGATGGTGCCATGTCTGCCACGGAGACCGGTCCCGACACCGTCACGCCCCCTGCCGCGCCAGCCGTACAGCCGGCGGTGCCCGCCCCCGCCGTCGGGCGCGCCCGGACACTGCTGCTGCTCGCCATCGCCGCCGCCGCCTTCAACCTGCGACCGGCCGTCGCCGCCCTCGGGCCGATGCTCGACCGGATCTGGGACAGCCTGCACATGAGCGCCGCCGTGGCCGGCGTCCTCACCGCGCTGCCCTCGCTCTGCTTCGCCGTCGTCGGCCTGCTCGCCCCGGCCCTGGCCCGGCGGATCGGCCCGGCCGCGACCGTCTGCGCCGGGATGGGCGCGGTGGCGCTGGGCCTGGCCGCGCGCGCCCTGGCCCCCGGCAGCGCGCTGTTCCTGCTGCTCAGCGCGGTCGCGCTGGCCGGGATCGCGGTGACCAACGTGCTGATGCCGGTGCTGGTCAAGCGCTACTTCCCGGACCGGGTCGGCCCGGTGACCGGCCTGTACTCGATGTCGCTGGCGCTCGGCACCTCCGTCTCCGCCGCCTTCGCCGTGCCGCTCACCAGCGCGCTGGGCGGCAGCTGGCGGGTCGGCCTGGCCGTCTGGTCGCTCGCCGCCGTCGCCGCCCTGCTGCTGTGGCTGGCGCAGCTGGCGCTGGCCCGCCGCAGCGGACTCGGCGAGACCGCCGTCCCGGCCGCCGAGCGGCGCGCGGCCTTCCGGATCTCCCGCAGCCGCACCGCCTGGGCGCTCACCCTCTTCTTCGGGCTCCAGTCCACCGCGGCCTACGCGATCATGGGCTGGATGCCGCAGATGTTCCAGGACTCCGGCATCTCCGCCACCGAGTCCGGGGTGCTGCTGGCGGTCACCATGCTGGTCAGCGCGCCGCTCAGCTTCGTCATCCCCAGCCTCGCGGCCCGCCGCCCCGACCAGGGCCGGATCGTGCTGGTGCTGGCCGGCTGCGGAATGGCCTCCTACGCGGGCCTGGCCTTCGCCCCGGCCGCCGCGCCCTGGCTCTGGGCGGTACTGGCCGGATTCTCCGGCTCCGCCTTCCCGCTGCTGCTCACCATGATCGGCCTGCGCGCCCGCTCGGCCGAGGGCGTGGCCCGGCTGTCGGCCTTCTGCCAGGGCCTCGGCTACCTGATCTCGGTCCCCGGGCCGATCCTGATCGGCGTCCTCTACCAGCGCGAGCACGGCTGGTACGGGCCGCTGGCGCTGCTGGCCGTGCTGCTGGTGGCGCAGGCGGTGGTCGGCCTGCGCGCCGCCCGGCCGCGGCAGATCGAGGACGAGGTGTGAACCCCTGCGCCGGGCGCTCATCAGGGGATGGCACACTCAGCCCATGCCTTATCTCGATGAGAACCCCACCGGGGGCCAGAAGAAGCTGCTGCAGATGTTCGGCGTGATCGGGGGCATCCTGGTGGTCATCGCCATCGTCGCCACCATCGCCGCCAACATGGGCTGAGCAGTACCCACTGCTCCGTTTTCTGCGAAGCTGGCTGTATGAGCGTCGATACGTCCCGCAGGATCATCGTCCTCCGACACGCCAAGGCCGACTGGCCCGACGTGCCCGACCACGAGCGGCCGCTGGCCGACCGGGGCAGGAGGGACGCCCCGGCCGTCGGGCACTGGCTCGCCGGTCAGGGGCTCGTCCCCGACCTGGCTCTGTGCTCCACCGCCGAGCGCACCCGGGAGACCTGGAAGCTCGTCGCCCACGAGCTGCCCACCCGCCCGCGCACGGTCTACGAGGAGCGCCTCTACGAGGCCGTCCCCGGTCGGCTGATCGAAGTCCTCCAGGAGGTCCCGGAGGAGGTCGGCACGGTGCTGCTGGTCGGCCACAACCCCGCCGTTCAAGGCCTCACCGAGGTCCTCGCGGGCGGGCACGAGGACGACACGCTGCCCCGGCTGCGCGCCACCGGCTTCCCGACCGCCGCCGTCGCCGTACTCGCGGTGGAGGTCCCCTGGAAGGCGCTGGAGCCGGGCGCCGCCCACCTCACCACCTTCCACGCGCCCGGCGACTGAGTCCGCCCGGCGACTGAGTCCGCAGGACGGCCGGGCCGAGCGGCCCCCCGGGCGCAACGGCCGTGGGGCGCGCGAAGGATCTCGCGCGCCCCACGGTACGGCCGCCGCCGGAGCCGACGCGGCCGCCGCCCGGAGCTGCTTCAGGTCGAGGCCGGCGCGCCGCCGTCGGCGTCCTCGACCTCCTCGCGGGAGATCCCCAGCAGGTAGAGCACGGTGTCCAGGAACGGCACGTTCACCGCCGTGTCCGCGGCCTCGCGCACCAGCGGCTTGGCGTTGAAGGCCACCCCGAGCCCGGCCGCGTTCAGCATGTCCAGATCGTTGGCGCCGTCGCCGATGGCGACCGTCTGCTCCAGCGGCACCCCGGCCTCCACCGCGAACCGCTCCAGCATCCGGGCCTTTCCGGCCCGGTCCACGATCTCCCCGACCACCCGGCCGGTGAACCTGCCGTCGGCCACCTCCAGGGTGTTGGCCGCCGCGAAGTCCAGCCCCAGCCGCTCCACCAGGTCGTCGGTGACCTGGGTGAAGCCGCCGGAGACGATCGCCACCTGGTAGCCGAGCCGCTTCAGCGTGCGGATCAGCGTCCGCGCGCCCGGCGTCAGCCGGACCGACGCCCGGACCTTCGCCACCACGTCCGCGTCCAGCCCGGCCAGCAGCGCGACCCGGGCCCGCAGCGACTCGGCGAAGTCCAGCTCGCCGCGCATCGCCGCCGCCGTGACCTCCGCGACCTGCTGCTCGCAGCCCGCGTGCGCGGCGAACAGCTCGATCACCTCGTCCTGGATCAGGGTCGAGTCCACGTCCATCACCACCAGCCGCTTGGCGCGGCGCTGCAGCCCGGAGCGGACCACCGCCACGTCCACCCGCTGCGCGGCGGCCTCCTGGGCCAGCGCGGCCCGCAGTATCTCCGTCGGCACCCCGGAGACGGCCAGCTCCACCGCGGTCACCGGGTACTTCGCCAGCCGGAACACCCGGTCGATGTTGCCGCCGCAGGCGGTCACCCGGGCGCTCAGCGCGGCGACGGCCGCGGCCGTCAGCGGGTGACCCAGCACCGTCACATGGGAGCGGCCCTCGCCGCGCGGACGGTTGTCGCCGGTGCCGGAGATGACCTCGGCCTGCAGCCGCTGCCCCTCCGCCCACTGGTGCAGGTGGGCCCGCAGCTCGCCCTCCAGGCTGGGCGCGGTGACCAGCGCGCACAGCACTATCCGGCCCCGGGTCACCACCTGCTCGAAGTCGACGACGTCGACCCCGTATTCGGCGAGGGTGGTGAACAGCCCGGTGGTGATGCCGGGACGGTCCTTGCCGAAGACCTTGACCAGCAGGGTCCTCGGCTCCGGGAGGGCGTGCTCCGGGGCAGCGTGCTCCGGGGCGGGCGGCGCCGGAACGTGCGCCGTCGCAGCGGCGGAGGTCTCAGCGGGGGAGGCCGCGCGGGCCGGGGGCGAATCGCTCATGGTGGACCCCACGCTACCGGGCTCGGCAGGCCGTTCCGCAGACCGTCCCGCTCCCCGGACAGGTCGCACCACAGCCGTCGCCCGGACGGCCGCGACGCCGCCCCGGCGGGCTTCGACAGGGGCCGGCGGCCGAGGCTGGACGGCGGGTGCGGGCGGCGGGTGCCGGGCGGCGCGGCTCGGCGGTGCGGGGCCGGCGGCCGGGGCTCGGCAGCGTGGCGTGGCGGCCCCGGCTCCAGGGCCACGGCTCGGTGGCCGCGCGGGGCGGCGGTGCGGGGCCGGCGGCCTGGGCTCCCGGCCCGGGGTCAGTGGCCTGGTGGGGTGGGGGGTGGGGGCGGCTGCTGGGCCGGGCCGCCGGAGTACGGGTTGACCGGGGGCCCGGGCGGGGCCGCGTAGGGATTGCCCGACGGCCCGGGCCGCTGCGGTGGCTGCGGACGGCCCGGCAGCGCGTCGTACGGGTGCGCGAGCGGGGGAGCCGCCGCCGGTCCGGCGGGTCCGGCAGGCGCGGCCGGTTCCGCCGGGGTGGCCGGTCGGCGCTGGGCGTCGGCGAAGCGGCGCACCAGCAGTGCGCCGAGGAATCCCAGGACCGCCCCCTCCAACAGCCCGAGCCCGGCCCCGGCCGCCAGGTTGCCGCTGATGCTCAGCCCGGCGCCGATCGCCGAGAAGCCGAACACCGAGACGTCCGCGTTGACCGACACCTCCGCCAGGCCCAGCAGCACCGGCACCGTCACCGCCAGCACCACCCCCAGCCGCAGCCCGGCCTCGGCCGCCTCCCGCAGCGCGCCCCGGGGTGCCGCCGGGCGCGGCGTCCGCACCGCGGCCAGCACCCCGGCGGCCAGCAGCATCAGCGCCACCGCGACCGGCAGCAGCCAGACCCTGCCGTCCATCCCGGCCAGCCGGGAGAGCGTGATCGACTGCCCGCCGCCGCCCTTGAGCAGCTGGTTCACCGGCGCGGGCAGGAACTGCGCCAGCGGCCCGGAGGCCTTGCCGTTCAGCGGGACGGCCATGCCCAGCGGCAGCGCCAGGAACACCCCGTTCGGGGTGCCCAGCAGCACCCCGCCGACGGTCTTCGCCCCGCCGTTGCCGGTGAGCCCCACCACCAGCCCGGACACCGCCCCGGCCAGCACCGCCCCGCAGACCACCGTCACCACGGCGGAGACCGCCGGGCGGACGTCCCGGCGCAGCACGGTCCAGCCGTGCGGCAGCGGCACCCGGCGGGACGCGATCAGCGCCAGCGCCAGCACGGCCAGCGCCCACAGCAGGCCCAGGCCCAGGGTGGGCAGCAGGTCCACGGTGAAGCCCACCGTGGGCTTGGTGCTGCCGCCGACCACGCCGCCGATCAGGCCGCCCAGTCCGCCCAGCGACCCCAGCGGCCCGCTGCCGCCGCTGCTCCCGCTGCCGCCGCCGGTGACCGAGTCCAGGTTGATCGCCACCGTGCCGTTGCCGGACCAGGCCACCACCCAGAGCAGCAGCAGGAACCCGACCAGGGCCCCGGCCAGCCGGGACAGCAGGACCGGGAGGTCCAGCACCGGCAGTCGGCGCAGCGGCCGGACGAACAGCGTGCCGAAGACCACCGCGCCGACGAAGGACACCCCCAGCGGCACCACCCCGATCGCGCCCTGCGCGCCCGCGGCCTGGAGTCCGAACACCGACAGGTCCCCTGACGGGCTGACGGTTCCGCCGGTCGCCATCGCCACCAGGGCGGCGGTGGCCGGTCCGATCGCGGCGTAGCGGTCGAGGCCCAGCAGGTGCACGCCGAGCGCGGCGACCGCGCCCATGGCGGCAAACGCCCAACTGGCGGTCGTCGCCGCCAGCACCGCCCCCACCAGCAGTCCCCGCGGACGTCCCATGCCCCTGGCCGCACGCTGGTGCCCGTACACCGTCATCGCTCGCCCCCAGTCGAATGGCTGTCAGGTTGCCACACGGTCACGGTCTCCGCCTGCGGTTCACCGCAGTCGGCGGGACCTGGAATGATTCCCCCCGGCGTACGGCATCTCTAAACTTCCCTCGTGGTAAAGGGACTATTCGGGGGACTACATGGTGGGGCAGGCAACAGTGCCGCAACTGGTACTTGAATTCAACGGAAGACGGACGACCTTGGACCCGGGGCGGAGCTACACCCTGGGACGCGACCCCCAGTCAGATGTGACGGTCGACGACTCCCGGGTCTCCTGGCGGCATGCCACCATCGCGTTCCAGGGCGCCGGGTGGGTGCTCACCGACGTCGGCAGCACCAACGGGACGTACGCCGACGGGCGCCGCTCCACCACCGTCCCGCTCGCGGAGGGCGCGGTCGTCGTCCTCGGCAACGCGGAGAGCGGTCCGCGGCTGACCTTCTCCGGCGTGCCGGGCGCGGCGGCCGGGCCGATAGCGGGCGCGGCGGCCGGTGCGGGGGAGGACTGGTACGGCGCGAGCACCAGCCGCTACACCCCCGGCGCCCCGCAGGGCGGCCACCCGGTCCAGGGCCGTCCGCAGCCGCAGCCGCAGGCGCCGTACCAGCAGCCCCCTTACCAGCAGCAGCAGAGCCCGTACCCGCAGCAGGGCGCCCACCCGCAGCAGGGCCAGGCCCGGCCGGCGTACGGCCAGGGCGTCCCGGCGCAGGCCGGAGCCCAGGGCGGCGGGTACGCACCGCCGCCGCAGGCCGCCTCCCCGCAGGAGCCGGTGTACGCCTCGCGCAACCCCACGATGATCCGCAACCTGGCGGGCGGCCTGCGGACCATCCGGATCGGCCGCGGGCTGGACAACGAGCTGGTCGTCTCCGACCTGTCGGTCTCGCGCCACCACGCCGAACTGCGTCAACTCGCCGACGGCCGCTACGAGATCGTCGACCTCGACAGCCACAACGGCACCTATGTGAACGGCCAGCCGGTCTCCCGGGCGCCGCTCGGCCCGCAGGACATCGTGGGCGTCGGCCACTCGACCTTCCGGCTGGTCGGGGACCAGCTGGAGGAGTTCGTCGACACCGGCGAGGTCTCCTTCTCCGCCCGCCACCTGCAGGTCAAGGTGGAGCACAAGGGCACCGAGAAGATCCTGCTGAACAATGTCAGCTTCGGCGTGCCGGAGAAGTCCCTGGTCGCGGTCATCGGCCCGTCCGGCTCGGGCAAGTCGACGCTGCTGCGCGCCCTCACCGGCTACCGCCCGGCCGACAACGGCGACGTCCTCTACGACGGCCGCAACCTCTACAAGCAGTTCGCCGAGCTGCGGCAGCGCATCGGCCTGGTGCCGCAGGACGACATCCTGCACTCGCAGTTGACGGTCCGCAACGCCCTGCGCTACGCCGCCGAGCTGCGGTTCCCGGGCGACACCGAGGCGTCCGAGCGCGCCCGCCGGGTGGAGGAGGTGCTGGTCGAGCTGCACCTGGAGAAGCGCGGCGACAACCGCATCACCGCGCTCTCCGGCGGCCAGCGCAAGCGCGTGTCGGTGGCCCTGGAACTGCTCACCAAGCCGTCGCTGATCTTCCTGGACGAGCCCACCTCGGGCCTGGACCCGGGCATGGACCGCGACGTCATGAAGATGCTGCGGGACCTGGCGGACGAGGGCCGCACGGTGCTGGTGGTCACCCACTCGGTGGCCGAACTGGCGCTCTGCGACCGGCTGCTGGTGATGGCGCCGGGCGGCTCGGTGGCCTACTTCGGCCCGCCCAAGGAGGCCCTGCACTTCTTCGGCTACGAGACCTGGGCGGACGTCTTCCAGGCGTTCGAGAACTACCCGGACCACGACTGGGCCGGGCGCTTCCGCGGCTCGGTGCACTACCAGATGTACTCGGCGGACGTGGAGGCCGTGCAGGCGCAGTCCTCGCCGATCCAGCAGCACCAGAGCCAACCCCCCAAGCAGCAGGGCTGGTTCTCGCAGCTGTCCACGCTGATCCGGCGCTACCTGGCGGTGATCGCCTC
The DNA here is from genome assembly GCF_014084125.1 of Streptacidiphilus sp. PB12-B1b. Classification (NCBI taxonomy): domain Bacteria; kingdom Bacillati; phylum Actinomycetota; class Actinomycetes; order Kitasatosporales; family Streptomycetaceae; genus Streptacidiphilus; species Streptacidiphilus sp. PB12-B1b. The sequence goes on along the minus strand of NZ_CP048405.1, from coordinate 5,830,278 downwards.
GGACCGGGGCTTCATGGTGCTGTCGGTGCTGATGCCGGCCGTGCTCGGGGTGGTCAGCATGGTCATCCCGGCGCCCGCCGGGCTCGGCCCGGGCACCGCCGCGCACAACGGCCTCAACGGCGACGCCCCGACCATCCTGCTGATCATGGCGGTGGGCGCCTGCTTCTCCGGTGCCGCCAACTCGGTCCGCGAGTTGATCAAGGAGCGGGTGATCTACGAGCGGGAACGCGCGGTCGGTCTCTCCCGCTCCGCGTACCTGATGTCCAAGGTGATCGTGCTCGGCGCGATCAGCGTGGTGCAGGGCGTCATCATCGGCGGCATCGGCTTCTCGACGCGCAAGCTCCCGGCCCACGGCCTGATCGTCCAGGGCGCGCCCATCGTCGAGATGACCATCGCGCTGGTGCTGCTGAGCTTCGCCTCGATGATGTTCGGGCTGGTCATCTCCTCGCTGGTGAAGACCTCCGAGAAGACCATGCCGCTGCTGGTGATGTTCGCCATCGTGCAGGTGGTCTTCACCGGCTGCCTCGGCTTCGCCATCGCCGGGAGCCCCGGGCTGGAGCAGGTCGCCTGGCTGATGCCGTCGCGCTGGGCCGTCGGCGCCATCGCCACCACCACCGACCTGGGGCACCTGCTCGGCCCGTTCCAGACCTCGCCGCACTTCGACCCGATGTGGCAGCACACCGCCGCCCAGTGGTACACCGACTGCGGCGCCCTGCTGGTGCTCAGCGCCCTGCTGGGCTTCACCGTGCTGCGGCTGCTGCGCCGACACGAGCCGGAGGTCATGCGCTCGCGCTGACCGCACCGCCTGGACCAGATGCCGCCCGGGGCCCGCTCTCTGACGCTTCATCAGAGTGCGGGCCCTTTAGCGTCGTTGAGATCGCCGCCGGGTGCGTGCCCGGTGACGCTGGGTAGTACTGGAGTCGTCGGTTCATACCAATTCGGTATCCGTAGAAAGGAGTTACGCTCTCTGTCGGTAACGTGACATGTACCGCCTCTAACATTTCGTGCACGCCCGGATGCGCGTGGCGGCAACCGTCAGCAGAACCCGACGAACGGACACACTCCCCCATGGCACACATGGACGGCTTCACCTACGGCTGGGTGAACCCCTTACTTGCCTACCTGGTCGCCTGCGTGGGGGCGGCCCTGGGGCTGCGCTGCACGGTGCGGGCGCTGGCCCTGCCCCGGGAACGCCGCCGGAACTGGCTGCTGCTCGCCGCCAGCACCATCGGCTGCGGCATCTGGACCATGCACTTCATCGCCATGATGGGCTTCTCGGTCACCGGCGCCAGCGTCGTCTACGACATCCCGCTCACCCTGGCCAGCCTGGCGGTGGCCATCGTGGTCGTCGGCTTCGGCGTCTTCTACGTCGGCTACCGGCCGCCCTCCGTGCTCACCCTGCTCGTCGGCGGCACCCTCACCGGCCTGGGCGTCGCCGGAATGCACTACCTGGGCATGGCCGCGATGGACCTCAACGGCACGGTCAGCTACGACCCGGGCATCGTCGCCGCCTCCGTCGGCATCGCGGTGTTCGCCGCCACCGCCGCGCTGTGGATGACGCTCAACATCCGGCGGCTGTGGGCCAGCGCCCTGTCCGCGCTGGTCGCCGGGGTGGCCGTGTGCGCCATGCACTACACCGCGATGCTGGCGGTCTCGGTCCGGCTCAACCCTGACGACGCCGCCGGCGGCGTCCCGGCCGCCCAGTTCGTGCTGCCGCTCGCCGTCGCCATCGTGGTGTTCCTGACCGTCGTCGCCATCGTGGTGGCGCTGTCGCCGGAGACCCGCACCCGGCGCCCGGTGGAGGCCCCGCAACAGGAGCGGATCGAGGTCAACCTCTTCGACGGCAGGCTGCGCTGAGGCAGGCCCCGCCCCCCGCGCCGGCCGGGCGCGGGAGGCGGGGACCTGCGACCTACGCCGTCCGGACCGGCCGAGCAGCGGCCCGCGACCGATGCCGCCGGTGATCACCGGCGGTACCGTGGCCCCATGCCCGAAGCCGCACCACCGCCCGCCGCCGCGGGCCGCCCGCCCGAGAGCGCCTGCGCCCCCGCGCCGCCGGACGGCGCCTGCCTGGGCGGCATCGAGGCGATCAGCGCCGCCGTGCTCGCCATGAGCAAGCACCTGGAGGTGCGCGAGGTGCTGCAGCGCATCGTCACCTCCGCCCGCACCCTGATCGGCGCCCGCTACGCCGCCCTCGGCGTCCCCGACGACACCGGCGGTTTCGCGCAGTTCGTCGTGGATGGCATCAGCGACGAGGAGTGGCGCGCCATCGGCCCGCTGCCCCGGCAGCACGGCATCCTCGCCGTGATGCTGCACGAGGCCACCCCGCAGCGGCTCGGCGACGTCCGCAAGGACCCCCGCTTCGGCGGCTGGCCCGCCGCCCACCCGGAGATGAGCGCCTTCCTCGGCGTCCCGATCGTGGACGAGGAGGAGATCCTCGGCGCGATCTTCCTCGCCGACAAGGAGCCCGCACCCGGCGCCGCCCCGGCCAGCGGCCCCGGTGCCGACCCCGAGCCCGGCTTCACCGCCGAGGACGAGCACCTCCTGCGGATCCTCGCCGCCCACGCCGCCATCGCCCTCACCAACGCCCGGCTCTACGAACGCAGCCGCGAGCTGACCCTGGTCGGCGAGCGCGCCCGGATCGCCCACGAGCTGCACGACGCCGTCTCGCAGAAGCTGTTCTCGCTGCGCCTCACCGCACAGGCCGCCTCCGCGCTGATCGCCCGCGACCCGGACCGGGCCCGCGCCGAGCTGGCCCAGGTCTCCCGGCTGGCCGCCGAGGCCGCCGACGAGCTGCGCAGCGTCGTGGTCGAGCTGCGCCCGGCCGCGCTGGACGAGGACGGCCTGCTGCCGACCCTGAAGTCCCACGTCGAGGTGCTGGACCGGGCCCACAGCGCCGGCGTCAGCTTCCGCCACGACCGGGTGGCCGCGCTGCCGCCCGCGCAGGAGGAGGCGCTGCTGCGGGTCGCCCAGGAGGCCCTGCACAACGCCCTGCGCCACTCCGGCGCGGCGGCCGTCCAGGTCGAGCTGCTGGCCGCCGGACCGGGGCGGGGCGCGCGGCTGCTGGTCCGCGACGACGGCCGCGGCTTCGAGCCGGAGCAGGTCAGACGGGCCGGGAGGCACCTGGGCCTGGTGTCCATGCGGGACCGTGCGGCCGGTGTCGGCGGCACGCTGCGGATCGAGTCGTCCCCCGGCCGGGGGACCGTGGTGGAGCTGGAGGTGCCCGGTGGCTGAGCCCAGGATCGCCGAGACCAGGATCAGGGTGCTGCTCGTCGACGACCACCAGGTGGTCCGCCGCGGCCTGCGGACCTTCCTGGAGGTCCAGGACGACATCGAGGTCGTCGGCGAGGCCGCCGACGGCGCCGAGGGCGTCCGGCTCACCGAGGAGCTGCGCCCGGACGTGGTGCTGATGGATGTGAAGATGCCCGGCACGGACGGCATCGAGGCGCTGCGGATGCTCAAGGAGGCCGGCAACCCGGCCCGGGTGCTGGTGGTCACCAGCTTCACCGAGCACCGCACCCTGGTGCCCGCGCTGCGGGCGGGCGCCGCCGGGTACGTCTACAAGGACGTCGACCCGGAGGCGCTGGCCGGCGCCATCCGCTCGGTCCACGCCGGGCACGTGCTGCTGCAGCCCGAGCTGGCGGGCGCGCTGCTCGCGGACGACCCGGTCCGCCCGCCGCAGGGCCGGGGCGGCACGCTGACCGAGCGCGAGCAGGAGGTCCTCGGGCACATCGCCGACGGCCGCTCCAACCGCGAGATCGCCCGGGCGCTGCACCTCTCCGAGAAGACGGTGAAGACGCACGTGTCCAACATCCTGATGAAGCTCGACCTCGCGGACCGCACCCAGGCCGCGCTCTGGGCCGTCCGCAACGGCGCCGCCCGCTGACCCGGCGGCGGCGCTCAGCGCAGCGTCGGCTCGTCCACCATCGCGTTGTACGCCGCCACCTGCGCCCGCCGGACCGTCCGCCCCAGCGGCCGCAGCGCCTCGTTCCGGGCCGCCATCTCCGCCGCGCTCACCGCCGCCCCCTCGGTCACCGAGGCCAGCGCCAGCAGCGCCGCCACCTGCCGGGCCGACTCCAGCACCCGCACCGCGCGCGGCGGGTAGCCCGGCGCCAGCAACTGCGGCGTCCGGCGCCTGCGGTACGACTCCAGCGCCCGCTGCACCGCCGGGCCGCCCCCGGCGACGTCCAGCCGCAGCATCGCCGCCGTCGCCTCCCGCAGGCCCTCGGCCAGCTCCCGCTCGGCGTCCCGCAGCTGCGGCACGTCCGCCGGGACGCCCTCGTTCACCGGCTGCGCGTGCCACACCACCCGGGTCAGGCTGTCGCCGCTGGACCCGTGCACCACCGCCTCCGGCACCAGCCCCAGCGGCGGGCCGCCGACGGTCAGCACCGCCTCACCGGCCTCCAGCGCGTGCTGGTTGAAGGAGGCGGGCCCGGTCAGCCCCAGCGGATGCCCCGGTACCGGCCGCGCCAGCCGCAGCCCGCTCACCCCCAGCGCCCGCAGCCGCCCCAGCGCCAGCGTCAGCCCGGCGCCCTCCGCGCCCGCCACGCCCCGCACGGTGTGGCTGTCGTCCGCCGCCCGGACCGCCTCGGCCGCGTCGTCGGGCGAGGCAGCGCCGCCGAGCACGGCATTGCCCCAGGCGACCAACCGGCCGGATCTGGGTTCGTCGAATACGTCATCAGGACGGCCTGCGCCGGGGATCTCCACCATGAGGCCAAGCCTACGAAGAAGTCGGACAGCCGGGTGGCGTAGGTTTTCCCTGTGCCGTCCGCAGTGCTGCCACCCGTGCCGTGCTCGTGACGCCCGATAGACGACAAAAATCGTACTCTGCATTGGGGAAGGCGTACGCAATGAGCGACGTGCTCGAGCTGGTGGACGTATCCGTGGTCCGGGACGGCCGCGCGCTGGTGGAGCAGGTGTCCTGGGCGGTCGCCGAGGGCGAGCGCTGGGTGATCCTCGGACCCAACGGCGCCGGCAAGACCACCCTCCTCCAGGTCGCCTCCTCCTACCTCTTCCCCTCCACCGGCACCGCCGCCATCCTCGGCGACAAGCTCGGCGGGGTGGACGTCTTCGAGCTGCGCCCGCGGATCGGCCTGGCCGGCGCCGCCATGGCCGACAAGCTGCCGCGTCGGCAGACCGTGCTGGAGACCGTCCTCACCGCCGCCTACGGCATGACCGCGCACTGGCGCGAGCAGTACGAGCAGACCGACGAGTCCCGCGCGCTGCTGCTGCTCGACCTGCTCGGCATGGCCGACTACACCACCCGCCGCTTCGGCACCCTCTCCGAGGGCGAGCGCAAGCGCACCCTGATCGCCCGCGCCCTGATGACCGACCCCGAGCTGCTGCTGCTGGACGAGCCCGCGGCCGGACTGGACCTCGGCGGCCGCGAGGACCTGGTCCGCCGGCTGGGCGCGCTGGCCCGCGACCCGCAGGCCCCCGCCATGGTGATGGTCACCCACCACGTCGAGGAGATCCCGCCGGGCTTCACCCACGTGCTGATGATCCGCCAGGGCAAGGTGCTGGCGGCCGGTCCGCTCGCGGACACCCTCACCCCGCGCAACCTCTCCCTGTGCTTCGGGCTCCCGCTGACCCTGGAGCACCACGACGACCGCTGGTCCGCTCGCGGACTCCCTTTGCGCTAGCCGCTGTTACTCGGGACGACCTGGGGAAACCCCTCTCCGGGCGCACCGTTGCGCGCATACGATGGGATGCGTGGAGAACTGGATGTGGTGGCTGATCGTCGGGGCGGCGCTGGGCGTCCCCCTGGTGGTCACAGCGCTGCCTGAGTTCGGCATGTTCGCGGTCGGGGCGGCTGCCGCGGCACTGACGGATGCTCTCGGCGGGGGCACGGTCGCGCAGTTCGTGGTCTTCCTCGTGGTCTCCGTCGCGCTGCTGGTCTTCGTCCGCCCTGTCGCCCTGCGCCATCTGCGGCAGGGCCCCGGGGTGCGGATGGGCATGGACGCCCTCACCGGCGCCTCCGCACTCGTCCTGGAACAGGTCGACGAGCACGACGGCCGGATCAAGCTGCAGGGCGAGGTCTGGTCGGCGCGCTCGTACGAGCCCGGGCAGGTCTTCGCCCCCGGCCAACAGGTCAGCGTCGCCCGGATCGACGGCGCGACAGCGCTGATCCTCTGACGCAGGCGCGCCACCCGTCACAACGGCCGCCCCGGAAGGCGGCCGAGGAACCGCAACGAGGGAGTCCTTGTGCAACCCGTGATCATCGTCCTGATCATCCTGGTCGTGCTGGCGTTCATCGCACTGATCAAGACCATCCAGGTGATCCCGCAGGCGAGCGCGGCGATCGTGGAGCGCTTCGGCCGCTACACCCGCACCCTCAACGCGGGCCTCAACATCGTGGTGCCCTTCATAGACACCATCCGCAACCGGATCGACCTGCGCGAACAGGTGGTGCCCTTCCCGCCGCAGCCGGTGATCACCCAGGACAACCTGGTGGTGAACATCGACACCGTCATCTACTACCAGGTCACCGACGCCCGCGCGGCCACCTACGAGGTCGCCAGCTACATCCAGGCCATCGAGCAGTTGACCGTCACCACGCTCCGCAACATCATCGGCTCCATGGACCTGGAGTCCACCCTCACCTCCCGCGAGACCATCAACGCCGGGCTGCGCGGCGTGCTGGACGAGGCCACCGGCAAGTGGGGCATCCGCGTCAACCGGGTGGAGCTCAAGGCCATCGAGCCGCCCACCTCCATCCAGGACTCGATGGAGAAGCAGATGCGCGCCGACCGGGACAAGCGCGCCGCGATCCTCACCGCCGAGGGCGCCCGGCAGGCGTCCATCCTCACCGCCGAGGGCCAGAAGCAGGCCGAGGTGCTCCGCGCCGAGGGTGAGGCGCAGGCCGCGGTGCTCCGCGCGGACGGTGAGGCGGCGGCGATCCGGACCGTCTTCGAGGCCATCCACGAGGGCGACGCCGACCAGAAGCTGCTGGCCTACCAGTACCTGCAGACCCTGCCGGAGATCGCCAAGGGCGACTCCAACAAGCTGTGGATCATCCCCAGCGAGGTCGGCGACGCGCTCAAGGGCCTCGGCGGGGCCTTCACCGGCCTCGCCCCCAAGGGCGCCGCCCCCGCGCCCGCGCCGGTGGACGCCAACGGCTCCGCGCTGCGGATGGACAAGCGCCGCGAGTACCCGGAGCTCGACCCCGAGTAGCCGCCCGGCGGTTCCGGTCCCGGATGGCGGACCCGACGCCCCTTCGACCCGACCGGTCGTGCATGATCTGATCTGCACACCAACCGAGAGCGAAGGGGCACGGCCATGTCACCGTGGGAGGCAGTGGGCGTCTTTGCGGCGGGCATCGGCGCCGGGGCCATCAACGCCGTCGTCGGCTCCGGCACCCTGATCACCTTCCCGGTACTGCTGGCCGTCGGGCTGCCCCCGGTCACCGCCAACGTCTCCAACACCCTCGGGCTGGTCCCCGGCTCGCTCAGCGGCGCCTACGGCTACCGCGCCGAACTGGGCGGCCAGCGGGACCGGTTGATCCGCCTGGGCACCGCCTCGCTGTTCGGCGGGATCCTCGGCGCGGTGCTGCTGCTGATCCTGCCCGCCGACGCCTTCCAGGCCATCGTCCCCGTCCTCATCGGCATCGCGCTGCTGCTGGTCGTCCTCCAGCCCTGGCTGGCCAAGGTGGTCGCCGCCCGGCGCACCGGCCCGGCCCGGGCCGAGGGCGGCATCGCGCTGATCCTCGGCGTCTTCGCCAGCGGCGTCTACGGCGGATACTTCGGCGCGGCCCAGGGCGTCCTGCTGCTGGGGCTGATGGGCCTGCTGCTCGCCGACGACCTGCAGCGGATCAACGCCACCAAGAACATCCTGGCGATGATCGTCAACGGGGTCGCCGCCGTGGTCTTCCTCATCGACGGCCGGATCGACTGGACCGCCGCCGGGCTGATCGCCGGGGGCTCCGTCATCGGCGGCCAGATCGGCTCCCGGGTGGGCCGACGGCTCCCTCCGGTGGCCCTACGCGCCATCATCGTCGTCGTGGGTCTCGCAGCCATCGTCAAACTTCTGCTTGGCTGACCGGAGGGGCCCGACCGGGGCCCGCCCGAGCCCGACAGGAGCGCGCACATGAGCGGACGACTCAGCGACGAGCAGATCACCGGCGGCCTGGAGCACCACCCGGCCTGGCACCGCGAGGGCGACACCCTCAAGCGGGTGGTGGAGGCCGACGACTTCCCGACGGCCATCCGGATCGTGGTCGCCGTCGCCGACATCGCCGAGTCCATGGACCACCACCCCGACATCGACATCCGCTGGCGCACCCTGCACTTCGCCCTCAGCACCCACTCGGCGGGCGGCATCACCCAGCTCGACCTCGACCTGGCCGCCCACATCGACGCCGTCGCCGACTCCCGGTTGTGACCTGCGCGACGGACCAATGCGGACGATGTGTGAGGAACCCCCCGGAGCGGACGGTGAGCCACGGCAACCGTGAGATGCTGGCTGGCGAATCGTGAAGCCGGCGGGAGCAGACGGAGCCATGGACAGCGAACCCGACTACGGTCAGTACTGGGGGCCTGACGGCCAGTCGGCGCAGGGCCACGCCCAGCCGCAACCCGGTTTCGAGCAGCCCGGGCACGGGCAGTCCGGCTACGAACAGCCGGGCTACGGCCAGTCCGACCACGGGCAGCCGCAGGGCGCCCCGCAGCCGGACTACGGGCACGCCGACTACGGGAACGCGGACTACGGCCACGCCGACTACGGGCAGCAGCACCTCGACCACGGCCAGGCCGGGTACGGTCGGCAGCAGGGCGGGCACGGCGGCTATCCGCAGCAGGCCGGGTACCCGCAGGACGGCGACTACCAGCACCAGCCCGGATACCCGCAGTCGTACGACTACTCCGGCTACCAGGGCTACCCCGAGCAGCAGCAGTACGACGCCTCGGCCGGGCACGGCCACACCGCCCCGGCCGAGGCGGACGGCCAGCCCGGGCAGCACGACCCGCACGCCCCGAACGACCCGCACGGCAGCTCCGGCCACCCCGGGCACCCCGGCACCTCCGCCCAGGAGCAGGCGTCCGAATCCACCGCGGCCTGGTCCGCGACCGAGATGTACCAGGCGGCCTTCGCCGCAGGCGCCCCCACCGGGGCTCCCGGGGCGTCCGGCGCCGAGGCCGCCGCCGACGGGCCGTCACCCTCCGGCGCCCCCGGCGGCTCCGGCCGCCGCTCCGACCGGCGGTCCGGGCGCGACCAGGGCGCCGCCGGGGCGGGCGCGGCGCCCGCCGCCGACGGACCGCTCCTCTCCCGGCTGCTGGCTGCGGCCACCGGCCGCGCGCCCGGCACCGACCGCAAGACCTTCGCCGTGCGCGCCGTCCTCGGCGCCGCCGCCCTGGTCGTCCTCGGCGCGGCCGGCTTCGCGGTCGCGGGCGGCGGCTCCGGCAGCAGTTCCGCCAAGCCGTCCGGCGCCGCCGCGCCCTCGGTCGATCTCGCCTCCGCGCACACCAAGGCCTGGTCCGCACCGGCCGACGCCGGATCGGCCAACGGCAACGACGGCCTCATAGGCTCCTGGCTGCTCGCCTCGGCGGTGGTCCGCGGCGACGGCATGGGCGTCACGGCGTACTCCGCCGCCAGCGGCAGCAAGCTCTGGACGGTCGCCCCGCCCACTGCGGGCGCGGTGCCCTGCGCCATGTCGTCCACGGTCGGCTCCACCGGCGTGGGCGCAGTGCTGTTCCAGGCCAAGCCGGGCAGCGGGCAGGCGTGTTCGCTGCTGGTGGCCGTGAACACCGCCACCGGCCAGGCCAAGTGGACCGCCACGGCCGCCACCGCGACCGCCGGCCCACCGGCGTCGGTGATGGTCAACGACACCCAGGTCGACGTCGTGGGCGCGTCCGGCGCGGTCGGCTACGCCGCCGCCACCGGCAAGCAGGACTGGACCTACGCCGGACCGGGCAAGTACTGCGTCCTCGGCGGCAACGGGACGGCCGGCACCCTGCTGCTGCAGAGCGTCTGCGCCGACACCACCCCCAAGCAGCAGGTGGTGGCGCTGGACGCGGGCACCGGCAAGCTCAGCTGGTGGCGCGGCCTGCCCGCGACGGCGGCCTCCTACACGGTGCTGTCGGCGACCCCGGCCGTGGTGTCCGTCCACATGGCGGACCCGACCAAGGACACGCTGATGTCCTTCAGCGCCCAGGGCGACAGCCAGGCGACCATCCCGGTCGCCCAGGTCGGGGGCAGGCTGGACGCCGTCCACGGCAGCTTCGACGCCGATCCGGCGCTGTTCTTCCAGGGCAGCACCATGCTCGCCGAGCTCAGCCCGACCGCCGCCGGCTCCGGCGCCTCGGCCGCGCCCGCCGGCTCCGGCGTGGTCACCGCCTTCGACCTGGCCACCGGCAAGCAGGTGTGGCAGACCGCGCCCGCCGAGAAGGGCCAGTCCGCCCTGGTCGGCGTGGACGCCTCGGGGGCCGTGGTGGCCACCGAGGAGCGCCTCGGCCAGCCCGCCCGGCTCAGCCACTTCGACCTGGCCACCGGCAAGGAGTCGCCCGGCGGCGCCTTCCCGCAGGCCACCGGCTCGCTGCTGACCGCCGGCCGGGTCCTCTACCAGGGCAACCTGGTGGTCGTCGTCCCGCAGTTCACCAGCACCTACGCCACCTCGGCCACCGCGTACTCGATCGGCAGCGGCGGCTGAGGCGGCCGTCGGCCCGGACCCCGGTACCGGGCCGACGGCACGCCCGCCTCACGCCGGCACCGCCAGCCAGTCCGGCAGGTCGTCCCGCTCCGCGCCGAGCGCCAGCATCAGCGTCGCCTCCGGCGTCGGCTCGAACGGCGTGAACAGCAGGGCCATCCCGGCCTGGTCCGGGGTGCGGTCCGCCTTCCGGTGGTTGCAGCCGGAGCAGGCCGCGACCGTGTTCAGCCAGGTGTCCAGGCCGCCGCGGGACCGGGGCTGCACATGGTCGATGGTGGTGCCGCGCCGCCCGCAGTACGCGCACCTGTGCCCGTCCCGCACCAGCACCCCGCGCCGCGACCACGGCGCCCGTTGTCGGAACGGCACCCGGACGTACCGGCGCAGTCTGATCACCCGGGGCACCGGCAGCTCCACCGAGGCCGCGCGTATCCGGTACACCGGGTGCGCGTGCTCGACCAGAGCCTTGTCCTGCAGCACCAGCACCACGGCGCGTTGCAACGACACCGCCGCCAGCGGCTCGTAGCCCGCATTCAGAACCAGTGCACTGCGCATCCCGACCACCTCCGCAGACCGCGACCGCCCCCACGGCGGTGATCCCACTGTGAGGGCCGTGCGGTCCGCAGACAACGCAATTTCCGGTGACCAAATGCACTGTCCGGGTGGCCGGTGGATGGCCGGTGGATTACGAGCGCTGCTCGTACTCCGCGATCACCTGGGCCCGCCCCAGCGCGTGGAAGCGCAGGTTGAAGCCGATGACGGCGGGGGTGGCGTCGCTATCCGGCCCGAGCTTCTCCTGATCCACGGCGTAGACGGTGAACACGTAGCGGTGCGGGCCGTCTCCGGGCGGCGGCGCGGCCCCGCCGTAGTCCCGCGTCCCGTAGTCGTTGCGGACGTGTACGGCCCCGCGCGGCAGCCCCTTGAAGTCGCCGCTCCCGGCGCCGGTGGGCAGCTCGGTGACGTCGGCCGGGATGTCGAACACCACCCAGTGCCAGAACCCGCTGCCGGTCGGCGCGTCCGGGTCGAAGCAGCTCACGGCGTAGCTCTTGGTCCCGACCGGCGCGCCGGACCAGCTCAGCTGCGGCGACAGGTTGTCCGCGGCGAAGGTGTGCGCCTGCGGCAGGGTCGCGCCGGGGACGAAGTCCGTGCTGGTCACCTCGAACGCGGGAACGGGCGGATGGTACTCGTGCGGGAGCGGCCGCCGCTGGGATTCCGACACTTCGTCAACCTCCGGTATGAGGGGCGTTTTCGCCGACCACACTAACCCTGCCGGGCATTCCCCCCGTGGCACCCCGGGGGCGGCGATTCCACTACCCTCGAAGGCTGCCGTCAGCTGGAACCGCCAGCAGTCCCGTGGCAGTCGCGTAGAACGCGTAGAAGGGGAGCAGGAGCATGACCCGCGTCGGAGAGCTGGTGCCGCGCGCGTTCCTCGCGCGCCGGGCCCACCTGGTCGCCCCGGAGCTGCTGGGCCTGGTCCTGGTCCGCCGCGAGCCGGAGGGCACCATCGCCCTGCGCATCACCGAAGTGGAGGCGTACGAGGGCGCGATCGACCCGGCCTCGCACGGCTACCGCGGCCCGACCCCGCGCAACGCCACCATGTTCGGCCCCGCGGGCCACCTGTACGTGTACTGGATCTACGGGATGCACCACGCCGCCAACATCGTCTGCGGCACGGTCGGCGAATCCCAGGCCGTACTGATCCGGGCGGGCGAGGTGATCGAGGGCCAGGAGCTGGCACTCGCCCGGCGGCCGACCGCCAAGCACCCGCACGAGCTGGCCAAGGGGCCGGGCCGGCTCGCCCTGTCCCTGGGCTTCGACCGCAGCCTGGACGGGACTGACGTCTGCGCGCCCGATACGCCGGTCAGCATCCACCAGGGCGAGCCCTGCCCGCCGGACGCCGTCCGCAGCGGGCCCCGGACCGGCGTCTCCCAGGGGCACGAGACGCCGTGGCGGTTCTGGGTGGCCGACGACCGCACGGTCAGCGACTACCGCCGGCACGTCCCGCGCAAGCGCCGCAAGCCGACCGGCTGACCCGGCCCGATCCGCTGACCCGGCCCGCCGCCGCGCCGCCGGACGGATCAGCGCGGACGGGGTGATCCGGCCCGCGCCGCAATGAAGTGGCCTCCACCCCGTACCCTCGGACACGCTGAGCACATCCGCCGGTGGCTTTCCCCGGCGTGGATCTAAGGAGAAGCGAGATCGTGACGGACATCGTCGACGAGCTGAAGTGGCGCGGGCTGATCGCCCTGTCCACCGACGAGGACGCACTGCGCAAGGCATTCGCGGACGGTCCGGTCACGTTCTATTGCGGCTTCGATCCCACGGCCCCCAGCCTGCACATGGGCAACCTGGTGCAGCTGCTCACCATGCGCCGCATCCAGGACGCGGGGAACTTCCCGCTGCCCCTGGCCGGCGGCGCCACCGGGCTGATCGGCGATCCGCGCCCCACCTCCGAGCGCACCCTGAACGACCCGGAGACGGTCGCTGCCTGGGCGACCCGCTTCCGGACCCAGTTCGAGCGCTTCCTCGACTTCGAGGGCCCGTACGCGGCCCGTATCGTCAACAACCTGGACTGGACGTCGGGCCTGTCGGCGATCAGCCTGCTGCGCGACATCGGCAAGTACTTCCGGGTCAACAACATGATCGCCAAGGAGGCCGTCGCCCGGCGGCTCAACTCCGATGCGGGCATCAGCTACACCGAGTTCAGCTACCAGGTGCTGCAGGGCATGGACTACCTGGAGCTGAACCGCCGGTACGGCTGCACCCTGCAGACCGGCGGCAGCGACCAGTGGGGCAACCTCACCGCGGGCACCGACCTGATCCGCAAGGCGGACGGCAAGTCCGTGCACGCCCTGGGCACACCACTGATCACCAAGGCGGACGGCACCAAGTTCGGCAAGACCGAGACCGGGACGGTCTGGCTCGACCCCGAACTCACCACCCCGTACGCCTTCTACCAGTTCTGGCTCAACTCCGACGACCGGGACGTGGCCAACTACCTGCGTATCTTCACCTTCCGCAGCAAGGAGGAGATCGAGGAGCTGGAGCGGCTCACCGTGGAACAGCCGGCGGCGCGCGCCGCGCAGCGCGCGCTGGCGGAGGACGTCACCACGCTGGTGCACGGCGAGGAGCAGCTGGCCCGCGCCGTCGCGGCCTCCAAGGCGCTGTTCGGCCAGGGCGACCTGGCGGACCTGGACGCACCGACGCTGGGGGCTGCCGTCGCCGAGCTGCCGAACGCCAAGATCGACCAACTCGGCCTGATCGTCGACATGTTCGCCGCGACCGGGCTGGTCGCCAGCAAGTCGGCCGCCCGCCGCGCGATCAAGGAGGGCGGCGCCTACCTCAACAACGCCAAGGTCACCGACGAGGAGGCGGTGCCTACCGCAGCCGACCTGCTGCACGGCCGCTGGCTGCTGCTGCGCCGGGGCAAGCGCAGCCTCGCCGCCGTCGAACTGACGGGCTGACGGCTGCTGCGCTGGTCAGCGGGCCTGCTGGCTCTGGCGTCGAACGTCCGTGGTAGGGATCCCAAAAGATCTTCGCCACGGATGTTTGACGTTGCGCGCGGGACCGTCTAGTGTTGAGCGAGTCGCTTGATTCGGGTTGTTGCGACGTACGGGGCATCGCCTCGCCGCATCAACCCTCACGTGGCCAGACACTGCAGAAGCCTCTTCACTCAACCAATCTGATCCGCTCGACATCGATATTGTGTCTCGATTGTCGGGGGTCTCTTTTTGGCGTGCGAATAGGTGACCGATTTTCGGGCCTCCGAAATTTGCGGTAACGTAGTGCCGGTCGCCGAGCGACAACCCCGCTCCGGCGGGGAGCGGAAAGATTACGACCGGTTCGCCGGTGGAAATCGGATCTGCTAGGCTCGACAACGAAGAACGAAGTGCCCGGAGAGACCGGTGAAAGGGTCTTGAAGGAAGCGTCCGTTCCTTGAGAACTCAACAGCGTGCCAAAAGTCAACGCCAGATATGTTGATACCCCGTCCATTTTTGGACGTGGTTCCTTTGATGCACAAAACACTAGCGAGGACGCAGTGCACGAGGTCGGCTGTTCCGCTGACTGTCGTGCCGCTCTTTCGCGGGTGTGCTCCGGTTATATCCGGAATACATTCACGGAGAGTTTGATCCTGGCTCAGGACGAACGCTGGCGGCGTGCTTAACACATGCAAGTCGAACGGTGAAGCCCTTCGGGGTGGATCAGTGGCGAACGGGTGAGTAACACGTGGGCAACCTGCCCCAGATTCTGGGACAACACCGGGAAACCGGTGCTAATACCGGATACGACGCATCTCCGCATGGGGTGTGCGTGGAAAGCTCCGGCGATCTGGGATGGGCCCGCGGCCTATCAGCTTGTTGGTGGGGTGATGGCCTACCAAGGCGACGACGGGTAGCCGGCCTGAGAGGGCGACCGGCCACACTGGGACTGAGACACGGCCCAGACTCCTACGGGAGGCAGCAGTGGGGAATATTGCACAATGGGCGAAAGCCTGATGCAGCGACGCCGCGTGAGGGATGACGGCCTTCGGGTTGTAAACCTCTTTCAGCAGGGAAGAAGCGCAAGTGACGGTACCTGCAGAAGAAGCACCGGCTAACTACGTGCCAGCAGCCGCGGTAATACGTAGGGTGCGAGCGTTGTCCGGAATTATTGGGCGTAAAGAGCTCGTAGGCGGCTTGTCGCGTCGGATGTGAAAGCCCGGGGCTTAACTCCGGGTCTGCATTCGATACGGGCAGGCTAGAGTGTGGTAGGGGAGATCGGAATTCCTGGTGTAGCGGTGAAATGCGCAGATATCAGGAGGAACACCGGTGGCGAAGGCGGATCTCTGGGCCATTACTGACGCTGAGGAGCGAAAGCGTGGGGAGCGAACAGGATTAGATACCCTGGTAGTCCACGCCGTAAACGTTGGGAACTAGGTGTGGGTCACATTCCACGTGGTCCGCGCCGCAGCTAACGCATTAAGTTCCCCGCCTGGGGAGTACGGCCGCAAGGCTAAAACTCAAAGGAATTGACGGGGGCCCGCACAAGCAGCGGAGCATGTGGCTTAATTCGACGCAACGCGAAGAACCTTACCAAGGCTTGACATATACCGGAAACGGCCAGAGATGGTCGCCCCCTTGTGGTCGGTATACAGGTGGTGCATGGTTGTCGTCAGCTCGTGTCGTGAGATGTTGGGTTAAGTCCCGCAACGAGCGCAACCCTCGTTCTGTGTTGCCAGCGGGTTATGCCGGGGACTCACAGGAGACTGCCGGGGTCAACTCGGAGGAAGGTGGGGACGACGTCAAATCATCATGCCCCTTATGTCTTGGGCTGCACACGTGCTACAATGGCCGGTACAATGAGCTGCGATACCGCGAGGTGGAGCGAATCTCAAAAAGCCGGTCTCAGTTCGGATTGGGGTCTGCAACTCGACCCCATGAAGTCGGAGTTGCTAGTAATCGCAGATCAGCATTGCTGCGGTGAATACGTTCCCGGGCCTTGTACACACCGCCCGTCACGTCACGAAAGTCGGTAACACCCGAAGCCGGTGGCCTAACCCGCAAGGGAAGGAGCTGTCGAAGGTGGGACCAGCGATTGGGACGAAGTCGTAACAAGGTAGCCGTACCGGAAGGTGCGGCTGGATCACCTCCTTTCTAAGGAGCACTTCTTACCGCCTCTCGGCGGTCAAGGGGCCAGTTCATCGGCGAATGTCCGGTGCTGGTTGCTCATGGGTGGAACGTTGACTATTCGGCACGATCGGCTTGTCGCCGCTAGTACTGCATCTTTCGGGGTGCGTGGAACGCGGGGTCGGGTGGATCGGGTCGGGCACGTTGTTGGGTCCTGAGGGCACGGCCGCAAGGCTGGTCTTCAGCGCCGGCCCCAGTGAACTCTGTGAGCGTGTGCTCGTGGGGGTGATGGGTGGCTGGTCGTTGCTTGAGAACTGCACAGTGGACGCGAGCATCTGTGGCCAAGTTTTTAAGGGCGCACGGTGGATGCCTTGGCACTAGGAACCGATGAAGGACGTGGGAGGCCACGATAGGCCCCGGGGAGCTGTCAACCGAGCTTTGATCCGGGGGTGTCCGAATGGGGAAACCCGGCAGTCGTCATGGGCTGTCACCCGCTGCTGAACACATAGGCAGTGTGGAGGGAACGCGGGGAAGTGAAACATCTCAGTACCCGCAGGAAGAGAAAACAACCGTGATTCCGAGAGTAGTGGCGAGCGAAATCGGATGAGGCTAAACCGTTGTGGTGTGAGACCCGGCAGGGGTTGCCACTTCGGGGTCGTGGGAGAATTCTTGACCGGTCTGCCGGCCGGTCGGAGAGTCAGAAACCGTATGGGTAGTCGAAGGACATGCGAAAGGTCCGGCGTAGAGGGTAAGACCCCCGTAGACGAAACCTGTGCGGCTCTCTTGAGTTTTTCCCAAGTAGCACGGATCCCGTGAAACTCCGTGTGAATCTGGCGGGACCACCCGCTAAGCCTAAATATTCCCTAGTGACCGATAGCGGACAGTACCGTGAGGGAATGGTGAAAAGTACCGCGGGAGCGGAGTGAAATAGTACCTGAAACCGTGTGCCTACAAGCCGTGGGAGCGTCGCCAGCGTCACTTGTGATGACTGGTCGTGACTGCGTGCCTTTTGAAGAATGAGCCTGCGAGTTTGCGGTGTGTTGCGAGGTTAACCCGTGTGGGGTAGCCGTAGCGAAAGCGAGTCCGAATAGGGCGACATAGTAGCGCGCCCAAGACCCGAAGCGGAGTGATCTAGCCATGGGCAGGTTGAAGCGCGGGTAAGACCGTGTGGAGGACCGAACCCACCAGGGTTGAAAACCTGGGGGATGACCTGTGGTTAGGGGTGAAAGGCCAATCAAACTCCGTGATAGCTGGTTCTCCCCGAAATGCATTTAGGTGCAGCGTCGTGTGTTTCTTGCCGGAGGTAGAGCACTGGATAGGCGATGGGCCCCACCGGGTTACTGACCTTAGCCAAACTCCGAATGCCGGTAAGTGAGAGCGCGGCAGTGAGACTGTGGGGGATAAGCTCCATGGTCGAGAGGGAAACAGCCCAGAACACCGGCTAAGGCCCCTAAGCGTGTGCTAAGTGGGAAAGGATGTGGAGTCGCAGAGACAACCAGGAGGTTGGCTTAGAAGCAGCCACCCTTTAAAGAGTGCGTAATAGCTCACTGGTCAAGTGATTCCGCGCCGACAATGTAGCGGGGCTCAAGTACACCGCCGAAGCCGTGTCATTGCAGTATCAACCCCTAACGGGGGCTGTGATGGGTAGGGGAGCGTCGTGTGCCGGGTGAAGCGGCGGCGGAAGCCAGTCGTGGACGGTATACGAGTGAGAATGCAGGCATGAGTAGCGATACAAGAGTGGGAAACTCTTGCGCCGATTGACCAAGGGTTCCTGGGTCAAGCTGATCTGCCCAGGGTAAGTCGGGACCTAAGGCGAGGCCGACAGGCGTAGTCGATGGACAACGGGTTGATATTCCCGTACCCGCTTTGAAGCGCCAACGTCGAACCCGGTAATGCTAAGCCCGTGAAGCCGTCCCGGAGTCTTCGGACAAAGGGAAGTGGTGGAGCCGGTGAACCGAGCTGGTAGTAGGTGAGCGATGGGGTGACGCAGGAAGGTAGTCCAGCCCGGGCGGTGGTTGTCCCGGGGTAAGGGTGTAGGACGAACGGTAGGCAAATCCGCCGTTCACATAGTCTGAGACCTGATGCCGAGCCGATTGTGGTGAAGTGGATGATCCTATGCTGTCGAGAAAAGCCTCTAGCGAGTTTCATGGCGGCCCGTACCCCAAACCGACTCAGGTGGTCAGGTAGAGAATACCGAGGCGTTCGGGTGAACTATGGTTAAGGAACTCGGCAAAATGCCCCCGTAACTTCGGGAGAAGGGGGCCGGTTGTGGTGATGGGGTTTACCTCCGGAGCTGTGGCCGGCCGCAGAGACCAGCGAGAAGCGACTGTTTACTAAAAACACAGGTCCGTGCGAAGCCGTAAGGCGATGTATACGGACTGACGCCTGCCCGGTGCTGGAACGTTAAGGGGACCGGTTAGCTGCGCTTCGGTGTGGCGAGGCTGAGAACTTAAGCGCCAGTAAACGGCGGTGGTAACTATAACCATCCTAAGGTAGCGAAATTCCTTGTCGGGTAAGTTCCGACCTGCACGAATGGCGTAACGACTTCTCGACTGTCTCAACCATAGGCCCGGTGAAATTGCATTACGAGTAAAGATGCTCGTTTCGCGCAGCAGGACGGAAAGACCCCGGGACCTTTACTATAGCTTGATATTGGTGTTCGGTTCGGCTTGTGTAGGATAGGTGGGAGACTGTGAAGCGGCCACGCCAGTGGTTGTGGAGTCGTCGTTGAAATACCACTCTGGTCGTGCTGGATGTCTAACCTGGGTCCGTGATCCGGATCAGGGACAGTGTCTGGTGGGTAGTTTAACTGGGGCGGTTGCCTCCTAAAATGTAACGGAGGCGCCCAAAGGTTCCCTCAGCCTGGTTGGCAATCAGGTGTTGAGTGTAAGTGCACAAGGGAGCTTGACTGTGAGACCGACGGGTCGAGCAGGTGCGAAAGCAGGGACTAGTGATCCGGCGGTGGCTTGTGGAAGCGCCGTCGCTCAACGGATAAAAGGTACCCCGGGGATAACAGGCTGATCTTCCCCAAGAGTCCATATCGACGGGATGGTTTGGCACCTCGATGTCGGCTCGTCGCATCCTGGGGCTGGAGTAGGTCCCAAGGGTTGGGCTGTTCGCCCATTAAAGCGGTACGCGAGCTGGGTTTAGAACGTCGTGAGACAGTTCGGTCCCTATCCGCTGCGCGCGCAGGAGTCTTGAGAAGGGCTGTCCCTAGTACGAGAGGACCGGGACGGACGAACCTCTGGTGTGCCAGTTGTCCTGCCAAGGGCATGGCTGGTTGGCTACGTTCGGGAGGGATAACCGCTGAAAGCATCTAAGCGGGAAGCCTGCTTCGAGATGAGGACTCCCACCACCATCGAGTGGGTAAGGCTCCCAGTAGACGACTGGGTTGATAGGCCGGGTGTGGAAGCCCTGTGAGGGGTGGAGCTGACCGGTACTAATAGGCCGAGGGCTTGTCCATAGTTGCTACGCGTCCACTGTACAGTTCCCGGGTTGCGAACAGCCCCGGTGACAGTGCCACATCTGTGGCACATCACAATTGAAGAGAGTGTTCGCTGAACACCCGATAGGGTTTCGGTGGTCATAGCGTGAGGGAAACGCCCGGTTACATTCCGAACCCGGAAGCTAAGCCTCTCAGCGCCGATGGTACTGCAAGGGGGACCTTGTGGGAGAGTAGGACACCGCCGAACAATCATTCAGAGCCGCGGCCCCAGCGATGTGCTGGGGCCGCGGCTTTTTGTGTTTGCGTGGACTGATGTGCCCGTGGCATGTCACCCGTACGCGCCAGTTGGCGGAGTGCGGGACAATGGAGTGGTGGTGATCGTGCCCGCATGGCCGACACCCCGGATGTTTCAGTGATCAGAAGGAGTCGAGTCAATGTCGAACCCCCCTCAGGGCCGCCCAGAGCGCCGTTCGGGCGACGGATCGCAGGGTGCTGGGGGCGGCGCTGGTCGGCGTGACTCCCGTGGTGGCGGCTACAGCCGCGACGACCGGCCGCGTCGGGACGACCGTCCCAACAGCGGCGGCGCCGGCTACCGCCGCGACGACCGCCCCTCCAGCGGCAGCTACAACCGCGACGACCGCCCGCGCAGCGGCGGCGGCTTCAACCGGGACGACCGTCCGAGCAGCGGTGGTGGCGGTTACCGTCGGGACGACCGCTCCTCCAGCGGTGGCGGCTTCAGTCGTGACGACCGCCCGCGTAGCGGTGGCTTCAACCGCGATGACCGTGGTCCCCGTCGGGACGACCGTCCCTCCGGTGGCGGCTTCAACCGCGACGACCGCCCGCGCAGTGGTGGCTTCAACCGCGACGACCGTGGCCCGCGCCGCGACGACCGCCCCTCCGGTGGCGGCTTCAACCGCGATGACCGTCCCCGTAGCGGCGGATTCAACCGCGATGACCGTGGCCCGCGCCGCGACGACCGCCCGAGCAGCGGTGGCGGGTACAACCGTGACGACCGTGGTCCCCGTCGGGACGACCGTCCCTCCGGTGGCGGCTACAACCGCGACGACCGCCCGCGCAGTGGTGGCTTCAACCGCGATGACCGTGGTCCCCGTCGGGACGACCGTCCCTCCGGTGGCGGCTTCAACCGCGATGACCGCCCGCGTAGCGGTGCGTTCAACCGCGATGACCGTGGCCCGCGCCGGGACGACCGCCCCAGCAGCAGTGGTGGCGGCTACCGTCGGGACGACCGGCCGAGCGGTGGCAGCTTCAACCGCGACGACCGCCCGCGCAGTGGTGGCTTCAACCGGGACGACCGTGGTCCGCGTCGGGACGACCGCCCGAGCGGCGGCGGCGGCTTCAACCGCGATGACCGTCCCCGTAGCGGCGGCTTCAACCGCGATGACCGTGGTCCGCGTCGGGACGACCGCCCGAGCGGCGGCGGCGGCTTCAACCGTGATGACCGTCCCCGTAGCGTTGGGTTCAACCGGGATGACCGTGGTCCGCGCCGGGACGACCGCCCCAGCAGCAGTGGTGGCGGCTACCGTCGGGACGACCGGCCGAGCGGTGGCAGCTTCAACCGCGACGACCGCCCGCGCAGTGGTGGCTTCAACCGGGACGACCGTGGTCCGCGTCGGGACGACCGCCCGAGCGGCGGCGGCGGCTACAACCGCGATGACCGTCCCCGTAGCGGCGGGTTCAACCGCGATGACCGTGGTCCGCGCCGCGACGACCGCCCCAGCAGCAGTGGCGGCGGCTACCGTCGGGACGACCGTCCCTCCGGTGGCGGCTACAACCGCGACGACCGCCCGCGCAGTGGTGGCTTCAACCGGGACGACCGTGGTCCGCGCCGGGACGACCGCCCGAGCAGCGGCGGCAGCTACAACCGCGACGACCGCGGTGGGTACGGCGACGATCGGCGGAGTGAGCCGGTTCGCCGGCTGCCGGTCGACGAGGACGTCACGGGCCAGGAGATCGACGCTGATGTTCGTCAGGAGCTGATGAGCCTGCCGAAGACCCTTGCCGAGGACGTCGCCAAGAACCTCGTCATGGTCGCCCGGCTGCTCGACAGCGAGCCGGAGGAGGCGTACGCCTACTCGCGCGTCGCGCTGCGGCTGGCGTCCCGCGTCGCCGCGGTCCGCGAGGCGGCCGGGTTCGCGTCCTACGTGACCGAGCGCTACTCGGAGGCGCTGACCGAGTTCCGTGCCTCGCGCCGGATGACCGGATCGGCCGAGCTGTGGCCGGTCATGGCCGACTGCGAGCGCGGGCTGGGACGCCCCGAGCGCGCGCTGGAGATGGCGGGCGCGCCCGAGGTCAAGCAGCTGGACAAGGCCGGACAGATCGAGATGCGTCTCGTGGCCGCCGGCGCCCGCAGCGACATGGAGCAGTTCGACGCGGCCGTGGTCACGCTCGAGTGCTCCGAGCTGGGCTCGCACTCGGTGCAGCCGTGGACGGCCCGGCTGCGCTACGCCTACGCCGACGCGCTCATCGGCGCCGGCCGCGCCGACGAGGCCCGCGACTGGTTCGCCAAGGCCGCCGAGGCCGACCAGAACGGCTCGACCAACGCCGCCGAGCGCCTCGCCGAGATCGACGGCATCGAGTTCGTCGACACGCTCGACCCGGACGTCGAGGTCGACGACGACGCCCAGGAGGACGCGGCCAAGCAGGCCAAGGTCAAGGCCGAGGGCGACGCGGACCTTCAGGACGCGATCGACGCGGACGACGAGGACGACCACGAGGACGGCGACGACGCCGAGTTCGCGTCCGGCGGCGGCGAGGACTACTACGACGACGATGAGGAAGAGGACGAGGAGGAGGGCTTCACCGCCCCGTCCACCTCTCCCTTCCTGGAGCCCGATGCCGAGCGCGAGCCGCGCGCCTGACCTCGGCTGATCAGGCTGATCACCGGTGCTGAGCACGCCGGAGCCGTATGCGGCTGTGGCCCGCACCTGGGAGACCGGGTGCGGGCCACAGCTGTTTTCCCGGCCGGATCAAGGCCGGATCAGGGCCGGATCAGCCCAGCAGCAGGCTGCGCAGGACCAGGCCGGTGGCGGGCTTCGGCCCGAAGGAGGTCGACTTCCGGGGCATGGTGACGCCCTGCTCCGCCAGCCGCCGCACGACGCCCTCGGCCACCGGGTGCAGCAGCACCGCCGTCCCGCCGCTGGACCGGGCCTCGCGGACGGCGGCGGCGGTGTCGTGGACGTAGCCGATGTGCTCGGGGGCGTCGGGGACGTTCCAGACCCGGTCGAGCAGGATGGCGTGCAGGACGGTGGCGTCCAGCCGGCGGTACTCCTCGGGGCGGTCGGCCGGGACGGCCGCGTCCACGGTGGCCTTGTCGGGGCCGGTGAGCAGCCGGAACCGGCCGTCGCCGGCCAGTACGAAGGCGTTGAGCCCGGCGGCCTTGGCGGCCTGCAGGGCGTTCATGGCCGCCTCCTGGGTCCGGCCGGGCTCGGTGACCGTCCAGGCGTCGCCGAGCGGCGTCAGCGCGGCGAGGGCCTGCTCCGGCGGGAGCTGGTGCAAGACCCGGTGGATGGCGCGCACCCGCAGCGGGTAGCGGGCGGTGTCCACCAGCAGGACCAGGCCCCGGTCCCAGGGGCTGTGGGCCAGGTAGCGGTGCTCGCGCTGGAGGCGCAGGTACATGGCCCAGCGGTGGTGTCCGTCGGCGATCAGGGCCCGGCAGGTGGCGAGGTCCTTGGAGACGGTGGCGAGGTCGCGCTGTGCGGTCACCGACCACAGCCGGTGGGTGGTGCCGTCGCTGGTGGTGGTGGTCAGCAGCGGCGGCTGTTCGGCGGTGCGCTCGATGACGGCGGCGGCGCTGCCGTCGCCCCGGTAGGTGAGCAGGATGGGTTCCAGGTTGGCCTTGGTGGTGCGCATCAGGCCGACGCGGTCGGCGACCGGGCGCGGCATGACGTCCTCGTGCGGCAGCACCACCCCGGCCTGCGGGCCGCTGACGGCCAGGGCGCCGATCAGGCCGCGCTGCAACGTCCCGCCGTCCTCGTCCGGGCTGCGCTGCTCGTAGACGTACAGCGCGGGGGCCGGGTCGGCGGCGAGGACGCCGCTGCGCTGCCAGGCGGCCAGCAGGGCGGCGGCGCGGCGGTAGCCGCTCTCGGCGGTGGGCTCCGGGCGGGGCAGGATCAGGCGTACGACGTTGTGCGGGTCGCCGGTCTCCAGCCGGACCCGGCCGTCGGCGTCGACCACGTCGTAGGGCGGTGAGGTGACCGCCGCCAGCGAGCTGACGCGGCCGGGGTCGTAGCGCAGCCCCCGGAAGGGCGCGAGTGACAGCCCGGCTGCGGCCACCCGGCCCGCGTCGCCGTATCGGGATTCTCCTGCGTCGTCTGCACTGACTGCGCTCACCCTGGGCATGTTAATCGGGTATGCCGGGTTGACTGATCATCGGTTGGCGACCGGTTGACGGAGAGGGGTCGCAGATGTGGGAACGGGCACGCTACGACGAGGGCGCTCCGAGCGGCGACGTGTACGAATGGTTCAGGCGGGGCAGCGAGCTGCTGGCGGGCGGGCATCCGAGCGCCGCCGTGCAGCTGCTGGTGCGGGCGGCGGAGGCCGAACCCGGCTCGACGGCGATCCGGGAGACGCTGGCGCGGGCGCAGTTCGACGCGGGGTCGTACGCGGCGGCGCTGGAGAACTTCCGGGCGGTGGCGCAGTCCGACCCGTCGGACGACTACGCGCAGTTCGGCTGGGGGCTGGCGGCGGCCCGGACGGGGGATTTCGAGGAGTCGGCGGTGCACCTGGCGCTGGCGGTGGCGATGCGTCCCGAGCTGAAGCACTACCGGGCGGCGCTGCGGCAGACACGGGCGACCTTGAAGGCCCGGGCCGGGGGGTTCGGTACGGTCAGGGGTATGCACGACCAGGACGAGTAGAGAGATCGGACTCATGCCAGACCTTCCCGACCTTCCCGCGTCGCAGGACCAGCAGTCGGACGGCCCGCTTCCGCTGAGCCGGAAGTACGACACCGCCCTGCTCGACCTGGACGGCGTGGTGTACGCCGGTGCCAAGGCCATCGACCACGCCGTGGACTCGCTGGCGCAGGCCCGGGAGGACGGGATGGGGCTGGCGTACGTCACCAACAACGCCTCCCGGACACCGGACGCGGTCGCGGAGCACCTCTCCGAGCTGGGCGTCCCGGCCGAGCCCACGGACGTGATCACCTCGGCGCAGGCGGCGGCGCGGCTGGTCGCGGACCGGGTGCCGCCGGGCTCGGCGGTGCTGGTGGTCGGCGGCGAGGGCCTGGTCGAGGCGCTGCGCGAGCGCGGCCTGAAGCCGGTGCGCTCACTGGACGACGAGCCCCGGGCGGTGGCCCAGGGCTACCACCCGACGGTCGGCTGGGAGCAGCTGGCCGAGGCCTCGTACGCGGTCGCGCGGGGGCTGCCGTGGGTGGCGTCCAACACGGACCTGACCATCCCCACCGCGCGCGGCACCGCCCCGGGCAACGGGACGCTGGTCGCGGCGGTGCGCGCGGCCACCGGGGTGGACCCGGAGGTCGCGGGCAAGCCGCTGCCGCCGATGCACCGGGAGACGATCATCCGGACCGGCGCCAAGCACCCGCTGGTGGTCGGTGACCGGCTGGACACCGACATCGAGGGCGCGTTCAACGGCGGCGTCGACAGCCTGCTGGTCTTCACCGGGGTCAGCAAGCCCGAGGAGCTGCCGACCGCCCCGCCGCAGCAGCGGCCGACCTACCTGGCGGCGGACCTGCGCGGGCTGCTGCGGGCGCATCCGGAGCTCGTCCGCGACGACGACGCCTCGTACCGCTGCGGCGGCTGGACGGCGACCGTGCACGACGGCGTGCTGAGCCTCGGCGAGGCGCGCGGCGACGACCCCTACGACGGGCTGCGGGCGCTGTGCGCGGCGGTCTGGGAGGTGGCGGACTCGACCCGGGGCGACGCGCCCAGCTGGGGCAAGGCGCTGAGCGAGCTGGGTCTCTGAGCTGCTCCGGGCTCGGCGCGGGCCTCGGGTTCGGAGCGGCTTCGGGCTCGGAGCCCGCTCCGGGCTCAGAGCAGTTTGCGCAGCTGCAGCAGGTCGCGGATGCCGGCCTCGAGCTTGACCCGTCCGGACGCCCAGGCCGAGGCGAAGTTCAGCGTGCCGCCGACCAGGGCCACCAGGTCGTCGCCCTTCATGGCGAGCCGGATCTGGGCCCGCTCGGCGGGCTTGCCGGGAGCCTGGGTGATGTCCTGGATGCTGCCGTCCCGGAGGCGTCCGGAGAAGGTCAGGTCGAGGTCGGTGATCCAGCAGCTCAGCGAGCGGTCCATGGCGGCGGCGGTGCGGACGTCGCCCTGCGCCTTGCCGAGGTTCTCGCTGAGCTGGGTCAGTGCCGCCCGGCACTCGGCGGGGTTGGCCATGGCGCGGTGTGCTCCTGTTGCTGGGGCGGGACGTGCTGGGACGGGCCTTGCTGCCTGCCGACGCTACCGCAGCGTCGGCACCGGGCGCGGATACCGGGCGGGGCACGGTGAAGCGGTAGCGTCATTGTGGGACGGTCCCACGGGACGACGGTACGACGGGATGCGGAGAGGGAGGGCCGGATGCGCGACATGCTGCGTGACTACCTCAAGCTGGCGGTCGGCGCCGCGGAGGAGCTGGCGGGGGAGGTCCGGGCACGCCTGCCCGAACCCGTCCAGTCGCTCGCAGAGGAGGTCGTGTCGGCCGGACGGACCAATTCCGAACTGCTGATCGGCCTGTTCCGCTCCGAGGCGGAGAAGGCGTGGAGCCGGATCGGCGACGGGATGGTCCAGGTCGGCGTCGTGCTGGAGTTCCTGGAGCAGCAGGTACGGCACCTCCAGGGCGGCGCGGACGACGAGCGGCCGGACGCGGAGGGCGGGCGCGCGGCCGAGGCCGAGGCGGACACGTCGGAGGGGGAGGCGCCGGCCGGAGCTCCCCGGGCGGAGCAGGCGTTCCCGGCTCCGGCCCGGCGTCCCGCCCCGCGCCCGGTGCGGGTGGTCGTGGACGAGGACGCCGACGCGGGTGCGGCGGAGGCCGCAGCGGCGGCAGCGGCCCGGCGCCGGGCCGCCGTCCCGGGGATGCGGAAGGTCGCTGCCAAGAAGGCGCCCGGCGCCCCGGCGGCTGCGGCTGCGCCTGCCCCTGCAGCGACGCCGCCCGCTCCGGCCAAGAAGGTCCCCACCGCCAAGAAGGCGGCCCCGGCGGCGAAGAAGGCTCCCGCCAAGAAGGCCCCGGCGAAGCCCGCAACCCACCCGGCCGAGCCGCCCGCCGCCGCGAAGAAGGCCCCCGCCAAGAAGCCTCCCGCGAGGCAGAACCCGTCCGCGCAGCCGTCCGCTCCCACGCCCGCCACGCTTGCGCCTGCGCCCGCTCCGGCGAAGAAGGCCCCGGCCAAGAAGACCGCTGCTGCGCAGGCTGCCGCCGCGCCTGCCCCTGCTCCCGCGAGGCAGACCCCGTCCGCGCAGCCGTCCGCCCCCACGGCTGCCGCGCCCGTGCCTGCCCCCGCTCCGGCGGCCCCGGCCAAGAAGCCCTCGGCGACGCAGGCTTCCGCGCCTGCGCCTGCGCCTGCCAAGCGGGCCCCGTCCGCGCAGCCGTCCGCTCCCACGCCCGCCACGCTTGCGCCTGTGCCCGCTCCGGCGAAGAAGGCCCCGGCCAAGAAGACCTCGGCCGGGCAGGCTGCGCCTGCGTCCGTTCCGGCGAAGAAGGCTCCGGGCAGGAAGACGGCTGTGGCGGGCGCTGCCGGTGGGGGCGCTCCGGCGAAGAAGACGGCGGCGCGCAAGAGCGCCTCCCGGAAGCCCGACGCCGGTGAGTGAGGCGACGCCGGTGTCCGCGTCCGCGCCGGTCCCGGCTCCGCCGCCGAGGCCGGGGACGCCGGTCCCCGGCCCTCCGGGTGCGGGCCCGGGCCTCGCCGCCGGGCCGCCGCCGAGGCTCGGGCCACCCCTGGTCGCCGACGCGCCCGGCGCCGCCGAGACCGGGCATGCGGCGGTGGATGCCGCGCTGGCGCGGCTGGACGGGCTGGCCGAGGTGCCGACCGAGGCGCACGCCGCGCTGTTCGAGGGCGTGCACGAGCAGCTGCGGCAGACCCTGGCCGCGCTGGACCAGCCCCGGCCCTAGGCCCTCGCCTCCGCGGAACTTGCCGGGCTCCCGCGCCGCCGGGCAGGATCGCCGGAACGCACCGGCGGGCCGTCCCCGTACGGACCACGTACGACCCCGCGCGGGGACGATCGCGTCCGGCACGCCTTTCCCCTCTCCGCCCGCACCACCCATCAGGAGCTGAACCGCACGTGGCAGTCGCACGACGCCGTCTGGACGCCGAACTGGTCCGCCGCAATCTGGCCCGCTCGCGGGAGCACGCCAGCGAGCTGATCGCCGCCGGGCGGGTGAGTGTCGGGGGCGCGACGGCGACCAAGCCCGCCACGCAGGTGGAGACCTCGGCGGCGGTGGTGGTCGCCAAGGACGACAACGACCCCGACTACGTGTCCCGGGGCGGGCACAAGCTGGCGGGCGCGCTGGCGGTGTTCGTGCCGCAGGGGCTGGCGGTCGAGGGGCGGCGCTGCCTGGACGCGGGCGCGTCCACCGGCGGGTTCACGGACGTCCTGCTGCGCGCCGGGGTGTCCGGGGTGCTGGCGGTGGACGTCGGCTACGGGCAGCTGGCCTGGTCGCTGCAGAGCGACGAGCGGGTGACGGTGATGGACCGCACCAACGTCCGGGAGCTGTCGCTGGAGCAGATCGGCGGGGTTCCGGTGGATCTGGTGGTGAGCGACCTGTCGTTCATCCCGCTGGGCCTGGTGCTGCCCGCCCTCGCGGCCTGCACCGCGCCCGACGGCGACCTGGTGCTGATGGTGAAGCCGCAGTTCGAGGTGGGCAAGGAGCGGCTCGGCAGCGGCGGGGTGGTGCGCAGCCCGCAGCTGCGGCTGGAGATGATCGAGAAGGTGGCGGGGCAGGGCGCGGCACTGGGCCTGGGGGTGCGCGGGGTGACGGCGAGCCCGCTGCCGGGGCCGTCCGGGAACGTCGAGTACTTCCTCTGGTTCCGCCGGGACGCCGATCCGCTGGACCCCGCGGACGCGAGTCGAGCGGTTTCCGAGGGCCCGCAGTAGCCAACCGGTAGGGTCGGATTCCGTCGTCTTTCAGCGCTCGCTACGAGGGGGAGGCGCGGCCGGATCAAGGATGACCTGTCGCGCTGGAGGATTCCATGACTGACCGCACTGTCTTCCTGCTCGCTCACACCGGCCGTGAAGAGGCCCTGCTCAGCGTCGAGTCCCTGGTCGAGGGGCTGCTGAAGGCGGGGATAAGGCTCCGGGTGCTGGCTGCGGAGGCGCCCGACATGGGGTTCCCTGCCGGAGTGGAGGCGGTGCCGACGGGTCCGGGCGCGGTGGCGGGCTGCGAGCTGATCCTGGTGCTGGGCGGCGACGGGACGCTGTTGCGCGGCGCGGAGCTGTCGCGGGAGTCGGGCGTGCCGATGCTGGGGGTGAACCTGGGCCGGGTCGGCTTCCTGGCGGAGGCGGAGCGGGACGACCTGGCGAAGGTGGTGGAGCGGGTCGTCGACCTGGACTACGAGGTCGAGGAGCGGATGACGCTGGATGTGGTCGTTCGCACGGACGGTCGGGTCGTGCACACCGACTGGGCGCTGAACGAGGCGTCGGTCGAGAAGGCATCCCGCGAACGGATGATCGAGGTGGTGACCGAGGTGGACGGCCGTCCGGTCTCCACCTTCGGCTGCGACGGCGTGGTCTGCGCGACGCCGACCGGCTCCACGGCGTACGCGTTCTCGGCGGGCGGCCCGGTGGTCTGGCCCGAGGTGGAGGCGCTGCTGATGGTGCCGATCAGCGCGCACGCGCTGTTCGCCAAGCCGCTGGTGACCTCGCCGAACTCGGTGCTGGCCGTCGAGGTCCAGCACAAGACGCCCAACGGCGTGCTGTGGTGCGACGGGCGGCGGACGGTGGAGCTGCCCGCCGGGGCCCGGGTGGAGGTCCGCCGGGGCCGTACGCCGGTGCGGCTGGCCCGGCTGCACCGGGCGCCGTTCACCGACCGGCTGGTGGCCAAGTTCGCGCTGCCGGTCACCGGTTGGCGCGGGGCCCCGCAGCAGCGCTGATGCGCCCGGGCGGCCCGACACCGCCGGGGCCCCCGGCTCCCCGCGCGGCGACGCGCTACCGTCGGCAGTGCGTGTGAGCGCCGTGCCGGGGGCGGGAGGACCGCTCTTTCACCTCGGACCACTACGCTCACGTCATGCCGGATGCGGGTGAGCCGCGGCAAGGAGCCGCGGACCGACCGTTCCCGGCGGCCGAGGAGGGGCGGGAGGAGCATCCCCGAACCCCCCAGCAAGCGGGAGAAGCAGAGTGGATCAGGCTGAGCGGCAGGTCAAAGGGGCTGGGCGCGGGATGCTGGAGGAAATGCGGATACGCGCACTCGGCGTGATCGACGACGCCGTGGTCGAGCTGTCGCCCGGGTTCACGGTGGTGACCGGCGAGACCGGCGCCGGCAAGACCATGGTGGTGACCAGCCTCGGACTGCTGCTCGGCGGGCGCGCGGACGCCGGCCTGGTGCGCAACGGGGCGGATCGCGCCGTGGTCGAGGGCCGGGTGGTCCTGCCGCCGGGCTCCCCGGTGGCCGAGCGGGCGCTGGAGGCCGGCGCGGAGCTGGACGAGGGCGCGCTGCTGCTCAGCCGTACGGTCTCCAGCGAGGGGCGGTCGCGGGCGCACGTCGGCGGCCGGTCGGTGCCGATGAGTCTGCTGGCGTCGCTCGGCGAGGACCTGATCGCCGTCCACGGCCAGACCGACCAGCAGCGGCTGCTGCAGCCCGCACGCCAGCGCGGCGCGCTGGACCGCTACGCCGGTGACGCCGTGGCCGTGCCGCTCGCCGCCTACCAGGACGTCTACCGGCGGCTGCGCGAGGTGTCGGCGCTGCTGGAGGAGCTGACCACCCGGGCCAGGGAGCGGGCGCAGGAGGCCGACCTGCTGCGCTACGGCCTGGACGAGGTGGCCGCCGCCGAGCCGGTCGCCGGGGAGGACGTGGAGCTGGCGGGGGAGTCGGAGCGGCTGGGCCACGCGGACGCGCTGTCGTCCGCCGCCAACCTGGCGCACGGCGCCCTGGCCGGGGAGCCCTCCGACCCGGACGCGCTGGACGCGGGGACGCTGCTGGCGCAGGCCCGGCGCGCGCTGGAGGCGGTGCGCCACCACGACCCGAGGCTGGCGGCGCTGGCCGACCGGCTGGGCGAGGTCGGCTACCTGCTCGGCGACATCGCCGGGGACCTGGCCGGATACGCCGACGACCTGGACGCGGACCCGGCCCGGCTGGCGGCGGTCGAGGAGCGCCGGGCGGTGCTCGCGCACCTGGTGCGGAAGTACGGCAGCGCGGACGGCGGCCTGGCCGAGGTGCTGGAGTGGGCCGAGGAGGCCACGGTCCGGCTCACCGAGCTGGACGGCGACGACGACCGGATCACTGCTCTCGAAACGGAGCGGGAGTCACTGCACGAGCAGGTGGCCGGGCTGGCCGCCCAGCTCACCGCCGCCCGCCACGGCGCGGCCGAGGACTTCGCCGCAGCCGTCACCACCGAGCTGGCCGAGCTGGCCATGCCGCACGCCCGGGTCAGCTTCGGCATCACCGCCGCCGACGACTTCGGCCCCTTCGGCGTGGACGAGGTGGAGGTGCTGCTCGCGCCGCATCCCGGGGCGCCGCCGCGTCCGATCGCCAAGGGCGCCTCGGGCGGTGAGCTGTCGCGGGTGATGCTGGCGGTCGAGGTGGTCTTCGCCGGGGCGGACCCCGTCCCCACCTACCTGTTCGACGAGGTGGACGCGGGCGTCGGCGGCAAGGCGGCGGTCGAGGTCGGGCGCCGGCTGGCCCGGCTGGCCCGGACCTCGCAGGTGATCGTGGTCACGCACCTGCCGCAGGTCGCGGCCTTCGCCGACCGGCACCTGGTGGTCGAGAAGACCGTGGACGGCTCGGTCACCCGCAGCGGCGTCACCACGCTCTCCGACGAGCAGCGGGTCCGGGAGCTGTCCCGGATGCTCGCCGGGCTGGAGGACTCCGAGCTGGGCCGCGCCCACGCGGAGGAGCTGCTGGCCGCCGCCCGCACGGGAGTGGTGCCACCGAACGGGTGAGGGGCCCCGCAGCGCTGACGCCGACTGTCCAAGACCCCGGCTGAGCTGGCATCGTGGAGCAGCCGCGCCCCGCGCAAATCGAACCGAAGTGATCCGCACGAACTGAACAGCGCCAACCGGGGCAGTACTGACCGGGTAGCGCGACGACCGACGCGTGCGACCGAACGAGAGGGAGACGACGCCGACCGTGGACCACACCTCTGCAGCCACCGGCCAGCTGCATGCCGTCCTCGTCCTCGCGGGCAGTTCGGGCGGCATCGGCGCGCACGTCCGCTCGCTGGCCCAGGGGCTGAGCGCGCACGGCCTGGAGGTGACCGTCTGCGGCCCGGCCGAGACCGACGGGCTGTACGGCTTCTCGGCCGCCGGGGCGCGGTTCCACCCGGTGGAGATCACCCCGACGCCCGGCCCGCGCACGGACGCGGCCGCCGTCGGCGAGCTGCGGCGGGCGTTCACCCGGGCCACGCTGGTGCACGCGCACGGGCTGCGCGCGGCGCTGCTGTCGGATCTGGCGCTGCGCACCGCCCGGACGGGCACCGGGACGCCGCTGGTGGTCACCTCGCACCAGGCGAACCTGGCGACGGGGATGGAGCGGAGGGTGCTGCGGCTGATGGAGCGCCGCGTGGCCCGGGCGGCGGATCTGGTGCTCGGCGTCTCCTCGGACCTGGTGGCCCGGGCCCGGACGCTGGGCGCGGCCGACGCCCGGCTGAGCCCGGTGGCCGCGCCGCCGCTGCCCGGCCCGGCGCCCGCGGGCCGCCGTGAGGAGGTGCGCCGGCAGCTGATCGCCGCCGGTGACGGCGCGGGCGGCGACTCGGCTGCGGGCTCGGGCGCGGGCGAGCGGCCGGTGGTGCTGGCGGTGGGGCGGCTGGTCCCGCAGAAGAACTTCCACCTGCTGCTGGACGCCGCCTCCGGCTGGCGGGCCGGCGGCTGGCCCGGCGGCGCCGAACCGCTGGTGGTGATCGCCGGGGACGGCACCGAGCAGGAGGCGTTGCAGGCGCGGATCAGGACGGAGCGGCTGCCGGTGCGGCTGCTGGGCCACCGCACGGACGTCCCGGAGCTGCTCGCCGCCGCCGACGTGGTGGTGATCTCCTCGCGCTGGGAGGCGCGTTCGCTGGTCGCCCAGGAGGCGCTGCGGGCGGGCGTGCCGCTGGTGGCGACTGCTGTCGGCGGGCTGCCGGAGCTGGTCGGCGATGCGGCGGTGCTGGTCCCTCCGGGCGACCGGGCAGCCCTTGCTGACGCCGTGTCAGCTCTACTGGCGGACTCCGCCCGGCATGCCGAACTGGCGGTGGCGGGCCCGCAGCAGGCCGCGACCTGGCCGGACGAGGCCGCGACCGTCGCCCAAGTCCTGAGCATCTATGACGAGTTGACGACGGCCGCCGACCGCTGAGCCCGGCCTGCGGATTGACGCTCCGTCAGTTGACGGTGACGCTCAGCGTTCCGTCGGCGTCGGCGGTGACGCGCACCTGCGCCAGGCTGTCCACGGTGACGGTCGCGCCGTAGCGGGCGGCCTGGGCGCCGATGCCTATCACCCGCATCCCGGCGGCGAGACCGGCGGCCACCCCGGCTTCGGAGTCCTCGAAGACGATGCAGTCCGCGGGGTCGGCGCCCAGCTGTGCCGCGCCCCGCAGGAAGCCCTCGGGGTCGGGCTTGCTGGCGCCGACGTGCTCGGCGGTGACCGCGACCGGGGGCAGCTCCAGCCCGGCCGCGCCCATCCGGGCCCGGGTCAGGGCGTCGTCGGCGGAGGTGACCAGCGCGTGCGGCAGTCCGGCCAGCGAGGCCAGGAAGGCCGGCGCGCCCTCGATCGGCACCACGCCCTCGGTGTCGGCGGTCTCCTCGGCCAGCATCCGCCGGTTGTCGGCGTGGTTGAGCTCCATCGGGCGGTCCGGCAGCAGGACCGCCATGCTGGCGAAGCCCTGTCGGCCGTGGACCACCCGCAGCACGGCGTCCCCGTCCAGCTCGTGCTCCGCGGCCCAGCGCCGCCACACCCGCTCCACGGCCGGGCCGGAGTCGACCAGGGTGCCGTCCATGTCGAGCAGCAGGGCGCGGGCGGCGAGCACGGTCGGGGCGGTGGTCGAGGCAGGCATGGCGCTCCTTGGTGGGACCGTTGTTTGTTCCTCAACTATACAAACAGGGGTCGGTCCCACCCGGACGGGTCCTGCGCTCAGATCCCGGGCACGCCTCCGCAGGCGGTGAGGCGGAGGGCGGTGTCGATCAGCGGCACGTGGCTGAACGCCTGCGGGAAGTTGCCGATCTGCCGCTGCGCCTTCGGATCCCACTCCTCGGCCAGCAGGCCGACGTCGTTGCGGATCGCCAGCAGCCGGGCGAAGAGGTCCCGGGCCTCGTCCAGCCGGCCGATCATGGCCAGGTCGTCCGCCAGCCAGAACGAGCAGGCCAGGAACGCCCCCTCGTCGCCGGGCAGGCCGTCCAGGCCCTCGCTGTCGCCGCTGGTGGGGTAGCGGCGGACGAAGCCGTCCGGGGTCATCAGCTCGCGCTGGATCGCCTCGATGGTGCCGATCACCCGCTTGTCGTCCGGCGGCAGGAAGCCCACCTGCGGGATCAGCAGCAGCGAGGCGTCCAGCGCCCTGGAGCCGTAGGACTGGGTGAAGGTGTTGCGCTCCGGGTCGAAGCCGCGCTCGCAGACGTCCTCGTGGATGGCGTCCCGCAGCTCGCGCCAGCGCTCCAGCGGGCCCTCGTGCGGGGTCTCCTCGATCATGCGGATGGTGCGGTCCACCGCCACCCAGGCCATCACCTTGGAGTGGACGAAGTGCCGGCGCGGGCCGCGGACCTCCCAGATGCCCTCGTCCGGCTCGCGCCAGTGCTGCTCCAGGTAGCTGATCAGCCGCAGCTGCAGCACGTGGGCGTGGTCGTTGCGGACCAGCCCGGTCATGTGGCCCAGGTGCAGCGCCTCGACCACCTCGCCGTAGACGTCCAGCTGGAGCTGGTCGGCCGCGCCGTTGCCGATCCGCACCGGGGTGGAGCCCTCGTAGCCCGGCAGCCAGTCCAGGGTGGCCTCGGTCAGCTCCCGCTCGCCCGCGATCCCGTACATGATCTGCAGGTTCTCCGGGTCGCCGGCGACCGCCCGCAGCAGCCACTCGCGCCACGCCCCGGCCTCGTCGCGGTAGCCGGTGCGCAGCAGCGACGACAGGGTGATGGCGGCGTCGCGCAGCCAGGTGAAGCGGTAGTCCCAGTTGCGGACGCCGCCGATGTCCTCGGGCAGCGAGGTGGTGGGCGCGGCGACGATGCCGCCGGTGGGGGCGTAGGTGAGGGCCTTGAGGGTGATCAGCGAGCGGACCACCGGCTCCCGGTAGGGGCCCTGGTAGGTGCACTGGGCCACCCACTCCTGCCAGAACTGCTCGGTGTCGGCCAGGGCCTCCTCGGCGTCCGGCTGGTCCGGGGCGCCGAGGTGGGACGCCTGCCAGGTGAGCGCGAAGGCGATCCGCTGGCCCTCGGAGACGGTGAAGTCGGCGTAGGTGGTGAGGTTGCGGCCGTAGGTGTCGGCCTCGCCGTCGAGCCACACCGAGTCCGGGCCGGCCACGGCGACGGTACGGGTGGAGGCGCCGTCCTCGACCTTGTGCACCCACGGCACGACCCGCCCGTACGAGAAGCGCATGCGCAGCGCGGACCGCATCCGGACCTGGCCGCTGACGCCCTCGACGATGCGGATCATCTGCGGCTCGGTGGTGCCGCCGGAGAGCGGGCCGCCGGAGACGTGCCGCGGCGGCATGAAGTCGATCACCCGGACGGTGCCGCGCGGGGTGTCCCACTCCTGCTCCAGGATCAGCGAGTCGCCCCGGTAGCGGCGCCGGGTGGCGGGCTGGACCGGCGCGGCGGCGGTGGGCGGCAGCACCCGCATCTCGCCGCTCTCCTCGAAGCCGGGCCCGGTGCCGCTGCCGGGGCCCGGGTCGGAGCCGTGCGAGCCGCCGTCGGTGCCGCCGTCCGCGCCCGGGCGGGCCGCGGCGGGGTCGCCGAAGGGCCGGCCCGGGTCGGCCGGGCCGATCCGCCAGAAGCCGTGCTCGTCGGTGCCGAGGAGCCCGGCGAAGACCGCCGGCGAGTCGAACCGGGGCAGGCACAGCCAGTCGACCGCGCCGTCCCGGCTCACCAGGGCGGCGGTCTGCATGTCGCCGATGAGTGCGTAGTCCTCGATACGGGCGGCCACGGGGATCTCCTTCGCAGGGGGTGCGCCGGTGTCGCCGGGCGCGTGCGCGGGCGGGCCGGGGAACGGGCCCGGGGGCCCCGGCACCCGGGACGGGGGCGGCGGCTGTGCGGTTCCTGG
Organism: Streptacidiphilus sp. PB12-B1b; assembly: GCF_014084125.1. Classification (NCBI taxonomy): domain Bacteria; kingdom Bacillati; phylum Actinomycetota; class Actinomycetes; order Kitasatosporales; family Streptomycetaceae; genus Streptacidiphilus; species Streptacidiphilus sp. PB12-B1b. The sequence continues at coordinate 5,794,283 of NZ_CP048405.1, read as the reverse complement.
CTCTTCCCGGGTGCTCCGGGCGTCGCGGACCCGTTGCGCGATACGTCCGTGCAGGATACGTCGCTGTCGGCGCGGGCGGTGACCATGGTGATCTCGGCACGCCGGGCGGGCACCGGCCGCGCGGCGGGCGAGCGCGGTCCCGGTGGCTCACTGATACCCTGGTACCCCGTGGACAGGTGCGCTGCACCGCCGCTGACCCGCCCCCTCAGGGACCGCCGGGTACTCAAGACGCGACCACGGGAGCCCCCTCTTGGCACAGCCCCATTCCGGTACTCGGAACAGCACGACGACCAAGCACCTCTTCGTCACGGGCGGTGTCGCCTCCTCGCTCGGCAAGGGGTTGACCGCGTCCAGCCTGGGGGCCCTGCTCAAGGCACGTGGCCTGCGGGTCACCATGCAGAAGCTCGACCCGTACCTGAACGTCGACCCGGGCACGATGAACCCGTTCCAGCACGGTGAGGTGTTCGTCACCGACGACGGCGCCGAGACCGACCTGGACATCGGCCACTACGAGCGCTTCCTCGACACCAACCTGCACGGTTCGGCCAACGTCACCACCGGCCAGGTGTACTCGACCGTCATCGCCAAGGAGCGCCGCGGCGAGTACCTGGGCGACACCGTCCAGGTCATCCCGCACATCACCAACGAGATCAAGTCCCGCATCCGGCGGATGGCCACCGACGACGTCGACGTGGTGATCACCGAGGTCGGCGGCACCGTCGGCGACATCGAGTCGCTGCCGTTCCTGGAGGCCGTCCGGCAGGTCCGGCACGAGGTCGGCCGCGACAACGTGTTCTTCGTCCACGTCTCGCTGCTGCCCTACATCGGCCCCTCGGGCGAGCTGAAGACCAAGCCGACCCAGCACTCGGTGGCCGCGCTGCGCAGCATCGGCATCCAGCCGGACGCGGTGGTGCTGCGCGCCGACCGCGAGGTCCCGCAGGCCATCAAGCGCAAGATCAGCCTGATGTGCGACGTGGACGAGGAGGCCGTGGTCGCCGCGATCGACGCGCCGTCCATCTACGACATCCCCCGGGTGCTGCACGGCGAGGGCCTGGACGCGTACGTCGTCCGCCGGCTCGGCCTGGCCTTCCGCGACGTGGACTGGACCGTCTGGGACGACCTGCTGCGCCGCGTCCACGAGCCCGAGCACACCGTCAAGGTGGCGCTGGTCGGCAAGTACATCGACCTGCCCGACGCCTACCTGTCGGTGACCGAGGCGCTGCGGGCGGGCGGCTTCGCCAACCGTGCCAAGGTCGAGATCAAGTGGGTCGCCTCCGACGACTGCAAGACCCCCGAGGGCGCGCGGCAGCAGCTCGGCGACGTGGACGCGATCTGCATCCCCGGCGGCTTCGGCGACCGGGGCGTGGACGGCAAGGTCGCCGCGATCACCTACGGCCGGGAGAAGAAGATCCCGCTGCTGGGCCTGTGCCTGGGCCTGCAGTGCGTGGTCATCGAGGCCGCGCGGAACCTGGCCGGCCTGCCCGAGGCCAACTCGACCGAGTTCGACCCGGCGGCCAGGCACCCGGTCATCTCCACCATGGCCGAGCAGTTGGAGATCGTCGACGGCAAGGGCGACCTGGGCGGCACCATGCGCCTGGGCCTGTACCCGGCCAAGCTGGCCGAGGGCTCGATCGTGCGCGAGGTGTACGCCGGGGAGCAGTACGTCGAGGAGCGCCACCGGCACCGCTACGAGGTCAACAACGCCTACCGCGGCGAGCTGGAGAAGACCGGGCTGGTCTTCTCCGGGCTCTCGCCCAAGGGCGACCTGGTGGAGTACGTCGAGTACCCGCGTGAGGTGCACCCGTACCTGGTCGCCACGCAGGCGCACCCGGAGCTGAAGTCGCGTCCGACCCGCCCGCACCCGTTGTTCGCGGGGCTGGTCGCGGCGGCCGTGCGGCGGCAGCAGGGCGAGGGCTCGGCGGCCGATGCGCAGCCGGTCGGTGCCCAGCCGGTCGGGGCTCGGCAGGCCGAGGCGAAGTAGCAGGTCCCGGGTGCGGGCGCGGCGGTTCGGCCGCGCCCGCACCCGGCGCGGTTGCACGGCTGGTCAGGCGGGTTGGCGCGAGCGGCGGGAGCGGTCATGGCGGGGCAGGGCGCGGAGCAGGCGGCCGGGCGGGGCGCGGAGCGGATCAGGGACGTCCCGGAGGAGTGGGAGGTCCGGACGTCCCAGACGTCCTTCGCCGGACGCATCTGGGACATCCGCACCGACGAGGTGGTGATGCCCGACGGCGCGGTCGCGGCCCGCGACTACCAGCAGCACCCGGGCGCGGTGGGCGTGCTGGCCCTGGACGAGCAGCGCCGGGTGCTGCTGGTCCGCCAGTACCGGCACCCGGTGCGGCACCGGCTGTGGGAGCTCCCGGCGGGGCTGCTGGACGTCCCCGGGGAGAACCCGCTGCACGCCGCGCAGCGCGAGCTCTACGAGGAGGCGTACACCAAGGCCGGCGACTGGCGGGTCCTGATCGACTTCTACGCCTCGCCGGGCGGCTCCTCGGAGGCGCTGCGGATCTTCCTCGCGCAGGATCTGGCCGACGCCGACGGCGCGCGCTTCGAGGCGGAGCACGAGGAGCTGGACCTCCAGGTGGACCGGGTCGACCTGGACGAGCTGGTGCGGCTGGTGCTCGCCGGGGAACTGCACAACGGCGCGCTGGTGTCGGCGGTGCTGGCGGCCCGGGTGGCGCTGGACGGTCCGGGCCTGGACGGGCTGCGGCCCGCCGGTGCGCCCTGGCCCGCCCGTCCGTTCGAGTGAGTTTCCCGGTAATCGCATCGCCAATCGCACGGTCGTCGGCAGTGCCCTCCCCGATCTGAACTACGCTGCGTCAAGGGGCCCCGCGGGGCCCCTTCCCGGGCCGGAACCGCCTCGCGCTCGCCGCCCGGTCCAGGCCGCAGGCAGGTCCGTTGGACGGGAGTGGCGCACGTGGCTGCAGCACAGACGGCACGTCAGTTCGGGGCGGCGCTGCCCCCGGCCCCGCCGTACTTCGCCGGGCGGCAGACCGAACTGGCCCGGCTGCGCGAGGAGGTGGATCGGCCCGCGTTCGCGGCCCGCGGCGGCGAGCCCGGCGACGGCCCGGACGCCTCCGCCACCCGGGTGCTGGTCGTCGCCGGCCGCCCCGGCTCCGGCCGCACCTCGCTGGCGCTGCGCTTCGCCCACGACATCGCCGCCGACTACCCCGACGGGCAGTTCTTCGTCCGCCTCGGCGAGCCCGGCGGCGGGCCGGTCCCGGCCGGGCGGATCGCCCGCCGACTGCTGGCCGCCCTCGGCGAGCCGCCCGCCCGCCGCCCGCTCGCCGGACACGACAGCGCGGCCGACGCCGACGCCGACGCCGAGCACCCCGACTGCGCGGCGCTGCGCAGCGCGCTCTCCGGGCGCCGCGCGCTGCTGCTGCTGGACGACGTCCGCACCTCCGACCAGCTGGCCGCGCTGCTGCCGCAGGCCCCCGGCTGCCTGGTCGTGGCCGTCACCGCCGGACCGCTGACCGGCATCGCCGACGCCCGGCCGTGCGTCCTCGGCGGCCTGGACGTGCGCACCGCGCTGGCCCTGATCACCTCCCTGGCCGGGGACACCCGGATCGTCTGCGACCCGGTCGCCGCCCGCGGCCTGGTCGAGGGCCTGGCCTGCCACCCGGCCGCGCTGCGGCTGGTCGGCGGCTGGCTGCGGACCCGCCCCGGCGCCTCGGTCGCCGACGCCCGGCAGCTGCTCGCCGAGACCCCGCAGCGGGTCAGCCTGCTGAAGCAGCCCGGCGCCGCGCTGCGCGACACCGACCCGCTGCGCCGCGCCTTCGACCTGGTCTACGAGGGGCTGACCGCGCCCGCCGCCCGGCTGCTGCGGCTGCTCACCATCGCCCCGGACGGCCGGGCCGAGCCCCGGACCGCGGCCGCGCTGCTCGGCTGCCCGGTCGACACCGCCGCCGGCCACCTGGCCGCCCTGGCCGAACAGCAGCTGCTCAACCCCCGCGTCCCGGCCCGCACGCACCCCGACGCCGGAACCGACGCCGGAGCGGTCGGAGCCGACGCCGACCCGGGGGCCGCAGCCGCCGCCCGGGCCGCCGAGCACGCCGGGTACGAGCTGCCCGAAGCCCTGCGCGCACCGCTCGCCGGGCTGCTCGCCGCCGACCGCACCGCCGAGACCGAGCTGGCCCGCGCCCGGATGCTGGAGCGCCTGGTGCGGCTGCTCACCGCCTGCGTCCACCGGATCGCCCCCGGCTCCGGCCCCGAGCCCGAGCCGCTGCCCGCCTCCATGCGCTTCGCCACCGCCGCCGACGCCTGGCGCTGGCTGGACGACGAACTGCCGGTGCTGCGTGCCGCCGTCCGGATCGCCCTGGCCGACGGCGGGCTGGACGGCCTGGCCATGCGGCTGGCCACCACCCTGGTCCGGGCGCTGCCGCTGTGGGCGGGCGGCGCCCAGCCGGTCGCCGCCGACCTGTACGAGCTGCACGGCGCCATCCTGGAGCTGGCCGCCCGTGGCGGCCGGGCCCGGCAGCAGGCCGCCGCCCTGGTCAACCTGGGCGATCTGCACGCCCGCGCGGGCGAGCACGCCCGGGCGCTGGAGCGCTACCGGGCCGCTCTCGGCCCGGCCCGGGCCGTCGACGACCAGATCGCGGTCGGCCGCATCCTGGAGGCCGTGGCCGGGGCCTACCGCGCCTCCGGCGACCTGGTGCGCGCCGCCGACTGGTACGGCCGGGCGCTGGCGCTGCGCCGCAGCCGGGGCGAGCGCGCCGAGGAGCTGCGGCTGCTGGGGCGGCTCGCCGCCGTGCACACCGCCCAGGGGCGGTTCGGCGAGGCGCTGCGCGACTACCGCGCGGCGGTGGGGCTGCACCGCAAGCTCGGCGACGGGCTCGGCGCGGTCGCCGCGCTGCTCGGCGTCGCCCGGGCGCAGGAGCTGTCCGGCAGCACCGAGCAGGCGCTGCGCACCCAGCGCGAGGCGCTGGCCGCCGCCCGCGCGCTGGACGACGGCCGCACCGGCGCCCGGCTGCAGGCGCAGGTGCTGGTGCGGATGGCGGAGGCGCTGGAGCGGGCCGGCGACCCGGCCGGGGCCCGGGCGCAGCGCGAGCAGGCGGTGGCGCTGGGCCTTCCGGCGACCCGCGCGGGCGGTGCGGCGGAGGCCGCCGGGGCGGTTGCGGCGGGGGTGCGGGCCGAGGTGACGCCGCCCGGTTCGGAGTGAATGATAGTAGGTGAGTGTTTCATCTGCTATGTGGCGAATCGCGGCAATGCAACCTGCACAAGCCTACGAAACTGCCAACCGAAGAGAAACAATTGGTCAGATTGGAAGGCTGGCGCATCGCTCCGGCTTCATTACACTCGGAAGTGCCGCAACCAGTGCGCGGCCGCCCGACGGCGTGTCCGTCGTCGGGGTACCCCCATGTGCAAGGGACGTGTTTAGCCGTGAAGGTCGGCATCCCCAGCGAGGTCAAGAACCACGAGTACCGCGTTGCCATCACGCCCGCGGGCGTCCACGAACTGGTCCGCAACGGCCACGAGGTCTTCGTCGAGAACAACGCCGGGGTCGGCTCCTCGATCCCGAACGACGAGTACGTGTCCGCCGGGGCGACCATCCTCGACACCGCCGACGAGGTCTGGGCCACGGCCGACCTGCTGCTCAAGGTGAAGGAGCCGATCGCCTCGGAGTACCACCGGCTCCGCAAGGGCCAGACCCTCTTCACCTACCTGCACCTGGCCGCCTCGCGGGAGTGCACCGACGCACTGCTCGCCTCCGGCACCACCGCCATCGCGTACGAGACCGTGCAGCTGGCCAACGGCGCCCTGCCGCTGCTCGCCCCGATGTCCGAGGTGGCCGGCCGGCTCGCCCCGCAGGTCGGCTCGTACCACCTGATGCGCCCGGCCGGCGGCCGCGGCACGCTGCCCGGCGGCGTCCCCGGCACCCACGCGGCCAAGGCCGTGGTCATCGGCGGCGGCGTCTCCGGCTGGCACGCGGCCACCATCGCCATCGGCATGGGCTACGACGTGACCCTGCTGGACCGCGACATCAACAAGCTGCGCGACGCCGACAAGATCTTCGGCAACCGGATCAAGGCCATCGCCTCCAACGCCTTCGAGCTGGAGAAGGCCGTCCTGGACGCCGACCTGGTCATCGGCGCGGTGCTGATCCCCGGCGCCAAGGCCCCCAAGCTGGTCACCAACGAGCTGGTCTCGCGGATGAAGCCGGGCTCGGTGCTGGTCGACATCGCCATCGACCAGGGCGGCTGCTTCGAGGACTCGCGTCCGACCACGCACGACGACCCGACCTTCCAGGTCCACGACTCGGTGTTCTACTGCGTCGCCAACATGCCCGGCGCGGTGCCCAACACCTCCACCTACGCGCTGACCAACGCGACGCTGCCGTACATCGTCGAGCTGGCCAACCGCGGTTGGAAGGAGGCCTGCGCCCGTGACGCCGCGCTGGCCAAGGGCCTGAACGCGCACGAGGGCCAGCTGACCTACGCCTCCGTCGCCGAGGCGCACGGCCTGGGCTCGGTCGCCCTGGACACCGTCCTGGCCTGACCGGCTCCCGCCGCCCGGCCCGAACGGGCCGCAGTACCCGCCCGCCGGGGGCGGGGTGACGCACCGACAGTGCGCGTCACCCCGCCCTCGGCTTCGGCATATGCCGGTATTGACGAAAAGTCAACATGTCGCCGATCACGTCACCCTGGCTCGGATGTGACCGACATCGCCCGACGTGCTGTTCCCGGGGCCGTGCGGGCCGTGGTGGCACGGGAGAGCGGTGTGCGCGGGCGACCGTGGGGCAACGGTTCAGTGGGCTAGTCATATCGACATGTTGGTTCGTGCATCGCTGGTGTGGTGGTTGACGCTACTGTGTCGTTGCTAGGCTGCGGCACGGCACATGCCGCCCAGTGGAGGGGGCACAGCCCCAGAGCCCCCCATAGATCCGGTGTCAACGGCGGTCGCCAAGGAGGTAAGACGACTTGTGAATGAGTCGACATTTGCTCCCGGGGGTGGTCAGCCTGGACTGGTGCAGCAGCACACCGCCGGTCGCTCCGGGGAGGACGAGGTCCGCACCTTCGACGCCCGGCAGCAGCCCGGCCACCCCGGCACGGCGCACAGTCACGAACACGCGGGCTCCGAGCCCGGCACGGCCCGCTACGACAACGGGGCCTATGACAACGGGGCGTACGACAACGGCCCGCAGGACGCGGCGGCCTTCGACGCCATCGAGCCCGGCCTGGCCCAGAGCAACCTGCCGGAGGGTCAGTTCTACGACCCCGACGCCGAGTACGAGCCCGACCCCGAGTACGCCGCCACCCTGGCCCCGGACGCCGCCAGACAGCGCCGCGAGCGCGTCGGCCCCACCGGCCGCCCCCTGCCGTACTTCCCGATCCCCTCGCCGCTGACCGAGCACGGCCCGGCGAAGATCGTCGCCATGTGCAACCAGAAGGGCGGGGTGGGCAAGACCACCTCGACCATCAACCTCGGTGCGGCGCTGGCCGAGTACGGCCGCCGGGTGCTGCTCGTCGACTTCGACCCGCAGGGCGCGCTGTCGGTCGGCCTCGGCGTCAACCCGATGGAACTCGACCTCACGGTCTACAACCTGCTCATGGAACGCGGCCTGACGGCGGACGAGGTCCTGCTCAAGACCGCCGTGCCGGGCATGGACCTGCTGCCGTCCAACATCGACCTGTCGGCCGCCGAGGTCCAACTGGTCAGCGAGGTGGCCCGGGAGTCGGCGCTGGCGCGGGCGCTCAAGCCGCTGCTGCCCGACTACGACTACGTCATCATCGACTGCCAGCCCTCGCTCGGGCTGCTCACCGTCAACGCGCTGACCGCGGCCAACAGCGTCATCGTCCCGCTGGAGTGCGAGTTCTTCGCGCTGCGCGGGGTCGCGCTGCTCACCGAGACCATCGAGAAGGTCTGCGAGCGGCTCAACCCGGAGCTGCGGCTCGACGGCATCCTGGCCACCATGTACGACTCCCGCACGGTGCACAGCCGCGAGGTGCTGGCCCGGGTGACCGAGGCGTTCGGCGAGCACGTCTTCCACACCGTCATCGGCCGTACCGTGCGCTTCCCGGAGACCACGGTGGCCGGCGAGCCGATCACCACCTACGCCTCCAACTCCGTCGGCGCCGCCGCCTACCGCCAGCTCGCCAGGGAGGTGCTCGCCCGGTGCCCCGTCGAGTGAGCCTCCCGGGCGCGGACGAACTGTTCCGGACCACCGGTGGGACGTCGCTCACCCCCGCGCCCCGCGCGCCCGACTCCCTGCAGAACCGCGAGGCCCGCGAGGCACGGGAGGCGCGGGAGGGGCGCGAGTCCCGGGACGGGCGCGAGGGCCGACCGGCCGACCCGGCCGGGGAGCACGGCGCGGCAGCCGCCGTCGAGCCCGCCGAACCCGCCGCACAGGCCGCCGGCCAGTACAACGGCGCCCCGCACAACGGAACCCCCCGTACCAATGCGCAGCAGCTCCCCGGGCCCCGCCCGGCCGGGCCGCAGCCCCCGGCCGGCGCCGACCCGGCCCGCCGCAAGCCGCGCGGCGCGGGCCGCTCCCGGCCCACCGGGCGCGAGCGGCACGAAGAGAAGATCACGGTGTACGTCTCCGCCGAGGAGCTCATCGACCTGGAGCACGCCCGGCTGGTCCTGCGCGGCGAGCACGGCCTGGCCGTCGACCGCGGCCGGATAGTGCGCGAGGCCGTGGCGGTCGTCCTGGCCGACCTGGAGCAGCGCGGCGAGGCCAGCATCCTGGTACGGCGGCTCCGCGGCCGCTAGGGGCCCCTCCCGGGCGTCCGACGGGGCCCCGGGGGAGCGGCGGCGGTCAGGTCGTATGGTGATCGGACGATGCCGCCGGGACGGTGTCCCGGAGCCCGCGTGCAGCGTGTCGGCACCCGCCCGGGCACGTCCGGACGCCGCCGCCGACCACGATGGACCCTGATGAGCACACCCACCCAGCCCGAGGAGCGGGCAGCGGCGCCCGACGCCGCCGAGCCCGGGGCCCCGCCCGCCGGGGGCTTCCAGGTGCGGCTGGACAACTTCGAGGGCCCGTTCGACCTGCTGCTCAGCCTCATCGCCAAGCACAAGCTCGACGTCACCGAGGTCTCGCTGTCGCGGGTCACCGACGAGTTCATCGCGCACATCCGGGCCATGGGCCCGGACTGGGACCTCGACCTGGCCAGCGAGTTCCTGGTGGTCGCGGCGACCCTGCTGGACCTCAAGGCGGCCCGGCTGCTGCCCGTCGCCGAGCTCGAGGACGAGGAGGACCTGGCCCTGCTGGAGGCCCGCGACCTGCTGTTCGCGCGGCTGCTCCAGTACCGGGCCTACAAGCGGATCGCCGCGCTGTTCACCGAGCGCTGGGCGGCGGAGCTGCTCAGCCGCCCGCGCACGGTCGGCCTGGAGCCGCACCACGCCGAGCTGCTGCCCGAAGTGGTCATCCGGCTCGGCCCGGAGGGCTTCGCCCGGCTCGCGGCCAAGGCGATGGAGCCCAAGCCCAGGCCGGTGGTGTACGTCGAGCACATCCACACCTCGACGGTGAACGTCCGCGAGCAGGCCGAGCTGGTCATGGAGCGGCTGCGGGAGCTGGGCGGCGCCAGCTTCCGCACGCTCACCGCGGACGCCCCGGACGTGCTGACCGTGGTGGCCCGGTTCCTGGCGCTGCTGGAGCTGTACCGCGAGCGGGTGCTGCTCTTCGACCAGCCGGAGGCGCTGGGGGAGCTGCTGGTGCAGTGGATCGGCGCGCGGGACGCGCAGGTGCGGCTCACGGACGAATTCGACACACCGGCGACGGAGGTCCGGGCCGAGCCCGGGGAAGGCAGGCACCCATGAATTCCGCCCCCGACGACGACAGCAACGGCGGCACCGGCGGCGCCCCCCGCCGCCGCCTCGGCATGCCCGGCCGCCCCCGCCCCGGCGAGTACCTCGAAACCGTCCTCCGCGACCCCGCCCCCGTAACGGCCGACCCCGCCCCCGCCGTCCCCGGGCCTGCGGCGGAGCCCGCCCCAGCGCCCGCGCCCTCTCCCCCTGGGCCTGCGGCCTCCGTGCCCGCCCCCGCCGTCCCCGCGCCCGCGGCGGAGCCCGCGCCCGCGGCGGAGCCCGCGCCGCATCTGGGGGTGCCGTTGAAGGCGGCGCTGGAGGCGATTCTGATGATCGTGGACGAGCCCGCGACCGTCGCGCACCTGGCGGAGGTGCTGGAGCGGCCCAAGCGCGCGGTCGCCGCGGCCCTGGCCGCGCTGGCGGAGGAGTACACCGCCCAGGGCAGGGGCTTCGACCTGCGCTTCGTCGCCGGGGGCTGGCGTTTCTACAGCCGCGCGAGCTGCGCCCCGGCCGTCGACCGGTTCGTCCTGGACGGCCAGCAGGCCCGGCTGACGCAGGCCGCGCTGGAGACTCTGGCGGTCATCGCCTACCGGCAGCCGGTGTCCCGTTCACGGGTATCGGCCGTCCGTGGTGTGAACTGTGACGGTGTCATGCGTACCCTTGTGCAGAGGGGTCTGGTCGAGGAGGCCGGGTCCGAGCCGGAAACAGGAGCGATCCTCTACCGGACGACGCAACAATTTTTGGAACGGATGGGGCTGCGCGGCCTGGAAGAGCTGCCGGAGCTGGCCCCCTTCCTGCCTGAGGCCGACGATGTGGAACCGGACTCGCAGGAGGGCTCCGCGATCGCCGAGGCGGTCGCCGCACAGAGCTAGCGCAGTGCTGGCTGCGGGTGCGGCGAACGGTTGGGCGGGCGGACGGAGCAGGTGATAGGCAGTGACACCCGCCCTGGGACGCGGCCCCGACGACGGATTCGACAACGGACTTCTTGATGCGTAGCGGTAGTAGCGGTAACAGCAGCAACGGTAGGAACGGCAACGGCGGCGGTGGCGCCGGAGGTGGCCAGCGCGGCGGGAGCCAGCGCGGCGGCAGTGGTGCGGGCGGCCGGGGCGCGAGCAGCCGGGGCACGGGCGGCGGGCGCAGCGGCGGCCAGGGCGGCCAGGGCGGCGGCCAGCGCCGCAGCGGCAGCGGCTGGGAGAAGGAGGCGCCGCGTCCGGAGCAGCGCTCCTACGACCGTCCCGAGTTCGGGGCGCGCACGCCCAGCGCGGGGCGCTCGGTCGGGCAGATCCGCCCCGGCGCGCTGGGCGGCGGCGGGGGCGCGCGGCGCGGCCCGGCCAAGCCGGTGCGCTCGCGCGAGCTCCAGGCCAAGGTCGAGGACGCGGTGCGGGCGCGGCACGACAAGCCCGCGGTGAAGCTGCCGAAGACCCACGGCGAGCCCGAGGGCGAGCGGCTGCAGAAGGTCCTGGCCCGCGCGGGCATGGGCAGCCGCCGCGCCTGCGAGGAGCTGATCGACCAGGGCCGGGTCGAGGTCAACGGCAAGACGGTGCTGGAGCAGGGCAAGCGGGTCGACCCGGTGAACGACGAGATCAAGGTGGACGGCCTGACCGTCGCCACCCAGTCGTACCTGTTCTTCGCGCTGAACAAGCCCGCCGGCGTGGTGGCGACCATGGAGGACCCGGACGGCCGCCAGTGCCTGGGCGACTACGTGAACAACCGGGAGACCCGGCTGTTCCACGTGGGCCGGCTGGACACCGAGACCGAGGGCATCATCCTGCTCACCAACCACGGCGAGCTGGCGCACCGGCTGACCCACCCCAAGTACGGCGTGGTCAAGACGTACCTGGCGGCGATTCAGGGCCCGATCCCGCGCGACCTGGGCAAGCAGCTGGCGAAGGGCGTGGAGCTGGAGGACGGCTGGGCGCGCGCCGACAGCTTCAAGGTCGTCCAGAACGTCGGCAAGAACTACCTGGTCGAGGTGAGCCTGCACGAGGGCCGCAAGCACATCGTCCGCCGGCTGCTGGCCGAGATGGGCTTCCCGGTGGAGAAGCTGGTGCGGGTGCAGTTCGGCCCGATCGCGCTGGGCGACCAGAAGTCGGGCTGGCTGCGGCGGCTGACCAACCCCGAGGTCGGCCAGCTGATGAAGACCGTCGGGCTGTAGTCCGATGACCGCGACGGCGCGCCGGAGCCGCCTCAGTACCGAGCGGGAGGCCGAGCTGTACCAGGCCGTCATCGACCTGGTGCACGAGGTCGGGTACGAGGGCATGACGATGGACGCCGTCGCGGCCCGCAGCCGCTCCAGCAAGGCCACCCTGTACCGGCAGTGGCAGGGCAAGCCGCAGCTGGTGGCGGCGGCGATGCGGCACACGACCTTCGTCACGGTGTCCGACATCGACACCGGCACGCTGCGCGGCGACCTGCACGCGACCGCGCGGCGGATCGGCTCGGACGCGGAGAAGGACACCGTCTTCCTGAGCGCGATCGGGCACGCCGCGCACCAGAACGCCGACCTGGCCGCGGCGCTGCGGGAGATGCTGATCGAGCCCGAGCGCGAGGTGCTGTACGCGCTGCTGCAGCGCGCGGTGGACCGGGGCGAGGTCCGGGCGGACGCCGCGGCGGCGGAGTTCTTCGTACACATGCTGTTCGGGGCGCTGCCGTCGCGGAAGATCCTGGAGGACCGCTTCGCGGACCCGGAGTACCTGATCCGCTACATCGACGCGGTGGTCCTGCCCGCGCTGCAGCACAGCTGAGCTGCGGCCCGGCCGACGTGTCTTCCCCCGACCCGCCTAACGAAACTTTTGCGTTTCGATAAGCCTGGGCGTAGCGTTCTCTCGTACGAAACCGTTTCGTTCAGAGAGAGACGCCCATGAGCCAGACCGCCGTCGACGCCCGCGTCGACCCCGTACCGGGCGCGGAACCCGCCCCTGCGCACCGCTGGTGGGTGCTGGCCGTCATCGGCCTCGCCCAGCTGATGGTCGTCCTCGACGCCACCATCGTGAACATCGCCCTCCCCTCCGCGCAGAAGGCCCTGGCCTTCTCCGACAGCGACCGGCAGTGGGTCGTCACCGCCTACTCGCTCGCCTTCGGCAGCCTGCTGCTGCTCGGCGGACGCCTCGCCGACCTGGTCGGACGCAAGATCGTCTTCCTGACCGGGGTGGCCGGGTTCGCCCTCTCCTCGGCCCTCGCCGGAGCCGCCGGAAGCTTCGAGGTGCTGGTCACCGGCCGCGCCCTGCAGGGCCTGTTCGGCGCGCTGCTGGCCCCCGCCGCGCTCTCGCTGCTCAACACCACCTTCACCGAGGCCAAGGAGCGGGCCAAGGCGTTCGGCATCTTCGGCGCCATCGCCGGAGCGGGCGGCGGCATCGGCCTGCTGCTCGGCGGCCTGCTCACCGAGCACCTCAGCTGGCGCTGGACCCTCTACGTGAACCTGTTCTTCGCGGTCGTCGCCTTCGCCGGCGGCCTGCTGCTGCTGCGGCGCGGCAAGCCCGCCCACCGGCCCAAGCTCGACCTGCCGGGGACGCTGCTGGTCTCGGCCGGCCTCTTCGGCCTGGTCTACGGCTTCTCCAACGCCGACACCCACCACTGGTCCTCGCCGATGACCTGGGGATTCCTGGTCGCGGGCGGCGCCCTGCTGGCCGTCTTCACCTGGTGGCAGACCCGCGCCGCCAACCCGCTGCTGCCGCTGCGGGTGCTGCTCGACCGCAACCGGGGCGCGTCCTTCCTGGCCGTCGCCATCTCCGGCGCGGGCATGTTCGGGGTCTTCCTGTTCCTGACGTACTACCTCCAGGCGTCCCTGGGCTACACCCCGGTCCGCACCGGCCTGGCCTTCCTGCCGATGATCGGCGCGCTCATGGTCACCGCGCAGCTCTCCACCAACGTGCTCATCCCCCGGCTCGGCCCCAAGCCGGTGGTGCCGCTGGGCATGGCGATGGCGGCCGGCGGCATGGTCTGGCTCACCGGCCTCGGCCTGGGCAGCGCCTACGCCGCCAGCGTCCTGCCCGCGCTGATCGTCACCGGCCTCGGCCTCGGCCTGGTGATGCCCCCGGCGATGAGCCTGGCCACCGCCGGGATCAGCCACGAGGACGCCGGTGTGGCCTCGGCCGCCGTCAACACCATGCAGCAGATCGGCGGCTCCATCGGCACCGCGCTGCTCAACACCCTGGCCGCCAGTGCGGCCACCGACTACCTGGCGGGCAAGCGGCCCAGCCCGCAGCTGGTGGCCCAGGCGCAGCTGCACAGCTACTCCACCGCCTACTGGTGGTCGGCGGGCTTCTTCGTGGTCGGCATGCTGCTCACCGGCGTGCTCTACCGGCGCGGCCGGGTCGTGCAGGACCCGGACGCCCCGGCCGCCGTGCACATGTGAGCAGGCCGGACGCGCCACCCGCGGCCCGGGCGACACCGCCCGGGCCGCGACGGCGTCAGCTCCACAGGGCGAGCTTGGCCCAGCGGCCCTCGGCGTCCCGCTCGACCTCCAGCATCCCGGCCACGGCCGAGCGGTTCACCGGGCCGTAGATGTGCGGGAACAGCGGGCCGTCCGGCTCGGCGGCCTCCCAGCGGACGGCGGAGTCCAGCGCGTCCTCCTCGATCAGCAGCACCATCAGCGGACCGGGGGTGCGGGCGAAGCGGTCGTTGGCCACGGCCAGGACCTGCTCCTCGTCCGCCGAGCAGTGGATGAAGCCCTCCAGCGCCAGCGTGGCCGTGGCGTAGGGGCGGTCGGGGTGCGCCAGCCAGCCGTCGAGTGTCGTCAGGTGGAGAAGCATGCACTCGTTGTACCCGATTGCGGGCCCGTGGTCACCCGTCCTGCCACCGTATTCGCGGGTGGCCCCGCACCGGCCGGTCCCGGAGGTCGGCTCCGCCGCGCCGGGCCGCAGCGCCGCCTCGGTATTGCGTGGTGGCGGGCGCCCGGCCCGGGCCAGGATTGACGGATGATCAGGATCGAGACGCCACGGCTGGTGCTGCGCCGCTGGAGCGACGAGGACGTCCACCCGTTCGCGCGGATCAATGCCGATCCCGAGGTGATGCGCTGGATCGGCGACGGCTCGGTCCGCGACGAGGAGCAGGCGCGGCGGCTGGTCGAGCAGGTCGAGGGCCTGTGGGAGGCCGAGGGCTACGGCCTGTTCGCGGTCGAGCTGCGGGAGACCGGCGAATTCGCCGGGTTCGCCGGCCTTGCGGTGCCGCACTTCCTGCCCGAGGTGCTGCCGGCCGTCGAGATCGGCTGGCGCCTGGCCCGCCCGCTCTGGGGCCGGGGCCTGGCCACCGAGGCCGCCCGCGCGGCCCTGCGGTACGCCTTCACGGACGGCGGGCTGGAGCGGATCGTCAGCATCTGCCAGATCGGCAACACCGCCTCCGAGCGGATCATGGTCAGACTGGGCATGCGGCCGGACCGGGACACCGTCCGCCCCGGCACCGACCGCCCGACCCGGGTGTACGCCATGACCCGCGCGCAGTACCAGGCCCAGCACTGACCCCGCGCACCGGCGGGGCTGCGCCGGGGGCGGCGGGATGGTGGACTGGGGGCATGGCACATGACCCGAACCTGTATCCGGCGGACCGCGTGGTCCGCGCCCAGAAGGCCGCGGCGGAGGCCGGGCTGGACGCGCTGCTCGTCTCGCCCGGCCCTGACCTGCGCTACCTCACCGGCTACGAGGCGCAGCCGCTGGAGCGGCTGACCTGCCTGGTGGCGCCCGCCGAGGGGGAGCCGTTCCTGGTGGTGCCGCTGCTGGAGCGGCCCGCCGCCGAGGCGTCGCCCGCGGGCGGCCTGGGGATCGAGATCGTCGGCTGGCGGGAGACCGACGACCCGTACGCGCTGGTCGCCTCCCGGCTGCCGTCCGGGCTGGGCCGGATCGGCCTGGACAACCACATGTGGGCGGAGAAGGTGCTGGCGTTCCGCGAGGCGCTGCCCGGGGTGGAGCAGGCGCTGGCCGGGCAGGCGCTGGGGGAGCTGCGGATGCGCAAGTCGGACGCCGAGGTGCGGGCGCTGAGCGAGGCCGCGTCGGCGATCGACGCGGTGCACCTGAACGTCGGCGAGTGGCTGAAGCCGGGCCGGACCGAGCGCGAGGTGGGCCGGGACATCGCCGACGCCATCATCGCCGCCGGGCACGCGAGGGTGGACTTCGTCATCGTCGCCTCCGGTCCGAACGGCGCCAGCCCGCACGCCGAGGTGTCCGACCGGGTGATCCAGCCCGGCGACCCGGTGGTGGTGGACATCGGCGGCACCATGCCGTCCGGCTACTGCTCCGACTCCACCCGCAACTACGTGGTGGGCCAGGCCCCGGAGGAGTACCTGCGGGCCTACGGGGTGCTGCTGGCGGCGCAGACCGCACAGACCGAGTCGGTGATCCCCGGCATCACCTCCCAGCAGTTGGACGCCATCGGCCGCGACCTGATCGAGGGCGAGGGCTACGGCGACTACTTCATCCACCGCACCGGCCACGGGATCGGCCTGGAGACGCACGAGGAGCCGTACATCGTGGCCGGTTCGCAGCGGACGCTGGAGCCGGGCATGGCCTTCTCGATCGAGCCGGGCATCTACATCCCGGGCGCGTACGGGGCGCGGATCGAGGACATCGCGGTGTGCACCCGCACCGGCGGCGAGCGGCTGAACCGGGTCACCCGGGAGCTGCGGGTGCTGGCCTAGCCCCGAGGGCGGGCAGAGGTGGGGGCGGGTCGCCGGGCGGCGGCCGGACCGGGGTCGCGGACGCGCTGCCCGGCGGCCCGCCCCCGGGTGTGCTCAGGGCGTGCTGCCGTGCTGAGCGGGGCCGGCGCTCAGCTCACGCTGAGGTCGTCGGCGTAGACGTTGCCCTGGCCGTACCAGCCGTGGACGTAGACGGTGACGGTGCCGCTGGAGCCGGTGGTGAAGGCCACCTTGAGCTGGTTCCAGGAGCTGTTGCTGGACCAGGTGCTGGCGGTGGCACCGCCGCTGACGCCGAGGTAGGCGTAGCTGCCCTGGATCCAGCCGCTGAGTGTGTAGCTGTGGTTGGGCTGCAGGGTGAGGGTCTGGTCGCACTCCCCGGTGGTGGAGGAGCTGGCCGTCACCTGGAGGGCGTGGCTGCCGGAGTGGACCGGGGTGCTGACCACGGCGCTGCCGGTCTGGCAGGTCCACGGGCTGAGGCTGCCGGTCTCGAAACCGCCGTTGACCAGCGAGCCGCCGGACGGCGGGGGTGTGGTGGGCGGCGGCGTGGTGGGCGGGGGAGTCGTGGGCGGAGGTGTGGTCGGCGGCGCGGTGGGCGTCGGCGTCGGCGTGGGGGTGGCCGACGCAGTCGGGGAGGCCGTGGGCGAACCGGTGGGCGGCGCCGTGCAGGAGGCCGCGGAGCCGTTGATGTCGCTGACCGCGTCGTTGAACAGCGTGGTCGCCGGATCGAGGTCGTAGAGCGAGAACATCATGAACCCGTCCAGGCCGTTGCAGTGCGCGTAGTCGGCCCTGGCCTGGATGGACTTGGCGTCCTCGCCGCCGTAGAAGTTGGTGCCGTCGTAGAAGTACGCCGAGTCGGTCACCGGATCCCAGTACTGGTCGGCCGGGTTGGCGACGGTCCCGCTGATCTCCTTGTACATGGCCACGCCGGGCACGTTCCCGGAGTAGGTCTGGCCCGCCGACGCGCCGGTCGCGGTCTGGTAGAGGCCGTGCTGCGAACCGGCCGGGACGCCGGTCCAGCCCCGGTAGTAGAACGGCAGGCCCAGGTTGAGCTTGTTCGCGGGGAAGCCGCCGGGGATGCTGTACGCCGGATCACCGACTGTCCAGGCACGGACGGCGTTGTCGATGCTGAAGGTCTCCTTCCCAGGCGCTACCGGCGCCTCCGGCGAGTTGGGGTTGGCGTACAGCGGGTCCTGCTCGTCGGTCGGGCCGGTGGCGTTCCACGCCCCGTACATGTCGTAGCTCATCAGGTCGCCGAAGGTCAGGTACTGGGCGATCTGGTTGGTCTGGATCAGGTCGATGTTGTCCTGACCGGACGGCAGGGCGGCGGACAGCGCGTAGGTCTTGCCGTCGGCCGCGCCCTGGGTGTTGAGCTCGCTGCGGAACTCGGCCAGCAGCGCCGTGTAGTCGGCGGTGTCGGCGGTGGAGTAGTGGTTGCCGAGGTGCCCGTTGGGCGAGCCCGGGTACTCCCAGTCGATGTCGAAGCCGTCGAAGATGCCCTTGGCGGTGCCGTTGCCGCCGAAGCCGCCCTCGGACGGCAGGTTGCCGTCGATGAACATGTTGATGCAGGAGGAGACGAACTTCTGCCGCGAGGCGGCGGTGGCCGCGACGTCGGAGAAGTACTTGGAGTAGGTCCAACCGCCGATGGAGAGCAGGATCTTCAGGTTCGGGTACTTCGCCTTCAGCTCCTGGAGCTGGTGGAAGTTGCCCGCGATCGGCTGGTTGTAGACGTCGGCCGTGCCGCTCACCGAGTTGGCGGCGGAGTACTCGTCCTGGTAGTCGGCGTACGCGTCCTCGGCGCCGTCACCGGCGTTGGGGTCGGTCTCGCCGCCCGGGTCGGGGTCGGTGGCCTTGGTGTTCTCGAAGCAGGTGAGGTTGGTCGGGTCGATGTTCTCGAAGTCGTAGATGAGGTAGTCGACCTTGCCCGCGATGCCCTCGGTGTCCAGCGCCTTCGGGTAGAAGCCGTTCTGGTATATGGACCACTGGTCGTAGTAAGCGACCTTCAGCCCGCCGCTGGTGGCGGCGGCCCCGGTGGTGTTGGTGGCGGCGGTGGCCGCTCCGGCACTCGTCCCGAGCAGGGAGGTGGCGAGGCTGAACACGGCTATCACCGCCCCGGTGAGCGTTAGGCCGAGCCGTCTGGATGGTGGCACAGTACTGCCTCCCGATAGTCAGGTACCCGTCACATGAGAGATTGGTACGTACCAAGGAGGGCGTCAAGGGTCTGGACCAATTTTGGCTGACGGATCATCAAGTAGGCAGCTCAGGGCGGTTTTTGGATCATGCGGGACAAAACTGTGCAGCTTTGCTGAGGGTGCGTCAGGGTGTCTGCGGGGTTGCGGAATCGGCGCAGGCCCGGCCCAGCAGCCGGATGCCGTCGGTGATCCGGGAGAGGTCCGGGGCGGCGGCGTAGCTGAGGCGCAGGTGCGGGGCCGGGGGCTCGGCGGGGAAGTAGGCCCGGCCGGGGGAGATCGCCGCGCCCAACCGCCGGGCGTCGGCCGCGATCCGCTCCGGATCGCTGCCGTCGGGCAGGCGCAGCCACAGGTGGTAACCCCCATGAGGAATATGGCGGAGCGTCAGAAAATCATGCAGGCGCAGCAGTTCGGTGGCGGCGAGCTGTCGGCGCTGCTGCAGGGCGAGCGCGGTGCGGCGCAGGTGCGCCCGCCAGGCGGGCGCCGCCACCAGCTCCAGGGCCGCCTCCTGGAGCGGGCGCGGCACGAAGAAGCCGTCCACCACCTGGGCGGCCCGCAGCCGCTCCCAGGCCGGGCCGCGCGCGGTGAGCGCGCCGACGCGCAGGCTCGGCGAGGCGGCCTTGCTGAGCGAGCGGATGTGCACCACCACGCCGTCCGGATCCTGCGCGGCCAGCGTCGACGGCAGCGCCGGGGCGTCCGCGTGGACCAGGTGGCGGGCGAAGTCGTCCTCGACCACGAAGGCCCCGGCCGCGCGGGCGATCCGCAGCACCTCGGACCGGCGGGCGGCGGAGAGCACCGCGCCGGTCGGGTTCTGGAACAGCGGCTGGCAGACGAACAGCCGGGCGCCGGTCGCCTCGAAGGCGTCGGCAAGCAGATCCGTACGGACGCCGTCGGCGTCGACCGGGACCGGGACCGGCCGCAGCCCGGCCGCCCGGGCGACCGCCAGCGCCCCCGGGTAGGTCGGCGACTCCACCAGCACCGGCGCCCCGGGCGCGGCGAGCGAGCGCAGGGCGGTGGTCAGCGCGCCCTGGCCGCCGGCGGTGACCAGGACGTCGGAGGCGGCCAGCGGATGCCCGGCGTCCCGGCCGCCGCCGACCGCATCGGCGAACCAGGCGCGCAGATCCGGCAGGCCCTCCACCGGCGGCCGCCCCCACGCCCCCGGCCGCCGCCCGGCCCGGGCCAGGGCGGCGGCCAGCGCCTGCTCCGGTTGCAGCGAGGGGTGCAGGTAGCCGCCGTTCAGGTCGATCACGTCGTCCGGCGGCACGGCCAGCATCGCCAGCACATGCGCCGCGCCGACGCCGCGTGCGCCCGCGTCCGCGCTCAGTGCCACCTCCTGCCAGGAGGCGTCCCCGGCCGGGGCGGCCGGGCGGCCCGGCTCGGCCCGGTAGACGCCCGCGCCGGGGCGCGAGACCACCAGCCCCTCGGCGGCCAGCACCGCGACCGCGCGCGACAGCGTCACCGGGCTCACCTGGTGCAGCCGCACCAGCTCCCGGCTGGACGGCAGTCGCTGGCCGACGGAGTAGCGCTGCAACTCGCTCCGCAGGGATGCCGCGAGTTCCGCCACACTGCTACGCTCATTCATGAGAAACAAGGATAGCGCTACTGATCGGATCGGGATAGCGGAAAGCGGCGTGCTGCTGGCCGCCCTGGGCGTGCTCTGCTTCTCCTTCAGCTTCCCGGCGACCGACTGGGCCCTGGACGGCTTCGGCCCCTGGGCGGTGACCGGCATCCGCGGGCTGCTGGCCGGACTGGCGGCGCTCGGCTGCCTGGCTATCGGGCGCGTCCCGCTGCCGGAGCGCCGACACTGGCGCGGCCTGGCGGTGGTGGCCGGGGGCTGCGTCATCGGCTTCCCGCTGCTCACCACCATCGCCCTGCAGACCTCCAGCACCGCCCACACCGCCGTCGTCACCGGCGCGCTCCCCCTGGCCACCGCCGCCGTCTCGGCCGCGCTGACCGGGGCCCGGCCGCCGCGCCGCTTCTGGGCCGCCGCCCTGACCGGCGCCGCCGTCGTCATCGGCTTCGCCCTGGCGCAGAACCACGGCCGTCCCGCCCCCGGCGACCTCTGCCTCTTCGGTGCGCTCGCGGTCTGCGCCGCCGGATACGCCGAGGGCGGGCGGCTGGCCCGGGAGATGCCCGGATGGCAGGTGATCGGCTGGGGCGTGGTGCTGGCCATGCCGGTCTCCGCGCTGATTACGGCGTCCGCGCTGGCCACCGAGCCGGTGCACCCCACGGTGCGGGCGCTGACCGGTGTGGTCTACCTGGCCGCCGGCTCGCAGTTCGGCGGCTTCGTGGTCTGGTACCGGGGGATGGCCCTGATCGGGGTGGTCCGGGCCAGCCAGCTGCAGCTCGCCCAGCCGCTGCTCACCCTGGCCTGGTCGGCGCTGCTGCTGGGCGAGCGGCTGACGCCGCTGGTGCTGGGCGCGGCGTCGGCGGTGCTCGGCTGCATCGTGGTCACCCAGCGCACCCGGGTACCCGAGCCCGTACGGTCGGCGCCCCCGCTCGGCGACGACGACGGCGGCGACGGCGGCGATGACGACGGCGGCGAAGGTGTGGCGCCTGCCCCGGCCGGCCTGTCTCAGCTGGTGGAATGCGGATTCCGGATGGTGGGCGTCATGGCTAGGGTGGCCCGGCAGGACGAGGCGGGGCGGTACCGCGCGGGGGGTGCCGCGCCGCCGCGCTGATCGGGTCGGCCTGCGCCCCGGCCCGATCGGCCGCCGTCCCCCCGGCCCCGCCGCAGCGCGCGCCCAGGCGCAGGAACATGCGGGATCATGGGGTCCGACGCCTCGGCACCGGACGCCTCAGCAAAGGACACAGCCCGCCATGCGCACTGCCGCCGTGATCGGCACCGGACTGATCGGCACCTCCGCAGCGCTCGCCCTGACCGCGCGCGGGATAACGGTGCACCTGCGGGACGCCGACCCCGACGCCGCCCGGACCGCCGCCTCGCTCGGCGCCGGCACCACCGACGAGCCCGACGGCCCGGTCGACCTGGCGATCATCGCCGTCCCCCCGGCACTGATCGCCTCCGTGCTGGCCGACGCCCAGCGGAACGGCCTGGCCCGCTGCTACACCGACGTCGCCAGCGTCAAGGCCGGGCCGCGCCAGGACATCGCCGCGCTGGGCTGCGACACCGTCCACTACATCGGCAGCCACCCGATGGCCGGGGCCGAGCGCACCGGCCCGCTGGCCGCCCGCGCCGACCTGTTCGAGGGCCGGACCTGGGTGCTGACCCCGACGCCGGACACCGACACCGACACCCTGAACGCCGCGCTGGAGCTGGTGGCGCTCTGCGGCGGCGTGCCGGTGGTGATGGACGCCGCCGCGCACGACCGCGCCGTCGCCCTGGTCTCGCACACCCCGCAGCTGCTGGCCAGCCTGGTCGCGGCCCGGCTGGAGCACGCCGAGGAGAGCGCCGTCCGGCTGGCCGGGCCGGGCATCCGGGACACCACCAGGATCGCCGGCTCCAACCCGAGGATGTGGGTGGAGATCCTCAGCGCCAACGCCGGAGTGGTCGCCGACATCCTGGAGGAGCTGGCCGCCGACCTGCTCGGCACCGTCGCCGGGCTGCGCTCGCTGGAGGCCGCCGACGAGGGCAAGCGCCGCGAGGGCGCCACCACCGTCGAGGACGTGCTGCGCCGCGGCAACGCGGGCCGCTCCCGGATCCCCGGCAAGCACGGAGCGCCGCCGACCCGCTACGAGACCGTGGCCGTGCTCATCGGCGACCAGCCGGGCGAGCTCGCGCGGCTGTTCGCCGAGGCCGGACGGGCCGGGGTCAACATCGAGGACGTGCTGATCGAGCACTCCACCGGGCAGCAGGCCGGCCTGGTGCAGCTGATGGTCGCGCCCGCGTCCGCGGCCTTTCTGAGCGATGCGCTGAAGGAACGGGGATGGAGGGTCCGCACGGACCGGTAACCTTGTGGGTGACCCCTGCCGCCACGCCACAGAGAAGGACCTCCACCGTGGAAACAGCCGACCGCTCGGATGCCCCGGTGATCGTCGTCCTCGACGGCCCCGCCGGCACCGGAAAGTCCACCGTCTCCCGCGAGATCGCCGCCCGGCTGGGCCTCAGCTTCCTCGACACCGGCGCGATGTACCGGGCGATGACCTACTGGCTGCTGCAGAACGGCGTCGACGTCGACGACCCCGAGGCCGTCGCGGTGGCCTCGGCCAAGCCCGTGATCCGCTCCGGCACCGACGCCGCCGGGCCCACCATCACCGTGGACGGCCGGGACGTCTCCGGGCCGATCCGGGGCTCCGAGGTGACGGCGGCGGTCAGCGCCGTGTCGGCGGTGCCCGAGGTACGGGTCCGGATGGTGGAGCTGCAGCGCGGCTCGGCCGCCTCCGCGCCGGTCGGGATCGTCGCCGAGGGCCGCGACCTGGGCACGGTGGTCTTCCCCGACGCCGACCTCAAGGTCTTCCTGACCGCCTCGGCGAGCATCCGGGCCGTCCGGCGGGCCGCGCAGCTGGGCGTGGCCGACCCCGCCGGCATCGCCGAGATCCACGCGGACATCGAGCGGCGGGACGCCGCCGACTCCGGCCGCGCGGCCTCGCCGCTGGCCAAGGCCGCCGACGCGGTCGAGGTCGACACCACCGAGATGTCCCCGGACGAGGTCATCGGCCGGATCATCGACCTGGTGCGCGAGCGTGCCGCCGTCCCGGCCCGCTGACCGGCCGCGCGGCCGCGCCCCCCTGAGCGGCCGCACCCCCATTGAGCTTTGAGCGCCCCCCTGGGCGACGACGAACGAGAGTTGGCACGGGTACATGAGCAACGAGATCGACGACAGCAACGTCGGCAACGACGGGCTGGACGCGGCGGACTACGCCGAGTTCCTGGAGCTGGCGGCCGAGGAGGGCTTCGACGCCGACGAGATCGGCAACCTGGACGACCTCGGCCCGATGCCGGTGCTGGCCGTCGTCGGCCGCCCCAATGTCGGCAAGTCGACCCTGGTGAACCGGATCATCGGCCGCCGCGAGGCCGTCGTCATGGACGAGCCGGGCGTCACCCGCGACCGCGTCGAGTACGAGGCCACCTGGAACGGCCGCCGCTTCAAGCTGGTCGACACCGGCGGCTGGGAGATCGACGTCTTCGGCCTGGACGCCATGGTCGCCGCCCAGGCCGAGCTGGGCATCCAGAACTCCGACGCGGTGCTCTTCGTCGTGGACACCACCGTCGGCGCGACCGACACCGACGAGGCCCTGGTCAAGCTGATCCGCAAGTCCGGCAAGCCGGTGGTGCTGTGCGCCAACAAGGTGGACGGGCTGGCCGGCGAGGCCGATGCCGCCATGCTGTGGTCGCTCGGCCTCGGCGAGCCCTACTGCGTCTCCGCGCTGCACGGCCGAGGCTCCGGCGACCTGCTGGACGCCATCCTCGCCAAGCTGCCGCCCGCGCCCGAGCAGACCTTCGGCGGCGAGCCGATCGGCGGCCCGCGCCGGGTCGCGCTGATCGGCCGCCCCAACGTCGGCAAGTCCAGCCTGCTGAACAAGGTCGCCAAGGAGGACCGGGTCGTCGTCAACGAGATGGCCGGGACCACCCGCGACCCGGTCGACGAGCTGATCCAGCTCGGCGGCAAGACCTGGAAGTTCATCGACACGGCCGGCATCCGCCGCCGGGTGCACCACACCGTGGGCGCCGACTTCTACGCCTCGCTGCGCACCGCCGCCGCGCTGGAGAAGGCGGAGGTCGCGGTCGTCCTGATCGACGCCAGCGAGACCATCGCCGAGCAGGACACCCGGATCATCAGCATGGCCGTGGAGTCCGGCCGCGCCGTCGTCGTCGCCTACAACAAGTGGGACCAGATCGACGAGGAGCGCCGCTACTACCTGGAGCGGGAGATCGAGCAGGACCTGGTGCAGGTCCAGTGGGCGCCCCGGGTCAACGTCTCCGCGCTGACGGGCCGTCACATGGAGAAGCTGGTCCCGGCGATCGAGACCGCGCTGGAGGGCTGGGAGACCCGCATCCCCACCGCCCGGCTGAACGCCTTCCTCGGCGAGCTGGTGGCCTCCCACCCGCACCCGGTGCGCGGCGGCAAGCAGCCCCGCATCCTCTTCGGCACCCAGGCCGGCTCGAAGCCGCCGCGCTTCGTGCTGTTCGCCTCGGGCTTCATCGAGGCCGGATACCGCCGCTTCGTGGAGCGCCGGCTGCGCGAGGAGTTCGGCTTCGTCGGCACCCCGATCGCCATCAGCGTCCGGGTGCGCGAGAAGCGCGGACGCAAGTAGCCCCGGCCGCAGCCGCCGGAGACAGCAGGCAGGCCCCGACGCGCGTGCGTCGGGGCCTGTCTGCGTGATGCGCTCAGCCCTGGCCGGGCGGCAGCGAGAGGTAGCCGCGGTGGCGCCCGCTCAGGCCGTACCCGGCCGCCTGCCCGCCGCTGTAGCCGCCCGCGTGCCCGCTGCCGTACGCGGGCGCCGGGGGCTGTGCCTGGGGGTGGCCCGGGGCGGCGTACGCCGGTGCCAGCTCCCAGGGGCCGTAGCCGGTGGCGCTGCCGTAGTATCCGAAACCGGTGAAGTGCAGCCCCTCCTCGCCCTCGCGGTCGCCCGGCAGCGCCCGGAAGCGCCGCCGGAACTCCGAGTAGAGCGCGTCGAAGATCGGCGTGGCCGAGGGCTCGCCCTCGTACGCCGGGCGCATGGCCGGGATGTGCTGCGCCGGGCCCGGGGCGTCCGGCCCGGGCGCTGCCGCCGACGGGTACGGGGGCGGGTAGTCGGCGGTGCGGCGCGGGGGAGGAAGGTGTCGTAGGTCTGCACACCATGGCCAACGACCGGCCGCCCGCCGGGATGCGGCCGGGGGCGCTGCGGTCCGGCGTTCACACCCGGCACTCATACGCCGTGCACCCTCACGCCGTGCACCCTCACGCCCGCCCCCCGCTCCATGCCGGTACCGGCGGTGCCGGTGGTGCCGGGTCAGGTGCCCGCGAGCGGCAGCACCGCGCCGAGCAGCAGCCCGCGCCGGGCCGCACTGTCCAGGGCCTGGCGCAGCAGGTCCTCCCGGGGCTGGCGGCCGATGCTGCCGGCCGGTGCGGCGAACATGATCACCTCGCCCTGGTTGCTGGCGGCCGACCGCCAGGCGTCGGTGACCTGGAGCGGCTGGTGCGCCTGCCACCAGGCGATCGTGCTGCCGCCCTGCGAGGGCTGCAGCACCGCGTGCAGCTGGCCCATCGCCATCAGCACGGACCAGCCGCGCAGTTCGGCGGGCGGCTGGTTGACGTCTGCGACCTGGGCGAAGCCGTGCTCGAGCAGCAGATCGGCGAAATGGTCCCGCCCGGTGGCGCTGCCCGGGCGTCCCACCGGCCCGGTCGGCTCCACCACCAGCGCGGCGCGCGGACTGCCCGCGTGCGGGCCGTACTTGCACAGCACCAGCCCGCAGGTGACGCCGAGGACAGCCGCAGTGGTCTCCACGGCGGCGGGCTGCGCCGGGACCGGCCCGGGCGCGGGGGCCGGGGCGGCGTACTGCCCGGGCGCCTGGTACGCGTCCATGGGCTCCCCGGGCGCCTGGTTGATACTGCGTACCGCGCCCAGGAGTTGCTCCTCCGCGACCGGCACCACCTGGGAGGGGATGCAGCGGGAGTGCGCGAAGGCGAGCACCGCCGTCTCCTCGCCGACGAACAGGACGGTCGCGGTCGGGTCGAGGGTCGCGTCACCGGGAGCCCGGCAGGATGTGCAGTCGTACCGGTCGGGGGCTGTCGCCCCGGTGAGCAGGCGGTCGGCCTCGTCGTCACCGATCTCGGCACGGACCTCGTCGCTGACATCGATCAAGCGCGGCACGAAGACTCCTTGGGTTGCGCGAGCGGGGGCCGAGGGCGGGACTGCCTCAGCCGTGATGACAAACGGACCAGGTGTGCTCCGGGTCACGGTTGACGACGATCGAGTCACCGGAGTCCAAGATCGACGGCTACTTTCGGCTGGCACATCGTCACTGATGGTCGACGGTGTGGGATGGCTCACCCGTACTTTTGTGTGGCGCAGGTCACGCAGGGCGTCGGCGGTGGTGGTGCAAAGACGTCAAATGTCGCTTATATTCCCGGAATTCCTCGATCGATACCCGCGGTAACCTCCATCTGACCTGCGATGTCGCTGAACTGTTTGTCAGCGCGCGATCCGTTGCCTACGTTCAGACATCGGTGCAACGAGCACCACCCGGGTTCGCCCTCCTCCGCACGGTCTCGGCTTGTCCACGAGAACGTGCCCGCCGCCTGCCAGGGGCCGGTGGCGAGTGGGGGGCGCCGGGACGGACCGGAGCGCGTCAGCGTGAACCGAGCCGTCCCGCGCAACGCAGCAGTGAGGCGAAGCGCGCCGAGCGCGCCCTTCACCCTGCCGTCCGGGGCTGTAGAGAGGGATTAAATGATCTTCCGCCGCGAGAACGACGCCGCCCGCACCACCACCACCGCCAACGACGGTGGCAGCAAGCGCAACCGCCGCATCCGTGCGGCTCTGGTCACCGGTGTGGTCGTCGCCGCCCCCGTCGCAGGTCTGGTCACCGCCACCACCGCGTCCGCCGCCTCGGTCTCCACCTGGGACGCCGTCGCCCAGTGCGAGAGCACCGGCAACTGGTCGATCGACAGCGGCAACGGCTACTACGGTGGCCTGCAGTTCTCCGCGTCCACCTGGGCCGCCTACGGCGGCACCCAGTACGCCCCCACCGCCAACCTGGCCACCCAGGGCCAGCAGATTGCGATCGCCGAGAAGGTGCTCGCCTCGCAGGGCCCCGGCGCCTGGCCGGTCTGCGGCCCCCGGGCCGGCCTCACCTCGGGCGGCGCCGCCGCCGACGTGAGCACCACGTCCAGCTCCTCCGGTTACTCCAACTCCCACTCCTCCCGCGCCGTTTCGTCCACGGCCGACCGGAGCAGCCACAGCCGCACGCAGAGCAGCGCCCCGGTGCAGTCCAGCGCGCCGGTGCACAGCAGTGCCCCCGCGACCACCCACAGCGCCTCCGGCGACACCTACACGGTGAAGTCCGGCGACACCCTGAGCGAGATCGCGTCCGCCCACGGCGTCGACTGGCAGAAGCTGTACGCCGAGAACGCGAGCGTCATCGGCTCCGACGCCGACCTGATCCTCCCCGGGCAGGTCCTCAGCATCGGCTGATGCACCGTCAGCACGGCTTTGGCGCGGCCCCCTTGCTCAAGGGGCCGCGCTGCGGCCGTCCCCGGCGGCGGCGGGCGCGCCGCGCTCCGGTTCGCCTGCGAACACCACCGCGCCCTGGCGCAGCACCCAGACCAGATCCGGCAGCACCGGCCCCGGCGGCAGCGCCTGACCGGCCAGGACCACCGTCCGCCCGTCGGCCACGGCCGCCGCCAGCGCTGCGTGCAGCCGGGCCACCACCGGCTCGGCCAGGCCGCGCCCCGGCTCGTCCAGCAGCAGCAGACGGGCCGGACCGGCCAAGGCCCGGGCCAACGCCAGCATCTGCTGCTCGCCGCCGGACAGCCGTCCGGCCGTACGCCCCAACAGCCGTGCCAGTTCCGGGAAGAGGGCCAGCGCCGCGTCCTTCCGCGAGCGGCCGGCCAGGCCCAGCTGCTCGCCCACGGTCAGCGAGGGGAACACCGCGCGCCCGGACGGGACCAGGCAGATGCCCAACCGCGCCCGGCGGTAGGCCTCCCACCGGGTGATGTCGCGCGGCCCCGCGCCTGATGCCGTGCCCTCGGCGCCCTCCCCGGCTCCGCCGGACGCGCCGCCGTGCCAGAGCACCCGCCCGGCGGAGAGCGGCACGGTACCGCTGAGCGCGTGCAGCACGGTGCTGCGGCCGGAGCCGTTGCGGCCGAGCAGCAGCGTCAGCCGTCCGGAGGGAATCCGCAGATCCACCCCGTGCAGGGCCTCCAACGGGCCGTAGTGGACCCGGGCATGGTCCAGGCTGATCTCAAGCGCCACCGTCCGGCCTCCCGTCGGCGCCGGGGAGCCGCCGGGCCCGCCCGTCCTCCATCACCAGCACCGCATCGGCCAACCGGTCGACCAGCGCGTGGTCGTGCTCCACGAGCAGGACGGCCAGACCGTCGTCCGCCAACGCCCGCAGCAGCAGCATGAAGCGCCGGGTCTCGGCTCGGTCCAGACCGGCGGCGGGCTCGTCCAGCAGCAGGACGCCCGGGTCGGCGGCGAGCGCGCGGCCCAGTTCGACCAGCCGCAGGGTGCCGCTGGGCAGCGCCCAGGCCGGGCGGTCGCGCACCCCGGCCAGGCCGAGCAGGGCCAGCGTGCGCTCCACGGCGCTCCCCGCCTCGGCCGGGCGGCGGCGGCCCGCCTGCTCCGCGCCGACGCGGAGGTTCTCGGCGACGCTGAGCCGGGGGAACACCGCGATCTGCTGGAAGGTCCGGGCCAGCCCGAGCCGGGCCCGGCGGTGCTCCGGGAGTCGGGTGATGTCGCGCCCGGAGAGCAGGATCCGGCCCGCGTCGGGGCGCTGCGCGCCGCTGAGGCAGTCGAAGAGGGTGCTCTTGCCCGCGCCGTTGGGGCCGGTCAGCGCGGTGATCCGGCCGGGCACGACCCTGAGGCTGACCTGGTCCACGGCGGTGACCCCGCCGAAGCGCCGCACCAGCCCGCGCGCGGTCAGCCGCCCGCCCCCGCCGTTCACGCGCGCCCGCGGTTCACGTGCCGCCGCCCGGTGGCAGCGGCCCGCTCGCGGTCGGGGGAGCGCCACCGATACGGGCGGCCAGGCTGCGTCCCAGCGGGCTGAGCCGCAGCTGCTGGCGCTCGTCGGCGGACTGATGGTCTGTCATATATACCCCGGGAATCCAGCCCCGGAGGAGTGCCAGGATGCCGATCGCCGCCGTGGAGGCGCCGGGCAGGCTCGCGGCGTCCAGGGCGGTCAGGACCGCCGCCGCCAGCACCGCGCCGAGGGCGCTGTCCGCGCCCGCGACGACCACGGCGGCGAACCAGATCAGCCCGTACACCGGATCGAAGCTGTCCGGGTCGAACGCCTGCACCCCCAACCCGAGCAGCCCGCCACCGAGCGCCGCCAGGGCCGCGCCCACGGTGAACGCCAGCAGTTTGACCCGTGCGACGTCCACCCCGGCGGCTGCTGCCGCCGGTTCGTGGTCGCGCACCGCCCCCAGCGCCCTCCCGGTGCGGCCCCGGTGCAGCGATCGCACCAACAGCAGGGCCGCGCCCAGCAGCAGCAGTTCCAGCAGGTAGAAGACGCGGTCGTGGGCCATCAGCCCGGTCCGGTCCAGCGCCAACCGGGTTGCGGCAAAAGGCTGCTGGAAGAGGAGTCGGCTCAGTGCGGTGCCCACGGCGAAGGTGGCCAGGGCCAGGGCGAGCCCTCTGCGGTGGATCGTCGGCCGCCCGACCAGTAGCGCCAGCAGCGCGGCGAGCAGTACGCCCGCAGCCAGCCCCACCAGACCGGGCAGGCGCGGCAGCCCCGGAACGCCCCCGCCGGCCAGCACTCCGGTGACCAGTGCGCCCAACCCGGCGTACCCGGCCTGGCCGAGCGAGATCTGACCCGCATATCCGGTGACCACCACGACGGAGAGCAGGATCAGCGCCAGCGCGGGCATGTGGAGGGCGACGCGCAGATCGTCCGCGCGCAGCGCCAGCGGCAGCAGCAGGCCCAGGCCTGTCACGAGGGCGACCCTCGGCCCCGATCCCGCTTTCATCGGCCATGACTGACGTATGGTCAGTGCCGATTCGTATTCCTCGCGCGTGATCGAGGGCAGCAGGCGCGGCAGCAGCGCGGCCGACAGCAGCGCCAGGACGAACAGGTTGGCGCCGGTCGACTCCACCAAGGGCTGCGCCAGACCGGTGAGATGAATTTGCGTCAGCTCGCTCTGCGCCACGCCGAGAGCCAGTGCGGAGGCTATGGCCGCCGGAAGGCTGCGCAGCCCGGCGAGGACGGCGACGGCCATGGTCTCCATGACCAGCAACGGCAGCCCGTACGGGTCGAGTTGCAGATTCGGCGCAAGCAGTACGCCGCTGAGCCCGGCGGTGAAGGAGCCGAAGGCCCAGCCCACCGAGGAGACCATGTCCGCGTCCAGGCCGCCGAGTTCGGCCAGGCGGCGGTCGTCCACGACGGCGCGCAGACTTGTCCCGAAGCGGGTCCGGCGGGTGACGGCGCCCACCAGCAGGGCCAGGACCAGGACGGTCCCGAGTTCCACCACGGTGTCGAGCTGCAGATCCAGCCCGCCCATGTCGGCGATCCGCAGTCGCGGCAGCAGTGCGGGGGCGTCCGCGCGCGGCGTGGGGCCCCAGACCAGGTAGGCCACGCCGATGAGCAGGACGAACACGCCCAGCCCGGCGACGAGGGTCTCCCCGGCCCCGGCCCGGCGGCGCTGCAACGGCCGGAACACCAGGACGTCCAGCAGCACACCGAGCCCGGGTGCGAGCAGCAGTAGGCAGCAGGGGGCGGCCAGGGCGCGCGGCCAGTGCCACACCACCACAGTCTGCCGCAGGGCATAGGCGACGATCATGGCGATCGCGCCCTGGGCGACGTTGAGCACTCCGGTGGTGCGGTAGCAGGCGACCAGGCCCATACCGGACAGGGCTGCGGCACCGCCCACGGCCACCCCGGCGACGGCCAGCTCCAACGCGAGCGGGGC
The DNA here is from genome assembly GCF_014084125.1 of Streptacidiphilus sp. PB12-B1b. NCBI lineage: Bacteria > Bacillati > Actinomycetota > Actinomycetes > Kitasatosporales > Streptomycetaceae > Streptacidiphilus > Streptacidiphilus sp. PB12-B1b. The sequence goes on along the minus strand of NZ_CP048405.1, from coordinate 5,763,222 downwards.
GGTCACCGCTCACCCCTCCGGCGCGGACGGCGGCTCGCACAACGGGCACGGCCGCAGAGCGCGTTGGACGATCGTGCCGGGAGCGGCGGGCTGCGGGTCGTCCCGGCCCTGGAGCAGCAGGCACTCGGCCAGGTGGTAGGTGCCGCCGCCGGGTACGGCGAACAGCACCGCGCCCGCCGCCGCCGTCGTCGTCTTCGCTGTCTCCGTCGCCGCGCTGCCCGCCTGCGGCCGCTCCGCCGTCGGCTCCCTCGGGGCGTCCGCTGCCGCCGCCTCCGTCAGCAGCCGGTACAGCAGCTCCAACTGCCGCAGGATTCTTTCCTGTTGGAGTGATCGGGCGTCCCCGTCGCCGTTGCCGAGCAGGATGGTTCCGCCCAGCAGCAGCGCTACGCCGGGCGCGGTCGCGGACGCCAGGTAGGGGAGCTGCCGGGCGGTGTATCGCTCGCCGGAGACGCCGTACCAGCCGAGGAAGCACAGCCCGGCTCCGAGTGCCACCGCGATCCAGCCCGTGCGCACCCGGGCAACCCGCCGTGCGCGCAGGGCTCGTACGTCGCGCAGGGCGGCGAGGGTGCGTGCGGCGAGAGCGCGCGGTGCTCGCGGGGAGCGTGGAGCGGCGTCGCGTGTGTTCGCCATCGTCTCCCCCGTCGCCGGTGGTCCCCCCTCAGGAAAGCACAGGGGCCGCTCCGGCTCCATGCCGCTGCAGCGAATCCTCGTGGTGGTCTCGACGCTGAGCGGAGGGTCACATTCCGCCATCGATTGACTGCACAGTCGGCTCTGCTTCCGGCAGGAGCCGCTAGCGTATTCATAACTGACGGTTAGTCAGATTGAGTGTGGAGACGGCGGGAGGCTTCCATGGCCAGAGATTCCAGGACAGCGGGTGCACGGCGCTCGGCGCAGCGGTCTGCGGCGGCGCATCCGGCGACGCCGCTCGCGGCCGTGGTGCGGCGGCGCGGCGCGGTCGGCCTGGGTGCGGCGGCCGTCCTGCTGTTCGCGGCGGCGTGCAGCAGCAGCGGATCGACCACGTCCACGGCCTCCGCCGCGAGCAGCACCGCGCCCGCCGCGCCCACGACCGCTGCGGCGGCTCCGACCACGGCGGGCGCCGCTCCGGCCGCCTGTACCACGGTGATCGCCCCGACCGTCAGCGGCAGCGGCCCGGCCGACACCGCCTCGGCGGCCACGGCCGTCGCCACCTCCTTCCAGAAGTTCTTCGACCCGGCCACGCCCGCCGCCTCCAAGCTGGCGCTGCTGCAGAACGGTCCGGCCTTCGCGCCCGTCCTGCAGGGCTTCGCCAGCAACAAGCTGGCGAGCGCCGCCACGGTGACCGTCACCGCCGTCGACTTCACCGGAGCCGCGGCCGCCGACGTCACGTTCAACCTGTGCGAGAGCGGCGCGGCCGTACTGCCCGGCTCGGCGGGCAAGTCGGTGCTGGCCGGCGGGGTCTGGCAGGTGGCCGATGCCACCCTGTGCGGCCTGGTCAAGCTGAACAACGGCGGCGCTGCCGTCCCCGGATGCTCCTGAACCGGCCGGTCCGGGCGCGGCGCGGGCGCAGTCGGTTGCTCTGCGCCCGGTCGTCCCGGCGGGCGGTGGCCGTGCTGGCGGTGCTGCTGCTCGCTGCGCTGCCGCTGGCCGGGTGCGGCAGCCGCTTGCCCGCGCGCGACTTCGGCGGCCCGGCCGGGGGAGCAGCGGGCGCGCCCGCGTCCGCAGCCGGGCCGCCGGTGACCGTCGGCATCGTCACCTCGGTGTCCAGCCCGCTCGGCGTCGACGCCTTCAGCGGACCGCTGTACGGCGCGCTGGCCCACTTCCGCGCCCTGAACGCCTCGGGCGGCCTCGACGGCCACCAGATCCACGTCGTGACCTGTGACGACAGCGGCGACGGCGGAGGCAACCAGACCTGCGTCCATCGGCTGATCGACCAGGACCACGTGGTCGCCCTGGTCGCCGGCAGCGAACTCGACTACGCCGGAGCCGCCTACGTCAGCGCCCAGCACGTGCCCGACATCGGCGGCGAACCCATCAGCACCGCCTACGACCAGTACCCGTACCTGTACCAGATCGACGGCAGCTCGGAGCCCAGGACCGGGGCGTCACCCGGCTGGAACGGCACCGAGTACCAGACCACCGAGGTGTACCAGTACTTCCGGCAGAAGCTCGGCCTGCGCCGCGCCACCGTCGTCGCCTACGACCAGGCGGACTCGGCCCGCTACGCGGCGGAGCTGACCCAGGGGCTGCGCGCCGACGGCTACCAGGTGCAGAGCGAGACCGTGGACTTCGCCCTGCCCGACTTCGCCGCCGTCGCCGCCGGGATGAAGGCGCAGGGGACGCAGCTGCTGATGGACGCCATGGACACCCGGGGCAACATCAGCCTGTGCCAGGCCATGGCGGCGGACGGGGTCACGGTGGCCGCCAAGGTGACCAACGTCCAGAACTGGTCGCAGCAGACGGCGCAGGACTACGCCGCCGTCCCGGGCTGCCGGGACGTGCTGTGGGCCACCGCGGGCAGCCGCAACTACGAGGACGTCCGCTACCCGGCGGTGGCGGCGTTCCGGGCGGCCATGCAGCTCTACTACCCGGCGCGGGCCGGACTGATGTCGCAGTGGGAGCTGGAGGGCTGGGCGGCGGCGCAGTGGTTCGCAGACGCGGCCCTGTCCTGCGGCGGCGAGGTGGACCGCGCCTGCGTCAACAGCTTCATGGAGCGGCCGCAGCCGTACGACGCCGACGGGCTGCTGATTCCCACCGGCTTCACGGCCGGGCCCGCGCCGACCGGCCTCCAGCGGGCCTGCCTGGACGTGGCCCGCTGGGAGGACTCGGCGACGGTCCAGGGTGTCCGGGGCGCCTGGGTCACCCAGGTGCCGGACATGGACACCGACTGCTTCGAGGTGCCCGCGCTGCCGTTCAGACCGTGAGCACTGCTCTCGCCCCGGAATGGCGCTCGCGTCGCAGACCGGATCGGCACTCTCGCGGCAGAGCACCGCTCTCGCCCGTGAGCGCCGATCCCGATCCCGATCCCGATCTGCGCCGCCCCGGCCGGATCACCGCGCGCCGGCCTCGACCGACCGGTCGTTCCGCGACGAGCGATGCCGCTCGCCGGACTTCGCCCGGGCCACGGCCCGGGCTTTCGCCTGCGCCGCCGCCTGCCGCTCCTTCGCCGCCTGCCGCTGGAGCGCCGTCACCGTCTCCGGATCCGGGCCGATGCCGATGAGCTGCGTGGACAGCGTCATCGGGTCCGGCGTCACCGCGCGCAGCAGGATGCGGTCGGTGATGCCCGGCGCGCCGACCCCGCTCAGCGGCGCGGCCAGCTCGTACGTCGCGCTCTGCCCGGGCGCGATCACCGCGGGCCCGGCCAGCACCTGCCAGTACGCCGAGGTGGTCGCCCCGGTGCTGGTGGCGAAGTGCGGGCTCAGCGGGTCGCCGGAGGTGTTGGTCACCTCCACCGTCAGCTTCTGCAGGTCGCTGCTGAGCGCGAGCACGCCCTCGCCGGCGCTCCCGGCCATCTGGGTGATCCGCATCCGCAGCGGCGGATGCGTCAGGACCGCGCCGAACAGCGACAGCATGGCCGGGGCGAGCAGCAGCGGCACCAGCAGCGTGCGCGCCGTCCGGGTGCGCAGCAGCCGGGGACGCGGATGCCAGGCCCGGTCGAACTCGACCGAGCTGACGGTCGCGGCGGCCATCACCCACAGCGGGACGGTCAGGTCGAAGTAGTCCTCCTGCGAACGCGTGGACAGGTAGAACACCAGCCAGGGCATCACCGTGACGGCCAGCCCCAGCCGCCGGGGGAAGACCACCAGCATGATCAGCATCGCCGCGCCGAGCAGCAGCCCCGCATCGCTGTACAGGCTGAGGTTGCCGCTGCCGGAACGGAAGTAGTACGAGATGCCCACCAGCCCCTGCCCGCTGGGGATCGCCTTCTGCAGTATCGGCGCCAGCACCCCCCGCAGCCAGGGCTTGGGCCCCTGCAGGATGAAGGGCAGATTGATCACCAGGGCGACCCCGGCGGTGATGCCGACGTAGCGGCCCACCACCCGGGCCGCGTCCCGGGCGGGCATCTCGCCGCGCCGGATCAGGTACAGCCCGACCACCAGGAACGGGGCCAGGAACCAGGTCAGCTGGTGCAGGCAGCAGGCGATCCCCAGGCACACCGCCTGGACGGTGCCCCAGCGCCCGAGCCGCCCGCCGCGTCCGGTGCGCTGCCAGTAGGCGACCACGACCAGCAGGAACGGCAGCTCCATGCAGCCCGGGTAGCCCATCTCCGCGTAGTTCGGCAGCCAGCCGAAGCCGTAGCAGACGATCACCGCGACCGGCCGCCAGGCGACCGGCAGCAGCAGGAACATCACCAGCGACGCCAGCAGCAGCATGGCCGTCGCGGCGATCCCGGCCGGGGGTGGCTCAGGTGCAGGCCCATCGGCAGGGCCGTGAAGATCGGGCCGAGCGGCGGATAGTCCAGGCCGGTGGCGGCGCCGCCGTTCATCAGCGGCGTGGTGCCGACATGGAACATCTCGAAGATCTGCGGCCACTGCGTGCCGTAGATGCGGCCGCCGTGCAGCAGCGTCCTGGCCGCCATGTGGATCAGCGAGCCCTCGTCCGTGCCGTAGTAGACGTGGGTCGAGTTCAGCGTGCTGGGCGGCTTGGCGGCGGTGACTGTGTAGAAGCGGTTGACGCACTCCAGCGCGGCGACCAGCAGGACCGACCCGTCCACTATCGTCATCGCCCGCCGGGTGCGCACCGACAGGGCCAGGACGCCGAGCACCACGATCGAGCCGAAGTACAGCATGACCACGATGGCGTGGTTGTGCTCGTTGATGACCGTGCGGTTCCACATGTCCTGCGCGCCGATGAGCATGCTGGAGCAGGCCAGTACGGTGAGCATCCGGTTCATCTGCGCGGGCGGACGCCGCAGGCTGCCCGGTGTGGTCTCACCGGCGCCGACCAGCCGCACGACGCTGCGCAGCCGGGCGGTGGTCAGCGAGCTCCGGAGCCGGCCGCCCCAGCGGGCGCTCCCGGGCGCGGCGGGCTCCGCGGTCCGCGCCGGGGCAGCACGGACGGAGCCCTCCGCAGCGTCGGCGGCGGTTTCGGCCCCGGTTTCGGCCCGGGCCTCGGCACGGGTGTCGGCCCCGGCCTCGGCTCTGGCGTCGGCGTCGGCGTCGGCCTTCGCCGGGGCGGCAGCGGCGGCGGTCCCGGCCTTCAGGGCCGCCGCGGCGTTCACCATGGCCGCGACGTCCACAGCGTTCGCGGTGTTCACCGCAGGCGCGGTGTTCAGCGTGTTCGCGGCGTCCGTCGCGCGGCGGAGGGGCTGTTTCGCGTGGTTGCCCGCAGGCGGCCGGTCGTCGTCGCTTTCAGCGGCGGGCGGCGCGGCAGCCGTGGCGGGTTCCACCGGTTCGGTAGCGGCCGTGTCGGCCGTGTCGGCCGAGTCGGCGGGAGAAACAGAGGGCACTGGCGCATTTTGACACGATCTGCCGCGCGATTCGGGAGCGGCGCAGTCTGTTCATACGTCGTTCTCAACCGGTTGACCAGGCCCGACCTGAGTAGAAACCTGTCGGACGGTCATCACCCGTACGAGCGGCTCACACCTGTGTACGGACCTGGCCGGGTGCGCCCGTCACGCCCTGTCAGGCGGGAACCGGCGGGGGAAGAGGAGAATGGCGGCAGCGGGGTTCGCACAGGGATGCGGAGTTCGCTGAGGAGTTCGCAGAGTTCGACGGGGGAGAACACGCAGATGGAAAGGGCGAGAATCGCATGGGCAATCCCGTGGACCACCTGGTCGACCTGCTGGATCTGGAGCGAATCGAGACCAATATCTTCCGTGGCCGCAGCCCGGAGGAGTCGCTGCAACGGGTCTTCGGCGGCCAGGTGGCGGGACAGGCCCTGATCGCGGCGGGCCGCACCGTCGACGACGGGCGGCCGGTCCACTCGCTGCACGCCTACTTCCTGCGCCCGGGCGTCCCCGGCGTGCCGATCGTCTACCAGGTGGACCGGATCCGGGACGGCCGGTCCTTCACCACCCGAAGAGTGCTCGGCGTCCAGCAGGGACGGACGATCTTCGCGCTGACGGCCGATTTCCACCTCCCGGAACCTTCGCCCTTCGAGCACCAGATCCCGGCGCCCCCGGTGCCCGGCCCCGAGGACCTGCCCAGCGCGCTGGACGAGGTCGGCTCGGTGCTGGGGGAGATCCCGCCGTTCATCAGCAGGCGTCAGCCGTTCGACCTCCGCTACGTCGAGCGGCTCCGCTGGACGCAGGAGGAGCTGGCCGGGGTCGAACCGAGCGTCGCCGTCTGGCTGCGCACCAACGGCGAGCTCGGCGACGACCCGCTGATCCATGCGTGCGCGGTGACCTACGCCAGCGATATGACGCTGCTGGACGCGGTCCGGGTGCCGGTGGAGCCGCTGTGGGGCAAGCGGCACTTCGACATGGCCTCGCTGGACCACGCCATGTGGTTCCACCGCCCGTTCCGCGCCGATGACTGGCTGCTCTACCAGCAGGAGTCCCCGGTGGCGGTCGGCGGACGGGGGCTGGCGCGCGGCCAGCTGTTCGACCGCAGCGGCCGGCTGGTGGTGTCGGTGATGCAGGAGGGCCTGTTCCGCCGCATCCCGGACTGATCCCCCGCGCCCGGTGCGGCCCCGGCCTCGGGGCTGCCCCGGCCCCCGGCCGACCCCTGAGTAGACGACCCCGGAGGAGGCGTCGGCGGGGCGGCGAGGGAGGATATTGCGTGCCCAGTGACCAGCTTTCGCCGCCCCCGCCTCCCCGTCGTCCCGATATATCCGGATCCGAGCGCCAAGCGAAGGCCGAGGTCGATGGCCCGGATATCCCGGATATCCGGCTCCCGCAGCAGACTGCTCGCGCCCAAAGATCCGAATCATCCCAACAGTACGACTCATCCCTTGTCTCGCTGACGCCCACGCTGCCGTCCCCGCCCCGAGGACTCCGCAGGCTGGCGGCCACGGCGCTGGCCGACGTCACCCCGCTCCGCAGCAGCGCCCACTTCCGTCGGCTCTGGTTCGGCCAGAGCGTCTCATCCATCGGCCAGCAGATGACGGCCCTGGCGATCTCCATCCAGGTCTACGCGCTCACCCGCTCCACCTTCGCCACCGGCCTGGTCGGGCTCTGCTCGCTGGTGCCCCTGGTGATCTTCGGCCTGTACGGCGGCGCGATCGCCGACACCATGGACCGGCGGCGGCTCGGCCTCTTCGGCGCGACCGGCCTCGCCATCCTGTCCGCCGGGCTGGCGACGCAGGCGTTCCTCGGCGTCCGGCAGGTCGGCGTCCTGTACGCGGTGGTCGCCCTGCAGGCGGTCTGCTTCGCGCTCAACGCCCCGGCCCGGGCGTCCATGGTCCCGCGCCTGGTCCCGGCCGAGCAGCTGCCCGCCGCCAACGCCCTGTCCACGATCAGCATGAACCTCGGCCTGACCGTCGGCCCTATGCTCGGTGGCCTGCTCATCGAGATCTGGAGCTACCAGGCCGCCTACCTGGTCGACGCGATCGCCTTCAGCGCCTCGCTGTACGCGATGTGGCGGCTGCCGTCGATGCGCCCCGAGCCGGCCGACCCGTCCGACCCCACCGCGCCTGCCCGGCGGCCGCGCGCATCCGTCCTGGACGGCCTGCGCTTCCTGCGCGACCGCCCCAACCTGCGGATGAGCTTCCTGGCCGACCTCGCGGCCATGGTCTTCGGCATGCCCAGGGCGCTGTTCCCGGCCCTCGCCGTGGTGCTCTACCACAGCAACACCGGCACCGTCGGCCTGCTCGCCGCCGCCCCGGCGGTCGGCGCGCTGCTCGGTGCCCTGTTCTCCGGCTGGGTCGGCCGCGTGCACCGGCACGGCGTCGCCGTCATCCTCGCGGTCATGGTCTGGGGCCTGTCCATCGCCGGCTTCGGGCTCTCCCGCCACCTCTGGCTCGGCCTGCTGCTGCTGGCCGCCGCCGGCGCGGCCGACACCGTCAGCATGATCTTCCGCAACACGATCATGCAGGCCGCCGCCCCGGACGACATGCGCGGCCGCCTCCAGGGCGTCTTCACCGTGGTCGTCGCCGGTGGCCCCCGCCTGGGCGACTTCGAGTCCGGCACCGTGGCCCAGCTCACCACCCCGACCTTCTCGGCCGTCAGCGGCGGCGTCGCCTGCGTCGCCGCCATGCTGCTCCTGCTCGTCCGCTACCCCGGCTTCGCCCGCTACGACTCCCGCCACCCCACCCCCTGACCAGCCCCTCTGTCCCCACCCCCACCCCCTCGACCTGTGCGCGAGCACCGCCCCATGTGCTGTATTGTTCTTCCTGTGCCCGGGAGACCGGGGACAGGCCGCAAAGCCGCAAGGCACCGCAGCCTCGGGACGTGGCGCAGCTTGGTAGCGCACCTGACTGGGGGTCAGGGGGTCGCAGGTTCAAATCCTGTCGTCCCGACAGAGTACGAAAGCCCTTCGACTGGACGAAAGTCCTGGTCGGAGGGCTTTTGCGTGACTGGGCGTCAGATTTGGACAGTGCGCGCCGGGGGTCCGGTCAGGGGGGTTGGGGACCATCTGGGGACCACGGCGGTCACACGAGGCACGCGGAGACTCACGCTCTGCACGCAAAATGCAGACGGATGTGCGAATTCGGGTGCCATCACGGGCGGATTTCCGGGGCGCGGCGCAAGAATTCGGCAGGACGTGGCTGAAACGATTCCGTTCGCTTCTGGGCGGTCGTCGTCAGGCTGACGAAGCCGTCTGGGCGTGCCCAGATCGCTGCTACGGACAGTGAGATGGGGATCGTCGGCCGGGCGATGGCCATGAGCGGTGCCCGGGCGGCATGCGCGTTCGTCCGACGGTGCGCCTGCCGACAACCCCATCCGTGCAGTTCAGGCGGCATGTTGGTACTCGTGGATCACGCCGCCGAGTCGGTCGTGTCGGCGTATGTCGAGTCGGGCGATGCGATCGGGATCGGTGATCGGTTCGGGTGCTGTGCGGAGCGGGCTTGCTTGGGCGAGGGCTTGATGGGCCCGGTGGGTGTTGTGGTGGGTTTCGAACTCGTGTAGGGCGTGGCGCAGGTGGTGCTCGTTCCAGATGAGGGTGCGGTCCAGGAGTTCGTGGCGGCAGGTCTGCACCCAGCGTTCCATGATGGAGTTCATCCGGGGAACGCGCACGCCGCTGAGGACGGTGGTGATGCCGGCGTCGGCGAGGACCTGGTCGAACAGGGCGGGGAACTTCGCGTCGTGGTCCCGGATCAGGTATTTGACCTTCGCGCCGGCGTCCTCCAGATCCATTGCGAGGTTCCTGGCTGCCTGGGTGACCCAGGCGGCGGTGGGATGGGCGGTCGTGCCGAGGATGCGTACACGCCGGGTGCCGTGTGCGATGACTGCGAGGATGTACTGGCGCTGGCCGGTGAGGGTGACGGTCTCGATGAAGTCGCAGGCGAGCAGGGCGTCGGCCTGGGAACGCAGGAAGTCGGCCCAGGTGGTCGAGGACCTGTCCGGAGCGGGGTCGATGCCCTCGGCCTTGAGGATCTCCCAGACGGTGGAGGCAGCGATTTTGATGCCGAGCGTGGTGAGTTCGCCGTGGATCCTGCGGTAGCCCCACGAAGGGTTTTCGCGGACGAGCCGGAGGACGAGGGCACGGATGGAGCGTACGGTGCGCGGTCGGCCCGGGCGTTTGGGCCGTGAGGCGTTCGCGTGCCGTCGCCTGAGCAGGTCGCGGTGCCAGCGCAGCAGGGTGTCGGGTCGGACCACGAGGCGGAGCCGGCGCAGGAGGCTGCGGGGGAGTGGCGTGAGGAGTGCGGCGAGGAAGGCCCTGTCCTCGGGAGCAAACCTGACCTTCGCTGCGCCGAGTTGCCGTTCGAGGATGGTGATCTGGTGGCGCAGGGCCAGGATCTCGGCGTCCTTGGCCTTGTCGCTCATGGGCAGCAGCCGCAGAGCGGCGAAGGCGTTGACCGCGGTCAGGTAGGCGAAGCGGAGTAGCACGGACGACCATCATGCCGCGCCGTCATAGAGCGACTGCAATGGGGGTTGACCTGCGCGGATGGCATTCTCGGCAGGCGCAACGTCGCAGACGACCAGGCCACCCCCACTCAAGAACACCCCCGACGTGTGCACCCAAGCGCCCCGGCCGGCCGCGTACCCTGCGCTCGATCCGGGCCCTGGTCCTGCGGCTGGCGCGGGAGAACAGCTCGTGGGGCTACCGCAGAATCCACGGCGAACTCGCTGCCCTGGGCGTCAAGGTAGCCGCCTCCACGGTCTGGGAGATCTTGAGGGAGCACGGCATCGACCCCGCGCCGCAGCGGGAGCGCACCACCTGGGCGGCGTTCCTGCGCTCCCAGGCTGATGCGCTGCTGGCCTGCGACTTCCTGGAGACCCGCACCCTGACCGGTACCCGGATGTACGTATAAGTTACGTGGAATCACGCTGACGGATGGATCTGCCGTCTGGGGCGGCACGGCGGGCCTGCTGTCGCGTTGAGCATGTTCGTGACGGTGTTGTCGGAGAAGTGGCCGGTCTTGGACCGGCATGCGCGGGCGGCCGAGTGGCTGCAGATCTGGTCGGACCTGGGCCGGGCGCCCCGGACGATCGATGCGTACGCCCGTGGTCTGGGCGAGTTCCTGCTGGCGTGCGAGCGGGACGGGAACGATCCGGAGAGAGTCAATCGGAGCCATATCGCTGCTTTTGTACGGGAGTTGAGGACCAGGCCAAGTCGCGGCGGATCGAATGTCCTGGCCCTGGACTCGGGGGCGGGTCTGTCCAATGCCACTTTGCAGCAGCGGCTGGTGCCGGTGAGGCTGTTCTTCGACTTCCTGGTCGAGGAAGGGGTGCGCGAGTCGAATCCGGTGGGCCGTGGCCGCTACACACCGGGGCGGGCAGGCGGCACCGGGGTCGCGCGGGGGCTGGTGCCGCGCATGGTCAAGCTGCCGTGGATCCCGGCCGAGGCCGAGTGGCTGCAGGTCCTGGACGTCTTCCGGGCCGAGCCGATCCGCAACCGGCTGATGCTGGCGGTGGCCTACGATGCGGCGCTTCGGCGGGAGGAGCTGTGCTCGCTGCGGACGGACGACATCGATCCGGCCCACCGCATGCTGCGGGTGCGGGCGGAGACCACCAAGACCCGCCAGGAGCGGATGGTGCCCTATTCGGCGTCCACCGGGGTGTTGCTGGGCGAGTACCTGCGCCACCGTGCCACGCTGTCGCGGGCCCGGGGACCGCTGTTCCTCTCGGAGTCGCGCCGCAATGCGGCACAGCCGCTGACCTTGTGGACCTGGTCGAAGGTCGTGCGCCGGATCGCGCTGGACGCCGAGGTGCCGCGCTTTTCCACCCACACCACCCGGCATCTGTGCCTGACGGACCTGGCCCGGATGGGCTGGGAACTGCACGCGATCGCGACCTTCGCCGGACACCGCAGCCCCGAGTCGACCCTGCGCTACATCCATCTGTCCGGCCGTGAACTGTCGGCTCGGCTGAACGCCTCGATGTCGCATCTGCACGCCTGGCGAATCGAGATGCTCACCGGCACGGAGAGGAACGCGAGGTGACCCTGCCGAAGATCGGCCCGCTTGCCGCCGGCCCGGTCGCCGCAGACGGCCGGCCGCAGTTGTTCGCCCTGGACCGTTTCGACCAGCGCCCGGGGCTGCTGGACCAGGAGGCTGCCGCCCTGGCAGCGCTGGACCTGCGGGCCCTGCGTCGTCAGCGGGCCCACGGCGGCATCCCGCGACGGACCGCTGTGCACTGGAGAGCACTGACCCGCCTGGTCGACCCCCTCGACCAGGCCCTTCACGCCCTGCACCACGACGATGAGGTCAATCTTCGCCGGGCCGGGGCACAGGCTGCGGCCGTCGTCTTGGCCAACTGCCGTGCAATGAACCGCTCGTGGTGGGGCTGGACACCCTGGGACTGGGCACGGTTGTGCTCCACCGGCAGCACCGCGTTCCGCACAGCACAGGAACTCCCGACAGACACTGCGACCCGCCCGTTCCTGATCTCCCTGGGCTATCTCCTCGGCGGCTTCACCGATTTCCAGCACCTGGGCCACTTCAACCGGCTCCACCTGGCCCAGCTCCTCTTCGGCCCCGAAGCCATCGAGGCGGCGATGGGCGAGGTCGCCGTGGTCGCGGACCGCTGGGGATACCGCAGCCACAATCGTGACGACGGCCGCTACCGGCTGCCCGGGGTCCTGGCCCAGGCCCTGCTGATCAACCGCAGCCCTCGCCTGGAGGACCTGACCACCGAGGTGTTCGCCCGCCTGCAGGCGCACCCGGCCACCGGCACCCGGTATGCGTCCGGGTTCTTTGCCCTGCAGAAGATCCTGGCCGACCTGGGGCACTGCCATGCCCCCGTCCGCCCCGGCTTCAACCACGCCCCGACCCTGGCCGGGGTCCCCGAGCCGTGGTCGGGCTATCTGCAGCGTTGGTACGACACCTCCGTCCTGACCGCGAACGTCCGCAACAACATCCGCACGAACATGGCCAAGGCCGGCCGCTGGCTGGCCGCCGAGCATCCCGAGGCCGTCGATCCGGCCCACTGGACCCGGGCGACCTGCGCGGACTGGGTCGCCGCGGTCGACAGGATGGCCGTCGGCGACTACGTCCAGCGCAGTGACCACCTCCACGACCGCCTCGGCGATCCGATCGCCCCGCGCACCAAGGCCCACATCCTCATGGGCACCCGCACATTCCTGCGTGACCTGCAGGAATGGGAATGGATGCCCCGCCGGTTCGACACCGCCCGGGCACTGGCGGTGCCCCGCACCATCGCCGCGCTGATCGCCACCGATCCCCGCGTCATCGCCGACGAGATCTGGGCCAAGCTGTTGTGGGCCGGGCTCAACCTCCAGGCCCCGGACCTGCCGGGCACCTCCGCCGGCAGCTACTACCCCCTCGAATTGATCCGCTCGCTCGCACTGACCTGGCTGTTCTCCGGTCTGAGGAGCGATGAGATCTCCCGGTTGCGGGTCGGCTGCGTCCGCTGGCAGCACGAGGGACAGCCCATCGACGGTGCCTCCCGCGAGGTCCTGGCCGACCAGGCCGTCTGCCTGCTCGACGTCCCGGTCAACAAGACCAACACCGCTTTCACCAAGCCCGTCGACCCGATCGTCGGCCAGGCCATCGAAGCCTGGCAGGCCCTGCGGCCCGCCCAGCCGAAGCGCCTCGATGCCAAGACCAGCGAACACGTCGACCTGCTCTTCTCCATCCGAGCCCACCCGGTCGCGAAGAACTACATCAACCGCACCCTGATCCCCTCGCTCTGCGAGAAGGCCGGAGTGCCCACCGCCGACGTCCGCGGCAACATCACCAGCCACCGGGCCCGATCCACCATCGCCAGCCAGCTCTACAACGCCAAGGAGCCGATGACCCTCTTCGAGCTGCAGGCATGGCTCGGCCACCGCAGCCCGGTCAGCACCCAGCACTACGCGAAGATCACCCCGAACACGCTGACCAGGGCCTACACCGAAGCCGGGTACTTCTCCCGCAACCTGCGGACCATCGAGGTCCTGGTCGACCGCGACGCCGTCGCCTCCGGCGCCGCCGCGGGCGGGGTGCCCTGGCAGCACTACGACCTCGGCCACGGCTACTGCACCTACAGCTTCTTCGAGCAGTGCCAGCACCGCATGGCCTGCGCACGCTGTGACTTCTACACCCCCAAGGACTCCACCCAGGCCCAACTCCTGGAAGCCAAGGCCAACCTGCAGCGGATGCTCGTCTCTATCCCGCTGACCGACGACGAACGCGCCGCCGTCGACGACGGACAGGCCGCTCTGGACGCACTCCTCGACCGCCTCGCCGAGACCCCTACCCCCGCCGGCCCCAGCCCTCTCGAGCTGAACCGACCGACCGCCTCCCGACTGCTACCCATCATCGAAGTCCGACAAGGCACCCAACGATGAAACCACAGGTCACAGATTCCACAGAATGGCCACCGTGCTGGACTGCTTCAGCCGCAAGGTCGTGGGCTGGTCGATCGCGGACCACATGCGCACCGACCTGGTCGCCGACGCGCTGCGGATGGCGGCCCGGGGCCGCGGCGGTCTGGACGGCGCGGTGTTCCACAGCGACCACGGGGCGCAGTACGGCTCCCGGGCCTTCGCCGAGCTGTGCTCCGACCTGGGCGTCACCCGGTCGATGGGCGCGGTGGGCACCAGCGCGGACAACGCCGCCTGCGAGAGCTTCCACGCCTCCCTCAAACGCGAGACGCTCCAGGGCGCCCACGACTACGGCACCCCCACGACCTGCAGGAACACCGTCTTCGCCTGGCTGACCCGCTACAACACCCGCAGACGCCACTCCACCAACGGCCAGGTCAGCCCCGTCGCCTACGAGCAGCAGCGGTCAGCTACCCTGGCACTCGCCGCATAACCACACAAACCCGTGTCTACCACCCGGGGTGAAGCCCCGTCCGATCCGGGGCACTCGTATCGCGTTGCAGCATCTGGTCGAAGGTTCCGTCTCCGGCCCAGCGCCGGAACCGCGTGTGCAGCGTCCTCCAGGAGCCGTACCGCGCGGGCACGTCCCGCCAGGGCACCCCGGTCCGGAACTTCCACACAATCCCGTTCAGCACCGTCCGGTCATCCAGCCGAGGACGCCCCCTCGTCGGCCTTGGCAGCAGGGGCTCCGCAGATCCCATGCGGCGTCGGTGAGTTCATGACGGCGTATCACTCTGCCATGATCCACCGTATCCAAGATCACTTTGACGACACCGCCTAGCGCAGTTCCTGTCCCGCCGCCCAGCCCGGAGCGTCGAGGTTGATGGGCGAGTCGCCGACGAATTGGGCGAGCTGCGTTTCCAGCTCGGCGAGTTCGGCGGCGCCCAGACGCACTTCCCAGCGGGCCCGCACCTCGTCGAAGATCGCCGTGCTCTCGGTGATCAGCCCGATCCCGTGATCGGTGATCCGGATGTTCTTGCGGCGGATGTCGGCGGGGTCGGTCTCGGTGGTGACGTAACCGCGTTCGACGAGCGCGGCGATCGTCTTCGCCGCGGCCTGCTTGGTGATGGCGAGTCTGCGGGCCAAGTCCGAGGCGCTGTCGGCGCCGGCTCGGATGGCCCGGATCGCGTACTCGTGCGACGGCCGGGCGTCGGGGTATCCCCGGGTCGCCAGCTCCCGGACCACTTCGTCCACCAGATTGCGATAGCTGCCCAGGAGCAGCAGGGCGAGATCGGCGCCGGATCGTGAGGACATGACCACAGTCTAGATCTTCCCTTGACCTGGACAACCAGGTTGACCAACACTGGAGTCAACCTGATTGTCTATCTTGGGAGTCATCGCATGACCAGCTCTTTCGTGACCGCCTCGCCCGCCGTGGCGGGCATCACGCACCACACCGCCGAGGTCAACGGCACCACGTTGCACTACGTCTCGGCGGGCGACACCGGCTCCCCGATCCTGCTGGTGCACGGGTGGCCGGAGTCCTGGTGGGCCTTCCGCGACGTCATCCCGCTACTCGCCGCCACCCACCGGGTGTTCGCCGTCGACCTGCGCGGCTTCGGCGACTCCGGCATCGCCGACGGCGACCACGACTTGGCGACCTTGGCGGAGGACCTGCACCGGCTGGTCGCCCACCTCGGCGTCGGGCCCGTGCACGTGACCTGCCAGGACATCAGCGGCGGGCCGGTCTTCGCGTTCGCGGCCACGCACCCCGGCGACGTCCTCAGCTTCACCGGCGTCGAGACCACCCTTCCGGGGTACGGCTGGGAGATGCTGGCCGACGTGAGGAACGGCGGCTCCTGGCACGTGGGATTCCTGGCCGCCCCGGGAATTGCGGAGCTGTTCCTGGCCGGCCGCGAGCGAGTGATGCTCGATTGGGCCGTCTCGGTGATGACGGTGGTGCCGGGCGGGGTCACCGAGGCCGACCTTGACGAGTTCGCCCGCACCTACGCGCGGCCGGGCGGCTGGCGCGGCACCGAGGGGCTCTACCGTTCCTCCCTGACCGGCGGCGACCGGATGCGGGCACTGGCCGAGTCGCGGCCGCTGACCGTTCCCGTGCTCGCCGTCGACGGCATCAACGCCCCCTTCACCGAGCAGACGATGCGCCAGGTCGCCGGCGACGTCACCGCGGTCACGATCCCGGACGTCGGGCATTTCGTCGCGCAGGAGGCGCCCGCCGCCTTCGCCACCGCGGTCGGCGACTTCGTCGACCGCGTCGACCGGAGCCGCTGAACGGCCGAGTCCCTGCATCGCCACCCCACGTGCCCTCTCCAGCCTGCCGCTGACGCGGCCTCGCGCCGCGGCGGGCCCGCTCGCAACCCCATGTGAATAGCTACGTGATGCGGTGGTCGCGCAACAAGTACAAACGCCTGCGGGGCCGCAGGAAGGCCCATGCCCAGTGGGAGATGGTCGTCAAGCTGAGACCGAGGTTCTTCGAGCACTGGGCCTGGGTGAACTGGGTCCCCATCGTCTGGTGACCAGGACGACAAGAGCCGTGTAAATCGAAAGATTTAGAGCCTGCGCAGATAGGCGGGTGCGGCACCCAGGTAGTGAGGCGAGCACAGGTCTCCGTGATTATTGAGTTGCGACGCTCTGTGATCACTGGGGAGACCTGTGCCCGTTCTTCCAGCATGGCTGACCGACCCGTTGTGGGGCCAATTCGCGGCGCTGCTGCCCGAGCGTCCCGCGGTCGATCCGGCCCACCCGCTGGGCTGCCATCGTCCCCGCATCGGCGACCGGATCGTGTTCGACAAGCTGCTGCAACTGCTGCGGTTCGGCTGCTCCTACCAGGCGATCGCCGACACCACCTGCTCGGCGACCACCATCCGCAACCGCCGCGACGAGTGGATCTCCCTCGGCGTCTTCATGCGGCTCAAGCAGATTGCGCTGGAGTCCTACGACCGGATCGTCGGGCTGGAGCTTGACCGGATCGCCGTCGACGGCTCGATCACCAAGGCCCCCGGCGGCGGCGAGGTCGCTGGACGCTCAGCGGTCGACCGCGGCAAGCAAGGGCTCAAACGCTCGGGCATGACAGATGGTTACGGATCCCGCTCGGCAGGGTCCTCGCCGGAGCGAACCGCCACGACTCCCCGCTGCTCGCCGCGACTCTGGACCTGCTGGAGGATCTGGGACCGATGCCCGACGACATCACCGTGCACCTGGATGCCGGCTACGACTCGGACAGGACCCGCACCGAACTGACCGCCCGCAACCTGCACGGCCGCATCGCGCACAAGGGCGAGAGGGCGCCGATCCAGGCCAGCGAGCGGTGGCACGTCGAGCGCACGCACGCCTGGCAGAACGCCTTCCACCGAATTGCCCGCTGCTACGAGCGCCGTGCGACTGTCGCCAACGCCTTCTTCGACCTCGCGGACACGATCATCACCGTTCGTAGCCTGATCCGCCGGGCCTGCACCACCCACCGCTGGGACGAGCGCCCGAAGGGACGTCCTTGAGCCCCGCCCATCTGCCCGGCCTCTTACGCGCAGACTGTTCCCGCTGGTCAGCAACCCTGTTGTGGTTCAGGCGACGCGGGTCTCGTAAGTCTGGCGGTTGGCGAGCACATCGTCCATGTGCACCTCGGCCCAGGCCTTGAGGCCCCGCATCATCTCGTACAGCGACAGGCCGAGATCCGTCAGCTCGTAGGAGACCGTGACCGGCACGGTCGGCACTACGGAGCGGGACACCAGGCCGTCGCGCTCCAGGGAGCGCAGCGTCTGGGTGAGCATCTTCTGGCTGACGCCGGCCAGCAGGCGCTGCAACTCCGAGTAGCGCATCACCCGGGGCTCGCCGGCGCAGTCGGCGCCGGGCTCATGCGCGCTGTCGCTGCCGAGCCCGGCCAGGATCAGCGTGACCCACTTGTCGGAGATCCGGTCGAGCAGCTTGCGGCTGGGACAGGCCGCCACGAAGGCGTCGTACTCCACCTTGGCCTGTGCCCTTTGCTGGGCCGCCGTCATCGTCGCCATGGACCGTTCCTCTCACCTGCAGGTGCCCTACGAACTCGGAAGTGCCTACTTCCCGATTAGAAGCTACGTACCAATAGTGGTGCAAGGAGCCGTCAGGCACCATCCCCTGGCTCGACACGAAAGGCACACCATGAGCACCCCCTCCGCCTCGCTGCCCGGCGGCACCTGGAACCTGGGCGACCTGACCGTCACCCGGTTCGGCTACGGCGCCATGCAGCTCGCCGGCCCCTGGGTCATGGGGCCGCCCGCCGACCGCAACGGCGCACTCGCCGTCCTGAGCGAGGCCGTCGGCCTTGGCATCACCCACATCGACACCGCCGACGCCTACGGGCCGCACATCACCAACCAGCTGATCCGCGAAGCCCTGCACCCGTACCCCGACGCGCTGCACATCGTGACCAAGGTCGGCGCGACCCGGGACCAGGAGGGCGGCTGGCCCCCGGCGCGCAAGCCCGAAGAGCTGCGCAGGGCCGTCACCGAGAACCTGGAGAACCTCGGCCTCGACACGCTGGACGTGGTCAACCTCCGGCTCGGCGACGCCCAGGGCCCCGTGCCCGGTTCGCTCGCTGAGGCGTTCGAAACACTCGTCGAACTCCAGCAGCAGGGAATGATTCGACACCTCGGCGTGAGCAACGCGACGACGGCACAGGTCGCAGAGGCACGCTCGATCGCGCCGATCGTGTGCGTCCAGAACATGTACAACCTCGCCCACCGCCAAGACGACGAGCTGATCGACGAACTCGCCGAACAGGACATCGCCTACGTGCCCTTCTTCCCCCTCGGCGGCTTCAGCCCGCTGCAATCCTCCGCGCTCACGGCCGTGGCCACCCGGCTGGACGCGGCGCCGATGTCGGTTGCCCTGACCTGGTTGTTGCAGCGGTCGCCGAACATCCTGCTGATCCCCGGCACCTCGTCGGTGGCACACCTGCGAGAGAACGTCGCAGGCGCGGAACTCCAGCTCTCCGACGACGATCTCGCCGAGCTGGACAAGATCGGCCGCTAACCCCACGGCGGGCAGCAGCGCCGCGAATTGGTCCCACAATGGGTCGGTCAGCCATGCTGGAAGAACGGGCACGGGTCTCCCCAGTGATCACAGAGCGTCGCAACTCCTTGATCACGGAGACCTGTGCTCACCTCACTGCCCGAGTGCCCCACCCGCCTATCTGCGCGGGCTCTTACGCACGGTTCTGTGGGAGCCACGGAGGTGCCCGGGGCTACCCGACCCTTTGGAGGGACGGGCCGGGCTGGGACGTCGGTGTCTGGCGCATCGCCCGTGGCCCATGCGGCGGCCCCTCGTTGGAGCGCCGCGGGGTAGGCGTGCCGGCCAGGCCGAAGATCGGCCGAGCGGTCCTCGGTGATCAGCGGCGGGACGACCGGAACCGCCGGAAGGATCACACCTCACATGTGAACTCGCGGCTCGGTGCCGGTGAGGTCGTACCTTGAGAGGAGCTACACCCGAAGGCGCTCGGCTCCGAGAGTGCCGCACGTGCGTCAGGAGCCTGCGAATGTGTCGGCGCCGAGCACGGTCAGCAGGGCAAGCTTGTCGTGGCTCTCCGTACCAGGTGTGGCGGTGAAGATGAGTAGGGACTGCCCCTGGTCGGGGTCGAGCAGTGTCTGGCAGTACAGGTCGATGCGTCCGACCTCGGGGTGGACGAAGCGTTTGGCGTTGCTCCACCGCAGTCCCACTTCGTGGCGGTTCCACAGCTCGGCGAATTCCTCGTTGTGTTGCAGGTCGGCCACGAGCGAGGCGGCCGGCGATCCGGGCCCCTGCGCGGTGGCACTGGCGCGCAGGATGGCGACGTAGACGCGGCTGTGCAGGTGGTGGTCGTCGGGCAGGTACCGGTGGCGGGCGGTGGGGTCGGTGAACCACCGGTAGAGGGCGCTGCGCGCCGGGCCGGTGTGACGCGTCTCGTCGCCGAGCAGCGCCACGGCGGGCGGCGTTTGCTGCAGCGTTTCACCGACCGTGCCCACGATCTGCGCCGGTGTGTCCTGAAGCCGGTCCATGACCCGCAGCAGCCCGGGACTGATGTGCGCTTCGCGTAGTCGCCGTGTCTGGAGGCGGTGCCCGCACAGCAGGAACAGGTGGTCACGTTCGTCGGGGGTCAGGCGCAGGCCCCGGGCGATGGCCGCTGCCATCTGCTGCGACGGCTGGGAACCACTACCGCGTTCCAGCCGGGCCAAATAGTCGGCCGACATGTCGCACAGCTCGGCGACCTCCTCCCGGCGCAGCCCGGTCGTGCGCCGTCGTGCGCCGCGGCGCAACCCGACGTCCTCGGGTTGCAAGGACTCCCGCCGTCCGCGCAGGAAATCAGCCAGACCATCGCCATCCAGTGCCGTGTCCACCATCGGGCTCCCCACGTCGAATGTCGTATACCTCCAGCTCATTGTCCGGCAGGTCAACACGGGGAGCCACGCCCTGCCATTCAGTGGTTGAGCAAGTCCTTCATCCGTCGGCACGGGTCCTCTTCACTGGACGACGTCAGGAATCAGGGAAAAAAGCCTCTGGAGGATTTCACCATGGCCAAATGGACCGCGGACCGGCTGCCGAGCATGACCGGCGTGACGGTGGTGATCACCGGTGCTGGCGGGGGGATCGGGCTGGTGACCGCTCGCGAACTCGCACGGGTCGGCGCCCACGTGGTGCTGGCCGTGCGCAACGTCGACAAGGCGCGCCAGGCAGTGGCCGGTATGCGTGGAGATTTCGATGTCCGGCAACTCGATGTCGCCGACCTGGACTCGGTACGTGCGTTTGCGACGTCGTACACCGGCGACATCGATGTTCTGATCAACAACGCAGGAGTGATGGACATCCCGGCGGCGCGCACCGCGCAGGGCCTGGACGTACAGACCGCGACGAACTATTTCGGGCCGTTCGTGCTCACCAACCTACTGCTGCCCCGGCTGACCGACCGCGTGGTGACGGTCTCCAGCCAACTGCACCGATTCGGCAAGCTGGACCTCGACGACCTCGACTGGCGCACCCGCAAGTACAACGGGCTGGCCGTCTACGAGTCGTCCAAGCTCGCCGGTGTGCTGTTCTCGCTGGAATTGCAGCGCCGCTTGACCGCCTCGGGCAGCCATGTCCGCTCGGTCATCGCTCACCCTGGCGTCGCGCGGACCGGACTGGTCACGCACTCGCCGCTGGGATTCGTCAACCGGCTCCCGTTCCTGGTCCAGGACGTCGAACACGGAGCTCTGCCGCTCATGTACGCAGCCACGCAAGACGTCCCCGCCAACGCCTACGTCGGTCCGGACGGGTTGTTCAGCTTCACGGGCTACCCACTGATCCGCAAGCCCAGCCGGGCCGGCCTGGACCCGGCCGTCGCCAAGAGGCTCTGGCAGGCAACCGCCACTCTCACCGGAACCGGCGTCTGAAACCAGGCACGCTTCCCAGGTCCGACTCCGGGTGTAGCTCCTCTCAAGGTACGACCTCCTGGGCCTGAACACCACCACCTTCACCCCCGAAACCGCGGCGACCACGCCGTTCGCGCTGCGTACCGTCGCAGCCTCCGGCACCACGCCCGCAGGTCACCCCTATGTCTCCGCCGCTGACCTGGACCGGTACGCCGCTGCCGCCTCCGAACGGGCCGGAATCACCGCAGCGACCGTCACCGGGCACCGCGACTGGCCGCAGCTCGCCGCCGTCCTGGTCGCTGCCCACCAGGCCGGCCACGACACCGACCTGCTGCTCGACACTGCCCACGCCCGCACCACCCGCAGCGACAACCTCCTGCACGACCTCGCCACCCAGACCAGCGAACTCGCCGTCCAGCGCGGCATCCCTGCATCCGAGCACCGCGTCCCGGCCGCCCTGCGCCACCAGGCCGCCGCCCACCACGCCCTGGCCGACCACCTCGCCGAACAAGTCCGCGCCGAAGCCGCCTGGCCCGCCCTCACGGCGGCACTGCGCCGTGCCGAGACCGTCGGCCACCGGCCCGACCAACTGCTGCGCCAGGCCGTCGAAGCCCGCCCGATCGACGGCGCGGACAGCGTCAGCCTGCTCCTTGCCTGGCGCCTCAACCGCTACCTCGCCACCGCCCCCACCCCCGGCACCGATCAGCGGACGACCGACCGCCAGGCCGAGCAGTGGCGCACCCTGGCCTGGACCCTCAAGGCCGCCGAGATCAGCGGCAGCGACCTCACCGACGCCTTCGTCAGCTCCAGCGGCACGGGCCAGCTGGACCGGGTGCTCCAGCACGCTCGCGCCCTCCAGGAGGCCAGCGCTGCTGTGCGCCAGGACCTGCCCGGCTGGGTGGCCGCGCCGCAGCACAATGCCGCTATGGACCCGGCCCACCGCACCTACCTGGACGACCGTGCCCAGCTGATCGCCGACCGGATGACCGCCCTGGCCGAGCGCGTCACCACCACCCGCCCTGACTGGAGCCAGAGCCTGGGCGACGCCCCCGCCGACCCGGCCGTCCGCGCCACCTGGACCCGGCATCTGGCCACCATCGCCGCCTACCGCGACCAGTATCAGGTCACCGACAACGACCCCGCCCAGCCCGCCGGTCCCTACGTCGAACAAGGCCGCGCCGGACACACCGCCTACTGGGCAGCCGCTGCCTCCGCCCTCGCCGCCCGCCAACTCACCAGCACCAGCACCGCGCCCACCAGCACAACGCCGACCCCGGACGACACCGCCCGAGGCCAGCTCGCGGCGGACGTCTTCCAGGCCCTCACACCCCAGCAGCAGCAGACCATCATCAACGACATCGCCACCCGCACCGGCGCCACCTGGCTCCAGCACACCCCGGTCACCGACAACGCCGCCCTGCGCTTCGTCACCGTCGTGGACCCGCTGACCACCGTAATGACCGAACGCGGCCACCTCACCCCCGAAAGCCGCATTCCGACCACCACAGCGACCGCGGCCCCGGAAACCACCGAAGCCTCCGCGGCGGGGGCGGAGCCGAGCCTTGCTGAGCGGCGCCGCGCGGGCCGCGCCGCCGAGCGCGCTGCTCACCGTGAACAGGTCCAGGCCCGCAACGGCCGAACTGCCCGGAACTCGACCCCGGTCCGCCGCGCCGACCAGCCGCAGCAGACGGTCTCGCGCCCCGACCGCCGACCCGAGCAGCTGCAGCAGCCCCAGGTCCAGCAGCCTCCGCGCCAGCGTCCGGACCAGCAAGGACCGCGCATCCGGTAGTGCGGAAGCACCGTCGCTGCTGCGACCGTCTGTGCTAGAACAACAGCCACATCCGGGTCGAGTACCTGGATGCACACCGGGGTTCCGGCGTATTCCGGGCCGGTGGCCACCGTCGCTGGGCGGCCAACGGCGAGGGGGCACAGCTGGACAGTCGGCGGCTTGAGCGGCCCCCCGACGCCGGCTGTGTCCCGCGCCTGAAGACGCTTGGGATAGTCAGGCATGTGTGATGGTGCGACTACTCCGACCACTCGGTGTCATCGACGTTTACGACGACTACCCCGGCAATGAATCGCCGGTATTCCCATAGACCGCCCGGGCCGCCCGGGTGCGCGGGCCGGAGCGCTGCCGTCCAGGTCCCCGCCGCGGCCGCTTCGGCGCCCGGTAGCTCGGCATCGCATTGGTCCGGCCAGGTATGTAGGTGTGCTTCGTGCTAACGAGAGGTGAGCCAAAGGCTAAGTGACCTGCAGACACTGGTCGTACATTCGCCCGTACCACCCGTACGAAACCTCAGCGACACACGCCTGAAGTGCCTAGCCGCGCTTGGCGCTCATCGTCCTGTAGCCGCTCCCTGGCGGCTCAGGCATGCCGTTGTGTCTGAAAGGGACCAGAATCATGGCACTTGGGCTATCACGCAGATCCTTCCTGGCGGCGTCCGCGGCAGCGGTCGTCGCCCGAGCGGTGGCAGTGCCGCTCCCCGCCCGGGCAGCAACGGGCACCGTGGTGACAGTCGACGCGAGTGCGCCGGTCGCGGCTCCGGCGACGGGTTCCCTGCAAATGGGAACCAGCGCTGCGGTCACCTCGCCGTCCGGCCAGACGCTGACCGTCAACAGCCAGTACCTGTCATTGAACGGCACGCCCTGGCTGCCGGTCTCAGGCGAGTTCCACTACTCGCGGGTGCCGTCCTCGCAGTGGGAGACCGAGCTGCGGAAGATGAAGGCGGCCGGAGTTCAGATCATCACCAGCTATGTCATCTGGATCCACCACGAGGAAGTCCAGGGCCAGTACCTGTTCACGGGCGACTGCGACGTCCAGCAGTTCGTCACCCTGTGCGGGCAGCTGGGCCTGCGCGTCCTGCTTCGCATCGGACCGTGGGTGCACGCCGAGGTCCGCAACGGAGGCCTCCCCGACTGGGTGCTCACGCAGAGCACACCGCGCAGCAACAACACCGCCTACCTGGGATTCGTCACCTCGTTCTGGACGCAACTGGCCAACCGCGTCAGCAGCCTGGTCTGGAAGGCCGGAGGACCGGTCATCGGGGTGCAGCTGGAGAACGAGTACAGCGGCAGTGCCTCCCACATCGCGACCCTGAAGTCGATGGCCGGCTCGCTGGGACTGGACGTACCCCTCTACACGGTCACTGCCTGGAACGGTGCCAACTACCCCGCGCTCCAGGTGCTGCCGATGTTCGGCGGCTACCAGGACGCTCCGTGGGACACCATCGTGACAGCCTCCGCGCCGAACGAGACCTACTCCTTCCGGTTCTTCAGCCGCGAGAACGGCCAGGACGGCTATCCCGACAAGGCAGACGGCGGGGCCGTCCCGAATCCCCAGTCCCAGTTGAGCTCCTCCTACCCGTTCCTGACCGCGGAGTACGGGTGCGGCACGGCAGCGATGTACCGCCGCCGCATCGCGCTGAACCTGCCCGATGACATCGCTGCGACCATCCCGGTGCAGCTCGGGTCCGGTGTGAACCTCTACGGCCACTACATGTTCCACGGCGGACGCAATCCGCTGGGCAGCACCGAGACGTTGCAGGAGTCGACGGCGAGCAACGGCTTCAACGACCTGCCGATCATCAACTACGACTACCAGTCCGCGCTGGGCCAGTTCGGCGAACAGCGGCCCACCCTGGGCCGGATCAAGCTCTACCACTACTTCCTCAACGCCTTCGGCTCCGACCTGGCCCCCATGAGCTACCGGCAGCCGTCCGCGATCGCAGGCGGCTCCGCCGACTTGAGCAGTCTGCGCTGGTCGGCACGGTCCGACGGCAGCAGCGGCTTCGTCTTCGTGAACAACTATGTACGCCAGTACGCCATGGCCAGCCATCCCGGGATTCAGTTCCAGGTGCAGTTCGCCGACGAGACGGTCACGTTTCCGAGCAGCGGGGTGACCATCGACGACGGGGCGTACTTCATCTGGCCGGTCAACTTCGCCCTCGCCGACGCCCGCCTGTCCTACGCCAGCGCCCAGCCCGTCACCTCGCTGACCGCGTTCGGCCGCCAGGTGTACGTGTTCGTCGCCCAGAACGGGATCACCCCCGAGTTCGCGTTCACGGGCAGCACCGTGAGCCGTGTCCAGGCGAGTACCGGCCAGGTGGGCACCGACAGCGCAGGGCGTACCGTGGTCACGGGCCTGACCCCGGGAACCGACATCGCCATGCAGGTCACCACCGCGTCCGGTACCAAGGTTGACGTGCTCGTACTGACCCAGGCACAGGCCGACCAGCTGTGGCGCCTGACCGTCAACGGCACCGACGTGCTCCTGCTGACGTCCCACCAGTTCAACGCCACGGCATCCGGGTTCACCTTCACCTCCCCGGGCATGCCGCAGTTCGAGTTCGGCACCTACCCCGACCTCACCGTCACCGCCCCAGGCGCCAGCACGTTCGCACCGGCGGGCACCGATGGCGTCTTCACCCGATACACCGGCACGGTCGCGGCCCAGCAGATCATAGTGTCCTCCACCCAGACCCGCACGCCGGGGCTCGCCCCGGCCGTGCTGAAGGGGGGTCAGGCCAAGGGCGCCTTGGAACCGACCGAGGCCGTGATCAGCGCCACGCAGGGCGAGTGGAGCCTGGCGGTGCCCTGGTCCCAGGTGACCGGTGCCACGGACGCCTACCTGACCGTCACCTACGCGGGCGACCTGGCCCGGATCTACTCCGGAGACCTCCTGCTCGACGACCACTTCTACAATGGGCAGCCCTGGTCCGTCAGCCTTAGTCAACTGGCCCAGCAGGCGGACCTGACCGCGCCACTGACCTTGGCCATCATGCCGCTGCGCTCGGACGCGCCCATCTACCTGCAGTCAGGCGCGGCCCCCGCGTACGACAGCAACGGGCAGGCATGCGCCTTGAACGGCCTGGCGGCGGCGCCTCTGTACGAGCTGGACGTGACGGCCGCGGTGCCGACGTTCCCAGTCAACGGCGTGTACGAGCTGATCTGCGGCGCCGGCGGCGAGGTCCTGGACAACGGCAGCTCCACGGCCAAAGGCGCCCCCGTCATGCAGTGGGCCGCGAACGGCGGCAAACAGCAGCACTGGACGCTCACCAACATCGAGGCCGGCTACTACTCCCTGGTCTGCGCGTACAGCGGCATGGCCCTGGACAACAACAACTCGACGACCAGCGGTAGCGCGGTGGTGCAGCACACCAACAACGGACTGCCCGCGCAGCACTGGACCATCGTCGACCTCGGCAACGGCTCCAGTCAGCTGATCAGCCGCGTCAGCGGTATGGCCCTGGACAACGGCGGCACCTCCGGGAACGGGGCCGCGATAGTGCAGAAGCTACCCGCAGCCGTGGCGGCGCAGCAGTGGAAACTCGTGAAGGTCGGCTGACTTTCCCGCCGAACACAGGAAGCTCCGGAGATTACAGCCCGCTGAACTTCCCGACCCTCATCAGATCGCGTTCTTCTTTTGTGCTAGCCAAGGAGCGTTCAGGGCTAATCCTCTCCTGTATCGCCGCAGTAGTTTCTGCCGCTGAAAGCGCAGCAGCAACGGCACCGCAGCACGGGTCCGCCTGTTCATCATCTTGCCCACCGCAAACATCCCGGAAAGGTATGTCAAAGCATGACTCGGAGAAGCATCGCCTCCCTGGTGAGCCGACTGCTCGCCCTCGTAATAGCCGCGTCCGGATTGGTCGTCGGCACGTCCGTCGCAGCCCACGCCGATTCAACGACCTACACGATTGCCACCCAGGCCGACTTCACCGCGGCCAGCGCGCGTACCTATCAGCCGGGCGACCAGATCCTGCTCGAACGAGGAGTCTCGTTCAGCGGCAGCCTCGTCCTCCAGGGATCCGGCACCACAGCCGCACCCATCACGATCGACGCGACCGGCACCGGGGCCGCGCCGGCCATCACCGCTGTCGGCGCTACCTCGGCGATCCAGCTCATCGGCGTCTCGAACTACGTCGTACAGAATCTTGACATCAGTGCCCCGTCCGGCGCGGGGATCGAAGTCCAATTGGCCGCGAGTCCGACTTCCGGTGTGTCCGGGATAACGATCCGCCACAACGTGTTCCACAACATCCAGAACACCGTGGACAACACTCGCCAGCTCTCGCCTGAATACAATGCGGTGGAGAACAAGGCGGCCGTCATGATCGGCACCTGGCACAACATATACGCCGACATGACGAACTACGCCATCTCCGACGTGACCGTGGACAGCAACGAGTTCTACGGCGTGCACAACGGGGTCTACGTCGGCGGCAATGAATCCCAAGCCTACGGAAGCTACTCCGACAAGCCACGCAACAGCAATATCACGACCGAGAACAACTACTTCCACGACATCATCGGTGAAGGCACCGTCTATCTGGGCACGGTCAACAGCCTCATCACTGACAACTCGTACATCAATGTCTCGCACGACCCAGGGACGCACGTCGCGCCGGTGTGGATGGTGGGCAGCTCGTACATCACCATCCAGCGCAACAAGATCGTCGATGCGGTCCCGAGCGACGGCATGGCCGTGGACTTCGACTGGCGAACGGACAACTCGGTCTACCAGTACAACTACTCCGAGCGAAACGGCGAGTTCGCCTATCCCTGCAGCGTGTACGACAACTACAACAACGTCATCCGCTACAACATCTCCTATGACGATGTCACCCCCAGTGAAAACTGCTACGACTCCAACGGAGGTGAGATCAACCTCCAGGTCTACAACAACACACTGGTGAACTTCGCCGGATGGAACCTGCACGCCGTCAACGCGACCTTCACGAACAACATCATCGATTACGCCAGCACCAGCGACACCATTGCGGTCACCGGAAGCGCGACGTTCAGTCACAACCTGTACGTCAACCACACGGGCACCGAGACAGGCGCGGTGAACGTCACTGACCCGCTGTTCGTTCACCCCGGAGTCGACCCGCAGGGTTTCAAGCTGCAGAGCACCTCGCCGGCCATCGGCGCCGGAGCCGTGGTAGCCGATAACGGCTCGGTCGACTACTTCGGTGACGCGGTGCCCTCCACCTCGGCTCCGGACATCGGCGCGTCCCAGTACTCCGCGGCCGACGCGCCCGCGAGCTCGGAGTGGAACCTGGCCGAAGGTGCGACCATCACCGCGTCGAGCGCGGTCACCGGCAGCAGTTGGACCACCGATGCCCTGAACAACGGCCAGACGCACAGCTACGCCCCCTACGGGCCCAACCACCTCGGCTACGCGTCCTCCAGCAGCCTGACGACCAACCACACCGAGTGGGTCACCGTCGACTTCGGCTCCCAGCGCACCTTCAACAAGGTGGTGCTCTACCCACGCACCGACAACGGGACCACCGGCACCGACTTCCCCAGCGCCTTCCAGATCCAGGTCTGGAACGGGGCGAGCTGGGTCACCCGGGTCAGCAAGACCGGCTACCTCCTGGACGATCTGGGTGGCCAGGAGTTCACCTGGGGCCGCGACGACTACACGAACAAGATCCGGATCAACGCCACCACCCTGACCAACGGCGCCGGCGACTACCGGCTGGAACTCGCCGGCCTCCAGGTCTTCGACGACAGCAACCTCGCCGCGGGCACCTCGGGAGCGACCGTCCAAACCTCCAGCTCCGCCTACGGCAGCGGCTGGCTCCCGGCCGACCTCGTGGACGGATTCACCGCTTCGGTCGGCGGAGAACTGGGCTGGTCCTCGGCGACCGGTATCACCACTCAGCACAGCGAGTGGGCGGAAATCGACCTCCCCGGCATCCAGACGTTCAGCCAGGTGATCATCTATCCCCGAAACGACGCGGGAGAGGTCGGCGCGGGCTTCCCGACCAGCTTCGAGATCCAGGTGTGGGACGGGACTTACTGGGAAACGCGCGTGACCGAGACGGATTATCCGACACCAACCACTGCGCAGACCTTCACTTGGGGACACAGCGACACCACCGACAAGATCCGCATCGTCGGCACCGCGCTTTCACAGGTGGGCACCGACTATGTCATGCAGCTCGCTGAGGTCCAAGTCTCCTAAACGAATCGCCGCGACCGCCGGTATTTCCGGCGGTCGCGGGTCGTGGATCCATCCGCTCTACGCCACGCGAGAACTGGAGCAGCAAGCTCTCGAAGCGGTCCAACCACGTGTTCAGGGACGCTCGAACCGCCGGGCTCAGGTGCCAGCGCGACACCGATCACGCTCGACTCCTACGCGACCACTGCCAACCACGACCGTCCGATCGTCAACGGTGGCTCCGGCGTCGGCGCCTTCGTGCTGTCGAACCAGCAGGACTGGACGGTGCAGAACCTGGAGTCGCCGTCGGCGATCGGGTACGCGTTTCAAGGTGCTCGCCCATCAGGCCGTGGTGCGAGATCCCTTCGAAAAGCTGGACGACACCGCGCAGGTGCACGCGGCGACGGTATCGCGCCGAGGCTGTCGCTGCGCACTCCGCAGGACAAAGAGGCCGCAGTCCCTGGGGGCCTGCTACGCCTCAGTCCCGGATGCCGCGGAGCCGGTAGGTGCTGGGGCTGAGGCCGTAGTGTGCTTTGAAGCGCCGGGCGAAGTAGTTCTGGTCGGCGCAGCCGACAGCCTCGCTGACCTGCGCCACCGACTGGTCGGTGCGTCCCAGCAGGACGGCGGCTGTCTCCATGCGGTAGTGCGCCAGGTAGGCCATGGGCGGCAGTCCTGTGGCGGACTTGAAGACCCGTCCGAGATAGTTCGGGGCGAGGTGCAACTGCTCCGCGAGCTCGGCCAGCGACCAGTCGTGCGCGATTCGCGATTCGAACAGCCGGATGGCCCGCACCACGGCCGGATGGGTGGGCTCCTGCGCAGTGGACAGGCTGTCGCCGTCCTGGCCGACGCCGCGCGCCAGGTGCCCTAGAACGAGGGCCAGCCGGCCGACGATGTCGGCGCGGTGCGAGCCGGACGGCACGGCTCGCAGGTCCTCCAGGGCGTCCAGATGCACCACGCAGCTCGCGAGGTCGGTGTGGTCCAGGCGCAACTGCAGCACGCCGCCCTGTCCGGGGGCGTAGGGGCCGTCCCAGAGCAACTGGCTGAGCAGGGAGTCCTCACGTGTCCAGGCCAGCTCCCGGTGGAGCAGCTCGACGCCGAAGCAGCAGTTCACCACCTGGAGGTCGGAGCACTCCTCAAGGGCGTGCCATGCGCCTGGGCGCAGGACCATGATGTCGCCGATGGCCAGCTCATGACGGCCGAGCTGTGACAGGTGGACGCCCTCGCCGCCGATCACGAACATGACCTCGATGAAGCTATGGGTGTGCACCGGGTGAAGCCGGGCGTGCACATGGTGGCCCGCGCCGGCCAGCACGTCGTCGGTGAAATAGATCAGCCCGTTCTCAAGTGCCACGGGCAGTTCAGTCATGCGGGAGACGGTAGCCCGCAGGGCGGCCGTTGCAAAGAGTGCGGGCGAACCTATGGCCCGTTGCACCTCAGAGCCTCGTTCCGGATCGCAGGGTGTATTTCGTGCTAGCGGTGGTTGGACACGGGCTAACCCCTGCTGCTGTCCGACGCGCATCATCGCTGCGTGCCAGAGAATGAAACACCACGGAAACGAACAGCGGCCAGTACGCGAAACTGGGCCGCCCACTGGATCGGTAACCCAGCCTGGGAGCAGGCGGTTGCGGCCGGAGGGCCGGGCGCAGCCGCACTGCCGGTATTCGCTGCGGACTTCGGGCTCGACTTCCCGCTGCGCAGCGCGAAGCTGAGGTTGACCGCGCTGGGCGTGTACGACGCCACCGTGAACGGGCTGCCGGTCGGCGCAGCTGTCCTGGAGCCGCCGCACACCGACTACCGGACCCGGCTCGTGTACGCGACGTACGACATCACCGGTCTGCTCCACCAAGGGGAGAACACGCTGTCCGTCGAAGTCGGCCCGGGTATGGCGCATGTGCCGCCAACGCCTGGCCGGTACCAGAAACTGGTGCGCTCCGACGGGCCGCCGCGGCTGCTCGCGGAACTGGAGATCAGCCACACGGACGGCACCGCGAGCACGATCGCGACCGGCGCGTCCTGGCGCACGGCGCTCGGGCGCACCACGTTCTCCGGCTGGTACGGCGGCGAGGACCACGACGCAGGCCGCAGCCTGGAGGACTGGCTGCCAGTGGCGGACCTGGGCTCGGCCGACGACGGCCCCGTACTCACTCCGCGCCGCTCGCCGACGGTAGAACCGGTGGACACCTTGGCTGTTCAGGCGGTCACCGAGCCGCGGCCCGGCACGTACGTTTTCGACTTCGGCGTGAACTTCGCGGGCTGGCAACAGCTTTCCGTGTCGGGACCGGCGGGGGCCGTCGTCACCATGCGACCCGGTGAACTGCTCGCGGCTGACGGGACGGTCGTCCAGGACCTGAATGGCACCGGCGGCCCGATCTGGGACACCTACACGCTCGCCGGAGGCGGCCTGGAGACCTGGCATCCGCGCTTCCGCTACCACGGTCTGCGATACCTGCAGGTGGAGGGGCTTCCTGGTAAGCCGACCCACGACACGGTCACCGGCATCGTGCTGCGCACGGCGAATGAGAAGACCGGCTCGTTCAGCTGCTCCAGCGCTCTGCTCACCGGCCTGCACACGATCATCGACCGCGCGATCCAGTCCAACATGTACTCGGTACCGACCGACTGTCCGCACCGGGAGAAGCTCGGGTGGCTGGAGCAGGCCCACCTGGTGTTCGGCCCGCTCGCGTTCGGCTACGACGTGGCCGACTACCTCCGCGACTTCGTCCAGGTCATCGCCGAGGCACAGACCCCGGACGGCCTGGTGCCGAGCATCGTGCCGGAGTACACCGCCTTCGAGGGCGGATTCCGGGACGACCCGAACTGGGGAAGCGCCCTCGTCCTGGTCCCGTGGGCCCTCTACCAGGAGTACGGGGACACAGAGACGGCGCGGGAGCACTACCCGGCGATGGTGCGCTACCTCGACTACCTGGCCGGGACGGCCCAGGGGAACCTGCTCGACCACGGCCTGGGGGACTGGGCCGCGGTCGACGAGAGCACCCCGACCGGAATCACTGCGAGCTTCGGCTACCACCGCGCCGCCGCGGCGATGGCCAGGATCGCCGCCCTGATCGACCGCCCCGACGACGCCACGCACTGGGCCGAACTCACCGACAAGATCGCTGCCGCCTTCAACGCCGCTTACTTCCGGCAGGAGGAGGGCACCTACGGCACCGGAAGCCAGGCCTGCGACGCCCTCGCCCTGGACCTCGGCGTGGTCCCCGAACTCGACCGCCAGCGGGTTCTCGACCATCTGGTCGCCGATATCCGGACGCACGGGAACCACCTGACGGTCGGTGAGATCCCGCTGCCCTCAGTACTGCGAGTCCTCTCGGCCGCCGGGCGCCATGACGTGATCTGGGATGTCGTCACCGGGTCCGACTACCCCGGCTACGGCCATCTGGTCGGCTCGGGAGCCGCCTCACTGCCGGAGTACTGGGACGGTCCCGAAGGGCACGGATCGCAGAACCACTTCATGCTCGGGGCGGTCGACGACTGGCTCACCGGCTGCCTGGCCGGCCTCGGCCAGAGCGCCCAGTCTGTGGCCTACGGCAACCTGGTGATACGCCCGGTCCTGGCCGGCGACCTGGCCGAGGTCACCGCGCAGACCCGCACCGCTCGCGGCATCGTACGCAGCCACTGGCGCTCCACCGATGGCGCCTTCAATATGGACGTCACCATTCCGCCGGGGCCCGACGCAACGGTCTTCGTTCCGTTGCGCCCCGCGCATGCCCAAGTCGTGGCACCCGCAGGAGCCCAGCTGGTCGGGACCGCCGACGGCTATGCCGGCTACCGGGTGGGACCGGGCGACTGGACCTTCCACAGCTTCTGCTGAGCACCTTCTGCTCTGCTTCCTCACGAACCCACACAGAAATGAAGAGATCATGAGATTCACGAAGAGAACCGCGGCATCCGTCGCCGTGTCTGTCCTGGCCGCAGGCGCACTCGCCGCATGCGGCAGCCCGACAGTGCCCTCCAGCTCCGGGTCGAGCGCCTCCGCGCTGCCCGCCCACTCGGCGAGCATGGACCTCAAGGGCGTTACCCTGACCGTCTGGGAGTCCAACTCGGTCACGGCCGGCTACAAGGCGCTGTTCACCGCCTTCGAGAAGGCCACCGGTGCGAAAATCGACCAGGTGGTCTTCCCCGACCCGTTCGAGTCGAACCTGCTCACCAAGTGGGCCACCGGGACCCGACCCGACCTGATGGTCTTTCAGTCCGCGACGGACTACCTCCAGCAGCTGAACCCGGCCAAGAACCTGATCGACCTGACCGGCCAGCCGTACGTCGCCAAGGAACTCTTCCACCAGAACAAGTACGCCTCGGTGAGCGGCGGCAAGGACTACGGCCTGAGCCTGGAGACCCCGAGCGTCTTCGGTCTGTGGTTCAACAAGCAGATCGTCGCCAAGGACGGGCTGAGCGCGCCGACCGACTTCAACCAGCTGGTCTCGGCGTGCCAGACCATCAAGAAGGACAACCCCGGGGTCAGCCCGCTCTACGACGCCGGCGGCGACCAGTGGACCACCCAGGTCCTGCCCTTCATGCTGTGGACCGACGCGATGAAGGCGGGCCTGCAGAACGAGCTGAACACCAATAAGGCGAAGTGGACGAACCAGGCGATCGTCCAGTCCCTGGCCGACTACCAGACGCTGATCAAGGACGGCTGCTTCAACAGCAACCTGAAGACCGGCACCTACGCACAGCAGGAGTCCGAATTCGAGTCCGGCAAGGTCGCGATGATCCCCCAGGGCTCCTGGGTCAGCCCGGACCTGGTCAAGGCCATGGGCGTGACCAAGATGAACCAGGAGATCGGCTGGCAGGCGATGTCCACCAGCACCGCGACCGCCGCCTACTCGACCACCTTCTCCCTCCAGGTCCCCAAGACCGCGGACACCAAGGGGGAGTCGGCCGCCCTGTCGTTCCTGGACTTCGCCTCCGGACCCGCGTACCAGACGTTCGTCGACACCAACGACCAGGCACCCGCGCTGTCCGGCTTCAAGACGCCCGCCAATGTGCCCGACGCGCTGCTGGCGAACTACACGGCGCTCGCTGGATCGGGCTACCCACAGCTGTTCGTCGCCTCCTACGGTCCTTTCACCACCTACATGAGCGAGATGATCGACGGCTCGGCCACCCCGGAGCGGGTCGCGAACGATCTGCAACAGCAGTGGGAGCAGAGCGCCACAGCGCTCAGCCTGCCCGGGTTCTAGCCGGGGCCGGTGCCGGGGCGGGCCCGCACGCCCGCCCCGCGCCCAAGAACCTTCCCCGCCGACGTCGGGGCCGTGTTCCATGGCCGCGCGAAAGGAGGACATCGATGTCCGTACACACCACCCCGAGACCGACTGCGGTCTCCCGGTCCCGATCGACGACCAGTCCGCCGCGGTCTCACGCCTGGCGGCAGCGTCTGGGCACCAGCGGCTTCCTGCTGCCGGCCCTGGCCGTCATCACCGTCTTCTACATCGTGCCCAACCTGCTCGATTTCGCCCTGGCCTTCACCAACTGGTCGACCTACAGCGATGCGATCAGGTTCACCGGCCTGACTAACTTCCGCGAACTGCTGCAGCAGGGGGCGCTGACCAATGACCTGCGCGTGACCGTGGAGTACGCGGCAGTGGTCATGGTGGCCCAGAACCTCGCCGGGCTGGCGCTCGCCCTGGCTCTGGAGAAGACCTCCAGGGCCAACGGCTTCTTCCGCTCGGTCTTCTTCCTGCCCGTGCTGATCTCGCCACTGGCGGCCGGGTACGTGTTCAAGGCGATCCTGGCCGACAACGGTCCGCTCAACAGCCTGCTCGGCATCCACTTCTCCTGGCTGGGCAGCCCCACCTGGACGATCATCGTGGTCGCGCTGGTGAACGCCTGGAAGTTCATGGGAATCAACATGCTGGTCTACATCGCCGGCCTGAACGCGATCCCCGGAGAACTGATAGAGGCGGCGTATGTGGAAGGCGCCACCTGGGGCCAGATGGTCCGGCGGGTCAAGCTCCCGCTCCTCGCCCCGGCCGTGACCTTCAACGTCGTCGCCACCTTGATCGGGGCCTTCAACACCTTCGACATCGTCTTCGCCATGACGCAGGGCGGTCCCGGCATCTCCACACAGGTCCTGAACGCCTTCATCCAGCAGGAGTACGCGCAGGGCTTCTACGGCCTCTCGATCGCGATGGGCCTGCTGCTGCTGGTGCTGGTCTGCGTGGTGGCCTTCCCGGCCCTGATCGTGCTGCGGCGCCGCGAGGAGAACCTGTGATCGCCAGAACAGTCAAATACACGCTGGTGTCCGCTGCCGCGGCCGTGCTCATCGGCCTGCCGATGTGGATGATCCTGGTCAACGCGGCCAAGCCCTTCGAGGAGGCGCAGAATCCCGGCTTCGGCCTGCCGCACCATTGGGCCCTGATCGCGAACTTCCGCACCGTGCTCACCCAGGGCGCGGCCGGCACCGGCCTGCTCAACAGCATCGCGGTCACCGGCTCCGCCGTGGCGCTGGTGCTGGTCGTCGGCTCCATGGCGGCATGGATCTTCGCCCGCAGCGAATCCCGGACCGTGCGCGCGCTGTTCTACGTCAGCATCGTCGGCATCCTGATCCCCGCGCCCGTGATCACCTCGGTGTACCTCGACGCGCAGCTGGGCATCCAGGGGT
This sequence comes from Streptacidiphilus sp. PB12-B1b, assembly GCF_014084125.1. NCBI lineage: Bacteria > Bacillati > Actinomycetota > Actinomycetes > Kitasatosporales > Streptomycetaceae > Streptacidiphilus > Streptacidiphilus sp. PB12-B1b. The sequence goes on along the minus strand of NZ_CP048405.1, from coordinate 5,727,486 downwards.
CGCGGATGTCGCTGGTCGGACTGTACTCCGGCGTCTACCTGTCGCTGGCCGTCTTCCTGATCACCGGATTCGTGCGCACCATCCCGCGCGAGCTCGAAGAGGCCGCCGAGATCGACGGGGCGTCCCGGTTGCGGATCTTCTGGCAGATCATCTTCCCGCTGCTGAGACCGGTGCTGTTCGCCGCCGGGGTCGTGCTGTGGGTGTACGTGTGGAACGACTTCTTCTACGCGTTCTTCCTGCTCAACGGTGCCTCCAAGCAGACCCTGCCACTCGGCCTGTTCTCGGTCGTCAGCTCCAACTCCCACTCGACGAACTGGAACTACGTGTTCGCCGACGTCGTCGTGGTGAGCCTGCCGCTGGTCCTGGTCTTCGTGATCGGACAGCGCCGCATCCTCGCCGGCGTCATGGCCGGCGGAGTCAAAGGTTAGTCAGACCCATCAAGGGAGATGGTTCCGTTGGAAATGCCCCTGCGAGTCCCACCCGGCTCGCGCTCCCCCCGCGTACTCGCGGCTGTCCTGGCCCTCATAGCCGCGATGGCGGTCGCACTCACCCCAGCCCCCGCCCGGGCGGCCGGGAGCACGGCCTCGTTCAGCGCCGACTACGCCACCACCACAGGCACCACCATCAGCTCCTCCCTGCTGCTCAACGGCTCCGAGGGCGGCTACCTGACCATGCAGAACCTGCACTGGTTCCCGCAGGAGACCGGCCAGCTCTCCAGCATCGGCCTGCAGTCCGTCCGCGTCGACCACATCTTCGACGACACGTTCTACCACCTGGTCAACAAGGACTCGTCAGGCAACATCACCTACGACTTCACCGACCTCGACAAGCAGATCCTGCCGATGGTGAAGAGCGGCATCACCCCGTTCATGTCGCTGTCCTTCATGCCCGCGGCCCTCGGCTCGGACAACAGCGGGCCGCCGACCTCGGACACAGCCTGGGGCGCGGCGGTATCGGCCCTGGTATCGCACTATGCCGCTCTCGGCTACACCGGCTGGGACTGGGAGATCTGGAACGAGCCGGACAACTCGTTCAGCGGCACACAGGCCCAGTACGATGCCATGTACGCGGCCGCGGCCTCGGCGGTCAAGGCGGCTGACCCGACGGCGGAGGTGGGCGGCCCTGCGGTATACAACCTGTCCGACTCCTGGACCACTGCCTTCCTGTCCTACCTGCAGGCGAACCCCTCGGTCCCGCTCGACTTCTTCTCCTACCACAGCTACTTCGCCACCAATTTCTCCAGCGCGGCCACGGCCCAGGCCGATCTGACCGGTATCGGCCGCAGCGGCATCCCCGTCTACGTCACCGAGTGGAACGACCCCACGTCGATGACGGCGGGCGCAGGCTCGGGCAGTGACACCAACTCCAGCGACGGCGGAGCGTCGTACGCCGCTGCCCGGCTCTACACCGCGCTCGGTTCCGACGCGAGCAAGGTCTTCTGGTTCTCGCCGGTCGACGGGTACACCCCCGCCGACACCTTCAACGGCGACCTGGGCATGGTCACCGAGAACGGCCATCGCAAGGCAGTCGGCAACGTGTTCTGGATGTACTCCCAACTCGCGCCGAGCGAGCTGTCGTCCACGGTTTCCGGGACCAACGCCGGGGAGACGGACGTCTACGGCGTGGCATCCAAGAACACGAGTAGCGATGAGACCACGGTGCTGCTGTGGAACAACACCGCCACCGACACCTCCACCTCGGTCTCGCTGACAGATCTGCCGTACACCAGCAGCAACTTCAGCGTCACCCAGACCCTGGTGGACTCGACCGACGGGAACTACTACAACGACTACACGGATGGGGCGAACGCCGACACGCCGTCACCCAACGAGAACGCGCCGGTAGTCTCCGACACGGTTCAGTCGGCCGCCTCGTCGTACTCGGGCACCATCGACCTGCCGGCCAACTCGGTCTCGGAGCTGATCCTCAAGCCGACCACCTCCTCAACGGGTGTGGTGACCACCACCGCCGCACCGCTGTACGACGATCTGGCCTACGGCGCACCCGTGACGTACAGCTCGACCTACACCGGCACGGGGTGGGCGGCGGCCAACCTGACCGACGGGCAGGACCACTCCTTCGAGTCGGCCAACAACGGCTCCCCGGTCGAGGGTTGGACCTCGGCGGCCCATTCGACGACTGCCGCCACCGAGTGGGCGCAGGTGGACCTGGGATCGGCGAAGACCATCGATACCGTGGTGCTGTGGCCACGGGATGCGCAGGACTCGAACGGTGGCGGCTTCCCGACGGCGTTCACGATCGCCGGCTCCACGGATGACAGCACTTGGACGACGCTGTACTCGGCATCCGACTACAACGGTGGCGCCACTGTCGACGGCCCGCAGTCCTTTGCGGTGTCCCCGGCCTCCTACCGGTACATCAAGGTGACCGCGACGACACTGGGTGGCGCCATCGAGGAGAGCGGCTCGACCGTCTACCGGTTCCAACTCCAGCAGCTCGCGGCCTATGACATGGGACTGCCGAACGCCGGCTTCGAGAGCGGCAGCACCAGCCCGTGGACGGTCGAGGGCAACCTCGGTCGAGTCCAGCGTGGTCCACAGCGGCACCGACGCTGTGACGGTCACCGGCGCCGGCAACGGCGTGCAGTACACGGCAACCGGGCTCTCGCCCGACACCACGTACACCTTCGGCGGCTATCTGAGGTCGGGCGCGACCGGTGACCCGGTCTACCTGGGCGTCAAGGGCTATGGCGGCACCGAGACCGCGGTGCCGGTCAGCTCCACCCAGTGGACTCCCGTGTGGATCACCTTCACGACCGGTGCGAGCAGTACCAGCGCGACGGTCTACATGTACAAGAACAGCGGCACGGCCCAGGCGTGGGGCGACGACTTCACGCTGCAACCCGGCAGCTGAACCGCCGTGGGCCTTCCCGACCCGGTCGGGAAGGCCCATCGTCAGTGGGCGAGGAGGATGCGCTTGCTCGGACCCTGCTCGCCCGCTGACCCGTATGCCGAGAACTAACGCTGACCCTCCGTCAACCCTGCACCGAGAGTGAGGCCGCGCGTCCAGCTCACTCCGGTGCGACGCGCGCTACGGCCCCCGATTCATCTGTTCACTCACCGGTATCAAGCTCAGCGCTCGAATTTCCCGAACGCACTTCATTCGCCACTGTGAGCGGTGAGGAAGGCCCCACACATGGAGAAGCGGTTCCTTGGCCGTACCGGGCCTCCAGGACCGCGTGACCACTGTCCGGTACCGATTGTGCTGAAGCAGTCTCGGGGGCACATCGCTTTGCGGCCATGAAACATCCTGCTGCTTGAATGTGTTTCCTCGTCTTCGAGCGCCCGCAGATGGCCGCAGGCGCCGAGCTGTCACCGACCAATCGGGGCGACCGTCGGCGGCAGGTGGCAACGGCAGGCGTGTTGAATCACCAGGAAAGGGCGCAATCGTGTTCTGTGGGAAGGTACTGGGCCGATTGGCTGCGGTCGTGATGTTTGCGGGAGCCTTGGTCCTGCCGACTGCTTCGGCGCAGGCGGACGGTGCCGGCGACATCACCAGCCAGGTGCTGGCCGGGCAGAACATCGCGCTGACCGGTGACTCGATCGTCAACCTGCCGTCAGGGACGACGACGTACAACGGAGTGTTCTCGGGCCAGGGCACGGTGACGGTCGCCGGATCGGGCACGCTGGTGCTGACCGGGAACAGCGACTTCACGCTGCCCGCCGGGCGCCGGCACCAGAGCGTGTCCACGAGCGGCGGCAACTGGCCCTACCCGATCGTCGCCGATCCGGACGCGCCAACGGTGATCGTCGAGCGCGGCGCGACGCTCCAGTACGGCAACGGTGGTGCCACCGGGATCATCGGGCACTACCCCTATTCCTGGCCGAACATCAACCTCACCCTCAACCAGGACAACATTCGGGTCGACGGCACCCTGGTGCTCGACCTCAACGGCCCCGGCCTCAACCTGGGCACGATCTCGGGCTCAGGACTGATCTGGCAGCCGCGCACCGCATGGGACACGCTGGATCTGGCGGGCACCCAGCCGTTCAGCGGGGTCATCGGCCTCGGCACCGGAACGGACTTCGGCGACGCCTCGTACCGGGTGGCGCTGCCCAATGCCCGCGCCATTCTCAACGACGGCTCCGCCATCTTCTATGCCCGCAACTACACGCTCACCATCCCGCAGGACATCTACGAGCAGAACTACGGCACTGACGTCGACTACCACACCTGGCAGGCCGGAAAGATCGTGATGACCGGCGTCTACAGCTATTCCGACAGCGGGCCGAACTCCGCTCCGACGCTCAGCGACCCCGGCCTGAACACCCGCCAGGTCCCGCACACGATCAACTTCCGGGGCATCAATATCGAGGGCGCCAACGTCCAGTGGGGCGACGGGACCACGGGTCGGTTCTTCCTGCCCGCGGTCCCGGCCGACTCGTACATCAACATCCACAACAACGGTTCCCTGGCGTTCGACTACGACGGCCCGGTCACGCTCGACACTCCAATATCAGGGGGTGTGTACCACGCCTCGCTGAGCACGCCCGCCTACGCCGACGTCACGCTGAATCCGACACGGGGAAACGCGGTCACCTTCGCCACGCCGCAGAACTACCACGGCACCACCACGATCGGCTCCGGAGCGAGACTGCTGTTGGGCACGGGATCCGTAGGCGGGGACAGTACTCTGCTGACCGGGGCCTCGTCGGACGCGGTCGTGGACGATGGCGGGTTGGTCGCCCGCAACACGGCGGCGGCGCTGGCACTGTCGAACATCACCGGCTCCGGATCGCTCGAACAGGCGGGCACCGCGACCACGACCCTGACCGGTAGGACGAGCTACACGGGGGCGACGACGGTCACCTCCGGCACGCTGGCGCTCGGCGCGGGATCCGCCGGGATCGACTCCAGCAGCGGCCTGACACTGACCGGCGGCACCTTCGACATAGCCGCCGCAGACCAAGCCATCAGGGCCCTTACCGGCAGCGCCGGAACCGTCGCCCTCGGCACGCATACGCTCACCGTCGGGACGGCCGCCTCCACCACCTACCACGGGACTTTCACCGGCGCCGGCGCACTGGTCAAGTCCGGGAACGGCACACTGACCCTCACCGGAATAGGCACGACGGGCGGCCCGTGGCGGATCTCCCGGGGCACCCTGGCCCTGGACGGCGGTGCGATGACCACCGGGGGATTGACCGAGGCAGCGGGCAGCACTCTGATGCTCACACTGCGCGCCGGCGCTGCTGCGCTCACGGTGAACGGCCCGCTGAACCTGGCGGGGAGCCTCGCGGTCAAGACCGCCGGGCAGGTGACCGCCGGTCGGCAGCTCACACTCATCCACCAGACCGGTTCCAGTGCGAGCACCCGTGGCACGTTCTCCGGACTCGCCCAGGGGGCGAAGGTGACCGTCGGCGGAGCTGTCTTCCAGATCAGCTACAAGGGAGGCACCGGCCACGACGTCGTGCTGACCACCGTCACCGGCACGTCGTCCACGAAGGCGGCACCGCACGGCGACGACCCGACATCTACGGTTGCTGCTGCGGCGCGATCAAGCAAGGGTTCGGGCATCTGGCCGCCCCTGCTGGCAATCGCCGCAGCCATCGCAGCGCTGCTCGCCGGATTCTGGTACCTCCGCGCTCGCCGGCGCCCCGCCGCAGTGGGCAGCCACCGTCGCAGGTGATCGCATCCGTAGCGCGCACTCAACACTCGGACCCAGGTCATGGCCTCCGTGCCCAGGGAGCTACCCCGGCTCTCGGCCCGCGCCGCCCACAGAGCCGGATGTCCGGACCTTGCGCTACCGGCGACATCGAACTCGACCGCGTCGAGAGCCTCCAGGGCCCCGGTACCCTCGACGCGGTCATCTCGTCAGCTGCGCAGACGTCCGCGCCTGCCTCAACTGCGAGCATGGTCGGCTCAGCCGCAGTGGACGCCGTTGAGGGTGTACCAGGTGGGCGCGGTGTCAGTGCCCGTGTATGAGGCGGTGTATCCGATGGTCACGGATGTGCCTGCGGTAATGGTGCCGTCATAGCTCACGGGGTGGGCGATGACCGCTTTGCCGCTCTGGTGGTACGTGGCGCTCCAGCCGTAGGTGATCTTCTCGTTGCCGGGAACCGCGAAGGCGAGCTTCCAGGCGCTGACGGCAGCGCTGCCCGTGTTCCTGATCGTCACGTTCTCCGTGTAGCCGTTGCCCCAGTCGTACGTCTTGGTCGTGGTGACTTTGCAGGAGGCGGTGGAAGGGGACGGGGACGCCGAGGCGCTGGGGGAGCCGGAAGCAGGGGTGGAGCCGGACAACTTGAGGACGGTGATGGAGTATGCGGGGAGTGTCAGGGCGCGGGTGTTGGTGCCGGTCACGCTGGTCAGCTTTTTCGTGCTCGGGCTGAACTGCTCGGCCGAGGTGACACCGGAGGGCGAGAATCCGTTGTAGGCCAGGCTTACGGGTTCGCTGGTCGTGGCGCTGTGGTTGACCAGCATCACGTTCAGGCCGCCGTCCGTGCGCCTGGTGGCGTACGCGGTCACGGCGCTGTTCGAGCTTGTGGTCGCGATCATGTCGGCGCCGGCCGGTGCGAAGTCGCCGACTGCTTGGATGCCGTAGTACATCGGGAAGGCCGTGTCCTTCGCCGGTTCGCAGGTCGATCCCGTGCAGTTGCCGCTGGAGAGTATGGCCGAGTCGCCGTAGTCGGTCGTGCCGTCGGCGTCGGTGCTGATCGTCCCGGCGCCGTTGTGCAGGTCCCACCAGTCGATGTTGGCGACGCCGTTCTGAAGGAACGTCATGTAGGTGTCCGCAGCGTAGAGGGCGGCGGGGACCGAGTCGACCTCGTATCCCGAGTTCGTCTCGGTGACCATGATCTTGATGTTCGCGGCGTTGCTGCCCGCGTACTCGTCGATCTCCGATCGTGTCTTCTTGATGATCGTCGCGATGTTCTGGTACTGCGCGAGCATCCCGGCCTCGGTCGTCGAATCGGGGTAGTCGTGCAGGATCACGAAGTCAAGCTTGCTGCCGTCGGTCTTCAGGACCGTCTCGTTCCAGTCGGCCGTGTCGCCGTAGGAGCCGGCCACGAGCCCGTCCGGCCAGTCGCCGTCCGTGGTCAGCACCGCGCCGACCTTGATCGAGGAGTCCGCCGCCTTCATCCGGGTGATGTAGTCCTCGATGTTGTCCGCGTAGGCCGTCGCACCCTTGGACTTGGTGTTGTACTCCCAGCTGGAGCCGTAGGTGCCGTCGCCGTACACCTCGTTGCCCAGCTCCCAGTACTTCACGCCGTAGTTCTTGGTGACGTCCGCGTACTTGACCCAGGCGGCAGCCTCCGCGGCGGTGCCGGAGCCGTAGTTCACGGTGATGACCGGACTCGCGCCGACCTTGTCGGCGATGCCCATGAAGTCGTCGAAGTCGTTGCTCGGATTCGCGTAGCCCTGGCCGGAGACCACGGAGTTCGTCTGCCAGTTGTAGGCATCCGAGGTGGAACCGCCGGGGTAGCGCAGCGCGTCGACTCCCGCGCTCTTGAGTGCCGAGGTGGTCGCGCTGTCGTTCAGTTGGCCGTCGAAGACCCCCGTGTTGATGCCGTTCGCGGTGCTCGGGACCGTGCCGAGGCTGCTGGCCGCGTTTACTTCGACCGCGATGGTACTGCTCGCCTTCGCGCCCTGGGCGAGGAGAAATCCGCCGACGGTCAATGCCAGAACAGCGGGTGCGGTGGTGGCCACGAGGAAGCGGCGCCGGGATCTGCGGTGCATGAGTGCTGAGCCATCCGTCCGACAGTGAGTCAGTTGGGCTGCGTAGTGCGACGGAAGGGGAAAGGGGGAGTCGTCGCACTGCGCATCTTCACTGTCGGTCGGGGCGGCGAAAAGGTTGCCGGCTGCTTTCCTGGTCGGTCAGTAGGCGCCGTGGGCAGAGCCGGCACTGGTGGACGTCGCGGTACGGGCGGAGGCGTAGTAGGTGTCGTCCGCCGGGATCCAGCCGGTGCTCGCGTGGTTGAACTGGACGGCGAACGTCAGGGTGCCGGGGGAGACCACGTGCCCTGGGTTGAGCTGGAACTCGTAGGTGATCGAGCCGTCCGAGCCCGTGGTCGTGATCTCGGTGAATTGGCCGGTCGCGCCCGAATCCCAGGAACCCGTCCCGGCCAGGCCGGTGCAGTTCGAGACCTTGACCGTGACGTCGAGCGAGGTGAGCGGCTGCTTGACGGCCACGTTGAGGTCCAGCTGCGCCCAGTTCGCATTGCTGCCGGAGTCGATCGAGGCGGCGGCGTCGACGAGGGCGGACGTCGCGGGATCCGATGCCTGTGGAGACGAGGGGGCGGAGGCACTGCTGCTGCTCGAGGCGGCCGGATGCGTAGAGCTGCCGGTGGCTGCGGGCAGGGAGCCGTGGGCGCCAGTGGCTGCGGGCGTGGTGCTCGGGGCGCTGGTAACGGCCTGCCCCGGTGCGGAGCCGCCGGGGGTAGCGCCCGGCGCGGAGACGGTCACTGGCCGGTGGCCGTCATGCCGGGTGGTGACAGCGATCGTGGCAGTCGCACCGACAGCGAGTGCGGCGGCGGTGGTGCCGATCGTCGCCAGGGCCACGCCCGCCGGGAGGCCGGCCAGGCCGAGGCGGCCCAGCAGACCGAGCCTGCCCAGACGACGGGCCCTGCGGCGCGAGCGGCGCGCGGACGCCGTGGCGGGCTGCTTCTCGTCCCGCTGTTCGGCGATCCGGGCCGCCGTCAGTGCCCGGATCCGCTCAGTGTCAGGCGTGTACTCGGTGGCCGCAGCGTCCAGCAACTCGCTCAACCAGGGCTGTCGTTCGTCACCCACGGCTACCTCGCCTCCTCTTCCCTTCCGTTCCCGTGTCCAGCAGCGCGGCGAGTTCGGCCACCCCCCGCGAGGTCTGGCTCTTGACCGTGCCGACCGATATTCCCAGGGTCTGCGCCGTATCCTGCTCGCTCAACCCGTAGTAGTGACGCAGGACCACGCAGGCGCGTTTCCTGGCCGGCAGTTTCATCAGGGCCGCGCGCACGCCCGTCACGGCGGCCACGTCCGGACCGTTCGACCGGTCCGACCAGGCGGCCCCGAGCAGGCGCCGGCTGTTCCGTTCCCGCGTCAGGCCCCGTATCCGGTTCGCGGCGAGGTTCACCACGATCCGACGGACATAGGCAACCGGCGAATCCGCCTGTGTCACCTGCTTCCAGCAACGCCAGGCTTCGGCGAAGGCTTCTGCCGTGATGTCCTCGGCCGCATCCTGGTCCCCGGACAGCAGGTAGGCCAGCCGGCCGAGACCGCGGTGGTGGGCGCTGAAGAACGCGCCGAACGCCTGGCGTGCAGCTTCGTCCTTCGCGCCGAGCGTAGTCACTGCCATGGGCATGGGACCTTAGCAAGCCGATCCTTCATGCCGTCCCGGCGGACCGCTGCCTGCGTCGGCTCCGCGGCACGTTCCAAGCCGTTTCCAAGTGGTTCCAAGTCGCCTACCAGTGGTGTGCGCACACTGGCCGGCATGTCGATCCACGCACAGCCGCCCCCTGCCCCGGGCGAGCTGCTCGGTCATCCGGTCGACTGGTACCACTCGGCCCCGGGCCGCGATCAGCATCGCCAGGACGGCGCGCTGCCGCGGGGGCCGAGGTCGATCGGCGATCCGCTGATCTCGGCACCCAGCGAACCCAGGACTCGAAGGCGCAGCATGGCACCGGAATCTACCCGACCGGCACAGAGAGCCCGATCGCATGATCAAACCAGCTGAACGGCATTGCGCGAGAGGTCTTGTGGTTTGCGCCACGCGGCAGTACGGTTTCGCCAATGTTTCCGGGATACGTATCGACGATGCGTATCGACAGCATGCGAGAGGAGGGTCGGCGATGGCGGCATACACGAGCAAGGACGTTGCCCGGCTCGCCGGCGTTTCCCAGAGCACTGTCTCGTATGTTCTGACCGGCAACCGTCCGATCTCGGAGGAGACGAGGCGGCGGGTTCTCGACGCGATCGAGGAGCTGACCTACCAGCCGAATGCGGGCGCACGGGCGCTGGCCAGCCAGCGCACGCGGGTGATCGCTCTGGATCTGCCATTCGAAGCCGTGGTGGACACTGCGGCGCTGGTGCCGTTCATCGAGACGATCTCCAGCATCGCGCGCTCCCGTGACTACGACGTGCTGCTGCTGGCGGGGAACGAAGGTTCGGCCGGGCTCCAGCGAGTGGCCGGCCGGTCTTTGTGCGACGCGATCCTCGTGATGAACGTGCAGACCCGCGACGAGCGCGTGCCGGTGGCGGCGGCGCTGCCGGTGCCGGTGGTGATGCTCGGGGTGCCGGAGGATCCGCAGGGGTTGCACTGCGTGGACCTCGACTTCGCGGCCGCCGGCCGCATGGCGGTCGAGGAGCTTGCGGCGACGGGTCACCAGCGCATCGCCATCATCGAGCACCCCGCTGAGATGCTCGATCGCAGGCTGAGCTTCATCGACCGGTTTCTGGACGCAGCGCTGGAGGCCGCCCACCAGCGGTCGCTGCCGGTCGAGGTCTCGACGCCGGCCGAGCGGGGCCGGGTGGCCCTTGCCTCGGTGATCGACCGGCTGATCGGGCTGCCGGGACCGGGCCCGCTCGGTCTCATCGTCCCGAACATGCAGGCGCAGCAGTCGATTCTGCGGCTGCTCGCGGCCCGCGGAGTGGTGGCGGGGCGCGACATCTCCCTGATCGGCCTCTGCACCGATGCGGACGCCACGGAGTCGGACCCGCAGATCACGAATCTGGCGTTCGAACCGCTCGACCTCTCACAGCGGGCGATGCAGACCCTGCTCGCGCTACTGGAGCCCACGGGGATACCGGCTCCGCCGGTCATGGACCTGATTCCGCCTCGGCTGACTCGGCGCCAGACAGTGGTGAACGTCCCAATCGGCTGACCGGCGTCGGCACCATCCATCCGCCGACGAAGCCGCCCCCAACAACCTGCGACCAGCACCGCAGCAGAACAGACCCATCAATCGATGCGTATCGACGATGCGTATCGACACATACGTCGTGCCTACAATCGGCGCCCATCATGCGAGCGGCGCTCAATGAAAGGAAAGCCATGAATCGACAGAGAGTACGGTCCACGCAGGTAGGCGTCGCGGCAGCGGCGTGCACGGCGCTCGCGCTGACGCTGGCCGGCTGCGGTAGCAGCAGCGGTCACACGAGTTCGGCGTCGACGGGTCTGCACCTGACCGTCGAGGACTACTACACCCAGCCGGCTGCGGCCGAGTACGACAGCATCTACAACGCGTGCGCCAAGCAGCTCGGCGACACGGTGACGATCTCCCACATCGCGGGTGCTGCCCTGATACCGAAGGTGCTGCAGCAGGCGTCGTCCAGGACGATGCCGGACGTGCTGATGCTGGACAACCCGGACGTCGCTCAGATCGCGGCTACCGGGGCGCTGTCGCCGCTGTCGGACTACGGGATCACCGGTGCCGGGTACGTCCCGGGGATCATCGCGGCCGGCAGCTACCAGGGCAAGCTGTACGGACTGGCGCCGGCGGTCAACTCCCTGGCGCTGTTCTACAACACCGACATGTTCAAGGCCGCCGGCCTGACGCCGCCGACGACCTGGGCCGAGTTGCAGAGCGACGCCAAGGCGTTGACGAAGTCGGGCCGGTACGGTTTCGCGTTCAGCGGCGTGAACACCTACGAGGGCACCTGGCAGTTCATGCCGTGGATGTGGACCAGCGGCGGCGACGAGAAGAACATCGACACCCCGCAGACCGCCGCTGCCCTGCAACTCCTCACCAGCCTGGTCAAGGACGGCTCGGCGTCCAAGAGCGTCGACCTGTGGACCCAGAACGACGTGGAGAGCCAGTTCGCGGCCGGCAAGGCGGCGATGATGGAGAACGGGCCCTGGAACATCGCGCAGCTGCAGCAGGTCAAGGGTCTGCACTGGGCGAGCGTGCCGCTGCCCACGCCGACGGCCGGGCAGAAAGTCGTCTCGCCGCTGGGCGGCGAGACCTACACCGTCCCGCAGACCGGTGACTCGGCGAAGATGGCGGCCGCGGGCAAGATCGTCGCCTGCATCAACAGCGATGCCAACCAGGTGACCATCGCCAAGACCGTCGCCTACGTGCCCGCGAAGACCTCGGTCGCCGAGCAGTTCGCCAAGGACAACCCGCTGATGGCGCCGTACGTCACGGTCGCGCAGACCGCCCGGTCGCGCACCGGTGAACTGGGCACCGGCTGGGACAAGGCGGCGACCGCCATCTACACCGCCGAGCAGCAGGCGTTGACCGGCGAGGCCTCGCCGGCAGCCGCGCTCAAGCAGGCACAGGGCCAGTAACCCGATACGGCGAGGGGTACCACGAGCATGATTTCCGACAGTTGGCGGGCGCTGGCATGAAGACCTTGGACCGCCATTCACCGCCCTCCGGTGCGCAGGCCGCCGTGCCGGGCACCCCTCCCCGCACCCGCGGTCGCGGCCCGCGGCAGGACCGGGCCGTCACCTGGCTGTTCCTGCTGCCGGCCCTGGTCTACATCGCGCTGTTCTTCGGCTATCCGATCGTGAAGAACGTGCTGATGGGGTCGCAGGACTACACCACGGCCACGTTCTTCACCGGCAGCTCGCCGTGGGTGGGCTGGGCGAACTACCGCACGTTCTTCACCGGCCCGCTGGCGGGCACGACCTTCCTGAACACCGCCGTGTTCACGGTGGGTTCCATCGTGGGCCAGTTCAGCATCGGCCTGGCCGTGGCGCTGTTCTTCCGCCGCCGGTTCCCTTTGAGCGGGCTGATGCGCTCGCTGCTGCTGCTGCCGTGGCTGCTCCCGTTGATCGCGGGCACGGCGGTGTGGCGGTGGATCCTGGACCAGGACAGCGGGGTGCTCAACAGTGTGCTGATGCACCTGCATCTGGTGCACTCGTCGGTGCCGTGGCTGAGCAGCCCGAGTTTCGCTCTGTACTCGGTGATCATCGTGAACGTCTGGATCGGCATCCCCTTCAACGTCGCGCTGTTCTACAGCGGCCTGCAGGGCATCCCGGCGGAGCAGTACGAGGCCGCGGCGATCGACGGCGCTGTCGGTTGGAAGGCGTTCCGGCACATCACCTGGCCGGCCCTGCGCCCGGTGGTGACCGTCGTCCTGGTGCTGGGCGTGATCTACACGCTCAAGGTCGTCGACATCATCCTCGGGCTGACCGGCGGCGGTCCGGCCAACTCGACCCAGACGCTGGCGACGACCGCGTACCAGGACTCGTTCGTGCAGTTCTCGTTCGGCCAGGGCGCCGCGGTGAGCAACGTCCTGATGGTCGTCTCGCTGCTGTTCGCCTGCCTGTACCTCCGCGTCAACCGGCGCGCCTCGGATGAATAGGACGTTGTGATGGGACTGACGAAGAGGCGCCAGGCTGCGTTCACGGTGATCGGCCTGTGCCTGCTGGCGGTCATGCTGTTCCCGGTCTACTGGATGCTCAACGCATCGCTGCAGTCCGGGAGTTCCGGAGCCGGTAGCACACTGCTGCCGCTGCATCCGACGCTCGCCGCCTACCGGCTGGCGCTGAGCCAGCAGGGCGGCAACATCCTCACCAGCCTGGTCATCTCCTGCGGCACGGTGGTGCTGTCGTTGGTGATCGCGGCACCGGCGGCCTACGTGCTGGCGAAGACCGCGATCCGGGGCCGCAGCGTCATCCTGTTCGCGCTGGTGGTCACCCAGATGATCCCGGGCATCGTGATCGCGAACTCGCTGTACCCGGTGTTCAACCAGGTCGGCCTGCTCGACACCCGGGTCGGTCTGGTACTGGCCGACACGTCGACCGCGCTGCCCTTCGCGATCCTGATCATGCGGGCCTTCATGGCCTCGCTACCCGGGGAGATCATCGAGGCGGCCCGGGTGGACGGCGCCGGCTTCGTGCGGACATTCGTGTCGATCGTGCTCCCGATCAGCCGCAACGCGGTCATCACCGCCGCCCTGTTCAGCTTCCTGTTCAGCTGGAGCGACTTCCTGTTCGCGCTGACGCTGACGACCGGCAGCAGCCTGCGCCCGGTCACCCTCGGCATCTACGACTACCTCGGCGACAACGTCCAGGCATGGGGGCCGGTCATGGCCACCGGCGTGCTGTCCGCGCTGCCGGCCATCGTGCTGCTCGCTTTCGCGCAGCGGTTCATCGCGGTCGGACAGCTCGACGGCGCCGTCAAGTGAACCGCTACTGCTTCCTGGCGCGGGTCAGACCCGAACTGCTCGACGAGTACCGGGCGTGGCACCGGCAGGTGTGGCCGGAGATGCTCGCCGCGCTGGCCGCCAGCGGCTGGCACAACTACTCGCTCTTCGCCAACGCCGACGGGCTGCTGGTCGGCTACGTCGAAGCCCACGACCTGGCCGCCGCCCAGGCGGCCATGGCCGGAACCGAGGTGAACGCCCGCTGGCAGGCCGAGATGGGCCGCTACTTCGAGGGACTCGACGGACGCCGCCCCGACGAAGGCTTCCACCTGCTGGACGAGATCTTCAACCTCGACACACAACTACTGGCACTTGAAGAAAGAAGGGGTCCATGAGAACAACGACGTTCGTCAAGCGGGCAGCCGCGGGGCTCACCGCGTTCCTCGCGGCGGCCGCCGTCTCGCTGGTGGCGGCCGCTCCCGCCCAGGCGGAGGGAACCACCTACTACGTCAACAACGCGACGGGCTCCGGCTGCAGTGACTCCGGGCCGGGGACCATCACGGTTCCCTGGTGCACCTTCACCCCGGCGAACGCCCTCACCTTCGGGCCGGGCGACGAGCTGCTCCTGGCGAGCGGTGACACCTGGGACCAGCAGCTCACCCTGCACGGTGCGGGATCCGCCGCGGACCACGCGGTGCTCTCCTCCTACGGAACTGGCGCCCGGCCGAAGATCCTGCGCGACGGCAGCGCCTCGGAGATGGCGATCGACGCCGAGGACCCCTCCTACTTCGACTACAGCAATCTCGAACTGGGCGACGCGGGCATCGGCCTGCGGGTCTACCTGACGACGCTCGGGCACGCCGGACTGAACTTCAGCAACATCTCCGTCCACGACAACACCGGGTGGGCCTTCTCCAAAGCCAATTCCCAGTGCCTGTCGACGAACCGCATGTTCGTTCCCACCGGCATCGGCATCACCGGTGACCTTCCCGCGTTCTCCTCCAGCGACTACGCGCTGGACGGCGTCAACTTCACTGACATCACCGGCACGAGGAACGTCGACTCGGTCTCCCTGGAGATGTGCAACGGCATCGCCTCCACCGCCAACGGGCTCAGCTGGACGTACAACGGCACCGCCCTGACGTCCGACGGCCAGGACGACTTCACGCTCATCCGCAACGTGGTCATGCGGGGACTGAACCTCTCCGGCGACGACGGCCCCGGCTCGGGCTCGTGCCCCGACTCACTGCGGATCAACGACAGCGAGAACGTGCTGATCATCGATTCCTCCCTGAACAACGAAGCCTCCTGCGCCACCTCCACCGGCACCGCCGCCGTCATCCTGCAGCGCACCCACAACGTGCGCTTCGTCAACGACACGCTGACCAACACCCCGGCCACGGGCAGCACCGACCAGACCGCCATCGACTTCGAGAAGCACAACACCGACGACAAGATCGACCACGACTACATCGCGGGGAACGCCGGGCCCGGGATCGAGCTGCTGGCGATCCACGGCGCGGACGACCAGGACAACGGCCAGGTGATCCAGTCCAACCTCTTCGCGGACAACGGGACTGCGACCGCCAACTACACCGGCTCGGTGGACATCAACGGCAGCGGCTTCACGCAGACCGCCACGGTGCAGGGGAACCTCTTCGACGAGCCCAGCGGCGGCCTGCTCGCGACCGGCGGCAGCGCCTCCGGCTCGGGGGTCACCGCCACCCAGAACCAGGACGTGAACAGCGAGACCAACGCGGCGGCCTCGTTCTCCTCCACCCAGGGATCGGGCAACTGGTCCTACGAGTACAGTGCGGACAGCGGCTCCACCTGGTCGCCGCTCAGCTGGGACGCCACCCTGGACCAGTGGGACACCGGGGCCGCCTCCCCGGCCGTCTCCCAGTTCGACCAGTTGCCCGCGGCCTGCGCCACCTGCCTCGTGGCCCGCACCTGGACGGCGCCGGCCACCGGGACCGTCTCGATCCGGGCGGACGCCCTGGCCGTGCAGGCCGGTGGGGACGGCACCACCGTTGGCGTGCAGCTGAACCAGAACCCGCTGGTAGCGGCGTCCACCGTGACGACCTCGGCGGAGTCCCCGGTCTCCCTGGACGCCGTGAGCGTCGCGGCCGGCGACAAGATCCGGTTCGAGGTGGGTGCAGGCGCCGCGGCGAACAACACTGATGACCTGACGAGCTTCGACCCCTCGATCGCCTACACTCAGGCGAGCGCCCTGGGCGACACCTCGTTCGAGCTGCCGACGCTGCACCACTCCAGCTACAACTACTCCGCCACCGGCTCACCGTGGACCTTCGGCAACCAGACCGGGATCAGCTCCGCCGGCAGCGCCTTCGGCAACATGGCTCCTGACGGCACGCAGGTCGCCTTCGTCCAGGGCGCGGTCGCCGGCTCCTGCATGACGCAGAGCGTGTCCGGCCTCACCGTCGGAAGCAGCTACTCATTCACTGTGAGTGCGGCGCAGAGATCCGGTACCGAGGGCGGCCAGTCGATCGCGGCCACCCTGGGGGGCGCTTCCCTCGGTAGCATCACCCCGTCGTCGACGACCTTCGCCGACGTGGCCACCGGGTCCGCGACCGCGACGGCCAGCACCGAGACACTGTCATTCTGCGGAACCGTGCTGGGCGACCACACCGCGTTCATCGACAATGTCCGTCAGAACACCCCGATCATCGCCGACCCGGGGTTCGAGTCGCCGTCGCTGACCACCTACTCGTACGGGCCGGTCATCAGTGGATCGGCCTGGACATTCGGTGGCAACGCGGGCATCGAGCACAACGGCAGTGCGTTCGGGGCCGCGAACGCTCCGCAAGGCACGCAAGCGGCATTCCTGCAGAACACCGGAGGATGCATCCAACGCGCGGTGAGCGGATGGACCGCCGGCGCCCACAGCGTCACGATGCAGGTCGCTGCCAGGGCAGGCAGCCTCGGCGGCCAGACCCTGCAGGTGTTCCTCGACTCCGTATCCCTCGGCACCGTGACCCCCTCATCCACGAGCTGGACGTCATACACCTCGGGCACCGCCTCGCTCACCGCCGGAACGCATCTGATAAAGATCTGCGGCACCGTTTCCGGCGATCACACAGCCTTCGTCGACACAGTTCAGCCCAACTGACCGACGGCGGACGGATGATCGGGGTCGAGGCGATCGCGCCCGCGGCGGGCGCGCTCGCCTCGATCCCACCACCGGCGCGAGCAGTACCAGCGCGACGGTCCACATGTACAAGAACAGCGGCACAGCCCGGGCGTTGGACGACGACGTCACGCCGCGGGCGACCAGTTGACCGATCGTTGGCCCTGCCGACCCCGTCCGCAGGGCCAACGATCCGTCAGTCTGCCTATCGAAGGAAAACGATGATCGACCGCTACGCCTCGCTTCTGAACGACCACATAGTCGCCAGCAGCGAGCAGATGACCCGCGAACCCGAGGGCATCCTCAAGCATCCGTACCTGGTCCCCAGCAGCCCCGACTCGCCCTACTACAGCGATCATCTCTGGGACTGGGACTCCTGGTGGGTCAGCGGTTTCCTGGGGCAGGTCGAGGCGCAGAGCGGTGAGCCGGGGCGGTTCGCGCGGTACGAGGAGGGATGCATCCTCAACTTCCTCGACCACACGACCGCCGACGGGGTCATGCCGATCCAGATCACCCCCGAGGGGCCTCTGCGGCACGGCGACTTCGCGGACGGCGACGACGATGCGTATGCGCGCCACCAGAACACCCACAAGCCGGTGATCGCGCAGCACGCGGCCATCCTGGCGCGGCGGCGCGGGGACGCCGAATGGCTCCGGCCCCACCTGCCCAAGCTGGAGGCGTTCCTCACCGGTTACCTGACCCGCCACCTTCACCAGGGGACCGGGCTCGCCTACTGGCAGACGGACTTCGCGATCGGTGTCGACAACGACCCGTCGGTGTACTACCGGCCGGCGAAGAGCACGGCCGCGATCTACCTCAACAGCCTGCTCTACCGCGAACTGCTGGCGTACGGGTACCTGTTGGAGGAACTGGGCGAGTTGGCGGACTCGGTTCGCTGGCGGCGTCGGGCAGAGGATCTCGCGGACGCGGTCAACCGGCACTGCTGGGACGAGCGCGACGGCACCTTCTACAGCGCCGACCTCGCGCTGGGCCCGATCGACGGCGACGACTGGCTGCACAGCGGGGCTCCGCGGGCCTGGTCGTCGTTGCTGCTGCGGGTCGACAGCTGGTCGAGTTTCCTGCCGATGTGGGCCGGGCTCGCGTCGCAGGAGCAGGCGGAGCGGATGGTCGAGCGGCTGCGCGATCGGCGCACCTTCGCCGCGAACTACGGGGTCCGCACCCTGTCCAGGCTGGAGAAGATGTACGACCTGCGGGCCTCGAACAACCCCTCCAACTGGCTCGGCCCGATCTGGGGGATCAGCAACTACATGGTCTTCCGCGGCCTGCTCAGGTACGGCTTCGTGGACGACGCCCGGGAGCTGGCGGAGAAGACGGTCCTGCTGTTCGGGCGCGACCTGGAGGCCAACGGCTGCCTCCACGAGTTCTACCACCCGGACAACGGGGAGCCGATCATGACCAGGAACTTCCAGAACTGGAACTTCCTGGTCCTCAACATGATCGCCTTCCTGGACGGCCGAGGCATGGTGGCCGAGTTCTGAGGCCCGGAGCCGGTCAAGCCCGCTCGGGCGGTCAGGTGGCCGAACGGGTCGTGGGGCGGAGTCGGGGCGGGCCGGTACCGGGGGTCAAGGTGGAGGCCCGGACCACGAGTTCGGGCTGGTAGACAACCTGCCGGTGCTGGTGCTGTCCCTCCTCGGCGAAGGACTCCGCGATCAGCAGCTCGGCCGAGGTGAGGCCGATCTGGAAGGCGGGCTGGCGCACCGAGGTGATCGGTACGGCGGCGGCGCCGGCGAATTCGATGTCGTCGTAGCCGATGAGGGCCACGTCCTCCGGGATTCGGATTCCGGCCGCGAACAGGGACTGAAGCATGCCGATTGCCAGCAGGTCGTTGGCGCAGAACACGGCCGTCGGCCGCGGGGAGAGCCCGAGCAGTCGTTGCCCGGCGTCGCGGCCTGCGGCGATGTCCGGTCGGCCGGTCTCGATCACGGTCAGGGCCTCCGGGGGCAGGCCGGCTTCGGCGAGCGCCTGTCGTGCCCCGCTGAGCCGGCTGCGTACCTGGTGCAGCGCCTTCGGTCCGCCGACGAACACCAGCTCGGTGTGTCCGGTCTCGATGAGGTGGCGTGCGGCCAGGGCACCGCCCAGTACGTCGTCCACGGACACCGAGCAGGCGTTCTCGGCCCCGGCGCCGCGGTCCACCAGGACGACCGGAATGCCGCTGCGCCGCAGCATGCCGACGTCGGATTCGGCGCCGCCGACCGGGGACAGCAGCACCCCGAGTACCTGCTGCTGGGCGAAGTGCGACAGGTACGCGGCCTCCTCCGCCGCATCCTGGCCGCTGTTGCACATCATGACGATCAACCCGGCCTCGCGCGCCGCTTTCTCCGCGCCGCGGGCGACATCCACGAAGAAGGGGTTGCCCATGTCCAGGACGAGAAGCGCCATCACCCGGCTGCGCCCGGCCCGAAGCTGCCGGGCCGATTCGCTGCGGACGTAGCCCAGTCGCGCGATGACGGCCTGGATCCGCGCGCGGGTGTCGGCCGAGACCAGATCCGGGTGGTTGATCACGTTGGAGACGGTGCCGACGGACACCCCTGCCTGCCGGGCGACCTCCTTGATGCCCACCGTGCGTCCCACGTCGTTTCCTCTCAGGCAAGGAGGGGCGCTCAGCCGAGCTGGATGACCTCCGGATACTCGAGGAAGTCTGCCATGCCGAGCAGTCGACGCGAGCCGGGGCTCAGGGCGCCAATCGTGGGTGAATCGTTTTTCCATGGAGCACGGAGGTCTTCCCGACCCTCGGTCGACGGGGCATCGGATGGAAGGTTGGCAACCACTTGACGGGTCGCAGTCCTCGACTTAGTGTCGCAGTGCCCGTGATTGAATCGTTCCAATTCAGCCGCACCCGGATGGTGCCCCAGATGCGAGGACTCTGCCATGACTGACCTGCCTGCGGTGAAGGCCGGGCTGAAGGCCCAGGAGATCGAGACCCCCTCCTGGGGCTACGGGAACTCGGGTACGCGCTTCAAGGTGTTCGCCCAGCAGGGCGTGCCGCGCAATCCGTTCGAGAAGCTGGACGACGCGGCACAGGTGCACGCGGCAACGGGTGTCGCGCCGCGGGTGTCGCTGCACATCCCGTGGGACAAGGTCGAGGACTACGCCGCCCTCGCACAGCACGCCAAGGAGCGGGGCCTGGTACTCGGGGCGATCAACTCCAACACCTTCCAGGACGACGACTACAAGCTCGGCTCCGTCGCCCACCCGGACCCGAAGATCCGCCGCAAGGCCCTGGACCACCTGCTGGAGTGCGTCGACATCATGGACGCCACCGGCTCGCGTGATCTGAAGCTGTGGTTCGCCGACGGCACCAACTACCCGGGCCAGGACGACATCACCGCCCGCCAGGACCGGCTGTCCGAGGCGCTCGCCGAGGTCTACGCACGGCTCGGCGACGAGCAGCGGCTGATCCTGGAGTACAAGCTGTTCGAGCCCGCCTTCTACACCACCGACGTCCCGGACTGGGGCACCTCCTATGCCCACTGCCTCAAGCTCGGCCCGAAGGCGAAGGTCGTGGTCGACACCGGCCACCACGCACCCGGCACCAACATCGAGTTCATCGTCGCGTTCCTGCTGCGCGAGCAGAAGCTGGGCGCGTTCGATTTCAACTCCCGCTTCTACGCCGACGACGACCTGATGGTCGGCTCCGCCGACCCGTTCCAGCTGTTCCGGATCCTGCACGAGGTCGCCAAGAACGGCGGCTTCGATCCGGACAACGGGGTCGTGTTCATGCTCGACCAGTGCCACAACATCGAGGCAAAGATCCCTGCCGTGATCCGCTCGGTGATGAACGTCCAGGAGGCCACCGCCAAGGCGCTGCTCGTCGACCTGGACGCACTGTCCTCCGCCCAGCAGTCCGGCGACGTGCTGGGCGCCAACGCCGTGCTGATGGACGCCTACAACACCGATGTCCGGCCGCTGCTGCGCGAGGTCCGTGAGGAGCAGGGCTTGGACCCGGACCCGCTCGCCGCCTACTGGGCCTCCGGCTGGCAGGAACGCATTGCCACCGAGCGAGTCGGTGGCACCCAGGCGGGCTGGGGCGCGTAGCTCCCAGCCCACTGACCGCGGGTCGCGCCGCTTGAGGGTGCGGTGCGACCCGCACCACCTTGTCTCCGGACCCTGAAGGAAACGCTCCCATGACTGCCACTCCCCATCATTCCGAGGTCGCCGGGCTGCTCGCTCGCTCGAACCGACTGGGCTCCGACCCGCGCAATACCAACTACGCCGGCGGCAACACCTCCGCCAAGGGCACCGCTGTCGATCCCGCGACCGGCCAGGACATCGAACTGCTGTGGGTCAAGGGCTCCGGCGGCGACCTGGGTACGCTCACCGAGGCCGGGCTGGCCGTGCTGCGGCTGGACCGGATGCGCGCGCTGGCGCAGGTCTATCCGGGGGTGGAGCGCGAGGACGAGATGGTCGCCGCGTTCGACTACTGCCTGCACGGGCGCGGGGGAGCGGCGCCGTCCATCGACACCGCCATGCACGGCCTGGTCGACGCCGCGCACGTTGACCACCTGCATCCGGACTCGGGCATCGCGCTGGCCACGGCGGCGGACGGCGAGAAGCTGACCGCGCAGTGCTTCGGCGACTCCGTTGCCTGGGTGCCGTGGCGCAGGCCCGGCTTCCAGCTGGGCCTGGACATCGCCGCGATCAAGGCCGCGAACCCGCAGGCGATCGGCTGCATCCTGGGCGGGCACGGCATCACCGCCTGGGGCGCGACCAGCGAGGAGGTCGAGGCCAACTCCCTGCACATCATCCGCGCGGCGGAACAGTTCTTGAAAGAACAGAGCCTCGCCGAACACGGCAAGCCGGATCCCTTCGGGCCTGTGCTGCCCGGGTACGAGGCGCTGCCCGAGGCGGAACGCCGTGAGCGCGCGGCCGCGCTCGCCCCGCTGATCCGCGGGCTGGCATCCACCGACCACCCCCAGGTCGGTCACTTCACCGACGCCGCACCTGTATTGGAGTTCCTCTCCCGGACCCAGCACCCGCGCCTGGCCGCGCTGGGCACCTCCTGCCCGGACCACTTCCTGCGCACCAAGATCCGCCCACTCGTGCTGGACCTGCCCGCCGACGCACCGCTGGACGAGCTGGGCGAGCGCCTTCGACAGCTCCACGCCGCGTACCGGGCCGAGTACCAGGCCTACTACGACCGCCACGCCACCCCCGACTCACCCGCGATCCGCGGCGCGGACCCGGCCATCGTGCTGGTGCCGGGCGTGGGCATGTTCTCCTTCGGCAAGGACAAGCAGACCGCCCGGGTGGCCGGGGAGTTCTACCTCAACGCGATCAACGTGATGCGCGGCGCGGAGTCCGTCTCCTCCTACGCGCCGATCGAGGAGTCGGAGAAGTTCCGCATCGAGTACTGGGCCCTTGAGGAGGCCAAGCTCGCCCGGATGCCCAAGCCGAAGCCGCTGGCCACACGGGTGGCACTGGTCACCGGCGCCGGTTCCGGAATCGGGAAGGCGATCGCGCAGCGACTGGTCGCCGAGGGCGCCTGCGTCGTCGTCGCCGACCTCAACGGCGACAACGCCACCGCCGTGGCGGAGGAGCTGGGTGGGGCGGACAAGGCGGTGGCCGTCACCGTCGACGTGACCAGCGAGGAGCAGATCGCCGAGGCATTCAAAGCTGCCGCGCTCGCGTTCGGCGGCGTGGACCTGGTGGTGAACAACGCCGGGATCTCCATCTCCAAGCCGCTGCTGGAGACCACGGCGAAAGACTGGGACCTGCAGCACGACATCATGGCCCGCGGCTCCTTCCTGGTCTCCCGCGAGGCCGCCCGGATCATGATCGAGCAGCAACTCGGCGGCGACATCGTCTACATCGCATCTAAGAACGCCGTCTTCGCCGGCCCCAACAACATCGCCTACTCCGCAACCAAGGCCGACCAGGCCCACCAGGTCCGGCTGCTGGCCGCCGAACTCGGCGAGCACGGAATCCGCGTCAACGGCATCAACCCCGACGGCGTGGTCCGCGGATCCGGGATCTTCGCGGGCGGCTGGGGCGCCAAGCGCGCCGCGGTCTACGGCGTCGAGGAGGAGAACCTCGGCGCCTACTACGCCCAGCGGACCCTGCTCAAGCGCGAGGTCCTGCCCGAGCACGTCGCGAACGCGGTCTTCGCCCTGACCGGCGGCGAGTTGACGCACACCACCGGCCTACATGTTCCCGTCGACGCCGGCGTCGCCGCAGCCTTCCTGCGCTGACCCGCCCACCGACCGGACCGGTGGCGTGCGCCGTATCCGCTCACCAGATGTGCGCGCCACCGGTTCCTTTTCCTCCCGCATCCCATCCGTACGACAAGGGCAGACACCGTGACCCCCGCAGCCTCCTCCGCCTTCCCGACGGCCTTCGCCGCCGCCGACCTCGGCGCGACCAGCGGCCGGGTCATCGTCGGCCGCGTCGGACGAAACAACCTCGACCTGACCGAGGTCCACCGCTTCCCCAACACCCCGGTCCAGCTGCCCACCGGACTGCACTGGGACATCCTCCGCCTCTACCAGGGCGTTCTCGACGGGCTTCGCGAGGCAGCCCGCACCGCGGAGATCGCCTCGATCGGCATCGACAGCTGGGCCGTGGACTACGGCCTGCTCGACGCCCACGGTGCCCTGCTGGCCAACCCGTACCACTACCGTGACCCGCGGACCCGCGCGGCGGTTGAGGATGTCTGGGCGCGGATCCCGGCCGCGGACCTGTATCGGATCACCGGACTGCAGCACCTGGACTTCAACACCGTCTACCAACTCGCGGCCGCCTCCGAAACATCGCAGCTGGCAGCGGCCCGCACGCTCCTGCTGATCCCGGACCTGCTCGCCCACTGGCTGACCGGCAGCATCGGCGCGGAGATCACCAACGCCTCCACCACCGGCCTGTACGACTCACGCACCGGCACCTGGTCCAAACCGGTCCTCGCAGCCCTCGGCCTGGACCCAGGCCTGCTCCCACCGCTGCGCCGGCCCGGGGATCGCATCGGAACACTGCTGCCCCACCCGGCCGACCACACAGGTCTGCCCGAGGCGACACCGATCACCGCCGTCGCCTCACACGACACCGCATCCGCTGTCGCAGCCGTCCCCGCCACCGGCGACGACTTCGCCTACATCTCCTGCGGCACCTGGTCACTGGCCGGCCTGGAACTCGACGCCCCCGTCCTGACCGACGCCTCCCGGACAGCGAACTTCACCAACGAACTCGGCATCGACAACACCGTCCGCTACCTGCGCAACATCATGGGGCTGTGGCTGCTGAGCGAGAGCCAGCGCGCCTGGGAGACCAAGGGTCTGCCCACACAGCTTCCGGTACTGCTCGCACAGGCCGCCCAAGCGAAGCCCTTCGCCGCCGTCGTCGACCCCGACGCACCCGAGTTCCTCGCCCCCGGCGACATGCCGGCCCGCCTCGCCGCCTACTGCGCCCGCACCGGGCAGAACCTGCCCGACAGCCAGGGCGCAGTCGTCCGATGCATCCTGGAGAGCCTGGCCCTGGCCCACAGGCACACCCTGCGCCAGGCCGCCGACCTGGCCGGACGCGACATCAAGGTCGTCCACCTGGTCGGCGGCGGCAGCCGCAACGACCTGCTGTGCCAACTCACCGCCGACGCCACCGGCCTGCCAGTACTGGCGGGCCCCACGGAAGCCACCGCGCTCGGCAACGTGCTGGTGCAAGCACGCGCCCACGGACTGGTCCGCGACCGCACGGACATGCGTCGCCTTGTGGCCCAGACCCAGCACGTGCGGCACTACACCCCCCGCGGTGGGCAGCAGGCATGGGCCGCGGCGGCGAGCCGGGTCGGCCTGTCGTGATCTCCCAGAACAAGACGAACCGCACGAGGAAGGAGTATTGATGCGCGTCGCACTGTTCGCCACCTGCGTCAACGACGCGGTCTATCCCACTACGGCCATCGCCACCGTCACACTGCTGGAACGCCTGGGCATCGAGGTCGACTTCCCCGCCGAGCAGACCTGTTGCGGCCAGCCGCAGTACAACACCGGCTACCGCCGCGAGACCGAGCCGCTGGTGCGCCGGATGGGACGCGCGTTCGCGGGCTACGACTACGTCGTCTCGCCGTCCGGCTCCTGCGTGGCGATGGTCCGCGACAACTACCTGCGGATCGGCACGAAAGCACGCACGGAGGGCCGGGGGAGCGAACTCACCGAGGTCGCCGAATCACTCACACCGCGGACCGTCGAGCTGACCGAGTTCCTGGTGGACGTACTCGGGGTGACCGACGTGGGCGCCTACTACCCGCACACCGTCACCTACCACCCGTCCTGCCACGGCCTGCGCACGCTCGGCCTGGGGGACCGCCCGCGCCGCTTGCTGGAGGCAGTCAAGGGCCTGGAACTGGTCGAACTGCCCGGAGCGGACGAGTGCTGCGGCTTCGGCGGCACCTTCGCCGTCAAGAACCCCGACGTGTCCGCCGCCATGGGCACCGACAAGATCCGCAACGCCGTCTCCACCGGAGCCGAGGTGCTGTGCGGAGCGGACAACTCCTGCCTGATGCACCTGGGAGGAATGCTCCGACGCCAGGACTCGCCGATCCGCCCCCTGCACATCGCCGAGATCCTGGCCACGACCCAAGCGGAGGCCCACACATGAGCGGCACCTACCTGGGCATGCCCGCCTTCCCCACGGCCGTCCGAGCCTCCACCAAAGACACGCAGCTACGCGCCAACCTCACCCACGCCACCCACACCATCCGCGACAAACGCGCCAAGGCCGTCGCCGAACTGGACGACTGGGCACAACTGCGCGAGGCCGGCAAGGACATCAAGGACCAGACGCTGCACCACCTGGACCGCTACCTGCTCCAACTGGAGACCCAGGTGACCGCCGCCGGGGGAGTGGTCCACTGGGCCACCGACGCCGCCGAGGCGAACCGCATCGTCGCCGACCTGGTCAAGGCCAAGGGCGAGACCGAGGTCGTCAAGGTCAAGTCGATGGCCACCCAGGAGATCGGCCTCAATGAGGCGTTGGCAGCTGAGGGCATCACCGCCTACGAGACCGACCTGGCCGAGTTGATCGTCCAACTCGGCGACGACCTGCCTTCCCACATCTTGGTACCGGCGATTCACAAGAACCGCAGTGAGATCCGCGACATCTTCATCGAGGCCATGGGCCGCTGGGGCCGCCCCGCCCCCGACGGCCTGTCCGACAATCCCGCCGATCTGGCCGAGGCAGCCCGCCTGCACCTGCGCGAGAAGTTCCTGCGCGCCAAGGTCGCCGTCTCCGGAGCCAACTTCATGGTCGCCGAGACCGGCACCCTGGTCGTCGTCGAATCCGAGGGCAACGGCCGCATGTGCCTCACCCTCCCGGAGACCCTCATCTCTGTCGTCGGCATCGAGAAGGTCATCCCCACCTGGCAGGACCTCGGAGTCTTCCTCCAACTCCTGCCCCGCTCCTCCACCGCCGAGCGGATGAACCCCTACACCTCCACCTGGACCGGTACGACTGGCGGCGACGGCCCCGCCGAGTTCCACCTGGTCCTGCTCGACAACGGCCGGACCGCAACCCTGGCCGACGAGGTCGGCCGCCAGGCACTGCGGTGCATCCGTTGTTCGGCGTGCCTGAACGTCTGTCCCGTCTACGAGCGCGCCGGCGGCCACGCCTACGGCTCGCCCTATCCAGGCCCCATCGGCGCGATCCTCACACCCCAGCTCCGCGGCATCCAAAGCGAGGTCGACGCCTCCCTGCCCTACGCCTCATCCCTCTGTGGAGCCTGCTACGAGGTCTGCCCGGTCGCCATCGACATCCCCGAAGTCCTGGTCCACCTACGTGAACAGGTCGCCGACCAGGGCGGTAAAGGCCACCGCCTGGAGGCGGCTGCTATCCGGGCGGCCGGGTGGATCCTGGGCCACCCCGCCGTCCTCGCCGCCGGCGAACGCGCCGCCTCCAAGACCCGCAAACTGCACCCCCAGAAGAGCCCCGGTCCCGGCATCGGCCCCTGGACCGAGACTCGCGACCTACCCGAGATGCCCGCAGAACCCTTCCGCGACTGGTGGAAGAAGAACCGCAGCCCCAAGGAGGGCCGATGAACTCCCGCGAAACGACCCTCGCGCGGGTCCGCGCAGCACTTCGCGACGTCCCGGCACGCGAGTCGGCCAACCCGCGCGACTACCGCAGCTGTCACGTCGCGGACGAACCGACCGTGCTGCTCGATCTACTCCACGAGAACCTCGTCGATTACCGAGCCCACGTCCACCGCACCACGCCCGCCGAGCTCCCGGCCACCCTCGCCCGACTGCTGGCCGCCAGAAACGCCCGCAGCGTGGTCGTCCCCGCCGGGCTGGACCGGAGCTGGCTCCGCGATGTGGACAGCGCGTTGGTTTCGGACAACGCCACGCTCACCGCGGAACACCTCGACGACATCGACGCCGTGGTCACCGGGTGTGCGCTTGCCATCGCCGAGACCGGCACCATTGTGCTCGACGCCGGCCCCAACCAGGGGCGCCGTGCTCTCACCCTCGTTCCCGATCACCACATCTGTGTCGTGGCGGCGGATCAGATCGTCGCCTCCGTGCCCCGGGCCCTGCCTCGCCTCGACCCGCTCCGGCCCCAGACCTGGATTTCCGGCCCCTCCGCGACCAGCGACATCGAACTGGACCGCGTGGAAGGCGTCCATGGCCCCCGCACCCTCGACGTGGTCGTGGTCATCGCGCCGGCTCTTGGGGAAAGCGGTCATCACGCGACCACGACGTGATGGCGCATGAGTGACACATCCGGTTAACCAGGCCGACTGATAGCGCTGTGAGCTGGGACTATTTGCGGAGACCGGCAGCCGAGGCGTACCTGCTTTGCCGTTGTTACTCGACGTTTATCGGGTGCCATGTGATGGCTCACAAGTTGGACCCCGTTCCCTCGGTCGGAACGGTGATGGGCTACGGGATTTCGGACGACACAGCGGCCCGGGGTGCCTGACTGCGTTCACGTGAGCCGTTCCGAGGTGGGCAGAGCCCCAGTCCTCGAACTGATCGGATGAGTGTCAGAAGAGAGCGTCGCTGCGGACGGGTGTGATCAGTGAGGCCTTTAGGATCCTTCCCGGGGAGGTGGTGATCCACTCGTCGGTGCGCATCCTGGTGAGGGAGGCGATGACCTGGCCGGGCCGGTAGACCGTCTCCAGCAGGGCGAAGCGCTGAAGTGAGGTCACGCTCATCGGGGCAGCTGCGGCCTGCAGGTGGTCGATGAGGATGCGCCGCAGGGGGGCGGTGTCGGGCTCGAATTCGAGATCTAGGAGCTGCTGGCCGGTGTCCTTGGGGTCGCGGTAGCGGACGCCGGTGGTGGGGTCGACCTTCCACATGGCGTCCTTCATCTTCTCCACGCCGCGCTCGTGGCGGGTGCCGAAGATGAGGTACAGCAGGTGACTCTTCTCGTCGACCATCTCGAAGGACAGGCTGTGGTCGAAGCCGGCGCGGCGCAAGGTCAGACGGTACTGGTCGCGCAGGAAGGCCGCTTTGTCGCTGCTGTGCTGGCTGAACACGCCCTGCCAGTCCGAGCCGCCGAAGAAGGTGTTGCCGGCCTCGCGGTGGATCCCGTCGGCGGTGGCGAAGCGGACGAGGAACTGGGGCTGGAAGGTGATCAACACCTCGCTGCTGCGATGGCGTGCGATCTGCCGCAGGAGAGCGAAGGGCACCTCGGGGCCGCCAAAGCCGTCGAGGAGCACGAACATCGGGTGCAGGTGGCTGCCCGTGTTCACCAGGTGCGCCAGCAGGTCAGGATGGCAGCCTCCCCGCTCGATACGGGTCTGCAGCCGCGCCAGCTCGGGGCCGCCGGTACTGCGCGCGCGGGCGATCTGCTGCTCCAGCATCGCCTTGCGCCGGGCGTCTTCCTCGACGAGCACCATCTTGACGGTCTTACCCGGCCGTTGGCGCAGAGCGGCAGCCAGGACGTTGTGGGCGATCACCGGTGAACCGGGCTCGCCGTGCTTGTAGATTCCCGGGCCGGCGAAGCCCTCGGCGTAGCTGACGGCTTCGTTTCTGGAGAGCAGGATCGGTGCCCATGCCTGGAGGTACCGGCGCAGCACGTCGTGCTTGGCGGCGGTGTGCGGGTCCCGGTCCCAGACAGGTTCTTTTGGTACCGCCATGTGTCCCCCCATGCGGTGTTGTGAACACGCCTGGAACGAGGATCACACAGCCGCTCGGGCGGCACCAGGGTGCGTGCACGGCCGACTAGGACACGGCCAGGCCTGCACGGGCGGGGAGTTGGTCCCACGTGCGGCCCTGAAGGTCGCGTCCGCCGGCCTTCGGCTTGTGGCCGCCCCACTGCTTGAAGAAGAACGGGATCCCGGCCTCCCCGCAGGAGTCGCGGATGTCGAGCACCCATTGCTGCTCCATGGGGCGATGGCCCGGGCCGGACTCACCACCGGCGATGACCCAGCCGATGCCGTCGAGGTCCAGGGCGGGAAGCGGGCCGAGCAAGGGTTCGAGGGAAAGGAAACGCACTGCTGCCGGCACAGTGCGCAGGTCCTCGATTCGGCTGAGCTGGGAGGCGTTCTCGACCGATACGCCCATCCATAGGTTCGACGGCCAGTCGAGTTGCCCGGCGACGCGTCGAAGGCGCACCGATCGTTTGGTCAGCAGCTGGTAGGTGTGCTGGGGGGTGTCCGCCATGACGTCGAACACCTGGCGGACGAACGGCAGCGGGACCCGGGCGTGGAAGAGGTCGCTCATGGAGTTCACGAACACCGTGCGCGGGGTGCGCCAGCGTCGTGGGATATCGAGAGCGTCTGGATGCACCGCCAGGCCGAAGCCGGGACCGGAGGTACGGGAGTCGCCGTCGTGCTGGTACTTGGCTGCTCCCATCGACTTCAGGCGCTTGGCCAGGGTGAGCGCGTAGCAGTTGTCGCACCCGGCTGAGACCTGGTCGCACCCGGTGGTGGGATTCCAGGTCGCTTCGGTCCACTCGATGGCGCTGCGATCGCTCATGACGGTCCCCCTAACGGGCCCGGGAGAACTCGCGAGCCCCTGTCTGCCGTGCCCAACGAGCGTTAGCCCGAACGGACACGCGATCAGGCCATCATGGCAATCGAACGAATGTTCCGCTAGGGCCGGGTCGGCCCTAGCGGACACTGCGCGGGTCTCCCCGCGGCCGCTGTAGGCAAAGAGACCCGCCGGCACCTGCTGTGGCTCGCGTCGGAGGTTGCTGATCCGCCGGTGCCTCAGGCGGCGAAGCGCAAGGCGGTGGCGGGGCGGTCGGGAATGTGCTGGGCGTCGGCGCGGTCCAGAGCGCTGGCGAGTGCGGCGCCGGTGTCGTGGGCGGCGTACTTGAGGAGGTGCCCGTAGAGGTTGAGGGTGGTGGCCAGGGTGGAGTGGCGCAGGGTCTTGGAGACCAGGGCGATGGGCATGCCCTCGCTGATCATGATAGTCGCGGCGGTGCGGCGCAGGTCGTGCATGCCGATCTCCTCGGTGCGGCGCCGCAGCTGGTCCAGGACCCACTGCGGGCGCAGCGGTGACCGGCCGTCGTGGCACAAGACCAGTCCCTCCAGTGGGGCGCCCGGGGGCATCAGGGCCTGCTGGATGTGGGCCTGGCGCAGCAGGGCGGCGTGGACGCGTGGCGACATCGCGACCCAGCTCATGCTGGCCCTCGTCTTGGGCGGGCCCAGGTGGTAGGTGCTGTTGTTGACCGCCGACAGGGAGTAGCGCACGTAGAAGCTGCGCTCCATGAGGTGGACGTCGCTCCAGTGCAGGCCCAGGACTTCGCCGCGGCGCAGGCCGGTGCCGATCACGTAGGGCGACCGGTGCCCGCTCGGCTCGCTGTTCCTACAGGTGGGGGAAGACCGCCCCGGAGCGCGGGCGATCTGGAGCTGATGTGCCAGTGTCAGGGGAACCCGGGGCCTTCATTGCGGAACAGGCGTCGATTCCAGACTCGACTGGACTGGAATTAAATAACCAATTCCGCTAACAATGGAAGTCTCTGCCATATTTAGCGCTGCATCTTTCGGGATGTCTTGGGGCGGTCCCCATTTCAATGTTCCGGCAATTTCCTGGGGACCAGCTGGGGACCAGGTGCGGGGCGAAGGCGCAGATCGGAGCCCTGGGGACCAGTTGGGGACCAGCTGAACGACCCCCTCGGGAACGCTATGGGCCGTTTTGCACGTCTGGAACGTTCCTGACGTGACTGATGTGCTGTAGTTCGTGCCCATACCTGACTGGGGGTCAGGGGGTCGCAGGTTCAAATCCTGTCGTCCCGACTGGACGCGTGTCCATAGTCGCAGCTTAGGGGCCGTATCTGATGGATCAGATACGGCCCCTGAGTCGTTTCCGGCCCGCAGAGGCCCGTTCAGCCTGGGAGCGGATTGGGAGCGAATCGCTCCCAATCCGCTCCCAGCGTCAATTTCGGTTGATTTCGCATCACCCGATCGGGTCGAGTCGCGGAGTTTTCCGCGGACGATCATGGTGTCGGGTCGTCTGAGCTGCCAGTGACCGGTGCGCAGATGGGTAATGCCTGGAGCGCGAAGGGGGTCGTCGGGTCAGGTGCTCTTGGCGCTGTTGCTGCTCGCCTGACTTGACGTCAAAAGGCGCAAGTGCTGTTCGCTGTCTCTTCGCCGCTTCTGCGGCTGGGAGTGGGCGGGCGCGCGTGGTGAGGCGTTCACCTGCGTTCGGCCGCTGTTGGGCTCCACTGACGGGTGGTTGGGCGCTTTGCCGGACTGTTCGTCGGTCTTGTTGCCGGGGTGTCCCCGTGACTGGCGGTGATGGTGGTGTCCGCGGTGGTGCGATGGTTGAATGCGCGGGCGGTCAGGCCTCCACGGCTTGGCCGGCGGTGATGCCGGCGGGGGTGCTGCGGAACCAGCAGGGTTCGAAGTGGTCCAGGGAGGTGAGGTTGTCCCAGTCGCGGTTGATGCGGTTGAGGATCTCGTCGGGGCCACCGGGCCAGTCGAGGAAGTCGCCGGAGTCGTCGGTGGAGTTGGACAGTTCTCCGGCGTGCATGAGGTCGTGTGACAGGAGGAAGGCGCACACGGCCAGGGCTTCGGTCTTGATGTCCTGGGGGCTGGGTGCTGTGTGGGCTTTCCACCAGGCGGCGGTCTCGCTTTCCACCAGCCGCTGGATGACGGTGAGGCCGACCCAGTCGTCGAGTCCTTGGTAGAGGACTTCTTCGACGACGGGGTGGTTGAGCGTGATCATTGTGTCTGTCATCCCTTGGGGAGGTGGATCTTCCAGGTTTTGCCGTTTGCGGAGGTGGCGTCGATGTCGATGGTCTCGCCGCCGGAGCTGGAGGTGATGCGGTATTGGATGCGGGTGCCGTCGGAGCGCAGGTAAGAGGCGAGTTTCTGTCCGGGGCCCGGTTGCGGGGCGTCGTCGGTGAGTTTGGACCAGATCGCGTCGAGGTCGTCCACCGAGCGTACGGTCCGCACGGGCATTTTACGTCCGGAGTTCTTACCCAGGACGGAGCCGTTGTCTTTGAGGATGTCGTCGGCGGTCAGGTCGTCGATGGCATCGGAGTCGATCATTCCGTCGGGGCCCAGGACCCCGGCGTCGGCGCCTCCAAAGCCGGCGGGCGTTCCACCCCCGCCCCCAGTGCCGCCGCCGCGGCCTGCGACGCTGGCGAGTTCGCGGCTCTCGGTCTGGGACATCTCACTGTCGAGGGTGGTGCTGACCTGGGTGGTCTCGGCGTCGACGGCCTCTATCTCGGGGACGCCGTCGGCCGCGGCGGACAGCATGGCCTCCAGCGCGGCGATTCCCTCGGCCGCCAGGTTGGACAGGGCCACATCCAGGATGGTCTCCACCGAGCCGAAGATCCCCGCAGCCTCCGCGGCGTCGAACCCGAGCGCTCCGGCGTCGGAGCCTCCGCCGGTGAACAGCGTGCCGATGGCACCCAGGGCCGTGGTCAGGCCCAGCGAGATGCCGGCCTCGGCCAGCTTGTGCTCGAACTCGCTGTGCGCATTGTCGATCGCACCAGCGAAGTCGTCACAGTATTTCGCCAGTTGGGTACACGCGAGGTAGGCGCTGGACAGCGGCGCTGCGCCTCCGGCGTCGCAGTAGCTCCAGATCTTGCCCCAGAAGGCGGCCATGGCATTCACCGAGGCGCTGGAGTTGTTGTCGGTCAGCGACTGGACGCCGGCGTCCATATCGCGGGCCGCGTTGTCCAGGCCGGTGGCTGCGGTGCGGAACGCACTGGCGGCGGCGCGCAGCCGGTCCTGGTGGCCGTCCGGCCAGTACTTGTCGATCGGCGGCGGCCAGTGGTTGCTGCCCCCGCCCACCGCGGTGAGCGGGACCGGATACATCACATCCGTGATCACGAAAGGCAGGGAATACAGACGCGGTCCCGCACTGCCCGCCGCGGCATTGGAATGGCCGTCAGCTTTGAGGTAGTTGTTCGCGGTCGTCGATAGACCCGTCGACGCCTGCCCGACCGCCCGCACACACGCCGACAGCGTAACGAAAAGAGCCTTCGCCGCCGGATCGTACTGCGCGGCGAACTGCTTCCCGTACTTGTCGTCCCCGGCCATCCCGGCCGCCGCCTGCAAAGCACTGCTCAACGTCCCCGCGATGCTGTCGATGGTGCTCTGGCCACCGGCGAAAGTCAGCGCGACGCTCTGGAGGTCCTCAGGGGACACATCGATCGGCTGCGCCCCGGCCACCGCAGGGCTGCTCATTTGACGCCCCACATGACCAGGTTGGCGCTCTCGGCGGCGGTGTAGTTGCCGTGGGCGGTGGTGGTCAGCTGGTGCAGGCGCGCCAGCGACTGGTGCAGGTCGCTTGAGGTGGCGCGCCACTCGCTGAAGCACTGGTGGAAGCGGTCGTGGGCGTCGCCACTCCACGATGCGGCTATCCGGGCCAGGGCTTCGTCGAGGTCGTCCAGGTGCGCTTGCAGTTGGCCGGCTGTCGATTCCAGTTGCTGTGTCAGCTCGCTGAGCGAGCCGAAGACCACCTTCAGCCGCTGTGTCATCCGCTCTGCCCCCCGTGTCCGGTATGCCAGGGAGCTACGCTATCCGACCCGACCATATGGTCAAACTATCGCCATAATGGACGTATGGCCGTCGCGGGGCCACGTGGGCAGGCGAGCAGTACCTGGCAATGCCGGGGCAGTTGGTCAGTTCGCGGTCGGCTTACCTCGTCGCCGACGGAGTCGGCGGCGCAGGCCGGGGTTGCCCCCGGCAGCGACCGTGACGTCGTCGCGCAGGGCCTGCCGGAGTTCGTCGAGCGGGGCGTTCAGGGAACCGCGCCAGCGTTGCCATGGTCCGTCGGGGGCGAGCAGATGCCGACTGTGGCTGGTGCCGAGTTCCTGGTCGAGGTAGAGCAGTGCTCCCATTGCCTGCGCCTGGCACTGGCTGGGATCGTCCGTGTCGGGGTCGGGCGGCAGGGACAGGGCGCGGTCCAGGTAGGCGCGCAGGATCTCGGCGTCCCGTTCGGTGCCCGGCCGGGCCAGGGCCGTGCAGTAGTCCCACCGGTAGCCGCACGGGGTCTCGCCCATGAGCCCGTGTTCGAGGCGGTCCCGCAGATCGGCGCGGCGACCGGCGGCGATGAGCCAGGTGACGGCCAGCCACTCACGCCAGCCGCCGTTGTCCAGGAGGAAGACGAGGTCCTCGGCAGGCGCACGCCGACCGGCCCGCTGGAGCCGCCACTGCAACCACCGCTGCCGCGGCCGCGACATGACGAACGCCCCGCCGAGCAGCCTGAAGTAGCGCCGCCCCGGCGTGACCCAGCGTCCGACCAGGCGAAGCCGCCGCATCCCGCTGGGGTCGCCCGGCGTCCCCCACAGAGCTGGCTTGACCGACCGATCCTCGCGGCGGGACCTGGCAGCCATCGCTCTCGCTTCCTGTCCGGTGGGTCGGGCTGGACCGGAATGGTAGCGGTCAGTGTCGTCGATGCGGCCGGATGGATTGTGCTGGGGGCGGGGCGGTGAAGTGTCCTGGGGCCGCTTTTGACAGCGGCCCCAGAACAGGTGATGGGTACTCAGGCGGGGAGCGGTCCGGAGTCGCCGTCGTGCTCGCCGTTGTCCTTGGGATCCGTCTGGGGAGGGAGCGTTGCCAGCGGGTTTGGAGGGCGTTGAGGAGGTTGTGTTCGACTTGGGGGGCGACGTGGCTGTAGATGTCGTTGATTTTGTGGTCCATGCGGTGGCCGAGGCGGCGGGCTTGGGCTACGTCGGGGATGCCGTCTTCGATGAGCCAGGTTTTGTGGCTGTGGCGGAGGCTGTGGAAGGTGAGTTTGGGGTTGATCTCGGTCCAGTGGGTGCCGTCGGGGCGGGTGGTGCCGTGGACGGCGGGGGCCCAGATGCGGCGTTGGAAGGTGGAGCGGCGCAGGTGTTTGTCGCGGACGGTGCGGAAGACGGTGTTGCTGCGGTGTCGGTGGAGTTCGTCGGCGAGGAGGGTGGTGAGGAAGGGGGTAGGGCGATGGTGTGGAGTCGACACGGTTTTCAACCCCTGCGGCTATGCGGCCATGGTCATTCGATCTTGCCAAGCGGTTCGTGCTGCCGTCGGTGTCTGGAAGCCGGTGGCGGAGTGGAGTCTTCGCTCGTTGTAGTCCTTGATCCAGTTTTGGATGTCGTGTCGGGCGGTGGCGCGGTCGGGCCAGCTGTCGCGGCCGATCTCGGATTTGAGGGTGGCGAAGAACGATTCCGCTGCCGCGCCGTCGAGGCATGAGCCGGTGCGGCTGGTGCTGGACCGGATGCCGAGGCGGCGGAGCGTGTTGCGGTAGGCGCGCGAGTGGTATTGGCTGCCCCTGTCGGTGTGCATGATGGCGTTGCCAGCGACGAGTCCGGTGCGGTGGGCCATGGTGATCGCGTCGACGGCGAGACCCGTGCGCATGTGCGGCGCGATCGCGTACCCGATCAGTTCCTTGGTGCTGAGGTCGAGGACGGTCGCGATTCTGTGGAATCTGTGACCTGTGGTTTCATCGTTGGGTGCCTTGTCGGACTTCGATGATGGGTAGCAGTCGGGAGGCGGTCGGTCGGTTCAGCTCGAGAGGGCTGGGGCCGGCGGGGGTAGGGGTCTCGGCGAGGCGGTCGAGGAGTGCGTCCAGAGCGGCCTGTCCGTCGTCGACGGCGGCGCGTTCGTCGTCGGTCAGCGGGATAGAGACGAGCATCCGCTGCAGGTTGGCCTTGGCTTCCAGGAGTTGGGCCTGGGTGGAGTCCTTGGGGGTGTAGAAGTCACAGCGTGCGCAGGCCATGCGGTGCTGGCACTGCTCGAAGAAGCTGTAGGTGCAGTAGCCGTGGCCGAGGTCGTAGTGCTGCCAGGGCACCCCGCCCGCGGCGGCGCCGGAGGCGACGGCGTCGCGGTCGACCAGGACCTCGATGGTCCGCAGGTTGCGGGAGAAGTACCCGGCTTCGGTGTAGGCCCTGGTCAGCGTGTTCGGGGTGATCTTCGCGTAGTGCTGGGTGCTGACCGGGCTGCGGTGGCCGAGCCATGCCTGCAGCTCGAAGAGGGTCATCGGCTCCTTGGCGTTGTAGAGCTGGCTGGCGATGGTGGATCGGGCCCGGTGGCTGGTGATGTTGCCGCGGACGTCGGCGGTGGGCACTCCGGCCTTCTCGCAGAGCGAGGGGATCAGGGTGCGGTTGATGTAGTTCTTCGCGACCGGGTGGGCTCGGATGGAGAAGAGCAGGTCGACGTGTTCGCTGGTCTTGGCATCGAGGCGCTTCGGCTGGGCGGGCCGCAGGGCCTGCCAGGCTTCGATGGCCTGGCCGACGATCGGGTCGACGGGCTTGGTGAAAGCGGTGTTGGTCTTGTTGACCGGGACGTCGAGCAGGCAGACGGCCTGGTCGGCCAGGACCTCGCGGGAGGCACCGTCGATGGGCTGTCCCTCGTGCTGCCAGCGGACGCAGCCGACCCGCAACCGGGAGATCTCATCGCTCCTCAGACCGGAGAACAGCCAGGTCAGTGCGAGCGAGCGGATCAATTCGAGGGGGTAGTAGCTGCCGGCGGAGGTGCCCGGCAGGTCCGGGGCCTGGAGGTTGAGCCCGGCCCACAACAGCTTGGCCCAGATCTCGTCGGCGATGACGCGGGGATCGGTGGCGATCAGCGCGGCGATGGTGCGGGGCACCGCCAGTGCCCGGGCGGTGTCGAACCGGCGGGGCATCCATTCCCATTCCTGCAGGTCACGCAGGAATGTGCGGGTGCCCATGAGGATGTGGGCCTTGGTGCGCGGGGCGATCGGATCGCCGAGGCGGTCGTGGAGGTGGTCACTGCGCTGGACGTAGTCGCCGACGGCCATCCTGTCGACCGCGGCGACCCAGTCCGCGCAGGTCGCCCGGGTCCAGTGGGCCGGATCGACGGCCTCGGGATGCTCGGCGGCCAGCCAGCGGCCGGCCTTGGCCATGTTCGTGCGGATGTTGTTGCGGACGTTCGCGGTCAGGACGGAGGTGTCGTACCAACGCTGCAGATAGCCCGACCACGGCTCGGGGACCCCGGCCAGGGTCGGGGCGTGGTTGAAGCCGGGGCGGACGGGGGCATGGCAGTGCCCCAGGTCGGCCAGGATCTTCTGCAGGGCAAAGAACCCGGACGCATACCGGGTGCCGGTGGCCGGGTGCGCCTGCAGGCGGGCGAACACCTCGGTGGTCAGGTCCTCCAGGCGAGGGCTGCGGTTGATCAGCAGGGCCTGGGCCAGGACCCCGGGCAGCCGGTAGCGGCCGTCGTCACGATTGTGGCTGCGGTATCCCCAGCGGTCCGCGACCACGGCGACCTCGCCCATCGCCGCCTCGATGGCTTCGGGGCCGAAGAGGAGCTGGGCCAGGTGGAGCCGGTTGAAGTGGCCCAGGTGCTGGAAATCGGTGAAGCCGCCGAGGAGATAGCCCAGGGAGATCAGGAACGGGCGGGTCGCAGTGTCTGTCGGGAGTTCCTGTGCTGTGCGGAACGCGGTGCTGCCGGTGGAGCACAACCGTGCCCAGTCCCAGGGTGTCCAGCCCCACCACGAGCGGTT
The DNA here is from genome assembly GCF_014084125.1 of Streptacidiphilus sp. PB12-B1b. Classification (NCBI taxonomy): domain Bacteria; kingdom Bacillati; phylum Actinomycetota; class Actinomycetes; order Kitasatosporales; family Streptomycetaceae; genus Streptacidiphilus; species Streptacidiphilus sp. PB12-B1b. The sequence goes on along the minus strand of NZ_CP048405.1, from coordinate 5,689,470 downwards.
CATTGCACGGCAGTTGGCCAAGACGACGGCCGCAGCCTGTGCCCCGGCCCGGCGAAGATTGACCTCATCGTCGTGGTGCAGGGCGTGAAGGGCCTGGTCGAGGGGGTCGACCAGGCGGGTCAGTGCTCTCCAGTGCACAGCGGTCCGTCGCGGGATGCCGCCGTGGGCCCGCTGACGACGCAGGGCCCGCAGGTCCAGCGCTGCCAGGGCGGCAGCCTCCTGGTCCAGCAGCCCCGGGCGCTGGTCGAAACGGTCCAGGGCGAACAACTGCGGCCGGCCGTCTGCGGCGACCGGGCCGGCGGCAAGCGGGCCGATCTTCGGCAGGGTCACCTCGCGTTCCTCTCCGTGCCGGTGAGCATCTCGATTCGCCAGGCGTGCAGATGCGACATCGAGGCGTTCAGCCGAGCCGACAGTTCACGGCCGGACAGATGGATGTAGCGCAGGGTCGACTCGGGGCTGCGGTGTCCGGCGAAGGTCGCGATCGCGTGCAGTTCCCAGCCCATCCGGGCCAGGTCCGTCAGGCACAGATGCCGGGTGGTGTGGGTGGAAAAGCGCGGCACCTCGGCGTCCAGCGCGATCCGGCGCACGACCTTCGACCAGGTCCACAAGGTCAGCGGCTGTGCCGCATTGCGGCGCGACTCCGAGAGGAACAGCGGTCCCCGGGCCCGCGACAGCGTGGCACGGTGGCGCAGGTACTCGCCCAGCAACACCCCGGTGGACGCCGAATAGGGCACCATCCGCTCCTGGCGGGTCTTGGTGGTCTCCGCCCGCACCCGCAGCATGCGGTGGGCCGGATCGATGTCGTCCGTCCGCAGCGAGCACAGCTCCTCCCGCCGAAGCGCCGCATCGTAGGCCACCGCCAGCATCAGCCGGTTGCGGATCGGCTCGGCCCGGAAGACGTCCAGGACCTGCAGCCACTCGGCCTCGGCCGGGATCCACGGCAGCTTGACCATGCGCGGCACCAGCCCCCGCGCGACCCCGGTGCCGCCTGCCCGCCCCGGTGTGTAGCGGCCACGGCCCACCGGATTCGACTCGCGCACCCCTTCCTCGACCAGGAAGTCGAAGAACAGCCTCACCGGCACCAGCCGCTGCTGCAAAGTGGCATTGGACAGACCCGCCCCGAGTCCAGGGCCAGGACATTCGATCCGCCGCGACTTGGCCTGGTCCTCAACTCCCGTACAAAAGCAGCGATATGGCTCCGATTGACTCTCTCCGGATCGTTCCCGTCCCGCTCGCACGCCAGCAGGAACTCGCCCAGACCACGGGCGTACGCATCGATCGTCCGGGGCGCCCGGCCCAGGTCCGACCAGATCTGCAGCCACTCGGCCGCCCGCGCATGCCGGTCCAAGACCGGCCACTTCTCCGACAACACCGTCACGAACATGCTCAACGCGACAGCAGGCCCGCCGTGCCGCCCCAGACGGCAGATCCATCCGTCAGCGTGATTCCACGTAACTTATAGGTACAGCCAGCCCTCGCCGGTCGGGAAGCAGGTGATGTCACCTGTGAGTTTGAGGCTGGGCATGGGCGCGGTGAACTGGCGCTGGATCAGGTCGGTGATGGTGGCTGCGGCCTGGTCGGGCTTGGTGAGGTTCCGCCGTTTGCGTCTGGTGATCCCGGACAGGCCGTTGTGGCGCATAAGTCGGGCGATGCGGCGTCGTCCGACTTCGACTCCTTCGCGCTTGAGTTCGCGGGTGACGCGTTCGGCACCGTAGGCCGGGTGGGCGGTATGGACTTCTCGGATCCGCTCCAGGAGTTCGGCTTCCTGGCGGGCTCGTTCCTCGCGGATGGCTTGGGCGCGGACCCAGGCGCGGTAGTTGCTGCGGTCGGTGATCAGTACGCGGCACAGTCGCCTCAGGCTGAACTGGCTGCGGTGGGCGTGAATGAACGCGAAGCGTTCACGGGCCGGCGCCAGGTGGATCAGCGGCCCCGCGGCCTCCCGCAGTAACTCGTTGTCAGCCCGAACATGCTCGAGTTCCCTCCTGAGCCAGCGGAGTTCAGCGAGTAACTGGGATTCTGTGACTGGGGGTTCTGGGCGACCTGATCGGCGAGACACGACCGGGAACCCTGCCACAGTGATCCTCTACCGGCTCGTGCTGTTGCTGAACCGTGTCCGGCAGCAGAGAGGCCGGGCCCGGGAGCGATCACCGCGCGAGGCCCCGACCAGCCCGGATACTGCAAGGGGGTCGAAAACCGCGTCGACTCCAGACCCGCCGGAACCCTCCGCGGCACCCCCACCGTCACCGTCCCCAATCCACTGGGCTACGACGGTGCCTACCTCAACACCAGCGGCCTCTACACCATGGGCGACCGCACCTACGACCCCACCATCGCCCGCTTCACCCAACCCGACCCCAAGGGCCAAGGCCCCGACCCCTACGCCTACGCCGGCGACAATCCCGTCAACAACACCGACCCCACCGGAACCTCGTTCCTCAATATCTCCATCAGCGGTTGCCTGGGCATCTGCGTCGACCTGGGGGTTGACATCGGAGCGGACGGGGTCAACGGAACTGCCGGTCTGGGAGTAGGACCTGACGCTGGGGTGGACGCCAGCGCTACCGAGAACAGCGGTGAGGCGGAGGACGGCGTGGACGGCGAACTTGAGTGCACCGCTGGCGGCGCCGTGGTTGGCGCAGGTACCGGGGGCGGTGTGGAAGCCGGAGCCACTACGGCGACGGAAGCAGGTTGCGAAGCCGGCGTGGTGGCAACTTACTGAACAGACAGAGAGGATCGGATATGTACCTGGCACTCGGTGGAGGCGGCGGCAACGGCGGCAACTCCAGCTCCTGGATACTTTGGATAGTGATCATCGTTGCCGTCGTCCTGCTGGGCGGCCTGGCTGCGTCGCGGTTCAGGAAATAGCAGTTGCGTGGCAGTCGTACCGGAACCACGGACTGACACGTTGTCTCCCTAATCTTGTGGCGCCCAACCAGCAGGCTGGTTGGGCGCCACAAAGGTGACGGGTGACTCTGTCGGTGATCTTGGGTGGTTGAGGTTATGTGCCGAGGGTGCGCCAGGACTTGGATCGGGGAATCGCCTGCTGGTCCAGGAAGGTCTGGAAGGCGGTGGGCGGTCTCGGTGAAGAGGTTTTCTCGGCCTCTGGCCTGCTGCTGAGCCGCTCGAGGTTCACGGCGATGGCTGTGAGTACGTGTTGCAGGTGGGCTTTCGGCTGTCCTCGGTAGCGGCAGCTGCGCATGCCGTGGCCGTGGGCGAACTCGTTGATGGTGCCCTCCACTCCGGAGCGGACCGCGTAGCGGGACTTCCACTCAGGTGTCTGCTGCTCGGCGCGGACGCGGACTTGCAGGTCACGGAGTTCCTGCGGGGGAAAGCCCACGTTGCGGGCGTCACTGGAGCTGGTGCACTGAGGCCGGTCTGGGCACGGCTGGCACTGGCTCCTGGTGAACCGCGCACGATCAGTGGTGCGGCGGTGGGTGAGGAGGTCGGGTAGGGGCCGTGCCAGCCCGCGCTGACCTGGCCCTGGGGGCAGGTCACTTGGCGGCGGTCGAAGTCGATGTGGAAGTCGTCGCGATCGAAGCCTTCGTTCTTGCGGTGCTGGCTGGTGGGGTTGCCCGGGAGTGGACCGGTGACGGTGACCTGGTGTTCGCGGGCGGCTCGTTCCAGGTGGACCAGGGAGGTGTAGCCGCCGTCGACCAGGTGCTCGGCGGGCAGCAGTCCGCGACGGGCCAGGCGGGTGTGGATGCCGGGCAGGGCCTGGCCGTCGTTGGTGGCGGCCGAGGTGGTGGCCACGTCCGTGATCACGTTGACGCTGTCGGCGGCACAGGTCTCGGTGAGGTGGGCAGCGTAGCCCTTCCAGCGGATGATGTGCCCGTGCCGGACGTAGCGCGCCGTGGTGTCGTAGGGAGAGACGACTGCCGAGGCGGAGGGCGGCAGGCCGCCGTCCTCGGCGGTGCGCCAGCGCAGCCGGCCCGTCGCATCGCGGTAGTAGTTCTGCACCACGATCTGCCGCAGGGCCTCGGCCTGCGGACCGGAACCGTAAGCGGCCCCGCTGCCGTGCAGGGCCTCCAGCAGCCGACAGGCATCGTCGCCGGCGGCCAGGATCCGGGTCTTGGGCCGGGTGGGGTTCTTGCCCAACCGGGCCGGGCGGCCGTAGCGGCGCCCCCAGTCCTCGTCGACCAGGTCGACCAGCAAGTCCCCGGCGGTGCGGGCGACTTCTTCGAGCGCGGCGCGGACCGCCTCGGTGACGAGCTCGAGTCGGGTCAGGTCGCGCACCGCGGCCAGGACGTGGGTGGAGTCGGTGCGCTGCGTGGTGCGCTCGCCCACGAGGCCGGCCTTCTTCAGTCGGGCGAGCGCCAGATCCAGGAGACGGTCGGCCCGGTCGTCCTGGGCCAGGCGCTCGCGGAAGTCGGCCAGCACGCTGTGGTGGAAGCCGGGATCGTCCAGCTCTATGGCCATCGCGTACTTGAAGTCGATGCGGCACCGGACTGCCTCTGCTGCCTGCCGGTCCGACAAGCCGAGCAGGAACTGCAGCACGCAGACCGTGGCAAGTTGGGCGGGCGAGAGCCCAGGACGCCCGTCACGCGGATACCAGCCCGCGAAGTCCTCATCGCACCACAGCCCGTCCAGCCGGTCTCTGACCCACATCGCCGTCGTGCCACCCGGATTGCTCGCCCGGGCGATCTGCGCGGTCAGAGACGGGACTTGTCCACCGGAGCGGGGGTGAAGCGACAACGGACACCTCGGCAGCTGAATCGGTCGACGAGACAGGCCGAGCATGCCCACCGATCATGCTCGCACACCAGGAAGCACCAAGATCACCGACAGAGTCAAGCACCTGGAGCGACGCCGACTTCGAGGCGATGGGATGGCACGACGTCACCATCCACGGACTCTGCGTGCAGCCAGGCTCCGCCGACAACTCACTACCGCGCTTGTTGCTGGACATCGACTACATCGTTCGTTGGGTCCATCCGGTCGCGCCGGAGACGCGCTTCAGCTTCTGGATCGCGCCGTCCACGGTCGTGTTCGAGGACGTCTGGGAGGTTGAGGGCGATCTCGACTTCAAGGGCACGGCCATGAGTCTCAAGATCGACAACCTGCGACGATCGACGCCAGAGGACAGTCGCGGAGGCCCGCAGTGGCACCTTGAGGGCCACTCGCTGGCGCTGACGCGCGGGGAGCTGGCGACGCTGCTGCGGCTGGTAGAGGCGTGCTTCGCGCCAGGGTGGCGGACGAAGGGGGAGGACTGGTCGACGGCGCCGGGGCTGCTGGGCACGGGTAGCGGTCCGACAGCGGCGTCGGACCGGCTGGCGTTGCTGCTGTTGGTGCTGGAGTGCGGCAGCCGGGGTCGGGTGCGGCTGTGCGGTGGCCGTGCGGATGAGCGGCACGGGCGGTCGGCGACGACGTTGGCGCGGCTGATGTCGTGCACGCCGTCGCGGGCTGCCCGGATCCTGGCCCGGCTGGAGGAGCAGGGGCTGGTGGACCGGCGCCGGGTGAAGACCGCGTCCGGGCTGCACCACCGTGCCCGGCTGCTGGTGCCGGCGGTGGCGGCCGCGCACGGGGCCTCGGTCCCCGCCGACGTGGAGGATCAGGCCCAGGAGCAGGCTGTGGAGGCAGCCGAAGCCGGAATTGCAGACCCCGCACCGGCGGCAGGGGTGGGAGAGCCGCCCGCTGATGATGTATCAGTGCAGGCCCCGGTCCTGGATGTGGCGGGTGGTGTGTGGAAGTTGCAGACCCCGCACCAGCGGCACACCTTCACACTGATCACTCTCCTGTGGCTGATGTGGTTGGTGATGCTTGCCCTGTGGATGGTTTTTCCGGCGAAGCCGTCGTCGGGGCGGGCCGTCTACGGCCGGAGCGCGCAGACGTGCGCGAGGACGCCGCCATCCAGGCCGGAGACCGCCCCCGGCTGACCGTGGTCGAGGGCGGCCCGCTGCGCGGGGAACAGCCAAAGACGGAGCGCCGCGGTGGAACTTCTAGGTGGAAAGCCGCTGGCCAGGAGCGCGACGTGGCGCAGGTCCCGGCGGACCTGGTCGTGGCCCTGTCGCCGGTGATCGGGCTGTGGTGGCGGGTGAAGCGCCGGGGGGAGCGGGCCGTGATCGTGGCCGCTGCCCGGGCGGAGCTGGCGGCCGTGGCCGAGCGGACCGACCCGACCTCGGCTCCCGGATTGCTGGCCGAGCGGCTGGCGTACCGGCTGGGCCGCCAGGGCTCGGTCGGCTCGGTCCGCGACCCCGTGGGCTGGCTGCTGCGGCGCGGCCTGCCCCAGGGCCGTCAGTGCGGTGACGTGCGCTGTGACGACGGCACCCTGCTCACCGACGGGTCCGCCTGCCCGCGCTGCGAGGACAACCGGACCTGCCGCCGCCGGGAGCGGCAGCAGGTCACCGAGGACGTCGCCCGGAGGCTGCCGCACGCCACCGCGGGCGAGCGGCGGGACGCGGTCGAGCAGCGCATGCGGCAGCTGGCGGGGATCGAGGCGGAGCTCCAGCAGATCCGTAGGGAGCGTGCGGCCGCGGCTCCGGCGTGGTGGACGTGCTCGCAGTGCGAGCGGTCCGCGCCCAGCACCCCGCCGCCGTCGGGGGTGTGCCGGGACTGCCGGGCCGAGGCCGGGGAGGTGCAGTGATGGCTGTGAAGCAGCGGGCCCCGGACGCGGGGGACCGCGGGCCGCAGGGTGCGGCGGTGCCCCGGGTGTCGGGGGCGGACCTGGCCAAGATGGCGTTGCAGGCCGCGGTCGATCCCTCCGATGCCCAACGAGCCGCCTTGTATCCCGGCGCCGGAATAAGCGGTCCTGGACGGCCCGCACGCCGTCCGCGCGACATCGTTGGGCGTCAGCGAAACCGGCCGTGCGCCGCGGCCCGGTGCCCGGTGGTTGCAGGGACTTGTGACAGTCCTGCTGCCACGACGGTCGGCTGCGGCCCGGTGTCAGGAGCCCGTCGGGGGGTCGGGTGGTGCTGTCCGTCCTGGTGGCTGGCTGTCGTGTGGGGTTGGTGGTGCGGCAGGGCCGGTTCCCTTCCAGACGCCGTAGAGGCTGGACAGGGCGACGGCGATGGTTGCCAGCGTGCCGGCCGAGATGCCCATGGCGGTGAGCAGGACGCCGGTGGCCAGGACCGCGAGGAAGGCAATCAGGTCCAGGCGGTGACGAGTGGTCGGCTTCATCGTGGTCCTTTGTGAGTGGCCTGATGCGGTCAGGACCACAGTGCACAAGTGAGCGGTTGTCCGTGCTGTCCGATCGTGTTCAGGCAGGGCAGAGCCGGGAATGTTGCGGACAGGAGTGGGCGGGGCAGGACGGGACGGGGGCGGTGGGAATGCCACGGGTAGATCATGGCCGGACGGGGCAGCGGCTGGGGCCGTTGGACGGGCCGAGCACGCAGGCCGACGAACTGGCCCAATGGCTGCGTCAGATCGTCCAAAGGCTGACCCAGCGCGAGCTTGCGCAGAAGTTCCCCGCCTACCAGCGCACGCAGTGGGGCGAGTTCCTCAAGGGACGCAAGCCGATCCCGAAGTGGCTTCTGCAGGACCTGGTCACCACCTTGATCACATCACCCCAGCAACGTCAGCTCCAGCTCGCGCGGGGACTGGAACTGTGGGAGGCGGCGCAGAAGGCGGCACTGGCCAAACAGGCGCCGACGGTCATGGCGCCGTCCGGTGAGTCGCTTTCGCAGCTCCACATCAGGCTCGACCGGGCGCGGCAGGCAGAGATGGCAGCGCAGTCGACGCTGCTGGGTACGACACAGATTGTCCACATGCTCCTGACCATGGTGGCCTCGCTGCGCGAGCGGTGCTCGTTGCTGCAGAGCGAGCGAGATGAGGCCCTGGCCCAGGTCCGGCCCGACGCAGCCGCACTGCAGCAGCACCTCGCCGAGTCCCGCCGGCGCCTGGCCGAGACCCAGGCCCAGCTGACCAGGGCCCGGCAGGAGCGAGAGCAGGCCGAGGAACTGCGGGCCCAGGCCCAGCAGATCGCCGAACACAGGCGCCGCGAGCTGGAGGAACTCCACCAGGAAACGGCCCCGCGCCCCACAGGGCAGGACCACGACGGCATCACCCCGCCCGCAGGGGACCCGTCAGCCGCGCTCGGACTGCCGGAACTGCTCGAATACGACCGCGTCCTCGCCGCCACCGAGGAGCGGCTGGAAGCCCATGGCGCACAGATGGCCGTACTGCGCCAGCAGATGAAAATCCCCGATCCCTGCAGGGGCGAGCAGGCGCGGGTCGTGGCGGGCGACGTTGTCCGCGCCGCCGCCGCGGACAGCGCGGACAGGCCTGCGGCTGCGTTCGGTGGACCCTCGGCTCTCGTAGAGCGTGATTCGCCGGCCAAGTTCCTCAGTGACCTGAAGGACCTGTGCAGCACCAGGGGCCGGGACTACATCACCGTGCTCGGACAGGACCTACGCGAAAGCGAGCTGCTGAAGAGCAACATGGACGGCGCTTTCCCTAGCACACTGCCAACCACTACGAGGCTTTCCCGGGAGACAGTGGCGCATCAACAGGCGGACAGGATGCCATCCGGGCAGCGACTGCTGCGGATACTGAACAGCCTGGGAGTCGAGGAAGCGGAGACCTTGGCGTGGGTTGCGCGGCATCGCGCGCTGCGGAACTGGTTCGCACGCCTGCGTGATGCGCGCAGTGAGACGTGACCATCGGGCTCAGCCACTGGGCAGCTTGCGCGACGCGGCGGGACCGTGCACCTGGGCACCCTCAAGACGCTGGAAGCAGCCGGCCTGGTCGTGATCGGTGAAGAGGAAGAAGGAGCCGGACAAGCGCGGCCGGCAGTGGCAGGCCCAGCTCACCAAGGACGGCCACCAGGCCCTCACCGATACCGTCGACCCGCAGGACGGCTGACCAGGTATCCGCACCCACTTTGGCCACCGATCCGGCGTTCGCCGAGACGCTGCTGCTGGTCATCGACTTCGAGGCCACCACCCCGGCCGGGCACCGCCCGCAGCCGGTCGAGGTCGCCGCCCTGGCCGTCCAGCACGTTCCCGGCCGGGGCCCGCAGCCCACCGGCTGGAGCTACCAGTCGCTGATTCGGCCGCCCGACTTCGCCCCGGTCACCCCATGATGACCCGCACCACCGGCATCCAGCCCGAAGACGTTGCCGATGGCCGCCTGGTCGACCAAGTCCTCGACGAGTTGGACGGCACCGTCCCGGACGGGCCGCCGCTCCTGGTTGCCCCCGTACGCCTGGTCGGGTCCTCGCTTCAGGCGGGTGGTTGCAAGGGGAAGGTTCTGATGGGCAGGTCCTGGTAGGTGGTCCCGTCGCCGGTGAGGAGCGGTAGGCCGTGTGGCCAGTCGACGTTGGGGGAGGCGGCGTGTGCGGCATGGGCGTGGGGCCATGGAAGGGTGGCGCGGCCGACGGCGCTGGCGGCTGCCAGGTCCAGATCCAGGAAGGTGAGTGCTTCGAGGGAGGCGAAGTAGTCGGCGGAGCCGGGGCGGTCGCGTTCGGACTGGGTCAGGCAGCTGGTGGGAACCAGGATGCGGCGGTCGGGCGAGTGGTGGGTGGTGTCGTAGATGTAGGACAGGAAGCGGTTGCCGGCGGCGAGGGCGGCCAGGGCTGTGTGGTCCAGGACGACGGTGCCTGGATTCAAGGCTTGTCGCCTTCCAGGCCCGCCCAGAAGGCTTCGGCAGCTCGACGGTCGGGGTCGGCGGGGTCGTCGTCGACGACTACGCCGTTGGTCGCCATGGCGGCGCGGCCGCGGGCCTGGCGCTCGGCGAGTTCGGCGGGCGTCATCGTCTGAGCGGCCATGCGGGCCACGACCTGTTTGATGGAGGTGTTGGAGGCATCCGCGATGGCCTTGAGCCGGTCGCGCACCTCGACATCGACCTGGATGCTGGTGAGGGTCATATCGTTACCCTACGCGCAGACTATAGAAATTCTCCAGATTCAGTTTCGTCTCATCTGGAATGGCAAGCCGCGAGGAGCGGGACTTGCTAGCCCACCTCAGACGCTGCAGGACCACCCCCGCAGGCGCGGGGAGCAGAGGCTGCCGGAGAAGCGGATCGCATACATCGCGGGACCATTCCCGCGGGCGCGGGGAGCAGAGGCCTGCGACGCCACAGTCCCCGTACTGGTCGGGACCATCCCCGCGGGCGCGGGGAGTAGGGAGGGACGGCATAGGGACGATTGCCGTTCACGGGACCATCCCCACAGGCGCGGAGAGCAGAGGCTGCCGGAGAAGCGGATCGCATAAATTGCGGGACCATCCCCGCGCCCGTGGGGATGGTCCCAGGGTGTCTTGTCCGTATCTGGCACGCTTTGCCTGCTCCCCGCGCCCGCGGGGATGGTCCCCTGCCCAACGTGGTCGGGAAAATGTCGAGATACTGCTCCCCGCGCCCGCGGGGATGGTCCTGGCGCGTTGAGACCGAAGAACAGGTTCATGAGCTGCTCCCTGCGCCCGCGGGGATGGTCCCCAGTTCAGCACCCGCGAGAGCCGGGCCTCGCGCTGCTCCCCGCGCCCGCGGGGATGGTCCCCGGTCACCCGCCAGCAAGCCGGTCATGCCGGTGGCGGAAGACCACAGCCACAGCGCGCCGCCGGGCAGGCGGTCGACCTGCAGTCGGATCAGCGTCCCCCTCGACTGGGCCCGCAAGTACCTGAGCCTGACGGTGAAGACGGTCAAACGCCCGCCCGGCCAGGTCGGCTTCAAGGTCCTGCCCAAGCGTTGGGTGGTCGAGCGCACCTTGAGCTGGCTGATCCGGGCCCGCCGCAACGTCCGCGACTACGAACGCCTGTCGGCCCACAGTGAGGCTAGCCTCAACTGGGCCTCGATCACACTGATGACCCGGCGTATCGCCCGCCAGCAGGCGCACACTGCATCATCCCTCGAACTGGCCGCGGCCTGACCCGAAGGCCTGGCAGGAAGTGGTATGCCCTGTCATTCCGAGAACGGCAGAGGGTGCTGGCCGCGCTCGATAATGGCGCCGGCAGTAGAACGACCGCGCGCTCCGTGACTCTGACTCCCGGCTGGAGACGAGGGAGTGCCCGGTCTGCGGGGTCACCTGGCTGGCGGGGTTGGAGCGTTGTGCCGATGCTCGCTTCTGCTCGGGAGGCTGCCGACAGGCCGATCACTGCCGCCGGTCAGCGCCCTATGACCGCTGGCCGACAACATCAACTGAGACAAGCTCACCGAAGTGCTGCGGGGAGGCAACGTCAACTGAGACTCCACCGAAGATCCGTCTCACCCGACCATGCATCACCGCTGGTCACAGCTTCGGCTACCGACAAATTCAAATGAGACGGGACAGTTACCTCTCCAGCACCCACTGGCGCGAGGTGCCCGGGCCAGCTGCTGGGTGGGTCAGCAGTCGACCCCGGCGCTGCGCCAGGCGGTCAGGACCTCGTTGAACGCTGCCCGGTTGTCGGCGGTGAGGTCTTGGCGCAGCAGGGCCCGGGTGACCAGCTCGTAGGTGCCGGGCAGGTCGAGGGTGAGCACCGCGAGGACTCTCTCCAGCGAGGCGATCACACCGCGCAGGTCGGTGCCGTGGACGACCTGGAGGTAGTCGGGCAGCAGGTTGGCCAGGTGTGCACCGTCGTCGCCGGGACTGCTGTCGACGGCTCCGGCCAGGGCCGCGTGGCAGGCCCAGACCGCGTCCAGGGCGTGATGGGGCACGGCTGCGGCCCGCAGGTTGTCGGGCGGTGGTCGTCGGTGGCCGGGTCGCTCACCGTTTCGGCGGCGATTTGCCAGGTCAGGGTGGGTACCAGGTAGCGGGTGTCATTAGGAGTGGACGCCGCAGCTGATCCGGCGGCTTCCATTACCTCGCCGATCAGGCGGGCGTCGGCGCTGAAGGCGTAGCTGGAGGGGAGCAGGACGGGGTGCTCGCCGCGGGCGGGGGAGTTGTTCATTGGGCGAGTCTGCCCGTGGCGGACTGTTGGCGACAGCGCTTCGAGGGTGGGCCTCTGCCGACGATGGTGAGATGGCAGAGGGGCTGTCCTCGTTGCCGGGGCTCGGCACCGGGGACGAGCGTGCTGGCGCATCCGCATGCGCTCTGCTCGTTGTGTCAGTGGGGTTCGCCGACCAGGTGGAGGAGTTCTTGTTCGATGAGGGTGGTGGGCTGGGGTACTTCGCCGTAGTCGGGGTCGTCTGTGAGGACGGGGAGGCGGTTGATGACGGCTTCGATGGCGGGGGGCAGGCGCAGGTCGAGTCCGAGGTTGGAGCGGGCCAGGATGTCGGTGCGGATGTCGGCCGGCAGCAGGGGGCGGGTGGCGGTCAGGGGGCGGCTGCGGAGGGGGCCTCGGGAGACGAGGTGCTGGGTACCAGCCGATCCAGTAGTCGGCGTCGTCGGGCTCGCCCTGGGCGAGGTGGTGCAGGTGCAGGCAGTAGGCGGCGGTGCGGCTGCCGGATCCGCCGGCGAAGCGCCACCAGAACTCGGCGGCGTCGGTGCGGCCGCTGGCGTAGAGCAGGGCGCCGAAGACTTCGGCGCCCTCGGGCTGGATGTGGCCGGCGTTGACCAGGGCGTGCAGTCCGGCGGATGCCTCGGGGGCGTCCATGATCAGGGCGACCAGGGTGCGCAGCTCCTGTTCGGCCTGTTCGTGGCGGGAGGGGGCGTTGACGGGGGCGGTGGTGATGCGGGCCTGGCGGGCGGTGGTGATGTGCTCGGCGTGGGCGCGGACGGGCCGCTGGACGCGGACGGCCTGCGCCGGGCCCTCGTTCGGGGTGTCGCCTGACTGCGGTGCGGGCGTGGGGAGGTGGCGGGAGGAGAGGTGCTTCACCGGGTGGTGCCCCTTTCGGGGAGGTAGCGCCCAGGGGCTTGGCCAGGCGCTCGCGGGCGTGGCGCAGGTTGGAGCGTACGGTCGCCGTCGGCCGTTCCAGGTACTGGGCGATGTCTTCGACGTCCAGGTCCAGGACGTAGTGGAGGATTGTGACGGTGCGCTGGCGGTCGGGCAGGGCCAGGATCGCGGAGTACAGGCCGATCTGCTCGGGCATCTCGGCCAGTGTCTGCTCGTGGCGGCGGAGCGCGTCGATGACGGTGGTGAACGTGGTCGCCTCGACCTGTGCTTCCGGCTGGTCGGCGATCCATTCGTGGCAAGGCATGCGCTACCTGGACCGCACCCTGAACCCCAGCCACCACGACCCGGAGAGCACCACCCCATGACCACCGAGGACATCCTCAAAGACGCCGCCCGCCACCTCGACCAGCACTGCCCGCCCCCCGACACCGACGACTTCCTCGACACCCTCGCTCGGATCACCAACCCCACCTCCGACATCCCACCACCCGACCGATCAGCAACCGGGACGCGCGTCGCTGCTCGCACCCAGTCGGAGCTCTGACGCTGCCCGGCTGCCGGCCGGGGCGAGAGGTAGGCGGCCGGGCGCCGCGCCGGGGGCCTCTTGATCGGTGCCTCCGCGAGCGTCCGCTGAACTCACTGCTGGTCAGCAGGTCCTGGGACGAGCCGGAGCCGGAATCCGTTCGCTGACAGTCCAGCCGGACCCAACCCGGGCCAAGCGCCAGCCTGCATGAAGCAGCAGACCCCCGGTCGAACACCTGGACGACATACTGCGCAACGGGGCTTTCTTCCGGCAGCGTTGGGGACGTTGGGCCATGCAGGGCTGGCTCCGGGAGATGGAACAGCTCCACCTCGTCCGCCACGACCGCACCACGGACACCTGGCTGAAGGCGTGGCCGCCGGGGCGGCGCAAGGGGAACCGTCGTGGTGAGCGCAGGGGCCGATGCCGGAGGTTCTCGGGCGGAACCCGGCCGAGAAACGTCCCGGCGGCGCCTGGGACGGCTCCCGGCCCTCTCTCAGGCAGCGACGCGCTTGAGGAGTGCGGGTAGATACGCCCTGAGCCGGCCGCGTTCCCGGGCATTGAGGCGGATCTTCTCCGAGGGCCCGTGAAGCATGGTGGTCAGCTGGTGCGCGAGAGGCCTGGGCAGGTCCTGTTCTATCCACGAACGCACGCCTTGGCAGGTGACCGAACGGATGGCGGTGGTTTCCGGAGTGTCCGACGGGTCCGCCAGGGAGGCCTGCAACACGGCGTCGCCCTGCAGACTGGTGACGATGCTCCGGCCGGTCATCACGGGAATGACCGACTCGCGTGCTCCCAAGGCCTCGGCCAAGGAAAGCAGCTCACTGCTGGTCAGCTGACGGCCCAAGAGGTGCGTGCGCGTCTCCGTGCACTTCAGGTACTGGTTGCGGGCGCGGCGCTGTCCACGTGTCAGTGGATCGTCCGTCCTTCCCGCCGCTGTGAAGCCGCCACGCATACGGGCCTTGAGGAGAGCCGGCCAGACCTGGTAACGAGGCCACTCGATGCGCCTGGTCGCCTGGAACACCTCCCACAGCACGTCGCTCTTCACCGCGTCACGGTCGGCTCCGGGGGGAACCAGGCGGGCCCAGCGTTCCGCCGTGCGCAGCGCCCACGGCCAGATCGACTCGAACAACTGGTCCGACAACAGGCTGGAAGGTTCGCCGGCGGCGGCGCGGGCGGCCATCGGCGCCAGCTGCTCCGCGATCCAACAGGGGTCGAATGGGTTGGCACTGCTGCCAGGACGGTATTTCGAGCTGACGTCCATGATGGTCCTCGCTCTGACGTGCGGTTGCTTAAGACGTCTTCGAAGCATTCGACGACTCGCTCATGCAGCCGTTTCGGCTCGGAGGAACGCCCTGTCGACTTTGCTCTTCCTGTTGCGTGCCCGGCAGCAGGTCGCCGGGCACGCAGAATTCGACGGGATTACGCCCATCCGCACAGGCGCGTTCGGGTGATCGCACCGTACATCTCCAGGAAATTGACCGAGCATGGACAGACGGTCCCTGTGATGCTGAAGTGGAGGGCGATTCCCTACGGTCTAGCATCCGCATCCGACTCTGACTAGTGCCCGTAGCGAGATTCTCGCGGCACGCCCGGTCCTGCCTACCCGGCGAAGCCAAACTGAACGAATCAACGATGCCAACCACCTGGATCGTTAGGTGGGGCCCCGCCCCGAAGGGGGCGCACGTGAAATCTCGTGCGCCCCCAGCTGGCTCGATGGCCGGTCACAACAGGGGCGCTCGCCCTCCGAGCCGGTCACGACGAGATCAGCGGAGTGACCCCCGGGGCATCCCGGCTGGGTGCCTGAAAATTCTGCTCAGAGCGCGCCGGTTCCACCGGAGCTGCCCACTGAAACAGGACACGGGCCTACCGGGTGATCCAGAACCGCTCTGACCATTCAGCTACCGGCCCGCTCTCCGAACCGCTACCGAAACGGAGGAACACCGTGACTCATCCTGGTCGTGGGGGGGACGCGAAGATCCCGGAGAAAAGGGTTACCGATACCGACCGACGGGAGATCGACGAATCCCTCGTCAACGGGCTGGACAAGATGAGCAGGAACCTGGCCCAGATGAACATCGCCTTGAATCAGCAGTCCGCGTTCATCACGCAGGCAATCCTCAAGACCGACACACACGACACCATGGAAAGGCTCGTCGAGCTGGCCGATGACTTCAAGGACGAGAGCTCGCAGAACCAGAAAAAGGAGACGGCGGCTCTCAAAGATCTGATCACCGTCGCGAAGAAGCTCACCAAGCACATCGAGGATGCTGACGCCGCCGACCGGGGAACGGAGTTCAGCAAGAAGGAACTCAAGTGCGCGATCGCCATGGGTCTGCTCACAGGCGTCATCGCGCTCTCCAACTTCGGGAGCTGGATCGTCGCGATCGTGCAGACGGTCAACGCCGCCCAAGCGGGCGATGCGCCTCCGGAGACGGGTGACCCGACGGTCGATCAGAAACTGGAGGAGCTGTACTCGTACATCAAGAGCACCAGCGACGACGAGTTCTGGTCCCAGCTCTCCATCTGGGTGGGCATGAAGCGGGACTGGACCCTCTACCTCACCGACCAGATGGCGATGATGAATTACGTCATCGACTGGTTCCCCAACCTCGGCGTCTGGACGTGGGCCAACGGTGCGGACAAGGTGGCCTTCGTCAACGAGCTGGTCGACGCCTACTGGAACGGGACCGCGGCTTCCATCTACGTCACGGTCAATTCGTTCCAGTACGCAGGAGACGACTCGCAGCCCGGCACGGTGGTGAAGCTGCCGCGTGCCGTGGCCGGTGACCTCGTGCGACTGGCTCTGGCCCAGATCATCGCCCAGGTCAACGACATCAAGTAGCGCGTGGTACGGCCGGGCACGGGCCTGCCTCGAGCCTGGCCACAGGAGCAGTCCCAGACGCGGGTCGCCGGCGCCCCTTCCGGGGGGCGCCGAGCCGCCCTTAACCGCTATCGCTGACGAGTGACCCGGAAGGCCGACACCATGAGCACACCGCCGGAACACGAAGGACTCTCGCCCGAGCCGGCGACCGACGAGGAGCGCGAGCGGGAGCAGGAGACGATCGAGGACAACGCCGTCCAAGTCGTGGAGGAGAACGAAAAAACCCTCGTCGCAGAAGCGACTCAGACCGTGCTCAGCGTCGCTGACCAGGTGAACGAGACAGCCATCGCCACCACGACGCCGGCGAACAACATCGCTCCCCCGGGTAGCGACGGGCCACCGCAGGTCGCCGTCGCGGACCAGACCCCGTCGTCGCAGCTGGAGGCGTTCCAGAAGTCGGCGGAAAACGCCGACGAACTGACGAAGCAGCAGCCGGAAAGGGCCAAGGAATGGGGCACGGCCCGCTGGATCGGCCTATGCATCGGTCTGACCGCCGTGGGGGGCGGGATCTACCTGCTGGTGGAGTACCTCAAGCGCCTCTCCGCGAAGCAGCCCGTGGACGACCTGCCCACCGTTCCGACGCAGACCACGGACACCCTCAAGGCCCTGGTCCAGGCGTGGCAGGACCTGCCGGACGCGAAGTACTGGACAACACTGGCCGACTACGTCGACAAGTACCCCGGTTCGCTCACGCCGATCGACCAGGCGCTGTTCATGCGGTGCACCGAGGAGATGTGCCCGGACGACGTCACCTTCATCTGGGACACCGAGCAGGACAAGGCCGACTACGTCACCGACCTGGTGAACCTGGTCAACCAGAACAACGGCAACACCTCGGTCATATACCGCAGTGTGATCACCAAGGCATACGAAGGCGACATCCTTCCCCGCATCGCCGCCGCGGACGTCCTCCTGCTGGCGCTGTGCTGGATCTTCCACATGAAGACCGGCACCGCCCCGCGCGCCGACCTGGCGGCACCGTCCGCGTCGCCTCGGCCCGTGGTCGCACTCGTCGCACTCGAACCGGGCCGCCATCCCGACGCCTACCTGCGGGCCTGGGCACGCGGCTTCCGGGAACTCCACGGTGTGCGGCCCCTGGAGTGGCCCGGCCTGCCGTTCGGCACCCGGACCGGCCCCCTCGGCCCTGCAATGGGACGGTCGGCCGCCATGTCGTCACCCGGTGCCGACCTGCCGCTGCTACCCGGCGAATCGGTCACCCGCACGGTGTCCGCAACCCTGCAGGAGCCCTTCGGGGCGATAGCAGTCGGCACGTCGGTCATCCTGCGGCAGACCAACATGGCCACCCTCGCCCTGCTGTATCCGCAGCTTAGGACCCTCGGCCAGGACGCTCCGGCCGCACCGGCCCCCCTGGCGCTGTCGACAGGCAGCGTCGACTGGAGCGACGGCCTCCATGCCGCACTGTCACTGGCCGGAAACCTGGCCTGGATCATGCCGCCCCCGTGGGGCGCCATCGGGTCAGCGGCGATCAGCCTGATCGACATGCTCCTGCCGAACAACGCAGAGGACCCCTTCCAGCAGGCCATGGACGGGCTGCGGACCTTCCTGACGCTCGAACAGGTCCAGGAATCAGCGGAGTACCTGCAGACGTACGCCACCTGGCTCCAGCAGCTCCAGGCGAAACTGCAACTGCTGACCCACCCCGGCGCGGCCTACATCACCGAGCAGCTCAACTACCTAGCGGAAGCCACCAGCCCGAACGGGCAGCTCTTCGTGCAGATCGCGAAGTTGGACTTCCTGCGCACCCAGACCGACAACGCGTTCCCGGTGAGCATGCTGGCCGAGTCCCTGGCGGTCCTGTCCCTGAAAATGATCGTCCAACTCCAGGCCACCTTGGCGGATATCGCCCAAGACGCCGGCGACGACGCCGGGTTCGCCCAGCAGGCGGACGCCTGGATGGGCACCTACGTCGACCTGCTCGTCCACACCCGAGGCGGTGCCGGCGCCCCCGGATGCATCGAACAGATCGCGGACTACATCGAAGGCCGGTGCACCCAGCGCCTGTCCGAGATCAAGACTCCCTTCCAGACCACCAGGATCATCCAGGGACAGAGCGTCGCCGGGTGGACCTTCACGGACGAGGACCCCGGCGTGGGAGACGACACCTACACGCACTTCGTGACGGGCAGCGACCCCACCACCGTCAACCAGAACTTCCATGACTACGTGATCCAGATCACCACGGCGCTCGACACCCTCTACCTTCCCGCACGCAAGACCCTCCGCGAATGGCAGAACGCCATCCTGGACTGGGAACACCACATGCCTCCCCAGGCGCCTCAGGCCCCTCCGCAGGTCCAGGACACCGGGTGGGGCGCAGCCGCCCCGACCGGCTCCCCCTGGACGGTCTACACCCAGGTGCGCTACGCCGCGATGAACGTCAACAGCGGCGGCCCCTCCGCACTCAGCGCCTGGTCCGACTACACGCTGCTGCAGGGCCGGGCCCACCCCACCCTCGCCCTGGCGCCGGACCCGACACACATGACCTCCGGCATCCGTGTCTACCGGCAGTTCGCAGACGACGACGGCGGCACCAGCCCCATGCGGCTGGTGGGCGTCTCCACCGGTACGGCCATGACGACCTACCAGGACACCAAGAACTGACGCCGGGCCCGACCGCCCCATCCGCTGCCCCAACCCCTGCGGCACCACCCGGGACCGGACACGACGGTACGGATCACGAAGGGCCGGTCCACGCCCTCGCTCGGCATGCCGACCCCGCGACCAGGGGCGCGGAAGGCCCCCGCCTCAACACAGCGCGCCCCATCGGACCAAGAAAGCCGAACGCCATGACCGACACCACGACGATACCCGGCGAGCTTCTGCCCCTGGTGCACGTCCGTTCAGTGAACCCCGGCTTCGACCAGACCGCCTACCTTGCCGGCACGGTCGCAGCCCTGCTCGCCACTGCCGGCGGGGAGGGCAGCATCGGTCTGCCGCCCCCGGTGCCTCCCGTAGCGGCCGTCGACGAGGACGATCCGGTCCTGGCGGCGGACCAACAGCTCCGACTCACCCTCCCGAAAGCAGAGCAGGACCGGATCACCGCCGCACGCGACCGTCTCGTGGCGACACTGCGCGTGCTCTACCGCCTGCCGGACGGGGACCTCCTCGTCGACGACACCTTGAGCGTCCTCGCTCAGCCGTTCGGCTCCTATCCGCCCGGCACAGTCGTCTACGAGCGCACGACCAGCATGGGCGTCACCGACTTCATCCTGTCCCACATCGTCCTGGACACCTCGTCGGGCATCTTCCGACTGGCCGACCTGCCCGCGCCGACCCCCCTCACCACACGGGCGCAGCTCGGCGACACCGCGGACACCGTACTGACGGCCGCTCTGTCCGTCGCTCAGAACCTCGCGTTCGCCCTCCCTCCGCCCTGGGGCCCCGTCGCCGCAGCCGCGATCAGCCTGCTGGACCTGCTCATCCCGACCAACCAGGACAACCCCTTCGATGCGGCAGTGCGGAGCATCACGACCTACCTGGAGGACCAGCTCTTCGCCAATGTAGCCAGCTACATCAACCAGTATGCGGGATCCCTGCAGTCCATGCAGGCCGAGCAGGGCATGCTCGGCGTCGACCCCGTGTTCATGACGGAGACCATCAGCCAGCTGCAGTTCGCAGCGTCCGTCAACAGTCCGCTCTATGTGGGTATCGCCCAGATGAACGGGATGATGGACAACAACGACGACGCACTGCGGATCCTCGTGCTCGCCGAGTCGATGTACACCGTCACCCTGAAGATGATCATCCAGCTCTATGCGAAACTCGCCGAGGTCGCTTCGAACGACAGCAACGACGGGGACTTCGCTACCTACACCGACGCCTGGTACGCAGCCTACGCAACCCTGCTCATCCACGTTCAAGGAGGCGGCGGCGTCACAGGGTGCGCCGAGCGCATCGCAGTCCTGGCGCAGACACGCACGACCGACAGACTCTCCCAGATCAGCACCGTGTTCCGAGCCTCCGTCAGCCACACCGTCTGGACGGGCCGGACCGCCAACGTGGAGACGAGCTGGGGCTGGACCTACACCGACGCCGCCGACGGCGGTGCCATCACCACCCACATGCACTGGGACACCACCGAGGGCAGCGCCTGCCACACCTACCAGGCGCAACACCAGTCCGATGCGCAGAACGACCACGACCAGCACGTCCTGGCCGTGACCACCGATCTGCAGAACCGCTACGGCGGAGCCGCGCAGACCGCGAAGCAGTGGGCCGACAGCCTCACCACCTGGAACCAGAACATGCCGCCCAGGAGACCCCAGGCCGCTCCCACACTCCCCGACTCCGCGTCCTGGCCCGACAAGGCCCCCGCGGACAGCGTGTGGAGTTCCCAGGCGCAGGTGGCCTACGCCGTCGGTTACGCCAACGGCAGCGGCCCCTCCCCCATCAGCGGCTGGTCGGAAACCGTCGACATCGACGGCAAGGCCCATCCCTCCCTCGCACTGCCGCCCGACCCCCTCCAAATGGCCACCGAGTGGTACGTCTTCCGCCGCTTCTTCAACGACGCAGGAACCCCCACGCCGGTGAAGCTCATCGCGATCGTCCCCGTCGCCGGCTCCGTAGGGACCTACCAGGACACACACAACTAGTAACAGGCGCACGGGCGCCGGCCGAAGGCCCCATCCGCCGGAGCAGCTCCACGCTCCAAAGAAAACCCACATCGCGCCGCCCCCTGTCCGGCTGCGCGGAATCAACGAAGGAGACGCACATGCTCACCTTTGAGCAACTGAAGGCACAGGCATTCAAGAAGGTCCTCGCGGGATACCCTGGAGCCGAGCTCCTGGAGGCCGACGGAACCTCACCCGTGTTCTCCCCCTCGACCATCACCCCGGCCCCCGAGCACATGCTCACCTGGAGGTTCGTCTTCCACGCCGCAGGCGGCGGAACCGTCTTCGCTCCGGCGACGGCCGGCACCCTCGGTGAACTCCAGTACGTCGACCAGCCCTGGCTGGAAGACCGGACTCTCGCCCCGGACTACGAACTCACACTCGCCGGGGCCACGAAGCTCCTGGAACAGCACGGCTGCATGGAGCCCTACCAGAACGTCACCCTGCGCTGGCCGCTCGGCCCCCAACTCGGCGAGCCGCTCTTCATCTTCGGTTTCCCGCCCCAGGCATACGTCGCGGTCGGCATCAACTCGCGCACCGTCAGTCCACTTGAGTAGACCGACCGCGGCCGGACCCCGGCCCCGGCCCCGGGCCGGGCTGGGCCGGGCCGACGGAGCCTGCGCGGGTCGGGTCGGCTGGTGGTTGGCACTGCCCAGGCACGTCGATGCCACTCTTCCCAGTGCGCGGTCGTTGGCCGGTGTCTCGTGGGCGTCGGCGGCTGCGGTCAGTGCGCCCGTGTCTCATGGATGTGCGCAGACCTCGCAGAGGATCCCGCTCTGCGCTGCTACACCCGCTGGGTCCAATCTCAGCTCGCCTACTGGCAAGGGCGATTCCGGGAGGCCGCCGAACTCGCTTTCGACATGGGCAGCAGTTCGCTGCCAGCACGGTGTTGCGCTGCTGTACGTCTCGCGGTCGAAGGCCGGTGGGCGGCCTCCGCGGCTTGCCGCGGCGCCTACGGTGACCCGCCTGGCCGGCGCGGGTAGGGATCACGGCACGGATGCCGCGTCGGCGCAGGTGGGCGCGGATCGCCGGAAGGAGTAGGCCTTATCGGCCAGCACCACGGACGGCCCGGTCCGGGGCCGTCCTCGGAGCCGGGGTACGCGCAGGGCGGCCATGACGGACTCGAAGGCTGGCGCGTCCCCGGCCGGCCCGGGGTCGGTACAGCCGGAGGGGGCGTCGCGTTGCCCGGGCTGGCGAGACCAAGGCAGGACGGATTCACCGGCGCAGCCGGGCGACGCGATCCTGGACGGGGAGATCGTCGCCCTGGACGAGCACGGCCGCCCCTCCTTCACCCGGCTGCAGGAACGGACGGCGAAAGGAGGCCGGAGCCGGCGGCGCTGCTACCATCCGGTCGGCATTCGATCTTCGGGATCAGGGGGACAGATGAAGGCAATCAGGAGTGCGGCCCGAGCTGCAGCGCTTTGTGTACTCATCAGCTCGGCGGCGGGTTGCTCCGACTCATCGGCCACGGCCCCGGCGGGCGCGCGCCCCGTCGGCGCGACGACGAAGGCGACCCAGAGCGCGGTACCGGTCGTGTCCCAGAGCGCCCAGAATTTCCCGAGCATCCCCATTGCGGGCGGTGGAGGCGCGGCGGCGGGTCCGGTGAGCCAGAGGGTGCTCCAATCGGTCCTGCTGACGGCCGGTTCGCTGATCCCGGGACTGCAGCGGGCCCCTGCCAGCGACCATCTGGGCGTGGACACCCTGAAGTACGCGGCCTCCACCGGTGGCCCTGCGTGCACCGTCTTCCTCAATGCCCTCAACGGCACCGCCGACGCCTACCACTCGCTGGCGGAGGCGGACCGGGGCTATCAGGTCGGCGGCTCCTCGGGCGGGATCCAACTGGAGACCATGCTGATCGGCTACGCGTCCGCGGCGCAGGCCCAGCGGGTCCTCACCGACCTGCGCAACCGCACGCCGCAATGTCCCAAGGTGGACTACACACTCAACGGCAACGCCCTCGCCTACACCGGTATATCCAATCTGCCGCTGCAAAAGGCCGGCGACGACTCGGTAGGCGTCCAGGCGTCCTCCGCCTGGAATGGCGGGGAGCCCTCGCCGGTCACCATGGACACCGTGCGGGAGGGCTCAGTCGTGATCAGTATCTGGGTCTCCAACGACCCCGCGCCGGCCCCGCTGCTGCAGCTGGCCTCGACGGCGGCCGTGGTCGACCTGCTCCAGGCCGAAGGGGCGAGCTGAGGTTCGGGCCGGCCCAGCACTTCGGGCTGATGCCCCAATCCCGGGCCGGGGCTGCCGTCCAGCTGCCCGCCGATCTCGTAGCCCGGGTACGGGCAGCGTGGACGATGGGTGAGGGGGGAGGCCGACCGCAAGGACGCGGGCGGCCGGCAGGAACGCAGTGGCAGGGGTGGTTCATGCCCGGTGCTGGTACTTCCGTACCCGGCTGCGGGCCGCGTCCGCGCTGACGCCGAGGGCTTCACCCATGGTCTGCCAGGACATGTCGGCTTCAAGGTTGAACGCGGCGTCCAAGCCCGCCTGTTCGGCCAGGCGCTCCAGTGCGGCTACGACCCGCAGGGCGGCGACGGGTGCGTCGGCGGCGAGGTTGGTGAGCGTGTCCTGCAGGCGCTGCAGCAACTCGTTCACGTCGTCGGGCATCGGGACGGTGCGGGCCTGGACCTGGCGGGTGTGCGCGGCCCAGTCCTCGGTCGGCCCGGGGGTGTCGGCGAAGCAGGGCTGCTCGCCCATCTCGGCCCAGTCCAGGGGGTGTACCGTCTCGCCGCGCCAGCCGCAGGAGCAGCCTGCGCGCAGACCCGTGGCCCGCGGGGTGCGCAGGGTGCCGTCGTACACCCTGTAGGGCTCCTTTATTCGTCGCTGCTGGTCAGGCGGCATAGCGGTACCCGTTGATCGCTCCTCCGAGTACGCGGGTGCGCAGCAGCAGCTGGCGGTTGCGGATGTCGATGGTGGGGGGTGTCTGCTGTGATGCGTCGGGTGGCAGTTGACCTCGGGATCGGTGCGGTCTGTGCCGGTTGTAGTGGTCGGCGAACTCGGCGAGGACCTTGGTGGCGTGGGATGCGTTCATGATGAGGATGTGGTCGAGGGCTTCGCGGCGGATGGTGCCGATCACGCGTTCGCAGTGGGCGTTCATCTTGGGTGCGCGTGGGGCGGTGAGCAGGATTTCTGTGTTCTCGGCGGTGAAGACGGCGTCGAAGGAGGTGGTGTACTTCGTGTCCCGGTCGCGGAGCAGGAACCTGATCCGTTCGCCGCGATCGGCCAGTGCCGTGGTGAACTCGCGGGCCTGCTGGACCGCCCACTGCCCGGATGGGTGCGCGGTGACGGGGGTGAGGTGGAGTCGGCGTGTGCCGTGTTCCAGGAAGGCCATGGCGTAGAGGCGTTGGCCCAGCGCGGTGTCGAGGTGGAAGAAGTCTGCTGCGACGATGACCTGGGCCTGGGCGGTCAGGAACTCTGTCCAGCTCGGTCCGTGACGTCTTGGTGCCGGGTTGATGCCGGCCGCGTGGAGGATGTTCCACACGGTGCCCGACGCCATCGGATGCCCCAGCCGCGCCATCTCCCCTTGGATGCGCCGGTGGCCCCAGCGTGGGTTCTCGTCGGCCAGGCACAGGACCAGCTTCTTCAGGGCCGCGGACGAGGGCGGACGGCCGACGCGGGTGCGGCGCGCGCTGTAGTCCCACTTGCGGGCGATCAGCTTGCGGTGCCAGGCCAGCAGCGTGCCCGGGGCGACGGGGAAGACGCGGGCCCAGTGGGGCCGGGGTATCAGCGAGGACAGGGCGGAGAACCAGAGCCGGTTCGCGGGTTCGTAGCGCACGGGCGACGCCAACTGTCGCCGCAGCACCGCGTTCTCGTGCCGCAGGCCCAGCACCTCGGCCTCCACCGACGCCTCCCGTTGGAGCAGCAGCTCCGACAGCGACAGCAGTCCCCGGACAGCGCGGTACACCAGCGACACGATCATCGACACAGCCTCGCAGAGTATCGAACCTCACGTACCCCACCTGCAGCGATGACTTCTTGAGCCCCTCAGGGTCGACCTGGCAGCCCTCGACTTCGCCGAGCATCTTGCGGCCCTGGGCGAGCTGCCCGGCAGCGGCAAGCCCGTCGGTGTCCGGCACCAGGTCCAGAGCGAGCCGGACCCGGACTGGCTGGCCCGATCGGAGGTTCCGCACGGCCTGGAGGAACTGGCCGATGCGGGCCTCGTCTACGACCTGGTCGTCACCTCTCGCCAACCGGACGTCGACGCGCAGACCCGCTGCCACGGTCCCTGGGCTGGTCCAGGAGATTCCCCGAACTTGGCAGCAACCTTTCGCCTGCCTACGCCGACTGTACGGACATGAGATCCCGAAAAAGATCCCGAACCAAGGTCACCGGCTTCACGGTGCTCGGCGCACTGGCCGCTCTGGGTGCGGGTACCGCGTTGTTCGCGAGCGCGAACGCCGCCGGTGGAGCGAGTACCCTGCCCGCCACTGCCACCGGTGATGCGCTCACGGTCAGTCAGCCCTCGATCCCCGAAAGCTGTGTGAGCCTGACGGCGAAGCTGTCGGCCAACGCTCGGACCTTCACGGCCAAGGCCGAGGAGACAAGCCCGGACACCGGCCGTCTGCAGGCGGCCCTGGACGCGTGTGCGGGCACCGGCAGGGCGGTGCTGCTGGTCGCGGGCAGACACGCGGACTTCCTCAGCGGTCCCCTGACCGTCCACGCTGACGAGACGCTCGTGATCGGGGAGGGCGTCACCCTCTACGCCTCACGTCGCGCCTCGGCCTACCAGAACCCGTCCACCTCCGTCAGCTGCGGTTCGCTCTCCGCGCATGAGGGCGGCTGCAAGGCGTTCATCACCGTCTCCGGCGCGCACGCGGGGGTCATGGGTGAGCGCGGCAGCGCCGGGCAGGGCTCCATCGACGGCCGCGGCGACCTGGCCATGCTCGGCACCCCGACCAGCTGGTGGAAGCTCGCGAGCCAGGCGCAGACCGCCGGCGACGACCAGAACGCCCCGCGCCTCATCGAAGCCGACAAGGCGGACGACTTCACGGCGTACGACGTCAACCTCCTCAACGCCGCCATGTTCCACCTCTACTACCAGTCCGGCACCGGTCTGACCGTGTGGGGCGTGGACATCAAAACCCCTGCCACCGCTCGCAACACCGACGGCATCGACATCGACTCGGCCACCGACGCGACCGTCTACGACTCCTACATCGAGGACGGCGACGACGGCATCGCGATCAAGACGAACGACTCCGCCACCGCCAACGTCACCGTCGCCGACTCGCACTTCTACGGCACCCACGGCATCTCCATCGGCAGCGAAACCACCTACGGCGTGTCCAACGTGCTGGTCGCGAACGACACCGTGGACGGACAGGACAGCTACGGCAACGTCTCCGGCTCGGACAACGGCCTGCGCATCAAGTCCGACTCGGCTGCCGGCGGCCCCGTACGCGACGTTGAGTACCTCGACGACTGCCTGCAGCACATGAAGGCACCGCTGGTCTTCGACACCCGCTACGCTTCTGCCTCGGGGTCGCACATCCCGGACTTCACGTCGATCACGCTCGAGGGCGTCGTGGCGCAGAACTCGCTCTCCGGCGCCAAGAGCGACCTGACCGGCTACAGCTCGAGCGACCCGCTCGGCCTCTACCTGTCCTACGTGAAACTGGACGCAGCCTCGTCGACCAGCGAGTACGCCGACGTCACGCAGTACGACTCGAACCTCTCCGCCTCGGGCAGCGGTGTGGGCATCAACAACCTGACCTCCGGTGCCGGCTCGTACCCGAGCTGCAGCTTCCCGAGCTATCCGACACTCTGACACCCCCAGCGACGGCGTCACCGAAAGCAAGGAATCACAGAGCGAGCAAGAAGAAGCTCACCGCCCCGACCACTGCGTCCGAGGACGCCTCGGCCTGGCAGGACTCCCGGCGGGCGTGGCCATGGCAACGATCGGCACCGCCGCCGCAGTCGCCGTAGGCGCAACCGCCACGATCGCCGTCACCTACCACCACGACAACCACCAGTCGGTGACAGCCACCGCGCCGAGCTCGTCCCCCGGCGGCTCCGCGGTACGGCCGTCCGGCACCGGCACCGGCACCGGCACGCCAAGCGCCTCGCCCACAGCCACCGGCGCCCAGAGCCCGCCGCCCGCAGCCGTCGGCGGCTCCACCCACCCCGCCACCTCGACCGGCGCCAGTGCCTCCCTCACACCGTCCGCGCAGGCGACGGATACCGCGTCCTCCGCCCTCGTCGGCGCCGCCGCCTCGATCGACGCCGGCAGCAATTCCGGCTGGGCGCAACTGGATCTGAACGTGGCCGTCAGGCAGCCGCTCACCGCGCTGGACGTCACAGTGAAGGTCTCGGACTGCACCGGTCTGGCCGGAACGGGTGCGTGGGATTCGGGCGCGACCGGCCAATTCACCGAGACCACGAGCAGGGGCTCGGACGGCTCGATCACCTACGAGTTCCAGCTCACCCCCGGGGATGAGGTCTCCCCGGGCACCGTGGTGTTCGCCGTTCAGTTCAACCACGCGAGCACCAGCTGGAACGCGGCGGACGACACATATTACGTCTCCGCCCGTACCGCGACGTCCAGCAGCGCGCACTCGGTCGACGGCGCCTACTGAACGACCGGGAAGCAACCGGCAACCTTTTCGCCGCCCCGACCGACAGTGAGAATGCGCAGCGCGACCACTCCCGTGTCCCTTCCTGTCGCGCTGCGCGGCCCCATGGGCCCCATTTCGGACGGAAGGCTCAGCTCCCATGCACCGCAGATCCCGGCGCCGCTTTGTCGTCGCCACCACCGGACCCGCCGTCCTGGCGTTGGCCGCAGGCGGATTCCTCCTCGCCCAAGGCGCGAAGGCGAGCAACACCATCGCGCTCGAAGTCAACGCCGGCAGCAGCCTCGGCACGGTTCCGAGTACCGCGAACGGCGTCAACACGGCGGTCTTCGACGGCCACCTGAACGACAGCGCGGCCGCCTCGGCGCTTCAGAGCGCCGGAGCAGACGCGCTCCGCTACCCGGGCGGATCTGTGTCGGACGTCTACAACTGGCAGACGAACACCGTGGTCCCCGGCCAGAGCTACGCGAATCCGAGCGACGACTTCGACGACTTCATGGGCATCGCGCACAAGGTCGGAGCGAGCCCGATCATCACCGTGAACTACGGCTCCGGCACCGCAGCGCAGGCCGCCGCATGGGTCACCTACGCGAACGTCACCAAGGGATACGGCGTCCGGTATTGGGAGCTCGGCAATGAGGTCTACGGCGACGGCACGTACGGCTCCAGTTGGGAGTACAACACCAAGTCCAAGGGTGCGACGGCCTACGCGGACAATATCGGGGACTTGTACCGCTCGAAAAGTCATCGCTGCAGGTCATGCCACGTATCGGTACTCGTTGATGGTGCCGCTGAGGCGGCGGGTGCGTAGGAGTCTGCGGCCGTTGAGGCCGTCGATGGTGGTGGGGTGTGCGGCGGTGTCGGGCGGGCGCTGTGCTCGGGCTTGGTGTGGCCGGTGCCGGTTGTAGTGGTCTTGGTATGCGGCGAGGACTCGGCGGGCGTGGGCTTGGTTGACGATCGGGATGTGGTCGAGGGCTTCGCGTCGGATGGTTCTGATGACCCGTTCGCAGTGGGCGTTCATGCGGGGTGCGCGTGGGGCGCTGAGGAGGATGTCCACGTCCTCGGCGTGGAAGACGGCGTCGAAGGACTCGGTGTACTTGGTGTCGCGGTCGCGTAGGACGAACCGTAGGGAGTCCATGCGGCTCCCGAGGTCTGCGGTGAGGTTGCGTGCCTGCTGGGTGGCCCAATCTCCGGTGGGGTGGGCGGTGATGCCGGTGATGTGCAGTCTGCGGGTGCCGTGTTCGAGGAACGCCATGGCGTACAGGCGGGTGCTGAGGACGGTGTCGATGTGGAAGAAGTCGGCGGCGATGGTGCCCTCGGCTTGGGCGGTGAGGAACTCTCGCCAGCTGGGTCCGGTGCGGCGCGGGGCGGGGTCGAGGCCGGCGGCGGTGAGGATCTCCCAGACCGTGGACGGTGCGATCGGATGCCCCAGGCGGGCGAGTTCGCCCTGGATGCGGCGGTGGCCCCATTGCGGGTTCTCGTTCGCCAGGCGCAGCACCAGGCGTTTGAGCGCGGCGGCCGTCGGTGGGCGACCGGTGGGACGGCGGCGGGTGGAGTAGTCCCACTTTTTCGCGATCAGTCTACGGTGCCGGGCCAGGAGGGTGCCGGGGGTGACGGGGAAGATGTTCGCCCAACGGTGGCGGGGGATGAGCGACGATAGGGCGGAGAACCAGAACCGGTCCGCGGGTTCGTAGCGGACCGGTGTCTTGAGTTGGCGGCGCAGCACGGTGTTCTCGTGTCGCAGCACGAGCAGTTCGGCGTCCTTGGCGGTGTCCCGGCGCAGTAGGACCGCCGGTATGGACAGCAGGGTGCGGGCGGCACGGTACAGCAGCGAAACGATCACCACGTCAGGATCCCAGTCACCACCGACGGCCACGGGCAGCGGTGTCCAGATGCAGCGATGACTTTTCGAGCGGCACAGGGTCTGTGACGTGGGTGAAGCGCAGGAAACGGGCGGTCTGCTCCTCGGTACTGGGAGGAGCCGATCAGGTATCCGTGACGGGGGCGCCGGCCAGGAGTTCGCAGTCGGCGAAGTTCATGCAGCCGCAGGCAAGGCAGGCCGCGACCGCTTCGCGCAGCTGCTGAGTCTGCTGGACGACGCGGTCGAGTTCGGGGAGCTTGCGCTCGGCCAGAGCCCGCCACTGGCGGGTGGCGCCCTGGCTGGTGTCACTGTCCAGCAGTCGGCGGATCTCAGCCAGGGTGAACCCCGCGCGCTGCGACATCCGGATCAGCGCGATCCGCCGCAGGGTGGCGGCAGGCCACAGTCTGCGTCCGCCTTCACGGCGCGCAGCGGGCAGGAGCCCCAGGCTCTCGTAGTAGCGCAGGGCCGAGGCCCGCATGCCCGACTGGCGCGCCAGCTCCCCGATGCCCACGTATCGCACCGCACCACCCGTCGTTTGACTTCAAGCGCGCTTGAACCGCTTGCCTGGCCACATGATCTCAACACGCCCGCCCCGTCGGCTGCCCCAAGGGTACCGACCGCTCTTCGCCCACCGCCCGTTCCGGCGCCTGCTACCCGCACTGGCGATATCCGACCTCGGCGACGGGATGAGCATGGTCGCGGTGGCATGGCTGGCGGTACAGATCTCCCCGCCCGGCGCGCACGGCCCGCTGATCGGAGCTGCAGTCGCCGCCTACATCCTGCCGGGCACCGTCGGCGCACTGCTGCTGGGCCGATGGCTGCGCCCCCTTCCCGCGCAGCGGCTGATCCGGGCGAACGCCTGGACGCGCGCTCTCTTCCTCGGCTGCGTCCCCCTCGCGTGGGCGCTCGGCGTACTCCACCCCGCCCTCTACCTCACGCTGCTCGCTGGCTCATCCCTCCTGTACGCCTGGGGCGGCAGCGCCAAGTACGCCCTGGCCGCCCAGGCCCTCCCCACCGAGCAGCACCTGGCGGCCAACGCGCTGCTCAGCACCAGCGCCTGGGTGTCCACGATCGTCGGCCCAGCGCTCGCCGGAGTCCTCGCGGCGGCAATCTCCCCGGCCTGGATCATCGGCCTGGACGCCCTGTCCTTCGCCGCGCTGGCCCTCCAGAACGTGCGCCTGGGCGAGCCGGATACTCCGGTGCCCGCCGGGCCGGCCCCCGACACCCGACCGGGCGAAGGCCTGCGCCTCCTACGCGCCCGGCCCGAACTGCTCGGCCTACTCGCGGTGACCTGGCTGTTCAACCTGTTCTACGGCCCCGTCGAAGTTGCCCTGCCCCTGTTCGTCGCCCAAGACCTCCACGCCGGCGCGGGGGCCCTCGGCCTGTACTGGGCCGCATTCGGCATCGGAGCGGTCACCGGCGCCCTGGCCGTCGGCACCCTGCGAAACCTGCCGCTATGGTCGGTCCTGCTGTGCATCATCGCCGGTCACGGCCTGGCCTTGCTGCCCTTCGCGCTCCACGCACCAGCAGTGTTCTCCCTCGGGGGTTTCGCCCTGGCCGGTGTGATCTACGGCCCCTACAGCGCTCTGACCTTCAATCTGTTCCAGGACCGCACCCCGGCAGCCCTCCTCACCACCGTCCTTGCCGTGCGCGCGTCCGTCCTACTGACAGCGTCACCCGTCGGCGCGGCACTGGGCGGACCCCTCACCACCGCCCTGGGCGCCCGCCAAGTGCTGACCGGCACAGGCATCGCCATGATCATCGTTGCCGCCTGCGCTGCAGCACTACGGATCCGCAGCACGAAACGGCACCAGATCCGCACCCACGCACTTCCAGTTAGCGACCCACGCTCCTAGGCGCAGGATGAGGGCGCGGATCGAGTGCACGGTGCGGGGCCGGCCTCCGCGCTTGGGCCTGGACCGCGCGGCGTGTCGGCGGGCGACCAGGTCGCGGTGCCAGCGCAGTACGGTATCGGGTCGCACCAGCAGCCGCATCCGGCGTAGTGCTTCCCGTGGAAGGCCCTGGAGCAGCGATGCGAGCAAGGCCCGGTCGATGGCGTGGAACCGGACCTGTTGTCCGTTCAGCTGCCTTTCCAGGACGGTGATCTGATGGCGCAGGGCCAGGATCTCGATGTCCTTCTCGCGGTCGCTCATCGGCAGCAGCCGCAGCAGCGCGAACGTGTTCGTCATGCCCTGGTACGCCAGTTTCAGCAGCACGACCGATCATCATGCCGCCCTTGCCGCCACCGTGCGACGGCGCCTACTTGAGCACCCCTGCACTCGACATCGAAGGGCCATCCCACCTGCATGGATGAGGTAATCGGCAAGGGCAGGGCCGAGCCGGGCGGGGGCGTGCAGCTGTTTTCGTGGGGGCGCATGGAGTGGCAGTGGGGCGCGCGAATTTTGTTGCACGCCTTTTGCCATGTGCGGTCTTCGCTACACGTCCTGAAGGGACCGGGATGGATCCGTGCACGTCCTTCGGATGCGGTGGAACGGCGGCCGTTCGCGTGCGTTCAGGGCCGAAGCAGTTCGGCGGGTGCGCGCCCGCCCGGCCCGGCCGGGGTGCCGGCGGGTGCCGACGCGTCGGCGTGGGCTCGGCACGACGAGCCGGGTGCGGGCACCGTAGCAGCCGCCACAGGTCAGCGCCCGGACCACGGGGGACTGACCGGTACGCACTCGGCCTGCGCTCTGCGCGTGGAGCGCACACGCGGGGCACACGCGCCGGGCGGGTTTGCCGTGCGCCGGGGTGCAGGTGTGCGTTCAACGCTTGCAGCGTGGCTGCCGGGCGTCAGGGTTGGGCCCGTGCTTGGCTGGGGACTGTGCTGTATGGCATATGCGGCCTGCAATCCCCAAAGTGTCCTGCGGCGGGGGAGACCAGGTGTCCCGGTGTTCCGCTGGAGTCCAGGAAGGACGACCTGCCATGCCCTTGTCCGTCGAACAGTTACTCGCCCGGTTTCCGGAGCAGGACGGTCAGTTCGTGCTGACCACCGAGGACTGGGATGTCTCCGAGCTTTGCACGGTCCTGGGCCTGCCGGCGGGTGAGCTCGTCCTGGCCGGATGCACGCCGGACAGCTCTCGGTTGACGATCAGCGGGACGGTGGAGACGCCGGCGGGCCCGGTCGCCCTGGAGCTGAGGTTCCGGGCCAGTGCCGACGGCCGGAGCGTGGCCGGGCTCGCCGCCCGGATCCCGATGGACGTGGGCGTCGTGGACCTGGGCGGGCGGCTGGGGGCGGACCTGTCGGGGCTGCCGCAGGCGTTCCTCGGGGAACTGACCGAGCTGGTAGTGCACTACGACTTCGGCACCGGCTCGGTGGTGCTGCTGGCGCAGACCGGCCGGCTCCGGCTGGTGCTGGCCCCCGCGTCCGCTGGCCGCGGCCTGGTCGCGCTGGCCGGCCTGACCGGCGCACACGGCCTGCTGTCGGACCTGCCCCACATCGGGGAGGTGCTGTCGGCGGCCGGTGACGCCGGGGTGCGCGGAGTCGAAGTGCTGTCGGTTGGCACCGCCGGGGTAGGCGAGGCGGAGGCCCGGGCGCTGAACGCGGCCGTGGCCGACGCGGCGCCGGAGGCCGGGCAGTGGTGGCCGCAGCTGCCTGACCGCGCGCTGACACCGGGTCTGTGGCTGGGCGTGGCCTGGGCCCTGCTGGAGCAGCAGGGGGTGTGGGTGACGCAGCCGGGCCCGCCCGACGAGTTCTCCTGGGCTCCGTCCTTCCCCGGCCTCACGCTGCCCCTGGCCTTCGGCGAACTGCACTGGCCGAAGCTGGGACTGTCATGGACCAGCACCGGTGGCGGCGGTGGCGGCGGTGGGGGCGACTGGGCGCTGCGGGTGTCCTTCGACCTGTCCCTGGACCTCGGCTGGCTGCGCCTGGACCTTCCCGGTGCGGGCTTCGACTTCTGTCTGCCGCACCTGGGGGAGTGGGGCTCGGTGCTGCGGCTGCCGAGCCTGTCCCTGGACATCGGCGGGCTCCCGATCACCTTCACAGTCCCCGATGTTCCGGTGGACCTGCCCGGGTTCCCGGGACTGCCCGGCCCGGGCGTGCTGACCGGCTGGTTCGACGGTGCCGGCGTGCGGCTGCCGGACCTGCTGGCCTGGCTGGACATCGGCCTGCCGAGCCTGCCGGACGTCTTCTACCCCACGCTTCCCAGGCTCGGGCTGCGGTTCGACCTGCGGCGCGGAGACCTCGAACTCACCGCGGTGTCCGACTGGCTGCGGATCGTGCTGGGGGCGCTGGCGTCCGGCCCGGACTGGGGCAGGATCGCGCTGCTCGGCATCAGCGGCCTGAAAGCCCTGCTGCCGGACCTGCCGTTCATCGGAGACCTGCTGCCCGACCTGCCGGACTTCGCCCTGGAGGGCATCAGCCTGGCGTTCCTGGACGGCGTCCGGATCCCCTGGCCCGCGGTCGAAGGCCTGAACTCCTGGATCGGGTCGTTGGACCCGGGATCCTGGTGGCCGACCTGGCTGAGCGGCTCCGGCGGCGGCAGCAGCGGCCAGGGCAGCAGCGACTGGGCCCTGCCGGGGTTCTCGCTGGACCTCGACTGGAAGTTCCCGCAGCTCGACCGGGGCTGGAGTATCCCGTGGCCGCCGACCGGGACGCCACCGGACCTGAGCTGGCTGGAAATCCCGCCGGTGGACCTGCGGCCGCTGGTACTCAGCGGATTCGCCCTGACCTGGCCCACCGCCGGCGAGACCGACTGGCCGGCGCCCTCCGCCGACTGGGTGCTGCGCCTGGAGTTCGACGCCTCACTCGACCTCGGCGGCGGCTTCCAGATCGGCCTGCCCCACCTGGGCTTCGACGTCGACCTCAGCGACTTCACCGTCCACCCGCGGCTGCCGAACCTGTCGTTTACCCTGGACTTCCCGCCGCTGCCCGCTCTGACGGTGGACTTCTCCGTCCCCAAGCCCAGCCTTCCGCCCGGCCAGTGGCCGTTCGCCCTGACCGCGTCCTGGAGCGACGAGGACGGCGTCTCCGCCGCGGACCTGGCCTCCTTCCTCGGACTGTCCGGCCTCGCCGAGGGAATCCCCGAGGTCCTGCTGGCCCGGCTGTACTCGGTCGACGTGCACCTGGACTTCACCGACTGGTTCCTGGTCGTCACCGGAACCACCGGCGTCGGCGCAGTGCAGTCCGCGGCGTGGCTGTTCGCCACCCATCCGGCCGACAACCCCAACCGGCGCAAGCTGATGGCGGTGCGGGGCGCCGTGGAGCTACGCGGGTCGGACCTGCCGGCCAGTAGCGAAACCGTGCAGCGCGAGTTCGACCTGGTCATGTCGGGCATCCACGCCTCCTACGCCGACCAGCACTGGAACCGCGACGAGATCCTGCGCCTCAACGCCTACCTGGGCACGCTGGATCCGCCCGGCTCGGTGCCGCTGCCCGCGTTCCTGCCGGTGGACCTGCCCAGGGGGATCCAGGTCTGGGGTGAGCTCAAGGCCGGTGAACTGCTCGAGGTGACCCTGGTCTACCCCGACCGCGACGACCTGCCCGGCGTACTGGGCGTGCCCGGGGTGCTGGGCGGCCCGCCCGGGGCCTCGTCCGAGACCTCGCTGCTGGGCCTCGCCCTGGGCGCGGTGCGCTTCGAACACGCCCGCCTCGGTCTCGGCTACGGCACGGTCTACCTGGCCGTCGACGCCTCGCTGGCGCTCGGGCCGTTGACGCTGCAACTGCTGGGCCTGGGCTTCGGCATCGACAAGGACTTCGACGCCCGCCCGATCCTGGAGGGCGCTGCCTTGGGATGGCAGCGCAAGGCCCCGCCACCGGCCATCACCATCGCCGGAGCCCTCAGCAACCTCGACCTGGGGCCCGCCTACGGCCTGTCCCTGGCCGGCCTGGGCCGTATCGAGATCGAGAAGCTCTGGGCCTTCCAGGTGGCCGGCAGCTGGGCGGCCAACCGCGCGGGCTGGACCTCGCTGTTCGCCTACGCCGAGCTGACCAGCCTCAAACAGGGCATGTTCCAGGGGCTGTTCAGCATCGGCCCGGTCCTGTTCACCGGCGTCGCGCTGGGCTTCGGCATCAACAGCACGGTACGGATCCCCACCGCCGCCGACATCGGCCGCTTTCCCCTGGTCAAACGCCTGGAGCTGAACCCCGGCGGGGGGAGCGGGAAGGAGCCGCTGACACCGGGCGAGGCACTGAACGAGCTGTCGGGACCAGGCGGCTGGGTCACCCCGGCCCAGGGACAGTACTGGGGGGCCGGCGGCGCCCAGTTCACCGTCTACCAGTTCATCAACGCCCGCGCCCTGGTCCTGATCGAGGCGGGCGGCGCGGGCTGGAAGGCCATGCTCGCCGGCTCGACCACGTTGGACCTGCCACCCACGGCCCTGGAACCGCTGGGCCGGGTCACCGTCGACTTCGTCTTCGCCTACGACTCCGCCCTGGGCCGGCTGTCCATGGACTCGGTCATCGCCAAGGGCTCCTACCTACTGGACAAGGCACTCGCGCTGACCGGCGGCGTCTCCCTGTACGTGTGGGGCAAGGCGCAGCCCGGCATCCCCAAGGGCTTCGCCCTGACCGCGGGCGGCTACCACCCGCAGTTCCGCGCCCCGGTCCACTACCCCAACCCGGCCCGGCTCGGGCTGCTGTGGGAACGCGGGCCGATCGTCATCAAGGGCCAGGTCTACGCTGCGCTCACCGACGGCGCGTTCATGATCGGCGCGGGGATGGCCGCGGTCTACGAGGCCAAGCACAGCGGGATCAGCGTGCGAGCCTGGTTCTCCTCGCACTTCGACGCCCTGGTGCAGTGGAAGCCCTTCTACGCCGACATCTCCTGGGGCATGAGCATCGGCGTCTCGGCCAGCGTCAAGGTCGCGTTCGTCCGCGTCAAGGTCTCGATCGAGGTCGGCGTGGACCTCCAGCTGTGGCTGCCGCCCATGGGCGGCCGGGCCCGGATCAAGGTCTGGTTCGTCTCCTTCACCCTCGGCTTCGGAGCCGACCGCAAGGGCGCCCCGCCCGTGCCCTGGGAGGACTTCCGCATCCAGCTGCCGCCCACCCGCACGGCACCGGACCGCATCGCCCTGCCCGACGCCACCACCGGCTCCTCCGACGCCCGCAACGCCGAGCCGGCCGGGGCACCGCACCTGGTGCCCATCGACGGCTGCGCCATCACCGTCAGCTCGGGACTGCCCGCCTCGAAGATCACCGTGAACGGCAAGGTGATCGCCGGCAGCGACCGGGCCGCCGTCAGCATCAGGCCGATGCGGCTGACCGGCGTCACCAGCGTGCAGCGGGTCAGCATCAGCTACCGGGGCCGGCCCTACGACTGGCAGGCCGCCGACTGGACCGTGACCGAGGTGTCCGAGGGCATGCCGCGCGCCCTGTGGGGCGCTCCACTGGCCCGCCCCGAACAGGCCCTGACCGATGCCGGCCTGGTCCCGGACTGCCTGACCGGCGTGCTGATCGAGATCCCCGAACCCGACCGGGGCGGCTTCGTCGGACCGGTCACCTCCGCCGCACTGGACGTGGAGGGCCTGCCCGACGGCAGCATGCCGCTCAGGGACGAGACCACCGCCGGCACCTCCCCGGTACCCGACGAGGACAGCGTCGAGGTGATCACCAGCACCCTCGCCGCGACCGCGAGCACCCGCACCTCGGTGCACCAGGCACTACGGGCACTGGGCTGCGCCCCGCACA
Organism: Streptacidiphilus sp. PB12-B1b; assembly: GCF_014084125.1. Taxonomy (NCBI): domain Bacteria; kingdom Bacillati; phylum Actinomycetota; class Actinomycetes; order Kitasatosporales; family Streptomycetaceae; genus Streptacidiphilus; species Streptacidiphilus sp. PB12-B1b. The sequence goes on along the minus strand of NZ_CP048405.1, from coordinate 5,652,701 downwards.
GTGACGGTCCGCTGGACCGCTACGCCGTCCTGGCCGGCACCACCTTGACCGACCCCCCGATGCTCGCCACCACCGCCGCGAGGTGACCGCCGTGACCACCGCCCCCGACCTGGACGTCACCTTCTACGACCGCCTCCAGCCGCACGCGGTCGCCGGCGTCTACACCATCACCGTCGAGCAGGAACTGACCGTCGACGGCGTACCCGTCGACGACGGCGAACCCCTGCCCGTCGTCGTGGACCGCTACCAGATCCACGCCGCGCAGTTCACCCTCGACCCCTCGTCCGTCCAGGCCGTTTTCCCCTCCGCCGGCGCCGCCGGCCGCTACACCCAGGTCCTGCCGCACATCACCTTCAACCGGGCCGTCCTGCCGTGGGAGCGCAAACTGCTGGGCACCCGCCAGGAGGCGCTCCAGCCGTGGCTGGCGCTGCTGGTGTTCGCTGCCGGTGAGGTCGACGACGACCCGGCCGCCTTGGGGCAGTTCACCACCCGCACCGTCGGCGAACTGCGCTCCCCGGCGGAAACCGGCACCATCGGCCCGGTGCTGTACGACGGCGACGAGGACCTTGCGATCGACGACACCGGCGAATGCCGCACCATCGACGTGCCCGCCGCCGTCTTCACCGCCGTCGTACCCCGCGAGGACGAGATGTTCTACCTCGCCCACATGCGCGACGTGGGCACCGCGGCGCAGCGCCGGGACAACGGCGAGATCCTGACCGAGGGCCAGTTCGCGGTTCTGGCCGCGAACCGCTTCCCGCGCACCCCCGGCAGCTACGGGGTGCACCTGGTCTCGCTGGAGGGCTACCAGGGCCGCCTGGGCCCCGGCGGCCTGCCGGAGAACACCCGGCGGGTACGCCTGTGCAGCCTGTGGTCCTGGTCGTTCACCAACGACCCCGACGGCTCGCTGAACCCGGCCGCGCTGCTGCGGAACCTGGCCGCCCCCAGCCGCACCGACCCGGAAGACCTCGCGCTGCGGCTGAACCCGGCCCCCGCCGGACAGGCAGCCCCCCAGTCGGCGGGCTCCGAGGCGCAGTACGCCGCCCGGCAACTGCACCACGGCTACACCGCCGTGCCCTTCCGCACCTTGTCCGGAGAGGACACCTACGCCTGGTACCGCGGCCCGTTCACCCCGCTGACCGCGCCCGAAGTCCCCACCGGACCGCCCACCGGCCCGCACACCACCGCCGACCACGCCCTCATCTACGACCCCCAGCACGGCCTGTTCGACGTCTCCTACGCCGCCGCCTGGACCCTGGGCCGGACCCTGGCCCTGGCCGACCCCGACTACACCGGCGAGGCGACCGCCGCGCGCCGCGAACTGTCCAACCGCGCCGCCACCCTCGCCGCCCTGGCCGCCGACCCCATGCGCGCCCTGGCCGATCCCGAGGCGCTCCCGGCCACCAACGCGCTGCGCACCGTGGCCGGCCACGGGTTCCGCGGCCTGGTCCGGGCCCTCAAGGAAGACCTGCGGGCCGAGGACCCGCCGCCGCCGGCGATCCGCAGCGTCCGGCCCAGCACCCGCGACCTGCTCGGCGACGACCGCGCCCGCCGGCTGCTGGCCGTCCTCGCCGAGGAAAGCACGCCCACCATGTCGCAGTGGCTGGAGCGCCTCGGCCTGCTGCGCGGCGTGCCCTTCAACCACCTGGTGCCCGACCCGCGGATGCTGCCCGCCGAGAGCCTGCGGGCGTTCCGGGTCGACCCGGCCTGGATCCGGGCACTGGTCCAGGGCGCCACCGACGTGGGCGCCCACACCTCGGCCGACCGCGTGCTCGACCCGCTGCTCGTCGCCGGCGCCACCCGTACCCTGGCCGACCACCAGCCGGCCGCCGGAATGCTGATGAACTCGGAACTGGTGGCCGCCTGGCCCGACTTCGACATCCTGGCCACCCGGGCCGGACAGCCCGTCGGCGAACTGCGCCGCGACCACCTGGCCCCCACCGTGCTGCTGGTGCTCTGGGACGGCGTCCCGGACCGTCTCAGCATCCGCGAGCCGGGCCAGGGCATCCACTTCGGCATCAACGACCAGAACCGGATCAGCCTGCGCCACCTGACCGGCAGCCAGCTCGGCTACCCCAGCAACGAGGAGTTCCCCGCCCCGGGCACCCGGGACATCTTCGCCGGCCACCTGCGCCCCGGCCAGGGCGGCCGCGACCCCGACGTGCTGGACCTGCGCGGTCCGGCCGGCCTGGTCCCCGCCCTCGCCGGAGCCTTCGGCCTCCAGGACCTGACCCCCGCCCAGTTCGCCCTGGAACTGGTCAACGCCCCCCTGGAGCAGATCCTCCAGCCCGAGACCGTCTAGGAGCCGACCGTGAGCGACACCGAGCTGATCGTGCCCGTCGAGATCCACGCCCTGCTCGTCAACGAGACCGTCCGCAAGGACGACCCCTTCTACCGGGCCCAGCCCAGCTTCCGGCGCATGCTGGGCACGAACACCGCGAGGGCCGCGGCCGAACCCGAACCCTTCCAGGAGGCCAAGGCGGTCACCGCCGCCTTCGAGGGGGTCCACGTCCACTGGCAGCTGCCGGAGGCGCTGACCAACGGATTCCTCGACGAGGCCGAGGGGGAGACCAGGTTCCCGCTGGTGCCCAACCGCTGGCTGGTCGTGCGCTACGCCCAGGTGGACGGCGAGCACCGGCCACCGGTGGGCTGGATCGTGCAGAGCGACTGCACCGAGAGCGCCGGCGACGAGGCCCCCGGAACGGAGTTCCCGGCCGACAACAGCTTCCTGAACCCGCGTGCGGACACGCCCGAAGAGGACTGGATCGGCGGCCTCTACCCGCTCTCGCGCGGCCCGTGGCGCGAACCCGCCAACGCGCAGGAGCTGTTCCTGACGGCCGTCGGCGCCGGACTGCCGACCTTCGCCGCCTACGAGCCCTACCACGAGACCGTGTTCTCGATGCACGACAAGCTCACCGACCTCAAGCAGGGCGGCGTGTACCTAGACGCGACGCTCAGCTACCTGGTGGTGGGCTGGTACAGCGACCCGGCCAAGGACATCCTGCGCACCGCCGCCGGCATCCCCGGACTGCTGCCCGAAGGCAGCGACGGCTCGCCCGCCGACGTCATCGCCGCCCTCGGCTGGGCCCCGGCCTCGCCGATTCCCACCGCCACCTGCACCATCCCCGGACACGGCGACAGCACCCCGGGACACTGCGGCCCGGTCGAGGCGATCCTGGACGGCAGCGACGACACCTGGTTCGAGACCGCCGCCGCCCCCACCGCCGCCGACCACGTCACCGTCGACCTCGGTGCCCTGCACCGGGTCACCACCGTCACCGCGACGTTCGGCACAGGCCGCGGCGGCGAGCAGCGGCCACCGGCGAAGAAGCTACAGGCGTCCGCCGACGGCAGCACCTGGACCGACCTGGCCACCGCCGCGGCCGACGACGAACAGGTCACCTGGCCGATGCCGGACACTGCCGCGGAACCCGTCACCGCCCGCTACCTGCGCCTCCAGACGACAGCCGCCGCGCAGGCCCCCACGGTCATCCGCAACCTCGGCTACACCGCCACCGCCGTCGCCCCCGACGCCGAGCGCTGCCTGTTCAGCGGGACCGCACTGGGCCTGGTGTGGGAACACAAGGGCGACGCGCCCAGGGACGACCGGCCCACCCGGGACCCGCTCAAGGTCGCCCTCGGCCACAGCACCGGCGAAGCCGCCGCCGCCCTGGTCGGCCGGCAGACCCGCTCCGCGGACACCGCGCAGCTGTTCAGCGCCCTCTACCACGGCACCCTGGACACCTTCGACGGAGCCCAGGGTAGCCAGGACCTGGACGAGACCACCCGGCACAGCTGGTTCTCCGGCAGCGAGAGCGGCGCGGGCTGGCACATCCAGGCCCGCCCCGGCGCCGCCACCGGTGACACCCCCGCCCGCAGCGCCGAGGAGCTCACCCCGGCCTGGCTGGCGCAGCTGAACACCGACCAGGCCGCATACGACGCCGTCCTGCCGGTCCTGGCCGACCAGCGGTGGCGGCTGTGGGCCCTGTACTGGCTGAAGAACCTGCCCACGGCCCTGCGCCCGCCGACCCTGGACCCGGACTTCGACACGGACGCCGCCCGGGAACTCGACCCCGCCAACAGCACCGGCCTGGCCGCCACCGTGCGGGCGCAACGCGACCGCGCCGAAGCGCTGCGCGAGAAACTCCCGCAGACCAGGCCCGACCCCGACGACCCCGCCGAAGACTTTGACCCCCAGGACGCCATCGACGCCTTCGCCGCCGCCCACGGCCTGCCCGCGCACCTCCAGCTCACCCGCACCCCCGGCGACAGCTTCTACAAACCCGCCGACCCGGTCCTGCTCATCGAAGGAAGCGCCGGCACCCCCAGGCCGCTGACCCGCGACGAGGACAACCCGCTGCCCTGCCGCACCACCGCCACCCTGCTCAGCCAGGTCCGCATCGGCGACCAGTGGACCAGGCCGCCCGGGAACCCGCCGGACCCGGGCACCGCCGACCTGCCGGACCCCTGCGCCCGGCTGCTGGCCGAGTTCGCCCTGCTGGAACAGGCCGCCACCACCACGGACAGCACCGGGAACAGCGCCCTGTGGGCGATCACGTCGGCCCCGCTCACCCACGCGCGCGGGGCCCTGGCCGAGTACACGGCCCCCTGGCGCCAGCCGTGGCTGCCGATGCTCCTGCAATGGAAGCTCAACTACTTCCCCACCCCCTACCGCACGGGAGACGACGACTACCACTGGACCTTCCAGGCCCCGCCGGACGGGACAGCGGACGCCTACAGCTACACCTGGAACGGCACCGGCGCACCCGAGGCGGACACCGAGAGCGAGGGCGACCGGCTGAGCCGGATGTTCGTCGGCCGCGCCTTTCTCGCCCCCACCACCGCGTTCGTCGCCCGCGCGCAACTGGCCCGCTACCTGGCCACCTACCCAAGCGCGGACGTCGCCGCACTGGGCGAACTGCGCGAGGAGTTCGAGGGCCTGGACGTCCTGTCGCAGAGCCTGGACGGCTTCAACGACTGGCTGCTGCAACTGGACGGCGGCGCCCAGGTAGCCACCGAAGCCGCCGTCGCGAGCCTCGCCGGAGACCAGAACCACGTCCCCGACGGCGCCGCGGTCGCCAGGAACCAGCGCTTCGCACCCGTGCGGGCCGGCCAGTTCGCTTTCACCGACCTGCGCATCGTGGACCGCTTCGGCCGGGTCCTGGACATCGTCACCTCGGGCGACGGCGGCACCTCGCACGACCAGTACCCGGTCCTCGCCAGGTCGGTGACGCCCAACCGGGAGCTGTACGACAGGCCGGTCAACCCCGAGCGCTTCGTCCAGCTGCCGCCGCGGCTGCTCCAGGACACCCGCCTGGCCTTCACCCCGCAGAACGGCGCCACCGTCCGCACCTCGGCCACGCCGGTCACCGGCTGGCTGCTGGTCAACTACCTGGACCAGACCCTGGCCGTCTACGCACCCGACGGCCTGGCCCTGGGCGAGCTGCGGGTCACCACGACCACCGCGGGCCCGCGGACCACCTTCACCCCGCTGCCGCACTCCGCCTACACCGGCAACGAGGACCCCCGGTTCACCGAGGACCACCCCGACCTCGCCGAGTTCCTCCAGGACCTCCTGGCGCACGACGCGGACGCCTTCGAGGACCTGACGGCCACCATCGACAGGAGCCTGAGCAGCATCGTGGACCCGGTGCCCAGCGACGACCAGCTGCCGAGCCGGCTCATCGGCCGACCGGTCGCCCTGATCCGCGCCGACCTGGCACTGCAACTCCAGGGCCCGCCACTGGCCGACCCGTCCTGGATCAGGATCCTCGACCCGCTCGACCCGGACTACACAGACCCGGACTACACCGACTACACCTGGGCGATCCGGCTCGGCGACCCGCACGACCTGGACGACGGCCTGGTCGGCTACTTCGCGGCCGACCCCGACCGGCCCGTCGACTACCGCCGGCTGCACGCCGTGGACCCCGCAACGCCCACCACCTCCACCGGATACGTCCAGCCCATCGGCAACGGCGACGACCTCGCGCTGGCCGCCCGGCCCGCCACCCGGCCCACCGTCCGCCACCTCACCCTGCTGGCCCACCCGCACCTGCCCGTGCACGCCACCACCGGCATCCTGCCGGTCCAGCAGTTGCGGCTGGACGCGGACCTCGTCCACCACGCCCTCGCCAACATCCGCGCCTCGTTCCGGCTCAACCCCGTCCTCGCCACCACCCGCAGCAACCGCACGGCCACCAGCAGTATCCCCGGCCACGGCGGCAACACCCCGCAGGCCGGACCAGTCGACCGGATCCTGGACGGCAGGGACGACACCTGGTACCAGACCGCTGACGGCCTGCCCCCGAAGGTCAGGGCCGGGGACTGGGTCCAGGTGGACCTGGGGGCCGAGCGGGAGGTCAGCCACGTCCACGTGCAACTGGGCGAGATCCCCAAGGCACGCACCGCCCCCGCCAAGAAACTCCAGGCATCCGCCGACGCCACGGACTGGACCGACCTGGCCAGCGCCGGCGCAAACGACCAGGACCTCAGCTGGCACCCGGCCGGCCCCGGCCCGCGGCCGCTCAACGCCCGCTACCTGCGCCTGTACTTCACCGCCAACAGCGACACCACCACCGTGGTGCGGAACTTCCACGTCACCTGCACCCCCGACGACGCCTCCCTGGTGCTGCCGCCGCTCTCCGCCCGCTATGGCACCTGGTCCTGGGCACAACCCGTGGCCGGCGACACCGCACTGCTGGACTGGGACACCCGCCCGCTGGTCCCCGCGGACCAGCTCACCCACCCTGACGACGACATCCCCACCGCCCGGGCCGGCTACCTGCAACTCGAACCCGCGACCGCCGCCGCGCAGGACGAACCGCAGACTCCGGCCCGGACGCGCCACCGCCCAGGAGCGCACACGTGACCGAGCCCGCCGCCACCGCCAACCTCAGGTACACCCTGACCACCACCCCCGAAGGCCTGCTGCCGGCCACCGCCGACCACGCGCGGCAAGGACGCCTGGAAATCACCGCCGGCAACCCCGACAGCCGGTCCCCGGCCACCTGCCGCAGCATCACCCTCACCGTGCCCACCGACCCGTCCGGCGCCGCGCTGACCCACTACCCCGAACGCATCAACACCGGCTACAGCGGACCGGGCACCTGGTACATCGAAAGGAACTTCGCGGACCCCGGCAGCGCCGTCTTCACCTTCCGCCCCTCCAACCGCCGACACGAGGCCCGCTTCGACGGCAGCGCCGGCCTCGTCCTGATCCTCGACGCGATCCCGCTGACCACACGGTCCGGGGACGTCGAACTGAAGATCAGCGACGAGACCCGCAGCGAGTCCGGCGCGTACGGCTTCACCTCCGGCGAAGCCACCGTGACCGTGACCATCAGCCCGGCCCCCGCACAGCAGAACTGAACCCCGCGCCAACCCTCCCCGCCGCCCGCAGCGGCCACCCGCCCCGGAGGCCCCGTGCACCGCGCCACCGAATCCACCGCCCCGCTCCAGGTCACCAGCCAGACCACACCCCCGCTGCTGGTCGCTGACAAGCCCGGCAGCCTGTTCCTCACCTTCCGCAAACCCGCCGGCGCCCCCGAGGTGACCTGCACCGGGATCACCGTCAGCCTCCCCATCGGCGAACTGCCCGAGGACCTCGTCGCGGACGCCACCGACAGCGCCGACCAGATCGACGACTACCCCAAGGACAGCACCGGCGCCCAGTGGGACATCCGGCGCGATCCGCCGGCCGCCACGCCCACCGAGGCCTGGCCCAGCACGCCGGGTAACGGCGTCGAGAACATCTTCGACCCCGACGACTCGCGCTACTACCAGACCAGCGGCCGTATCCTCGCGGACACCTCACTGACCGTCGACTACGGTTCGACCCAGAACATCAGCACCATCGACATCGTCACCGGAACGGTCGACACCGGCTACCTCCGGATGCCCCCGTTCTACCTGCAAGCCTCCACCGACGGCGCCCGGTTCGTCGACGTCGGCCAGGGCTACTACGACAACACCTTCTCCCTGCACGTCGCCTTCGACAGCCCGCTCCGGGTCCGCTACCTGCGCATGCTCGTGCCACGGGACGCACCGGAGCCCACCACGGTGGTGCGGCAGTTCCTGATCAACAAGACCGCGACCCTGGACGCGCCGACCGCGGTCAAGTTCATGTGCACCCCGCCCGGCGGAGCAGCGGTGTTCGACGACGACCGCTGGTTCAAGCTCATCCTCGCCGACATCCCGGTCAACAGCGCGGCCGGCCTCGCCCAGCTCGCCGTCACCGCGAGCACCGCCACGGCCGAGGACCAGCCGCTCACCCTGGACCCCATCGCGAAGGACAGCACCGACTTCGTCTTCGCGACCTTCTCCTGCCAGACCCCCCGGGTCGAGAACGGCCACGCCACCACCCTGCACTGGAACGGCAGCCCGGGCACCAGGTACACCCTGTCCTGGGACGACGGAGGCGACGCCGACTCCGTCGACCTGCACAACGTCACCTGCTTCGACACCCACGAACTGCACCACACCACCACCTTCGTGCTGCACGCGCAGCCCCAGGTCAGCGGCCGAACCATCCACCACTACCTGTCCACCACCGTCACCGTCGAAGACCCGGACATCCAAGCCAGGAGCGTCACCGCGTCCAGCGAACTCGCCCTCGCCGACGACGAGGGCGACACCTTCCGCGCACGGTCCGAAGACAAGCAGACCTGGATCCGCGACGCCGAGTTCAAAGGCGCCGTGACCGTCACCTGAGCCCCTGGTCATCCGGCCTCCCCGCACCCCAGCAGGAAGACCCACACCCCCGGAACTGCGAGGCTCCCGATGTCCCTGACCCGAACCACCACCTCCGACGTACTGCTCCAGGTCGCCCCCACCACGCTGCCTTTGCCGCTGGCGGTCTCCACGGCCAGCAAGGCCAAGCTGGGCGACATCGACCTCTTCTTCACTAAACCGCCGGCGCAGCCCGAGGTGAAGTGCCGGTGGATCACCGTCACCGTCCCGGTGGGTACCGCCCACGACGACCTGACCAGCAACCCCGGCATCCAGACCGAGTACGAGACCAGCACCGGGAGCTGGGCCATCGACACCCTTGAGGCCGACGACCACACGACGTTCACCTGCACCAAGAGCGGGCGCGGCGACAAATGGTTCAGCTTCGAGGACGAGTCGTACTTCACGCTCACCCTCCAACGCATCTCGGTGAGCCGCACCCCGGGCGAGGTCGCGTTCACCGTAACCGCCCAGGTCACCACAGACGACGACCCGGACTTCGACAACGACGACGACTGGACCGAACAGGACATCGCCATGCCCAACGTCACCAAGTCCCTCGACGACTTCTTCTTCTTCTTCCGCAGCTTCTCCTGCGAGAAGCCCCAGGTCACCAACACCACCGGGGACGCGGGCACGGTGATCCTGCGCTGGGAGGGCAGCGAGAACGACACCGCGTACTACCTGTCCGGGGGACCGTTCGACGAAGAGCTGGTCACCGGCCAGAGCCACCCGGTCAGCGGCCTCACCGACACCACCACCTTCGTCCTCGACGCCCGCACCACCGGCCCCGACGGCGAACCCGTGCACCACTACCTGTCCACCACGGTCACCGTCAAAGACGCCGACATCAGGGCGAAAACCCTCACCGCCAGCAACAGCATCACCGTCCCCGCCACCTTCACCGCCGACAGCACGGACCACAGCGTCACCGCGTTCGGCCCCACCACCTTCGAAGGAGACGTCATGGCCAGGAACACCCTCACCGTCGGTGGCAAGCTGGACGCGAAGGCGGGGGTCGACGTGTCGGGCGGGAAACTGGACGCGAAGGCGGGTCTGGACGTCTCGGGCGGAAAGCTGGACGCGAAGGCGGGGCTCGACGTCTCCGGCGGGAAACTGGATGCCAAGGCGGGATTGGACGTGTCCGCCGGGAAGCTGGACGCGAAGGCGGGGCTCGACGTGTCGGGCGGAAAGCTGAACGCGAAGGCGGGCCTGGAGGTTTCCGGCGCGAAGCTGGATGCGAAGGCCGGCTTGGGGGTGTCCGGCGCGCTCGATGTCACCGGTGCGAACGTCAAGGCCCTCGGCACGATGACGACGATCCAGTCCAGCACGACGGCGGTGAGCACGTACAGCAAGACCGGGCAGCCCACCACCGACGGGTTTCTGCTGGTCCGCCTGGCAAGCAACACCTACGCGAACTTGAACCCGTCAACGGACGAGCGGCTCTACCGGTTCACCGTGGCGACGGTGACGGTGGGTTCCATGACGGCCAACGTCTCCTGCCCGGGGATCTCGATCAGGAACTTCTACGGAGCCTGGTCCACGCCCATCCCCGTCAAGGCGAACCAGACCTACAAGGTGGAGATCACGTCCGCCGGCCAGGAGTACGAGCCCCAGATCTCCATCTACTGGCTCCCGCTGGGCGTGGCTGCCGGGTCTGTACGGTCTTCGGTGTAACTCCCGATCATGGAAGTAGCACTGATGAGCGACGTGACTGCCAAGGTTGAGGCGGTTGAAGAGGTCCGTTCGGTCGAGTCGCCGGCGGACGTGCTGGACGAGCAGTTGATCAGCCAGCTGGTGGACCGGGCCCGCGCGGGCGGGCTCCAGCTGACCGGTGAGGGAGGGCTGCTGCAGCAGCTGACCAAGCGGGTGCTGGAGTCCGCGCTGGAGGGCGAGATCACCGATCACCTCGGCTACGAGAAGCACGATCCGGCCGGTTCGGGCAGCGGCAACAGCCGCAACGGTGTCCGCTCGAAGACCGTGCTGACAGATGTCGGTCCGGTGGAGATCACCGTTCCGCGGGACCGTGATGGCAGCTTCGAGCCGCAGATCGTCAAGAAGCGCCAGCGCCGGCTGACCGGCATCGATGAGATGGTACTGTCGCTGTCCGCGCGGGGTCTGACGCACGGTGACATATCCGCCCACCTGGCCGAGGTCTACGGCGCGAGTGTGTCCAAGCAGACCATCTCGACCATCACCGACAAGGTCATGGACGGCATGGCCGAGTGGCAGAACCGGCCCTTGGACCCGGTCTACCCGGTGATCTTCATTGACTGCATTCACGTGAAAGTCCGCGACGGCCAGGTGGCCAACCGGCCGATCTACGTGGCTCTGGCCGTGACCGTCGAGGGCACCCGCGACATCCTCGGCCTGTGGGCCGGCGACGGCGGCGAAGGTGCCAAGTACTGGCTCCAGGTGCTGACCGAGATCAAGAACCGCGGCGTCCAGGACGTCTGCATGGTCGTCTGCGACGGACTCAAGGGCCTGCCCGACGCGATCGGCACCGTCTGGCCCCAGGCAGTGACGCAGACCTGCGTCGTTCACCTTCTGCGGGCCTCGTTCCGCTACGCGGGACGCCAGGACTGGGACAAGATCTCCCGCTCGCTCAAGCCCGTCTACACCGCGCCGACCGCGCAGGCCGCCGAGGACCGGTTCCTGGAGTTCCAGGAGGAATGGGACGACAAGTACCCGGCGATCGTGCGGCTTTGGGAGAACGCCTGGGCCGAGTTCGTTCCGTTCCTCCAGTTCGACGTCGAGATCCGTCGGATCGTCTGCACGACCAACGCGATCGAAAGCGTCAACGCGCGCATCCGCAAGGCCGTCCGCGCCCGCGGGCACTTCCCCAACGAGGCCGCCGCGCTGAAGTGCGTCTACATGGCCGTCATGAGCCTGGACCCCACCGGGCAGGGCCGCAAACGCTGGACCATGCGATGGAAGCCCGCACTGCAGGCCTTCGACATCGCCTTCGACGGCCGACTCTCCATCGGCCGCCGCTAACTCACACCAACGAGTTACACCGTTGACTGGACAGGCCCTGGCTGCCTGACCGCACCCGCCCGGTGGCCCCCGCGCCCAGCCTCGCGGGGGCGCGGGCGCGAAGAGGGCCAGCGGTGCTGTAGGGCTCATATGTTCATCGCTGCAGGTATAGGGCGGCTTTGTTCCTGTCGGATGTGCCGTCCGTGCAGGTCATCGCGCGTGGGGGTCTCCTTGGGTCGGCCCGGGTGGGAGATGGAGCTGTCCTGTCGGTGACGTCGGTGCGGACGTTCGGACGTGAGGCGTGTGAGGGGGAGTGCGGCTGGTTGGGTGAATTTTGGTGGTGGCCTGGTCCTGATATGAGCTGTGGGTTATATTGGTAGGCGTGTCGTAGGAGATCGTGCTTCTGGAGCCGGTAGAGCTGTGGTTCCTGGGGCTGTGTGAGTCTGAACCGGAGACGGCGGTGCTGGTAGAGCGTGCTCTGGACCGCCTGTCCGAGGTGGGACCGGCGCTGGGTCGGCCGTTGGTCGACACGCTGGCCGGAAGCAGCTTGCCCAAGCTGAAGGAGCTGAGGCCCGGTTCGCGCGGTCGTAGTGAGTTGCGGCTGTTGTTCGTGTTCGACCCGGATCGGGAGGCGGTCTTCCTGGTGGCGGGCGACAAGGCCGGGCGTTGGTCGCGGTGGTATCCGGAGGCGATGGCGCTGGCGGAGCAGCGCTACACGGCCTATCGGGACGAGAAGAAGGCCGAACGGGATCAGCAGGTGAAGGAGGAGAGGCGATGAGTCCGGCACGGCGTTGGCAGGATGTGAAGGCGGAGGCGCACCGGCGTCATCCGGAACTGGCCGATCCGCAGCTGCGGGCACGGGCGGATGCCCAGCTTGATGCGCAGGTGGCCGGCTTCCACTTGGCGGAGCTGCGCAAGCTGGTGGGCAAGACCCAGGCTGAGGTCGCCGCACTCGTGGGAGTTTCGCAGTCGCGGATCTCCCAGATTGAGCACGGCGACATCGAAGCCATGGAATTGGAGACTTTGCGCGCCTATGCAGCCGCGCTCGGCGGCCACGTCGACGTCACGGTCAGCATCGGCCCGCATGCCGTCAAAGTCGCCTGAATGCCGGGCTCCAGCAGTATGGTGGGTTGCACTGGGACGGCCGTGCGCGTTGCGTTGGAGTCGACACGGTTTTCAACCCCTGCGGCTATGCGGCCATGGCCATTCGATCTTGCCAAGCGGTTCGTGCTGCCGTCGGTGTTTGGAAGCCGGTGGCGGAGTGGAGTCTTCGTTCGTTGTAGTCCTTGATCCAGCGCGAACGTGTTCGTCATGCCCAGGTACGCCAGTTTCAGCAGCACGACCGATCATCATGCCGCACTTGCCGCCACCGTGCGACGGCGCCTACTTGAGCACCCCTGCACTCGACATCGAAGGGCCATCCCACCTGCATGGATGAGGTAATCGGCAAGGGCCGGGCCACGCGACCCCGGCGCTCGTCGACGTGCTCAAGCGCTATCCGGTGGCACCGGCCGGCGGCAGACGCATCGGCGAACTGACTCGCCTGTTGGACGCTGCCCTCCGCCGCTGAGCGTCGTGCTGGAGTCCTGGGCGATCAGCCCGCAACCGCCGTAACCCGGCCGATCAGGCGCATCCCATCGCACCTGCGAAAACGTCGAATGTCGAGGTGTCATCCACCTGGCACAAGGGCAGACACAGCATCAACTCGGCCGACGTACTCTGGCTGGACGCGCAGCTCCAACGCTTCGGGGGCACGGCCCTCCCACGCCCCTGGCCGTCCCCGGACCAGCCGACGCTGCGAAACCGGCGGATGTCACAGGGATACTCACACCCACGCGCCGAGGAACTGATGGCCCTAACCCTTACGGTCGCCGTCACCGGGTACCTGGACCTGGTCCAGACGAACTTCCCCGCATTCGGATCCGCCCTGGGCCTGTACAGCATCCTCCCCGTAGAGATCCGCGGCACGATCACCCAGCCGCCGGACGGCGAGGACGGGCACCCCGGCCGCTTGAACTTCGCGTGGTACCCGATCCCGAACCAGCCACAAGGTACAACGCCCACAATCGAGTTGCGAACCGAGACCCATCCAGGCCAAGGGCCCACTGGCACAGGCCGACCGCCGGCCCGCCCGAGTCACCCACGGCCTACCACCTCCCCATGCTGGAGGACGGGATCCTGCCGCTCGGCGGCCACCGCCCGGCGACCAATCTCGCGTACGAATGGCTCGCCCGAGACCTCCATGCGCTGGGTCATCATGACCATGATCGCGGCGACCCCGCTGTCCGAGTGGCTCACAAAAAGGTTCGGCCACCGCATCGCCTGCCTGGTGGGCGCCGCCTGCCTGGGCGGCTCGCTGGCCGGTCTCGCCTGGGGCGTCCGCCACGGGTGCCTCGTCATCGCGGTCTGCATGGTGGTGATGACCATCGGTCTGCGCACCGTGATGACGATCTGCGCCATCGCGCTCGTCGGTGCGATGCCGGAGAACCGCACGTCGATGGGCACCGCACTCAACGACACCGCCCAGGAGGTCGGCACCAGCGTCGGCACCGCCGTGACCGGCACCATGATCGCCCTGCTGGTCACCACCCGGCTGCCCGCAGGCACCTGGAGCGACGCCCCGGTGCAGTCCTTCTTCCACGGCGAGCGGATCGCCTACGCCGTCCTGGCGGTCGTCGTCGGTGCGATCGCGGCAGCCGGCGCCCCCACCCTCACCGACTCCCACGCCACGGAGGAACACGCTTGAGGCGTCGGCCCAGCCGCGACCCGATGGACGCGGTCCACCGCCGAGGGCAGCATCGCCGCGCAGGCGCGGATCAGCTCGGCTGGATGCTCTCTTCCCAGCGTCGACCGGTGGATCAGATCAGCAGGTCGAAGAGTTCGAAAGCCTCGTCCCACTGGTCCGCGGAGGGGCGGCGGGTGTCGCCGGCGAGGGCGTGGACGGCGCGGGCGAGGGCGACGCTGAGGCCGCCGGCCAGGTCGGGCAGCCGCTGCCGGGTGTCCTCGGTGGCGTCCATGCCGAGGTCGGGGCGGGCGGCGAGCTGGTCGAGCAGGGGGCGCAGTTCGATGCTCTCCTCCAGCTTCTGGAAGGCGTGGATGCTCTCCTGCAGGCCTTTCGTGACCGGGAGGTCCTGTGGCTCGATGATGTCCCGGTCGTTGGCCTTGGCATGGGCCGTGCCGATGAGGAAGAGGTCGTAGAGCTTGGCGTCCACGAAGTCGTTGTAGCGCTTGAGGTCATTCTTGTTGACGTCGAGGCCGGCGGCTGCGCGGAAGAAGCGCTCGAACTTGGTAACTCCCATGACAGGCATCTCATTTCCCTTCTCGCGTTGGTGGATGGGCTGAGGTCACCGGATGGCGGGTGGTCCCACCTCCCCGAGGTGCTCGTGCACCAAGCGGACGGCCATAGCGCCCTCGCCGACTGCGGAGGCCACCCGCTTGACCGAGCCGCTGCGGACGTCGCCGACGGCGAAGACTCCCGGCAGACTGGTCTCCAGGGCGAGCGGGGTACGGGCCAGGGGTTTCCAGAGGTCCGCTGTTGCCCGGGCCACGTCCTGCCCGGTCGGAATGAAGCCGCGCCGGTCCAGGGTGACGGCGTCGGCGAGCCAGGAGGTGGCGGGGCGCGCGCCGATGAAGACGAACAGGGCACGGGCCGCCAGCACCCCCTGCTCGCGAGTGCGGTTGTCCTCGACGACGAGGGATTCGACCCGGTCCTCGCCGACGACCTCCCGGACCTCGGTGTGCAGCCGGACGTGGATCCGCGGGTGCCGCTCGATCCGGTCGATCAGATAGCGCGACATGCTGTGGCCCAGGTCTCCGCCGCGGACCAGCAGATGTACGGCAGGCGACTCGCGCGCCATGAACAGTGCTGCCTGGCCGGCGGAGTTGCCGCCGCCGACGACGGCGACCGTGTCAAGACGGCAGGTCCGTGCCTCCCAGAGGGTGGCGGCGTAGTGGATCCCCAGCCCTTCGAACCGCTCGACGCCGCGGACGGCGAGCCGCCGGTAGCGGGCGCCGGTGGCCACCACCACGTTGCCGGCGGTGACAGTGCTGCCGTCGGCGAACCGCACCACGTTGGTCCCGTCGCGCTGTTCGAGTCCGGCGGCCTCGGCGGGGACGGCGATACGGGCGCCGAACCGGGTGGCCTGCACGACGGCGCGTTCGGCGAGCTCCATGCCGGAGATCCCCGCGGGGAAACCGAGGTAGTTCTCGATCCGGGACGACGTACCGGCCTGGCCGCCGGTCGCCACCGCGTCCAGGACGACGGTGGAGAGCCCCTCGGAGGCTCCGTACACCGCTGCGGCCAGGCCCCCGGGCCCGGCGCCGACCACCAGCAGTTCGCAGACGGTCCGCGCGACGGTCTCGGTCCGCAGCCCGATCACCTGGGCGAGTTCGACGTCGGAGGGATTGCGCAGCACCCGGTAGTCGTGCCAGACGACGATCGGGGTGTCCTCCGGAGCGATGCCAAGACGCGTGAGCAGCGCCTCCGCCTCGGTGTCCTTCTCCAGGTCGGCCCAGCGGTGCGGGAGGCGGTTGCGGGCGGCGAACTCCAGCAGCCGGCGGGTGTCGGGGGAGAAGGCGGAGCCGATGATGCGGAAGCCCGTGCCCGCGCCGGCCAGCATCGTACGGCGCAGCAGGTAGGCCCGCACGATCACGTCGCCGAGCGCGGGTTCGCCGCTGAGCAGGTCGCGCAGGGCGGCCGAACCCACCGCCAGAACCTCGCCAGGTGTTCTCACCACCGCGCTGAGGAAGGCGGTCTGGCCCTCCAGTACGCCGAGTTCGCCGAGGAAGCTGTGCGGACCGTGCAACTGGACGACCTGCTCGTGGTCGCCGTGGCCTTCGACCACGGCCACCGTGCCGCTGAGGACGACGAAGAACTCCTCGCTGGGTTCGCCCGCCCGGAAGAGCTGTTCCCCTTCGCGGACCGGCCGTACCTGTCCGCAGGATCTCAGGATCGCGATCTGGTCGTCCGTCAGCGGCGGATAGGCGCCATGGACGTCGGCTGTCGGCGTGGGCGTGGGCGTCGGCACGATTCGCTCCCTTCGACGGAAAGCAGTGGCGGAGGCGGAAGGCAGTGGCGGAGGCGGAAGAAGCACCGGGCGGGCTCGCCGGGCTCAGACCATCGCCTCGTGCACGAAACACCACCGCCAGTCCTCGCCGGGTTCGAACGACCGAACGATGGGGTGCCCGTCGCTCGCCGAGTGAGCACGGGCGTGCCGCATCGGCGAGGAGTCGCAGCAGCCGACGTGGCCGCAGGTCAGGCACAGGCGCAGGTGCAGCCAGGGAGTCCCCATGCGCAGGCAGTCTTCGCAGCCCTGCGGTGTTCTGGGCACCACGGGCTGGACCATGGACAGGTGCGGGTCGGGAAGTCCGGTCATCACAGCCTCCCAGAGGTGGGATCGGCCGGTGCGTGGGACGCCGGCAGCGACTTGTCCAGCCAGTGGCGCAGCGCGTTCGCGGGTGCGGCACCGGTCTGGCGGGCGATGGGCCTGCCGTGGTCGAGAAGCAGCAGGGTGGGTACGGCTTGGACCTCGAACCGCCGTGCCAGGAGCGGGGACTTGTCGATGTCGACCTTCACCAGCTTGATCCGGCCAGCCAGGTCCTCGGCGACCCGTTCGAGCGCTGGGCTCACCTGGCGGCAGGGGCCGCACCAGGTGGCCCAGAGGTCGACCAGCACGGGCAGGCTCGCCTGCTCGGCGACCACCCCGAAGTCGGCGTCGCCCGCTTCGGTGATCCACGGCAGCGGGGCCCGACAGTTTCCGCAGCGCGGGCTGCCCTGCGCCGCGGCGGGTACGCGGTTGGTCCGGCCGCAGTTGGCGCAGGCGACCGTCCGCACCGAGGTCTCGGCGCCGTCGTTACCGCCGCCGCGGTCGGCACGGTCGGCACGGTTTTCCGGAGAAGTAGTCATCACGGCTCCTGCGACGTGTCCTGGAGAGTGACGGTCAGTTCGCCGCCCGTGGCGTCGACCAGGATGGTCACGCCTTCGCGTGCCTCGCCGCTGAGCAACGCGCGGCCGATCCTGGTCTCGACCTCGTGCGAGATGAAGCGGCGCAGCGGCCTGGCCCCGTAGACCGGGTCGTAGCCCTCGGCGGCGATCAGGTGCCGGGCCGGCTCGGTGAGGACGAGCGTGATGCGCTGCTCGGAGAGGCGGTTGCGCAACTCGTCGAGGAGCAGGTCGACGATGCGCTCGATCTGCGCGATGCCGAGGGGGTGGAAGAGAACGATGTCGTCCACGCGGTTGAGGAACTCGGGGCGGAAATGGCCGTTGAGCTCGGTCATCACCAGCGCTTGCGCCTCGGGCTTGATCTCGCCGGCCTGGGTGGCGTCCTGGAGCAGGTACTGCGACCCGAGGTTGGAGGTCATGATGATCACGGTGTTGCGGAAGTCGACGGTACGTCCCTGGGCGTCGGTGATCCTGCCGTCGTCCAGTACCTGGAGCAGCGTGTTGAAGACGTCGGCGTGCGCCTTCTCGATCTCGTCGAACAGGACGACGGAGTACGGTTTGCGGCGCACGGCCTCGGTGAGCTGGCCGCCCTCCTCGTAGCCCACGTATCCGGGGGGCGCTCCGACCAGGCGGCTGACGGTGTGGCGTTCCTGGTACTCGCTCATGTCGAGGCGGATCATGTTGCTCTCGCTGTCGAACAAGGCGGCGGCCAGCGTTTTGGCCAGCTCGGTCTTCCCGACGCCGGTCGGGCCGAGGAAGATGAACGAGCCGATCGGCCGGCGCGGGTCGCGTACCCCGGAACGGGCCCGGATCACCGCGTCGGCGACGAGCCGGACGGCCTCGTCCTGGCCCACGACCCGCTCGCGCAGGATCTCGTCCAACTTGAGCAGCTTCTGCCGCTCGCCCTCCTGGAGGCGGGTGACGGGGATGCCGGTCCACGCGGAGACGATCTCAGCGATCTCCTCGGCGGTCACCACCTCGCGCAGCAGCCGGCTCTCGCCCTGCTTGCCGGCGAGCCGCTCCTCCTCGGCGGCCAGCCGGCGCTCCAGCTCGCTGACGGTTCCGTAGCGCAGCTGAGCGGCCCGGTTGAGGTCGTAGGCGCGTTCGGCCTGCTCGGCCTCCTGCCGGGCGCGTTCCAGTTCCTGGCGCAGTTCCTGGACCTTGCGGATGGCCTGGCGCTCGGCCTCCCACTGGGCGTGCTTGGCGTCCACCTCGCCCCGCAGGTCGGCCAGTTCGCGCCGCAGGTGCTCCAGGCGGGCGCGGCTGGCCGGGTCGGTCTCCTGGTCCAGCGCGGCCTCCTCGATCTCCAACCGGGTGGCCCGGCGGGTGAGTTCGTCGAGTTCGGCGGGCATGGAGTCGATCTCGGTCCGCAACCGCGCACAGGCCTCGTCGACCAGGTCGATGGCCTTGTCCGGGAGGAAGCGGTCGCTGATGTAGCGGTGGCTGAGGGTGGCGGCGGCGACCAGCGCGTTGTCCTGGATCTTGACGCCGTGGAAGATCTCCAGCCGCTCGCGGATGCCGCGCAGGATGGAGATGGCGTCCTCGACGGTCGGCTCGTCAACCAGGACGGTCTGGAAGCGGCGCTCCAGGGCGGCGTCGGACTCGACGTGCTTGCGGTACTCGTCCAGCGTGGTGGCGCCGATCATGTGCAGCTCGCCGCGGGCCAGCATCGGCTTGAGCATGTTGCCCGCGTCCATCGCGCCCTCGGCGGCGCCGGCCCCGACGACGGTGTGCAGCTCGTCCACGAACAGCAGGATCCGGCCCTCGGCGCCCTTGACCTCCGACAGGACGGCCTTGAGGCGCTCCTCGAACTCGCCGCGGTACTTGGCCCCGGCCACCAGCGAGCCCATGTCGAGCGAGAACACCGTCTTGTCCCGCAGCCCTTCCGGCACGTCGCCGCGCACGATCCGCTGGGCCAGGCCCTCCACGATGGCGGTCTTGCCGACGCCCGGTTCGCCGATCAGCACCGGGTTGTTCTTGCTCTTGCGGCTGAGGATCTGGATCACCCGGCGGATCTCGGCGTCCCGGCCGATCACCGGGTCGAGCCGGCCGGTGCGGGCCTCGACGACGAGGTCACGCCCGTACTTCTCCAGGGCCTCGTACGCCTCCTCAGGGTTGGCGGAGGTGACCCGCTGATTCCCGCGCACCGTGGTGAGGGCAGCGAGGAAGGAGTCCTTACTGACGCCCTGTTCGCCGAGCCGCCGGCCGGCCGCGGTGGTCGAACCCTCGTCCACCAGTGCCAGTACCAGGTGCTCGGTGGAGACGTACTCGTCCTTGAGCCGCTTGGCCTCCTGCTCGGCGTTGTCGAGCAGCCGGGCCAGGCGCTGGGTCACCGTCACCTGGCCGGGGGCGGCGCCCGGACCGGTCGTGCGGGGGCGCTTGGCGACATCGGCCTCGACGGCGGCCCGCAGGGCGGCCGGGTCGGCGCCGGCGCCGGCCAGCAGACGGGTGGTCAGGCCGTCCTGCTGATCGAGCAGGGCCAGCAGCAGGTGCTCCCCGTCGACCTCGGTCTGGCCCATCCGTACCGCGAGACTCTGCGCTTCCCGCAGCGCCTCCTGGGACTTCTGGGTGAGGCGATTCATGTCCATGGTGTGGGCTCCTTGGCGGCTCGTTCGCTGCGCCGCAGTGCGTTTTCCAGGCGTTCGACGCGGCCGAGCAGGTCCAGGACGACGCCGATGGCCGCGTAGTTGAGGCCCAGTCCGGCCCGCAGCCGCTGCACCCGGGCGATGGCCGACGGCGCGCTCGGCCGGAACCACAGTCGACCCCGGGCGTCACGCTCGGCGTCCACCAGCCCGAGGGCGACGAAGCGGCTGACGAGTTCGGGCGGCAGCCCACTCCTGCTGGCCGCTCCGGCGAGGGGGAGCTGGTAGGGGCTGGGGCTGGTCCGGTAGACCCGCACCAGGGGGTAGACAGCCCTGGTGCGGGGCTGTCCGGCGCCTTCGGCGGGAGAACGGTGTTCGGCTCTCATGTCTGTCTCCTCGGGTCGAAGGAGGAGACGGCGGCCAGCTCCTCGAACAACTCGCGCTCGCGCGGGCTGGGCGAGGGCGGCACCATCACCTGGATCTCGGCGTAGAGGTGACCGGGGGAACCTGTGGGGTGGGGCATCCCTTCGCCGCGCAACCGCAGTCGGCGGCCGGTGGAGGTACCGGGCGGCACATGCACCTTGACCGTTCCGCCCGGACCGGAGACCGGCACCGTCGCCCCCAGTGCGGCCTCCCAGGCGGTGACCGGCAGATCGACGTGGATGTCGCGCCCGACGAGCCGATAGCGGGGATGGGGGGCGATGCGGACCACCAGATAGAGGTCCCCGGCGGCGCCCGGGCCGCGGCCCCGGCCGCCCTCCCCTGCGAGCCGAATGCGCTGCCCGTCGACGACGCCGGCCGGGACGGTGACGTCGTAGCTGCGCTCCCCGCCGGGTCCGCCGAGGGTGATCTTCCGCCGGCCGCCCCGGTACGCCTCCTCCACACTGAGCGTGAGTTCGGCTTCCTGGTCCGCGCCGGGGATCGGGCTGCCCCGCCCTGCGCCGCCCGCCCGGCCGCCGAACATGCCCCCGAAGAGGTCCTCGAAGTCGACGCCAGAGCCGTCGAAGCCGGTCTGCGTCCAGCTCCGGGTACCTGCCCGGTCGTCGCCACGGGCGCCTCCGAAGGGACTGCCGCGGTACGCGCCGGCTCCGCCGCCGAAACCCCGGCCGGCCGCGACACGCTCGTCGTAGTCCTCCGGAACCTGCCGGAAGTCGGGGCCGAAGCGGTCGTAGCGGGCCCGGGTGCCGGGATCCGACAGCACGCTGTACGCCTCATTGATCTGCTTGAAGCGCTCCTCTGCGGCCGGGTCGCGGTTGACGTCCGGGTGGTAGCGACGGGCCAGCGTACGGAACGCCTGCTGGATCTCGGCGGCGTCGGCGGTGCGGGGGACGCCCAGCACCTCGTAGAAGTCGTCTGCCATGGCGGCCTCACTCCGGCTTGCGGCTGACCGCTACCGCGGCCGGGCGCAGCTGGTGGCCGGGTTCGCCGTAGCCGGGCCGCAGCACCTGGACGACGGTGCCCGCAGTGGTGTCCGCTTCATCCACCACGGACACCACCTCGTGCTGCTCGGGGTCGAAGGGGACGCCGGTCTCCTCGTAGCGGGGGTAGCCGAGGCTTCGCAGCACCTCGACGGCCTGGTCGCGTACCGCCCGGACTCCGCTGACGATCGCGCCGGGGTCGTCGGCGCCCGCGTGGGCGAGGGCCAGTTCGAGGTTGTCGACGACCGGGAGGAACGCCGCGGCCACCTTGGCCCGCTCGGCCTCCCTTTCCCGGGGGAGCTCACGGCCGTAGCGCTTGCGGAGATTGTCGAGGTCAGCGAGGGCTCGCCGCCACCGGTCCTCCAACTCCTCCACCTCGGGGCTGCAGGCCGCCTGCTCCTGCTCCCCGGCTTCGGGGGGCCGCGGGGTCGTCTGCGGTGCGGGCGTGTGCTCGAGCGGCGTCTGCGGGGGCGGGGGCGGGGAGCGGTCCTCGGCAGCACGCGTCTGTTCCTGATCCGACATGTCGCCGCCTCAGCTCTTGTCGAAATCGGCGTCGATGACGTCGTCGTCGCCGCTCGGGGAGCCGCCCTCGGAACCCTGGCCGGGCGCCGGGCCGGGCCGGGCTCCGCCCGCGGCTCCGCCGGGGGCGGCGGCGTGGGCGGCCAGCGCCGCGTGGACCTGTTGGAGCTCGGAGGTCAGGCTCCGGGACCGTTCCGCGGACGCCTCCTCCTTGACGGCGGTACGCGCCTCGTCGATGAGCAGGTGGGCGCGGGCGCGCTCGTGCTCCGGTGCGGCGCCGCCGAGGTCGTCCAGTCGGCGCTCCACCTGGTACGCGGCGGCGTCGAGCTCGTTGCGGGCGTCGATGGCCTCGCGCAGGGCCAGGTCGCTGGTGCGGTTGCTCTCGGCCTCGTTGATCATCCGCTCGACCTCGGACGGGTCGAGGTTGGAGCCCTCACTGATGGTGATCGACTGCTCGGCACCGGTGTCCCGGTCCTTGGCGCTGACCTTGAGGATGCCGTTGGCGTCGATGTCGAAGGTGACCTCGATCTGGGTCTCCCCGCGCCGGGCCGGCCGCAGGTTCTCCAGCCGGAAGCGGCCCAGCACCCTGTTGTCGGCGGCCAGTTCGCGTTCGCCCTGGAGCACCACGATGTCCACAGCCGGCTGGTTGTCCTCAGCCGTGGAGAAGGTCTCGGACCGGCGGGCGGGGATGGTGGTGTTCCGGTCGATGATCTTGGTCATCACGCCGCCGGCCGTCTCGACACCCAGCGACAGCGGAGTGACATCCAGCAGCAGGACGTCCTTGACCTCGCCCTTGAGCACCCCGGCCTGGATGGCGGCGCCCAGCGCCACGACCTCGTCGGGGTTGACGCTCATGTTCGGGTCCTTGCCGCCGGTCATCCGGCGGACCAGGTTCTGCACAGCCGGGATACGGGTCGAGCCGCCCACGAGGATGACCTCGTCGATGTCGTTGTCAGTGACCTTGGCGTCGCTCATCGCCGTCCTGACCGGTTCGAGGCAGCGCTCCACCAGGTCCGAGGTGATCTGCTCGAAGGTGGAGCGGCGGACCGTCTCGGTGAGGTGCTTCGGCCCGGAGGCGTCCGCCGTGATGAACGGCAGGCTCACCTGGGTCTGGCTGACCGAACTCAGCTCGGTCTTCGCCTTCTCGGCCGCCTCGAACAGGCGCTGCAGAGCCTGCGGGTCCTTGCGCAGGTCGATGCCCTCGGCCTTCTGGAAGCCGTCCGCCAAGTGGTCCACCAGCCGGCGGTCGAAGTCGTCGCCGCCCAGGTGGGAGTCGCCTGCCGTGGCGCGGACCTCCACGACGCCGTCGCCGACGTCCAGCAGGCTGACGTCGAACGTGCCGCCGCCGAGGTCGAAGACCATGACCGTCTCATGGCCCTTCTTGTCCAACCCGTAGGCCAGCGCCGCGGCCGTCGGTTCGTTGATGATCCGCAGGACTTCAAGGCCGGCGATCCTCCCGGCGTCCTTGGTGGCCTGACGCTGCGCGTCGTTGAAGTACGCCGGTATGGTGATGACCGCCTCGGTCACCTTCTCGCCGAGCGACTTCCCGGCGTCGTCGGCGAGCTTGCGCAGGACCTGCGCGCTGATCTCCTCCGGCGCGTACTGCTTTCCTCTCACTTCGAAGCGGGCCACCCCGCCGGGCCCCTCGACCACGTCGAAGGAGACCGCCTTGGCCTCGTCGGAGATCTCGTCGTAGCGACGGCCGATGAACCGCTTCGCGGAGGTGATGGTGCCTTTGGGGTTGAGGATCGACTGCCGGCGCGCGAGCTGTCCGACCAGCCGCTGGCCGTCATCGGAGAAGGCGACCACCGACGGGGTCGTCCTGGCCCCCTCCGCATTCGGGACGACAGCGGGCTCACCGCCCTCCCAGACCGCGATGACCGAGTTGGTGGTGCCGAGATCGATGCCTACTGCCTTCGCCATGGGAATCTCCTCCGTCGCGACGCGGGACCGATCGGCGGGCTGCCAGGCTTACGGAGCCCGGGAACACCGCACCTACTCGCAGCCTGGCACGGTACGCGGCGCGCTTCCTCGCCCCGGCAGGACCAATCCGCGCCGGCGTTCCGGTCCGCGAGGACGGACGGGACACGGTTCGCAGGTGAGTCCCCCTGCCGAACGGCGTAGCGTGAAAGGCGGGAAGCCGCTGTCGACCCGCGAATGGACCTGCGATGCACGCTGTTCCCTTTCCGGCCGCCGGCCCCCTCCACCCCATCCCGCAGGCGGAGGCCGCGCAACACGCAGTGCTACGGCTGGTGACGGTCATGCTCGACGGCAAGGACGAGCGCGAGGTGCTGTGGGGGGCCCTGGCGGCGATCGCCGCCACCGGCCCTTTCACCGCCGAAGCGGCCTATGCCGTGCACGACGGTCTGGTGCGGCGCTGCCCACCGCGCCGGGTGGGCGCCTCCGCCGCCGCCCGACCGGGAAGTGCGGCGGCGCGGGAACCGGCGGCGGACTGCACCGGCCGAGCCCCGGCTGAAGCAGCCGCCGCCGGCGTGGCGGCCGCCGAACGGCTCGACCGGCGGATCGACGCCCTGGACGGCCGCAGCCGTCGCCTGCACGAGCCGGGTGGGTTGTGGGTCCGGGCCATCGCGCTGCGGTACCGGAACCACTGCCTCGGTTATCTCGTCGTCCGGTCCCTGACCACGCCCTCGGCCGAGGAGACCGCCCTTACCGATCTGCTCGCACAGCAGACCGGGATCGTCCTCGCGCACCTCGCCGGGCACCCGGGAGCGTCGGCCCGCGTCGGGTCCGGGAGCATGCCGGGGACAGGGGACCTGCCAGAGACGGGCAGCCTGCTGGGGACCGAGGGCGGCTCACCCACCGCAGGACTCGGCGCGACCGTTTCGGCCCTCACCTCTCGGCTCGCCATCCGCGAGGCGCTCTCCCGCGCCGCCGTCTCCGGCACGGGCGAGCAGGGAGTCCTGCAGGCACTGTACGACCACACGGGATTCGCGGCCCTCACCGAGGACCGCTTCGGCAACACGCGGGCCTGGGCCGGTCCCGGCCAGGACGACCCCCGGAGGGGACCCAGCAGTGGGCCGCCCCCGGGCGCGGACAACCGGCGCCGGGACGTCCTGATACAAGGCGCGCAACGCCGGCCCGGCACCGTCCGGGACCGGGAACGGCTGATCGTCCCCATCGAGATGGCCGGTGATCTGCTCGGCATCGTCGCGCTGGTGGACCCGGACCGGCGGGCGGCGGAAACGGACACCTCGGCGCTCGAACAGGCCGCGCTGGTGCTGGCTCCCCAGCTCGCGTACGAGCGCAGGCTGGCCGAGCTGGAGCCCCAACTGAGACGCGACCTGGTCAACCGGCTGATCTCAGGCGAGGCGACCGACGACGTCTTCACCCAGGCGGCAGCCCTGGGCCACGACCTGCACCGGCCGCACAAGGTCGCCGTACTGGAATGGCCCGGGACGGCCGAGAGGGCCGCGCTCGGGGACGCGGTGGTGCGGGCGGCCGAACGGCTGCACCGGGACGTACTGGTCGGCTCTCGTGGCGCGACCACGGTCGTCCTGGTGGCCGGTGAGGACCGGCGCGACCCGGGAGACGAGCTGTACCGGGCCGTCTCGGAGGAACTCGGCACCGGGGCCGGTGCGATCGGGGTCGGCGGCCACTGCGACGTCTTCACCGACCTGCCGCACTCCTACAACGAGGCGGTCCGCTCCCTCACCGTCCGCCGCCGGTCCCAGGACCCGTACGGCAGCACGGCCTTCGAGGAGCTGGGCCTGTGCCGCATGATGGGCACCGGCGACGGCGAACGGGAAGCCGACCGCTTCGTCCGCCAGTGGCTGGGCCGGCTACTGGACTACGACGCCCGCCACCACACCGAGCTGGTGATGACTCTCTCGCGCTATCTGGAGAGCGGCGGCAGCTACGACACGACCTCGGAGACGCTGCTCATCCACCGCAGCACCGTCCGCTACCGCCTCCGGCGCATCCGCGAGATCACCGGGCACGACCTCGGTGACGTCGAGGACCGCCTCAACCTGCACGTCGCCACCCGCATCCTCAACGTGCTCGACGCACCCCGCTGAGTCGCGTGTCATGGGCGCCCGCCCCGGAAGCGCGAGGCGGAGCGGGAGGACGTCCAGCTGCGGGTGGTGCTGTCAGGCTTGAGCTACCGGTGTCGCCCGTGGTCCATCGTCCCTGCCGGCGGGCGTTGCGGGCGCCGGCGGCAGCAGATGGCGGACGCCGGGGGGCTGCGCGGTGAGCGCGGTGGCGGCGCCGATGAAGTCGGTGTCGGTGGCGGTGGTACGGCTGTTGTGCTGGCGAAGGTGTTCGGCCCACGAGGGGACCTGGAAGACCTCGATGTAGTGGTCGGGTTGTGCGGCGTCGCGGAACATGGTCCAGCGTTCGGCGCCGGTGCGGCGGCGGGAGACTCCGACGGGGCGCATGGCGGCCAGAAACGCTTCGGCGTTCTCGGGGGTGACGGTGTAGGTCACCTCGACCAGGACGGGTCCGTCGTCGGGGTCGGGGTCCAGGTCGAGCGCGGGTTCGGGCCAGGTCGAGGTGATGGTGCGGTCCAGGCCTGCGGGGTGGGAGTGCATCGGCCACAGGGGCAGCGTCGCGGTACCGGTGGCCAACAGGGCCACCGAGGCCAGGAGCGCTGTGGTCAGGCCGGCGGCGCCCGCGGCAAGGCCCCAGAACAGGGCACCGATGCCCTGGCCACCCATGAAGACCACCAGGTAGAGGGCGAGTCCGCGGGCGCGTACCCAGGCGGGGAGCAGGAGTTGGAGGGCGGTGTTGAACGAGGAGAGGTTGACCAGCCAGGCCGCCCCGGTGGGCACCAGCACGACGGCGGCCAGGGCAGCGCTGTGGGTGAGGGCGCAGGCAGCGGTGCCTGCAGCGAACACCAGGGTGGCACCGGCCAGCAGGAAGGTGTCGGTGGCACGGGTGCGCAGCGGGCGGAGGAGCAGCGCGCCGGCGACCGCTCCGGCGCCCAGGGCGGCGAGCAGCAGGCCGTAGCCTCCGGCGCCGAGGTGCAGCGTGCGGCTGGCCGTGACCGGCAGGAGGGCCCACAGGGCCGAGGCGGGGACGACGAACAGCGCCGAGCGCAGCAGGATGCGTCGTACGCCTGGGGCGTTGCGGACGTAACGGGTTCCCGAGCGTAGGGCGGGGAGCAGGTGTTCGGTGGTGGTCCGGTCACCCGGGGGGCGGTGCCAGGCCAGGACGGCGAGGGTGATCACGGCGAAGCTGGCTGCGTTGACGCTGAAGACCGCGAAGGGTCCGCTGGCGGCGATGAGCAGTCCGGCCAGGGCCGGCCCCACCGCGCGGGCGATGTTGACGTTGAGGCTGTTGAGCGCTGCGGCGGCCGGGATCAACTCGCGGGGTACCAGTTCGGGCTGGATGGCCTGCCAGGCGGGGTTGACCACGGCTTGGCCGCAGCCCAGGAGGAAGGTGAGGGCGAGCAGGACGGCGGGGGTGGTCAGTCCGGCCCGGGTCAGGGCAGCCAGGGCCCCGGCGAGGGCCGTCATCAGCAGGGAGAGCACGATCAGGATCCGGCGGCGGTCCAGGACGTCGGCCAGGACGCCCGCCGGCAGGGAGACGAACAGCACCGGCAGCAGGCTTGCGGCCTGCACGGCCGAGGTCAGCGCGGTCGCGTCGGGCTGGTGCACCAGCATCCACTGCGCGCCGACGGTCTGCATCCAGGTGCCGATGTTCGAGGCCATCTGTGCGCACCACAGGATCCTGAAGACCGGGATCGCCATCGGTGCCCAGGCGGTGGCCGTACGGGGTTCGGTGCTCACTGTCTCTCCATGTGTCATGCCTAAGCGTCCCGGATGCGGCTGGTGCGCCGCAGCGGCTTGCCCGGGGGCCCCGGGATGAAGCTCAATGTGGGAGGGGAAACGCTGCCGACGGAGCGGGTTGCGCGATGCGGTCTGGCGAGAAGATCAAGATTGTCGGTCAGTGTGAGAAGCCGGGTCACCGGTCTGCTGATGGGGTCCAGGTGCAGGTCCGTCTGGCTGCGCCGGGCGTGGACCCGGGCGCGCAGGAGGACGTTGAGGCCCGCGCAGTCGATGAATGTCACCGCGCTCAGGTCGATGGTCAGGGTCTGTGGCCGATTGCGCAGGTGGGCTGCCAGTGCTGCCTCGAAGTGCGGTGCGGTGGCCAGGTCGAGCTCCCCGCGCGCGACCACGACCACACCGTTCCACGCATGTCGGGCGGTGCTCTCGAACGGCAGAAGGGCCGGAAGGCGCGTCAGAGGTACCTGGGCGGCGCTCACGGTGTGGCCCGGGCATGGCGTTGCCGTTCGGTCAGTCCGCCCCAGACGCCGAACGGCTGGTCGGTGCCCTGGGCGAAGGCAGCGCACTGGTCCAGTACCGGGCACGTGCCACAGACCCGCTGGGCGCGTTGCTCGCGGGAGCGGCGGGCACTTCCGCGTTCACCGGGGGGCGAGAAGAACACGGCGGAGGCCATGCCCCGGCAGGCGGCGCCGGCCTGCCATTGCCAGGAGTCCAGGAGGGGGACGAGGGAACTGCTGCGCATCATCTGCTCCATAGGGTCGGGGATGTCGGGGGGTGGGCCGGGGAGCCGAAGCGGTTCCCCGGCCCGGTCATGCGAGAGGTGTGCCCGGACAGGGCGACGCCGCTGGGTGGACGTCAGCTGCGGACGAGCGGGGTGTCCACGAGGTGCTCGGCCAGGAACCAGGCCTGGGCCTCTCCAGTGCGGATGACCTGGGAGACGAGCAGGTCGTTGGTGCCGTCGTCACCGAGCGCGGCGACACGGGCGGCCGCGTCGTGTGCGTCGACGAGGATCGTCTCGTGTGCCTCCAACAGCCGTGACAGCATGGCGGGGACGTCCTCGACTCCGTCCGGCGGACGCGGTATGGCGGTGATCTCGGCGGCGTGGCGGGGATCGCCCACGGCGACGCCGCCCAGGCTCTGGACCCGCTCGGCCAGGGTGTCGACCAGGGCGAGTTGCTGCTCCGCGTGGCTGTCCAGGAGCAGGTGGAGCTGGTAGAAGGTGGCGCCGCGCATCAGCCAGTGGTGCTTCTTGTAGAGCGCGTAGAGGAACTGGGTGTCCGCCAGGGCCTGGTTCAGGCGCTGGCAGGAGTACATCCGGGCGTCGTGGCCCAGGCCGAGCGGGAACTGGTGGAGAGTTCCGAACCCCCGTACCTGGTGTGCTTTTTGGTGCAGCAGCGGCTGATCGCTCATGGGGGCTCCTGGAAGGGGTGGCGCTCCTGGCGGCTGCCGCCGGTCCTGTCGTGGTGGCCGGACGGCAGCAGCGTGTGGGCGGTCGTGGTCAGTGGACCGTGGCGTGGACGGCCTCGCGGATCAGCTCGGCGACCTTCTTGGGGTGGGCGAGCATGACCAGGTGCGAGGAGTGGACCTCGATGGTGGTCATTCCGGCGCGCTGGTACCCGAAGCGCTCGACCTCGGGGTTGATGGCGCGGTCCGCGGTGGAGACCAGACCCCAGGAGGGCTTGGTCTTCCAGGCCGCGGCGGGAGCCGCGTCGGCGAACGCCTGGGCAGCCAGCGGGCGCTGGGAAACGGCCAGGACAGCGGCGAGTTCGGGCTCGACGTCGGCGGCGAATACTGCGGGGAACCTGGCGGCGTCCACGGACACGTCGGTGCCGGACCCGGTGGAGCCCTCGATCGGAAACGGGGTGTAGACCAGGGCCTGGGCCAGGTCCGAGTCGGCGAAGCGGCCTTGCAGTTCGCCCAGGCTCTCGCCCTGCTCGAGGGCATAGCCGGCCAGGTAGACCAAGGCTTTGACATTGTCCTCGACGCCGGCGACGGTGATCACCGCGCCGCCGTACGAGTGGCCGACCAGCACCACGGGGCCGGGGATCTGCCGGACGAACGAGGCGATGTAGGCCGCATCGCCGATCAGACTGCGGTTGGGCACGGCCGGGGCCACGACGTCGAAGCCGTCGGCGAGCAACTCGGGGATGACCCGGGCGTAGCTCGAGGCGTCAGCGAATGCCCCGTGCACGAGGACGACGGTCGGAGAGGTCGGCTGGGTCACGGAGACCCTCCTTCGCATGAGGACGGGGTTGCTGTGGGTCTGCCGGGCCGGTCAGGCCTGGTGCAGGGCGCTGTGAAGGGCGTCGGTGGCCAGGGTGATGGCCACCTGGGCGCCGTGGGTGGGGCGCAGGGCGTTGAGCATGACGAAGTCGTGGATGACGCCCTGAATGCGGACGGCGGTCACGGCCACGCCCGCGGCGCGGAGCTTGGCGGCGTAGGCCTCGCCCTCGTCGCGGAGCACGTCGGCCTCGCCGGTGATGACCAGGGCCGGGGGCAGGCCGGTCAGTTGCTCCGTGGTGGCGCGCAGCGGGGAGGCGGTGATCTGGGCGCGGTCGCTCTCGCTGGTGGTGTACTGGTCCCAGAACCACTGCATGCCGTCGCGGCGCAGGAAGTAGCCCTCGGCGAACTGGTGGTAGGAGCCGGTGTCGAAGCCGGCGTCGGTGACCGGGTAGAACAGGACCTGCTGGACCAGGGAGACGTCGCCGCGCTCCTTGGCCATCAGGGTCAGGGCGGCGCTCATGTTGCCGCCGACCGAGTCCCCGACCACGGCCAGGCGGGTGCCGTCCAGGGCCTTGGACGCGCCTTCGGCCACGATCCACCGGGCGACGGCGTAGTTCTGCTCGATGGCCACCGGGTAGCGGGCCTCGGGCGACAGGTCGTACTCGGGGAACACCACTGCGGCCCCGGATCCCACGGCCAGTTCCCGCACCAGCCGGTCGTGGGTGTGGGCGTTGCCGAACACCCAGCCGGCGCCGTGGATGTACAGGATCACCGGGAGCACCCCGGCGGCCCCTGCCGGGCGAACGATGCGGACCCGCACGCTGCCGGTGGGCCCGCCGGCGACCGTGGTCCACTCCTCGTCGATCGCGGGCAGTCGGACCTCGCCCGACTGGACCTCGTCCACGGCCTTGCGCCCGTCGGCCGGGGCCAGATCGAACAGGTACGGGGGGTTGGCGGTCGCCTCGGCGAAAGCGAGGGCCTCGGGCTCCAGAACGGGCTGAACCGGAACGGTGGCGTCGGACATCTGTGACTCCTTGTGTAGGGGGAACTCCTGGCCACCACGCTATGAGCCGCCGCCACCTCTGCTTTGTCATCCCGTGCACCGCAGCTGGTCTCTCCATGCGCGCCCTGTCGTCGGCCTGGACCACGGAACCGGCTGGTCCGGCGCATCCTGGCGTGAGCGCCCGCCCGTTCCGGCGGCGAGGAAGGGGCGGGCGTGCTGCTCAGTGGACGGAGCGGGCTGCGCCCAGGATGAGGTTGGTCACGGCGCCCGGGTCGGTCACCGAGGCGGCTTGCGGTGCTCGGACGCCGACAGTGCGGGCGCGTGCTCGCTGGGCCATCCACCGCTCGGCCGCCGGGGGGATGTTGCGGTCCTCGGTGGCCACCAGGTACCAGCTGGGAATGGTCTTCCACGCGGCGGCCCTGGTGGGTTCCTGTAGAGCGCTCAGAGTGATCGGCCGCTGCCCGATGGCCATGACCCGCGCGGTCTCGGTGGGGACGCCGGCCGCGAACTGCTGGTGGAACAGGTCCTGCCTGATGAGCAGCTCCTCGCCCGTTCCTCCGCCGGGCAGGGGGTAGGTCAGGGTCGAGGTGGCCTGGGCCAGGGTCGAGCCGGGGAACTTCCCGGTCAGTTCCAGTGCGCTCTCCCCGATGTCGGGAACGAAGGCAGCGATGTAGACGAGTGCCTTGACCTGCGGCAGCCCTGCTGCGGCCTGGGTGATGACAGAACCGCCGTAGGAGTGGCCGACCAGAACGACGGGTCCGGCAATGCTCTGCAGCAGGCTGCGGATGTACGTTGCGTCGCTCGCCAGGCCGCGCAGCGGGAGCGCGGCTGCCAGGACCCGGTGGCCCCGGGTCTGCAGGCGTTCAACGACGCCCTTCCAGCTCGATGCGTCGGCGAAGGCGCCGTGGATGAGCACCACGGTGGGTTCGGGCCGCGGCCGATGCGGAGCAGCGGCGGCTCCGCTCGGCTGCGGGGCGGCGACAGCCAGTCGGCTGGTCCCCAGCGTGGCCGCTCCGGCCAGGAGCGTCGTGGTGACGGTGCGGCGGGAGATGTCGGAACTCATGATGGTGCGTTCTCCTTCGGTTGAACGGTGTTGGACGTGGATGTGGTCTGTCAGCTGATTTCGTCCACTGCGTCGCGGATGAGGGCGGCGACCACTGCCGGCCGGGACAGCGCGACCGCGTGGGAGGCGCCGTCGGCCTCGACCGTGGCGGAGGCCGCACGGTCGGCCCCGAATCGCTCGACTTCAGGATTGATGACCTGGTCGGCGCCCGCGATCAGGGCCCAGGACGGCTTGCACCGCCATGCGGGTGCGGTGGCTTTCTCCGCCAGGGCCGCTTCGGCCACAGGGCGCTGGGCAACGGCGAGGACTGCGGTGACCTGCTGGGGCAGGTCGGCAGCGAACACCGCCCGGAAGGCGTCCGGACGTATGGAGAAGTCGGTGCCCGGTTCGGAGCCGTCAATCGGACGGGGCGCGGCAGACAGGTGCGCGGCCAGCAGCGAGTCCCGGAAGCGCCCCTGCAGTTCGGCGACGCTTTCCCCTTCATCGGGGATGAAGGCGGCGACATAGACCAGGGCGACCACGTTGTCCGCCATGCCGGCAACGCTGATGACCGCGCCGCCGTACGCGTGCCCGACCAGGATC
Organism: Streptacidiphilus sp. PB12-B1b; assembly: GCF_014084125.1. Lineage (NCBI taxonomy): Bacteria > Bacillati > Actinomycetota > Actinomycetes > Kitasatosporales > Streptomycetaceae > Streptacidiphilus > Streptacidiphilus sp. PB12-B1b. Next base: position 5,619,917 of record NZ_CP048405.1, on the reverse strand, counting down.
ACCGGACCCCGGATCCGTTCCGCGACCGACGCGATGTACGCCGAATCCGCCGCGAGTCCTCGCAACGGATTGGGTGGCGCGTACACCGGAATGTCGTGCTTCCGGAGTTCGGTGATGACACGGGCCCAGCTGCCGGCATCGGTGAAGCCGCCGTGCACCAGGACGACAGTGGGGCAGGAGCTGCCGTTCAAGGCCGTTCCCCGCCCCCGGGAAAGGGCGGGACGTGAGTTGTCGGGTCGGACATCTGCGATTCCTTGCGTCGTGGGAATTCTCCTCACCACCACGCTATGGGCGGAAGCCACCGGTTACTTGTCCCCGGGTGCACCGCGGGTGTTCCCGAACTGCGCTCCGCCCTATCCTTGGACCCGCCATTCACTGGGCGTGGTGCCGTAGGCCGCGCGAAAGGCCCGGCTGAAATGGCTGTGGCTTGCGAAACCCCAGCGGTGGGCGATGGCCGCCACCCCCCGCTCCCTGCCCATGGGACGCAGCAGTTCCCGGCGGCACCGCTCCAGTCGCTGCATCCGAATCCACGCGCTCACCGTCGTGTCATCGCACTGGAACAGCTTGTGCAAGTAGCGCACAGACATGAAGTGCGCCTCGGCGATCCTGGATGGTGACAGGTCGGGGTCGTCGAGGTTGCGCATGATGTAATCCTTCACGCGCTCGAGTGTGGCTGCGGCAACCTGTGGGCCCTCGGAAGCGAAGCGGCCGCGCCGCTCGTCGATGAGGAGCACCATCAGATCCAGCGCGGTAGCGGCGAGTCGACGGCCGACGGCGTCGTCGAAGCACTCGACTTCGCGCGCCATGCGCGCAAGGTAGGTGGCCACCAGCGCGGCGCTGCCCTGCTCGCTGGTGAAGGTGGTGGCGGTCAGCGCCTGCAGGTCCTCGTCCCGAACGTGGAGGTCTTCACGAGGGAAATGAAAGGAGGTGAAAGTGAACTCTCCTTCGAGTTTCTTCCGGAACAGCCGGGACGAATCACTGATGGAGAATTCACCCGGCTTGATCAGGGTTTCCCGCCCGTCCTGCTCCTTTATTGCGGTGCCCCGCTGCTGAAGGCTGACGATAAGGGACTCGCTGTCTGCCCGGGAGATATGGTGCTTGTTGCGCGTCACCACTTGTGGTCCGGCCTGGACGCGGGAGATCTGCAGGGAGCCGAGTCGACTGCTGACGATCGTTCCGGGCGAGGGCTCCCTCTCGAGCAGGTTCACCTCCATGGGCACAAAGGTGCCGGAAACCGCTTCGTGCCAGATCTCCGCCCGGTCGGTGGCGGACAGCGGCGCTGTGGAGAGGACAGTGGGCACAGGCGCCTCCCTGGACGTTGGATCTGCCTGCAATCCAGCCTGCCGTAAGCCCGTGGCTGACGCGTGAGTCAGTCGACTGATCTGCATACGTCAGTCGACTGGTCCGCATGCCAGCCCCCGTGGTCGCGGTGCGCTCAGGCGAGCATCCTTCACAGGAAGGTGGCCCCCCTGCCGCGCGGCGGTCCGGGCGGGTGGCTGTCCCGCACCGCGGACAGTGACGCGAAATCGTGCACTGTGCCCCAGTACCCGTGCAGCGCCTCTGCAGTCAGCAGGGATCCGGCGGCGTCCCGCTCATTCCTCGCTTGTCCCTTCCCATCGCGGGCGCCTCTCGATCACGTCCCGCAACTGACGGCGACTGCTGATCCCGAGCTTGGGATAGACGTTGTACAGGTGCGTGCCAATGGTACGGGGGGACAGGAACAGCAGTTCTCCGATCTCGCGATTCGAGAGACCGCTCGCGGCCAGCTCGACGATCTGCTGCTGCTGAGCGGTCAGCTGCGCGAGCGGGGCGGTGACCTCGACAACGGTGGCCGCGCCGCTCGCGCGCAGTTCAGCGCCGGCCTCGGCGGCGAGTCGGGTCGCGCCGAGCCGGGTCGCGGCCTCGATGACAGTCGCCAGTTGCTCGCGCGCTTCGAGAGGTCGCCGCTTCCTGCGCAGCCAGACCGCATAGCTCATCCGGGCCAGTGCGCGTTCCATCGGCCACTGCTCCGCTCCCGGATCGACTACAGCGAGGCGGAAATGCTGTTCCGTGTCGGCATCCTGGTCGACCAGGGCCGCCGCGTGGTGCATCAACAGCGTCATCCGGGTGGTCGGCCTGCGGCCCTCGGCCTGTCGTACCGCCGCCAGGACCTGTGCTGCCTCGCTCTGCCGACCGAGCCTCTGGGCGGCGGCGGCAAGGACGGCGATGGAACGGCTGGACAGGAAGTTGTGCACCGGGGTGCCGTCGTCCGCGAACAGGGATCTCAGGTGGCGGAAGCCGCTCTCGTGGTCCCCCAGGGCCAGGGCTGCGAGCCCCCGGGCCCGTAGCATCCGGGCGAGCGTGGCGCGGTTCTCGTCGAGGCTGACGAAGTGCCGACCCGGTCCGATGAGGCCGGCCCCCGGCTCGCCGTCCCCGCGCAGCGCGTGCAGGGTCACGCGGAGGGCGTCGAGATCCAGCTCGGCATACGTCAGCCTGTGGACCGCCGCGAGGGCCTGCGCCTCCTCGATCAGTTCCTGAGCCTCCGTCCATCGTCCGGTGGCCAGCAGCACGTCCACCTGCACGGCGAGCAGATGCGCGACCGGGCCCATCGCCCCCGCCGCCCGCAGCGGCACGAACACCTGCCGAAACAGGTCCACGCACACATCGGACTCGTCCGCGTAGTAGGCGATCGTGCCGACCGCGACCATCCGGTGCACGGTTGCCGAATCGTGCGGATCGGATGGTCGCGGCAGCGAGGCCAGGGTCTCCGACAAGCGGGTGGCGTGGGCCGCCGGGTCGCTGGTGGCCCGTACGACGCCCAGGACGGCGGTGGCGATGTCGTCGCGGGTGAGGTGGGGGTAGTGCGGTTCCGTGGTCCCGGGGCCGAGCTCCCCGGCCCGGTTGGTCCGGGTGACCCGGTCGAGCATCCCCGGCAGGACGCGCAGGTGCTGCTCGAGCCCGGACTGGTGGGCGATGCCGCCGGCGATCGTGACCATGGCGGTGGCGGTGGTCCTGTCGAGCGGGGGGTTGCGCTCCCACGCGTCGAACAGCAGGGAGAATGCCTCACGCTGGAACGAGAACAACGACAGCGCCCAACTGGTGGCACAGAGGGCGACGGCCAGCAGTTCCGGGTCGCGGTTCACGGCGGCGAAGCCGGCGTACAGCTCACGGACCCAGGCCGGGTCGCCGAAGTCGTTCGCGGCGGTCAGGGCCTTCGCGAGGCGGCGCGCCCGGTCACGGTCCAGGGGGCTGAAGCGCGCGGCCTGCTCCAAGGCCTTGGCAGTGGCGTAGAGCCCTCCTCGGCGCTGGGCCAGGAGGGCGGTGGCCTCCAGGGCCGCGGCAACCGACTCGTCCGGGCCGATCGCCGCACCGGCCAGGTGCCAGGCCTGACGAGAGGGTTGGTCTCCGAGCACAGCTGCCAGGTCCTGGTGTGCCTGCTGTCTGGCTTGCACGGGTTCGCGATGGAAGGCAGCGGTGCGGATCAGCGGATGCCGGAAGACCACGCGTCCGTCGGCGACGGTGATCAGGCCCGCCGCCTCCGCCGGTGCCCACACGGACAGTTCGCTCCCGGCCCCCAGAGCGGCCATGAGTGTCGTGAGTTCCTCGTGCGTCGACGCGGCGGCCGAATAGAGCAGTGCGCGCCGCGTCGCCGCAGGCAGTGCGCCCAGCTGGGCGGCGAACATCTGCTGAATGCGCGAGGTCTGCGGCGTGCCGTCGTTCCTCAGCGCGTGCGCGCCACCACTGCGCAGAGCCCGGCACAGTTCGATGATCGCCAGCGGATTGCCCTCCGCCTGCTGGAGCAGCTCCAGCCGGGCGCCTCCGGTGGGCGCACCCGGCTGCGCGTCCAGCAGCTGGGCCGCTGCCCTGGGTGCCAGCGGACCGAGCAGCAGCACCTCGAGCTCGGCGGAGACGCCCGGCGGCGGGACTTCACCGCGCCCCGCGAGCAGCACCGTCACGGACTCGCTGGTGAGGCGCCGGGTCACGAAGAAGAGGACATCCAGGGAGTCCCGATCGCAGCTCTGGATGTCGTCGACGGCCAGCAGGACCGGGCCTGCCTGCGCGGCCAGCCCGAGCAGCGTCAGGACGGCGACACGGAACACCATGGGCTCAGCCGGCCCCGTGGCCGGTACGACCCCGAAGGCTTTGCGGAGTGCATCACGCTGATGCTCCGGCAGCCCCGCGAGATCGCCCAGCAGTGGAAGCAGCAGCTGATGCAGCGCCGCGAACGACTGCCGCATCTCCGTCTCACAACCCTGGGCAGCCAAGACGCGCGTACCGGATCGGCTCGCCCGCTCCGTCGCGATGTTCAGCAGCTCGGTCCTGCCGCTACCGGCCTCGCCCAGCACAAGGAGGAACCGGGGCCGGTCGCGACCGGCCTCGACGCACTCCAGAATGCGTCCGACCTCCGCCTCCCGACCGATCAGCGGCGCGCCACCCGGCCCGGAGCCGGCTCGGGCAGACCCGCCGGGGCCCGCAGCAGGCGCGGCGACAGCGGCTCCCTGCATCATCGGACTCCCAACCTGTCGCGGCCGATAGGCCTGCTTCACCATGGCGTCCGGCCTGCTCCATGCCCACCACGTATCGGTAGCCTACCGGCTGTCCAGGACGAGCCCGCGCTCGATGCACAGGGCTCTCACCTGCGCTTCTTTTGACATTCCAGCGTTCGGAACGCCGACGGTGCTCCTGGTGCGCACCGTCGGCCCCGGAAGGCGGTGACGAACCGCTGGACGGAGGGCAGTTGGAGGGCAGCCTCGTGTCGGACCGGCTGTGCCCGGTCGGCGCAGGCGACGACGGCGGTCTCCGAGTCGGGTCTCAGCGGGTGGCGAGGGCATGGGCGAGCGCTGCCCGGGAGGTGATGCCGAGCTTGGGAAAGATCTTGTAGAGGTGCGACCCGACCGTGCGCGGCGACAGACTGAGCACCTCCCCGATCTCCCTGTTGCTCAGACCCGTCGCCGCGAGCCGGGCGATGCGCAGTTCCTGGCCGGTCAGCTCTGCGACCGAGATGCTCCGCACCGCTGCCGGCGTGTCGCCTGCGGCCCGGAGCTCCTCCTCGGTGCGCTTCACCCAGGGATCGGCCTGGAGCCTGCGGAAGGCGTGCTGTGCCACGCGCAGGAGTTCCCGGGCCTCGGCGCGGTGGCGGCGGCGCAGCCACGAGCCGTGTGCCAGTTGCAGGCGGGCGAGTTCGAAGACCCATCGCTCGCATCCCGGCACGGCGTACGCCGTGCGGTAGGCCGCGTCGGCCTCGTCGTCGTCCGCGGCCAGGGCGGCTGCCGCGGCCAGCAGGAAGGCCTGGCGTCCGGATATCTCCGCGGCCCGCTCCGCATGCCCGGCCGAGATGTGCGCCAGTGCCTCGTCGCGTCGGCCGGTGTGCACGGCGGCGTCCACGAGGTCGAAGGCAAGGGTGGGCAGCCAGGGCAGGCTCTTGGGCAGCCGTCCGGGCGGGGCTATCCCGGCGAAATGTGCGTATGCCTGCTCGTAGCGACCGTAGGCCAGCGCCACCAGGCCCTGCAGATGGGTCAACCGGTCCAGCACGAAACCCATCCGGGCGCGAGCAGCCGTCGGTCTGATGAGCCGTTCGATCTCCCGAAGCCCTGCCTCGTCGCCGCGGCCGGCCAGGAAGTGGGCGTAGTAGTGCCGGAAGATCAACGCGTTGCAGTGGTAGCCGAGCTCCTCCGCCGCCTCGGCCTCGCGCAGGCAGACGGGGGCCAGGTCCCAGCGGCCCCGCAGATAGTCCTGGTAGCACTTGGCCTTCGCCACGGAGCCCTGCGTCGCATAGACGTGCAGCCCGGTGAAGCGCCGCCACAGGTCACCGTCGGCACTGTCGACCGCCGAAGCGGTCCACAACAGGAGCCAGGCCGCCCCCGCCTCCTGCTCCGCGTTCATTGCGTCGACCACCTCCCGCAGTTCCTCGGCCACGCCCCGCGCCGGATCGGTCCAGGCCCGGAGGCAGAGTCGGCCCGCCTCGGAAACGCTTCCCCGGTGCCTTTCCAGGGCCTCCCACGCTCTGGGGTCGTCCGTGCAGGTCGCGGCGAGCAACAGTTTGAAGTAGACCTGCTCGGCCAGCCCGCCGAAGGACTCGGCGCCCGGGGCGGTGAGGGCGTCCAGGGCGGCGGGCAGCAGGGCGGAGGAGGACTCGAAGTCGATCAGGTGGCTCTGGTCGACGTACACCACCGCGTAGGCGAACAGCGGGGCAATGTCCGACGGCACCGAGCCGCGCTTCAACTCCTGCACCAGGGCGGCGGTGTGGCGCAGCTGCCCGCCACGGGCCGCCATCACTGCGGCCCAGGTGAGCCTGCGGGCCCGCTCGGCGGGGTCGGCGCTGAGTGCGGCCGCCCGGTTGAGCAGCAGCGCCCCTTCCGCGTCGCCGCCGCGCCGGGCGAGCCGGCTGCCCGCCGCCTGCAGGCGGGCCGCCAGAGCTTCGTCCGGGACCAGCGCCGCCGATGCCTCGTGGACCAGCCGCCGGGGGTCGTCGGGCGGGAGGAACGCGGCGAGGATGCGGTGGGCCTCGCGTTGCGCGGACTCCGACGCGTTGGAGATCACGGCCGTACGTACCAGCGGGTGCCGGAAGACCAGCCGCCCGACCGGATCGAGCCGGGCGAGTCCGCCGGCTTCGATCCGCTCCAGTGCTTCTCCCCCGTCTTTCCCCGCCATCGCGCACACCAGCGCTCCGCTTCCGCACTCCGTGCCCGTGGCAAGCGCCGCCAGCAGGAGAACGCGGTCGGCCGCAGGGGACAACGCCCCCAGACGCTCGGCGAACATGCGCTCCAAGCGCCTCCCCAGCGGCAGGCGGTCGGGCAGCGGAGCGACACCCCGCTGCTGCGCGACCCGCAGCTGCCGCGGCAGCTCCACCAGCGCCAGCGGGTTGCCCGCCGCCTCCTCGAGGAGCCGGCCTGCCGTGCCGGCGGCCAGCTCCGGGTAGCACTGCCGCAGCAGTGAGGCCGCGTCCGGGCCGGACAGCGCCCCTATCTCGAGCGGCTCCGTGGGCCACGCCTCGACTGCAGCGGCGTCCGGGCGGCTCGCCCCCAGGATCACCAGCGGCAGCTCCGCGCAGCGCCGCCGCAGGAAGGCGAACACGGTCGCGCTCGACGAGTCGATCCAGTGCAGGTCGTCGAGGACCAGCAGCAGCGGGCTGTGCTGCGCCGCCTCGGCGAGCAGCGCGAGCGCGGACGCCCCGACCGCGAAGCCCCCCGGCGGGGTCTCCGTCCGGCCGCCGAGCGCGCCCTCCAGCGCATCCCGATGATGGGAGGACAAGGCACGGGAGTGCTGCAGCAACGGCCAGGCGGCTTGGTGCAGGGCGCCGAAGGACAGCTCCCGCTCCGCCTCGACGCCGACCACCCGCAGCACACAGAAGCCGCGCTCGCGCGCCCGGTGAGCGACCCACTCCAGTAGCGCGCTCTTGCCGATGCCGGCCTCGCCACGCAGCAGAGCGGCCGAGCCGCCGCCCTCGCTGCCCGCGGCCCGCTCCAGGGCTGCCTCCAACAGCTCCGTCTCCCGCTGTCGCCCGACCAGAGCCTGGCATGGCGTGTCGCGCCGCATACGTGTTCCCTGTGTCGGCCGGCCTCCCGGAGGCGATCCTCTGTCGCTCCCCGGACGCTGGGACGCGGTGCTCGCGCGTCCAGCGGGTGCCCGTCGTCGGGGCATCTGAAGGCTAACCCGCCGCGGCGGCGGTCGCTGCCATGGCACCTGGTCGTCGGCCCGGGCGCGGTGCGGTCCGTCACGGCTACGGCTGCCGCGGACTCTCCGCGCTCGACCCCGGCGGTACGGTCCTGACCGAGGTCCGAGTCGTGGTGCGGGGCGAGGGATGGAGGACGCCTGCGTCAGTCAGGACTGCCCGCACGTCGCGGGTGAATCCGTCGGTGTCGTCGAGCCCGAACGCGACGCGTTGCAGGACGAAGCCGTGCAGGAGGGCCATCACGACCCGGGTGCCCCGGTCGGGGTCGAGATCGGCCGGGACCGTGCCGACGGCCTGGCCGTGGCGGAGCACGTCGGCCATGCGTCGGCGGACCTGCTCGAAGCCGTCGGCGGCGCGTTGGCGCAGCCCGTCGTGCCGCAGCAGTTCCCCCCAGGCCTGGACGGCGCAGCGCAGGAGTTCGTCGACGGGCACAGGCTGTCCGGCCGCGTCGGTGGTCACCTCGCCGGCGACGCGGGCGACCGAGGCGGCGACGAGGTCGGCGACGGTGGGGGCCTCGGTGCCCTCGACCAGTCGTTCTACTGGCGCGAAGATCAAGCGGAAGGCGTCGCCGGCGATTTCCAGGATGATGTCCTCCTTGCCGGCGAAGTAGCGGTAGGAGGCCCCGACGGAGACCCCTGCCTCCTGGGCGATGTCCGGCATCGAGGTCTGGTGGAAGCCGTCGCGCGAGAAGCAGCGGCGCGCGGCGGCCACGATCTCGGCACGCTTCGCCTCACGTCGAGCCTCGGTGATCCGTGGCATCGCTCCCCTCTCCCTACCGTGCCAAGGCCAACAAAATGAACGTCCATTCGCGTTGACCTGCCGTTCACTCCAGGCTAGCTTAATAGTGAACGATCATTCGCGGAAGTCGTGCGGTGTCACGTGTGCCCGCATCGCTTCCACCAAGGCACCGAAGGTGGGAAAGCATGCCCGACCTCGACCTGACCATCGGCACCTACCTGTACGAGCACACCGCGGCATTGATCGACGGGACCGTGGCCATCGAAGGGGTGGACGCGACCTTCGAGACTGCACCTCTGATATCCGACACCTTCCGGCGCATGGTGCAGGGCGACTTCGACGTCGCGGAGCTGGGGCTGACGTACTTCCTTCGCACGTTCGACCTGGACGACGCACCGTTCCTGGCGCTGCCGATCTTCCCCAACCGGAACTTCCGGCACTCGGCGCTCTTCGTCAACACCGCCGCCGGCATCGAGAAGCCGCAGGACCTGGCCGGCCGCACCATCGGAGAGTTCGCCCTCTTCGGCCACGACCCGGGCGTGTGGATGAAGGGCATCCTCGCCGAGGACTACGGCGTCAGCCCGGACCAGTGCCGCTGGGTCATCGGCGGTACCGACCACCCGATCCCCTCCTTCGACTGGATCCCCCAGCCCGTGCCCGCAGGCGTGGACATCCGCCACGCGGCCGACGGCCAGACCCTGGGGGCCATGCTCGAAGCCGGCGCAATCGATGCACTCCTGTCGGTTGACGTCCCCCGGGCGTTCCTCGACGGCTCCCGGAGGATCACGCGCCTGTTCCCCGACTACGAGCCGGTGGAGCGCGCGTACTACCGACGTACCGGCATCTTCCCGATGATGCACCTGGTCGCGATCCGCAAGGAACTCGCGCAGCGCCCCGGCCTGGTCCAGGCGATCTATCGGGCCTTCGCGCAGGCCAAGGACGTCACTGCGCAGAAGTACCGCGCGGGTGCCGCGAAGCAGCACATGGCCGTCATGACCCCCTGGTTCAGTGAACTCTTCGCCGAGAACCGCAACCTGCTCGGAGAGGACTGGTGGCCCTACGGCCTGGCGGCGAACCGCAAGGCGGTCGACACCTTCCTGCGCTACCACCACGAGCAGGGACTCTCGAAGCATCTCCTGACCAGCCAGGACATCTTCGTGCCAGGACTGCTGGACTCCTGACAGGTCGGGCTGCGCGTCAGCCTGCGACACCGGTGGTGCGTCCGGTGCTGCCGGCCCCGGAGGCGCTGTCCCCGCCGCGGCGGTGGTGTCCGGCGGTGGTACCGGTGCGTTCGCGCAGCAGAATGCGCAGGGTGTTGGCGTTCTCGTAGCCGACGCGTCGGGAGATGGCCTCGATCGAGTGGTTGGTACTGCGCAGCAGGTGGGTGGCCTGCTCGATGCGCAGGTCCTGAACGAAGCGGACCGGCGAGGTGCCCAGGACAGCCCGGGTGGTGCGCTGCAGGGTGCGTTCGCTGATGCCGAGGGCCCCGGCGGCGTCCTTGACACTGAGCGGCTCGTGCAGGTGCTCGCGCGCCCAGCGCTCGAACGCGGCGACGGTCGGATCGCTGGCCGCCAGGGTACCGGTCATGGTGTGGGCGGCCTGGGAGGGGCGTTCGTCGATCACCAGGTAATTGCCGACCAGATCGCTCAGGGCGGGGCTGCGGCGGCGCACGATGCTCAGCGCCAGGTCGACGTGGCCGAAGGCCGCTCCGGCGGTGGTGACACCCTCGCAGCTGGTGACCATCCGGCTCTGATCGAGTGCCACCTGCGGATAGCGGCTCCGGAACAGCGGGGAGAGCCACCAGGTGGTGGTGGCCCGCAGACCGTTCAGGATTCCCGCTTCGGCGAACAGGAACGTTCCCGCACAGGCGGAGGCGACCTGTGTGCCCTTGGCCCGGGCGTCGACGAGCAGTTCCCGCGCGGGGGCCGCAGCGGGCCCGGACACGTAGCCCACCAGCGCCTCGGGGCGCCGCTCGGCCACTGCAGGCACCAGCAGCAGATCGCACTGCGCGGCCCGGTCGACCGGAGCGGCTTCGACCGCGTGACCCGCGCCGGTGCGCACGGTGCTGCTGAAGCCGACCATGGTGACCTGCCAGGCGGGCGGCGGCTGGGGCACCTGCTCCCGCAGCTCGTTGGCCCACTGCAGGACGTCCAGGACCGAGGCCAGCCCCGAGTCGAAGACCCCGTCAAGAACGAGCACAGCTATCCGCATGGCGGGAACGGTATCGGATGTGCCGGGTGCGCCACTGCTCCGGGGCGCGGGCCTGGCCGTAGGTTCGTGGTTACCGGCAGGACGCCGGTAACCACGAACCGAGGATGGAGCGCGAAATGTCGAAGATCGGTCTGCTGGCCCGCATCGAGGCCAAGCCCGAGTTCGCCGACCAGGTGGAGGCCCTGCTGCGGGGAGCACTGGAGCTGGCCCGAGCGGAGGACCTCACCCTGACCTGGTTCGCCTTCAAGGAGAGCCCCACCGTGTTCGGGATCTTCGACACCTTCGAGGACGAGGAGGGTCGCACCGCACACCTCAACGGCAAGATCGCCGCAGCGCTGATGGAGATCGCCCCCACCATGCTCGCGGTCGCCCCCGACATCCGCACCGTCGACCTGCTGGCGGCCAAACTGCCCTGAGCGCGGCGGCGCCGCAGGGAGCGGGCCACGCAGGTGCGTGGCCCGCTCCCCGCACGTGCGCCTACGGGCTGACCGGCCACCAGGGCGACGGGCAGCGTGCCGCGGGGTCCTCGATGCCCGATGCCTTCCCAGAAGAAACGGCCGGCCCCGCCGGCACGGCCTGGTCCTCTCGGCCCGCTGCTGGGCACTCGGCGCACACGCCGTGTGCACTGAGGGGCGACCGCCCTCACCCCGCCGACCCTACGGTGCAAGCTCCAGTCCACCCTTTCTCCGGAAGGAGGGAGTGGTGCGGGTCCCGCGTTCTACCGCCGGGCAGCCGCGCCGCGCACCCTATGAAGCGCACGCTCCTCCTCAACCTGATCATCCCGGTTGCCGCCGTCGCCGTGCTCGCAGTCCCGACAGCGTCCTCGGCACAGACCCCGGCCGCCCGTGCGCGGCTGGCGGTCGGCACGCAGTACGACTCCACCCACGTCTACGTGACCCCGGGATCAGTCAACGCCTTCGTCACCAGCTGGGAGGCGACCTTCGGCGGCACCAACACCAAGCAGGTGGTCACCGACGTCACCCCGACACCCAGCAGCACCGTCTCGGAGCTGGTGCTCTCCCCGGTCGGCACCCTGTCGGTCTTCGACTACCAGACCCCCGCCCCCTACCCGTTCGGCGCCGAACGGACCGGCTGGCTGGTCACCGACCTCGACCAGGGCGTCCGCGCCGCCGAGGCCGACGGCGCGGACCTGGTGGTCTCCCCCTTCGACGACCCCATCGGCAAGGACGCGGTGATCCAGTTCCCCGGCGGCATCGACGCCCAGCTGTACGTCCACAACACCCCACCGTCCTACGCCCCGCTGGCCAGCGTCCCGCAGAACCGCATCTACCTCTCACCGGACGCGGTCCACGCCTTCCTGCACACCTACCTCCGGTTCACCGACGGCCGCACCACCTCCGACAACCGGCACGCCGACGGCGCGCAAATCGGCCTGCCCGGCACCCAGTACCGCCGGATCACCATCAGCTCACCCTTCGGCGACACGGTGGTCACCGTCACCGACGGCCACCTGCCCTACCCCTTCGGCCGCGAGACCACCGGCTACTCGGTCACCGACCTCGACGCCACCATCGCCAAGGCCCAGACCGCCGGAGCGAAGGTGCTCTGGGGCCCCTACACCTCCAAGACCCTGGACAGCGCCATCCTCCAGTTCCCCGGCGGCTACACCGCCGAGATCCACGCCACACCGTCCCACTGACACCGCACGGCGGTGCGCCGAGCCGGGAGACAGCCACAGCCCGGTGCACCGCATCGCCCTCCTGCACGTGCACTGGGGCCTCCGCCGGATCGGTCCCGCGGCTGAAGCGATGCGCGGGACCCATCCGGTCCGGGTGCCGCCTGTGCGGCGTCAGGGGTTGGCGACCTCGACGGCGTACAGGCCGCGGAGCTCACCGTTGCCGGCGGCGGACTGGGAGGGGTAGAGGAGCTGGACGTCGACGGGCAGCGGGGTGCCGGGGTCGATGGTGTGGGAGCCCCCGCCGGGGGAGCCGATGACGACGATTCCCTCCAGGCCGTCCTTGATGACCCGGTACCACTGGGTCTGCTGGGGGTTGATGCGGGTGCGCTCGGGGACGTCGAAGGAGATCTCCCAGGCCGTCACACGGTGCTCGTTGGCCGCCAGCGTGAGGTTGTAGCTGACGAGCCAGCCCTTGGCGTCCTCGGGCCAGGTCTGGTCCCACTGGCCGGCGATCTTCTGGCCGACGGTGATCAGGGGCAGTTCGGCGGTGGTGGTGACCTGTCCGGACTGCTGGGCGGCGGTGTTGGCCCGGGTGGCCGAGGTGATGCGGCTGGTGGTGGTGAGGGTGCCTTCGTAGTGGGGGTCGACGGTGCCCCTCAGAGTGATCACCGCCTTGCTGCCCCTGGGCAGGCTGACCGGCTGTTCGAGGCCGCCGTCGGTGGATCCGGCGCCGCACACCGCGCCGTTCTCCCCGCGGCAGGTCACCTCCGTATCGACCAGTTGGGCAGGCACCTCGCCGCGCACGACGGCGTCGGGGGCGTCGTTGGGCCCCTGGTTCTGGACGCCGATGGTGTACGAGATCCGGTGGCCGGCCTTGGCGGTCAGCGGGCCGGTCATCTCCAGCGGCATGAGGACGGGCAGGGCGACGTTCAGGTTGCGGATGCGGTGGGCGGCGGTGGCCCCGCCGGTTCCGGCCGCGAACCCGAGCTTGAACGTCGCCGGCATCTGCGTCTGGCCGGGGCCGGCGGCGAGGTCGAGGTCCTGGATCAGCACGGTGCCGTCGGGGTCCGAGGTGCTGGAGCACCGCACGGTCAGGCGCCCGCCGATGATGGTCACCTGCAGGTGCGCGCCCGCCTGCCATCCGGCCCGGAAGCCGCCGGGCACCTCCGCGCCGGCCAGCCAGGCGAAGCCGGTGAGCAAGTCGCCGGAGCCACGAACGCCAAGGGTGTCCTGGCGTCGACCGGGACCGCCGGGGCCACTGGAGGGCGCGGCGAAGTTCCCGAAGTTGTCGAAGCCGACGCCGACGTAGCCGGCGCTGACACCAGGGAGGTTGACCGAGCCGTCCTTGATGTAGGAGTAGCCCAGTGCGCCGCCGCGGGCCCCGGGCTCGGTCGTGCGGCTCCCGTCGATCAGGTAGAGGCTGAACCCGTCGCCGAGGCCCTGGCCGCTGCCGCCCTCGCAGGAGTAGTCGAAGTCGATGCTCACCCCCAGCGAGGAGGAGAACGGCTGGTCGAGGAAGGCCGTGCCCGCCTTCGACTGGGTGTCCGGCGTCAGCTCCAGGGCGCCCTCGCTCAGCCGCGCGGTACCCAGGAGCCGCCAGTGCGGATTCTCGGGGGCTGCGCCGGTGAACGATTCGGTGATCGGGAACTGCACCGGCTGCTGCGCGGTGTCGGGCATCTGACCGGTCATGAAGGGCTCCTCTGCGCTGGCCTGGTACGTTCTCGCGGCCCGCACACGCGAACCGCGGGGACCGTGTGACGGCCCCCGCGCTGACCATGCCCACCCGACAGGGATAGTACGCACAGAAACTATACCCCGAAGTGATGACCCGTCACCCCCGGCTCCCATGCGGGCAGGGGCCGAAGGCACGCCGCCGCAATCCCCTGCCGCCCGGCCCGGCGAACCGCCCTCCCTGCCCCCTGAGCGTTCCGCCCCGCTCCCGGGTAGTACCGGAGTACCACTCCGGCGACCAAGATCGGCCCTCGGTACTACGGCTCGCCGGGTGCGGCGCTTCTAGCGTGGGGACGACGCCGCCGGGACGCTCCGACGGCCGGGACCGAGGGACGACATCCGAATGATCGTGGCGCAGCAGCTGACCAAGCGGTACGGCGAGAAGACGGCGGTGGACCGGCTGGACTTCACGGTCAAGCCGGGTACGGTGACCGGGTTCCTGGGGCCGAACGGCGCGGGAAAGTCCACCACGATGCGGATGATCGTCGGCCTGGACGCGCCGAGCAGCGGATCGGTCACCGTCAACGGCCGCCGCTACGCGGCGCACACCGCTCCGTTGCAGGAGGTCGGCGCACTGCTGGAGGCCAAGTCGATCCACCCCGGGCGCTCGGCGTTCAACCACCTCAACTCACTCGCGCTGACCCACGGCATCCCTCGCCGCCGGGTGGAGGAGGTCATCGAGCTGACCGGCCTGCAGTCGGTGGCGCGCCGCCGGGCCGGAGCGTTCTCGCTCGGCATGGGCCAGCGGCTGGGTATCGCGGCCGCGCTGCTGGGTGACCCGGCCACGGTCATGCTGGACGAGCCGGTCAACGGGCTGGATCCGGAGGGCGTGCTGTGGATCCGCAACCTGCTGACCGGTCTGGCGGCCGAGGGCCGCACGGTCTTCGTGTCCTCGCACCTGATGAGCGAGATGGCGCTGACCGCCGACCACCTGATCGTCGTCGGCCGGGGACGGCTGCTGGCCGACACCACCGTCAAGGACCTGATCCGGCAGTCCGGCGGTGACACCGTCAAGGTCGCCAGCTCCGACCCGGCCCGGCTGCGTGAGCTGCTGGCCGGTCCCGGTGTGGAGATCACCGGCCGGTCCGGCTCCGAGGAACTGGAGGTCACCGGCCTGGCCGCGCGCACGATCGGACTGAAGGCGGCAGAGCACAGCATCGCCCTGTTCGAGCTCAGCACCAAGGGCGTCTCGCTCGAGCAGGCCTTCATGGAGCTCACCCGCGACGACGTGGAGTACCACGGCAGCACCACCGTCCCGACCGCCGAGCTCGCAGGGAGCGCAGCATGAGCACCACCACGGTTCCTGAGGCCCCGGCTCGCGCCGAGCGCCCGGCCTACAAGGTCACCACCACCCGGGTGGTACGGGCGGAGTGGGCCAAGTTCTGGTCGCTGCGGTCCAGTTGGATCACGCTCGGTGTGGCCCTGGTCTTCATCCTCGCATTCGGTCTGATCCGGGACTGGCGCTACACGGTGATGATGAACGCCGGCCATGTGCACGATCCGGAGGTGCTGGGCGCGAACGCGGTCGGCCTTTCGCTGTTCGGGTTGAACTTCGGGCAACTCGCCGTGGGCGTGCTCGGCGTCCTGGTCACCGCCGGCGAGTACTCGACCGGGATGATCCGCTCGACGCTGGCGGCCGTGCCGCGCCGGCTGCCGGTGCTCTGGTCCAAGGCGCTGATCTTCGGCGTGGTCGCGTTCCTGCTGGGCGTCGTCGCCGCGTTCACGGCCTTCGGCATCGGTACCGGCATCCTCTCCGGGACCAGGGCCGCGCTCGGCTTCGGTGACGCCGGGGTGGTGCGGGCGCTGATCATGGCGGGGGCGTATCTGGCGCTGATCGGCATCTGCGGCGTCGCCCTGGGCTCGCTGCTGCGCTCGGTCGCGGGTGGAATCGCCGTGCTGCTGGGCACCCTGCTGCTGGTCCCCGGGCTGATGGAACTGCTGCCGACGAGCTGGCAGAACAACGTCAGCCAGTTCCTGCCGGACCACGCGGGCGACTCGATGTACGCGCTGCACCAGGATGTGCACACGCTTTCCGCCACCGCCGGGTTGCTGGTGCTCGCGGGCTGGACCGCCTTGGCGCTGGCGGGCGCGGCTTACCGGCTCAAGCGCAGCGACGCCTGAGCGACGGGCACGGGGCCCGGGGTCCTGCACGGCGGGCTGAGACGATGGGCGTATGGACGACGACGGGCGGGTGACTGTGATGACGGGCTTGAGCGCCGAGGAGGCGATCTGGAGCCATCCCCTGGTGGCCCGTCTGCTCCGGTTGTGCCGACGCCTCCAGCGGAGCGACCGGCTGCGGCCCTGGCTGGCGGACGCCTTCCTGGTGGTCGCCGTGCTGCTGGTCTTCGGCCTGCCGGACCTGCTGCAGCACGGCGACCACCAGCCGAGCGGCGACCGGGTCAACGCGCTGCCGCTGGGCCTGGCCGTCTCCGTGCAACTCGGACTGGCGCTGCCACTGCTGTGGCGGCGGCGCTACCCGGTCCCGGTCTTCGCCGTGGTGGCCGCCGTCTTCACCGCGCAGTGGAGCGCGGACGTGTGGCTGCACACCGATGTCACCCTCTTCCTGGCCCTGTACAGCGTGGTTCGGAACGGCCCGCTTCGCCGACTCCCCTGGGTCGGCGCGGCCACCGCGGCGGCGCTGGTGCCCGCGGTCGTACAGGTGTCGGTGGTGGTCTCGCCGCTGGTCGCGCTGTTCTTCCTGTGCAGCGCGGCCACGGCCGCCGCCGCGCTGGGCCTGGCCGTGCGGATCGGCACGGCCTACCTGGGCGCGCTGCGCGAGCGCGCCGCCCGGCTGGAGGTCGAGCGCGACCAGCGCAGCCGCTTGGCCGCAGCTGCCGAGCGCACCCGGGTCGCCCGCGAGATGCACGACATCATCGGCCACAACCTGGCCGTGATCATCGGGCTCGCCGACGGAGGCAGCTATGCCGCCGCCGCCTCGCCGCAGCGCGGCCAGGAGGCGCTGCGATTGATCGCCGGGACGGGTCGGCAGGCCCTTGACGAGTTGCGCCGGATGCTGGGCGTGCTACGCGAGGAGCCGTCCCGGATCGGGGAGCTCTCACCCCAGGGCCCGGAACTGAGCCCGCAGCCCGGGGTCGCCGACCTGGACGCGCTGTGCGCGCGGGTCCGCGCCGCCGGACCGACGGTCACCTACCGGACCGTCGGCGACCTGGACGCGCTCGATCGGAGCCATCAGCTGACGGTGTACCGGATCGCACAGGAGGCGCTCACCAACTCCCTCAAGCACGCGGGTACCGACACCAGGGCGCAGTTGACCGTCGCCGTGGCGGGAACCGGGGAAGCCCCGCAGGTCAGGATCCGGGTTGAGGACAGCGGCCGCCCCGACGACACGACCGGCCGTGTCGGAACGGAGCCCCGGAACAACGAGGGGCAGGGCATCGCCGGGATGCGGGAGCGGGCCGCCCTGTACGACGGGTGGGTGACCGCCGCCGGTCGCCCGGGCGGTGGCTGGGTGGTGGAGGCCGTGCTCAACCCGGCGCAGATGGCCGTAGCGGCGTCATGACCACCGTGCTCATCGTGGACGACCAGCCGTTGCAGCGCTTCGGGTTCCGCATGCTGTTGGAGAGCGCCGCGGGTACGCAGGTGCTCGGCGAGGCATGGAACGGCGCCGAAGCTGTACGCCAGACCGCGGCCCTGCGTCCGGACGTGGTGCTGATGGACGTGCGGATGCCCGGGATGGACGGTATCGAGGCCACCCGCCGGATCGTCGCCTCCGGCGGCCGGTCCCGGGTCCTGGTGCTGACCACCTTTGACGTGGATGACTACGCGTACGCGGCGCTGCGTGCCGGGGCCAGCGGGTTCCTGCTCAAGGACGCTCTGCCGGAGGAACTGCTGGCGGGCATCCGGGCCGTGGCCGCAGGGGATGCCGTGATCGCTCCCGGCCTCACCCGCAGGCTCCTCGACGCCTACGCCGACCGCCTCCCCGGCGCGCCGCGGCCGTCGGATCCGCAGACCCACCCCCGACTGCGGGCGCTGACCGAGCGGGAGTACGAGATCCTGCACGCCATCGGTCAGGGCTGGAGCAACGCCGAGATCGCCGAGCGCCTGGTGCTCTCGGAGAGCACGGTCAAGACTCATGTCGGCCGGGTGCTGGCGAAGATCGGGGCCCGTGACCGCATCCAGGCCGTGATCCTCGCCTACGACCTCGGCCTGGTCCGCCCGCTCCCGCCGGACGGGCGCTGAGCGATGCCTCTGCGCTGCTGCCGGGGTCCGTCACGGCCGGGAGTCGTGTCCGGTTCCTCGAAATGACCATCCAGCCAACCCCGGACCGCCGACGGCTCCGGGTACGACGCACGAACGAGGCGAGAGGGAAGTCCATGCGAGGTACCGCGAAGGCGGCAGGATCCGGTCGGGAGCCGCTGGCGGCGAAGGTGCCCGAGATCACCGCACTGTTCTGGGTGGTCAAGATCCTGACCACCGGGATGGGCGAGGCAACCTCGGACTTCCTGGCGAACGGCAACCCCGCCGTGGCCGGGATCGTGGGCGTGGGCGGGTTCTGCCTCGCGCTGTGGCTCCAGTTCCACGTGCGCCGCTATCACGCGGCCGTGTACTGGCTGGCCGCGGTGTCGGTGGCGGTCTTCGGCACCATGGCCGCCGACGGTGTGCACATCGCCCTGGGCATCCCCTACACCGGGACGGTGACGCTGTACGCCGTGCTGCTGGCCGCCGTGCTGGTCACCTGGTACCGCAGCGAGGGGACTCTGTCGATCCACAGCATCACCACCCGCCGCCGCGAGGTCTACTACTGGTGCACAGTGCTGGCGACATTCGCGCTGGGCACCGCGTTGGGCGACTTCAGTGCCACCACGCTGAACCTGGGTTTCCGGGACGCCGGGATCGCGTTCACGGTGCTGATCGCGGTGCCGCTGATCGCCTGGTGGAAGTTCCGGATGAACGCGATCCTGGCGTTCTGGTTCGCCTACGTGGTCACCCGGCCGCTCGGTGCCTCCTTCGCCGACTACCTCGGCAAGCCGAAGAACATCGGCGGACTCGACTTCGGTGACGGAACCGTGGCTGCGGTGGCATCCGTGCTGATCGTGGCCCTGGTGGCCTACGCGGTCGTCACCCGCAACGACGTCCAGCGCCCGAGCGCCCCCGATGCGGAGCACCTCACGCAGCAGGACCCGGCAGCCGTGCGCTGACGCGTGGGCGGCACCCGGGCCGGTCAGGCCCGGGTGCCGCCACGGGGTCACCTGCTCCAGTGCGGGTGCAGCGTGACGCTGAGGATGGTGCGGTAGTCCGCGGCGGAGGCCGCCGGGACGGTGTACAGCGCGGCCGGGTCGGTGCCGATGGTGGAGCCGGTCACCGGCAGCGGCTTCGGGGTGCCGTATCCCGCGAAGAGCAGGGTCAGCGTGCCGTTGCCGTTGGGCACCACGGTCGGGTCGTAGACGCGGCCCGAGTAGTAGCCGCTGACGCCGAGCGCGCCGCCGTCGGCGGCCTGCTGGGCGAGCGCGGAGAAGGTGTAGTCGGTGCCGAGCAGCTTCTGCGGTGCGCTCCAGTCCACCCCGTCCCGGGAGGAGGAGTAGAAGATCTGGTTGAAGGCGTCGCTGTCGCCGTCGGCGGCGTAGGCGCCGGACAGGAACAGGCCGTAGCTGCCGTCGGGATTCCGGATGACGGTGCCGCGCGAGCCGACCCAGCGCAGCTCGGTGCTGCTGCCGCTGGTCGGGTCGTTCAGGCCGGAGACCTGGCCGAGGTCGGTGAAGTGCAGGCCGTCGTAGGTGTAGGCGGCGCGGACCACGGAGTAGTCCTCGTTGTTGCCGAACAGCGACTTGGGCTTGTTCTTGCCCTCGCCGGTCAGCGCCAGGGTGGAGTAGGGCACGGTCGCCGCGCCCGGGGCACCGACATCGCTGCCCTTGGCCACGGCGCCGGCGCCGCCGGTGCAGCCGGTGAGGCTGGTGGCGGTCTCACCGGTGCAGGTGGTCTGCACGATGCCGGCCACGGTGCCGAGGCTGACCGTGATCGAGCCGTTGCTGAGCGGCAGCGCCGCGGTGGAGGCCACCGGCACGGTCGCGGCGGGCAGGGTCACCGCGGCGGTGGTGGTGGTCGGGATGTAGTAGTCGACGATCTTCTCGGTGTAGAGCACCGCGACACTGCCCTGGGGGGCGCCCGGGTAGTGCGCCAGGGTGCTGATGATGCCGTCCGGGGCGATCAGGCCCGAGGTCTGGTCGGCGGTCGCCGGGATCACCGGGTCGGCGGTGACCGCGTCACCGGCGGCGATGGTCACCCCGGCGGCGTCGCGGGTGGTGCAGCCGGTGAAGGCAGTGGCGGTGGCGGTGGCGTCGTTGCAGTCCACCACGTGGCCGTCCACGGTGAAGTGGCCCGGCTGCTCGAAGTTGTCGGTCGAACCGACGTCGACGGTCACCCCGGCGCCGGTGGGACCGGCCGGGACGGACACGGCAGCGGTGGCGGTGGTGCTGCCGCCCTCGCCGACCGGCTCGCCGGCGGGCAGCCCGGCCAGCGGGTCACCGTTCTTCGGGGTGAGCTTGTGGACGATCAGGTTGACGCCGAGCGCGTCGCCGAGCGGGCGGCTCAGCGTGTAGAGCACCTGGGCCGGGCGGCCGCTGTGGGCCTGGCCGCTACCGCCGAAACCGGGCACGGTCATCACGAAGGCGTGGCCCTGGCCGTCGTCGTCGGTGTTGCCGTCGGCGCACAGGCCGGGGTTCTGCTCCAGCGCCTCGCCGGTGTACTTCCAGGTCTTGCCGTGGTCGGTGGAGGTCGCCGAGACGACCGCCTCGTCGGTGTCCTTCGGCCGGTAGTCGAAGTAGCCGGTGAGCACCTTCCCGTTGTCGCTGCTGGTCACGAACGGGAAGTAGTACGGCTGCATGGCCAGCGAGGTGTTCTTCGGCTGGCGCAGCACGGTGCCGGTGGCCGGCCCGGTGCCGTTGCTGACCGAGCAGTAGCCGGTGAGCGGGCTGGGCGTGCCGGTGGTGCCGCTCTGCGCGGGGACGGCGCCGGTGCCGGAGGGGTTGACCGCCGCGTTGGGGTAGGTGACCCCGTCCACGGTGATGGTGGATCCGCCGACCGAGGCGTCGCCCTGGGACAGGGTCCACGGGCCACCGCTGATCTTGTCGACCACCGGGGTGCCGACGGTGTAGCTCAGGGTGCTGCGGCCGTGTCCTCGGTGCTGCGGCAGGGACGCGCCGAGCGCCGTGGAGGTGGCGGCCGCGACGGAGGCCAGCGCGACCACGCCGACCGCCGTTGCCGTCGCGATACGACGACGAGACATGGGGAGCCCTTCGATGGGAGAGGCAGAGGGAGGGATCGGCCCGGATCCTGCCCCACCCCGCCCCCTTGCGGGAGAGCCTGTCGCGCTTGTTCACCGACCGTTCCGCTGCCGCTACCCCTTCGTCGCCGGGATGTTCCGCCAGCCCGAGACGGAGGCCCTCGCGCCGGCGGACGAGGTCGGCGTGCTGGAGGGCGGCAACCGGTCCGACTCCTCGGCTCAGGAGACGGGCCAGCCGATGAGGGCCGCGCCGACGCCGAGGGCTGCGGCTCCCAGCAGGGTGCCGACCACGCCCCGGCGCGCGGCGAGCAGCCATACCGCCGCCGCGGCCAGGACGCCGTCCTGCCAGGGGTGCTGCAGGGCGAGGGCGAGGGGGACCGCGGAGCCGGTGATGGCGCCGATCACGGCGGGGCCGGCTCCGGTGAGGAACGCCTGTACGCGGGCGTCGGCCCGTAGGCGGTCGAAGCGGGGTGCGCCGAGGATGACGAACAGGAAGGAGGGGGTGAAGGCGACGGCAGCGGCCAGGAGTCCGCCGGGGACTCCGGCGGCGGCGTAACCGACGACGGCGACGGTCTGGACGACGGGTCCGGGGGTGATCTGGCCGAGCGCGACGGCATTGAGGAATTGGCTGTCGGTCATCCAGTGGTAGGTGTGGACAGCGTTGGCCTGCATCAGCGGGATGATCACGAACCCGCCGCCGTAGGACAGTGCGCCGACCTTGAAGGCGACCCAGGCCACGGCGAGCAGTCCGCCTGCCGCGGGGGCTGCGGCGGCCAGCGGCAGCGGCCAGGCCGTCCGCCGCCCCTGGTGCGGCTGGGTGCGGCGGGTGCGGACGGCGACCTCGGCGGCACCGGCGGCGAGCAGCACCAGGACCATCCACGGGCCGATCAGCATGGCGGCGAGGGCGCCCGCGAGGGCGTAGGCCGCCCAGCGGGCCCGGGCGGCCCGCAGGGCCCCGGCCCGCTTCCAGCTCGCGGGGGCCAGCGAGGCGGCGGCCTGGACGGCGACGGCCGCGACGGCCGCCCCGGCTCCGGCAGCGGCACCCTTGACCCACAGCGGCGGGCTATCCGCGAGGAACAGGGCCGCCAGGGCGAGGATCATCGCCAGGCCGGGCACGATGAACGCGATCCCGCCGACCAGCGCCCCGGGAACGCCCCGCAGACGCCAGGCCGTGAAGATCGCCAGCTGCGTGGAGGCGGGGCCCGGCAGCAGATTCGTCGCCGCGATGCCGTCCTCGAAATCGCCCTCGGTGATCCAGCCGCGCTGCTCGACGCAGAGCTTGCGCAGCAGGGCGATGTGGGCCGGTGGGCCACCGAAGCCGGTGCAGCCGATCCGGCCCCACTCGCGCAGGACGGCCCCCAGAGCGACCGGGCGCCGTTCAGTCTGCTCCTTGCTGTCCACCGGACTCCTTCTCTGCCAACCGTGTCGCCTGCTGGCGGCGCGACCCTACCTGCCGCAGGTAGCAGCCGGGCGGACGGCACAGGCCGCGCCGGTCCCGGCGGACCGGGCCTCAGCTGCCGCAGGCGCATCCGGCTGCGCCTCGGCACGGGCCGGTGTCCGCTCGCGGCCGGTCGGTGGTCTCGCCCTCGCAGCCGCAGACCAGCACGCCGGTGGCCGGCCCGTCGCGGCCCTGACGGCGGCCGGTGCGGTCCGCCCGGTCGGCGGCCGCACCGGCTCCCCGCGGCCGGGGCGGGCAACCCGTCTCCGGGGCGGGCAACCCGTCTTGTTCCAGCCCGCGTGGGTTTCAGCCCGCGTGGGTGAAGAAGTCGTTGAGCGGGGCTGCGTACGCGTCGTTCAGGGTCATCGGCGGCAGGCCGAGCGCGCCCTCGACGGTACGGGTGAGGCTGTAACCGGTGTAGCGGTTCTGCGAGGTGAAGCCGCCGGTCTTCACCGGGGCGTTCGGCGAGCCGATGACCAGGGTGGGGATGTGCTGCTCGGGGGTCTGGTCGTTGGCCTTGTCGTCCTCGTCCCAGGTGATGATGATGACGTCCTTCTGGGTCTGCCAGGAGGGCGAGTTGAGGATGGTCGGCAGGGTCTGGCTGAGCCAGGTGTCCCCGGAGGTGATGCCGCAGCCCTCCATGTCGTAGCAGTCGTCGGCCGACAGCCAGGCGAAGTCGGGAGTGGTCGCGGTGCTGGAGAGGTCACCGGCCATGCTGGTCAGCGGCAGGATGTGGGCGTCGCAGCGGGCGGTGTTGCCGGCGATGTCGCTGAACCAGGTGAAGGGCGTGTCGTCGGCCTCGTACTCGCCGCTGCTGGAGGTGTAGCAGGGGCTGGGCATGGTCTGGTTGTAGAACTTCCAGGTCTTGCCGGCCGCCTCGATCTCGTCTGCGAGATTGTTCACGTTCAGCGCGGTACTGGTCGAGTCCTCGTCGTAGCCCCAGGTGCTGCCGCTGAAGAAGCCGACGTAGTTGGGGTCGCTCGGATGGGCGAGGGCGATCTCGTTGCCGGAGACGGCGTACTTCGTGGCCAGGCTGTTGAGGTAGGGGGCCTGGCTGGTGTTGCCGATGATCTGGGAGTTGTCCTCGTTCTCCATCATCACGAAGAAGACGTGGTCCAGCACCGGCACGGTCGACACCGGCGGCACCGGCGCGGGGGCGGCGGGCAGCGGGGTGGACAGGGTCAGCGCCAGGTCGTCGGCGTAGCCGTCGTCGTAGGGGCCGGTGGACACGGTGAACTGGACCACCACGCTGATGCTGCGGGTGCCGACGGGCACCGCCACGGTGCTGGACCGCTGCAGCATGCCGGTCGCCAGCCCGCGGTCGGTGGCCGAGACCGGGCCGATCGAGCCGGTGCCGAGCGAGGCCCCGGCGGCGTTCAGGAAGGTGGCGGTGACCTGCGCGCTGTCGCCCTGGGTCGCGTAGCCGCCGAGCCAGCCGGACAGGTTCGCGGTGACCGTGCCGGTGTCGATGGCGGAGGCGGCGGCGGAGACGTTCACCGACTGGGTGAGCGAGGAGTTGCCCTCGGCGCCACCGGAGAAGAAGTTGGCACCCCGGTTCGGCGAGCCGGGGGAGGAGGCGGTCGGGAAGCCGCCGCCGGCGGCGTACTTGACGGCGGTGACCATCCCGTACTCCTGCCAGCCCGGGATGGTGGTCTGGTCGTACCCCGTGCCCGAGCCCTCGCCCGCCTCCGCGCCGGGGTTGGCCAGCAGGTTGCCGCTGGTGCTGCTTTGGCTCAGGACCAGCGACAGGTCGTCGGCGTAGCCGTCGTTGTAGCCGTAGGAGTCGACGGCGCTGAGCACGATCTGCACACTGCGGGTGCCCACGGGCAGGTTGCCGGTGGCGGCGCGCTGGAGGAACTCGGTGGTCTCGCCGCGGTCGGAGGCGGTGACCGGGCCGATGGTGCTGCTGCCGAGCGCGGCTCCGGCGGAGTTCAGGAAGGTGGCGGTGACCTGGGCGGCGTCGCCCTGGGTGCTGTAGCCCCCGAGCCAGCCGGACAGGTTGTAGCCGATGGTCCCGGTGTCGATCCGGGCGGCCAGCGCGGAGACGTCCTCGGTCTGGGTGGCGGTGGCGGTGCCGCTGCCGTTGCCGCCGGCGAAGAAGTAGCTGCCCCGGGTCGGCGAGCCGGGGCTGCTCGCGGTCGGGAAGCCGCCCCCGGCGGTGTACGGGACGGCGGTGAGGCTGCCGGTGACGGTCCAGCCCGGGATCGGGACCTGGGTGTACCCGGTCGGGTCGCCGGTGGCCTGCTCCGCGCCGCCGTCGGTGACCAGATTGCTGCCCAGGACGGCCCCGGTGGCAACGGAGATCCCGGTGGCGGCGGCGGGGACGGCCCCCAGCGGGCCGAGGCCGGTGACCCCGAGGGCTGTGCACAGCAATGCGGCCGGTATCGCACGTCGGGCGGCCGAAGAACGCCATGATCGCATGGGCATGAGCCGATTACTTCCCTTCGATGACGGATGCACCCCGGACTGACTTGTCCGGACAGGTACAGCGGATCGCAAGGAAACCTAGGGGACACGACAAGGCTCATGGGGGGATACCGCTGGAACGTCGCATGAATTGTGCCCAAGCACCGGCACTCCGGTCGGCCTTCCAGCGAGCTCCTGCGAGCAGGTGCCGCAGGAGGTGCGGGGGCCGAAGGGCCTGCGTGCTGCGCCGGTGGGTGAGATCGGTCCGGGGCGCCCTGCCGATGCCCCTTGGACACCTCGACGGTATACACATGACGCCCCGTGAGACAGGTGACCCGCGAGCTGGACGGCCTGGACACCACGGAGGTGATCCGGTGATGGTCGGCCGCGAGCTGGCGCGGGCCACGATCGTACAGTCGATCGACATCCCGAGGTTCTGGAACGAGTACATCGCCGGGATCGCACCAGGCACTCGGAACCGGCTGCGGTGCGCTGTGGACCTGTTGGGGATCGCGCCCGTGGGGCTGTCCGGTATCAGCTCGCCGAGCCTGACCGCGCACCTGTGCGGGTGGACCGAGCCGGCGAGTGCCCAGGCCTGCGGCCTCATGGCAGGTTCGCCGCCCGGGTCAGCTGATCTTGCCGGGGTCGATCGGGTCGACACCGCGCCGGCGTAGAGCTCGGACTGGACGGTCAGGACGATTCGTCCGGCGGGACGGTCGGCGGTCGGCCGACAGGCGTGGACGGCGTGGGCGACGCGCCAGTCGGTCCCGGCCGCGATCAGGGCGCCGATGTGTTCGGCGACGCCGCTGCGCCGGGCTTCGGCCGCTGCCCACCGAAACCCTGCCCCCGCCCGGACGGAACAGCGCGTGGCGTTCTCGCCGGCCGCTGCTGCCCTGCAACGACATCCAGCCGACGGCCGTCCGGGGCGGGGTGTGCGTGCCGGATCAGCGGTCGAGGAACGTGGCGACGTCGGCAGCAAACTCCTCGTGGTGCTGGAACAGGAAGCCGTGCGCGGCGTCGGGGTAGATCTTGATGGTGGCGTCGGGCAGGAGTCCGGCGAGGAGGTGGGAGTAGCGGGGCAGGATCATCGGGTCGCTGTCGCCGTTGGCGACGAAGACGGGCTGAGTGATGGCCTGCAGGCGCTGCAGGAGGGCGTGATTGGGGATGCCCCAGCGGGTGACGGCGTCGTACTGGGCGAGTCGGGTGGCCCAGGTGGTGGGGGCGTCGTGGCCCTCGGTGCGGGTGCCGAAGACCCGGCCGGCGGCGGCGGCGTTGTGGGGGGCGGTGAAGAACACGCTGACGTAGTCCTCGGCGGAGGGGGTCTCGCGGCCGACGGCGTCGATGACCTCGGGCGCCCAGCCGTGCATGCCGGTGGCGCCCTGTGGGGCGGAGGAGGCGAGGACGATGCGCCGGGCCAGGTCGGGGCGGATCAGGGCGACCTCCTGGGCGACGAAGCTGCCCAGGGAGAAGCCGAGCAGGTCCACGCTGGTCAGGCCGAGGGCGGTGATGAAGGCGACGGCGTCTTCGGCCATGGCGGCGACGGTGTCGGGGGTGGTGCCGGTGGTGGCGCCCACGCCGCGGTTGTCGAAGGCGATGACCCGGCGTCCGGTGGCGAGGGCGTCGAGCAGGGCGGGGTCCCAGTTGTCGAGGTTGCCGCGGAAGTGCTGGAGGAGCACGAGCGTCGGCCGGTGGCCGGTGTCGTCGCCCAGGCTGCGGTAGGCGTACTCGACGCCGTCGGCGGCTTCGACGGTCTGGGTCGTGAGGGTGGCGTACGTGCTCATGGCGGGCTCCTGTAGACAGCGAGGGCGGAACGTGCGGTGCATGTGCATGGGTGTGTCGTCGACGGCGGGATCCCGTGCGTCGACGGGGCACCGTTTAGATTACGACCATAATCTATTAGAGTGGTGCCTGGCACACAAGCAACATCCGGGCGCGGGAGAAGAGCATGAGGCGATCCAAGGGAGACAAGGACGAGACCCGGCAGCGGATCCTCGACTCGGCCGGCCGGCTGTTCAAAGCCGACGGCATCGACGGCACCGGCATCGCCGGACTCATGGCGGACGCCGGACTGACCAACGGGGGCTTCTACAAGCACTTCAGCTCCAAGGACGACCTGGTCGCCCACACCGTCGCCGATCAGCTCGCGCTCCAGCAGCGCATCGTCGACGCCCTGCCTCCCGGCCGCGCCGGAGTCGAGGAGTTCGTCCGGTACTACCTGTCCGCCCAACACCGCGACGGCCAATCCGACGGATGCGTCTCCGCCGCGCTGCTCGACGAGATCGGCCGCTGCTCCGATGGCGTCAGGCAGTCATACACCCAGGGACTGACCCTCCTCATGGAGGAGATCGCCCGCCGACTGACCCCGGCCGACCCCGCCGCCTCCCGCACCGCCGTCACCACCGCCTTCGCCATGATGGCCGGCAGCATCCAGATCTCACGTGCCCTCGCCGACCGAGCCATGGCAGACGAACTTCTCGACAACGCCGCCACGACCGCCCTCGCACTCTTCGAGACCGCCGCGTCAGCCGTCCCGGCCCCGGCGGCCTCGGACACCCCCGCCCGCTGAAACGGCGGCCGGCGCCGGGGTCAACTTCACCGTGCAACACGTGCGGGCCGGCTGGCGCCTACGCTGATCGCGGTCTGATTCTCGGGGAGCCAGCGGGCGAGTGCAGTGACGAAGGTGGTCAGTGCCAGCTTGCGGTGCAGACCGGAACTCAGGGCCACGGTCCCGCTGTTCGTGCCACGCGCCGGCGGACGCTCCAGGAGACGGGTGAGCAGGGGGCCAGGTGGTTGACCTGGAAGCACAGTTCGTTGCCCTCGCTGGTGAGGGTGCGGCGCCCGGGTCCGGCGATCCGGCGTTGAGCACCAGCAGATCCAGCCGCTGGTGCCGGTCGGCCAGGGATCACGGCTTCGGGGCGGCCCGGGAGAGCAAGCCGGCGAACCGCAGCCCCCGGGTTCTGTCCAGTGCTGGCCCGAAACGGGCTCTGCCGGGCTGATGGAGCACGACGAGCCCCGTGCGACAACTACGGCACAAGCCTGCGAATGGCTGGAGCAGCGTGTCACCTTTCACGGCAACTGAGTCCTGCACGACAACGACGATTCCTCATCTGACCTGGCCAACAGCTTCCGGTTGGCGAGAGATGAGCTGTCGCACCACTATGACGTCGTCCTCTTCGAGAACCCGATACCGCAGCGCCTCGATATCACCGAATAGCTGCGCCGTGGCGCAGCCGCTCTGCAGCACTGCATTCCTTGGGCGATTGCCCGTGCGACAGGCAGGATGGTTCCGCCGTCAGCCAATCAATGCGGCAAAGAACTCGCGAAGCGGCGCCGGTGCGGTTCTCAGTCCGAGTTCGTAGCCGCCGAATCGGTAGACCTGATATC
Organism: Streptacidiphilus sp. PB12-B1b; assembly: GCF_014084125.1. Classification (NCBI taxonomy): domain Bacteria; kingdom Bacillati; phylum Actinomycetota; class Actinomycetes; order Kitasatosporales; family Streptomycetaceae; genus Streptacidiphilus; species Streptacidiphilus sp. PB12-B1b. The sequence goes on along the minus strand of NZ_CP048405.1, from coordinate 5,591,479 downwards.
CCTTAAGCCGCAGGGCCCGGTCTTCGGCGACCGGTACGCGCAGCTGGGCCAAGAGCTGGTCGTCCTGGTCGAGGACCGCGGCCAGGTGTGCGGCCGGCCGTACCCCGAGCCCGCCGCGGGCGGGGGAGCCCAGGCGGGCCGGGGTGTGCTGAGGCGCTCGGCACAGCCGCTGGCCGATCGCCGTGTTACGAGCGTGCCCCGGCCGCCACCGCGCACCCTGCGGCCCGCACCACCGCCAGCAGCGGATGGCGCCGACCCCGCCTTGTCCGCGGATCCAACGGCTCGACCGCGTCCCCTGAACCGGCGACAGCACAGGACAGCACGCGGACAGGCGTGGCGGACTCACACAACACCGAAGCTCCGTTGCTGGCAGGCGGCTTGGGATGTCACCCGCCTCAACGGAGCTTCGGCCTATCCGCTCACACGCCAGACCTGACCAGGCCTCTCACAAGATCACGCCGACCTTGCAACAGCCCTGGGGGTGAAACGCCCAGTTAGATCGGCCCGTACTCAAGGAATAGCAGAATGCAGATGACAGCCATCAGCAGTCCGCCGAGCTTGTAGCCGAGCTTTTGAGCCTTTTCTTGATCGACGGGGACACCCGGAGTGATTTTACGGGCGAGGGAGGAGATCAGCAGGCCGCCTATGATTCCGGTGACCATCACATCGCAGTAGAGCACTATGATTCCGCTGACCGAGTTTCCCCTGAGCAGTCCGAGCCCGGCGGTCACTGCGAATCCTGCGAGGGAGGCCCCCAGCAGCCTCAGTCGGACCCCTGCCCTGTCAGCGGCGCTTATCGAGTAGAAGCTGAACGGGAAAGCTAGAGCCAGCGCCATGGCAATCGCTACCAGCCAGGAAATTCCGACGCCCTGGATAGGACTCGCGTACGTGTTCATCTGCCCCTCGGCGGTCCGGATGTAGAAAGAACTCCTAGGGCATAGCGCAAGGAGTTTTGGCTTACCGCGTTGGATACGCTGGGGTCCAGAGGCCCAGGCTGTCATCACACTGGGTGCCGAGGCACGCTGACGGCACCAGACGGGACGGCCGTCTGCGGTGATCGTTCTCTGGCGCTGCCGCCGGCCAAAGGACCCTTCGCTCGACGACGGCCCGGTCAAGGGCCTGGCGAGAACGGTGAGCGAGCCACATAGTACCTTGATGCCTGAGTGTGCAGGTGCCCTGGTCGGAGACCTCAGGGCACCTGAGCGTATGTCCGATGCGGACTACCAAGTCCACCTGAGACCTGAGACAGATGCGTGCTCGTTGAGGCCGAGTTGGCCACGTTATGACTGCGGGGGGGGTGACAAGCACTGGCTAGCAGCGTGGCGTGAGGAGTTTGTCATGCGGGGCGCCGAGGCATGCCGACCGGAAGCTGACGAAGCGTCGAGATTCCGCATAAAGATCAATTCCAGAATCTGGCACGCGGAGCCACATGAGACACGTTTCAGTCATCTCAGGATGGCAAATGTTCGGCGACGTATCTTTAGCCTCAATCCAGTGAGCGCAGTGGGCAACCCCAAAGGAAATCAAAACAGGATGTAGTCGAGGACTAGAAGCACGACGATCGACGCCATGATCTGCCACAGCATTCTGCGTGAAGTTGATGCAGAAATTTGACGCTTAAGATCTCCCCCGGCCCTCGCCTTATAGAACTCCCTCAGATCGGCCCCCACTCCGAGGGTGCCAAAGGCAAACGAAATCATGGCTATGCCGAAGAGTGTGATCGCATGCAGTGCCGTCTGATGCTTGACAATGCCCAGGGCGCCGGCAGTCACAAGCATGACGCCGCAGGACACGACGACCGTCAGCCGCTGCTTGGGTATCGCACACAAAGATGTCATGCGCGCGGCAAAAATCACGACGGCAGCTGCACAGAGGGGGATGATCCAGTCCGCATTCGCCGCCATGACCGCAGAAGCAGTGATGATCACGGGGAACTCCTTCTGGGATCCATCGCGGGCTTTGCCCAACCAATGGAGAGCCGTCCGACCAACGGTCTCAGTGGGTGTGCTCAACTCCATGGGCCTTCCACGCCTGCCTAATCTCCTCGAGCTTGGCCTTCAGCTCGGGATCGCTGCGGCGGGGACTGTCCTCGAGACCGGCCACCCTGTGCCTCCGCCCCGCTTTTGTTCGCAGCTCCAGGCTGCGTGTAGCACCGAAGAGGCCCGTTCCGGAATCTTTCAACACAATGGCACTGATTTCTTCCCAGGAATACAAGCGGGAAGGTAGGGGGCTCCATCGGATACGGATTCCCGCCGACTCCAGGACGGTTGAGCCCGATCCGGTGAGCCACGTGCCGATCAGAAGCGCGATCATCACTGCCCCTGCGGCCCAGGAGGCCACCGGGGGGAAATGGGTGATAATCGAGGCTTCGATTGCGGCGAAAATGACGACGATCAGGAGAAATAGCTTCAAAAAGTGCTGAGGTTGTTCTCGGTTCAAGGAATATCTGATATCGGACATGAAGCGATTCTAGCACTCAGGGGATCAACCCGATATGTGCTCCCTTGTGATCAGCGCAACAGGTATGCACCCCTCTGGTTCGTACATGCTTAACTCCGGCCCCACCCATTCACCTGTTCCCCGGCATGCCGGTGAGTGAGGGTGGAGCCGGCGCGCATGTCACCGTAAGCGGACGATCTCTTGTGATGCGGGCTAGAACCAGCGAGAAACCGCATCATTGAAGGCACTGCTGCTGAAGTAGGCGATACCTAGGCCGACGACCGCGCCCACTCCTGCGCCAACGGGACCTCCCACCATCGTGCCGATCAGTGCGCCATTGGCTGCGGCGCCCAGGCCGATCACCGTGTCGCCGACTCCCTCGGCTGTGCCGACGCCAGCGGAATCAGCAGCTGAGTGGCTGCCGTCCCTGGCGCCAAGATAGCCAGAGGTCGCCGAGCCGACACCGCCGAGGAGGGTCAGGCCGGTGCCGAACTTCCCGATCGCCTCGCCCGCCATGGAAATTTTTTATGACGAATACGTCATGCCGAGCGGATAACGCTCCCCATTCTGCGCAACATTCACCACTGCGGGTTCGAACCTTGCTGGCACAACAACACTGTCGCTGTACGCGCTAGCCGAAGTCTGTACCGTGCCCGCGCCCCAGGCAACACCATTGATGGCATTGCAGACACGCCATCCAGCCATAATCATCCTGAGAATTTAATGGATCGTGGCGAAGGCGGTCACCATGAGAATGATCCATGCAACGACGAAGCCCAGCCAGAAATCATATGCTTTTGGAATTACTCGCCCAGGGAGGCCGGCAGCCCGTTCTCTCTTTGATCTGCGGGTTGCATCGATGTGATTCGACAGCATCCGGGCCCTGAGAGTGCAAATGATGTACTCCACGACGGAGAAGGCCAGGACCGCTGCCATGCTCACAGGAAGAAGCAGCCACGGGCTGCAGAGGAAGCCCTCCCCAACGATGATTCTACAAACCACAAGGAAAATGAAGGAGAGACCCAGTGAGACGAAGGACAAGGTCAGCCAAAATATTGAAGCGAACATCTCAGATCGCAATAGCCCGTTGGCGTCGAGGCTACTCTTCTTTGGGGACCTGATCGGAAGATCCAGCTCGGCTCCCGTCAAACCAAAGATCCTCTTGGCCCACTTGGGAACGATAAACCCGAGCTCTGAGACGATCCAGTAGTCGAAGCTCAATTCCACTCCTATCGTTCGGTAATTTCCGGCGCAATCGCTAGCGGTTCCAGCGGAAGGAGGCTATGCCTCCGCAGGCGCCCGTACAGCTAGCCCTGCGGGGCGTATCCGGCGTTACCGAACATGGTGATCGTGTCCCCAATACTAGCCGCACCGAGGTTGATGCCCAATCCGACACTCTGAGCGTTGATGGCGTTACCCAGGCCAACCTGTGCAGCCGTCAATGTCCCAGCTGCCTTAAATGACCATGGGCGTTTGGCTGCATCCGACGCAGCATCTTCCAGGGCACCGCCAGCTGTCGTAACGTTTCGGTCGAGCATTGCGCCTACTCCCAGCTTGCCGAACCCCGCCGTTCCCAATCCCGCGAGTCCAGCGACGGCGCCGAAGGCGTCAAGCGCAGTCTTTCCGGCAGAAGCACCGCCGCTTATGTCCTCCGCCGTGTTCACGAGCGAATCACCTGTCGCCACGGCGTCAGCCCCCAGGGCAACTCCGGCTGTCAGGGCCTGTCCAGTCAACGGTGTAACTCGTTGGTGTGAGTTAGCGGCGGCCGATGGAGAGTCGGCCGTCGAAGGCGATGTCGAAGGCCTGCAGTGCGGGCTTCCATCGCATGGTCCAGCGTTTGCGGCCCTGCCCGGTGGGGTCCAGGCTCATGACGGCCATGTAGACGCACTTCAGCGCGGCGGCCTCGTTGGGGAAGTGCCCGCGGGCGCGGACGGCCTTGCGGATGCGCGCGTTGACGCTTTCGATCGCGTTGGTCGTGCAGACGATCCGACGGATCTCGACGTCGAACTGGAGGAACGGAACGAACTCGGCCCAGGCGTTCTCCCAAAGCCGCACGATCGCCGGGTACTTGTCGTCCCATTCCTCCTGGAACTCCAGGAACCGGTCCTCGGCGGCCTGCGCGGTCGGCGCGGTGTAGACGGGCTTGAGCGAGCGGGAGATCTTGTCCCAGTCCTGGCGTCCCGCGTAGCGGAACGAGGCCCGCAGAAGGTGAACGACGCAGGTCTGCGTCACTGCCTGGGGCCAGACGGTGCCGATCGCGTCGGGCAGGCCCTTGAGTCCGTCGCAGACGACCATGCAGACGTCCTGGACGCCGCGGTTCTTGATCTCGGTCAGCACCTGGAGCCAGTACTTGGCACCTTCGCCGCCGTCGCCGGCCCACAGGCCGAGGATGTCGCGGGTGCCCTCGACGGTCACGGCCAGAGCCACGTAGATCGGCCGGTTGGCCACCTGGCCGTCGCGGACTTTCACGTGAATGCAGTCAATGAAGATCACCGGGTAGACCGGGTCCAAGGGCCGGTTCTGCCACTCGGCCATGCCGTCCATGACCTTGTCGGTGATGGTCGAGATGGTCTGCTTGGACACACTCGCGCCGTAGACCTCGGCCAGGTGGGCGGATATGTCACCGTGCGTCAGACCCCGCGCGGACAGCGACAGTACCATCTCATCGATGCCGGTCAGCCGGCGCTGGCGCTTCTTGACGATCTGCGGCTCGAAGCTGCCATCACGGTCCCGCGGAACGGTGATCTCCACCGGACCGACATCTGTCAGCACGGTCTTCGAGCGGACACCGTTGCGGCTGTTGCCGCTGCCCGAACCGGCCGGATCGTGCTTCTCGTAGCCGAGGTGATCGGTGATCTCGCCCTCCAGCGCGGACTCCAGCACCCGCTTGGTCAGCTGCTGCAGCAGCCCTCCCTCACCGGTCAGCTGGAGCCCGCCCGCGCGGGCCCGGTCCACCAGCTGGCTGATCAACTGCTCGTCCAGCACGTCCGCCGGCGACTCGACCGAACGGACCTCTTCAACCGCCTCAACCTTGGCAGTCACGTCGCTCATCAGTGCTACTTCCATGATCGGGAGTTACACCGAAGACCGTACAGACCCTGCCGCGGCTGCCGCCGCCTACGCCGGCGACTGGAGCCAGGTCCAGCAGGTCGTCGCCCTGTCGAGCCTGAACGCTAACAACGTCCTGACCACCACCGACCTGGTCACCCTCGAACTCTCGGGCGGCACCGAATACCTGTGGGAGTTCCCCATGAACGGCCCCAACCCCGGTCCCCCACCTTGCTGGCCAGCGGTGCCGCCTGGTCCGGCGTCACCCTCATCAACCCGGGCCTGATCAACGGCAGCCACGCCCTGTGGACCCGCAGCACCAGCACCGGTGCGCTGACCCAGTACCTGGACATCGACGCGGACACCACCGGCACCCTCACCGGAAGCACCATCACCACGAGCGGCCTCACCAGCCCTCTCACCGGTAGCACCTATCCCCTGATCACCTCCGCCAACTTCACTGGTTCAGGCAGCACCAACGGCCCCGCACTGTGGACCGTCGACTCCACCGGCACCCTCCAACTCGTCCCCACCAGTCTCGACGCCAACGGAAAGGCCACCGTCCTGGACCCCGAGCCCATGACCGCCGCCGGCTGGGCAGACGGCCTGACCGACATCAGCTGAGCACCGTCGCACCGTCTGCTGTGGCTGCGCACCCCGCCAGGGCGCAGCCACACTCATGGTCCGGGGTTTTCCCACTCATCGCGTACCTGACAGGAGTCGGTGCAAGATCCAGATAGGCGGACAGTTCGGAACTGTCCGCCCACCCGGACGGACCACTGACCGCGCCCAGTAGCGACGGGGCACCACCGCTTCGGTGGCGCGGCCCGCCGTGCACCTGGCCGGCTCCACCTGCCAGGCGTCGTCGGCGTTCGCACCGCACCGGGGCTGGGACATGGCTGTGACCACGCGCGGACCGGGGCCCGACAGGCATTCAATCGGCCATCCGTACACGGCCGACAGGGCGGCCCAACGCTGCGACGACGCGCGACGGCAGGGGGTTCAAGCCATCGCACACTCGCTGCCGCACGACTTGAAGCCCCGCGGCCTGCGCGCGCAGGCGCATGCCGGTGTCCGCGGTCACCACGGCGACCTGCCCTCCGGTGATCTGCCAGAGCAGCATGCTCCGCGCGATCACCTCATCATCGGCGCCTGCCTCACGGTGGTGGCCATCTTCATCCATGAGGACCTCGACGCTCACGCCCGGGCGGCCGGTACCGGCGCTGCCGCACCGGGCTCCGGGCCGTCGAGCATCACATCCAGCGCACGCAGGGCCCTCCGGGCGCGCTGCGCCCTCTCCTCGGATCCTTCGTGCTGCTTGCGGTCTAGGAGCTGTTCGGGGTTCGGATCTCGTTGTCGTGATGGTTGCTGGTAGAACTCGGGTGTGGCGCGTTTTGATGTGACGGATGCCGAGTGGATGTGATCGAGCCTCTTCTGCCGGTGGCGGCTACGGGGCCGTTGCCTCGGCGGGTGCGGGACCAGTTCAACGGGGTGATCTGGCGTTTTCGTACCGGGTCGGGCTGGCGTGATGTCCCGGAGAGGTACGGGCCCTGGTCCACGGTCTACTCCCGCTTCAACAGCTGGGCCAGGGCCGGGGTGCTCCAGGGGTTGATGGACGCGTTGATCGCGGAGGCGGCCGGGCGGGGGGTGGTCGGCCTGGAACTGGTGAGCGTGGACTCCACGGTCGTGCGCGCGCACCAGGACTCAGCCGGGCTGGCCGTCGCCGGGGAGACCCTGGATGCCCTCGAACAGGCATTGACCGAGGAAAAGGGGGCTCCGCTTGCGGTCCAGCCACCGGTGTGGCGGGTGGTGCACCGCAGGCCGCAGCGGACGCGGCCGCCGCAGACCAGGCGGGTGCGGATCGTGCCGCGGCGCGGCGTCGCCGCAAAGCCCGTGCGAAGGCTGCCGGACTCGGCCGGTCCCGGGGCGGACTGAGCTGCAAGATCCATGCCGCGGTCGACTCCGCCGGGCTGCCGCTGGCCTTCGTCCTGACGCCCGGTCAGGCGGCGGACTGCCCGCAGTTCCGGACCGTGCTGGAGAAGATCAGGGTCCCGGGGCCGGTCGGCCGCCCGCGTACCCGCCCGGACGCGGTCGCCGCCGACAAGGCCTACTCCTCCAAGGCCAACCGGGCCTACCTGCGCAAACGTGGCATCAAGGCCGTCATCCCGGAGAAGAGGGACCAGGCCGCCAACCGCAAGAAGAAGGGCAGCAGGGGCGGCCGGCCCGTCAGCCACGACACCGAGCTCTACAAGGACAGGAACACCGTCGAACGCTGTTTCCAGAAGGTCAAGACCTGGCGCGGGGTGGCCACCCGCTACGACAAGAGCCCGGAGAGCTTCGAGGCCGGACTCCACCTCCGAGGCTCGATCATGTGGCTGAAGCACCTCACCTCAACCACATGATCCGAACCCCAACAGCTCCTAGAAGGCCGATGAAGATCTTGTCGAGGGGCTGTCCGGCTGCTGGCCGGGTGGCCCCTTTGCTATGCCGTGGGTGGGTTGAGTTGCCAGGTGGTGCTGGTGTGGGTGAGTCCGAGGTTGATCAGGCGGCGGAGGTTGAGGGTGGCGGCTCGGGTGTGGAGCCAGGTGTCGTTCCTGAGGGTGCCGCGGTAGTGCAGGCGGCGGTTGCCGTGGTGGACGATCCAGGCGACGGCGCGTTCGACCGGTGGTCGCCATCGGCGGTATTCGGCCTGCCAGGCGGGGTCGGTGGCGGCCTGGTGGCGGGCGGTGGCCTGGTGGTCGTGGTGCGGGCGGATGGTCAGGATGCGCCCGGCCTTGGCTGTGGTGCAGCGTTCGTGCAGTGGGCATCCGGTGCACAGGTTCCCGAAGGTGGCCTTGCGTTGCTGGTGCTGTCCGCGTGGTGGGGCGAGTTCGACGGTGTGGCCTTGGGGGCAGGTCACCGTGGCGGCGGTGGTGTCGATGGCGAAGTCGTCCAGGGTGAAGCCGCCGGGGACGGCGGGCCGCAGGGGTGGCGGCTTCACGAAGAGCCGGTGGCCGGCTTCTTCCAGGGCCTGGCGGGCCCGGCTGCTGGAGTAGGCGGTGTCGCCCAGCACGTCGACAGGGCCATCCTCCTCGCTGAGTAAGTCCAGGGCGACGGTGGCTTCGTGGTGCTCGACGCTGGCGCCGGGCCGCAGGGCGACGGCGGTGAACAGCCCGGTCTCGGGTTCGAAGGCGAGGTGGGCCTTGAATCCGTCCTGCTGGTGGCTGCGGGTCTTGTGGACGTGCCGGGCTTCGGGGTCGACGGTGGAGACGATGCGGTCGGGCGCGGTGCCCTGGGTGATGCGCCAGCGTCCGTCGGTGCCGTCGGAGTCCTCGGCGGGCTCGACGTCCTGGCCGGCGACCAGGGCCAGCAGCCCACCGCGCTGGCGGCCTTCTCGCCGAGTTCCTGCTCGGGCAGGTGGCCCAGGAGCCGCAGGGCGTCGGCGACCAGGGCGTCGACCAGGTCCGCTCGGGCCTGGGCGTCGTTCCAGGCGATGCGGGGCTTGCCCGGGTCGGTGTAGTGGTGGGCGGTGCACTGCACGGCCGCGAGCCGGTCGGCTGCGGGGACTTCGCGGATCACCGTGCGGATCGCGGCGATGATCTGGGTGACGGTGTCCTGGGTGGCCACCGCGTCGTCCAGCACGGTGGAATCCAGTGCCCTGCGCTGCTTGCCCTTCAGGACGCCGGTGGCGTGGACGACCTCGCGCACGGCCTCGAAGACGCGGTTCGGGCGGGCGGAGCGGGCCAGGCGGCGGCGGAAGTAGGCCAGTAGCGATGAGTCGAACGCGGTGTCGTGCAGGCCCAGTCCGCACGCGGCCTTCCACCGCAGGTCACAGCGCAGTTCCTGGACGGTCTCGAAGTCCGAGAGCCCGTGCAGGGCCTGGAGCGTGACCGCTGCTGCCAGGATCTGCGGCGGCATGCTGGGGCGTCCGTTCGCCGAGGGACACATGTCCGCGAACATCCCCGCTGGGAACAGCGTGCCACGGTGCCCGGCCAGGAAAGCGAACACGCTCCCCGCCGGAATCAGATCCCGGCACGCCTCCCACACATCCGGCCCAACGGCCTCCCCGCCCCACTCACCCATCACCACAAAAACGAGTCTGGCCCCACCACTCACCCGGCAGGGCCAGAACCCAACATCTTCATCGGCCTTCTAGTGTCCTGCGCCAGGAGATCGTTCAAGATATGTGGCGAGTCGTTCGAGGATCTCGTCGGCGGTCCTGGTCCAGGTGAAGGGCCGTGGGTTCCCGTTCCAGGTCTTGATCCAGTCCCGGATGTCCTTCTCCAGCGCGCGGACGGACGTGTGGACTCCGCGTCGGAGTTGCTTGTCCGTCAGCAGGCCGAACCACCGCTCGACCTGGTTGAGCCAGGACGAGCTGGTGGGGGTGAAGTGCAGGTGGAACCGCGGGTGGGCGGCAAGCCACTTCTGGATCGCGGGGGTCTTGTGGGTGGCGTAGTTGTCGCAGATGAGGTGCACGTCCAGGTCGGCCGGCACTTCCTTGTCCAGCTTGGTGAGGAACTTCTTGAACTCCGTGGCCCGGTGTCGGCGGTGGAGTGAGCCGATGACCTCGCCCGTGGCCACGTCCAGTGCGGCGAACAGTGTGGTGACGCCGTTGCGCAGGTAGTCGTGGGTGCGTCGCTCGGGCATCCCGGGCATCATCGGCAGGACCGGTGCCGAGCGGTCCAGCGCCTGGATCTGGCTCTTCTCGTCCACGCACAGGACCAGGGCCCGCTCCGGCGGGTCCAGGTAGAGCCCGACCACGTCGCGGACCTTGTCGATGAACTGCGGGTCCTTGCTGAGCTTAAAGGTCTCCACCAGGTGCGGCTTGAGGCCGAACGCCTTCCAGACCCGGCCGACCGTGGACTTCGACAGCCCGCTCTCGGCTGCCATGGACGCCCGCGACCAGTGCGTCGCATCCTTGGGAGCCCGCTCCAGCGTGGCGATGACCAGGTCCTCGACCTGGTCATCGCCGATCTTCCTGGGGGCGCCGGGCCGTTGCTCGTCGGCCAGGCCATCCAGACGGCTCTCCAGGAAACGCCGCCGCCACTTGCCGACCGTCTGCGGCCAGATGCCCAACTCGGCAGCGACCACCTGGTTCGACTTCCCCTCCGCACAGCCGAGAACGATCCGGCAGCGTTGCGCCAGCGCCTGCGAGGACTTGGCCCGCCGCGACCAGCGGACCAACGTCTCGCGCTCATCGTCCGTCAACGTCAGCTCGGCCATCGGCCGCCCCATTCGCGCCACAGACCAAGGCTACACATATACAGCGAACTTCAGGCGCAGGACACTAGAAGCCGTAGGTCGCCTCGATGCGCTCGAACTCGTCGTCGTTGAGGCCGGATTCGACGGTGCGGCAGTCGGCTTCCCGTAGGCGGTACGCTGCCTCGGCCCCGAGACGGGCTGCGTTGAAGTCGATCACGGCATGACAGTAGCGGTCCCTCTGTCCTGGTTCAGTTGGTATTGGTTGGGCCGCAGTGGGGGAGCGGGTGAGCTACGAGAAGGTGCGCTCTACCGCCCACCGCTTCGGCTGGACCTGGAAACCCCGCTGGTCGGGGTCCTTGCGGACGATCTCCAACTGCCGGCCGAGGGTTCCGGCGGCCCAGTCGACCAGGCGGCCTGCAAAGCCCTGATCGGGCCAGATTTCGGATCACCCCCGCGTAGGTCTGCCCCAGCGTGCGAAGGTCTCGAACTCGGCAGCCGGCGCGGCGGCGTGCTGACGGGCCCGTTCCCGCTCCTCCTCGGACGCCCGGTTGGCCTTGCAACGCCGGATGCCGGCTTCCAGGATCCTCTGCAGCTGCACTCTGTGCCACCGGATGCTCAGGTCAGAGGATCGATCATGTGGCTGAAGCTCCTCACCTCAACCACATGGGCTGAACCCCGGGCAGCTGCTGGTGAGGAGCCTTCAGAGCTCCCGCCGGACTCATCGTGCCCGGCTGGCTGTCGACATGTTGAAGTTGGAGGCGCGGACCGCGGGCATCGCCGTTCGGGCGGCTGAGCTCCGTTCTCTGGGCAATGCTGCAGTGGTCACGCCTGCCTCGGTGATCCGTGACAGGAGGTCGAGCGGGCTGTCGTTGAACCGGAAGTTGCCGACCTCACCGACCACCTCTCCCGAGTCGATCAGATACACGCCGTCCCGGGTCAGCCCGGTGAGCAGCAGTGTCTGCGGGTCCAGGTCCCGGACGTACCAGAGGCTGGTCAGCAGCAGCCCGTAGTCGGTGGCGCTGATCAGGTCGTTCATCGACGAGGTGGCACCTCGTCGGGACAGGATCAGGTTGTCGATACGGGGAGTCGGGTTCCTCCCGGTCGTGGACGCGCCGTGGCGGGACATCGGAAGCGCTGTCAGGACGCCGTCGCGGATCCAGTCCGTGCGGTCGAGGGGGTGTCCGTTGTCGAACACCGACACGTCCAGTCCGGACGTGTGGGCCGTGACGAACGGTGTGCACTGGAGCCCGGGCATGCTCGGGTCGCTGTAGAGGTCCAATGGCAGCGCGGACAGACGTTCGCCGATGCGTGTCCCGCCGTCGGCTCCCGGTCGTGAGAAGGCGTTGTTCCCTTCGATCGCCTCCGCCGAGCTGGCCCAGGAGTACAGATGCAGCATCAGGTCGGCGACCGCACTCGGCGGCAGTACCGTCTCGTACCGTCCCGGTGGCAGGTTGACGCGCCTCTTTCCCCAGGCCAGGCGTTGGGCGAGTTGTCCGGCCAACGCCTCCACGTCCACGTCGGTGAAGTCCGTGGTGCCGGCACCGCCCCAGGCGGAGCGTTCTCCGTCGCCCGTTTTGACGGTCAGTTCAAGCTTTCCGACTGGTCCGTCGTGCCGGGCGCGCAACCCGGAGGAGCTGCCGACGTAGGTCGTGGCCACGGTGTGCTCGGCGTAGCCGTAGAGCGTGCGGTCCGCTGCTGTGGCCTCGGCGAACGTCTCACGGAGGGCGGGCGCGAGTCCCGTGAACACACTGATGTCCGTCTCGACCGGGGGATCCGTGAACCCCGGCACTGCGGAGCGGCTCGCTACCAGCGGTAGGGCGTCCTCGACCGGCCGCTGATGCCTGGCGACGGCTTCGGCGTCCTCGACCAAGCGGGCCAGTTGGCCGGTGTCGGCGACTGCTCTGGTGACCGTGCCGGCGGCGATTCCGTCGGCCCGGTGGTCGAGCGCTATCACGGTGGCGGTACGGGCGCGGGTGTCGCCGTTGCTGATGAGGGAGTTCCCAGCCCAGCGAAGATTGACACTGGAGACCGCCTCGGCGATCACGATGCATGCAGAGGTCGTGGACCTCGCAAGCGCCCGCTCGACGACCTCGTGCGGCGGAAGCGGCTCCCGGTTGCTCACAGTGCCGCCTCCCGGCGCGTGTTGAGGACGTTGACGTTTTCGAACAGGGCTGCCGGGCATCCGTGCGAGGCGGGCGCTCCCTGCCCTGGCTGACCCTTGCCACAGTGGAACAGGCCGCCAAGCCGATAGGTCTGCGGGCCGCCGACAGCCGTCATGGAGTTCCAGAACTCCGTGGTGACGGCTTGGTAGGCGACGTCCCGGAGTTGGCCGACCAAGGTGCCGCGTTCGATCCGGAAGAAGCGTTGGCCGGTGAACTGGAAGTTGTGGCGCTGCATGTCGATCGACCAACTCCGGTCACCGACCACGTAGATGCCGTGGTCGACGGAGGCGATGAGCTCTTCGGTCGACGGCCCGCCTGGGGCGGGCTGCAGGGAGACGTTCGCCATCCGCTGGATGGGGGCGGAGGACGGCGAGTCGGCGTATGAGCATCCGTTGGACCGGGTGGTGCCGTGCCGGTCGGCTGTTGCCGCGGTCGTGCGGCGATCGCGCTGATAGCCGACGAACCGGCCCTGGGAGACGATGTCGAAGCTCTGTGCGGACACTCCCTCGTCGTCGAAGCCGATCGTGGACAGTCCGTGTTCTGTGGTCCGGTCGCCGGTGACGTTCATGGCGTCCGAGCCGTAGCGCAGGCTGCCGAGCGTGTCGACGGTGGCGAACGTCGTGCCGGCGTAGGCGGCCTCGTAGCCCAGTGCGCGGTCGAGTTCGGTGGCGTGGCCAACCGATTCGTGGATGGTCAGCCAGAGGTTCGACGGGTCGACCACCAGGTCGTAGCGGCCCGGTTCGACGGACGGTGCGCCGAGCTTGTCGGTGAGCAGGTCGGGAAGTGCGTCGAGTTCGGCATCGAAGTCCCAGCCGCTGCCGGTGAGGTACTCATAGCCGCGGCCGGTCGGGGGCGCCAGGGTGCGCATCGTGTCGGTGCGTCCGTGGGCGGAGCCGTACACCCGGGCGACCGGTGCGATGCGGACCCGCTCCTGGATCGTGGTGGTGCCCCCGGAGTCCGCATAGAACTTGTTCTCCTTCACCTGGTGGACCGAGGCGTCGGCGTGAGCGATCCGCCGGTCTGCGAGCAGGCGCCGGCTCCAGTCGGACAGGAGCTCCAGCTTGTCGGCGGTGGGGACATGGAAGGGATCACGCTCAAAGGCGGAAATCCAGGTGCGTGTGCCATGGCAGGGCTCTTCTGCCAGTTCGACCGGAATGGCATTGATTTGCGCGCAGAAGGTCGCAATTCGGACGGCACGCTCGGCGGCTGTCCGCGCCGCTTCCGGGGTCATTCCGACTTCGGAGGCGAATCCCCACATACCGCTCTTGACGACGCGTACGGCGAGGCCGGTCGCATCATTTTCATGCGAAGTCCTCAACTTGGCGTCGTGCAGCCTCAGTCGTTGGCTGCGGATCCGCTCGACGCGCACGTCAGCGTGGTCGGCGCCGAGTTCTCGGGCGCGAGAGAGGGCTGCGTCGGCTATCCGCTCGAGAGGTAAGGCTGTGAAGTATGGGTCGATTTCTACCATCCGCGAAAGCTACCACGACAACTCATTCGTGTGGTAATAATGACTGCCGGATCCTTCAGTCGGCCTCTCGGGGGAGAAGAATGTTAGCCGGAGCGGTTTGTGGTTGTCGAGACGAGGCCGAGGTTCTCGCGGAACTCGCCGAGTCCGCCTCCGATGAATCCGCCTTCCGGCGTCTGGCCTCTGCCGCTCGGGCCGTCGCGCAACGTCCGGACCTCGGTTCCGTCGGCACCGAGCGGGAGCTGGACGCCATCTCGGTCACTCTGCGCTCGGCTCTGCTGCGACGAGCACACCGCTTCGCGGACCCGCACTTCCGATCTCCCGGCTACGGGCCTGACCGTCTGCTCCCGTCCGGGGAGGGAGTCGGGTACATCTACGAACGCGGTGCCCTCGCCACTGGTCTGGAGGCGCGCATAGGCGCGTCGGCTCCGGTGCCCGTCGGCTGGAGCGCGGACCATGTCGCCTTCAGCAGCGGGATGGCCGCCATATCCGCGACCCTGCAGTGCTATCGCGCCATCACCCGCCCGACTGCCGTGGCGCCGTTACGGATCGGCGTATGGGCGGCCTACTACGAGACCGACATCCTGCTGGAGTTGAGCCGGGGTGAGGCGTTCGTCCCGAAGAAGACTCCCGATCTGTACCTGGCCGCGGCCGGCGGGGAGCACGAAGTCCTGTACATCGAACCGGTCCGTTACGACTGGGACCTGACGCCCATGGACCTCGCTTCCTTCGCCCGTGCGTGGCGCAGTCGGCCTGACGGCACGACCCGGGCGATCCTCCTCGACACCACGCTCTCCTCCTGCAGCTGGTCGACGGCCGACTTCCTCGAAGCCGTGGCGGACGACCGGCCGCTGGTTGTTGTGGAACTGCGGTCCGGTCTCAAGTTCGACCAGCAGGGGCTGGAACTCGCCAACGTCGGCCTCGCCTCGGTCTACAGCCGCCACGAGGAGCGGGCTTCGTTGCCGGCTGGACTGTTCGGCCAGTACTTGCGCGTGGCCCGGTCGGTCAGCGGATCAGGACTGTCGATGGATGCGCTCGCGGTACTCGACCACGCGTTTGTCTTTGATCCCCAGTGGACGCGGCGGCACTCGGACAAGGTCTTCGTCAACAACCGGAGGCTCGCGTCGGTGATCGCCGACGGAGGCGGAGGCGTCTTCGCCCGGGTCGGACACCCGAGTCTGGCAGCGAAGGGATCACTGCGCGACGCGCCGTTCGTCATGTGCCGGCTCGCGGAGGACAGCCCGACGAACCACGCCTTCCTGCTCGGTGTCGTCCGCGATCTGGTCGACCGCGAACGCCTGCCCATGGTCCGGGGTGCGAGCTTCGGATTCCGCGCGCACCGGTGGGAGGTGATTCTCCCGAAGGGGGAGCGCGGTGGGCTGTTCAAAGTCGCAATGGGAGCCCGGTCGGGCCCTTCCGCGGAAGCCTTGTTCGCCCTTTTTGGTCGCCTTGCTGCCTTTCGTGATTTCGCAGCGCTCCGTCGCGCGCATCCAGGTATCCGTGCGGGCAATATTGGTGTGGAAACTAGTTATTGCCATTCCGGAAAAACGGAGTAGCGTAAAAGTGCAGTCACGTTCATGTCATGCATCATTGAATGGAGGAACCATGACAGTCCAGACAGTTCAGACGGACCAGGTCGCCGAGACGGCCGACCTGGCGTCGGCCCCCGAGGCCAGGATGACCCTCGAGGAACTCAAGGCGTGGATCCTGGCCCAGGGCACGGAGGAATTCGAGCTGTTCGCCCGCAACTGCTGGAGCGCTGCGTCCTGACGCGTCGACACCAGCACTGACGGCACCGGTTGCGTCCCGCCTCGCGGCGAACGCAGCCGGTGCCCGCCCCCATGGCCGCAAGAAGGACCTGGACGAGAATCTCGAAGGAATATGGTCATCAAGATCGAGGACTATCTGCAACCCCAAGTCGTTGCGACCCTGCGGGCGAATCTGTCCGACCGCTCGGACGACGAGTTGGCTGTGCAGACGGAGGAATGTCTGAAGTTCCTCCTCATCATGTCCGGGCGCAGCCGCGGTTTCATTCCGCTCACCTCGGAGGTCGATGAAGTCTGGCACGAGCTGATCCTCCAGACGATGGAGTATGCCGAGCTCTGCGACTCGCTCCCCGGCAGGAAGTTCATCCACCACCAGAGCCTCGCCTTCACGGACTACGCCGCCGAGCGCAGCGAGGGAGAGATCGTCGACGAGTTCCTCAGCTGGATTCCCGCCTATGTGTCGCGCTTCGGCCCGTTCACTCCCGAGCGGGCCAAGTACTGGTCGTTCTGCGCGTACCTCACCGACAGTCTCGGCCTCGGCCTGCAGCAGTTGAACGAGATCGGCGCACGTGCAGCCGAGACCGCTGCATGAAGCAGGACGACCGCCGAGAGGTCGCCGGGATACCGTTCACGCGACCGCCCGCAGGCAAGGACCTGACCGAGGCCCCGTTCGATTTCCCTGAAGGGTTCAAGCAGGAGGTCCTCCACAGGGTGGCGCGAAGCGACTGGCACCGCTATCCCCCACGGGAGCAGACCGCGACCACCGCCGTGGTCGCCGAGGCGTTCTCGCTCTCGCCCGAGTGCGTGCTGCTGACACGGGGCTGCAAGGAGGCGCTCAGAATCGTCTTCCAGAGCGAGGCGCTGGCCGGGCACGGCATCCTGCTGCCAGAGCCCGGCTACTTCATCTACCCGCTGCTCGCCGACAGCCTCGGCCTGCCGCACCGTACCTACGCCGTCGAGGACGGCGCCGAAAGCGCGTCGCAGGCCGACGACCGCCCGTGGACCCGCCTGGTCTGTTCGCCGAACAACCCGACAGGCCATGTCGTCCCCCTGGATGCCCTGGCACGTATCTGTGCGCGGGACGGAGGCTGCGTCGTCGACCTGACCTACGACCCCTTCGCCCCCGTGCCGCTGCTGCCGCAGCTGGCCGGGTTGCTCGAAACGGGCCTGGTCGGTTGCCTGAGCCTGTCCAAGGCCTTCGGCCTGGCCGGTGCACGGCTGGGTGCGCTGGTCGCCGAGCCTGCCCGGATCCGGCAGCTCAGGACGCTGATGGACACCTATGCGCTGGACTACTTCCAACTGGCTGTGGTTCAGACCCTGTTCGCTGAGAACTGGACCTGGGCCCGTACAGCGCTGCTCGATGCCGTCCGCTGCTACCGCACCCGTGCCGCGGCCCTGGTGGCCGGGCTCCTGCCCCAGGTGCAGTTGTTGCCGCAGACGGCCAACTTCGTGAGTTTCATCGTCCCGGCCGCGTACGGTTTCGACGCCGCCGTCGATGTTGTCCGGGACTGCGCCCATGCGCGTTTCGAGGACGCCCGTCTGGTGCGCCTGACTGTCAACGAGCAGACGCTGCAAGCGCTGTCGCGCGCCTGCAGCGGTGGAGAAGGGGTGGAGCATGCCCGTTGAACGCCATGACGTCGTGATCGTCGGCGCAGGTCTGGCCGGCCTGTCCGCAGCGGCCTTCCTCGCCCACCGCGGACTCCGGCCGCTGGTGCTGGACCGCCACCCCTCGACATCGGTGCAGCCCAAGGCCAGGGTCCAGAACGTCCGGACGATGGAGGTCCTGCGGATCCTCGGCCTGGACGAGGGCGTGCGAAGGGCCACTGTCCCCGGTGCCCGGCGCCACGGCGGTGTCGCGGAGACGGTGCTGGGCGGCGTACTGGCTGAGCCGAAGCGCCGGATGCCCGACTGGTCCCGCTATTCCGCGGCATCCTGGGGGCTGCTCTCGCAGGAACGGCTCGAATGCATGATGAGCGCCTATGCGCTGAGCCGAGGAGTCGACGTCCGGTTCAACACCGGCTTTGTGGGGTTCGAGGAGGACGGTACCGGGTTGCTCGTCCACCTGAGTGACTCCCAGTCGGGCTATCCGAGTGCGGTGCACGCCGAGTGGCTGGTGGCCGCGGACGGACACCAGAGCGCGGTGCGGTCGGCGGTGGACGTCCCGGGCACCGGTCGGGGCAAGATCGCCGAAAACGTTCGCGTGGTCTTCTCGGCCGACCTCAGGGAGCTCATCGGCACCGACGAGATCCTGTTCTTCCTGAGGCATCCGACGCGAGGGGTGGGCACCGTCCACTCGACCGACCTGCCGAACCGCTACGTCGTCTCCATGGAGGTCCCCAGCGGTGTCGAGGCCCGTGACACCTGGTCGCACGACGAGGTGGTCGGGTTGGTCCGCGACGTGGTGGGACTGGACAGCCTCGACCCCGCGATCTGCGAGGTGACCTGCTGGGACATGGTCGACGACACGGCAGTGGACTTCCGGGCCGGGCGGGTCGTCATGATCGGCGACGCGGCGCACCTGATCCCGCCGATCGGCGGCTTCGGTGGGAACACCGCCCTGCAGGACGGCGCCGAACTCGCCTGGCGGCTCGCGGACGTCGTGACCGGCGTCGCCGGTCCCGGGGCCATCGACGACTTCTCCAGGGAGCGGCGCGCGTTCGCGCGGTTCATCTCCGATCAGGCCCATGCCCTGTACGTGCGGCGGCTGGCCCCGGGGCTCCGGGACGAGTCCGTCGCCGCGGAAGTGGCCTATCAGAACTGCGTTTTCGGATTCCGGTACCCGGCCGGCACCTTCGTCGACGAGGCTGGAGACGAATCAGCGGTGGCTGAGGCGGTGGAGTCCGTGGAGCCGGGTTCCCTGGACGGGCGTCCCGGCATGCGCGCACCGCACATGGTCTTCCGAGGCCCGGCCGGTCCCGTGGCCACACATGATCTGATCGATTATCAGTACACCCTGCTGGCAGCCGAATCCGGCGGCCCGTGGCGCGACGCCATGGGTGACGTCACCCGGGATCTGGGCCTGGGCGAGGCGAACGCCCTGCAGATCGGCGTCGATCTGCAGGACCCGGACGGCGCCTTCGCAACCACCTTCGGAGTCGGCGACCAGGGGGCGGTGCTCATCCGGCCCGATGGGTACATCGCCTATCGTGCCGTCGGCACCGACGCCGACCCGCACGCGCGTTTGAACGATGTCTTCATGCAGCTCCTGCACCGCGCGGAGCTGCACGTCAAGGAGAGTGAGCCGATGGCGGCAAGTGCCGGGGGTCGCGCATGAGGCGGACCGAGCGGGACAACTGGGTCAGCAGGCTGCTGTCGTACTGCTGGCGCTACCGGGGAAGCGTGCTGATCGGTCTGGCCGCCTCGTTACTGTCGGTCGCCCTGGCAATCACCGTCCCACTGCTCGAACGCAGCGCGGTCGACCGGATCTTCGCCCGAGGCGGAGCCCGTCCCGTCGGGGACGTACTGGTCGCCCTGGGGTGCGCGGCGGTACTGAACTTCGCCGCGACCTACCTGCGCCGATACCACGGCGGCAACATGTCCCTGGGCGTCCAGTTCGATCTGCGTACCGAGATGCAGCGCAAACTGCTTCGGACGGACGGCGCGAAGCAGGACGGGATCGCCACCGGTCAAGTGCTCAGCCGGGCCACCTCCGACCTGGCGATCATGCAACGCCTGCTGTCCTTCACTCCGCTCATCATGGGAAACCTGCTCCTGATCGCCGGCACGCTGGTGGCCACGGCGTTCCTTTCGCCGCGACTGTTCCTGGTGATGCTGGTCGTCGGTCCGGCCTACCTGCTGTACGGCGGAGCGGCCCAGCGCAAGCTGTACCCGGCCACCTGGCAGGCCCAGCAGGCGGCCGGGGAACTGGCCGGTGTCGTCGACGAGTTCGTGGCGGGCGTCCGGGTCGTCAAGGGGCTCGGGCAGGAGGAACGCGAGTCGGCGAAGTTCACCGCGGCCGCCCGTGCCCTGTTCGGCTTCAGGATGCGCACCGTGCGGATGACCAGCCGGTACAACCCCGCACTGGCCGTCCTGCCGAATCTGGGGCTGGCGGCCGTCCTCGGTCTCGGCGGCTATCTGGCGATGGACGGCTCGATAACGCTGGGCACCCTGCTCGCCTTCGTGACCTACCTCGCGCAGCTCGCAGCTCCGGTGGCCATGCTCTCCCAGGTGGTCGTCACGGCGCCACAAGCGCGAGCCGCACTCCAGCGGATCTTCGACGTCATCGACGCCCAACCCGAGGTGGTCGAGGCACCCGGGGCCGTGCCCCTGCCCTTGCGCAGCGCGGAATCCGCCGGAGACCCGGAGCTGGAGTTCGCCGATGTCCGGTTCGGCTATGCACCCGGGCGCCCGGTCCTGAACGGATTCTCCCTGCGGGTGGCAGCGGGGGAGACCCTGGCGTTGGTCGGCCGGGTCGGGTCCGGCAAGTCGACTGCCGCCCTCCTGCTGCCGCGGCTCTTCGAGGTGCACGGGGGCAGCGTCAGGGTGAGGGGAGTGGATGTCAGAGAGCTGACACTGTCGTCACTGCGCGCAGACATCGGCCTGGTGCCCGAGGAGAGCTTCCTGTTCTCCGAGTCGATCCGGGACAACATCGCCTTCGGCAAGCAGGGTGCCACGGACGACGAGGTGATCGACGCAGCAAGGTCGGCGGGCGCCGACGCCTTCATCAGGGGGCTGCCGGACGGCTACGAGACGGTGGTCGGTGAAGGCGGACTCACGTTGTCCGGAGGAGAACGCCAGCGCGTTGCGATCGCCCGTGCGCTGATCGGCAGGCCGCCGATTCTGGTCCTGGACGACGCGATGTCGGCCGTGGACGCCGGCACCGAAGCGCAGATCGCGGATTCCCTGCGCGGGCTGCTGGCGGACCGCACAGTGGTCCTGATCGCCCATCGGCGTTCGACGCTGGGACTGGCGGACCGGATCGCGGTGCTCGACAAGGGCAAGGTCGTCGATACCGGAACTCATGACGAACTGCTCGCCCGCAGCCCCCTGTACCGGCTGCTCCTGTCAGGCCCCGGCGACGACGTGGAGGGCATCGAGGCAGGTGAGGCGGAAATCGGGACCGACCTGGACGAGCAGTCCCCCTGGGAACGGCCGCAGACCGCACGTGGGAGCGGCGCAGGCGCGCCACGGCGGGGGCGACCGCCCACTGCGGACCTGTTGCGCAGGGTCGCCCAACTGGGTGCGCCGCGCGATGTTCCGGACACCGGCGACGACGCAGGTCGGCCGGGCTCCGACCAGGTCGTCGCGCCGTTGCGGATGCGCAGCCTGCTGAGGCCCTTCCGCATGCCCCTCGCCCTGCTGACCGTGCTGCTCGTCCTGGACACCCTGCTCGCCATCGCGTTCCCGCTGTTCGTCCGCTCGGGCATCAACCAGGGCATCGCCAGGCATCGGGGCGCGGTCCTGGTGCTGCTCATGTTCGCTGCCCTGGCCGCAGCGATCGCTGGATGGGCAGTGGACGTCGGCACCACACGGACAGCGGGGCGGGTCGCCGAGCGGCTCCTCTACCGCTTGCGGACAGCGATCTTCGGCCACGTCCAGCGGCTCGGGCTGGACTTCCACGAGCGGGAGGGCACGGGGCGGCTTCTGACCAGGATGACTGCCGATCTGGACGTCATCGCCTCCTTCGCGCAGTCCAGTCTGATCCCCATGGCCGTCAGCGGGCTGACCGTCGTCGCGGCCTTCACCGTACTGGTCGTGCTGGACCCGCTGCTGAGCACACCGCTGTTTGCGGCCCTCCCCTTGGCGGTCGGGGCCACCGTCTGGTTCCGCAGGCGGGCCCGGCACGTCTACACAGCCACGCGTACCAAGGCCGGCGAGGTCAACGCCAGCCTGCACCAGAGCGTGCGGGGGGCCAGGCTCTCGGAAGCCTTCGACCGCGGCGAGCACAGCCGCGAACAGTTCCGTGTGCTCAGCAACGACTATCGCCGCGCCCGGCTGGGTCTCCAGCGGAACATCGCCGTCTACTTTCCGTTCCTGCAGTTCCTTTTCGACATGTGCGCGGTGGCGGCGATCTGGCTCAGCGTGGGCGCGCTCCACCATGGGACGCTCTCCGGGGGCGTACTGCTCGCCTACCTGATCTACCTGGACATGCTCTTCTCACCGACGCAGCAGCTGTCGCAGGCTTTCGACAGCTACCAGCAGGCAGTGGTCGGGGTCCGCCGGATCAGCGAACTCCTCTGCGTGCCGGAGTCCGATTCGTCGTCCGGTGAACCTGCCCGCGAGCCGTTCCGAGCCGTCCGGCTCGACCTCTCCTTCACCTACCCCGGCCGCGACCGCGAAGTCCTGTCCGACATCAGGATGACGGTCGATCCCGGTCGGACCCTGGCGATCGTTGGCGCCTCCGGTGCGGGCAAGTCATCCCTGGTGAAGCTGATCGCGCGGTTCTATGAACCCACGGTCGGCAGCGTCCTCATCGACGGAGCCGATGCGCGCACCTTCGACGTGCACTCCTACCGGCGCAGGATCGTCACCGTGCCTCAGGAGCCTTTTCTGTTCACGGGCACTGTGCGGGACACGATCGCCTACTGCCGGCCGGAGGCCACCGACGAACAGGTGGAGGCGGCGGCAAGGGAGGTCGGGGCGCACCGAATGATCGCGCGACTGCCCGGCGGCTACCATCACCCGGTCGCCTCGCGCGGCGAGAACCTCTCCGCGGGGCAGCGGCAGTTGCTCGCACTGGCGCGCGCGCACATGGCCGAGCCCGACATCCTGCTGCTGGACGAGGCGACAGCGTCCCTCGACACGGCGAGCGAGGCAGCTGTGACCGCGGCCATGCGGTCGGTCATGCGTGACCGGACCACCGTCCTGGTCGTACACCGGTTGGAGGTGGCGGCCCGGGCCGACCGGATCGTCCTGCTGAACGACGGCCGCATCACCGAGACCGGTACCCACGATCAACTCATGGACGTGGACGGGGAGTACGCCCGGCTGTGGGCGGCTCAGACGGGTGCTGGTCAGCACGCGGCGGCGACGCCGGCACAGCGCGGAGAGGTCATGGACAATGCATGAAGTCGATCTCGCCGACGCCTCGGAGGGCGACCTCACCCGGGCGAAGGAGCGGCTGCGGGCGGACGGGCTGGTCGTCGCCCGCAAGGCCGTCCCCCGCCAGACGATTCTTGACTTCCGCCACCGGCTGTCGGCGCTCATGGCCTCGGGCGAGTACCCCGAGACCATCCCGGACTGGGCGACGATGCGGCGTCAGCTGTCCGGCCGTCAGGTCCTGGCCATGCGCAGGGCCGCCTACGACTGCCCGGAGTACGCTTCCGCCTTCCGGTCCGAGCCCCTTCTGGCGTTCATGGCGTTCGTCCTGGACACGGACAAGCCCTTTCTGCATCCACGGCGTTGGATCCGGCTGAACGGCGCCGCCGGGGCGACGGGATCGGGGGCGCAGCCCATGCACCAGGACTACTGGTTCGTCCAAGGTGATCCTGAGGTGTACACGGTCTGGGTCGCCCTGCACGACTGCACGGAAGGCGGAATAGCCCTGGTCGAGGGTTCGCACCGGGAAGGACTGCTGGACGTGGAGCGCGGGCCGGCGGCGAAGGGGCAGGTGGTGGCGTTCGAAACGGACCGTGTCGTCGAACCGCACGTCGTGATGGGTGATGTGGTGGTCTTCCACAGTCTGACCGTGCACGGCACGGCGCCGAACGGTTCGGCCATGACCCGGATCTCGATCGATGGACGGTTCCAGCACCCGCGCGCGCCCATAGCCCGCGAGCAGTTGCTTCCGGCCATGGCTCCTGAGGACCGGCTGCCGATCGCCGCGCGGAACAGCTTGATCACTGATGTGAACAGCTGGTCCGGCGACCCGGCGCTGGAATTCGACGGCGGGATGCCGGTGGTCGCATCCCGATTCGGAACCGATGTCACGGTCCTGGGTGCGCGCTCGACCGAGGGATTCTGAGGGGCCCACGTCTACCGACGCACCGATCAGGACACGCGTACGAGGAACGCAGAGGAAAGGGGGGCAGCGATGCACGTGGTCATCCTGGGTGCCGTGCCCGATGCTGTCGGGACGCTGCTGTGCAGCGGTCACGAGGTCAGCATGCTGTTCGACGAGCGCGAAGCCGTGCTTGCGCAGGAACTGACCCGCCGGGTGGACCGGTCGGCCCGGGTCGAATCGTACGCCGACGTCGATTCTCTGCTGGCCGCGCTGGGGCGGATCGGCGCGACGGCGCGAGGCGTCGATGCCGTGGTCGCCCTGACAGAGTTCGCGGTTCTTCCGGCAGCAGTCCTCGGGTCGGTTCTCGGTGCGCGGGCTCTGGATCCGGACGTGGCTCTGCGCTGTCGTGACAAGGCCTTGCAGAAGGCCGCCTGGCGCCGGGCCGGCATCCCCACCGCGAACTGGACCGTCGTCCCGGGGACGGAAGAGGTCGATGCGCGTCCGGCACTCGCGGTCCGGGAAGTTCGCAGGGCGGGATTGAAGGGCCCGTTCATCGTGAAGCCGCTGGCCTCCGCCGGAAGTCGGGGCGTGCGGGTCGCCGAGGACGACCGCGACCTCGCCGCAGTGGTGGGCGGGATCGTGCGGGACCGGCCCAGCGCCGGTCGGCTGCTGGTCGAGGAGCGCAACCAGGGCGATGAGTGGCACTTCGACGGGCTTGTTCGTGGTGGGCGGGTGGAGGGGGGTGCGTTGTTGGTCTCGCGTTATCTCACTCCGTTGATCGAGACGAGGAACGGGTGTCCTGCGGCGAGTGCCTCGTTTCATCCGGTTGTGGAGTCGGAGTTGTATGAGGAGGCCGTGGGTTTGACTACTGAGGCGCTGAGGGCGGTGGGTCTGAGTGACGGGGCCTTTCATTTCGAGGTGTTCGGTGGGCCGGGGCGTTTTGTGGCGGGTGAGTTGGCGGCGCGTCCGGGCGGGGGGTGGATTCGTAGGACGGTGAGGGCCGCCATCGGAGTGGACCTGTCGGTCGCGGGGGTGCTGACGGTGACCGGCGATCCCATCGAAATCGGCACGGTGAGCGACGACGTCTACGGCTGGATGTTCCTCCCGAGCACCGCAGGCAGGTTGAGTCGGATCCGGCAGCAGGACATCTCAAACATTGCCGGGGTGGCGGCTGTGGAGTTGTCCGTCCGGCCCGGGGAGGTGATGCCCGACATGCGCCTCAGCTCGGGCATCGGCCTGGGGAGCGTGTTGGTGCGGGCAGAGGATCATGAGGCTTGTGAAGGGGTGCTGCGCGAGGTCATCGGAGCGGTTCGTCGGATCAACGGGGAGCCGGTGGTCCGGTGCATGTCGTGATGCTGGGACTGCACGCGGAACCCGTGCAGGCTCTCACGTCCTCGGGTCATCAAATCACTGTGCTCTACGAGCCGTGGGAGAGGGAGCGCGCCGGCACGGTGCTGGAACAAGTCGCACGCTCACACCTGGTCGAGACCTACGCGGACCTCGACGCACTGCTGCTCGCCCTGGAAGAGGTGGGCGTTCGGCCCGGGGGAGTCGACGCAGTGGTCACCCTCAAGGAGTTCGCGGTGGTGCCGGCGGCTCTCCTCGGGGCGGTCCTCGGTGCCCGGGCTCTGGATCCGGACGTGGCTCTGCGCTGTCGTGACAAGGCTTTGCAGAAGGCCGCCTGGCGCCGGGCCGGCATTCCCACCGCGAACTGGGCCGTGGTCCCGGACGTTCAGGGACATCCCGAAGCCGCCGCCGAGGCCGTCCGCGCCCGGGGAATGGCACCGCCCTTCATCGTGAAGCCCCTCGCCTCCGCCGGAACCGTCGGAGTACGGGCCGTCAACGACGAAACCTCCCTGCCCGAAGCCGTCCGCGACATCCTGCGGGAACGCCCCACCACCCGACGGCTGCTGGTCGAGGAGCGCAACGAGGGCGATGAGTGGCACTTCGACGGGTTGATCCGTCACGGCAGTGTGGAGGCGGTCCTCGTGTCACGGTACCTCGCGCCGTTGATCGAGACCAAGAACGGCCACCCGACGGCGACCGCCTCCTTCCCGCCCGGTGCCGAACCCGAACTCTATGCCGAGGCACGGCACTTCGCCGCCGACGCGCTGCGCGCCCTGGGCCTGACCGACTGCGTCTTCCACCTTGAGGTCTTCGGAGGCCCGGGACGGTTCGTCGCCGGCGAGTTGGCGGCCCGTCCCGGCGGGGGATGGATCCAGACATTGGTCGGAAAGGTTCTCGGGATCGACATCTGGGCCGCCGCGGTCAGGGCTGCCACCGGCGAGGAGACAGAGATACCCGAGCCTGCGGACCGGGCCTTCGGATACACCCACCTACCGCCCATGGCGGGTTGCCTCAGCCGGCTCGTGCCCTCGGACATCGCCTCCATCCCGGGCGTGGTCGACGTTCTGCTGCGCATTCCGGCCGGTGCCGTCATGCCGGACATGGCTCACAGCTCACGGGTGAAGCTCGGAATGGCCCTGGTCGAGGCGGAGGACCACGAGACCTGCGAAGCGGTTCTGCGGGAAGTGATCGACACGGTCGTCCGGATCAACGGGGGACCACATCATGAGAAGGGACGGTCATGAGCGGACCGGAAGTCCTGCCCGCGATCGCAGGGGCCTTGCGTGAGTTCTGGCAGGATCGCCGTGCACTAGTGATGACACCCCGTCTCACCGGCATCACGTCCTCGTATGTCACCGCACTGGCCAGGTACGGTGCCGAGGTCTCGGCCGCCGTTTCCGGGGCCGAGCCGGCGCTCGGCTCACCGAGCGTGCCCCGGTTGTGGATCTGTGCGGACCACGGCGTTGCCGCCGAGAGGAAAGACGCTTTTGACAGGTGGCTGCATGATCCCGGCCCCGCATTCGCCTCCTGGCTGGACCGTGTGGATCCCCAGCGATCCCTGACGGTGTTTCCCAACTCCCAGGCGACTGTCTCCACGCTGTGCGGCCGCACCGTCCACGGCTGGCGGCGCCCCGAGTGGGCGCTCTGGGAGGACAAGGTTCGCGTCGAGGAACTCTGGCGGGAGATCGGCGCCCCTTCGCCGCGTCATGTCATAGGTGACGTTGACGACTCCTCGGTGCGGAGCGCACTGGCCGACCTGGACCGCGGCCTGGGCGTCGTGGTGGCGGGCGACTCGACAAGCGAGATCATGGGCGCCGGGCGAGGGCTGCGGTGGGTCCGGACCACCGCCGGGCTGGAGACCGTGCTGGACGATCTGCGCGAGACCGTCGACAGGGTACGCGTGGCGGAATTCCTGCCTGGAATTCCGTGGAGTGTGATCGGCATTGTGCTGCGTGACGGAGTGGCGGTCTTCGAGCCCTTCGAGATCGTCACCCTGTGTGACGTCACGAAAGGGCGGCTGGTGCTGTGCGGCTCCTCAAACCGCTGGCGACCCGACCCGGAGTCGGCCGAGCGCATTCGTGAGTTCGCTCGCCGCACGGGTGAGTACCTGGCGGTGAATGCCGGCTTTCGGGGTGTGTTCAGCGCGGATGGGATCCTCAACGAGAACGGCTTCTTCGCCACCGAGGTCAATCCGCGCATGTCAGGTGGACTGGGCCTGGAACGCGTCCGTCCCGAACTGTCCGAAGTGCTCATCCATCGCGCAGCAGTCGAACAGCTGCCCGGAATCTACGACATGGACCCGGAAGCGCTGGAAGCAGAGGTCCGCGGTGTGGTCAGGCAGTCGCCGTCGCACAAGTTCTCAGGCCCCCTTGACGGTCTGGTGCGCCGGATCACCGCAACGGCGGCCCGACACGGTGTCACCCATCAGCTGCCCGATCTGTCAGGCGAGTTCGTGCCGGTCGGCTCCCTGCTGCCCGATGGCGTCATCGCGCCCTTCGTGGCGGAGTTCGCCGCGAAGCTCGGCCTCGAATCCATGACGACGTGCGCCGACGCGGTCGCGGTGATCCAGAACGGCCTCATCTGACGAAACAGTGCCCCGCGGCGCCGGCCTGCAAGAACCCCGCACGGGTTCTCGCGGGCCGGGCGCAGGCGGGCGCCGCACGGATGTCGTCATGGTGCGCAGGCGCGGACTCCACCCGAGCGAGTGCGGCCGTGCGGCGTCCCCGGCCCCCATGCCGGCCCCCGCACCGGCTCGGCGCTCACTGGGCCACCACGGCCGCGTCGATGCTCACCTGAGCCAGCCCCTCGGCCAGCGCGAACGGGAGCTCCCGAGCATGCACGACGACCAGCTCCCGGGTGGCCCGGGTCAGGGCCACGTAGAGGTCACTGAGGCCCTGCGCCCGCTGGTCCACGATCCCCTGTGGCTCGACCAGGACAACCCGGTCGAATTCCAACCCCTTCGTGTCCGAGACCGGGGACACCCGGGTGGTCCGTGCGTGCTCGACGGGAAGCGCGTGCATCAGCCGTGTCCGCAGGTCGGTCACCATGGAACTGGGGGCGATGACCACGGTGGTGCCGTGGCCGTCCCCGGACGGCCGGGCGAGGAGCGCCTCCAGCACAGCCGCGGACAGGCCTTCAGCGGAGACCCTAGTCGCCCTCGGTGCGACAGCTCCCGCCCGCACCGAGACGGGGGCCACGGCCGCCGGATCGATGGCGGCCAAGACCTGGCGGGTACAGGCCATGATCTCTGCGGGTGTGCGGTAGTTGACGGTCAGCTGCTCCTGGTGCCATCGGCCGCGCGCGACGGCCTCGAAAGTCTCCGCCCAGTCGCCGATCCCGGAAGCAGAGTTTCGCTGGACGAGGTCACCCACCACCGTCATGGACAGGCTCGGGCAGTGTCGGGCCAACATCCGCCAAGCGAGCGGGGAGAACTCCTGCGCCTCATCCACCACTATGTGGCCGAAGGTGGCGGTCCAGGCGTGATACCGCTGGCTCTCCGCCTCGCTGATGCCGTACGGCCGGACTTCGCCCAGCAGACCGGACTCGCCGTTCAGCAGGGCGTTGGCCTCGTCGAGCAGCGGAACATCGGACTCCGTCCAACCTTCCTCCGCGGCACGGCGCAGCGCTGGGTCCAGCTCCTCGAGGAGCCCGTACACCAGCTCCTCGGGGGTCAATACCGGCCAGAACCGGCTTATGGCCGACTGCAGTTCGGGATCGGTCAGCAGGTCCTCGCGGATGCTGCGAAGGACGCCGCGCTCCAGCTCCGGTGGGATGAGCTCCCGGCCGAAGGCGTCGACCACCTGCTCCACCAGGCCTGGCAGAAGCGAGTCCACGAGGACAGCACGGGCGAGGTTGTGTGGCAGGCCGCTCGCACGGGCCTCCTCCCGGGAGAAGGCCAGCGCCTCCTGGGCCAGTGTCACCCGGCACTGGCCCGTGGTCCCTCGTCCGGTGTCCACGACCACCTCCTCGTCAGGAGTGCGCTGCCGGGCGCGGACCGTGCTCGCAAGCAGCTCGGCCATGTGGAGGCTCCCCTTGAGCCGCACCGAATCGTCCCCCTCCTGGCGGCTCGGCCGGATACCGGGCAGCAGATCGGCGAGTTCTCCCGCGCGCACGCCGTGTTCGCCGAGGGAGGGCAGCACCTGGTCGATGTACCGGACGAAATCCTGGTTGGGGCCGACGACCAGGACGTCGCGGGCTGCCAGCCGCTCGCGTTCCGCGTACAGGAGATAGGCCAGCCGATGCAGGGCCACCACCGTCTTCCCGGTGCCGGGGCCGCCCTGGATCACCAGTACCCCCCGTGTCCTGGTGCGGATGATCCTGTCCTGCTCCGCCTGGATCGTCGCCACCACCGGGGACATCCGCCCGGTCCGGGGCTCGCGGAGGGCGGCCAGCAGCGCGGCGTCCCCGGCGAGGACGGAGTCGCCGGGGTCCTCTGCTTCCGTGCCGAGAAGCGTGTCGTTGACGTGACCGACCCGACGGCCGTTCAGGCGCATGGTCCGCCGTACCCGAACACCCATCGGCCTTACCGCGGTGGCCTGGTAGAAGGCCTCGGCGACCGGCGCCCGCCAGTCGACCAGGATGCGCTCGTCCTGCTCGTCGGACAGCCCGACGCGCCCGACGTGCAGGAGGTCGCCCTCGCCGAAATCCAGGCTTCCGAAGCACAGGCCGTCCTGCTCCGCGGCTCGCAGGGCGGCCAGCCGGCGTACGAAGGACTCGGCCTCGAGCGATTGCCCTTCGGCGGAAGCCAGTTGACCGGCCAGCTGCGTCGATTCCACGTCGACCCGGCGAAACAGCCGATCGACGCGCTGCTGCTGCTCAGCCAGTGCGACCTCGTAGGACATCTCAACTCTCCTTTTCCCGGGGCGGATTCGGTTCAGAGAAGTCACCGAGCCAGAAGCCTACGCGTGGAAGGCCCACGCTCTCTGCGACCACCCGGCTGATACACAGAAGCATTCTGGTGTCTACGAAATGACGCAGGATCAGATACGGCTGAAGGCGCGAACCAGGTGTGTCACAGATTGTATACGAGGTGTAACGAAGCTCACCAGGAGTTCCGGACAGCCGCAGCCGGCACTGCTGCCTCACGTACGTGACGCCCCCCCCAGCCGCCCCAAGGCAGTTCCACGCTTTTGCCCGCCGGTGCCTTGGCGCTTGTTCTCGGACCGCATGGTGGTACTCGTGCAGGGCGGGTGCTGCACCTGGAGTGCGGACCCTTCGGCGAAGGTCGTGTCTCTGACCTGGTGGAGCGCCTCCAAGCCCCGTGACCACGGATCAGCTGCGCGAGCCGGGCAGGCGTGGGGTCAGTCGGCGTGATCGTCGTTCCCTGCTTCGATGGGGCAGTGCGCTTGACCCCTGACGCGCTCGAAGAGGAATCCGCTCGCCACGGCGACGCCCGTGCCGACGCACGTCAGACCGGCCCGGACCAGGGCCGCCTGCCACCCGGAGGGCCGCTCCACAGCCCCGAGTTCGAGGGCCACCAGGGTAAGAAAGAACGTGTAGAAGCAGTACCGGGCCGGTCCGACCAGTTGCATGGCGGTGGGAAACACGACGAGGACGAACGAAAGCGATCGGGCCCATGCCTCCTTGAGAGCATTAATCGGTGACACCCGAACCCGGGACTTGCTGCGGACCGAGGCCCCGGATCCGTACCGGGCGAACTCCCACAGCGCCATCCACAGCGCACCTCCGAGCACGAGGCGCCCAGCCCTGCACGTCTTCTGGCAGGGTCGGATGTTTGGCCACACTCGGAACCCACTCGACATTCATCGGCACCGTCCTGGCCCTGACGTCCAGCTCGGTGACCACCGGAGTGGCCATCAACGGCCGCGCCCTGGCCCAGAACGGGTCAGTCACCTTGGACGCCGACAACATCACCCCGTCCACCTGCACAAGCGGCGGCACCACCGGCGGCACCGCCGCCGGGACTACGGGTGGCGCGACCGGCGGTGCCACCGCAGGCACCACCGGCGGTACTGGTGGACAACACCATCACCACCACCATCACCCCGGCGGCCCGGGCGGACCTGGCCACCAGCACCCTGGCGGCCCAGGGCCCCGTCCCATCGGCGGGATTGGGGCCGGGACCGGTAGCAGCGTCTCCGGGTTGGACACCACCGAGGTCGCGGTCGGGTCTGCCCTGGCGAGCATCGCCGCCATCAGCGCAGGCGCCGTCCTCCTGCGTCGCCGGGCCACGACCCGCCGGCATTCCTGAGGCAAAGCGCGCTCGATGGCTCGTCCGGGCACGGTCACGGCCTTGGCGAGCCATCGGCAGCTGTTCGGGGATCTCGGGTACGGCGCACGCTGTAGTCCCACTTGCGGGCGGTCGGCTTACGGCGCCTGGTCAGCAGGGTGCTCGGGGTGACGGGGAAGGCACGGACCACCGCTGCCGGGGTAGCAGCGCGGACAGGGCGGAGAACCAGAACCGGTCCGCTGGTTCTGCGCCGCAAAGTGTTCTCCTGCCGCAGGACCGTACCTCAGGCTCCACCGACGCCTCCCGTCGGAGCAGCAGCTCCGGCAGCGACAGCAGTCTCCCGACGGCGCGGTACACCAGCGAAACGATCATTGTCACACCGTCGCAGGCCACGGCCGCGCGTACCCCACCTGCAGCGATGGCTTCCTGAGCCTCTCAGGACGTAATCCCAGATCAGAATCCGTGCAGAGGATGGAACGCCAGGGCTGGATTGTTGGCCCCAGCCCTGATATATCTCCTTGTCATGGCCATGGAAACGATTGAACTGCACAGTATCAATCGTTGGGAGGCGTCCTTCCTGCGCGAGGAGGTGGGTGGCTACTTCACCCATGGCGTCGAGTGCCCACCGGGCGGGACGGTACTCGACGTGGGCGCCAATATCGGAGTGTTCTCGGCAGCCGTCTATGAGCGGCTGGACGGGGATGTGCGGATCTACGCCTTCGAGCCGGTGCCCCCACTCCACGCGACGCTCGAACGCAATGCCCGCGAGTTCTTCAACGGACGTCTGACCGTGCTCCCTTACGGTCTGGCGTCCTGTGATGACGAGCTCGATTTCAGCTACGTTCCGGCCGCCACGATCTTCTCGTCCGCCTTGCGGGACCAGGGGAACATCGAGGCCGAGCGGCGGCGGGTAACCGCCGGCGTTGTCGAGATGGTCCGCCAGGGCGGCTTGGGACCGGTCCTGCGCCGCGTACCCGCTCCCGTCCTCGCTCTTCTGGTCGGCCGCAAGCTGCGGGTGATGCGGCGGCTTGAGATGCACCGGGTGAAGGTCAGGCCCCTGTCGTCAGTGCTCGACGAGCAGTGCATCGACCGAATCGACCTGCTCAAGGTCGATGTGGAAGGCGCAGAGCTTGATGTGCTCACCGGCATCGAGGAACGGCATTGGCCGCTGGTGCGCCAGGCCGTCGTCGAGGTGGAGCGCTGGCAGCAGAACCGCGACACAGTCCGCGAGGTCTTTCTCACGCACGGCTTCACGGTCAGCGCCGAGCAGGACCCGGTGCAGCAGGCCGGTGACATCGGCATGGTGTTCGCAGTCAGGCCCTGATCACGCGCAGCGGTCTGGAGCTGGTGTGGCGCAGTCCATGGCGAGGTTCCCGGCGGCCTGGGTGGTGACCCATTGCGCGGTGGGGTGGGCGGTGAAACGTGGCAGGTCAGCCCCGAGTTTGAGTTTCCACGCCGGACAGGCTGTACAGACCCGCCGCCTGACCAACTCCCTGATCTCCCGCACCCAGGCCCCGGGCCCCGCCGTCGACAACACCAGCTACACCTACGACGCCGCCGGGAACCTGACCTCGGACACCGACCAGCAGTCCGAGGCCGGAACCACCGTCACCGACCAGCAGTGCTCCTCCTACGACACCCTCGACCGCCTTGTCGCCGCGTGGACCGCGACCGACAACTGCGCCGCCGCACCGGCAGCCCGTACCAACTTGGCCACCACCGCCGGCAACTACTGGCAGGTCTGTACGGCCGGCGGTGTGACTCGGGTGGTGTGGGTTAGCGGCGGCCGATGGAGAGTCGGCCGTCGAAGGCGATGTCGAAGGCCCGGCGGCGGCCTTCCAGGCGCAGTACCAGAGTTCGGATCGGGTGCACGGTGCGGGGCGGCCTCCCCGCTTTGGCCTGGACTTGGCGGGGTGCCGGCGGGCGGCCGTGTCTCGGTGTCAGCGCGGGACGGTGCCTGGTCGCACCGGCAGTCGGGTCCGGCGCAGGGCCTTCCGGGGCAGGCTCTGGAGCAGCGACGCCATAAGGGCGCGGGCGTCGGCCTGGGATCGGAGCAGCTGTCCGTTCAGCTGTCTTTCCAGGACGGTGATCAAGGTGGCGCAGGGCCAGGATCTCGATGTCCTTCTCGCGGGCGCTCACCGGGAGCAGCCGCAGCGGTGCGAGCGCGTGCGTCCTGCCCGGGGCCCCGGTTCCAGCAGCACGACCGGTCATCATGCCGCGCTCGCCGCCGCCGCGCGGCGGCGCCTGGTCGAGCATCCGCACTTGACGTCGAAGGGCCACCCCACCTGCATGGACGAGGTGTTCGGCAAGGGCTGCGTCAGACCCTCATGTCGAGGACTGGCTCGCTGAACCGGGAGCGGCCGCAGATGAGGGTGAAGACCGGGAACGTCGAGCGGGGCAGCTCCAGCGTCCGCTGCAGCCAGAACTCGCCGAAGGAGCGGGCCGGGCGGGCGAACAGCCCGTGCGCTGCGGCGGCGGTGGTCAGCCCGTGGGTGGCCCAGCCGCACCACAGCTGGAGCAGCGACCAGCCGGCCGGCCCGAACTCCCCCAGGATCCCGTCGAGGTCGGCGGCGAAGACCCACACGGCGTTCGCGTGGCGCAGCCCGCAGTCGATGGCGGGCGTCAGCGGGTAGCCGAAGGCGTCCGCGAACCGCCGCATCAGATCGGGGTCCTGCTGCTCGCACTCCACGTGTCCGCGTGTCACCGCGTAGCGGCCGGTGGGGAGACCGGCGGTCCGCTGCAGCACGACGCGGGTCCGCACTCGGCGACCCACCTCGGGGAGCAGCGGGCCCGGCGCCGGCACCTCGAGCCAGGCGAGCGTGTCGCGCAGGAACGCCGCACCGAGCACGGCGGGTCGGGCGGAGAACCCCGGCAGGCCGGCCCGGGTCCGCCCAGCGGACCGGTTCCACAGGGTCTGAGCCCAGTCGGGCCGCGCGGGGCCGGCATCCGGGTCCGCCGACTCACGCCCCGCAGGGCGGTGCTCCGCCGGTTCACGCTGCGCCAGGTCCGGTACGCTGCGCACCGGTTCGCCCGTGCCGCACGAGAGCGCGGCCAGCGGGGCGGTCACCGCGTCCGCCTCCCGGAGCGACTCCTGGCCGGACTGGTCGCGCAGCAGCCCGCGTTCCCACGCGTGCCGCTCCACATCCCCGGACCCGTCCGTGCCCGGCAGTCGGCGGCTGGACGGCAGCGGGCCGGCGCCTTCGAGGGTGACCACCAGCGGCGGGGACCAGGCCCCGGGACCGCTGTTCTCCAGCAGCCGGGCGGCCGCACGGGTGAGCGCGGCGTCCGAGCGCAGCCGGACCGGGACGCCCAGCAGGTCGGCGGCGGTGTGCAGGGCACGCAGATTGATGCCCAGCTCCAGCAGGCTCAGCGTGCAGCGCAGGCGCCCGTAGGTGACCGGCAGGTCGGTGAAGCGCGCGGCCAGCACCACGGTGAGGTCGCCCGGGGCGGGGAGCAGCTCCGCGAGGTCGCCCTCGACGCCCCCGCTGTCCGAGTCGTCCACGTCGTCCGAGACGTCCGCGTCGTCCACCAGGTCGACCAGCGCGTGCCGGTAGACGTCCAGGTAGGCGCGGGATCCGTCGGGCGCCAGTACGAAGGCGTGCACGGGGAACTGGCTGCGTACCGAGGCGGTCACCCGGTGGTCGTTGAACTGGTGCGAGGGCTCGCGTCGTTGCAGGCCGAGGGCGCAGACCAGCAGGTGGCCCGCCAGGTCCCCGGGGCCCAGCGCGGCGAGGGCGTCGGCCGGCAGCGGCTGCGGGTACGGTGCGTCGGCCAGCAGCCGATGGGTGCCGGCCGGCAGCGGACGCCCACGGGTGCCGCGGGCCCGGGCCGGTGGCAGGGTCGAGGTGGTGGGTTCGGTGTCGCTCCCCAGGGGCAGCTCGGCCAGGCCGGTCCGCAACGGGCCCTGACGGTAGGCGAAGAGCCGGACGTCGGTGGTGGTCGTCATGGGCGGCGCCGTCTCAGGGGAAGGGGTGGGGATCGAAGGGGAAGTCTTCCTCGCGCGGCAGCGTGCCGGTGGCCTCCGCGATCGCGGAGGCCAGCCGGGGGAGCCCGGCGAGCCGCTGCTGTGCCTGTCCGAAGCACATCGGCAGGATGCCTGGAACCACCGCCTTGACGACGGACAGCCCGGCGGCGGTGTGCTCGGGCGTGGACTGGTCGACCACCACGATGCGTTCCAGGCCCGCCCGCCGGAACAGCGCCGCGACGAAGCGCAGTGCCCCGGTGACGTCCCCGCGGGCGGCGCTGGAGAACTCGTCCGGCCAGCCGGGAAAGGCCTGCGCCGGGCTGACCACCGGTCCGCCCAGCAACTCGCGCATCCGGGGCAGTAGTTCGGGGTAGGCGTAGCGCTTGTGGTGGTCGGACATCTGGGCGACGAGCCAGGGGTCGGCGGCGAGCGGCCGGGTCGCCTCGACGTCCCAGTCCGCTCCGGCGCTGACCATCTGGGACAGCTCCCACAGGCCCGCCCGGGCGGCGGCCACCGGGTCCGCACCGGAGCCGGCGGAGCTGAGGGTGGCCGGCACCCGGCCGTCCTCCCGCAGCGCCAGCACCCAGATCACCGGGATCGCCAGGTCGGCGGTGGCGACCAGCAGGTGTACCTGGTAGCCCCGGTCCTCGATCTGCCGGATCAGCAGCCGACACTCGCGGTCGGTGATCTCCTGCGGCGCGATCCGCGGCAGCGGCCGGCGGCGGTGCCAGGAAAGCAGGAAGGCGTCGCGCTCGGCCAGCTCCAGCAGCGAGTGCAGAGCGGCCTCCTCGTAGCTTCCGCCGAGCGCGCAGCCGCTGGAGGAGTCGTGGAAGTGGCGCGTGCGCCCCACGTGTTCCGGTGCGTCGGAGAGGGCCGGGTAGCTGTACTGGTAGAAGCCCACCTCGGCCGGGACGAGCAGCGGCGGGCCGCCGTCCAGCGGGTGGCCCCAGACCCAGTCCATCGGGGTGTCCTCGTCCACCGGCCGCAGGCTGCTCAGCGGCGCCTCCAGCTGCCGCGCGGTGTGGTGGCCCAGCCCGGCGAGCCCGATCGCCTGCTCGCCCAGCTCGCGGGCCGTGGCGCCGCGCACGAGTGGGGCGACGTGCGGATAGCCGCCGCTGCGCTCGTACGCCTCCAGGCAGCCCACGGGCTCGGCGTGCCGGAAGGTCGAGCCGCGGCCGTAGCCCGCGAACGTGGCTCCGAGCAGGCGGGTCTCGGTCATCGCCATGGCGACCAGCCGCAGCCGCTGAGTCCCGAGCACCGGCCCGAACCGGGCGTCGGTCAATGCCGCGCGCATCCGCTCGGGGTCCAGGCCGAACGGCGGCTCGCCGCGGTCGGGCAGCGCGGCGGACGTGGGCCGGGGGAGCAGCGGACGCGGTGGGGGCGGGTCCGAGGGCCTGGCGACCCGCGGGCCCGGATCGTCCGCGCACGCGGGGCAGCGGTGGCTGGGCGCCACCCGGTGCCGGCGCAGCAGGCCTTCGCGGGTGAGCGCGAGCAGGTCGCCCGGTGCGAGCAGGGGCCGGGCGTCCCGGAGCAGTTCGGCCAGGAGCTGCCCCAGGGCGGGCGCGAGGACCGGCGCGCCTGCGGCCCGCCGTCGCGGTGCCGGTGGCGCCGCCGGGGCGGTGGCCGGGTCGGCGGCGTTGCCCGGCGCGTCGCGGTCGGCGTCGCGGACCTGCGCGCAGCCGGCGCAGGCCGACCCGCCGTCGGGGGTCCAGAGCGGCCCGAGCAGGACCTCGGCCGGGGTCGCCCGCACCGACAGCAGCGGGCGGCCCTGCTCACGGGCCAGCGCCAGTGCCCGGCTCTCCCACGCGGCGTCGTAGCCCGCGCAGACCGCGATCAGCAGCGGGCCGAGTGTGTCCGTCAGCTCGTGCCAGGGGAGTGCCAGCAGGTCGGCCGGCGCGCCGGGCCCCGGCAGGATCCGTGCGTCGGTGACCGGTGCGCTGGTGGTCTGCGGGCTCGTGATCCGTGCGCTCATGCCGGCGCCACCCAGCCGCACGGCAGCGCCAGCTCGCCCGCGGTCGCGTCGCGGAGCAGCCGCCGCGCGCGCGGCTGCAGCCCCAGGCCCCGGGCACGCGCCAGCAGTTGGCGCAGGCAGTCGTCCACCTCGGCCTGCGGGGCGGTCTCCAGCGACCACGTTCCGACCGGGTCCGGCGGCAGGACGGGCGCCTGCGGTGCGGTCCGCACGGACGCCTGGAACTGGGCACGCGCGGTGGCGGCGAACAGGGCCGCGTAGGCGGCGGAGGCCTGGTCCGGGCCCCACTGCGTGGCCAGGACATCGCCGGTGACCTCGTCCACCACGCTGACCAGTTGCCAGTCCAGGCCGGTCACGGTGTGCCGGCGCAGCTCGGCGGGGACGTCGAAGAAGTCCCTCAGCAGGCCCCAGAGCGTCCGGGTGGGGATGCCCTCGACCTCCTCCCAGGCCAGCGGGGCACCGGCGGACCGGGCCAGGGCCTCCTGTCCGGCCTGCCGCAGCAGGCCGTCCACCAGGAGGTGGACCTCGGTGAGCCCGGCCGCGGGCACCGGCTTCGGGTTGCCCCCCTCCTGCGCCAGGTCCTCGGCCCACTCCTCGGCGGCGCGGCGGCGCAGCACGGCCAGCCCGGCCGCCAGTCCGGCGGAGGCGCGATTCTGGCCCCATCCCAGGACGTGCGGACCGACGACCCCGCCGACGAGGGCGCCGGACGGTCCGGGGCCGGGCACCACTTGGGCGGTGACCAGGCTGAGGGGTAGTTGCGGGAGGTCCAGGTCAGGGCCCCAGCGGGCCAGGCCGGTCCACCGGGCGGTGAGCGCGGCGTCGAACGCGGACTCCTCGGCCGGAGACGGGGCGATGGCTTCGGTGCCGGGCTCCGCGCCGGCCTCGGAGGCGGATTCGCGCCCGGGCTCGCCGATCCGCGCCGGCTCCAGCGGGCGCCAGACCGGTCCGGTCCCGGCCCGCGGCACCGGGACGGCTGTGGTTTGCACCGCGTGGCCGTGCACCACCCAGGCGGTGCGCGGACCGCGCGCGGTGCCGGCCACGTGGGCCAGCACGCCCTGGGCGGCCAGCGACCCGGCCAGCACCGCGCTGATCGGGCGCGGGGCCGCGGAGTCCACCCCGGTCAGCTGCCAGTCGGTGGCCCGGGCCCTCACGGTCAGGAACGCCCGCACCTCGGCCGGGTCGGTGCAGACCGGCCCGACCAGCGCGACGGCGGGCCCGGCGGCCACCGGCAGCACGGGGGTGCCCGGCGCCAGCAGCGCGACGGTGGCGAGCAGGTCGAGCGGGCGATCGCAGTCGTCGATCAGCACCACCACGGTCGCGTGGGCGGCGCTTTCCGGCAGCGCGGAGCGGTCGAGCCCGGCGATCTCCCCGGCGCCGTTGGCGGCCAGCCCGCGGCGCACCGCGTCGGCCCCGGGCCCGCCGCCGACGACCGCCACCCGGGCGGCGCGCACCGCGGCGAACGCCCGGTAGGGCTCAGCGCAGTTGGCCTCCAGGTAGCACAGCAGCGCGGCGTGCTCCTCGGCGCTGCGCCGGTCCGGCAGCGGGCCCGCCGCGTCCAGGTCGATCAGCACGTCCTGGGCCAGCAGCGCGCGCACGATGTGCTTCAGGACCGGCCGGGACCGCTCGTCCCCGGTCGCCGCCACCATCTCGTCCACGCTCGTGCCGTCGAGCAGGGCGCCGAACTGGTCGTCGACGACGGTGAACAGCGTGGGCGGACCGGACAGCACGAACGTGCGGTCCCCCCGGCTCCAGTGGATCCCTTGCGGCACCGGTGCGCAGTGCGCGTCCGGGCGGAGCTTCACTCGCATGACGTCCTCAGCTGGAATCGGGCCCCGGCGGGGCGGTCGAACTCGATGACCCACTCGACGGCGTGGCGCCCCCGGTGCACCCCCGGCAGTGCCTCCTCCAGGTAGCTGCCGGGGGTGCGGCGGTCCAGGTACCAGGGCAGCGCCCGGACCGCCAGCGCGCTGGCCAGGTCGGCGTACTGCGGCTTCTCCGGCCGCCACTGCGCCGGTCGGCCGCCGCCCGCCGGTATGCGGGCCGGGGCCGCCCGGTCGGAGCCGGTCTTGATCACGACCTCGTCCGGGACCGCGTGCACCGCCCGCCAGGCCGTGAGGTCGATCAGGTGCCGCGCCGCCTCGGTGAGGCCCGGCGCGGACGGGAAGTCGGCCCCGGGATACCAGCGGCGGCGCTGCAGAACTACCTGACCTACCGTCAATCGTGGTGACGCCAAAGTGCGGTGCGGTGCTTCGCTCGCAGGGGGCCGCTCCCAGCCGAAGGCGTCGACCGCCACCGTACTGGTGTCGACCAGCAGCGTGGCGATGCGCAGCGGGGCCGGGTGCAGCTCCTGCCAGCGCATGCCCAGCGTGACCGGACGCACCCGGGCGCCGTCGGCGTCCAGCAGCACCAGCTCGTCGCGGTCGGGGTCGTGGGCGAGCCGGATCCCGAGCCACCGGCCGGGGGTGACGGTCCGCTCCAGGAGCGGGACGCGGTGGTTGATGTTGAACCCGTGCAGGCCGCGGTCCTCGCACGGCTCGACGCCGTCCGCCGAGAAGACCGCCGTGGCGCGCCGGGCGATCGACTCGGCC
Organism: Streptacidiphilus sp. PB12-B1b; assembly: GCF_014084125.1. NCBI lineage: Bacteria > Bacillati > Actinomycetota > Actinomycetes > Kitasatosporales > Streptomycetaceae > Streptacidiphilus > Streptacidiphilus sp. PB12-B1b. The sequence goes on along the minus strand of NZ_CP048405.1, from coordinate 5,551,478 downwards.
GCCCGGCCGCCCAGCTCGCGGTCCGCGCCGAGGAAGCGCATGCCGAGCATGCCGTGGCCGGGGAAGCACCCGTTGAGCACAAGCCGACCCGCCACCGGCTGGACCGTCAGCCCGTAGGAGGCGGCCGGGCGCCGGAACCGCTCGGGCAGCGCGGCGGCCAACTCGGCCAGCAGACCGGGCTCCAGCGCCAGTTCCTCGGCCTGCGGCCGCTCGGCCCGGTGCCGGGCGATCCGCTCGCCGATCGTCCGCACGGCGGCGGCGCGCGCCTTCAGCAGCTGGGCCAGCGAACCGTCACGCGGACCGACGTTCCCGTCCGGCTCGGTGAGGCGGGCCTCGGCACCGCGCAGCGCCCCGACCAAAGCGGTGGCGTGGTCGACCAGCGGGACCGAGGCTCCAGCACCGAAGCGCTCGACGAACAGGGCGCACGCCAGCGCCCGCAGCCCGTGGTGGCGCTCGAAGAGCCCAGCGAACTCCGCGACCTCGGCCAAGTCGTCGAGCGCCGGCCGGTAGCCGTCGGCCGAGACCGCGAACGGGTCGAGCACGTAGTCCTCGTTGACCCGCAGCCGCCCCGGCCGGGTGCCGTGCCCGGTCAGCTGCTGCTGCACCGCGTCCAGGCGGTTCAGCAGGGCCACCCGCTCCGTCACGGTGGCGTGCGGGAGACGGTCGAGCGAGGAGGCCGCGTCGGCCAGGGCGGTGGCCGCGGCCGGGTCGTGCCCGCGCAGCAGTTCCAGGGCGGCCGGCAGGGGATCCGCCGCCTGCTCGTCCAGGACCGGCCCGGGCAGCAGGATCTGTGCCTCGCACGCGGCCAGGACCAGTTGTGCGGCCTGCTGCCCGGTGCAGCCCAGACGGTCCGTCAGTGCCCGGCCCAGCTCGGCGGGCGGGACCGGCCCCAGCGTGAGGAGGTCCAGCAGGGTGGCGAGGTGCGGGGTGAGCGGGGTGGAGAGCACCCGGATCTGCGCGCCCTCGCGTCGGCGGAACCGTACGGCGTCCTGGGTGGTGTGCAGCGAGGGGTTGCGCCGTACGGTGGCCGCCGGCGCCGCTTCGCCGCCCGCCGGCAGCAGGCCGTCGACGAGGGCGGCGAACAGGGCCCGGTCCACCGAGACGACCGGGTGCGTCCGGCGGCGCTGGAAGGTGACCCGGTCGAGCGCGGTGCCCTGCTCGTACCAGGAGGCGAAGCCGACGGCGGTGAACCGGGCCAGCGGCGAGGTGCGCACCATGGCCCGTGCCAGGTGCTGCAGGATGCCCCGCTCCGACTTCCGGTCCTGCTTGGAGGGGCGGCCGGCGCTGCGCGCGTAACGGCGCACGGCCGCGAGGACCCCGGGCGAGGTGAGCGCCAGGGATACCTGGAACGGCTCGGCCGCGACCGTCTGCGCGAGGGCGGCCCGCTCCTCGGCGAGGCAGCTCTCGTAGCCCGTGGTCAGCACGCTCCGCGCGAGGTCGCCGCGCTGCCGGGCGGCCAGCCAGGCGCTGGTCGCGGCAGGCCAACTGCGGCTCGCAGCCGATGGTTTGGGGGTGCGCTGGTTGTGGACCGCGCGCTTGAGCTCCAGGACGGTCCGCAGCTCGTGGCCGTCGGCGCCCGCGGCGAGGTCGAACAGCTCGGCGCGGGCGGCGTCGACCAGCGCGGCGCACTGCCGCTCCGCCTCGGTCAGCGCGGTGATCGCCCCGGTCAGGGCGGCGGTGCCCAGGCGGCGTCCGGGCAACGGGTTGACGCGCACCATGGCGGTGTCGGCGAGGCCGGCCGGTCCCAGGGGGTGACCGGTCGTCGGTTCTTGTGAGTGGGTGGCCTGACCTGGTCCGGATCGACTGATGGTGACTCCAGGTGGGACGCGTCTGCCCGCCTCCAGTGAGCTGGGGCGAGGAAACGCACGGGGCCGGCCCGGAGCTGCCGGGCTAGGGGGACGCCGGCCTCAGAGCCAGGGGCGTCGAGGGTGGGGCAGGGTCACTGGCTGATGTCGTTGGCGACGACGCAGGAGACGCAGGAGCAGCACATCGGTTCCACGGTCACCTCCATGCCCGGCTTGCCGAGCAGGTCCTCCAGGTTGTTGGGGAGGAGCGTGGTGCGGCCCTGCGGGGCGGAGGCGTCGACGTCCAGGACGGCCAGCTCGGTCAGGTCGAAGGCGGCGAAGTCAACGCTCATGGTTCATCGGTCCTTTCTAGGACTTGCTCGGGGAACGCGGGAACTCCGGGTCGTCCGGGCGCCGAAGCCGCCCGGACGTGGAGCATCTGCCATCTTCCGGCCACAACTCACCACGCGGCAAGGAGATCTGGCTGCAGGAACCTGCACGGCCCGGATTCGGAATGCGCGCGGGAAGTGGCAACTTGCTGCCGCGCGAGGGCTGCACGAGGGCCGCGCGAGGGCCGCGCGAGGGCCGCGCGAGGGCCACACGAGGGCTGCGGGAGCGCGGCGTCGTGCGGGTGCCGCGCACCGCCTGCTCCAGCAGCGTCTCCGGTCGTCGCCGTCCGAAGTGGTCTGCTATTCGATGCCTGACGCCTTGGTGAACTCAGTCACCAGGGAGACGAACCGGCCGGAGTCCTGGACGAGCATCGCGTGGCCGGCGTCGGGGAAGAGGACCAGCTTGGCGTGCTTGGCCCGCTGAGTGATGATGCTCGCGTTTCCGGGCGGGGTGATCTCGTCGAGGGAGCCATTGGTGATCAGCATCGGGATGGTGCTGTCGGGCAGCTTGTCCCAGGTGCCCTCGAAGGACCCGTACGCCTGTCCGGCCTGGTACTGACGCAGCAGCGTCTCGATGCCGACCTTCTCCGGCGGGATCAGACCGAGCTGCTCGATGTACGCGGTCCGCGCGGCGGTGGCGTCGGCGGGGAAGAGCAGGTCCAGCATCTGCGGCCCCGTGGTCCTGGGGCTGTTGAGCTCCTCGGCCACGGCGGGCGGGGTGTTGATGGCCTGGCTGCCGCCGAGGTCGCCGCCGGTGCTCACCAACGCGCTGATCGCACCCGGGTGCAGCGCGGCGACGGTCAGGCCGATCTCGCCGCCCATCGACCAGCCGAGCAGCGTGGGGTGCCGCAGACCCAGCGCCTTGATCAGACCGACGGTGTCGTCCGCCATGAGGGGGATGGTGTCGGGGACCGAGGTGTCGTCGGTCGTGTAGCCGACGCCGCGGTTGTCGAAGATCGTGACGTGGTAGTGCCGGCCGAGCCGGCTCAACAGGTTGACCGTCCAGTCGCTCATGGTGCCGGTGTCGCCCATGACCATGATGAGGTCGGGGCCGGAGCCGAACTGGCGGTAGCCGATCGTGATGCCGTCGACCGGGATCTGGCGCACCGGCCCGAGGAACGCGCCCGGCCCGCTCAGGGCGGAGTTCGGGACGATGGTCGCCGCCGCCGTGGTGGCGGTCACTGTCGTGGCCTGCGTGCTCGGCTTGCTGCGCGAAGCGCTGGTCGCGTGCCCGCCGCCGGACGAACAGGCGACCGCTCCGAGGGCCACCGTGGCGACGGCCGCGGCCACGGCCAGCCGATGCAGGGTGAGGGCACGCGGCGTGCGGTGCGGTGCGGACATGAGGGGCCTCCGTGCTGATCAGGTGCGGGTGGGGTGGTGAGCAGGATGGGCTGTGGGTTCGGTGCGCGGGTCGAGCGCCGTGCCGCAGGCTGTTTCGCGGCTCAGACGTAGGCGCCCGTGCGGTGGGCCGGCTTGTGCGCGTTGCGATCGACCCGTGCCTGCAGCAGCCGGCCGCGGATGATGATCGTGCCCAGGCGGACGACGACCTCGCCGACCGCCATCAGGAGCAGGGCGACGACCCAGGCCTGGCCGCCGGTGACGTCGTGTGCGGCGGAGAAGCTGGTCAGGTGCGCGGCGCCGGAGGGATGCGTGGACCACACCGCGAAGCCCAGGCGGAAGCCCATGCTGATGATCCAGAGTGCGGCCGCGCTGCGGGAGGCCTTGATCAGCACGTGCCCGCCCGCGTGCCGGACGCGGGTGAGCAGACCGCCGGCGAGGCCGAAGACGACCCCGGTGGCCGCGAAGATCACGGCCAGCAGCACGTCGTTGCCGGCGGTCGGGATGTCGGTCAGGTAGTTGTCGGCGGCCCAGGCGATCATGCCGAGCGGGAGCAGGATGGTGCGGGTGGTCAGCCGCTCCTCGCGCATCTGGCGAAGAACGATGAGCAGGAGCGCGATGTCGATGAACCAGTCGGTCGTTGTCATGTCTGAGAGCATCCGCCGATGCGCCCCGAACTCCTTCAACCCAGGGGTGCAACCCGGGTTGAAGTCCGCGCCGCTACTGCTCGGTGTTGTCGACCAGGCCGAAGCGCCAGGCCCAGGCGATCAGCGCGCCGCGATCGTCCAGCGCCAGCTTGGCCAGGACGTGGTTGAGGTGGGTCTTCACCGTCGCCTGGCTGACAACCAGCTCGCGCGCCACCTGCCGGTTGTTCAGCCCCTTCGCCAGGAGCCGGACGACGTCGACCTCCCGCCTGGTCAGCCCCTCGGCCTCGGGTGGAAGCATCGCCGACGAGGGCGCGGACGCGGCGGCGGGCGCCTTGGGCTCCGTCACGACGAGTTGCACCAGCCGCCGCTGCACGGCCGGGTCGAGGACGGTCCGACCGGCCGCCACATCCCGGACCGCGGCCAGCACCGCCTCGCCGGTTGCGTCCTTGGTCAGGTAGCCGAGGGCGCCGGCCCGCAGCGCAGGCATCACCGCGTCGTCGTCGGCGAACGTCGTCAGGACCAGCACCCGTGTCCCCATACCCGCTGCCACTACCTCGGCCGTCACCTGCGCGCCGTCGAGCCCGGGCATCCGCAGGTCCACGAGAGCCACGTCGGGCCGCTCGGCCAGGGCGAGCCGCACCGCCTCGTTCCCGTCACCGGCCTGCCCGACCACCTCGATGTCCTCCGCCGAGGTCAGCAGCAGCGCCACCCCGTCACGCACCACCGCCTGGTCGTCCGCGACCAGCACCCGAATGGTCACGCGCCCGCCTTCCCGTCCGCCGTGACGCCGCCGGCACTCGTGCCGGCTGCGTTAGTGCTGCCGGCGTCCTCCACGACCGGCACACGGAGCGCGATCCGCCAGCCCGGTCCCTCGGGCGCAGGTCCGACGGTCAACGAGCCGCCGACGGCCTCGATCCGCTCGGCCATGCCGCGCAGCCCCGTGCCGCTGCCCTGTACTCCCGACGGGCCGCGCCCGGCCGGCAGCCCACGGTCCCGCACGACAGCGCGCATCTCGGAGCCCTCCCACGCCAGGTCCACGTCGATGGCACTGCCGGTCGCGTACCGCGCCGCGTTCGTCATGGCCTCCTGCACCGCCCGGTACACCGCGTGCCCGGCCTCGGGTGTGAGCCGACCGGCCCGGCCGCTGATGCGCAACCGTGCCTCGCCCGGAAACCCCCTGGTCAGGCCGTCGATATCGGCCACGCCCCGGAGCGGTACGGAACGCAGCGCACTCACCGCAGCGCGGGCCTCCTGCACTCCATCGCGCGCCAGCCCGGCGGCGCGGTCCAGCGGCTCGGTCAGCGTCGCCGGAGCACCGTCACGCCGCGCGATCGCCCTGATCGCCTGCAGCTGCATGGACAGTCCGGCGAGGCTGTGCGCGAGCACGTCGTGCAACTCGTGGGCGATCCGCCGCCGCTCCTCGAGGGCCGCCGCCTCCTGCCGGGATGCCCGGGACGCCTCCACTTCGGCCAGCAGCGCGACCGCGCGGTCGCGCTCGGCCTGGAGCGCGGCGTGCTCGATCGAACGGTCGGCGAGCAGCCACACGCCGACGGCCGACAGCAGGCCGGCCACGCTGTCGAAGATCACCATGACCGCGACGCCGAAGCCGGCCGCCAGCAGCGCGATGCAGGCGTTGCGCACCGGCCCGGCCGGGACGCACATCGGCAGCACGGCGGCGCCGGCCAGCACGGGAACCTCGCCGAGCCCGTCGTGCACGAGTGCCATGACGGCGAAGCCGGTCCCGATGGTCAGCGCGACGCCGAACCAGGTCAGCGGCGTGGGCAGGGCCCGGCCACTGAGCACCATGCCCAACTCCGCGCAGAGCCCGAGCACGGCGACGACGACCTTCAGCGTCGCCCCGTCAGCCGCGATCACCGAGACCGCCATGCAGGCAATCAGCGCGCCCGCGCCGATCACGTCACCACGCTCGAAGATCCGGCGGCGGCCGGGATCGGCCGCAGACCGGATCACGTCGGGCCACATACGCACCATTCCCCCGCTCCGTACGCCATCGGTCGGCTCCCGCCGTCCGCGCACCGTGAGTCTCACACGTAACCACGGCTACGTTGGGCACGACCGAAGCGGCGCACTCACGGCCGACGGCGCACGGCGGCGAGCATATACGTGGCGTCGGCACCTGCCTTGCCGCGCTGGTGACCGGCCCGGCGCACTCCGGGACAGGTGGGGATCGGCGGCCGGGGCCGCCGCCTGCGGGTGCCCACTCTTCCGACGGTGCGGGCGTCCGAGAGTGCCTCGGAACGCTACTGGCCGCGCGGACCTGGGCTTTGTCGGGAGGCGGGCGAGTCCGGTCCCTGGGGGGCGTGGCCGGGGGTGTTGGGGTGTGTGGCCCAGGATCCGGATCCTGGGGTGTCGTTCGGGTCGGGCGGTTCCGTGGAGCTGCGATCGAGGTTTTTTACCGCCGTCGCCGAGGGTGGTTCCTGGTCTCGTTCCTTGCGGCGGGCCCCCCAGACGAAAGCCGCGATCAGGCACACCACGATGACGATCCCGACGACGATGGCGATCACGCCCACCGATCCCACCGAACCGGATGCTAGGTCTACAAAGTGGTTCATATAGTGCCACTACCCGCAATGGGGATGGAACAGCGTCTGACGCCCCTGCCTATTTGCCAACGCCGTCCAGCCCTGAGACGCGAGACGCCGGCGTGACCTGCACGCCCCGGGCCACGTCACGCGCTCACCGGGGCCCGGGAGGCCACTGCCTGCCGTCGTTCGCCCCTGGGGAGTCTCGGTCGGCGTGATTGCTCCGAATGCGGGCATGCGTGGGGCAAGGAGGATGATAACTATGGGTGCACTTCTTTTGGTTCTGCTGCTGGCCCTGATCCTGGGTGGCATCGGATTCGCGGTCCACATTTTGTGGTGGGTCGCCATCGTCGTGCTGGTGATCTGGGTCCTGGGCTTCGTGTTCCGTGGCTCCGGCGGCGGGCGCTGGTACCGCTGGTGACTCCAGTACCGTAACGCAGCGTGAATGCAGAGGGCCGACACCCGAAGTGTCGGCCCTCTTGGCATGGCCGAGCAGGGGTCGCCGCTGCCCCGGCGGCTACACCTGCGCGCGGGCGTCGAGGCTGAGGCGGCCGACCAGAGCGGCGAAGTCCTCGGCCGTGCCTGACGTCGCATCGGGGAGATAGAGGTGCAGCCGCGACTCCGACAACTCGGTGAGGTCGAAGGTGGTGTGCTCGAAGGCGAGGCTTCCCAGCTCGGGGTGGGTGAACACGGTACGGCCGGTGGGGGCCAGCGACATCTCGTGCCGCTCCCACATCAGCCGGAACAGCGGGCTGAGGGCGATCAGCTCACGCGCGGTCTCCTTGAAGAAGGGGTCATGCGGGTACCGCGCAGCCTGCGTACGGAAGAAGCCCATGGCCTCACGGGCCTCTGTCTCGGTGTCGGGGAACCGGTTGCGCCACGCGGCGTCGAGAAAGAACCGGGAGACCAGATTGCTGCCCGGCTCGTCCAGCCCGAACACCGCGCGCGCCGAATCGTTGAACGCCCAGACATCGCCGTGCCGGTTCACCAGCTGTGCCGGGCAGGGCATCCAGCCGTCGACGACACGGCGCAGCCGGGCCTTGAGCGCCTCCTCCGCCTCGTGGCGCGGGGTGGGGGTGTTCAGCCCCGCCAGCCGGTAGATGTGGGCTCGTTCCGGCTCGTTCAGCCGCAGCGCGCGGCTGACGCCCTCCAGTACCTCGGAGGACACCTGGATGTCCCGGCCCTGCTCCAGCCACGTGTACCAGGAGACCCCGATGCCGGCGAGGACCGCCACTTCCTCACGCCGCAGTCCTGGTGTCCGACGCCAACCGCCCGAGGCCAGCCCCACGTCCTCGGGCTTGAGCCGGGCGCGGCGGCTCCGCAGGAACCCCCGCAGCTCCTCGCGGCGCGTTCGTCCCAGTGCCCGCTCGGGTTCCTGCTGTGCCGGTGTGCTCGCCATGCAGGCTCCCCCGCCTCTGGTGCTCGCCCCGGTCCCGGGCACTGACCTCAGCACGCTAAGAGCCGGATTTGAACACGTCAATGCCACCTGTGGTGCGGAATGTTTTCTTCCGATCGAAGGGCCATGACCGGCGGTTCTTCGGCTGCCGGCGACCCGGCCGGATCTGACCAGGTGCTTCGCGGCAGTCACCGGCCGAGAGGTGGGCCGCTGCCGTGGAGGTGATCAGCCGGATAAGGCCGAAACTCTCGCCGAGTTCGGCCGGATTGGGGCGCGGCGCGGGCCCGGAGCTGATCGCGGCCGGATCCTGGTGCTCCGGACACCCCCACGATCGGACACTGCCCCCCCTCGCTCGGGGACAGCTAGCGTTCAACCGCGTCGGGACCGGTCGGCCACCACGCCGCGGTCAGCGGCTCCCCTGTTCCGGATCCTACTCACCCAAGGTGATGACTCATGGCCGACGTGCTCCAGACGATCAAGGGAATCCTGGAAGGCGATGTTCTCGTGGACGTCGCTCCCGGTCGGATGACCCTCGAGGACAGCCTCCGCGACGTGTACGGACTGGACTCGCTCGGCTTCGTCGAGCTTCGGGTCCGCTGCGAGGAGGTCTTCGGCATCACCATCACCGAGGACGAGTTCTCCCCGGAGCACTTCTCCACCCTCGGCGGGGTCGTGGAGCTTGTCGAGCGCCTGATCGAGGCGCACCGAGGCGCGGTGCCCGAAGGGGCGTGACCTGCGAAGTGCGCCACTTTCCACAGCAGCCTTCGACGAGAGGACGTCCATCCGCATGTCCGCACCCGCGGCTTCCCGACTGGCAGAGTCCGAACTGACACTCCTGCGGCGCAGCCAGGAGCTGCATTTCAACCACTACGAGCGCACCCCCCTGCCGTTCGCCTCGCTGGGCGCGCAGGGCATCGTGATCGACGCGCTCGCCCTCTCGCCCGAGGGCGACGGGCAGGGCGAGTCCCTGCGCCTGCTCGACGCGAGCGGCGGATACGCCAGTGCCTGCCTGGGGGCAGGCCACCCGGTCGTGGCGGAGTCCGTCCGGCGGGCCGTCCTCGACGCCGGCTATGTGACGGACGAGATCGCCTCGCTGGCCCGCGCCCGACTGCTGGACCGGCTCTTCGGGCCCCAGGGCCTCTTCACCGACCACTTCCCCTACGGCGAGTACCACGTCGCCGGGCGGAACTCCGGCTCGGAGGGCATGGAGCTGGCCGTCCGCCTGCTGCTGGAGTCGCGTTTCGACCCGCGTCGGCTGCGACCCCGCCCCGGACGTGAGCAGCGCGACACCATCCTGGCCTTCGAGGGCGCCTGGCACGGCTGGACCCAGGGCCTGCTCCCGTTCCTGAACCGTCGCCACTACCGGGTCGGCCTGCCCGGCCCCGAGGCCGACGGGCCCTACGGCGTGCGGGTGGTCCACATCCCCTTCGCCGCCCCGGAGGCCCTCGCCGAGTTCTTCGCAGAGAACGGCGGACGCCTGCTCGGTGTGGTCGTCGAGCCGATCCAGGGGGACGCCGGGATCCTGGTGCCCCCGCCCGGATACCTGCGCACGCTCGCGCGCCTCTGCACGGAGCACGAGGCCCTGCTGGTCGCGGACGAGGTGCTGACCTTCGCCAAGTCCGGCCGTTTCTTCGCCATGGCCGACGAGGACGGACCGGTGCCCACCGACGTCACCGTCATCGGCAAGAGCCTGGGCATGGGCGTGGTGTCCACCTCCATGGTGATCGCCCGGCGCGCTCTGCGGGCCCGGTCCTCCGGCACCGTGGCCACCTCCGACCTGCGCCCGGTGACCTGCCAGGTCGTCCAGGACGGGCTGGAGCACATCGTCGCGGCCGGACTGGTCGACCGGTCCGCCCGGTTCGGTGAGGAACTCGCCGTCCGGCTCCGCACCGAACTGGTCGAGGCCTTCCCGCGGACCTTCACCCGGACCAGGGGACGCGGTGTCATGCACGGTCTCGAGCTGTCCGACGCCGCGGCTGCCCGGCTCGACAAGCTGCGCACGGAGGTGATCCGCGCCGGCGTCTACACCGAGTTCATGGCGGGCGCGGGCAGGCGCTCACGGGGCCTGCGCTACGTGCATCCGACCATGCGCATCGCTCCACCGCTCATCACCACGGACGACGAGGCAGCCGACATCGTCGCAAGGATCGCCGAGGGCACGAAGCGCTTCGAGGCAGGCCTGTGACGGCGGCCGCGAGCGCGTCCCGGCCGGTGCGGCGGCGCATCGAGCACGTGGACACGGACGCCTCCGGAGTCGTGCACTTCTCCCGGCACCTGTCGCTGCTGGAGTCCGCGGTGCTGGAGCAGTTGGAGCAGGCCGGGGCCGGTCTCCAGCGGCTCGCGGAGCACGGAACCGGCCTGGCCGTCGCCTCCCTGGACGCGCGCTACCTGCGTCCCTGCGGCTACCGCGACCTGGTCTGGGCCCAGGTGCGGATCACCAGGGTCGGTGCCGCCGGCTTCCGCGCCGAGGCGACGCTCGTGCGCGAGGAGAGCGACGACTCCCACACCGAACTCTCCCGTGGCGGCTTCCTGTTCGCCGCGATCGACATGCAGCGCGGTGGCCCGAAGCCGCTGCCGCCCGCCATCCGAGACGTCCTGAAGGGGATCGCCGTCCATGCAGCTCCAGACCACGGAAGCACCGGAAGACCTGACCTCGCCGCAGCCGGAGTCCCAGCCGGAGTCCCAGTCGGAGTCGGCAGCGGCGACCGGGACGGCACCGGCGGCTGAACGGCCGATCGGATTCACCGAGTTGAAGAAGTGGCTGCGGCACCGCCACCCGATGATCTACATCGACCGGGTGACCGACCACGAGCCCGGAGTCTTCCTCAAGAGCCTGCTCTCCGTCTCCGGCAACCTCGACGCGATCGCGGGCCACTTTCCCGAGCGGGCCATCTTTCCCGGCAGCCATCTGATGCAGGCCTTCGCCCAGTCCGGCATCATCCTCTACCAGCTGAGCACCCGGCCGATCGAGGACGACGAGCTGACCCTGATCGGCTCGGTGACCTCGCGCTTCACCCTTCCGGTTGTGCCCGGCGACCAGGTTCTCTTCGACGTCAGAGCGAACCGGATCGTCGGAAATGCCTTCTTCTTCTCCGCGCGGGCGACCGTCGGCGACCGCAGGGTCGCGGCGTTCAAGGGAACCCTCACCCGGACCCGGGTCGAGGCACTCGGCCCGCAGCTGTGGTGACCGGCCGGTCCGGAGCGGTGGCCGTCACGGGCATGGCGTGGACGACCCCCCTCGGCGACGGTGTCGACGAGGTGTGGCGGCGGCTCTGCGCCGGGGAATCGGGGATCACCGAGGTGGCATCCCCGCACAAGGTGCGTACGCCGTTGGCCGGTGTCGTGACCCCGCCCGACTACGCCGCCGCGGATCCGGATGAGCGGCACACCGAACTGACCGTCCGCACGGTGCGTGCCGCGCTCGCCGATGCCGGGCTGGCGGAGCCCACCGCCGACCTGGGCGAGGAGCTGCTGCTGGTCCTCGGGACCAGTCTCGGAGGCCAGTTGGACTCCCCGGTCGAGCCCGAACGGCACTGGATCCGCCGGGTGGCCGACCGGGTGGGCGTCACCCGGACCCCGGTCTGCGTGACCACCGCCTGCTCGGCCGGCTCCGACAGCCTGCTGCTGGCCCAGGCGCTGATCCGCACCGGTCGGGCGAGCGTCTGCGTCGCCGGTGGCGCGGACGTCCTGAGCGAGGCCAAGCGACTCGGCCATACCGCGCTGGGCACGATGAGCCCGACCGGCCTGCGTGCCTTCGACGCAGGTCATGACGGGATGCTGCTCGGCGAGGGCGCGGGCTTCCTGGTACTGGAGTCCGCGGAACGGGCGGCGGCGCGCGGGGCCCGGGTGCATGCGCGACTGGTCGGCGCGGGGTCCGCGAACGACGCCGCCGGGCTGACCGCGCCCGATCCGTCCGGCGACAGCATCGTGGCGGCGGTCGGCCGGAGCCTGGCCGCAGCCGGTCTGAGGCCGGAGGACGTCAGCGTCGTCTGCGCGCACGCCACCGGAACGGCCGCCAACGACGCGGTGGAGGCGGCCAGCCTGCATCGGGTCTTCGCAGCCGGTTCGGCCGACCCGGTGGTGTTCGGCACCAAGGGCGCGCTCGGCCACAGTCTCGGCGCCACCGGCGCGATCGAGGGGATCGCCACCATCCTGGCCCTGCGCGACCGCAGGGTGCCGCCGATCGCGGGCCTGCGCTCACCGCAGCCGGGGTTCCGGCTACGGCTGGCCGACTCGTCTCGGCAGCAGGTGGATCCCGGCGCCGGCCTCAGCGTGACGCTGGGGTTCGGAGGCTTCAACACGTCTCTGCTCTTCGCGCTCGACGAGGCGGACGGACACGGATCCGCGCAGTCCGCCGCCGCGTTCGCGCCGCCGGCAGCGCCGCCGCCGGTCGTGCTGGGCCACGGCACGCGGACGGTGGCGGACCTGTCCACCTGCTCGGCCAACCGCCCGTCGTTCTACGCCGATCCGCTCGCCTGGCTGGTGAACGCGGCGGTGGAGGACGCGCTGGAGGACTGCCGCGACACACTGCTCGCGGACCGGGACCAGGTCGGCGTGCTGGTCCTCACCGGTGACCGCCCCCTGCCCACGGCCGGGCTGATCGCCGCCACCGTCGCCAGGGGACGGGTTTCGCCGCTCCGGTTCGCCGGCGGCAACCCCGGCATCCTCGCCGGACTCAGCTGCATCGAGAGGGGCTTCCGCGGCCCCTCCCTGGTGCTCTCCGCGGCCGAGGACGCCACGGTGGCGACCGCGCTCGCGCTCGCCGAGGCCTGGCTCCAGGACGGCCGGGCACGGTACGTGGTCTGTGCCCGGCACCGTGAAGAGGCCGAGGGGGAGGCCCAGACCGTCACCTGTGTGGTGCTGCGCCAGGCCGCCGGTGCCGACGAGGGCGTGAGTGCCGCTGACCCGCGGGCGTTGCTGCTCGCCCCCGCCGTGAACCGTCTTCCCGTCGACGAAGGATGATGCATGTCCCTCACGCACGGCGGCGGCCCGCCGCTGGACCCGCGACGCGTCGCCGACTTCCTGGCCCGTGCGGTGGACCTGGGCGCCGCACCCGTCGCCCGGACGATCGACGACACCCTCGCCGACCTCGCGGCCCTCGGCCTGCCGCCCGGCGCCTCGGTCGTGACGGCCCTGTCCAACTCGCTGACCGCGGTGCGGATCCACTTCGCCGCCCTGCTGCTCGGCCTGGTCCCGGTCCTGGTGTCACCAGCGGCTCCGACCGAACGGATCCGGCGGCTCGCGGCCGTTGTGGACGCCCGCGCGCTCATCGCCGCCCGTCCGGACCCACGACGCCACGGCGCCGGGGCGAGCCGCCCCGTCGACGGGGCCGAGGCGTTGCTGCTCGGCCCGGGCCCCGACGCCGACCGGGGAGCCGGCGCTGCTGCCGCACCACTGCCGTTCCGGGCCGGCGAGGTGCTGATGTCGACCTCCGGAACCTCGGGCGGATCCAGCGTCTGCCTGCACCGGGTGGACGCGCTGCTGCGCAACGCCCGCCGCCACGCCGGGGCCGTCGGACTGGGCGCCGAGGACATCGTGCTGGTCAACCTCCCGCTCTACTACTCGTACGCGATGGTCGCCCAGGTCATGGCGGCCTACGAGACCGGCGCGAGGATGGTGCTGACCGGTCCTCCGTTCACCGCGACCGGGTACGCCAAGGCGGTCGCGGACCAGGGGGTCACCCACTCCTCGATCACCCCGGAACTGGTCCGGCGCCTGCTCGCCGACGGTGCGCCGTTCCCGGCACCGGGTCCGCGGGTCCTCACCATCGGCGGCGACCGGATCGACGCCGCCCAGGTCGGCCGGCTGCTCGCGGCCAGACCCGGCGGCGAGCTCTACCTCACCTACGGACTGACCGAGGCCGGGCCGCGGGTGGCCACCCTCGCCGCCCATGCGGAGCCGGAGCACCGGCACAGCTCGGTCGGACTGCCGTTGCCCGGGGTACGGGTGGCGCTGCGGGACGAGGACCCCGGAGACGGCACCGGCGAACTGCTGGTGGAGTCGGACACGGTACTCACCCGCAAGCTCGGCTCCCCGGGCCCGGACCGTTCGCTGATCGGCCCGGGCCGGATCGCCACCGGGGACCTGTTCCGGATCGACGCGGACGGCTACCTGTTCTTCCGCGGCCGCGTCTCGGACTTCGCCGTGGTCCGCGGCGAGAAGATCTCACTCGCCGGACTACGCCAGGCGGTGCACGCCATCGAGGGGGTGGTCAGCTGCGTGCCGAAGCTGAGCGCACAGCCGGACGGCCAGCAGGTGCTGGACCTGGAAGTCGCCGTCGCGGACCTCGGGCGGGACACCGGTCAGCGGATCCGCCGCGCGCTCAACTCCGTGCTGCTCCCGGCCGAGCGCCCCCGCCACATCTTCGTATCCGTGGCCGACGCCGATCCGGAGTTCCGCAAATGACCGCTCCCGGCCGACCCGTCGTGCTGTTCTGCGTGCCCTACGCGGGCGGTTCGGCCGGCGTCTACCGCCGCTGGCAGGAGTCCTTCGGCCACGGCGTGGAGGTCGTCCCCGTCGGAGCCGCCCGTCGCACCGCGGGCGACCCGGGCGACCCGGCGCACGGGGTGGGCCGGGCAGCGGAGGAGCTGGTCCGCGCCGTCCGGGAGCGGGCAGCGGGCCGGCCCTACCTCCTGTTCGGGCACAGCATGGGCAGCCTGGTGGCCTACGAGGCCGCGCGGCGGACGCGGCAGCTCGGCCTGGCGGCGCCGCGCCTGGTCGTCGTCTCCGGACGCAATCCGCCGCACCTGCACGGCCATTGGGCCGCCGAGGTGCTCGACCTCCCGGACCGGCAGCTGCTGGCGCGACTGGACGCGGTCGGCGGCGTACCCGAGGGGCTCAGCCCGTCGCTGGCCTCCACGTTCTTCCTGCCGCTGCTCCGCGCCGACCTGCGCAGCGCTCTCTCGTACCGGCCCGAGGAGCCGCCCGCGCGTCTCGACGCACCGATGCTGGTGCTGGCCGGGCGGGATGATCCCCTGGTCAGGCCGGAGGCGCTGACCGGCTGGGCCCGCTACACGAGCGGCCCCTTCACCCTGCGGCAACACGAGGGAGGGCACTTCGCGCTCTTCGGGCGGGTACCGGAACTGGTCGTCACGCTGCGGCCGTGGACCGGACCGGCCGCCGCCGGGCGGGAAGCCGCCGCCCCGGTCCGGGCGGGCGGAGGCGGACGGTGAAGGGATTCCTGCTGATCGGGCTGTCCGCCGTCTGCTTCGGGCTGATGCCGGTCTTCGCGGTGCACGCGTACGGGGCCGGACTGAACGTACCGACCCTGCTCTTCCTGCGCTTCGCCATCGCGTCCGGACTCTTCCTCCCGTATGCCTGGTGGTACAGCGCCCGTCGGCAGCGGCTGCGGATCTCGCGGGCGGACCTGGTGCGCCTGGTACTGCTCGGCGGCGTCCTCTACGCGGCCCAGTCCACGCTCTACTTCTCGGCGGTGCGTCACATCTCACCCGCCCTGGCCGCCCTGCTGCTCTATCTCTATCCGGCCCTGGTGGCCGTCGGCGCGGCGCTGCTGGGACGGGACCGGCTGACGCCCATGGTGGCGGTCTCGGTGCTGGTGACACTCGGCGGGGTGACGCTGTCCCTGGGGCATCTGGGCGGCAGGCTCGGCATCACCGGGATCGCCGAGGCGCTGGGTGCGGCGGTCGTCTACACCGTCTACATCCTCTACGGCGACCGGCTCAGCGGCGGCGGCCTGCCGCCGGTCGTGGTGACCGGCTTCGTCTCCTTCTTCGCCGCCCTTTCCTTTCTGGTCGTCGGCGTGTCCGGCGGCAGCCTCTCCTTCGGGTTCCGTCCGCTCGGATGGGTGCCGGTGCTCTGCGTCGCGCTCGTCTCGACCGTCGTCGCCATCCTCTGCTTCTTCTCCGGCCTGGCGCTGATCGGGCCGACCAAGTCCTCGCTCGGCAGCATGCTGGAGCCCGTGGTGAGTATCGTCGCCTCCGCCCTGCTGCTGGGCGGGGAGCTCACCGGGTGGCAACTCGTGGGCGCGGCCATGGTGCTGACGGGCGCCGCCACCGGGGTGCTGTTCCGGCGCAGCGCCGCGACCCCGTCCGGGCGGCCGGCTGCCGCCTCTCCGATGCGGCCCGAGCCGTTCGATCCGGCCGACTCGTCGGGTCCGGCCGAGCCGTTGGAGACCCGGCGGAGGCAGCCATGAGATCCGTTCCCCGGTACCTGTCCGGGCGCCAGGTCGAACGACTGCTCGGCGTGGACGCCGCCATCGACTCCCAGCGGCGGGCGTTCCGAGCCCTGGACCAGGGTACGGGGGAGCTGCCGGGCAAGATCATGCACAGCAGCGGGCTCGACGACAGTGTCGTGTTCGCGTACCTCTCCCGACTCTCCGCAACGAGCGGGCTGGTGGCCAAGGTCGGCAGCGTCAACCCCGGCAACGCCGTGCTCGGCCTCCCCACCGTCTCGGCGGTGATCACCCTGTTCGCCCCGGAGACCGGCCGGCTCGTGGCGGTCATGGACGGGGACGCGGTCACCACCCTGCGTACGGCCGCCGCGAGCGCGGTGGCGATCGACCTGCTCGCCCGAGCCGACGCCGACGAGCTCGGCATCCTGGGCTCGGGTCGGCAGGCGCTCGCCCATACGCATGCCGTCGCGCGGGTGCGGGGCCTGCGGGGGATCAGGATCTGGAGCCCCACCCCGGCCCACCGCACGCGCGCGGCAAGGACTCTGACGGCCGAGCTCGGCGTGCCGGTCACCGCCGTCGGGACGCCCGAGGACGCCGTGTCCGGGATCCCGATCGTCGTGGCCTGCACCCTGAGTCCGACCCCGGTCGTGCGCGGGGCCTGGCTGGCCCCTGGCGCAACGGTGGTGAGCATCGGCTCGTTCGAGCCCTGCCGCAGCGAGGTCGACGCGCAGGTACTGGACCGCGCGGCAGCAGTGGTCGTCGACGACGTGGAGACCGCCTCGACGCACGCGGGCCCGGTGGTCGACGCCCTGCGTGCGGGACGCCTGACGGTCGCCGGGCTCACGCCGCTGGGCGGAGTGCTCACCGGCCGCTGCCCCGCCCGGCGCGGTCCCGAGGAGATCGTCTTCTACAACAGCGTGGGCCTGGGCATCCAGGACGCGGCCGCCGCCTGGACCGTGGTCGCCGCCGCCGAGGCGGAGGCCCCGGAAGCACCGGACGCAGAGGAGTTCCTACCATGAGCGGTGCCGTCCACCGGCTGTCCGCGCTCCCGCCCTCCGCCGCTGTCGTCGTCATCGGCGGTGGCGTGATGGGGACGAGCATCGCCTACCACCTGGCCCGCGCGGGCGTACGCGACGTTGTGCTGGTCGAACGCGGAGAGCTGGCCGAGGGCTCGACCTCGCGGGCCGCCGGCGGCGTCCGCGCCCAGTTCTCCGACGAGCTCAACATCCAGCTCGGCGCACGCAGCCTGGAAGCCTTCGCGCGCTTCGGCAGCGAACCGGGCCACGAGATCGGGCTGCACCGGGTCGGCTACCTCTTCCTGCTCTCCGAGCCGCAGGACGTGGCCGGTTTCGAGGCAGGGGTGGCGCTGCAGCAGTCCCTGGGGGTGCCCAGCCGGATGATCGATCCGGACGAGGCGCAGAGGCTCTCCCCCCTGATCGTCACGGAGGGGCTGCTCGCCGCCGCGTTCTCGCCGGACGACGGGCACTGCACACCGGAGGCGGTCGTGCAGGGCTACGCGGTCGGCGCGCGCCGCCACGGCGCGACGGTGGCCCGCCACTGCGAGGTCCTCGACATCGAGACACGGGGCGAGGAGATCAGCGCTGTGGTCACCAGCCGCGGCCGGATCGCCACAGACACCGTCGTCTGCGCGGCCGGCGCCTGGTCGCGTTCGGTGGGGGCGATGGTCGGCGTCGAGCTGCCGGTGGAGCCGCTGCGCCGTCAGATCGCGGTCACCGAGGCCATTCCGGGGCTGCCGTCCTCGCTGCCGATGACGATAGACTTCAGTTCCAGCTTCTACTTCCATGCCGAGGGCCCGGGACTGCTGGTGGGAATGTCGGACCCCGACGAGACGCCGGGGTTCTCCACCGAGCGGCACGAGCGGTGGCTCCCCGGGCTCTGCCAAGCCATGGAGCGGCGCGCCCCCGGCTTGCTGGACCGGCGCACGACAGGCGGCTGGGCCGGTCTGTACGAGGTCACGCCGGACCACAACGCCCTGATCGGGTCGGCTGTCGGCCTCTCCCGGTTCCTCTATGCCACCGGCTTCTCCGGCCACGGCTTCCTCCAGGGCCCGGCGGTGGGAGAGGTCGTCCGCGATCTTGTACTGGGGCGCGAGCCCTTCGTCGACGTAACCCCATTGCGCGCCGACCGCTTCGCCGCGCACGACCTACGACCGGAGGCGAACTGCGTATGAGCCCCGAACCGTTCCAGCTGTGGCTGCGCCACGAGAGCCGGGCCACCGAACGACGGACTCCACTGACGCCGCAGGACGCCGGGCTCCTGGTCCAGGCCGGTGTCGCGGTCACCGTCGAGGAGTCCCCGCAGCGGGTCTTCCGCGACGAGGACTACGCGCAGGCGGGGTGCGGGATCGAACCCGGCGGATCCTGGCCCGGGGCGCCGGAGCGCGCCGTGATCCTCGGACTCAAGGAACTCCCAGACGAACCAAGCGAGCTGAGGCACCGTCATATCTTTTTCGGGCACGCGTACAAGGGGCAGCCGGGAGCCGAGGCGCTGCTCGACAGGTTTCGCAAGGGCGGCGGCAGCCTGCTCGACCTGGAGTATCTGACCGACCTGAGCGGGCGCAGGCTGACCGCCTTCGGGTACTGGGCCGGATTCATCGGCGCGGTCGTGGCCCTGCTGCACCACCGCGACAGGCTGACGGTGCCACTGACGCCGGCAGGGGAGCAGGACTGGCGCCGCGCGATCCGGCCGGCCCCCGGCGACCGGCCGTTCGACGCCCTGGTCATCGGCGCACTCGGGCGGTGCGGCCGGGGCGCCTGCGACGCCCTGGAGGCAGCCGGCGTCACGCCGACCTGCTGGGACCTCGCGGAGACCCGGGCCCTGGACCGGCGGCTGCTGCTCGACCACGAGTTGCTGGTGAACTCGGTTCTCTCGACGCGCCCCGTCGAGCCGTTCCTGACCGACGCGGACCTCGACGCGGACCGCTACCCGGGCCGTCGGCTGCGTACGGTCAGCGACGTCGCCTGCGACGTGGGCTCGCCCTGCAATGTGCTGCCGATCTATCGGAGCACGACGGACTGGGAAGCACCGGTCAGACGCCTCCGGGACGGGGCACCCGCCCTCGACCTGATCGCCATCGACAACCTGCCCTCCCTCGTGCCGCTGGAGGCCAGCACCGCGTTCTCCGCCGCGCTGGTGCCCGAGCTGTCGGCCCTCGCCGGCGGCTCCGACGGTCCCGGCACTCCGTGGGGGCGGTGCCTCGCCCGCTTCGACGCGGAGGTGCGGGCCCCCACGGCCGTCGGCGGCCCCAGGGACGCGCAGGACACGACTGTGACGAACGAAGGGACAGATGATCATGTCTGACACGCAGTACGGGGCCCTGGCCGCGAGCGGGACCGTGCACTGGGTGGGAGCGGGACTCTCGACCGGAAGCGGCCTCACCGGGCTCTGCCGCGCGGCAGACCAGGTCCTGCTCTGGCACCGCACCGAGGAACGCGCCGCCGAGAGCCTGGCCCGCCTGGGACTCTCCACGGCGGCCACTCCCCGCGCGTACACCCGCGAGGCACTCGCCGACGACGTCAAGGAGGGCGACGTCGTCGTCTCCATGCTGCCCGCCACCGAGCACGCCGCGCTGCTCCGGGACTGCATCGACCGCCGCACGCACTTCGCCTGCTCCAGCTACGCCTCGGAGGAGTTGTCGGCACTGGCCCAGGAGGCCCGCCCGGCCGGCGTCGTCGTCCTCACCGAGGCCGGGCTGGACCCGGGGATCGATCACCTCTTCGCCCACAGCCTGCTGGCGCGGGCCACCGCGGCTGTCGACCCGCGGAAGGCCGCCGAGGTGGTGTTCACCTCGTACTGCGGCGGCGTGCCCGCGACGCCCGACGCCTTCACCTACCGGTTCAGCTGGGCGCCGACCGGCGTTCTGAACGCGCTGCGCGCCCCCGCCCGCTATGTCGAGGACGGCGTCGCCAGGACCGCTGTGCACCCCTGGGAGGCGGTCAAGCCCCAGCTCCTCGGCGACGAGACCTTCGAGGTCTACCCGAACCGGGACAGCGTCCCCTTCATCGCCCAGTACCAGCTGCCCGAGGCCTGGACGGCGCGCACCTTCGTCCGCGGCACGCTGCGCCTCTCGGGCTGGAGCCGCGCCTGGGAACCCGTCTTCGAGACCGTCCGCAGCGGGGACGACGAGCGCATCCGCGCCCTGGCTCTGGAGCTCGCGGCGAAGTATCCGATGGGTGCGGGCGAGCGCGACCGGGTCGTCCTGGCCGTCTCGCTGGACGTGGACGCCGGATCGGCGGGGCGCTGGTCCGGCCGCTACCTGCTGGATCAGCAGGGCGACCAGGAGGAGAGCGCGATGGCCCGCTGTGTGTCCAAGCCGCTCGCCCTGGGCGTGCGCGAACTGCTCGCGGGCCGCCTGCCCGCGGGCCTCAACCGGGCGGTCGGCAACGTCGATCAGGCCGAGGACTGGCTCCGACAGCTGCGCGACGAGGGCATCGGGTACACGCTCCGGACTGACTGAGCCTCAGCCTCCGACCTTCTACCCCTCTACCCCTCTACCCCTCTACTGCTCGCCGACGTCCACGGGCTCGCCGTCGGTGAGCCGGACCAGTTCCGCGAAACTGGTGGCGAAGACCGCGTGCCGGAGTCCTGCGCCGGCCCAGAGCTGCTGATGCCGCTTCAGCCGGACGTCCACCAGGGTGCGGATGCGCTGCGGATGCCCGACCGGAGCGATACCGCCCACCTGCTGGCCCGTGGCCAGCCCGACGAAGTCGTGGTCCGCAGGACGGATACGGCGCCTGGCCACGCCCAGCAGCGTGGCCAGGCGCCGGGTGTCGACCCGGTGGCCACCGCTCGTCAGCACCAGCAGCGCGCTGCCGTCGACCGCGAAGACGACGCTGTTCGCAACCGCGCCCACCTCGCACCCCAACTGTTCGGCTGCGGCATCGGCCGTCGGCGCGGGGTGCGGCAGCTCCACGATCGAACCGGCCGCCCCCTGCTCGGCCAGGGCGGCGGCCACCCGCGCAAGCGTGGGATCCACGGCGTTCTCCTCCTGCTCCCCGGCCCGGCCCCGTGCCCGGCTGCGTCGGGTGCAGGATACGACTCATCATGGTGTCCTTGCCGTATACCTCATCCAGGCTGGCCAGGCGGCATGTTGGTACTTGTGGAGGATGCCCTGGTCTTCGATCGGAGCCACGGTCACTACCGCTGAGCTGCAGCGATGACTTTACGAGCCCGACGGGTCGTCCGTGTGCGGCTCGGCACTTCCCGCCCAGTGATCGTCAGGCTGCGGTGGCGAAGCCCGCTCGAAGTCGTCCCACGCCTGGCGTCGGATCCCGTCGCTGTGGGCGAGGAGTCTGCTGATGCGCTCGGGGCGCCGGGAGCGGGCGGAGGCAAGCGCGTGATCGTGTCGTGCAGGTACTCGCAGGCCTCGGCCTCGGTGGTGAAACGTCCCATCAGGCTGTCCTGGGAGCGTTGGCGCAAGCCCACCAGCCAGCCGTCCCTCTCGTGGCGCAGGAAGTAGTAGGGGTCCAGTTGGATGGCGACCTCATGGACGCCGGGGATTTCGTAGAGCGCCTCGGGAACACCTGCTCGGCGAAGCCTGTCGACGAGCTGTTCCCTGTTCACGGATCGTCCCTCCCGCTGCCCTCCGGGTTCTTGACCACAGGTCAGTTCAACGTCTGCAAAAGCTTGGAGGCGACCAGATCCGGAATCCTGGTGCTCGTCATGTACTGGAGCCCCAGACCGGGCTGGCCGAACCAGGGCCTGATCGGGCCGGCCTCGACGGTAAACGGTGTGATGACGCGGTGGAGATGGTAGCTGACCGGGTACGCGGCGTCGTGTGCCTCGAGGTTGCTCGGCGGAATCGCGCGCTTGGCGTACGGCGTCCCTGCCGGTGCCAGGAAGTTGCCGCGTCCGCTTCCGAACAGGTCGACAAGTTGCCCGGAGCGCAGCGTCCTGGCCGCGCGCCCCGCAACCGTCTCCGCCATGGGTGCCCTCCCGATCCGCACATCTTAAGTGGACACACCGTGCAGCAATGGGATTCCGTCAGGCTCACGCGGCGCCGCGCGGGAGCAGCGGGAATCCCGTCGCATGACCCGTGTGCGGTCTCGTTCCGCAGGGCAGCGCCCCAGGATGGGTGCACCTGGATCCGTCGCCGTCGCAAGGTGACAGCCGAACACGCGGCCAAGCGTGGTCGGGGCTGTCCGGGACAGATCCGTTCTCCATCCGCTGTCCTGACGACACGAGGGCCCCAAGAGTCTTCGTCCGATCGTGGACAGGATCCTTGGGGCCTAAGCGGCTGCTTCCGCGCCCGCTCCAGTTCTCCTCGACAAGAAGGCGCAGTCATCCTGAACGGAGCACGCCGGGCCGAGCGGTTCGTTGCGGCGCGGGGACTCTCAGTCCTGGTCGGGGAGCCAGTTGCCGTGGAAGCCGGCGGGGACGCGGCGGATGCGCAGACCGGCCAGACGGTCGTCGATGCGCGGGAACTCGGCCTGGCGGTCGTCGACTTGCTCCTCACGGACCGTACCGGTGGTCAGGTCGATGGTCCACCGCCACGGACTGCCGTGGCCGTTGAGGTCCACACCGTCTGCCAACCGGTCGTAGCGGATGGCATACAGGACCAGAGTGTTCCCCTTCGTGGGCGTTGAGGGTGGGGAAGACGTAGCAGGGTTCGATGTCGAACCAGCGCACCGCGGGACGCCTGTCGGACCTCTACGGCAGGCACCGGATGTTCCTGACCGGTCTGGCGGTCTTCACCGGGGGCTCATTGCTCAGCGGCATGAACTGATCCAGGCTGCGGCGCAGGTCGCGGCCATACTCTGCCGGGGCGACAACCACGCCATGGCCGCTGCGGCCCCGCGACCAGGACGGCCGGATCGTCACGGCGGTGAACGCCTGCCACTTCACCGGCGGCCCCAGCGCGGAGTGGGTCCTCGTCGGCACGGCCGCCCCGGCGCTGCTGTCCATGCGCCGAGCCTCGGGCGGACGGTGCCCCCGGGGCCCTCCCGGTACGATCCGCCCGGGGACCGGTGTGCGCCGGACGGCCTTCAGGAAGCACCGTGGTGGACGCGCACTTGGACGGGAAGGAGCGAGCCGTTGTGCATGGCCAGGGGCCTGGGCCGATTGGCCAGCCGGGCCATGATGGCGCCCAGCGACGAGGTCCGGCCCCAACGCTCGGGGCTGAGCACGCCCCAGTCGGTGAGCGCGCCGACGAGGAGCGAGTCCAGCGGAACCCAGACCCCCGAGATCAAAAACTCCGGCCAGTAGTGAGCTGCGGAGAAGGGCGGGGTGAGGGACCTCCCGAAACAGAACCTGGTCGTCAGGCCGCGGGCACGTCCCTCGCTCACCAGGATCTTCCCGTAGGCGGCGCAGTCACCGATGCCGTAGCGGCGGACGAACTCCGTGTCCCAGCAGAGCGGGTCAGGAAGCTGCAGGTACTCGATCCCGCTGAAGTCGTCGATGAGCTCGACCAGGGTGTCGGGGAGGTCCGGCCAGGACCTGGCCAGCGGGAACCGGTGGCGGTACAGGACGGCGGGGCCCGCGGGCGCGAGGTCCACCTGGAGCCGGGGCTGGTCGGGCCGTAGCAGGCTGAACCGGCAGCCTCGGCACCGACGAGGGTCGGGGCAGCCGGCGAAGTACTCCACTTCGTAGGTGTGGACGTCTCCGTAGCTCCGCTCCAGTTCTCGGGCCCACCAGCCGAGCACCTTGCGCGGTCGTGATCCGAAGTCGAGGTGCAGTGCCACATTGATCAGATCGTTCCCGTCGAACGTCGGCGAGCCCGCGGCCGTGCGGTACGGCAGGCCTGCCCCGCGAAGCCGGTCCAGCAGGTCAGGGGCGATCTGGTAGTCGGTCCGGGCGGCCGCTTCGTCGATGCCGAAGGTGCGCACCCGGTCCGGGACTTTGGCCAGCTTGGCGACGACCGCCGCGATGCCGTCCGTCATGCCGTGGCCCCGGAGTCCACCCGGACAACCTGAGCGGTTACGGCCGCCGCTGCGTCGGACAGCAGGAAGACGACGGTGCGGGCCACGTCCTGCGCGGTCGGCCGGTGGTCGAGGGCGTTCCGTTTCATGATTCTTTCCCTGAGGTGATCCGGGATTCCCGCGGTCATGTCCGTGGCGATGAATCCGGGAGCGACACAGTTGACGGTGATGCCCCAGGCACCCGTCTCTGCGGCGAAGACGCGAGAGAAGCCCTCGACGGCGGACTTCGTCGCCGTGTAGGCGGCAAGCCCGCGGAAGGTCTTGTGGGCGCTGATCGAGGAGATGTTGACTATCTTTCCCTGACGCGCTCGCCGCATGGACTTTGCGGCCGCCTGGCACAGCACCATGGGTGTCAGGACGTTCAAGTCCCACATGCGGGACCATTCCTGTTGCGCCAACCCGACGTGCAGGCCGGCCGTGGCGACACCGGCGTTGTTGACCAGACCGTACAGGTCGCGGCAGGCGCGCAGGCGCAGGGCCAGACCGGTGCGCTCCAACTCCACTGAGAGGTCGGCCCGTTCGAACCGGAGCGTGCCGGAGGATCGCGCCATCAGGTCCACGAGCTCCGGCGTCGCCTGCCGGGCGACCGCCACCACGGTGTATCCCTCGGACATCAGGGCCTCGCATACGGCGAGCCCTATGCCGCGTGAGCCCCCGGTCACGAAGACGGTTCCGTTACTCATGTGCGTTGATCTTCCCTGACGGAGCGAGCCGGAGCTCATGGACGACGCGGACTCGGCGGGGAACTTCGTACGGCGCCAGCCGCTCGCGCGCGTACGCCTTGACGTCGGCGGCGAGGGCCGCCGGGTCGGTGTCGTCGGACGCGACCACATCCGCGCCCACGACCTGGCCCAGCACGGGGCTGCGCACGGCGTAGACCCGCGCCGCCAGAACCCGCGGATGCCGCTCAAGTGCCGTGCGGACCAGGTGCGGTGGCACCTTCTGGCCGCCGACGTTGATCACTGACTGGTCGCGCCCGATCAACTGCACCCGGCCCGCGCACAGCCGTACCAGGTCACCGGTGCGGTGGAACGGCTGCCCCTCCGCCGGGGAGACGAGCAGGCGACCGTCCTGGACCTCGAAGGCGCCGCCGCCCGGCAGCCGCCGGCCCATGAGCGCGGCCGGAAGCCCGGACCGCCCGTCGGTGACGGACAACAGGGATCCGATCTCCGTGGTGCCGAAGATCTGGACGATACGGTCGGGGGCCACCACTGTCCTGATCAGGTCCAGAAGCGGGTCGTCGACGGGTTCTCCGCCCGTGGAGACCGTGCCGACCGGACGCGGCCGCCGGCCGCCGCGAGCGGCGAGGATTCCGGTCATCCGCCAGAAGGACGGGGTCGCGGCGACCACGTCGAGCCTTTCCTGCTCTCCGGCGCCGCCCGACGTGACCAAGCCCTCGGGGTGAGGAACTCGATCCGGGACGCCCGTGCCAGTGCCTGAGCCGTCGCGGCGACACCGGCGTAGGTGAACGGTGCGTAACCGACGCCCCAGTGCTCGGCTCCCCGCAGGGCGGTCGGCAGACCGCCGCTCAGCAGCGCCGCCCAAGGCCAGTGCCTCGGCTTCGGTTCGCCCGTGGTGCCGGACGAGAAGACCCACAGGCCCGGCACGGTCGGCCGAGCGCTCTCGTGCCCCGCCGCACCGGGTGCGGGGACGAGGCGGGGCAGTCCACTGGACCGGTCGGTGACCACCGTACCCTGCGGGCCAAGGTGTTCCAGGGCCGCAGCGGGAACGGTCGGTCCGGCCAGAACCAGTTCGGTGTCGGCCCACTGGCCCATGAGCAGGGCGAGGACCAACTGCCTGCCGCTGTCCGCCGCGACGGCTGTGCGGCGGTGTCCCGCCGCGCGCAAGCCGGCGTGCAGCCGAGCAGCCTGTGCACGGATGTCGTCCCCGGCCACCGATCCGAGGGCGTCGCGGACCCATCCCGAACCGGCCCCTCCTGAGCCCGGTGTGCCGGTCATCCGTCGAGCCGGACCTGGTGCAGCGCCCGGGCCAGATCACCGAGGGTCGTCATCCGCTCGGTCATACGCAGATCGAGGAGGATGTTCAGCTCCTCCTCCAGTTCGACGATCACCTCGGCAATCAGCAGACTGTCCAGATCGAGATCGTCGATCCTGGTGTCCAGATTGTAGGAATCGTCGGAATCCGCTCGGTCGGCAAGCGCGCGCCGCACTGCGCGGCAGATTGAATCTTCGCTGATCACATCATTCTGAATGGCGATGCTCCGCTCGTGCCGGGTCAGCCCGCGGGGATTTCGTGGAATTCTGCAATCATCTAACCCACGCGTCGCGTGCGGGTCAAGAGAGGCCTTGTACGGGCCATTTGACGACAAGGCGGCGGCGCGGTGATCCTGCGTCCCGAGCCGGGAAAATCGTGTGCGCTCCGAAGGGAAGTCAATGAGGATCACATGGGGGCAATTCGCTCGATTCCACGACGGGATCGACCGCTCGGGAGTTCTCAGGGAGGCCTGGGACGCCTATGCTCATCCTCATGGCGCTCCGGCGGTGCGGAGGGTGCCCGAGCTGCTCGAACAGCACCTCGTCCGAAGCTGCTCCGGGAATTCTCCGGATTCGCGCGGATTCGGGAGCGGCCCCCGGCCCGCGGGCCTGGAGGCGTGGGTCGACGCGCTTTCCGCATGGGCGGCCGGCCATACCCTGGCGCATGCCGAGGCCGACCGGCGAACGGTCGGTGTGGGAAGCCTGGACATCGTGCTGCGGCCTACTCTCGCGGTGTCGATCGACGGCGTTGCATTCCGCCTGTTTCTCTACTGCGAGGACGATGCGCCGTCGGAGCGACAGACGGCCGCCCTGTTCCACGTGCTCGCTCGGAAGGATTCGGACGCGGACCCCGACAAGGCCCCCGTTCCCGCCCTGCTCGATGTACGACGTCGGAGGCTGATCACCCGTTCGGCTGACCGGGACGACGACACGGCGGCTTCGGTGGAGCGCTCGGCGCGGGAGGCATGCGCCCTGTGGTCGCGCTTCGACCGGCTCGCCTCTCGGCTGAACATCTACTCCTATCTCCCTGACGGGGTGGACACCCCCGGCTGGGACCTGAAGCAGACCTCCTGGGCGGGGGTGCGTGATGTCATCGATGTGGGCTGTGGGACGGGGAGGCATCTTCGCCGGCTCGTGCAGCCCGGTCTGCGGGTGGTCGGCGTCGATCCCTCGATCGGAGCGGTGAACCACGCGGCACTGGAAACCCCGGCGGCGTACTGCGTGGTGGGGGATCTGATGGGCCTGCCCTTCGCGGGCAACTCCTTCGACATGGCACTGGCGATGCAGATGCTGTACAACGTCCCCGATCTCGACCGGGGGCTGAGCGAGGTGCGGCGGGTCCTGCGGCCCGGAGGCCGGTTCCTCGCGGGGACCAGCGGACCACTCCACCTCCAGGAACTCGACCAGGTGTTCCACGAGTCGATCGGGCTCCTCCTGGGGCGCCCGCAGCACGGATCGAACGCCGTGGCCGGGGGAGGAGACGTCCCGGTGGTGCGCCGTTTCGACCTGGACAACGGCGCGGTCAGGCTGAGCCGGTTCTTCGACTCGGTGGAACGGCGCCATGTCCAGCGGGAGCTCCTCATCACCGAACCCGAGGCGGTCGTCCGCTACCTCCACTCCACCCGGGAGCGGCGCGAGTCGGCCCTGCCTGCCGGGGTCGCCTGGAGCGCGGTGATGTCCGAGGTGCGCCGGCACGTCACCGGGATCATCCGACGCGACGGCGCCTTCCATGTCTCTTTCCAGGAAGGGGTCTTCGTCTGCCGCTGAACGCCACGGCGGACGGGTGTCACAGCAGCCGTACCGACCGGTCCATGGGGACCAGCGCGCCGATGGCGATGAGCAGCCGATCGTTGGAGTTGTTGAGCGCGGCGGAGCGCAGGTCGCGGAACACCCTCTCCACGGGGACGGGCGAGTCCCCGGTGTACCCCCGGGAGAGGCCGGCCAGCTGCATCATCCGGTCGGCGGCGCGGAAGGTCAGCTCGGAAGCCGCCACCTTCAGCACGTTGAGGTGGATCTGTTCGGCCGGCCCGCCGAGCGACCTGCCGTCCGCGCGAGCCTGCCGCACCTCCGTGCACACCTGGAACAGGTAGCCGCTGACCAGCTCCAGGTCCACCCGGATCCGCGCGAGCCGCTCGCGCAGGAGGTCCGAGGCCAGGTCCACCGGCCAACTGCGGTCACGGACGGCCGCGACGAGCTCCCGCATCAGGCCCCGGGCGGCGCCGAGCCAGCAGGCGGACCAGCCGAGATGGGCCAGCGGGATCATGCTCTCCAGCGCGATGTCCCGGAACTCACCAGGGGCACCGATGACCTGACCCGGCGGTATGCCGCCCGACAACTTCAGCCCGGGGCTGTGCGTCCCGCGCATCCCCAGCGGATTCCAGGTGCCCACCACGTCGACGGCCACCTGGTCGCGGCTGGCGTAGACCAGCGACACCTCGTGCGGAGCGGCGTCCTCACCCGCACGCATCGTGATCAGGAAGCCGTCCGCGGCGGTGCCGCCGGTGACCACGGGGGCGTCCCGCTCGATGCGCAGCAGCATGTCGTCCGTGCGCAGCGGAGTCAGCGCGGTGAGCAGGTGACCGCCCTTCGCAGCCTCTGTGGTGACCGAGGCCAGGTACTCCTTGCCCGCCGCGATCCGCGGCAGGAGCTCTGCTCGCAGCTCCTCGCTGCCGTGGCGGGCGACCACGTCGGTCTGCTGGCAGTGCATCGCCCAGACCAGGGCGGTGGACAGGCAGCCGCCCGCCAGTTCGGCGGCGATGCGGACCAGGCAGTCGAGCCCGCAGCCGAGCCCGCCGTACACCCTCGGTACGAGCAGGCCGAGCAGGCCCGAGTCACGCAGCGCCTGCATCCCCTCCGCGGGGAAGCGGGCCTCGGCGTCGACCTGTCGCGCGTGGCGGCGGAGCACCGCGACCACCTCGGCGACGGTCTGCTCATGCGTGTGCGCGCTCATCAGCCCTCTCCACCTGCCGCAGTTCGAGTCGGCGCACATCCGCGATCTCTCCGTGGGCGTCGAGGACGACCTCGGTCGGCACCGGCCTGGAGAGGAAGCCGAGCAGACTGGCGGTCAGGCCGTAGGCCCCGACGTTCGGGATCGACAGCACCAGGCCCACGGAGAGGTCGGAGACGTCGACTGCCCTGCCGAGGACGTCCAGCGGGGTGCACAGCGGCCCGACCAGGGTCGCCCGGCCGGTCCCATCGGCGCCCGGAACCGGCTCGGGCCGCGCCGACGGCGTCGGCAGGCGGCCCAGGCCCCACATGCCGCCGAGGACGTTGACGCCCGCGTCGAGCACCGCGTAGGTGGTGCCATGACTGCGCTTGACGTCGAGGACCGTGGCCAGCAGGAATCCGCTGTCCGCCACCAGGTAGCGCCCGCTCTCGAAGCCGACCCGGGGCTCTCCGCTCCGCCATCCCGGCAGCCACGCGTCCAGGGACCGCTCAAGCCCGGCCCTGATCGCCGAGTAGTCGGTGCGTTCCCCGGGCTGGGCGAACGGGGCGGCGAAGCCGCCGCCGAGATCGACGAACTCCGGCCGGCTGTCCATGGACTCCATCGCCCGGGCCGCCGTGCGGGCGCTCAGGTCGAACTCGGCGAGCAGCGCATCGACTCCGCTCACGTTGGTCGCCGCGAATACGTGGGCGCCCACCGGCCGCGCCCGGGATCGACCCGTCAGCACGGCCGCCAGTTCGGCCGTCTGATCGACGTCGATCCCGAACTGCGAAGGCCTTCCGGTCATCCGCAGACCGCTCCCCGCGGTCGCCGTGCCGTTCAGCCGCACCATGTAGTCGACGTCGACCCCGGACGCCCGGGCCACGTCGGCCAGCCGGTCCCGGTCGGTGCGGGACTCGACCGAGAACAGCCGGATACCGGCCTTGACCGCGGCCAGCATCTCCTCGGAGGTCTTCCCCGGTCCGGTGTACAGGCACCGCTCCGGGGGCAGGCCCGCACGGATGGCACTCGCCAGCTCGCCCGTCGAACTCAGCTCCCCGGACAGCCCGAGTGCGGCCAGCTCGGCCACGATCGCCGGGTGCGGGTTGGCCTTGAGGGAGTAGTAGAGCCGGGTGTCCCGGGGCAGCGCGGCCCGCAGGTCGGCGACCGCCCGATGCACCCGGTCGAGCCGGTAGACGTACAGCGGGGTGCCGAACCGCTCGGCCAGATCTGTCAGTTCCCGCACCGCTGCCCCCTGAGCCCAACTCTGGCCCGGTCATGTGCGGGCGTGAATCCCAACGATCACCCGCCGCGCCCCAACTGTCCACAGCCGTCGAATCAACTGCCCGCGCACGGCCGCCGGATGAGCTGAGGGGATACCCTCGACCGAGACCTGGAAGCGTCGGAACCGGAGGCGGGGGCCTGTGCGTGTGCTGGTCACCGGCGGATACGGCTTCACCGGCACCGCCGCCGTCCGCCGCCTGAGCGAGGCAGGCCATACGGTCGTCACGCTGACCCACCGGGACCGGCGGGCGGAACTGCCCGACTCGCCGGCGTGCGAGACGCGCCGAGGAGACGTCCGGGACAGTACGGCCATGCTCAGCGCTGTCCGCGACATCGACGCCGTGGTGCATCTGGCGGGCAGTTCGCGGGTGCGCGAGAGCTTCGAACAGCCCGAGCTGTACTGGGACGTGAACTACCAGGGCACGCTGACGCTGCTCGCCGCCGCCCTCGCCGAATCGCGGCGCACGGCGCGCCCGCTGCGCTGGGTGCAGGCGTCCACGGCGGCGGTGTACGGCGTCACTGGGTCGGGGGCAGTCTCGGAGACCGCTCCCACCAAGCCGCTCAGCCCGTACGGCGAGAGCAAGCTCGCGGCGGATCGCGCGGTCGAGCAGGCCGTGACGGCGGGGCTCCAGGCGGTCGTGCTGCGCCCGTTCAACGTGTCGGGGGCGGTCGCCGGGGTCGGTGACCCGGACCGCACCCGGATCGTTCCCATGGCCCTCGCCGTCGCGGCCGGCGTGGTCCCGGAGCTACGCCTCAACGGTGACGGCAGCGCGGTCCGGGACTTCGTGCACGTCGACGATCTGGCGCGGGCGTATGTGCTCGCCCTGGACGCCTGCCTCCCGGGGGAGTGCCGGATCCTCAACGTCGGTGGGACGCAGGCGAGTGTCGGCGACATCGTCGCCACGGTCGAACGGGTCTCCGGCCGCCGGGTCGCCGTGGTCCGCGATCCACCCCGATCCGAAGTGCCGGTCTCGGTCGCCGACGCCGCCGCGCTGCGCCGCCTGGGGTGGCGGCCGGAGCGTTCCGACCTGGAACGGATCGTCACCGACGCGTGGTGTGCGGCGTGCGGTCGGGCGGGGCGGTCCGCGCCGCTTCCCGGCTGACCGGGGCCCGGCGGGCGCGGCCGTCGCCCCGGGGTCATCGCCCGGGGTGCGCCCCCGGGCTCGTCCGACCGGTCAGGCGCCGCTCCATCTCAGCCAGCGTTCCCGCCGGGTCCGGCGCGGCCGACCACGCCGCACGCGCCGCGGAGAGGCGGTTCCGCGTCTCCGCGTCCGTGAGCAGGGACGCCACGGCGCCGACGACGGCCTCCCGGGTGGCGTCGGCCGGCATGAGCATCCGGCCCAGGCCGTGCTGCTCCACCCAACAGGCGTTCCGGTACTGCTCCGCGCCCTGGGGGATCACCAGCGTGGGCACGGCGGCCTCGATCGCGGCGCGGGTGGTGTTGCTTCCCCCGTGATGGATCATCACCGATGTCCTCCGCAACTCCTCGTCCAGCGGCACGTACCCGACCACGTGGACGTTGCGGCCCAGGGACCGGCCCGGCGTCTGTGGGCCCGGCGCCTGTGCCGAGGGATTCGACCAGTCGAACCAGCCATGCGGGCCGAGGGTCATCGTCACCTCCATGCCGAGCCTGCCCAACTCGGCCGCCGAGTCGTCCAACGAGGAGATCGCGCCGTTGGCGACGGTACCGAAGGTGATGAGCACCCGCGGCTGCCTGGACTCCGTGGTCGCGCCGCCGACGTTCCGGGAAGGACCGCCGTGCCCGTGGTAGGCGCGGATCCCGATGGCCAGGGAATCCACCACGGCCCGGCCGGCCCCGGTCTGCAGTGCCGGCGGGCAGACGTCGATATACGGTTCGACGACGTCGGAAATGCCGACCCCGTGTCCGAAATGCTCTCGGTAGAGCGGTTCCGCACGGTCCCAGACGGTTTCCAGTGAATCGGCGTAAAAGGGGCCGATGCTCAGGAAATAATGCGGAACGCCGTGCAGTCGCGCCACCAGCGGTCCCGCGAATTCGAGGGCCTCGGTGACCAGGATGTCGGGGGAGAAATCCGCGACCACCCGTGAGAGCTGCTCCCAGCGCAGGCGGGGTGCGATCTGTCCGAACATTCGGGCCCCGGAACGCCAGTCACGGATGTCCGCCGAGATCTCGTGGCCGTAGGAACGCAGCACCTCAGTACGCATCCGAAGGCGTCCCGGGCCTGCGGGCAGCAACGGGAAGCCGGCCGCCTCGACGCCGGGGGACATCTCCTGGGCCGAGCTGAATGCGACCTCGTGACCGCTGCTCCGGGCCGCGAACGCGAGCGGGGCAATATTGTAGAAATGAGAGTACCCGGACACACAGGTGAAGAGGATCCGCATTCGCGCAGTATTGCCCGCGAGGGAGGCGGCAGGCAACCGCTGCCGGGTGCGCGCGGTTCCGGGTGTGCAACCCGGGAATTTTCCCTGGTCATACACGAACTGGTTGACGCCGAATCTCGCACGCTCCCCGTTCGTGGCATCTTGGTGCGTCGGAGGTGGGACTCATATGGGTATACCGGTTCTGGACCTGAGCGAAGCTGCTGTCCCGTCCGACGACGTGGTGCGGGCCTGGGAGTCCGCGCTACTGGAAGTCGGATGCTTCAGCCTGGTGAACCACGGGATTCCGGCTGCGGTCATCGAGGAGTGCGTCGCGGCCTCACGGGCCTTCAACGATCAGGAGCTGGAGCGCAAGCAGCGCTGCGCCATGGCGCTCTCCCTCGGCAACAAGGGGTTCATCCCGGCAGATCCAGGCCCGGCGGGCACGGGCACGCGCCGTGTCGTCCGTGACTACGCGTCCCTGGACATCGGCGCGGAGAGCGACGGCGGCCCGGTCGAGTCCATTCTCCTGGGGCCGAACCTGTGGCCCGAGCTTACCGGCTTCCGGGACGCCGTGGAGGCCTACTACCAGGCCGTCTCCGCGTGTGCGCGGGCGGTCTCGCAGATGCTCGCCAGGGTCTGCGGGCTGGAGCCCGACTATCTGGAGCGCCGATCCCGGCGCGGTATCTCGCTGCTGCGCCTACTGCACTACCCGGCGCCGGCGCAGGATCTGGAGGAGCCGCCGAACGGGCACACCGACTACGAGTGGTTCACCCTCATCTGGCACTCCGGGCCCGGGCTGGAGGTGTACGGCCGCGACGGCGGGGTGCATCTGGTCCCGGCCGCTCCCGACCAGATCACCGTGCTCGTGGGAGATCTGCTCGAACTGCTGACAGGCGGTCGCATCGAGTCGACCCTGCACTGGGTCAGACCGCGCGACCCCGACCGCCACTCGCTGACATACTTCTACGGGCCCGACTTCGACGAGGTGATCGCGCCGACCGCGCCCCGGAGGCAGCAGGCCCCGGACGGCGCCCCCGGCTACCCCGAGCTCCACGCGGGTCGGCATCTGACCGCGCTGCGGGTCCGTCATCTCCCGCACCTGCGGGCGGCCCTGCACGAGGGAACGCTCCAGCTGCCCTTCCCGCTGCCGGACGGTAATCCGTTCAAGGCGGCGAAGGTGAAGCGGCTCGCGGGGTCGGGGGAGGGGCGGTCGCAGTGACGATCGCGGTATTCGCCGCCCATCCCGACGACGAGACGCTCGGGTGCGGAGCGACCATCGCCAAGCTCGCGGCCACCGAGGACGTGCACATCGTGGTCCTGGGCGACGGCATCACGGCCAGGGAGGCGTCCCGGCACGACCGGGCGGCGGCCGACGCGCTCTACGCCGACGCCGAGGCGGCCACGACCCTGTTGGGCGCGGCGTCGGTGACCTTCGAGCGCCTTCCGGACCTGCGGTTCGACACGCTTCCGTTGCTGGAGATCGTCTGGCGGGTCGAGCGGGTGCTGCGGGAGATCCGGCCTGCCTCCGTGTTCACGCACCACCCCGGCGACCTCAACCGGGACCACCAGCTGACGTCCCGCGCCGTGCTCACCGCGACCCGCCCGGTCGACGGCTGCCCGGTGCGGGATCTCTACTGCTTCGAGGTGCCCTCCTCGACCGAATGGGGTTTCGCCGGGGTCGCCCCGGGGTTCACCCCCAACGTCTTCGTGGACGTCAGCGAGACGATCGAGACCAAGGTGCGGGCGATGGAGAGCTACCGGTCGGAGCGCCGGGCCTTCCCGCACCCCCGGTCCCCGGAGGCGCTGCGCGCCCTCGCCCGGTACCGGGGCAGCACCGCGGGCCTGGAGTCCGCCGAGGCGTTCCAGCTCATGCGATCGATCCGCGCGGAGGCGGTCGCACAGGAAGAGAGGGAGGCCTGATGGCTCTGGACCTCGAACGGCTCGCTGAACGCGCGGGCCTGGATTCCGGGGGACTGCTGCGTCGCTTCGAGGAGGACGAAGCAGCGCTGAGCGGCCAGGAGCGCGTCGTCTTCAAGGCGGCGATGGAGATAGCGGACAAGGCGGTGAACCGCAGTGCCACCGCGCCCACCCTGGTGGCCCGGCTGGTCGAGCTGGCCCGCTCGGTGGCGGGCGACCCCGCAGCGCGCCGGGTCCGCGGGGACGGGACGGTGCTCGGGACCGGCCTGCGCAGGACGCTGAGCGCGCGGACCCTGCACGTCCTGAGCGAGTTGGGGCTCTACGAGGACATCAACAGCGTCGCCCCGGTCTGGCCGCACGCCGGGATGCTGATCCTCAATCCCATGCTCGGCTGCAGCTTCGGCTGTGTCTACTGCTTCCGGGCCGACGAGCAGCGGGAGAGCGTCGACTGGTTCCTCAACGGGCGGCCGACCCAGGTGATCGAGGAGGAGGCGGTCATCGAGCGGCTGGAACGGCATCCGCTGTTCATCCCGGGACTGACGCAGATCGGACTGCACACGGCCACCACTGAACCGTTCCTGCCGCAGGTCCGGGAGAGCACGTTCCGGCTCCTCGATCTGCTGGAGGAACGCGGATGGGGCAACGATGTCATGATCATCACGAAGCACTTCGTGCGGGACAAGGACGTCGAGCGGCTCAGCGGCTACCGGTCGTTCCAGATCATGCTCTTCCTCACCCACAACGCGGCGCCCGCCGAGATGGAGACGATGGGGGCGGCGCCCGGGTTCCTGGCGCGGAAGCAGCGCACCGTCGAACTCCTGGCCGGCCATCCGCGGTTGCTGGCCGCCCACTACTACCGGCCCATCGTCCCGGGTTGGAATGACGGTGACGAGCAGATCGCGGAGGCCCTCTCGTTCGGCGAACCGCTCGGACTGACGGTGATCGGCGGGCTGAAGGGCGTGCCCCACCTGCCGGAGAGCAGCCTGCGGCGCGGCCTGAGCCTGCCGGTGGTGGCGAAGGGTGCGGGCGAGGAGAAGCACTTCCCGGACGAACTCGTCGGCCGGATCCTGACGGTCCATCGACGGTTGGGGCTGACGAGCACCATCGTCGGAGACCAGTCCTGCGGGCTGACCGTCATGCTGTCGCGGGACCGGGGCACGGCCGTGCCGAACGTCGAAGCTGTCAAGATGTACGACTCCGTACCGGGGCGGCGGCCCAAATGCATGGCCCTGTGCCCGGCGGACCAACTCGCGGCCTGCGGCCACCCCCCGGTCCCGGAGCCGGACACCGTGCGCTCCGTGCTCGCCCGTACGGGCATCCCGGCGAGCTTCCGGATCTCCGCGGACGGTGTCCGCCTCAGGTCCGCCCGGCCGCTCTCGGTGCACGAGACCGAGTCGGTCGCGGCCCACCTTCGGTTCGCCGTCTTCGCGCAGCACGACAGCGGCCATAACCCGAACTCTCCCAGCGGACTCGAAGAGGACATGTGCGATGACCATTGACGAAGACATCCTGGGCGTCCTGCGCATCCATGCCGCTGACGTCCCCCCGGCCGGATCCCTGGGTGCGGACGACAAACTGGTGGACCTCGGAATCGACTCCCTGCGCCTGGTCGAGCTCATCATCGACCTGGAGCAGCGGTTCGGAATCATGATCCCCGACGGCGAGATGCTGGCAGAGAACTTCAGCACCGTCGGCAGCGTCTCGCTGCTCGTCTCCCGTATCCAGTCCGGGGCGTGACCGGTGGAAAGGCTGCGGAGGGCGGACGGTGTGGACGGCATAGTCCGGGTGGACCCCGGCGAGGGGGCGCGCGGTGCGGTACCCCCGGACGCCGGGGCGGTTGCCGCCGCTGTCGCGGCGATGCGGGACGACGGGGCGGTGATCCTGGAGGGCGTGGTCGACCGGGCCCTTCTCGAACGCCTCCGGTCCCGGATGCTCGACGACCTCGACATCCTGCTGCGCCGGCCGGACCGAGCGGAGAACTTCGCCCCGGGACACCTGCAGCAGGATCCGCCGGCGGAGACCGGGTACCTGTGGCCGGACGTGCTGGCTCACCCGTTCGTGCTGGAGGTGTGCAGGCGGACGCTCCAACAGCCCGTACGGCTGAGCTCCTACTCGAACAACAGCAACCTCCCCGGATCGGAGCCGCAGCCGGTGCACGTCGACGAGGGCCAGCGCTGGCCCGGCCTGCCCCGGGCCCACCCCGCGGCCCGGCTCATCGTCAACATCCCGTTGCGCAACACCGACACGGCGGGCGGTGCCATCGAGTTGTGGCCCGGTACCCACCTGGACCCGCGGATGTGCCAGCACGCGGGGAGCCCGAGCGGCGGCGTCGACCAGGCACTGCGGTACCTCCGGGCCGCCAAGCGGGCCGGGGCCGGGAGCACGGTCAACCGCAGGGTGGGGCTGACCGTGCCCGAGGCGATGACGGGGGAGCGCCGCACGGAGCGGCCACCGGTCAGGGCGGTCACCGAGGCGGGGAGCGTCATCATCCGCGACTCCCGACTCTGGCACCGGGGCATGCCCAACGCCTCGGACTGCTGCCGCTTCATGCTGGCGCTGACCTACGACCCGCTCTGGCGCTTCCCCGGAGACGCCGTCGAACTGCCGGCGGCCGCGGCGCCGCTGTTCGAGAGCGCGGGGCTGGAGGTCTGGGCGGACTTCGTCGACGGCCCGATCGACCACCTCGGCCGGCACTCCCTGGCGGCGAGCAGCCCCCTCAGACGGCTGAGGTCGACCGGGAGCCCGACATGAGCGCGCGGCCGGAGAAGCAGCGTGAGAAGGAATTCATCCTCCGGGCCTCGACGCCGTTCGGCGGGGACCTCGCCGCAGACACCGACCTCGACGGGTTCGACTGGGGGTTCGTGCTCGACACGGTCTTCCGGCACCGGGTCGCCGCGCTGGTGGGGCGGTCCCTCGCGGGCGTCCGTGGGATCGAGTACGAGAGCCGCCGGGAGTACGTGCTCGATGCCCTGCTCGGCGCCCACACCCTGAACGAGCGGCGCAACCGGCTGCTGGTCGCCGAGGCGGTGCGACTTGTCGGCCTCCTCCTCGGGCAGGGTGTCCAGGTCGCGGTCCGCAAGGGCGCGTACCTCGCCCCGGCGGTCTACCGGGATCCCGGGCTGCGGCCGATGAACGACATCGACCTCTTCGTGGACCGTGCCGCGGCGCAGGAGGTGGCCGCACTGCTGAAGGCGGAGGGGTACCTCCCGGGCCGGATCGACACCCAGAACCGGATCATTCCGCTGACCAGGCGTCAGTCTGTCTTCTGGAACGTCCATGTGAACAACCTCCCCGCGCATCACCGCCCCTCCGGCGATCCCTGCCTGCCCTCGATCGCCGTCGACGTCTGCTGGGACCTCTTCCTCCCCGCCAGCGGCGTCCGACTCCCCGCGCGGCGACTCCTGGACCAGGCGTCGCCCTTCGAGTCGGACGGCGGGACGCTGCCGGTCTTCCGTCCTGAGCACTTCCTCCTCGACGTGGCCGCGCACCTGCACAAGGAGTCCACGACGCTGCGTTACATCGAAAAGGGGAAGCACCAGCGGTTGCTGCAGTACGTGGACATCGTGGCCGTCGTGCGGGCCAATCCCGACCTGGACTGGGCGCTGCTCACCGCGGTGGCGGCCGAGGCCGGCGCGCTGCGCAACGTGTACTTCGCGCTCGCCAACGCCGAGCGGCTGTTCCCCTCGACGGTCCCGGGCGAGGTGCTCGACCGGATCGCGGCCGACGGCGCGATCGGCCGGGACTTCCTGCACGAGTACGGCGGCATCGATCTGGCGACACCGCTGAGGTGGGCCGCGTCCGACATCGCCGAGCGCCTCTTCTCCGACGAGCGCCCTGGC
This sequence comes from Streptacidiphilus sp. PB12-B1b, assembly GCF_014084125.1. Taxonomy (NCBI): domain Bacteria; kingdom Bacillati; phylum Actinomycetota; class Actinomycetes; order Kitasatosporales; family Streptomycetaceae; genus Streptacidiphilus; species Streptacidiphilus sp. PB12-B1b. The sequence continues at coordinate 5,513,016 of NZ_CP048405.1, read as the reverse complement.
GCCACGTCCCAGTCCCCGGTCTAGGACCCGCGGGCCGACGACCGGCCCCAGCCGATATGAGTCCTCTCAGGGAAGCGAGCATCCGTGATCAGTCCCACGTACGACCTCCATGGCAAGTCCGTTCTGGTGACGGGCGGTACCGGCTCCTTCGGCGAAGTCTTCGTGCGGCGTGTCCTGGCGGAGTTCTGCCCGCGACGCCTCACCGTGCTCTCCCGCGACGAGTTCAAGCAGTTCCAGATGGCCGAACGGGTGAACGGCCCGACGGTCCGCTACGTGGTCGGCGACGTGCGGGACCCGAGCCGGCTGCAACGGGTCTTCGCCGACGTCGACGTGGTGATCCACACGGCGGCCATGAAGCAGGTGCCGACCGCCGAGTTCAATCCCATCGAATGCATCAGGACCAATGTCCTCGGCGCTGAGAACGTCATCAACGCCGCCATCGACGCCGGAGTCGAGCGGGTGGTCGCCCTGTCCACGGACAAGGCGACGAACCCGATCAACCTCTACGGCGCCACGAAGCTCTGCTCGGACAAGCTCTTCATCGCCGCCAACGGCCTCTCCGGCCAGACCGGGACGCGGTTCTCCGTGGTGCGCTACGGGAATGTTGTCGGATCCCGGGGAAGCGTCATCCCGTTCTTCAAGGAGCGCAGACGGTCGGGAAAGCTCCCGATCACCGACACCCGGATGACGCGCTTCTGGATCACCATCGAGAACGGAGTCGAGTTCGTCCTCAGGGTCCTTTCCATGATGAACTGCGGCGAGGTCTTCATCCCGAAGCAGCCCAGCATGCGGATGGTGGACCTGGCGTCGGCCGTCGGTCCCGGGTGTGAGCAGCAGGTCATCGGCGTCCGGCCGGGCGAGAAGATCCACGAGGTGCTCATCCCCGCCGACGAGTCCGCGCAGACCCTGGAATTCGAGGACTTCTTCGCCATCCAGTCGGCCTTTCAGGAGTCCTGGGGGCTCAAGCCGTCGGACGTCTATGCGGACCAGGTCGGCCGACCGGTCCCGACGGGGTTCGAATACCGCAGCGACACCAATACGGACTGGATCCAGGTGGACGAACTCCGCCGACTGACACGCGACTGACCGGGCACCGGCCCGCAGGGGAGGATTCCATGCAGTACCAGGACGCAGAACTCACCGAAGGGGACCTCCAGGCCTTCGACGAGCGGGGCTATCTCGTCAGGCAGATCCTCGACCCCCACGAGACCGAGGCGCTGAAGCAGGAGATCGACGAACTCACCGCGGAGTCAGGGCGGGCCAAGAATCTGGGGAAGGCTTCTCCCCGCAGGCGAGGGAGCGGTTGAGCCGCCTGGTGCGGTCGCCGCTGCTGCACCAACTGCCCTCCGAGCGGCGGCGGGCGCACGAGCTGCCGAACCTGGGCAGGCTCGTCTGGCATCCGCGGATCACCGGTGTGCTCGACCAGCTCATGGCGGCCTGGCGTCCGCGGGCCGAGTGGACGCTCTCCGGCGGCGTGCCGCCGGTACTCGACCTCCCCGACGAACCGGACCGCTCCCGCTACGTGTTCCACCACCTCAACGCGGCCCGCCACGACGCCGGCACCCCGGGGCTCCCCTGGCACCACGACTACGACCAGTACCCGCAGACGAACCGGTCGCACCTGATGGTGCACGTGCTGATCTACCTGAACGGGCTCAACGGCACGGTCGGCGACCTGTTGCTGGCACCGGGGACGCAGCGGTCGGTGGCGAGCAAGCGGGCGCTATGGCACCTGGGTTGGCAGCGACTGCCGGACGCGGTGGTGATCGACCGCCTCCCGCCGGGCGGGGCCGTGCTGATGAACTCGGCCATGTTCCACGCCCGCATCCCCAGGCCGGGAGGGGAGGCCGAGCCCCGGTACTTCCTGGATGGCTCCTACTGCCAGGGAGGGATCCGATGGCCCGGCGGCTACGGGGGCTCCCACCGGCTGCTGCGGGAGCGGCACCTGGCCGAGGGCGGCGACCGGCCCTGGCTCTTCGACGAGACGCTGTTCTTCGATCCGACGGCGGCCCACGGCATCGCCGAGAACGCCCGAGGCAGCCTGCTGGCCGACGCGGGCCACACGATCGGATGAGCGGCCGACCTGCCTTCCACGCCCCGGTGCCGCGCATCGTCACCTGCCACCAGCCCACCTACCTGCCCTGGGCGGGGCTGTTCCACAAGCTGGCACTGGCCGACGTCATCGTGTTGATGGACACGGTGGACTACTCCCGCCGAGGCTGGCAGAACCGGAACCGCATCAAGGGCCCGAACGGTTCCTTCTGGCTCACCGTCCCGCTCTCCTCGCGCGGTTCCGCGTCCCGCCGACTGTGCGACATCGCCATAGCGCCCGGCGTGTGCGCCACGAGGACCGACTGGCAGCGCGCGCACTGGACGAGCCTGAGCCAGGCCTACTCGCAGGCGGACCACTGGCGGAGCTATGCGCCGATCTTCGAGGACGCCCTCCTGGGGCACAGCTGGACCAGCCTCGTGGAGTTGAACGCCCACCTGCTGCGACGGCTGGCCGCAGCCCTGCGGATCGAGGTGGACTTCGTGCGGGCCAGCGAACTGGGCTGGGAGGGCCGGAAGTCCCGGATCGTGCTCGACCACTGCAGGCGCACGTCCGCGACGGTGTACGTGTCCGGTGTCAACGGGCATGACTACCTACGCGAGCAGGAGTTCCTGGACCGCGGGATCTCGGTCTTCTACCAGCGCTACCGGGGGCCCGTGTACCAGCAGCGGCACGGCGGGTTCATCCCCGACCTCTCCGTGGTGGACCTGCTGTTCAACGTCGGCGCCGAAAGCACCGCGGCGCTGCTGGCCGGCAACGCCACCAGGAAGGCGCTCCTGGAAGCCCTCGCCGCGAGCGGGGCCCCGGCCGTCCTGGAGACGGTCCCCGGGGCACCCGCCACGGCGGACGGAGTCACCGTGCGCGTGCCCTCGGTCAGGAGCGCGTATGTCTGAGCGGCCCGAGCTGTCGGTGGTCCTTCCGTGCCGGCTCTCCGGAGCAGTCGGTACCGAGATGAGGTGGGCGCTGCTGCGGTTGTGCCTGGTGGCCCTGGACGCCCAGACGGCGGCGGCGTCCGCCTTCGAGGTCGTTGTCGTCGACGACTCCAGCGACGTCCGGCTCGCTGACCTGGTGGACGAGTTCGCCCGCAGGCGGCTGCGGATCCGGCCGCGCGTCCTGCGCGGTGACGGGCCCTCCCGCGGCCAGTCCGCCGCCTACAACGTCGGAGTCGAGGCCGCCCGCGGCCGATACGTCCTGCTCACCACCGACGACTCACTGCTGGCACCGGACGCGGTCGAGGCCCATCTCGGCGGCCACGCCCGCCGGGCGTCGGCCGCCTATCTGTGCGGGACGGAGCGGCAGTACGCCTACGGCATCCTCTTCCGCGACATCATCACCGGTGCCCTGCACCCGCGCGGCGACCTCGCCGTGCGGGCCTTCGGCAGCCTGCTCGGCTTCGCTGACATCCGGGCGACCGCTGAGCAGTTGGGCCTCACTGATTGGACGATCACCCCCGACGACGTCCGGTACCGATACGCCGAGTTGTCCCGGACCGCGGCGCTGACGCCCGGCTTCCAGGACATGTACAACGAGTTGCGGAGCGATCGCGCGGACCTGCGCTGGCTGTGCGTCCGCATGGGCAACCACTCGGTCGCCCGGTCCACGCTGCTGGACATCGGCGGGGTCGAGGAGACGGTGCCGAGCGGCAACTCGGATCAGGACCTCGGCCTGAAGCTGCTCGAAGCGGGCGTCGGCATCCACTTCGAACCGGCGGCGGCCAGCGTCCTGCTGGAGCATCGGCGCAATCTCCGGTCCTTCGCGGATACCAGCGGACTGGCCCTATTGGCCGAGCGCTGGCCCCGGCCCGAGGTCACGCGTCTGCATGAGTACTTCGGGCAGGGCTACCACCGCTTGATAGCCGACTACCGACGCGCCCTCGCCGGCGGCGCGGGATCCGGACAGGTGAGCCCCCATGGCACTGCATGACCTGCTCGACGCCGCGAACCCGGCAGCGACCCTCTCGGACGACCACCGCAGCTGCACGGTAAGGGAGTTCGGCGTGGAGACCCAGGCCTGGGCCGGTCTGCTGACGGACCGGGGCGCGGTCCGCGGTGACCGGGTGGCCTTCCTGCTGCCCAACTGCGTCACACTGGCCGCCGCGCTGCTCGGCGCGCTGCGGGCCGGCCTGGTTCCGGTGCCGCTGCACCCCGGCACCCCACTCGGCCAACTGGACGACATCATGCGTGACTGCCGTCCCGCGCTGCTGGTCGTCGACGCTTCGAGGCCGGACGGAGCACCGGCCGGGGATCCGCCGGTACGGTTCCTGCCGGCGGATCCGGCCTTCGCTCTCGGGCCCCCGGCGGCCACGGCCGAGCCCGCGCCTGCCGTCGAGCCGGACGACATCGCGCTCATCATGTACACCTCGGGTTCAACGGCCGCGCCACGCGGTGTGGTGTGCCCGCACCGGCAGGCGGAGTTCGCGGTCCGGGCGATCGCCGACCGGCTCGGCTACCGTCCGGGCGACGTCGTCTTCAGCTGCCTGCCGATGAGTTTCGACTACGGGCTGTACCAGCTGTTCCTGGCGCTGCACGGGGGCAGTGACCTGGTCCTCGCGCCCAGCGGAGTCGGTCCTTTGCTGCTGGCGCGGGCCCACCGGGCCGGAGCCACGGTCGTCCCGGTCGTCCCGGGCCTGGCGCGGAGGCTCTGCCTGCTCGCGGGTCGGCCGAACGCCCGGCGTCCGCCCGTGCGGCTGTTCACCAACACCGGCGACGCGCTCACACCGGAGGACTGCGTGAGCCTGCGCCGGGGCTTCCCCGGAGCGGGCGTCGTCCGCATGTTCGGACTGACTGAGTGCAAGCGGGTCTCGATCAGTGAGCCGGACGAGGACCTGGACGCGCCGGACGCGGTCGGGCTCCCGCTGCCCGGTACCGCCCTGGAGGTTCGGGACGAGGACGGCAGGCCGTGCCGACCCGGCGAGACCGGGGAACTGGTCGTCCACGGGCCGCATGTGATGGTGGGGTACTGGGGCAGGCCGGAGGAGACGCGCCGGCGGTTCCGGACCACGCCGGAGGGGACCGCCCTGTACAGCGGCGACTTCGGCTGGATCGACGAGGCCGGGCGGTTCTGCTTCTCCCACCGTGCCGACGACACCTACAAGGTGGGCTCCGTACGCGTCGGTGCGGCGGAGATCGAGAGCGCGGCCATGCGGATCGACGGGACGACCGCGGTCTGCGTGGTTCGCCGGTCCGGGCACCCGGACCCGGTCGTCTTCGTGGTCAGTGACCGCCCGCGCGCGGACATCCTGCGCGCCCTGGCCCGCGAACTCGGCGCGCACAAGTCGCCGGGGCAGGTCGTGGTGGTGGATGAGCTGCCTGAGAACCGCAATGGGAAGGTCGACCGGGCGCGGCTGCGGGAGCTGGCCGCCGAGGTGGGCTGATCCGGCCTCGAACGACGGCGCCTCGCACGGGAGGCCGTCCACCGTGCCCCGGTGGGCGGCCTCCCGTCGGATCGCTCTCGCCGGCTCAGCGGTAGGCGCGGGCCTGGAGCCGGTACAGCTCCGAGTACAGGCCCCCGCCGTCCGCCATGAGCAGGTCGTGAGTGCCCTGCTCGACCACCCGGCCCTCGGCCAGGACGATGATGAGATCGGCCATGCGGACGGTGGAGAAGCGGTGGGAGACCAGCAGGGTGATCCGTCCGTCGGCCCGGCCCCGGCGGGACTCGACCTCCAACTGCTCGAACAGGGCGTGCTCGGCCTGCGGGTCGAGTGAGGCGGCCGGCTCGTCCCAGACCGCCAGCAGCGGTGAGGGCCGGAGCATCCCCCTGGCCACCGCCAGCCGCTGCCACTGACCGCCGGACAGGTCCACGCCGCCCTCCCAGGAGGTACCGAGCGAGGTGTCGGGCCCCTGCGGGAGGGCCTGGACGAAGTCGGCACCGGCCTTGTCCAGGGCGGCGCTCACAGCGTCCCGGTCGTCCATCCGGGTGAGGTCGCCGACACCCACGTTCTCGCGGACGGACACTTCGAGGCGGGCGTGGTCCTGGAACCCGGCGGTGAGCCGACGGCGGTAGCCGTCGACGTCGAGGGCGGACAGGTCGGCGCCGTCGACCAGGATGCGGCCGCTGGTCACCGGGTACATCGCAGTGAGCAGTTTGACCAGAGTGGTCTTGCCCGCGCCGTTCTCGCCGACCAGGGCGACGACGGCGCCGGCCGGCAGCAACAGGCTGACCTCGGCGAGGGCGGGTCGCTCGGCGCCCGCGTAGGTGAAGCTGACCCGGTCGAGCTGGATACCGCGTTCCAGCCGCGCGGGCGGCGCGATGTGCTCGGCCCTCCCGACCGGCGAGGCCTGGCCCTGGAGCCAGCGGTAGTGGTCGGCCACGGTACGCACCCGCAGCGCCGAGCCGGTCAGGTCGGCGAGCCGCCCGCAGGCGCTGACCACGGCCGCCGCCAGGCCGAGGGTCAGGGCCACCTGACCGGGAGTGGCGTGTCCGTCGGCCGCCTGGCGCAGCAACAGCAGCAGGGCGCCCACATAGGCGGCGGCGAAGAGCAGCCAGCTGCCGGCCGTGGCCACGGTGGAGCGCAGCAGGGCCGCCTCGGTGGCGCGGTGCACCGCCCCGGTCGCCCGGCGGTGCCGCCGGGTCAGCTCGTCCCGCAGCCCGTACAGGAGCAGCTCCTTGCCGGAGGCGGAGGTCGTCGCCAGGGTGAACAGGTGCTGGGCCGTGCGGCGGTCGGCGGCGGTGCGCAGCTCGGCGGCGCTCTTGAGGGCCTCCGCCCGGCGGCTGAGCCAGGTGGCCGGCAGGGCGATCACCGGCACCAGCGCCAGAACCGGTTGCAGGCGCCCCAGCAGCACCGCGGTGAGGACGAGTTGGGCCGTCACCACGGGGGCCACGAGGCCGAGGGCCATGCCGTTGGCCAAGTCCTCGGAGCCGCGTTTGAGCAGTTCCAGCCGGTCCCGGAACTCGGCCCGCTCGAAGTGCTCCAGCCCGGGCGCCCCCGCCGACAGGTCCAGCAGGCGGCGCTGGACCACCATGTGCGAGCGCTCCCGCATCCGGATGGTGGCCCAGCGGTAGCCGACCGGGGAGAGACCCGTCAGCAGCAGCGCCAGTCCGGACACCACCGCACCGGTGGCGATCTGGCCCGCATGGTGGGCGGAGGCGCCGTCGACCAGCGGTTGCAGGCCGAGCGCGAAGAGCAGCGGAGACACGAACGCGGTCGCGCTGACGACGATGTAGAGCGCGCAGACGAGCGGGCCGATCTCACGGCCGATGTCGAGGAGCAGTCGCCAGGTGCTGAGCCAGGACTTCACGGCTGGGGGACCTCCTGCTGCTCGGGGGCGGTGTCGTCGGACTCCCGGAAACGCGCGGCCTGCACGCGGAACATGTCCGCGTAGGCGCCGCCGAGGGCTGTCAGTTCGTCGTGGGTGCCCTGCTCGACGACCCTGCCGCCGTCCAGGACAGCGATGGACGACGCCTGTCGGACCGTGGAGAAGCGATGCGAGATGACGATGGTGGTCAGCCCCTCGGTCAGTTCCAGGAACTGCTCGTGGAGCCGGGCCTCGGCGCGCGCGTCCAGGTGGGCGGCGGGCTCGTCCAGGACGAGCACGCCCGCGCCGCGATCGACGGCGTACAGGGCGCGGGCGAGGGCGACCTTGTGCCACTGGCCCCCGGACAGGTCGGCTCCGTCGGGGAACTCCGCGGACAGGACGGTGTTCCAGGCAGCCGGGAGCGAGTCGATGACGTCGGCCACACCGGCAGTGGCGGCGGCCGCCCGGATGCCGTCCTCGTCGGCGGCGGAGCCGACGTGGCCGAAGGCGACGTTGTCGCGTGCCGTGAGCGCGAACCGGGTGGCGTCCTGAAAGACCGCGGCGACGCGCTGACGCCAGGCGACCGGATCGAGCACGGCCAGGTCGGCGCCGTCGACGGTGATGCGGCCGGACGTCGGCTCGTACAGCCGGCACAACAGCTTCACCAGGGTGGTCTTGCCCGCGCCGTTGACGCCGACCACGGCCAGCGACCGTCCGGCCGGGACCACCAGATCCAGGTCCTGGAGCGCCGCGCCCGAAGAGCCGGGGTAGCGGAAGGACACCCCCTGGAAGCGGATCTCCTTGCCGGGCAGGCCGTCCGCCGGCAGGCCGGCGCCGGTCGTCGTCGAGGAACCGGCTTCGCGGACTACGGCCACGGCCTCGCCGTAGCGGACCAGGGTGGCCAGAGCCAGTTCGGTCTGCAGGCCCGTCCAAGAGGCCTGCTGGACACCGGCGACCCCGACCGCCAGGGCTTGGGCGAGGACGGCGGCCGATCCGGCACTGAGTCGTCCGGCCGCGGCGTCGGCGGCGACCCAGCCCAGCCCGGCGAGCACGACGCAGGCCAGCGCCGCGGTGGCGGACAGCGGCCGGATCGGCAGCGGCGTCAGCACCTGATCCATCGACCGCCGCCAGGTGTCGGTGAACCGGTCGTGCAGGAAGCCGGAGAGCCCGAACACCCGGACCTCCTTGGCGGCGGGCGGTGTCGCCCCCAACTCGTAGAAGTAGTCCAGGCGCCGGGCTGCCTCGCTGCTGCCGTAGTGGTGCGCCGCCTCCACCCGGGAGGCGGCCTTCTCCTCGTGCGCGGCCCAGAGGCCGACCATCAGGAACGCCGCCCCCAGCAGCAGATGGAAGCGGGCCAGCAGCAGGCATGAGCCGAGCAGCATGACCTGTCCGGTCGCCAGCCCGCTGATGGTCGCGGCGAGCCGCCCGGGCCGTCCCCAGGAGCCGCGAAAGGTCTCCCTGCCGACGTTGACCAGGTCGAGCGTCTTCGGCTGCTCCAGATGCGCGATGCTCTGTGGCGCCATCACCGCGTCCATCAGATCCCGTTGCAGTGCGGCGTCGATCCGATCGCCGAGGGCGGTGGCCGTCGCCGTCCTCAGTGATCCCGCGATCCACAGCAGCAGCAGGCAGAGGCCGGCCACGACCGCCCACCACAGGGCGGCCCGCCCGGCGGACGAGCCGAGGCCGTGCGCGGTCAGCGCCGGCACATGACCGATCACTCCGCCGACGGCGGCCGCCACGACCAGCGGGGCCCCGGCGGAGACCAGGGCACAAACCGCGCACAGCGCGCACAGCGCGGGACCGGCCCGCAGGGCCACCCGGAGGAACTGCCGGTACCCGCCCGGGGGATCTCGCACCTCGGGGGGCTCACCCGGCCGGGCTCCTGGTGGTCGGCGGTCTTCGGGTCCATGGTCTGGCCTCTCCAGCTCTCGGCGCGTCTCCACTGGCCGCGTGTTCGCGGTGCGGAACAACAACCGACCTTTGGTGATGGGGACTTGGGCACCGGACATCCTGTGGGACCCGGGAGTGAGGCGCAAGCAGGACGTTTCGGCAGCCCGGCGGCGCGTGCGGCGCTATTGAACACCGGACCCCATGGGCGAGAGTGAGGCGTGCTTCTCCGCCGGCCTCCGGCCGATGACCGGTCCGAATCCGAAAGGCATCCGCGTGCTGATTGCAATCGACGGGATCTACTCCGTGGGCAAGTCGACTCTGATCGACGGGATTCTGCCGAGGCTCGGGGCGCTCACCGGGCGTCCGGTCTCCATGACCGACTGGAACTCGTCCGACCTCGTCGGCGCGCACATCCCGGAGTGGAAGCGCGACGGCCGACTGGGTCCGCACTCGCTGCTTTTCGCGGAGGCCGCGGACCTGGCCCATCGCTGCGAGACCTCACTGGGGGCAGATCTGGACCGCGGCGGAGTCGTGCTCGCCGACCGCCACGTAGCGTCGGGAATCGCCCGCTCGGTCATCCGCGGAGTCGAACCGGCGCTGGCGTCAAGGGTGTTCGACTTCGCTCCGAGGGAGGCGCTCACCATCCTGGTCGAGTGCCCGCCGGCAGTCACGCTGGAGCGGAGGAAGCGCCTGGGCAAGGTGCTGGGCGGGTACCACAGCGGCCGCGACTATCGACGGACGTCCGATGTCGAGGCGGACTTCCTCCGCTACCAGGGGGAGATGCAGTTGCTCTACCGCTCCTGGGCGGCGGCCCGGGGGCGGGTCCTGACGGTCGACACGGACCGGCGGAGCGCCGAAGAGTGCGTGCAGGCGGCCCTCGACGCGATCGCCGAACTGTCCGCGCGCGAGTCCGTGCTCTGACCTCGGCCCCCGGTCCGCTCAGCCGCCCCGGCGTTCCAGGGCGACCGCGATGGCCTCCCAGTGCGCGGCGCAGGCCCGGGCCATGTTGGCGAGTCTGGTCGCCTGGTGCGCCGGCACCTGCGCGACCAGGTTGATCTCCTCCCGGCGCACCGTGCGGGTCTCCAGCCAGCGGATGAGCGCACGTCCCTCATCGCTGTACCGAAGGGCGGGATCCTTGCGGAGCGAGTCCAGGACGATGGCGAAGTCGACCAGCTCTGACGAGGGGCCGGGCTCCGCCGGTCGGGGCTCGGCCTCCGCCGCGGCCGCCCGGCTCCCCGGAATCGGGCTCTCCCCCTTGCTCAGCCTCTCCCGCACGTCCCGCGCGGTTCCGACCGAGATGCCGGACTCCCTGGCTATCTCCCGCAGTGAGGCGTCCGGGTTCTGGGCCAGTACCTCGCGGGCCCTCAGTCGGCCCTCGACGACGCTCAGCGGGCGGACCCGCCCGTCCCTCCCGATCCTGACCGTGGGCTGGGTCTCGGCTGCTCCGTCGTCCCGGCGGAGCATGCCCACCGTCTTGGAGGACAGCCCGGTCTTGGTTGCGATCGCCTGGTTCGACCACTCCGGATAGCTGCGGAGGATCCTCTTGGCGGACTCCTTCCGCTCCGCGAGAGTCAGCGGCAGGCCGTGCCGGACGTTCGCCTCGACGGCCAGGACGAACGACTCCTTCTCGGAGCCGTCGAAGTAGACCACGTCGATGGTCTCGCGGTTCCTGAGCCGGGCCGCGTGCAGACGGTGCATACCGTCGATTACCCGCATGGTCGGGCCGTGCACGATGATCGGGGGCAGGTCGTCCTCGACGTCGAGCAGGGTGGAGAGGTGCCTCTCGTCGAGCCCCCCGAGCCTCGGCGACTCGGCGTCCAGCAGTCGGTCGAGCGGTACGCGCGTGACGCGCCCGCGAGTCGGTTCGAAGGACGGCGCCGGAACGTTCGACCAGGGCGTGGATAAATTTCTGGGGTCACGTTCGGCCGGCTCGGTTCTGGTATCGGAGAAAAACCCGTTGTCCCAGCTGTCGTGGAGTTCGTAGACGGACCTGGGCGCGTCTTTTTCAGGCATGACTGAATCGACATCCAAAATGACTTACCCCCCGTGCTGTGTTCAGTACCGGCATTCAGCTAATACCTGTCCATGTCAACTGTCAACCCATTAAAGGATCGGTGCGCCGCCAATGCAGGGCCCGAGCGGAATGCCTGGAATCTACGTTTCGTGATCGATGGTTGCCCGGAGTGGGACGGCCGTCGCCGGAGCCGAAAGGTCAGCCGACCAGGTCGGCCGGGCCCGGGGCCACCAGCGTCCGGTAGGGGCCGGCCGCCCTGGACAGCTCTTGCGGCGCGCCGCACTGGACCATCCGGCCGCTGTCCAGGACGACCACCTGATCGGCGCTTCGAACGGCGGTCAGCCGGTGGGCGACCACTATCAGCGTCATCCCCAGACCGCTGATGAGCTCGAAGATCCGGGCTTCGAGAACCGGGTCCAGCGCACTGGTCGCTTCGTCCATGATGAGGATCTTCGGTCGCCTGACCAGGGCCCGGGCCAGGATGATCCGCTGGCGCTGGCCGCCGGAGACCCCGCCGCCGCCGGAGCCGAGCAGCGTGGCGTACCCCATCGGCATACGGGTCACATCATCGTGGATGCAGGCCAACCGGCCGGCCTCGATCACCTCGGCCTCGGAGACGTCCGGACCGCCGAAAGCGATGTTCTCCTGGATGGAGCCGGAGAAGAGCCGGGAATCCTGGTTGATGAACGAGATGGACTGGCGGTAGCCGGAGGTGTCCACGTCCTCCAGGTCGTGCCCGTCGACGCGGACGCTCCCGGCGGTCGGGGAGTGCAGCCCGGCGAGGAGCAGCGCGCAGGACGACTTGCCCGATCCGGAGCCGCCGAGCAGGGCCGTGAAGGTGCCTTGCGGAACGCTGAAGGACACCTCGGACAGCACCCGGGTCCCTCCGGCGCCGTAGGCGAAGGACACGTCGTCCACCTCCAGTGCGCCGTGCACGCTGATGGCGCGGTCCCCGGCCCTCTTCTCCGGGGTCGCCTCGATGATGTCGCCGAGCCTCGCCAACTCGGCTCGCAGACCTGAGACTTCGAGCCCGATCTGGACCAGGTTGGCGACCGGTACCAGCAGGCCCATGGCCAGGACGCTGAAGCCGAGCACCTCACCGAGCGAGAGCGCGCCCGAGGCGACCCGGAGCGAGCCGACCAGCAGTACCACCAGCGGTGCCGCGAGCTGCAGGGCCGAACTGAGGGTCGAGGAGACCGTCAGCAGCCGACGGCTGCGCAGCCGGGTGTTCAGTTCGTCGGCGAGGCTGTGGCTCCAGCGCCGGCCGGCCGGGCCCTCGACCCCCGCCGCCTTGAGCGTGGTCATGCCCTCCAGGATCTCGGCGAGTTCGGCCCCCGCCCTGGTCCGGGCCTCGACGGCGTCGGCGCTGGCGTACTGGTGCTTGCGCCAGGAGACCAGCAGCAGGCCCACCTGGAGCAGGGCCAGCACGATCACCAGCAGGGCCAGGGTCGGATCCGCGAGCAGCAGCAGCGCCATGTAGAAAAGGATCAGGATCCCGTCGAAGACGCTGGAGAGGGCGGAGACCGAGATCACCTGCCGGATCGCCGTACTGGTCCGGACGCGTTGCACCAGCTCGCCCGGGCTGCGACTGGCGAAGTACTCGTGCGGCAGCGAGAAGAGGCGGTTGAGGATTCCCAGGGTCACGCTCTCGTCCACGGTCGCCTGGATGGCCAGGACCGAGAGCGAACGGATGAACTGCAGCGCGAAGAACGCCGCTGCCAGCGCGGTCACCGCGAGGCACAGCGCGGGTGCCCCGGCTGTCCGCCGCCCGGCGGCGACGTGGTCCACCACGTACTGCGTGGACAGGGGCATGGCCAGGTTGAACCCGAGGAGCAGCAGCGAACAGAGGACGAAGGGCGTCCAGCGGCGACCGGACGGAAAGAAGCGCCGGAGATACCGCCACGGGCTGACGGCGCCCTGCTGGGACACCACGGGCCGGGGGCTGCGGTCGGCCGGTGCGCGCAGGCCGGGGGTGATCTGCAGGGCGACCCCGGTGAAGGCCTCCCCAGCTGCTTCCAGAGCCACTCGGCGGCGCCCGAGCCTCGGATCGACGATGTGCACCCAGCGACCCTTCACCTGCTCCAGCACGACGAAGTGGGTGAAGTCCCAGAAGAGCACGGTGGCGGGCGGCAGATCCCGCAATCCGTCGAGGGTGGACCGGATTCCGCGCGCGTTGAAGCCGTAGGTGCGTGCGGCTTCCAGGAGTTGACGGGCCGATACGCCGTCGCGCCCCGTCTGCGTGGCCCGGCGCAGGTCCTTGATCGGCACGTCGAGGCCGTGGAAGGCCAGCACCATGGCCAGGGAGGCAGCGCCGCAGTCGCTGGTCTGGGCCTGCAGGCGGACCGGTACCCGCTGCCGGGAGCGCCGCTGCCACCGTCGTGCCGTCGCCCCGGTCCGCCCGCTGCCTGAGCGGTGCGACAGCCGGATCAGGCGGCCGGACCCGACGGCCGGCCCGTACTCGCGGGACGCGCCGCGGGCGGAGAGAGCCTTCCGGCGGAACCTGCCGGGCCCTCCCGACCGGCGGTCCGCGGGACCGTACTCCCCGCGGGGGGCCTCGTCATCGCTCATCGCGTCGTCCTGTCGTATGTCGTCCCGTTCGTGGAGCGGGTCTTCCCAGGCATCGTCGAACCCCCCTTTGCTGATGGAGACATTGAGGACGTATGTGCCGGTTCTCTTCGCCGGGCCGTTGTCCCAGAATTATCGGGGCACCGACAGCCAAGCTCACGGAAATCCACCAGTCAAGCGTCGCGGATGGTGGCGCACTCCGGTCCCAGGTGTTCAAAAGAGGGCCGTTGACCGGTTGACCGACGATAGTTAGAGTAGTAATTCAATTGACGAGGGGAGGGAAATATTATGACTGGAGAATTCGAGTACGAATTTGACTCGACGGACATCAGCGCGCTGTCCGACGACGAGCTCGACGACCTCTTCGGAGGCTCGGCGGCGCCGTCCGGTGTCCTGTGCCTGACGTCCTGCCTGTGATGGACCCGGGCGCCGGGTGACACGGCGGTTTCCCGGCCGTTCACCCGGCGCCCGGATATCGGGGGCGCACGCCCGGGCCGGCCCGGGCGTGCGCCCCTGCGAGCTGTGGAGCGGGACGGAGTCGTTCAGTGGGGAGTTTCGGCGTGATGCTGGATGCGGTGGTGGTGGGAGCGGGCCCGGCCGGACTGAGCGCGGCCTTGAGCCTGGGGCGGATGAGGCGGCGCTGCCTGCTGGCGGACCCGCCGGTCGAGGCCGGTCGGACCCCGGCGGGGAGGCGTATGCACGGCTACCCGACCCGGGACGGGGTGCTGGTCGAGGACTTCCGATCGCTGGCCCTCGGGGAGCTCTCGGGATATCCCGGCATCGAGGTGCGCGGGAGCGGGGTGGGCGCCGTCGCCCCGCTGGACGACGGGTTCCAAGTGACGCTGGCCGACAGGTCGACGGTGCGATCCCGCCGGCTCCTGCTCGCCACCGGCCTGCTCGACCGCCTGCCCCCGCTCGTCGGGGTGGAGGCGGTCTGGGGGCGAGGGGTGTTCAGCTGCCCCTACTGTCATGCCTGGGAGTTGAGGGGCCTGCCCCTGGCCGTGCTGGGCGGCGCTGTCGGATCCGTTCGCCTGGCCGTCCATCTGCGCCGGTTCAGCGATGACGTCGTCCTGCTCACGGAGGGAAGCACGGACGCGTCGGAAGAGGCCGAGGACCTGCTCTCCCGATTCCGGATCCGGGTCGATCCGGCGGAGGTGACCCGGGTCGCGCCGGCGCCGGGCGGAGGCGTCGAGGTGCGGCTGCGCGGTGCCTGCCCGCTGCTCCTCGGTGGGCTGTTCGTGCCGCAGTGGTCGGTCCAGGGATCGGCGCTGCCCGAGGCCCTGGGCTGCGCGATCTCGGCGCAGGGCAGGGTCCGGGTGAACCAGTTCGGCCACACCAGCGTCGCGGGTGTCTATGCCGCGGGCGACATGGCGAAGATGGCAGGCGCCGAGCATGTGGCCCGGAGCGTGGCCGGCGCGGTCGCGGCCGGTGCCCAGGCCGGGTTCGGCATCGACCAGGACCTGCTGTTGACCGAGGCTGCCCCGGCGGCGCCCGCCACCGCGGTACGTGCCGAGGGGGCGCGGTGACGGCGACCCGGGCCGGGCGGGTGGATCCGGTCCGCCTGGGGTTCGCCCAGCAGGCCCATCTGCTCGGTTTGGCCGCTCGGGCCGGTTCGCGGACCCCGGTGTACTTCTCCTACGAGATCCGGGGGGACCTGGACCCGACGGTGTTCGTGCGGGCGGTACGGCAGTTGGTGGTCCGGCACGACGCGCTGCGCCTGGAGTTGGCGCCCGTGGACGGCGGCGCGCACGGCCAGCGGGACCGGGGTGTTCCCGAGGGCCCGCTGGTGCGGCTCCAGGCGGTGCGATCCAACTCGCCCGACCAGTTCCACCGGTTTGTCACCAGGACGCTGGCGAACGACGCACTCGGCGAGTGGCGGCTCGATCACGACCGCCCCTTTCGGTTCCGGTTGATTCGCTTCTCCGGCACCCGCCACGCCTTCCTGGCCAGCTTCTCGCACCTGGCTGTGGACGGGCGCTCGTGCGCGATCCTCATGCGGGACCTGTGGAGTGCCTACGCGGAGCTTCTCGCCGCCCGACCGTCATCCGCCGTCCCCGGCCCCACCGCCTCCACGCCTTTCCTGGACGCGGTCGAGGGCCAGTGGCAACGGTTCGGCAGCCGGGCAGTGGCGGGCAACGCCGACTACTGGCGCAGACGGATCGCCTCCATGCCGAACGGGTGCGACTTCGTGACCGCGTCCGCCGCGGGACCACCCGCGGAGGGGACCGCCGGCGCCGCGCTCCGGCAGATCCAGTTGTCCGGCGACGACCTCAGCAGGTTCAGGGACGACTGTGACTCTCGTGGACGCACCACTTTCCAGGCGGTCCTGGCGATCTTTGCCGAGGTGGTGTTCGGGCTGACCCGGCAGAACCGTATCGCCGTCCACGTCCCTGTGGACACCCGGCTGCGCTCCGAGCAGGACATCGTTGGCATGTTTGCCATCAACCTGCCGGTGGTCCTCGACCGACCGTCGGCCGAGGGCGGCTCCCTGCTGCACAGCTCCGCGGCCGAACTGCTCAACGCCGTCTCACGACGCCATGTGGACGGGCGGGCGCTGGTGGCGTCGCAGCAGGAACTCTCCCGAGGGCCCGGCACAGGGTTCGTCAGATCCCTGGCACTGAGTTACGCGAGCTACTTCGAGGAGGGGGTGGAGGGAACCCTCCCGCTCGTTCTGCTGCCCGGCGCCTACCAGTTGGACCTGGCGCCCTCGACCCCGGGCATCGACGTCCGAGTGGACGAGCAGGCGAGCGCGATCGTGCTGTCGGTGGTTGCGAATTCCGGAGTGTTCGGCCAGGGAGACCTCGACGGCATCATGGACTCCGTCGAGCGCGCCCTGCGGTGCGGGTGGGTCAGAAGAACCCCGGGGTCTCCGTCAGCGAGGTGATCGACGGGACGTCCGAGGCCGCCGGCCCTCGGCAGAGCGCCCGCCTCGCCCTGTCCCGTGGTCCGCCGCAGGGCGATCGCGGCAAGCAGTATGCCCCGGCGGGAGAGCCAGCGGCCGTCGAACCCCTCGATGCGTTCCCCGTCGGCGGTGGGGCCCGGGACGAGCAGTCGCGCGGAGAAGGTTCCGGAGCCGGGGTCGATGCGGATGACCGCCTCGGTGAAGTCGAGTTCGCACTTGGCGAGCGGGAACCAGACCTTGAACACCGCCTCTTTGGCGCTGAACAGCAGCCGGTCCCAGCAGACCTCGGGAGAGGACTGCGTCAACGCGTGCACTCGCGCTCGCTCCTGGGGAAGCGAGATGAACTCCAGCAGATCCTCTGCCAGAGGGAGGTTGGGTTCGGCGTCGATGCCGATCCCCACGAACGCGGAGGAGCGGCCGACGGCGGCGGCCCGGAACCCGGGACAGTGGGTCAGGCTGCCGACGATGCCGCCGGGCCACAGCGGTTCGCCGCGCACGCCCGACAGCACAGGCGCCGGCGGTACGCCCAGTTCGCTCATGGCGCGGCGCGCACACATGCGGACGCTCGCGTATTCCTGTCGACGCTTCGGCCGGGCACTCGCGATGGCGGCGGCCTCCTGCGGGTACAGGGCGGTCAGCGCCGCGTCGTAATCAGCGAACGTGCTGCCCGTGCCGACGGGCGAGGGCAATATCTCATCGATCACAACAACACCGCACGTTCGCGCCGCTCACAGCGATCGGGCGAGTCTGAACCCGAGGTCGTCGATGGCCAGGGTCGGGTGGCTCTTGCGGCGGCACGACGCCCGGCACCCCCGGGGCTTGTCGAAGAAACCGCCGCCGCGGAAGACGCGGTACGGGCCGTAGACCCGGGGGTCGTAGACGTCCCAGCACCACTCCCAGACATTGCCGATCATGTCGTGCAGTCCCCACGCGTTCGGCTCCCGCGTCGCGATGTCGTGCACCTCGCCCCCGGAGTTCCCGCGGTACCACGCGATGTTGTCCAGCTCTCCGTAGCGGACGTCCGAGCTCCCGGCCCGGCAGGCGAACTCCCATTCCGCCTCGGACGGAAGGCGGTAGCCATCGACTGTCCAGTCGCAGACCACGTCCTCCGCGTCGCGGTTGTCGCCCATCGAGTAGCAGGGGTCGAGCCCCTCAGCCTGCGATAACAGATTGCAGAACCGGACGGCGTCCTTCCATGAGACCTCGGTCATCGGCGTCCGCGGCCCCGCGGAGCTCTCCGGCGCCTTGCCCAGCACAGCGGCGTACAGCTCGCGGGTGACCGGACACGGGGCCAGTCGGAAGGCGGCCACCTCGACCGTCCAGTCCGTCATCGTGCCCTCGTCCCGCAGCGCGATCTCTCCGGCGGGCAGGTCGATCATGTGATCGGCGGCCACCCGGCGCAGTGTTGATTCATGGCTCATCGTAGCCCTGCTCCCACACATTCGGTTCGTGTCCGTAACGTGCGAATACCGCCGGGGCACCCGCGGACGTCAGCACGGACTCCCGTCCTGTCCAGCCGGACGACGGGTGCGGCCGAGCCAGCGCTTTCCGCGGATCTTTTCAGGCCGGGCTATTGCGCTGCAACTCGACGCGGATATATCGAAAGCTTTTCCGGACCCGTGGGTCGGAGCGGGACCGCGACGTTGTTGCCGCCGCGCTCACCCTCCCGTACGGCGGCCGCCCCCGACCGGAGGCGTCAACGCCAGGACCCGGCTGACCGCATGCCGAATGGCGGGTCGGGAGCGACCTCCGACGGTCTCACCGATGTGGTTCAGCCCTGTTCGGGGCCGAGCCACACCGGCAGCGACCGCAGTCCACGCAGCGCCGTTCCCGGCTGCCAACGGAGTTCGTCCGGGTCGGCTGCCAGCCGGATGTGCGGGAACCGCTCGATGAGCCGGTCGAAGGCTATCTGTGCTTCCAGCCGGGCCAGCTGTGCTCCGACGCAGTAGTGGATGCCGTGTCCGAAGGACAGGTTGGCGCCCGCCGGACGATGGATGTCCAGGTTGCCGGCATTGGGGAACTGGGACTCGTCCCGGTTGGCCGACGTGAGGGCGACCACCACCAGTTCGCCCTCCGGTATGAGGACTCCGTCCACCTCGATCGGCTCGGTCGTGAACCGCAGCGACGACGTGTTGACCGGGCTCTCGTAGCGGAGGAACTCCTCGACCGCCCCGGGCAGCAGGGAACGGTCCGCGCGCAGCGCGGCGAACTGGTCGGGGTGGCGGAGGAGTGCGAACGCACCGTTTCCGATGAGGTTGACCGTCGTCTCGTTTCCCGCGACCAGCAGCAGGAACGCCATCGACACGAGTTCCTGGGTGTTCAGCTTGCCGTCGTCGCTGGACCGCACCAGACCGGTGAGCAGGTCGTCCGCCGGTTCGGCCCGCTTGCTCTCGACCAGCTCGTGCAGGTACCCGAGCAGCGCCATCGTGGCCTGCGCCATGCTCTCCGGATCCCCGCCGGAGAGTTGGGTGGGGACCCAACCCTGGAAGCGCGCCTGGTCGTCGGCCGGAACGCCCAGCAGCTCACAGATCACCGCCATGGGGAGCGGGTAGGCGAAGGCGCGCATCAGGTCTACCTGATCCTGGCCCTCCATCGCATCGAGGAGGTCAGTGGTGATCTGCTCGATCCGGGGACCCAGTTTCTCCACCGCCCGCTGCGTGAACACCTTGTTGACCTGCTTGCGCAACCGGGTGTGGTCCGGCGGGTCGGCGTTCATCATGTGCGCTGCCAGTTCGCTGGCGAACACCATGCCGGTCTCCCCGTCGGTGTTCCGCTGGATGACCTTCTGGCCGGCTTCGATGTTCTTGGACAGGCGATTGTCGGTCAGCACGGACTTCGCATCGTCGTAGCGTGTGACGAGCCAGACTCTGGTTCCGCCCGGTGCGATGACCTCGCGGACCGGTGCCTCGGATCGCAGGACGTCATATAACGCATGCGGGTTGTGTTCGAACTCCTTTTCGTCGATCTGGAGTGGAGCTGCGCCGTCGTGGCCGCTGGGCATGTGTCCTCCCGTGGGTCAACCGGATCTCAGCAGTGACGCGGTGCGCAATATATGAACGAGTTGCACGGGGCACCGGTGCGCGTAGTCGATCACAATCGGCTGTGGCCCGCAAGGCATCCCTGGCGCGTGGAACCGGCCTGGGGCTTTCGTGCGAGACGCCGGCCGAGAAAGCAGGGAATGCCTCTGAGCTGCATCGACAGAGTTTGCCAAGGGACTTGCGGGTGGGAGCGGGAGAGGCGGCTTTCAGACACAAAGAAGGCTGGCGACCGTCATCCGTCCACGGCCATCGTCAGCCATGGGGCAACGGTGGTCGAGCGGCCCGACGGGCTGTCCGAGTGGCATCGTGGCTCGATCAAGTTCCTTGTGTGTCCGAATCGTTGATGGTGCCCAGGATGGGGAGTGTTCGCCGACGGCGAGATTGCGGAGGGTTGCCACGGCCCGTGGTGCGGTCCCCGCGTAGACACCGCCCCGGGTCCGACGGTCGCTCACCAACCGCTCCCGCACATCCTCCACCTGCGGAAGATCGGCCTGCAGGGCTTCCAGCCGTTGCCGGGCAACCCCCTCTTCCCGGGCAGTGCAATGAGCACAAAACCCTTGCCAACCGTGTTATGTGTCCCAACCGGTCACAACCCGACCAGCCGCACGGTCCTGGGGTCCGCGACCGCTCTGAAGCGCCATTGACCCAAGAACGGACGTATGCTTACCTGTGGTCATGATGGATCTTCTGGGGAGAGTGTAAGTTGACGGATTTACTTCAGGACCGCCACGGAGTACAGGTTTTGATGTGTGATCCGGCGGGTCCCATCGTCGCCACGGAGCAGGATGCGCTTGACCTGATCGGCGCGGCACTCCTCGACGCCGAGATCGTGGCCGTACCGGCGAGTCGTCTGGACGAGAAGTTCTTCCTGCTCTGCACCCGTTTCGCCGGGGACGTCATGCAGAAGTTCGTCAACTACCGACTGCGACTGGCCGTGATCGGCGACATCTCCCGCCATCTGGAGGCCAGTGCGGCGCTGCGTGCCCTGGTCCATGAATCCAATTCGGCCAGTCATATCTGGTTCCTGCCCGACGTCGAAGCCCTCGACGCGCGCCTGGAGGCCGCAGGCGCCAAGGCGCGGGGACTGCACGCCTGACCTTTGCGCGACCTTGGGGCACAGCGGGTCGCCAGCGGGTCCCGGAGTGGGCACGGGCCGTTCGGCCCCCCGGCGCGGCGCAATCGAAACTGCGTCGGCCTGTACATCTGATCCCGGTCTCTGCTGAACGGCCGCTCGGGACGCACACCGAGCGGCAGGCGTTCACCCGGTAGCCGGGGCGGGACGCCGCGTTGGCTCCGTGTCCTGCGACATCACAGAGTTCGGTTTCGCCATGCCTGCAGATTGCCTATGGCGATGACCCCGGGCCGCAGAGGCCATGCCGTCTCCGGCGCACCTCCTGGTCTCCCGGTCCGCAACCGGGACGCCCGGAATGCGACCGGTGAAAGCGCGCGCCTCCAGAGAAATCGGCCGCCGTTGCCGCGCGGAGTTCACGAGTTCTGGTCGCGGTCCAGGGCGGCATTCACCGTTGGAAACAGTCCAGGAGAAGGTCCTGCCGGTTCGGCGTGCCCAGGTTCGGCAGTGGGCGGCCATGGCGCTGCGCCAAAACTTCGCGAACGATGAGGGGAGTCTCCACCGATGCCGCAGCACGTCCCCATTGCCGTCATTGGAATCGCGTGCCGTTTTCCCGGGGCGGACGACCACCGCCAGTTCTGGGATGTCATCAGCAAGGACCGGTCGCAGGTCGGCGAAGTGCCCCAGGCCCGTTGGGACATGGAGCGAGGCGAGGCGTCGGATGTCTCCGGCGGAGGTACGGGGCAGCCGCGAACCATCAGATGGGCTGGCCTGATCGACGATGTGGACGCCTTCGACGCGCAGTTCTTCCACCTCTCCCCGCTGGAGGCGGAAAGCGTCGACCCGCAGCAGCGGATCATGTTGGAACTCGCCTGGTCCTGCATCGAGGACGCGGCCGTCGCGCCCGGTGCGCTGTCCGGACGGGACGTCGGAGTGTTCTTCGGCTCGTTCAACCTGGACTACAAGGAGCTTCAGGAGAGACAGCTGCGCGAAGTCGCGGCGCACCACTCCACGGGAACGGCGGGGGCGGTCATCGCCAACCGGGTCTCCCACTTCTTCGACTTCCATGGGCCCAGTGTGGTCGTCGACACGGCGTCGTCCGCCTCCCTGCACGCTGTCCACCTCGCGGTCCAGTCCCTTCAACACGGCGAATGCAGCATCGCGCTCGCCGGCGGGATCAACCTCGTACTGACCCCTGCCCGGCATACTTCGTTCGCCAAGACCGGCATGCTGTCGCCCACCGGCTCGTGCCATCCCTTCGACGAGAGAGCCGACGGCTACGTGCGGGGGGAGGGCGGAGGCATCGTCCTGCTCAAGCCCCTCGCGGATGCCGTGCGCGACGGTGACAGCGTCTACGGCGTCCTCAGGGGCAGCGCCGTGAACCACAGTGGCAGGACACGCACTCTCACCTTCCCCAGCGATGAGGCGCAGGCGCAGGTCATCGCGGACGCCATCGGCCGGGCCGGCGTCGCCCCGGACTCCATCGGGTACGTGGAGGCGCACGGCACGGGGACGCCGACCGGCGATCCGGTCGAATTCGAAGGGCTGGTCGAGGGTTTCCGCAGAGCGCGCGGCGAGACGGCGGACCTGCGGCAGCACAATTTCTGCGGGTTGGGCTCGGTCAAGCCCAACATCGGCCACCTCGAAGCCGCCGCCGGGATCGCCGGCCTGATCAAGGTACTGCTTGCGATGGAGCACAAGCAGCTACCCGGTCTGCGGGACTTCCAGCGGCTGAACCCGCGAATCGACCTGGACGGCACGCCCTTCTACATCGTGGACCGGCTGCGTGAGTGGAAGCCGCTGCGGTCGGAGACCGGCGAGCCGCTGCCGCGTCGCGCGAGTGTCAGCTCGTTCGGCATCGGCGGCACCAACGCGCACGTCGTGCTCGAAGAGGCGCCGGCCACCCCGTCGGCCACTCCGCCGGCCGCTCCACAGGAGCGCCACGCCTACCTCGTCTGTCTGTCTGCCCGAACCGGCACGGCGCTCCGGCGGCGGATCCACGACGTGCGGGGATGGCTCGACGGCGACGGTTCCCAGGCCGACCTGACCGACCTCAGTGCCACGCTGCTCCTCGGGCGCGAGCACCTCGACCGCCGGACCGCGCTGGTGGTGCGCGACCGGGACGACCTCCGGGCGAAGCTGACCCTGCTGCTGGAAACCGGGCGGGCCGACGACTGCTTCCACGACCCTGCGGGCGGTGAGCGGACCGGGGCACCGCGGCTCGCTGCCGGGGTTGCGTGCGACATCGTCGCCGATCTCTCCGCCGCCGAGTACCGGGAGCGGCTGACGGCCCTGGCGGAGTCCTTCGCGGGGGGAGGCAGCCACCGATGGGCGGACCTGTTCACATCGGTCTCGGGACGTCGGCTTCGACTGCCGACCTATGCGTTTGACCGGCACCGCTTCTGGATCACACCGGACGCCGTCAGGACGTCGACGTCCGCGCCGAGCGAAGAGTCGACGCCCGCAATCGAGCAGGAAGAACTCGTGTCGGACATGACCACGCAAACACGTCGCAGAGGGCGGGCGGGCGCCGACGTCCAGGAGAGTGTCGAGGCGGACCTCAGGAGTCTCGTCAGCGGTGTGCTGAAGCTCGCGGCCGACGAGATCCAGTTACGGGACCGGCTGACCGACCTCGGGTGCGACTCGGTCGGCAACACGCTGCTCGCCCTCCGGCTGAGCGAGCACTACGGCATCGACACCGCGCCGTCGCTCTTCTACACGTACTTCACCCTGGAGATGCTCAGGGACCATCTGCTCGAGGAGCGGTACGCCGACGCCGTGGTGGCGAAGTACGCGGCTGCCGACGAGGACACCGCCGGCGGGACGGTCCGCGCCGAGGCGGAGGCGTCCGCCGTCGTGGGGGAGGAACCCGTCACCGGGCCCCGGCCCGCGGCGCCTTCCGAAGCCGGTGCCGGTGCCGGTGCCGACCGTGACCACCGCATAGCCGTCATCGGTATGAGCGGCCGCTTTCCGCAGGCCCGCACGGTCGAGGAGTTCTGGCAGTTGCTCGCCGAGGGCCGGGAGGCGGTCACGCCGATACCCGCGCACCGGCTGGGCAACTGGGCCGGCGTCGACGGCGCGTCGGAGGTCAGGGGTGGATGGCTGCCCGGCGAAGCCGAGTTCGACCCGCTCTTCTTCGAGATATCCCCCAGGGAAGCCGAGCACATGGACCCCCGGCAGCGGCTGCTGCTGCAGGAGGCATGGCGGGCCCTGGAGGATGCCGGGTACGGGGCGAAGCAGCTCGGCGACAACACCATGGGCATGTTCGTCGGCGCCGAACAGAGCGACTACCCGGATCTTGCCGGGAACGAGCAGACGCTGACCTCCGGGCACGACGGAATCCTGGCCGCTCGTCTCAGCTACTTCCTGAACTTCTCCGGGCCGGTGCTGACCGTCAATA
This sequence comes from Streptacidiphilus sp. PB12-B1b, assembly GCF_014084125.1. Classification (NCBI taxonomy): domain Bacteria; kingdom Bacillati; phylum Actinomycetota; class Actinomycetes; order Kitasatosporales; family Streptomycetaceae; genus Streptacidiphilus; species Streptacidiphilus sp. PB12-B1b. The sequence goes on along the minus strand of NZ_CP048405.1, from coordinate 5,488,854 downwards.
CGGCCTGCTCGGCCGGACTGGCAGCCGTGCATCAGGCGTGCCTGAGTCTTCGCAGCGGTGAGTGCGACACCGCGGTCGCGGCGGGTGTCAGTCTGCTGGCCGGGCCCCGGTTCTACGAGCACGCCACCCAGGCCGGGATGCTGTCGCCCGACGGGGTCTGCTACGCCTTCGACAAGCGTGCCAACGGCATGGTGATGGGCGAGGCGATCGCCGCCGTCGTGCTGAAGCCGCTGGCTAAGGCTCTCGCGGACGGTGACCGGGTGCACGCCGTCATCACGGCGAGTGGCCTCAACCACGACGGCCGGACCAACGGCATCACCGCGCCCAGCCAGCCCGCACAGGTCGCCCTGCTCGACTCCGTGTACCGGCGGTTCGGCGTCGAACCGGCCGACATCCAGCACGTGGTCGCCCACGGCACGGGTACCCGGCTGGGCGACCCCATCGAGGTGAACGCGCTGACCGAGGCGTTCAGCCGGTACACCGACAGGACCCAGTACTGCTCGCTGACCTCGGTCAAGACCAACATCGGGCACACCCTGGCCGCCTCGGGCGTGGTCAGCCTGATCGCCCTGGTGCAGGCCCTGCGCCATCGGACGGTGCCCGCGAGCCTGCACTCCGAGCAGGAGAGCGAGTACATCGACTGGACGCGCAGCCCGTTCCACGTCAACAAGGAGGCCCGGTCCTGGTCGGCCGAACCGGGGCGCGAGCGGCTGGGCGCCGTCAGCTCCTTCGGCATCAGCGGGACCAATGTGCACGTCGTGCTGGAGAGCCACGGCGACGGATCGGCCACGCATCCGGTTGTCTCCCGGCCCTCCTACCTGCTCGCGCTGTCGGCGAAGACCGACGCGGCGCTACGGGCGCGGGTGACGGACCTGCTCGCCTTCTTCCGAGCCGGTGATGCCGATGACGCGGGGCTCGCGCGGATCAGCAGCACGCTGCTCGCCGGGCGGCACCACTTCGCGCACCGCTGCGCGCTGGTCGCGGCCACCCCCGAGGAGGCCGAGCTGAGGCTGCAGCAGGTTCTCGACGGCAAGAAGGACCCCCAGGTGTTCCGTGGGGTGTCCGGGCGGGACTTCCGCGCCCAGAACGCGCTCACCGAGTACGGGAACGAGCTGATCGCCCGCGCCCGCGCGGCGGACGCGGCAGACGCGGGGGACGAGAACGTCCGGTACCGGGACGCGGTCCGAGCCCTGGCCGAACTCTACTGCCAGGGCTACGAGCTGGCCTGGGAGCACTTGTTCGACGACCGGCCGCTGCCGTGCGTGTCGCTGCCCGGTTACCCCTTCGCGCGCGAGACCTACTGGGCCGACACGGCGACGTCCGGCCGCGCGGCGCTGCCGCCCGCCCTGCCCGCGTCCGCCGTACTGCACCCGCTGCTGGACAGCAACGACTCCACCCTCCACGCGCAGCGTTTCAGCAAGCGCCTGTCGGCGAGCGAGTTCTTCCTGCGCGACCACGTCGTGGCCGGGAAGATCATGTTGCCCGGCGTCGCCCACATGGAGATGGCATACACCGCCTCCCGTCTGTCCACCGGCTCCGACAGCGTCACCCTGCGCAATGTCATCTGGGGCCATCCGATCGTCATGGACGGTGCGTCCAGGACCGTGCACATCGAGCTGACCCCGCTCGAACAGGATGTGCTGGAGTTCGTCATCCATGACGAGAGCGAAGGGAAACGCACCGTCTTCTCCCAGGGCCGGGCCGGCTACACCGCCGACCAGGCCACGCGGGTGCGGGGCGGGATCGACATTCCCGCGATCAAGGCGCGCTGCACCGGCCGCCGCGAAAACGCCGAGATCTTCGTGAGCCTCCGGGAGCTGAGCTTCGGGTACGGCGAGACCTTCCAAGCCATGGAGACGCTGTACTGCGGCGAGACCGAGGCGCTGGCCCGGATCGTCCTGGGCGACGGCCTGGACGAGGAGTACGGCCGCTTCACCCTGCACCCCTCGCTGTTCGACGCCGCGCTCAACACGCTGCGCGGCATCGGGGAGCAGGACGGCGTGCTGCGCATTCCGTTCAGCCTCGAAGAGCTGGTGGTGTTCGCGCCGATTCCGCGGCGGTCCTATTGCCATGCCACCATCCACCGGATCGCCCGTGACGGCGCCATGAGTGTCAACCTGGCGATCTGCGACGACAGCGGTACCGAGTGCGTTCGGCTCACCGGCCTTGTGTTCAAGGAGTTCGCGGCCGACAAGACCGAGAAGTTGCACTACTACGTGCCGCGTTGGACCGAGGCAGAGGCCGAGGCGGAGCCCCTCGGGGCCGGGCGGACCCTGCTCGTCCTCGATGACGAGGACACCCGCCGAACCCTGCTCGGAACGGTGTACCCGGGCCGCGTCGTGCGGGTGCGCCACGGGAGCGCCTTCCAGGAATCGGGACCGGATCTGTTCAGCGTGGACCGCCGCAGCGCCGACGACTTCGACCGGCTCCTGCGGACCCTGGAGGAAAGGCACCTGCTGCCGCAGGCGATCGTCAACTTCTGGCCGCTGAACGGGAACCCGTCCGACCTCACGATCGAGCTGGAGAGTCTGCTGCATCTGTTCCGGGCCGTGCAACGGACCGGCACCGAGCAGGAGATCCAGCACCTGTCCGTGCTGCCGGACCAGCCGGGGCCGCAGCGGGCGGCGGCGGAGGCGCTCTCAGGCTTCGGCCGTGCCATGACGGCGGTCAACCACCGCTTCCGGGTGAAGAGCCTCCAGGTCGCCGGTGCACGGGACACGGACACCGCTGTCGACGGCGCGCTGCGTGAACTCGGCATGGCGGAAGGCGTCGTACCGCGGGGCTGGCACGAGATCCGGCACGCCGACGGCATCCGCTCGGAGCGGGTGCTGCGGCCGTGGACCGCCGGTACCCGCCGCGCCGCCTCGGAGCTGCCTCTGAAGGAGGGCGGCGTCTACCTGATCAGCGGTGGTGCCGGAGCGCTGGGACTGCACCTCGGCAGCTACCTCGCCCAGCACTGCCGGGCGAGACTCGTCCTGCTCGGCCGCAGGGAGTTGGATGCCTCGCTGCGGGAGAAGACCGCCGCGCTGGAGGCCGCCGGCGCCGAGGTCCTCTACCTCGCCTGTGATGTGGCCGACCGCGACGGCATGGTCGTTGCCCTCGCTGCGGCGCGGGAGCGGTTCGGCGCGCTGGACGGCGTCTTCCACGGCGCGGGTGTCATCGGCGACACGGGCGTCATGGAGGTGGACTGGGCCGGTTTTGGGGCGGTGCTGGCGCCGAAGATGCACGGGACCGTCCATCTGGACGAACTGACCGCCGCGGACCCGCTCGATTTCTTCTTCATGTTCTCGTCCATCGCCGCCTACGTCGGCGACTTCGGACAGGGAAGCTACGCCGCTGCCAACCGCTTTCTCGACGGCTATGTCCGGCATCGGGAGGAGCTGCGGGCGCAGGGACTGCGGCACGGCCGGAGCATATCGGTCAACTGGCCGTACTGGGACGAGGGCGGCATGCTTGGCGAGCTCGCCGGGGAGGGCCCCTCGACGACCCTCTACCGCGACCACTCGGGCATGCGGCCACTGCGGACCGAGGAGGGCATCGGGGCGCTGCTGCAGATCCTGATGTCCGACGAGACCCAGGTCGTCGTCACGAAGGGCGAGCGTCAGAAGATCGAGAAGGTGCTGCGCGTCGCGGCGCCGGTGGCCGCGAACGAGCCCGTGGCCGTGGCAAGTCCGGGGGAACCGGTGCCCGTGCAGGGCTCGGGTGAACTGTTCACCCGGACGGTCGAGTACCTGAGGGACCGGCTGTCGCAGGTCTTCCGGATTCCGAAGCTGCGGCTCGACGCCTCCGCGGAGTTGGGCGAGTACGGCATCGAGTCGATCCAGATCATGGAGCTGATGCGGCTTCTGACGAAGGACTTCGACTCCATCCCGGGGACGCTGTTCTTCGAGTACCGAACGATCAACGAGTTGGCGGAGTACTTCACCGAGCACCAGGCAGGGCGCCTGACCCAGCTGGTGGGGCTGGAGCAGTCCGCTGTGGTGGCTCCGGCGGCGGTGGCCGAGCGTGCGCCCGCTGCCGCCGTGCCCGCCCGGCCGGTCGCGCCGCAGAACCGGTTCGCGGAGTTCCGGCACGGGGCTCCGGGCCCCGGCGAGGTGCCGCCGGCCAAGGAGGCCGGTGACCGGCCCGGGGGCCGCCCGCGCGACGTGGCCGTCATCGGCATCAGCGGCCGCTACCCGCAGGCGCGGAACCTCGACGAGTTCTGGAAGGTGCTGGAGCGCGGCCAGGACTGCATCGAGGAGATCCCGCCGCACCGGTGGGACAAGGACGCGTTCTACGCGGCCGAGAAGACACCGGGCAAGAGCAGCAGCAAGTGGGGCGGCTTCATCGACGGCGCCGAGAACTTCGACGCGCTGTTCTTCAACATGTCGGCGAACCAGGCCGCCCTGACCGATCCCCAGAGCCGGCTGTTCCTCCAGGCTGCCTGGGAGGCGATGGAGGACGCGGGGTACACCCGGCAGTCCCTGAGCCCCGACAAGGCCCGCAAGGTCGGTGTCTACCTGGGCATGATGTGGAACGAGTACCAGCTGTACAGCGGACAGGACGTGGTCCTGTCCGACCGCGCCGCCGCCGCCAACGCCGTCTCCTACTTCTTCAACCTGCACGGGCAGAGCCTGACCGTCGACACCGCGTGCTCCTCGTCGCTCTACGCGATCGCCATGGCGGTCGAGAGCATCCGGAACGGCTCCTCGTCGCTGGCGTTCGCCGGCGGCGCGAACCTGTCGCTGCACCCCAACAAGTACGTCTCGCTCAGCCAGATGAACTTCTTCGCCGAGGACGGGCGCTGCCACTCGTTCGGTGAGGGCGGCACCGGCTACGTGCCGGGCGAGGGCGTCGGCTGCGTCCTGCTCAAGCCGTTCGACCAGGCGGTCGAGGACGGGGACCACATCCACGGTGTGATCCGCGGCGTGGCAACGCTGCACGGCGGCAGGACGAACGGCATGACCGTGCCCAACCCCCTGGCGCAGGCGGACATGGTCGCCGCCGCGCTGGAGGACGCCAGGCTCTCGGCCGAGGACATCAGCTACGTGGAGGGCCACGGCACGGGCACCGCCCTCGGCGACCCGATCGAGATCAGCGGTCTGACCCGGGCGTTCCGCAAGCACACCGACAAGAAGCAGTACTGCCCGATCGGTTCGGTGAAATCGAACATCGGTCACCTGGAGGGCGCGGCCGGTGTCGTCGCCGTCACCAAGGTCCTGCTGCAGATGCGGCACGGGATGCTCGTGCCCTCGCTCCATTCCGAGCGGCTGAACTCCTACATCGACTTTCCGAACTCGCCCTTCTACGTACAGCACCGGCTGGAGCCGTGGGAGCGGCCCACGCGGACGGTCGACGGCGTGCTTCGGACCCTGCCCCGGATCGCCGGCGTCTCGTCGTTCGGCGCACACGGAGCCATCGCGCACGTGATCATCGAGGAGTACCCGCCCGGGCAGGAGCGGCCGGTGCGCGCGGACCGGGCTCCGCGTCCGGAGCTGCTGGTGCTGTCGGCGAAGGACGACGAGCGGCTGCGGGAGAAAGCCCGGGCGCTGCTGACGTGGCTGGCCGGTGCCGGCCGCGACACCGATCCGGCGGACCTCGCCTACACCCTCCAGGTCGGCCGCGAGGCCATGGAGGAACGCCTGGCCCTGGTCGTCGACGGGCAGGACGCGCTGCGCGAGCAGCTGCACGCGTTCCTCGACGGGGAGCAGGAGACGGCGAACGTCTTCCGTGGCGGCGTGCGGCAGCACAAGGACGCCGTTGCGCTCCTCGAAGCCGACGAGGAGATGCGGGAACTGGTCCAGCAGTGGCTCGCACAGGCCCGGTACGACAAGCTGGCCGAGGTCTGGGTGAAGGGCCTGGTCCTGGACTGGGCATCCCTGGCCCGCGGCGCCGAGCCGCGTCGTATCCCCCTGCCCACGTACCCGTTCGTCGAGGAGCGCCACTGGCTCGACGCGCCCCCCGCGCTCGCGCTCCAGCCGCCGCGCACGGCGGCTCCGGCCGAACCGGCGGCGGCCGGCACCGCAGCGCCCGCGTCCCGGCCCGCCGCTGGGGAACCGGCCCGGCCGCTCGCCTTCGTGGAGGACTGGGAGCCCGCGGCGCTGGATGCGGGCGCGACGCGTGCGCTGCGCGGCATCGTCTTCCTCTGTACCGGAGCGGCGCGTCAGGCGGAGGTCGCACAGGCCGCCCGGGCACTCGACCCCGGCCTGCGCGCGGTCTTCATCGGCCACGGGGATGCCTTCCGGAAGCTGGACCCCCACTGCTACCAGGTCCGCCGCGGTGCGGCCCAGGACTACCTGGACGCCTTCCGGGACGTCGCGGCGGGACCGGTCCCCATCGACGCGGTCGTGAGTCTGGAGGCGCTCGAACCAGGTGCTGCGACCGGTGACTTCAGCGACGTCGTGCTGACGGTCCAGGCGGTCGCCGGCGCCGGGCTCGACGCACGGCGCTTCATGGTGGCCGGGCAGTACCGGGACGGCCTCGGACGGGCGCTGCTTGAGGCGCATCTCGGCTTCGAGCGCTCGCTGGGGATGGTGATGCCGAAGCTGTCCGTGGTGGCCGTGCTCCAGGACGCCGCAGATCCGCTGCGGCCGGCGGACGCCGCCGCCTGGTTGGCCAGGCTGCTCGCCGAGTTGCGTCAGGAGCAGGCAGTCAGCGCGCTGTACCACTCGGGCGGCCGCTTCGTGAGCCGCGTCCGGGAGACCACGCTCGCCGACGACCGCGTCGGCGCCCTCCGGCACGGCGGCACCTACCTGATCACAGGCGGCTGTGGTGGGCTGGGGCTGATCGTGGCCCGGCACCTCACGGAGCACTTCGCCGCGAATCTCGTCCTGACCGGCCGCTCCCCGCTGGACGGGGCACGTCAGGAGGCGCTGCGCGGCCTCGACGCCGGAGACCGGATTCTGTACGTCCAGGCGGACAGCTGCGACGCGGACGCGATGGAGCGGGCCGTGGCGCAGGCGCACGAGCGCTTCGGGGCACTGCACGGCGTCGTTCACGCGGCCGGTGTCCAGGGGCAGGGCAGCATCCTGGAGAAGGATCTGCGTTCCTTCGAGGACGTCCTGGGTCCCAAGGTCCGGGGAACGACGGCACTGGACGAGGCGCTGGTGGGCGAAGAGCTGGACTTCGTCTGCTACTTCTCCTCCACCGCAGCCGTCATCGGCGACTTCGGCGGCTGCGACTACTCGGTCGGCAACCGCTTCCAGATGTCCTACGCACGGCACCGTGACGCCCAGGTGCGAGCAGGCCGGCTGTCCGGTCGGACCGTGGTCGTCAACTGGCCGCTGTGGCGCGAGGGCGGCATGGGCTTCGACCACGACACCACCACGACGCTGCTGAAGTCGAGCGGCCAGGACTTCCTGGAGACACCGGACGGCATCGCCCTGTTCGAGCGGCTGCTGTCCCAGGAGGCCACTCAGCACATCATCCTGGTCGGCAGGCCGGGCCGAGTGGCGCGCTTCCTGGGGCTGATGCCGCCCGCCGCCATCCCGGAGCGGCCGGCGGCGGCTGCGGCATCGGCCCCCGATGTCGAAGGACGTCTGGCACACGACCTGCGGCAGATCGTCAGCGGCGCGGTCAACCTCTCCCCGGACCGGCTCTACGAGGACGACAACCTCACCGACTACGGCTTCGACTCGGTGAGCCTGGCCGGACTGGCCACCGGGCTGGGCAGGCACTTCGGCGTCGAGGTCACGCCCGCGCTCTTCTACAGCCGCTCCACGCTGCGAAAACTGCGGGAGTACCTGGCCACGGAGCACAAGGACCTCCTGGCCGCGTTCTACGGCGATCGCGGCGTCGGCGACGTCGTCACCGAGCCCGCCGCGGTGGAGCCCGCCCCGGACGCGAGCGCGGACCGCGGCGCCCGGGAGCCGGGTACGGAGGAAGACGACGCCATCGCGGTCATCGGCATGAGCGGTCGGTTCCCCGGCGCCGACAACCCCTCCGAGCTGTGGTCCGTCCTCGCGGAGGGCCGCGACGTCGTCAGCCCTGTGGCCCGCGAGCGCCTCGACCTGTGGGGCGAGCCGCACGACAGCCCCTTCGCGGCGTTCCGCGTCGGCCAGGTGTCCGGCCCGGACGAGTTCGACCCGCTGTTCTTCGAGATATCCCCGAACGAGGCGCGGAGCCTGGACCCGCGCCAGCGGCTGCTGCTCCAGGAATCGTGGCACGCCCTCGAGGACGCCGGCTGGACGCCTGCGGCAACCCGCAGGATCGGCATGTTCGTGGGGGTCGAGCAGGGCGACTACGACGCCCCGGACCCTGAGGCGGGCAGCGTCACCGCCAACCACGACGGCATCCTCGCCGCACGCCTGTCGTACCTGCTCGACCTGAGCGGCCCGGTGATGGCGATCAACACGGCGTGCTCGTCGGGGCTGGTGGCCGTTCACCAGGCGTGTGCGAGCATCCGCAACGGCGAGTCCGACGCCGCCCTGGCCGCGGGAGTCAGCCTGATCACGACCTCGCAGCTGCTGAACCGTACCCGGCAGGCGGGCATGCTGTCCGAGGACGGCGTCACCTACGCCTTCGACAAGCGCGCCAACGGGATGGTGCTCAGCGAGGCCGTCGCCGTCGTGGTGCTGAAGCGGCTGTCGGCGGCCGTGGCCGACGGCGACCGGATCCACGGCGTCATCCGCGCCAGCGGCATCAACTACGACGGCAGGTCCAACGGCATCACCGCCCCGAACGGCGACGCCCAGGTCGCGTTGGTCCGCGACACCTACCGGCGGCACGGCATCGACCCGGCCGACATCGAGTACGTGGTCGCCCACGGCACCGGCACGCGGCTCGGCGACCCGGTCGAGGTCAATGCGCTCAACGAGGTCTTCCGGAGCTTCACCGACAAGCGGCAGTACTGCGCCCTGACGTCCGTGAAACCGAACGTCGGGCACACACTCGCGGCCTCCGGGCTGGTCAGCCTCATCGGGGTCCTGCAGGCCATGCGCCACGAGACGATCCCGGGATCCCTGCACTGCGTGCAGGAGAACGAGTACATCGACTGGAAGAACAGCCCGTTCTTCGTCAACAAGGCGAACCGGGCGTGGCCCGAGGCCGCCGGGCGCAGAAGGATCGCCGCCATCAGCTCCTTCGGCATGAGCGGCACCAACGCGCACATGGTCGTGGAGAGTTTTCCGGCACGCGGAGAGGACGAGGTCGTGGAGATGCCCGCCCACCTGCTGGCCCTGTCGGCCAAGTCGGGGGAGTCGCTGCGGCAGCGCGTCGCCGATCTGATCGACTTCCTGGAGGACCCCCGGCGCCCGCACAACCTGCGTGACGTCAGCGCGACGCTCCTGGACGGGAGGCCCCACTTCCGGCACCGTTGCGCCGTTGTGGCCCGGGACGGCGCCGAGGCGGTGCGCCTGCTGCGCCGACAGGCCGCGGACGGTCAGGACCCCGACGTCTTCACCGGGGAGGTGCCCAAGGACTTCGCGCCGGGCGCCGAGGGCCGGCAGGCCGGCGACCGACTGCTGGCGGAGGCGGCCGGACCGCACCACGACGGCGCCGATCTCCGGGACGCGTTACGCGCCGTGGCGAGGGCCTACTGCCAGGGGTACGACCTGGCGTGGCGGCGGCTGTTCGGCGGCCGGCGCACCGTGCCGGTCGCACTGCCCGGCTACCCCTTCGCCAGGAAGCAGCTGTGGCGGCAGCGCACGGCGCTGCCGGTGCCGGTACCGGACGGGATGTTCGCGGCCGCACCCGGCCGGGCCGACGCCACCGGACGCCGGTTCGACACGAGGCTCACCGGATCGGAGTCCTTCCTGCGCGACCATGTCGTGGCCGGGGAGCAGATCCTGCCGGGCGTCGCCCACCTGGAGCTGGCCCGCGCCGCCCACGCCGCCCTCCCCGCGCAGCGGAACGCACCGACGGCCGGTGTCACGTTCCGCGACGTCGTGTGGTTGCGGCCGGTGAGGGTCGGGGACACCCCGCTCGACATCCACGTCGAACTGGAGCCGGACGGCGTCGCGGGAACCCGCTACCGCGTCCTGGTGCCCGGCGCCGACGGCCCCGTCCTGTCCAGCCAGGGGCGGATCGAGCCCGGTGGCGGAGCGGCGCGGCCGCGGCTCGATCTCGCGGAACTGCGGACCGAGTGCGGCCGCTACGAGATAGCCGCGACGGAGGTGTACCTCGCCTACCGGCGGCAGGGCATCGAGTACGGGCCCTCCTTCCGGGGACTGAGGCGACTCCTGGTGGGAGACGCCCAGGTCCTCGCCGAACTCGCGCAGCCCGAGGCGCCCGAGTACGGCCCGGGGACTCCGGTGCTGCCCCCGGGTCTGCTGGACGCCGCACTGCAGGCCTCCTTCGGCCTGAGGCGCGGCGGTGACGGGCTCCATCTTCCTTACGCCGTCGAAGCGGTGGAGATTCTCGGCCGCTGCGAGCCGATCATGTGGGCGTGGCTCCGGTGCACCACGGGGAGCGGCGACAAGTTCGATGTCGACCTGTGCGATGCGCGGGGCGAGGTCCGTGTGCGGTTCAGGGCCTTCAGTACCCGGCCGTTGCGCGCCGAGGCTGAGATGCCGTCGGCGCCGGAGCAGCCCGCCGACGACGGGCGCCTGGTGCTGCTGGAGCCGCGCTGGGAGCCGGCCCGGCCCGGACTGCCGGTGGACGGCGACCGGCCGCGCGGGCGGACGCTGCTGGTCGGCGCGGACCCGGAGGAACTTGCCTCGGTCCTCACCGGGCGCGGGGACGACGTGAACGTCCTGTTGCTGCGGGCCGACGACACCGTCGACGGTCTGCGGGAGCGGCTCGCGCGCGGTGGCCACTACGACAGCGTCGTCTGGATCGCGGGCGGCGGTACGACGGCACCGGAGAGCGAGGAGCTGATCACCCGCCAGGAGGTGGGGGTGTACGCCGGCTTCCGACTGGCCAAGGCGCTGCTCGCACTCGGCTACGACAAGCGGGACCTGGAGTGGACCACCCTCACGATCCGCAGCCAAGGTGTCGTCGACGCCGACCGGATCGACCCGACCCACGCCGGCGTGCACGGCCTGCTGGGGTCGTTGGCGAAGGAGAACCCGCGGTGGCGGGTGCGCTCGGCGGATGTGGCGGAACTGCGGGACGACGTGCTGAGGGAGGCGCTGCACCTGCCGGTGGAGCCGTCCGGCGACACCTGGGCCCACCGCGGTGGGCGCTGGTTCCGGCAGACCCTGGCACCGGTGCCGTTCGAGACGCTTCCCGCTGACGCGGTGCCGTACCGGCGGGGCCGGGTGTACGTGGTCATCGGCGGCGCCGGGGGCCTCGGCGCGGTCTGGAGCGAGCACGTCGTACGCACCTACGGGGCGCAGGTGGTCTGGATCGGCCGCCGCGCCGAGGACGAGGCGGTCCGGGCCAGGATCGACGAGCTGTCCCGACTGGGACCGGCGCCCTGGTACCTGCAGGCCGATGCCACGGACAGGGAGGAGCTGACTGCCGCCGTCGCGCGGATCAGGGCACGCTTCCCTGAGATCAACGGCGTCGTCCACTCGGCGCTCGTGCTGCTCGACCAGAGCGTGGCCAGGATGCCGGAGGACCGCTTCCGGGCCGCCGTCCGCGCGAAGGTGGACGTCAGCGTCCGCATGGCGCAGGTCTTCGCGGACGAGCCGCTGGACTTCGTGCTGTTCTTCTCCTCGATCAACTCGTTCCAGCGATCCGCGGGACAGAGCAACTACGTGAGCGGCTGCGTCTTCAAGGACGCGTTCGCCCGGCTGTGGCAGCAGAGCCGTCCCACCACCGTGAAGGTGATGAACTGGGGCTACTGGGGCAGCGTCGGAGTCGTCGCCTCGTCCGCGTACCAACGGCGGATGGAGCAGAGCGGCATCGGCTCCATCGAACCCGCTGAGGGCATGGCGGCGCTGGACCTCCTGCTCTCCGGGCCCCACCACCAGCTCGCGCTGGAGAAGACCACCGTCCCGCGGCGGGTCGGCGGCGACACCGGCCCTGCCGATTCCGGCGATCCGGACGACCAGCGGCTGCGGCGGGTGCTCGCGGACTCCGGCAGCGCCCGGGGCTTCGACGACGTCCTGCTCTGCGAACTGCTGCTGCTGCAGTTGCAGTCGCTGGGGATGAACCGCGCCGGCGGGTCCGTCGCCGAGCTGAGAGCCGCCCTGAAACCGGGCGGCGGCTACGACCGCTGGCTCACCGAGAGCCTGCGCATCCTGGCCGAGCACGGCTACCTGGAGCACGACTCCGAGCGCTACACCCCGACCGGCAGGGCGCCGGTCGACGGCGCCGATGTGTGGCGGCGCTGGGAGGCGGTGTGCCGGGAGAGCGAAGGCGCCAACCCCTACCTCAACCTGCTGGAGCCGGTGGTCCGCGAGCTGCCCGAGGTCCTTGCCGGCCGACGGCCGGCGACCGACGTGATCTTCCCCAGGTCGTCGATGAGCCTGGTACGAGGTGTGTACCGGGACTGCGACAGCGCCACGGCGCTGAACGAGCTCACGGCCGAGCTGGTGGCTGCCCGCGTCGAAGCCCTGCTCGACCGCAACCCCGCCCACCGGGTCCGGATCTTCGAGATCGGTTCCGGCACCGGCGGCACGAGCGAGAAGGTGCTGCGCCGGTTGGCGCCGTACCGCGACAGCGTGGCGGAGTACTGCTACACCGACGTCTCCCAGTACTTCCTGCGCAACGGGCGCCAGGAGTTCGGCGCCGACCATCCGTATCTGCGGTTCGAACTGTTCGACGTGGAGCGAGGCCCCGCAGAGCAGGGGCTGAACGAGGGCGGGTACGACATCGTCCTCGCCACCAACGTCCTGCACGCGACCCACGACATCCGGGCGGCAGCGCGGCACGCACGGGCGCTGCTGGCCGCGGACGGCGCACTCGTCCTGAACGAGCTGGCGGCGCGGACCCCGTTCCTGCACCTGACCTTCGGGCTTCTCGACGGCTGGTGGCGTTACCGGGACGCCGAACTGCGAATACCGGGCTGCCCGGGGCTGGCCCCCGGCACCTGGCAGCAGGTGCTGGAGGAGGAGGGCTTCACCGCCGTGTCCTTCCCCGCCGCCGCCGTGCACGACGCCGGTCACCAGATCGTGGTGGCCGGGACCAGCGAGCGGGCCGGAGCGCGCGAACCCGCACCGCAGAGTGCGGGCGACGCGCAGGAGCGGGTGCGGTCGGTGATCGTCGCACGGCTCCAGGCGTCGCTGGGTCTGGAGCGCGGAGAGTTGTCCGAGGAGGACTCCTTCGCCGACTACGGCGTGGATTCCATCCTCGGTGTCGAGCTCACCCAGCAATTGAGCGCCGACCTGGGCATCTCGCTCGCCGTCACGGACCTGTTCGACCACAGCTCGGTGCGCACGCTGGCGCGCTACGTGGCGGAGCAGCACCTCGACGCGTTGCCGCCGGTCCCGGCCGTGGCCGCGGTTCCTGCGGCCGCCGCGGTGACTGTGCAGGCCGCCCCGGTGACGGTGCCCGCCGCCGCGACCGTGCCCGCCGTCACCGGCACGCCGCGGCCGGCCGTGTCCGCAGCCGTCCCCGACCCGACCGGCGAGCCGATCGCCGTCATCGGCATGAGCGGGAGGTTCGGTACGGCCAAGGACACCGACCAGCTGTGGCAGCACCTCGTCGACGGCCGCAGCCTGGTCGGCGAGATCACCCGCTGGGACCTGTCGGCCTTCGTGGCGCCGGGCGCGCCCCACCCCCGGTATGCCTCGCTGATGGACGACATCGACCGGTTCGATCCGATGTTCTTCCAGATATCCGGCCTCGAAGCCAGTTACATGGACCCCCAGCAGCGGATCGTGCTGGAGGAGGCGTGGAAGGCACTGGAGGACGCCGGTTACGCGGGCGACGCCATCCGTGGCCGGTCCTGCGGCGTCTACATCGGCACCCAGGTCAGCGACTACCTGCCCGGCTCCAGCGCGGATGCCCCCGCGCAGGCCATGTGGGGCAACGCCGAGGCGATCATCCCGGCCCGCGTCTCCTACCTCCTCGATCTGCAGGGTCCCGCCATCGCCGTCGAGACGGCCTGCTCCGGCTCTCTCGTCGCCCTCCACCTCGCCTGCCAGGCCCTGCGTGCGTACGAGATCGAGACGGCCCTGGTCGGGGGGGTGTCCGTGCAGTGCTCACCCGACTACTACCTCAATGCCCACAAGGCCGGGATGCTCTCGGAGACCGGTCAGTGCCACACCTTCGCTGAGGGCGCGGACGGCTTCGTCCCCGGCGAAGGCGCCGGTGTCGTCATGCTCAAACGGCTGCGGGACGCCCTCGCCGACGGCGACCACATCCACGGTGTGGTCCGCGGTTCGGGCATCAACCAGGACGGGACCTCCAACGGCATCACGGCGCCGAGCGCCAAGTCACAGGAGCGGCTGGAGCGCCAGGTGTACGACAGCTTCGGCATCGACCCCGCCGGCATCCAGTTGGTCGAGGCGCACGGTACCGGTACCCAGCTCGGCGACCCCATCGAGTTCCAGGCGCTGACCCGCGCGTTCCGGCACTACACCGACAAGTGGGAATACTGCGCCATCGGCTCGGTCAAGACCAACATCGGGCATGCGGCGCCGGCCTCGGGGATGGCCGGGCTCATCAAGATCCTGCTCGCCCTGCGCCACCGCGAGCTGCCGCGCAGCCTCCACTTCGACCAGGGCAACGCCCACATCGAGTTCGCGGGCAGCCCGTTCTACGTGAACACGGTGCACCGCCCCTGGACGGCCGAGCCGGGTCGGCCGCGGCGCGCGGCGCTCAGCTCCTTCGGCTTCAGCGGCACCAACGCCCACGTGGTGGTCGAGGAGGCTCCTGACCTGCCGCGCCGCGACAGCGCGGGCGTCCAGGACCACCTCGTGGTGCTGTCCGCCCTGTCCGCGGAGCAAGTGCGGACTCAGGCGGAACAGCTGCTGCAGCACCTGAGCCGGTCCCCGGACACCGAGCTGGGAGACATCAGCTCGACCCTGGTGCTGGGCCGGCGGCACTGCCCCGTCCGGCTGGCGTGTGTGGCCCGTGACACGGCCCACCTGGTGACGCTGCTGGGCCGGTGGCTCACGGACGGACGGGTGGGGGAGGTGCGCATCGCCGACCTCACGGAGAACGCGGTGAGCCCGGAGCCCGCTCTGGAGCAGTTCGGCGACAACTGCCTGCGGGAGTGCGCCGAGGGCGCGACCGGGACCGCCCGTCGGGACCACCTGGACGCCGTCTGCGCCCTGTACCTGCAGGGATACCAGCTCCGCTACGAGCGGCTGTTCGAGAGCGGCGGGTATCGTCGGGTCCCCCTGCCGACGTATCCGTTCCAACGCCAGCGCCATTGGCTGCCCTCAGGGGACGCGTCCGGCCACGCCGCGCCCGCCTGGCCCACCGACCGCACGCCCGCGCCGGGCCCGCAGGCCGGCGCCGGGGCCGACCATCTGGCGCTGGCGCCGCTGTGGGTCGAAGCACAGGCCCTGGAGCCGGGCCCCGGGGCGGACGTCCCGAGCGGCGTCATCGTCGTGGGGGGTAGTGCCGCGGAGCGCGCCGCCCTGGCAGCCGAATGCCCGGACGCGTACTTCTTCGCCGACAGCGGCCCGGTGAGCACCGAATCGCTCACCGAGCAGCTGCGGCGCGCGGGCAACGTCCGCCACCTCGTGTGGATCTCCCCAGCGGACGCGGGAACCGGGCCGGACGCGCTGCTGCGGCGCGCCCACGTCGGAGTGACCGCGTTCTTCCGGCTGGTCAAGGCGCTGCTTGAGCTGGGCCGCGGCAGCGAGGAGCTGACCTGGACCGTGGTGACTCGCCAGACCCAGCCCGTGCTCCAGGGCGAGTCAGTGCTTCCCGCCGATGCGGGCGTGCCGGGCCTGGCCGAGGTCATGGCGAAGGAACTGCCCAACTGGAGCGTGGCCTGTTTCGACCTGGGCGGGTCCGACCAGTTCCCTGCCCGCACCCTGCTCGCGGCCCCGGCCGGAAGCGTGCGGGCGCTGCGCAACGGCCAGTGGTTCCGTCGCGGCCTGTACCGGGTGGAGCTGCCGGCACCGGTCCGCTCCCCGTACAAGGAGGGCGGGGTCTACGTCGTCCTGGGCGGGGCCGGCGGCATCGGCCGGCTCTGGAGCGAGGACCTGATCCGGCGCTACGGGGCCCAGGTGGTCTGGATCGGTCGCCGGGAGAAGGACACCGGCATCCAGGCGGAGATCGACCGACTGGCCGCGCTCGGGCCGGCACCGTGGTACGTCCGGGCCGACGCCGCCGACATGGACTCGCTGCGGGTTGCGTACGCCCGGATCCAGGAGCGGTTCGGCACCGTCAACGGCGTGGTGCAGTCCGCCTTCGGCCTGGTGGACCAGAGCCTGCCCAACACGACCGAGCAGCAGTTCAGTCAGGGCCTGAGTGCGAAGGTCGACGCCAGCGTGTGCATGGCGGAGGTCTTCGACGCCGACGGACTCGACTTCATGCTCTTCTTCTCCTCGATCGCATCGGTCAACCCGAGCATGGGCTACTGCAGTTACGTGGCGGGCAACGCCTTCGAGGACGCCCTGGCCCGCCAGCTCTCCGGAGCACGCCGGTACGCCGTGAAGGTGGTCAACTGGGGCTACTGGGGCGCCGTCGGCAGCGGACTCGACGTGCCGGAGCACGTCCGTGAGCGCATCTACCGGCGCGAGGGTCTCGGCGACATCGACCCCGTGCTGGCGATGGACGCGGTCGAGCGGCTGCTGGCTGCCCCGCTCGGGCAGGTGGCTTACCTCAACACCAGCGAACCCGAGCGGTTCGAGGGCTACACCGACCGCGAGGCGATCCGGGTGCTGGACCCGGCGGAGCAGCGGAGCGAGCCGCTCGCCCCACTGCTGCCCGCACGGGGGGAGCAGGTGCGGACCGTGGAGGCACAGGCCAAGTCCAAGCTGCGGACGCTGGACGGGTTGCTCCTGCGGCTGCTGTGGTGCGCGCTGCGCGAGCGCGGTTGGATCGGTACGGGCTCCGTGGACGCGGACTCCCTCCGGCAGTCCGGCGGGATTCTCGGCAGGTACGACCGCTGGGCGTCGGAGACCCTGAAGCTGTTCGCGCGGCAGGGCTGGCTCCGAGCGGGCGCGTCCGCGGGCCGCTACCACGCCGCTGCGGCCGACCCGGTGGACCCGGGCGCCACCGCTGCCGAGTGGGAACGCAGCAGGCGCGAGTGGCTCGCGGACCCGGAACTGCGTGCGTCCGTCGACCTGGTCGACAAGACCCTGCGCGCACTGCCGGACGTTCTCACCGGCACGGTCCCCGCCGTCGACGTGATCTTCCCCGGCTCCTCGCTGGACCTCGTCGAGGGAATCTACAAGCGGAACATGATCGCTGACTACTTCAACGACGTGGTCGGCGACTGTGTCGCCGCACTGGTCGAGAGCAGGCTGGCGCAGGATCCCGAAGCCCGGATCCGGATCCTGGAGATCGGCGCCGGTACGGGCGGCACCACCGCCACGGTCATGGGCCGGCTTCAGCCGTACCAGCGGCACATCGGCGAATACTGCTACACCGATCTCTCCAAGGCGTTCCTGATTCACGGTCAGCGGGAGTTCGGCGCGCGGAATCCGTTCCTGCGCTGCGAGATCTTCGACGCGGGTCGGAGCGTGGTCGAGCAGGGATTCGACGAGGGTGGGTACGACCTGGTCATCGCAACCAACGTGCTGCACGCCACCAAGGAGATCCGCACGTCACTGCGGAACAGCAAAGCGCTGTTGCGGTCCGGCGGTGGGTTGGTCGTCAACGAGATCGACGGCTACACCGTCTTCGGCATGCTGACGTTCGCGCTGTTGGACGGCTGGTGGCTGTACGACGGCGATCTGCGCGAAACCGGGGGGCCCGGCCTGCGGCCCGAGACCTGGCAGTCGGTGCTGGAGTGGGAGGGCTTCGAAGGCGTCGAATTCCCCGCGCGGGACGCGCACCGGCTCGGCCAGCAGGTGGTGGTCGGCTTCAGTGACGGGGTGATCCGCCAGAGTCGCGGCGGACAGCCGTGGTCCGCGGCCGATCCGGTCCCCGGGCCGCAGGCCGCATCGCGGCCGCTACCGCCGGCCGCCGCCGCCCGGGTGGACGGGGCAGTGCTCGGCGACGCCGTGCGCGGCTATCTGAAGGAGCTGGTCGCGCGGACCCTGTTGATCCCGGCCGAATCCATCGACGCCCGCGAGCAGCTGTCCGCCTACGGCATCGACTCCATCCTCATCCTGCAACTGCTGACCAGCCTCAAGAAGGACCTGGGGGAGACCAGCAGCACCCTGTTCTTCGAGTACCGCACGATCGAGGCGCTGACCGAGTACTTCGTCACCGAGCGGGGAGCGGCGGTGGCCCGCGCCCTGGGCGTGGGCCACGACTCGGCGGCCGTCCCGGACGCGACGGTGCGGGCCGAGGCCGCTGCGCGGCCCGCACCCGGCCGAACATCGGCTCGTCCCGTACCGCCGTCCGGGCACAGCGCCGGCGTCGCAATCGTGGGAATGAGCGCGCGCTTCCCCCAGGCCGAGACGCTCGACGCCTTCTGGTCGGTGTTGCGCGAGGGCCGGAACACCGTCACGGAGATCCCCGCCGACCGGTGGGCACTCGACGGCTTCTACGAGCCCGACAAGGAGGACGCCGCCGCCAAGGGCAGGAGCTACAGCAAGTGGGGCGCCTTCCTCGACGGATTCGCCGACTTCGATCCGCTGTTCTTCGAGATGACGCCGAACGACGCCACGGAGATCGACCCGCAGGAGCGACTGTTCCTCCAGGAGGCGTGGCGGGCGTTCGAGAACGCCGGCTACACGCGCAGCCGCCTGGAGCAGGAACACGGGTCCAGTGTCGCCGTCTTCGTGGGGATCACCCGCGCCGAGCACAACCTCTACGGCCCCGAGCGTTGGCTTCGCGGTGACCCCGCCCGCCCCTACACCTCCTTCGGGTCGGTGGCCAACCGCGTCTCGTTCAAGCTGAACCTCAACGGTCCGAGCATGCCCGTCGACACCATGTGCTCCTCCTCGCTGACAGCGCTCCACGAGGCGTGCGAGCACCTGCTCCGCGGCGACTGCGAACTGGCGGTGGCCGGTGGGGTGAACCTCTACCTGCATCCGTCGGGCTATCTCAATCTGTGCGCCCTGCAGATGCTCGCCGACGAGGACAAGTGCCGCAGCTTCGGCGCCGGCGGCAACGGCTTCGTCCCCGGTGAGGGCGTCGGTGCGGTCGTCCTCAAGCGACTGGAGGACGCCGAGCGGGACGGCGACCACATCCATGCCGTCGTCCGCGGCACCAGCGTCAACCACGGCGGCACGACGAACGGATACACCGTGCCGAATCCGGTCGCACAGGGCCGGGTGGTGCGGCAGGCGCTCGACCGGGCGGGCGTCGACGCGCGCACGATCAGCTACGTCGAGGCGCACGGCACCGGTACCGCGCTGGGCGACCCGATCGAGATCAACGGTCTGACCCGGGCGTTCTCCCAGGACACCCGGGACCTGCAGTACTGCGCGATCGGTTCCGTCAAGAGCAACATCGGCCACGCCGAGGCCGCCGCCGGTATCGCGGGCGTGTTCAAGGCCGTGCTGCAGATGCAGCACGGTGAACTCGCCCCCACCCTGCACGTCGACGAGACCAACCCGCACATCGACTTCGACGCGACGCCGTTCGTCGTCCAGCGCAAGGGCGCGGTGTGGAAGCGGCCGGTCGTCACCGTCGACGGCGTCAGCTCCGAGGTGCCGCGCCGGGCCGGTGTCTCGTCCTTCGGCGCGGGCGGTTCCAACGCCCACGTGGTGATCGAGGAGTACGTCCGCGACCGGCCGGCTCCCGGGGCCGTCCGGGCCGGCGAGCCGGCCGTGGTCGTCCTGTCCGCCAAGGACGAGGAGCGGCTGCGGGAGCAGGCCGGTGCTCTGCTGGGCTCGCTCCCGGAAGCCGAGCGGAGCGGGGCGGTCCTGGCCGATGTGGCGTACACCCTGCAGGTCGGACGCGAGGCCATGAGTGAGCGACTGGGCACGGTCGTACGCTCGTTCGCCGAGTTGCGGGACCGGCTGCAGACCTTCCTGGACCACCCCGGGGGCGGCACCGGGCTGCACCGTGGCCGTGCCACAGGCGCCGACCGCGCGTTGACGGCGCTGACCGCCGACGCGGACCTGAGCGCGGTCGTCGGGACGTGGCTGGCCAAGGGCATGTACGCCAAGGTGCTCGACCTGTGGGTGAACGGCTTCGAGCTGGACTGGCGCAGCCTCCACCCGGCTGGAGAGGCGCGCATCGTCCCGCTGCCCACGTACCCCTTCGCCCGGGAGCGGTACTGGATCGCGGAGCGGCCGGTCGACGGGGAGCCGACGGACGGCCTGTCGGATTCGCTGATCGACGACGTCCTCGACGAGCTGGTGAGCGGCTCTCTCGGCGTCGAAGCCGCCGCCGAGCACATCCGACGGTCCGTCCTCGACGGCGCAGGTCGGACCACTGACAACGGGGGGCGCTGACCATGGACAGCCAACTGGAACGGCTTCTGCTGGATCTCAAGGCCGATCGTGTCTCCAAGGAGCACGTCAAGCAGTTCCTGAAGGACCGTCGGATCCGAACGGGACCGCCCACGGACGCCCAGGACCCGGGTCCGTCGCCCGAACTGGTGCGGTGCCACCCGGTCTGGCGGGCGGCCGACAGCCCCGCGACCGGGCGGAAGCCGGGACATGTGGTGCTCCTCGCCGGGCCACCGGCCCTGGCGGATGCCCTGCGTCAGCGGGACGCGACGATCGACGTGCGCCTGCTGCGGGCCGGAGCCGCCGGTCTCGCGGACCGCTACGCCGATCTCGCGGGCCAGGTGCTCGGCTCGCTCCGCTCGCTGGCCGGCGACCCGGAACTGCCCGCCACGCTGGTTCAGCTCGTCTGCTCCCGGGAGGGAGCGGACAACCTGGATTCGGGTCTGATCGGCATGGTCCGAAGCGCCGCCCTGGAGAACCCCGCGATCGTGCCCCAGTTGCTGCTGGTCGACACGGCCACCGATGAGGCGCACACCGGCGCCGCCCAGATCCTGGCGAGTCGTGAGCACAGCGGTGACCGCGTCGTGCGGTTCCGCCACGGCGTCCGCGAGGTACTGGCTTGGGACGAGCTGCCGAGCCCGGAGCACACGATCCCGCCCTGGCGGGAAGGCGGTACCTACGTCGTCACCGGCGGCCTCGGCGGGCTCGGGCTGATCTTCGCCCGGGATCTGCTGCGATCCGTGCAGAACGCGTCCGTCCTGCTGAGCGGCCGCTCCGCACTCGACAGCAACCGGCGACGGCTGCTCGAGGGCCTGTACCGTCCGCACGCGC
The DNA here is from genome assembly GCF_014084125.1 of Streptacidiphilus sp. PB12-B1b. Taxonomy (NCBI): domain Bacteria; kingdom Bacillati; phylum Actinomycetota; class Actinomycetes; order Kitasatosporales; family Streptomycetaceae; genus Streptacidiphilus; species Streptacidiphilus sp. PB12-B1b. The sequence goes on along the minus strand of NZ_CP048405.1, from coordinate 5,467,741 downwards.
GGGTGGAGTACGCACGACTCGACGTGGCCGACCCGGGCGGTGTCGAGGCGTTCCTGGCCGACGTGCGGCGTGAGTACGGTGCCATCCACGGCATCATCCACAGCGCCGGTGTGCTCCGGGACGGTTTCGTGTCGCACAAGAGCGCCGAGGAACTGCGCGAGGTGCTCGCCCCGAAAACGGCTGGCGCCCTCAATCTGGACGCCGCCAGCAAGGACGACGCGCTGGACTTCTTCGCCCTGTTCTCCTCCACGGCGGCGGTCACGGGCAACGTCGGCCAGTGCGACTACGCCGCCGCCAACGCGTTTTTGGACGCGTTCGCGCACCACCGGGGCGGTCTGGTCGCGCAGGGCCTGCGTTCGGGCCGCAGCCTCTCGCTCAACTGGCCGCTGTGGGCCGAGGGCGGGATGCCGGTCGACGCGGAGACGGAGCAGGCGCTGCGGAAGCGGACGGGCATGTGCGCCCTGCGCACCGAGTCGGGCCTCAAGGTCTTCCACGACTCCCTCGCGTCGGACGTCTGCCAGGTGATGGCGGTCGAGGGCGACGGGCCGCGCATCCGCCGGACGTTTCTCGGGCAGCCGGCGGCCGCCGCCGTACCCGCCCCGGTCCCCGTACCCGCCCCGGCAGTTGCCGAGGGCATCAGCGAGGAGGCGCTGCACCACAAGGTCGTCCGCAGGCTCGGGCAGATGCTCAGCGGTGCCATCGGCCTCCCGGTAGCGAAGATCGACGCCCAGGCGCCGCTGGCGACCTACGGCATCGACTCCATCGTCGTCACCCGGCTCAACCGGAAACTCGCCGACGTCTTCCCGGATCTGCCCAAGACGCTGCTGTACGAGTTCAATTCGCTGGATGCGCTCGCGCGCTACTTCCTCCGGGCACACCGGCGGGGATGCCTGGACTGGACGGGAACGGCGGCCATCCCGCAGGCCGCTCCGGCGCCGGGGGCGACGAACGCCTCCGTCGCCGAGCGGCCGGCGCCCGAGGCGGCCGCGCCCGCCTCGGAGCATGCCGAGGACGCGGTCGCCGTGATCGGCATGAGCGGGCGGTTCCCGCAGGCCAGGAACCTGCGGGAGTTCTGGGAGAACCTGGACGCCGGGCGCGACTGCGTCACCGAGATCCCCGAGGGCCGCTGGCCGCTGGCCGGCTTCTACCACCCCGACCGCGACGAGGCGGTGGCGGCGGGCCTGAGCTACAGCAAATGGGGCGGTTTCCTGGACGGGTTCGCCGAGTTCGACCCGCTCTTCTTCGCCATCTCGCCGCAGGAGGCGATGAGCATGGACCCGCAGGAGCGTCTGTTCCTGCAGGAGTCCTGGAACGCGCTGGAGGACGCCGGCTACACCCGGCAGCGCCTGGCCGACGCACATCGCCGGAGGGTGGGTGTCTTCGCCGGCGTCTCGAAGACCGGGTTCGACCTGTACGGGCCCGACCTGTGGAAACGGAACGAGAAGCTGCACCCCCTGACGTCGTTCGCGTCGGTGGCGAACCGGGTGTCGTACCTGCTCGATCTCACCGGGCCGAGTCTGCCGGTCGACACGCTCTGCTCGTCGTCGCTGAGCGCCGTCCACGAGGCGGTCCAGCACCTTCGCCGCGGCGAGTGCGACCTGGCCGTCGCAGGCGGGGTCAATCTCTACCTGCACCCGTCGAACTACACCCTGATGTCCGGCAAGCGGATGCTGTCGGACGACGGCAGGTGCCGCAGCTTCGGAGCCGGCGGCAGCGGCTTCGTGCCCGGTGAGGGCGTGGCCGTCGTCCTGCTCAAGCGGCTGTCCGACGCCGAGCGGGACAACGACAACATCCGGGCCGTCATCCGTGGCAGCAGCATCAACCACGGCGGTCGGACCCACGGCTACACCGTCCCCAACCCGGTCGCGCAGGCCGAGGTCGTCCGCGAGGCGCTCGCCCGCGCGGGCGTCCGCGCCGACGAGGTGAGCTTCGTGGAGGCGCACGGCACCGGCACCGAACTGGGCGATCCGATCGAGGTCGAAGGGCTGGTCCAGGCGTTCGGGTCGGACACCGGCTCCCGGCAGCGCTGCGCCATCGGCTCCCTGAAGAGCAACATCGGTCACCTTGAGGCCGCCGCCGGTATCGCCGGGCTGCTCAAGACCGTCCTCCAGATGCAGCACGGGCGCATCGCGGCCAGCCTGCACGCGCAGGAACCCAACCCCAACATCGACTTCACCCGGACGCCGTTCCGGCTCCAGCGGGAGACGGCCGAGTGGACCCGGCCCGCGATGACCGGCGGCGACGGGGGTGCGGCCGAGGGCGACCGGATCGCCGGGGTCTCCTCGTTCGGCGCCGGCGGCTCCAACGCCCATGTCGTCGTGGCGGAATACCGCCGGGTCGACCCCGAGGCCGTCCCCGCACCCGCGGGCGGCCCGTGCCTGATCGTCCTCTCGGCGAAGGACCCCGAGCGGCTCCGGGAGCGGGCCCGGGACCTGCTCGACTGGCTGCGCCCGCAGGACCCCGCCGCGGTCGACCTCGGCGCCGTCGCCCACACGCTTCAGCTCGGCCGTGAGGCGATGGACCTGCGGCTCGCCCTGCCCGTCGGCTCACCCGCCGACCTCACCGGGAAACTCGCCGCGTTCGTCGCCGGCGAGCAGGACATCGAGGACCTGCACCTCGGCAACGTCAAGGAGCACCGGGAGGCGCTCACCGCCCTCGGTGACGACGGCGACATGGCCGCGACCGTCGACATGTGGATCGAGAAGGGCAAGTTCGACCGGCTGCTCGACCTCTGGGTCAAGGGCCTGAACGTTGACTGGGGCAAGCTGTACGGTCCCCGGCGCCCCCGGATGCTCCCGCTGCCCGGTTATCCCTTCGCCCGCGAGCGCTACTGGGTGGGCGACCTGGCCGCGGCTCCCGGCCCCGTCGGCTCCGGCGCCGGCCGGCTCCACCCGCTCGTGCACACCAACACCTCCACCCTCGACGCCCAGCGATTCGGCTCGGTCTTCTCGGGCGATGAGTCCTTCCTCGCCGACCACGTCGTCAACGGCCGCAAGGTGCTGCCGGCCGCCGCGCACCTGGAGATGGCCCGGGCGGCACTGGACGCCTCACTCGACGGGCGCACGCGTCGGACCGTGCTCCGCAACGTTGTGTGGGCCCAGCCCCTGACGGTCGATGAGAGCCCCGTACACGTCATGACGACGCTGTACACCGCGCAGGCCGGAGCCGCCGGGGAGGTGGCCTTCGAAATCTCCGGCGTCCCGGGAGGCGATCCCGACGCGGACGCCGTCGTGCACAGCCAGGGGACGCTGCGGGCCCTCGTCGGCGCCGACGCGTCGGTGGCAGTCGACCTGGCCGCGCTGCGGGCGGCGTGCGGTGTCGCCCGGTTGGGCGCCGAGCAGTGCTACCGCGTCTACCGGGCCATGGGTCTCGACTACGGTCCCGCGCACCGCGGCATCGAGAGCGTGGCGATCGGCGACGGGCAGGCGCTGGCACGGCTGCGGCTGCCGTCCGGGACGCCGGACGACGCCGACGGCTACGTACTCCACCCGAGCCTGCTGGACGCCGCCCTGCAGTCCGCCGTCGGACTGTTCGGCCGGGTCGGCGACGTCACGGACGCCGCCCCCGACGTGCTTCACCTCCCTTTCGCCCTCGACGAGTTGGACGTCCTGGGGCCGTGCACTCCGCAGATGTGGGCGTGGGTCCGGTACAGCGACGACGATCAGCCCGATCTCGGTATCCGCAAGCTGGACATCGACGTCCTCGACGACGCCGGTGCGCCGCGCTGCCGCCTTCGGGGATTCACCTCCAGGGCGTACGCGGCGCAGGCGCCCGTCGAGCGGGCCGGCGGCACACCCCCGCACGGTGACGCACGGGTCCCGGCTGCAGCCGCCGCGGCGAGCGGCGGCGCCCTGCCGGGCGGCACGCTGGAGGAGCGGACCTGCCAGTACCTGGTCGGCTTCCTCGCCTCCGAGCTGCGCGTGCCCGCGGAGCGGATCGACGCTGACGACGCCCTTGAGCACTACGGCATCGACTCGATCCTGGCGATGAACCTGACCAACCGGCTCGAAAAGGTCTTCGGGTCGCTGTCCAAGACGCTGTTCTACGAGTACCAGACCATTGCCGCCCTGTCCGGGTACTTCCTCGCTGCTCATCGGCCCCGCCTCGTCGAGCTGCTGGCCGCGGAAGTCCGGGAGTCGTCCGGCGCCTCCGCGGACGGCGCCACCGCACCGGGCGGGACGAGGTCCGAACACACCCGCCCGGCGGTGGTGCGGCGCGGCCGCCGGGAGCCGGCGGGCACGGACACGCAGATCGCCGTCGTCGGACTGGCGGGCCGCTATCCCCAGGCCCGGAACATCAGGGAGTTCTGGCGGAACCTGGCCGAGGGCCGCGACTGCATCACCGAGATCCCCACCGACCGCTGGGACCACGGCCCCTACTTCGACCCGGACCAGAACGCGCCCGGCAAGACCTACACCAAGTGGGGCGGCTTCCTGGACGCCGTCGACCGCTTCGACTCGCTCTTCTTCAACATCGCCCCGCGCGAGGCGGCGTTCATGGACCCGCAGGAGCGGCTGTTCCTGGAATGCGTGCACGAGACGCTTGAGGACGCGGGCTACACACGGGAGACGCTGAGCCACTGCGCGGACCGCGGCCTGCCCGGCAACGTCGGCGTCTTCGTGGGGGTGATGTACGAGGAATACCAGCTCTACGGCGCCCAGGAGCAGGCGCGCGGCCGTAACGTCACGCTGTCCGGCAGCGCGTCGACCATCGCCAACCGGGTGTCCTACGTCTTCGACCTGCACGGTCCGAGCCTGGCCGTCGACACCATGTGCTCGTCGTCGCTCACCGCGCTGCACCTGGCCTGCCAGAGCCTGCGAACGGGCGGCTGCGAACTGGCCGTCGCGGGCGGCGTGAACCTCTCGCTGCACCCGAACAAGTTCCTGATGCTCGGCAGCGGCAAGTTCGCGTCGAGCAAGGGCCGGTGCGAGAGCTTCGGACAGGGTGGTGACGGCTACGTCCCGGGTGAGGGGGTCGGCGCGGTCCTGCTCAAGCCGCTCGACCGCGCCCGCGCGGACAACGACACCGTCTACGGCGTCATCCGGGCGACTTCGGTCAACCACGGCGGCAAGACCAACGGATACTCCGTGCCCAACCCCCGCGCGCAGTACAACGTCATCGGCCACGCGCTGCGTGAGGCCGGGGTCGACGCAGCAGCGGTGAGCTACGTCGAGGCGCACGGAACCGGCACCTCGCTCGGCGACCCCATCGAGATCGCCGGACTGACCAGGGCCTTCCGCGAGCACACCGATCGGACGCAGTTCTGTGCGATCGGCTCGGTCAAGAGCAACATCGGGCACGCCGAGAGCGCGGCCGGCATCGCCGCGCTGACGAAGGTGCTGCTGCAGCTGAAGCACGGCCAACTCGCGCCCTCGCTGCACTCCGAGGTGCTCAATCCCCATATCGACTTCGACGGCAGCCCCTTCTACGTGGCCCGGAAACTGGCACCGTGGAGTCGCCCGACAGGCGCCGACGGCGCCGCGGCGCCGCGTATCGCCGGCATCTCGTCCTTCGGGGCAGGGGGCTCCAACGCCCACGTCATCGTCGAGGAGTACCTCCCGGCTCCCCGCCCTGCGGATGCTCTCCCCCGGAGGGCGCTCCTGCCGCGGTCGTCCTGTCCGCGCGGACCGAAGCCGGCCTGCGGGCCCAGGCAAGTCAGCTGCTGCGCTGGACGACCGAGGGCGAGGGCGCGGCGACCCCGCTCGCGGACATCGCCCACACCCTCCAGACGGGTCGGGAGGCATACGAGGAACGCCTCGGACTCGTCGCGGCCACGACCGGTGAACTCACCGTTAAACTACGGGCGTTCCTGGACGGCGAGTCCGAGATCACCGGCCTGTACCAGGGCCGGGTGGAGCGCCGGCAGGGCACCCTGGCCGTCTTCACCGCCGACGCGGACCAGGCACGAACGCTGGACGCGGCGCTCGCGCAGCGCGCCTACGGCGAACTCGTGAGACTGTGGACGAACGGTCTCGTGGTGGACTGGACCAGGCTCCACCACGGGTCCACACCGCGCCGGGTCTCGATGCCGACCTACCCCTTCCAGGGCGAGCGCCACTGGCTGGCCGGCGGCACCGCGACCGAACCGGGCCCGGCGGCGGCTCCGGCGCAGCTCCATCCGCTCCTGCACGTCAACACCTCCACCCTGCAGGGGCAGCGCTTCACATCGGTGTTCACCGGCGAGGAGTTCTTCCTGCGGGACCACCGGGTCAGGGGCGAGCGCGTGCTGTCCGGTGCCGCCTGTCTGGAACTGGCGCGCGCCGCCGTGGCGGCCTCGCTCGACGAGCCGTACCGCGTCGAGAGCATCCGGAACGTCGTCTGGACGCGGCCGGTCACCCTGCACGAGCCGGGGCTGACCGTCCAGGTACGCCTGCGGCCCGAGGAGGACGGCGAGGTCCGATTCGAGATCCTCGGCCCGGACGGCCCGGCCGCCGGAACCGCCGACGCGGTGCACAGCGAGGGCGTGGTACGGGTGACCTCGCGGCCTGCGCCCGCGACCGCCGACGTCCGCGTCGACCTGGCGCGACTGCGTGAGGCATGCCGGACCCCCGGGCCAGACGCCGACGCGCTGTACGCGACCGCTGAGGCGCGCGGTATCGCGTACGGCCCGGGCCACCGCGGCGTCCAGCGCCTGTGGACGGGCCCGGGACAGGTCCTGGCCCGGATCGTGCTGCCGTCGACCGTGCGGGAAACCCGGAACGCCTACGGGCTCCATCCGTCGATGGTGGACTCCGGCCTGCAGGCGTGTGCGGGCCTGCTGTCCGGGGCGGACGCCGAGGAACCGCTGCTGCTGCCCTTCGCGCTGGACGAGGTCGAGATCCTCGGCCCCTGCCCGCCGGAGGGATGGGCCTGGTTGCGGGACAGCGCGGGCCGGGAGGCCGACGGTCTGCGTCGCATCGACATCGACATCTGCGACGACGACGGGAGGGTGGCGATCCGGCTCAAGGGCGTCGCCCTGCGCGCCGGTACGGCTGCCACGACCGCCCGGGAGTTGTTCGCCGCTCCGCACTGGGTGGCCGCCGCCCCGGCGACGGCCGTCGCCCCGGCGCCCGAGGGCCTGGTGCTGGTCGTGGAGCTCCCCGAAGTCGCCGCGGCACTCGACGCACAGGACACCGCGCGAGTGGTCCGGCTGACATCGGGCGGCACGGACGTCGGCCGCCGCTACACCGACTACGCGCTGCAGGTCTTCGACGAGGTCAAACGACTGCTCGGGGAGCCCGCCCAGCACCCGGTCCGGGTCCAACTGGTCGCCCAGTCCGCCGAACCGTCGCTGTGGACCGGACTGGCCGCCATCCTGAAGTCCGCAGGACTGGAGAACCCGCGACTGCTCGGCCAGATGGTGCTGGTGGACCCGCAGGACGCGGCGGAGCGCGCCGCGTCCCGGGTGATGGCAGACCGCGCCGTGCTCGCCGACTTCGGCGTGCGGTACATCGGCGGCCTGCGCGAGGTCCTCAAGTGGCGCGAGCAGGACGTCGACCGCCGGTCGGTGGTGACGCCCTGGAAGGACGGCGGCGTCTACCTGATCACCGGTGGCGCCGGCGGCCTGGGCACGGTCTTCGCCCACGACATCGCGGGCCGGGTCCGCGGGGCCCGGATCGTGATCGCCGGCCGGTCCCCCCGCGACGCGCACAAGGACGCGCTGCTGGAACAACTGCGGCGGCACGGCGCGGAGACGACGTACGTGCAGGCCGACGTGGCGGTCAGGGACGACGTCATGACGCTCGTCCGGGAGACCCAGGAGCGGTACGGCCGGATCGACGGGATCCTGCACGCCGCCGGATTCACCAGCGACGCGTTCGTCATCAGAAAGGACGCGGACGGGTTCGCCCGGGTGCTGGCGCCCAAGGTCGCCGGACTGGTGCACCTGGACGAGGCCACCCGGGACACGGAGCTCGAATTCCTGGTCGCCTTCTCCTCGGTCGCAGGGGCCCTGGGCAATGTCGGACAGGCCGACTACGCGGCCGCGAACGCGTTCATGGACGCCTTCGCGGCGCACCGCAACGCGCTGGTGGCCCGCGGCGAGCGGCTGGGGAGGACCCTGTCGGTCGGCTGGCCCCTGTGGGCCGACGGCGGGATGCATGTCGACGCGCTGACCGAGCGGTCGCTGCACGAGCGCTTCGGGCTCGTGCCGTTGTCGGACCAGGAGGGGCTGCGCGCCCTGTACCTGGCCCTGGCATCGCCGTCCGACCAGGTGATGGTGCTTTCGGGCGATCGTCCGAGGATCGCGCGGACCCTGCTGGCCGGACTCCTCGTGGACGGCGCCGCGCCCGACGGGAACGGGGCGGCAGCCCCCGCGGACAGCCCGGACGAGAACACCGCGCAGCAGGCCGTGGCCTACTTCAAACGGCTCCTGGCATCGGCCATCGACCTGCCCGCCGCCAGGATCGACGCCGAGGCGTCACTGGAGGATTACGGCGTCGACTCCGTCATGACCATGGAAATGACCCGCACCCTTGAGGGAGTCTTCGGCTCGCTTCCGAAGACCCTCTTCTTCGAGCACCGGACCGTCGCCGCCCTGACCCGCCACTTCCTGCAGACCCGTCCCCAGGAGCTCCGGGAGCTTCTCCCCCCGGCAGGCGGGCGTCGGCAGGCACCCGCCGTCGCGCCGGCCGACCCCGGGCAGCCCGCCCGGGGGGCCGGACGAACATGGCCGGTGGCGTCCGCTGCTCCGGCAGGGAGCGCGGCCGACCCGGCCCCGGCCGTAGGCGCGGAAAGCGGTGACACGGCGATCATCGGACTGGCGGGCCGCTACCCCCGGGCTTGCGACGTGGGGGAGTTCTGGCAGAACCTCGCCGCCGGCACGGACTGCGTCACCGAGATCCCAGGTGACCGCTGGGACCATGGGCGCTTCTTCGACCCGGACAAGGGGACCCCGGGGAAGTCCTACAGCAAGTGGGGCGGATTCCTCGACGGCGCCTACGACTTCGACCCGCAGTTCTTCAACATCTCCCCGCGCGAGGCGGAGGTCATGGACCCGCAGGAGCGGCTGTTCCTCCAGTGCGTGCACGACACATTGGAGGACGCCGGGTACGTCCGGGACACCGGCAAGGACCGTACCGGGAACCTGCTCGACGGGCGGGTGGGCGTCTTCGCCGGGGTGATGTACCAGGAGTACCAGCTCCACGGTGCCCCGGCGCAGGATGTCGGCGCGGCGCCGGCTGTCTCGGGCAGCTCCGCGTCCGTAGCGAACCGGGTGTCACACGTGTTCAACTTCCGGGGCCCGAGCATGAGCGTCGACACGATGTGCTCGTCGTCGCTGATGGCCGTGCACCTGGCCTGTCAGAGCCTGAGGTCGGGCGACTGCGACACAGCGGTCGCCGGTGGAGTGAATCTCTCGCTGCACCCGAACAAGTACCTGCTCCTCAGCCAGGGCCGACTCGCGTCGAGCGACGGTCGCTGCGCCAGCTTCGGCGCCGGGGGCGACGGCTACGCGCCGGGGGAGGGCGTGGGCGCAGTCCTGCTCAAGCCGCTGGCGCGGGCGATCGCGGACGGCGACCGGATCTACGGAGTCATCAAGGGCACCGCCGCCAACCACCGTGGCAGGACCAGCGGTTACTCGGTACCGGAACCGCTGGGGCAGGCCGACGTCATCGGCGAGGCCCTCAGGCGGGCGGGTGTGGACGCACGGGACGTGAGCTACATCGAGGCGAACAGCGTCGGCACCTCCTTGGGCGACCCGGTCGAGATCGCCGGGCTGTGCAAGGCGTTCGACCCGTACACCGATGACCGGGGGTTCTGCGCGATCGGCTCGGTGAAGAGCAACATCGGGCACGCCGAGAGCGCGGCCGGCATCGCCGGCATCACCAAGGTTCTGCTCCAGCTCCGGCACGGCCGGCTGGCCCCGTCCCTGCACGCCTCGACGCTCAACCCGCACATCGACTTCGAGCAGACCCCGTTCGTGGTGCAGCAGGAGCTGGCCGAGTGGCCGGCCCGCGGATCGGACGACGGCACCCGCGCTGCTTTGCCGCGCATCGCGGGTGTGTCGGCCTTCGGGGCCGGGGGCTCCAACGCCCACGTCGTGATCGCGGAGTACGTCCCGGACAGCCCGGCGCCGGGTCCGTCGGCCGACGCCGGGCCACGGGCCGTGATACCGCTGTCCGCCCGCACGACCGAGCAACTGAGGGCGCGGGCCGAGCACCTGGTGGAGTGGCTGGGCCGCCCCGAGAACGCGGAGCTCGCGCTCACCGACATCGCCTACACGCTCCAGGTCGGACGCGAAGCACGGGAGGAACGCCTCGGTGTCGTCGCCGTCTCCGTGCCGGAGCTGGTCGAGAGGCTGGGGCAGTTCCTGACAGGCGACCTGGCAGGCGGTGAGATCATCCGCGGCTCGGTCGCCGAAGCACCCCGGACCCTGACGCTGTTCGGGTCGGACTCCGACCTCGACGTGATGATCGCGGCGTGGGCCGAGAAGGGGAAATACGAGAAGCTGCTCGAACTGTGGGTCAGCGGTGTGCCGGTGAGCTGGCAGTCGCTCTACCCGACCGGCACTCCGCGGCGGGTTGCGCTGCCGACCTACCCCTTCGCGGCCGAGCGGTACTCCGCCTTCGACGGCCTGTCCGTCCCCGGGGCGAACGCGCCCGGAGGACCGGCGCCGCTGCATCCGCTGGTTCAGGTCAACACGTCCGACTTCACCGAGCAGCGCTTCACGTCCGTCCTCACCGGACAGGAACGCTTCTTGGGCGATCGCGCCGCACCGACGGTGCCCGGCGCCGCCTTCCTGGAGATGGCCGTGGCCGCGTGCTGTCTCAGCAGCCGGGCCGCCGTCGAGCCCTCGGCGCCGGTGGTACTGCGCGACGTCGTGTTCGCGCGGCCGCTCGGTCGTGCCGACGGCCTGCGCGAGGTGCACGTCGGGCTGCGTCCGGACGACGACGGCGACATCCGGTTCCGGATCAGGAGCACACCGCGGGGCGGGGACAGCGACGCCGACGCCGTCGTGCACAGCGAGGGCGTCCTGTACTTCGCGGACGGAGCCGAGGAGACTGTGCTCGACCTGACCGCGCTGCAGCGGGCCTGCGGGCGGTCCGGCCTGACCGCCGAGCAGTACTACCGGCGCCCCCACGATCACGGACTCGCGCACGAGCCGGCCTTCCGCGCCGTCAAGCACATCTGGACCGGATCCGGGCACGCTCTGGTCCAGATGGCGCTGCCCGACCCGGTGTGCGACACCGAGGACGGTCTCGTGCTGCATCCGGGCCTGCTCGGGGCCGCGGTGCAGGCGTGTTCCGACGTCCTCGGCGGGTCGGCCGGGCGGCACCGGGTGTACGGCGGCGGTGGACCCGCGGTGGTCCGCGCCATCGACGAGGTCCTCGTTCTCGATGCCTGCACGCCCTCGATGTGGGTCTGGGTCCGACCCGGCGCACAGCAGGCCGGTGATGCGGGGGCCCCCGGGTTCGACCTCGACCTGGCCGACGAGCAGGGCCGGGTCCGGGTCCGGATCGGCGGACTCTCGTTCGACCTGGCCGACTCGGACCGGGCCGACTCGGACCGTGACCACTCCGACCGGGCCGACTCCGGATCAACGGTCCTGCTGCGCCCACAGTGGCGGCCCCGACCCGTACCGGCCCCGTCGTCGGCCGGCCCTGCTGCCGTGCGACCGACCGTGCTGCTCGCAGGACTGCCCCAGGTGGCGGCCCTACTGCGGGGCGACGACGCCGACGTGTTCCTGCTGACCACCGAGGACGAGGCCCCGGACAGCCGGTACACCGGCTACGGCCTGCAGGTCCTGAAGCACCTGCGCTCCATCGTGCGCGGAGCCGCCGGCCGGAGCCACGTCCAGCTGGTGGTCCCCGGTACCCCGGACGCGATGCTGCTCCCCGGACTCGCGGCCATGCTCAGGACGGCCCGACTGGAGAACCCGGCTGTCACCGGACAGGTCGTCGTGCTGGACCGGACCGACACCGCTGAGTGTGCCGTGCTGCGGATCCGGGAGAACCGCAGCTGCCCCGAGGAGGCTCTCGTCCGGTACGTCGACGGCCGCCGCGAGGTACCGGTCTGGGCCGAGTGCGATGCTCCCTCCACCTCTCACCCGCTGCCGTGGAAGGAGAACGGAACCTATCTCGTCGCCGGCGGGGCGGGTGTGCTCGGACGTGCCGTCGCGCGGGAGATCGCCACCCAGACGGGGAACGCGACCCTCATCCTCGTCGGCCGCTCCCCTGCGGACCCCGAGACCCTCGAGGCCTTGCAGGACCTGGTGGCCGGCGGCACAGTGCGCTACGAGCAGGCCGACATCTCCAGCCCCGCCGAGACGCACGCACTGGTCGCGCGGGTGCTGGAGCGGCACCGGCGGATCGACGGAGTCATCCACAGCGCCGGGATCACCCGCGGCGCGCTCATCGCCGACAAGTCGGGCCGGGACTTCCAGGACGTCCTGGCCCCGAAGGTGGCGGGGGTGGTGAACCTGGACGCCGCGACCCGGTCGCTCCCGCTGGACTTCTTCGTGACCTTCTCGTCCCTCTGCGGTGTGAACGGCGGCGTCGGCCAGGTCGACGGCGCTGCGGCGAACGCCTTCCTGGACGGCTACGCGCGGTACCGGCAGGACCTCGTCGCCGGCGGTGAGCGGTTCGGGCACAGCCAGTCCGTCACCTGGCCGCTGCGGGCCGACGGCCCGCCGGAGGCCCCCGTGATCGGGGACCTGCACCGGATCCTGCGCTCCGAGTACAGCCAGGTGATGGTCTCGGCGCAGCCGAAGCTCCCCACTTTCTCGACCGATGGGACGGATTCGTGAAGCACTACGACAGCGACCTGCTCGAAGAGAAGGCGAGCGAGTACCTTGAGCGCCTCCTCTCCGAGATCACCAAGCTCCCCCCCGCCCGGGTCGACGCCCAAGCGGCGTTCGAGAGCTTCGGTATCGACTCGGTCATGGCGATGACCATGACGGCGCGGATGGAAGCGGTGTTCGGGCCGCTGCCCACCACCCTGTTCTTCGAGTTCGGTACGCCTCGTGCGTTGGCCCGGCACCTGGTCGCCACCCGTCCGGCCGAGGTGTCGACCCTCCTCGGGGGAGCCGGGCAGGTCGCAGGCGGCGCCGTCCGGTCCGCTGCCCGGTCCACGACTCCGCTGCGGCGCAAACCCCTGTCGTCGACGAGGTGGGCGGCGCAGAAGACCGAGAAGCCGTCCCTCCCGGCGTCCCGACCCGGGCCCGCTCTCCCCGGACGGCAGGGCCTGGACATCGCGATCATCGGACTCGCCGGGCGTTACCCCAAGGCCCGTAACGTCGAAGAGTTCTGGGCGAACCTGGCTGCCGGGCGCGACTGCGTCACCGAGATACCGGCCGACCGGTGGGATCACGGGGTGTACTTCGACCCGGACCCGGACGCGCCCGGCAAGACGTACAGCAGGTGGGGTGGATTCGTGGACGGCGTCGACGAGTTCGACCCGCTGTTCTTCAACGTCTCGCCCGTCGACGCGGAGCGGATGGATCCGCAGGAGCGACTGTTCCTCGAGTGCGTCCACGAGACCTTCGAGGACGCCGGCTACACCCCGGACCGGCTGAACGCGCCGGGGGACTCCGGGCGCGCACCCGCCGTCGGCGTCTACGTCGGCGTCATGTACTCGGAGTACCAGCTGTACGGAGCCCAGGAGCAGGTCCTGGAGAACCCGTTGGCCGTGCCCGGGAACATCTCGGCGGTCGCCAACCGGGTGTCCTACTTCTTCGACCTCCACGGCCCGAGCATGAGCGTCGACACCATGTGCTCCTCGTCGCTGACGGCCATTCAGCTGGCCTGCCAGAGCATCCGTTCCGGGGTCTGCGACATGGCGATCGCCGGTGGGGTGAACGTGTCGGTGCATCCCAACAAGTACCTGCTGCTCGGGCAGAGCCGGTTCGTCTCCAGCACGGGCCGGTGCGAGAGCTTCGGTGCGGGGGGCGACGGATACGTCCCGGGCGAAGGCGTGGGCGCCGTTCTGCTGAAGCCCCTGGAGCGAGCCGTACGGGACCGGGACCACATCCACGGGGTCATCCGGGGCATCGCCGTCAACCACGGGGGAAGGACGAACGGCTACTCCGTCCCCAGCCCGGTCACCCAGGCCCGCGTGATCACCGACGCGTGGCGGCAGGGCGGGATCGAACCGGGCTGGGTCAGCTACATCGAGGCGCACGGCACCGGCACGGCGCTCGGGGACCCGGTCGAGGTCGCCGGACTCACCCGGGCCTTCCGCGAGCACACCCTCGACGACCGGTTCTGCGCGATCGGCTCGGTCAAGAGCAACATCGGCCACGCCGAGAGCGCCGCCGGCATCTCCGGGCTCACCAAGGTGCTGCTCCAGATGAGGCACGGCAAGCTCGCCCCCTCGATCCATTCCACCGAACTGAACCCGAACATCGACTTCGACAGCACGCCCTTCACGGTCCAGCAGACACTCGCCGACTGGCCGCGGCCGGTCGTCACCGTCGACGGCACGGAGCGCGAGCTCCCCCGGATCGCCGGCATCTCCTCCTTCGGGGCGGGCGGTACCAACGCGCACCTCGTCGTGGAGGAGTACCGGCCGGATCCGGACGACGCAGCGGTCCCCGCCGTCGCCCCCGGCGGCCCGGTCCCGGTCGTCCTGTCGGCCCGCACGACCGAGCGGCTGCGGCAGAAGGCAGCGCAACTCGCGGACTGGATCGAGCAGAAGAGCCTCACCACCGGTGACCTGCCCGCGCTCGCCCACACCCTGCAGGTGGGGCGCGAGGCCATGCGGGAGCGGCTCGGTGTCGTCGTGGCCGCCATGCCGGAGTTGCTCGCCCGGCTCCGCGACTTCGGTGCCGGACGACAGGACGCCGAGGGGGTGGTCCGAGGCCGGGCGGGCGGGCCGGCCGCCGACCCGGGCGGGTGCGAAGCGCTCGCCCGGCGGGACCTCGCCGGACTGCTGGCGCTGTGGGTCAACGGCAGCCCCGTCGACTGGCACGCACTGCACGGCAGCCGGTGCCCGGCCCGCATCGCCCTGCCTTCCTACCCGTTCGCCAGGAACCGGTACTGGATCGACACCACGCGCACTGCCGCAGCCCTCGCCCCGCGCACAGCGACAGCGCAGTCCGGTGCCGTCGCTACCGGCGGCGACCGGAATCCGGCAGCCCTCCTCTTTGCGGAGTCCTGGGAGCCGGAGGCGCTGCCCGCCGTCCGCCGGGACGATGCGCCGCACACCCTCGTCTGCTTCTGCGCCGACCCGGCGGACCGGGCCGAACTGGCGCGCACCGCACACGAGCTCGACCCCGACGCCACCCTGCTGTTCGTCACACCGGGACAGGGCTACGCCCGGACGTCCGACCGCTCCTACGAAGCCGGTCACCGGACCCCGGGCGACTGCGTCCGCGTGTTCGAAGACATCCGGTCGCGGTACGGCGCAGTCGACGGCGTCCTGAACCTGTGGTCCCTGGACGGTGCGGCGGCGCCCGGCTCGTACACCGCCACCGTGCACCTCCTGCAGGCGATCGCCACATCGGGGCTACGGGTGGGGCGCGTCCTGCAGGCCGGGGAGTTCCGCGACGGCGTCGAGCGGGCGTACGCGGAGTCGTGGCTCGGCTTCGAGCGCTCCCTCGGCAGGGTGCTTCCCGATGTGCCGTTCGCCGCGGTCCTGGAAGAGGTCCAGGACCCGGTCGGCCGGTCAGCCCGCGGCATCTGGTTCGAGCGCCTGTGGAACGAGTGGTCCGCCGGATCGTCCGGCAGCGCGATGTACCGCGCCGGTGTTCGGCACGTCATCCGGGTCCGGCCGAGTCCGCCCAGCGCCGGCAAGCAACTCCTCAGGCCGAACGGCACGTACCTCGTCACGGGCGGTACCGGTGGCCTGGGCCTCCTGCTCGCCGAGCACCTGGCCAGGAACTGGTCGGCGCGCTTGGTGCTGACCGGGCGCTCCGCCCTCGACACCGCCAAGCGCCGCAGCATCGCAAGGATCGAGTCGCTGGGCGGCGAGGTGCTGTACAGCCAGGCCGATGTCGCCGATCGGCAGGGCATGCGGGAGGTGGTGGCCGCAGCGTACGAGCGGTTCGGCCCGATCCACGGGGTCGTCCACGCCGCCGGCGTCGGCGAACGCAGCTCGCTGCTCGCCGGCGATGCCCGGTCCTTCCAGGACCTGCTGTCCGCCAAGGTGGACGGCACGCTCGTGCTGGACGACGTACTGGCCGCGGAACCTCTCGACTTCGTCTGCTACTTCTCGTCGACCTCGGCGATCCTCGGCGACTTCGGCAGCTGCGGCTACTCGGTGGCCAACCGCTTCCAGACGTCCTATGCCCGGCATCGCGACCAGCAGGTACGCCGGGGAGCACGTTCCGGGGCGACGGTTGCCATCAACTGGCCCCTGTGGAGCGGCGGCGGCATGGGCTTCGACGACGCGGAGGGCATCGAGTTGTACCTCGCCACCAGTGGGCTGCGCCTGCTGGAGGAAGCCGAGGGTCTCACGCTCTTCGAACGCCTGTTGGGGCAGGGAGCGACACAGCACATCGTCATGGCCGGAGACCCGGTACGAGTCCGGCGCATGTTCGCCGCAGACACGGACACAGACGTGGACCCCGCGCCGCCGACCTCACGACCTGAGGCCCTCTCGGATACGGAGCACATGGACGTCGAAGAGCTGGTGCTGTCGGAGCTCTCGACGGTGATCGTCGACCTGCTGCGGGTACCCCGTGAGCAGATCTGTGCCGACGAGAACTTCTCCGAGCTCGGGTTCGACTCGGTCAGCCTGGTCAAACTCGCCAGGGCCCTCGGCGACAGTCTCGCCATCGAGGTGCTGCCCTCGGTCTTCTTCTCCTTCCCCACCCCGCAGAAGCTGGTCGCGCACCTGGTCGCGGAGCACCGGGAGACGCTGGATCAGCGCCGCGCGGTGCGAGCCGCAGCCAGTGCCCCGGCGCCTTCCCTGACCCCGGGCACGGAGGTCTCCAGCGCCACCGCCGACGACTCGCCGCCATCCGCTCCGGCACCGCGGCCAAGGGCGCACACGGAGCCGGAACCCATCGCCGTCATCGGTATGAGCGGCCGCTTCCCCGCTGCCCGGTCCGTCGACGAGTTCTGGTCGAACCTCCTGCAGGGCAAGGACGCGCTCTCCCCCGTCCCGCGGGATCGGTACGCCGACTGGGGCGGGCTGGCGGCAGGGGAACGCGAGGGCGTCCGCTGCGGATTCGTCCCGGGAGTCGCGGAGTTCGACGCCGCGTTCTTCGAGATCTCGCCGCGCGAGGCGCGCACCATGGACCCGCGTCAGCGACTGATGCTCCAGGAAGCCTGGCATGCCCTGGAGGACGCAGGCTACGGCGAACGCAAACTGCGCGCCGGGGCGATCGGCATGTTCGTCGGTGCGGAACAGGGCGACTATCCCGAGCTGACCCGGGGGGAGGGCGGCATCACCGCCCAGCACGAGGCGATCATGGCCTCGCGCCTGGCGTACCTCCTCGACTTCTCCGGCCCGGTGCTTGCAGTCAACACCGCCTGCTCCTCGGGGCTGACAGCCGCCCACCAGGCATGCGCGAGCCTGCGCAGCGGCGAGTGCGACACGGCGGTGGTCGCCGGCGTCAACCTGGCGACCACCGCGCGCGGCTACGCCGAGATGAGCAAGTCCGGAATGCTCTCCGAGAGCGGCGTCTGCCACGCTTTCGACAAGCGGGCCGACGGCATGGTCCTGGGTGAGGCCGTCCCCGCCCTCGTCCTCAAACGTCTGTCCCAGGCGGAAACCGACGGCGACCGCGTTCTGGCGGTGATTCGCGGCAGCGGTATGAACTACGACGGCCGGACGAACGGCATCACCGCTCCGAGCGGAGCAGCTCAGGCGCGGCTCTACCGGCAAGTCTACGAGCGGTACGGAATCGACCCCGAGCGCATCGAGCACATCGTGGCTCACGGCACGGGAACCCGGCTCGGCGACCCGATCGAGGTGAACGCCCTGAACGAGGCGTACCGGGAACGCACGGACAGGACCGGGTTCTGCGCGCTGACCTCCGCCAAGACCAGTGTCGGTCACACGCTGGCGGCGTCCGGCCTGGTCGGTCTGATCGCCCTGGTCCAGTCGGTACGGCACGGCGTCGTCCCGGCGAGTCTGAACTGCGACCAGGACAGCGACTACATCGCGTGGAAGGACAGCCCCTTCTACGTCAACAAGGTGACCAGGCCTTGGCCGGCCGGGCCGACGGGAACCAGGCTCGGCGCGGTGAGCTCCTTCGGTATGAGCGGGACCAATGTCCACATGGTGGTGGAGAGTTACCCGGAGCCCGCCCGCCGTGCCCCGATCGCTGAGGCCCCGAGCCTGCTGTTGCTCCTGTCCGCCAAGACGCCGGAGGCGCTGCAGCGGCGTATCCAGGAGCTCCGGTCGGCCCTGGCGCAGGGGGAACTCGACTACCTGCGGCTGAGCGACACGGCCCACACCCTGCTGGAGGGCAGGCAACACTTCGCCCACCGCTGCGCACTCGTCGTCAGTGGCGTCGGGGACGTCCCGTCCGTGCTGTCCGCGGCCGAGAGCGGACGGGAACACCCCATGGTCAGACGCGGTGAAGTAGCACGCGAGCAGGACCGCTCGCTGCTGGAGATCCAGGCGCGGGCACTTCTGGACGTGCTCCGGTCGCCCGGCGTCCCGGCGGAGCGGTACCGGGAGGTGTCCTGCGTCCTGGCCGAACTCTACTGCCGGGGCGCAGCCCCGGACTGGTCGGCGCCGTTCGCGGGCGACAGGCCACGGATCGTCACGCTGCCCGGCTATCCCTTCGCGCGCTCGCTGCACTGGGCCACTGACGGGGGTGGCGCTCCGGCACCGGCGCACGTGCGGGAGTCGCCACCGGCACAGGAGCCGAAGAAGTCGGCCGAGCCGACTGCGCGGGGCGCCGTCCCCGGGAAGAGGCAACGGATCCTGCTCCAGGATCCGGGCGCGGCGGTGGTGCCGCCGACGGCTCCTGTCGCCAAGCCCCGGAACGTCGTACTGACGGACACGCGTGGTGGGGTGCGGCAGCCGGCTTCCCCGGTTGCTCCGGCTTCCCCGGCTTCCCCGGCTTCTCCGGTTTCTCCGGTTTCCGTTCGGTCGGTTGCGGTGGGTGGGGATGTTGGGTCGGGTCGTTCTCTGCGTGTGCGGGAGGAGTTGCGGACCGGTCTGGCGAGGGTGTTGTTCCTGTCGGAGGGTGAGGTTGATCTCCGGCGTAATTTCGTGGAACTGGGTTTGGACTCCATTATCGGGGTGGAGTGGGTGAAGTCGATCAATAAGGCGTATGGCACGTCGTTGACTGCGACGCGGTTGTATGACTATCCGTCGGTGGTGGAGTTGGCTGCGTATGTGGAGCAGTTGATACCGGCCGGAGAGGTCGCTGAGCCGGAGCCGGAGCCGGAGCCGGAGCCGGAGCCGGAGCCGGAGCCGGAGCCGGAGCCGTCGGCTGCGGTGGGTGGGGGTGTCGGGTCGGGTCGCTCTCTGAGTGTGTTGCGGGAGGAGTTGCGGGCCGGTCTGGCGAGGGTGTTGTTCCTGTCGGAGGGTGAGGTTGATCTCCGGCGTAATTTCGTGGAACTGGGTTTGGACTCCATTATCGGGGTGGAGTGGGTGAAGTCGATCAATAAGGCGTATGGCACGTCGTTGACTGCGACGCGGTTGTATGACTATCCGTCGGTGGTGGAGTTGGCTGCTTATGTGGAGCAGTTGATACCGGCCGGAGAGGTCGCTGAGCCGGAGCCGGAGCCGGAGCCGAGTTCCACACCTCGGCCTCAGCGCCCTTCCGAGGTGCGCGAGCAGCCGGCGGCCGCGGCGGTGCCCGGGGACGCTCCGCGCACCGCTCGTCGTGGTGACCGCGCGGCCGTCGTCGGAATGTCCGGGCGTTACCCGGACGCGGAGAATCTCCGCCAGTACTGGGCCAATCTCCGCGACGGCCGTGACTCCGTGCGGGAGGTCCCCGCCGACCGGTGGGACGTGAATCGCTACTACGACCCCCGCCCCGGCCAAAAAGGCAAGACGTACTGCAAGTCGATGGGTTATCTGGCGGACGCGGACTGCTTTGACCCGCTGTTCTTCAACATCTCGCCGGCCGAGGCGGAAGGCATCGACCCGCAGCACCGCCTGTTCTTGCAGGAGGCGTATCGGGCCTTCGAGGACGCGGGCTACGACCCGGAGTCGCTGAGCAAGATGAAATGCGGTGTCTATCTGGGCATCAGCGGCAACGAGTACAGCTTTCTGGCGCCCGGCAACGACGGCGAGGAAGACACCGTCGCAACGAGCAGCAGCAATGCGATCGCCGCTGCACGCATCGCCTACTTCCTCAACCTCAAAGGCCCGGCGATCGCCCTGGACACCGCCTGCTCGTCCTCTCTCGTCGCGTTGCACCTCGCCCAACAGGCGCTGGCCGGCGGTGAGATCGACATCGCCCTGGTCGGAGGTGTCTCGCTGTACCTGCTGGCGGGCACCTACGTCAGGATGTCGGGAGCACAGATGCTGTCGGCACAGGGGCGGTGCCAGTCGTTCGACCAGGGTGCCGACGGCTTCGTGCCGGGTGAGGGCGTCGGAGCCCTGGTGCTGAAGCGGCTGAGCGACGCCGAAGCAGATCACGATCACATCTACGGCGTGGTTCTCGCGTCCGGTACGAACCAGGACGGCAAGACCAACGGCATCACGGCTCCCAGCGCCAACAGCCAGATGGAACTGATGCGTGCGGTCTACGACCGGCACGGCATCGACGCGGCGTCCATCGGTTACGTCGAGACGCACGGCACGGGGACGAAGCTCGGGGACGCGATCGAGCTCGACGCACTCAGCACGGTCTACCGGGAGCGGGGAGTCGCCGCCGGGTCCTGCGCCATCGGCTCGGTGAAGAGCAACATCGGACACACCTCCGCCACCGCGGGCATCGCCGGGGTGCACAAGGTGCTGCTCGGCCTGCGCCACGGCCTGCTCGTACCGTCGCTCCACTTCGAGACGCCCAACGAGCTTCTCGAAGCCGACGACTGCCCGTTGTTCGTCAGCAAGGACCTCCAGTTCTGGGAGGCACGGAACGGTCACGAGCTGAGGCGGGCCGCCGTGAGCTCTTTCGGATTCAGCGGGACGAACGCCCACGTGGTGCTGGAGGAGTATCGCTATGCGTGACACACACAAGCACGCCGAACCATCGGCCGTCGTGATCGTTGTGTCGGCTGGAACAGAAGGGCAGTTGGACACCCGGGTGCGGGACCTGCTCGCCTTCGTCGAGGAACAGCCGCGCCTTGACCTGGCCGACCTGGCCTTCTCGCTGCAGAAGGGGCGGACGGCGCTGGACTGCCGGCTGGCCTTCACCGCGGACTCCCTCGACGCGGTGGCCCGGGGGCTGAGGACGCATCTGGGACAGGACGGTACCGTCGAACTCTTCCGCGGCCGGGCACCGGAGTCGTCGGGTTGGGAGGAGCAGAGCGAGGACGACCGTACCCTGATCCGCTCGCTGATCTCCGCCGGCGAATGGCGCCGCATCGCGGAGGCCTGGGCCGGCGGCGGCGCGGTCGACTGGGATCTGCTCTACGCTCAGCACAGGCCCTTTCGCATTCCGCTTCCGACGTACCCGTTCGCCAAGGAGCGGTACTGGGTGGCGGTGGGTCCGCAGGCACGGTCCGGTTCCGCACCGCGGGCGACCGCCGTGCTGCATCCGCTGCTGCACCGCGACACCTCCGACTCCGGACGCCGGCGATACCGCGCGACCTTCACCGGCGAAGAGCCGGTCCTGAGGGATCACCTGGTGCACGGGGTGCGCACGCTGCCCGGTACCGCCCACCTGGAGCTGGCACTTGCGGCCGCGGCCGACTCCGAGGGGAGGCCGGTGGCGGACAGCGCGGGCACCGCTCTCACGGACGTGGTCTGGATTCGGCCGTTCCGCATCGACGATCACCCCCGTGACCTGCAGGTGGTGCTCCAGCGCGATTCCGCGGAAGCGGTCCACTTCCAACTGCTCGCAGCCGACGAGGACGCCGATGCCGCCGTGGTGTGCACGGGCTCGGTGGTGCCGTGCGACGCGGCACCGGCCTCCGTGGACCTGCCGCGGCTGCGGGCCGAATGCGGTGAACGGCGGTTGGACGCGGCGGAGATCTACCCCGCGTTCCGATCCGCCGGGCTCGAGTACGGCGATTCCTTCCGCGGTATCGACCATCTGTACCTCGGTGAGTCCCAGGTGCTTGCCCGCCTGGTGCTGCCCGAAGCGGCGCGCATGGACGCTGACGGTTGCTGTCTGCCTCCGAGCCTGATGGACGCGGCTCTCCAGTCATGTGCAGCAATGATGGCCGGGAACCCGGACCACCGGCGGCAGGCGTTCCTACCGTTCGGGGTGGATCGGGTCGAGGTGCTTGCCGCTCCGGCCGAAACCCTCTGGGTCTGGGGCAGGCCCACCGCCCGGGACACGGCGGGCGGGGCCACCCGCTCCTTCGATCTCGATCTGTGTGACGACGCCGGACGGGTCCAGGTACGCGTTCGGGGCCTCTCGGTACGGGCGTCGCACCCGCTGGCGACAACCGGGGCACCCGCCGTGCGGACGGACGGTGAGGTGTTCGCCGTCCCACGCTGGCAGCGGAGCCCGTTGCCCGACCCGGCCGTTCCCACCGTCAGCGGGCGCGCCGTGGTGTTCGCCGAGCACGGCGCACTCGCGGGCGGTGCCGAGGTGGACCCCGACTGCCAGGTGGTGACGCTCAGCTCCACGGCCGCCACAGTCGACGCCCGTTACACGGACTACGCGCTCCAGGTGTTCGACCGGACGCAGCAGCTGTTACGGGAAGGTACGCAGACCGCGTACGTCCTTCAGATCCTGTTGACCGATCGACCGGAGTCGTGGCCACTGATCGGCCTCGGGGCGCTGCTGAGGACCGCAGCCCTGGAGAACCCGCGGATCACCGGACAGATCGTCGTCGTGGCCGCCGAGACCCCGGTCGCGGCACGGCACGATCTGCTGGCGAAGGAGCGGCGCAACCCCGTCGACGCCACGGTGAGACTCCGTGGAGACCGGCGCGAGGTGCTCAGCTGGGCCGAGGAGTCCCCGGCGGAGTCCCCCGGCTCGCCGTGGCGGGCCGGAGGCGTCTACCTCATCACCGGTGGCATGGGCGGTCTCGGTCGCATTTTCGCGGAGGAGATCGCCGGTCAGGTGAAGGACGCCAAAATCGTCCTGATCGGGCGCTCCCCGGCGACGGAGCAGTCGCTGCGGGTCCTTGAGCAGCTTCGGGCATTCGGCGCGGAGGTGTCCTACGAGTCTCTCGACGTCGCCGACCGAGTCGCGGTCAAGGCTCTGGTCGACGGGATCCGGCGTACCGCGGGGACGATCCACGGTGTCATCCACAGTGCCGGCGTCATCAAGGACGACTTCATCCTGAGAAAGTCCGGACGCGCGTTCCGCGAGGTTCTCGCCCCGAAGGTGAGCGGCCTGGCGAGCCTCGACGAAGCCACCGGGGATCTCGATCTGGACTTCTTCGTCACGTTCTCCTCCGGCGCCGCCGTCACCGGGAACGTCGGTCAGGCCGACTACGCGGCGGCGAATGCGTTCATGGACGCGTTCGCGGAGTACCGCCAGGGTCTCGTGGCCGACGGACACCGGTCCGGCCGCACCCTTTCGATCAACTGGCCGCTGTGGGCCGAGGGCGGTATGGGTGCCGACGCCGACACCAGGACGCTGTTGCGCGACCGCTACGGGATCTCCCCGCTGGGGCGCGGCGCCGGGATCGGAGCCTTCGCCCGGTGCCTCCAAACCAACCATCACCAGGTACTCGTCGCCGCCGGGCACATGGATCGGATCAGGAAGGCGCTGACGATGCAGCACACCGCAGTTGCGAACACCGTGACTCCCGGCCGCCCGACGGCGGGCCGGGACGACGGCCTGGCGGAGTGGACCGTCCCGTACATCACCTCGCTGCTGTCGGAGGTGCTGAAGGTGCCCGCACAGCGCATCGAGCCGGGTCGCCGGCTGGAGCGCTACGGCATCGACTCGATCCAGGCCATCAACCTCACCACCCGGCTCGAAGCCGTCTTCGGCAACCTGCCGAAGACGCTGTTCTTCGAGTACCGGAGTATCAGGGAGCTGAGCCAGTACTTCATCGAAGTGCACCAGGACCGACTGCGGGAGCTGCGGGGGAGCGGCCCGGCCGCCCCGGCGCCCGCTGCTCCGGCACCGGCAGAGCCCGCCGCCACGTCCGCCGCCGCCGGACCGGCGAGAGCGGCACTCCGGACCGGGCCGGCGAACGGCGCGGCGCCGTCCGGATCCGCGCCGCGCAGCACGGACATCGCCGTCATCGGCATGGGCGGCCGCTACCCGCAGGCTCCCGACCTGCGGACGTTCTGGCGCAACCTCACCGAAGGCCGGGACTGCGTCACCGAGATCCCGCAGGACCGCTGGGACCACCGTGCCTACTACGACGCGGACCGTGCCAAGCCGGGTACGACGAACTCCAGGTGGGGCGGCTTCCTTGACGGCGTCGACCAGTTCGACCCGCTGTTCTTCAACATGTCGCCGCGTGAGGCCGAGTTCACGGACCCGCAGGAGCGGCTGTTCCTGGAGTGCGTCTACGAGACACTCCAGGACGCCGGATACACGCGCCAGGACCTGACGGAGCCCTCCCCGAGAGGAGCCGGCGGCAACGTCGGAGTGTTCGTGGGCGCGATGTACGACGAGTACCAGCTCTACGGCGCGACCGAGCAGGCGTTGGCCGAGGGACGGGTGGTCCCGGGCAATGCCGCGAACATCGCCAACCGGGTCTCCTACTTCTGCGACTGGCAGGGACCGAGCCTCACCGTCAAGACGATGTGCTCCTCGTCCCTGACAGCCCTCCACCTCGCCTGCCAGAGCCTGCAGTTCGGCGACTGCGAGGTCGCCGTCGCTGGTGGTGTCAACCTGTCCCTGCACCCGGCCAAGTACCTTCTGCTGGGCCAGGCCGGCTTCGCGTCGAGCACCGGCCGCTGCGAGAGCTTCGGCCAGGGCGGCGACGGTTATGTGCCCGCCGAGGGAGTGGGAGCCGTACTGCTCAAGCGGCTGGACCGGGCCATCGCCGACAACGACCGCATCCACGGCGTCATCAAGGCGACGGCGGTGAACCACGGTGGCCGGACCAACGGCTACACCGTCCCCAACCCGAACGCCCAGGCCGACGTGGTCACCCGGGCCCTGGAGCGGGCCGGGATCGACGCGCGCACCGTCAGTTATGTCGAGGCGCACGGTACGGGCACCTCGCTCGGGGACCCGATCGAGATCGCCGGCCTCGCCAAGGCGTTCTCCCGGCACACCGGTGATCGGCAGTTCTGCGCGATCGGCTCGGTCAAGAGCAACATCGGGCACGCCGAGAGTGCCGCGGGCATCTCGGCCTTCACCAAGGTGCTGCTGCAACTCGCGCACGGCCGCCTGGTGCCCTCGATCCACTCGGAGACGCTGAACCCGCACATCGACTTCAGCCGGACACCCTTCCGAGTGCAGCGGGAGTCGGCGGAGTGGCGCCGGCCGGTGGTCGACACGCCCGACGGCCCCCGGGAGTACCCGCGGGTCGCCGGTATCTCGTCGTTCGGGGCCGGCGGCTCGAACGCCCACGTCATCGTGGGCGAATACGTACCGGACGGGCCTGCGCCGGCCGACGATCCGGCGCAGTGGCCCCTGGGGTCGGTCATCGTGCTCTCGGCGCGAACCGAGGAGCAACTGCGCGAGCAGGCCCGGCGCCTGCTGGACTGGGCGGGCGAGGAACGGATCGAGGACGCCGACGTGCCGGGTGTCGCGGCCACGCTTCAGGTGGGCCGTGAGCACATGGTCGAGCGGCTGGCGTTCCTGGCCGACTCGGCGGCCGAGCTGACGGCCCGACTCGGCGACTACGTCGAGGGCAAGGACGACGCCGGGCTGTACCGGGGCCGCGGCAGGCGTTCCAAGGACGTCGTCTCCGTCCTCTTCGAGGACGAGGACATGGAACGCACCATCGCGGCCTGGGTGGACAAGAGGAAGTTCGCCAAGCTGCTCGAGCTGTGGACCAAAGGGTTGGATCTGCCGTGGCGCAGCTACTACCCGGGCTCGCTGCCTCCTCGGATCTCACTGCCGACCTACCCGTTCGGCCGCAGGCGGTTCTGGATAGCCGAAGGCGCACGGCCCACCGAGCCGGCGGCGCTCCCTGCCGTGCCGCTCCGGCCCGCGCCGGCCACTGCCCCGGAACCCGGCACCCGGATCGTTGCGAAGCCCCGCGGAATCGGCCTGACGCCCCTGGACGCCGGGTTCGGGCACACCGGTGGGTCGGCGCCCGCGCGGCCCACGGCACCGGTCGTCGTCCCGGCGCCGGAGGGTCCGGCCGAGGAGACCGATGCGACTGCGGTGACCGGTATGGACGACACCCCGCACCTGCTTGCTGACGCGGACCAGGAGACGCTCGCCCGGGAGCTGGCGGCGAGCCTCGCCGACGCCCTGTACCTGGTCGACGAGGAGATCGATCCGGACACCAAGTTCACCGACATCGGCCTGGACTCCATCGTCGGCGTCGAGTGGATGAAGGCGATCAACAAGAGGTACGGGCTGGATCTGACGGTGACCCGGCTCTACGACCATCCAACGGTTGTGGAGCTGACGGCCTACATCGTCGAGGAGCTGGCCAAAGGAGGCGCCCCTCAAGGGCGACCCTTTCGTGAGGTGACCGAGCAGGCTGTCCGGCCCGAGCCGATCGAGGCCGAGCCGATCGGGGTGGCCGGGCTGGTTCCCGCGACCCTGCGGACGACGCCGGTCGAGCCCGTCGCCGTGCCGCCGCGAGCGGATTCCGGTCGGGTCGGCGCGATCGCCGTGGTGGGCATGTCCGGTAGGTACCCGGGGTCCGGGACTCTGCCTGAGTACTGGGACAACCTGGCGCTGGGCCGCGACTGCGTGGGTGAGGTGCCCGATTCCCGGTGGCCCGTCGCCGATCACTACGACGCACGTCCGCACCAGCAGGGCAAGGTCAACTGCAAGTGGATGGGGCACCTCGACGACATCGAGATCTTTGACCCGCTGTTCTTCAACATCCCGCCTGCGGAAGCCGAGTCGATGGATCCGCAGCAGCGGCTCTTCCTGCAGGAGGCCTATCACGCGTTCGAGGACGCGGGATACGCCCCCAGTTCGCTGAGCGGTCACAAGTGCGGTGTCTATCTGGGGATCATGGGCAGCGAATACGGCATGCTCATGCAGCGGCAGGGCGGTGAGTCGAGTGCGGCGGCCACCAGCAGCAGCAGTGCCATCACAGCTGCACGCATCGCCTATTTCCTCAATCTCAAGGGTCCGGCCATCGCATTGGACACGGCCTGCTCGTCCTCTCTGGTGGCCACTCATCTGGCAACGCAGGCCCTGCGGAGCGGTGAGATCGACATGGCCCTCGTCGGTGGCGTCACCCTCTATCTGGGCCTGGATTCGTACCTCAGCATGTGCAGCGCCGGAATGCTGTCCCCGGACGGTCGCTGCAAGGCCTTCGACAACGGTGCGAACGGGTTCGTGCCGGGCGAGGGCGTGGGTGCGCTCGTCCTCAAGCGAGTCGAGGACGCCGTTCGAGACCGTGACCACATCCACGGAGTGATTCTCGGCTCAGGCATCAACCAGGACGGCCGGACCAACGGCATCACCGCGCCGAGCATGGTCAGCCAGATGGAGCTTGAGCGCGACGTCTACGAGCGGTACGACATCGACCCGGCCGGGATCGGTTACGTCGAGATGCACGGTACGGGTACCAAGTTGGGCGACCCGATCGAGCTCGAGGCGCTGGCGACCGTCTATCGGGGGCGGACCGACAAGGCCGGCTACTGCGCCATCGGCTCGGTGAAGAGCAACCTCGGCCACACCTCCGCCGCCGCGGGCATCGCCTCGATCCAGAAGGTGCTGCTGTGCATGCGGCACGAGCAGCTGGTGCCGACGCTGCACTTCGACCAGCCCAACGAGCACTTCGACTTCGAAGGCTCTCCGTTCCGGGTGAACACCGAGCTGGCGCCCTGGGAGACCGAACCGGGCTCCCCACGGCGCGCGGCCGTCAGCGGTTTCGGTTTCAGCGGAACCAACGCCCACCTGGTGGTGGAGGAGTACCTGCCGGAGCCCGCGGACGACGCGGAGCGGCCGGTCGGGGATCCGCGGGTCTTCGTGCTCTCGGCCAGGAGCGAGGAGCAGCTGAGGACGTCGGCCGCCCGCCTCGCGGCGCATCTGCGCGCACACCCGTCGCCGGCCCTGGCGGACGTCGCGCACACACTGCAGCAGGGCAGGGAAGCCATGGCACGGCGACTGGCTGTCGTGGCGACCACGCCGGAGGAGTTGCTGGAGCGGCTGACCCGGTACGCCGAGGACGGCCGGGCGGACGGCGCGTTCACCGGCCTGGCCGGCAAGGACCGGGCTGGGCGGGCCGAGCTGGTGCCGCAGGTCGATTCGGACGGCACGGTGTCGGTGACGGAAGCCGAGCGCCTGGCCGCCGCGTGGGTCGACGGAACACCCGTCGA
The DNA here is from genome assembly GCF_014084125.1 of Streptacidiphilus sp. PB12-B1b. Taxonomy (NCBI): domain Bacteria; kingdom Bacillati; phylum Actinomycetota; class Actinomycetes; order Kitasatosporales; family Streptomycetaceae; genus Streptacidiphilus; species Streptacidiphilus sp. PB12-B1b. The sequence goes on along the minus strand of NZ_CP048405.1, from coordinate 5,439,418 downwards.
CTGGGCGCGCCTGTCTTCAGGGACCCGGCTTCGCCGCGTCCCGCTGCCCACGTACCCCTTCGCCCGGGAGCGCTACTGGTTCGACGACGCACCGGTCCCGGACGAGGAGGGCCAGGACGACGAGACCCCGGACGACGAGGCCCCGGACCGTACGAGCATCCTCTTGGCGCCCGTCTGGGACGCGGTCCCCAGGCGCGTGCCCCAGGACGTCCCGGTCCGGTCCGGTCGAGTCGTCGTGATCGGCGGCACCGCGGAGCACTGGGAGCGGATCCGGGCCGTCCATCCGGGTGCCGAACGCCTGTCGCTGGACCCCGCGGACACGACGGAAACCATCGCCGCGAGGATCGGCGGCACCGGCGAAGCCCTCGGTCACCTCGTCTGGCTGGCTCCCCGGGAGACGGTCCGGGAGACAGTCGCCGGCACCGCGGACGACGCGCTGGTGGACGCACAGGAGGTCGGTCTGTACGCCTGTTTCCGCACGCTGAAGGCACTGCTCAGCCAGGGGTACGGCCGCCGCCCGCTCGACGTCACGGTCCTGACCGAGCGGACCCTGCGGGTCCGGCGTACGGACGCGGTGGAACCGACCCAGGCCGGACTGCACGGCCTCCTCGGCTCGGTGGCGAAGGAGTACCCGGGCTGGACGGTGCGTCTGGCCGATCTCGACCCGGACCACGACTGGCCGGTGGCGGAGCTGTTCGCGCTGCCCCGTGAGGAGAGCGGCACCGTGTGGGCGTACCGCCGTTCCCGCTGGTACCGGCAGACCCTCGTGCCCGTGCAGGACACCGCCACGGAGCGCACCCGCCCGACGGTGTACCGGCAGGGCGGCGTCTACGTCGTCGTCGGCGGCGCGGGAGGCATCGGCGAGGCGTGGACCGAGCACATGATCCGCACCTACGGGGCGCATGTGGTGTGGATCGGGCGGCGGGAGGAGGACGAGTCGGTCCGGGCGAAGCTGCGGCGCCTGGGTGAGTTCGGCCCCAAACCGCGCTACGTGCGGGCCGATGCCACCGACCGGGCGTCGCTGGAGCGGGCGTACAAGGACATCAGGAGTATCCATCCGGTCGTCCACGGTGTGGTCCACTCGGCCATCGTGCTGCTCGACCAGAGCCTGGAGCGCATGGACGAGCAGCGCTTCCGCGCCGCGGTCACGGCCAAGGTCGACGTGAGCGTCCGACTCGCCCAGGTCTTCCGGGGCGAGCCGCTGGACTTCCTGCTCTTCTTCTCCTCGATGAACTCGTTCCTGAAGGCGTCGGGGCAGTGCAACTACGTGGCGGGATCAGTTTTCGAGGACGCCTACGCCCACCGCCTCGCCGGCGAGCTGGATTTTCCCGTCAAGACCATGAACTGGGGCTACTGGGGCACTGTCGGCATCGTCGCCGCGCCGGAGTACCGGGAGCGGATGCGCAGGGCGGGTGCCGGATCGATCGAGCCCGCGGACGGCATGGCGGCTCTCGACGTCCTCCTTTCGAGCACGTTCGACCAACTCGGGCTGATCAAGGCCCTCGGGGGTAATTCCTGACATGCTGAACGACATTCGGCGCGAAGCCATCACGATGATGCCCGGAGGCATCCGGGTCCCCCTGCGCCACCTGTGTCGGGAACCGGACGGAACGACGGGCCCGGCGGCGGGCGCGTCGGTCGGTGCCGCCGCGGGCCTGGACGAGGACCTGCTGAGCCGTCTGCTGCTGGTTCAGCTGGAGGGCGCCGGGCAGTTGTCCGCTGCGGCTCCCGCCCTGCTCCCCGGATCCGGACTGCGGCGCTGGCTGGACGAATCCGTGCGACGGCTGCGCGTTCGCGGACTCCTGCAGGGCTCCCCCTCACGGCCGACCCCGGCGGTGCCGGTGAACAGCTCAGCCGCGTGGTCGGAATGGGAGGACCACGGCGCCGGTCTGCAGGGCGATGCCGCTCTGCGAGCGCAGTTCACGCTGCTCGACGCCACACTGCGGGCGCTGCCGGGCATCCTGCGCGGCGAACTGCTCGCCACCGATGTCATGTTCCCGAACTCGTCGATGGAGCTGGTCGAGCGCATCTACCGGGACAACCCCGTCTCCGACTGTTTCAACGGGATCCTGGCGGACGCCGCGGCCGCCGTGGTGCGGGAGATCGTGCGCGCCGACCCGGCCGCCCGCGTCCGCATCCTGGAGATCGGCGCGGGCACCGGCGGTGGGAGCGTCACCGTCCTCGACAGGCTGGAGCCCTTCGCGGCGCACGTCGAGACGTACTCCTACACCGATCTGTCGAAGTCCTTCCTGATGTACGCGGAGCAGGAGTACGGGCCGCGCTACCCCTATCTGGACTACCGGTTGTTCAACGTCGAGGCGCCGCCGGCGGCGCAGGGCATAGCACCCGGTTCCTATGACCTCGTCCTGGCCACCAACGTGCTGCACGCCACGAGGGACATCCGCCGGACACTGCGCAACGCCAAGAGCGCGCTCAAGCAGCACGGTGTCCTGCTCGCCAATGAGCTGTCCATCCACTCGCTCTTCACACATCTGACGTTCGGCCTCCTCGAAGGGTGGTGGCTGTACGAGGACGACGAGCTGCGCATGCCGGGCGGTCCCGGCCTCTCCCCGGAGTCCTGGGAGGAGGCGCTCGAGGACGAGGGATTCGGCTCCGTGTCCTTCCCGGCGCGGCGGCTGCACGGGCTGGGCTACCAGGTGATCGCCGCAGACAGCGACGGCCTCGTCCGGCAGGAGGTCCAGGAGGTCCAGGAGGCTCAGGAGGCCGCAGCCCCGGCGGCGGCAGCGGTCGTCGACGCCCCCGGCCGGTGGGAGGCCCCGGCGCCCCCGGCGGCTGCGGCCTCCGGCGAGATGCTGGAACAGCACGTCAAGGAGACGGTGTTCGAGCAGCTGAGACTGTCCTTGAAGATCGACCAGACGCAGATCGCCGCGGACGACGCCTTCATGGACTTCGGCGTCGATTCGATCATCGGGGTGCGGCTGATCCAGGAGATCAACCGCGCGCTCGGCACCGACCTCTCCACCACCGACCTCTTCGACCACGGCTCCGTCAGCAGGCTGACGCGGCACATCGTCGACGACCACGACCACGCCCTCCGGAGCGGGGCGGCCGCCCCGCTGCCCGCCGGGCGGCCGGGCGCTCCCGAGGAGCAAGCGTCGCCTCCGGTCGCGTCCCGCCGGACCACCGGGCTTGACGTCGGGCGGACCGTCGCAGCCGCTCCGTCCAGGGAACCCATCGCCGTCGTGGGCATGAGCGGCAGGTTCGGCGGCTCGGCAGACGTCCAGCAGCTCTGGGACCACCTCGCGCAGGGCCACGACCTCACCGAGCAGGTCACCCGCTGGGACCTGTCGCGCTACCGCCCGGCCGATGCTCAGAGCTGCGAACGCGGCAGTTTCATCGACGGAATCGACCGCTTCGACCCGTCCTTCTTCAACATCTCGGGCGTCGAGGCCGTCTACATGGACCCGCAGCAGCGGCTCTTCCTTGAGGAGTCGTGGAAGGCGCTGGAAGACGCCGGCCACGCGGGCTCCGACACCCGGGGGCGGCGCGTCGGCGTGTACGTCGGCTGCCAGGAGAGCGGATACGCGCAGCTGTTCGGCGCCGAGGCGCCTCCGCAGTCCATGTGGGGCAACGCGCTGTCGGCGATGCCGGCGCGCATCTCGTATCACCTCGACCTTCAGGGCCCGGCGATCGCGGTCGACACGGCCTGCTCCAGTTCGCTCGTCGCCATCCACCTCGCCTGCCAGGGGCTGTGGGGCGGTGAGACCGAGATGGCCCTGGCGGGCGGCGTCTCCGTCCAGTGCACGCCTCAGTTCTACCTGCTGGCGGGCCGCGCGGGCATGCTCTCCCCGAGCGGCCGCTGCCACACCTTCGACGACCGGGCCGACGGCTTCGTGCCCGGCGAGGGCGTCGGAGTCCTCGTCCTCAAGCGGCTCAGCGACGCGCTCGCCGACGGCGACCACATCCGCGGCGTCATCAGCGGCTCCGGAATCAACCAGGACGGCGCGTCGAACGGGATCACCGCGCCGAGCGCCGCGTCCCAGGAGCGGCTGGAGACCTCGGTCTACGACGCCTTCGGGATCCGCCCCGACGACATCCAGATGGTGGAGGCGCACGGCACGGGCACCAAGCTCGGTGACCCGATCGAATACCAGGCGCTGAAACGGTCCTTCCGCCGGTACACGGACCGTCGGGACTACTGCGCCCTGGGCTCGGTCAAGTCCAACCTCGGCCACACCGTCACCGCCGCCGGCGTCGCCGGAGCCGTCAAGGTCCTGCTCTCGCTCGAGCACCGGAGCATCCCCCCTCGATCCACTTCGAGCGGGCGAACGCGCACATCGACATGTCCGACAGCCCCTTCTACGTGAACACGGTGAACCGCCCCTGGACTGCCGGGAACGACGGCACACGACGTGCCGCGGTCAGCTCCTTCGGAGTCAGCGGGACCAATGCCCACATCGTGTTCGAGGAGGCTCCGGGCGCGGTCCGCCGCTCCACCGCACCCACCGCCCACCTGGTCACCCTGTCCGCGGCCACCGCCGGGCAACTCGTCGAGCAGGCCGAGCGCCTGCTCGAGCACTGCGAGCAGCGGCCCGAGCTGGACGCGGGCGACATCGCCTTCACCCTGCTCCTCGGCCGCAGGCACCTCGCGCACCGGTTGGCCTGGGTCGTCCGCGACCGCGGGGAACTGGTCCAGAGCCTGCGCAGCTGGCTCGACCGGGGGCAGAACCCCCGGGTGTGCGCCGGCGAGGTCCCCGCTCAGGGGCTCGACGAGCGTGCCGCACTGCGGAACCTCGGCAACGATTGCGTCCGGCAGGCCGCCACCGACCCGGAATCCCGCGCCGAACTGCTGTGGACCGTCGCGGAGCTCCACGTCCAGGGCTACGGCCTGGACCACGCCGCCCTGTTCGCCGCGGACCGCCCCACCCGCGTCCCGCTGCCGACGTACCCGTTCGCCCGCGATCGGTACTGGGTGCCCGAACAGCGGGCGCTCGCTCCGGCCCGCCCCGGCACGGCCGAGCCGCACCCGCTGCTGCACGAGGACGTCTCGGACTTCGGCGCTCGGCGTTACCGCACCCGGTTCACCGGTGAGGAGCACTTCCTCACCGACCACGTGGTCAAGGGCCGGAAAGTACTGCCCGGCGTCGCCTGCCTGGAGATGGCACGGGCCGCCGCCGCCCTGACCCTGGGGGCGTTCGAGCACGGTGGCGGCGGCGACGGCATCGCCCTGCGCAACGTCGTGTGGGCGCGGCCGGTGGTCGTGGACGCCGAGCCCGTCACCCTCGTCACATCCCTCGCGCCCGGGGGCCCCGACGAGGCCCACTACGAGATCACCGGCATGGCCGGCGCGGAGCCCGGCGCCGACCCGGTGGTTCACAGCCAGGGCCAGGTGGTGCGGCGGACAGCGGAGCCGGAGCTGCTCGACGTGTCGGCCCTCCGGACCGCGTGCGACCAGGGGGAGCTGACCGCGGCCCAGCTGTACCGGGCGTACGAGGCGATCGGCTTCGACTACGGCCCCTCGCACCGCGGCCTGGAGCGGTTGCACGTCGGCCGCGGCCAGGTCCTGGCCCGGCTGGTACTGCCGGACTCGGTGCGCGCCGCGCGCGACGCGTTCGTCCTGCACCCGAGCCTGCTCGACGCGACCCTGCAGGCGTCACTCGGTATCGGTCTCGCGTCCGGAACGGCCGCCGCACTCGATGTGACCGGAATGAAGCCCTCCCTGCCGTTCGCCCTGGACGAGCTCGACGTACTCGGCACCTGCCCGGAGGCGATGTGGGCCTGGATCCGCTCCAGCGCGGGCTCCCGGGCGGACGGTGCGGTCTTCAAACTCGACATCGACCTCTGCGACGACCGGGGACGGGTGTGCGTCCGGATCCGCGGCATGTCCTACCGCGTCCTGGCTGGTGAGGTCGGCGGGACCGGGCAGGACGCGGTGTCCTGCGTCAGCTTCCTGCCGGTGTGGCGGGAGGCCGTCCCCGGCTGCCCGGACACCGGGCCGCCGGAACCCGTCGTGCTGCTGCCCGACCAGCCCGCCCTCGGCGAGATCCTCGCCCGGCAGGACCCGGCGGCGCGGCTGCTGGAACTGACCTCCGTCGCACCCGGGATCGCGGAACGGTTCACCGAGTACACCGTCCAGGCGCTCGACCACCTGCGGCGTCTGCTGGCCGACGGCGTGCGGCACGGTGTCTGCGTGCAGCTCGTGGTCCCCGACCGGACCGGGCTCGGCACCACCCGCGGCCTGCTCGGGCTGCTGAAGTCGGCGCAGGCGGAGGCGCCCGGGCTGCTGCCGCAGGTCCTGCTCGTCGACCCTGCCGAGACCGCCGAGCAGCTGATGTCCCGGCTCGTCGCCGGCCGCCGGTACCCCCACGAGTCCTGCCTGCGGTTCCGGGGCGACCGCGTCGAGGCCCTGGCCTGGCGCGAGGCCGACACGCCCGCGGAAGTCCGAGTGCCCTGGCGCAGTGGCGGGGTCTATCTCGTCACGGGCGGGCTGGGCGGCATCGGCACACTCGTCGCACAGGACATGGCCGCCGGGGTCCGCGACGTCAAGCTCGTCCTGGCGGGCCGCTCGCCACTCGGACCCGAACAGGAGTCCGTCCTCGACGCGCTGCGCAGCCGGGGAGCCGACGTCCGCTACGCACAGGTCGACGTCGCCCGGGCCGACGCGGTGCGCTCCCTGGTGGACGGCATCGTGCGGGAGCACGGCACCCTGCACGGCATCGTCCACGCGGCCGGGGTGCTGTGCGACGGCCTCGTGCGGGGCAAGACCGCCGAGGAGTGCCGCGCGGTTCTCGCACCCAAGGTCGCCGGGCTGGTGAACCTCGACGAGGCGGGCAAAGACCTGCCGCTGGACTTCATGGTGTCGTTCTCCGGCGCGGCAGGGGTGTTCGGCAACGCCGGGCAGAGCGACTATGCGGCGGCCAACGCGTTCCTGGACGCCTACACCCACCACCGGCGGCAGCTGGTCGCCCGCGGCGAGCGCTCCGGAGCCTCCGTCTCGGTCGACTGGCCGCTGTGGGCCGAGGGCGGGATGCGGATGGACCCCGGTACCCAGGCGATGATGAACGAGCGGCTGGGCATGGCACCCATGCCGACCACCGCGGGCATGGGGGCGCTGTACGCCGCGCTGGAGGCGCCGCTCAGCCAGGTCCTGGTCGTGGCGGGCGACGCCGACCGGATCAGGCGCACCGTGCTGGGCGGGCCCGCGGCGCCGGAGGCGCCCAGGCCGGCGAAGGGAGTCGAGGCCGACGCGGCGTCCGCCGCCTTGGTCGCGCACCTCCGGAGGACGTTGAGCGAGGTGATCCAGGTGCCCGGCCACCGGATCGACCCGGCGGCACCCTTCGAGCGGTTCGGCATCGACTCGGTGCTGGCGCTCTCGGTCACCAACCGGCTGGAGGCTGATTTCGGCTCGCTGTCGAAGACGCTGTTCTTCGAGTACCGGAACCTCGACGAGCTGAGCGGCTACTTCCTCCGCGCCCACCCGGACGCGGTACGGGCAGTCGTCGGCATCCACGGCGAGCCCGAACGGTCGGCCGTACCCGAGGCCGAAGACCGGGTCACCGCCAGGGCCGCCGACACACGGCCGGCGGCACCGACCGGGGTGCCGGCCGGGGCACCGACACCGGCCGGGCCGGTGCGGCCCACGAGCCGCGAGGGTGCGATCGCCGTGATCGGACTCGCCGGCCGCTATCCCGGCGCGAAGGACCTGGACGGGTTCTGGGAGAACCTGGTCGCCGGAACGGACTGCGTGACGGAGGTGCCCCGGGACCGCTGGGAGCACAGCCGCTACTACGACCCCGACCGGAACCGGCCCGGAAGCACCCCCACCAAGTGGGGCGGATTCCTCGACGGGGTAGCCGATTTCGACGCACTGTTCTTCAACGTCTCACCGCGCGAGGCCGCGATCATGGATCCGCAGACGCGCCTGTTCCTGGAGTGCGTCTGGACCCTGCTGGAGAGCTCCGGCTACCCCCGGGACCGGCTGCGCGACGTGCACGGGAGCCGGGTCGGCGTCTACGTCGGCGCGATGTACCAGCAGTACCAGCTGCTGGCGTCCGACATCGTGCACGAGTCCATCACCTCGGTGCTGAGCTACAGCGCCATCGCCAACCGGGTGTCGCACTTCTTCGACCTGCAGGGGCCGAGCCTTGCGATCGACACCACCTGTTCCTCGTCGCTGGTCGCTGTCCACATGGCGTGCGAGGAACTGCGCCGGGGCGGCTGCGACATGATGATCGCCGGTGGCGTCAACCTCTCCCTGCACCCCAAGAAGTACCTGGGGCTGAGCCTGACCGGCCTGACCGGCAGCGACTCCGACAGCAGGGCCCTCCTCGACGGGGACGGCTTCATCCCCGCGGAGGGCGTCGGCGCGGTGCTGCTGAAACCGCTGTCCAAGGCCGTCGACGACGGGGACGAGATCCTCGCCGTGATCCGGTCGAGCGCGACCAACCACAAGGGCCGCACCAGCGGCCCCATGGTGCCCAGCCCGGAGCGGCAGGAGCGGCTGATCGAGGAGAACCTGGAGCGAGCGGGCGTCCACCCGCGCACGATCAGCTACGCCGAGGTGTCGGCCAACGGTTCCCAGATGGGCGACGCCATCGAGTTCGCGGCGCTGCGCGACTCCTTCGGCGAGCACACCCGGGACGAGCAGTTCTGTGCCGTCGGCACGGTCAAGTCCACGCTGGGCAACCTTGAGGCGGCCTCGGGCATAGCCCAGCTGACCAAGGTCGTCCTGCAGCTCGGGCACCGCCGACTCGTCCCGTTCGTCGGGCGCGGGCGGCTCAACCCGGGAGTGGAGCTCGCAGGCACCGCGTTCTATCTGCCGCAGGAGGCGGAGCCGTGGCGACGGCCCGTCGTGAACCTCGACGGCCAGGAGCGGGAGTACCCGCTACGGGCGACCATCAACTCCTTCGGAGCGGGCGGTTCCAACGCCCATCTGGTGGTGGAGGAGTACGTGGGGGAGCCGGTGGCCGAGGCCGCCGAACGGATGCCGCAGAACACGCCGCAGATCGTGGTCCTCTCCGCCCGCACCGAGGACCGGCTGAAAGCGTTAGCGAGCGGGCTGACGGAGTTCGTGCTCGCGCAGGCGGATCTGTCCCTGGCAGACCTCGCCCACACGCTGCAGCGCGGGCGCGAGGCGATGGACTCCCGGCTGGCGCTGGTGGCGGGGAACCCCAAGGAACTCGTCGCGGGCCTCGCCCACTACCTCGACGGTTCCGAGGAGACCGCCCCCGTGCCGCTGTTCACCGGCAACGCCGGGCGGGACGACTCGGATCTCGACCTGCTGCTGACCGGACGGGCCGGGGACGCGCTGGTCCGCGAGCTGCTGGCCGAGAACCACCTTGAGAAGCTGGCACTGTTGTGGGCGCGGGGCGGGAACGTCCCCTGGGGGTCGGTGCCGCGCGGCGACCGGACCCCGCGGATGCTCCGGTCGCTGCCGGCTTACCCCTTCGACCGGAAGCGGTACTGGGTGCCCCTGCCCCCGGGAGGGGATGCCACGACCGCGATCGCTGCTCCGGCGGCTGCTGCTCCGGCTGCTGCTCCTGTCGCCGGAGCAGCGGACCGGATCACGGTCGTCGTCGCCGAGTTGCTGGGGGTGCGGACGGAGGAACTCGACCCCGCGACGCCGCTGGAGGACTTCGGCTTCAGCTCGATCCACGCCACGCAGCTGCTGCAGGTGCTGCAGGCCGAGATCGACCCCACGGCCGATCTCGCCGCGCTGAGCGAGTGCCGGTCGACCCGGGACCTGGTGCGGCGCTTCGGGTCCGAGCTTGTCGCATCCGCCGGCGCCGGGCCGGTGCCCGCCGCCCCGGTGCGCATCCCGGAGGTCGTCCACCTCAATGCCGTACGCGAGGGCCGACCGGTCTTCTGGTTCCACGGCGGGCTCGGCGGGGTGGAGGTCTACGCCCCGATCACCGACAGCATCGAGCGTCCGTTCTACGGAATCCAGGCCCGCGGCTGGATGACCAACAGCGAACCGTTGCACGGGATCTCGGCTCTGGCGGTGCACTATGCGCAGATCATCCGCACGGTCCAGCCCGAGGGGCCCTACGACCTGGGCGGCTATTCGTTCGGCGGCCTGCTGGCCTACGAGGTGACGCGGCGGCTCCAGGAGCTGGGCGAGACGGTCGAGAGCATCGTCATGGTGGACACCTACGACGACAGCGTGGGGGATGTCACCATGTCGCGCACCGACATGTTGTTGCAGCAGGTCAACGCCCTATTGTTCGCCGCGTCCAAGCCGGCTCCGAAGGATTTCGCCGCCACGCTGGTGCCCAGCCGCGAAGTCGACTGGGACCAGGACGAGGACGACCTCCTCGACCAGATGCTCACGCTGGCGCGAAAGCGCGGCCTGAAAGGGGACACCCGGCTGCTGCGCACCCGGGTGCTGCGCAATCTGCGGGTCCAGGAAGCCTACGGACTACTGGACTACGACATCGCGCCGCTTCCCCGGCCGGAGTCGGTCACCTGCTTCTACTTCCGCAACCGGAGCGGCCTGTTCTACGGCGAACTGGAGCCCCTGTTCTCGACGCAGGAGGACGGCGCGGTCCTGGACCACGCCGTGTACTGGACCGAGTGGCAGCGGCAGCTGCCGAACTTCCACCAGGTCGACGTGGACTCGGCGAACCACTTCGTGATGCTCGGCGACCCAGCGGCGCTCACCACCGTGCGGTCCTTCTGCAAGCTGCTCTACTCAGGCAGGCGGGACAAGCGGCTCCCGGTGGCGAAGGCCTGGGTCACCCGCCACCAGAAGGTGCAGGACCGGAAGTGAACGCGGGAGGAGAACGCGGGGAGGACAGGGCAGGGCGGCTCGGCTGCGCGTCCTTCCGCAGGGACTTCGGCGTCGACTACGCCTATCTGTCGGGGTCGATGTACCGCGGTATCGCCTCGAAGGAGTTGGTGGTCGCCATGGGGCGGGCCGGCTTCATGGGCTTCCTGGGCGCCGCCGGCCTGAGCCCCGAGCGGGTGACGGACGATATCGCCCATATCCGGCGGCAGCTGGCGCCGCACCAGCCCTTCGGCGTCAATCTCCTGTGCGACCTCCAGTACCCGGCACGGGAGACGGCCAACGTCGACATGCTGCTCGCTCACGGTGTGCGCGTCATCGAGGCATCGGCCTTCATCAAGGTCACCCCGGCCCTGGTCCAGTTCCATCTGTCGGGCCTGCGGGCCCGGCCGGGAGGCGGGGTCGCCCGGGACACGCGGATCGTCGCCAAGGTCTCGCGGCCCGAGGTGGCCCGCGAGTTCATGCAGCCCGCGCCGCAGGACATCGTCGCGCAGCTGGTGGCCGAGGGCCGGGTCACCCGCGAGCAGGCCGCACTGGCCCGGGGCGTGCCGGTGGCGCAGGACCTCACCGTCGAAGCGGACTCGGGGGGCCACACCGACCGGGGCGTGTCCACCGTGCTGCTGCCGTCGATGCAGAGCCTGCGTCTGCACACGACGCGGGAGTTCGGCTACGGCGAGAAGATCCGGCTGGGGCTGGCCGGGGGGATCGGGACGCCGCACGCCGTCGCCGCCGCCTTCGCCCTGGGAGCCGACTACGTCATGACCGGTTCCATCAACCAGTGCACGGTCGAGGCCGGCATCAGTGACGTGGTGAAGGACCGGCTGCAGACCATCGACGTCCAGGACACCGACTACTGTCCGGCGGGCGACATGTTCGAGATCGGCGCCCAGGTCCAGGTGCTGAAGAAGGGCGGGCTGTTTCCCGCCCGGGCGAACCGGCTCCATGCGCTGTACCAGAGCTACGACTCGTGGGAGGAGATCCCGCAGGGGATTCGCCGGCAGATCCAGGACGCCTACTTCAAGAAGAGTGTCGACGAGGTCTGGCGGGAAACCTGCGAGCATCTGCGGAAGACGGGCCGGGAGTCGGAGATCGAGCGGGCCGAGCGCAGCCCGAAGCGGCGGATGGCGCTGATCTTCCGCTGGTACTACGGCTACAGCAGTCGACTGTCGTTCGTGGACAGCGAGTACGATCGGGCCAATGTCCAGATTCACACCGGGCCCGCCCTGGGGGCTTTCAATCAATGGGCCCGGGGCGCTCCGTGGGAGAGCTGGAGAAATCGGCATCCGGACCGGATGGCGTTGGCGCTGATGCGCGAGGCATCCTCGATTCTTTCGGACTATCGGCAGGCATTGGCGTAGATTTTCTGACATGATGCAGACGACACGCGCTCGCGGTCGTTGCGACCAGATCAGGAAGATGACGAGAAAGGATTACCCATGCGGACTTACGTCTTCCCCGGGCAGGGGGCGCAGCAGAAGGGAATGGGTGCTTCCCTTTTCGACGAATTCGAGGATCTCACCCGCTCGGCCGACTCGATCCTCGGCTACTCCATCAAGGACCTCTGCCTGGAGGACCCGGAGGGCCTGCTCGACCAGACGCAGTACACGCAGCCCGCGATGTATGTCGTCAACGCCCTGTCCTACTACCGGAAGCTGCGCGAGACCGGGCTGGTTCCGGACTTCTTAGCAGGTCACAGCCTTGGTGAGTACAACGCGTTGCTGGCGGCCGAGGTCTTCGACTTCGACACCGGCCTGCGGCTGGTGCGCAAGCGAGGAGAGCTGATGGGCCGGGCTTCGGGCGGCGGGATGGCTGCCGTGCTGAACGCCTCGGAGAAGGAGGTCCGGACCGTTCTCGCAGAGAACGGGCTCGACTCCGTCGATCTGGCGAACTTCAACACGCCGTCGCAGATCGTGATTTCTGGCCGGGCCGAGGACATCAAGGCCGCGATGCCGCTGTTCCAGACCGGGAAGCACCTGTTCATGCCGTTGCGGACGAGCGGGGCCTTTCACTCCCGATACATGGAGTCGGCCCGCGTGGAGTTCGGCGAGTTCCTGGCCGGGATATCCTTCTCGAAGCCGCGCATACCGGTGATCTCCAATGTGACCGCGAGGGTCTACGAGGACCACCTCGTCAGAGAGAGTCTGACGAAGCAGATGGTCCATGCCGTGCGCTGGTCCGACACGGTGGAGCACCTCCTCGGATATTCCGGAATGGAATTCGAGGAGATCGGCCACGGCACGGTTCTGACCAAATTGCTGAAAAAGATCCTCCGCGAACTCCCGAAGGTGAAGGACACTCCGGTCCGGGCCGTGCAGAAGTCGACCGAGAGTGCCGGAGAAATGGTCCGCGGGTGGAACGAGCGGTATGCGATCGGCGCTCGGTTCCGGTCCACCACCGGCGACTACGGGAACCTTGAGACCGCCACCGCGGCGACCGTTCTCTTTGGGCACCGCGCAGCCGTCTACATGCACGGTTATCGAGGATATTTCGATCTCCAGGAACTGGAGCCGGTCCCCGCTGCACGGTGAACCGGACCGAACCGAACCGCAAGCCACAGGGGAAGAACTGATGACGACCGTTGGAATCGAAGCACTCAACATCTTCGCCGGCACCTGCTATCTCGACGTGGAGAAGCTGGCGACCCATCGTGGGCTCGACACCGCGAGGTTCGCCAACCTCCTCATGAAGGAGAAGACCGTCGCGCTGCCCTATGAGGATCCGGTGACGTTCGGTGTCAACGCGGCCAAACCCCTGATCGACGCCCTGTCGCCCGAGGAGCGGGACTCCATCGAGCTGGTCATCACCGCGACCGAGTCGGCGTTCGACTTCGGCAAGTCGATGAGCACGTACTTCCACGACCTGCTCGGGCTGAACCGGAACTGCCGGCTCTTCGAGATCAAGAACGCGTGCTACTCGGGTGTCGCGGCGCTGCAGACAGCGGCGAACTTCATCCTGTCGGGGACATCACCGGGCGCGAAGGCACTGGTCATCGCCACCGACATCACGCGGTTCATGGTGGCGGACGGTGGCGACGCGCTCTCCGAGGACTGGTCCTTCGCCGAGCCGAGCGGCGGTGCCGGCGCTGTGGCGATGATCGTCAGCGACACCCCGCACGTCTTCCAGATCGATGTCGGTGCGAGCGGCTACCACGGCTACGAGGTGATGGACACCTGCCGTCCCCTGCCCGACAGCGAAGCGGGCAACGCGGACCTGTCCCTGCTGTCCTACCTCGACTGCTGCGAGAACTCCTTCCGCGAGTACCAACGGCGGGTCGGTGAGGTGGACTTCGTCTCGACCTTCGGTTACCTCGCGTTCCACACGCCCTTCGGCGGAATGATCAAGGGCGCGCACCGCAATCTGATGCGCAAGGTCGCCAAGGCGCGTCCGGCGGTCATCGAGGAGGACTTCCAGCGGCGCATGCACCCGGGCCTGACGTACTGCCAGCGCGTCGGGAACGTCATGGGTGCGACCACGATGCTGTCGCTGGCCAGCACCATCGACAACGCGGACCTCTCCAGCCCCCAGCGCATAGGCGTCTTCTCGTACGGCTCCGGCTGCTGCTCCGAGTTCTTCAGCGGCGTTTCCCGCCAGGAGAGCCAGGACCGCCTGCGCGGTCTCGGCATCGAGAAGCACCTCAGCAGCCGGTACGAGTTGACGATGCCGGAGTACGACTCGCTGCTGCAGGCCAATCACGCCGTGAAATTCGGCACCCGGAACGCGCTGCTGAACACCGGTATCGTTCCGCAGGCCCGGACCGCGCTCGGCCGGGAACTCCTGTTCCTGAAGCGGATCGACGAGTTCCACCGGGAGTACCAGTGGGTGTCCTGAACCCGGCGGGATACGAGACCATCAAGGTTCGCTTCGAGAACGAGATCTGCTTCCTCCAACTGCACCGGCCGGAGGCGGGCAACACCATCAACTCCCGCCTGGTCGAGGAGTGCGCCGACGTGGTGCGCTTCTCCGAGGAGCACGCCAAGATCCTCGTCCTGGAAGGCCTGCCCGAGGTGTTCTGCTGGGGCGCCGACTTCGGGGAGATCGCCGCGAGGGACGGGGACGGCGGGGCCGAGGGATCGCCTGCGGCGGCCCTGTACGATCTGTGGCTCTCGCTCGCTTTCGGATCGTTCGTCTCCGTGGCGCACGTGCGCGGCAAGGTGAACGCCGGGGGAGTGGGGTTCGTCGCCGCGTGCGACATCGTGGTGTGCGCGGACACGGTCATGTTCAGCCTGTCCGAGCTGCTCTTCGGGCTGATGCCGGCCTGTGTCCTGCCCTTCCTGATCAGGAAGGTCGGGCCGGCCAAGTCCAACTTCATCACACTGACGACCCAGCCGTTCACCGCCGAGCAGGCCGTGAACTGGCAACTCGTCGACGCCAGTGCGGACAACAGCGAGAACCTGCTGCGCCGACACATCCTACGGCTGCGTTATCTGCCCAAGACGGGAGTGACCCGCTACAAGAGATACCTGCGCGACCTCGACGACATTCTGCTCCCCTCCCGGGACAAGGCCCTGGCAGCCAACCGGGAGGTGTTCTCCGACGAGGAGAACCTGCGCAAGATCGAGCGCTACGTGGGCACCGGGCAGTTCCCCTGGGAAGGAGAATAGGAATGCAGAGCCCACCCGTGGAATACCGGGAGATCACCTCTTCCATCGTCCAGATCACGATGCAGGACCAGGTCCACAAGAACACCTTCTCCGATCAGCTCATCACCGGCCTGCAGGACGCCTTCGCGCGGGTCGGGGCGAACGACCGGTGCAAGGCGGTCGTTCTCACCGGCTACGGCAACTACTTCGCCAGTGGCGGAACCCAGGAAAGCCTGCTGCTGATCCAGGAGCGGCGTATCAGTTTCACCGATGCCGACATCTACGGCCTGGCGTTGGACTGCCCCGTTCCCGTCATCGCCGCGATGCAGGGCCACGGCATCGGCGGTGGCTTCGCCATGGGCATGTTCGCCGACTTCGTGATCCTCAGTCAGGAGAGCATCTACACCACGAACTTCATGAAGTACGGGTTCACTCCCGGTATGGGGGCGACCCTGGTCCTGCCCAGGAAGCTCGGCTTCAGCCTGGCCGGGGAGATGTTGCTCTCGGCGAAGACCTACTACGGCCACGAGCTGAAGGAACGAGGGGTGCCCTTCCCGGTCCTGCCGCGCGCCGAGGTTCTGCGCCACGCCGTCGAACTGGCCGAGACCCTCGCCGAGAAACCCAGGATCTCCCTGGTCACGCTCAAGAGTCATCTCGTGGCCGAACTCCGCGCCGAACTCCCGCACTACATCGCGCGCGAGGTGGCCATGCACGAGAAGACCTTCCACCAGCCCGAGGTCCGGGCCCTCATCACGTCCCACTACACAGGAGGCTGACCGCATGCCGGACCAACACGTCTTCGATCTGATCGTGGAGCACATCCGCGAGGTGATACCCGAACTCGACGACCACCGTTTTGACCCCTCTGATTCGCTGCGCGGCCTGGGAGCCAACTCCATCGACCGGGCGGAGATCATCATGATGACCCTGGAGTCGCTGTCCGTACGCATACCCCTGGTCGAGCTGGCGGATGCGAAGAACATCGGCGAACTGGCGGATCTCATCCATGGCAAGTCCGCACTCTGACGCCCGCGATGTCGTCGTCACGGGCCTGGGTGTCACCACCGCGGTAGGACAGGGCAAAGACGACTTCATCGCAGCGCTCCTCGACGGTCGCCATGCCTTCGGGTTCCTGCAGCGTCCGGGCCGACGCCCACCGGCCCGCCCCGACGGCGGAACCACGGTCTTCCTGGGCGCCGAGATGGGCGAGCCGGCTGTGCCCGGGAGCATCGCCGCACGCACCGTGCGCACCGCGTCGCTCTCGGCCAGAGCGGCCCTGGCCACATTGGACGAGGCATGGCACGAGGCCGGGCTGGATGATGCCGATCCGTCCCGGATCGGCCTGGTGATCGGTGGATCCAACGTCCAGCAGCGCGAGTTGACGCTGCTGCACGCCCGCTACGCAGACGGCCCCGAGTTCGTGCGTCCGACGTACGGCATGGGCTTCATGGATTCGGACCTGTGCGGGTTCTGCACCGAGCAGTTCCCGATCCGGGGGTTCGCCCACACGCTCGGCGGGGCCTCGGCCAGCGGCCTGCTTGCGGTGCTCCAAGCCGTGCGGGCGGTGCAGTCCGGCCAGGTCGACGTCTGCGTCGCCCTGGGCGCGCTCATGGACCTGTCGTACTGGGAATGTCTGGCGTTCCAGGCCATGGGCGCCATGGGCTCGCACCGCTGGGCCGACGACCCGGCCGCGGCCTGTCGTCCCTTCGACCGGAACCATGACGGTTTCATCTTCGGCGAGGCATGCGCCGCGGTGGTCGTCGAGCGGGCGGACGGGCGCAGGCATCCGACGCCGTATGCGCGCTTCCGCGGCGGTGGCACGGCGATGGACGGTACCCGCAACCCCCATCCCTCACTGGAGGGGGAGGTGGCCGTCGTCGAGGCCGCGCTGCGGGAGGCCGGCCTGTCCGCGTCCGCCGTCGACTACGTCAACCCGCACGGCACCGGATCGCCCACCGGGGACGCGGTCGAACTGCAGGCGCTCGCGCGCTGCGGGCTCACCCACGCCCGGATCAACGCGACCAAGTCGATCACCGGCCACGGGCTCGCCGCGGCGGGGGCAGTGGAGATCGTGGCCACGCTCCTGCAGATGAGGGAGCAGAAGCTGCACCCCACCCGCAACCTGGTCGACCCGCTGGACGGGACGTTCCCCTGGGTGCGTGAGAAGGCGGAGGACTACGCGTTCCGTACGGCGGTCAGCCTGAGCATGGGCTTCGGCGGGATCAGCTCGGCGATCTGCCTCGAAAAATGGTGACGAAAGCAGAGGCTATGACGAGACCGACCGTGTTCATGTACTCGGGCCAGGGCTCCCAGTACTTCCACATGACCCGCGAACTCTACGAGCGGCACCCGCGTTACCGGCTGTGGCTGGAGCACTGCGACGACGTCGCCTTCCCCGTTCTCGGCAAATCGGTGCTGGATACGATCTTCGACCCGGACCGCACCAAGAGCGATCCGTTCGACTCGCTGGCGGACTCCAACGCGGCGCTGCTGTGTGTGGAGTACAGCCTCACCCGGGTGGTACAGGAAATGGGCTACCGGCCCGACGTCCTGGTGGGATACAGCCTGGGGGAGATCACCGCGGCCGTGGTCGCGGAGGTGGTCCCGCTGGAGTTCGGGATCTCCTTCGCCGTGGAGTTCGCGCGGGCGCTGGCGGAGCGGACCCCGCTGTCGGGGATGCTGGCCGTCCTCGGTTCCGCGGAACTCCTGCGCAGCCATGCCGGGTTGTTCTCCGACTGCTGGGTGACGGGGCGCAATTTCGGCGGCAACTTCGTGGTCAGCGGTCGGGTCGAGGCGGTGGCGCGGCTCGAGCACTCCCTGGCCCGCGAGGGCGTCGTGTGCCAGCGGCTCCCGGTCAACTACGGCGTGCATACCGAACTCATCGACCCTGTCGAGGAACAGGTGCGCGGCATCCTCGGCGCCGCGAGCTTCGCCCCGCCGCGAATCCCGATCGTCTCGTCCGCGTCGACGGACCGGGTCGTCGCCGTGACGGCCGACGGCATCTGGGACGCCATGAGGAGTCCGGTGGATTTCGCGCAGACCATCGAGAAGCTGAGCGCCGTCGGCGACGCGACCTTCGTCGACCTCGGGCCGAGCGCGACACTCGCCACGTTCGTGAAGTACATCCTGCCGTCGGGCAGCGGCTCCACGCAGGTGCACACCGTCAATCGTTTCGGACAGGACCTGGACTCACTCCGCGAGTTCCAGGCGCAGACAGCCTCGCTACGTGGCTGAGGACAAGCCGGAATCCAGGAGGGACATCCGTTCATGTCGACACCGAGTGCCATCAGGATCTATCGGGACGCCACCGCGATCATCACGGGCGCGGCGTCCGGAATCGGTCGTGCGCTGGCCGAGGAACTCGTCGCCCGAGGTTGTGAGGTCGTACTGGCCGACCTGCAGATAGAGCAGGCCGAAGAGGCGGCCGCCGCTCTTCGGGCGGCCGGCGGGAAGGCGACCGCGGCCTGGCTGGACGTCACCGACTACACGAAGTTCGAACAGCTCGTCAAGGACACCGTCGCGCGGACCGGACGTCTGGACTACCTGTTCAACAACGCCGGCATCAGCCACGGCATGGGTGCGGGCGCCCGGCACTATCGCATCGAGGACTGGCGGCGCATGGTCGACGTCAACGTCATCGGTTGCGTCAACGGCGTTCAGTCCGTCTACAACCTCATGATCGACCAGGGTTTCGGCCACATCGTGAACACCGCCTCTCTGGCAGGCCTGGTCCCGAGCGCGGGGACGACCTCGTATGTCACCACCAAGCACGCCGTGGTCGGGCTCTCGCACAATCTGCGCATCGAGGCGGCCCAACTCGGAGTACGCGTGAGCGTGCTGTGCCCGGGGGTCATCCGGACCCCGCTGATCGAGGGGGGCATGTACGGCCGCAGCGTCGAGGGTGTGACCAGTGAGATGACACGGGACATGTGGGAGGAGCAGAAACCGATCTCACCGGAGGAATTCGTCAAGAAGTCGCTCGACGCGGTCGCCCGGAACAAGGGAATCATCGTGGTCCCCGCCTTTTGGAAGCTGTTCTGGTGGCTCTTCAGGTTGTCGCCGTCCCTCTGCCTGAACATTGCGACCAAGAAATTCCGGGATCTCGGGAAGAGCGAGGCTTCCGGCGGCTGATCCCGGAGGACACCGCAGAGCGATCCCGGAAACCTCCGCCAACAGGTATGCGAACAGGGAGTGTCGGCATGATCAGTGGGGCGTCTTATTCTGACTGTTTCTACTCGACGGTATGGGTTGAGGCGGAGGGGTCCTCAGGGGTTTCGTTGCCGGGTCCGCATCTCCTGCTGGCCGGTTCGGAGGTCGGTGTCGATCTGCCGGACGGGTGGGTCAGCCGCGTCGTCCGCGCCTCGGACTCGCTCGGCGATGTGCTCGCTGAGCGTGCCTGGGGATGCCTCGCGGTTCTGAGCGACGGGCGAGAGGCTGATGTGTTGTTGGGGCTTCGAGTTCTGCAGGCCTGTCCGGAGGGAGCACTCTCGTCCCCGAGCAGGGTCGTCTTCCTGCCGGTGCCGGGTGCGGTCGACGACGCGGGGCTGTGGGGGCTCGGCCGGACTGCCCGGTCGGAGCGGTCCGACCGGGCGGTTCACTGCATCGAGGCCTCGAGGGAGCAGCTTTCACGAGCGTTGACTCTGAGTCGGAGCGACCGTCTGAAGGAGGACTACCGGTTCACCGCAACCGGCGTACTCAAGGTGCCGAGACTGCGACGACAGGTCCTCGGCGACGAGGACTTCACCGCTCTTCCGGATGCGACGTATGTAGTGAGCGGCGGATTGGGTGCTCCGGGTCTGGTAGCGGCGGAGTTCCTGGTGGATCGGGGAGCGCGGCACGTGGTGCTGCTGTCCCGGTCGACGCGTGCGGGATCCGATGTGCCGTCCAAGGTCGCGGAGTTGCGTCGATCTGCTCGGGTCGAGTGTCTGACGTGTGATGTGAGTGATCTGCGGAGTGTTCGTCGGACCAAGGACGCCATGGCGCAGGCCGGTATGCCGACGGTGGCCGGGGTGGTTCATGCTGAGGGTGTCCCGGCCGACGGTGAGGCACGTCAGTCGGAGCCGGAGCTGAAGCAGGCCTATGGCGTCAAGGTCGGCGGCGCGACGAATCTTCGGGAGGTCTTCGCTCCGCCGGACTTTCTGGTGGTGTTCTCCTCGGCCGCTTCGATCTTCGGGGCCCCCGGTCAGGCGAGCTCTGCCGCGGCGAACGCGACGTTGGACGCGTGGGCCGACTCGTGGTCGCTGCGGGGTGAGCCCGTGCTCTCGATCCAGTGGGGCGCGTGGTCCGATGCCGGCATTGCGGTGGGTCGCAACGCGGTCGAACGGGCGAGGACCTCGGGGTTCGGGGCGATCGACCACGATCTGGGAACCACGGCCCTGAACAGGTTGCTCGCCGGGCCCGAGCGGGGAGCAGTCTGTGTTTCCTCCGTGGACTGGGACACGCTGTCGCCGGGCAACCGTTTCGTTTCACGCTTCACCACCCGGCGGGCGAGCAGTTCGCCGTTACCGCTACCGGATGTCCTCGAGCAGGTGCGGAATCGATCGGTCGAGGGCGCCTCCAGCCGGCAGCAGCCGGTGTCGCAGATGCCCGCTGCTTCGCAGTTGCCCGCGTCTCCGCGTCTGCCGGTCCTGGTCATAGGGGCGGGCCTGGGCGGTATCGGCTTCGCTCGACGACTTGAGAAGCTCAGTGTTCCAGCACTGGTCCTGGAGAAGCGGGACCGCGTCGGCGGCGTGTGGAGCTCACTCGCCAACGCGGATTCCCGAGTGCAGATTGATTCCCCGGCATACAGTTTCGACAGTGCGTCGCCCGTAGTGCATGGCGACCATCGTTGGCGAGCTGTGTTCCCGGGCAGGGACGAGGTCCTGCAGCAGTCGCACGCCGTGTCGTCCGATCTGAAGGAGCCGATCCGCTTCAACTGTGAAGTGGTTTCCGTCAGGAAGGTCGGGGAGCGGGAATACGAGGCCGTATACCTTCAGGGAGGCGTTGCCAAGTCGGTCCGGGTCTCGGGTGTCGCGGCACTGACGGGCGGGCTCCACCGGCCCGTGCAGCATCGATTTCGTGACGAGCACCTCTTTGCGGGGCATGTCGGGCTGGGGGTTGCCGATGACACGCCGCCGGAAAAGTTCAAGGACGCATCGGTAGTGATCGTCGGACACGGTGCCTTCGCCTTGGAGAACATGCGAACCGCCCTGGAGAACAGTGCGCGACACGTGACGATCATTTGTCGGCGCCGAAACCTGGTCGTGTCCACCCTCTGCAACTGGGTGATCAACTCAACCGAGGGAGCGACGCCGCTCAACGATGTCGTCGACATCATGCGTCCGTTCTATGACCTTTGCGGTATAGACATAGAGTCCCTCCCCTCGCTCTCCCAGGAAGTAGACGGAAGTTTCGTGCTGGACCAGTCGACGGTTCCGGCGGCCTCGGACGTCTATTTCCTGGCGCAGGCGCTCGGGAAGGTCACCGTCATAGAGAGCGAAATTTCCTCTGTTTCGGCCCGTTCGGTCCTCACCGAGAGCGGAACGGAGGTGAGTGCCGATGTGCTGGTCAAATGCCTGGGATCGCACACCGACCGGAGCGTCGTTTCGAATATTTTCGGCGAGGGCAGCCGCGTCGAAGGGTTCTGGGTCGACGGGGACCCCAATCTTTTCACCTACAATGACGGCGCACAGATCCCGAAAAAGGCAAAATCCCTGCTCTGCTCAAGTTACGTTTTCTTCCTGCAGGCCTTCGCCGAAGCGTATCTACATTTTCGGGACAACCCCGCCGAGCTGGAGGCGTTGTTCGGCAGAATTGCTGTCGAAAATTCGGAGAGGTCGTCCTCCGAGCGGTTGCTCGTGGAGTTGTGGGACTTCATCGAGCGGGCGAAGAAAAATGTCGCTACGCGAACCGCCGAGCTCTGCCCGTTCGACCGCTTTCAAAAAGAGAGGGAAGCGGAGTGGCGGGCGTACTCCGCGTTGATGGGCGGATCGGCGGATGAAGGGGAGGGGCTTTGGAGTGTGATGTCCCCGACCGTGTCGCTGCTTCACCGACGGGATCCCGCGTCTCCCGTTGAGCGACGTGTCAAGCGCGACGACTTCGGCTCGATGAGCATCTTTGTGCCGCGACGACACAGGGTGCTGTTCCTGGCGGACCGGGGGACCGACGGTCGCCTTTCACGGGCCATGCTGAAAAGGGCTGGTTGGACCAGGCGCGAAGATCTTGAGTTTGTCATCCCCGATGCGCCCTACGCGATGCCGGCACTTGCCGGTGCGGAGCAGCTCGAAATCCACGGCCTGGACTCCTTGGCCGAGGAGGGGCTCTACGACGTCGCGGGTGTCTATCGGGAGTGGAGAGCGGGTTTTTCGGATCTGTGGAACGAACACCACGGTGTTCCCGTCGGTGCGGAGATCGCTGATTCCCAGGGGCCCTTGCACTCGGTCCTTCCGTACCTCGGGTCGATTGCAGAGGATCATGGACCGTTCGTCGGTGTCGCCGGATTCGGCGAAGGTGCTGCGATCGCCTCTGCGGCTCTCCACTGCCAGGCTCTGAGGCATGATGTGGGGCTGGGTGACGTAAAATTCTTCATCGCAATGTCCGGATGGCGGTCACCCGCCCATGAGCGGGCCGGGATATTCGAGAAGACCCGGCTCATCGATGTTCCCGTGCTTCAGACGCTGGGCGAGAGAGAAGCAGATGTGTTCCAGGCTGCTGCTCCGGTCTTCGGCCGGGACTTTCGCAGGGTGATCGAGCACAGGCACCCGGGAAAGCACGCCTATCCATCGCTCACCCGCAGTCTCGACCAGAAGCTCAATCGTCTGCTTCATGCCGCATTCACAAAGCCTGACACGGTGAGGTGATTTCGGTACGTGGCCGACCGGGGCGCAGTGGCCTGAGGAGAGCAGCTTCTGCGGCTGGGTTCGCACGAGGGGTTCGCACGATGTCGTCCTGCTGCCCGGGACATCCGTCGTACGAATCGCTCGGACCGCTTCCGCAAGCGCCCTGCTGCCTCGCCGGACCAGGCTGCTGCATGAACTTGCCGCCCTGGGGCTACCGTTCGCTGTTCCGGTTCCGTTGACGGACGTCCTGACAGTGGGCGACCGTACCGCCGTTGCGGATCTGCAGGCCCGACCGCACGAATACGCCGGCGGTGACTGCTGGGCCGAACGGTCGCTTGCTCGGCGTCCTGGACTGGGACCTGGCCCAGCCGCATGACCCGGCCGTCGACGCGGCAGCCCTGGCCTGGCACGGATGGGACAAGGTCGCCGCCGCCGTGGAGCGGACACGTTCCACCGCGCCAGGGTTCACGACCTCACCGCAGGCATACAGCAGATCGCCTTCACAGTCCTCAACAATCAACCGGAGCAGGTGATCCAAGAACGCACCGCGGCCATGACCGCCTGGATCGCAGGCGCCAGCGCACCGCTCGGAACCGCAGCGAGTCCGTGAGCCGGGTCCAGGGACAATGGCGAGGTTCCTCATCGTTGCTGGACTGGCCGTCTGGTGCTCGGTTGAGCTGCCGCAGCACGTGGCCGTGGTCCTGCGCTGGGCCCAGATTTCCTTCGCGCACGGTGATGAGCAACCATGGTGGCTGGTCGGCGGCTTGCCGGGCAATCGTCAGAGCTGCCGGAGAGCGGCAAACGGGGGGTCGTCATGCACGCGCGCACGCGCAGAGCCATAGGTACCGCGGTCGTGCTGAGCCTTGTACCGACGCTGGGGCTGGTCGTTGTGCCGGGGGCGGCCGCCGCCGCGACCGGTCCGGCGATCACGGTCACCACTCCGGGCAACGGCAACGGCGCGGGGGTCAGCCAGGGCGGGACACCGGTCGACGTGCAGGTCACCGTCGCTTCACCGCCGCCCACCGACGCCTTCGTCCGGGTGGTCTTCGACAACGGCTACAGCTGGGAGCCGGGGCGGGTGGACCTGGCGGTCGCCGACGCGCAGGGGAACCCGCTCGCGGTGGGCCCCGGTCCGTTGGCGGGTTCGGAGGCCGTCGAGCTTGGTTCCGCCGATTCCGGACCGGTGGCCGCCGGTACCACGACCCTGCAGCTCAGCGTCGCCGGCCCGATGGCGCTGGGGTTCGAAGTGTCGGCGCAGCTGGTGGACGCCGCGACCGGCACAGTACTGGCGCAGGGTGGGGGTGGTCTGCAGACCCACCTCCAGGTGTTCGAGGTGCAGCCGGTTGCGAACGATGGCTGCCTCACCCCCAGCGGGAGCTGGGCAACCTGGTCGGACAGTGCACCGGAGAGCATCCCGTCGGACAGCGGCTACCCCGTCTCCGAGTGCTACATCGCGTACCAAAACACGACCACCACCGCTTTCCCTGCCGCGCGGTTGACCTACACGATCGGCGCGCGGTCGCTGACCTCAGCCGGGTACACCGCCGCCGAATTCGCCAAGCTGGTGCAGCTGCGGTCGCATTACACGGCATCCGGCTCTCCCAGCACTCCCTGGCAGGCTGACCCCTGGGTGGTGAACGCGGACGGCTCGCTCACGCTTTCCGTACCGTCCTTCACCATCCAGCCGAACCAGTCGAACGACTCCGTCACGTTCACGGCCTCAGCCGGTTACACCCTGCTGCACCGCGGGACGGTGGACGGGACCTTCACCACCTACGCCGCTGACGGCACCGTGCTTGCCACCTCCGACCAGGCGCTGCGGGTGACCCCCACCATTCCGCCGCACGATTTCACCGGGGACGGCAAGGCCGACCTCTACGTGATGGACAGCAAGGGCAACACCTGGCTGATGCCCGGAACGGGCAACGCCACCCACCCGTTCGCCCCGATGACCGCACACGGTTCTCTGCTGTCGACCTTCGGCATGTTCACCGCGGTCGGGCCGTCCGACATTCCGGACCAGCAGCCCGGGACCATGGTCTTCGCCATCAACCGGGCCACCGGCGAACTGGTCGAACCGGTGAGTAACGAGTCCCCCCACAACCTGTACGCCTGGTACATCGAGAGCGGCAACTGGCGCTGGGTCACGGCCCTGGTCGGCAGTGCCTCACTGACCGGCGACGGCAGGGGCGACCTGCTCGCCCGTGACAGCCACGGCAACCTCTGGCTCTACCCCGTGGTCGGCCTGCCCGGCCCGCACGCCCTGGGCAAGGCCGTCAAGCTGCCTGGGAACTGGAACTGGGCCACCGCCCTGATCGGGCCGGGCGATCTGACCGGCGACGGCAGGCCCGACCTGCTCGCCCGTGACCGCCACGGCAACCTCTGGCTCTACCCCGGTACCGGAAACCCCGCCCACCCCTTCGGCAACGCGTTCAAGGTCCCTGGGAACTGGAACTGGGCCACCGCCCTGATCGGGTCGGGCGATCTGACCGGCGACGGCAGGCCCGACCTGCTCGCCCGCGACGGCCACGGCAACCTCTGGCTCTACCCCGGTACCGGAAACCCCGCCCACCCCTTCGGCAACGCGTTCAAGGCTCCTGGGAACTGGAACTGGATCACTGCCCTGATCTGACCTGACCGCGCGACCGCGGGCAAGCCGGGCCGACCTGCCCTTGCAGGACGGTGAGTGGGTGGCGTAGGACCAGGATCTCTACGTCTTTGCCCTTCTCGCTCATCGGCCACAGGCGTATCAGGGCGAAGACGTCAGTGGAGTGGGACTCGGCGGGCTGCGAAGAGGAGATGGGTTCCGCCGTCCGGCGCTCTCGGAGCCGTTCAGCTGCTGCTGACGACATAGGGGAGTTGACGCATGGCCAGGAGGCCTGGGCTCATTCATCCCTGCACTCACCGCCGTCGACCGCGCCACCTGCACATGGCCGCACCTGCCATGGCGGCGCCGGCTGCGCCGCTACGGCAGGTCCCGGCGCATCAGGTCGGCGTAGGTCTCGCGGCGCACCACGGGGCGGTGGGCGCCGTCGCGGACGAAGACCACCGGCGGGCGGCGGGCGCCGTTGTAGTTGTTGCTCAGCGCATAGGTGTAGGCGCCGGTGACCGGCACGGCGATCAGGTCCCCGACGCGCGGGTCCGCCAGCGGGACGCCGGCGCTGAGGGTGTCGCCGGACTCGCAGTGCCGGCCCACCAGGCGGCACAGCTCGCCCCCGCCGGTCGGGCGGTCGGCGACGGCTGCCTCGAAGCGCTGCTGGTACAGGGAGACTTCGAGGTTGTCGCCCATGCCGCCGTCGACGGCGACGAAGGTGTGGCCTCCGCCGCGCTTGACGGAGACGACCCGGTACAGCGAGACGCCGGACTCGGCGACCATCGAGCGGCCCGGCTCGATGAGGATGCGGGCGTCGGCGGGCAGCAGGCGTCGGGCGGCGTCGGTGACGGCGTCGAGGTACGCCTCCACCGTCGGTGGTCGGTCGGCGTAGGTGTAGCGGGAGCCGAGGCCGCCACCCAGGTCGTAGACGGCGAACTCGCCGAGTTCGGCGACCGCCTCGACGGCCTGCGCGAAGGGTGCGAGGTCCACGATCTGCGATCCGACGTGCACGTGGATGCCGTCCAGCCGCAGCCGGTCGCTGCCGCGCAGCCGCGCGATCGCCGCCCGGGCCTGTGGCAGGGGCAGACCGAACTTGGAGCCGTTCTGGCCGGTGGACACGGCCTCGTGGGTGTCGGGGCGGATGCCGGGGGTGACCCGGACCAGCACTCCCTGCTCCGCCGCGGTACCGGCGAGGATCTTCTCCAGCCGGTCGATGTCGTCGAAGTTGTCGACGACGACCGTCCCGGCGCCGGCCTCGACGGCGAGGCGCAACTCCTCCTCGGTCTTGGCATTGCCGTGGACGACCAGGCCGGCCGGGTCCGCGCCTGCGGCGAGGGCGAGGGCCAGCTCGCCGCCGCCGGCCACGTCGATACCGAGGCCCTCCTCCGCGAGCAGCCGGATGACGGCGGTGCAGGGGAAGGCCTTGGAGGCGAAGACGGCGCGGGAGTTCGGCCAACGCGCGGCCAGACCGTCGGCGTACCGGCGGGCGCGGGCGCGGACCGACGCCTCGTGCAGGATCAGCGCGGGAGTGCCGTAGGACTCGGCGAGTTCGGCCGCCGGTACGCCGCCGATCACCAGTCCGCCGTCCGCGTCCCGGGTGGTCCCGGGCGGAAACAGCCCCAGCAGTTCCAGTTCCCGGCCTGCCTGCGTCTGCGTCGTTGCCATCCGCGCTCCTTGTGCCACTCGTCCGTCCCGCTCTCCCGCCATGCTCCCGCTACGATCACTCCGGATCATCGTTGACATCGTCAATACCGCTCTCCCACACTTGACGCCCACAACAGTCCTTCGAGTCGGGAGTGCACCATGCGGGAGTCCGGCGCCCGGGGCCACCTGCCCGTCCGTCAGCTCGTGGACAACATCGGCCCGGCGCTGCTGCGCCTGGTCCAGGAGGGGACCCGCAACGGCGGGCCGCTCACCGACATCGTCATCCACGCCCCGGGAGCGCCGGCACAGCTCGGACCCGGGTGCGTGGTGCTGGGGGTCGGCGTGACCACGGAGGCCGAACTGCGCGAGCTGACCGCGGCCATGCGGCAGGCCGGCGCGGAGGTGCTGGCGGTGAAGGCCCCGGTACCGCCGTCGGCCGACGACAGGCCGGCGATCATCGAGGTCAACCGGGACGCGTCCTGGATGCACGTGGCGACGACCGTCCGTGAGCAGCTGCTCGAGCACGCGAGGACCCGCGTGCGCTCGGCCGGCAGCGGCGCGGAGCTGTTCGCCCTGGCGAACGCGGTCTACGAGGCCGTCGGCGCCCCGGTCACCATCGAGGACCGTTTCTCCGCGCTGGTCGCCTGGTCGGCGGGGCAGGACCGTACCGACTCCGAGCGGATCGAGACCATCCTGGGGCGGGCCGTGCACCAGCGGACGCTCGCCGAACAGCGCGAGCGTCAGGAGTTCGAGCGGCTCCACGCCAGCACCGAGCCGGTGTACATGGAGGCGACCGGGGCGGATCAGCTGGCAAGGGTGGCGATCGCGGTCCGGGCCGGTTCCGACGTCCTGGGGTACATCTGGGCCGCCGTCACCGGGCCGCTCGACGAAGCGGCCACAGCCCGGCTGCGCGAATTCGCGCCCGTGGTCGCGCTGCAACTGGTCGGCCTGCGCACCGAGACCAGCTACGCCCGCCGCCAGCGCGGCGAGCTGGCCGCCGCCGTACTCGGCGGGGCGGCCGACCCGGTGGAGGCGAGCCGGCTGCAGCTGGGCTCCGGCCCGGTCTGCGTCCTGGCGGCGGCCCCGCGGCTGGTCGGAAGCACAGGCTCGGACGCGCTGGACGCCGCCGGGCTGCGCCGCTTCGCCGACACGCTGGAGTACTTCCTGGCGGCCGTGCACCCCCGCTCAGCCCTGGTGGCGGGCACCGGAGCGGTGTACGTTCTGGCCGCCTGGCCTCCGGGACACGCCACGGCCCTGGAGTCGGCCGTCGCCCTGGCCCGCGACTTCCTCGCGCGGACCCCGCTGGCCGGTGACTACGTGGTCGCCGTCGGCGGCCCGGCCGGATCGATGGGCCGGATCGCCGACGTTCGGGCGCAGGCGGACGCCGCGCTGCGGGCGCTGAGGCACCCCGCCGTCTGCGGACCGGCCGTGCGCACCGTGGAGGACATGGCGCTGGCGGTGCTGCTGCTGCACCTCGCCGACGCGACCGAGGCGCTCGGCCTGCCGGACGCCGGCGGCGCGCTGCACCGGCTGCGCCAGGAGGAGGGCCAGGACGGTCCGCTGGCGGCGACCCTGGCCGCCTATCTCGCCGCCGCGGGAGCCACCGACGCCGCGGCGGAGGTCCTGCACATCCACCCCAACACCATGCGCTACCGGCTGCGCCGTATCCGCGAGGTCTCCGGGCTGGACTTCGCCGACGCCGACGCCATGCTGCTGGCGCACCTTCAGCTCCGGGTGCGCGAGCTGCGGACGGGCGCTGCCCAGAGCTACGGCTGATCGCGGAAAGCTACGGCTGATCCCGGAACGAGCGCGTGTAGCGGCACCCGTCCAGGTCGACCCAGAGCACCGCGCCGTCCAGGGCGGGGCCGGGCGTCAGGCGCTCCGGCAGCCGGGGGTCGGCTCCGATGCGGAACGTCCCGTCGTCGAGCGGGACGAGTTCCGGTTCGTCGCAGGGCGCTTCCACGCCGGTCGCGGCGATCATGTGCAGTCGTCCCGCCCGCTGCACGATGCTGAAGCTGGGATACCAGGGGGTGTAGCTGCGGTAGTGACCTGCGAGTGCATGCGGGGGAGCGGTCGGCGCGCAGGGGCCGGGGCCCAGTGACTCGGGTCCGTGGAGCCAGCGTCCGTCCAGGCGGTGGTGGTAGGCGGACCAACCTGGGTGATCGCACACCAGCCGTCCGTCCCCAGCGTCGTACAGCCTGCCGGTCACCCCGCCCGAGGTGAGCGAGAGACGGCCGTCCCCCGTGGCCTCGACGCGGATCCGGCGCGGCGCCGTTCCGTGGACCCCGACGTAGCGCCGGGCGTCGGGGATCCGCTCCGGGTCGAACAGCGCCGGGTCGGCCGGTGCTCCCTGGACGACGGCGAGCACATGGCGGGCGAAGCGGTCGATGATCTGACACTCGCCGGGTGCGTTGGTCAGCACGGCGACGCCGTGCCCGCCGTCGGTGTCGACGGCGAGGTACGAGCGGTATCCGACCATCCCGCCGGCGTGCGTCAGCCAGGTGCGGCCGTCGACCACTTCCACGTCCACGCCGAGCGCGTAGCCGGAACCGGCGGCTTCGGCAGGCACCGTGATGATCTCCCGGAAGCGCTCCGGCCCGATGATCCTGGTGCCGTCCAGGGTGCCCCGGCCCAGCAGCATGCGGGCGAACAGGCCCAGGTCGGACGCGGTCGCCAGCACGTTCCCATCGGCCGCCGAGTACTCGAAGAAGCCGGCCGGCGCGAGCGGGGCGGACGGCAGCGGCGGCCGGTCGTCGCGCAGGAACCGGTACCCGGTGGCGAGTCTGTCGATGTCCCCGTCGGCGATGTCCTCGTGAGTGATCCGCGCCGCCGAGTCGCGCATGCCCAGGGGCCGCAGCAGCCGTCCGGCCATGGCGTCCGCCAGCGGTTCCCCCGTCACCTGCTCGATGATCAACCCCAGCAGGTTGTAGCCCTCGTTGGAGTAGTGGAACAGCTCACCCGGTTCGGCCCAGGTCCTCGCGTCGCGCAGCGCGTAGCCGCGTGCGGCGGCGTCGGGCAGCGCGTCGGCCCCGGCCACCAGGCCGGAGGTGTGCTGAAGGAGGTGCCGGACGGTGATCGCGCGGGAGCCGCCGTTCGGGGCGAACCAGGGCAGGTGGTCGGCGACCGCCGCGTCGAGGTCCACCTTCCCCTCGTCCGCGAGGATGCCGAGCAGGAAGGCGGTGAAGGTCTTGCTGATGGAACCGATCTCGAACCGCGTGCCACGGGAGACCGGCGTTCCGGACTCCGCGTTCGAGAATCCCGCCGTGACGAACGCGGACTCGCCGCCCCCGTCGACGACGCTGATCGCGATCCCCGGCACCGGCCACCGGGACCGCAACCGCTCCGCAAGCCCGGAGAGCACCTCGTGCACATCCCGTTGCACATCCATCAGACGCCCGCCTTCCGCGCACCGAATCCCGCGAACCGGTCCGGACCCAGCTCGACCTGGGAGGAGTCGATCTCCGCATCCGGCCGGTCGCCTTTGACGAACCGTCGGCACAACGGGTACAGCAGCACGGCCAGCAGCGCCACCGCGAGACTCGTGCCGAACATCGCGGCGTCGTCGACCGCCGTACTCCACGCCATGTACACGATCATCGCTGTGGGCAGCATGACGACCAGGACCGCGCCGGGCCAGCCGCCGGGAACCCGAAACGGCCGGAGCATCTGCGGATACCTCCAGCGCAGGACCAGGAAGGCCGCGAATTCCAGCAGGATCGAGGCCAGGCTGAGCAGTACCGTGGCCTGCAGGATCGAGCTGAAGTCGACGGCGGAGAGCACGATGACGACGCTGGTGCTCGCCAGCAGCGCACCCACCGGCGTGCGGAACCGTCTGCTGTCCCGGGCCACCCAGCGCGGCAGGTACGCGTCCGCGGCGAGCGCCCGTGGAACCCGGGTGGTCGTCAACAGGATCGCCATGAACAGCCCCACCAGGGAGAGCGCCGATCCCAGGGAGATCAGCACCTTCAGCCAGATTCCGCCCAGGATGTCGCCGACCACGACGAAGTCGCCGTCGACCCAGTCGGCGGGCGAACCCCGGTGCAGCCCGCTGCCGATGGCAGCCATGGTGGGCAGCAGGTAGGCGGTGATGATCAGCGGAACCGAGACGAGCAGCGCCCGGGTGTAGGTCCGGTGCGCGTCGGCGATCTCGCCCAGCACGGTGCTCGGGCCGTCAAAGCCGAGGTACAGCCACACGATCACGCTGAGCGCGCCGGCCACCGACTCGTGGACGCTCTGCCCCGGCACCATGAAGGGCGAGAGCACGTTGATCCCGTTGCCGACCGCATGCCAGATGCCGAGGACCGTCAGCACCGCGAACGGTGCGAGGATCAGCAGCATCATCCCGACCGAGTACTCGCTCACCGCCTTGGAGCCGCGGTAGTTCAGGTACGCCATCGGCACGATGAGGGCGACGGTGACGATCCAGTGCAGGTCCACGACGAAACCGCCATGGAACAGGTCCACGATCACCAGCCCCTTCCCGCGGGCGATGTCCGGAACCCAGGTGGCCAGGTAGTCGACCAGCATGATCGGGTAGAGGGCGAGGTTCAGCACCGACCCGATCGAGTTCCAGGCCCCGAACACGAAGGCCGCACCTCTGCCGAGCGCGATCTTCACCCAGTAGTAGTAGCCGCCGTCGACCGGTATGGCGGCACTCAACTCCGCTGCCACCAGCGCGTTCGGCACGCCGAAGACCACCGGCACCAGGACGATCATGAGCAGGGTCATGCCCGGACCGGCACTGGAGAGCGAGGCTTCGAGCCCGAAGGGGCCTCCGGACACCGTGAAGAAGAAGATTCCGACCAGGGGCAGCACACCGAGCGTGCGCCTGCCCACCCCGGGCGACGACCGCGTGATTTCCGACGGGATCAGTTCGGTCATCCTGAGCTCCACTCTCCGTTCGCGCCTGGTCGGCACAACGTACGGGGCGTCACCGGGACCGTCCTCGTCGTGCGCGCCAAAGCCGCGACCCGTCGATTGTCGCTGCCACCAACGCCGAGCTGATCCACCCGGCTCCAGAGGCCGCTTGCAGTGCCGAGCGGCGTGCGGTGTGCGGCTGTCGTGAGTGACCCGGAAACGGGACGGGTTCGGTTCCGGTTCCCGCTACCGCGGGGGTGTCGCCACGGGCAGTGCCGCCAGCCAGGAGATCAGCAGTTCGTTGACCTGCTGCGGGCGTTCCTGCTGGATCCAGTGGCCGCAGTCGTCCAGGAGCGTCGAGGAGACCAGGCCGGGCAGCGTGGTCGCCTGGGCTTCGATGGCGCGGGACACCGAGGCGCTGGAGGCGTCCTGGGCGCCGCCGATGAAGAGGGAGGGCTGGGTCAGCGGGGCGCCCTGGTATCCGGCGAGCTCCTCCCAGTCGCGGTCCATGTTGCGGTAGCGGTTGAGAGCGCCGGTGAAGCCGGTGCGCTCGAACTCCCCGGCGTAGTGGTCGAGGTCGGCCTCGGTGAGCCAGGCCGGGAGGCCGCCGGAGGGGAAGCGGTCGCGCATGGTCCCGCCGCGGGCGACGAAGGTCGGGGCAGGTCGGTCCGGGCCCGGCGTGGTATCGGCGGACAGGGCGGCGTAGATCCCCGCCAGCCAGCCCCGCACGTCCGGCTCGATCTCGGCCTCGGCCCGGCCGGGCTGCTGGAAGTAGGAGACGTAGAACTCCTCCTCGCCGCCCATCCGCGCGAACACCTCGGACGGCCGAGGACCGCCCGGCGGAATGTAGGGGACGCTGAGCAGGCCCACCGCGCGGAACACCTCGGGGTGTAGCAGTGCCGACACCGCGGCGATGGCGGAACCCCAGTCGTGGCCGACGATCACCGCCGTCTCCTCTCCCAGCGCGTGGACCAGGGCGAGGTTGTCCTCCACCAGGGCGCGCATGCGGTACGCACCCACCTCCGCCGGCTTGGAGGAGCGGCCGTAACCGCGTACGTCGAGCGCGACCGCGCGGTACCCCGCCGCGGCCAGGACCGGCAACTGGTGCCGCCAGGAGTACCACGACTCGGGAAAGCCGTGGACCAGCAGGACCAGTGGCCCGTCGCCCTGCTCCACCAGGTGCAGCCGCCCCGCAGGCGCGTCGACAGTGCGGTGCCGCAGGTCGCCGGACGGCTTGGGCTGATGCATAGTTGCTCCTTCTCGGGTTCCACGGTGACCGCTGTATCCGTCGATCATGCAGTGTCAGCACCCCGGGAGGGCCAACGCCGCCTGAAACGACATGAAGGCAGAGAAGATGACCGCACAGACCGACTCCGTCGACCATGAACTGATCCGGGCTGCAGCGCATGTCGCGGCCACCCGCTGCCGGGGCGACAACCACACCATGGCCGCCGCGGCCCGCAGCCGGGACGGTCGGATCGTCACGGCGGTGAACGCCTACCACTTCACCGGCGGCCCCTGCGCGGAGCTGGTCCTCATCGGCACAGCTGCCGCGCAGGGCTGCTACGACCTGGACACCGTCGTTGCCGTGGGTGACCGCGACCGAGGTGTGGTGCCCCCGTGCGGCCGTTGCCGCCAGGTCCTTCTCGACTACTTCCCCGCCCTCAAGGTCATCGTCGGCACGAGGGACGGCCTCCGCACCGTCGCCATCGCCGATCTGCTTCCCGAGAGCTACGTCTGGGCGGAGCACCAGCTCGATGCCGCGGAGAACGCACCGCTCAGCACGAGTTGACGCC
The DNA here is from genome assembly GCF_014084125.1 of Streptacidiphilus sp. PB12-B1b. Lineage (NCBI taxonomy): Bacteria > Bacillati > Actinomycetota > Actinomycetes > Kitasatosporales > Streptomycetaceae > Streptacidiphilus > Streptacidiphilus sp. PB12-B1b. Next base: position 5,405,387 of record NZ_CP048405.1, on the reverse strand, counting down.
CCTGCGCGGACTCAGCTCGACAGGGCGATCACGATTTTGCCGTGGACGTGCCTCTCGGCCTGCGTCGTCACGGCTTCGCGGATCTGCTCGACCGGGAAGGTCGCCGCGATCGGCACCGTGATCTGGCCGGAACGGATCGCGTCGGCGATCCGCTCCAGCGTGCCCGGACGCGCGTCGAGCGCACCGGTCCGGCGCACGCCGGGCGGCGTGGCGGGGCCGTCGGCCACGACGGAGATCCGCTCGGGTGCCACGCCGAGCTTGAGCGCGGTCTCGGCCGCCTCCCTTCCGAACAGGTCGGTGGCGGCGGTGATCCCCTCGGGCGCCAGGGCCCGCACCCGGTCCGCCAGGCCGGGGCCGTACGCCACGGGTTCGGCGCCGAGCCCGCGCAGGAACCCGAACGTGCGCTCGGAGGCGGTGCCGAGCACCCGGGCGCCCGCGAGCTTCGCCAACTGCACGGCGAAGATGCCCACGCCGCCCGCCGCGCCACCGATCAGGACGGTGTCCCCGGCGCGGAGCCCGATCGCGGCGAGCGCGGCGGAGGCCGTCAGAGCGGACACCGGAAGCGTGGCCGCCACCTCGTCGGCAACGCCCTCCGGGGTGGGCCACAGGTGTGCCGTGGGCGTCTTGACCAGCACGAAATCGGCGACGGACCGGCCGATCGCAGCCCCGTGCACCCGGTCGCCGACCGCGAATCCCGTGGCTTCGGCGCCCACCTCGTCCACCACGCCGGCGAAGTCGCTGCCGAACCCGGCCGGCAGGGTGATGCCGAACCGCGCCGCCATGTCGGGCTGTGTGGTGATCTGCCAGTCCATCGGATTCAGCCCGGCGGCCGTGACCCGGACGCGAACCTCGTCCGGCGCGGCGTGCGGCTCGGGTATCTCCTGTACTTCGAGTACCTCGGGACCGCCGAATCGCCGGTAGCGGACAGCTTTACTCATCGGTGACTTCTCCTGGCCAGTGATGGGACTTGGTCTTATGACCGTACACCAGTGATGGGACGAAGTCCCGTACACTGCTCCCATGGCTCGCTGGCAACCCGACGCACCAGGACGACTCGAGGCCGCCGCCCTCGACCTCTTCGAGGAGCACGGCTACGAGAACACGACCGTGATCGAGATCGCGGAGCGCGCGGGTCTCACCAAGAGCACGTTCTTCCGGTACTTCCCGGACAAGCGCGAGGTGCTCTTCGGCAGGGGCGCGGTGACCGGTCTGCTCGTCGAAGCGATCGCGTCGGCGCCGCCGGCGGCCGGGCCGCTCGACGCGGTGGCGGACGCTCTCGATGCGCTCGGCCGGACGTTCTTCACCGCCGACCGCCGCGAGTTCAGCGGTCGGCGCCAGGCCGTGCTCAACGCCCACACGGAACTGCGTGAACGCGAAGCCCTGAAAAGGATCGACCTCACCGCCTCGATGATCGAGGCCCTCAACCGCCGCGGAGTCCCGAGCCTGGCCGCGCGCGTGGCGGCGAGCCTGGGCACGCTCGTCTGGGAGATCGCCTACGACCAGTGGATCGACACCGGCAACAGCGAGGGCTTCGGCCCGCTGGCACGGCAGGCGCTCGCCGACGTACGCGCGGCCGCAGCCGTGCGTTAGTGACTGCCTCGCCGACTTCGCGTTCGTTGCCGTAGGCGGCAGCGGTGTCGATCAGCCGGTAACCGGCTTTGAGTGCCGCCTCGACGGCGTCGGCGGTGACGTCCGGGGGTGTCTGGAACACCCCGAAGCCGAGGGCGGGCAGCTGCACGCCGTTGTTGAGGGCGAGGTCCATGGCGGTGTGCCTCCCGGCAGCAGTGAGGATGGTCGATTCAGTCAGTGGCTGCGGGTGCGATCGGCGTTGTACTGCTGGTCGGTGATGTGCTCCAGCCAGGTGGTCTCGGGGCGGTCGTCGCCGGGCGCGGTGCCGTCCCACAGGGCGAGGTGCTGCATGAAGCGGTCCTCGGTGGCGCCGTGCCAGTGCTCCTCGCCGGGCGGGCAGGTGACCGTCTCGCCGGGGTGGGCCTCGATGACGGTGCCGTCGCGGGTGCCGATCAGGGCGGTCCCGGCCACGATGTGCAGCGTCTGGCCGACGGCGTGGTGGTGCCAGGCGGTGCGGGCGCCGGGCGCGAAGCGGACCATGTTGGCGCGGATGCGGGACGGCTCGGCACCGGCGTGGATGACGTCGAACCAGACGTCACCGTTGAACCAGTCCTCGGGCCCCTTGCCGGTCGGCTGCGGCTTGACGAACTCCATGGGGTGCTCCTTGCTCTCGTACGGACGGGGGTGCCTGCGATGCGCAGGGAGGTCAGCGCTCCATCATGCGCAGCTGGGCCTCGTTGTGGGTGTCCCCGGCGGCCGGGGGGAGGCTGCTGAGCTGGGTGAGCTGTTCGGCGGTGAGCCGGACGGCGTCGGCGGCGGCGTTCTCCTCGATCCGGGCCACGCGCCGGGTGCCGGGGATGGGGGCGATGTCGTCGCCCTGGGCCAGCAGCCAGGCCAGGGCGACCTGGGCGGGGGTGGCGCCGATCCGGGTGGCGATGGCGGCGACCTGGTCGTCGTGCCAGGTCGGTCATTCCCCGGCGGGGAAGTCGGTGGAGGCGGCCAGCTCGCGCTGCGCCTCGAAGCCCTCGCGTCACACCGTCCAGACTGCCCCGTCGTGGCCGTGCCAGGCAGGCCGAGTTCTGCCGGGAAGCCGCCAGCGGGGGGTATGACAGGGCCCCCTGCGCGGGCGTGTCGCTGGGGCGCCGGCGGGACACTGGGAGGCATGGCACCCGAGCAGCACAGCAGCGGCGAGGAGCTGGGACGCTTCCTGCGCGCCCGCCGCACCCAGACCAGCCCCCAGTTCCGCCGGCCTGACCCCCGGCCCCGGCGTACGGCGCACCCCCGGCCTGCGGCGCGAGGAACCGGCCACGCTCGCCGGAGTCGACTGATCATGATTGTCTCGGTGCCGGCCGCCTGTGCGGAACAGTCGGCCGACCGCCCGGCTCGTCGCCGTACTCGGCAGGAGCCTCCGCCCGAAGCGACTACGGAAGGCAAGACCGCCGTGAGCCTGGAGACAGCACCGTTCGTGGCAGGACTCGCCTCGCCCGACGACCTGCGTGCCTGGTACGAGGTCGCCGTCGCGGTGATCGCGGACCTTCCGGGCGCCTCGATACCGCCGTACGAGACCTACGCGCGGCAGTTGCTGCAGACTGCGTCACACCAGGGGCCGGTGCTGCGGCGGGGGGCCTGGCTGGGCGGACGGCTGCTCGGCACCGCGACCGTCCGCCTGCCGACGGAGGACAACCGCGAGCTGGCCTTCGTCACGGTGGGCGTGCCTCGTCAGAACCGCCGGGCCGGCGTCGGCACGCGCCTGCTCCAGGCCGTGCTGCCGGAGATCCGCGAAAGTGCTCGATCGAAGCTCTTCGGCACGGTCGAGGCCGGTGCGGACGGGGAGAAGTGGGCGCATGCGCTCGGCTTCCGGACGGTCCACCAGCGCTGCACGCACCACCTGGACATCGGCGCCACGGACCCCGCGCGGTGGCAGGCGGAGCCGGCCTCCGGATTCCGGCTCCAACGGTGGACGGACGCCGCGCCGGACGACCTGGTGCACAGCTTCGCCCGGGCGCGCAACGCCATCGCCGACGCGCCGCTCAGCGAGTCGAGCTTCCGGCACCCCGTGTGGACCGTGGAGAAGGTGCGGACGTACGAGGCCGGCATGCTCGAGCGCGGGGAGACCCACCGCTATGTCGCGGCCGTCGACGAACGCAGCGGTGAGCTGGCCGGCTTCACCGAGGTCGCCGTCGTCCCCGGGCAGTGGAGCCACTGCCGCCAGGAGGACACCGCGGTGCTGTCGCAGTTCCGCGGGCTCGGGCTGGGCCTGGCCGTCAAGGCCGCCATGATGCGCTGGCTCACCGCCGACCTGCCCCGGCTGGAACAGGTACGCACGGTGACCGCGGCCGGGAACCTGCACATGATCCGCGTGAATGCCCAACTCGGCTACCAGACCGACTCCACCACGGCCTACGTGGAGTCCGACCTCGGCGCACTCGATGCGCTCCTGGCCCCGTCGCGTGGGGGACTCCGGCGGGAGCGGTAGCCACGAGGAGCGGGCGGTCGTGGCGGACCGGTCAGGTCGTGCCGCCGAAGGGCCATGCCTCGATGTCGCGGTAGCGGATGGCTCCCGGGCCGCGGCCGATGTTGCTGCCCACCAGGTGGAGGCGATCCGCCTGCCAGGGGTGGCCGACGAAGTCGGCGAGGCCCGCAGCCGCCGACGGGATGTCCGCCTGCTCGCTCCGACGTGCCCGCGCCAAGGTCAGGTGGGGGCGTAGCGGGCGCCCCTGGAACGTGACACCGCAGGCCCGCGCCAGGTTCCGGACATCGGCGGCGAGCAGGTGGAGTCCGCCGAGGTCACCCTGGATCCCACTCCACAACAGGCGTTCGTCGAAGTGGCCGCCGCCGTGCAGGCCCAGGTTCAGAGGTGGGCGGGAGGCGGCCAGCTGGGCGAGCGCCGGCCGCAGGAGCGGGACGGCCGTCACCGGCAGCTCGCCGAGAAACGCCAGGGTGATGTGCCAGTCCTCGATCCGGTTCCACCGCAGGTGGGGGTACTGCTCGTAGGCGGGCCGCAGGGCACCCGCCAACTCGTCCTTGGCGTCGTCGGGCGGCGCGAGCGCAACGAACACGCGTACGGTCGAGGGCTGCTGAGGATGATCGGTCACCAGGGCTTTCTAACACAGCGGCGCGAGTGGCCGGCGGGCCTTCGCTGACCCGCGCAACGGCATCGCCTACGGCTGCACCCGGTGCCGCACCCCCTTTCCCGCCGCTGCCGGTTCGGAGAACGACCGTCTGATCCGTGCCCTGTACGGAGCCGAAGTTCGGAGGGAACCTTCGGTCGGGTGCCGGACACAACTAGGTATGGAACTGAACGACGTTGGTCCGGCCGCGCTGGTCGAGGGGAGCCGGTGGGCGGCCACGCCGTCCGCGTGGGGGCCGAGCCCGTCGGCGCGCGCACGGTTCGGACGTCGTTCGGTTCCGACCATCCTGTCCATGTGGGGAGGCCGCACGATGAACGTCCCACCGGGCGTCCGGGCGGCTTCCCCGATCGTGTTCCGCCGAACCGTCGGCGGGACCGAGAGGAACTGCTCATGAAGATCAACCCTGAGTCCACGCCCGCTTCGTCGCGCCGCAGCTGGCGGCTGCCGCTGGGCGTCGCCGCCGGTGCCGCCGTGGCGAGCGTGGCGGCGGTGACCGCCTTCGGCGGCCAGGCGAACGCCGCGCCGGTGTTGGCCACCACCGCCCTCAGCGCCGCAGCCCACAGCAGCAGCGCCTCCGCGGCGTCCGCTCACAGTGTGGTGGTGCGAGGCGCCGGGACGGGCGCGGGCGGCTCGGCGTCCTCGGGCCCGGTGACCTCCCCGCCCGTCTCGTGGACGTTCGTCAGCGGCAAGACGACCCCGATCCCCGCGGGAGCTGTCTCCAAGATCCTGGCCTCCTGCCTGGGCTCGGACGCCTCGCAGTACCGCGCGGTGATCGCCGTCCGCACCCCCGTCGCCTCGAAGGACTGGGACGGCACCGTCGTCGCCGTCAACTCCGCTGCCCAGTACGTGCAGTGCGAGACCAAGGGCGACCAGGGCACCAGCCCGGACTCCCCGCCGACCTTCATCAACAACCGCCTGTGGAACGCGGGTCACACCATCGAGTTCTTCGACTCCTTCGGTGAGTCGGCCGGCCACGGGCAGTACCTCTCGCTGGGCGCCGGGCACTACACCTCCGCCGTGGCCAAGGTCACCGTCAGCTACGGCTCCAACCCCACCGAGTACCCGGCGACCATGGCCGGCGGCGCGTTCTTCTACGCCTCCGACATGACCGCCGGCGCGTCGGGCTCCTCCGGCCCGGGCTCGGTCGTCGAGGGCCCGACCCCGTACATCCACGCCTACAACGCAGCCGGTCAGGAGATCTACAACCAGGTGAAGGACTCCTGAGTCCTCCTTCCCGGCAACCCGCCCGCTGCTGTCCCGGCACGACGCCGGGGCGGCAGCGGGCGGGCCCTGCCTGCCGTGGGCTCACTCCGTGCGGGGGCCTACGGCAGCGGGAGGCGCTTCTTGGCCGCTTCGTAAAGGTCGTCGGGCAGCGGCCCCTTCTGCGCGACGGCGATGTTGCCCGCCAGGTGGGCCGGGTCGGAGGTGCCGACGATCGTGGTCGTCAGGCCGGGGTGGCTGAGCGTGAAGCGCAGGACGAACTCCATGTTGCTCATGCCGGCCTCGCTCAGCAGCTCGGCGATGCCGGAGGTCTCCCAGTTCCGCCGGCCGGTCCCGGGGGCCTGGCTCAGCGGCCCGCTCCGCCAGTTCTTGTCCTCCGACGCTGCGCCGCGCGCCGCGCCGCCCCGGATCAGCGTGCCCGCGCCCGCCTCGGCAGCCCGGGTGATGAGTGCCTCGTGATCGCGCTGCACCGCCGAGTACGGGATCTGGAAGACGTCGAAGACGCCCATCGCCAGGTGATCGGGCAGGTTCGGCAGGATGCCGGACATGCCGATGAAGCGGATCTTGCCCTCGGCCTGGAGGTCCTTGAGCGTCTCGACCGTGCGGTCCTCCCGGAGCGTCGCCGCGCTCGGCGACATGTGCACCTGGACCAGGTCGAGGCGGTCGGTGCGCAGCCGCCGCAGCGACCGCTCGACGTTGGCGCGGACGTTCCCGGGACTGAAGTCGTGCGGGTAGGGCGGCGGCGTGTCAGCCGGCGTCTCCAGCGGGCAGCCGCACTTGGAGGAGAGGAAGAACTCGTCCCTGCGGTGCCCGAGGTGCGTGCCGATCAGTTCCTCGCTGCGGCCGTAGTCGGGCGAGGTGTCGATCAGGTTGATGCCGCCGTCGAGGACCGCGTTCAGCAGACGGCCCGCGTCGTCGTCCGCAATCTCGGGGCCACGAGGCACGCCCCTCAGCTCCATGGCGCCGTAGCTGAGGATGGTCACATCCTCGCCGGTACTCCCGAGGGCTCGCTGCGGGAGCTGTCGCGCAGTTCGAGGGCGAGCACCACCATCTCGGTGCGGTTCATGGCGCCGGTCTTGAGCCGGATGCGCCGGATGTAGGTGTCGACGGTGTGCTTGCTGAGCCCCAGGCGCCGGGCGATGGCGTTGTAGGTCGCCCCTCCCGGCAGCTCGGAGAGGATCTCGTGCTCGCGGGGGGTCAGGGTGTCGGCGGATGCGGTGCTCACTACCATGCCTGACCGCCCGGGGCACGGCCGGTCGTTGGCTTCAAACGGTTCACGAAGGGTTCCCTCACGCTTGTCCGGACGGGGCCAGGAGCCCTGCTGTCGTTACCCCCAAGCGTGCCCACCCCGGGCACCCGGGTCCAAACCGCACGCCCCTCAACAAGCTGACTGGCAGCAAGGCGGTAGGAGACATAACGGACGGATGCGGAACGTCCGGACGGTTACCCGGTTACCCGGCGGACCGCCGGGGACGGTTCCCGCAGGAAGGCCGCGATCTGTCCGGCGTGCGCCTCCAGCTTGCGCCGGTCGTCGTCCGGCAGCAGCGCCAGCAGGTGGGTGTGCGGATGCGCGGCGGCTGCGGGGTCCTCGTGCAGGGCGGCGAACAGCGAGCGGTACAGACCGGCCAGGGTGTCGTCGATGGCGTTGCGCGCCGGGCTCCCGTTGGCCGTCTCCGGCCGGGTGGTCAACGAAAACGGACGCCGCAGCCGGTTGTACAGCGACTCCTCGACGTAGGTGATCTCGCCGAGCGCGTGCGAGGCCGCCATGATCAGCCCGTCGTAGGAGTAGCGGAACCCGCCGTAGTACCCGCCCAGTCGGCGCAGGTAGTCGGTGCGGAACAGGCCGTGGTGGTTGCAGGGCATGTAGTACTCCTCGGTGGCCGCCCGGTGCAGGCGGGTCGCGGAGTTCTCGATGTGCGTGCCGCGCGGCGATCCGTCGCGGTAGTGGCGGCCGTCGGCGTAGTGCACCTTCTGGGCGGACGCGGCCATGCCCCTGCCGCTGCGCCGCAGCGCGTCCAGCAGCACGCGGACCCGGCCGGGCTCGCTCCAGTCGTCGGCGTCCTGGATCAGCAGGTAGTCGGCGCGCGCGGCGAGGAGGACCGCGGAGATGGCGAAGTAGGCGCCGCTGTTCCGGGTGAACTCCACGCGCCACAGCCGGGGGTCGTCGATGTCCGCGAGCAGCGGCCAGGGCGCCTGCGGGTCGGCGTCGTTGACGACCACCACCCGTACGTTCGGATAGCTCTGCCCGAGCACGCTGTCGACCGCCCGGCGCAGGTAGTCCGGACACCCGTAGTACGCGACGGGCACCAGGACGGTCGGCCCGTCCTCTTCGTTCGGCACTGAATCTCCTTCCACGCAACGGTGTTGAACACGGAACCGGGGGCGGCCGGCGGCCTCACGGGCTGCCGTGGGCGGCCCGGTCGGCGAGGGCCGTGAGCCACGCGGCCACGTCCTGGCCCTCCCGTTCGGCGGCGCGGCTCCAGACGGTCCAGCGCTGCTCGGGGATCTCCAGGCTGAGCCGGGCGCCGCCCCCGGAGGGCGCGCCGCCGCCTGCCTGGTCGGCGCGCAACCGTCGACGCAGCTCGGCCTTGGACCAGCCGTGCTCGATCGACCGGTCGAGCCAGTGGTCCTGCTGCTCCGCCGACAGTGCGGCGACCTCCTGGTGGTGCTGGAAGCTGAGCTCCTCGCGCCGCCGGTGCGGCGCGAACTTCCGGGCCACCCAGGCGTAGTTGCGCAGCGTCTGGTAGTCGAGCGCGGTGCTGCGGATCGCCTCCCGGTAGCGCTGGGGATAGCTCGCGCTGCCGAAGACGAGCCAGTCGCCGGCCCACCAGGCGGACGAGTCCAGGACCGCCAGCAGCTGCTCCCCGATCCGCACCCAGGTGGTCAGCGGCAGACCGCTGGGCAGGTGCAGGGCGGTGGGCTGCGGGCGGGCACAGCGGTCCAGCGGCAGCCGTCCGGCCTCGCGGGCGGCCGGAGGGGCTGCAGCGCGGACGGTCGCGGGGACGGCGGAGGCGCCGTTCGGCCGCTGCCGGGTCGCGGCGCCCCGCGCGGCCGGAGGCGGCACGGCGGTTCCCCGGTTCGGGCCGGAACGGTCCGGCGTGGCTCGGATGCTCACTGCGCACCGGGCGTTCGGCTCTCGAAGCGGGCCCTGGCCCCGGCGACCACGGGTTTGCCGCTGGTGGTCACCGGCAGGTCCCCGCGCGGCACCAACTCGACGTGGTGGACGTAGAGTTCGAGCTGATCGACCAGCTGCCGCCGCACGTCGGCGGTCAGTTCGGCGGGCGGTCGGGGCGTGGCGGTGTCGACCTCGGCCACCACGCACACCCGAGCCGGTTCGGACGCGGGGGATCCGGCACCGCCGGTGGTGAACGCCACGCAGCGGCCGGGCCGGAGCCCGGGGATCCCGGCGCAGACGGCACGGACGTCTGATGCGTGGACGTTCCGCCCGTTCTGGATCACGGTGTCGTCGCCGCGCCCGAGGACGAACAGTCGGCCCTGGTGGACGAAGCCGAGGTCTCCGGTGGCATGCCAGCCGTCGACCGGGCCGCCGTCGACCGGGGCGCCGCCGACCGGGCTGCCGTCGACCGGGCCGCCGTCGACCGGGCCGCCGTTGGGGCCGGAGCTGCCGTCGGGCCCGGAGCTGTGCCAGTAGCCGGAGAACAGCTGCGGGCCGGAGATCCAGACGGGGCCGACCGCGTCCTGCGGCCTCTCGGTCCGGCCGCCGGGGCCACCGATCGCCACCTCGGTGCCGGGCAGCGGCCGACCGGAGGAGAGCAGCACCGAGGTGCGCCGGCCCGGTTCGGCCGGGTCCGTCACCGGCACCACCCGGTCGGCCTGGAGCGCGTCGTGGTCCACGACCAGCCGCAGCGGCGGATCCTCCGGGGTGCTGGTGGTCACGGTGAGGGTCGCCTCCGCCATGCCGTAGGAGGGGCAGAAGCCGCCGGAGCGGAAGCCGACCGGGCGGAAGTGCTCGGTGAACCGGTCGGCGGTGTCGGCCCGGACCACCTCGCCCGCGTTGCGCGCCACCCGCCAGGACGACAGGTCGAGCCGGGGCAGCTGTGCGGCGGGGACTCTGCGCACGCAGAGGCGGTAGGCGAAGTCGGGCGCGCTGGACAGCGTCCCGCGCACCGCCGTCAGCGCCTGCAACCAGGACAGCGGCGCGCGGGCGAAGTCCTGCGGGCTCAGCAGCACGGACGCGTACCCGCTGAACAGCGGGCGCAGCACGCCGGTGACCAGGCCCATGTCGTGGTGGAGCGGCACCCAGGTAACGGCGGTGTCCTGGGCGCTCTCGCGGTAGGCGCGGGCGGCCTGGGCGCAGCTGGCCCGGATCGCCCGGTGGGTGATGACGGCGCCCTTGGGCGTGCCCGTGGAGCCGGAGGTGTACTGGAGCAGGGCGATCTCGCCGCCCGTCGGCCGGCGCCTGCGGCGGAGCGGGCCGTCGGCGGAGGTGACCAGGTCGTCCCAGGCGACGACGTGCCGGACCCCGGCGATCGGGCCGCTGGCCCACGCGTTGCCGTCCTGGCCTCCGCAGCCGATGACGAGCGCCGGGCGGCAGTCCGCGACGATCCCGCGCAGCCGCGCCAGCACGGCCGGTGTCGGGCTGGCCGTCAGCGGCGGGGCCGGGACCGCGATCAGGCCCGCAGCCAGGCAGGCCAGCAGGGCGGCGGTGAAACAGGCGTCGTTGGGCAGCGCGAGGACGACGCGGTCGCCGGGGTCCGGGGCGTAGCGGGGGAGGGCCGACGCGGCCCGGTCGACCAGGGCGGACAGGTCGGCGAAGTCGAGGGCCGCGCGCACCGCGCCGTGCCGCCAGACGGCCACCGCGGAGGCGTCCGGCCGCGACCGCAGGTGGTGGTGCAGCCAGTCGTGCGCCGTGCCCTCCAGCGCCCGCCGGTCGCTGGTCACCCGGACCGCCGATCGGCCGCCGCGCCGTGCGTGAGGTCCACCGGGGCGCCAGTGCGGCCAGCCGGGTCGCCCGTGGGGCCAGCCGGGGCCCCCGTGGGGTCCGCCAGGCCGTCCGTGAGGTCCGTCGGGGCGTCCGTGGGGTCCGCCGCGCGGCCCGTGGGGCCAGCCGGGGCGCCGGTGGGGTCCGCCAGGCCGTCCGTGAGGTCCGTCGGGGCGTCCGTGGGGTCCGCCGCGCGGCCCGTGGGGCCAGCCGGGGCGCCGGTGGGGTCCGCCAGGCCGTCCGTGAGGTCCGTCGGGGCGTCCGTGGGGTCCGCCGCGCGGCCCGTGAGGCCCGCCGGGGCGTCCGTGAGGCTCACTGCGCTGTCCGTGGGGTCCGCCGGGGCGTCCGTGAGGCTCGCCGCGCCGTGCGTGGTGGCCGCCGCGCCGTCCGTGGGGTCCGCCGCGCTGTGTGTGGGGCCAGCCGGGCTGTCCGTGGGTCCGGCCGGAGCGCTGCCCGGAGCCTTCTGGGCTGGACTGTGCGTGGTCAGGGCCGAGCGGCGGATCTTGCCGCTTGCGGTGCGGGGCAGGGTGCCGGTTGTGTGCAGCACGATCCGGGCGTGCGGCAGCCCGTGCGCCTCGGCCGCCGCGCCGATCGCCGTCGCCAGGGGCTGTGCCCGCTCCACGGCCCGGGTTTCGACGTGGCAGACGGGTTCCGTCTCGCCGACCACCGCCGCGTCGGTGACGTCCGGCACCTGCCGGATCACGTGCTCCAGCAGTGCGTTCCGGTGGGCGCCCGGTGTCGCCGCCCGGCCGACCACGAAGAGGTAGCCCTCCTCGTCCAGGTAGCCGACGTCCCCGGTGCGCAGAATTTCGTCGCCGTCGCCCCCGCTGTCGGCCGCGCGCAGCCGCGCGGTGATCTCGCCCAGCTCGCCCGGGCCGGTCGGCGCCCCGTCCCGTTCGACGGTCAGGACGATGCCGGGCAGCGCGCGTCCGACCGAGCCGGGACGGCGGAGCCAGTGGGGCGTGTCGATCTCGGTCAGGATGCTCCGGGAGGTGCCGTAGTACTCGTGCAGGACGGGCCCCAGCAGGTCGATCGCCGCGCGCTTCGCGTGGGCCGGGCACGCGTCGCCGCCGTGGAAGACCGCGCGCAGCGGCTGCGCGGGGGCCCGGCCCGCCGCCACCACGTCGACCAGCAGGTCGGGGCTGAGCATGGTGCTGGCCACGCCGTGCCGGTCGGCCAGCTCCACGAAGGACGCCGCGGACCACTGCTGCTGCACGACCACGGCACTTCCGGCCTGGAGCGCGTACAGGGCGGGGCCGAGCGTGCCCAGGTGGTAGCTGGGATTGGCCATCAGGTGCGGGCCGACGTCCGCCCCTGCGGCGTAGCGCTGCTCCACCGCGACGCCCCGGTAGGGCCGGGGCGGCCGTACCCGGGGAACGGCCTGGGGCTCGCCGGTCGTTCCGGAGGTGGCGAAGGCCAGGTAGCCGGCCGCGACCCGGGCACCGGGGCCGCTGCCGGGCCTGTCGGGGCCGGGCCTGCCGGTGTCGGCGATCGACTCGTCGTCGGCCGTCGGGCAGGGCAGTGCGGGGGCGTCCGAACCCGCCTGCGGTGCGGTGCCCACGTGCAGCGCCACCCGCATGTCGGTCAGCAGCCGTGGGCCTGCGGGGGACCGCAGCAGGCCGGACTCGACGGGAAAGAGCCCGTACCCGTGGGCGAGCGCCGCCAGGGCGAGGGCGAAGAAGCGGGGGCCGGTGGCGATGTCGGTGGACAGCACGCTGCCGTCCGGCAGGCCGCGCAGGCGCAGCCCCCGGCCCAACGCGTCGGCGCGCGCGGTGAGTTCGCCGAAGGTGCAGCTGTCGTCGCCCGCTGCGACGGCGAGCCGGGCGGGGTCGGCCGCAGCCGACCGCCAGGGACTCCAGAGGTAGGGCCGCACGGGGTCAGCCCCTCTCGACGTCGGCCGGTGCGGTGGCCGTGGCGGTGGCCAATGCGGTGGCCAGCACGTCCGCCATCGCGGCGAAGCTGTCCGCATGCAGCACCAGGGGCAGCTCGACCTCGACGCCGAGGCTGTCCTCCAGCAGATCGGCGAGCCACACGGCGGCGACCGAGTCGCCGCCGACCGAGAAGAAGCTGTCGTCGGGCCGCACCTGGTCGCCGAACACCTCGGTGACGGCGGCCATCACGTGCGGCAGCGGTGATTCAGCAGGCGGTCGGCTCATGGCAGGGCCTTTCCGGAGGAGGCGGGTGGGTGGCGGACGGCGGCTGCGTCCCCGACGATCCGGTCCACGATCGCCCGGGCCAGCGGTTCGCCGATGCGCCGCCCGTCGAACACCAGCTCGACGAGGACGGCGTCGCGGTACTCGTCGCACCGCAGGTGGAGCGCGGCGGACTCGACGAAGGTGATGCGCCGCAGCGGGTAGGCGTCGGCGGTGATCCGCAGCCCGTCGCCGGGCGCGTGGACCGGCCGGTACGCCCCGGCGAAGCTGCGCAGGTTGACGTAGACGTCGCGGATCAGCGGTCCGTCGGCCGAGCCCGGCGGGTTCTCCAGCAGCTCGGCCAACTCCCGTGCGGGCAGGTGCTGGTGGCGCAGGGCGTCGACCATCGCGTGCCCGACCTCGGCCACCACCTCGGGCAGCGCGGCGCCGGGGGCGCCGACCGCCAGCGGCGCCGCCCCGGCGAACATGCCCACGACCTCGCGCTCGTCGGAGCGGCGGGAGTCGACCGAGGTCCACAGGCTCACCCTCCGCTGCCCCGCGTGCTCGGCCAGCGCCCGCACGAACGAGCCGACGATCCAGTGCAGGACGGTGCACCGGGCCTGTCGGCAGTGCTCGCGCAGGGCCCCGACCACGGACGCCGGGATGTCCGCGTGGATGCTCCCGTCCGCCGTCGGGCGAACGCCGTCCAGCTCGCGCCAGCGGTGGCGTCCGGCGAACTCCAGCCGCCGGTGCCAGCTGTCGCGGGTCCGCTCCAGGCGCCGCGGCGAGCGGCCCTCGCGCTGCCTGCGCGCCGCCCGGGCGAACGAGGGCGCGTCCGCCGCCGGGGCGCTGCCGGTGTCGCGCAGCGCGGCGTAGTCCCGCCACACCTCCCGGCCGAACAGCTCGTGGGCGCGGCCGTCGAAGAAGAGGTTGTCGAAGGTCGCCAGGAAGGCGTGGTGCCCGGCGTCGTGGCGCAGCAGCCGCAGGGTGAAGGGCCGTCCGGCGCCGGTGAGCGGGGTGATCACGTCCCGGGAGAGGACCGCCGAGGCGTAGTGCGAGAACTGCCGCTCGGAGGCGGCCGTGACGCACTCCCCGTGGACCGGCCGGTCGTCTGGCCGGACGGGCAGCACCCGCTGGGCGGCGGCCGGTCCCGCGTCGGCGCCGGGCAGCAGCGCCATCCTCAGCGCGTCGTGCCGGACCGTGAAGAGGCGTACGGCCTCCTCGAACAGTTCGGGATCGAGCGGGCCGAGGATGCGTTGGGAGAACCGGACATTGCGCCGCGTGCGGCTGCTGCGCCGGACGTTGGCGAGGTACCACTCCTGCTCGTGGGTCAGCGGCGCGGTGTCCCCGGTGGGGCCCGGTTCGGTCACAGGAGGCACAGGTACTCACCGCCGTCCGCCTTCAGCGCGTCGGGTGTGCCGGACTGGACGATCCTCCCGTCCTGGACCACCAGGACCTGGTCGGCCGCGTCCAGGACGGTGAGGCGGTGCGCCACGGCGACGACGGTGGTGCCGGCGGTCAGCAGGCCCTGGAAGATCTCCCGCTCCAGCGCGGGGTCGAGCGCGCTGGTCGCCTCGTCCAGGATGAGCAGCCGGGGTCTGCGGGCCAGCGCCCGGGCGAGCACGATCCGCTGGCGCTGGCCCCCGGACAGGCCGTGCCCGCCGGGGCCCACCAGGGTGTCGTAGCCCATCGGCAGGGCGGCGATCTCCTCGTGGACGCGGGCCAGCCGGACCGCCTCGATCAGGTCCGCCTGGGCGATCTCCCCGGCGCCGAAGGCGATGTTGTCGCGGATCGTCCCGCTGAACAGGTGGGCGTTCTGGTTGACGTAGGCGATCTGGCGCCGGTACGAGGGCCCGTCCAGTTCGGTGAGGTCGCACCCGCCGACCGTGACCGTGCCGGAGGTCGGCAGGTGCAGCCCGGCGAGGAGCATGCCCAGCGTCGACTTCCCCGATCCCGAGCGGCCCAGTACCGCGGTGAACTGCCCCGGCTCGATCCGCAGGTCGACGTCGGCCAGCGTCGGCCGGGGCGCGCCCCGGTAGCGGAACACCAGGTCGCGGACGGTTATGCCGAGCGGGCCGCCGTCCGCACCGCCCGGCAGCAGCCGCCCGGCCGGCTCCGGCGCGGTGGACAGGATGTCGTCGAGCCGCACCAGCGCCGGGCGGACGGTGGCCAGTTGGGAGGCAGTGTCGAAGACGCTCTCCAGCGGGGCGAAGAGGGAGGCGGTCAGCGCCATGAAGGCCAGCGTCGCGCCGGGGGAGTCGTGGCCGCTGAGTACCCGCCAGACGCCGACCACCAGCACCACCATCGGGGCGCAGAACTGGATGGCCCGGCCGGCGGCGGTGGTGGCGGCCAGGCTGCGCCGGGCGTGCGAGCGCTTGTTGACCTCGGTGACCAGGGCGTGCGACCAGCGCTCGGCCGCCACCGCCTCGGTGCCCGCGGACTTCAGGCTGGTGATGCTCTCCAGCAGCTCGACGAGTTCGCCCTGCGCCTGGGTCTGCCGCTCCAGCACCTCCTGACTCAGCTGGGACTGCCGCCGCCAGGCCACCGCCATGACTGCCGCCTGGAGTGCGACCAGGCCGATGACGACGGCGGCGAGCACGGGGTTGGCGATGACGACGGCGACCAGGTAGACGACGATGAGCAGGCCGTCGAAGGCGGCCGAGACGGCGGTCATGCTGAGGATCTGGTTGAGGGTGCTGCTGGTCCTGACCCGCAGGGCCAGGTCGCCGGAGTTGTGGACGGTGAAGAAGTCGTAGGGCAGCGAGACCAGGTGCTCCACCACCCCCCAGGTCAGCCCGCGCTCCACAGCTGCCTGACGCTTCGTCAGCATGAAGGAGCGCACGGTCTGCAGGGCGAAGAAGAGCACGGCCAGCAGGCCGAGTCCGCCGGTGAGGAGCCACAGCGCCCCGGTGAGCCGGTCCGGGATGACGCGTCCGAGCACCAGGCTGACGGCGACCGGCAGCACGAACTCCAGCGCCATCAGGGCGCCCGAGGCGGCCAGGATGCCGCGCAGCTCCCGGCCGCGCGGCATGACGTGCCGCAGCAGCCGCCAGGGTCCGGCCTGCGCCGGTGCGTCGGACGACCGCGCCGGTGCGGATGCCAGGGGCGCCGTGAACTCCAGCGCCACGCCGGTGAACGATTCCGTGACGGCCTCGGGGCTCAGGCGCCTGCGGCCCGACGAGGGGTCGACGATGTCGGTGTAGTCCTCGGTCGAGCGCTCCAGCACCACGAAGTGGCTGAAGTTCCAGAACAGGATACTGCCGGGGGGCAGCAGGCGCAGGCCCGCGAGGTCCGTGCGCACGCCGCGCCCGGGCAGGCCGCTCTGCCGGGCGGTGTCCAGCAGGGTGCGGGCCGAGGCGCCGTTGCGGCCGGAGTCGGTCCGGGCGCGGATCCCGGCGAGGTCCGCCTCGATTCCGTGGTGGCGCAGCGTCATGACGAGGCAGGCGGGTCCGCAGTCGCTGACCTGGGTCTGCAGGCAGACCGGCACCCGGCTGCGCCCGCGCCGTTCGCGCAGGGCGGCGAGGACCGAGCGGGCACGGTCCCGCAGACGCTTGGGCCGGTGCGTCTCGCGCGTGCGGCCGAGTACCGGTCCCAGGCCGTCCCGCGTGTAGCGGTGAGCCAGGGCTTCGGCTCGGAAGCGTGGTCTGCTCGTCATCTCCTGCGTCCTTCTCGGCGACGCCGGGCGGACCGCGTTGGTCGGTCCGCCCGGCGTGGTGGGCTCACGGGCGGTCGTCAGTGCCGGGGGGTGCGCAGTGCCCTCCCGGCGGCCTCCGCCGCCCGTCCCGTGCAGCGCCCCTCCCGGGCCGCCGGACGAGCCGGGACGGTCCGGGAGGGCGTGCGGTCAGACGGGGGAGCCGTCAGATGCAGGCCTTGTCGACGTGCACGCCGTGGCCGCCGACGATGTCGTCGAGCTCCTCGTCGGACAGGGCGGCGATGTCGACCTGGGTGTTCTCCATGGCTTTCTCCTTCTGCTGGTGACTGGTTTCTCGCAGGCGCACGGAATCCAACAGCGGTTCCGGCCCGGCGAATGCACCGCCGCGGATTGCGGTCGGTGCTGAAACGACATTAGCGCCGGGTCTCGAAAAGAAACAAGTGGCACTTCGAGAAAGGGACTCCGCCCGGTTTCTTTCGGGCGGCACCAAGCGTGCTCACAGGGTGTCAAATGGGACATAACGGGTCAATAAAAGGGATGTTTCGGTCCTGTCCGTCTCGCCGGCGAGACAGTCGGAATGGGCCCATCGGAATGCGGCCGAGGCATTTTCTGGAAACACGAAAAAGCCTCCGACTGCGCAGGCCGAACGCTTTCCAGGAAAAGGGAGAGGGTTCGGTGTGCGCGGTCGGCGGCGCCGGTGGTCGTGCAGAAAGCGATGGGCGGGGAATCAGGGCGTCGAATCGCGGTCCGCCCAGACCTGGGCGGCGGCGGCCAAGGTGAGCCGGGGCGGCGCGGGCGGCGCGGTGTCGCGGTGCCGGGCGCGGTCGAGCAGGTCGCGCGGGGTCAGTTCGGCCAGCGAGCGGCGCGTGTGGTCGAGCAGTTGCTCGGCGACGGCCAGCAGGGCGTCCTCGCCGAGCGGCCGGGGCGCCAGTCTGAGCCCCGCGAACAGCAGCCGCTGCAGTGCGCGGTGCAGTTCGACGGTGCCGGCCTCCCGGACGGTCAGCGACAGGTGCACCGACAGGCCGCCGTCGCCGACCGCCTGGTGGGCGAACCCCCGGGGGATGTAGAGCACTTGGCCCTGGCGCAGGGTGGTGCGCAGCACCTCGGCCGGCTGCGGCCCGTCCTCCAGGACGGAGCCGGGGCCCCAGGCGGCGTCGCCGGGCCCCTCGTGCACCCGCCAGCTCTTGCTTCCGGCGACCTGGAACACCAGGACGTCGGCGTCGTCCCGGTGCAGCGGCAGCCCCTGGTGCCCGGCGGGGGTGACGAAGTAGAACGCCTCGATGGGGCGCCCCAGTTCTCCCGAGAGCGCCCCCAGCATCGCCGCGGTGGGGGGATGCCACTGGTCGATGTTCCGCAGCAGCAGGGTCGCGCCCTGTTCCAGCAGGGCGCCGATCCTGGCAGGGTCGGCGAACCCGGCGTGCGCGGTACGGCTCACCTGGCGGGTGGTGGTGTAGGCGTCGGCGGCCAGCGGCGTCGAGGCGTTGGTCATCTCGATGTACGGCTCGCGCAGCAGGCCGCTGGACAGGGCGCCGTCGGCATCGGCCAGGGTGAACGGGCTCAGGTCCCGGTCCGGCGGGTCGAAGACGCCCGGCAGACGGTTCCAGTACGAGGCCAGGAAGGTCTCGGTGTCGCCCACCCAGCGGGCAAGAGTCGGCGCGTGCAACAGGGTCTCCTCGGGTGTGTCGGCTCGTTCATGCTTGTCCGGGCGCCGGCCCGTGCCCAGTCACGGATGCGCGGTACCGCCTTGCCGGACGGGCTCCCGGGGCAGGTCAGGTACGGCCCCAGCGCTCCTGCGCGGTGTGCAGCGGCGCGCTGGACGCGGCCCAGCGCGCCTGCTCCACCGGCCAGCCGGCGGCGCGCAGCACCGCGACGACCGCGTCGTCGTCCTCCACCACCAGGGCGACCTGCCGGAGCCGGGCCAGCTCTCGCAGCCAGCCGGCCTTGAGGGCGCTGGCCGGGCTGTCGTCGTCGTCCGGGCGCATGTACAGGCGTCCGGCGGGCAGTCCCTGGGCGGTGAGCCAGGCGGTGGTGGTCGCGCGGATGCGTTCCGGCCGCCCGGTGAACCAGACCACCTCGTGGGTCCGGCGGGCCTCGGCCACCCGGTCCACGCCCTGCGGCAGCGGCGTGTCGCCCGCCGCCCGGGCGAAGAACGCCTCCCAGTCCGGCGGGGTGGCGGACAGGTGCGGCACGCGGTGGGCGACGTCGGCCACCACTCCGTCGATGTCGAAGACGGCCCACGCGGGGCGGGTCCGGGTCACGCGGCTCCTCCGGAGGTGTCGGGGCGGCGGTCGGCCGCGCAGTCCGGCGCGATGCCGAACCCCGCTCGCTCCGACGGTGCCATGCCGGGCGGTCGCCTCCCAGTCACGGAAAGCCGTGACCGTCCTTCCGGCACCCCGTCCGTGGCGTTCGCCGAGGTGACCGGCACTCCGGTACCACCGAGTCGGGACTGGGAGCGGAGCCCCGGCTGGCCAACGATGGTGGGGACGGCGCGAGCACCAGGCAGGCCGCTCGTCGCAGCCCCCGAACGGCGTTGATCTGGAGGAGTCATGCGTGTTCTCCCTGAGGCCGGTCCACCGCGACCGGATGCGGGGAGCCCCGCCCCCGTGGCGGGGAGTCCGCTGCTCCTCCCGCCCCGGCTGCGCCGGGGCGACCTGGTGGCCGTCGCCACGCCGTCGGCGGGCGTGGCCACACCCCGGCGGCTGGCACGCGGCGTCGAGGCCCTGCGCGGGCTCGGGTACGAGGTCCGGGTCGGCCCGCTGGCGGCCGACGGCGTCCGGGACGCGACGCCCGCACAGCGGGCCGAGGAGCTCAACGGGTTCTTCCGGGACTCCGAAGTACGCTGCGTTGTCGCCTCGTTGGGCGGCCTGACCAGCAATGCCGTACTCGACTCGCTGGACTACCAGGCGCTGCGCGCCGACCCCAAGATCATCGTCGGGTACAGCGACATCACCACCGTCCTGCTGGCGGTACGGCGCAGGACCGGCCTGGTGACCTTCCACGGCCCGACGCTGCTGCCCGAACTGGCCGAGTTCCCCGAGGTGCTCCCCTACACCCGGGACGCCTTCCTGGACGCCGTGGCCCGGCCGCGACCGCTGGGCCCGCTGCGGCCCGCCGGTGAGCGCACCGAGGAGCTGCTCTCCTGGGACCAGGCCGACGACCGACCGCGGCGGACGGTCCCGGGCGACGGCTGGCAGTGGCTGCACACCGGCACCGGCCCGGCCACCGGCCCGCTGGTCGGCGGCAACCTGGAGACGATCGGCCTGCTGGCCGGAACGCCGTACTTCCCCGACTTCTCCGGGACGGTCGTCTTCCTGGAGACCACCGCCACCGACCTGCGCGGCGTCGAACGGGCGCTGACCCAGCTGCGGATGACGGGAGCGCTCGACCGCCCGGCGGCCGTGCTGCTCGGCCGGTCGTTCCGCGCCCCCGACGGCTTCGAGGCCGCACTGCGGCAGAAGGTCGGCGAGGCCACCAGGCGCTGCGGCGTCCCGGTGGTGGCCGGACTGGACATCGGCCACAGCGACCCGATGCTGACGCTGCCGCTCGGCGTGCGGGCCCGGGTCGACGCACGGACCCAGACCGTCGAGGTGCTCGATGCCGCTGTCCGGTGACACTGCCCTGCGCGCGGTCGCCGACATCATGCGCCGGCACGGCATCGAGGAGATCCTCGAGGTGCCCGCGGTACCGGCCGCCAGCGGGCTGCGCTACCGCCGATCGGTCCTCCTCGACCCCGGGGACGAGCCCTGGTACCTGCGGACCTTCGGCACCGACTTCGAGATCGTCCCGGCCGGCCGGCCGCGCCGGGGCCCCAGCCGTTGCTACTCGGTCGGCCGCGACCTCGACGAGCAGGGCGAGCGCGAGGGGCTGCTGCTGGTCCAGGCGTTCACCGACGACCGGGCCGCGGCCGAGGGCCTGGCCAGGTCACTGGTCGGGGAGCTGTCCGCCCTCGCCGAGCAGGTGGAGGGCCGGACGGACCAGGCGCGGCAGCGCCCGTGCTGCTGGGTCGCCGCACGGCTCCCCGCCGACCGGCACCGCGCCGCGGAGGGTGGGGCGCCCGATGCATGACACCCTGTACCACCGCGCGCTGGTCGACGCGGGGATCGTCGCCCAGGGCGGCTTCGGCAGCGGCATCACGCCGTGGCGCGGCCTCGGGCTGGGCGTGGCCCGGCGGATGGTCGACACCTTCGTCGAGCAGGTCGGCCGGGACTTTCCGGTGGCCCGCACCGAGCACCCGTTCCTGAACCGGCGCGACGCCTACGAGCAGGTCTTCCCGCAGTACGCCAACATCTACCGGCTGCCCGCCCCCACGCAGGTCCAGCCCGACTGGGTGCTGCGCGCGGACAACCTCCACCTCAACGTCGAGTGGCTGCGGTGGCACCGGCACCAGGGGCCCGTGGTGGCGACCGGCGGCCTGCTGCGGCAGCTGCGCGGCTCCGGCACCCCGCTGTTCCGCGAGCGCTACATCTGGCCCGCGGTGCAGCTGAACCACCTGCTGCCGGCGGGCGAGGGGGCAGCGACGCTGGAGGCCTACCGGCAGGTGCTGGAGCGGACCTTCGCGGCCTTCGGGCTGCCGGTGCTGACCATCGCCACGGACGCGCTGTCCTCCTACGGCGAGGTGTGCCACCTCACGGTGTCCTGCCTGCGCGACGGCCGCCCGACCGTCCTGGCGACGACGTACCTGATGGCCTCCCGCTACCGCGAGGCGCTGGGCGTCACCGGCGATCTGGTGGACATCGGCTTCACCGGCAAGGTCCTCGCCCTGGTCAGCATGCACCAGCTCGACCGGGGCGGGCTCGGCCTGCCCTCGGTACTGGCCCCGGTGCAGGCCGGGATCCTGGCGCCGCAGGGCGCCGCGGGCCTGGACGCCTGGACCAGCAGCCTGGGCGGCATCCGCACCCAGCGGATCGCGGTGGCCGGCGACGTGCCCTTCCGCAGGCGGCGGGCCGAGCGCGGCCTCGCCCGCACCGGGACGCCGCTCGCGTACGGCGTACGGCCGGACGGCAGCTGGCGGGTGGGGCGGCGCGCGCCGTCCTGCTACGCGGCGACGCCGCCGTTCCCGGACGCCGACGCCGTACGGGCCGAGCTCGGCGCCTACGACCGGCGCCAACTGGACGCGGCCCGTGCCCGGTTGCGGCGCAGCGTGGAGGGCGGCGGACTGGTCCGCGGGGTCTGCGACGGCTGCGCCGCAGCGCGCCGGGTGCCCGTGTTCGGCCGGATGGTCCCGCGCCGACGGGCGCGCTGCACGCACTGCGCCGCCCCCGGCAGCGACCACTTCGTCAGTGAACAAGGCCGTTTCTACTAGCCGTGATCCGCGCCAGTACTCGCGGAAATCCCGCATACCGAAAGGAGGTTGTGATGCCCGAACCCGTAGCGGTCCCCGCGTCGGCCACGATCGACGTCACCACCACGTCGGTGGGGCGCGACACCGCGCTGCGCACCTTCACCAGTTTCTTCGAACACGTCACCTTCAGCGGGTCGTTCCGCGTCCTGGTCACGGTGGACCCGGCCTACGCGGTGTCGCCCGAGGAGCGTGCCCGTACCCTCGCCTTCCTGCGGGACCTGCGGGCGGCCGACCCCCGGGTCGCCGAGGTCGTGCTGGAGGAGTTCCCCCGCCAGGTGGGCCTCCCGGCCGCGCTCGGGGTGCTGCTCTCCCACCTGGCCTCGCCGGTCGGCGTCCACCTGGAGGACGACTGGGAGTTCACCGGCCCGATCGACCTCGACGGCCTGATCGAGGACCTGCACGCCTGCGAGGCGACCGAGATCGTCCTCGGCAACTCGCACACCGCCCGTGGCGGGACCTTCGAACGCCCCGGCGAGGCCGCCGGGGTGACCGGCACGCGGGTGCCGCTGGTCCGGCTGGACCGGTCGAGCTGGGCCGCGCACTACCTGCCGCTGAGCCCGCACGTCCACCTGACCCGGCGCTGGGCGCCGGTGGTCGCGCGGGCCCTGGCCACCACCGACCCCGGCCTGTGCGTCGACGAGCGGATCCGCGAGCAGGTGTTCGCCGAGGGCGGCTACGACCGGCACCGGGTCCACTGGACGCGCGCCGTGGTGGCCCACGACATCGGCCGGGCCTGGCTCGCCGGGCGGGGGCAGCACCGCTCGCTCACCCCCGAGCACCTGCGGGCGGTCCCCGGCGCCGAGGCGCTGCCCACCGCCCGCACCGCCCCGCTGGACCTGCGCCGGTCGGCCGAACTGCGCCGCCGCGCCGAGCTGGTGACCCCGGGCCTGACCCACACCTTCCAGAAGCGGCCGGAGAACTTCGCCGACGGCCACTACCCGGTGTACCTGGAGCGCGGCAGCGGTGCGCTGGTCCGGGACGTGGACGGGCAGGACTACGTCGACTTCGTCTCGGCCCTGGGCGCAGCGACCCTCGGCTACAACCACCCGGTGGTCACCAACACGGTCAAGGAGAGGGCCTCCCGCGGCCTCGTCCTGTCGCTGCCCACGCCCGCCGAGGTCACCGCCGCCGAGCTGCTGGCCGGGACGGTCCCGGGCGTGGAGATGGTCCGCTTCCTCAAGACCGGCGCCGAGGCCGTCGCCGCCGCGGTCCGGCTGGCCCGGCTGCGGACCGGCCGGGACGAGGTGCTGCTGGCCGGGTACCACGGCTGGCACGACCAGTTGATCGGGGCCAGCCCCGGAGTCCCGCAGTCGCTGCTCCCGCTGTCCCGCCGGGTGGAGCTGCACACCGAGCAGGACGACGCCCGGCTGCTGGCGGATGTGGCGGCCGCCGGCGGCAGGCTCGCCTGCGTGGTCCTGTCCACCCCCTACCACCGCAGGCTCACCGCCGGGTTCCTCACCGCGCTGCGGGACGCCTGCCACGGCAGCGGCGCGCTGCTCGTGCTGGACGAGGTGGTCACCGGGTTCCGGCTCGCCCCCGGCGGCCTCGGCCACCACCTGGGCGTCCAGGGCGACCTGGTCTGCTTCTCCAAGGGCCTGGCGGCGGGCGCGCCGCTGGCCGCGGTCGCCGGCCCCCGGCGGATCATGGCGGACTTCGCGCAGCTGCGGGTCTCCAGCACCTTCGCCGGGGAGACCGTCTCGCTGGAGGTGATGAAGGCCGCCCTGCGCCACTACGCCGCCAGCGACTACTACCCGCGCATCGCCCGGCTCGGCGAGCGCCTGCGCGAGGGCCTCAACCGCGCCGCCGAACAGGCCGGTCGGGGACCGGTCGCGGTCGGCTACGACCCGATGCCCTGCCTGCGCTTCTCGGCGGACCCGGCCGAGCACGCACGCAGCGCCGAGGCGTTCCTCGCCGGTATGGCGCGGCGCGGCGTGCTGCTGCGACGGGACGTCAACTTCCTCACCGACGCCCACCGGGACGAGCACGTCGACTTCGCGCTGGCTGCGGCCGCGGAGGTCCTGGCCACCGGGCAGTTCCGCGCGGCAGCCGCCCGCCCGGGCGGCGCCGCCGCAACGGGGCCGCGCTCATGACGCCCCGGGAGGCCGTGCGGCAGGTGCCGGAGACCAGCCGGGACGAGTGGGAGGAGCAGTACCGCTCGGGCCGCTGGGACTACCTGGCCGGGGGCCCGGAACAGGCCCGCTACGCCGCGCTGTGCGAGCACATCCTCACCGCCGGGGCCGCCGCCGTCCTGGACGTCGGCTGCGGCACGGGCGTCCTGCGCGACTGCCTGGGCACCCGGTTCACCGGGCGGTACGTGGGCGTCGACTGGTCCCACGCCGCACTGGCCTCACGCAACTGCGGCCCCGGCGAGACGCTGATCTGCGCGGACGCCTCCAGGCTGCCGCTGCGCGGACGCTTCGACGCCGTCGTGCTCAGCGAGGTCCTCTACTACCTCGACGAGCCGCTGGCCGCCGTCCGCCGGATGCTCGACCTGGTCGCGCCGGGCGGGCAACTGCTCATCTCGCTCTACCAGCCGCCCGCCGACCGGCACCCCGGCTGGCACGCGCTGATGGCCGACCTGGACCGGGGCGTGCGCTCGCTCAGCGGCACGGCGCACCAGTTGGTGACCGGCGGCGGCCGACGCCGCTGGCTGCTCTACGTGCTCACCCGGGAGGCCCAGTCATGACCGAGCGCACCGAACGCATCCTGGTCGTCCAGGCCGACGACTACGGCATGTGCCCCGCCGTGACCGACGGCATCCTGGCGGCCCACCGGGCCGGGGCGGTGACGCAGGCGTCGGTCATGGTCCCGGCGCCGGACGCGCACCGCGCGATGTGGCTGGCCCGGCGCCGGGGCCTGGTCCTGGGCGCCCACCTGGTGCTGGCCTGCGAGTGGGAGGGGCTGCGCTACCACCCGCTCACCCCGGCCGGAACGCTGCGGGCGCCGGACGGCGGATACCTGCCGGGGATCGCCGAACTGCGGGCCGCCGGCGCCGACCCCGGCGAGGCGCTGGTCGAACTGCGCGAACAGCTGAGGGTCATGGAGGCGGCCGGCATCCGGCCGCGGCACTGCGAGTCGCACGTGGGCGTCTTCGATCCGGACGTACTGGCTGCGGTCAGCGCGGAACGCGGGCTGCCCTGCCGGGACGACGTCCCCGCCCCCGGGGTGCCGATGGCGCTGGACTCGCTCTGGCACCTGTCCACCCGCCCGCTGGAGTCCAAGACCGACGACCTGCTGGCCCACCTGGCGGCCCTGCCGCCGGGGACGCACATGGTGGTCGCCCACCCGGCCGCCGACCGGCCCGAACTCGACACCCTCACCGACCCCGGCTCACGGCGGTGGAAATGGGCGCGGCCCATCCGGGTGAGCGACCTCGCCACCCTCCTCGACCCCCGCTTCCACGAGGCGGTCACGCGCCTCGGGATCACCCTCGCTCCCCTGCCGGCGAAAGGAAACCTGCCGCAATGTCCCTGAAAGCGATGTCCCCCTCGGCCGCGCCTCCCGAGGCGGCCGACGGAACGCTGACCCCGCCCGGCTCCTGGCGCGAACCCGACAGCCACTTCCTCACCGTGCTGGACAGTGCCTGGTACGCCGCGCTGCTCGACCTCCAGGAC
Organism: Streptacidiphilus sp. PB12-B1b; assembly: GCF_014084125.1. Taxonomy (NCBI): domain Bacteria; kingdom Bacillati; phylum Actinomycetota; class Actinomycetes; order Kitasatosporales; family Streptomycetaceae; genus Streptacidiphilus; species Streptacidiphilus sp. PB12-B1b. Next base: position 5,379,785 of record NZ_CP048405.1, on the reverse strand, counting down.
ACCATCACCTCGGCCACGGTGGGCTTCTGGACCGAGCGCGGCGTGCGCTTCGGCCACCTGCCGGTGACCACCGGATCGGTGTCCTCGCCGATGGGCCTGGGCAGCGACTCGCTCCCGGTGAAGGTCGACCTCTTCGGTGCGCCGACGTACCTCGCCGACTCGATGCAGTTCAGCCTCGAATACCTGTGCCGGCTGTCGCCGCGCGGGGCCTACTACCTGATGCCGTCGTTCCGCGGCGAGGCCCCGGACGCGACGCACCTGTGCCAGTTCTTCCACAGCGAGGCCGAGGTCCCCGGCGGCCTGCCCGAGGTCATGACCCTGGTGGAGGAGTACCTGCGGCACCTGGTCGCGGAGCTGGCCGCCCGGCACGCGGACCTGATCCGCGCCGCGGCGGGCTCGCTCGACCACGTGGAGTCGCTGCTCGACCGTCCCCGCCCGTTCCGGCAGCTGACCTTCGACGAGGCGGTGGCCGGGCTGGAGGACGACCCCCGGTTCGTCGTCCACGAGGACGGCTGGCGCAACCTCACCCGGGCCGGTGAGCGCGCCCTGATGGACATGTTCGGCGACTTCCTCTGGATCACGCACTGGGACGCGCTGGCCGTGCCGTTCTACCAGGGGCAGGACGCCCGGGGCCGGGCCCTCAACGGCGACCTGCTCTTCGGCCCCGGCGAGGTCGTCGGGGCCGGTGAGCGGCACGTGGGCCCGGTCGAGCTCACCGACGCCCTGCGGCGCCACACCGTGCCGGCCGAGGACTACGACTGGTACCTGCGGATGAAGACCCGTGCGCCGCTGCGGACCGCGGGCTTCGGCATGGGCGTCGAACGCTTCCTGATGTGGCTGCTGGGCCAGCAGGACATCCGGAACCTCGAACTGCTGCCGCGCGTCAACGGCCGCACCATCCTGCCCTAGGAGCGGCCGTGCACCCGCTACGAGACTCCTCCGGCGCCCTGGCGGACGCCGGGGAACTGCGCGACCGGCTGGCCGACGACGGCTACCTCTTCCTGCCGGGAGTGCTCGACGCCGCCGAGATCGGCGCCGTCCTGGCCGAGCTGCGCACGGCGCTGCACGGCGCCGGGTGGCTGACCGACCCGCAGGGGCTGGTCGCGGAGCCGGGCCCCGGCTTCCGCGCCGAGTCCTTCGGGACGGTCTACCCGGCGGTGCTCCGGCTGGAGAGCGTCCACCGGCTGGCGTTCACCCCGGTGCTGTGGGGGCTCGTGGAGCACCTGTTCGGCGAGGAGGTCTTCTGCCATCCGGCGCGGGTCGTCCGGCTGGCGCGGCCGTCCGCGCGGCCGGGGGAGTACGCCACCCGGGCCCACCAGGACTTCGTGGTCCAGCACGTGAGCACCGACGCGCTGACAGCATGGATCCCGTTCACCGGCTGCGACCCGGGCAGGCAGGGGCTGCGGCTGATCCCGGGATCGCACCGGGAGGGGCTGCTGCCCACCGACGCCGCGCTCGGCGGGCGCCGCCCGCTCTACCTGCCGGTCGCGCCGCAGGACCCGCGCTGGGCCACCGCCGACTACGCGCCGGGAGACCTGGTGCTCTTCCACAGCCTGACCGTGCACGGCGGCGGCCCCAACGACAGCGGCGAGCTCCGGCTCTCCGCCGACGTCCGCTACCAGCCGCTGGACGAGCCGTTGCGGGCGGAGTTCGCGCACCCGCACGGCTGGCCGCTCACCCCGGACTGGGACGAGCTGGCCGCCGACTGGTCCACCGACGCGTGGTACCGGCTCGACGACCGGGTGCGCCTGCTGCCCATGCCCCCGGCGTCGACTACGGCGCGTACCTCGCCGGGCTGACCCCGCCGCCCTCCCGGCTGCTGGCCCGTCGCCCCCAAGGGCCGCTGGCCGCCGGAGCCTGAACCGCCCACCCCGGACCGGGACACGAAGCCCCGGTCCGCACCACCAAGAAGGAGAATCCCCATGTCCCTGATGACCCAGAGCGAATTCGACACGTTCTTCGAGCCCTACGCCGGCAACGTCGAGGGCTTCTACGAGGCCACCTACTGGCACCTCGCCGACGAGGTGATCAAGGAGCTGATCCGCCGCCACCTCGGCCTGCAGCCCGGCCAGCGCGTGCTGGACGTGGGCGGCGGCACCGGCCGCTGGGGCATCTGGCTGGCGGGCGAGTTCGGCGTGTCCGTCACGGTCGCGGACAAGTCGGCCGACATGCTCCGCCAGGCGGAGGCCAACCGGCTGGCCTCCCCGGTCGCCGACTCGGTCGAGCTGGTCCACTGCGACATCGAGAACGCGCCGGAGCTGGCCTCCGAGTCCTTCGACGCGGTGATCAGCACCTACGGCGTGCTCTCCTTCCTGGACGACCCGGCCGCCGCGTTCGCCACGATCCAGCGCGTGATGCGCCCGGGGGCGGCGGGCTTCCTGATGAGCCACTCGCTCTCCAACGCGCTGTCCTCCAAGATCCTGCGGGACGGCGCCGGGGCGGCGGAGCTGGCCGAGATCCAGGCCACCCGGACCGTGAAGTGGTCCGCGCACGTCCCGTCGCTGCGGCTCTACGACGCCGACGAGCTGCGCTCCCTCGCCGCCGGGGCCGGCCTCACCGGCGAGCGGGTCTTCGGCGTCACCTCGCTGGCCCTGCCCGGCGCCGAGGACTTCGGCTACCCCTACGACAGGATCAGCGACATCTCCCGCGCGCTGGAGGACAAGGAGTACTTCGCCACCGTGCTGGGCCTGGAGCTGGAGGCCAGCGAGCACGACAGCTGGGCCGAGCGCGGCACCAACCTGGCGATCAAGGTCCGGCGGCCGTGAGCACCACCGCACCGCTCGCGCCCTACGACGCGCTGTCGGCGGTCTACGACCGGTGGACCGCCGAGAACGACTACGCCCGGTGGGCCGCCCACCTGGCCGACCGCTTCCGGGCCCACGGCCGGGTCCGCCGGGTCCTGGACGTGTGCTGCGGCACCGGCAGCATCACGGCCCTGCTGCAGCAGCAGGGCCTGGAGGTGGTCGGCGTGGACGGCTCGGCGGGCATGCTGGAGCAGGCCCGCTCCCGGACCGCGGTCGGCACCGAGCTGATCGAGGCCCGGCTGCCCGGGGCCATTGCGGCCGCTGACGCCACGTTCGACGCGGCGGTCTGCTGCTTCGACAGCGTCAACTACTTCCGGCCGGAACACCTGGCGGAGCTGTTCGGCTGCGTCGCCCGGCTGGTGCGCCCGGGCGGGCTGTTCGTCTTCGACGTCAACACCCGGCACAAGCTGGAGAGCCTGCTGGGCAACAGCCACTACGGCGACGACCTGGGCGACTTCGCCTACGTGTGGCGCAACCGGTACCACCCGGAGGAACAGCGCTGCGACTTCTCGATCAGCCTGTTCACCCGGTCCGAGGAGGGCTTCGCCCGGCAGCCGGAGCACCACAGCCAGTGGTGGTTCTCCGCCGAGGAGATCCGGTCGGCTGCCCGGGCCGCCGGATTCGAGGTGGCCGCCGTCACCGACGACTACCGGGAGCAGGCCCCCGGCCCGGAGACGCTGCGCGAGACCTGGACGCTGGTGCGTGCCCCGGCCCCGTCCGGCTGAACGACCGACCTGCGCCGACGCCGCCCCACCGACCACCGAGAAGGGATCTCCCGTATGCCCCATCCCGATGACGCAGCGGCGTCGGCGCAGCAGGCGGCGACGCCCGCCGAGGAGGCGGGCCGCCCGTTCGTCCTGGACGACCCGCTCGGCTGGTTCGACCAGGCCAGGGACAGTACTCCGGTGCTCTGGCACCCCCGGACCTCCTCCTGGTACGTCACCCGCTTCGACGACGTCTGGAACCTGCTGCTCGACGACCGGTTGGGCGCCCGCAGCCCGGACCCGTTCCTGCGCACCCTGCCCGCCGCGCAGCGGGAGGCGGTCCGACCGCTGGTGGACTTCCTGTCCCGCTGGCCGATGTTCCTCGACCCGCCCCGGCACAGCGCGGTGCGCCGGGTGATGCGGCCGGCCTTCACCACCGCCGAGGTGACGCGGGTGGCGGGCGTCGTCCACGACAGCCTGCGCACCCACGGCGCCCTGCGCACCGCCCCCGGCACGGACCTGCTGGACACCCTCCTGCGGCCCTCCTGCCGGGCGGCCCTCAGCGCGCTGCTCGGTGTGGCCCCGGACGACTTCCCCCGGCTGGTGGAGTGGTCCGAGCGGCTGATGGGCTTCGTCGGCCGGTCCCGGATCGACGCGGCCCTGGTCGCGGCGGCCGAGGAGGCGCTCGCCCAGTTCACCGAGTTCACCGGGCAGACCCTCGCCGTCGAGGCCAGCCCGCTGGCCCGCGCCGTCGGCGCGGCCGTCCGCGAAGGGCTGCTGGAGCCCGCGGACGCGGTCGCCGTCTACGCCCAACTGGTCACCGGGGCCCTGGAACCGACGGTCACCGCGCTCGCCACCGCGCTGGCGGCCCTGTGCCGGGGGCCGGAGTACCGGCGCGGCTACCGCGCCGACCCCGGGGGCTTCGTCAACGAGGCGGTCCGGCTGGCGACCCCCTTCCACTTCGCCGCCCGCCGCGCGCTCTGCGACCTGGAGCTGCGTGGGCAGCGCATCCCCGCCGGGGCCCGGGTGGTCCTGGTGCTGGCGGCGGCCAACCGCGACCCGCAGCGGTTCCCCGACCCGCTGGACTTCCGCTGGGACCGCGGGGGCGCGCACGTGGCCTTCGGCCGTGGCCGCCACGCCTGCCTGGGCGCCCTCGTCGCCCACCACACCATCCGTCCGGTGCTCGACGCCTACGTGGACGGCCTCCCGGATCCGCAACCGCTGGACATCCGCTGGCACGTCACCATGGGCATGCGCTGGCCGCTGGACGTCACCGTCCGGCCCGCCGACCGCCCCGGCCCCGAGGCGTCGCCCAACCGGGAGGCAGCACGATGAGCCCCCACACCGGGGGCGCGGCGGACGCCGGAATCCCGCTCGCGCACACCGTCCGCCGTCCGTGGACGGACCTGCCGGCCGAGGTGCGGGCCGCCGTGGAGCAGCGGCTGGGCTCGCGGGTCACGGCCGCGGTCGACCAGACCGGGGGCTTCTCCCGTGGCACCGCCGCCCGACTGCGCTGCGCCGACGGCTCGCGGGCCTTCGTCAAGGCGGTCACCCGCGAGGGCGACCCGTTCACCGTCGCCCTGGCCGAGCGGGAGGCGTCCGTCGCTGCCGCGTTCACCCCCGAACTCGGCCTCCCGGCACCCGCGTTCAGAGGGGTGGTCGACCAGGGGGGCTGGCTGGCGCTGCTGTTCGACGACATCGAGGGGCACATTCCGGCGGTCCCGTGGCGTCCGGACGAACTGGCCCTGACGCTGACCGCCCTCACCGCGCTCAGCGAGCGGGCCACGCCGAGCCCGGTGCCCGACCTGCCCGTATGGGGTGGCGCGCTGGGGGAGTGGCACGGCTGGAACCGGCTGCTCGCCGACGAGGACCCGCTGGCGGACGTCCCCGCGTGGGCGCGCCGCAACAGCGCCCGGCTGGCCGCCGCGGAGCAGTGGTTCCCGGCCGCCACGGCGGGCGACACGCTGCTCCACTCCGATCTGCGCTCGGACAACATCCTGGTCTCCGGCACCGAGGTGACCTTCGTCGACTGGGCCTGGGCGGCCCGGGGACAGCCCTGGATCGACCCGATGGTCTTCGCGCTGTGCGCGGCCGTCCAGGGCCACCCCGACCCGCAGTCGGTCCTCCTGGCCCACCCCGCGGGCCGGGCCGCCGACCCGGCCGCCGTCGACAGCGCGCTCGCGGCCCTGGCCGGCCGGTTCGTGGTGAGCGCCCGGCAGCCCGCCACCTGGCAGACCGCTCCGGTGCGCGCCTTCCAGCGGGCCGAGGCAGCCGCCTGCGTCCGCTGGCTGCGCGCCCGGACCGGCTGGTCCTGAGCGCCGGTTCCGAAGGCATCAGCCGTCTGCGCCGGGCGGCAATCGCGCCCCTGGGCACGGGATTGGGCTTTTCAGCCAACGAGTTGCCGACCGGTAGGATCGACCGCGGTCGGGTCGAAGTGCCCGCGCGCAGCCGCGTCCCGCCCCCGTTCCGTCAGTGGCTGGCCTCAGCCGTTTCTTTCCCAGAGGAGACCATGTCCGCCGCGGCGTTCATCTCAACGACCATTCCGTACGTCAATGCCCGTCCGCACCTCGGACACGCGTTGGAGTACGTCCAGACGGACGCGTTCGCGCGGCACGCGAGGTACCGCAAGGACGTCTTCTTCCTCAGCGGCTCGGACGAGAACAGCCTCAAGAACGTCCTGGCGGCCGAACGTGAGGGCGTGACCACCCGCGAACTCGTCGACCGCAATGTGCAGTACTTCGAAAAGCTGCTCGCGGCGTTGAGCATCGACACCAGCGACTTCATCCGCACCAGCGTCAGCGCGAAGCACATCGCCGGAGCCACCGAGTTCTGGCGCCGGATGGACGAGCGCGGCGACATCTACACCAAGGACTACGAGGGCCTCTACTGCGTCGGCTGCGAGCAGTTCTACAGCCCGGCCGAGCTCGTGGACGGGAAGTGCCCCGACCACCTGACGGTTCCGGAGCGGGTGAAGGAGCACAACCACTTCTTCCGGCTGTCGCGCTACGGCGACCAGCTGCTGGAGGAGCTGACGGCGGGCCGCCTGAAGATCTACCCCGAATCCCGGCTGAACGAGGTGGTCGGCTTCCTGCGGTCCGGGCTGGAGGACATCAGCATCTCCCGCTCGGTCGAGCGCGCCCGGGGCTGGGGCATCCCGGTGCCCAAGGACGAGGACCAGGTGATGTACGTCTGGATCGACGCCCTCACCAACTACATCAACGCGCTCGGCTGGAACGACGACAGCGACGAGTACCGGCGCTTCTGGGCCGAGGCCGACCAGCGGGCCCACGTGGTCGGCAAGGGCGTCCTCCGCTTCCACGCCGTGTACTGGCCCGCGATGCTGCTCTCGGCCGGACTGCCGCTGCCCACCGAGGTGGTGGTGCACGGCTACATCACCACCGGCGGCCAGAAGCTCAGCAAGAGCCTGGGCAACGCGATCGACCCGATGGACCTGCTGGAGCAGTACGGCCAGGACGCGCTGCGCTACCTGCTGCTGGCGGACTTCTCCCCGTTCGGCGACGGCGACTTCAGCGAGGAGCGCCTCGTCGTCCGGTACAACACGGATCTCGCCAACGCGCTCGGCAACCTGCTCAGCCGGATCACCGCGATGACCGTCCGCTACCGCGACGGAGTGGTCCCGGCGTCCGGCCCGCTCGGCGCGCCCGAGGAGGCGCTGCTGGAGCAGGGCCTCGCCAGCACCCGCGAATCCGACGCCGCGATGGAGCGGTACGACCACCGCGAGGCGCTGGCCCGGATCTGGGACCTGGTGCGCCGCGCCAACGCCTACGTCGACGAGCGGGCGCCGTGGCACCTGGCCAAGGCCGCCGAGCAGGGCGACCAGCAGGCCGCCCAGGACCTGGACACCGTGCTGCACCACGGCTACCGGGTGCTCCAGCGGCTGGGCGTGCTGCTGCGCCCGTTCATCCCGAACGCGGCCGAGCGGATGCTGCTGGCCCTCGCCGAGGACCCGGAGGCGCTGATCGCGGACCTGGCGGTCGACCCGGCCGGCCGCAGCGTGGAGAAGGCGCCGCCGCTCTTCCCCAAGCTCGAACTCGCCTGATCGGGGCGACGGCCGTCCGCGCCGCAGGCCCAGGGTGTCCTCAGCCCCTGGGCCTGCGGTTTCGACGGCGGCCCACCGCCGAGCGGGGTGATCTGTCGGATTCGTCGGTCTTCATGCTATCTGTCCCCCTGCCGCCTTCGTGCCAGGCAGGTTGTTGAGGCCGGGCAGTCGTGGCGGTTTCGTTCGTACCAGGTCAAGCTTGCCGGCAGACAGCACGTACCGGCTCTCCGCAGGAGCAGCCGTCCGATGATTCAGGAGAACTGTGATGGCGCGTCCGTCCTCGACCGCGCGGCTGATGGTGGCCGCAGTACTCACCGGCCTGCTTGCCTTCACGGCGCCGGCAGCGGTGGCAGTTGCGGAGACCCCTCAGCCGAACTCCTCCCGGACGAGCCCCGCCGCCGTGGAGGGACATGACGTCCTGTCCCACTGCCTGCCCGGCCACCAGTGCAAGGACACCTCCTGGGGCGGCTGAGCCCGGTGCGGGCGGCCCCGAAGCGGCTCAGGCCGGGACGAGCCGGGTGATCAGCGAGCGCGAGCGCGTGGCGGGCTCGCTCTGCCAGGCCCAGTCGACCGGCACGTAGAGCACCTCGCCCGCCCGCAGGCACCACCGCAGGGCGGCTGAACGGCCGCCCCCGGCACGGACGTCCAGCCGCCACAGGGTGCTGCCCCCGGTCTGGTGGACCAGCAGGTGCCCTTCGGCGACCCCTCTGCCCGACGGGTCGTGTCCCCCCTGCTGCAGGGCCAGGCCGGTTAACCGGCTGATGCCCGAGGCCAGTTCGCGGTGGAGGAGCGGGTCGGCCCGGGCTCCCAGCGCCGGGTGGTCGTGGTCGGGCCACAGGACCCCGGGGGCCCGGTCCAGGTGGACCGAGAGGAAGAAGGCCAGTTCCTGCAGATGAAGCGCTGCCGGGTCGCCGTCCGGCTTCCTCGCTTCCTGCCCCATGTCCATCCGGCTGCCCCTCCTGCTCGCGGGTTCCCAGCATGGTCCGCCTGCGACAGGCTGCCCAGCCCCGAGAAAGTGGTTCAGGATATCCGGGACACGGAGGCGGGCACAGGGAAGTCCGGAGACGGCGAGTCGGGGCAGGGCTGCTCGGAGAGGTCTGCGCCGAGCAGGCCCCGCAGGGCGGCCTGCGCACCGGCCTGGAAGCGGCTCGCAGCGTCCAGCTCCTCCATGATGCCGGCGATGTGCCGACGGGCCGTCCGCAGCGACATCCCCAGCCGACGGGCGATGGCCTCGTCCTTGAGGCCCGCTCCGAGCAGCTGGATGATGGTCTCGTGGATCTCGCGGGCGACCTCCTCCAGCCCCTGGCTGGCGGCGTCGGCGAACGGCGTGGCCCGCTCCCAGGTCTGCTCGAAGAGGTCGCACAGGTAGTCCACGGTGCACGGCTCCCGGATCATGACGGCGCCCCAGCTGTCGCCTCGGACCGGGATGAAGGCCAGCTCGCGGTCGAAGACGATGAGCCGTCCGAAGAGTTCGTGCGCGGTGCGGTACTGGCCGCCGAGGGCGGTCGCCGCCGCCACGTAGGCCTGGCTGGGCCCGTTGAAGCGGGCCGTGTGGTGGTAGAGGGTGCGCAGCTGGATGCCGCGCTCCAGCATCGCCCGATCCCGTACCAGCGCCTCCTGCATCGCTTCCGGCACCCGGGCGCCCCCGCCGGGCTGGCAGGCGAGCACCTCCTTGCTGCACTCGTCCGAGGCCCGGTTGAGGGCGTTGCGCACATCATGGACGTTGGCGAGGACTTCGAGGGACTCGGTGCGCGAGCGGTGCCGGTGGTAGGACGGCACGAAGCCGCCGAGCCGCTTGCGCATCGCGGCGAGCTGCTGCTCCTGCTCCCGGATCTGCGCCTCCACGGGAGCCGCGAGGCGGCCGATGGCGGTGTCGGGCCCCACCGCGAGGACGATCGCCGGGTTGGCCGGGCTGACGTGCAGCAACTGGCTCCGCAGCAGCCGGTCCACGCTGAGTTCCACCGCCGACGGCGTGACGCCGACGGCGGCGGCGACCTCGTCCGGATCGGCCGACTGGTGTTCGAGCGCCCAGCCGTAGACGGCCAGGTCGACCTCGTCAAGCGCGTGCGCGGCGCGAAGTGCCGCCGTGTAGTCCGGATCGTTCATTCCTGCCTCAGTTGCTCTGCGTCAAGTCGTGCGGCGCGAGGCTCGCATCCCGTGGTCGATCGTCCCCGCCTCCTTGTCTGTCGGCACAGAGCACACGGAGCGGGCACGCGGTTTCGTTCAGCGACGGGCCCTCGGATCGGGCAGACCCTGGGGCACGTAACCTAGTGCACAATTATCTTGTACACAATCTACTCCTTCCGGTCGAGCGGCGATCGCCCCGCGCGACAGCGGCCCGGCCCCGTGGGAAACCGGGGCCAGGCCGCTGTCGACCACAAGGGTGGCCCATGGGGTGGGGGGAGGTATATCCGTCACATGACTGGAAATGCCCGGGGCCTCTCCTACGCGGTCAGCAGACCCGCGGAAGGACCCTGGCGCCGGTCATGGCGTCAGCTCCCTTTCCCGCAGCTCGCTGCGGAGTATCTTTCCGGCCGGCGACTTCGGGATCCGGTCCAGGAATTCGACGAGTCGGATCTTCTTGTAGGGGGCGATCCGCTCCGCGACGAATGCCTGGATCTCCTCGGCGCAGAGGCCGGGCTGCGCCGGGTGGCGGACGACGAATGCCTTGGGCACCTCCTCGCCGTCGTGCTGCGCCCCGATCACGGCGGCGTCGGCGACGGCGTCGTGGGTGAGCAGCAGCGCTTCCAGCTCGGCGGGGGCGACCTGGTAACCGCGGTACTTGATCAGCTCCTTGAGGCGGTCGACGACGTGGAAGGCCCCGTCGGCGTCGACGGTCACGATGTCGCCGGTGTGCAGGAAGCCGTCGGCGTCGACCGTTTCACCGGTCGCCTCCGGGTTGTTGAGGTAGCCGCGCATGATGTTGGGTCCACGGCACCACAGTTCGCCCCGGGCGCCGGGCGGGACGTCCTCGCCGGTCTCCGGGTCGACCACCCGGGCTTCCAGGCTCGGCATCAGCAGGCCGATCGATCCCCGGTCGAGGTCGGGCCGGTCGACCGGGATGCCGTGCAGGACCGGGCTGGACTCGGTCAGGCCGTACGCCTGGATCACGGTGGTGCCCATCCGCGCGGCCAGCGCCCGGGCCGCCTCGCCGTCCAGGGGGGCCGCGGCGCTCATGACCAGCCGGACGCTGCTCAGGTCGTGCTCGTCCACCAGCGGGCTTTTGCGCAGGGCCAGGGCGATGGGCGGGGCGATGTAGAGGTGGTCGATCCGGTGCTCCTCGATCGCGGTGAGGAATCCGGACAGATCGAACCGCGGCATGGTCACGATGCGGGACCGGTGGTGCAGGGCGGAGTTCATGATCGCGGTGATGCCGTAGATGTGGGACAGCGGCAGGACCGCCAGGACCCGCGAGTCCGCGTCCTGCCGGTGCAGCGGCTTGGCTTGGAGCATGCTGGCGACCAGGTTGCGGTGGGTGAGCATCACCCCCTTGGGCAGGCCGGTGGTGCCCGAGGAGTACGGCAGCGCCGCGAGGTCGTCGCCCCCGATGAGGATCTCCGGGGAGGGCGCCGTGCTCGCCAGGAGTTCGTCGAAGCCGGTCTCGCGGACCGCTCCCGGTGCGCCCTCGCCCGGCCCGAGCACGATGATCTCGGCCACGCGGACGCCGTCCTCGGCCACCGCCGCGCGAGCCCGGTCCAGGCAGCCGGCGGAGGTGAACAGGAACCGGGCGCCGGAGTCGCGGAGCTGGTGGGCCAGTTCGGCCGGGGTGTAGAGCGCGTTGGCGGGCGAGGCGACGGCGCCGGACGCGAGTACGCCATGGAAGACCACCGCGTAGTCCGGACAGTTGGGCGCGAAGATGGCCGCCACATCACCGCGACCGGCTCCCCGCTCGGCCAGGGCTGCCGCGACCCGGTCGACGGCGGTGGCCAGTTGGCCGTAGGTGTAGCCGCGTCCGTCGGTGTCGATGACGGCCGGACGGTCGGCGAGCCCGTCGGCGGCGTCGGAGCCGAGACCGCCGAAGAGGAACGCCGGCAGGCCGGTGTCCGGAACGGTGATATCGGGATAGGGACTGCGGATGACCATGGACGCTCCTGGGTCTGAACACATGCGGTGCGGTGGTGCACTGACGACGCGGTTGCGGGCACGGTGGCGGGGGAGGGGCGGGAACTCGTCGTCGTCCGAACCGAACGGGATGCCGAGCGCGGTGAACTCCCCGACCGGGAGCCCCAGTTCCTGCGGCCCGAGAACGCTTGACCTGCTCGGTGCCCCGTGGTTGCACCAAGCCCCTCATGGTGGCCGCGTACCCGCTCTGAGCTGAATAGTTGCGTAGATGGATTCACTCGTCAAATGTGAGACCGGCGGATTTTCATGTGAACCGAAGAGGGTCCGCCATACGTTGCGTTGACCGTCGAACAGCTCGAACTGGCCCGGACGGTCGAGGCGGCATTCCTGTCTGACGTCCAGTCATATTGCTTTTCTCCGGCCTGGGACGCCTGCCCGCAGACCCTCGACCGCACGTGATGCCGCCGAGGCGGCGACGGCCGACTGCAGGTCCACGGCGGTGTCGGCTTCGCCTGGGGGCACCCCGTTACCGGCTCCGGCCTGCTGGGTTTCGTCGTGATACGGACCGTATGCTGGTATCCATGAAACGGACATCCTTTGCGCACTGGCCCTGCTCGATCGCGCGCACCATGGATCTGCTCGGCGACTGGTGGACGCCGCTGGTGCTGCGCGAGGTGTCCTACGGGATCCAGCGGTTCGACGCCCTCCAGGAATCCCTGGGCATCGCCCGCAACACGCTCAGCGACCGGCTGCGACGCCTGGTGGACGAAGGACTGCTGGAGAAGCAGCCCTACCAGACCGACCCGGTGCGCTACGACTACGTGCCCACCGAGAAGGGCCGCGACTTCTACACCGTGCTGCTGGCGATGAACCGCTGGGGGGACCGCTGGCTCTCCGGCGAGGCGGGGCCGCCGGTGACCCACTACCACGACGTCTGCGGGCAGGAGAGCCACGCCAAGGTGGTCTGCGCCGCCTGCGGCGAGCCGATGACGGTCGAGAACGCCCACCCCCGGCTCGGCCCGGGCTACCCGCCCCATCTGGCCAGGCGACCGGAGATCCGGGCGCGGTTCGAGGACTGATCCAGGGCCCAGGAGCAGCGCCCTGGGTTCTTGACAAGTGAGTCTATCTAAACAACCTTTGTGGTCATGCCCCTATCTGATGGGGCCTTCGGCAGGGATGAGGAGGCCGGTCGACGATGGAATGGGCGGGCGCGCGCTATGCGGACAAGCCGACGGTCGAGGTGTCGATCCGGATCGGCGCCCCGCCGGAGCGGGTGTGGGCGCTGGTGTCCGACATCGGGCTGATGCCACGGCTGAGTGCGGAGCTGGAGTCGGTGGAGTGGTTGGACGGGGCGACCGGCCCCGCGCTGCGGGCCCGGTTCCTCGGCCGCAGCAGGCACGAGGCGCTGGGCGAGTGGGCGACCACCTCCCACATCGTGGAGTACCAGCCGCCGCGGGTGTTCGCCTGGGCGGTCCAGGACCCCGAAACCCCCTCGGCAATCTGGCGGTTCAGCCTCGAGCCCGAGGACGGCGGCACGCTGCTGCGCCAGTGGGTGCAGTTGGGGCCGGGCCGCTCCGGCCTGTCCTTCGCCATCGACCGGATGCCGGAGAAGGAAGAGAAGATCGTTTATGTCCGCCTGCGGGAGTTCGAGGCAGGCATGACCGCCACCGTTGACGCGATCAAGAAGCTGGCCGAAGGCGCCGGAGAGGCAGGGGCATGATGCGTACGGCGACCACGATCGAGGCGTCCGGCGGCAGTTGGCCGGAGACGGTGGACTTCGTCACCGAGGCCGAGAAGCTGGGCCTGGACATCTGCTGGGTGGCCGAGGCCTGGGGTTCCGAGGCGCCGTCGCCCCTGGGCTACCTGGCCGCGCGGACGGAGCGCCTGCTGCTCGGCTCCGGGATCATCCAGCTGGCCACCCGCAGTCCGGTGGCCATCGCCCGGGCGGCGATCACCTTGTCGAACATCTCCGGCGGCCGCTTCCTGCTCGGACTGGGACCGTCCGGTCCGCAGGTCATCGAGGGCCTGCACGGGGTGCCGTTCGCCCGGCCGCTGGCGCGGACGCGGGAGACGGTGGAGATCGTCCGGCAGGCGATCGCCGGTGAGAAGATCTCCCACATCGGACGGGAGTTCACCATCCCGCTGCCGGGCGGGGACGCCCGGCCCATGCGGCTGTCCATGCGCGCCGAGCACGACATCCCGCTCTACCTGGCCACGCTCTCGCCGAAGATGCTGCACCTGACCGGCGAGGTCGCCGACGGATGGCTCGGCACCAGCTTCGTGCCCGAGGGCGCCAAGGAGGCGTACTTCGACCACCTGGACGCGGGCCTGGCCGCAGCCGGGCGCACCCGGGCCGACCTGGACGTCTGCCAGGGCGCCGAGGTCAACTTCGCCAGGGACGAGGACGAGCTGCGGGCGCTGGTGGCCCCCCGGAAGAAGGAACTCGCCTTCAGCCTGGGCGGGATGGGAACGGCGGGCGCCAACTTCTACAACGACGCCTACAGCCGCCAGGGCTGGGCCGAGGTCGCGGCCGAGGTCCGGCAGCGCTGGCAGGCCGGCGACCACGACGGCGCGGCCGGGCTGGTCACCGACGAGATGGTGCTGGGCACCACGCTGATCGGCACCGAGGACATGGTGCGCCGACGGCTGCGGGTGTGGCAGCAGGCCGGGGTCGACACCGTCCGGTTCTATCCCGCCGGGGAGACCCTGGACGCCCGGCTCACCACCCTCGCCCGGGCCCTCGACCTCGTCCGCACCCTGCAGCACTGACCGGGGCGGGGCCCCGGGCCCCTGGGGCGGCCCGGCTCGGCCCCCGGGGGCGAGGAAGCGTGACGACCGGGGGCTGTGCCGCCCCATGGCCCCGACGCCGCCCGCCGAGGGGTAGTAGTCAGGCCCGGCCGACGACCCGGATCGGCCGGTTGGGGCCTGTCCTCCCACCCGCGTGCGGTGCGTGGGTAGGCCCCGCAGGGCTGCCCTGCTCCAGGGCCGTAAGGCTCTCCCGGTGCTCGCCCGGGATCTGCTGGCGCGAGCCCGTTCCCCGTTCGCAGCGGTGCGGTCCCGGCGCACCCCACGGCTGGTGTACGAAGCGCAGCGCCGGGCGTTGTCGCATCGCTCCAGCAGGGCGAAGTGGAAGGTCCAATGGGCGGTGATGGTGCCGTGTGCGCCCCCGGCCTCGGCGGCGGCACGCTGGGCGCGCGGAGCGCGGCGCACATGGCCGCGATGCCCTACGGACGCAGCGGGCCCGTGGCGAGCGCCTTGGCCTCGGCCGCCCGTAGTCGCCGGAATCGGGAGATCCCGTCCACGCCCTCGGGGCGCAGCTCGGCCACGGTGAACCCCTGTCGGGCCCGGTAGCTGACCATCCCCTCGCCGACCAGGGCGTTCAGCGCCGCTCAGACCTCCGGCGGCGGCGTTCCGCCGGACCGCAGTGGTGCCACCTCCGGCCGCCCGCCTTCCCTTCCCCTAAAAGTAGATGTTATAAATTGTAATGCTAAGCCTCGCAGTCGAGCCGTTCCGAACGGAAGGAAGTGAGCACGGTGACCGCGCCGACGACGGATCCGACCGCAGGACAGCCCACCGACCCGGCCGGTCCCACCGGGCAACTCGCCACCTGGCTGGCGGACACCACGCTGGAGGAGATCCCCGCCGCCGTCCGCGAGCGCGCGGCGCACCTGGTGCTGGACGGGCTGGGGTGCGCGCTGATCGGCGCACAACTGCCCTGGTCCCGGACGGCGGTGGACGCCGTACTGGCCATGGAGGGCGCGGGGGACACCCCGGTGATCGGCTGGGGCCGCAGCACCAGCGCGCCGGCTGCGGCCGTGCTGAACGGCACCTTCATCCAGGGCTTCGAGCTGGACGACTACTACCCGTCCGCGCCGCTGCACAGCAACTCCCTGGTGCTGCCCGCGCTGCTGTCCACGCTCTCCCAGCTCGGCACGGTCAGCGGCGCGGACTTCCTGCGCGCCACCGTCCTGGGTTTCGAGACCGGCACCCGGGTGGGGATGGCCCTGCACGGCTCGGAGATGCTCACGCGCGGCTGGCACTCGGGTTCGGTGTTCGGCACCCACGCGGCGGCCGCCGCCTCCGGCGTGCTGCGCGGTCTGGACGCGGCCCGGTTCGAGGACGCGCTCGGCCTGGCCGGTACGCAGTCGGCCGGGCTGATGGCCGCGCAGTACGAGGCCATGTCCAAGCGCATGCACCACGGCCTGGCCTCCCGCAACGGCTTCTACGCGGCGGGCCTGGCGCCGGCGGCTACACCGGCATCAAGCGGGTCTTCGAACGATGAGCCTGGACTTCCGCCAGGGCTGGGTCGAGAACACCGGCACCGGCACCCGGCTGGAGGGCGGCACCCTGCCGCCCCTGGTGCTGGAGATCGTGGCGGCCGGGGGCATCCTGCCCAAGCTCACCCGTGAAGGCTACGTCCCGCTCCCCGCCAAGTCCTGACCCCGCCCCGACTGCTAGAGCAGGTAATCCGATGCACCCCCTCGCACCCGGTGTGACCCACATCCCCACCAGCAAGCGCGACAACGCCTTCCTCGTCGACGGCGACGACGGCCTGACCCTGGTCGACGTCGGCTGGGCCAAGGCCCCCGGCGTGCTGCTGGCCGCCCTGGCCGAACTCGGCCGCAAGCCAGGCGACATCAAGCGCATCGTGCTCACCCACGCCCACCCCGACCACGTCAAGGGAGCCGCCGAACTGCGCGAGCGCACCGGCGCCGCCATCCTGATCCACCAGGCGGACGCCGCCTGGCTGGAGGCCGGACGCGTCCCCGCCGAAGGGCGCTCCGGGGCCGTGGGCCGACTGATCGACCGGATCCCCGCGCTGCACTGGACCCCGGTCACCCCCGACGGCCTGCTGACCGACGACCAGCTGATCGAGGGCTCCGACGGCCTGCGCGTCGTGCACACCCCCGGCCACACCCCCGGTCACATCGTGCTCGTCCACGAGCCCAGCCGTACGGTCCTGTTGGGCGACGCGGTCTTCCACCGCGGCGAACTCGCCCTGGGACCGGCCGCGTTGGCCGCCGACCCGCAGCTGCGCGGCGGCAGCCTCGCCAAGCTGCCGCAGGGCATCGCGGCCGCCGGCTTCGCGCACGGAGCCCCCTTGTCGGGGCCGGACATCAGCACCTTCCACGCGTTCCTGGAACCGCTGACCGCCGACCAGCAGTAGCCGTGGCGGCCTGGAGGAACATCCCCCACCGCGTGGCGTGACACAAGGCTGCCTTGTGGCCGGATATGCTGGCCGGATGGTCCTGAGTGCGCGGATGCCCGAGCTGGGCGCGTTGGAAGTGCTGCTGGCGGTCGCCCGGGAGGGCAGCCTGAGCGGCGCCGCCCGCGAGGTCGGCGTCACCCAGCAGGCCGTGTCCGCGCGGATCTCCTCGATGGAGGCCCAGACCGGGGTGCAGCTGGTCACCCGCTCCACGCACGGGTCGTCGCTGACCCCGGCAGGCGTGGTCGTGGTGGAGTGGGCCTCGCGGCTGCTCGACGTGGCCGGGGAACTCGACGCCGGCCTGGCCGCCTTGCGTCAGGACCAGCGCACACGGTTGCGGGTCAGCGCCAGCCTCACCATGGCCGAGCAACTGCTGCCCGGCTGGTTGGTGTCGTTCCAGGCCGCCGCCCGGAACCGGGTGCAGCCGGCGCCGGAGGTGGTGCTGACCGCGGCCAACAGCGACGCGGTGATCGAGCAGGTACGCGCCGGGCAGGCCGACGTGGGCTTCATCGAGGGCCCGCGCACCCCGCGCGACCTGCGCAACCGGATCGTGTGCCAGGACATGCTGACCCTGGTGGTCCGCCACGACCACCCGTGGGCCCGGCGGCGGAAGCCGGTCACCGCCGAGGAACTGGCCGGTACGGCCCTGGTCACCCGGGAGCCCGGATCGGGAACCCGGGACGCGCTCACCGCCGCCCTGCGCGCCGCCCTCGGCCCGGACCGCCCCCAGGCGCAGCCGGTCCTGGCGCTGTCGACCACCACGGCCGTCCGGGCCGCGGTCCTGGCCGGTGCCGGACCGGCCGTGCTCAGCGAACTGGCCGTCGCCGACGACATCGCCGCCCACCGCCTGCACCGCGTCCCGCTGACCGGCCTGGACCTGCACCGCGACCTGCGCGCGATCTGGCAGGGCCCCAGCCAGCCGCCCGCGGGCGCGGTCCGCGACCTGGTCGCCCACATCGCCGCCCACCCCGGCCGCACCCCGCGCCTGACCGGCGGACCGAAGTGACGACGCCCCGGCATGGGGTGCCACCTCCCGGGTAGGGGCCCGGTCGTGACGGATCCGAGCCTGATACCGCTGACCGCGAGCACGTCCCCGGGCCCCCCGGGCCTGGCCTGCGCGGCTTCGGCCAAGGCGGGGCACAGGGGCCACCAGGGCGTAGCCGGACGCGCGTTGGCAGGAGTGGCGCTGCTCGGCCTGCCCCTGCTCGTCGCCGGTTGCAAGGGCGTCGAGCCGTCGACCGCCTCCACGCCCTCCGGCTCGGCCGTGGCGACGTCCGGTGACGGCCGTGCCGTGAGCCCGCTCGACAATCCGGACGGGACGAAACCCGGGCTGGCGGCCATCACCTCGGCCGCCGACCAGGCCCGCGCCCGGGCCCTCATCGAGAAGGTGACGACCAAGGGACGCGGCCCCAAGACGGGTTACAACCGGGGCGAGTTCGGTGATGCGTGGACGGACTCGGCCCCCGGAAGCGTCCCCTTCGCCCACAACGGGTGCGACACGCGGGACGACGTGCTGAAGCGCGACGGGCAGCAGCTCGCCTTCCGCAGCGGGTCCGACTGCGTCGTGGTCTCGATGACCCTGCCTGACCCCTACACCGGCACGACGATCGACTTCACGAAGGCGAAGGCCACCGAGGTCCAGATCGACCATGTGATGCCGCTCTCCTACGACTGGCAGATGGGGGCATCCAGCTGGTCGAAGGGCAAACGGGAGGACCTGGCCAACGACCCGCTCAACCTGATGCCGGTGGACGGCCCCGCCAACGAGGCCAAGGAGGATGCGGGCCCGGCGTCCTGGCTGCCGCCCAACAAGGCGGTCCGCTGCTCGTACTCCGTGCGGTTCGCCCAGGTGTCGTTGAAGTACGCCCTGCCGGTCACGGCGGCCGACAAGGAGATGATGCTCAAGCAGTGCGGCGGCTGACGTTCGCGCCGGGGTCAGGCAAAGGCGGTCTGCAGGATGTGGAAGGCGCTCCTGGGGTCGGACAGGGCGTGGTGGATCGCCGGGACGGGCTTGTCGACGCCGAGGAGTCCGTAGACGGCGTGCATGGCGCCGCGGACCGAGTACTCGACGGTGAAGCCACGTCCTGCGGGATCTCCACGTACTGGCCCAGCAATGCGAAGTTCGCCGCGCCGTGCGGAATCACCTGCGGCCGGTCGCCTGCGGTACGCCGGGCGAACTGGCTGGTGATGTACGGCGCTCGGGCACGGTGTCGTCGCCGCCGTAGCCGGTGTCCCCGGTCATCGAGCCCAGGGTGATGAACGCCAGATCGCCGGGGCCGATCTCGCACACAGCCGGTGCGCTGTTGCGCAGGACATGGAGCCGCTCGGCCCGGCGGACGCCGTCGGTGGTGGTGAAGTCGACGTCGGCGACCTTGACGCCGTAGTCGAGGTGCACGCCGCGCTCGACCAGCCAGGCGCGCAGCGGCCGGATGATGGAGTCGTACTGGTTCAGGCGGGTGCGGCGGACCCCGGACAGGGTGTGGATGCGGGGGAACTCCTGCATGAAGCGCAGGAAGTAGCGCTTCAGCTCGATGGCGCTGTGCCAGTTCTGGAAGGCGAAGGTGGTGCGCCACATCGTCCAGAAGTTCGTGGCGAAGAAGTGCTCGGAGAAGAACTCGTCGATCCGACGCGCGCCGATCGCCGACTCGGGCAGTGCCAGCAGCCGGGCCCGTTCGAGGCGGTCGTGCTGGTCGAAGCCCAACCGCGCTGCGTCGACGATGCGGTGGTCGCGGTCGACGAGACGGGCACGGGCCTCGGTGGGCCACTTCTCCTTGAACGCCACAATGTCCTGACGGACCGTCAAAGTTTTGTCGTCCAGGGTCGGAACCGATTCCAGCAGGTTCCACAGGCAGGTGTACGCCTCCTCCTCCAACATCCGCCCGCCCCGGGTCAGGTACGCCCCGCCGGATCACCGCGGCCGTCCATCGACCCGCCCGGCACCGGTAGCTCCTCCAGGATGTGGATGTTCCCGCCGGGGAAGTCGGCATCGCGTATCGGGAAGGCCGCCGCCGCCAGGGAGGCGATGCCGCCACCGACCAGGTAGGCCCGATTCCCGCGCCTGCTGTTGTCCATTGCTGCTCCTGAAGGTGGGTCCGAATCCCGCTGTCGTCAGCGGGTGTTCCCACTCTGGGGCGGCGGCCGTACGCGAGGGCAGGGCCGGTCGACCCACCGGCGCGTACCGCAGGTCCCCGCCGAGAGTCCGCACGCCGTCCGTGCCGCACGCACCGGGACCTTCGGGCCCCCTCAGTGGGGACTGCCGGCACAGGTGGGGGCCCCGTGGCCCCTGTGCCGGGTGACGGTCCGCAGTCGAGGATCTTGTCTCAGCAGGCCGCACCGGGTGCCGCCGCCCGCCCCACTCTCTCACCGCAGGTCAGGAGCCCTTCCATGCCCGGATCAGACCACGACGCCCCCCTCCCCGGCGCCGAGCCGGCCACCGCCGCCGACGGCACGGCGGACCGCCGCTCGACGTTCGGCCTGCCCGCCGCGACCGCCCTGGTCATCGGAAGCGTCATCGGCACCGGCGTGTTCGCCCTGCCCTCCGCCCTCGCCCCCTACGGCCCGATCGCCCTGGTCGCGTTCGTGGTCGTCACCATCGGAGCGCTGGCGCTGGCGGTCACGTTCGGGTCGCTGTCCAAGCGGGTGGCCGGCAGCGGCGGTCCCTACGTCTACGCCAAGGAGGCGTTCGGGGAGTTCGCCGGATTCCTGACCGCCTGGTCCTACTGGATCACCGCCTGGGCCGGGAACGCGGCCATCGCGGTGGCCTGGGTCGGCTACGTCGAGGTGTTCATCGACAAGGGCCACCACACCTGGGGCTCCGTCGCCATCGCGCTGGTCGGCCTGTGGATACCCGCCGCGATCAACCTCACCGGCATCCGCAACATCGGCGCCTTCCAAGTCGTCACCACCGTGCTGAAGTTCATCCCGCTGGTGTTCATGGCCAGCGTCGGCCTGCTGTTCATGAAGTCGGGCAACTTCGGGAGCTTCAACGCCAGCCACACCTCCGCCGTCGGCGCGGTCTCCGCCGCCTCCGCGATCGCCCTGTTCAGCTACATCGGCCTGGAGACGGCCTCGGTGGCCGCCGGACGGGTCCGCAACCCCAAGCGCAACGTGGCCCGCGCCACCGTCTACGGCACCCTGGCCTGCGCCGTGATCTACATCCTGGGCACCCTGGCCGTCTTCGGCACCGTCTCCCACAGCGCGCTGGGCAGCTCGACCGCCCCGTTCACCGACGCCGTCAACAACATCGTCGGCGGCACCTGGGCCGGCAACGCCGTGGCGATCGCCGCCATCATCTCCGGGCTGGGCGCGCTCAACGGCTGGACCATGATCTGCGCCGAGATGCCCATGGCCGCCGCCCGCGACGGACTGTTCCCCCGTGCCTTCACCAAGACCATCGGCCGCAACCAGGTCCCCGCCTTCGGCATCGTCTCCGCCACCGCGCTGGCCTCGCTGATCACCGTCATCAGCTACACCCACTTCACCAAGGTCTTCACCGAGATCGTGCTGCTGAGCGTCCTGACCGCGGTCATCCCGTACCTGTTCTCCGCCGCCGCCCAGCTGTACTGGCTGGTGGTCAAGGGCCAGGCGATCCTCACCCGCCGCCGTTTCGTCCGGGACGTGGCCATCAGCGCGCTGGCGCTGGCGTTCTCCTACTGGTCGATCCAGGGCAGCGGCTACCAGACGGTCTACTACGGCCTGTTCGTGGTCCTGCTCGGTATCCCGGTCTACATCTGGCTCAAGCGCTCACGCGGCGAGTACGGCGAGACCGCCCTGCCCGCGCCTGCCGCGCCCGCACTGGCCGCAGCCACCCCCGCGCCGATCCCGGCCGTCGCGGAGACACCCGCGCAGGCTCAGCCGATCCACCTGCCCGCCATCCTGCTCCGCGCCGCCGCAGCGGGCCTGCACCGCCAGCACTGACGCACGCCAGGCCCGACGCCTCCACCTCCGCCATCCCGTTCCCGCACACCCCGAGGAGCCCGCCATGTCCCGCTCTCCCGCCCTTCGCGTCGACTCCGAGACCGGCCGCCTGCGCCAGGTCGTCCTGCACCGCCCCGGCCTGGAACTGTCCCGCCTCACGCCGCGCAACGTCGACGAGCTGCTCTTCGACGACATCCTGTGGGCCAAGCGGGCCCGCGAGGAGCACGACGCCTTCGCCCAGGTCCTGCGCGACCACGGGGTACGCGTCCACTACTACGCCGAACTCCTCGCCCAGACCCTCGAGCTGCCCGAGGCCCGCGACTGGCTCCTGGACCAGGTGGTCGCCCCCGGCACCGTCGGCCCGGCCCTGGTCGACCCGGTCCGCGCGTTGTGCGCGGACCTCGACGGCCGGACGCTGGCCGAGTACCTCATCGGCGGCGTCCTCAAGGACGACCTGCGGATCACCAACCCGCACAGCCTGGTCTGGGACAGCCTGGGCGAGCAGGACTTCGCCCTGCCGCCGCTGCCCAACCACCTCTTCCCGCGCGACAACTCCTGCTGGATCGGCGACCACTACACGGTCAACCCGATGGCCAAGCCCGCCCGTCGGCGCGAGACCCTGCACAGCGCCGCGATCTACCGCTACCACCCGCTGTTCGCCGACGCCCCCGCCCCGCTGGTCGACGGCATCGCCGCCGTCCCCGGCACCACCCTGGAAGGCGGCGACGTCCACTCCCTGGCGCCCGGCGTGGCCATGGTCGGCATGGGCGAGCGCACCACTCCCCAGGCCGTCGAGGAACTGGCCCGGCGTCTCTTCGCCACCGGCGCCGCGCACCGCCTGATCGCCGTCCAACTGCCGCGCAGCCGGGCGTTCATGCACCTCGACACGGTGATGACGATGATCGACAAGGACACCTTCGCCGTCTACCCGGGGCTGGCCGACTCGCTGCGCTCCTGGACGCTCACCCCCGGCGCCGGATCGGCCACCGGCTTCGAGGTCACGCCCGACACCGACCTCGCCGCCTCCCTGGCCACGGCGTTGGAGCTGGACAAGGTCCGCTTCCTGTCGGCCACCCAGGACGTACGGGCCGCCGAACGCGAGCAGTGGGACGACGGCAGCAACTTCCTCGCCCTGGCCCCCGGCGTGGTCGTCGGCTACGAGCGCAACGTCACCACCAACACCTACCTGCGCAAGCAGGGCATCGAGATCGTCACCATCGCCGGCGCCGAACTCGGGCGCGGACGCGGCGGACCGCGCTGCATGAGCTGCCCGATCCAGCGCGACCCCGCCAACTGACCACCCTCCGCCCGCCACACACCACCGGAGCACCTGATGACCGCTGACCTCACCGGCCGCCACTACCTGGACGAGCTGGACTTCACCGCCGAACAGATCCACCACCTGCTGGACCTGGCCGCCGAACTCAAGCACGCCAAGCAGAACGGCACCGAGACCCCGCGGCTGACCGGCCGTCACCTGGCGCTGATCTTCGAGAAGGCGTCCACCCGCACCCGCTGCGCCTTCGAGGTCGCCGCCGCCGACCAGGGCGCCACCACCACCTACCTGGGCCCGGACGGCTCCCACCTCGGCCACAAGGAGTCCGTCGCCGACACCGCCCGCGTGCTGGGGCGGATGTACGACGGCATCGAGTACCGCGGCTTCGCCCAGTCCACGGTCACCACCCTGGCCGCCCACGCGGGCGTGCCGGTGTACAACGGCCTGACCGACGAGTGCCACCCCACCCAGAGCCTGTGCGACGTGTTCACCATGCGCGAGCACAGCGGCAGGCCCCTGACCGGGATCTCCTACTGCTACCTCGGCGACGCCCGCAACAACACCGCCCACTCGCTGCTGGTCATGGGCAGCCTGCTGGGCATGGACGTACGCATCGCCGCGCCCGAGGCGCTGTGGCCCGCAGCCGAGCTGGTCACCCGCTGCCGCGAGCTCGCCGAATCGAGCGGCGCGCGGATCACCGTCACCGAGGACATCGAGGAGGCCGTGCGCGGCGCGGACTACCTCTACACCGACGTGTGGGTGTCCATGGGGGAGAGCGCGGAGACCTGGGCCGAGCGGATCGGCCAACTCCTGCCCTACCAGGTCAACGCCAAGACCCTGGCCGCCACCGGCAACCCCGACACCGCCTTCCTGCACTGCCTGCCCGCCCTGCACGACCGCACCACCGGCCTCGGCGCGGACCTGTTCGCCCAGTACGGGCTGGACGGCCTGGAGGTCACCGACGAGGTGTTCGCATCGCCCGCCTCGCTGGTCTTCGACCAGGCCGAGAACCGCATGCACACCATCAAGGCCGTGCTCGTCGCCACCCTGGGAGCCTGACATGCGCATCGTCGCCGCACTCGGCGGAAACGCCCTGCTCCAGCGGGGGGAGCACCCCGACGCCACCGTCCAGGAAGCCCACATCCACCAGGCCGCCACCACCCTGGCCGAACTCGCCCTGGCCGGACACGAACTCGTCGTCACCCACGGCAACGGCCCGCAGATCGGGCTGCTCGCCCTGGAGAGCGCCGCCGACCCCGCCCTGGCCGCGCCCTACCCCCTGGACGTGCTCGGCGCCCAGACCCAGGGCATGATCGGCACCCTGCTGGTGCGCGAGCTGCGCAACAGGCTCCCCGACCGGGACGTGGTCGCGCTGGTCACCCACACCCAGGTCGACCCCGCCGACCCGGCCTTCCAGCACCCCACCAAGTTCATCGGCCAGACCTACACCCGGGCCCGGGCCGAGCAGTTGACCCGCGACCGGGGCTGGACCACGGCCCCGGACGGCGACGACTGGCGTCGCGTCGTCGCATCACCCCTGCCCCGGAGCATCCTGGAAGCCGCCACCGTCCGGTCGCTGGTC
The DNA here is from genome assembly GCF_014084125.1 of Streptacidiphilus sp. PB12-B1b. Classification (NCBI taxonomy): domain Bacteria; kingdom Bacillati; phylum Actinomycetota; class Actinomycetes; order Kitasatosporales; family Streptomycetaceae; genus Streptacidiphilus; species Streptacidiphilus sp. PB12-B1b. The sequence continues at coordinate 5,355,174 of NZ_CP048405.1, read as the reverse complement.
GCGGCCGGGACGGTGGTGGTCTGCGCCGGCGGCGGTGGCATCCCCGTCACCCGCAACCCCAACACCGGCCTGCTGCACGGCTGTGAGGCCGTGGTCGACAAGGACCGCACCGCCGCCCTGCTCGCCGGGCAGCTCGACGCCGACGCCCTGCTGATCCTCACCGACGTCGCCCACGTCTTCACCCACTACGGCACCCGCCGCGCCCGCGCGCTGCTCTCGGCCACCCCCGCCGAACTGCGGGCCCTGGCCCGGGAGCTGCCCGAGGGCTCGATGCGCCCCAAGGCCGAGGCCGCCGCGGCCTTCGTCGAGGACACCGGCGGCATCGCCGGGATCGGCCCCCTCGACGACGCGCTCGGCATCCTGCTGGGCACCACCGGCACCCTCGTCCGCCCGGACCGGCAGACGTCCCGGGACGGCGCGGTACCCGACCAGGCCCCGATGGAGGTGCGCTCCTGAGCGCACCCCGGGGTCAGCCGGTGCCGGGGGACTTGTCGGGGATGAAGTACATGACGAGGAACATCAGCAGGACCCAGGGGTAGCCGACGGTGTGCAGCACGGCGGTCGTCCATGCGCCCCCGGCCCAGCGCGTCAGCAGGGCGACCAGCAGGAGGTAGAGGGCGCCGGCGAGCGCCAGCAGCACGGCGGCGGGGGCGTCGTGCCAGGTGAGGCCGTGGTCGGAGGCCCGGTGCAGGGCGCTGGGCAGGTGCCTGGCCAGGGACCACAGGCCCAGGTAGAGGCCCAGGCAGGCGACGCCGAACGGCAGCGTCTTGAGCAGGCGTACGAACTTGCCCGACATCAGCGCCACCGCGAGCGTCGCGGCGACGGCGTCGGTGATGTCGCCGAGGACCGGGAGCGCCACCGCGATGCCCCCGGCCAGCAGGTCCGCCAGGACGCCGGCCACCACGCGTCCGGTGACGCTGGCGACGACGAAGCCCGCTGAGGCAAGGCTGGCCACGGCGAAGAACTCGATCGCGTGCGCGCGGTTCCACAGCGACCAGGCCAGGGCCACCGCATAGCAGGCCGTCAGGAGGACGGCCGCGGCCTCCCGCAGGGACGCCCTCCGCGTCCGCTCGCCCACACCGTCCGACGCGAGGTCCGACACCGGCGCTCCCCTCGCAGCATGCCGTCGTTACCTCCGCGTCTGCCCGCCGGGGCACGGCCTACGCGCCCGCTGCCGCTCGGTCGGGACGGTCGGCAGGAGATGGGTGTGAGTTCAGCGAGGGCCCGGGTCGGCCCGGTGAGGGCGGGAGCGCCGGAGCCCTGGGTCCGCCGCCGACAGGGAGCTGGAGACATCGCAGGTCAGAGCCGTGATCGTGGCGAGTGGCCGGGCCCCGGCGGGCAGCCGGGCAGCGTGCGGGTAAGCCCTCCTCAGCTGGTGCTCGGCGTTCGGAGCGGGTTCGGCGGGCGGAGGGGCGGCCCCTTGCAGCGGCCTGATTAGGGGTGCCTTACCTTATCTTCTGTGACTTGGGCTGAGGCTGTACCTAATCTGCTGATCGGTTTGCGCGAGGGCCTCGAGGCCGGGCTCGTGGTGAGCATCCTGCTGGCCGCGCTGCGCAAGACCGGGACGGACGGGCACCGGGTGTCGTCCGCGCCGGTCTGGCTGGGCGTGCTGGGCGCGGTGTCGGTGGCCGCCGGCTTCGCCGCGGTGCTGACGTTCTCCACCAGCGTGCTGTCCAGCGCGGGCCAGGAGGCCGTCGGCGGGCTGCTGAGCGTGCTCGCGGTCGGCCTGGTCACGGCGATGGTGTTCTGGATGCGCCGCACCGCCGCCGGACTGTCCCGGCAGCTGCGCGGCGAGGTGGAGCGCGCGGCGGCGGTCGGCGCGGGCGCGCTCGCGCTCACCGCGTTCCTCGCGGTCGGCCGCGAGGGCCTGGAGACCACGCTGTTCCTGTGGACGGCCGTCAAGGCGTCCGGCTCGACGGCCGCCCCGCTGGTGGGCGCCGGGCTGGGGCTGGCCGCCGCCGTGTCGGCCTGCTGGCTGCTGTACCGGCAGGCGGTGCGCCTCAACCTGGGGGTCTTCTTCAACCGCACCGCGCTGGCGCTGATCATGGTCGCCGCCGGGGTGCTCGCGTACGGCCTGGGCGACCTCCAGGACGCGGGCCTGCTGCCGGGCACGCACTGGATCGCCTTCGACCTGACCGCGCACCTGGACCCGAACTCCTGGTGGGTGTCGATCATCACCGGATGCACCGAGCTCGCGCCCCGGATGACGGTGCTCCAGGTGGTGGCCTGGACCGTCTACCTGGCCGTGGTGGTCCCACTGTTTGTCCGCGCCGCACGCCCCGCCCCCGCACCCCGGACCGCAGCCGAAGCCCCCGCAGCCGCCACCATGCCCGCCGCGACGCCCGCAGCCACGACGCCCGCCGCCCCCGACGCGGCCGAGGCCCCCGGCCGCTGGGTACGGCTGGCCGGGCAGCGCCCCTGGCCGGTGGCCGCCGTGCTGGTGGTCGTCCCGACGCTGGCCGCCACCGCCGCCGTCCTGGCACTGCCCTCCGCCGCCGCGGCCACGGTGACGGTCACCCGCACCCGCTGCGCCCAGGAGTGGACCTCCGCCCGGGCCGGCAGCCAGACCATCGCGGTCGACAACAGGACCGACAGGGCGGGCGAGATCGACCTGGTCAACGCCTCGGGCGCAGTGGTCGCCGAGATCGAGACCATCGGGCCCGCCACCACCGCCGACATGACCGCGACCCTGGGCAGCGGCTCCTACGCCATCAAGTGCCTGATGTCCGGCCAGGCCGCGGCCTCCTCGGCCAGCGTCCAGGTCAGCGGCTCCAGCGCCCAGGCCGCGCCCGCCGCGGTGAAGCCGGTCACGCTCCAGGAGCTGACCGGCCCCAACGACGCCTACCAGCACTACGCGGCGGGCGTGCTGGCCCGGCTCACCGCCGACGTCGCCGCCCTCCGCACCGACCTGACCGCCGGCAACCTGGCCGCCGCCAAGGCCGACTGGCTGACCGCCCAGCTGGACTGGGAGGAGGTCGGAGCCTCCTACGACAGCTTCGGCGACGCGGGCACCGCGGTCGACGGACTGCCCGACGGCCTGCCGAACGGCGTCCAGGACAGCGGCTTCACCGGCCTGCACCGGCTGGAGTACGGCCTGTGGCACGGCCAGAGCGCAGCGCAGCTGCTGCCGCAGGTGGCCACGCTCGGCGCAGACGTCGCCGACGTGAGCCGGAACCTGGCCACCGACGACGAGGCGGGCGACCCGACCAACCTGCCGATCCGCGCCCACGAGATCATGGAGGACGCGCTGCGCGACCACCTCTCCGGGATCGACGACGAGGGCGCCGGAGCCGCCTACCCGGAGACCTGGGCCGACGTGCAGGTCACCCGGACCGTGCTCGGCGAGCTGTCCGGCCCGCTCACCGCCCGGGCGCCGAAGCTGCTGCCGCTGGCGGAACAGCAGCTGGACGCGCTCCAGTCCGCGCTGCTGGCCACCCGCGCCGACGGCCAGTGGCAGACCCCGCAGCAGGCCCCGCAGCAGGCCCCGCAGCAGTCCATGCAGCAGCCCCCGGCCGCCGCCCGCCAGCAGGTGGACGCCGCCATCGGCGCCCTGCTGGAGACCCTGGACCAGGTCCCGGACCTGCTGGAAGTCCCGCCCAGCCACTGACCTGCCCGACGACACCCCCACCCGACGACACCCCCACCCGATGAGCACGTACCAGGAAGACAGGCGTCCGAAGATGAATGTCAGCCGTCGCAGGTTCCTCTCCGGCGCCGCCGCGGGCGCCGCCGGCACCGCCCTGACCGGCGGAGTGCTGATCGGCGGCGCGCAGGCCGACGCCCGCGCCGCCGACAGCGGCCCGGCCACGGCCGACTCCTACCCGTTCCACGGCGCCCACCAGGCCGGCCTGCTCACCCCCGGCCCGGCCGACAAGCAGGCCGCCGCCTGCTACGCGGCCTTCGACGTCACCGCCACCGGCAAGGCGGAACTGGCCGAGCTGATGCGGACGCTGACCGGACGGGCCCGCTTCCTGGCCACCGGTGGCACGCCCCCCGACCTGGGCGTCGGCCAGCCGCCCTCGGACAGCGACGTCCTGGGGCCGGTCGTGCCCGCCGACGGACTGACCGTCACCGTCTCCGTCGGCTCCAGCCTCTTCGACGACCGCTTCGGCCTGGCCGCGGACAAGCCCCGCAAGCTGACGCCCATGCGGATCTTCCCCGACGACTCGCCCGATCCGGCCTGGATGCACGGAGACCTGCACCTCCAGATCTGCGCCAACCACCCTGACACCGTCCACCACGCCATCCGCGACATCGCCAAGCACACCCGCGGCGCGATGCAACTGCGCTGGAAGATCGAGGGCTACAACTCCCCGCCCCGGCCCTCCGGCACCGGCCGCAACCTGCTCGGCTTCAAGGACGGCACCGCCAACCCCACCGGCACCACCGCGCAGCAGCTGATCTGGGTGGACGACCCGGCCGAGCCCGCCTGGGCCCAGGGCGGCTCGTACCAGGTGGTCCGGCTGATCCGGATGCTCGTCGAGTTCTGGGACCGGGTCTCCATCAACGAGCAGGAGGGCATGTTCGGCCGCCGCCGCGACTCCGGCGCCCCGCTGGACGGCACCAACGAGTTCGACACCCCCGACTACGCCGCCGACCCGCACGGCAACGTCATCCCCCTCGACTCGCACATCCGGCTCGCCAACCCGCGCACCCGGCAGACCGCCGACCAGCGGCTGCTGCGCCGCTCCTACAGCTACGACCTCGGCCTGGACCAGAACGGCGACATCCAGGCCGGGCACATCTTCACCTGCTACCAGCAGGACGTGCACCGGCAGTTCGAGACCGTGCAGACCCGGCTGATCGGCGAGCCGCTCATCGACTACGTCCAGCCCTTCGGCGGCGGCTACTTCTATGTCCTGCCCGGCCTGGCCGACACCACCGACTGGTACGGCCGCGCCCTGCTGGCCTGACCCGGCCCGGCCCGGCCAGCGGGGCAGCGCGGCCCCGGGTCAGAGGCGGATCTGCGACAGCAGGGCCAGCAGGGCGGTGGTGGCCACTCCGCCCAGGCCGTGCTCGAGTACCGCCCGGATCGACGCCAGGACGTCCTTGAGCAGGTGCTTCTCGGGCTCCGGCGAGTCGATCTGCCGACGTACCGTCTCCACCCGGGGGGCGATCTGCTCCAGGGCCTCCGCGCTCTGCTCCTGCCGCAGTTCCGGCAGCCGCTGCAGGTACTCCTCGATGAAGGCGCGGATCCGGTCGTCCTCGCCGCCCGGCTCCGCGCCGCCGCCGGAGACGGCCCGAGCGCCGGGGCCGACGGCCATCGCACCGATCCGGTTGTGGCCGCCGAACTGCTGGAAGCCGTGGTTCACCGAGGGCCCGCCGGGTACGTCGCCGGGTGTCTGACTGGACATCGCAACCGCCTATCGTGAGGTGGCCGGCTCGGTCTTCGCGGGGCCGGCCGGACTGACACTGGCTCCTTGGCCCACCGCCAGGTTCTCGACGGTGCTGGAGCCGCCCTGCTGGATGATCCCGTGGTTGAGGATCGTCTGCTGCTGCTGCTGGAAGTCGGTGGTGTCCACGCCGTGCGCGTCCAGGAAGTCCTGGAGCGCGGCCAGGGTGTGCCGGGTGAGCGCGTTCAGCACCCGCTTCCCGTCGTGCGGCTGGTAGTAGTTGGCGTAGGTCGGCTGGGTCACCCGCTCCCTGATGCTCAGCCGGGCGCCGTAGTCGAAGCCGCCGTCGTGCTCGATCGCCTGCCAGTCCCGCAGCATCCGCCGGTTCCGACGCTTTTCGAACCCCGCGTGGTCCACGGCGCCGAAGGGCGCCCCGAACAGCAGCGAACGGGTCCTCGGCAGGGCGGAGAGCATCACCGCCGTGCGCCGCCCGGCGGTGAGCGCGGCGGGCAGCAGGTCGACCGCGTGGTAGCTGCCGCGCACGCTTCCCAGCGTGTGCAGGTTGCACTGCACATGCACCGTCCGGCCGGTGAGGTCGACGTTCAGCAGCATGGACGGCACCACGTCCCCGCCCCACATCGGCAGGCACCCGGTCAGCCAGTGGCGCGCGGTACCGCTCGGGCTCAGGGCGATCTGCCGCAGCTGCTCCGGCTCCAACAAGGTCACCGGCACGCCGCGTTCGGGCAGGAAGCGCGGATCGCGGCCGACAGTGGCGCCGTGCACGAAGACCCGGTCCTGCACCAGCAGGCCCGCCAGCCGGTCGTGGTCCCGGTCGGGCTGCCGCTGCGACAACTCCGACCAGCACAGCCGGAGTTGCTCGACCAGCTCCCAGGCGTCGAACTCGGTCACCGGCGCACCGCCGCCGTCGGCGCCCCCGAGCGGGTGCGACGCGGGAAGGATGGGTATGGACAGCGACCAGCCGTCCTCGGGCGCGGCGAAGCCCGTGAACGGCGACCAGCCGCTGTAGAGGGTCACATTGCCCTGCTGCGCTTCGGCCAGCGCCTCCAGCCGGTCCTCGATCCAGGGGGCGGCGGGCGCGGGTTCGGGGGCCTGATCCGGACGGAAGACCGGCCGCCGCAGGGTGGTGCGCAGCAGCTCGTCGGTGGCGAGTGCGTCCCGCGCCACCAGGGTGAAGGCGGCGAGCAGCCCGAAGCCGAGCGCGAACAGCGCCGGCACGCCGTACAGGTAGCCGCCCAGCAGCCACTGGAGGAGCCCCGGCAGGTGCAGTGAGGAGATCCCGATGCCCAGGGCCAGGCAGAGCAGCAGCAGGAGCAGGCCGGTGAGGGTGAGCCGCAGGCCCGAGCGGCGGACGTTGATCCCCCCGCGCCCGCGATCGGCGGTCCGGTGCGCGCCGCCGAAGGCGGCATCGGTCACGCAGCCGCTGAGGGCGGACAGCACCAGCCCGGCCACCAGCAGCCACCCGGGGGCGACCAGCGCCATGCCCGCGAACACGGCGGACAGCCGCAGGTCGCGCCGGTAGCGCAGCTCCTGGGCGGTCAGGCAGTGCCGGGCCACCGGCAGCAGATCGAGCCCGGGGGAGGGGGCGACCGCGCCGAAGGTGTCGGCCAGCACCTTCTCGACCACCGTGCGGGCGAACGACCGGTCGGTGTACGCGGCCGCGCAGAGGTAGCGGGTGGTGTCGCCGGGCACCTGTCCGAGCGGGGCCGGGGACGCGTCTGTCACGGTGTCGATGCCACTTCTCCGTTCCTGCGGAAAGCCCTGCGGAAGGCCCTGCGGGGCCGGTGCCCGGCCCCGGTCGGCGGCGGCGGTGGCCGGGGCGGCCGGGTCGCCCAAGGCGTCCCCGGTGTGCAGCAGCCCGGTCACCGCGCCCATCAGCGCGCCGAACACGGCCGAGGTCGGCACGAAGGAGACGAACAGCTGCCCGTGCGGCTCCCCGACGCTGTGCCCGAAGCCGATCAGCACGGCCCAGCCCAGCAGTCCGGACAGGGCGCCGATCAGGGCCCCGGCGCCGATCGCGGCGGTCCAGCGGACCCGGCCCGCCTCCGCCCGCGTCATCAGCCCCGGCAGCAGCGCCAGTGCGCCGATCAGCAGCGTGGCGACCGAGGCCACCATGCTCCACTGCGCCGCGTCGCCGACGCCGGCGATCTCCGCGGACGACGCCTTCCACTCCGGCGCGGACACCACCTGCTGCATCCAGGAGACCAGGTAGTCCTGCGAGGCCGACGCCACCAGCGGCCGCTGCACCCAGGGACTGCCCACCACCAGCACGCCGGCACACACCGCGGCCACGCGTAAACGGGCCAACCCGACCACCCCCGTGGTAGTTCACCCTGCCCCGGTCCAAGCGGGGCCCGGGCGTTTCACTCTACCGCCGGTGCTGGCCCGGGCATGCCCGATGTGCGAAGGTCGTACCCGCCCGGGGGGACGCCCGGCCGGGGACCGGAACGGGTCCTGCGCCGTGCACGTCAGCGTCCGCAGCCCGCTCGTGGTTGCCCAGGGGAGGGAAACCGCAGCAGGCCGCCCGTGAGGACGGCGCCGGTGAGCAGTCAGCCCTGGTTCTGCGGCGGGAGGTAGAGGGTGAGGGCGCGGGGTGCCTTGTCGAGGATCAGGGTCCGGGCGGCGGGGCGTATCTCTCCGTCGTGGGCGTAGTGCTGCGTGTCGTGGAGGACGTCGATACGCAGCTGGGAGACGGCCGCGGCCTGGTAGACGCGCGACCGGGCCAGCGTGCCGGTCATGAAAGCCGCCACCAGCCGGGTGCGGGCAAACGGATGACCACCGTCCACGGCGCGGATGTCGAGGGCTCCATCGCCCAGGTCGCGCCTGAAGCTGGGGGCGAAGCCGGGCGGGTCGTAGCGCCCGTTGCCCGCGAACAGCAGCCACAGGCTGCGCTCCTGGCCGTCGACGACGGCGCGGGTCGGCTTGCCCTGGGCCAGCACCCTGGCCAGTCCGACCCCCAGCGCAGGCCACTTGCCCAGGTACTTCTGCAAGGACTCACGAGCGCGCACCAGTTCGGGATAGACCCCGATACTGAAGGTGTTCAGGAAGTACGCCGCATCCGGTTCGCCTTCTGCTCCGGCGTTCCGAGGGCCTTTGGACGTGACGCGTCCGAGGTCGACCGATCCGCCGTGCCCCTCCCGCACGGCGGCGACCGCGTCCTGCGGGGTGAAGATGCCCATATCGGCGGCGAAGTGGTTCAGGGTTCCGCCGGGAAAGACCGCGAGCGGGAGCCGGTGCCTGACGGCGATCGTAGCGGCGGCGCCCACAGTGCCGTCCCCGCCTGCCACGCCCAATGCACCGGCGCCTTCCGCTGCCTGCACGTCAGCAGCGGCCTGTTCCAGGAGGGCGACCAGGTCCTGGCCCTCCTCGCGCACGCGCACGTCCGCCTCGGGCAGGTGGGCGAGCAGTTCCGCCGTCACACTGTCGGCGCTGCCCGAGGACCTGTTGACCACGACCACCAGGCCCCGTCCTTCAGGCAGAGCCGGCAGCCGGACCCGCGCCGGGGCTGCCTGCGCCGGCTCGTCGTCGCGCAGCGGCCACCACCGGAGCGTCAGCGCCGCCACACCGGCGCCCAGCGCGGCCCCGGCCACCACGTCGCCCGGATAGTGGGCCCCGGTGTAGACACGGGATCCCGCGACCGCCAGGGCCAGGGGAATGGCGACGGCACCGAGCCAGGGTGACTCCAGGGTGACGGCTGTGGCGAATGCGGCAGCGGAGGCCGAATGGCCGGAGGGGAACGACGTGGTGATCGGTGAGCGGAGCAGGCGTCGCGCGGTCGGGACACTGGTGGTGACGGGCCGTCGACGGCCGACGAGTTGTTTGGCGACCACGTTGGCCGCGGTGGACGCCAGCGCCAGGGATCCGACGCCGCGCATGGCGGCCCGGCGGGCGCTGCGGTTCCTCGACAGCGCGAGGACGGACGCCCCGGCCAGCCACAGCACACCGTGGTTGGCCGCGCGTCCCAGCCGGGGCAGGACGGGGTCCAGGCCGGGTGGATGCGCGGCGGCCACACGGTCGAAGAGGCGCACGTCGAGGTTCTGCAGTCGTCCCATGTCCGCCGGATACCCCGAGTCGAAGCGAAAACACGGTCCTGGCGCGGAGGGTGCACGGGCGGTACTCGGGCAGGCGAAGGGCCAGTGGTGCGCTCAGCGCACCTGTGTCATGAGGGAGAGTCACCGTGGCGTCATCACATGTGCACAGAAGAGACAGCAGGGCCCGCGCCGGTTCTTCGTCGTTCCGCCGCCCCGGCGAGAAGAGTGCGCTGCGCGCCGCCGGCCGTGCGGGCTTCGCAGCGCGAGGCGTGGTCTACGTCCTGATCGGATTCCTGGCTCTGGAGATCGCCTTCGGCAGCGGCGGAGCGGAGGCGGACCGCCAGGGGGCGTTGCACCAGGTGGCCGCCCAGCCCTTCGGCCTGGCGATGCTGTGGATCCTGGTGGTCGGATTCGCCTGCATGACCCTGTGGCGCGCCTCCCTGGCGGTCATGGGGGAGGCCGGCCGGAAGAAGACCGGCAGCCGGGTGCTGAGTGCCGGACGCGCGGTTTTCTACGCCTCGGTGTGCTGGGGGACGGCAACCTACGCGGCTGGCAGCGGAAGCCAGTCGGGCGGCGATGCCAAATCCCAGGACTGGACCGCCTCTGCGCTCAAACTCCCGGGCGGGCAGGTCCTGGTGGCGATCGCCGGTGTCGTCCTGATAGGAGTCGGCACAGGCATCGCGGTCAACGCGGTCCGGCGCACGTTCCTCAAGAAGCTGGACACCGCCGCAATGAGCGCACGCACCCGCAAGGTGGTGACCACACTCGGCCTGGGCGGCAACGCGGCACGGGGCAGCGTCTTCACCGGTGCCGGGGTCTTCATCGTGATCGCCGCCATCGACTTCGATCCGCACCAGGCCAAGGGGATGGACGCCACCCTGCGATCGTTCGCCCATACCCCGGTCGGCCCCTGGCTGCTGGTCCTCGTCGCTGTCGGCCTGGTCTGGTTCGGGGCCTTCTCGTTCGCCTCCGCCCGCTGGCGCAAGCTCTGACCCCGGGTCGTCTTTCCGACGAACCGGGCGGTTTTCGGACGTTGTGAGCGCAGCCCTGTCCCTGCGCGTACCGGCGTGATCACATGGGCGGAACCGACAACCTTGGAGTGTCCATGCCCATGATGCCCCGCGCCCTGTCCGTCCTTGCCGCCGCAGCGCTGTCCGCGGGGGGTGTGCTCGCCGTCGGGAGTCCTGCTCAGGCGGACACTCCGCGGACGTCGTGTACGAGCGGCATGGGCAATGCGTTCTACAGCGAGATCTGGTTCTCGGGCTGCGGGACGCTGGTGCCCGCGCAGGACGGCTTCTACCCGTTCACGGTGGGCAACCTGTTCATCACCGACCAGAGCCACTACTACAACGACCAGGCTTCGTGCATGGTGTTGACCGCCGACGGGGCGGGCAAATATTTCGGCCAGGACTGCAGCTGGCTGGTCAACTGAGCTGAGGCCGCCGACCCGGCCCGCCCCCGCGGTCTGCGCGCCGGGGGAGGCCGGGGGCGGTGAGCCGGTGCCGGAGGTCGTGAGGAACTCACTGTTCGCGGGGCCCGGGCTCGTGGAACGCTCGGTCCAGGCCTCGCTTCAGGACGTGCTTCCCGCTTTCGAGCAGCCTGTCGTGAGTGCGCCGGTGCAGCTCCCGACGGGAAGGACGGCATCACGTGGAGATCAATGTACTGGGCCCGCTGACCGCATCCGAGGCAGGCGTCTCCATCGTCCCGAGCGCGACCAAGCCCCGCCAGATCCTGGCGCTGCTCGCGCTGAACGCCAATCAGGCCCTGACCGTCTCCGGGCTGATGGACGAACTCTGGGGGCCGGTGCTGCCCCGCAGCGCACCGGCGACGCTGCAGACCTACATCCTGCAACTGCGCCGCAAGCTGGACGGGGCGCTCGGCGCCTCGGTGCGCGGTGCGAAGGACGTACTGGTGACCCGCAACTGCGGCTATCTGCTGGCGGTCGACCCGACCGTCGTCGACGCCTGGGAGTTCGAGCGGCTCACCGCCGAGGGCCATGCCGCGTACGCGGCGGGCGACCCGCAGGCCGCGTCCCGGCTGCTGTCCGAGGCGTTGGCGCTGTGGCGCGGCCCGGCCCTGGTCGACCTCCAGCAGGGCCGACTGCTGGAGATGGAGGTGACCCGGCTCCAGGAGAGCTGGATCGCGGCGCTGGAGTGCCGCCTGGACGCGGACCTGAGGCTGCGCCGCCACCATGAGGTGCTCGGCGAGCTGGCCGGTCTGACCGTCCAGTACCCGCTGCGGGAGAAGCTGCACGCCCAGTTCATGCTGGCGCTCTACCGCTGCGGCCGGTCGGCCCGGGCGCTGGAGGCGTTCCGGCGGCTGCGGGCCGGATTCATCGACGAGCTGGGCCTGGAGCCCTCGGTGCGGATGCAGCAGCTGCACCGGGCCATCCTCAGCGCGGACCCGTCGCTGAACCGGGCGGACCTGATGGCGGGCGCGCGCGGACCTGCCTGAGGGCACGGCGCCGAGTCGGCCTCGAGGTCGCATTGAGCAGCCTTCCAGACCTGTTGTGGACGATCGTCGTATCCGCGAGAGCGGAGGACCGTCCACCAGGCGGCTGCCGGGCCCCTCGGGCCCGGTCGCCGTCCGTCCCGAGGAGGCGCTCATGACCGGTGTGCACACGGGATCGCCGGAGTGAGCGCGACGAGCGGATACCTGGCCGTCCAGCCGCGCCCGGCGGCGTCGCTCCGGCTGTTCTGCTTCCACCACGCCGGCGCCGGGGCCTCCTGCTACGCCCGGTGGGGCCAGCGGCTGGGGCTGGACGTCAGTGTCGTCCCGGTCCGCCTGCCCGGCCGCGAGGTCCGGCTGCGGGAGCCCCGGCACACCAGCGGCGAGCGGCTGCTGCGCGATCTGGAGCAGCACCTCGGCCCGCTGCTGGACGAGCCGTACGCGTTCTACGGCCACAGCCTCGGCGCGCTGGTGGCGTACTCCTTCGCGCTGCGGCACGCCGGGAACGGCGGCAGGGCGCCGGAGCTGGTCGCGGTCGGCGCCTGCTCCGCCCCGCACCTGGGGATGCCGCTGCTGGAGGACTCCGAGATGTCCGACGCCGAGCTGCTCGCGGTGCTGCACGAGACCGGCGGCATCGCGGAGCAGATGCTGCAGCGTCCGGCCTGGCTGCAGCTGACGATCGACATCATGCGCGACGACCTGCTGCTGGCCCGGAGCCTGCGGGCGGCGGCCGGGGAGCAACTGCCGTGCCCGCTGCTGGCGGTGGCCGGCCGGGACGACCTGCTGGTCTCGCCGGACGCGGTGCGGGCCTGGAACTCCTACACCCGTGCGGGATTCCGGATGCGGACGCTCGACGGCGACCACCTCTTCGTCCGCCAGACGGCGGTGACGGAGCTGCTCGGCGCCGCGCTGGTCGAGGAACTGCCGCTGGCCCCCGCACCCTGACGCCCGACTGCCCTGCCCGAGATGCCCCGCCCCCGATGCCCCGCGCCGGTCGTACGGCGCGGAACGGCGCACCGCCGGTCCGCCGTGACGTTGTTCTGCTGATCACCAGGAAGGACACACAGCACACCATGAGCGAATTCACGTTGCTGGAGCTGACCGCGAGACTGCGCGAGTGTGCCGGGGACGCCGAGGAGGGGGTGGACCTGGACGGGGACGTCCTGGACACCCCGTTCATCGAACTCGGCTATGACTCCCTGGCGTTGCTCCAGGTGACCGGAGTGATCAAGCGGGAGCTCGGCATCGAGCTGTCCGACGACGCCGTGGTCGAGGCGGAGACCCCCCGGCTGCTGCTCGACATGATCAACGCGAGTTCCACCCTGGCCGCCTGAGCCAGGCCCGATCCCCGGTATCCCTGATCCGTCCGGTGCCGCCGGCGATGGCGGCACCGGCCACCCCTGGAGGACTCCCATGCCGTACGCAGCGATCACCTATCGGGTCAAGCCCGGCCACGAGGAGGAAATCGCCCAGATCTTCGGCGGTTTCCAGCGCGTCGACACCCCGGCGCTGCCCGGCGCCGACGGCGAGCAGGCCGGACGCCTGCTCGGGACCGGCGTGTTCATCAAGGACGACATCCTGGTCCGCGTCATCCACTACGAGGGCGAATTCGCCGCCGTGGGCCGCCACATGGCCGCCCAGAAGGGGGTGCACCTGCTGGAGGAGAAGCTCGCGCCCTACCTCGCCGAGCAGCGGGACACCTCCAGCCCGCAGGGCTTCGCCGCCTACTTCCGCGACGCCACCATGCGGTCCATCGCCCAGCTCAGCGTGGAGACCCACCCGGCGGCGCAGGGCTGAGCCCGGGGCCCGGGCGGACGACAGGAGGGAGCCGCCGTGATCGACGTACTGACCGTCGCCGCCTCGCTCGGCAGCGGGATCACCGCCGGAGTGCTGTTCGCCGTCGCGCTGAGCGTGCTGCCCGCGCTCTTTGCGATGCCGACCGGGACGTACATCTACGCGCACAAGCTGCTGGGCCGGAACTGGGATCCGGTGATGCCCGTGATCGTGCTGAGCACCACGGCGCTGGACCTGGCGCTGGCCTTCACCCACCCCGGAGCCGGGGCGCGGTGGCTCTACGCGGGGGCCGCCGTGGTGATGCTGTCGGTGTCCGCGGTGTCGCACCTGTGCAACGTGCCCATCAACCGGCGGGTCAAGGCGGTGGACGACCCCGGGCGGATCCCCGCCGACTGGGAGGATCCGCGGCCGCTGTGGCGCCGCTGGCACCTGCTGCGCACCGGCCTGTCCGTGGCGGCCCTGCTGCTGTGCAGCACCGCCGCGGCCCTGCACTGAACGGCCCTGCACTGACGGGCTCCGCACTGAACGGCCCCGCACAGCAAGGGGCCCACCGGGGCCCGGTACCGGCGCCGCGCTGACGGGTGGTCACGTCGGCGCGGCGCCGACGCGCTCCCGGCGGGCGGGCCGGTCCGGATCCGGGGGACAGATCCGGTCACGCGGCCCGCCCGCGGCAGGCGCCCGCCGGGGGTGCGGGCGAGGGAGCGGCTCGCTCCCGGGAACCATCCTCACCCCGCCGCTAGCAGGCGACTCGAACCCGGCTGGGGCCGGTCCGCTCCACCTGCGGATGAAGGCCGATTCGAGCCTGTCTTGAGAGCCATCGGGGACCGTTCCGGACGTTGCTTGAGTCCGGTCGATGCGGACCCGGACATCATGCCCGATCCCGGCCGGACCCGCGGCACCGCGTTCCGGGTCCGCGTCGACACTGGCCTGCCCGAGGGAAGGATCCGATGACCGGCAAGAAGGCTCTCAGGGTTTCGGCGGACGAAGTACGCCCCAACCGCAGGCGCGGAGGTGACATCCGGGTCACCCTCAGTCCGGCCACGGCCGGCTCCACCTCCGGCTTCGGCGGAGTGCTCTACCTGGACCGCGCGGAACATGTGACGGAGCACTACCACCCCTACTCCGAGGAGTTCATCCACGTGGTGGCGGGTGAGCTGGAGATGACCCTGGACGGGGACGAGACGGTCAAGCTGGGCCCCGGCGACTCGCTGCTGGTGCCGATCGGGGTACGCCACCGGCTGGTGAACGTGGGTGACGTGCAGGCGTACTGCGCCTTCCACCTCTCGCCGCTGGCGCCCCGCCCCGAGCTGGGGCACGTCGACACCGAGGAGCCGCTGATCCCCGGAGGGCCCAACCCGCACGTGGGCGGTGCCCCGTGAGCCGCCGTGCCGTGATCACCGGGATCGGTGCGGTGGCGCCCGGCGGCGTGGGCCGGGAGGCGATGTGGGACCTGCTCTCCAACGGCCGCACCGCGACCCGGCGGATCACCCTCTTCGACCCGGCCCCGTTCCGCTCCCAGGTGGCGGCCGAGGTGGACTTCGACCCGCTCGCAGCAGGTCTGACCACCCGTCAGGTGCGGCGGATGGACCGGGCCGCGCAGTTCGCGGTGGTCTCCGCCCGGGAGGCCGTGGCCGACAGCGGGATCGGCCTGGCCGACACCCCGCCCGAGCGGGTCGCGGTCTCCATCGGCAGCGCCGTCGGCTGCACCATGGGCCTCGAGCAGGAGTACGTGGTCCTCAGCGACGGCGGCAAGGACTGGCTGGTCGACCACAGCTACGGGGTGCCGCACCTGTACGGCTACATGGTGCCGAGCACGCTCGCGGTCGAGGTCGCCCAGGACGTCGGCGCCGAAGGCCCGGTGGCCCTGATCTCCACCGGCTGCACCTCGGGCCTGGACGCCATCGGCCACGCGGTGCAGCTGATCGAGGAGGGCAGCGCGGACCTGGTGCTGGCCGGCGCCACCGACGCCCCGCTGTCCCCGATCACCGCGGCCTGCTTCGACGCCATCCGGGCCACCACCCCCAACCGCACCGACCCCGAGCACGCCTCGCGGCCCTTCGACCGCGACCGCGACGGCTTCGTCCTCGGCGAGGGTGCCGCGGTGCTGGTGCTGGAGGAGAAGGAGGCGGCGGAGCGGCGCGGCGCGCGGATCTACGCGGAGATCGTCGGCTTCGCGGGGCGCAGCAACGCCTTCCACATGACCGGGCTCAAGCCCGAGGGCAAGGAGATGGCCGAGGCGATCCGGGTGGCCCTGGACCAGGCCCGGCTGGACCCGACCGCGGTCGGCTACATCAACGCCCACGGCTCGGGCACCAAGCAGAACGACCGGCACGAGACCGCCGCCTTCAAGCGCAGCCTGGGCGACCACGCCTACCAGGTGCCGGTCAGCTCGATCAAGTCGATGGTCGGCCACTCGCTGGGGGCGATCGGGTCGATCGAGGTGGCGACCTGCGCCCTCGCGCTCGACCGCCAGGTGGTCCCGCCGACCGCGAACCTGCACACCGCGGACCCGGAGTGCGACCTGGACTACGTGCCCGTCACCGCCAGGGACCACCGGATGGACGTGGTCCTGAGCGTCGGCAGCGGGTTCGGCGGGTTCCAGAGCGCGATGCTGCTGGCCCGCCCCGGCGTCGTCCCGTACGAGAGGAGCTGACCATGGGAAGCCCGCCGAAAGGCCGCCCGCGCGGTCCGCTGATCACCGGACTCGGGGTGGTCGCGCCCACCGGCATCGGAGCCGAGGAGCACTGGGCCGCCGTGCTCGCCGGCAAGTCCGGGATCGGCCGGATCAGCCACTTCGACGCCTCCGGCTACCCGGTCCGGCTGGCGGGGGAGGTCCCGGGCTTCGTCGGCCGGGAGCGGGTGCCCAGCCGGCTGGTCTCGCAGACCGACCGCTGGACGCACCTGGCCCTGGCGGCCACCGAGGCCGCCCTGGCCGACGCCGCGGTCGACCCCCGCGAGCTGCCCGAGTACGAGATGGCTGTGGTGACCTCCTCCTCCTCGGGCGGGACGGAGTTCGGCCAGCACGAGATGGAGAACCTCTACCAGCACGCGCCGTCCTGGGTGGGGGCCTACCAGTCCATCGCCTGGTTCTACGCCGCGACCACCGGGCAGGTCTCGATCCGGCACGGGATGCGCGGCCCCTGCGGCGTGGTCTGCTCGGAGCAGGCGGGCGGGCTGGACGCCGTCGGCCAGAGCCGGCGGCTGCTGCGGCGCGGCGCCCGGCTGGCGGTCACCGGCGGCACCGACGCCTCGCTTTGCCCGTACGGCTTCACCGCCCAGCTCAGCACCGGGAAGCTGTCCACGGTGGCCGACCCGTCCCGCGCCTACCTGCCGTTCGACGCCGACGCCTCGGGATACCTGCCGGGCGAGGGCGGCGCGATCCTGATCCTGGAGAGCGCGGACTCCGCCGAGCAGCGCGGCGCGGGGGCCGGCTACGCCCGGGTCCTGGGCTACGCGGCGGGGTTCGACCCGCTGCCCGGCTCCTCGCGGCCCCCGGCGCTGCGCCGGACCGTGGAACTGGCCCTGGCCGACGCCGGCCTGGCGCCGGAGGACGTCGACGTGGTCTTCGCCGACGCGTCCGGCGTGCCGGAGGAGGACGCCGCGGAGGCGGACGCGATCCGCCGGGTCTTCGGCGCCGGGAAGGTGCCGGTGACCGCGCCCAAGACGCTGACCGGCCGCCTCTACGGCGGCGGCGCCGCCCTGGACGTGGCGACCGCGGCGCTGGCCCTGCGCGACGGGATCGTCCCGCACACCGTCGGACCGGTCTCCCCGGTCCCCGGCTACGGCCTGGACCTGGTGCTCGGCGAGCCCAGGTCGGCGCGGCTGCGCACCGCCCTGGTGCTGGCCCGGGGCCGCGGCGGCTTCAACGCGGCGCTGCTGCTCGGCAGCACCGCTTCGTCCCACCAGACCGTTTGAGCACACCGTTCGAGCTGACCGTTCGACTGGCGCGAGGAGAGGGAGGGCTTGGCGATGGCCGGGCACACAGACAACGAGATCGTGATCGAGGCACCCCTGGACTTCGTCTGGTCGACGACCAACGACCTCGAGTCCTGGCCGCAGCTGTTCAGCGAGTACGCCGCGGTGGAGGTGCTGGAGCGGAGCGGCCCCACCGTGCGGTTCCGGCTCACCATGCACCCGGACGAGCAGGGCCAGGTGTGGAGCTGGGTGTCCGAGCGCACCCCCGACCCGCAGACGCACACGGTGCGGGCGCACCGGGTGGAGACCGGGCCGTTCGAGTTCATGGACATCTTCTGGGAGTACACCGAGGTCCCCGGGGGCGTCCGGATGCGCTGGGTGCAGGACTTCCACATGAAGCCCCAGGCGCCGGTCGACGACGACGGGATGACCGCGCACCTCAACCGCAACACGGTGATCCAGATGGAGCTGATCAAGAAGAAGGTCGAGGCGGCCGCCCGCTCCCAGGCCGCCCGCGGCTGAACCGGACCGCATCCAGGGAGGATTCCGGTGCTCACTCTGCTCACCCCGCTGGTGCTGCTGCTCAACGGGCTCGCCGCCGGTGTCCAACTCGGCACCCTGCTCGGCGGGTGGCCGCTGCTGGCCGCCCTGCCGGCGGACCGCTACGTGCACGCGCACGCCTTCTTCGCCACCCGCTACGACCCGACGATGCCGCTGTGCCTGCTCGGCACCGTGCTCGGGGACGGGGCGCTGGCCGCCACCACCCGGGACGGCTGGGCCTCGGCCCTGTTCGCCGCGGCGGCGCTGCTGGCGCTGGCCACGGTCGTCATCTCGCTCACCCAGAACGTGCCGGTCAACAAGTGGGTCCAGACCCTCGACCCGGACGACCTGCCGTCGGACTTCGCCGCCCAGGACCGCCGGCTGCACTGGGGCCGGTGGAACCACCGGCGCAGCGTGCTCACCATCGTCGCCCTGCTCGCCAACTGCGCGGCGCTCGCCGTGCTGCTCTGAGCGGCAGGGGCACCACAGCGTTTCCGCATCCTCGCACGACCTACCAAGGAGAAACCGATGGATCTCGAACTCGGCGGAAAGACGGCACTGGTCACCGGCGGCACCAGGGGTGTCGGGCGGGGCATCGTGCTCGCGCTGGCCCGGGCCGGCGTCGACGTCGCCACCTGCTACAAGCAGGACGGGGAGGCGGTCGAGTCGCTGGAACGCGAGCTGAAGGAGATCGGCGGCGACCACCACGTGATCAAGGCCGACCTGGCCGACCCCGCCCAGATCGAGGCCCTGCTGACCGAGGTGGGCAGCCACTACGGCCACCTGGACGTGCTGGTCAACAACGCGGGCACGATCAGCCACATCCCGTACGCGCAGCTCCCGCTGGCGGAGTGGCAGCGGATCATCAACACCAACCTCACCGCCGCCCACCTGGTGATCCAGGGCGCGCTGCCGCTGCTGCACGAGGGCTCCTCGGTGGTCAGCATCGGCTCCAAGTCGGCCGAGGTCGGCATCCCGCTGCGGGCCCACTACACGGCGACCAAGTCCGCGCTGATCGGCCTGACCCGCTCGGTCGCCAAGGAGCTGGGCTCGCAGGGCGTCCGGATCAACGTGGTGGCCCTCGGCGTGATAGAGACGGAGGCGCTGCACGCCCTGCCCGAGGAGCAGCGCACGCTCATGCTGAAGCGCTACAGCGACAAGACCGCCCTGGGCCGGCTCGGCCTGCCCGACGAGGTCGCGGGCGCCATTCTGTGGCTGGCCAGCGACCTGTCCCGGTACGTCACCGGCGCCACCATCGCGGTCGACGGGGGGATCTCCTGATGCCGGACGGAACCTTCCGGGTCCTGCTGCAGATGCGGATCAAGCCGGGGATGTCCGAGGGCTTCGAGCAGGAGTGGCGGGACGGCACCGAGGCGGTCACCGGGCACCCCGCCAACCTGGGCCAGCGGCTGGCCCGCAGCACCTCGGACGAGAACGACTACTTCATCATCAGCGACTGGCTGGACGAGGAGGGCTTCCGGGCCTTCGAGGACAGCGGCGCCCATGTCGCGCACCGGGAACGGCTGCACGCCTACCGGGCCTCGGCCACGTTCGCCACCATGCGGATCGTGGCCGAGGTGGAGGGAGCGGGCGCGGCGGTCAGGCAGGGGGCGTCCGCCGATGCCGGCTGAAGTGCGCGTCATGGTGTACCAGCGGGCCCGTGACCAGGCCGAGCTGTCCGCCATCCAGGAGGCCTACCACCTGGTCAGCAAGCGGATGGAGGGGGTGCCCGGGCTCCTCGGCAACGAACTGCTGCGCTCGGCCCACGATCCGTCCGGCCTGGTCGTGATGAGCCGCTGGAGCGACCTGGCGGCGTTCCAGGCCTGGGAGCAGGGCTCCGAGCACCGGGCGGACACCGCCCCGCTGCGGCCGTACCAGGACACCCGGATGGAGATCCCGTTCGGCGTGTACGAGGTCGACGCCGCGTACTGACACCCGCGCGGGGCGTCCGCGCCGGGCGCTCCGCGCGACCGCCGGCCCGTCCGGGCCGCTTCGCGGACCCGCATTCGCAGATTCGCAGACATCCGTAGCGCGATGCGTCAGTTGACGCTGCATCAGGAGGAAGACGATGGACCAGGGACTGCAGGGCAAGCGGGTGCTGATCACGGGCGGGACCCGAGGTATCGGGCGGGCCGCGACGCTCGCCTTCGCGCGTGCGGGGGCCCGCGTCGTGGTGGTCTCCCGCACGGCGGGGGAGGACGCCGACGCGCTCGCCCTGGAGCTGAAGGAGATCGGCGCGGACCACCTGCTGCTGCAGGCCGACGTCACCGACGGGGCGCAGGTCGCCACCCTGGCGACGCAGGTCGGTCGGCAGCTCGGCGGCCTGGACGTGCTGGTGAACAACGTCGGGGTGGACGGCCAGGTGTGGTTCGGCGAGCTGGCCGAGACCGAGTGGCACCGGGTGCTCGACCACAACGTCACCTCCGCCTACCTGGTGACCCAGGCCGTGCTGGACCTGCTGGTGGACGGCGCCTCGGTGGTCAACGTGGGCTCGTCGGTGGCGACCAGGGGCCGCGTCCGCGGCGTGCACTACACGGCCTCCAAGGCCGCCCTGATCGGCCTCACCCGGGCGCTGTGCAAGGAGCTCGGCCCCCGCTCCATCCGGGTCAACACGGTCGCGCCGGGGCTCACCGAGACCGAGCCCGGCGCCGGACTGCCGCCCGAGGCGGTGCAGCGCATCGTCGGCATGACCGCGCTGGGCCGGATCTGCCAGCCGGAGGACGTCGCCGGCGCCGTGCTCTTCCTCGCCGGTGACACCTCGCGCTACGTCAGCGGCATCACCCTCAACGTCGACGGCGGCGTCTGACCGACCGACCGGAAGGAGAAGCCCATGGAGATCGGAGTGGGCCTGCCCACCACCGTCCCGGACAAGGACGGGACGACCCTGCCGCAGTGGGCGCGGCTGGCCGAGCAGTACGGCTTCGCCAGCCTGGGCGTCCTGGACCGGCTGGTGTACGACAACTACGAGTCGCTGGTGTCGCTGGCGGCCGCGGCGGCGGTGACCGAGCGGATACGGCTGGCCAGCACCATCCTGATCGCCGGGTACCGGAACGGCGGCGCGCTGCTCGCCAAGCAGGCGGCCACCGTCGACGCGATCTCCGGCGGCCGTTTGGTGCTCGGCGTCGCCGCCGGCGGCCGGGAGGACGACTACGCGGCGACCGGCGCGGAGTACCTCGGCCGGGGCAAGCTGCTCGACCAGCTGCTGACGGAGCTGCGGGAGACCTGGGACGGCGCGGGCCCGGTCCCCGGCATCGGCCCGCGTCCGGTCCGCGACGGCCGCATCCCGCTGCTGGTCGGCGGCCACTCGGCGGCCGCGATGCGGCGCTCGGCCAGGTTCGGCACCGGCTGGATCGCCGGCGGCAGCTCGGTCACCGCCTACGCGGAGCTGGTCCGCCGGGCGAAGCAGGCCTGGACCGACGAGGGGCGCACCGACCGGCCGCGGATGGTCTCGCTGGTCTACGCCTGCCTCGGCCCGGACGCCGGGCGGGTGGCGGGCGGCTACCTCCGCGGCTACTACTCGTTCGTCAGCGCCAAGGCCGAGCGGACCGCGACCGGCGTCCTCACCGACGCCCAGCAGATCCGGGACGCCGCCCAGGCCTACGCGGAGGCCGGCTGCGACGAGCTGATCCTGCTGCCCTGCTCGGCGGAGCTGGAGCAGCTCCGGCTGCTGGCGGACGCGGCGCTGTGAGCCCGCGCCGGAGCTGACCGGACGACACGTACGCGGACGAGGCGGTCGGCACCCCACCCCGGTGGGGTGCCGACCGCCTCGTCCGTGCCCGCCCGCCCGCCCGGCTGGCGTGGCGTCAGGCGCCGGGCGCGGTACGGCCGGCCCCTGCGGCGGTCAGGCCGTCCGCGTGCTCCGCCTCGGAGGCCGGCCGCAGCTCCTCCTCGGTCCTCGCGTCCGGGTGCACCAGGCGCAGGATCGGTCCGGTCATGAAGGTGGTCAGCACCGCCATGACGACCATCAGCGAGTACAGGGACTGGTCCAGGACGCCCAGTTGCAGGCCCACCGAGAGGATGACCAGCTCGGTCAGGCCGCGGGCGTTCATCAGCGTGGCCATGGTCCTGGCCTCCTGCGTCGGCAGGCCCTGCAGCCGGGCTCCGGCGAACGCGCCCAGGGCCTTCCCGGCGACGGCCGTCAGCAGGATCAGCGCCAGCTCGCCGAGCGACTCCCCGCCGAGGTGGGACAGGTTGACCTTGAGGCCCGCGATGACGAAGAAGACCGGCAGCAGGAACACCACGCCGATGCTGCCCAGGCCCTTGAGGACGGCCTCCGGGGCCTGTCCGGAGGTGCCGCGCGGCAGCACGGCGCCGAACAGGAACGCGCCGAAGATGAACTGCAGGCCCATCCACTCCGTGGCCCAGCAGGACAGCATCAGGCCGCCCAGGACCACCGCGAGCAGGGCCGGGTCGGCTCCGGTCACGGTGGCCCTGCGGGCGGTGACCAGTCGGCGCAGCAGCGGCCGGACCGCGCCGATCAGCACCAGCAGGTAGACCGGCAGAAGCAGCAGCCGCCACTGCGCGGGGCCGCCGGAGACCATGACCACGGCCGCCAGCAGCAGCCAGGCCGCGACGTCCGCGAGGGCGGCGGCGGCCAGCGCGGTCCCGCCGATCCTGGTGTACTGCATGCCCCGGTCGCCGAGGATCCGCGCCAGCACCGGGAACGCCGTCACCGACATGGCCGCGCCCAGGAACAGCACGAAGGCGGCCTCGCTGCCCACCCGGTGGTGCTGGAACAGGTCGGTCGCCAGCAGGCAGCCGAGCCCGAGCGGCAGCAGCACCGAGCCCGCCGCCACGCCGACCGCGGCCCGCCCCTGCGCGCGCACCACGGCGTGCTCCAGCTCGGCGCCGGTGAGGAACATGAACAGCGCCAGGCCCAGATCGGCCAGCGCGGTGAGGAAGGGCTGCACCCCGACCGGGAACAGCAGGTGGGAGACGGCGCCGTGGAAGAGCGTCGGCCCCACCAGGATGCCGCTCAGGATCTCGCCGAGGACGGCCGGCTGGCCGATGGCTCTCGCGGCCGCGCCCAGCAGCCTGGCCAGCACCAGCACCGCGGCTAGGGCGAGGAAGAGGGACGCTACCTGGCTCGTGGTCATCTGTGTTGCTCCTGTCTCACGGTCGTCCACGGCCTGGTGCCGTGGCAGCGCATGGCTCGGCGCCCGGAGTCGGCGTCGACAAAGGGGCGGCCGGTCCCGTGGGTCAGGACCGGCCGCCCCGTGGTGCGCGGAGTGCGTCAGCGGGCGGCGGTGGTGGCCGGAACCCGGCCCGCGGCGCGAGCGACGGCCTCCGCGAGCACGGCGGCCGGGTCCTCGGCCGGGCCGGCGCTGCGCCAGGTGACGATGGCGTCCGGCCGGACCAGCACCGCCCCGCCGGGGCCGACCCCGTAGGCCGTGTGCCAGTCGCGGTCCTGGGGCTGCAACTCGCTCTCCGGGCCGACCTCGTGGGTCTTCAGCGGCACCCCGAGCTCCTTGGCGGTGCGGGTGGCCGCGGCGGCCCACTCCGATCCGGCGGAGTCGGTGAGCAGCACGTAGCTGTCCCAGAAGAGGTCGATCGTGGAGATGGTCTCCTCGCCGCGCTTCAGCCACACGTGCGGGGCACGGGTGCCGGGCTCGCCGACCAGCTGCAGCTCCGGGGTGAGCACCGGACCGGTGCCCTCGCTGCTGATCGCCGAGGAGGAGTAGCGGTAGCCGAGGGTGATGATGATGTCGTCGACCATCGCCGCCCGGTCCTCGTCCGTCGCGTAGCCGTGGCGGATCCGGTTGCGCACCATCGCCTGCTCCGCCATGGCCGCGCCCACGGCCCGGCGCTCGGCGCCGTAGGTGTCGAGCAGCGACTCGCCGGCCCACCCGTGCAGCGTGGCGGCCAGCTTCCAGGCGAGGTTGTGCGCGTCGTGGATGCCGGTGTTGGCGCCGAACCCGCCGGCCGGCGGGTGCACGTGGGCGGCGTCGCCGGCCAGGAACACCCGGTCGGCGCGGAACCGCTCGGCGACCAGCTGCGCCCCCTGCCAGGGCACCTTGGCGACCACCTCGACGTCCAGGTCCGCCTTGCCGGCGGCGGTGCGCACGATGTCCTCGCAGCGCTCGTCGGTGAAGTCCTCGGGCTTCTCGCCGCGCTCGGGGTGGTAGATCGGCGCGGCCAGGTACGGGTCGCAGCCGTGCAGCCGGGACAGCCCCATCAGGGTGCCGTTGACGTTGGCGTAGCAGAGGATGAACCGGCGGCCCTTGAGGATGGTCTCCAGCTCCGGCGCCCGGAAGTAGATGCTGAGGGCGTTGAAGACGGTGCCCCGGCCGACCCGCTCCACGCCGAGGATCCGGCGCACCTTGCTGCCCGCGCCGTCCGCGCCGACCAGGTACTGCGCGCGGATGGTGAACCGCTTGCCGGTGCCCAGGTCCTCGGCGACGGCGGTGACGCCCTCGTCGTCCTGGGTGAACTCGATCAGCTGGGTGTTGAAGCGCACGTCGGCGCCGAACTCCCGGGCCTTGTCGACCAGTACCCGCTCGTAGCGGTCCTGGCCGCAGCCCATCACCCGCTCCGGGCTGACCGTGGGGCCGTCCAGCGAGGGCGACTCCAGGACGACCGCGTCGTCGATCTCGGCGAAGGTGTTGACCTGGATGATCCCGCCCTCGAAGTAGGGGTGGGAGTCGCCCATCTCCAGGGCCCGGATCTCGTCGTGGATGCCGGCCGCCCGGAACAGCTCCAGGGTGCGTGCCTGCAGGCCCGGGGCCCGGGGCAGAGTGGAGGTGGCGTCTCGCTTCTCCAGCACCATCGTGCGGATCCCGTGGCGCCCACTGAAGAGGGCAGTGGACAGGCCAACCGGTCCACCTCCCACAATCAGCACAGGGATGTTCACGTCATACATGTGTTTCCCCTCATGAATCATGAACTCTGCCTCGTGTGCGGCAGGTACGGACCGGATGGGACCGCGCTGGTGCGCGGAGGAGGTGGCCAGGTCCGCAGCACGTGGAAAGAGGTACCGATCGCGCCTTGAGGATCCCTGGTATTCCGGTCGGGCCCCCGCCGTGGCCTGCTGTTCGAGGCCGCTTCAAGGGCGGCTCCATGTCCGGCTGACAGCGTCGCCCCGACCGGTACGGCGCCTGCAGGCAGGCGTCCTGGAAGGAGCCTCATCGCTATGACGACCAATGCCCCGGACATCGGCACGGCTGCCGGAATCCTCCGGCTCGGGAACGCGTTCTGCGACGCCAAGGCACTGCTGACCGCAGTGGAACTGGACCTGTTCACCCATCTGCACGGGGCCCCGGGCGGATCGGCCACGGTGGACGAGATCCGCGAGGGGCTGTCCCTGCACGGCCGGGGGCTGCGTGACTTCCTCGACCTGCTGGTGGCCCTGAAGATCCTGGAGCGCTCCGACGGCCGCTACAGCAACGCGCCGGGTGCCGAGGCGCACCTGGTCCGGGGCAGCGAAGCCTACGTGGGCGGCTTCCTGTTCCGCTCCAGCCGCAACCTCTACCCCGCCTGGGGGCGGCTGGAGGAGGCGCTGCGCAGCGGCAAGCAGCAGTCCGGCAGCGACTTCGACGAGGTCACCCGGAACCCCGCGATCCTGCGCCAGTTCATCGGCAGCATGGACGCGTTCACCAACGTGCTCGGCGCCCAGCTGATCGAGGCCTTCGACTGGTCCGGCCACACGTCGGTGCTGGACG
Source organism: Streptacidiphilus sp. PB12-B1b (assembly GCF_014084125.1). NCBI lineage: Bacteria > Bacillati > Actinomycetota > Actinomycetes > Kitasatosporales > Streptomycetaceae > Streptacidiphilus > Streptacidiphilus sp. PB12-B1b. The sequence goes on along the minus strand of NZ_CP048405.1, from coordinate 5,329,437 downwards.
TCGGCGGCGCCCGGGGCAACCTGGCCTCGCAGATCCAGCGGGCGCAGCCGCACCTCAGCGCCCACGTCTTCGACCTGCCGGCGATGGAGCCCTTCGCCAAGGAGCTGAAGGCGGAGCTGGGCCTGGGCGACGAGCTGCAGTTCCACGGCGGCAGCTTCTTCACCGACCCGCTGCCCTCGGCCGACGTGGTGATCCTCGGCCACGTGCTGCACGACTGGGACCCGGAACAGCGCAGCGCGCTGGTGCACAAGGCGTTCGACGCGGTCCGGCCCGGCGGCGCGCTGCTGGTCTACGACCGGATGCTGGACGACGAGCCGGACCACGCCGAGAACCTGGTGATCAGCCTGGACATGCTGCTGGTGACCGACGGCGGCTCGGAGTACCCCGCGTCGGAGATCGTGGAGTACGCGGAGCACGCCGGCTTCGCCGGCACCGAGGTCACCCCGCTGGGCGACTACGACACCCTGGTGGTCGCCCGCAAGGCGGCCTGACCCGGCACAGCACGGACCACTGCGGCCCCGGCCCCCGCGAGGGGGACCGGGGCCGCAGTGGCGTTCCCGGGGGAGCGGGTCAGCCCACGAGCGGACGCTCGGTCCGCTGGGCCGGGCCCCGGCCGCCGGAGCCGAGCGGCCCGAAGACCGTCCGGGACGGCCACCAGATCTTCCGGTCGAGCTCCAGCGCCAGGGCCGGGACCAGCAGCGAGCGCACCAGGACGGTGTCCAGCAGCACGCCGAAGGCGACGATGAAGGCCTGCTGGGCCATGGAGACCATCGGCACCACCGACAGCGCGGCGAAGGTCGCGGCGAGCACCACGCCCGCGGAGGTGATCACGCCGCCGGTGACCCGCAGCGCCACCAGCGTGCCGTGGCGGGTGCCCAGGGACAGGGACTCCTCCCGCACCCGGTGCATCAGGAAGATGTTGTAGTCGACGCCGAAGGCCACCAGGAAGACGAATCCCAGCAGCGGGACCGACGGGTCGGCCCCGGCGAAGTCGAACACGTGGTTGAACACCAGGGCCGACACGCCCATGGTGGCGGCGTAGGAGAGCACCACGGTGCCGACCAGCAGCAGCGGCATGACCAGCGCCCGCAGCAGCAGCACCAGCACGATCAGGATGACCAGCAGCACCAGCGGGATGACCAGCTTGAGGTCACGGGTGCCGGAGTCCCGGGTGTCGATGTTGGTCGCGGTGTACCCGCCGACCTCCGCGTTCGCCCCGGGCAGCCGGTGCACCGCGGCCCGCAGCTGCCGCACCTCCGAGATGGCGGCCGGGCCGTCCGGGGTCGACGACAGCACCGCGTCGACCTCGACCCGGCCGTCGACCACCTTGGGAGCGGCGCCGGCGCTCCCGCCGGTGTACGGCGCCACCGAGGTGATGCCGTGGATCCCGTGCAGGGTCTGCACCACCTCGGGGGCGGCGGCGGCCTCGGCGATCACGAACACCGGGGTGCCCGCGCCGCCGGGGAAGTGCGCGCTCAGCACGGTCTGGCCGACCGCGCTGTCGGTCGTCCGGTCGAAGCTGTCGGACAGGGCCAGCCCCGACGCCCGGAACTGGGTGGTGAACGCCGCCGCGATGACCAGCAGCAGCCCGGACGCCACCCACACCAGCCGCTGCCGACGGCCGACGAAGGCCGCCACCCGTCCCCAGAAGCCGTGCTCGGTGCGCTCGTCGCTGCCGTAGGCCGGGCGGAACGGCCAGAACGCGGCGCGCCCCATCAGCGCCAGGACGGCCGGCATGAAGGTGAGCCCGGCCAGCAGCGAGGCGGCGATGCCGAGCGCGGCGACCGGTCCCATGCTGCGGTTGCTGTTGAGGTCGCTGACGAGCAGGCAGAGCACGGCCAGGATCACCGTGGAGCCGGAGGCCAGGACCGGCCACAGCACCGCGCGCCAGGCCTTGGCCAGTGCGTCGTACTTGTTGGCGTGGCGGCGCAGCTCCTCCTGGTAGCGGCTGATCAGCAGCAGCGAGTAGTCCGTGGTCGCGCCGACCACCAGCACCGAGAGCACGCCCTCGCTCTGGCCGGTGAGGGTGATCCAGCCCTTGTCGGTGAGGGCGTAGACGACGGCGGCGGCGATGCTGCTGGCGAAGGCCACCCCGATCAGCACCAGGAACGGCAGCGAGGGGCTGCGGTAGACCAGCAGCAGCACCAGGATCACCAACCCGACCGCGACCAGCAGCAGTTGGCCGTCGATGTCGCTGAACGCGCCGCCGAAGTCGGCATAGAGGCCGCCCTCGCCGGTGACGTGGCCGGACAGCCCGGGATGGCTGCCGACCCGGGCGCGCAGGGCCTTCACCGCGTCCTGGAGCGGGCTGCTGCGGTCCACGATGGGCACCGTGAACGTCAGCGCCTTGCCGTCGGCCGAGGCGGTCACCGGGCTGACCCGGCCCACGAGTTGCGGCAGCTTGGCGGCGGCGGCAGCGTCGGCCTGCACCGCCGCGCGGTCCGCGGCGGTGATGCCGGAGGCGCGCTGGTAGACCACGACCGCGGGGTACGTCTTGTCGTCGGAGAAGCCGGACTGGAGCTGGGCGGCCTTGACCGATTCGGCGCTCCCGGGCAGGTAGGCCGCGCCGTCGTTGGTGGCCACCGAGCCGAGCTTGCCCTCGTAGGAGCCCGTCCCGCTGCCGATCACCAGCCACGCGACGATCAGGAGCAGCGGGACCAGCCAGCGCAGTCGGCGCCCGGTTCCTGCTGGTTGCTTACGGGTCATGGTGGGAGACCTCCAAGGGCCTTGTGAGACGGGACGAGGGCGCTGGGCCCTCCGGCGAACAGGGTCGGCGGCGCGTGCGGAGGTCGTTCCCGGCCGGTTCGCGGGCCCGGTCGTCGACCGGTCCGCACCGCCCGGCAGGGACCTCGGCCCGCGCCTCCCCCCACACCCCCGGATGCCGGACGTCCGGCGGGTGCGGCATGGTCGCGGGGATCACTCGAAACCCGTCGGAGTGCCGATCGAGGCTGTTGTCATGGCTTGATCATTACTCTGTCCGGGGCGGCCCGGCCGGGCCGCCGGGCACCGGCCCGGTCAGGGACCGGCGCCGACCGGGATCAACGGACTGCAGGTCATACGCATGCAAAGGGCTCCTGCGGGACGGGGGGAGACCAGGATCCCAACGATCACTCCAGCGCCGCTCGAGCGCGTCTCGAACGGGCCACCAGGCTCCCGCGAGCGATTGCCGTCACTATCCGGCCAGCACTCAACCACTGACCGAAAAGGGCAAGCGGGGGGATACCGCGCGCCTGGAGGGGTAAACATGCCAAGACCGAGGCTCCAGCGTACGTTCGCCGGGCTGGCCACCACCCTCGCACTGCTGATCGCAGGCGCCGGCACCGCAGCCGCGAGCGGCCCCGCGACGTACTACGTCGACTGCTCAGGGGGCAGCGACACCGCGGCGGGGACCAGCCCGACGACCGCCTGGCACAGCTTCACCCGGGTCGACGCGACGGTGCTCCGGCCCGGCGACACGGTGCGCTTCCGCGGCGGCGTCACCTGCGACGGCACGCTGGCGCCGCAGGGGTCGGGGACGGCGGCGCAGCCGATCACCCTCGACTCCTACGGCACGGGCAGGGCGCAGATCGACGGCCAGGGCGCCACCGCCGCCATCCTGCTGCACAACGTCCAGGGCTACGACCTGACCGGCCTCGACGTCACGGACACCGGCCCGGCCCCGACCGCCGGACAGCAGCGGGTCGGGGTGTACGTGCTGCTCACGGACTACGGAACCGGGACGCACTACAAGCTGACCGGACTGAACGTGCACGGGGTCAACGGCAGCGACGACCGCTACCCGGACCCGAGCGGCGGCATCATCTTCGAGGCGGGCGGCACCGCCGAGCCGACCGGCTTCGCCGGGATCGACGTCCGGAACAACACCGTGACGGACGTCGACCGCACCGGCATCGGGATCGTCTCCGGCTGGCAGAAACGATCCGTCAACCCCACCGGCCCGGGCGCCTCGTTCGCGCCCAACACCCGGGTGCTGATCGCGGGCAACCAGGTCACCGACGTCGGCGGCGACGGGATCATGGTGTTCAACGGCGAGCACGCGCTGGTGGAGCACAACGTCATCGACGGCTACAACGAGCGCTCCACCGACTACAACGTCGGTGCGTACGCCTGGAACTCGGACGACAGCGTGTTCCAGTACAACGACGTCTCCCACGGCGTCTACCCGGCCATGGCCTTCGACTTCGAGGGTGCCGACACCGGCACCGTCTACCAGTACAACCTGTCCCACGACAACGGCGGCGGGGCCCTGTTCAGCTGCCCGTCCGAGGGCACCACGTCCAGCGGCGGCATCTTCCGCTACAACATCAGCCAGAACGACGTCGGCCCCGGCTACCTCGGGGTGATCACCCTGCTGTGCGGGGACGAGCCCGGCACGCAGATCTACAACAACACCTTCTACGACCCCACCACGCCCAACATGGTGGAGTCCTCGGGCGCCTCCACCTTCCGGATCACCGACAACATCTTCGTCGGCCAGCCCGGCGGCTCGGCGCTCGCCGACACCGCCAACACCTACGCCTACAACGCCTACCAGGACATCACCGGCTCCGGCTCGGTCGACCCGCACGCGGTGCTGGCCAATCCGCTGCTGGTCGCGCCGGGCACGGCGACCTCGCGCACGGACGCCGGGGGCTACCGCCTCGGCACCGGCTCGGCGGCGCTCGGCGCCGGCACCCCGATCGCCGGGAACGGGGGCCGCGACTACTTCGGCAACCCGATCCCGGCCACCGACCCCAACCTCGGCGCCTACCAGGGCGGCGCCGTCGCGTCCCGAACGCACTGAGCGAAACCCCTACCGCTGCGGCTCCCCCCGGGGGCCGCAGCGGCACGTCCGGCCGGGCCGGGGCCGGCTCAGAAGCGCCCGGAGACCGTCGAGGCGAGGTAGGCCGGGTAGTCGGGCTCGGCCGGCTGCAGCACGTGGCGCACCCAGGCGTCGCGCTCGTGGCCCATCGCCACCAGCTCCCAGACGCACGCCGTGGCGCCCTCGGGGGCCTCGGTCAGCGCGGTCAGGTCCTGCCACTCGGCCAGCCAGGTCCGCGAGTGCAGGATGACCCGGTTGGGGCTCCACCAGCCCACCACCACGTAGCACCCGTCCTCGTCCTCGTGCACCACGCTGTAGCCGTGCGCCGGGGCGTCGCCGTCGGCCGGCGGCAGCGAGCGCTCCACCGCCCGCCGGGCGAACTCCAGCACCTCCGGCGGAGGGGTGTCCCGCAGCGCCGAAACGCCGTAGCGCTTCACCGTCCAGCCGCGGACCTGATCTGCCGTCAGCGCCGTGAGCGTTCGCGGGCTGTACTGCACCGGGCGCCTACCAACCTGCGTCTGTGTGGACATGCCGCTGATGGTGGCACGGCGCCCGGCCGCCGCCAACCTCCCGTCGAGCGGGCTTCGAGTGAGAGCCGCGACGATGACGCCGAGAGACCGGCCCCCTCCCGAGCATGCGGCGGACCCGGCTCGACCGGACGGACAGGGGAGGACCTGTGCAGACCTTCGCCATCGGCGACAAAGAACTCACGGACGAGTACGGAATCCAGATCGGACGCTGGGAGCGCTACGCGGGAACCGGCGGCCTCCCGTTCAACGCCATGTGGTGCCAGGTCCCGGCCGACTCGCACAGCGTCGTGGACAGCCACCCCGAGGTGGAGCTGGCGGTCGTGGTCGGCGGCAGCGCGACCTTCACCGTGGACGGCCGGGACACGGCCGCCCCGGCCGGCACCGCGGTGCTGCTGCGGCCGGGGGAGCGGCACGTGATCACCGCCGGCAGCGAGCCGGTGCGGATCCTCAGCATCTACTGGCTGCCGGAGGACGGGCGGCCCGGAGCCGAGGAGCCCGGGGCCGAGGAGCCCGGGGCCGAGGAGCCCGGGGCCGAGGAGCCCGGGGCCGCCGAGGAGGCCCCCGATGGCCGCTGACCCCGCCCTGCCGTCCGGGCAGCGCGTTCCCGGCACCACCGTGGTGCTCTCCCCTCCGCCCACGCCCAACGGCCCGCTGCACGTCGGCCACCTCTCCGGCCCCTACCTGGCGGCCGACATCGCGGTACGGGCCGCCCGCCGCCGCGGCGAGCAGGTCTTCGCCCTCTGCGGCCTGGACGACCACCAGAACTACGTGCTCGCCAAGGCCCGCGAGGAGGGCGTCGGCGTGCACGAGCTGCGCGAGCGCAACGCCGACCTGATCCGCGGCGTCCTCGACCGGGTCGGCGTGGTGCACGACGGCTTCACCGAGCCGCTGGCCGACCCCGACTACCGGGCGGCGGTGGTGGGCTTCCTCGACGAGCTGGTGGCCTCCGGCGCACTGCCCGTGGCCGAGTGGCAGACCCCGGTCTGCGCCGACTGCCCCGGAGTGCTGCACCACGCCTACGTCTCCGGGCGCTGCCCGCACTGCGCCGAGCCCTCGGGCGGCGGCACCTGCGAGGGCTGCGGCGGCTACGTCCCCGCGTCCGCGCTGGTCGACCCGCGCTGCACCCGCTGCGGCGGGCCCGCCACCGGGCTCCGGACCGTACGCGGGCCGGTGCTCCGGCTGGAGGACCACCGCGCCGTGCTGGAGGCCACCTGGATCCGCGGCGTGCTCCCGCCCCGGGTACGGGAGCTGGCCCGGCGGCTGCTGCGGGACGAGCTGCCCACCGTGCCGTTCAGCTACCCCACCGACTGGGGCATCCCGCTGCCCTCCGTCCCCGGCCACCGGATCGACGTCTGGGGGGAGATGGGCCTCGGCTACCTGTACACGGTCGGCCGGCGGCTGGCCCCCCGGGCCACCGGACTCGCCGAGCACGTCGCGGCCTGGCGCGGGGTCGACGCGCTGTGGGCCTTCCTCGGCCTCGACAACGCCTTCTACTACCTGGCCCTGTTCCCGGCGCTGTTCGCGGCGGCCGGGCTGCCGCCGGAGGTCTTCGGCGGCCTCGTGGTCAACGAGTTCTACCGGCTGGACGGCGCCAAGTTCTCCACCAGCCGCAACCACGCCGTCTGGGCGCACGAACTGCTGGACCAGGAGGACCCGGCGGACGTCCGGGCCTTCCTGACCTGGGACCGTCCCTCGCCGCGCCCGACCAACTTCACCTGGGAGCGCTACCGGGCCGCCACCGCCGCCTGGGCGGCCGGCCGGGCGGCCGCCGCCGAGCCCGACCCGGCCGAACTGGCCCGCGCCGAACACGCCCTGACCCTGGAGCACTTCGACGCCGCCCTGGCCGCCCGCTGCCTCCTGGGCACCGGCGCCGCGGCGGCGGGCGGGGACGGACTGCTGGAGGTCCTCACCGGCGCCGCCGGGGCGGTCGTCCGGTGAGGGTCTGCGTGGTCGGCGCGGGCATCGCCGGGATGCTGCTCGCCTGGCGCCTGGTACGCCACCCCGGACTGGAGGTCGTCCTGCTCACCGGCGGGGCCGGGGCGCGCGACGCCACCCACGCCTCCGGCGGGCTGATCCGCGGCTTCGACCCGGACCCGGACCTCGCCGGGCAGGCCCAGCGCAGCCTGGAGGAGCTGGGCTCCAGCGCCCTGCTCCGGCAGTGGGCCGGCTACCGCGCGGTCGGCTCGCTGTACATCCTCGGCACCGCGCCGCCGCCGGACCGCGTCGCGGCGCTCGAACGGCGGATGCCCGGCTCGGTCTCGGTGCTGGACCGCGGCGAGCTGGAGGCCAGGTACGGCCTGGCCGGGCTCCCGGCCGGGGCCACCGCCGTGCTGGAGCGGCAGGCCGGCTACTTCTCCCCGGAGCAGCTGCGCACCCGGGCCCGGGCCGACTTCGCCGCCCGCGGCGGCGTGCTGGACCTCGGCCCGCTGCGCGGCCTGCGGCCCGCACCGGGCGGCGTCCAGTACCGCACCGACGGCGCCTGGACCGGCGCGGACGCCGTGGTCCTGGCCACCGGCGCCTGGACCGGCCCGCTGCTCGCCGAGCTCGGACTGCCCGCGGCGGGGCTGCGCACCAAGGTCATCCAGTGCGCGGTCTACAGCGTCGGCGGCGACCGGCCGCCCGCCTTCGTGGACGAGAACAGCGGCCTCTACGGCCGCCCGGCCGGCCCCGGACAGATGCTGTTCGGGCTGCCCACCGAGCGCTGGGACTGCGAGCCCGGCACCCGGGTGTTCCTGGACCGCGAGGAGCGGGCGGTCCGGCCGGCCATCGCCGCCACGCTGCCCGGGCTCCGGCTCGGGGCGCCGCACCGCTACATCGCCGCGGCCGACGCCTACAGCACCGAGGGGCGGCTGGCGCTGCACGCCCTGCCGACCGGCGAGGGCCGGGTGTACACCTTCACCGGCGGCAGCGGCGGCTCCGCCAAGACCACGCTGGCCGCCGGCGCCGACGCCGCGGCCGAACTGCTGCGCCGGCTCGGCGCCGAGCCGCCGCAGCCCGAGGCCGAGGCCGCGCCCGAGTCTGAGCGGGTCCGACCGATCCCGATACCCGAAGGAGGACGCACATGACTGCCGGCGCCCGCGAGGCCCTGGAGACCATCTGCCCGGACCGGGTGATCACCCCCGGGCACCCCGCGTACGACCGGGTGCGGCTGCTCTTCAACGGGATGCACGACCGCAGGCCCCGGCTGATCTGCCTGCCGCGCGACACCGCGGAGGTGCAGCGGGTGATCCGGGCCGCCCGGGAGCACGGCCTGCCCACCGCGATCCGCGGCGGCGGCCACAACATCGCCGGCTCCGGATCGCTCGACGACGGGCTGGTGGTCGATCTGCGGCTGCTCGACCGGGTCGTCGTGGACCCGGTCCGCCGGCTCGCCCGCTCCGGCGGCGGCGCGACCTGGGCCGGGTTCGACCTGGCCGCGGGCACCTACGGGCTGGCCGTCACCGGCGGCACCTTCGACGACACCGGCGTGGGCGGGCTCACCCTCGGCGGCGGCATCGGGCACCTGATGGGCCGTCACGGCCTCTCCTGCGACAACGTCGAGTCCTACACCCTGGTCACCGCCGACGGGGAGCGGACCGAGGTGGGCCCGGCGAGCGACCCCGATCTGGACTGGGCCCTGCGCGGCGCCGGGCACAACTTCGGCGTGGTCACCGGGTTCACCTTCCGGCTGCACCCGGTGGACCGCGTCTACGGCGGCTTCGTCGCCTACTCCGGCGCCGACCTGGCCGAGGCCGTCCGGCTGTTCCGCGACCTGATGACCGACGCGCCGGACGACCTCACCTGCACCCTGCTGCTGGAGCGCTACGGACCGGCGCAGGGGCCGGCCGCGGTGATGAGCGTCTGCTACTCCGGCGACGACCCCGAGTACCCGGCCGTGCTGGACAAGGCCCTGCGCCGGCTCGAGCCGATCGACTGGCGGATCGAGGAGCGCAGCTACGTCTCCATGCAGCTGTGCCTGGGGCGGCTGCCCTTCGGGCTGCGCCACTACTGGAGCGCGCGCTGCGTGGACGGCCTGCCCGGCGAGCTGGTGGACGGCATCGTGGACCGCTTCCGCGAGGGCCTGATCACCGACCCCTTCAACGACACCGTGCTGATCGAGCCGATCCACGGCGCGGTCCGCTCGGCGGACCCGGCCCGCAGCGCCGTCCCCTTCCGCTCGGCCCGGTTCAACGTCACCGGAATGGCGATCTGGGATCCCGGCCACCCGGAGGCCGACGCCCAGCAGACCGCCTGGGCCAAGTCGGTGGCCGCCGTCGCCGAACCCTACGGGCGCTGGGGGGACGGCTACATCAACTACGTGGGCGACAGCGGTGCGGCCGGTCCGGAGCGCGCGCTGCGCACCTTCGGGCCGGAGTCCTACGGCCGGCTCGCCGCCCTCAAGCAGCGGGTCGACCCGGACAACTTCTTCCGGTCGAACTACAACGTCTCCCCGGAGCCCCGATGACGACCGGGGCGGCCGAACCGGACGGCTCGGCCGAGGCCCTGCGGTGGTGCGGGGCGTTCGACTACGACGGGCGGCGCTTCCGTTCCGTCTCGGCGCAGACCGCCGCCGCCGGGGCCACCCCGGTCGGCCACTACCACCAGCAGGCCGATCTGGTCTGGGCCGAGTTCTCCGGCGGCGCGGTGCGCACCGGCCGCCTGGTGGGCCGGTGCGCCCCGGACGGGGTGCTGACCCTGGCCTACAGCCAGGTCATGACGGACGGCCAGGTGGTCTCCGGGGAGTGCGTCAGCACCCCGGAGCTGCTGGCGGACCGGCGGATCCGGCTGCGGGAGGCGTGGCGCCGCGCGGACGGGTCGCAGGGCGTCTCGGTGATCGAGGAGCTGCCCGCCGGGCCGTCGTAGCCCGCCCGGCGCGGGGCCGCATGGGCGCCGCGGGCACACGTCCGGCCGCCACCCGCTCGGGTGGCGGCCGGACGGTCGCGCTGCGCGCCGGAACCGGTTGCGCGGCGCTGTCAGAACATCAGGTAGCGGTCCAGCTCCCAGCCGGTGACCTGGCGGTGGAACGCGTTGAACTCGGCCCGCTTGACCGAGGCGAAGTAGTCCGCGTAGAGGCCGCCCGGCACCTTGCCCAGGCCCTCGCGCAGGACCCCGTCCCGGACCAGTTCGTCCACGGCGTGCAGCAGCGTGGGCGGCAGCGGGCGCAGCCCGGCCCGCAGGCCGGCGGCCTCCAGGTCGCCGGTGACCGGGTCGCCGGGGTCCGCGCCCCGGGCCATCCCGTCGGCGCCGGCGGCGGCGATCCCGGCGATCGCCAGGTACGGGTTGGCCGCGCCGTCGACGCAGCGGATCTCGATCCGGCCGCCGTCCGGGATCCGCACCAGGTGGGTGCGGTTGTTCCCGCCGTAGCTCGCGTATCCCGGCGCCCAGCTGGAATGTGACTGGGTGTCAGCTCCCGCGCCCAGCCGCTTGTAGGAGTTGACGGTGGGACAGGTCAGCGCCATCAGGCCGGGGGCGTGCTCCAGCAGCCCGGAGATGAAGCTGTAGCCCAGTTGCGACAGGCCCATGCCCCTCGGGTCGACCGGATCGGCGAACAGGCTGGTGTCGGTGTCCCGGTCCCACAGCGAGACGTGCAGGTGCAGCCCGCTGCCGGTGAGGTGGGTGAACGGCTTGGGCATGAAGGTGGCGACCAGGCCGGCCCGGTGCGCCGCCATCTTGGCGAGGTGCCGGAACACCACCACCCGGTCCGCGGTGCGCAGCGCGTCCGCGTAGCCGAAGTTGTGCTCGAACTGCCCGTTGGCGTCCTCGTGGTCGTTGGAGTAGTTCTCCCAGCCCAGCGCGTCGACGGCCCGGCTGACGGTGGCGAGGTGGTCGAAGGCCCGGGTCGCCGCATTGGCGTCGTAGCAGGGCGAGTCGGCGGTGTCGAGCTCGTCGGCGACCGCGATCGAGCCGTCCTCGGCCCGGCGCACCAGGAAGTACTCGGGCTCGGCGCCGACCTTCAACTGCCGCCCCTGCTCGGCCAGCAGCTCGAGCTGGCGGCGCAGGATCCAGCGGGGCGCGTACGGCCACGGCTCGCCCTGGACGTAGAGGTCGCACTGGACGATGCCCAGGCCCTCCTGCAGCGGCGCCTTGACGTACGAGGTGACGTCGGGGATCGCCACCACGTCGGGGTCGGCCGAGGACTGGCCGAGGCCGTCGGCGGCGTTCCCGGCGAAGCCCAGGCCCTCGGCCAGCAGCCGGTCCAGGGTGCGCACGGGGGCCAGCTTCGCGCAGGGCTTGCCCTGCAGATTGACGAACATGACCAGCAGGAACTCGATTCCGTCCCGGGCCACGGCCCGGGCGAGCTCCTCGGCGTTCTTCGGTGGCGCGGTTGGCAGCACCGTCATCGTGCCCTCCAGGGTGGGAAGTTGTGGCACTTCGTGCGCCCAGCGTCTCCGGCTGGACTCGCGCGGTGCTCGAACGGCTCTGCTCGGCGGCGCCTGCACCAGCGGGATTCGAGCCGCGCCGGGCAGCATGGGTCCGACGGCGGACGAGCGCGTGCACCCCAGGAGGAACAAGTGGCCCAGCAGCGGACAGTGCTGATCACCGGAGCCAACCGCGGCCTCGGCCGCGCCGTGGCGGCGGAGCTGCACGGGCGCGGCCTGCGGGTGGTGCTGACGGCGCGTCACGGGGAGGAGGCGGCGGAGGCCGCCGCCGCGCTCGGCGCGGGCGCCACCGGCCAGGCGCTGGACGTGACGGACGCGGAGAGCGTCAAGCAGGCCCGGGAGCGGATCGGCCCGGTCGACGTGCTGGTCTCCAACGCGGGTGTGCTGCTGGACAGCGGGACCGATCCGCTGACCGTCCCGCTGGAGCTGGTGCGGCAGACGCTGACCGTCAACCTGCTCGGGGCCTGGCAGGTCGCGCAGGCCTTCGTGCCCGACATGGTGGCGCGGGGCTGGGGCCGGGTGGTCTTCGTCTCCAGCGGCACCGGCTCGTTCAGCAACGGCCTGTTCCGGTCCAGCCCGGGCTACTCGGTGTCCAAGACCGCCGTCAACGGGCTGACCCAGATGCTGGCCGCGCAGACCCTGGACTCCGGGGTGCTGGTCAACGCGGTCAACCCGGGGCCGACCCGGACCCGGATGATGCCGGGGGCGACCCGCACCGCCGAGGAGGCGGCCCGCGACATCGCCGACGCCGCCACCCTGCCGGACGGCGGCCCGACCGGCACGTTCCGGCGCGGGGAGCAGACCTTCGACTGGTGAGCACGACCTCCATCCCGGTTCCAGTCCGCCTCCAGCGGCCCTTATCAGACTGCTGCGGGCAGGTCCCCGCAGACAGGCTGGGACGCCCCGCAGTCGGATGGGAATGGGGAGTGCCGAATGGACCACAAGATTCTGGCCAGTGGACTGGGGCCGGAGGAACGCAACGCCCTGGACAGGCTGCTGGAGTCCTTCCCGGAGCAGGACGCGGCAGGCGTCAGGGACTGGCTGCCGGGCAGGGAGGGCAGCGCGACCGACCCGCTGGCCCTGCTCGGCGCGCTGGCGGCGACCGGTAGCGACCTGCGCCCGGCCGAGGAGGGCGACCCGCGCGGCATCCGCCGGATCGGCGTGATCGGCGGCGGCACCGCCGGCTTCCTGACCGCGCTGGCGCTGAAGGCGCAGCGGCCGTGGCTGGACGTCACGCTGATGGAGTCCAAGTCCATTCCCATCATCGGCGTGGGCGAGGCGACGGTCTCCTACTTCACCCTCTTCCTGCACCACTACCTGGGCATCGACGCCGCCGAGCTGTACGAGCGGGTGCGGCCGACCTGGAAGCTGGGCATCAAGTTCGACTGGGGCCCCGGGAAGGACGCCTTCATGGGCCCCTTCGACTGGTCCGCCGACTCGGTCGGCCTGGTCGGGGCGATCCGCACCGGCGGGTCGATCAACGGCTCGACCCTGGGCTCGGCGATGATGCAGGCCGACCGGGCGGCCGTGTACGACGTGGACGGCAGCCCGCTGTCGCTGATGAAGTACCTGCCGTTCGCCTACCACCTGGACAACGGCCGGCTGGTCGCCTACCTGCACGAGCTCGCGGAGCGCCGCGGCATCCACCAGGTCGAGGCGACCCTGGACGACGTGGTGCTCAGCGACGACGAGTGGGTCGACCACGTGGTCACCACCGACGGCCGCGAGCTGTCCTTCGACCTCTACGTGGACTGCACCGGATTCCGCTCCCGGCTGCTGGGCACGGCGCTGAAGACGCCCTACAAGAGCTTCGGCAGCACCCTGTTCACCGACTCCGCGGTGACCGGCAACATCGACCACGGCGGCAAGATCGTCCCCTACACCCAGGCCACCACCATGAACGCCGGGTGGACCTGGCGCATCCCGACCCGGGAGAACGACCACCGCGGGTACGTCTACTCCTCGTCGGCGATCTCCGACGACGAGGCCGTGGACGAGTTCACCAAGCGCTTCCCCGGCATCAGCGAGCCGAAGCAGGTGCGGTTCCGCAGCGGCCGGTTCGAGAAGGCCTGGCGCGGCAACGTGGTGGCGGTCGGCAACTCCTACGGGTTCGTGGAGCCGCTGGAGTCCACCGGCCTGCTGATGATCGCCACCGAGGTGCTGACCCTGGTGTCGACGCTCCCGGCCTCCTGGTCCGACCCGCAGCCCCGGGACGCCTTCAACGTCGGCCTCGGCCAGAACTGGGACGCCATCCGCTGGCTGCTGGGCATCCACTACCGGTTCAACACCCGCCTGGACACGCCGTTCTGGAAGGAGTGCAACGCCTCCGCCGACGTCTCCGGGTTCCAGCCGCTGCTGGACCTCTACGCGGCCGGCGCGCCGCTGTCCCGCCGCAACGCGCTGGTGCAGGACCTGGCCAACCGGGTCGCGCCGTCCTTCTTCGGGCTGTTCGGCATCGACTACCTGCTGCTGGGCCAGCAGGTGCCGACCAGGCTGCTGGACCTCGGCGAGCCGCTGGAGCAGTGGCAGGCCAGGAGCCGGGCCGCAAGCAGCCTGGTGAGCCGGGCGCTGCCGACGCGGGCGGCGCTGGAGGCGTTCGACGCCTTCCCCGAGCTCAACCAGCAGCTGCTGACCGACGCGGACAGCTGGGCCGGGCCGGACATCGCCCGGCGCATGGGCCTGCTCTGACAGTTCGGGCCCGCCGGTTCCGCGCGCCGCCCGCAGCGGCGCCGGAGCCGGCGGGCCCTCGGCCGTGCGGCCGGACCCGCCCGCAGGCGGGTCCGGCACCGGGGCGGTCAGCCCCGGACGGCGGCGCGCAGCTTCTCCACCCGGTCGGTGCGCTCCCAGGCGAGGTCCGGCAGCTCCCGGCCGAAGTGGCCGTAGGCGGAGGTCTGGGCGTAGATCGGGCGCAGCAGGTCCAGATCGCGGATGATCGCGGCCGGGCGCAGGTCGAACACCTGGGGCACGGCGGCCTGGATCGCCTCGACCGGCACGGTCTCGGTGCCGAAGGTCTCCACGAACAGGCCGACCGGGGCGGCCTTGCCGATGGCGTACGCGACCTGGACCTCGCAGCGGCGGGCCAGGCCCGCGGCGACGACGTTCTTGGCGACCCAGCGCATGGCGTACGCGGCGGAGCGGTCGACCTTGGACGGGTCCTTGCCGGAGAAGGCGCCGCCGCCGTGCCGGGCCATGCCGCCGTAGGTGTCCACGATGATCTTGCGGCCGGTCAGCCCGGCGTCGCCCATCGGACCGCCGACCTCGAACCGGCCGGTCGGGTTGACCAGCAGCCGGTAGCCCTCGGTGACCAGCTCGATGCCCTGCTCGGCCAGGGCCCGCAGCTCCGGCTCGACCACGGACTCGCGGATGTCCGGGGTCAGCAGCGAGTCCAGGTCGATGCCGGGGGCGTGCTGCGAGGACACCACCAGGGTGTCCAGCCGCACCGCCCGGTCGCCGTCGTACTCGATGGTGACCTGGGTCTTGCCGTCCGGGCGCAGGTACGGGATGGTGCCGTTCTTGCGCACCTCGGACAGGCGCCTGGCCAGGCGGTGCGCCAGGGCTATCGGCAGCGGCATGAGCTCGGGCGTGTCGTCGCAGGCGTAGCCGAACATCAGGCCCTGGTCGCCGGCGCCCTGCTGGTCCAACTCGTCGGTGCTGCCCAGCTCCTGGGCGGCGTGGCGGGCCTCGTAGGCGTCGTTCACGCCCTGGGCGATGTCGGGGGACTGCGCGCCGATGGAGACCGACACCCCGCAGGAGGCCCCGTCGAAGCCCTTGGCGGAGGAGTCGTAGCCGATGTCCAGGACCGCCTCCCGGACCAGGGCGGCGATGTCGGCGTAGGCGCTGGTGGTGACCTCCCCGGCGATGTGCACCTGGCCGGTGGTGATCAGAGTCTCGACCGCGACCCGGGAGGCCGGGTCCTGCCGGAGCAGCGCGTCCAGGATGGAGTCGCTGATCCGGTCGGCGATCTTGTCGGGGTGGCCCTCGGTGACGGACTCAGAGGTGAACAGGCGAAGCGACACGGTTCCTCCAGATTGACGTCGGCGGCCCGGCCGGGATGCTGCTCGGGCCGCGGTGGGCGGTGCGTTCGCGCAGCCGCGGGACGGACGGCGCTGCGCGGGGCGTCAGCGGTGCGCTGGGCGTCAGCGGTGCGCGGGCGGCTGCGCGTGCGCGTGCGCGTGCTCGGCGATGACGGAGGCGTCCTTGTCCCCGTCGCCGGCCGCGACCACCCCGGCGAAGCGCTCCCGCACGGCCTCCAGCACCGGCAGCCCGACCCCGGCCTCCCCGGCGGCGGTCACCGCCAGCCGCAGGTCCTTCTCCATCAGCGCCGAGCGGAAGAAGGCCGGCTCGTAGCTGCCCTTGCGCATCAGCTCGGCCCGGAAGCGCATCACCACCGAGCTGAAGCCGCTCCCGGCGATCGAGGACAGCAGCTGGTCCCGGTCCAGCCCGGCCTCCACCCCGTAGGCGACGGCCTCGGCCAGCGAGGCCACCTGGGCGCCGAGCAGCAGGTTGAAGATCAGCTTCACGGTGGTGGCGGTGCCGGGCGCGCCGGTCGGCACGACCTCCGAGCCGATGGTGTCCAGGATCCCGCGCACCTCCTCGACGTCGGCCTCCGCGCCGGACACGTAGACCCGCAGCTCTCCCGCCCGCGCCTGGAACGGGTTGCCGACCACGCAGGCCTCGACCCGGCGCAGTCCCAGCGCCTGGAGCCGGGCCGCGGCCGACCGGGCGTAGCCGGGGGAGACCGTGGAGGTGTCCACCACCAGCGCGCCCGGCTCCAGGACCGGGACCAGCTGCCGGAAGAGGACCTCCTCGACCGCCGCCTCGTCGCTCAGGCTGAGCAGCACCACCCGCTGCCCCCGGGCCGCCGAGGCCGCGTCGGGGGCGCTCCGGGCGCCCAGCGCGACCAGCGGCTCCGCCTTGCGCGCGGTGCGGTTGTGGACGCTGAGCGTGTATCCGGCCCCGATCAGGCAGTGGGCCATGCCGCCGCCCATGTTGCCGAGGCCGATGAAGCCGATCTCCGTGGTGCTCATGACTCTCCTAGGTCGTGGTGGTGCCCCGGGCCGCTGCTGCGGGGCCGGGGCGGACGGTGGGTCGGGCTCATGCCCGGGCGAGCGCCGCCCCGGCGCCCGGCAGCTGGTACACGACCTCGGTCAGCGACATCCCGCCGCCGGTGCGGAAGGGCTTCAGCCGCCGCCGGTGCTCCACATGGGCCGCGCTGTGCTCGAACGTGTGGAACTGGGCCTTGCTGCGCCAGTCGGTGATGACGTAGTAGACGCCCTGCTCCTCGACGCTGCGGACGAGCGCCTGGGCCAGGTTGGCCGGCTCCTCGGCGATGAGCGCCCCCACCTCCAGCCAGACCTGCTCGAACTGCTGTGCCAGCTCTGCCCTGACCTCCATGCGCAGGATCACGCGGAAGGGCAGGGCGGTCCGCGTGTCGGTGCCCTCGTCGACGTCCATGCCACCGTCCCGATCGTTGCTCGCGCCGCCGGCCGGGCCCGGCGGGTCGTCGGCGGAACGATCGCAGGGCCGGATCGAGGACAGCTCAAGGCGGTGTGCACGGGCACGCGGGCGCGCCCGGTACGCCGCCTCAAGACCGGCTCCAGCGCTTTCCGAGCGGGCGGCCGCACGGTGGCAGCCCGCCCCATGTGCCGGTCGGTCTAAGGAGAAGGTGTCGATGAGCAAGCGGACCAGCCCACCACCCCTGCGGGTCCTCGTCGTCGGCGGCGGCATCGGCGGCCTGTGCCTCGCCCAGGGGCTGCGCCAGGCCGGGGTCGACGTGGCCGTCTTCGAGCGGGACGCGTCCGCCGACGGCCGCCGCCAGGGGTACCGGCTGCGGATCAGCCCCGAAGGGGAGCGCGGGCTGCGCGCCTGCCTGCCGCCCCGGCTGCAGCAGCTGCTGGTGGCCACCTCCAACGAGCGCGACGACAGCGGCCTGGCCGCCTACGACGAACACCTGGTCGAGCAGTGGGCCCCGAGCTTCGAGGACCCTCGCTCCGGCTCCCCCGACAAGGTGGACGCGGTCGACCGGGTGACGCTGCGCCGGATCCTGCTGACCGGGCTGGGCGACACCGTCCGGTTCGGCCGGAACTTCCAGCGCTGCGGGACCGGGGCCGACGGCCGGGTCACCGCGTACTTCGAGGACGGCAGCACCGAGACCGGCGACGTGCTGGTCGCCGCCGACGGGGCCAACTCCCGGGTCCGCGCCCAGCTGCGCCCGTCCGACCTGCCGGAGGACCTCGGGGTGCGGACGGTGTTCTCCCGGATCCCCCGGGAGGCGGCGCTCGGCGCGGGGCTGCCGGAGGCGCTCCGGGACCGGTTCAGCTACGTGATCGGCACCGACGGGCACCACCTCGGGCTGATGCCGATGACCTTCCGCACCCCGCCGTCCGAGGCCGCCCGGCAGTGGCCGGAGGCCGGCCTGGTGGACACCGGCGACTACTACATGTCGGTCTTCAACGTGCACCTGGCCGACCTCGGCCTGGACGACGCGGCCTTCTTCGCGCTCGACGGCGAGCAGCTGTGCCGGCTGGTGGTGGACCGCACCTCGGACTGGCACCCGGAGCTGCGCGGGATCTTCCTCCACGCCCAGCCCGAGGAGACTTTCGCGGTGGCGCTGCGGGCCACCCGGCCGGTCGAGCCGTGGGAGACCGGCCCGGTCGTCCCGCTCGGCGACGCCGCGCACACCATGCCGCCCTCGGGCGGGGTCGGGGCCAACACCGCGATCCGCGACGCGGAGGCGCTCAGCTCGGCGCTGGCCGCCGTCGCCCGCGGGGAGCGGGAGCTGGCGGAGGCGGTGGCCGAGTACCAGAAGGCCATGGTCGAGTACGCCACCGAGGGCGTGGAGCTGTCGCTGCGGATCGCCGAGTGGTCGATCAGGAAGGCCGCCCGCGAGTAGCCCGGCCCCGGGCCCTGCCGGACGGCAGCGGCCCCGGGCGACGCCGACGGCGTCGCCCGGGGCCGCTCTCGCGTCGGCGTGTCAGCGGCCGCCGGCCGTGTGCACGACCTCGCCGTTGACGTTGCCGTTGGCCTCCGAGCAGAGGAAGACGATCAGGCGGGCCACGTCGTCCGCCGTGCTCAGCCGCCCGCTCGGGGTGTCCTGGGCGCTGCGGGCGATGATCTCCGGGTCGACCGCCTCCAGGCTCTCGGTGAGCGTGCCGCCGGGAGCCACCACGTTGGCGAGGATGCCGTCCCGGGTCCACATCAGGCCGCGGGCGAAGCCGTGCAGGGCCGCCTTGGCGGCGCTGTAGATCTCCGAGCCCGGGCTGCCGTGGTCGGCGGTGACCGAGGACAGCAGCACCACGCGCCCCCAGCCGCGCTCGCGCATGCCGCCCAGCGCGCTGCGGACCGTCAGCATGTGGCCCTCGACGTTGGCGCGCAGCTGCGGGAACCAGTCGTCCACCGAGAGGTTCTCGAAGTGCGGCAGCTGGTTGGGGTCGACCCAGCTGAAGGTCTGGGCGTTGGCGACGACCACGTCGATGCCGCCCCAGCGCTCCTCCACGGCGGCGACCGCCGAGGTGACCGACTCGTGGTCGTACAGGTCGAGCCGGTGCGCGGAGGCCCGCTGGGATCCGCCGAGCTCCTCGACCACGCTCTTGGCGTCGTCCTCGGCGGAGTGGTAGGTGATGGCGACGGACGCGCCCTCCTCGGCGAAGGCCTTGGCGGTGGCCCGGCCGATCCCCCGGGTGGCTCCGGTGATCAGGACGCGCCTGTCCTTCAGACCCAGATCCATGGGCAGTGGCTCCTTAACTGCGTTGGGAATTAACGGTGTTGCATAAGGTGGACAACTCTACGCGGGGTGGGCGGCCGCGCACTCAGTCCTCGCGGTCGCCGCCGCGGTAGATGTAGATGTCCTCGGCCATCTTCCGCTTCATCGACGGCACCCGCGCCGCCACGAAGAGGAAGGCCCGCATCCCGGCGAGGGCCAGCCGGCCGATGTACGGCTTGTGCACCGGCTGGTCGCCGCTGGTCTGCTTCTTGGACTCGATGACCGCCTCGAAGCCGTACTTGACCATCTTGGTCTCGTAGTCCCGCACCGCGTCGAGCAGCGTGGACCGGCCGTCGCGGAACGCGACGAGGTTCTTGGTGATCAGGGCGGCGTCGCGGAGCGCGGTGTTGGCGCCCACGCCCTGACCGGGCGTCATGGTGTGGATGGCGTCGCCGAGCAGCGTGACCGTGCTGGCCTCCCACTGCGGGATCGGCACCGAGGTGCGGATGTTGATCGGGAAGCAGGTGCTGGGGTCGCCCAGGCCGAACAGGGTGCGCAGGTCCTTGCTCCAGGTGGGGGTCATCTTCAGCACCAGCTCGATCAGGTCCTCCCCCCGCATCTTCATCACGTCGGCGGGGAACTTGTCGGTGGAGGCCCAGAAGCCCCAGTTGATGTAGTCCCGGGTGTTGTCGAACAGCATGCCGGGCCAGTGCTCGATCAGGTCCGCGTCGTTCCCGCCGATCCCGCTCTTCAGCTCGCCGTCGGCGCCCCAGGGGAACTCCATGGTGTGCAGGATGCAGGTCCCGCCCTTGGGGCCGAGCACCAGCCCGATGCCGTTGAAGACGTTCTCCGGCAGCAGCTTCTTGGTCTTGGGGGTGATCGGGACCTTGGCCGTGATGGAGATGATCTTGGCGTCCTCGACGCCGGCGTGCGGGAGGTACTGCCGGCGCACCCGCGAGGACGCGCCGTCGGCGGCGACCAGCAGGTCGCCCTCGGCGTGCGTGCCGTCCGCGAAGAAGGCGGTCACCCGGCCGTCTGGGCGCTGCTCGTAGTGGGTGAACTCCTTGTCGAACTCGACGACGTCCTCCATGCCGGTGAACAGCACCTGGCGCAGCGTCATCCGGCTGACCGACTTCTCGCCGTTGACGTCGTCCTCGGCCTGCCGCAGCGGGAGCTCGATGCTGGTCTTCAGCTTCTCGGTGAGCATGATGAAGTAGCGGGGCTCGCGGGCGCAGGTGGCGACGAAGGTGTCGTACAGCTCGGGCGGCAGGAGCTTCTTGAGCGAGCGGCTGCCGTCCGGGTCGATGCCGACGCGGTAGCCGTGCAGCCCGCTGGTGCGGGTCCGGTCGCGCTCGTAGACCGCGACGCTGATCCCCGCCCGCTTCAGGCCGTGGGCCAGGGCCATCCCGCCGGTGCCGCCCCCGATCACGATGACGTGGAACGGTGAGGTGGTCATGAGTGGTGCTCCCCTTTGTCTCTGAGAGGTGTGCGGTGGGTTCGGGCCGCGCCCGGGGTCACGCCCAGACGGTGTTCATCTGCTCGTCCCGGATGGCGAACGCCTGGCGCTCCAGCACCGAGTTGAGGATGACGGCCGAACGCACCGCCAGCAGGCTGAGGTTGGGGTCTGCCAGGCCGTGGCCGACCCTGCTGCGGTTCTGGACGTACATGCGGTTGGTCTCGGCGTGCTTCCAGCGGAGCGAGTAGTCGGAGTCGATGACCGGTTCGTCCCCGGCATCCAGCTCCATCAACCCGGCGAGTCGGGAGGAGATCGGCAGCGCGGCCTGCCGCCGTCCGGTCGCCAGCACCACGAACCGGGCGGCGTGCCGCTCGCGGCCGCCCCAGTCCCGCTCGCACCAGAGCGCGATGGAGCCGTGGCGCTCCGCGACCTCGACCACGTTGCGGCCCGGGAGCATCATCACCGGCGAGCGGCCCTCGCTCAGGAACGCCTCGTAGTTGGCCTGGTACAGCTGCTGCAGGGTGACCATCGACACCCCGTCGCTGGTCAGCGTCTGCTCGCCGACGTAGCGCGCGCGGATGTCCTCGGGCAGGCCCTGGAAGAAGCGCAGGTAGGTCGGGCGGTAGAAGTCGTTGGCCGAGGGCGAGTCGTCCATGGGTGCGAACCACTGCCGCCGGCCGATCCAGCGGATGTCCCGGAAGCCCCGCTGCATCAGGTGCAGCACGCACTCGGCGCCGGTCTGGCCGCCGCCCACCACGATCACCTGTTCGTAGGGCAGGCTGGACACGGTGGACAGGTGGGCCTCCAGGTGCTCCGCCAGGATCGCGCCGCCCGCCCCCAGACCCTCGAAGCACGCCGGGACCTCCGGCCGGGTGCCCAGGCCGAAGACCACGTGGTCCGCGGTGGCCAGCGGCCCGGAGGCCGAGGAGACCACGAACCGGCCGCCGGAGAAGTCGACCTCCGCGACCTCCGTCCCGTAGTTCACCGTGCCCAGCTGCGCCGAGGCCCAGGCCAGGTAGCGGGCGTACTCCAGCCGGGGGATCGCGTCGTACTGGGCGTTCAGGAAGGCGTAGATGCGCCCGGTGCTGACCAGGTAGTTGAGGAAGGACAGCGGGTTGCACGGATCGGCCAGGGACACCAGGTCCTTGATCCAGGAGGTCTGCAGCTGGGTTCCGGTGCGCAGCAGGCCGGGGTGCCAGGCGGGCCCCTCCCGGCGCTCGAACAGGGCTACGCCCCCGGGCACGGTGTTCGCGCCCAGGGCGGCCAGGCTGAGGTTGGCAGGCCCGGCGCCGAGCCCGACGACGTGGTGGTGCGGCAGTACGGATTGGGTTCCTTCTGGTATCTGCATGACAGCTCCTGTCACCATCGGTCCTCCACTGCGGCACCGTGTCGGCCGGCACACGGCCCCCGGCCAGCCATGATCGACGCGGCCCATGGAGCGGACCTGGAGCGGCAGTGGAGCGGCCTGCGGCCCGCGCCCGGCCGGTGCGTCGAGCCCACCCCGAGCCGAGCCCGAGCGGTACGGAGCAGCCTGCCTGCAACGGAGTCCGCGCCGTCCCGGTCCGGATCAGCGTGCGGCCGCCCGGCCCTCGGCGCCCGTCCACAGAAGGGCACACGGTGACCACTTCCTTCCCCAGCCCGCTCGCCACGGCGGCCGCTCCGGAGTTCCGTGCGCTGATGGCGCGCTTCCCCACCGGGGTGTCCGTGGTCGCCGCCTACGACGAGGACGGCGTCCCCCGCGGCATGACCTGCTCGGCCGTGTGCAGCGTGACGCTGGAGCCGCCGACCCTGCTGGTCTGCCTGCGGACCGGCAGCCAGACCCTGGCGGCGGTGCTGGCCTCCGGGCTGTTCACCGTCAACCTGCTGCACGAGCAGGGGCGGGAGGCCGCGGAGCTGTTCGGCTCCGGCGCGCCGGACCGCTTCGAGCGGATCCGCTGGCAGGACGGGCCCGGGCGGACCGGCCCCGGCCTGGTCGACGACGCGCACGCGGTGGCCAACTGCCGGGTGGCCATGGCGCACCCGGTCGGCACCCACACCGTGGTGTACGGGGAGGTGACCCGGATCGTGCTGGAGCCCGGCTGCCGACCGCTGCTGTACGGCATGCGCGGGTACGCGGGCTGGCCCCCGCCGCACCTCTGACCGGCCGCCGCGGTGGCCGCCGACGGCCGGTGACGGCCGAGGGTCCGGGTGGTGGGGCGTCAGGCCCCGCCGCCCGGACCCTCGGCCGTCCGGCCGGGCCGTCAGACCGACTTGAGCATGCCGGCGTCGATCAGCCAGTCCGTGCCGGTGGTGCTGGGCAGCCGGTCGGACGCCAGCAGCAGCACGATCGAGGCCACCTCCTCCGGGGCGATGATCTTGCCGGTGGTGAGCCCCATCCACTTGGGCACCGCCGCGACCAGGTCCTCCACCGACATGCCCATCCGCTCGGCCCGCTGCGGGCTGTTCCAGGTGTCGGTGAGCACCGGCCCGGGGGAGACCGTGTTGACCCGGACCCCCTGCGGCCCGAACTCCTCGGACAGCGCCTTGGTGAGGTTGGTCAGCGCGGCCTTGGCCGCCGAGTACTCCGCCAGCCGGGGCACGGCCAGGCGCCCGTTGACCGAGCCGATGTTGATGATCGACCCCCGGCTCTCCACCAGGCTCGGCAGGGCGGCCCGGATCGCCCGGACGGCGCTGAAGAAGTTCAGGTCGAAGCCCTTCTGCCAGCCGTCGTCGTCCAGGTCGAGGAAGCCGTTGGCGGAGACCGTGCGGCCGCCGACGTTGTTGACCAGGATGTCCAGGCCGCCGAAGGTCTCGACCGCGTGGGCGACCAGGCGGGCCGGCCCGTCGGCCTCGGTCAGGTCGACCGCCAGGGTGTGCGGGGTCGCCTCGCTCAGCTCCGCGCCGATGGTCCGGGCGCCTCCCAGCACCTCGACGCCCTCGGCGGCGAGCGCCTGGACGATGGCCAGTCCGATGCCCCGGCTCGCACCGGTGACGACCGCCCTCTTGCCCTTCAACTGCAGATCCATGACGTCTCCTTGGCTCTCGTGGCTCTCATGGCTGTTCGGTCGGGTGTGTGATCAGGTGTTCGATCGGTCGGCGGTGCGCCCGGGGCCGTTCACCAGGCGACGGGCAGTGCCTGCGGGCCGCGTACCAGGCCGCCCGTGCACCAGGTGATCTCCTCGGCCGGGACCGCCAGCCGCAGCGAGGGCAGGCGCTGCAGCAGCGCCCCCATCCCCACCTGGAGTTCCATCCGGGCCAGGGCCGAGCCGAGGCAGCGGTGCACCCCGTAGCCGAAGCCCAGGTGGGGGTTGGTCCTGCGGTCGAAGTCGACCTCCTCGGGGGCGTCGAAGACCGACGCGTCCCGGTTCGCGGAGGTCATCACCGGCAGCACGTACTCCCCGGCCCGCACGGTGATGCCGCCCAGCTCGACGTCCTCGGTGGCCCGCCGGGGGGATCCGGTGCTGACCCCCAGCGGGGTGTGGCGCAGCATCTCCTCCACCGCCGAGGGGATCAGTTCCGGGCTGTCGAGCAGCCGCCGGTGGTGGCCGGGGTGGGTCAGCAGGAAGTAGCTGAAGTTGGCGAGCTGGTCGGCGAGGACCTCGTGCCCGGCGATCAGGATGGTCACCGCGATCCCGACCAGCTCCTCGTCGGACAGCTCCGCCTCCGTCACCAGGGTGCTGAGCAGGTCGTCGCCGGGGTCGTGGTGCCGGCCCGCCACCAGGCCGACCAGGTAGCCGCGCAGCTCCTGACCGGCCTGGCCGATCTGCTGCGCCGTCAACTGGTGCAGCTTGGCGGCCAGGAACGACTCCGCCAGCTCCCGGAAGCGCAGCCGGTCCTTGGGCGGGACGCCCAGCAGCTCGCAGATCATCAGGATCGGCAGCGGCAGCGCGAACAGCTCCATCAGGTCGGCCGGAGCGCCGTGCTTCTCCACACCGTCCAGCAGCTCGCCGACGATCGCCTCGGTCCTGGGGCGCAGCCGCTCCACGCCGCGCACGGTGAAGGCCGCGGCCAGCCGCCGCCGCAGCCGGTCGTGCTCGGGGCCGTCCGAGGCCATCAGCAGGTTGGCCCGCTGGACGATCGGGAGCAGCCGGGGCTCGTCCGGGCCCACGGACTCCGCCCGGCTGAACCGGGGGTCGGTCAGCAGCGACTTGACGTCCTGGTGGCGCACCGCGAGGAAGGCCGGGCCTCCGTAGGGGAGTTGGACCGGGCACAGGCCGGGGGTGTCGCGCAGCCGCTGGAACTCCGCCTCCACGGCGAGCCCGGGGGGATCGCCGAACGGGAAGGCCAGGGGCTCGGGGGAAGTGCTCATCCTTCGGGACCTCTTCCTGGACGGATCTGACCGGGCCGACGGGCGCGGCCCGGGGGGTGCTTCGCCGACCTCTGCCGACCGTCGGCTGCCGACCGCGCCGACCGCGCCGACCGCGCCGACCGCGCCGACCGCGTCAGCCGACCGGGCCGGTCGACCGCGCCGCCCCCTGCTGCCGGACCAGCGCCTCCAGCTGCGTCGCCACCGCGGCGGGCGCGGGCTGCGCCAGCATCTCCTGCCGCAGCGCCCGGGCCGCGGCGCGCTCGGGGCCGTCCGCGAGCAGCCGTCGGACCTCGGCGGCGACCCGGGAGCCGGACGCCTCGTCGCGGGTGAGCACCTCACCGGCTCCGGCGGCCACCACCCGTCCGGCGTGCCCGGCGTGGTCCGGCAGCTGCGGGACGAGCAGCAGCGGCAGGCCGTGCCGCAGCGAGGTCAGCACCGTGCCCGCGCCGCCGTGCGACACCACCAGGTCGCAGTCGGGCAGCAGGTGGTCCAGCGGGGTGTCGACGGCGACCCGCACGTCCGGGGGAGCTCCCCGAGCAGCGGGCGCTGGCTCGCGGAGACCGCCAGCAGCACCTCGGCCCCGGTGGACGCCACCGCGCGGGCCAGCTCCCCGGCCAGGAAGAGCGACGGGTCCAGCCTGGCCATGGTGTGGCCCCAGGTGACGCACACCCGGGGCCGCGCCCCGCGCTCCGGGAGCGGCGCCGGGCGCGGCCCGGGGCCGTTGAAGGCGGTGTAGCGCAGCGGGATCCGCTGGTAGTCGGTGGCCACCTGGAGGCTCGCCGGGGTCGGGTCCACGGTGGCCGCGCCGTACGGGTCGAAGCCGGTCACCCCGAACCTGGCCGCCAGCGGCGCCAGGGCGTCCGGCAGCACCTGCCGGGCCCGGAGCATCAGGTCGGTGCCGTAGAGCAGCCGTACTGCGGGCACCCCGGCCGCGGCGGCGGCGATCGGTCCGGCGAGCGCCGTGGGCTCGAACACCACCAGATCGGGCCGCCAGTCCTTGGCCAGCTCCACCAGCCCGCCGGTCATCGACTCGGCGTGGGCCAGGAACATCTGCATGGCGCGCGGCCCGCGCCCGCCGCCCGGGGCCACGCCCACTCCCGGCGGCGCCCCGGCGACCGAGGGCAGCACGTACCCGCGGACCAGCCCCGCGGCGTCGACGTCCGCCCCGACCGAGGCGGCGGGCAGCCCCGTGCCGACGGTCTGCTCCAGCAGCTCCGGCTGGCTCGCCACCAGCACCTCGTGCCCGGCCGAGCGGAAGGCCCAGGCCAGCGGCACCAGTGCGTACAGATGCGACGGCCAGGCCCAGGTGGTGAACAGCACCCGCATGTCTCGCCCCAAACCTCTCACCGATCCGGCGTGCCGCCGCCCGGCTGGGCGGCTGCCGTCCGCCACCCTGTCGGGCGGGCCCTGTCTTTCCCTTGAGGGCCGCTTGAGAGCGGACGGCCGGGTGCAGGACCACCCCGGTTCGAGCGGGGATCGAGCAGCACACGGAACCCTCCGCAGCATGGTGATTCCCATCCCGGCCGGACCGGCCGGCACGGCACTGCGGGAGGAGCTCGGCGGGTTCGTGGCCGAGGGCGCCCGGCGCATCTGCACGCACCCCTACTACACGGGTCTGTGCGACGGCACGCTGCCGGGCCGGTCCCTCGTCCACTTCACCCTTCAGGACTCCTGCCACCTGCTGCCCAGCTACGGCCGGGCGCAGGCCCGCTGCTCCGCCCTCGCCCGCAACGGCAACCAGGCCCGGGTGCTGAGCCGGATGGCGACCAGCGCCCTGGAGGACGCGGAGGTCAGGCTGGACGGCTTCGCCAAGACGGCGGCCAGGCTCGGCCTGCCGCTGCCGACCGGACCCGCCGCCCCGGCGCCCGCCCCGGCGACGCTGGCGTACGCGAACTTCCTGACCGCCGCCTCCTCGACCTCGCTGGCGGCGGGGGTGGGCGCGGTGCTCCCGTCGGCGTGGCTCTACATGCTGGTCACGGACGACCTGCTGGTCAGGCACGACCCCTTCTCGCGCTACGCGGAGGAGGTCGAGAAGGCCCACCCGGGCGAGTTCTACCGGGGGATGCTGGGGGAGTTCCTCGACCTCGCCGAGGAGGTGGCGGCGGGGAGTTCGGCGGCCGAGCGCGCGGAGCTGGTCCGCCACGCCGAGCTGGCGGTCCGCTACGAGTGGGCCTTCGTCGACGCCGCCTGGCAGCTCCAGTCCTGGCCGTTCTGAGACCCGCAGTCGAGTGCGGCTTGAGCCGGTGTCCAGACCGGTGTTCCAGGCTGGCGGGGCATCGCGGCAGGTCGCAGCAGGCGTCCCGGCCACGGGTTCCGCAGGGGTGCTCGGATGGTCCGGACATCTCCAAGACCGAGATGAACAGAGGAGTTTCGTATGTGCGGTATCGCCGGCTGGGTGGATTTCGGGCGCGATCTGACCGAGGAACGGCTCACCATCGACGCCATGACCGACAGCCTGGGCAAGCGCGGCCCGGACGCCCGAGGCGTGTGGGTGGCCCCCCACGCGGCCCTGGGCCACACCCGCAACTCGATCATCGACCTGGCCGGCGGCGTGCAGCCGATGGCGGCCGAGGACAACGGCCGCACCACCGCCGTCCTCACCTACAGCGGCGAGGTCTACAACTTCAAGCAGCTGCGGTCCGAGCTGGAGGGGCGCGGCCACCGGTTCCGCACCCGCAGCGACACCGAGGTGGTCCTGCGCTCCTACCTGGAATGGGGCGTGGACTGCGCGCTCCGGCTCGAGGGCATGTTCGCCTTCGCGGTCTGGGACCAGCGCACCGAGGAACTGGTGCTGATCCGCGACCGCATGGGCATCAAGCCGCTGTTCTACAAGGCGCTCCCCGAGGGCCTGCTGTTCGGCTCCGAGCCCAAGGCGCTGTTCGCCAACCCGCTGGTGAAGGCCACCGTGGACGCGGACGGCCTGCGCGAGCTGTTCTCCACCGCGAAGGTCGCCGGCCAGAGCGTCTTCCGGGAGCTGCGCGAGCTGCCCCCGGGCCACACCCTGACCATCGGGCGCAAGGGCGCGAAGCTGCGCCGCTACTGGGCGCTGGAGGCGCGCGAGCACACCGACGACCTGGACACCACCATCGCCACCGTGCGCGGCATGCTGGAGGAGATCGTCACCCGCGAGCTGGTGGCCGACGTGCCGCTGTGCACGGCGCTGTCCGGCGGCATCGACTCCAGCTCGATCACCGCGCTCGCGGCGATCGCCCGGGCCGAGGCCGGGGACGAGGCGGTCCGCACCATCACCGCGACCTTCGTCGGCTACAGCGAGAACTTCCGCCCCGACGACCAGCGGGACACCCCGGACGCCCCCTACGCGGCCGAACTCGCCCGCCACGTCGGCGCCGACCACACCGACATCGTGCTGGGCACGGCGGACCTGATCGACCCGGCGGCCCGCGAGGCCGCCATCATCGCCCAGGACATGCCGACCATGCTCGGCGACATGGACACCTCGCTCTACCTGATGCTGCGGGCCACCCGCGAGCACTCCACGGTGGCGCTCACCGGCGAGACCGCCGACGAGATCTTCGGCGGCTTCAAGTGGCTGCACGACGAGGAGCTGGTGGGCCTGGACACCTTCCCCTGGATCGCGGCGGAGAAGCGGCAGCAGGGCAGCCGCAACGGCCAGGGCCGGGGCCTGTTCGGCGCGGGCTTCCTGGACAAGCTGGACATGTACGGCTACTACGCGGACAACTACCGGCAGACCCGCGCGGAGACCCCGCACCAGGACGGCGAGAGCCCGCGCGAGCACCGGATGCGTGAGCTGAGCTACGCCCACCTGTCGCGCTGGCTCCCGATGCTGCTGGACCGCGGCGACCGCCTGGCGATGGCCTCCAGCCTGGAGACCCGGGTGCCGTTCTGCGACCACCGGCTGGTCGAGTACGTCTACAACACCCCCTGGGAGTACAAGATCTTCGACGGCCGGGAGAAGAGCCTGCTCCGCGCGGCCACCAAGGACCTGCTGCCCAAGTCGATCCTGGACCGGCCCAAGAGCCCCTACCCGGTGACCCAGGACCCGACCTACACCCAGGCCCTGCACCGCGAGTTCAGCGCCGTGCTGTCCGACTCGAACTCGCCGATCCTGCCGTTCCTCGACGTCGAGGCGGCCTGGCAGGCCGTCAAGGACCCGACCGGGGTGGCCCACGAGTGGCACAGCCGCTCGAACATCGAGATGGCCCTCGGCTTCGACTTCTGGCTGCGGCACTACGGCGTGGAGATCGACGTCTGACCCGGCGTCAGCGCCCGGGCTCGGCGGGCCCGCACCACCCCGGAACCCGCCGAGCCCGCCCGGGGTCCGATCCGGACGGGCCCTGTGAGGAAGACCGCGATGAGTACGACCGCAACGAGCACCACTCTCGGATCCGAGGAGCTGTCACCGAGGCGTGCCTGGTGCACCTTCGCGGTGGTGCTCTTCGCCTCCTTCATGGACATGATCGACCTGGGCATCGTGAGCGTCGCGGTGCCCTCGGTCCAGCGCAGCCTGCACGCCGACTACGACACCGCCCAGTGGTTCGTCGCCGCCTACGCCCTGGCCTTCGCGGTGATGCTGATCCCCGGCGGACGGCTGGGCGACCTGTACGGGCGCAAGCGGGTCTTCCAGATCGGCGTCACCGGCTTCACCCTCACCTCCGCCGCCTGCGCG
Source organism: Streptacidiphilus sp. PB12-B1b (assembly GCF_014084125.1). Taxonomy (NCBI): domain Bacteria; kingdom Bacillati; phylum Actinomycetota; class Actinomycetes; order Kitasatosporales; family Streptomycetaceae; genus Streptacidiphilus; species Streptacidiphilus sp. PB12-B1b. The sequence goes on along the minus strand of NZ_CP048405.1, from coordinate 5,299,653 downwards.
CTCGCCCCCTCGGCCGGGGCCCTGATCGCCGCCCGGTTCGTCCAGGGCGGCTTCGGCGCGTTGATGGTCCCCCAGGTCCTGGCCGTGCTGCAGGTGCTCTTCCCGGCCGCCCGGCGCGGGCCGGCCCTCGCCGCCTACGGCACCGTGCTCAACCTGGCGCAGCTCAGCGGGCCCGTCCTGGGCGGCGTGCTGACCACCGACAACGTCTTCGGCCTGGGCTGGCGGGCGATCTTCCTGGTCAACGTGCCGGTCGGGATCCTGGTGGTGGCGGGCACCGCCCTGCTGCTGCCGGAGTACCGCTCCGACCGGGGGGCGGGCCTGGACCCGGTCGGGGTGCTGCTGGTGGCCCTGCTGTCGGTGCTGGTCATCTACCCGCTGCAGCAGGGTCGGGCGGCCGGATGGCCGGTCTGGATGATCGCCGCCCTGGTCGCCGCCCTGCCGACCGGGCTGCTCTTCGTCCGGCACCAGCACCGGACGGGGCCTGCGGCGCTGGTGCCGCCCACGCTGTTCCGCAGCCGGGTCTTCATGGCCGGGATCGCCCTGCTGCTGCTGGTGTACTCCGGCATCTGCGCCGAGCAGATGATCGTGATCTGGGAGACCCAGGTGGGCCTGGGCTGGCCCGCGCTGCGCACCGGCGAGGCGACCATCGGCTGGGTGCTGGGCCTGGGCCTGCTGGGCGGGCCGGTGGTCGGGCTGGCGCAGAGGTTCGGCCGCCGCCTGCTGACCGCCGGGTGCCTGGTGGTGGCGGTCGGCTCGGCCGCGCTCGGCCGCTCCATGGCCCATGACGACCTCCGGTTCTGGCCGCTCTTCGGCTGGCTGACGGTGATCGGCCTGGGCCTGGGCCTGGTGGTGCCGATCCTGATCGACCTGGTGCTGTCCGGCATCCCGCGCCGTGACGCGGGCGGCGGCGCGGGCGTGGCCAACGCCGTGGTGTACCTGTCCTCGGCGATCGGCATCGGCGTGATCGGGCTGATCTTCTTCGGCCAGGTCGCGGCCGGCGGCGCCGCCCACGCCCGGGCCGAGCAGCCGCGGCTCGGCGCCGCGCTGCGCTCGGCGGGCGTCGCGCCCGGACCGGCCGCCGCCGACGGCGCCGCCTTCGACCGCTGTGTGCACGACCGGGCCGACTCGCTCGACCCCTACCGGCTCCCGGCCGACTGCCTGGCCGGTCCGGCGGCGGAACCGCTGGTGGCCCGCTCGGTCACGACCGCGCTGCGGACGGACTTCGGGGACGCCGCCGGCACCGGCCTCTGGTACCCGGTGGCCGCGTTCCTGGTCGCCCTGCTGCTGATCCGGCTGCTGCCGCCGTCCAGCGCCCCGGGCGCCGCCTCCGACATGGAGGACGGACCCGGCCCGGCCAGGGACTGACCGGACCGGGCCCGCGGCCCGTGCGACTGCCGCGCCGGATCAGACGCTCTCCTCCGCACCCCGGTAGGTGTAGAGGTCGTCGAGGAACTTCCGCTGCAGCGACGGAATCTTGTCGACCGCCTTGAAGTAGGCCCTGCTGGCGCCGAGCACCGCACGGCCGATGACCGGCTTGTGCAGCGGGTCGTTGCCGGAGGTGCCGTTCTCGGCGAGGGAGTCGGCGACCCTGGCGAAGCCGTAGGGGATCATCTCCGCCTCGTAGCCGGCGATGGCCGGGATCAGGTCCACCCGGTCGGCCCGCACCGAGGTCAGCGCCCGGGAGAGCAGCATGGCGTCCCGCAGCGAGGTGTTCGCCCCCACGCCCTGGCCGGGCGTCATGGTGTGGATGGCGTCGCCGAGCAGGGTGATGGTGCTGGTCTTCCAGGCCGGGACCGGCTCCGAGGTGGCGATCCGGAGCGGGAACGCGGTGGTCGGGTCGGCCATTTCGAACAGGCGCCGGAAGTCCTTGTGCCAGTTGGGGGTCAGTTCCAGGGCCAGGTCGACCAGTTGCTGGCCGCGCAGCTCCATCACGTTCTCCGGGAACTTGTCGTCGGAGGCCCACAGCCCCCAGGAGATGTAGTCCCTGGTGTTGTCGAAGAGCATGCCCGGCCAGGCCTTGAGCAGTTCGGCGTCGTTCCCGGCGACGCTGTCCTTGATGCCGCCCCGCTCGTCCCACTTGAACTCCATCACGTGCCAGATGCACATGAAGCCCTTGGGGGCGAAGACCAGGGACAGGCCCTGCTGCGACTCGTAGGGCAGCAGTTCCAGCGCCTCCCGGCTCATCGGGACCTTGGCGCCGATGGTGATGATCCCCGCGGGCTTGAGCACCGCGTGCGGCAGGTACTGGGCGCGCACCGCGGAGTGCGCGCCGTCCGCGGCGACCAGGACGTCGCCGGTGGCCGAGCTGCCGTCGGCGAAGAACGCCGTGACGGTGCCGTCCACCTGCTGCTCGTAATGGGTGAACTCCTTGTTGAAGTGCACCTGGTCGGTCAGCCCGGTGAGCAGCAGCTGGCGCAGGGTCTGCCGGGAGACGGAGCGCTCGGAGTTGATGAGGTCGGCGTCGCCGCGCAGCGGGATGGCGGCGGTCTTCTTCTTCTTCTCGGTCAGCACGTTGAAGTACCGGGGCGTGCGGGCGCAGGTGGCCAGGAAGGTCTCGAACAGCTCGGGCGGCAGGCACTCCTTGAGCGCCCGGTTGCCGGTGGGGTCGATGCCGACCCGGTAGCCGTAGAGGCCGTCGGTGCGGCTGCGCTGCTTCTCGTACACCGCGAAGGAGATGCCGGCCCGGCGCAGCCCGTGCGCGAGGGTCAGGCCGCCGTAGCCGGCGCCGATGATGATGACGTGGAGGGGTGCGGTGCTCATGCTGGTGTCCTGTCGAGAGGGTGGTGCCGGTTCCGGCCGGACCGACGGCCCGGCCGGCGGAGCAGGTGCGGGTGGCGCCGGGGTACGGCCGGCGTCAGGCGATGGTGAGGTGGTTGCTGCCGGAGGCGAGGGTGATCTCGTAGCCCCCGGTGGCGCCCTGCGGCCCGGCGCTGCGCCAGTCGGCCGAGGCCAGCGTCCCGATCCACTCGCCGTCCAGCGAGAGGCTGGTGAGGCCCTTCTGGGCGCGTAGCGCGGCGTAGGTCTCCGGCGGCCGCAGCAGGGTGACCTTGCGGACGCCCGACCCGAAGTGCACCGGCACCGGGACGTCGGTCGGGGGCAGCTGGAACCGGGCCTCGGTGCAGCCCTCGGTGACGGTGATCGAGCGTAGCCGCAGGCCGGTGAGGTCGGCCTCGACCTGGGTGGCGACCCCGCGGATCTCGATGTCCCAGGCGACGCCCGGGTTGAGCGAGACCACGGCGGTCCGGCGCACCCAGTCGAAGGGGTGCTGGGCGCCGCGACGGGTGATGGTCACGGTGCCGTCGTCGGTGGTGGTGACGGTGGGCTCGGGGCCGCCGAACTTGGCGGTGATGAGCTCCCCGGTGGTGTTGGCGGAGTCGAGGGTCAGGTTGTGGACGCCCTGGGCGAAGACGATGCGGGCCGCGCCCTTGGTGAAGTTCGGCATGGGAGGGATCTCCTTGTTCTATGATCTCGAGTCAGTTCGAAATCTAGTCGTTAGATTGTCTAGCGACCTCTGGCTCTACTATGGAACCTGATAGCTAGAATGTCAAGACATAACGAGGAAGGGGGTCCGCCGTGGCTGCGGAACCAGTCGACGAAGCCGACGCCCATGAGCAGCTGATCGAGGAGTTCGGGCAGGTCATGCAGGAGTTCCAGCGCTCGAGCGACAGTCTCGACCAGCGCGTCGCGGACCGTCTGGGGCTCAACCGCACCGACCTGCGCTGCCTGGAGCTGCTCTTCTCGCCCACGCCGCTGAGCCCGGGGGAGCTGGCGACGGCGGCCGGGCTGACCACCGGCGGCGTGACCACCGCCATCGACCGGCTGGAACGGTCCGGCTTCGTCACCCGGGTGCGGGCCACCGAGGACCGCCGCCGGGTCACGGTGCACCCGACGGACAAGGGCTACGCGATGGTCGACGAGATCTTCGCGCCGATCGCCCAGGAGGGCGCCGAGTACCTGCGGCGGCTGGACACGGCGACGCTGGTCCGGCTGTCCGACTTCATGCGCTTCGCCACCCGCCAGCAGCAGGAGCATGCCGCCCGGCTGGCCGGCGACGACTGAGCCGCGCCAGGGCGCGGCGGGGTACGCACGCAGGCGGGGCACGGTCGGCCGACCGTGCCCCGCCTGCATGCGCCCGGCCCGCCGGTCAGGCCGCGCCCTCCACCCGGGCCGTGCCCTCGTCCGCCTCGTCGAGGCCGCTCCGGTCCAGCCCCTCGACCGTGATGGACCGGGTCGGGCAGCCGCGCTCGGCGCGCAGCAGCTCCCGGCCCAGCTCCGCCGACGGGTGGGCGTCCAGGACCAGCACCCGGCCCTCCGGGTCCTGGTCGAACACGCCCGGCACCCGGTAGACGCACAGGCTGCTGGTCACGCAGGTCTCACTGTTGGCGGTCACCCGCACCCGGCTCTCGGCCACGACCGGTCACCAGCTCACGGGGATCTCGGCGTAGCCGGCGAGGAAGCCGCCGACCGGGCGCTGCAGTTCCTCCCCCGGCACGGCCAGCCGCAGCGAGGGGAAGCGCCGCAGCAGGCCGTCGGTGGCCTCCTGCAGCTCCATCCGGGCCAGCGCGGCCCCCGCGCAGAAGTGGATGCCGGCGCCGAAGGTCATGTGGTGGTTGTCCTCGCGGCGGATGTCGAGGGTGCAGGCGTCGCTGAACACCTCCTCGTCCATGTTGCTCTCCACCGAGAGCAGCACCGTCGTGCCCTTGGCGACGACGGTGCCGTCGAGCAGCTCGATGTCCTCCAGCGCGTAGCGCAGCGAGCCCAGCGAGGTGCCCATGATCTGGTAGCGCAGCAGCTCCTCGACGGCCGAGGGCACCAGCGAGAGGTCCTGCTGGAGCTCCTTGGCGGTCTCCGGCCGGTGCAGCAGCACCGCCATGCCGGTGCCGATCTGCGAGGCCGTGGTCACGTAGCCGGCGATCAGCAGGGTCTTGACCCAGTGCTGCAGCTGGTAGTCGGTGAGCTTCTCCGGGTCCTCCTCGCTGACCCGGATCAGCTCGCTGATCAGGTCGTCGCCCGGCTCGGCGCGCTTGGAGGCGATCAGCTCGCTCAGGTAGTCCCAGTACTGGGTCCGGCAGCGCTCGACCTCGTCGACCGGGAGCTTGGTCACCGACAGGTAGCCGTCGATGAGCCGGCGGAACTTCGCCCGGTCCGCCGGGGGGATGCCCAGCATGTGGCAGATGACCAGGATGGGCAGCGGGTAGGCGAACGCCTCCATCAGCTCGGCCGGGCGCGGGCCCGCCTCCATCGCGTCCATCAGCTCGGCGGTGATCTCCCGGACCACCGGGCGCAGCGCCTCGATCCGGCGGGCGCTGAACGCCCGCATCACGACGGCCCGCTCCTCCAGGTAGCGCGGCGGGTCGTTGTCGATCTCCGGGTCGCCGAAGAGGTCGTTGCTGGCGGAGATCCGCGAGGCCGGGTGCCGGGAGGTGTTGCGGCTCAGCCGCTCGTCCGCGAACAGCCGCCGGACGTCCTTGTAGCGGGTGACGATGACGGCGGGGTCGCCGCTCGGGAGGGTGATCTCCAGCAGCGGCTGGTCCCGCATGGTCCGCCAGTCGGCCGGGATGTCCGGTGCGGGGGCCCACGGGAAGGGGTAGCTGACCGGGCAAGACGAACTCATCCCTGCACCTCTCTCGTCTGTCTGGCTTCTCGTCTGTGCGGCGTCGCTGTGACCCGGCCAGTGTCCGCAGGGGCGCTGGGGGCGGACTCGATGCCGGGTCGAGCCCGGCCCCGGCCCCCGGCCGCCCGGCCTGCTCGGGGCGGAGCCCACCCCGGTTCGAGTGATCCTCCATCCCTCGCTGAGAGATTCGCGGCCGGAATCGGGCTCAGAGCACTCTCAGGGCACTCAGAGCAGGAGAGGGAGAAACACGGACATGACACGTACCGCTCCGGACGTCGGCACGGCGGCGGGCATCCTCCGCCTCGGCAACCTGTTCTGCGACGCCAAGGCGCTGCTCACGGCCGTCCGGCTGGACCTGTTCAGCGCGCTGGCGGACGAACCGGCCGCCCCCGAGGAGCTCCGGGAGCGGCTCGGCCTGCACGGGCGCGGGCTGTCCGACTTCCTGGCCCTGCTGGCCGCCCTCGGCCTGCTGCGCCGCGACCCGGACGGACGCTACCGCAACGCCGACGGCGCCGGGCGCTACCTGGTGCCGGGGCGTCCCGGGGCCGTGGCCGGGTTCCTGCGCGGCGCGGACCTCAACCTCTACCCCGTCTACGGGCGGCTCACGGAGGCGCTGCGCACCGGCAGGCCGCAGGCGGACGGCGACTTCACCGGGATGCTGGACGACCCGGTCGCGCTGGGCCACTTCGTCCGGATGATGGACGGGCTGACCCAGGGGCTCGGCCCGCAGCTGATCGCGGCCCTGGAGGGCCGCCCGTACCGCTCGCTGCTCGACCTGGGCGGCTGCCGCGGGCACCTGCTGGGCCAGCTGCTGGCGGCCCGCCCGGAGCTGCGCGGCAGCGTCTTCGACCTGCCGCAGATGGAGCCGTTCTTCGACGAGTACCTGGCCGGGCTGGGCCTGGCCGACCGGGCCGCCTTCCACCCCGGCGACTTCTTCCGCGACCCGCTGCCGGAGACCGACGTGCTGGTCCTCGGCCACATCCTGCACGACTGGGACCAGGAGCAGCGCCGGCAGCTGCTGGACAAGGCGTACGCCGCGGTCAACCCCGGCGGGACGGTGCTGATCTACGACCGGATGCTCGGCGAGGCCCGCGACGACATCGAGAACCTGGTGGCGAGCCTGAACATGCTGCTGGTCACCGAGGGCGGCGCCGAGTACACCGTCTCCGAGATCGAGGCCCAGGCCACGGCCGCGGGCTTCGGCTCGGTCAGCCATCGGCCGCTCGCCGACTACGACACGCTCGTGATCTGCCACAAGGACTGACTGCCGGGCCCCGGGGCCGGCCTCCGACACCACAGGGAGTGACATGAGCAACTCATCCATGGAGCAGCCGACGCCGGCGGAGTACCTCCCCCTGCTCTTCGGGTTCGCCATCAACCAGATCGTCGGCACCGTCTCCCGCCTCGGCGTGCCGGACGCGCTCGGCGACTCCGCACTGACCGCCGCCGAACTGGCCGCGGCGACCGCGACCCACGAGGGCTTCCTGCGCCGGCTGCTGCGGGCCGCCGTGGAGGCGGGCGTGCTGAGCGTGGACGACGAGGAGCGCTTCTCGCTGACCCGGCTGGGCAGCATCTACCTCAGCGCCTCGCCGGTCCAGGGGGCGCCGCTGGACGCGATGCACGCCGCCCCCGCGGTCTGGCAGGCCTGGGGGGCGCTGGAGCAGTCGGTGCGCACGGGGAAGCCCGCGTTCGAACTGGTCCACGGCACCGGCCTGTTCGACCACCTCAAGGGCGACGCGGAGCTGGCCGGGCACTTCCACGCGGCCATGGCCTCCGGCAGCGCGGTCCAACTCCCGGCGATCACCAGCGGGTTCGACTTCAGCCGGTTCCGGCACGCGGTGGACGTCGGCGGCGGCAACGGCACCCACCTGGCCGCCGTGCTGGCCGCCAACCCCGGACTGCGCGGCACCCTGTTCGACACCGCGAACGGCGTGCTGGAGGCGCCGGCCGTGCTGGAGGCCGCCGGGGTCGCCGACCGCTGCGACATCTCCGCCGGGTCCTTCTTCGACTCGGTTCCGGCCGGGGCCGACGCCTACCTGCTGAAGAACATCCTGCACGACTGGAACGACGAGGAGAACCGGCGGATCCTCGGCAACTGCCGGTCCGGGCTGGCCCCCAACGGCAGCGTGGTGGTGTTCACCTCGGTGCTCTCCGAGGGGCGCCGCAACGAGGACCCGGTCGAGGCGCTGGGAGCCTCCATCTTCGACATCGAGATGATGGTGGTGACCACCGGCCGGGAGCGCACCCTCACCGAGTTCGAGCAGCTCTTCGCCAGTGCGGGCCTGCGGCTGTCCCGGGTCACCCCGCTGCCCTGCCCCTTCCTGTACTACGCGCTGGAGGCCGTGGCCGCCTGACCCGCCGCCGCCCCCGGCGGTCGCGCCGCCAGCGGGAGCCCCCGCCGACCCGGTCGGCGGGGGCTCCCGCCTGCCCTGTTCCGGGCCGGACCGTCCAGGTGTCTTCGAGAGGGCTTCGAGACCCCGCACCCACGCTCGGTCCCGGACGCACCCGAGGACCTTCCGAAGGGAATCAGCCGTGTACAGACCGCGTACGTTCACCGAACTGCTGCTGTCGCGGGCGGCCGACCTCGCCGACCGGACGGCCCTGGTCTTCCTCCGGGGACCGCGCGACGGGAACGAGCCGCAGTCGCTGTCGTACCGGCAGCTGGACCGGGCGGCGCGCGCGGTCGCCGCCTGGATCCAGGCGCACGGCGGCGCCGGACAGCGGGTGATGGTGCTCCAGTCCGACGGCCGGGCCTTCGTCGAGAGCTTCGTGGGCTGCCTCTACGCCGGGGCGGTCGCGGTGCCCGCACCGCCGCCGGACGGCGGGCCGGAGCACATGCGGCGCTGCCTGGGCATCATCCGGGACGCCGATGTGCGGCTGGTGCTCACCGACGCCCAGCACGTCCCCGACGTCACCCGCCGGCTCGCGGCAGCCGGCCGGGGCGCCACCCGCTGCCTGGCCACCGACCTGCTGCCGGACTTGGGCGGCGACTGGCGGATGCCCGACCTGGCCCGGCACGACCTCGCCTTCCTGCAGTACACCTCCGGCTCCACCAGCGAGCCCAAGGGCGTGATGGTCGCCCACCGCAACCTGATGGCGAACCAGGCGGCGATCTCCCGGGCGATGCGCACCGACAGCACCTCCGTCGTCGGCGGATGGCTCCCGTTCCACCACGACATGGGCCTGGTGGGCCATCTGCTGCACCCGCTCTGGCTCGGCGCGACCGGGGTGACCATGACGCCCAGCAGCTTCGTCCGCAAGCCCGTCTCCTGGCTGCGGATGATCAGCGACCACGGGGTGACCACCGGCGGCGGCCCCGACTTCGGCTACCGGCAGTGCCTGGAACGCGTCTCCGACGACCAGCTCGAGGGCCTGGACCTGTCCCGCTGGACGACCGCGGTGAACGGCTCCGAGCCGGTCAACGCGGACACCCTGCGGCGCTTCGCCGACCGGTTCGCCCCGGTCGGCCTGCGCCGGGAGGCGCTCTACCCGAGCTACGGCATGGCCGAGAGCACCCTGCTGGTCACCGGGGGGCCCTCCGGCCGGATCGCGCCGGAGTTCACCGCGGACGCCGCCGCCCTCGCCGCGCACCGGCTGGTCGCGGCCGACAGCGCCGCGCCGGAGTCCCGCACCCTGGTCAGCTCCGGGCAGGTGCGCGACACCGAGCTGCGGATCGTCGACCCCGACACCCGCCGGGCGCTGCCCGACGGCAGCGTCGGCGAGATCTGGGTGCGCGGCGACAGCGTCTGCCGCGGCTACTGGAACCGTCCGCGCGAGAGCGGACGCGCCTTCCACGCCACCACCGCCGACGGTGACCCGGGCTACTTCCGCACCGGGGACCTGGGCGTGCTCCGGGACGGCGAGCTGTACGTCACCGGCCGGCTCAAGGAGATCGTCATCCTGGCCGGACGCAACCTCTACCCCCAGGACATCGAGGGCGCCGTCCAGCGGGCCAGCCTGAACTTCGGCATCGGCGCGGCCTTCGGCGTCGACACCGGCCGCGACCAGGTGGTCCTGGTCCAGGAGGTGCGGCGGGCCGGAACCCCCGGCCTGGACCTGCACGAACTGGTGGCCACCGCGCAGCGCTGCATCCTGCGGGAGTTCGACATCCCGGCCTGGAACGTGATGCTGGTGCGCCCCGGCACGGTCCGCCGCACCACCAGCGGCAAGCTCCAGCGCGGCGAGATGCGGCGGCTGCTGCTCCAGGGCGGCATCGAGCCGATCTACCAGGTGCTGCACCCGGAGCTGCGCGAGCTGATCGGCAGCGGGGCGGGCCCGACATGGTGACCGCGCAGCAGCCGACCGCCACCGGGCGCCGGACGCCCGGCCTGCGCCATGCCTCCTGGGAACTGGCCGCCCGCCTCGACCGGGAGCTGGGCGACCCCGCCGACCCGGAGACGGTGTTCTCCTACGCCGCGTCCATGCGGCTGGACGCGGCGGAGGCCTTCCCCGCCGAGGCCTGCGCGGCCCTGAACGCCTGGGGACTGCCGCGCTACTACGTCCCCGCCGCCTACGGCGGCAGCCTGACCAGCTACGAGGACCTGCTGCAACTGGTCCGGATGCTGGCCCGGCGCGACCTCACCGTCGCCATCGCGCACGCCAAGACCTACCTGGGCTCGGCCCCGGTGTGGGCCTCCGGGAACCACGGCGCCGCGCTGCGGCTCTCCGCGCTGGTCCGCGGCGGTGCCCAGGTCGCCCTCGGGCTGACCGAGCGCACCCACGGCAGCGACATCACGGCCGGGGAGCTCTCCGCGGACCAGGTGCCCGGCGGCTACCGCCTCAACGGCGAGAAGTGGCTGATCAACAACGCCAGCCGGGGACGGCTGCTGAGCCTGCTCACCCGCACCTCGCCCACCGGCGGCCCGCGCGGCTTCACCCTGTTCCTGGTCGACAAGGCCGCACTGCCGCAGCACACCTACCGCTGCCTGCCCAAGGTGCCCACCCTGGGCATCCACGGCGCGGACATCAGCGGGGTGGTGCTGCAGGACGCCCCGGTCGGCCACGACGCCGTCATCGGCGACCAGGGCGGAGGCGCGGAACTGCTGCTGAAGTCCCTCCAGGTGACCCGCACCCTGTGCCCCGCGCTCTCCCTCGGCGCGGCGGACCAGGCGCTGCGCCTGGCCGTGGGCTTCGCGGCCGAGCGCGAGCTGTACGGACGCCGGCTCACCGACCTGCCGCTGACCCGCCGCGTCCTCGCCGACGCCTACGCCGACCTGCTGCTCAGCGAGGCGCTCAGCACGGTCGCCGCCCGCAGCATCCAGGCGCTGCCCAGCGAGCTCAGCGTGACCTCCGCGGTCGCCAAGTACCTGGTGCCCTCGCTGGTGGACGGCGTCGTGGCGGCCCTGGGGACGCTGCTCGGCGCGCGCTCCTTCCTCACCGACCACTACGCCCACGGACGCTTCCAGAAGCTCGCCCGGGACCACCGGATCGTCGGCGTCTTCGACGGCAACTCCATGGTCAACCTCTACTCCCTGGTGGCGCAGTTCCGGACGCTCGCCCGCAACTACCTCGCCCCGGCCGACCACCGCCCGCACCTGGCCGGGATCTTCGACCTCCGGCGGGAGCTGCCCGGCTTCGCGCCCGACCGGCTCGCGCTGCTCTCCCGTTACGGCAGCAGCATCCTGGGCACGCTGCCGGGGACCGTGGCGCGGCTGGCCTCGGCCGCCCGGCAGCGGCCGGCCCTGGCCGGCGCCGCGGCCCGGGCCGCGGAACTGCTCGCCGAGGCGGACGCCCTGCACCTGCGGGTCGCCGGGCGGACCGAGACGGTCGGCGACGCGGCGCCGGAGAGCTTCGAGGACGCCCGCCGCTACGCCCTGTGCTTCGCCGGCGCCGCCGCCCTCGGACTGTGGCAGCACACCGCCGCCTCCGCCGAGGACGGCCCCACCGGAGCGCTGTGGCGGGACGGCCTGTGGCTGGAAGCCGCGCTGGCCCGGGTGCACCACCACCTCGGTGCCCGCCCCGACCGTCCGGGCCGCGACGACGCCCTGACCGCCTGCCTGTACCGGCAGTGCACCGCCCACCACAGGGAGGGCACGCTGTTCTCCCTGCTGCCCTGCCCGATCGCCGAGGGACGGCCGCCATGCTGAGGGACGACAACCGGACGCTCGCCGACCCCGCCGAGGCCGCCGTCTCCGCGCGGATCGCCGCACTGGAACAGCTGCTCGGCGACCCGCACGACCCGGACAACCCCTTCGGGAACGCGGCGGTCCTCGCCGCCGACGAGCGCGGCGAACTGGTCCCGCAGGCCGAGCAGGCGCTCACCGGCTTCGGGCTGAACGCGGAGTTCGTCCCCCGCGCACTCGGCGGACGGCTGGACCGGGCGGACAACCTGGCCCGGGTGCTGCGCCCGGTCTTCCGCCGCGACCCCGCCCTCGGCCTCGGCTACGGCGTGACCTCCTTCCTGGCCGCGGTCGCGGTCTGGGCCGCAGGCAGCGAGCCGCAGCAGCGCTGGACCGCCGACCTGCTGCTCGGCGGCGGCCGACTGGCCATCGCCTACCACGAACTGGCCCACGGCAACGACTTCGTGCGCAACGAGTTCGCCGCCCTCCCCGACGGCGCGGACTTCCTGCTCGACGGCCGCAAGGAGGTCATCAACAACTCCGAGCGGGCCGAGGCGCTGGTGCTGTTCAGCCGCACCGCCAACGAGGCCGGGCCGCGCAGCCACTCGGTGCTGCTGGTCGACAAGGCGGCCCTGCCCGCCGACCGCTTCGAGCACCTGCCGCGCTACCGCACCACCGGGGTGCGCGGCTGCGAGATCGGCGGATTCGCCTTCCGCCGCTGCCCGCTGCCCGGGGACGCCCTGGTCGGCCGACGCGGCGAGGCGGTGGAGATCGCGCTGCGGTCCTTCCAGATCACCCGCAGCGTGGTGCCCGGCATGGTGCTCGGGGGCGCCGACACGGCGCTGCGCACGGTCGTCGGATTCGCCCGGCAGCGGGAGCTGTACGGACGCACCCTGCTGGGCATCCCGCACGTCCGGTCCACCATCGTCGGCGCCTTCGCCGACCTGCTGGTCTGCGACTGCCTGTGCCTGGCCGCGACCCGGGCGGTGCACCTGCTGCCCGGCCAGACCAGCGTCTACGCCGCCGCCGTCAAGTACCTGGTGCCCAAGCTGCTGCAGGAGGCCGGCTACGACCTGTCGATCGTGCTCGGGGCCAGCTTCTACGTCAGGAACGGGGACTACGGGGTGTTCCAGAAGCACGTCCGGGACCTCCCCGTGACCAGCCTGGGCCACGCCGGCTCCGCCGCCTGCCAGGCCACCATCATCCCCCAGCTGCCCCGGCTCGCCAGACGCTCCTGGACGCTGGGCGAGGCGGCCCCGCCGGCGCTGTTCCGGGCCCACGAGGACCTGCCGCCGCTGGACACCGACCGGCTGGCGCTGGCCGCCGACCAGGACGCGCTGGTCGCCTCGCTGCTGTCCGGAGCCGACCGGCTGGAGGGCCCCGAGGGGAGCGGCAGCGAGCTGACCGCCGTTCGGGCCATGGTCCGCACCCTGGTCGACGAACTGCACCGGTGCCGCGGGGAGGTCCTGGAGCTGAGCCCGCAGGACCACACCGCGCTGGCCAGCCCGCACGCCTACGCGGTGGCCGACCGCTACACCCTGGTGCTGGCCGGATCGGCCTGCCTCAACGTGTGGCTGGAACAGCAGGCGCAGCCCTCCGGCTTCCTCGCCGATCCGCGGTGGCTGACGTCGGCGCTCGCCCGTGTCGTCCGGCGGCTCGGCCGGGCGCTGCCCGAGGGGGCGGGCCAGGAGGTGGACTGGATGCTCGAGGAAGTCCTCCGGCGGCACCGGAGCGCCCGCAGCTACGACCTGTACGACACGCCACTCGCGGGACGACAAGGGGAGACGTGATGCCTGGATTCACCGAGCACCAGTTCCATGACTGGCTGATCGAGCGGGTCAGCCGCTACGTGCGGCGACCGCAGGAGGAGATCAACGTCAGCGCCCCCTTCGCCGAGTACGGCATGGACTCGGTCGCCGCGCTCAGCCTCTTCGGGGACATCGAGGAGGCCTTCGGGATGTACCTGGAGCCCACCGTCGCCTGGGACCATCCCACCGTGGAGGCGCTGGCCCGCTTCCTCGCCCGCGAGTCGGCCGAGGGCGTGGTCCGGTGACCGCCGGCGTCGCCGTCATCGGCCTGGACTGCCGCTTCCCTGGCGGCGCGGACCCCGAAGCGCTCTGGCGGCTGCTGCTCACCGGCGGCGACGCGGTCGGCGAACGGCCGCCCTCGCGCGGGGGCGGCCGGGACACCCACGGCGGGTTCCTGGCCGACGCGGACGCCTTCGACCACGCGTTCTTCGGCATCGGCCTGGCCGAGGCCGCCGCCATGGACCCACAGCAGCGGCTGCTGCTGCAGACCGCCTGGCGCGCCCTGGAGGACGCCGGGCTCAACCCGCCGCGGCTGGCCGGCAGCGCCACCGGCGTCTTCGTCGGCGCGATGGCCGACGACTGGTCCCGGCTGCAGCTGGACAGCGGCGCCGAGATCACCCCGCGCACCGGGACCGGAGCGGGCCGCTCGATGCTGGCCAACCGGCTGTCGTACCAGCTCGACCTGCGCGGCCCGAGCCTCACCGTGGACTCGGCCTGCTCCTCGGCCCTGGTCGCGGTCCACCTCGCGGCCTCCGCGCTGCGGGCCGGGGACTGCGACACGGCCCTGGTCGGCGGGGTCAACCTGGTGATGTCGGACGTCCTCGACGAGATCTACGACCAGGCCGGGCTGGCCGCGCCGGACGGACGCTGCAAGCCCTTCGGCGCGGGCGCCGACGGCATCGGCCGGGCCGAGGGCGTCGGCGTGGTGGTGCTGCGGCGGCTGGCCGACGCGCGCTCCGACGGCAGCACCGTGCACGCGGTGCTGCGCGGCAGCGCGGTCAACCAGGACGGTCGCAGCAACGGCATGATGGCGCCGTCCCGGCGGGCCCAGCGCGAGGTCATGCTGGCCGCCTGCCGCCGGGCGGGAGTGGACCCGGGGCGGATCAGCTGGGTCGAGGCGCACGGCACCGGCACCCCGGTGGGCGACCTGATCGAGGCCCGGGCCCTGGGCGACGTGTACGGCGGGGACCGGCAGACGCCCTGCGGGGTCGGCTCGCTCAAGGGGAACATCGGCCACACCGAGGGCGCGGCCGGCCTGGCCGGGCTGATCAAGGTGGTGCTGGCGCTGCGCCACCGGGTGGTGCCGCCGGTGCGCACCCCGGGCGGCGAGCACCCCGCGCTGGACCTGCGCGGCCACGGGCTGAGACTGCTCGACGCCCCGCTGCCGCTGCCGCCGGACGCCGAGGTGCTGGCGGCGGTGTCCAGCTTCGGCATGGGCGGCAGCAACGCGCACGCGGTGCTCAGCACCGCGCCCGTGAGCGCACCGCAGCCGACCGGGGCGGGTCAGGGCCCGGCCGCGCCGGGGGTGTTCACGCTGACCTCGGTCGACGCGGCGGGCCTGCGGCGGAACCTGCTGGCCCAGGCCGAGGCGCTGGCCGACCGGGTGGCGGAGCCGGTCGCGCCGCTCTGCTGGAGCAGCAACCGGGTGCGCGTCGGGCTGCCGCACCGGATCGCGCTTCCGGCGGCCGACACCGCCGGCCTGGTACGGGCCCTGCGCTCGGCCGCCGAGGCGGGCGGCGGCGGGTCGACGCCGGGCCAACCGCCGCTGCTCGCCTACCTGTTCACCGGCCAGGGCGCGCAGTACCCGGGGATGACCGCCCGGATGTACCGCGAGTCCGCCCCCTACCGGCACCACCTCGACGCCGCCTCCCGCGCGCTGGAACCGCACCTGCGCGGCTCGGTGGCCGACCTGCTGCTGGACGCCGACCCCCGGGTGCACCGGACCGGGTGGACCCAGCCCGCCGTCTTCGCCGTGCAGTGCGCCCTGGCCGCCACCCTCGCCGAGTTCGGCGTCCGGCCGGACGCCGTCCTCGGCCACAGCATCGGCGAGTTCGCCGCCGCCGTCGCCGCCGGCGCGCTGGCGCTGGAGGAGGCCGCGGCCCTGGTCGCGGCCCGGGCGGCGGCCATGGACGCGCAGCCGGAGGGCGGCGGCATGCTGGCGGTCCGGGCGGGCGTCGAGGAGCTGGCCGGGCTGGTCGCGGCCGAGCCGCTGGTCTCGGTGGCGGCGGTCAACGGCCCCGCCGCCACCGTGCTCTCCGGCGACGCGGCGGCGCTGGCCCGGATCCGGGAGGCACTGGCCGGACAGGGCCTGGCGGCCACGCCGCTGAAGGTCTCCCACGCGTTCCACTCGGTGCTGATGGAACCGGCCCTGGCGGGCTTCCGCGCCGCAGCGGCAACGGCCGCAGCAACGTCCGCCGCAGCCGCCGGGACGCGTCCGGGCATCCCCCGGGTGCCGGTGTTCTCGACGGTGACCGGCAGCGTCCTGGACGGCGGGTTCGACCTGGACTACTGGTGCGCCCACCTCACCGGCACGGTCCGCTTCGCCGACGCCGCCCGGGCGATGCTCCGAGCCGGCGCCACCCACCTGGTCGAGCTGGGGCCCAAGCCGGTGCTGACCCGGATGGTCCGGCAGCTCCCCGGCGCGGCCGGCACGGCGGCCACCGCCGTGTTCCGGGGCGGGGAATCCGGCGCCCTGGCCCTCGCCGAGGCGCTGGCGGAGCTGTACCGCGGCGGCGTGCCCGTCGACTGGGATCCGCTCTACGCCCCGTCCGACCGGGTGCCGGTCCCGCTGCCGCCGCAGCGGTTCGACGACTCGGTCCGGCTGTGGCACCGGCCGCCGCCCGCCGCCGCGGAGCCCGCCGCCGACGGCCCCGCGGCCGGTCCCGGCTTCGACTCGCCGACGGCCTGCGTCCGCGCCGCCGTCGCCCGGATGCTGGAGCTGGACAGCGCGGAGGTGCGTCCGGACGACCGCTTCTACGACGACCTGGGCTTCGACTCGGTGATGTTCATGGAGCTCAAGTACCGGCTGGAGGAGAGCTATCCGCAGCTGGGCGAGCTGTCCATCCCGGAGATGATGTCCAGCCTGGTCACCGTGGAGACGCTGGCCGACTACCTGGACTCGCAGCTCACCCTGGTCGCGGCATGACCGCCGGGCGCCGGATGCTGCTGCGGGCGGCAGCCGGGGCGCTGCCCGGGCCGCCGGTGGACAACGCCGCCCTCCAGGCGCGCCTGGGCCTCTCCGCCGAGTGGGTGGACCGCTTCGTCGGCACCCGTACCCGGCACTTCGCCGAGGGGACGGCCGACCTGGCCGGGCTCTGCACCCGCGCGGCCGACACCGCGCTTGCCTCGGCCGGTCTGGGCGCCGGGCAGCTGGACTTCGTGGTGCTCGCCACCGCCACGCCGGACGCGCTGATGCCGACCACCGCCGCCGTGGTCGCCGACCGGCTGGGGATCTCCGGCGTGCCGGTGTACCAGCTGCAGTCGGGCTGCTCCGGCACCGTCCAGGCGCTGGCGC
This sequence comes from Streptacidiphilus sp. PB12-B1b, assembly GCF_014084125.1. Classification (NCBI taxonomy): domain Bacteria; kingdom Bacillati; phylum Actinomycetota; class Actinomycetes; order Kitasatosporales; family Streptomycetaceae; genus Streptacidiphilus; species Streptacidiphilus sp. PB12-B1b. The sequence continues at coordinate 5,282,658 of NZ_CP048405.1, read as the reverse complement.
TGGCCGAGGCCCTGCTGCGCACCGGCGCCCGGCACGGCCTGGTCCTCGGGGGCGACCTCTGCACCAGGCACCGTGAACTGGACCGGGACTTCCGGCGGATGCCGCCGGCCGAGCTGGTCAACCACGTGCTGTTCGGCGACGGCGCGGGCGCGGCCGTGGTCTCCGCCGAGCCCGGCCCCGGCGCGGCCCTGTGCCGGGCCGTCCGGCACCGCCCGGTCCGCCCCGGGCAGCCGCCGGGACAGCTGCTGGAGTGGTACGGCGCGGCCGGGCAGGGCGGCGACGCCCGGCCGCCGGTCAGCGAGGACTACCGGGCGGTGCGGCAGCTGGTGCCGGAACTCGCCCGGCAGGAGGGCAAGGACCTGCTCGGCGCGCTGGACTGGTCCGGCTCCGACCTCGACTACCTGCTGCCGCCGCAGCTCGGCGGCCTGATGACCGAGCGGATCACCGCCGGGCTGCGGGAGGCGCTGGGCGCGGACCGGGCGGTGGAGCTGTCCTGCGTCGCCGCGACCGGCAACACCGGGAACGCCCTGCTGCTGTTCCAGCTGGAGCTGCTGCTGCAACGCCTCGCCCCGGGCGACCGGGCGCTCGCCCTGTGCGTCGAGTCCAGCCACTGGATCGCCGCCGGGCTGGCCCTGGAGGCGGTATGACGACCCGCCACGCCCGCCTGCACCGCGCCGTCGAGCGCCGCCGCGCGGTCGCCGAACCGACCGCGATCGCCGGACCGACGGGGGCCGCCGAACCGACCGGGGCCGCCCGGTTGCGCGAGCTGCACGCGCGCGGGGTGCTCGCCGAGGAGTACGGCCAGGTGGCAGGGGTGCTGCGGGGCCTGGACGGCCGGGAGCTGGCCCGGGCCGGGGCCCTGCTGGCCCGGCTCGACCCGGCGGCCGTGCGGGCCCGCCACCCCGACCTGCCGGTGGTGCGGGTCACCCTGTCCGCCGGACGGATGGTCACCGCGCCGCTCGTCCCGCCGCTCACCGCCGAACTGGCCCGGCACGGCCTGCTGCTGGACGCCCGGCTGGGCGAGTTCGGCGGCTGGGTCGGCGAACTGGCCGACCCGCAGGGCCCGCTGTCGGCGCACCGGCCGGATCTCGCGCTGCTGCTGCTCGACCCGTTCAGCGTGCTCGACGGACTGCCGCCGGTCTGGGACGCCGCCGACGCGGCGAAGGTCCTGGCCGAACGGCTGGACACCTGCGCCGCCCTCGCGGCCGGACACCGCCGCGGCGGCCGGGTCGGCGTGCTGGTCCTCAACACCGTGCCGCTGCTGCGGCGGCACACCCACCAGCTGCTGGACCTCGGACAGCGGGCGGCCTTCGGCGCCGCCTGGCGGGAGTTCAACGCCGGACTGCTGCGGCTCTCCGCGCCGGGGGAGGGCGTGGTGGTGCTCGACCTCGACCCGGTGGCCTCGGCCGGCGCCCGCGCCGACGACCCGCGCCTGGGCGTCTACGCCGGGGCGCCGCTCTCCGCCGACCTGCTCGCCGGCTACGCCCGCGAGGTCGCCCACCTGGCCCGGGCACTGCGCGGCCGGGCCAAGAAGTGCCTGGTGCTGGACCTGGACGGGACGCTGTGGGACGGCGTGCTGGACGCCGACGGCCCGGACGGCGTGATGGCCGCCGACAGCCTGCGCGGGCGGGCGTTCCACGCGTTGCAGACCGTGCTGCGGCAGCTCTCCGCCCAGGGCGTGCTGCTCGCGGTGGCCAGCAAGAACGACGAGGAGACGGTCCGGGCGGTGCTCCGGGACCACCCCGGACTCCAGCTGCGCGAGCCGGACTTCGCCGCGATCCGGTCCGGCTGGGGGCCCAAGCCGGAGGCCCTGCTGGACCTCGCGGACGCCCTGGGGCTCGGCGCCGACGCCCTGGTGTTCGCCGACGACAGCCCGGTCGAACAGGGGCTGGTCGCCGCGGTGCTGCCGGAGGTGACCGTGCTGCCTCTCGACGCCGAGCCCGCCCTGCACCTGGAACGGCTGCTCGCCGACGGCTGGTTCGACGCCCTGCGGCTCACCGACGACGACCGCGCCCGCCCCGCCCGCTACCAGGGACGGCTGCGCCGCGCCCGGGCCGGCGTCCAGGCCCTGGACCACGGCGCCTACCTGCGCTCGCTCCAGGTGGTGGTCTCGCTCGCCCCGGTCCGGCCCGACGACCTCGCCCGCACCTCCCAGCTCACCCTGCGCACCAACCGCCTCAACGCCACCGGCAGCCGCCGCCAGCCGTCCGAGGTCCGCGCCGCGCTGGCCCACGGGCCGGTCCTCGCGGTCCGGGTCCAGGACCGCTTCGGCGACGAGGGCCTGGTCGGCGCGCTCTTCGTCACCGCCGCCGACGACGCCTGGACCCTGGACGACCTGGTACTGAGCTGCCGCGCCCTGGGCCGGGGGGTCGAGGACGCCTGCGTGGCCGCGTTCGTCGCGGCCGCCCGCCGGGCCGGGGCGCGGCGGATCAGCGCCCGGCTGCGGCCGAACCGGTCCAACAGCGCCGTGCTCGACCTCTACCGGCGGCACGGCTTCGTCGCCGGGGAGGGCGAGCTGCTGCGCCTGTCCGACGGCGGGTCCTCCCGCGTCCCCGAGCACATCCGCATGGAGGCGGCCCCGTGAACGACGCACCCGACCTGATCGCCCTGCTCAACACCGAACTGGGCCTGGACCTGGAACCGGGGATGGCCGCGCTGCCGCTGGAGTCGCTGCCCGGCTGGGACTCGATGCTGCTGCTGCGCCTGATCGGCGTGCTGGAGGAGGCGTGCGGGCGGCCGCTGCCGGTGGCCGACGTCCTCGCCGCCGACAGCCTGGAGCAGATCCGCGCCCTGGCGGTGGCCCGGTGACCGGCGCCGACCGCGCGCGCCGGCACACCCGCTACTTCCTGGACTGGTCCCGGGGCGCGGCGCCGGTGCACCTGGGCGCGGACGTGGTGATGACCGGCGTCCAGCGGCACCGCGCCGCCGCCCGCGAGCGGGGCGCGTCCTACTCCGTCGTCAGCTACCTGCTGTACGCGGGCGCCCGGGTGCTGGCCGCGCATCCGGAGGCCAACGCCGGCGCCGCCGGCCGGCTCCTCCCGCGCACCGTGCGCCACGACCGGGTGCACGCCAAGCTCGCCCTGGACCGCGACACCCCGCACGGCCGCGCCGTCCACACCGCGGTGCTCCGGGACGCCGACCGGCTCGGCCTGCCCGCGTTGCAGCGCCTGGTCGACCGCTGCCGGGACGCCCCGCTGGAGGAGTTGCCGGGCGCGGCCGGGGTCCGGCTGCTGGACCGGCTGCCGCCGCCCCTGGGCCGGTTGGCGTTCCGCGCCGCGGTGGCCCGGCCCGGGCGCAGGGCCGACCTGCTCGGCACCTTCTCGGTGAGCTCCCTCGGCCACCGCCGGGTGGACACCTTCCACTCCTACGGCGGCACCGCGGTCACGCTGACGGCGGGCCGGATCGCCCCGAGGCCCGTCGCGGGACCGGCCGGGACCACCACCGTGCCGGTCCTGCGGCTCGGCCTGACCTTCGACCACCGGGTCATCGACGGCGCTGCGGCAGCGGACGTCCTCGAGGAGATCGTCCAGCTACTGGAGGCATGCGATGCCGCTCTTCCCGGCGGGTGGGACGACCCCCGACACCCCCTCGACGGTCCTGGGCAGGCCGATCCGGCTGACCGGGCCGGAGGGCCCCTGGCAGTCCTACCTTGAGGCGCTGCGCGAACGCGGCAGCGCCCTGGTCCACGGCCGCCTGGAGGACTGGGTTCCGGCCGACCTCGGCGACCCGGGCCTGGAACGGGCGCTCGGCCAGGACTGGCCGCGCTACCAGGCCATGAGGCACCGCCAGGTCAAGGCCCGGTTCGCGGCCTCCCGGCTGCTGCTCAAACACGTGGCCGGGCAGGCCCTGCAGGCCCCGCCGGAGTCGGTGGAACTGGCCTACAAACCCGGCGGCCGGCCCTACCTGCGCGGCTGCGACCAGATCGACATCAGCCTCAGCCACACCGAGGAACTGCTGCTGGTCGGCACCACCCGGCGCGGCTGGATCGGCGTGGACGCCGAACTCGCCGACCGGATGATGCTCGCCCCGGGCATCGAGCGGCAGGTCTGCACGCCCTACGAACGGACCCGGCTGGCCCAGGTGCCCGAACCGGAGCGCAACCAGGAGATGGTCCGGCTGTGGACCCTCAAGGAGGCCTACAGCAAGGCCATCGGCCAGGGCCTGCGCTTCCGCTTCAACGAGTTCGGCTTCGGACCGGCCGGGCGGCCGCTGCAGGTGCTGCGCCCGGACGGGACGCCCGGCACCGGCGACGAGTGGGAGCTCGGCTCCTGCCGGATCGACGGGGTCTACACCGTCAGCTGGGCCCTGTACGACGCCGGCTTCGGCGACACCGCCGACACCCGGGCCGGCACCATGCTGGACGCGGGGCTGCTGGAGACGCTGATCTCGCTGGGCAGCGGGGAGCCGGCATGACCGGCACCGGCACCGGCCCGCCCGAGGTCGCCACCGGGGTCGATGCCGATGCCGCCGCCGAGGTCGATGCCGACGTCTGCGTCGTCGGCGGCGGCCCGGCCGGAGCGGCGCTGGCGCTGGCGCTGGTCCGGCTCGGCCTGCGCACGGCGCTGCTCGAACGGGCGCCGGACGGCCTGCGCCCGTTCCGGGGCGAGTCGCTCTCCCCGGACGCGGTGTGGCACCTGGACCGCCTCGGCGTGCTCGACCGGCTGGCCCCCGAGGCGCTGACCGTGCGCGGGCTGGAGGTCGCCGACGCGGGCCGCACCGTGCTCTCCGTGCCCTTCGCCGACTTCCCGCACGCCCACCGGTTCCCGCTGGAACTCCCGCAGCCCCGGCTGCTGGCCGTGCTCGCCGAGGCGGCCGCCGAGCACCCCGGCTTCCTGCCGCTCCCGCGCTGGACGGTCACCGGCCTGCTGCGCGAGGGCGGCCGGACCGTCGGCGTGCGCGCCGCCACCCCCGGCGGCGAGGGGCTGGTCCGGGCCCGGCTCACCGCCGCGGCGGACGGGCGGCACAGTCCGACCCGCCGCCTGGCCGGACTGCCCGCCGCCACCACGCCGCTGCGGCGGGACGTGCTCTGGCTGAGGCTGCCCCAGGTCTGGAGCGAGCCGGCCTACCGGATCCGGATCCGCGGCGACCGGCACGCGGTGCTGCTGCCCGACTCCGGCGGAACCGTGCGGGTCGGCTTCAACCTGCCCAAGGGCGGCCTGCGGGAGCTGCGCGCCCAGGGCGTCGCGGCCCTGCTGGAACGGCTGGACCAGCTCGCTCCCGAGCTGTCCGGGGTGGCCGGGCAGCAGATCGGGGACTGGTCCGACACCGCCCTGCTGGACATCTTCAGCACCGTCGTACCCACCTGGTGGCAGCCCGGCCTGGTGCTGCTCGGCGACGCGGCGCACACCCTCTCGCCCGTCCTCGGCCAGGGCGTCCACCACGCCCTGGCCGACGCGGCGGCCCTCGCCCCGCTTGCCGCGGCCGCCCTGCACGACGGCGGCCCGGCCGCCCTGGACGCCGCGCTCGCCGGGTACCAGCGCCGACGGCAGCCCGCCGTGGCCCGCTCCCGGGCCCTGCAGGCCCGCCAGGAGCGCCTGTTCACCTGGGCCTCGCCACCGGCCGCCGCCCTGCGCCGCACCGTCTACCGCGCCCTGGACGCCGCCGCACCGCTGCGCCGCAGGGTCCTGGAGCCCGTCTACTTCGCCGATCAGCTCTCAGCCCAGGAGGAGGACCAGCCATGACCGTCCACGAACCACCGGCCACAGCCCAGGCCGCGACCGCAGGCCGGACCGGCGCCGCCGCCCCCCGCGGCAGCGAACTGCTGGAGCTGCGCGGACTCGCGCTGCTGCACGCCCGGGCCCAGGGCATCGAGGACCCGCAGGCCCGGCAGATCCTGGACCGGATCGTGCACCCGTGGGGCGAACTCCCCGGCTCCTGGGGCCGGGTCTGGAACGCCGCGGGCGACCGGCTCGCCGCCCGCGGCCTCCACCTCGACGCCTGCCGCCACTACGCCGTCGGCCGCTTCCCCTACCCCGGCGACGAGCCCCGGACGCTCGCGCAGCACCGCTGCGTGGCCTCCTTCGAGCGCTGGCGCGGCGAACAGCAGGGCCGGGTCGGACGGCTGGAGGTGACCCTCGACGGCGGGCGGTTCGCGGCCTGGACGGCGGGGCTCGACGCCGGGGCGCCGCGTCCGCTGCTGGTCGTGCTGGGCGGCATCGTCAGCGTCAAGGAGCAGTGGGCCCCGCTGCTCGCCCTCGCGGACGACCTCGGGCTCGCCATCGCCGTCACCGAGCTGCCCGGCGTCGGGGAGAACACCCTGCGCTACGACCTGCGCAGCCCGCGGATGCTCTCCGCGCTGCTGGACGCCCTGGCCGACCGCGCCGACGTGCACCGGACCGCCGCGATCGCGCTGAGCTTCGGCGGCCACCTGGCGCTGCGCTGCGCCCTGAACGACCCGCGGATCACCGCCGTGGCGACGGTGGGCGCGCCGCTGCGGCAGTTCTTCGAGGACCGGGCCTGGCAGCGCCAGGTGCCGGCGACCACGGTCGGCTGCCTGGCCCGGGCCGCCCGGGTGGTGCCGCCGGCGGCCTTCGGGCACGTCCGGGGCTGGGGGCTGACCGACGAGGAGCTGCGGCGCCTGCGCATCCCGGTGCACTACGTCGCCAGCCTCCGGGACGAGATCGTGCCGCTCGGGGAGGTCGCCCTGCTGCGCCGGTCCGGTGTCCGCGGCGAGGTCACGGTGTTCGACGACGTCCACGGGGCGCCCGCCCACCTGGACCGGGTCCGCGGGCTGCTGCTGGGCGCCGCCCTGGAGGCCTGCCGGGCCCCGGCGGCCCGGCTCACCAGCTGACGGGCAGCTCGACCAGCCGGTTGACCAGCAGTCCGCTGTGCATCCGCAGGTCCGCCGCCGCCACCCGGAGCCGCAGCCCGGGAAGGCGGCGGGCCAGTGTGGTCAGGGCGATCCCGAGTTCGGCGCGGGCCAGCGCGGCGCCCAGGCAGTAGTGGACGCCGTGGCCGAAGGCCAGGTGCGGTCGGCCGGTCCTGGCGGGGTCGAAGGAGTCGGGGGAGCGGAAGACCCGCCCGTCCCGGTTGGCGGAGCCGACGGCGGCGATGACCGCGCTGTTGCGGGGGATGACGACTCCGCCGACCTCCACGTCGCGCAGCGTCACCCGCAGCGGGCCGCCGTCACCCAGCGGGTTGTACCGCAGCAGCTCCTCCACCAGGCCGTCGAGGTCGTCCGGCAGCGCCGACAGTGCGCCGGGGCGCAGCAGCAGGGTCAGCACCGAGGTGCCGATCAGCCCGGCCGTGGTCTCGTGGCCGGCGATCAGCAGGGTCATGGCCATCACCAGCAGCTCGCGCTCGTCCAGGTCCGATCCGGCCAGGGCGCTCAGCAGGTCGTCGCCCGGCTGCCGCCGCTTGGCGCGGACCAGGGCCGCGAGGTACGCCAGGAGTTCGGCGCGGGCCGTCGGGCTGGGCGCGGTCAGCGAGAGCAGGGCGTCCGACCAGCCCTGGAAGCGCTCGCGGTAGGCGAAGGGGACGCCCAGCAGCTCGCAGATGACCAGCGCGGGCAGCGGGAAGGCGAAGCCGCTGATCAGGTCCGCCTGCGGCCCGGCCTCGACCAGGGCGTCCACCAGCCGGTCCGCCGCGGCGGCCACCAGCGGGCGCAGGGCGTCGACCCGGCGCGGGGTGAACTCCCGGGCGACCAGGGCCCGCAGCCGGGTGTGCTCCGGCGGGTCCAGGGTGAACAGGCCGCCCGCGTCGAAGGGCAGGGCGGTGAGCTTGGGGGCCTCGGGCAGGACGGTCGCGGCCCGGCTGAAGGCGGGGTCGCCGAGGACCCGGCGCACGTCCTCGTACCGGCTCAGCAGGTAGCCGGGGTCGCCGCTCGGCAGGATCACCCGGGCGACCGGGCAGGAGCCGCGCAGCGCGGCGTAGACCGGGGGCACCTCGGTCGCGCTGTACCGGGTCGGCGGATAGGGCAGGACGGCGTCACCGGCGGCGGGGGCCGTGTCTGAGGAGGGCGGGTGCGACGGGGAGTTGCTCGACGGGCGCGGCATGCGGGCAGCCTCGGCGCGACGGCTCGGGCGGCGCTCGATCCCGGGTCCACCCCGCCCGGGTCCGGCCCCAGGTCCGCCCCGCCGTCCTGACGGAGTCCTGAGCCGAGCTGGAGCGGGCCTCGAGTGGGCGCCCCCAGCATGGGACGCAGCCCGCACACGGGACGCGGAGGTGCAGTGGAGGAACCCATGCGCAGACTCGCTCGAGGCTTCATCAGGTACGTCTTCTACCCCACGCTGCGCAGCTTCGCCGTCTACGGCCAGCTCTTCGCGCCGATGGGCGCCTATGTGCAGGGCGGCCCGCTGGGGGTGGCGGAGCACCTGTACCCGGCGCCGCCGCGCGCCCGGCGCGTCGCGGCCGGGGGCCCGCTGGCCGACCTGCCGCCCGGGCATCCGGAGCGGCTCTGCCCGGACCTCCTGCTCAGCGAGTTCGAGCGGCAGGTGCTGCGGCAGATGGACCCCGCCGCCCCGGTGGACTGAGCGCGCGTACGGGCCTGCCCCGCCTGTTCGAGCCCCGTTCGAGGTGATCTGCCCCTGCTGTGCCCTAGCGTCGCGGCTACAGCAGTCGGGATGGCAGGTAACTGAACGAGGGGGCAGCCTTGGCCGGACACGGTGACTTCACGCAACTTCTCGAGGCACGGGCCGCGGAGCGCCCGGACCACGACGTCCTGCTGTTCCTCCGCCACTCACGGGACGGCGTGGGCGAGTTGGACACGCTCAGCTACGCCGAGCTGTCCCGCGAGGCCCGGCGGCTGGCCGTGTGGCTGCGCGAGCACGGCGCCGCGGGCGAACGGGTGCTGATCGCCCAGGACCGGGGCTGGCTGTTCGCCGCCTCCTTCCTGGGCTGCCTCTACGCCGGTGCGGTGGCCGTGCCGGTGCCGCCGTCCGGAGGCTCCCGGCACCGCACCGAGCGGATGGTCGGCATCCTCCGGGACACCGCGGCCAAGCTGGTCCTCAGCGACGCGGTGCACGCGCCGGCGCTCTCCCAGCTGCTCGCCGGGTCGGGCCACGGCGACGTGGTGTGCCTGGCGGCCGACAAGCCGGATCTCGCCGACCCGGACGACTGGCGCATGCCGGACATCGCACCGCAGGACATCGCCCTGCTGCAGTACACCTCCGGGTCGACCGGCGACCCCAAGGGCGTGATGGTCTCGCACCGCAACCTGCTGGCCAACCAGCGGATGATCCAGCAGGCGCTGGGCACCGGCCCGGACTCCCGGATCGGCGGCTGGCTGCCGCTGCACCACGACATGGGGCTGGTCGGCCAGTTACTGCACCCGCTGTGGCTGGGCGCGAGCGGGGTGATGATGGAGCCCTCCTCGTTCGTCCGGCATCCGCTGCGGTGGCTGCAGATGATCGAGGACTACCAGGTGACCGTCGGCGGCGGCCCCAACCTCGGCTACGAGCTGTGCGTCCAGCGGATCGCCGACGAGGAGGCCCGCAGCCTGGACCTCTCCCGCTGGGCGGTCGCGGTGGACGGCGCGGAGCCGGTCCGGGAGCAGACGCTGCGGGACTTCGCGGCGAAGTTCGCCCCGGCCGGGTTCGCCGCCGGGGCCCTCAGGCCCTGCTACGGGCTGGCCGAGGCGACGCTGCTGGTGGCCGGCGGGAGCCCGGGCACACCGCCGCGCAGGATGAGCGTGGACGTCGAGGCGCTGGAGCAGAACCGGCTGGCCGAGGCCGGGCCCGCCGCGCGCGGCCGGACCCTGGTCAGCTGCGGCGGCCCGGCGCCCGACCTCGACATCCTCATCGTCGACCCGGAGACCCGCACGGCGCTGCCGCCGGGCGCGGTGGGCGAGATCTGGGTGCGGGGCTCCGCCGTCGCGGCGGGCTACTGGAACCGGCCGGCGGACACCGAGCGCACCTTCCGGGCCGTCACCGCCGACGGGGAGCCGGGCTACCTGCGCACCGGCGACCTCGGCGTGCTGGCGGACGGCGAGCTGTTCGTCACCGGCCGGCTGAAGGACCTGGTGATCGTGGCCGGCCGCAACCTCCACCCGCAGGACGTGGAGCGCACGCTGCAGAAGGTGAGCGTCCTGTTCAGCTCCGCCGCGGTGTTCGCGCTGGAGGCGGAGAGCGACCAGGTGGTCGTCGTCCAGGAGGTCCGCTCCGGCTCCTCCTTCGACGCCGACCTGCCGGAGCTGGTCGCGGCGGTCCAGCGGTGCCTCTCGCAGGAGTTCGAGCTCGCGGTGCAGAACGTGGTCCTGGTCCGGCCGGGGACCGTCCGACGCACCACCAGCGGCAAGCTCCGGCGGGAGGCCATGCGCCGGCTGTTCCTGGCCAACCGGCTGCAGCCGCTGTACGAGGTGGTCAACCCGGAGGTCAGCCTGCTGGTGGCGGCGACGGCTGAAGAAATCCGCTGATCTTCGTGAGTTTCTCACTGTTCCGCGGCGCCCGGCCGGGCCACCCTCTAATCAAGGCTCCGTTGCCCGGTCCTGGGGGTGCGGCGAGGAGAGGGCGGTCGACATGGACATCAATCTCTTGGGACCGCTCACGGCCTCCGAGACGGGCGTCTCCATCGTGCCCAGCGCGGGGAAACCCCGGCAGATCCTGGCACTGCTGGCCCTGAACGCCGGCCGGATGGTCACCGTGGCCTCGATGATGGAGGAGCTGTGGGGGCTCGACCTCCCCCGCAGTGCCCCGACCACGCTGCAGACCTACATCATGCAGTTGCGCCGCAAGCTGGCGCTGGCGCTGTCCGACTCGCCGCGGGCCGCCAAGGACGTCCTGGTGACCAGGAACAGCGGGTACCTGCTGCTGGCCGAGCCCGGCGAGGTCGACGCCCGACGCTTCGACCTGATGGTCAGCCGGGGCTACGCGGCCTTCGACGCCGACCCCCGGCAGGCGTCCGACCTCCTGGGCGAGGCGCTGGCGCTGTGGCGCGGTCCGGCCCTGGTCGACCTGCCGCAGGGGCGGCTGCTGGAGGTCGAGACGATGCGCCTGCACGAGAGCCGGATCGCGGCCCTGGAGCGCCGGATCGACGCCGACCTGAGGCTCCAGTACCACCACGAGGTGCTCAGCGAGCTGGCCGGGCTGACCGCGCAGCACCCCCTGCACGAGAACTTCCACGCGCAGTTCATGCTCGCCCTGCACCGCTGCGGCCGCTCCGGGCAGGCGCTGGAGGCGTTCCGGAAGCTGCGCTCCTCCCTGGTCGACGAGTTGGGCCTGGAGCCCTCGGGACGCGTGCAGCGGCTCCAGCAGGCGATCCTGTCGGCCGACCCGGAGCTGGACCCGGTGCACGAGCGGGGGCTGCACCACCTGTCGCAGGCGGGGCGGTCCCCGGCGCCGGCCGTGGGGCTCGGCCTGCCCCGCTGACCGCCGCGCGGGGCGCACCGGCCGGGGCGGGGTGCGGAAGAGGTCGCCGGGGCGTGGAAGAGGTCGCCGGGGTGCGGAAGAGGGTGCCGGGCCGCCGGTCCCGGCCGCGTTCGAGGCCGTGTCCAGTGGCCTTCCAGGGTTTCTGTGGACGATCCCGTCATCTTGGGGAGGCGGGCACGAGGCCCGGGAGCGCAGGAAGGCACGGATGAGCGGGTTGCCAGCCATGCAGCCGGGCCTTCGCGCCCGCTGCGGACCCACCATCCCCGACCAGCTCGCCGCTTAACCTGGCGAGCGGTCCGCGCCGGCTCCCCTCTACTTCCGCTCGGAAGGAGCCCCAACTCATGGACATCGGTGTACTCGGCCCCTGCAGAGTCACGCAGGCGGGCATCTCCGTGGTTCCCACCGCCATCAAACCGCGCAAGCTGCTTGCGCTGCTCGCGCTGCACCCGGACCGGGTGGTGTCGGTGGCGGCGCTCATCGAGGAGCTCTGGGGCGGCCACCCGCCCCGGAGCGTGCAGACGACACTGCAGACCTACATCCTGCAGATCCGCAACATGATCAACGCGGCACTGGCCGGCAGCTCCCAGGAGGGCCTCCCCTGGGGGGCCAAGAGCGTGCTGGTCACCAAGGCCGGCGGCTACCTGCTGGACACCCAGGGCGGGATGATGGACGCGCTGGAGGCGGATCGCCTGGCCGGCGCCGGCCACCGGTTCCTGGAGGCCGGCGACCACGCCGCCGCAGCGGCCCGGTTCCGTCAGGCGCTGGCCCTGTGGCGCGGGCCCACGCTGGTCGACGTGCAGGTCGGGCCGCTGCTCGAAGTGGAGGTGATGCGCCTGGAGGAGTGCCGGATGAGCATCCTCGGACAGCGCATCGAGGCCGACCTCAACCTGGGGCGGCACCACGAGATCCTCGGTGAGCTCGCCGGGCTCGCCGTCCAGTACCCCACCTACGAGCGGCTGCAGGCCCAGCTGATGCTGGCGCTGTACCGCTCCGGCCGCCGCGGCAGCGCGCTGGAGACGTACCACAGGCTCCGCACGACGCTCAGCCGGGAGTTGGGGCTGGACCCCTCGCCGGGGATCCAGGAGCTCCAGCGGGCCATGCTCTGCGACGATCCCGAACTGGAGCGCGAGGCCGCCGGCGTGGGACCGTTGCGGATGCTCAGGGCGGGCTGAGTCGGACCGCGCCCGCGGCCGATACGGGTAGCAACGCGGCTGCCCGGCAACGGCACTGACGCCCCATCACACAGGGGTCGGCCCCGCGACTGCGGTCGCGGGGCCGACTCGGCGAAGGAGACGATTTCCATGCGGCGAACGGTTTTGGTCCTGGCCCTGTTACTGGCCGGCTGCGGCGGTGTCGCCGGCTGCGCGGACCACACCAGTGCGGGCTGCGGATCGAACAGTTGCCACCTCGACCTGTCCGACGGCGACAGCTTCACCCTGGACGGCGTGAAGTTCACCGTCGACCGGGTGGACGACACCGAGATCACCTTCGGCTCCCACGGAGTCAGCCTGACGCTGAAGAAGAGCACGGACCTCAGTATCGGCCGCTACCACCTGCACCTCGGGGACGACAACGGGTCGTCCGCCGGAGTCGACATCACCAAGTGACCCCGGCAGGACATATGACAGACAGTCAGTCCCGCACGGAGAGCTGGGTCAGGCAGGGCAGCAGGCTCCGGTTGAAGGTCGCCACGAAGCCCTCCGGCGTGCCGGTGTCCCGGGGGCGGCTGAGGTAGGGAACGAGCTTGCGCTCGACCTCCTGCACACCGGGCTGCGACGCCATGTGTCGGGCGATCTCCTGCAGGTCGCCCTCGTACTCGATGACCCGGACCATGGTGGTCTCGCGGAGGAAGACCGCGGTCGCCAGGATTCGCGTGGTCGGCTTCTCCTGGTCGCCGCCGACGGCGGGGGAGCCGACGCGCTTGAACCCGTTGAAGATCTCGGTCAGCTCCTTCTCGTAACCGGCCTTGATGTCATAGGTGAGTGCGGCGAACGGCATGAGGACTCCCGGGAAGGACGGTCAGGTCGGAGGCGTGCGGAGGGCCCGGTCGGCCGCGTGGCCCGCCCTGTGGCTCCATCGTCGCCGGGCGACTCGGACCGGGCTTGAGACCGGCTGGACCTCCGGGGTGGACGCACCGTCAAGTGGTGCTCGAGCCGGGTCGGGGAACGTTCCGCCGTCGACTCGACACGGATCCCCAGGAGGCATCGGTGCACAGGACGCTCATCGTCGCAAGGATGGAAGACCCCCGGAACGCCGAACCCATCGCCAAGATCTTCGAGGAGTCGGACTCGACGGACCTGCCGCACATGATCGGGGTCTCCCGGCGGACCCTGTTCGCCTTCCACGACCTCTACTTCCACCTGGTCGAGGCCGAGCAGGACATCACGCCCAACCTGTACAAGGCCCGCAGCCACCCCCTGTACAACCACATCAACACCAGCCTGACCGACTGGGTCTCCCCGTACGACCCGAACTGGAAGGAACCCAAGGACGCCATGGCCTCGCCGTTCTACGTGTGGACGCCGCAGGAGGGGAGGATCCGGTGACGACCGCACCGCAGCACGTCAAGGACGCGGCCTCGCTCAGCCGGTCCGCGTCGGATGCCGTGCCCAACCGCAAGCGCGGCGGCGACATCCGGGTCACCCTCAGCCCGGTCACCGTGGGCTGCGGCTCCGGCTTCGGCGGGGTCCTGTACCTCGGCCCCGGGGAGTTCGTCACCCGCCACTACCACCCGTACTCCGAGGAGTTCCTGCACGTCGTCGCCGGCGAGCTGGAGATCACCCTCGACGGCCAGGTGGTCCGGCTGGTGCCGGGATCGTCCGTGTTCATCCCGATCGGGGTGGACCACCGGCTGGTCAACGCCGGTACCGAGCAGGCGCACTGCGTGTTCCACCTGTCCCCGCTGGCCCCGCGCCCGGAGCTGGGCCACGTGGACACCGAGGAACTGGTCGACCCGGCCGGGGCCGACCCGGCCGTGGGCGGCGGTTCCTGAGCCCCGGCACGCCCTGACCCGTCGGCGCGCCGGGGCGGAGCCCTGCGAGGGGCTCCCGCTCCACCCCGGAGCCGCCCACTCCAAAAGCCAGATGAGGAAGGGAGGGCTGTGATGGCCCCCAACGGCTCGACGTGGCCGCACTGCTCGCACGCGGCCGGACCTCCTACTCCTTCGAGTTCTTCCCGGCCAGGACCGACGCGGGGGAGCGGACGCTGTGGGACTCAATCCGCCGGGTGGAGTCGGTCGCCCCGACCTTCGTCTCGGTCACCTACGGGGCCGGCGGTTCCTCGCGCGACCGGACCATCGCCATGACCCACCGCATCGCCACCCACACGAGCCTGCGGCCGGTGGCCCACCTCACCGCGGTCGGGCACTCGGTGGCCGAACTCCGCCGGATCGTCGGCCAGTACGCCGACGCCGGGATCCGGGACGTGCTCGCCCTGCGCGGCGACCCGCCCGGCGACCCGCAGGGCCCCTGGCAGGCCCATCCGGAGGGGTTCGACCAGGCCGACCAACTCGTGCGCCTGGTACGGGAGCTGGGGGACTTCAGCGTCGGCGTCGCGGCCTTCCCCGAGCGGCATCCGCGCTCGCCCGACTGGGAGAGCGACATCCGCCACTTCGTGGCCAAGTGCCGGGCCGGCGCGGACTACGCCGTCACCCAGATGTTCTTCCGGCCCGAGGACTACCTGCGGCTGCGCGACCGGGTGGCCGCCGCCGGATGCGACACGCCGATCATCCCGGCCATCATGCCCGCCACCCACCACCGGCAGATCCAGCGCTTCGCCGAACTGAGCAATGCCGCCTTCCCGGCCGACCTGGCACGGGAGTTGGCGGAGGCGAGCCCGGACGACGGCCACCGCATCGGGGTGCACCACGCCACCGTGCTGGCCGAGCGGCTGCTCGCCGAGGGCGTCCCCGGACTGCACTACATCACGCTGAACCGTTCCGACGCCACGCTCGAGATCCACCGCAACCTGTCGTCGCCGAGCACGCGTGCCCCCTCGGCCGCCGCCTGACGGCACCGTCGCCCAGGAGCCCGGAACCGGGCAGTGCCGGGCTTTTCGGGGCAGGATCGGAGTACTGACGACAGGGTGCGGGTGTTCGTGAGATTCTCACGGACCGGGCATGACAAGTTCACTGGTCATGCCGTCGTCCGCGCCGGAGAATCCTACGTGCATCGCCTGCACAGCCGCACCAGAACCTGTCCTGTCATCAGTGCTTGCTCGCTCTGTGGAGGTTCACGTGAACGGAACCGTGCTGCCCCGTGACCTGTGGCGTGCCGAACTCATCGCCCGCAGCTGCCTCGAACCCCTGCTGGCCGACCGCTACCGGGCCGATCCCCGGGGAGTCCTGGCCGAGCTGGGGGTGGTCCTCGAAGCCGGCGAGCAGCCCTTCGCGCTGACCGAGGGCGCCGCCGCGGACCTGCTCATCGAGGACCTCGACCGGTCCTCCGCCGTCCTCGGCTGGTGCCAGGTCACCATCGCCGACGACGCCCCGGCGGCGGTCCGGCTGGAAGAACAGCTGGTCCACGCATGACCGACCCGTTCCAGGAGGAGCCGGCCCTCGACGTGGAACCCGAGGGCCGGCGGCTGCTGGGCTTCCGCAGCCACCTGCGGGTCGAGTCGGTCACGGGTGACGCGACCTACCTCATCTCCGACCGGGGCGTGACCGCGCTCGAAGGCAGCGGGATCGAGGCGCTCGCGCCGCTGCTGGACGGCACCCGCGACCTGACCGCGGTGCTCCACCAGACCGCGTCCGTCCTCCCGGCCGAGCAGACCGGCCGGCTGATCGGCCGACTGGCCCGGGAGGGCCTGGTCGGCTACCGCAGGACGAGGACCGCCGACCCCGCCCAGGCGTACTGGGACCTCGCCGGGCTCGACGCGGGAGAGGCCCTCGAACGGCTGGCCTCGGCCCGGGTGGAGCTGACGGCGCTGGGCGGAGTCCCGGCGGACGAGGTGGAGAGCGCCTTCCGGGCCAACGGCGTGACCCCGGTGCCCGGCGACGCGGGCGCCGAACTCGCGGTGGTGCTCTGCGACGACTACCTCGATCCCGAGCTGCGGGAGTTCGACGCCCGGCGGCGGGCGCAGGGGCGCCCCTGGCTGCTCGCCCGGCCCAGCGGGGCGAGCGTCTGGGTCGGCCCGGTGTTCCAGCCGGGCGCCGGGCCGTGCTGGTCCTGCCTGGCCCACCGGCTGCGCGGCCAGCGCGCGTCGGAGATCCCGGTGCAGCGGGCCCTCGGCCTGCGGGGCCCGGTGCCGCGCCCCGCCACCCACCTGCGCTCCGGCTGCGCCGCAGGCGCCCAGCTGGTCGTCCTGGAGGCGGTGAAGTGGCTCGCCGGGTACCGCCACCAGGGCCAGTGCGCGGTCATGGCGCTGGACACGCTGACCCTGGAGAGCAGGCACCATCCGCTGCACCGGCGCCCGCAGTGCGCCGAGTGCGGCGACCCCGGACTGACCGCCGCCCAGCTGCGCCGCCCGGTGCAGCTGGGCTCACGCGCCAAGGGCTCGCGCGTCGGCGGGCACCGCGCGTGCTCGGCGAAGGAGACGCTGGACCGCTTCGGCCACCTGGTCAGCCCGGTGACCGGCGTGGTCAGCAGCATCCAGCGCGACCCGCACGCGCCCCCGTTCTTCGACTGCTACGTGTCCGGCCGCAACCACGCCGTCGGCGGCGCCAACCTCCGGCAGCTCCGGGCTGGACTGCGGCAGGTCTCCGGAGGCAAGGGGACCACGCCGCTGGACGCCGAGGTCGGCGCCCTGTGCGAGGCGCTCGAACGCTACTCCGGCACCCTGCAGGGGGACGAGCTGCGGATCCGGGACAGCCTGCGCGGCCTGGGCGACGAGGCCGTCCACCCGGACACCTGCCAGCTGTTCGACCCCCGCCAGTACCGCGACCGCGACCGCTGGAACGCGTCGCACAACGCCCTCCAGTTCGTCCCCGAGCCCTTCGACGAGAACGCCGCCGTCGACTGGACCCCGGTCTGGTCGCTCACCGAGAAGCGCCAGCGGCTGCTCCCGACCGGCATGCTGTACTTCAACCAGTCCGACAGCACGATCGAACCGGTCGCCGGGCGGCGCTCGCTGCGCGCCTGCTCCAACGGGAACGCCGCCGGCAGCTGCCTCGAGGACGCGGTGCTGCAGGGCTTCCTGGAACTGGTCGAACGCGATGCCGTCGCCCTGTGGTGGTACAACCGCACCCGCCAGCCCGCCGTCAGCCTGGACGCCTTCGCCGACCCCTGGACCGACGACCTGCTGGTCGGCTACCAGCGGCTGCACCGGCACGTCTGGGCCCTGGACCTCACCTCGGACCTGGGCATCCCGGTCTTCGTGGCGCTCTCCCGGCGCACCGACAAGGCGGCGCAGGACATCATGTTCGGCTTCGGCGCCCACCTCGACCCCCGGATCGCCCTGCGCCGCGCGCTGACCGAGATGAACCAACTGCTGCCGGCCGCCGTGGACGCGCTCCCCGGCGGCGGCGGGTACCACGTCGACGAGCCGGAGGTGCTCGACTGGTGGCAGCGGGCGACCGTGCACAACCAGCCGTACCTGGTCCCCGCCTGCTCGGCGGCCCGGCGCCCGGAGGACTTCGCCTACCACGGGCGCTCCGACTTCAACGAGGACCTCGCCGACATCACCCGGCTGCTGGACGAACGCGGCATGGAACTGCTGCTGCTCGACCAGACCCGGCCGGACATCGGCCTCCCGGTGGTGAAGGTGATCGTTCCCGGGCTGCGCCACTTCTGGGCCAGATTCGCCCCCGGCAGGCTGTTCGACGTACCGGTCCGGCTCGGGCGGGTTCCGGAACCAACGGCATATGCGGAGCTCAACCCCGTCCCGCTGTTCGTCTGACGACGCCGATCCGCCAGGGTCTCGCCCCCGGTGGAGCCCCCGCGTACGCTTCCCCTGACACGATTGAGGTTCAGGGGGAACTGTTCGTGACCAGAGCCATGGAGCATCCGATGGAACGGCCCGTGGATCAGAACGCACTGCGCCACGGCACATTCGAGGAGGAGAGCGCCGCGCTGGTCGGCGCTCTCGGGCGCCGCGCCCCGGCGCCCCGGCTGGCCAGCAGCATCGTCCTCGCGGTGGTCATCGGCTACATGGTGATGGGGTTCACCGACATCGGCACCGACGGCCTGGACCGGCGGCAGCTGATGGTCGGCAGCGCCTGCTTCGTGGGCGTGGCCGCGCTCCAACTGGTGCACTCCTACGACCGGTTGGTGGCGATCCGGCACCGGCTGGCCCCGTGGAGCCTGCTGCTCCAGGCCGTGCTCACCTACCTGCCGCTGGGCTTCGGCATCACCTGGGGCGGCATGGCCGGCTTCCTCGGCGCCTCCGGCCTGCTGCTGCTGTCCCCGACCCTGGGCTGGTGCGTGTTCGGCGGCGTGGCCGTGTCCGCGGCAGTGAGCGGCCCGCTGGAGGGGTGGCCGTTCCTGGAGTGCGTCTACATCCTGCTCTCCACCACCATCACCAGCCTGATCGTCTTCGGCCTCACCCGGCTCGCCCAGCTGGTGGCGCAGGTGGAGTCGACGCGCCTCCAGCTGGCCCGGATGGCGGTCACCCGGGAGCGGCTGCGCTTCTCCCGCGACCTGCACGACCTGCTCGGCTACAGCCTCTCCGCGATCGCCCTCAAGAGCGAGCTCACCAGGCGGCTGGTCATCAGCAGCCCGGAACAGGCGCTGGAGGAGCTGGGCGGCGTGGTGGAGATCTCCCGCCAGGCGCTGGCCGACGTCCGCGTCGTGGCCCGTGGCTACCGGACCATGTCCCTCGGCGACGAGATGGTGTCGGCCCGGTCGGTGCTGGAGGCCGCGGAGATCCACGCCGCCGTCGACCTGGCCGTCGTCCCGCCCAAGGGCCCCATCGACACGGTCCTGGCCACGGTCCTGCGCGAGGCGGTCACCAACCTGCTGCGGCACAGCAAGGCCGAGCGCTGCCGGATCTCCTGCCTGGGCGAGGAGGACCGCATCCTGCTCACCATCGCCAACGACGGCCTGGTCCCCGGATCCAGGGCCTCCGGAACGGACCGGGACGGCAACGGGCTGGCCAATCTCACCGTCCGCCTCACCGAGATCGGCGGCTGGCTGACCTGGGGGGTGGACGAGGCGGGCTGGTTCGTGCTGTCGGCCGGGATCCGCCTGCCCGCCGGCACGGACGCCCCCGGCCCGGACGGCCGCGACGCCGCCGCCCGGCACGACTGAAGCCGCCCACCCCCAGCGCCGTCCGGCTACGGGACCAGGCCCGACTGCCGGGCGATGCGGATCGCGTCCACCCGGTTCCTGGCGTTGAGCTTGCTGACGATCGTCGTCAGGTAGTTGCGCACGGTGCCGAGCGAGAGGAACAGGCTGGCGGCGATCTCCACGGCGGACGCGCCCTCGGCCGCCATCCGCAGCACCTCCTCCTCACGGTCCGTCAGCGGGCTCTCCAGGTAGTCCAGGGCCGACAGCGCCAGCTGCGGGTCGAGCACCCGCTCCCCGGCGTTGACCTTGCGCACGGCGTCGCTCAGCAGGGCCGGCGGGGCGTCCTTGAGGATGAAGCCCGACACCCGGGCGGAGAGCGCCCGGCGCAGGGTGCCGGGGTGCCCCAGGCTGGTGAGGATGAGCGTGCGGCACTGGGGGAGCTGCTCATGGATGAGCGCGGCTGCGCTCAGCCCGTCGAGCCCGGGCAGACTGATGTCGATGATGGCGACATCCGGTCTGTGCTCATGGCAGCTGGGCAGGATCGCGTCGCCGCGTTCGACCTCGGCCACGACGTCGAAGTCGTCCTCCAGCCGCAAGAGCGCCACTAATGCTCCCCGGACCATATGCATGTCTTCGGCCATCAAGATTCGGATCAACGACTCCCCCGAGACGATTCGCTGTGCCTCTGTTGCCGGATCGAATGCAGCGCCGGGGTCAGCGCCTAGCGGGATGGTATCCGAAGGTGAGGAGTGTTCGAGCGTGCAAGCGAGTGTTCCTTCGAATGTCGCTCCTACCGGCGAACGCGGGCAGTGACGGGCCGGGCCCGGCCCGCTCTGCGGGTGACGCTCCGCGACCGGTTTCCGGGACGATTTTGGAACGTAGGAGAATGATGTGCTTTCCGCTGCGGG
The DNA here is from genome assembly GCF_014084125.1 of Streptacidiphilus sp. PB12-B1b. Lineage (NCBI taxonomy): Bacteria > Bacillati > Actinomycetota > Actinomycetes > Kitasatosporales > Streptomycetaceae > Streptacidiphilus > Streptacidiphilus sp. PB12-B1b. The sequence continues at coordinate 5,262,285 of NZ_CP048405.1, read as the reverse complement.
AAGCCGCTGAGCGGCGGCGGAGCACGGTCGAGAGGGCCTCCAGGGCTTTGCGAACCCCTGCGGGCATGATCGGCCCGCCCGTCCGCTCGCCCCGGTCACCGGGCCGTCCACGGCACTCGGGCCGCCGATCGGCCCCCGTACGGAAAGGACTCCGGCCGCCATGCTCGAGATAGCCGCTTCGATCCAGATCACGGGCCCGCCCGAGGCGGTCTGGGCCGTCCTCGCCGACCTGCCCGGCTACCCGCAGTGGAATCCCTTCATCCGGAAGGCGACCGGCGAACTGGTCGTCGGCGGAAAGCTCAACTGCCGCATCCACCCCGAGAACGCCCCTTCGCTCTCCTTCAAACCGGTGGTCCTCACCGTCGAGCCGGGCCGCGAGTTGTGCTGGCGGGGAATGCTGCTGGCGCCGGGCATCATGGACGGCACACACAGATTCGTATTGGAAGCCAATGACCGGGGAACGCTGCTGAAACAGAGCGAGGTTTTCACCGGACTGCTCACCACGCTCCTGGGCACGCCTCTGCGGGCCGTCCGCAAGGACTTCGAGCGGCTCAACGAGGCCCTGCGGAAGCGGGTCGAGGCAGGCAGCCCGGCGACGACCCCTGCCTAGCCGTCCACCGCGGTCCGGCTCGTGCCGCCGTGCCCGTACGCCGCGCGTGGGGGAGACTGTCCCCGTACCGGCTCGGCCCCGACCAAGGAAGCGTGGACCCGGATCATGACGCCTCAGCGGAAGAAGCTGCTCGCAGCGGTTCTCGTGCCGGTCCAGGTGGTCTCCGCGGGCCTGGCCTGGCGCGACCTGGCCAGGCGGTCCGACGACCAGGTGCGCGGCAGCAAGAAGCTGTGGCGCGGATTCGTGCTGCTCAACCCCGGCAACTCGCTCGTCTACTGGCTGTTCGGACGGCGCTGACCGCCGGCTCGCCCTCCGGCGCCGCGGCCGGTGTTGCGCTCCGCGTATGCGGGCAGGGGTGATCCAGCTCCGGCAACACCGTCGGGACGCTTCGAAGGTCAAGGGGGCAGACAGTGCTGCAGGGTCTCATCGCCGGGGGTTTCGCCCTGGCGTGCGCAGTGGGCGCCCTGTGCGTCGGCCAGCCGTTCCGCCGCTCGGTGCTGACCGCACTGTCGGCGGCTTCACTCGGGGCAGCGGTGCTGTCCCGGCTGGGGGCGCCGCACGGTCCGTGGTGGACCGCCGCCGCCGTGGCCCTGGCGGTTCCGGCGGTCCTCGGGGTGGTCGCGCTGGCGGCCGTGCTGGTGGCGGACGGCGTGCTGCTGATCCGCTCGCAGGGCGCCGCGCCGCCCCAGCTGGCCGCCCTCGCGGCCGGAACCGGCCTGGCCGCGCTCGCCGTGCTGACCGTGCTGACCGCCTGCTGCTCGGGCGGCCGTACGCTCGCGGGGGTCTGCCTCGTACTGGACGCGTCGGCCGCCTACCTGGCCCTGCTCTTCGCCCTGTTCCTGAGTCACGCCGTGCTGGGCGGACGCCTGAAGCCACGCCGGTCCGCCGACTTCGTCGTGGTCCTCGGGGCCGGACTGGTCGACGGCGAAGTCTCCCCCCTGCTCGCCGGGCGGCTGGACCGCGGCCTGGCCGTGTACCGGGCCCAGCTCGCCCGCGGCCGCCACCCGATCCTGATCACCTCCGGAGGACAGGGAGCGGACGAGGAGCGCTCCGAGGCCGAGGCGATGGCGGCCTATCTCACCGCCCGGGGCGTGCCCGCCGACCGCATCCGTCGTGAGGACCGCTCCCGCAACACCGAGGAGAACCTCGCCAACAGCGCCCGGATCATGAGCAGCGCGGACCCCGGCTATCACTGCACCGTGATCACCAGCGACTTCCACGCCTTCCGCACCGCCCTGCTGATGCGGCGCCTGGGCGTCCGGGGGAGCGCCGCCGGAGCCTGGACCGCGCCCTCGTACTGGCTGGCGGCGGCTCTGCGCGAGTTCGTCGCCGTCCTGTGGTTCGACCGGACGGTCTTCCTCTCCCTGAGCGCCCTCCTCGCCCTCCCGGTCCTGGCCGCGCTGCTGCGGCGGTGACCGCGGGCATCGCCAGGGGCGGCGCCCTCAGGGCGTTTCGGCTTCGGGGAGCAGGTGGAAGTCGGCGAAGTCGAAGCCCGGCGTGACCATGCAGGTGACCAGGGTTTCGGCGTCCCCGGCCTCGGCGCGCTGCCAGTGGCCGGCCGGTACCAGGGCCTGGAGCTGCTGCCCGCTGCCGGTGTCCGCGCCCAGAACGACGGTCTGCTCGACGCCGGGGCGCCGCCCGGGCGGGGTGGTGGTGACGGTCAGCGGGCCGCCGTGCCGCCACAGCCAGACCTCGTCGGACGCCACCCGGTGCCACCGCGACTCCTCGCCGGGGCACAGCAGGTAGTAGATCAGGGTGGCCGTCGGGCGCGGGCCGCCGCTGACGGGGTGGGGCACGCTCACGGGGGAGGTGTAGCTGCGGCGGTACCAGCCGCCTTCCGGGTGCGGCTCCAGCCCCAGGGCCCTGGCCATGTCAGGTGTGCGGTTCACACAGCGGACCCTACTGCGGCGGCGGCGCCGATCGGCTCCTCCCGGGGCAGGCGCGCGCAGGTGTCGGCGCGCAGGTGTCGGCCGACGCGGAGCCGGGTGCGGTCGGCGGGGGAGGAGGGTGTGGGTGTCACCGGCCCGCCGACCGCACACCTACCGCCTACCCCGAGGACGGCACGCCAAGGGGGCCATCCACTGGATGGCCCCCTTGACACGCCGTCAGCTGATTACCAGCGGTACCAGCGACCGCCGCCCGAGCCACGGAAAACGAACCCGAGAGCCCACAGCACCAGCACCACGATGGCCACCCACCACAGAATATGAATGGCGAAACCCGCACCGCCCAGGATCAGGGCGAGCAGAAGAACCAGCAGCAGAGCACCCATTGTCTTCCTCCTTTGTCGAACAGGCGCATGCCCGCAACAACCCCACCCATGCCCACCCCGACAACGAACTTCAGCGCTCCCCGCCCCGATGGCTCAGGATGCCCCGCGCGCCATGGGGCGGGCTCGCTCGTACAGTTCATGGGCCCGCGAGTTCCGCAGGTAGGGACGGATGCTGCCCATCATGGTGGCGAAGCGGTCATCGCAGCGGCCGGATTGCACGTGCGGGTAGTCGTCCAGGACCCGGTGCCAGTTCACGCACGCCTCCTCGAGGCGGCCGGCCTGCAACTGCTTCTCGGCGAGCATGGCGTTGTACCGCACCCGCGTGCGACGGAACACCGGTTCGCGGAGCCGGTCGGACTCCTCGAACGAACCGATGGCACCGGCCAGGTCGCCCAGCTCGTATCGCACCTGGCCGACGTGGTAGTTGAGCGAGGAGGGGTCGTAGGACCCGAACGCTGTCGCGCGGGACTCCGCCTTCTCCATCGCCGACTCCGCCTCCCTCATGCGAAGGAGCGCCCCGGCCCGGTCGCCGGTCTGGGCGGCGGCGTGGGCCTGCTGCCCGGCGAGGAACGCCAGCATCCGAGGACCGGCCTGCCGGGAGGCTGCCGCGGCGGCGTCGGCCAGCCGTAGCGCCTGCTGCCCGTGCCCGAGGTCCACGGCCTGCACGCTCATCCCCCGCAGCGTGGTGCAGTACGTCAGGTGGTCCGCTGCCGTGTTGGCCAGTTCCAGGGCCTTGATGTAGTACTGCTGCGCGAGCCCGTCGGCTCTCTCGTCCATCGCCATGTACCCGGTGAGGTAGCAGTGGTCGGCGGCGGCGGAGAGCATCGCGCGCCGCACGGGCTCGCTCGCCTGAGCCTCCAGGTACGGGGCGATGGTGGTGACCAGGAACGCGGACGCCAGCGGCCGGGCCATCCGCCCGCCGAACTGGTCGTCGAGGTCGCTGATGTGCTCGGTCATCGCTACGACCGACTCCACTTCCGGCCGGCCGATCCGCAGCCGCGGGTTCGTCCGCAGCAGCTCGAACCTGCCCACGTGGTCCTGCCAGCCCGGAATCGCCGGCACCGCCGAGTACAGCCCGGCCGCCAGTAAGGTCCGCCGCGATGGGTCCAAGTCAGCGCTCCCCAAGTCGATCAGCCTCGACGCCAAGGTATCCGCACCCGATCCGGGTACGTCAGCGGTTGGTCCCAACCCGGCTTGGGCTGCCGTGACCGGCCTGGCCAGCCTGCGCGACAGCACTTCGAGGATCAGCGGCCGTACCTTCGCGCGGGGCAGCGCTCCGTCGTTCAGCCAGTGCGAGACCGCCGAGTCGTCGTACTTCAGTGCCAGGCCGCACCGGGTGCCCAGGCTGTTCACCCTGCGGGCGAACTGGGAGTAGGTCCAGCCGGTCTCCTCGACCAGCGCGATGAAACCGGCGTTCGGGGTCCGGACGGCGTCCATGCGGGGCCTTTTCCCAGAAAATCAGGGCTTTCAACGTCCAGCCACGACCTCACCGCCCTCACCGTGTGCTTAGCGCGGTTGACTGAGAATCAGCAACCGGTGCCATCGGTGTGCAAGACCACGCAACTGACTTGGTACGGGAGGACATCGTGGCCATAGAGTTTCTGGGGATCTACCCGAACACCCCGGACAACGGGTCGCCGACCATCTGGCGGGACCAGGAGACCGGCGACCTGCTGATCCAGTCCTACAAGGCGAGCGAGGCGGAGGTGAGGGGATGCCAGGAGGTCGGCTCGGTGCCGGGCCACACCACGGACGTCCCCGACCACGAGACCATCGTCCGGCTCCCCGAGAACATGATCCAGTTCATCCCCCGCGCCGCCCCCGGGAGCGACGACAACCCCGAGGAGGACACCAGTGTTTGCTGAGGCCCTGGCCAGAGCCCAGCGCTCGGCGGTCCACCTGGAGATGCGGGACTCGTACATGCTGGACGACCCCGCCTTCCTGGCCTGGCAGCAGGGCAAGCGCCTGGACCGCGCCGACCGGGCCTCGTGGTGGCGTCCGTGGTGCGACACGGTCGCCGGCGCGGTGGGGCGCGGGGTGGTGATGCGCCGCGCGCGCATCGTCTCCGAGCCGGTCACCGACTACATCCGCTACGAGTACGACGTGACCCATCCCAACGTCGTCGCCGGTGAGCTGGTGCGCTGGCTGCCGCGCCGCCGGACCACGGACCTGGCGCTGCCCGGGGTGGACTTCTGGCTGTTCGACGGCGAGGTGGCGCTGTTCAACCACTTCACCGGCGACGGCCAGTGGGCGGACCCGGACATGGAGACGACGACGGACCCCCGGGTGGTCAGGCTGTGCGACTCGGCCTTCGAGGCCGTGTGGGAGCGCGGCATCGACCACGCGCAGTTCACCGTCTGATCCCTGCCGGCACCGGACAGCCAGCACATGCCCTCCTCACCCTCCTCCAGCGCGCAGGCCGCCCGCCTGGCCGTTGCCGCCCGGCTCCGCGAGCTGATGCTGGACGCCGGGCTGCGAGGCGGTGAGCTGGCGGCCCGGTGCGGCTGGTCAGGCGCGAAGTCCTCGCGGATCATCAACGCGAAGACATCGCCCTCAGACGCGGACATCCGTGCGTGGTGCGCGGCCTGTGGCGCGGAGGACCAGGCCGCCGACCTCATCGCAAAGAACCGCGCCGCGGACTCCATGTACCTGGAGTGGCGGCGCATGGAGCGGACCGGCCTGCGCCAGGCCCAGGAGTCCGTCCGGCCGTTGTACGAGCGCACCCGTGCGTTTCGCGCCTATGCCTCCTGGCTCGTCCCCGGCATCGTCCAGACCCGCGCCTACACCACTGCGATCCTGGCGGGCATCCGCGACCGTCGCGGGCTGGCCGACGACGTCGAGCGTGCCGCCGACGAGCGGATGGACCGCCAGCACATCCTCTACCAGGGCCACCACCGCTTCGCGCTGCTCATCGAGGAGTCCGTCCTGCGCAGCGGCATCGGCGGCCGGGGGGTGATGCTGGAACAACTGCGGCACCTCCTGGTCGTGGGCCGCCTGCCGAACGTCAGCCTGGGCGTGGTGCCCATGCGCCCGGACCGCGACAAGGCATGGCCGGTGGAAGGATTCTGGATCTACGACCAGGCCCAGGTCAGTGTGGAGCTGGTCTCCGGCTACCTGACCATCACCCAGCCCAGCGAGATCGCCATGTACGCCGACGTCTTCACCGAGCTGTCGACCTTCGCGGTCCACGGTGCGCTGGCAAGGGCGCTGATCACCGGGGCCATGGACGCCCTGGGGTGAACCCCGGTAAAAGGCTGCACATTCGTTGAGGGGCCCGGGCACCGGACCCTACGGTCGGACTGTCGCCCATGGTGGCCGGTGGGACCGGGCACGGCTCTCACAGGCTTCGCCCGGCGATCCGGGCGGACGCGGCGGCCTGCTGGGGCAGGGCCGCCGCACCCCGGAACACCTCGTACGGCAACTGCCGTGCGGGCAGCAGGGAACGACGATCGCAAGGAGGACCTGAGATGACGGACGGCGGACACGGCGGCGGCTCCGGCAGCGGCCAGGGCGGCGGCCAGCAGGATGACAGCAACAGCGGCGCCGGTCACGGCGGCGGCGGTTCCGACGAGGGCGGCAACACCTCGGACGGCTCCGGCCCGGCGGACGGCAAGTGACCCGCGCTGACCAGGAGGCGGGCCGTACGCGGCTCGCCTCCGCCCTGACGGCCAGCGGGGCACTGACAGCAGACTGGCTCCCCTCCTACCGGGCGGTCCCGCGCGAGCTGTTCGTACCGGACCGGATCTGGCCCGGGACCGCCGACGGCACCCGCCAGGGCCCCGTGCTGGACCGTGTCAAGGACCGCATCGCATGGCTGAACGCGGTGTACTCCGACATCCCGCTCACCACGCAGTGGGACGACGGGGAGCACCAGGGCGACGGCCGGGGCACCACCCCCACGTCGTCCAACTCGATGCCCACGATGGTGTTCTCCATGCTCGCCGACCTCGATGTCCATGACGGGCACCGGGTCCTGGAGGTCGGAACCGGGCCCGGCTGGACGTCCGGCCTGCTCGCGCACCGCAACGGCGGCGGCAACGTCTTCACAGTCGAAGTCGACCCGGCGGTGGCTGCCCAGGCACGGGCCAACCACATCCGCGCCCAGGTGAGCCCGACCGCGGTCCTCGGCGACGGCCGCGCGGGCTGGCCGCAGGCCGCACCCTTTGACCGGGTCATCGTCACCGCATCGCTGATCGACATGCCGTCCGCGCTCATCGCCCAGACCCGCCCCGACGGGGTGATCGTCGCCCCGTTCGGCACCGAGTACGGCGGCGAGGGCATCGTGCGCCTGACCGTCGGTCAGGACGGCACGGCCGGAGGCCCGTTCACCCGCAGCTCGGCGTTCATGCGCCTGCGGCAGCAACGCAGCCCGCGCCCACTGGTCGACGCCTACCTGCACGGCGTCCCCTGGCCGGCCGGAGCGGACAAGACCACCACGACCCTGGCGCCGCCCAGGACCGGAGGCTGGCTCGCCCAACTCGTCATCGGCCTGCGGGTACCCGGCGCGTTCTGGCGAGCCGAGCGCTACCAGAACGACGCCTACACGCTGTGGCTCTACAGCACCGACACCCTGTCGTGGGCCACCGCCGACCACCTCCCGGACGCCAGCACTTTCGAGGTCCGCCAGTCCGGACCGCGCCGCCTGTGGGACGAAGTCGAAGCCGCCTACCAGTGGTGGCAGGACAACGGCAGGCCCGGCCGGGAACGGTTCGGACTGACGATCGGCGCGCAGGGACAGCACCACGCCTGGCTCGACGTGCCGGAAAACCACTGGCCCATCTGAGACCGATACGCCCGAGGCCGGTGCTGTCGGCGCGGCAGTCGTGCGGGACGGGTGCGCCGTTGGGGTGCGGAACCGGCGCAGTGCCGTCGGCGTGGTGGCGCCGGCGGCACTGCGTGGGGGTCAGTCGGGGCCGTTCAGCTGTGGCGCAGGCACAGGGTGCCCCAGTGGAAGCCTGCGCCGATGGCGGACATGACGTAGGTGTCGCCCGGTCGGAGCCGCCCGTGCGTGGCGGCGTCGTGGAGTGCGGTGAACATTCCGGCGGCGCCGGTGTTGCCGAGGGTGTCGAGGGTGATGGGCGCGCGTAGGGCGGGCGCGTCGAGGGCCTTCAGGGCCTGGTCGAGGATGTTGATGTTGGCCTGGTGCAGGAAGTAGTGGTCGATGTCGGACGGGTCCAGGCCGGCCCGCCGGGCGGCGAGGGTGATGCTCTGCGGCAGCCTGGTGGTGGCGGTCTCCCAGACGGCGCGTCCGTCCATGGCCAGGAAGTGACCGCCGGTGGCGAGGGTGTCGGCGCTGGTGGGCAGCCGTGAGCCGCCTGCCGGGATCTGGACCTGGTAGGAGAGTTGCGAGCCCAGGTCGTAGGAGAGCAGGCCGGCGCCGGGGGTCTCGGTCGCGGTCAGTACCGCTGCGGCTGCGGCGTCGCCGAAGAAGACCCCGGTGGTGCGGTCGCCCGGGCGGGTGACCCGGGAGGCGCAGTCGGCGGCCAGGACCAGGATGTTGCGGATGGAGGGGTTCTGCAGCAGGTGGGCCGCCAGCAGCATGGCGTGGGCGCCGGAGGCGCAGGCGGCCTGGGTCACGTCCAGGGCCATGGCGCGCGTGGCGCCGAGCGCGTCCTTGACGATCAGGGAGGTGGAGGGCAGCGGCTGGTCGTAGGTGTAGGTGGCGACGATGACCGCGTCCAGGTCCGCCGCGTCCAGCCCGGCCGCCCGCAGGGCCGGGTCGGCGGCGGCCAGGCACATGTCGGAGGTGGCCAGTTCCGGTGCCAGGCGCCGGCGTTCGCGGATGCCGGTGCGGGCGGTGATCCACTCGTCGGTGGTGTCGAGGGTGCGGGTGAGGTCGTGGTTGGTCACCACTGTCGGCGGCAGGTGCAGGCCGGTGCCGGCGACGGTGAAGGGGACCGGCAGTCCGGCGCCGGTGTGCGTGTCGCCGGCCAGTTCGGGTGCGAGGGTCATGCGACGGTGCTCCGCTCGGCTCGGGTGAGGAGTTCCAGGTCGGCGTAGAAGCGCCCGGACGGGCGGGGCTGGCCGAGCAGGATGCGGCGCGCGGCCTCGGCGGTCAGGGCCCCGCCCAGCGCGACACCGGAGGCCAGTTGCGGCCAACTGCTGAGGGTCTTGCCGATCTGCGGGATGGAGGCGGCGAGTTCGGGGCTGATGCGTTCGCGGTCCACCATGTCCAGGATCAGGTCGACGGTCTGATCGAACGTCAGATCCAGCAGGTCGGCAGAGGTGGTCTCGCCCAGGAGCCCGTGCAGCAGCGGCCGTTGGGGCTCCAGGTCGAACCGTTCGACGTCCAGCAGGCCCCGGTCGTTGGCGTCCATGACCACCGGGATGCCGAGCCTGCGGGCGTGCTCACGGGCGGCGATCTTCACGTAGGGGGTGTCGCACTCCTCGACCAGCAGGTCGATCGGGCCGTGGCCGCCGCTGAAGAACTCGGGCATGTTGGCCTCGGTCAGACCGGCCGGGTAGATCTCGATGTCCAACCAGGGATCGATCTCGGTCATCTGCCGGGCGGCGATGACGCACTTGTTCACCCCCAGGTGGTGCACGCCGGCGCGGAGCCGGTTCAGGTTGGACAGGCTCAGGCTGTCGAAGTCGGCGAGCTTGAACGCGCCGCCGATGCCCTCCATGGCGAAGGTGAGCGCGGCGCTGCTGCCGACCGACAGGCCGATCACCCCCACCCGTCGGCCCATCAGCTCCCGCTGCTGCGGACGCTCGATCCGGCCCCGGTTGCGGTCGGTGCGCACCAGCCGGAACTCCTCGCGCGGCAGCAGGTGCACCAGACGCCCCGACCACGGGTACCAGGCCCACACCCCGTAGGACTCCGGTTCGAGCCCGGCCAACTGCTCGGCCACCGCCCGCTCCAACTCCGCCCCGGCCAGCTTCCGGCCGGGCTCGCGGCTCCTGACCAGCTCCCGCAGCTGCTCCTCGACGGTGTCGTAGACCTCGCGGACCTGGCCCGAGGCCAGCAGTGCGTCGAGTTCCGCGCGGTCCCCGGCGTCCTGGGGCTCGAACAGCACGGGGTGCCAGGCTTCGCTGCCCTCGGTGCGGGCCTGCCGGGGCGCCGGGACGGCGAGGGCCGGGGCCGTGCTCGGCCGGTGCGGCGCGGGCAGGCCGCGCAGGGCCTGTTCCGGCGTCACCACGGTGGAGGCGAAGGACTCCTCCAGGTGCTCGACCAGGTCGGTGTACTCCCCGGCGCCGCGGGCGGACCGGTAGAGCATGAGCACCACGTCCTCGGTGTAGTGCTCCACGTAGCGGCGGGTGCCGGGCACGGGACGGAAGCCGAACCGCTCGTGGAACAGGTCCTGGCCGTCGGCGGTGCCGGAGGTCCCGATCATGGCCTTGGCTCCCAGGCAGCGGGCCGCGGCGATGGCCATCGCGTTCAGGTGGACGCCCAGGCCCAGCTTGCGGGCCCGGTGCTCCACGACGAGACGGCTGTGCTCAAACGTTTCTTCGGTTCCCAGCCCTTCCCGGGTCAGCACATCCTCAAAGGGTTCCTCCCCCAGGAAGGCGCGGGACTGGAACAGCCGCGCCGTCTGCGGAGTCGACAGCCGCACATATCCGACGGGCGGGCCGTCGACCTCGCGCCGGCCGATGAAGTGCCAGGCCCCGAAGTCCAGCTCCTGATCGTCGACGTAGTCCTCGCCGTCGCGGAAGTCGGGCCTGCGGCCCCCGTCGAACAGGATCCGCGCACGCAACTCGCGGATGCGGTCGACCAGTTCCGCAGAGCCCGGCGTTCCGGACGGTAGCTGGAACGCCGACACCTGCCACGGCACGCCCAGACCCACACCATCAATGTTCACAGCAGTCAGCTCCTTGTTCAGGTGCGCACGTCCGATGACGTGGCGGCATGGCGCCTGCGCGCACTCGATGATCACAACGAGCGCGCAGGCGAAGCGTTTCTTCTGACCGCTCCGGCCATGCGACAGCTGGGGAGGGAGCGGGTACGCAAGGCGATGGGGTGAAGGGGGCGGCCGTCGCCTCGCGTCGGCCCGCCCAGCAACGACGATATTGGGATGGCATGTCCACGGCTAATACTTCTTGATCTTCGCCGATCCGTCGGCGGACGCTGGTTATAATCCCGCCCGCCGCGCGATCCCGCCCGGGTGCGCCAGCGTGAGCCCTCTCCCCGGCCCGGGATCCCGATGCGGATCCCGAGTCGAAGCGGGCGGTATTCCGGCGCGTTTTCGGCGGGTGCGCAGGGCGGGCCGAGTGCGGCCATGTGATGCACATCACTGGCCAATGGATCGGAGTCCGACTGATATCCGAGGGAAAAGCAGGAGTGGCCGGTCGGCCATCCGCGTGACCGAAAAACGCTCTGCCGCTCCTGATCGTTCTCGAATACGCTATTGCATCGCTCTCGGGGTCGGCTGCTGATCTGCGAGTATCAGCCAAGTCTCCGTTGTGCACGGCTCGTTGCAGAGAGGTGGCCGGTCGATGAACGCGCGGTAGGGGGTGCCGAACGGTGTCGTCGCCATTCGGGGACGGCGCGCCCCGGCGCTGTGCGGGCCGATTTCCCGCCGACGTTCCGGCCGACGTTCCGGTGAAGCCTGTGTTTCATTGCGGACTCCGGCGTTCCGGGAAAGAGCCCCTTTCGAGGCAAACGAGCGGCTGATACAGTGCGACTGCGCCTCTGGTATTCCCGCACCGTGCAACCACGCCATCTCCAGGTCCACATCTGTTCGGACGTGCGGGTACCTATCGGTATCTATTCCGGGCGGATTCTGCGTCATGTGCGTCACGTTTCAGGCACTCCCACCATCCCGAAACACCGTCGCGGAAGGCAGAGCAATGATCAATCACAACACCGAACGAGTCGTCGACGCCTGGCTCACGGGCGCCCCGAGCCCGCTCGGTATGGACAACCCGGCCGGCCCCCTCTACACCGGCGCCACCTTCACCGGCGGCACGACGGCCACCGACGCGCTGGTGACGGAGAACGTGTCCGACGCGTTCGTCACCATCGAGGACGCCTTCGTGACCATCGAGGACGCCTTCGTGACCATCGAGGACGCGTTCGTCACCATCGAGGACGCGTTCGTCACCACGGAGTCCTTCGTCACCATCGAGGACGCCTTCGTGACGACGGACTCCTTCGTCACGATCGAGGACGCGTTCGTCACCACGGACGCGTTCGTCACGATCGAGGACGCCTTCGTGACCACGGAGTCCTTCGTGACCATTGAGGACGCCTTCGTCACCACGGACGCGTTCGTGACCATCGAGGACGCGTTCGTCACCATCGAGGACGCCTTCGTCACCGTCGAGAACCTGCGGGAAACCGCCTCTCTCTGACGTCAACGCGTGCGAGTTGCGGCATAGGCTGGTTACCAAGGGGCGGAGTCCATGGGCGGCGTGCGTTCTGATCCGGCCGGAGACTCCCCGTCGGGTTTCTTCGGTCGTCCCGTCGAGGCTTTGGCCGCCCCCTGGGCCGCCGGCCTGGAGCAGCGGCTGGCAGGTGTCGCCGGGCTCGGCGAGCGCGAGACCCAGGTCATCGTCCGCAGTGCCCGCCGGCATCTCCTGACCGCCACAGAGGCGCGGTTGAAACGGCTGTTCCTGCTCGAACTGCACGCGGTGTCCCTCGGTGGCGGGCTCGACGCACCCGATGCCGAGGGACGCTGGGCAGCCTTTCTGGAACTGGCCGCAGAGCCGGCGTTCCTCGAGGGGCTCGCCGTACGCTACCCGACCCTGGGCGGCCGGTTGAGGACAGCCGCGCTCAATGTCGTCGGGGCCGTCGGCGTCCTCGCGGAGCGCCTCGTCGCCGACCGCGCCGCGCTCGACGCCCTCGCCGGGCAGCGGCTCGGGGAGCTGCGCGGCCTGGCCCTCGGCAGCGGCGATCCGCACCGGGGCGGGCACACGGTCTCCCGGCTGGACTTCGCGCACGGCACGGTGATGTACAAGCCCCGGCCGATGGAGGTCGATGCGGCACTGGACAGCGTCCTCGCCGCGCTGGTGCCCGGCCCCGACCGGATCAGGACCCCGGCGGTCCTGGCCCGCGACGGCTACGGCTGGACCGCCTTCGTGGCACACCGCTACTGCGACGACGATGCCCAACTGGCCGCCTTCTACCGGAACCTCGGCACGTGGCTCGCGGTGATGCGGCTCGTCGGCGGCACCGATCTGCACAGCGGCAACATCGTCGCGCACGGCCCGGTCCCGGTGGTCGTCGACGCCGAGACGATGTTCTCGCCCGCACCCGTGAACGCCCCCGCCGACGCTGACCGTCCCGCCCACGCCGACCACCCCGCGTCGACGAGCGCGGCGGAGGTCGCCGCGCGGACGCTGCGCCGGGCGGTGACCCGCGTCGGAATCCTGCCCATGCGGGTCGGCCTGCTCTCCGGCGTCGACCTCTCGGCCGTCGGCAGGCTGCCCGGCGAACAGCCGACCGTGCGCGTCCCCACCCTCAGCGGCGGCGGCACCGACGCCGCGCGCCTGGTGGACCAGGAGGGCAGACTCCCGCCGTCGGGCAACCACCCCAGCCCCGAGCCCGACCCGGAGCGGTTCTGGGAGGACATCGTCTCCGGCTTCGAGGAGTTGAGCGCCCGGTTGCGGCGGATGGACCGCGACGGCGAGCTCATGCCTGCCCTCAAGCCCTTCCTCGGCAGTGAGATCCGTCAGGTGCTGCGCTCGACCCAGGTGTACGGGGACGTCCGGCAGATGCTCTGGCACCCTGCAGCTCTGCACAACGAGCCCGCGGCCGTCCAGCAGGCCCGCGCCGCGCTGCGTCGGCACCACCGGGCCAACCCGATCGCGCCGGGCGACGACGCGGCCATCGACGCCGAGATCGCCGATCTGCTGGTCGGCGACACGCCGGTGTTCACCGCACACCTGCGCGCCGAGCGGCTGCGGGACTCCGTCGACGACTGGCGGGCCGCCGACCTGGCGCTGGAGGCCCGCCTCATCCGCTACGCGGTGACCGGCATGTACGCCGACGGGCACCGCGCCGGTGCCCGCGCCACCCCGGCCCAGGCTCCGGCGTTCACCCGGGGCGGCAGCCTGGAGGCGCGCCGCCGCGCCCTCGCCGCCGAGACGGTGACCGCCCTGCGCGACTCCGCGATCCACGGTCCGGACGGCTCGGCCACCTGGATCGGCCCGGTGTCGGCCGACGCGGGCTGGGCCGTGCGGGGGCTGGGCCCCGACCTCCTCAGCGGCCAGGCCGGTGTGGTCGTCAGCCTGGCGGCGTACCAGGGCGAGGCCGAGCAGGGACGCGCCGAACCCGTGCCGGGCCTGGGGGAGTTGCTCACCGGAGCGGTCGAGGGTCTGCGGCGGCTGGACGACCGTCCCACGCGCGGGCCCGGAGCGCTCACCGGCCACGCCGGGCGGGTCTGGGCCTGGCTGGCACTGTCCTCGCTACTGCGCGAGGGCGCCGGCGACAGGCGGTCCCCGCAGCCCGTCCCGCAGCCCGTCCCGGAGCTGCTGGACCGTGCGGTGGCCCGCGCGCAGGCGCTGCGGGCGCCGGACCTCCGGAGCACCCACGGCCTGGACGGCTGGGCGGGCGCGGTCGTGCCGCTGCTGGACCTGAGCGCGGCCACCGGCGACGCCCGCTGGGCGGCCTTCGCCGCCTCCATCGGGCGCGGCCTGGCCACATCGATCGGCGCCCAGGGCCAAGCCCGGGCAGTCACGGCCACGGCCCTCGGCTTCGCCCACGGCAGGGCCGGCACCGCCTGGGCGCTGCACCGGGCCGCGCTCGGGGCCGGCTCCGACGACGAACGGGCCCAGTGGCGTGCCTCGGCCGACCGTGCCCTGGGGGCCGCAGCCGACGCCGTCGAGGCGTCCGGCGACGCGGGCTGGTGCCGTGGTGCCTCGGGCATCGGCCTGGCCGCCTGCGACCTCTACGCCAGGACCGGTGACGGCCGGTACCTGGATCTCGTCCGCAGGATGGTGGCGGTGGCGCTGGCCGCCGGATCGGGGCAGGGGCGGTCGCTGTGCCACGGCGCCTGCGGGGTGTGGGAACTGCTGGCCGCGGCGCGCGGGCTGGGACTCGGCTCGGCGGAGCTCCCGGGGCCCGGTGTGAGCGGCGGGCTGCTGCTGGACACGCTCCGGACCCCGCCCGCCGGAGGGCTGGACGCGGCCGAGGCGACCGCTCCCGGCCTGCTGAACGGCCTTGCCGGTACGGCCCTGACGCTGCTGAGGATGCACCCCGGGCACGGCCTGGGCGGCTCGCCGCTGCTGCTGGCGAGCCGCCCGTGACCGGTGGAACGTGACCCGCCGCCCCCGCTGCTCAGCGCAGGGCGGCGAGTTTCGTCGCGCTGTCGCGCAGCGCCTGGACGAAGACCTCGACGGACTCCTCGGAGAAGGTCAGCGGCGGCGTGAGCCGGAGCCAGGTCTGGGCGTGGGCCGCCGACTCCAGGATCACGCCGCGTTCCAGCAGCAGGTCCACGCAGGCGTCGGCGCCGTCCGGCGCGTTCGGCGCGGAGATGCCCTCGATGTCCACCGCGAGCAGCAGACCGCGTCCGCGCACGCCGCGCACCCCGATCCCCTCGGCGACCACGTCCTCGATCCGGGACCGCAGCAGCGCGCCGACGCGCCGGACGTTCTCCAGGACGCCCTCCTGCTCGATCACGTCGAGCACCGTCAACCCGGCCACCATGCCCAGCAGATGGCCTTCGAACGTCGAGTTGTGGATGTACGCGCGGCTGGGGGAGGCGTACACCGAGCGGTGCACGCGCTCCGTCATCAGCAGCGCGGCCACCGGGACCATCCCGCCGCTGAGGCCCTTGGACGTGGTCACCAGGTCGGGCTCGATCCCGGCCTCCTGGAAGGCGAACCAGGCGCCGGTGCGGCCGATGCCGGTCAGGATCTCGTCGGCGATCAGCAGGGCCCCGTGCTCGGCGCAGAGCCGGGCCACCTCGCGCAGCGCCTGCGGCTCCCACGGCCGTGCGCCGCCCAGCCCCTGCACCGGTTCGACGAAGACCGCCGCCACGTCCTGCGCCTTCAGCACCGCCTCCAGGGCGGCGGTGTCGCCGAACGGCACCGCGTGGTGGCCCTGGGGAGCCCAGGACGACCCGGCCAGCGGCAGGCGCCAGTAGTCGTGCCCGGCCAGCGGCAGCGGGCCCGGGGTGAAGCCGTGGAAGCCCTGCCCGAAGGCGACGAAATCCCTCCTGCCGGTGGCGGCCATGGCGAACTTCATCGCGTTCTCGACGGCCTCGGATCCGCCGGTGCAGAAGTACACCCGCTCCAGCCGGCCCCCGGCGATGTCGCACAGGCGCACCGCGAGCGGGCCCGAGGCGGTCGGAAGGCCGAGCGGCACGATGAACGGGCCGCCGGAGGTGATGACTTTGGTCAGTGCCTCCACCACCCGAGGGTGGCGGTGGCCGAGTGTCGCGCCGCCGTTCTGCGCGATCATGTCGAGGTAGCGTCGGCCGTCGGAGTCCGTGACGTAGGCGCCGGACGCACCGGGGAACAATGCGGGCCAGCCGCGAGCCTCGATAACCTCGGTGCGAAACGGGTTGACGGCTTGGCGGTACGCCTCGACGGGATCGATCCCCTGGTTCTCCATACCCTGCCTTTCATGGCGGGTCGCCGGGTGAGGTCACCAGAGAAACTAGCCCAGTGGCCAATCCGTCGTCCACACCACCAACTCCCTTTCCTGGAGACCCTTTTCGGCGCCGCCGTGCCATGCCATACTTCCAATCCGGAACTTCGAGGCGCACGTCCGTTCTCCGCGGGAAGGCAGGAAAAGTTCCGTTATGGAAGACAGCTCCCTGGCAGTGGCGCCCGCGGACGAACTTCCGCCACTCAGCCGAAACCGGGATTTCACCTTCCTGTGGACCGGGCAGGCCGTTTCGGTCCTCGGAAACGAACTCTCCGAGATCGCCTATCCGCTGCTGGTGCTCACCCTCACCGGCTCCGCGGCGCGGGCCGGGCTGGTCGGCAGCGCGGAACTGGTGGCGATGCTGCTCATGCTGCTGCCCGCGGGCAAGACGGCCGACCGGTACCCGCGCCGACGCGTCATGGCCGTCAGTTCGCTGGTCCAGCTCGTCGTCCTCGGCAGCGTCGCCGTCGCCGTCATCGCCCACCACGTCCTGCTGGTCCACCTGGCGGTGGCCGGGGCGTTGGAGGGGGCGGCGTCGGCGTACTACATCGGCGCCAGCCGGGGCGCGGTGCGCCGGGTCGTCCCCACCCCGCAGCTGTCGCAGGCGCTGGCGCGCACCCAGGCGCGGGACCAGGCGGCGGCGGTGCTCGGGCCGCCGGCCGGCGGCGCGCTGTTCTCCATGGCCCGCGCCCTGCCGTTCGCCCTCGACGCGGTCTCCTTCGGCGCGGTGGCGCTCGCGGTGGCGCTGGTGCGCGGCCCGGTCGATCCCGCACCGGCCGCACGCCCCGCCACCGGGCGCGGGCGCGTCACGGACGGGCTGCGCTTCGTCGCCGACAACCGCTACCTGCGGGTGGTGGCCCTCTGGGCGGCGGCCGTCAACGCCGTCGCCACCGGGATGATGCTGCTGGTCATCGTGCTGGCCAGGTACCGCGGCGCCGGGCCCTCGACGGTGGGCGGCATCATCGCCGTCTTCTCGGTCGGCGGGCTGCTCGGCGCCCTGCTGGCGCCCCGGCTGATCAAACGCTACTCGGGCCGCGCCCTGGTGCTGCTGGCCTCCTGGCTGCTCGTCCCGTGCCCGCTGGCGATGGCCGTGGCCCCCTCGCCGTGGCTGATCGGGGTCGCCGGCGCGGTGTCGGTCTGCGCGATCACGCCGGTGAACGTGATCCTGCTGACCCGCGCCTACGAACTGATGCCCCATCACATGCAGGGCCAGGCAGGCAATGCGATGCTGCTGTTCGGCTCCAGCCTCAAATGGCTCGCCCCCACCCTCGCCGGCGTCATGGCCGACGGACTCGGACCGGTCATCCCGATCGTGGTCTGCGCCGTCCTCTACGGCCTGGCCGCCGTGTGGCTTCAGGGCAGGGGCGTACTCCGCCAACTCAACGCGCCGGTCGCAGAACCGGTCGGCGCCCACGTGTGACTCACCCTGGGAGGCGCATTGACCGAGCACAGCGTGCACGCCGGCGACCGGCTGGCGGCGTCCGCACTCGTGGAAAGGCTGTTCAACTCCGAAGAGGCCAGGGCGGATCCCTACCCGCTGTACCGGGCGCTGCGCGAGGCCGATCCGGTCCACGTCACCGACAACGGGCGGGTGTTCCTCACCCGCTACGACGACTGCGCCGCGATGCTGCGCAACCCCGGCCTCGTCGCCCAGAGCGAGACCTGGATGGACTCCGCGTCGCCCGGGTGGCGCAACCATCCGGCCGTGGTGCAGAACATCGAGTCCATCCTGTTCCGCGATCCGCCGGTGCACACCCGGCTGCGCCGACTGGTGAACCGCTCGTTCACCCCCCGGCGGGTCGCCCGGATGCGGGACGACATCGCCCAGTTGGTCGGCGCGTCGCTCGACCGGTTCGCCGACGAGGGCGCCGACGGCAGCGCCGTCAACGCCTACGAGGTCCTGGCGAGCAGCCTGCCGATCGCGGTCGTGGGGACGCTGATCGGCATACCCCGGCAGGACTGGGCGGTCCTGCACGAGCCGGTGTCGGCGGTCATGCAGGTGGTGGAGGTCGGCGTCGGACCCGACCGGCTCGACCGGGCCGACGAGGGGGCGACCGCGCTCAACGCCTACTTCGAGGACCTGATCGCGCAACGCCGGCGCAACCCGTGCGCCGACATCATCTCCGACCTGGTCGCCACCGCCGACGCGGGCGGCGATCCGGCCGACGGCGGCACGGGCATGACCGAGACCGAACTGCTGCGCATGGTGATCCTGCTGTTCGGCGCGGGCGTCGACACCACCGTCGGCCTGCTGGCCAACGGCCTGGTCGCTTTCCTCGACAACCCCCAGCAGGCCAAACTGCTGCGCGAGGAACCGGGTTTGGCCGAGGCGGCGGTCAACGAGGTGCTGAGGTACGACTCGCCGACCCACGTCATCGTCCGGGTCGCGGACGAGGGCGCCGTGGTCGCCGGAGTACCGGTGCCGAAGTACAGCACCGTCTTTGCCATCTCCGGCGCGGCCCACCGCGACCCCGAGCAGTTCCGCGACCCCGACACGTTCGACATCACCCGCCGGGGCACGTCGGTGCTCTCCTTCAGCGGGGGCATCCACTTCTGCGTGGGCGCGCCCCTGGCCCGGCTGGAGGCGGAGGTGTTCTTCCCGGCGCTGCTCGACCGCTTCCCCCGGCTGGCCCTCGCCGACCGCCCGGTGCGCCGCGGCTACGTCGTCCGCGGCTACGACTCACTTCCGGTGACAGTGATCTGACGGTGCATCAGAGTCCGGGCCGTCGGCGCTGCGACGGCCCGGTACCTGCGCCGCCCGCCGCCGGCGGGCGGTTCACGACGCGTCGGCCCGGGGCGGCCGGACGCCAAGGAAGGGAACGCCGTCATGTCAGGCGCTGCAAGCACGTACATCGTCGTCGGCTGCGGGCTGGCCCTGCTCGGGGAGTTGGACAAGATCCTGCCCGCAGGCTCGGTGACCGTGGTCGAGGAGGCCGACCTCCTCGACGCGGGGGACCTGCGGGCGAAGGCGGCCAAACGCGCCTGCGTCGCGGAGGTCGTCGACGGGCCCGCCCAGCGCCACGACGGCAGTTCGCCGCTCCCGCCGTCCGCGCTCACCGCTGCCGTCGCGGTGATCCCCAGCTGGGAGTACTCGGTGGTGGCCACGGCCGCCTGCGCCGAGGCGGCGGGCGTCCCGGGCGCGGGCGTGCGCGCGGCGCGCACCCTGCGCGACAAGGTGCTGCTGCGCGAGGCTGCGGCCGCCGCCGGGATGCGCCAGCCGCAGTGGACGGAACCCGCCGACGTGGACGACCTGCGTGCCTTCGCCGCCGCCCACGGTGACGCGTGCGTCCTCAAGCCCGCCGATCGCCAGGCCAGCGTGGGCGTGCGCCTGATCGGGCCCGGCGACGACCTGCGGCACGCCTGGGACGAGAGCCACGCGGCCGACGACGCCAAACTCCGCAGCGCCAACTGGACACCCGGCCGCTTCCTGGTCGAACAGCGGTTGCACGGACCCGAGATCAGCGCCGAGGTGCTTGTCGCCGACGGCCGGGTCATCTGGGTCAACGTCACCGACAAGACGGTCTGGCCCGGTACCCACCCGGTCGAGGCGGGCCACCTGCTGCCCTCGGTACTGGACGCCTCCGTCCGCGCCCGGGTGGCCGAGGCCAACCAGCAGCTGGTGGACGCCGTGGGCTACGGCACCGGGGCGCTGCACAGCGAATGGATCCTGGTCGACGGAGTGGAGCCGTACCTGGTCGAGTGCGCCGGACGGCTGCCGGGCGACGCCATCGTGCCGCTGATCGACCTGGCCTACGGCGGTTCGCTGATCGAGGACTTCGTCCGCGTGCTGCGCGGCGAGCGGCCCGAGCGCCCGGTGCGGGCCGCACGCGGCGCGGCGGTGCGGTTCGTCACCGCCCCGGCGGGCGTGGTGCGCGCCGTGCACGGGGCAGACGAGGCGGGCGCGGTGGAGGGGGTGTTCGCCGCCGGAGCCACGGTCGCCGTGGGTGCCTCCGTGCGCCCTCCGGCCAGCTCCTGGGACCGGGCCGGGCACGTCCTGGCGGTCGGCGACGACGGCCCCGAAGCGGCCCGGATCGCCGAGCAGGCGGCGTCCCTGATCACCTTCGAGGTGGATGCCCCGGCGGCGGACTGAGCACCCCGGCCTGGTCCGCTCCCGGAGCAACGGCCCGCCGCCCGCCGTCCAGCCCTGCTGACGGCGGGCGGCGGGCGGCCGGTCAGGTCAGGTCCGGGTGCCGGGCCCGCAGGGCCTTCTTGTCGACCTTTCCGGTCTCGCTGTAGGGCAGGCTGTCGACGAACTCCACCACCGAGGGCGCGCAGTACTCCCGCAGTTCCGCCGCCACCAGTCCGCGCAACTCCTCGCCGGTCACGGTCGCCCCCGGCACGGCCACCACATAGGCGTGGACGGCCTCGCCCAGGCTCTCGTCGGGCACGCCGATCACGGCGGCCGCGCTCACCTCCGGGTGCGCCACCAGGACGTCCTCGACCGGCCTGCTGAAGACGTTGGCCGCTCCCCGCCCGGTGACGATCATGTCCTTGGCGCGGTCCACCAGGTACAGGTAGCCGTCCTCCTCGACGTACCCGAGGTCGCCGGTGCGCAGCCAGCCGTCCGCCAGCGCCTCGCGGGTGAGCTCCGGCTCGTCCCAGTAGCCGGTCATCACCAGCGACCCGGTGACCCACACCTCGCCGACCTCGCCTGCGGGCAGCGGCTTCCCGTTCTCGTCGCGCACGTCGACCTGCGCGTCGGCGAACACCGTGCCGCAGGAGCGCAGTCGCTGCGGATGCTCCGGTTCCACCGTGACGCCCCGGTACTCGGTGACGAACGCCGCCTCGCTCAGCCCGTAGACCAGGCGCACCACCGGGCCGAGCCGCTCGGCCGCCTGACGGAGCCTGCTGGGGAAGACCGGGCCGCCGCCGATGTTCAGCAGCAGCAGACTGCTCAAGTCGGCGGAGTCCAGGGCCGGATGGTCCAGCACCTGGTAGAGCAGCACAGGTGTGAACAGGGTGCTGCTGACCCGCTCGGCGGCGATCAGGTCGAGCAGCGCCGGGATGTCCGAGCCCTCCCCGAGGACGATCGTCGATCCGGTGAAGAGCATGAGCAGATTGGTCATCTGCCCGCTGACATGGGTGAATCCGGTGAGCGCCAGATGCTTCAACGTTGGGGCGCCGCTGGCCATCCACGCCTCGGCGATGAGGAGCAGCGAGGAGAAGAAGCGCTGCTCGTGGTGCACCAGCTTGGGCCGGCCGGTGGTGCCGCTGGTGCAGAACAGGGACTCCGGCGCCGTCCCCGGGGCGGGTTCCGGAAGCGTGGGGCTCCCGGCCGGGAGCGGTGCCAGCAGGTCGGGCCCCTGGCCGCCGGGACCGAGGCACAGCACGGTGCCCTGCCAGTCCTGCAGCAGTTCGGCCGCGAGGTCGAGGTAGCGGCTGGTGTCGTACACCAGGTGGTCCACCCGGGCGCGCCGCAGGAAGTCGGCCTGCTCGCGCACCGGCGTGTAACCGGCTATCCAGACGGTGCGGCAGCCGAGCAGGTGCGCCGCGAACTGCAGCAGCATCGTCTCCGGCCGGTTCCCCGAGAGCACCGCCACCGACGAGCCCGGCTGGACCCCGTGTGCCGTCAACGCCGCTGCCAGCGCGGGTACTTCGCGGCGTACGTCCGCATAGGTCAGCCGGCGGCCCGCGGAGACGATCGCCTCGCGCTCACCGAACCCGGCGAACCGTTCGAGTGCCTTGACCACGTAAGGTGCGACCGAGTCGCCGAGATCATCCACGCACGCATTCAACCAGTGCGCGCGGGATTGTCAACCACGCCTTCGTCACAAATGACGGCGCATCAATTCCCTTGCAGGAATCGTTCCGGAGCGGTTTCGGAGGCAGGCCGTGCGCTGTCGTGCCCAGAGGCCTTCTTCGCTGCGGAGTTCGGCTGCGGCGGCAGTGGCCGCCTGCTGGATCAGGGCGGACGGGTTGGCGTCGTAGTACACGTAGACGCCGAGTGCGACGGCGCCCACCGGCCGCCCGCGGCGATCGCGTGCACTCCGTGCCGACCGACGCGGCCCTGCTGTGGACGCCGGTGGGCGAGCGGTGTGGGCTCGGCCACCGGCGTCCGGGGTGGGCGGCTGTCAGCCGACCGTGTAGTGGTAGGGCAGTGCCACGAGCTGGTCGCCCGTGGGTGTGTAGCCGTCCTGGCTGTACGAGCTGGTGTCGTCGACGTAGATGTGGCCGGACACCGTGCTGCCCGCGGGACCGCTCGGCGTGATGTCCAGGTACAGCGTGGCGCTGTGCCCCGGCTGGACGACGACCGGGCTGAAGGTCGCGGCCGGGTTCAGGCCGAGCTCCCACAGGTCACCCGACGGTGAGACGGCCGACGGGTCGAAGGCGGGCGTGGTCGCGGTGAGCCCCAGGCTCGCCACCGACGACGCCGCCGGACCGGCGCCGAGCGCCCCGGTGGGCTGCGGCACGATGTCCCAGTCGCCCTGGGTGAGGTCCGGCGCCGCGTAGCTGCCGTAGGCGTTGTCGCCGTCGGCGGTCGAGCCGAGGTCGGGTTCGCCGGTGGCGGGCGAGAAGTCGAACATGACCGGCGCCGTGGAGTCGGCCGTCGCCACCAGCTGCGTGGTGCCGGTCGGGACGATCCACTGCGGCTCCGGCGCGCTCACGCTCAACGGCAGCGTCAGCTTGCTCGACGGGGTGAACGAGCTGAGCGGCAGGGTGGCCTGCTGGTCGAGCCGTGCGTCGAGGAAGTACGACTCGACGGCGGTCGAGTCGTTCCGCACCGTGACCCGGACCTGGTGCGAGCTGCCGACGGGCAGCACGCCGCCGGTCGGCACGCCGTTCGCGCGCGCGGTGACCGGCGCGAAGCCGACCGTCCCGTCGAGCCGGGTCGACTGTGCGTCCCCGGTCACCGGATTGCTGAAGCTGACGATCAGCGTCCACGTTCCGGCGGCCGGCGCCAGGACGTGCAACCGCGCGGCCGAGGTGCTGATCACGGTCTGGGCGGCACCCGGCGCGCCCACCAGCACCTGGTCGCCGGCCCGGGCCGGGGTCTGGCCGTCCGGGGAGACCAGGTACGCCGTGAACGGGTCGGTGGCGTGGTCGGCCAACGCCAGCCGGACGTCCAGAGCGGGCCGCCCCGCGGGCACGTTCACCTGGTAGAAGAGGGTCTGCGCCGGTACCTCGCCGCGTCCGTTCCCGCCGACCACGTCGCCGGTGAAGGTGCCGGTGCCGGCGCGTACCGGAATCACCGAGCGCAGCGTCATCGGGACGGAACTCGGGCCCGACTGAGGCGAGTTGATTGCCAGTGAGGCGCTCTCGTCACCGGCCTGCGCGGGCAGCGGCGCGGTGACGCGGACCGTGGTGGAGGCGCCGGGTGCGAGCGTGATCCGCGACGGCGTCACGGTGCCGAAGGTATGGAACGACGAGACCGCGGCGGCGAAGCTCACCGGCCCGGTGTATCCGGCCGGGCCGGAGGCGGGGCTGCCGAGGAAGTCGGTGACCACCGCCGTCCAGGTGCCCGGTTCCGGGGCGCGCAGGTCGATGTGCCCGTGGTTGCCGTCGCCCTGCGGCAGGCTGTAGCCGGTGAGCCGCCCGCGCGGATCGAGCAGGGTCAGGTCGACGGGCTGCTGGCTGGCGGTGCCCGGATTGGCGATGTTCGCGTCGAGCCGGTCCGCGCCGGGAGGCACGGTGAAGGTGAACCGGGCCACGTTGTGGGTCAGCCCGGACGCGTCCTGGTAGGTGGGGCCGCCGTCGTGCAGCGTCACCGTCCTGTCGGCGACCGTCCGGCCGGCGCCGAGCGTGCGCCCGGCGAGCGACACCGTCTGCGGGTCGCGGCCGGTGTTGGTCAGCCGCAGCGAGAGGCGGGCGGCGGCTCCGGGGTTGCCCGTCGCGTCGAGCTGGTCCGTGTCGGCCAGCAGGGTGTCGCCGACCGGCTTCGGCGCGGCGTCACCGGTGCGGACGGAGCGCGCGGCCTCGACGGCCCGGTAGGCGTCGACCAGCCCGGCGCCCTGCTCCGAGCCGACCACGCCCAGGTCGTCGGCGGTGCTGGAGATGATCTGGTCGACCAGCTGCGGGGTCGGTCCGGCGCCGCCGTGCGTGGCCCGGTATGCCTGGATCACCAGCGCGGCCACGCCCGCCACCAGCGGACCCGCCTCGCTGGTGCCGCCGGACTGGTACACGCCGGTCGGCTGCCCGCGGCCGTTCAGGCAGTCCGGCGCGATCGTGGTGTCGGCGGTGCAGATCGCCCAGTCCAGGTCGCCCGGCGCCACCACGTCGATGCTGCGCCCCTGCTCGGTCGAGCCGCCGGACGACAGGGAGCTGATGTTGTCGCTGACCCAGCCGCGCGCGCCGATGCTGCGGTAGCCGGCGGTGTCGGACTGGGCGTAGGAGCGGAAGGTGGTGGACGCGCCGACGGAGATCACGCCGGGCTGGGAGGCGGGCGACCAGATGGTGCTCTCCGGACCGGCGTCGTAGGAGGGCACGGTGACGGTCACCCCGGCCGCCATCGCGTCGGCGTTGGCCAGCTTGATCAGGTCCGCGCTGGTGTCCGGCATCGGGAACGAGCCGGCCTCCTCGTTCAGCACGTTCACGTGGTCGACGCCGACCGCGTAGTCGATCGCCTCGAGGAAGGCGGAGGTGGTGGTGAAGTCGTTGTTGGCGTACACCTTGTAGGCGTCCAGCGTCACCTGCGGCGCCACGCCCTCCAACCGGATCAGGCAGGGGTGCCCCAGCGGCTGCGCGGTGTAGTCGGCGAGGTCGTACACCTGTCGGCTCTGCGCGGCGATCATGCCGTCGTCGAGGAACGACTCCAGGTCCTCGGACTCCACCGCGCCGCCTTCGCCGGTGAAGTCCTTGTAGTCGGCGATGACGTGCGAGCCGTCGGCGCGTATCAGCTCCGGCGTGTTCACGTCGATGCTGCCGGCGATGTCACCGACGATCACGCCCTTGCCGGTCGCGCCGAGCGAACGCGCGGTGTGCTGGTGCGGATCGTCGGAGTCCGCGTGTATCGCCTCGATCGCCTCGGGGTCCAACTGCACGCCCCCCGACGGCGCGCAGGCTCCGGACGGCAGACCGGCCGCCGCCCGGGGGCCGGACGGGTCGGCGCCGGTCGCCGCCGGTGCGACCGGCGGCGCGGGCTGGTCGACCACCCTGACGGCGGCGTCGGGCACCACCTCGGCGACCCCCGGCGCGGAGCGCAGCGCGGCCTGCTCCTGCGTCGAGACCGTGGCGGCCACGGCGTCCAGCACACTCATCGGGTGGATGTCCTGGGCGCCGGCCGCGTGCAACGCCTTGATCACCGGGGCCTGTGACGCGCTCACCGCCGCAGCGCGGGCCGCCCGCAGGGCAGTTGTGTCCGGCAGGCCCTGGTGCTGGTCCGCCAGCACCACGATCACCTGCCGGCTCGCTCCGGCGGCCGACCCGGCGGCCACCCCCGGCGCCGCGACCGCGGCCGGCGTCGCCCCGAACGCCACTGCGGTGGCTGTCAGGACACTGACCCCCACCCCGGTCATCGTTTTCAAACGCCTCATGTACCCCTCCGTCACCCGGCGCCGCGGGAATCACGGCGCGGCGCGGCCATTATCGTTGTCGCGCTCATGCCAGCGATAGGGGGACGTCCCTGTGACGATCCGCCCGCGTGCCCGACTGGGGCTGCTCGGGATCGCCACTCCGGAGCGGCTGTAGTCGCATCAGTCGGCGGGCTCATCGCGGGGGTGGCCCGTTCGCGTCAGCGGGCGGACCAGATGGGGCAGTCGGGGGCGTGGCGGGTCAGGTGGACGACGGTGCCGCCGTCCAGTACCTGGCGGGCGCGGGTGACCGTGCAGCAGGCGATGGGTGCGGGGGGCAGTGGCGGGGGAGTGGCGCGGGGCCGGTCCCGGTCCGGCAGTGTGGTGTGCGGTCGGGACGGTTCCGGCAGGGCCCGCGTCGGCCGCTGCGGGGGTGCGGGCCGCCGGACGGCCTGCTCGAGGGGCACCCCGAGGGCTCGGGCGCGGGCGTGGAGGCGGCGGCGTTCGCGTCGTTCGGACATGAGGACACCCTGCCTCCTCCCACCCCGTCCACGCCAACGCGCCCCGCGCGGTCCTCCACGGCAAAGAGCGGGCGGCGGCGGTGGGCAGCTGCGTCCGGCTTCCGCCGTACGGTACGTGTCCGCACCGCCCGGTCTTTTCGGGCGGGAATCACGAATGGGGCCCGAATCGGCGGGGAATGAAAGATTGGCATGCACGCGTAAATCGAAAAGGATACGATCGTCGCAGTCATACCGAGGCGCCGTGTTCGCTCCGGCCGCCTCAGCCCCAGGCCAGGACGCCATTGCGTAATTTTGCTGATACCGCCGCGTCGGCCCCGCCCCGTACATTGGCTGCTCGGACACGGTTAGCCAATCGGACATTGCAGACGCTCGGGGGAGCCGTAACGGAGTCGGATCTCTCCGGCTGCCGATGTCGGCCACCCTACGGCACGCGCAGATCGGACAGGCGCAAGAGCCATGTACATGTACAAGACTTTCGAAACCAGAGCCCAGCCCCCGGTCAGCAACGCCCGGGCAGAGGTGGCCGAGCTCCTGGTCGCTCTGGCGGAGCAGGCGGAGCGCTGGGAAGCCGGCCTGATGCAGACCCAGTCGCAGATCAGGGCCCTGACCGAGCGTGAGGAACTCCAGCGATGTTGGGAGCCGGGCGGTTCCCCCGTGCTGGACCGTCACCAGGCGGCCGAGATGGTCACCGATCTGGTGGCCCGCGGCAAGCACCGGATCGCTTATGTCCGGCCTCCCGCCGCCTCGTATCTGGACACGCAGGAGACCCGCGCGGCCATCTGGGCCAATCCGGAGGTGGTCGCACAGGAACTGGTGAGCCGCCCCAGGAGGATCCCCCGGGTATTGCCCGGGCAGAACCGGATCTCGGTCCGGGCCACCTGGACCGAGTTGCACGAAATCGCCATCATCGACGACGCCATGGCGCTGGTCCCCTCGCTGGGAACCGACAGTTCCGACGAGATCGCCGTTGTTCAATTGCCTTTTGTTGTAAGGCAGTTGTTGCAGTTCTTCAATGCCGCGTGGGCGCAGGCGGCCGGGCGGGCGGAGGGCCCCGCCGCACCCGACGACGGGGCGGAATCCGATATCAAGCGCCGCATCCTGCTGCTGCTCGCGGAGGGCGCCAAGGACGAGACCGTGGCCCGCCAGCTCGGCATCTCGCTGCGCCACTGCCGCCGCCATGTGGCCGAGATCCTCGACCAGTTGGGCTCCACCAGCCGGTTCCAGGCCGGGGTGCGGGCGGCGATGCTGGGCACGTTCCCGGCCCAGCCCCCGGCCTAGGCCGACGGAAGGAACCCGGCGGCCCGCACCTCCCGCGCGGCCTCCTCCACCCGGGAGGGCGCGGTGAGCACGATGCCGGAGAAGTTCGCCGCCGCCAACTCCCTTGCCGCAGCGCGGACCTGGTCGTCCGTCGTCCGCGCGATCCGTTGCAGCTGCTCCGGCAGCCAGTCCCCGAGGCCGGTTGCCGGCGGCAGCGCGTTCAGCAGGTTGGCCGTCCCGTTCTGGGTCGCGGACAGGATGACCATCGAGCCGACCGTGTAGCTGCGGGCAGCCGCGATCTCCTCCTCGCTGGGCGGGGCGTCGTTGGCGAAGGCGTCGAACTCCTGGCGCACCGCCGCCAGCGCGGCGCCGAGTTGGTTGGGGCGGGTGTCGAAGTCGACGGCCAGCAGGCCGCGCCCCGGGTGGTCGGCGACCCGGCTGCGGACGATGTAGGTCAGCCCGTCCCGCTCGCGCAGGCGCTCGGTCAGCCGGGAACTGAAGGAGGCCCCCAGGACCAGGTTGGCCAGGCGCATGGCCGGGTGCTCCGGGTCGTCGGCGCCCGGCGCCGGGGCGAGCAGGCAGACCTGCACCTGCCGGCTGCCCGGACGGCTCACCACCGCCACCCCCGCCGCCGGGTGCGGCAGTTCCGGCATGGGCGCGGCCGTGCCCGGCCCGTTCCAGGCCAGCATCGCCTGCTCGGCGGCGGCGACCGCAGCCGCCGGGTCCAGATCGCCCACCAGCAGCAGACGGGAGCCCGAGGGCACCAGGGCGCGCGTGTGCAGCGCCTCGACGTGGGCGTCCCCGACCGCCGCCACCGCGTCGGGCGCGGGCACCTCGCGCGCCAGCGGATGCCCGGGGAAGCAGTGCTCGAGCATGGCCTCGCGGGCCAGGACGGCGGGCTGCGCGCGGTAGGCGCGGAGCCGGTGGCCCAGGAGCGTCCGGTGGGTCAGCACTTCGTCCTCGGGGCGGTGCGGGTCGGCCAGCACCGCCGCCAGGAGTTCCAGGGCCGGGGCGAGCCCGTCCGCCGCGATGGCGCCCTGCACGGTCAGCCGCTCGGGTGTGACGGCGGTCTTCAGTGAGCCGCCGAGCAGGCCGAGCGCGGCTTCCAGCTCGGCGCGGGTGCCCCGGGCGGTGCTGCCCAGCAGGACCGCCGCCAGCACCTCGGCGGTGGCGGCGTGGGCGCTGTCGCCGCTGCCGAACGGCACGGCCAGCCGCAGTTCGACCACCGGCACCGAGGGGCGGCGTACGGCGGTGATGCGCAGCCCGCTGCCCGCCGTGTGCTCGACGATCGAGCCCGGGTCGTCCAGGTACGCGGTCGACACGGCGGTGGGCACGGGCGGCCGGACGGCCCCGGTGGCGCTGCTGCGGACGGTCATGCTCCTGCTCCTCCTCGGCCTGCTGCGGTGGTCTGCTCTGCGGCGCCCGGCAGGACGGTCACCCAGCGCCGGGGCTGGGCCGCCAGCGCGGCTGCTGCCGCGGCGACCTCCGACGGGGTGATCGCCCGGATCCGGCCCGGCAGCTCCCAGACCAGCTCGGCGTTGCCGTGCAGCAGTTCGAAGGCGCCCAGGCGCTGCACCCGCATGCCCAGCGGGTCGAGCGAGCGCGCCCAGGACGTCGCCCACTTCGCGGCGCGCCGGGCCAGCAGGTCGGGCGCCGGGCCGGAGCGGGCCATCCGCCCGAGCTCCTCGTACACCCCGTCGAGGGCGGAGCGGGGATCGGCCCCGCGGTGCAGGAACATGACCAGCGAGAGCACGTCGGGATCGCGGGTCTCGAACGGTGAGCCGCCCAACCCGGCGCCCATGCGCAGCTGTTGGACCACCGCGTCACGCCGGACCAGCCGCTCCTGCAGCACCGAGTCCGTCCCGTCGGCCAGCACCTCGGCCAGCAGCATGGCCGCCGGGTACCCGCTGTCCCGCAGCGCCGGGTCCGGGAGCCTCCACCCCGCCGCCAGGGCCTGCAGCACGGCGCCCGGATGGGGGTGCTCGCGGTAACGGTCCTCCGGCAGCTGCGGGCCGACCGGCTGCGGCGGCGGGGGTGCGGCGGCGCCCGGGATCGCGCCGAAGTACTGCTCGGCCAGCTCCTCCACCTGTGCGGGGCTCGCGTCCCCGGCCACCACGAGCAGGGCGTTGGCCGGGGTGTAGTACTCCTCGAAGAACGCCTCGCACTCGGCGACGGTCACCGTCCTGAGCCGGTCGACGGCCCCCCAGCCGTCGTGCGCGTTGGCGAAGTCGTCGAACATCACGGCCTGCAGGTACGGGCTGGGCAGCCCGCCGTAGGGGTTGTCGAGGATCTTGCGGCGGATCTCCTGCCCGACCACGGCGACCTGGTTGGCGAGGGCCTCCCCGGTCAGCTGCGGGGCGCGCATCCGGTCCGCCTCCAGGAACAGCGCCAGCTCCAGCCCCCGGAGGGCAGCACCTGGTAGTAGCTGGTGTGGTCCGGGCAGGTGACGCCGTTGAAGCTGCCCCCGCCGGCGTTGACGAGCCTGGCGTGCGCCAGCTTGGGCAGGTTCTCGCTGCCCTGGAACATCATGTGCTCGAACAGGTGCGCGAAGCCCTCGCGGCCCTCGGGCTCGGAGCGGTGGCCGACGTCGTAGACGACCTCCACCGCCACGACCGGGGCGCTGTGGTCGGGGGCCACCAGGATTCGCAGGCCGTTGCCGAGCCGGGCGCGGTGCAGGCCGCCGGTCCCGGCGCCGTGACGGGGACCGGCCGGGCGGGCGGCGTGCAGCTGGACGGGGGGCGAAGGGAGCACGGGGTTCCTCATGCCTCGGCGCGCAGGGCGCGCAGGCCGAACAGGCAGCCGAACAGGACCAGCGCGGCGGCCAGGGCCGCGCCGACGACGGTGCCGGTGCCGGTCAGGTCCCCGGTGAACAGCGCTCGCTCGGCCGTCACGATGTACGAGACCGGATTGGCCTTGGCCACGTCGGCCAGCCACGCGGGGGCAAGGGTCATCGGCAGCAGGACGCCGGACAGCAGCATCAGCGGCAGGGTGAGGCTGCTGAGCAGCGAGCTGAACGCCTCCTCGCGGCGGACCCGCAGCGCCAGGCCGTAGGAGAACGCGGACACCCCGATCCCCAGCAGCACGACCACGACCAGCGCCAGCAGCACGCCGGTGACCGAGGCGTGCAGCCCGGCGACGCAGGCGCCCAGCACCAGCACCACGGTCTGCACGAACAGGACCGCCACATCCCGCAGCAGCCGGCCCAGCAGCAGCCCGATGCGGCTGGCCGGGGTCACCTTCAGCCGGTCCAGGACGCCGGTGCGGGCCTCGGCGAGGATGCTGAACCCCGAGTACAGGGAGCCGAAGACGCCCTGCTGGATCAGCAGTCCGGGGACGAAGACCCGCCAGGAGTTGCCGCTGCCGAATCCGGGGACAGCGGAGAACCGCTGCAACAGCGGGCCGAACAGGGCCAGGTAGAGGATCGGCTGGGCCAGGCCCAGGATGATCCAGGCGGGGTTGTTCAGGGTGTAGCGCATGCTGCGCAGAAAGATGATCCGGGTGTCGCGCAGGGTCTTCACCGCGATCGCTCCTCTTTCGGTGATGGTCGTGGCAGGCCGGGCGGGGTGGTCTCAGCCGACGACGACGGGCTCCGGCACGGCGTCGGTGCCGGAACCGGCGTCGGCACCGCTGTCGCTGTCGGACGCCTGCTCCTCGGTGCCGGCGGCGGCCTGCCCGTCCAGGGAGCGGCCGGTGAGGCGCAGGAAGACGTCGTCCAGGCTCGGCCGGGTGACCGCGACCGAGGCCAGCCGCACGCCGGCCAGATCCAGTCCGCGCAGCAGCTCGGGCAGATGGGACTGCGCGTCCCGGAGGTGGAACTGCAGCAGGCCGGGCCGGGTGTCCGGCTCGACGTCCGGGAACAGGCGCAGGACGGCCCGGGCCGCGTCGCCCGGCTGCTCGGTGGCGAGGGCGACCAGGTCCCCGCCGACCTCGCTCTTGAGCGCCTCCGGGGTGCCGGACGCGACCACCCGGCCGCCGTCCACCACCAGGACCCGGTCGCACAGCAGGTCGGCCTCTTCCAGGTAGTGGGTGGTGAGCAGCAGGGTCATGCCGTGCTGCTCGCGCAGGGCGCGCACATGGGCCCACAGGTCGGCCCGCGACTGCGGGTCCAGGCCCGCGGTGGGCTCGTCCAGGAACACCACCCGCGGCCGGTGGACCAGGCCCATGGCGATGTCCAGGCGGCGGCGCTGGCCCCCCGAGAGCGTCCGCACCGTGCGCGTCTGCAGATCCGTCAGCCGGAACTCCTCCAGCAGGGCCTGCGCGCGTTCACCGGCCTGGGCCTTGGTCATGCCGTAGAGCCTGGCCTGGGTGCGCAGCTCGTCGCCGACCCGGTGGTCGCTGCCGGTGCCGCCGGCCTGGCTGACCAGGCCGATGCTGGTGCGGACCCGGGCCCGGTCGGTCACGATGTCGTACCCGGCCACCTCGGCGGTGCCGCCGGACGGGGCGAGCAGGGTGGCCAGCATGCGGACCGTGGTGGTCTTCCCCGCGCCGTTGGGGCCCAGGAAGCCGACGATCTCCCCGGCGCCGACCTCGAACTCCATGCCGCTGACCGCCTCGACGGAGCCGGTGCGGCCGCGAAAGCTGCGGGTGAGTCCACGTGCGCTGATCATTACTGCCTCCTCGGCGGGGTACCGCGGGTCGTCGACGGTTGCGGGCCGGTGGGCGCCGGTAACACCACAGCGGCCACCGGCGAACCCGGGCGTCGCCACCCTGCTCGACCGGGACGCCCGTTGTCCATGGCGGGAGGCCCTCCGGCCGGCTCTGCGCAGGAAGCTGACATCCGCCGCGTTCCGCCTGCTCCGGGCCGTGCAGTTTGCTGACACGGCCGGCCCTTGCCCGGGGCCTCGCCCCGGCCCCAGGATGGCGGCACCTCAGGGGAACCGGCCCGTCGGCCGCGACCGCGACCGGGAACGGCGCGCTCGACCTGACGGAACGTCCGGAGCATCCCGCACCCCCGAGCAGAACCCCCTTCACGTAAGGACCCCGCCATGAGCGTCGACTTCGCCATGTTCAACCTGACCGAGCTGAGCGTCCTGGACGCGACCGACACCGTCGCCATGCCCGAGATGGGCGCCTCCAGTGCCGCCAAGCTCGTCGAGGACATGGACGACCTGATCGGCGAGACCAGCCAGGCGGACGTCACCCTCTGCTGCTCGTCCTCCTCCTCCACCTGCTGCTGCTGACCGCAGGCACCCCGCACCGCAACCCTCCTGAAAGGGCACCCGTATGAGCGTCGACTTCGCCATGTTCAACCTGACCGAGCTGAGCGTCCTGGACGCCACCGACACCGTCGCCATGCCCGAGATGGGCGCCTCCAGCGCCGCCAAGCTCGTCGAGGACATGGACGACCTGATCGGCGAGACCAGCCAGGCGAACGTCACCCTCTGCTGCTCCTCGTCCTCCTCCACCTGCTGCTGCTGACCGCAGGCACCCCGCACCGCAACCCTTCTGAAAGGGCACCCGTATGAGCGTCGACTTCGCCATGTTCAACCTGACCGAGCTGAGCGTCCTGGACGCCAC
The DNA here is from genome assembly GCF_014084125.1 of Streptacidiphilus sp. PB12-B1b. Lineage (NCBI taxonomy): Bacteria > Bacillati > Actinomycetota > Actinomycetes > Kitasatosporales > Streptomycetaceae > Streptacidiphilus > Streptacidiphilus sp. PB12-B1b. The sequence goes on along the minus strand of NZ_CP048405.1, from coordinate 5,229,131 downwards.
CGACACCGTCGCCATGCCCGAGATGGGCGCCTCCAGCGCGTCCCTCGTCGAGGACATGGACGACCTCATCGGCGAGAGCAGCGAGCTCAGCATCAGCATCTGCTGCTCCTCGTCCTCCTCCACCTGCTGCTGCTGACGCAGCAGTTCGGTACCCCCGCACGTTCCCGACGCCCTCGGCCCTGAGGCCGGCGTCGCCCCACAGCCCGGCGCTGCCGGGCCAGCCTTTCTGCGCGACCCCTCTCCTGCCTCACGGGCGGCAGGGTCACGCGTCACACCTGGAGTGACCATGTATGGACTTGGACCGGGTCAGGCTGCTCACGTGTACGACTACTCGGACGATCCCCGGCTGCTGCTGGGGCTGCTCGCGGACCCGATCCGCGGGCTGCGGCACGAGGGCGCGCCCCTCGTCCACGTCCGGCGCGGGTGGCTGCACGGGACGCATCTCGTCGTCACCGTGCGGCCCCTCGCCGAGGTCCCGCTGAGCCTGGACGGCTTCGCGGCGACCGCCGGGCGCATCGCCTCGGGACTGGCCGCCGAGCCGCCGAGCGAGCAGGACTACCTCGCCCGCGCCCAGGAACTGTCCCGTTGGGACGGGACAGCCGGGCCCTACCTGCCGCTGCGGCCGCAGGGAGCCACCACCGTCGGACCGGCCCCGCTGCCCGACGGCTGGGGCCGTGAACTGCTGGACGCCCGGGACCAGTTGGCCGGGCGGATGACGCCGTCGATCCTCGCCTCCGCCGCGCTTCCGGCGGACGTCCTGCTGCCGCACGCCGCGCGCGTCGTCGCCCTCTGCGCCCGCGCCCACCCGTACGGCATCGGCATCGGCACCCTGCCGCTGCGCTCGCACACCGAGGGCATCTGGTCCGCGACCGGCGGCACCGTCGACCTGCGCGCCGCCTTCACCGAGCGCTACCAGCAGGACCGCGCGCTGTTCACCGCCGCCCACGCGGCCCTCGACACCGCCGATCCGGCCGACCCGGAGACCGCCGTGCTGCACTCCTGGAACGAGGCGCTGCACGCCTGCTGGGGTACGGCCACGGCCCTGACCGCGTCCGGCAGCGTGGACGAGCAGCGCCTCGAGGCGGCCCCGCGGATGAAGCCGCCGCTGGAGAACGGTGTACCCAGCCCGTTCCACAGCGCCGCCCGGCAGTCCGGCCTGAGCGACCGCCAGCCGTACTGGCACATCGCCCACCGGATGCTGCTGAACGTGCTGTACACCTCCCTGAGCACCCTGGGGATCACCCCCGTCCAGCGGTACTACCTCTGCTTCGGCATCAGCAGCGCCGCCGACGAACTCCTGGGCGAGGACTGGTCGCAGCGCATGGAGCGCATCGCCCGGCTGCAGGCCGGAGCCTCCGCCGTACCAGCCTGAGGCGTTCCGCCGCTCCGCGACTCGACCGTCCCTCCGTCACCACACCCCCCTGCGAGGAACCCCGTGCGCTTCGGCCTGTCCTTTTTGCCCGACTGCTCCCCCGACACCCGCTCGGCGACCGACTACTACGACGACATCCTCGCGCTGTCCCGCATGGCCGACCAGGCCGGCCTGGACTACGTGAAGATGACCGAGCACTACCTGCACCCCTACGGCGGCTACTGTCCCAGCCCGCTGACGTTCCTGGCCGCCGTCGCGGCGCAGACCGCCCGGATCCGGCTGATGACCGGCTGCGTGCTGCCGGTCTTCCACCACCCGGTGCAACTCGCCTCGCACATCTCGATGGTGGACGCCATCAGCAACGGACGGGTCGAGGTCGGCTTCGCCCGCGCCTACCTGCCGTACGAGTTCAGCACCTTCCAGGTGCCGATGGACGGCAGCCGGGCCCGGTTCGAGGCCACCATCAACGCGGTGGACCGGCTGCTGACCGAGGAGCACGTGGACGAGTCCACCCCGTTCTTCGAGTTCAAGGACGCCACGGTGCTCCCGCGGCCGGTGCAGCGCCCCAGGCCGCCGTTCTGGATCGCCGCGGTGCAGACCCCCGCGAGCTTCGTGCGGATCGGCGAGCTCGGGCACGGCCTGCTGATCACCCCGTCCGGGACCTCCTTCGACTCCTCGCTGGTGGACGTCTACCGCAGGTCGTTCCTGGAGCACCACCCGGACCGGCAGCCCCAGGTCGCCGCCAGCGTGCCGGTGCTGGTCGCCGACACCGACCAGGAGGCCCGCCGCATCGCCGACCCGTACCTGAGCCGGTACCTGGATGTCTGGTCCTCCGCGCTCACCAGCTGGGAGACCACGGCCTCCACCGACTACGTCAACTACACCGGCTCCGGGCACCGCATCGGCGCGATGACGGCGAAGGACATGCGCGTCTTCGGCAGCGCCGTGGTCGGCTCGCCCGAGCAGGTGGTCGACCGGATCGGCCGCTTCCAGGAGGACGTCCACGCCGACGTGCTGCTGCTGCAGACCGACTTCGGCGGCCTGGGCGGCGCCGAGGCCCGCCGCAGTCTGGACGCGTTCGTTTCGTCGGTGATGCCCAAGCTCGGCGGCGAGTACAGCGAGCCGGCCGCCGCCGGCGCGCCGCAGACCGCGGCGGCGCAGGGGAGGCCGACACCGTGACCCCCTCCCTCCTCGCCCCCGTCGGCGCGCCGCAGGCAGCCGCCGGAAGCACGGCGCAGGCCCCGTCCGGCCTCGCCGACACCGCGATGCTGCGGATCAACCCGCTGCCCGGCCGCCGCCTCGGCAGCGCGGACCTGGCCGCGGCCGTCCGCACCCTGGTCGAGACCGAGCAGTTGTGCGCCTCGCTCGCCGACGCCGCCTGCGCCGAGCTGTTCGACCTCGCCGCGACCGCCACCGGACGCGACCGCCAGCGCATCCTGGACCTGAAGCGGGCGGTCTTCAACCACCGCTCCCCGGGCCCGGCGGCCGACGGAGCCGACTGGCCCGCCGCGACCGGGGCCTGGCTGGCCGCCCGGCGGCGCCGGGACCTGGCCCGCAGCGTGCTGACCACCGGCTACGACACCTGCCTGGCGCAGGAGCGGGCCCACCTGGCCGAGACCGTCGCCGCCGAGCCCTTCCAGCTGTCCCTGGCGCTCACCTCGCCGCAGGTGCTGGACGCGGTGCGCCGCTACGCCCGCTCGGGCGGCGCGCCCTCCAAGCAGAACCGGAAGTCCGAGCGCGGCATCCTGCAACTGCTGGCCCGGGCCATGGTGCGGACCTCCCCGCTCACCCGGTTCACCGCCGTGGGCTTCGGCTCCTGGTCCGAGCAGGGCAGCCCGCTGGACCGGACGGTGTTCCAGCGCCGACGGGCCCACTCGGTCGTCTCGCTGGACCGCACCCTGGTGTCCGTCCTGGTCGCGGGCCTGGCACCGGCCGCGGACACGGTGATGCGGAGCCACTCGCTGCGCATCGCCCAGGCGTCCGTGCGCTTCCGGCACCTCGACGGCTCCCAGGTGCGGATCCTCTCCGCCCCGCTCACCGGCCAGCTGCGGACGCTGCTGGACCTGACCGCGCTGGGCCCGATCGCCGCCGCCGACCTGAGCCGGGGGCTGGCCGAGCGGCTGGGGATCTCCGTGCCGGAGGCCGACCGGATCGTCCAGGGCGCCCGCGACGCCCAGATCCTGGTCCCCGGGCCGGTCATCGACGAACAGGCGGCGGACCCGCTGCCGCAGTCCGTCGAGGTGCTGCGGGACTGCGCGCCGGAGGCGGCCGGGCAGCTCGCGGAGATCTCCACCGACCTCGGCCGCCTGGCCTCGGCCACCGTGCCCGAGCGGATCGCCCTGCTGCACCGGCTGGAGTCGACCACGCGCTCGCTGAACGCGCTCAGCTCCCAGCCGATCCAGCTGCAGGTCAACGAGGACTACCTGCTGGAGCCCTGCGAGGTCTCGCAGGCCGGCTACGAGCAGGCGCTCGCGGACGCTGCCGAGGTCGCCGAGTTCTCCCACCTCTTCGACCGCCACCACGAACTGCGGGCGCTGCTGTGCACCCTGTTCGTGGACCGGTTCGGCCGCGGCGCCTCGGTGTCGCTGGTCGACCACGCGGCGGACCTGGTCAGCGCCGTGGACAGCCGCGAGGGGCAGATCCGGCAGCCCGGCGGCGCCGAGGACTTCGGACCGCCGGACGGCTCGCTGGCCCGGCTGCTGGAGCTGCGCGACGCCGCCGTCCGCACCGTCGCCGACCGGATCGCCCGGCACACCGCCGAGCACCCGGACGCCGAGGAAGTCGTCCTGGAGAGCGGCCTGCTGGCCGGGCTGACCGCCGGGCTGCCGGAGCGGTTCAGGCGCACCGCCGCCTCGTACGGGCTGCTGGTGCAGCCGGACGGCGGACGGCTGGTGCTCAACGGCTGCTACGCCGGCCACGGCCTGCTGACCACCCGCTTCCTCGGGGTGGACCGCGACCTCGGCGGCCGCACCGCCGAGTCGGTCGCGCGGCGCGCCACCGCGCTGTTCTCGTCCGGCGGCGTCGAACCGCTCGAGGACCGGGGGCTGCACGGCGTCAACGTCAACCACCGCATCCCGCTGCTGGAACGCACCATCACCCCCGCGCAGTGGAACACCCTGCGGCTGGCGCACGACCCCGAGCGCGACGAGCTGCTGCTGCTGGACGCCGACGGCACCCCGGTGCGCCCGGTCACGCTGGGCATGCGCTGGCTGGAGCTGCTGCCTGCACCGCTGCGGCTGGCCATGTGGCTCGCGGAGAACAGCCGGGTCATGCTCGAGTCCTTCGGCTGGGAGCAGGCCCCGCCGGCCGACGGGCCGGTGTCCGAGCGCACCACCGCGGCCCCCCGGCTGCTGGCGGGGCAGGTCGTGCTGCAACGCCGCCGCTGGTACCCCGGAGCCGACTTCCCGACCGCCCCCGGCCCGGAGGGCCCAGCCGGGCACCTGGTCGACCTGACCACCTGGCGGGCCGCGCACGGCGTCCCGGAGGAGGTCGTCATCAAGAGCGACTTCGACCACAGCTCCTTCAACCGCGAGTCGGCGAACCGCAGTTACCTGGTGAACCGGCGGCGGGAGAAGCCCCAGTACGTCGACCTGGCCAGTGCGCTGGCCGTCCGGGTGCTGCCCCGGCTGCTCGAGCGCCGCCCGAACGGCGGCTACCTCGAAGAGGCCCTGCCGGGCGTCCGCCAGGGACGCCACGCCACGGAGTGGCTCATCGAATACGACCGCCCCGCCGGGGCTCGATTCCAGCTGAGGAAGCCATGAAGGTCAAGCTTCGCGCGGACGCGCACTGCGCGCCGGTGCAACGAGGGGTCTACTGGTCCCGCGGGGAACGCTCGTTCGTCCTGTCCGGCCCGCCCGCCCTGTACGCCCTGGTCGACGACCAGTTGGACGCCCTGCTCGACGGCACCAGCGTGGACGCCATGGTCGCGGCGGCCGGTGACGAGGCCGCCCGGCCGGTCATCGAGCACGTGGTGCGGGCGCTCGTCGCCCAGGACGTGCTGATCGACCTGGACGCGGTGCAGGGCCCGGTGCCGGACGCCGCGACCGCCCGCGAGCACGCGGAGCTGCTGGCCTACCTGGAGGCCAACTGCGCCGAACCGTACCTGGCGTTCGCCGCCGTCCGGGCCGCACAGGTGGCGGTGGTCGGCGCGGGGCCCGCCGCCGACGCCGTCCGGCGCGGGCTGGCCGCCAACGGCATCGCGCCGGACCCGGCGCGCCCGGCGCTGACCGTCCTGGTCGACGACTGCGACCTGCCGCTGGACCTGCTCGCCGCCGCATCCGGCCCGGACCTGGACACGCCGGTGCTGCCGGTCGTCGCCCTGGCGGAGCTGGCCCTGGTCGGGCCGGTCTGCGCGACCCCGCAGGAGCTGCGGTCCTTCCTGGCCGTCCGGGCCCGGGCCGCCGACTGGCAGCGCTCCGGCGACGAGGCCCCGGTCTCCCGGCCGATCGGCGGGGTGCTGGCGGGCTCCCTCGCCGCCCAGGCCGTCCTGGCCCACCTGGCAGGCACCGGCGACGGCGGCCGCACCGCGCTGGTGGTGCACGGCCACGCGGCGCAGACCACGGCCGTCCCGGTACCGGAGCCCGGCGACGGGGCGGTGTGGCGAACGGTCGACCCCGACCAGGAGCCGGAGTCGGCCCGGGCCGAGCCGGAGGTCTCCGAGCAGGTCTCCGAGCAGGACGCCGGGCCCGCCGACGGGGCGGCTCCCGCCGCCGCCGACGCCGAGCTGCAGCAGATCCACCGCCTCGCCGCCGGGCTCACCGCCCGCTGGACCGGCGTCGCCCGCTGGGGCCGCGACCTCGACCTGCCGCAGCTGCCGGTCAGCCTGGTCACCGCCGAGACGGTGGCCGGCCCCGGCCGGTCGCCGGCCCCGGCCGACGCCGCGTCCACGACGGCTCCGGGCCCGTACCTGCTGGGCTGGGGCAACAACCGCGCCGCAGCCGGGCTGACCGCGATGCTCGCGGTGCTGCGCCACCGCGTCACCGAGGAGCAGGCCGCCGAGGAGCAGCCCGCCGAGGACCGCGCCGCTGAAGGGCAGCCCGCCGGGGACCGTGCCGCCGCCGACGGCCCCGGCCTGCCCGCGGCCGGCCTCACCCGGGCCCACTGGCTGGCCGACGGCCTGCTCCGGCACGCCGCGCCCGAGGCGCTCACCCGGTCCGAAGGCACCCCGCTGACCTGGGACGACCTGGAAAGCAGCACGGTGCGCTCGCTGTGGAGCCTGCTGCAGGACTACTTCGGCGTCCCGGTGGCCCTGCGCACGTACACCGTGCCGGGCCTGGACTGGCAGCTGTGCACCGCCGTCCGCGCCGCCACCGGCGAGGTGCTGGCCGCCCAGTGGGGGCCCAGCAGGCTCTCCGCCGGGTACGCGGCGCTCCTCGCCGCCACCGCCCGCGCCCAGTTCGACGAGGCGGCGAAGAACGCGCCCCAGTCGCCCGTCCTGCCGCCGGACCCGATCGGCACCTGGTCGCTGGAGGTCGCCCCGGACCGCCAGGTCCACAGCTGCCTGCGCCAACTGCTGGACCGCGCCCGGGCCGAGGGACTGACCCCGCGCGCCCGGCAGCTGGCCCGCGACGCCGCCGTCGGCGAACTGCCGCTGGTCTGCGGCCCGGTGTGGCTCGCATGAACGGGAACCCGTCAGGGACCGCCCTGGCGTCCCGGACCGACGAGGCTGTCCTGCGCGGGGCCAAGGCCCCGGCCGACCTGCTCGCCCTGCCCTGGGCCGAGCAGCGCAGCGCCGAGCTGGTCGCCGTCGCCGGCGGCTACGACGCCCGCTGGGAGCGGCAGGCCCTGGACGCCGCCCGCGACCGCGGCGCCACCCTGCTCTCGGTGCGCACCAACGGCACGCAGGTGGTGCTCGGGCCGCTGTGGTCGCCCGACCGGCCCTCCGGCTGCTCCGGCTGCGCCCAGGTCCGGGGCGCCGACCGCGAGGCGATGGCCGACATGCCCTTCCCGGGCCGACCGCTGACCACGCCGCCGCCCGACCCGGCCGAAACCCCGGCGCCCACCTCCCGGGCGGGCGGCCCCGTGCTCGCCCCGGCCGTCAGGGAGCTGCTGGCCGAACTGCTGCGCCGGGACGGCCTGCTGCTGGCCCCGGGCGAGCTGCTCGTGCTGGGCCCCGACGGCAGCCTGCGCAGGCACCGCGTGCTGCCCAGCCACCGCTGCGAGGTGTGCGGCGAAGGGCCCCGGCTGCGGGCCGGCCGGGCGGACGCACCGCCCCCGCCCCGGGAACTGCAGCCGCGTCCCACCGCCGCCGCCCTGCCCGACCGCGGCGAGCCGCCGTTCGGGCTCGACCCCGGGCGGATGCGCGCCGCGCTGGCCGATCCCCGGTTCGGCCCCATGCTGCGGATCCAGCGGGACGGCATGGCCGGTATGGCCATGGCCGAGATCAACCTGCTGGGCGCCGTGTTCGCGGGCCACGGCCGGGGCACGAACTACCGGCACGCCGAGGTCGTCGCCTGCCTGGAGGCGTACGAGCGGATCGGCGGCCTGCCGCACGTCGCCCCGATCGTCTTCGACGCCAGCGCCCGCGAGCTCGGCGACCGCGCGATCGACCTGTCCGGCCTCGGCCACTACACCGCCCGGCAGTGGGCCTCCCCGCTCTGCCGACTGCGGCCGTTCGACCAGGACACCCCGATGGACTGGGTCTGGGGCCACGAGCTGGAGAGCGGCCGCCCGCTGCTCGTCCCGGCCGACATCGGCTTCTACCAGTACCAGTACGGCCCGCTCGCGCACACGCCCGAGGGCATCCGCCGGACCCGGTTCTTCCACGAGTCCTCCAGCGGCAGCGCCCTGGGCGGCAGCTACGAGGAAGCCGCCCTGCACGCGCTGCTGGAACTCGCCGAGCGCGACGCCTTCCTGCTCTGCTGGCACCGGCAGCAGCCGCTGCCCCGGATCGCGCCCTCCGAGATCACCGACCGGGAGTGCCTGCTGCTGACCCGGCAGATCGAGGAGCAGGGCTACGAGGTGCACCTGCTCGTCGCCACCCGGGACATCGCCGTCCCCGTGGTCTGGGCGATGGCGGTGCGCCCGGACGGCCGGATGCCGACCAGCTTCAACTCCGCCGGCGCGAGCGCCGACCCGGTCCAGGCCGCCAAGTCGGCCCTGTGGGAGCTGAGCCAGCTGGTCGGCGTCGGCGTGGACTGGGACGTCGAGGAGCTGCGCCCGCTGGTGGACGACCCCTGGCTGGTCGACGAGCTGCTCGACCACCACAAGCGCAGCACCTACCCCGAGTTGCTGCCCCGGGTCCGCTCCGTGCTCGACGGGCCGGTCGTCAGCCTGGCCGAGGCGTTCCCCGGCTGGCCCGGAGTGTTCACCGACGCCGCCGGGGGCGACGTGACCGGGGCGCTGCGCTTCCTCGCCGACCTCTTCCACCAGGCGGGGCTCGAACGCATCGTGCTGGTCGACCAGTCGACGCCGGAGCACACCACGCACGGCATGGCGGCGGTCAAGGCCGTCGTCCCGGGCATCCTGCCGATGTGCTTCGGCCAGGCGCAGCAGCGGCTGGCCGGCCTGCCGCGGCTGGCGGCGGCACTCACCGAGGCGCACGGCACCCCGCCGCGCGACGAGGACGCCCCGTACGAGCCCCACCCCTTCCCGTGAGCACCCGAAGGAAGCACCGTCGATGACCATCACCGATGTCCGGCTTTTCGCGTACCGGCAGGGCCAGTGGCGCGGCAGGCTCAACGAGCAGCCGCACGTGGACGACTCCGTGCCCACCACGGCCACGCTGCCGCCGGCCGCCGCCCGGGGCGTCGACGGACGGCCGCTGCCGCTCGGCACCGCCGCCCTGCTGTCCGCGGCCCGCTACCCGCAGACGCCGGCCTGCCCGGCCGCCGAGCAGCTGCCCCCCGGCGACCGGCTCGGGCACCTGCTCGTCGCCGCCCTCGGCCTGCAACGGCGCGAGCCCTCCAACCGCTTCAACGACCACCGCTCGATCGCCTCGGTGCGCAGCAAGTTCCCGGTGCACGCCTTCGTGGTGGCGCCGGACGGCTCGACCGCCTACCTGGACCTCTACCGCCACGCGCTGGTCGGGCTCCCGCTCACCGTCGCCGCCGGGGGCGAGCTGGCGGCGCTGCTCCCCGCGCCCGGCGACGCCACCGTCCTGCTCGCCGCCCGCTACACCGACCTGCCCACGCCGTACGGACGGCTGCGCTGCGCCCTGGGCCTGCTGGAGCTGGGCGTCAACCTGCGCAGCCTGCACGTCGCCGCGGACCTGCTGGACGTCACGGTCCGGCAGCGCTGGCACGGCGACGACGTCGCCGCGGCCGGACTGCTGGTCGCCGGGAGCGGCCCGGGCGCCTGGACGCCGCCGCTGGTGCTCACCCTGGAGGGCGTCGGCCCGCTGCCCGAGGCCCGGCCGCTGCCGCACAGCGCCGAGCCGGGGCCGTCCGCCTACGCCGAGGAGGACGCCCGGCTGCGGCAGGAGTCGGAGAACGTCTCCATCCTGGACTCCGCCGAGGCCACCGGGCCGCTCACCGAGCTGACCCTGGCCGCCGCGGAGCCGGCCCGCGGCGTACCCGGGCTGCCGGTCCGGGACACCGGCACCGCCCGGCTGCCCTGGGCCCAGGCCCTGTGGAACCGCACCGCCGGGCGCACCCCCGTGGGCGTCAGCGGCTTCTCCACCCGGCCGGTCACGCTCGGCGACGACGCCCTGGCGGACCTGCTGGCCTGGAGCAGCCTGCCCGCGCCGGAGCCGCTGGCCGCCGTCGGCCGCGCGGTCAGGACCACCGTCGCGCTCCAGCGCATCGCCGGGCTGCCCACCGGCCGCTACGACGTCGTCGACGGACGGCTGGAGGCCGAGCAGGCGGACCCCGGGCTGATGCAGGCGCTCGAGGACAGCTTCAGCTACCCGCTGTCGCCGGTCGTGGACTGCGGGCTGCGCCACGCGACCGCCATGTGGGTCTTCTCCGCCGACCTCGACGCTATCCTGGACGCGTTCGGGCCGGCCGGCTGGTCGCTGCTCCAGCTGTGGTGCGGCTGGGCGACCCACGGCGTGGCCACCGCCGCCGCCGCGCACGGCCTGTTCGCCCGGCCCGCCCGCTCCTTCGAGGAGTACCGGATGCAGTACCTCATGGGCCTGCCCAAGGAGGTGGTCCCGGTGTTCAGCGTGACCTGCGGCCGCTCCCGCTTCGCCGAGCCCATGCTGGACCTGCGCACATGACCGGGCCCGAACTGCCGGACCCCGGGCACTCCTGGCGCAGCTGGCACCTGCATGTCGCCACGCTCGCCCCCGCCCAGCTGGACGCCGTCGTCACCGACGTCCTCGGCCCGCTGGCCGACACCCAGGGGCTGCTCGGCCCGGACGGCCCGCCGTGGTTCTACCTCCGCTACTGGCAGCGCGGACCGCACCTGCGGCTGCGGATCAGCGGCCTGACCCAGGCCCGGGCGGACGACGTCGAAGCCGAGCTGGGGGAGCGGCTGCGCACGCTGGACGCCGGGGTGCCGCCGGAGCAGCGGCTCGACCAGGACGCCTACGCCCGCACCGTCCAGCCGCTGGCCGCCGCGGGCGAGGCGGGCAGCCCGCTGGAGGTGGGCGAGCTGCTGCCGCCGGGCGTCCACCGGGCGGAGTACGAGCCGGAGTACGAGCGCTACGGCGGCCGGGGGCTGATGGCCGGCTCCGAGGAGCTGTTCCACCGCTCCAGCCGGGTCGCCCTGCGGGTCTGCCTGGCCCGGGCCGGCATCCGGCACGGCCTGGTCTCCGGCCTGGAGGCGACGGCCGCCGCCTGCTCGCTCCTCGCGGACGACACCGCGCCGACCGGTCGGGCCGACTACCTGGCCGCGCAGCGGGACATGTGGCTCGGCTGGTCGCAGTCGGGCGGTGTGCCCGCCGAGCGGATCGAGCACGGCCGACAGCACCTCGCCGAGCAGGCCAGGAGCCAGCTCGCCTCACTCGGCGCGCTCGGAACCCGGCTGCGCGAATCCCTGGACGACGGCGACCCGCGCTGGGCCGAGTGGACGGACCCGCTGCGCGCGGCGCTGCGCGGCTGGACCGAACAGCTCGGCCCGAGGCGGGCGGTGCACATCTTCGGATCGCACGTCCACATGACCGCGAACCGGCTGGGCGTGGCCGCCGGACGCGAGGCCCACCTCGCGCAACTGCTGCTGTGCCTGCTCGACCCCGCAGCCGGGGGCGGGGCCGGGTGAGGCCGCGCGGCAGCTCAGGACGGCGCCGGGTCGGCCCGGTCCCGCGCGGCGAGGCGGGCCCGCTGGGTGCGGGCGTCGGCGGCCATGCGCGCCGAACCGCACGTGTCGGCCAGCAGTTCGGCCCAGTCCAGCCAGCCGCCCACGCCGTCGGTCCGGTCCGCGTCCAGGGCCAGCGCCGCCGCCGTGAGCAGGGTGCGGCCCAGCTCGATGCGCTCACCGCTGTCGGAGAACGCGGCAATCGCGTCCCGGGCGCTGCGCAGGGCCCGATCGGTGTCCCCGCGCGCGGCGTGGACCCGCATCCGCGCGCGCAGCGCGAAGGCCCGCCGCCCGGGCGAGGGGTGCTGTCGGCAGTCGGCCTCGGCCAGCTGCGCCCAGCGCTCGACCGCGGCGGGGTCGCCGGTGGCGGCGGCCGTCGCCTGCGCCAGGGTGTCGCACCAGCGGGGGCGGCGCCAGGCGGTGAGCTTCGGCAGGCCGGCCCCGCCCGCCGCGTCCAGCAGCAGCGAGCAGGCGCGGGCCGGATCGCCGGCGTTCAGGACGAATTCGGCGTTGAAGCAGCAGACCGTGACGGCCCACGCGGTCGGGGTGCCACCGGCGACGGCCACGGCGTGTTCGGCCAGCGTGGTCGCGTCCCGCAGGTCGCCGGGCTCGCCGCGCCAGAACAGCGCCTCGGCGCGCACCATGGCGAGGATGGCCTCGGTCGCCGGATTGCTCACCCGTCCGGCGTGGTGGTCGATCTCGTCCAGGGTGGCCAGCGCGCCGCGCACGTGGCCTGACCGCAGCTGGGCATTGGCGAGGACCACCAGGATCTGGTGATGGATGTAGGTCTGCCCGGTCCGCCGGGACAGGGTCACGCCCCGGGTGAGGTGGCGTTCGGCGTCGAGCAGCCGGCCCAGCATGCCCTCGGTGGTGCCCACCTGCAGCGCCGCCTCCAGGTTGGTCACCAGCGTCGCGTCGGCGGCGGTGTCGAGGAGTTCGGCGGCGCTCCCGGTGATCGCCACCGCCCGGGCGTGGTCGCCGGTGAACAGGTGCGCGAGTGCCGCCTTGGCCAGGGCGTTGGCCTCGCTGACCCGGTCCCGGTTCCTGCGCGCCAGGGCGGCGGCCGTCTCGGCGTGGTGCCGGGACGTCCGGTAGTCCTGGACGTCGTAGGCGTAGTCCGCCAGCTCCACATGGAGCGCGGTGGCGGTGGCCGAGTCGCTGTCGGTCAGCGCGGCCAGCCCGGCCCGGGCCAGGGCCCCGGCCTCGGAGTACCGGCCGAGGTGCCGCTCGATGCGGCTGGAGTCGGCGAGCGCCGCCGCGTCGTCCGGCGGGCCGCCGGGCAGCTCCGAGCGCAGCGCCCCGAGCAGGGCCTGCCCCTCGGACGCGTCCCCGGTCAGCAGACGGCTCCGGGCGAGCAGCACCTGCGCCTCGTACCAGTGCTCCCCGCCCTCCCGGAGCAGCGACAGCGCCACCCGCAGGTGGCCGGCGGCGACCGCAGGGGAGGTGTAGAGCAGGCCGCGGGCCGCCGCGATCAGCGTGGTCGCGTGGTCCGGCCGGTGCGGATCGGCCGCGCGCGCGATGTGGTGGGCCCGCTCGGCGATGGGCGCCGTCCGCCGGGCCAGTTCAGCCTCGGCCCGCAGGTGCAGGGCGGTGCGGCGGCCGGGCTCGAGCCGGTTGTAGACGACCTTGCCGATCGCCCGGTGGCGCAGCGACAGCTGCGGCGCGGGGTGCGCGGGGCGGACCAGGTCGAGCCGGGTCAGCGTGTCCAGGGAGGCCATGGCGGTGGGCAGTTCCATGTCCGCGACGGCGGCCAGCAGGTTCGGGTGGAACGTCTCGCCGAGGACCGCCGCGACCTGGATCACCGACAGGGCCGGGGGATCGAGACCGGCCAGCTCGCCGAGGACGGCGGTGCCCGCGTCGCCCACACTCCCGTCGTCGGCGGCCATCACCTGCAGGTACTGCGGATTGCCCTTGGCCTCGCGGTGCACCTCGTCCAGATCCGGCCGGTCGCCGAGCCACGCGCGCGCCTGCTCGGTGGAGAGCGGGCCCACGGTCCACACCTCCAGCAGCCCGGCGGACGCCGCCCGGGAGAGCACCGCCGCGAGCGCGGGCGAGACCTGACGCTGCCGGTAGGCCAGCAGGCACAGCAGCGGACCGGCGGCGGCTGCCTCGATCAGCCGCTCGACGTCGGCGACCTGGTCCTGCGCCAGCTCGTGCACGTCGTCCACCGCCGTCACCACGGCGGCGTCCGCAGCGCCCGAGCTGCCGGGTCTGCTCTCTCGGTCGGCCGTCGGGGGCAGGACCGGCAGTCGGCCGCGCCCGGTGTGCACCGGTATCCCCTCGGACCGGGCCTGCGCCACGGCCGCCCACAGCAGCGAGCTCTTGCCGATGCCCGGTTCCCCCACCAGCGCGACCGCCCGCCCGGCCCCCGCCTTCAGCCGCGTCAACGCCCGGGTCAGCGCCTCGACTTCGGCCTCCCGCCCGACCAGCCTGCGGGCCTGCGCGGCCACCCCGGGCGCTGCCGGGGAGGGCGGCCCGACCACGGCGTCCGCGCCCGTCGGCGCGCCGTCGACGGACCGGCCGCCGTCCTGGCCCTCGTCGGCCCGGGGCGCGACGGCAGCGCCGAGCCGACCGGCCCGGGGGTGCGCGCCGTCCCGGGTGCGGCTGCGGGTGACGATGGACGCCAGTGCCGCGCGCGAACTCACCCCGGTCTTGCGGTAGATCCGGGCGATGTGGGACTCGATGGTGCGCGGGCTGAGATACAGCTTGGCGGCGATCGCCGGGCTGGTGAGGCCGTCCGCGACCAGACCGGCGATCTGCCGCTCACGGGCGGTCAGCGGGGCCAGCTCGTCCACCGGTTCGCTGGGCGCCCCGAAGACCGCCGGGCGTAGGCGCTCGGCCAGGTCGACCAGGAGCCGCGCCCCGCCCTCCGAGGCCAGGCGCGATCCCCAGTGCCACATCTCGGCCGCGCGGGCGCTGGCGCCCGCGGCCTGTGCGTGCGGGGCGGCGAGCAGCAGCGACTGCGCCTCGCGGAGCGTCGCCCCGGACCGGGCGCTCTGCGTGGCCGCCGCGCCCAACAGCCGCGCGGCCTCGGCCGAGTCGCCCTGGTGCGCGGCGATCTGGGCCAGGCTGCGCAGGCCCGCGCCGCGCTGGGCGGGCAGGCCCAGCTGCTCCGCCTCCTGGTACGCGCGCCCGGCCCAGTGCCCGGCGGCCTCGGTGTCGCCGACGGCCAGGGCGGCGCGGGTCAGCGCCTCCAGGGAGTTGGGGCGCACGGTGGGCTGGAGCCGGTGCAGACCGGGCCCGCCGCCCGCGCGCAGCAGGGTGTCCGAGGCCCGCTTCGGATCGTCCGCGTCGAGCGCGGCGTAGGCGAGCATGGACCAGGCCAGGTTGGCGAACCAGCTGTCGTCGCCGCCCGCCACGGCCGTGGCCTCCTCGGCGACGGCCAGCGGGCTCGGACGCCCCGGCGAGCGGGCCTGGAGCAGGATCTGGGACTGGAACGCCAGCGTGAAGGCGAGCAGGTCGCCGCTGCCCAGGGTGCGGACGATCGGCTCGGCCTCGTCCACCAGCCGCAGTGCGGAGCTGACCCGGCCGCCGCAGAGGTGGATGTACGCCTTGGCCGTCAGGAACTGGGGCACCAGGTACACCTGGCCGGTCCGCCGGGCCATCTCCAGCCCGTGGTCGAGATGGCCCTCGGCACGGCCGTAGTCCTCCAGGAACGCCTCGGTCCAGCCCAGCGTCCACAGCGATTCGCACAGCTCGGCCGGGTCGGCGTCGGTCAGCGCGTCGGCGCGGGCGGCGGCCTCGGTGGCGAAGGTGCGGGCGGTGGCCGTGTCGCCCTCGTACGCCTCGCCCATGGCGGTCAGCGTCAGCGCGCCGATCTCGCCCATCTCGTCCCCGGCGGAGCGCGCCGCCGCCAGCGCCCGGCGGATGTCGGCCCGGACCTCGGGGAAGCGGGCGGCGGAGATGACGCAGGAGCACAGCTCCAGCGTGATCCTGACCGCCTGGGACGGCGAAGGCCCGGGGCCGCGGGCCAGCTCCCGGCGGAGCAGCGCCTCGGCCTCCCGGTGGCGCCCGAGCTGGCGCTCCATCTGCGCGCGCATGGTGACCGCGGCGGTGCGGATGTCGTCGTACGGGTCCGGGGCGGGCATGTCCAGCACCTGCCGCAGCAGGTCCCGGCTCTCCTTCAGGCCGCCGCTCACCCCCAGGGCGCGGGCCCGGCGCAGCGTCAACTCCCGCCGCATGGAAAGGTGTTCAGAGCCGCCCGGGAGCATCCGCAGGACGACGTCCAGCCAGTGCGCGGCCGTGGCCGGAGCGGTCGCGGCGCTCTGCTCGGCCGCCGCGACCAGCACCGCCGCCGCCTGCGGATCCCAGTAGGTGACCGACTGCTCGACATGGTGCGCCTGCTCGACCACGGGCGCCCCGGCGGCGGCGAGCCCCGCCGCCGCCCGGCGGTGGTACTCCTCCCGCAGCCAGGGGTCGATGTTCTCGTGGATCAGCGCCCGGATCAGCGGATGGCGCGGCGCCAGCCGCCGCCCGCCGTGCCCCGGCCGCAGGAGGTCGCGCTGCATCAGTCCGCGCAGCGCGTCGTGGATCTCCTCGGAGCCGATGCCGGTGAGCCTGCCGATCAGCTCCGGGGCGGTGTGGTCGCCCAGGACGGAGGCGGCCTCGAGGATGGTGCGCCACACCGGGCTCAGCGGCGCCAACTCGTCCAGCAGCAGCGCGCCGAGGCCGATCGGCAGGCCGTCCGGTTCACCGGACACCACCCGGGCGGCAGCCGTGGACGTCGGCTCCGGCACCGGACGGGTCTCGCGCTGCGCCTGCAGCAGGGCGAGGAAGTACAGCGGATTGCCGTTGCTGGCCTCGAACAGCGCGGCGGCCCGCGCTCGGGGCAGCTCGCCGGCCAGGCCCTGAACGCAGTCGCGCTCGGTCAGCGCGCCCAGGGCGATCCGCAGCACGGCCCCGGTGTCCAGGCCGCGGGTGAGCGCGGCGGTGAGCGCCGGCGGGGTCTGCCGCTCGCGGCGGGAGACGACGAGCAGGAACGGGGACGGCACGGGGTGGCGGATGAGGTAGTCCACCAGCTCCAGCGAGGCCGCGTCCGCCCAGTGCAGGTCGTCCAGCACGACGATGAGCCGGTCCGGGCCGAGCCGCCCCAGCACCGCCGCCGTGGCCTGGTACAGCGCGAACCGGTCGGCGGAGCCCGGTGCGACCGGCGATTCGCCGACGCTGCGCAGCGCCGGGGACAGCTCCGCCAGCGCGGGGAAGCGCCGCATCGCCAGCGAGTCGAGGTCGGCGAAGGCATCGGCGAACGGACGGAACGGGGTGTGCCGCTCGTACTCCGTGGCCTGCCCGCCCAGCACGGTCAGCCCCCGGCTGCGGGCCTGGGCGGCGAACTGGGCGAGTAACTGGCTCTTGCCGATCCCCGCCTCGCCGGTGAGGTCGACGATCGCCGGGCCGCCTGCCCGGACCCGCTCCAGCGTCGAGTCCAGCAGGCCCATCTCGTCGGCCCGGCCGACGAACGGCACCTGTCCGACGTGCCCCTGCGGGCCGCCATGGGAACTGACCACGGGTGGCTCCCTTCACGCACATCGTCCGCTCGGCCCCGGCATCGAAAGGCGAGAGCCCGTCGCCCGGTTGGAGCACCCGCTTCCGGAATCCGCGCAGGTCACTTTTGTACACCATGGGAGTGACAGATGGTCTGTCTCCGGTGATCTTCTTCGTCGGCACGGAGACGGAGGTCCGGCGGCCGGGAACACGGGACGGCGGAACGTGCAGTATCGGTTCCGGATCGGGCGGCGGCGGACGGCGGTGCGTGACGCTGTGTCGTCGGGTGTGGGTGTGGGTGCGGGTGTGGACGTCGTACGGCCCGCCGACCGGTGGGTCATCGGTCGGCGGGCCACTGGTTCAACTGGTGCAGGGGGTGCCGTTCAGGGTGAAGCCGGTGGGGGCGGCGTCGCTGCTGTGCCAGGTGCCCTGGAAGCCGAAGGTGGTGTCGGCGCCGGGGGCGATGGTGCCGTTGTAGGAGACGCTGTCGGCGGTGACCCTGGCACCGGTCTGGGTGAGGGTCGTGTTGTACGACTGGGTGATCTGCTGGTCGCCGCCGAAGGTGAAGGCGAGGGTCCAACCGCTGGTCGCGGTGGTGCCGGTGTTCTTCACGTCCACGACGCCGGAGAAGCCGCCCGGCCACTCGCTCTGCAGGGTGTAGCCGACCTGGCAGGAGGCGCCCGGCGGTGCGGACGTCGGCGGCGGGGTGGGTGTGGGAGTCGGCGTGGGTGTCGGTGTCGGTGTCGGGGTCGGGGTGGGTGTCG
This sequence comes from Streptacidiphilus sp. PB12-B1b, assembly GCF_014084125.1. Classification (NCBI taxonomy): domain Bacteria; kingdom Bacillati; phylum Actinomycetota; class Actinomycetes; order Kitasatosporales; family Streptomycetaceae; genus Streptacidiphilus; species Streptacidiphilus sp. PB12-B1b. Next base: position 5,211,338 of record NZ_CP048405.1, on the reverse strand, counting down.
GGGTCGGGGTGCCGCCGCCTCCCGATCCGGCTCCGGGCAGCGGGAACTCGATGGCGGCCAGCAGGGCCTGTTTGGCGGCCAGGGCCGGGGTGAGGTCGTACTGGCTGTCCAGCAGGCCGTAGGAGTCCTCGCCGTTGAGTGCCCAGTACGTCCAGCTCAGCTTGTTGGCACCGATGTAGGAGACCAGGCCGGAGAACCACTGGCCCTGCGAGCCCGGGGTGCTGTCGGAGACGTCGGCGGCGGTGTTGCCGGTGCCGAACTCGCCCACCCACACCGGGGCGATGTTCTCCCGGGCGATGTAGCCCCAGTGGCTGTCCCACACCGCGTCCAGGGAAGCCGTGGTGGTGCCGGAGTTGAACCAGCTCTGCTGGAACTCGTCGGGTCCGTAGTCGTGGGCGGAGTACACCACGTGGCCCGGTGAGTCGAGCGTCACCGGGTACTGGGCGACGCCGTCCAGGTTGCCGCCCCACCAGTCGGTGTCGTAGCCGCCGGAGGCAGTCGCGGAGGGGTAGTTGCTGATGCCCTCGACGAAGACCAGGGCGCCCGGGTCGTCCGCGACGACCTCGTTGCCCGCGGCCTCGGCGGCCAGCCGCCAGTCGGTCGCCGGATCGCCGGTGCCCCAGGTGGCGCCCTGGGCGTAGCTGTCGCCGGCGGGGGTGTGGGGTTCGTTGCGCAGGTCGAAGCCGATGACCGTGGGGTTGCCGGCGTAGCGCTGGGCGACGGTGTTCCAGTCGTTCAGCCAGTCCTGGTTGGTGTACTGGCTGGTGTACCAGAGGCCGTTCTGCTCGGCGCTGTTCCCGGCCTCGGAGCGGTGGTCGTCCAGGATGACCTTGAGGCCGTCCTGGCCGGCGTAGGCGACGATCTTGTCCAGGATCTGCAGCGAGTTGAGGCCCTTGAGATCGGTGTTGACCGGCCCGGAACTGCCGTAGAAGCCGACCGAACCGGGCACGACCGGGTCCTCCACCATCTGGTCGGAGAACGGGATGCGGATGGTGTTGTAGCCCAGCGCCTTGATGTCGTCGACGATGCTCCGGTAGTCGGTGTTCCACAGCCCGTGCGCCACCTCGTCGGTGGTCTCGAAGCCGTACCAGTTGATGCCGGCGATGCGCACCGGGTTGTTGTTCGCGTCCAGGATCTGGCTGCCGGAGGTGTGCCAGTACCCGGCGCCCGCGCCGGTGGCGGCTGCGGCGTGGGTGGCGGGCGCCACCCCGGTCAGCGTCGCCGCCATACCGGCGATGAGCGCGAAAGCGGTGGTGAGGACTGCGGCCCTGGGCCTGCGGAGTAAGGTTGGGAGCGCTCCCATTTTGGTCGACACCTGTCCCTTCGGTGGATGGACGATGAAGGCCGCACGCGGCTGCGATCCCGTTCACTCCCTGATGGCCGGAGCAGCCGTCGGCACCGTCAACATGAAGCCATCGAACTGACGGTCCGTCAAGGGAGGCTTCCGCCTTCATGACTTGAACATGCAGACAGCCTGCTTGCTCGCGGTGCGCGCGGTCCGAGGTCATGCCGGACCGCCCGAGGTGCGGGGGCCTCGGCCCTGTGCGAGCATGAGGGCATTGGGTCGGCAGGTATGTGCCGGATGGGTGCGGGGGTTCGTCGGGGTGTGTCCTGTCGGCGACGAATCGGCGCGCGGGCAAGCAGTAGCGTCGTCCGCGCTGATCGGGGATCATCATGCCCAGTGTCACGGTGCCCGGATCGGTCACGTCGGACAACGCCGAAGCGGTGCTCCAGCGGGAGCTGGGCAGCCGCTTCACCGTTGAGCCCCGCGACAGCTCGCCGGACAAGTTCAAGGTCAAGCTCTCGACGCTCAGTTTCGCCACGGTCCGGCGGGACCAGCACGAGACCGACACGACGTTCCACGTCCACGGCGGCGGCTTTCTGATCGGCCGGGTGTTCAACGAGTTCGGCATCGCCCGGGACGTCGCAACAGCCTTGAAGAAGGGCTTCGCCGCGTAGCGGTCGGACAGCATCCGCCCGCCCGGTCTCGCAGCCCCCGCGCGCGGGCACTGCGGGACCGGGCGGGCGGTGCGACCGGTCCTACCAGGGAACCTCTCCGTTGTCGTCGAAGAAGCGGCCGGTGGGTCCGTCGTCCGGCAGGGTGGCCAGGCGGACGGCGATCGCCGTGCCCTGCTCGGGGTGCGCACGCCGTGGAAGCCGTTCAGATCGGTGGCGCAGTAGCCGGGGCAGCCGGAGTTGATCAGGATGTCGGTGTCGTGCAGCTCCTTGGCGTACTGGACCGTGACGGCGTTCAGGAACGTCTTCGAGGGCGAGTACGCGGCGGAGATGGGGCCGGTCTCGGCGCCGGGTGTGGTCTGCAGGGTGAGGGAGCCGACGCTGCTGGACATGTTCACGATTCGCGGCGACGCCGAGCGGCGCAGCAGCGGCAGCATGGCGTTGGTGACCCGGATGACGCCGATGACGTTGACCTCCACGGCCGCGCGTACGGCCGCAGGGGTGACCTCGGTGGGCAGCTGCCCCATGCCGCCGGTCACCCCGGCGTTGTTGACGAGCACGTCGAGGCGCCCGGCCCGCTCCTCGATCAGCCGGGCGGCGGCGGCCACGCCGGCGTCGTCGGTGACGTCCAGCGGCACGCCGAACGCGTCCGCCCCGGCCGCGCGCAGCCGCTGCACGGCGGCCTCCCGGCGCTCCTCGTCCCGGGCGCCGACGCCGACGCTCCAGCCGAGGGCGCCCAGGCCGACCGCGATCTCGTATCCGATTCCCTTGTTTGCGCCGGTGACCAGCGCGATCTTCTGTTCGCTCATGTCTTCCATCCTGTCCCCGCCTTCGGCGCGACGGCCAACACCATCTGGGTGGGCAGCGATACCTCCCGGGTATCGCCCCAGGCCGCAGCGGTGCGATGGCTGCCTCCCCGGCGCGACTGGGTAAGCTCGACACATGGAGACGCGGGAACTGCGGTACTTCGTCGCCGTCGCCGAGGAGCTGCACTTCGGGCGGGCGGCGCAGCGGCTGGGGATCGCGCAGCCCCCGCTGTCGCGGGCGATCCAGCAGCTCGAGCGGCGACTCGGGGCGACCCTGCTGGAGCGCGGCGGCCGTGCGCTGGTCCTCACCGAGGCCGGGGCGGTGCTGCTGGAGGAGGGCCGGGCGGCTCTCGACGCGGTGGACGCCGCCGACCGCCGTACCCGTCGCGCCGCCCTTGCCGCCGACGGACAGGCCGGTGTGGTCCTCGTCGCCAAGGCCGGGGCCTCCAGCGAGCTGCTGGCGAAGCTGCTGGACGCCTACGCCGCCGAGCCCGGCGCGGTCGCCGTCGACGTGCTCCTGTGCGGGGCCGGCGAGCAGGGACGGCTGCTGCGCGACGGACGGGCGGATGTGGCCCTGCTGCACCGCCCGTTCGACTCCACGGTCGGGCTGGACACCGAGGAGCTGGGCACGGAGCGGCAGGTCGTGGTCCTGCCCGCCGGACACCCCCTCGCGGACCGGCCCCATCTGCGGCTGGCCGACGTCAGCGCGTTGCCCGGCCTGCCGATGCCGCGCTGGCCCGGCCCCGACGGCAGCTACCCGGACGGCCCCGGTCCGCAGGTCCGCGACCATGCCCAGCTGCACCAACTGGTCGAGCTCGGCCGGGCGTCGGCCGTCCTGCCGGAGTCGTGCCGCGTCCACCTCGGCGCCAGTCTGGCCACCGTGCCGCTGCTCGACGCGCCGACGGTGACGACGGTGATCGCCTGGCCGCCGCACAGCCGCTCCCGGGCCGTGGCCGGGCTCGTCCGCGCCGCGACCTCCGGCCTGGCCCGCTTCCCGGGCCTCCCGGAAGATCAGGCAGAGCCGCCGTCGGCCGAGGCCGTGCACGCGGCCGCCGCAGGCCCCTGGGGGCCGTGAGCGACAGCCGCGCCGCGGCGGCGGCGGATCAGCCGGACCGGGTCTCCCGCCTTGTCCCGAGGCGTTGCAGGCGCCGGACGCTGAAGGCGTGCTGCCGTCGGCGACCCTGACCGGTCTGCCGCGCGGCCCGGCCAGGACGGCAGGGCCTGCCCGCCTACGGCGGTGACACCCGCGAAGCCGACGCGACCTCCACCCCCGCGCAGCTCCGAGCGCCCCGGGCCCGCGTGCCCCGGGTCAGCGGGTGCGGTGCAGCGCCTGCGGGGTGAGCGCGGCGAGGTCGGGGTAGCCGTCGACCGCCATGGTCAGGTCCGCCTCGGCCAGGATCGAGCGCAGCACGTGCACGACGCCCTCGGTGCCGCCCAGGGCCAGGCCGTAGGCGTACGGGCGGCCGACGCCGACCGCGGTCGCGCCCAGGGCGAGCGCCTTGACCGCGTCGGTCCCGCTGCGGACGCCGGAGTCGAAGAGGACCGGCAGGTCACCGGCGGCGTCGACCACGGCGGGCAGCGCGTCCAGGGCCGACAGGCCGCCGTTGGCCTGGCGTCCGCCGTGGTTGGAGCAGTAGACGGCGTCCACGCCGCCGTCCTTGGCGCGGCGTACGTCCTCGGGGTGGCAGATGCCCTTCACGATCAGCGGCAGCGTGGTGAGCGACCGCAGCCAGGGCAGGTCGTCCCAGGTCAGCGGGTTGCCGAAGACCTGGCTCCAGTGCTGGACGGCCGCTACCGGGTCCTCCTCGGGCGAGCGCTCCAGCCGGGAGCGGAAGACCGGGTCGCTGGTGTAGTTGGCCAGGCAGTTGCCGCGCAGCTGCGGGAAGTTGCCGGTCTCCAAGTCCCGGGGACGCCATCCGGTGACCCAGGTGTCCAGCGTGACCACGATGCCCCGGAACCCGGCCGCCTCGGCGCGCTGCACCAGGCTCGCGGCCAGCTCCCGGTCGGTCGGGGTGTAGAGCTGGAAGAAGCCCGGGGTTCCGCCGAGTTCGGCCGCGACCGCCTCCAACGGGTCGACGGTCAGCGTCGAGGCGATCATCGGCACGCCGGTGCGCGCGGCGGCCCGCGCCGTGGCGAGGTCGCCGTGACCGTCCTGCGCGCACAGGCCGATGACCCCGACCGGAGCCATGAACAGCGGCGTGGGCAGCCGCATCCGGAACAGCTCGACGGAGAGGTCGCGCTGCGCGGCCCCGACGAACATCCGCGGGACCAGCCCCCAGTCCTCGAACGCGGCCACGTTGGCCCGCTGGGTGTGCTCGTTCCCGGCGCCGCCGGTCACGTACGACCAGACCGACGGCGGCAGCGCGGCCTGCGCGCCCGCCTCCCAGCCGCCGTACGTCATCGGGTACGACGAGACGATCCCCCGGAGGCCGGCTGCATAGATCTCGTCCTGGTAGGAACCGAACGCCTTGCTCATGAACTGCCCTTACTGCTCGAACCGTGGGGCCCCGGGGCACCGGAACTCCGTTGCCCTCAGCGTGCGATCCTGGTCGCCGGAGACGGCTCGAACGCAGGAATCCCGCAGGAAGGGGCGCATGGATGCAGGAAACAGCGGCGCTGCTGAGCGAGGAGGACCTGGCGCTGGTCCACGCCCTGCAACTGCGCCCACGGGCCTCCTGGACGGTGCTCGGGCGGGCGCTCGGGGTCGACCCGGTCACCGTCGCCCGGCGCTGGAACCGGCTGGCGCAGCGGGGCGAGGCGTGGATCCTGGGCTCGCCCGGGCCGCGGCTGTTCGACCACGTCTGCGTGGCGTTCGTGGAGGTCGAGTGCGCTGTCGGCAGCGCCGCCGGGGTGATCCGGGCGCTGAGCGGCCACGCCCACGCGCTCACCATCGAGCGCCCGGCGGGCAGCCACGACCTGCTGGTGACGGTGTCGACCCGGGACCTGCTCGCCATGTCCCGGTTCACCCTGGACCACCTGCCGGCCATCGAGGGCGTGACCGCCGTGCGCCCCCGGATCGTGACGCACATGTTCACCGAGGGCGGCAGTTGGCGTATCTCCGCGCTCGACACCGGCCAACGGGCGCACCTGAGCGAGCCGTTGGAGGAGCAGCGCACCCGTCAGGGCCCGATGGAGATCAGCCCCTCCGACCGGTCCGTCCTCCGGCTGCTGGCGGTCGACGGCAGGGCCTCCTACCAGGCGCTGGCCACCGCGCTGGACACCAGCGCCGCCACCGTGAAGCGCCGGATCGACCGGCTGGTCCGGCTCGGGCTGATCACCTTCCGGTGCGACTTCGCCCGGCCGCTGGGCGGTTGGCCGGTCGCGGTCGCCTTCTGGGCGCGGGTTCCGCCGGCGGACCTCCCGGAGGTCGGCCACGCGATCGTCCGCTATCCGGAGACCCGCAACTGCGCTGCCGTCACCGGCCCTTGCAACCTCATCGTGGAGGCCAGCCTGCACTCCCTGGCCGACGTCCTGCGCTTCGAAATGCGCCTGGCGACCCGTCACCCCACCCTGGCAGTGGTCGACCGCTCAGTGATGCTCCGTCAGGAAAAGCTGCTGGGCCACCTGCTGGACCCCCACGGCCGCTCCCTGGGCGTCGTCCCCGCCGACCTCTGGTCCGCCCCCGGCACCCCCGCCACCGAACACCGCCGGGCTGCTCGGCTGGTGTGAGGGGTGCACGGGTTGGGCAGTGAGGGGCCGTGAGAGATCACGAGGGCATGGCCTGGGACTTCGAGGAGGAACGTTGCGTGTGTGCGTGATAGGCGCCGGGCTGTCGGGGTTGGCAGCGGCGCACGCGCTCAGGGGGAGGGGGATCGACTTCGTCTGCCTGGAGAAGGCGCCGGAGGTCGGCGGGATCTGGCGGATGCCGGGCGCGGGGGAGCGGGGGCCGGCCTACAGCGCCCTGCATCTGAACAGCGCCAAGCAGCTGACCGGGTACGCCGACTTTCCGATGCCCGAGGAGCTGCCGCTCTACCCCCGGCACAGCGACGTCGCCGCCTATCTGCGCTCGTTCGCCGCCTGGGCCGGGCTGACGCCCCACATCGAGCTGGGCACCGAGGTGGTCGCCGTCCGCCAGGAGCCCGACGGGAGTTGGACGGTCACCAGCCGGGACGCCCGGGCGGCCGAGACGGTGCGCCGGTTCGACCGGGTGGTCGTGGCCTCCGGGCACCACTCGGTGCCGGCCCTGCCGGACCCGCTCCCTGCGGGCTCCGAGTCCTTCGCCGGAACCATGCTGCACTCGATGGACTTCATGGACGGCAGGGACTTCACCGGGCAGCGGGTGGTCGTGGTGGGGCTCGGGGCCTCCGCGGTGGACATCGCCGCCGACCTCTCCCGGCACGCCGCGCGGACGCTGCTCTCCGTCCGCCGGGGGCTGCACATCGTGCCCAAGCAGCTCTACGGCATGTCCGTGGACCTGATCGCGGAAGCCCCCTGGTTCACCGGCAAGACCTTCGCCGAGCAGCGCCGGTTCGTCGAGGAGGCGCTGCTGGTGGCGCGCGGCAAACTGTCGGACTACGGCCTGCCCGAGCCCGACCATCCGGTCTTCTCCTCGGCGGTGACCATCTCGGACGAGATCCTCAGCCGGATCCGGCACGGCGCGGTGGTCCCGAAGCCCGCCATCGACTCCCTCGAGGGCGACCGGGTGACCTTCGCCGACGGGACGTCGGAGCAGGCGGACGCCATCGTCTACTGCACCGGTTTCCGCATGGACTTCCCCTTCCTGCCCGCCGCGTGCCAGGCCGCCCCCCAGGGGCCGGTCACGCTGTACCGGCGCATCGTCGCCCCCGACCGGCCCGGCCTGTTCTTCCTCGGCCTGATCCGCCCGGTGGGCTCGATAACCCGCCTGGTGGAGGCGCAGGCACGCTGGATGGCGCGGGTCGTGGGCGGCGAGGTCGCGCTGCCGCCGGCGGACGTCATGCGCAAGGAGATCGACGGCTACCTGGGCGGCATCGCCGAACGCTACGGGCTGAGCGAGGGCTCCTCCATCCAGGTCGACGTCGGCCGGTACGTGCAGGAGCTGCAGGACGCGTAGCCGGGGCGGGGCGTAGCCGGAGCGGGGCGGCGGCGCCCGGCACAGCGACCCCTCCACAGCGGCCCCCGCAGGCCGGGACGGCTCGCAGGGGCTCCGCTGTCCTGCGGCCGGTGTCAGTGGACGGTTGCGGGCTGTCGGAGCAGCGCAGCCCGCGGCCGTCTCGCATAGGCTTCCGAGGAGATGTACACCGTCACCCGCGGGGGGCGTCCGCGCTGGTGGGCGAGGGCCAGGTAGGCGATCAGCCCGGCGCTGTCCTCCAGCCGCCGCGAGGTGACGGCCTCCAGGGAGGCGACCAGCTGGCCGGGGTCCGCGTCGTAGCGGCGCAGCAGGGCCGCCGCCCGGGCGAGCGCCTCGCCGTCGTGCCGGACGTAGTCGCGCACCGGGACGTAGAGGGTGAAGCCGCCGGGCAGGCCGGTGGCCGTCCGGGTGAAGGCGTGGCAGGTCTGGACCGGACGGCGGTCGAGCAGAGTGTCTCGGCCGGGCGTGATTCCGGCGGCGGTGCGGAAGAACGCCTCGATCTCGGCGGGCTGGGGGCCGTCCTCCATCCGGGACAGGCCGCCCGCCTCCAGGGCGGACAGGTCGTGGTGCGCGGTGTACACCTTCACTCGGGGGTCTTCCCAGTCGCCCAGGTCCAGCGCGAAGAACAGGAACCGGTCGTCGCGCTGCGGCTCCAGCAGCGCCTGCCGGTGGCCGAGCCGTTGCAGCGCCTCACTTACCGTCGCGGCGGCGCGCGCCGCCCCGGACGCCGCGGGGTTCAGGTACACCTTGACGTTGGGCACCCCGCCGGCCCGCAGCTCCAGCGCGCACCACAGGGCCAGCGGGCCCTCGGGCGACGTCGGGAAGAAGAGGTCCTCCAGCTCGTCCAGACGGTCGGTGGCGAAGTCCCAGCTGCGTGCCAGCTCGCGGACGGCCCGGAGCCCGGTCCGCCCGCTCTGCGCCAGCCCGCCGAGGCCGCCGCCGGGCTCCAGCAGCACCCGCAGCGTCGGGGCGGAGCCTGCCGCGAAGGAGAGCGAGAACTCCACCGGCGTGTGGTCGTCGGAGAGGAAGGAGCTGGTGGGCGGCGGCAGGTCCAGCGACCGCCGGGCGACGGCGGGGCCCAGCGCGTCGGTCAGCGTCTGCGCGTAGGCGGTGGCGTCGGCCTGGCTCAGGCCCACGGCCCGGCACAGCCGGTGCAGTTGACCGGCGGTGTGCCCGCCGAGGGTGGCCGGGTCGTACGCCTCGGGGGCTCTGCGTCCGTCGTCGCTCACCTGGCCCCCTGCCCGGGACCGGTGCGCACACGAAGACACCCGCCCGTGGGGGCGGGTGTCCAGTGCTTCGAACCGTTGCCGGGTGGAGCGGGTGGAGCGGGCGTGACGGCTGGTGCGGATGGGGCCGGGTACGGGCCGAATGCGGCGTCGACGGATATGTGGTCCATGACACCTCCTGTCCTGAATGAGCAGCGCGGGACAACCGCGTTGCTCACTACCCCTTATGGCGAACGTCCATGCCATGGGGCTCAGTTGTGAGATGTCGGGTGAATCACCTGGTCAGCCAGTTGAGGAACTGGCTCCAGCGTCCGGCGCGTTCGGGCTTGCCGCTCTCCGGGGCGTCCGGCCCGCCCGCTGCGGACGGCTCGGGACGGGTGGGCGCGGCAGGCCGTCGGACGGCCTCGCTGGGGGTGAAGCGGGCGGGCAGCGCGGCGAGACCCCGGTTGAAGGGGCCCGGCCGCCAGGTCAAACTGTCTGCGGGAACGGCGAGTTCGACATCGGGGAGCTGGTTGAGCAGGCTCTCGATGGCGGTTACCGTGATCTGCCGGGCCGGCTCCTTGGACGGGCAGGCGTGCGGGCCCGCGCTCCAGGCGAGGTGCGCTCGGCTCCCGCCCTGCCGGGTGGCCGCGAGCACCGGCCCGGTGTTGGCGGCGGCGAAGCTGACCAGCACCAGATCGCCCGCCTGCAGCTGCTGACCGGCGAACTCCATGTCGGACACCGGATAGTGCGGCGCCAGGTTCGACATGGGCGGGTTCTCCCACAGCGTGTCGTCGATGGCCTCGTCGATCAGCCCGCCCCGGTGCGCGTACGCGTCGTGGGTGAGCAGCCGGTGCAGGGTGTTGCCGATGAGGTTCCGCAGCGGTTCCGTCCCGGCCGCGAGCAGCAGCGCCAGCTGATGCACCATCTCCTCGTCATCAAGCCTGGCCTGATGCTGCATCAGCCAGGACGTGACGTCGTCGCCGGGCCGGTTCCGCTTGAGCGCCACCAGTTCGCCGACGGCGCCGAACAGCACCCCGGCGGCCTTCTCGGCGTTGATGCCGTCGAACATGCCGGAGATGCCGAACAGCACCCGGTCGCCGATGTCGGCGGGGCAACCGAAGAGTTCGTTGAACACGAACAGCGGCAGCTGCTTGGCGTAGTCGCCGAGCAGGTCGGCCGAACCGCGCGAGCCGAACTGGGCGATGAGGTAGCTGGAGACCTGCTCGGTGCTCTGGGTCAGCCGGCGCACGTCCACGCGGGCCATGCTGTCCGTGACCGCCTGCCGCAGCCGCAGGTGCTCGGCGCCGTCGCTGAACATGCAGTTGGGCCGGTACGCCAGCAGCGGGACGACCGGGCTGTCCGGCGCGATCGCCCCCTCGTTGAAGGCCCGCCACCGGCGCGAGTCCTTGCGGAAGGAGGCGGAGTCCTGCAGCAGGCGCAGCGCGGCCGAGTAGTCGGTGACGAGGGTGGCATCCACACCGGGGGAGAGCTCGACCGGCGCGGACGGGCCGAACTCGCGCAGGTAGGTGTAGTACGCCTGCGGGTCGGCCGCGAACTCCGGCCCGTAGAGCGGCACCCGGCCGCCGGCGCCGTGCGCCGGGCACCCGGGCGGGGGCACCGGTGCGGTAGATCTAGCGTCCATGTGTGCGTGTGGCTCCTAGCCGGCACGGGCCAGCAAATAGCTGACGAGAGTGGTCAGAGCGGCGGCCGACGACTTCTCGTCGCGCGCGTCGCAGGTGACGACGGGGGTGTCGTCGAGGAGGTCGAGCGCCTTCCGGAGGGCTTCCTCGGCGCGCTGCGGGTTGCCGTCGAAGTGGTTGACGGCGATCGCGTAGTCGAGGCCGTACTGCTCGATGAGGTCGATCACCGGGAAGGAGTCGGCGAGCCGTTCGGGGTCGACGAGGACCAGCGCGCCGAGAGCGCCGCGGGCCATGTCGTCCCACATCTGCACGAAGCGCATCTGGCCGGGCGTGCCGAAGAGGTACAGCACCACCCGGTCGCTGATGGTCAGGCGTCCGAAGTCCATGGCCACCGTGGTGGTGGTCTTGCCCCGGACGCCCTTGAGATCGTCCACCGCCTCGGCGGCGCGCGTCATCGTCTCCTCGGTGAAAAGCGGTTCGATCTCGGAGATCGAGCCGATGAACGTGGTCTTGCCCACGGCGAAGTGCCCGACGACGAGGATCTTCACGGCCCTCTGCGTCGCTCCGCCCTGGACGTAGTCCCGCTCGTCCAGGCTCGGTCTTTCACCCAAACTTGGCCCGGAGACCATTGAGCACCTCCTCCAGGAGCTCCTTGTCGACAAGGCGGGCCCGCGCCACCGGCGGGCGGGTGATCACGTGGCCGGCCTCGCCGAGCGAGGCCAGCACGATCCGCACCACGCCCAGTGGCAGCCGGGTGTGCCCCGCGATCTCGGCGACCGACAGGTAGCCGGCGGAGCAGATGTCCAGCAGCCGCTCCTCCTCGGGCGTGAGCCGCCGGGTGCGCTGCCCCTGCCCGGCCGCCGCCGCGGTGACCAGGGTGATCAGCGAGAGCTGCTCCTCGTCGGGCAGCTCGCGCCCCTTGGTGATCACGTACGGTCGCACTAATTCGGCGGCCTCCAGCTCCCAGTCCTCGGGGCCGCTCATGAGCGCGTCACCAGGTTCTCGCGCGGCGGCGCCGCCAGGACCTTGCCCAACTGGCCGACGAGCTGCTGCATCCGGAAGGTGATGTCCTGCATGTCGACGTCCGGGGAGGCGGAGACGCCGAGGTAGGCGCCCTCACCGGCGGAGATCAGGAACACCCAGCCGCCGTCGAACTCCACCAGCGTCTGCCGCCACCGCTGGGTGGCGTCGTCGCAGAAGAACCCGAGCGAGCGGCTGAGCGACTGCACGCCGCTCATCGCGGCGGCGACCCGGTCCGCGTTGTCCTTGTCGAAGTCCTTCGTCCGGGCCATCAACAGACCGTCGGCCGAGATCAGGACCGCGTGCAGGGCCCCGGGAATCTCCAGGGCGCTGTCGAGCATCCATGACAGATCGTCGTTCACGAGAACTCATGCCCTTCACTGCTTGCAGCCCGTGTGCTGCTGGTCTGGTCCGCGTCGTCCGGACGCGTTGCCCGGCCGGACCGTGTGCCCCGCTGGAAGGCACCCATGATCGCCGCCGTCTCCGCACCCGAGCGGGCCGAGGCCAGCGGGGCGGGTTCCGAGCCCGGCACGATCGCCATCGGCCGCTTGCGCCGCCTCGAGGGCAGTCCGTCGTCGGTCGTGATGTGGGCCCGCTCGGGCTCGTAACCGGCCTCTGCCGGAACGGAGTTGGAGGACATGGCAGGGGCGGGCGCCTTCTTCTCGGGCATGCTGGTGAGCAGTTGGTGCGGCAGCAGGACCACCGCGCGCACCCCGCCGTACGGGGAGGCGGAGTCCACCGACACCTCGAAACCGAAGCGCTCGCAGAGCACGCCGATCACCGCCAGACCGAACTGCGGCGGGTTGCCGAGCCCGGCCACCCCCGAGACCCGGTCGCTGGTCAACAGTCTTTCGGCGCGGGCCCGTTCCTCGTCGTTCATGCCCACGCCGGCGTCGTCCACCACGATGACGACGCCCTTGGGCACCGTCCGGATGTTGATCTCGACGACGGTGTCCGGGCTGGAGTAGCTGGTGGCGTTGTCGAGCAGCTCGGCCAAGGCCAGTGCCACCGGCTCGACGGCGCGGCTGGAGATGCCGAAGTCCACCTGGGAGAGGATCTCCACCCGCCGGAAGTGCCGCACGCGGCCCTGGGCGCTGCGGACCACGTCGTACACCGAGGCGATGTCGCGGTGCCGGCCCAGCCAGCCGTCGCAGAGCACGGCAATGGACTGGGCGCGCCGCCCGAACTGGGAGTTGGCGTGGTCGATCTCCAGCAGATCCTGCAGGATGACGGACTCGCCGTACTTGCTCTGCAGTCGGGAGATGATCAACTGCTGCTCGGCGGCGAGACCCTGAAGCGTCCGCATGGCGGACTTGAGCACGGTCTTCGTCGCGTCCTCGGCCTGCTCCTGGGCCGCGGCGACGGACTGCGTGTAGTGATGCTCCAGATCGGAGTAGTGCGCTTTGAGCCCGTCGGTCTCCTGCCGGAACGCCACGGCCGCCCTGCGCTGGCGGACGATGAGGGCGATCGCAATGATCAGGAGCACGACAAGAGCCCAGAGCACTGGGTTCTCTGTGTAATCCGTCATAAGACTCTCTTCAGGCGACTGCTGATTCCCGCCATTGCAGGGTGGACCCGCGCGCTCCGCAAGGGAGTTGATCATATCATTGGCAAACACATGCATCCGTAGCCCCCCTGGTGCGGCCCGAGAGAGCGTCTTGTTCCGTGAAAACAGGCCATTTGGACGTGAACGGTTCATGAACGCCTTTGTTGCAACCATGGTGAGTGATCGTCAGAATCGCTGGACGGTGACCTCTGCCGCATCGAGTGCATCGGCATCGCGTCGGCGGAGAGCGCTCTCCTCAAGCCGGGCTGGTGGCTGACCGGACAGGCGAGGTCGGTGGCGGGGTGATGCGGGAGGTCGGCGCTGGTCGCGGAGGAGTGCGGGGGCGAAGGGGTCGGGCAGGGCTGCTGGGAGGATTGACATGTCCAGCGAGCCAGTGTAAACCGTCAAAGAGAGCGCTCTCTGATAGTCGTCCGCAGGGGAGCGGCGTCGGGTGACGGTGGTCGGCTCGGGTCAGTCCGGGACGTGCCTGATCGACCCCGCCGGTGCCGCGCCCGCTGCGGACGTGTCCCCCGCTGCCCGGCCGCACGTTGTCTGCCATGCGTTGTCTGCCACGCGTTGTCTGCCCACCGGCACGACCGGTCCGCACGGACCGCAGCCGCCACCTCCGTCCCGGCTGCTCGTGCCGTTTCGCACCTTTCGGTCAACGAGGAGTCGATGATGGGCCCGTCAGGAGGCGCTCCGCCGCGGCGCTCCACCCGCCGCAGCCTGCATCCGGCCGTGCCTGTCCTCGCCTCCCATGAACTCCCTTGCGATAAAGCCGAGTTGGCGTGCCGCTGGTCCGGCGGCCGCGCAGCCCGGCTGTCCCGGCGACATCCAGCACCTCGCCCCGCCCCACGGACGACAGGAGGCTGACCCGGGCCGGGTGAACCAGAGAAGGCCAGGAACTCAGAGAGGACAGCAATGAGGCACTTCCTCCATCTGCGGCTGCCCGCCGTCGCGCGCAGAGCGCGCGGGCCCCGCTCCCGTCCCAGGCTCCGGGCGACACTCGCCGTGGCTGCCCTGTCCGCGGTGTCGCTGATGGGTGCGCACACGGCGGCCTACGCCGCGGGTGACGCCCCCTACGGCGGTACGGCGGCGGCCGTTCCGGGCACGGTGCAGGCCGAGAACTACGACACCGGCGGCCAGGGCGTGGCGTACAACGTCACGGCGGTCAACGGCTCGGGCAACAGCTACCGCTCCGACGGCGTCGACCTGGAAGGCACCACGGACACGGGCGGCGGTGACGACCTGGGCTGGACCGGCGCCGGGCAGTGGTTCAAGTACACCGTCAACGCGGCCGCCGCCGGTACCTACGCGGTCAGCCTGCGCCTCGCGGCGCCGACCGCGGTGGCCGACGGGCTGCACATCGCCAACGCGGCCGGGACCAACCTGAGCGGGGACGTGGCCGTTCCGGCGACCGGCGGGTACCAGGCGTGGACCACGGTCACCGCCAGCGTCGTCCTGACCGCCGGTGTGCAGACGCTGACGGTGGATCAGGACAACCCCGGGTGGAACATCAACTACCTGACCTTCTCCGGCGCCAACGCCCCCTACGGCGGTACGGCGGCGGCCGTTCCGGGCACGGTGCAGGCCGAGAACTACGACACCGGCGGCCAGGGCGTGGCGTACAGCGTCGCGGCGGTCAACGGCGCGACCAACAACTACCGCCCGGACGGCGTCGACCTGGAGGCCACCACCGACAGCGGCGGCGGCTACGACCTGGGCTGGACCACGGCCGGACAGTGGTTCAAGTACACCGTCAACGTCGCCACGGCCGGCAACTACACCGTCAGCCTGCGGCTCGCCGCGCCGAACGCGGTGACCGACGCGCTGCACATCGCCAACGCCTCCGGAACCAACCTCAGCGGCAACGTCAACGTGCCGGCCACCGGCGGCTACCAGAACTGGACCAGTGTCACGGCCACGGTCGCTCTCCCGGCGGGCCAGCAGACGCTGACGGTGGACCAGGACAACCCCGGGTGGAACATCAACTACGCGACCTTCGCCCAGTCCGGTGGCGGCGGTGGCGGGGGCACCGGCTACGGCGGCTTCCCGGCGTCCTTCTGGGGCAACACCAGCAGCATCCCCGGCGCGTCGGGCGCCATCGAGTTCGACTTCCTGAACGCGACCAACGGCCAGTACCCCGACAGTGAGGTCTACTGGGACGTCAACGGCGTCGAGGAGTCGATCGCGCAGTCGCCGTACTACACGATGACCTCGTGCAACTCCTGCCGGGTCTACTTCTACCTCGGAACGCCCAACAGCAAGTACAACGACTTCATCGAACTCAACTCGAACGGCACCACGATCAACGCCGACACCTCGCGCGTGGACGCCTTCGGCCTGCCGCTCGCCGTCCACCTGCACAACTCCGACGGTAGCGACGTGGTCGTGGGCGAGGACGACCAGGTGTTCTCCGAGAGCCGGACGGCCCTCTTCCAGCAGTTCGAGAACTCCGTGCCCGCGGCGTTCCAGCAACTCGCCACCGTCAACGCGCCCTACTCCATACCCGCCCCCAGTGACGTCGCGGCGTTCCAGCCGGGCGGTGCGGACGCCAACTACATGGTCGCCTATGCTGCTTCGGAAGGCGCGACCGAGACCACGCAGCAGGTCTTCGGCTGCTCCGGCGGAGGCAGCCCGAACCTCAGCGGCGACCCGAGCCTGTGCGCGGGCCTCAACCGCTGCGTCGCGCAGTTCTCCACGGCGGTGCAGAACACGCCATCGGACTACTACCAGAACGCACCGTGCAACTACTACTCCGCGTTCTGGCACTCGGTCGCCGTCAACGGCCTGCAGTACGGCTTCGCCTACGACGACGA
This sequence comes from Streptacidiphilus sp. PB12-B1b, assembly GCF_014084125.1. NCBI lineage: Bacteria > Bacillati > Actinomycetota > Actinomycetes > Kitasatosporales > Streptomycetaceae > Streptacidiphilus > Streptacidiphilus sp. PB12-B1b. The sequence continues at coordinate 5,195,293 of NZ_CP048405.1, read as the reverse complement.
CAACGGCCAGTCCTCCGACTTCAACTCGGCGGACGCCCAGTACGTGCAGGTAGCCATCGGTTGGTGACCCGCTGCACCCAGCACCGGGCGGTGCCGGTCGCACGCCGACCGGTACCGCCCGGCGCCGCTGCCCGACACCGAGAGGTCGGGAACACCCGGCCGGAGCCAGAGGGGCTGTGCTGCATGAACGTTGCCTTGTCCATGGGCGGCGCAGTACCCGTCGCGGGGTGCGGACGGTCGTGAGGGCCTTCGTTCTCGCGGCCGGACTCGGCGAGCGCCTGCGGCCGTTGACCGCCGCCGTCCCCAAACCACTGGTGCCGGTGTTCAACCGCCCGGTCATCGGCCACGTCATCGACGCGCTCGTGGTGGCGGGTTGCACCGAGATCGGCGTCAACGTCCATGCGTTCCCGGACCGGATGGCCCTCTACCTGGCCCGTTACCCCTCCGAGGCAGTCAGGCTGACGCTCTTTCACGAGCCCGAACTGCTGGGATCGGCCGAAACCCTGAGGCAGTGCCGGGAGTTCTTCGTGGACGGCCCGACTCTGGTCACCTGCGCCGACACCCTCAGCACCGTCGACTTCGCCGGCCTGATCCGGCAGCACCGGCGGCGCAGGCCCACGGTGACGCTGGCGGGCGGCCCCGTGGACGAGAGCTGGCGCGGCGACTACGTGCGGACCACCGACGGGATCTCGGTCCGCGCGCTCGCCCGCACGCCGGGGAGGCCGACGGCTGTCGGCCCCTTCGGCAGCTTCGGGACGTGCATCGTCGAGCCCGGCCTGCTGGACACGATCCCGCCCGGCGCCGTCGACCTGGCACGGGACGTACTGACCACGCTGCCGTCCGGCGGCCGGAGCATCGAGGTGTTCGACGCGGGCCGGATCCGGCTGTGCGACGTCAACGCGTACGACCAGCTCCACCGGGCGAACACGGTGGGGATCGAGGGCCGGTTGGGCGCCTCCCACCGGGGGCGGCCGGTCGGTCCGGGCGTCCACGACCAGGGCAACGCCGACCTCGCCCCGGCCGCCGCGATCCTCGGACCGGTGCTCGTCGGCGCGAACGTCTCGCTCGGCCGGGGGTGCGAGCTGATCGGGCCGCTGGTGGTCGGGCACGGCGCGGTCATCGGCGCCGGCGCCGCGGTCGCCGACGCGGTCGTCCTGCCGGGCAGTGTCGTGCCGGACGGCGCGGACATCCGCGGAGCGGTGTTCGGCGATCCCTGGAGCGTCTGGCCGGCCATGCTGCCGCACCTGTACTGAGGACGCCGATCCGTTTCTCCTACCCCACCAGCGGCGATGGCTCCTTGAGCCCCACCGGGTATGCACGTACGATCAGCCAATGTCAGACATCACGGAAACCACGCCCGGCTGGCTCGCCTCCGACGAACTGGAACTGGCGCGCGCCCGGATGCCGATCCTCTACGTCGAGGCCGTCCCGGTACGGGTCGACGACAGCGGGGAGGTGACGCATGTCGGGCTGCTGCTGCGGATCGGCTCGGACGGGACGGTCAGCCGTGCCCTCGTGTCCGGCCGGGTGCTGCACCACGAGCGGGTCCGCGACGCCCTGTTGCGGCACCTGGAGAAGGACCTCGGCCCGGTGGCGCTGCCCAGGGTCCCGGCCTCGCTGCAGCCCTTCACGATCGCCGAGTACTTCCCGACGCAGGGGGTCACCCCGTTCCACGACCCGCGCCAGCACGCGGTGTCCCTGGCCTACATCGTCCCGGTGAGCGGTGACTGCCGCCCCCGCCAGGACGCCCTCGACCTGGTCTGGTTCAGCCCGCAGGAGGCCGCGTCCGCGCTGGTCCAGCAGGAGATGCCGGGCGGCCAGGGAGTGCTGCTCAAGCAGGCCCTCGCCCACGCCGGCTGCCTGGGCTGAAACGCGGGCGGCCGGCGGCGTCGACCGCCCCGGAGGTGGGCGGCGGCCGACGCCGGGCCGGAGGTCAGCCTCGGGCTTCCTCGTGGGCGATCTGGGTGGCGTTGGCGGCGGCAGCGGTGTGCGCGCGGGCGGGGGCGGGCGAGGTGCCGCAGAAGACCGGCGTCAGGGCCCGGAGTTCGGCGGCGTAGACGGTGGTGTTGTTGGAGGCGTTGGCGGAGATGGTGACCTGGCGGGAGCCGTTCTTGGTCGTGTAGGAGTACGTCTGGTAGCCCTCGATGATGCCGTCGTGGCCGTACACGTCGGTGCCGCAGGGGAGTTGGTACTCCCGCAGGCCGAGGCCGTAGCGGGTGGTCGAGTTGACGAACTCGGTGGTCTCCATCTGGGCCAGTTGTGCGGCCGGCAGCAGGTGGCCGGTGGTCAGGGCGCGCAGGTAGGTGTTCAGGTCCGAGGTGCTGGAGATGAGTGCTCCGGCGGTCCACAGCCAGGAGGCGGTCTGGTCGGTCGCGTCGAACAGCGGCTTGGCGGGGTTGTCCTGGGTGAGGTAGCCGAGGGCGTGCACGCCGGGCACGGTGGTCTGCGGGACGACGAAGTACGTGTGCGTCAGGTGCAGCGGGTCGAGGATGCGCTGGTGCAGGACGGTTGCGTAGGGGAGCCCGGTGACGTGCTCGACCAGCAGGCCGAGGACCACGAAGTTGGTGTTGGAGTAGCTGTAGTCCTTGCCGGGCGTGAACTGGGGGCCGTGCTTGACGGAGTCGGCGACCAGGGACTGCGGTGTGTAGGTCTTGTAGCGGAAGCCCTGGTAGCCGGTGACGGTGTCGCCGGTCAGCAGGTCGTCGGTGTAGTCGTACAGGCCGCTGGTGTGGTTCAGCAACTCCCGTACGGTGATGGGCGAGCCCTTGGGCAGCAGCCCGGCCGGCAGGTAGCGACTGGCCAACGCGTCCAGGTCGACCTTCTTCTGTGCGACCAGTTGCAGGACCAGCACGGCGGTGAAGTTCTTGGTGATGCTGCCCACGCGGAACTCGCCGGCCGGGTTGACCGCCGTGTTGGTGGCCAGGTCGCCCTTGCCCGTGCTGACCGTGTAGGTCTTGGCGCCGTATCCGTCCTGCACCTGGGCGAAGACGCCCGGCGCCCCGGCCTTGACGACCGACTGCAGGGCCGTGCGCAGCGCCGTCAGGTTGGGGGCCGGAGTGGGCGCGGCGGCCGGAGTGTGGGCCTGGCGGACCGTGCCGGCCTCGGCCGGGGCTCCGACGGCCAGGACGGAAGCGAGCGTCCCCGCCACTACTGCTCCGGCCAGAGCTGCCCGCGCGGCGCGGTTACGACGTCGATACACGCAATTCTCCCGTTCAACGGTGGTGCCGAGGCCGCGCCGTGAGGCTGTGCGGCCGTGGGCACGGGTACAGATCGTGTACAGCATTGCAGAGACGACGCGGCCCCGACGGGATCCGGGTGCGCGCAACCTGCGCCGTGCGGGGCCCGGACGCTCCAGGACTGTGCCTGCACACTCATGTGATGGGGCGTCAAGTCGCCTCGTGGTCGGGGGTGGTGGCGATCGCGGTCAGGATGTCGGCGATCAGGGTGCGCAGCCAGCGGTGGGCGCTGTCACGGTCGTGGCGGGCGTGACAGGCCAGGACGGCGGGGATGGCCGGGGTGGGCGCGGGCAGCGGGTAGCTGCGCAGCTCCAGCAGGCCCCGCAGGTGCGTGCGGTCGCGGCGGGCATCGGCCTGTGGGCCAACGCCCTGCGGGAGTTCGACCGGATCGGCATCGGTGCGGAGAACCGGGGCCTGGGCGAGGAGGTCGACACCTGGTTCTTTGACCCCTCCGGCAGCCCGGTGCGCGCCGCCGGCTACGGCGAGGCCGACCACCGCTTCCTGCTGGTGCCTCGGCCGGCCCTGAACAGCCTGCTGGCGGACGTCGTCGGCCGGCATCGGATCCTGCTCGACGCCCGGGCAACCGGGTACACCGAGCGGGAGTCCGACGTCGTCGTCCACCTCGAAGACGGTGGCGAGCTGCACGCGGACCTGCTGATCGGCGCGGACGGCGTCTACTCCCGGATACGCGCCCAGCTGGCGCCCGGCAGCGAGGCCAGGGCGCACGCCGGGCACTACGCCTGGCGCGCGGTCGTGCCCGCCGGGGACGAGCGCCCGCAGGGCACGGTGCTGACCATCGGGCGCGACGGCACCCACGGCGGGTACGCCCGGGTCGCCGAGGGGCAGACCATGTGGATGGTCAACCAGTTCCAGGCCGGTCCGCTGGTCGGCACCAAGCGCGAGCGGGCGCTGGTGCGGGCGCGGAACCTGGCCGAGGCGGGCTGGCACGACGACCTGCTGCGGGTGATCGCCGACACCCCGGAGGAGGACATCCTGGAGAACGCCATCATGCTCGTCCCGCCGCTCTCCCGTTGGACGAGCCCCCGGGTCGCGCTGATCGGGGACGCCGCGCACGGCCTGTCCCCGCACATCGCCGCAGGCGGCACGCTGGGCATCGAGGACGCCGGAGTCCTGCGCGCCGCCCTGGACGCCGGACCCGACACCGCCACGGCGCTCGCCGACTACGAACGCGCCCGCGCCGCCCGCTTCGAGCAGGTCCAGCGGCACGCCGATGCCGTCGAACACGCCGACGGGGCAGACGACTTCGCCCGCTGCTACGCCGCCTTCAGCCACTGGATGCTGATTACCGCGCCCGCCACCTGAGCGCCCTCCGGTGGCGGTGTCGCAGGATTGTCTAGACGCAACGTTACGTCTACTGTGGATCCCTCATGACGAAGGGAATGCACATGTCCACCACGCCCCGCCACACGTCCGACCCCGCCTCCGGCCGCCACGCTCTGGTCATCGGCGCCTCCCGAGGGCTGGGGCTCGTCCTCGCCGGTGAACTCGTACGGCGCGGCTGGCGGGTCACCGCCACCGACCGCGGCAGCGGCGGGGAACTGAGGGACCAGGCCGACGCCTCGGAGGGGCGGTTGAGGGCCGAGCCGCTGGAGATGACCAGCCCCGAGCAACTGGCCGCGCTGCGCGAGCGCCTGTCCGGCGACCGGCTGGACCTGCTCTTCGTCAACGCCGCGATCGACCGGGGGAACCTGCCCATCGGCGAGGTCCCGACCGGGATGTTCACCGAGGTGATGGTCACCAACGCGCTGAGCCCGCTGCGCACCCTGGAGGCCCTGCGCGGGCTGGTGGTGCCCGGCGGAACCGTCGCCGTCATGTCCTCCGAGCAGGGCAGCATCTCGCTGAACACCGAGGACGGCTACGAGCTCTACAAGGCCAGCAAGGCCGCGCTCAACCAGCTGATGCGCAGCTATGCCACCCGCTATGCCGACGACGGGCAGACCAAGCTGCTCATCGACCCCGGCCACAACCGGACCCGGCTCGGCGGACCGGACGCGCCGCTCACCGCGCAGGAGACCATGCCGGCCGTGGCGGACGTCCTGGAGGCCCAGGCCGGCGCCCCCGGCCTGCAGTTCCTGGACCGCCACGGCGAGACCGTCCCGTGGTAGCCCGCCGGACCTGAGGGCTGATGCAGCAGCGCAACGGCGGCGGTCCCGGACAGGGCGGCGGCTACGGCCGGGGCCGGCCGCCGTTGCGCAGCCCGTCGATCAGCAGGGCGGTCATCCGGCGGCTGTAGTCGGGGCCCGCCCCGGGCACGGGCATCCACAGCTGGGCCACGGCGTACAGCAGGTCCCTCGGCGACGACGTCCTCGACCGGATCGACGCGATCGTCCGCCCGCCACGGACGTCGGCACCCTCGACCAGGCGTACGTGCCGGCGCCCTGCGCCGCACCGAGCTGCGCCGCCGCCCCCTGCCCGAACCCACCGCCGCCTGACGGGCCGTCAATGCCTGGCGAACCGTCACGGCCGGGCGCGCGCAGGGGTTGGTGGGCGCTGGGGGCAGCCATCCCGTCCTCCCCGTCCGCACAACCCCGGTGCCGCCAGGCGCCGCCGCGGCGAGCAGGTCGCTGGACTGCTCGCGGGCGGATATGGCGTCCGCTACAGCTTCAGGCCGTTCCGGGTGACGTACCAGTTGTGGTACGTGATCAGTCCGCCCAGCAGGGCCAGCCACATCAGGGTGCTGGTGAGCGGGAAGGCGTCCACCGGGATGGAGTACGCCAGCACCACCCGCAGCACCGCGTCGAGCAGGAAGACCGAGCCCCACACCGCGGTGAGCAGCCGCAGGTGGTGACGGAACACCGGCTCCACATCCCAGCGGGCCTCCCAGGCCGCCAGCCCGGCCTCGCCGACCTTGGCGATGACGATGCCGCGCGAGCTCGTCATGATGAACGGACGCCGGGTGGGCAGTGTGCCGAGCACCCAGAGCCCGATGGCCGCGGTCACCCAGCTGTCCCTGATCATCAGCACCCGCGGGCTGCCGGTGACCAGCGACAGCAGGGTTGCCAGCACCACCAGGCTCAGCGTGAACACCGCCATCGCCTCCACCCGCCGCCGGCGCACGATGCCGTAGCCGATCCACGGCAGCAGCAGCACGCCTCCGGCGACCATCGAGAGCCACTGGCCGGCGCCGACCGCGCGCAGCCCGTAGTAGGAGCCGAGCGGCAGGACGAGTTCGAAGAAGAGCTGCACAGCGAGGTGTCGGCGCAGTGCGGCGGTGCGGCGCCGCACCTCCGCCTCGGTGGGTGCGTCGGTGGCGGCCTGCGGTTCGTTGCGCGTGTCCATGGTGCGTTCCCCCGTGTCTGTTGCGGTCATGACGTCCTCCTGGTGGCGCGGTCGAAGAGATCGGCCAACTCGCGTCCTGCGGCCCGGACATCGAGCCCGGGATCGTGGGGGGCGCGGCGCACCACGTCGTCGATGGCGGCGCGGATCGCGCGCATCATCACCCACGGATCGAACTCGCAGAACTCGCCCGCGCGTTGGGCCTTGCGGAGCTGCTCCACCTGCAGTGCGAGGGTGGCCTCGGTCGCGTCGAGGAAGGCCACCATGCCCGGGTCGCCGCCGCGGAGGTTGCCGAGGACCTCGGCGATCGCCGCGAGGTGGTTCGGGTACTCGGCGAGCAGGTCGAGATTGCCCTCGATGGAGGCGCGCAGCCGGCCCGCGTAGCTCTCGTGGGCCTCGATGCGCGGTCGGACGTAGCCGTCCGCGAGCCGCAGCACTTCGGCGACGACCTCGCGCATCAGGTCGTCCCGCCCCTCGAAGTGGTACGAGATCATCCCGGTGCTGCTCAGTCCGGCGCGCTCCGCGATCTTGGCGAACGTGGCCCGGTGGTAGCCGACTTCGGCGATGACCTCGATCGTCGCGGCGACGATCTGGGCGCGGCGTCCGGTCTCGGTGAAGGACGACCGGGCTCTGCGTCCCCCGCTTTGCTTGCCCGAGCTATTCCTTGCTTGCATGAGCAAGACAGTACGCGGGTTTGCTCGCCCGAGCAAGAGCAGCCGGGGTGCCGGGGGGTGCAAAGGCGGAGGCGCGCGCCGCAGCGGGTGCGGTGCGCGCCTCCTCGGCCCGGGGCCGTCGGCTTTCGACAACCCGGCGGCGTGCGCCGGGCGTTGGTGCTCAGGCCGCGATGTCGTCCGTCACCGGGTTGGACGGTTCGCGGGCGCCCGCCTGCTGGTCGGAGCGGGTCAGCAGTGCGTCGACGGCCCACGCTCCCGGGCCCGCCAGGGCGATGAGCAGGAAGGCCCAGCAGAACATCACCGCGGCCTCGCCGCCGTTCTGGATCGGCAGGGCCGCCTTCTCCTGGTGGATGGTGAAGTACGCGTAGGCCATGGAGCCGGAGCAGAGCAGGGCGGCCCAGCGCGTGCCGAGTCCCACGACGACCAGGGCGCCGCCGAGGAACTGGATCAGGGCGGCCCACCAGCCGGGCCAGGTGCCCGCCGGGGTGGCGCCCCCGGTGCCCGGTGTGCCACCGAGCACGCCGAACAGCGTGGCCGCGCCGTGGCACACGAAGAGCGCGCCCACGATCACGCGGAAGAGCGACAGAACGTACGGCCAGAGCTTGTTCTCCACCATCGGGTGCCTCCTGAGGTTAACGTCAGGTACATGACAAGTGAAGCATTGTCCGGAGCCTTACCTCCGACCGTGCAGCCGCACGGCGGGCGGACCCGGGCCCGCCCCCGTGCACATGCTTCACCGCCCATACGCCCGCCACGCGCCCCCGGTTCACCCTTTTTCGAACTGCCCCGGCCGCGCTGGGCGGTCACGGGGAGGGCGGGGCGAAGGCGGCGGTGAAGGCGGCCCGGTTGGGCGAGGGTGTCCTGCGGTCCCAGACGGCGAAGACGATCTCGTCGAAGCCGGTGCGGAAGGCCCCGTCCGGGCCCAGGTGGTGGTGGAAGGCCCGGGCGACCTCGCGGGGGTCGTTGCGGAAGACACCGCAGCCCCAGGCGCCGAGGACCAGGCGTCGTACGCCGTGGTGCGCGGCCACGGCCAGCACCCGGCCCGCGCGCCGCCGCAGGGTGGTGCCGACCAGGGCGCCGGCGTGCGGGTCGCGGCGCAGGAACTCCCCGGCGTTCGGGGCCGGGCAGGTCAGGAACGACACCAGCGGCGGCTGCGCCACCAGGCCTCCGTCGTCGCCGCGGTGCACCGGTACCCGGGGCGACCAGATGACCCGGTCGCTGTAGAGCAGATCGGAGCCGGCACGGTGCGCCGCGTAGTACTCGGGGGCGTGCAGCAGGCAGGAGTACAGCAGCGCCTGTCGGCACAGGTCCTCCTCCTGCGCCTTCGCGCCGCCCAGGTAGCCGCCGCCGGGGTTGCGGGCCGAGGCGAAGTTCAGCACCGCGACCTCCCCGCCGCCCCGCGCGCACAGCCGCCGCGCGGCCTGCAGGCTCCCCTCCGCGGTCACCTCCACCCGCACCGCTCCGGCGTCCACCGGCGCTGCAGCGGACGGCGGGTCGAGCCGCTCCTCGGGCAGGTGGCAGCGGGTTCCGGCGGCGGCCGCCTCCAGCACGGCGCGGACCTCGACCCGGGTGCCGTCCTCGGCCCGGTACCAGCCCGCTTCGACGATCGCTTCGTTCACCGCGGCGACGCCGCGCATCCTGCTGCTCATGTCAGCGGACGATAGGCGCGACGGAGCCCGGCAGTCGAACGAGTTTCCTGGACCGGTCCCTGCCCGGCCTGGAGGGCGGCGAGGCGGGCCGCAGGGCCTGCGGGTACACGTCCCGGGCCCGGTGCGGGCCGTCGGTGTCGTGGACGGGGGCGCGGTCGGCTCCGCCAGGATCGGAACCCTGGTCGTGAGCCGAGGAGGCGGCGCAGCCTCAACGGCCGCGCCCCCGCAGGGCGGTAGCAGGGGGCTGCGCCGGGTCGGGACGGCTCGCCGCAGCCCCCGCCGTGCCCGGGTGCTCCCAGGATGCCTTGCTGTAGTGCGTGGCGGCGGCCATGTCGGACAGCGAGAGGCCGCTGCGGTCCTTGACCGCGCGCAGCTCCTCCGTCAACCGCCGTGCGGAGCCGGACAGTTCATCGGGGAGCGGCTTCCAAGTGGACCCCATCGGACCTCGCAACCTCGTAGTGGACAAGCCAGGGACGAGGGAGGACGTGGGCGTGCACGCGCCCGAAAAGCGCAGCAGTGATCACCCACGAACGTCTGACGCCGCCCCCGACGGCCCCCGACTCCCGGCAGCGCGGGAGAGGGTAAGGCGATTGTAAGTGATCTTCAGCTGGAGGGCGGTCGGAACCGGGGGTACTCGAACCGTCCGCGCCGGTGGGCGGGCGTTTCACTGCCCGGTGGATCGTTCCCGCCGCACTAGGCTGTGGCCGTGGCCCATCCCGAGCAGCTCACCGAGGGCGCGGGCCCGGCCCGGGCCGCACGGCTGAACAGCGTCGCGGCGTGGGCGTTCGTCGTCGGCGGGGCGCTGTTCGCGGTGGGGGCCGCAGTCGCCCAGTTCGGCTCGGGCGATCCGACCGGGAGCGCCTCGCTGTACTTCGTCGGGGGCCTGTTCTTCAACACCGGCGGCTACGCCTCCCTGCTGCAGGCGGTCAACACACCGGCCGGGACGGGCTGGCGGTGGTGGAGCTACGAGCCGATGCGGGTGGACTGGACGAGCGCCTTCCTGCTGTTCGCGGGGACGCTGGTGTTCGCGGTCAACCTGCTGGACTCGTTCCTGCAGGGGCTGACCGTCCGCCAGGTGAACCGGCTGATCTGGGCGCCTGACGTGATCGGGTGCGTGCTGTTCCTGGTCTCCGGATACCTCGGCTTCGCCGGGATGCGGGACCGGGCCCGGCCGGACGTCCGTGCGCGCGGCCTGGACTGGTGGGTCGTCGCGGTGAACCAGCTCGGGTCGGTGCTGTTCATGGTCTCGGCGCTGGCCGCCTTCACCCGCCCCGCCACCGGCAGCCCGGTCAACGAGACCGTCTCCAACTGGGGCACCCTGACCGGCGCCCTGTGCTTCTCGCTCGGCGGCATGCTGCAGAGCGCCGAGCGGCCGTAGCCCGCCCTGCGCCGATCCTTCGGACGATCGGCTGCGCGCGCATGGGGGAGAGCCCCCATATTCCTGGTGGCGGCACCCGCTTCATGGGGGCCGTCCACCCAGGAAACCGGCCGCGCATCCAGAATCCAAGCTCCCCCTTGTGCAGGTCGCGTGGAGGCTGACACGCTCGACGCTGTGATCACTGAGGAGACGTTGGCTGCCGAACCGGCCGTGCACGACTGGTGGTTGCGCAGCATTCCCGCAGCGGAGCAGCCCTGCGCGGCGGTGCCGGAGTGGGCCGCGTTCGTCACGCGGGCCCTCGCCGCCGCGCCCGCCGCGCCGCAGCCGGGCGGGGAACTGCCGCGCGGGGAGCTGCCCGGTACCACCGGCTTCCGGATCGTGCTGGCGCCCTTCGCCGAGCTGGCCGGTGACCGGCTGTCCCAACGGGCATCGCTCGCCGCCTCGGCCGCTGCCGTGGACCTCCCCGCCATCCGGGCGCGCTTCGTGGAGCAGCTCGCCGACACCCTGGCCCGGCAGTGCGCCCGCGCCCTGGTGCTGGAACTCAACGTCGCCAGGGTGACCGGGCGGCTGGCCGGTGACACCCCGTCGGAGCGGTTCCGCGACTTCCTCGCGCTGACCGCCTGCCGGAGCGGGCTGTCCGCGCTGCTCGACCAGTACCCGGTGCTGGCCCGGCTGGTGGCGCAGACCTGCGTCAACGCGGCCGACGCCGTGGCCGAACTGCTGGCCCGATTCGCCGCCGACCGCGCCGACCTGGTCGCCACCCTGCTGTCCGGCCGCGACCCCGGGACGCTGCTGGCGCTGCGGCAGGGAGCGGGCGACGGGCACCGGAACGGGCGGAGTGTGGCCCTGCTGGGTTTCGCCGATGGCATCCAACTGGTGTACAAGCCAAGGCCGTTGGGGCTGCACCGGCACTTCGACGAGGTGGTCGGCTGGTTCAACGCGCTGCCGGGCACACCCGGCCTGCGCACCGTGGCGCTGCTGGAGCGGCCCGGCTACGGCTGGCTGGAGTTCGTCCCCGCCCGCCCCTGCGCCGACGCGCGGCAGCTGGAGCGGTTCTACCTGCGGCAGGGCGCCTGGCTGGCGCTGCTGCACGCCCTGGACGGCACCGATCAGCACTACGAGAACCTGATTGCCTGCGCCGACCAGCCCGTCCCGGTGGACGTCGAGACGCTGTTCCACCCGCCCGCGCCCCCGGCCGAGGACGCCCTCGGCGAGGACCCGGCCGCCCTGGTGCTGCGGTCGTCCGTGCTCCGGACCGGCCTGCTGCCGTATCTGCTGCTCGGCGACGAGACCGCGCTCGACGCCTCGGGCCTGGGCGGTGACGCCGGGGCGCAGGCGCCGACGGCCGGTGTGGAGTGGGCGGACGGCGGCACCGACCGGATGCGGCTGGTCCGGCGGCCCGGGGGCATCGCCGGGGCCGAGAACCGCCCGAGGCTCGCCGGGGCCGGGGCGGACGCCGATCCGGCCGACCACACCGAGGCACTGCTCGAGGGCTTCCGCACGGCCTACCGCGCGATCGCCGCCGCCCGGGCGGAGCTGCTCGGCCCGCAGGGGCTGCTGCACCGCTTCGCCGACGACGAGGTGCGCCTGGTCGCCCGGGCCACCCAGTCGTACGTGACGCTGCTGGACGAGTCCACCCACCCCGACGTCCTGCGCAGCCCGGCGGAGCGGGAGGGGATCCTGCGGCTGCTGGAGACCGACGCGCTGGGCGCCCCGGCGTGGCCCCGGCTGGTCGACGCCGAGATCGACCAGCTGTGGGACGGCGACGTCCCGCTGTTCACCGCCCGGCCCGGCTCGGCCGACCTGTGCTGGGGCGCGGACCGGCGGATACCGGACGCGCTGGAGCGGACCGGCCTGGACCGGGTCCGGGAGAAGGTCGCGGCCATGGACGAGGCCGAGCTGGGGCAGCAGGAGTGGATCATCCGGGCTGCCATGGCCGCCCGGTCCAACGCCCCCGCCCACCGCGTCGCCGCCGGGCCTGCGCCTGCCACATCAGCGCCCGCCGCACCTGCGCCCGCCGGGCCGGGCCCGGCGCAGGCCGCCCCGAGCCGGATCGGGCTGCTGGCCGCCGCCCGCGCCATCGGCGACCGGCTGGTCGAGCAGGCCCACCGCAGCCCCGGCCGGGCCAACTGGCTCGGCCTGGAACTCCTCGCCGACCGCTACTGGCGGCTCGGCCCGGCCGGCGCCGACCTGGGCTGCGGCTACCCCGGCCCGGCGCTGTTCCTCGCCCAACTGGCCGCGCTCACCGGCAGTGCGCGCTACGCCGAGACCGCCGGACAGGCGCTGCGTCCGGTGCCCCGGCTGCTGGAGCGGCTCGCCGCCGACCCGGCGGAGCTGGGCCTGGTCGGATCGGGAGCCTTCGCCGGGCTGGGCGGCATCGCCTATGCGCTCGCGCAGACGGCCGCCCTGCTGGACGACTCGGAGATCCGCAGCTGGATCGAGCCCGCCGTCCTGCTGACCACGGCCGCTGCGGAGCGGGAGGATGACGAGCAGTCAGGAGTGGTCGACGGGACGGCCGGGGGCCTCGCCGCGCTGCTGGCGGTGGGCCGGGCCACGGGCAGCAACGCGGCCTGGCGCGGTGCCCGCCTCTGCGCCGACCGGCTCGCCGACCGCCCGCACGCCGACCGTCCCTTCGCCGACCGCCCGCACGCCGACGGTCCACAGACCGGCCCGGACGGTCTCCGGGCCGCCGGATTCAGCGCGGGCGAGGCCGGGATCGGCTGGGCGCTGCTGCGGTTCGCGGCGGCCGACGGGGGACCGGCCGGTACCGGGCGGTCTGACGCCGGGGCGGCCCGCTACGAGCGCGCGGGGCTGGCCGCGCTGCGCTCGGCCGTCCGCTCCGCCGCCCCCTCGGCAGCCGAACCCGGCTGGTGCCAGGGGCTGCCCGGGATCGCCCTGGCCGTCGCCGACAGCCCCGCCGCGATGGCCGAACCGGAGCTGGCGGAGTTCGTCGGCCGCGCCCACCGCGCGCTCGCCACGAGCCGCCCGCTGCCCGACCACAGCCTGTGCCACGGCGAACTCGGCGCCCTGGAACTGCTCCACGCGAGCAGCGCGAGCAGCTTGGGCAGCCCGAGCCGCCCCGGAAGCCCCGGCCTGCAGGCCGTACGGGACGGCCGGGCGGCTGCGCTCGCCGCCGCACTCGACCGCTCCGGGCCGCGCTGCGGCACCCCCGGCGGCCTGGCCGTGCCCGGCCTGATGACCGGGCTGTCCGGCATCGGCCACGGGCTCCTCCGGCTCGGATTCCCCGAGCGAACAGCTTCGGCACTGCTGTTGCAGCCGCCGATCCGGTAAGACGAAAGGACATCCCTCCTCATGCACACCGAAGAACTGGTCCGCAGCTGGAAGCAGCCGGGTACGCGTCAAGGTCGGGCCGTCGACCACCCCAGCGGCGAGATCACGCTGCGCTCCGGCGGCAGACTGGCCCGCCGGTACGGCCTGCTGACCGCCAACACGGACGTCGTCTGGGTCACCCCCACGCTCACCCAGAGCTGTCCGCTGACCCCCGAGCCGACCGGCAAGTAGCCCACCCGTCGCAGGAACAGGAACAGCAACAGCAGTCGGCCTCCCCGTCCGGAGAGGCCCCCGTCAGCCGGTCCGGACGGGGAAGGCCGACTGCCCGGCCGACTGGGCCGCGCCCGCCGCGCCCGCCGCGCGCTCGGCCGCCCGCAGCCGCCGCGCGCCGACCAGCGCCGGGGGCAGGCAGCAGGCGACCGCGCCCACGCCGGTCAGGCCCGTCGTCCACAGCGCCGCCCGGATGCCCAGCGCGTCGCCGAGGGCGCCGCTCCCCAGCGCGCCCAGCAGCGCCGCCGCCGAGGCGCTCACCTGGAGGGCCGCCATCGACCGGCCGAGGACGTCCTCCGGCACGTCCGCGACCAGGACCGAGCCGATGGCCACATTGGCGATCGCACCGCAGAACACCGGCAGTCCGATGCCGAGCGCGGCGCAGGCCGCCGCGAGCGGCAGCGGACCGGACGCCATCGGCAGCAGCAGGCTCAGCAGCACCGCCCCGGCGAAGCCGGCCAGCGTCACCTGCCGAGGGTCGCGGCCGGGGGTCAGCACCCGTCCGGCGGCGGTCGATCCGGCCAGGCCCAGCAGCCCGGCGAGGGCGAACACCGAGCCGTAGGCGGCCACCGGCAGGTGCACGCTGCGCAGCAGGAAGGGCGCGGTGAGCGTGGTCAGCCCGGACGAGGTGGCGGCGGGCACCACGATGAACACCAGCAGCGCCCGGTGGTAGCCGTCCCCGGCGAAGAACCGCAGCCCGGCCCCGGAGCCGCGCAGGGTACTGCCCACGGAGGCGGTGCTCTCCCGGGCGACCAGCCCGGAGGTGCGCATGGCCAGCAGTGCCAGCGCGCTGAGGACGTAGCTGGCGCCGTCCACCGCCAGCGCCGCCGCGCTGCCCAGGGCGACGACGGCGGGGCCCGCCAGCAGTCGGCCGACGACCCCGGCCCCGAACTGCCCGGCCTGCAGCCGCGCCCGCACCGGCCCGACGCTGTCGCCGCCGACCAGGTGCCGCAGGTGGACGAAGTACAGCGAGGAGCACAGGGTGCCCACCAGGCCCATCAGCACGCCCAGGCAGACCAGCCAGCCGACCGTGGCGGTCCGGTGCGCCAGCCCCAGCGCCATCACGGCGACGGCCACCGCCGACACCAGGTCCATGGCGGCGAGGACCCGCCGGGGCCGGGCGATCCGGTCGGCCAGGGCGCCCGCGGGCAGGCCGAGGAGCAGGACGGGGACGATCCCGGCCGCCGTGAGCAGCCCGATCTCGCCCGCCGAGGCGTGCAGGTACTCGACGGCGACGATCGGCAGGGCGATCGCGGTGAAGACCGACCCGAAGGACGACGCGGTCTGCCCCCACCAGTACAGGGTGGTGTCGCGTCGCACGGCGGGATCCACGGGCGTCCCGCCCCGCCCGTCGCCGCTCCTGCGGCTACCGGACCGGCGCATCGGGCGTCCTCCTCGCGGGCGCGGCGACGGGGGTGCGCGCGTCCACGGTGAACAGCGGGTCGGGGCGCGGCTCCAGCAGGTGGCTCAGGAAGAGCAGCAGGCCCGCCGAGCCGCTCCACAGGTCGGTGCTGTACCGCATCAGCTGGTCGCCGAGCAGGCGCACCCCGGTGGGGTGGTTGACGGCGTACTTGAACAGGGCGCGGGCGACGCGGGTGGCGTCCCGGCGGCTCGCCTGCTCGCCGGTGAGGTCGGCGTGCTCGGCCAGGGCCAGGCCCAGGCCGGAGAGGCCCTGGTAGAGGCCGGGCATCACGGTGTAGGTGATCCGCAGCGAGGCGAGCAGCCGGGGCAGCGCCTCGGCCAGCCGGGCGTCGTCCACCACCCGCAGGTAGCGGGTGACCGTGTGCGCCATCCCGGCCGACCCGCAGAACAGGTACGGCAGGCTGCGCTGGTCGACGGCGGAGACCGGGAACTCCAGCCCGGCGGCGCCGGGGTCGACGGCCCGGTCGAGTTCGGCGTGCAGCAGCTCCACCCCGCGTGCCAGATGGGCGCTGTCGCCGGTGACGAGCGACAGTTGCTGGAGCATCAGGGCGATGCCGCAGCGGCCGTGCAGCAGGCCGGTGGCGTCGTCCGGGCCCAGCAGCGGGGTCAGCTCCCGGCTCGACGGCAGCGCCGCCGCCAGTTCCAGGGCCCGGTCGACGTGCTGCTGGTCGCCGGTGTGCCGGTAGAGCCCGAGGTGCGCCAGGGCCAGCCCGGCTGAGCCGCCGAACAGGGTCGCGGACTCCTTGGTGAGCGGGTGCCGGTCGGCCGCCGCCAGCAGGCTGCGGGCCTCCTCCGGGTGCCCCTGGTCGGCCAGCACCCGGGCGATCCCGGACGCCCCGACGTACAGCCCGGGGCCCAGGTCGTCGGCGGAGTCCACGGCCTCGCGGCGGAGCCGGTCGAGGACGCCGTCCGGCAGCTCGCGTCCGGCGCGGTGCAGGGCGTGGGCGACGCCTGCGGTGCCGTAGGCCACGCACAGGGTGTTGCTCTGGTACCCCTCGGCGATGGTGGGGAACACCCGGGCGGGGTGCTCGGGCTCCGCCATGGCCAGCAGCCCGTCGGCGATCGCGTCGCGCAGGTCGGCCAGGTGCCGTTCGGGCTCGGCGGCCACCTGCTCCGGGCCGGGCAGCGGGGCGCCCTGCGGGTCGCGGCCGGGGGTGCCCGGCCGGTGGTAGCGGGTGGCCAGCTGCCACAGCGGCTCCGGGACGGGCGCCCGCTCGTGCAGGTCGTGGCGCAGGTGCGCGAGCGCGTCGGGGTTGCGGATGACGACCTGGTGGAACGGGCCGAGCAGCAGCAGGGCCAGCGCGGAGAGCCCGTAGTCGTCGTAGATCGCCAGGTCGTCGCCGACCAGGGCGGTCGGCGGGGTGTAGCCCGGGGTGCCGATGAAGGCGAAGTCGGTGCCGAGCCGGTGGACGCCCTCGAAGTCGATGAGCCTGACCTGGTCGTCGTCGGTCACCAGGACGTTGCCGGGGCTGACGTCCACGAAGAGGTAGCCGAGCGCGTGCAGGCGCTCCAGGGCCTGCTCGACCTGGGAGAGGATGCGCCGGCAGCGGGCGTGGTACTCGGTGAACTCCTCGGGTCGGCGGTCCACGCCGAGCATGGGCTGGTTGAGCACCATCCAGCGGTTCAGCGGCGCGCCGCCGATCCGCTCGGTGACCATGAACGCGTGCTCCCACTGGTGGAAGTAGCCGACCGGCTCGGGGGCGAGCCCGGGCGCGGCGGCGTGCAGCGCCCGGAGGATCTCCCACTCGCGGCGCAGCTGCTCGATCGCGGTCACGTCGCCCGCGCTCAGGCCGGTGTGGGCGCGGGCCTCCTTGATGAAGACCGGCCGTCCGGTGGCTGCCTCGTGCGCCAGGTACGCCCCGCCGGCGTTGCTGTACTGCACGGCCTGCTCGAAGACGAAGCCGTGCACGGTGATCGGCGCGGGCGCGGCGGCCTTCGGTGCGGGATCGGCGGCTTTCGGCGCGGGCGCGGCTGCGGGCGTCGGCGCGGCCTTGGCGACGGTGGTGAACGGGTCGGCCACCCCGGCGGGCAGGTGGAAGGCCACGCCCCGGCGGTCCTCGACCTCGCGGCCGTCGCCGTCGCGGACCAGCAGCGTCCGGGTGCCGTCGGCGGTGAGCCGGCTGCGGGGGGTGAACCCGCCGTACCGGTAGTGCACCGTGCGCGAGTCGCGGTAGCGCCGGTCGCTGAGGATGTAGGGGCCCTCCTCGTCGGCGAGCGTCTCGCGCAGCGACTCCATCAGCGTGCGCGCCGCGTCGACGCCGGTGGGGTAGGCCGCGATGAACTTGCCGCCCTGCGCCCGGGAGGCGTGCTTGTGGTGCGTCCAGAAGTAGAAGAGGTGCGAGGACAGGTGCTTGAAGGCGACGTCCTGCGCGAAGCAGACGTCGGCGACCAGGTCCAGGACGGCCGCCTGGCGGCCCGGCCGCGCGGAGACGTGGACCTTCCAGCCGTCCTCGACGCCGCGCAGGACGCCCTGGTGGTACCACATGGTCCAGATCGCGGACTCGGTCTCCAGCCACCCCTGCGGGACCTGGCTGGGCCGGTACTCCTCACCGCGCTCACGGCTGCACTCCAGCGGCGCGTAGAACTCGCGGTCCGCGATGATGTACGGGATCGGAAGGCTCATGACCATCTCCACAACGGAACGGGACGGGGCCGGCGGCGGGCCCGGTGGTGCCACGGTCCGGGCGCGGGGAGGGTCCTTGCGGGGCCCGTCCGCGCGCCCGGCCCCGGTCGGGTGCAGTCGAGGCGCGGGGCGTTCCTCAGCAGCCGGCCAGGCTGGTCGCGCTCATCGGGTGGATGAGGTCCGCGCCCGCCTCGGCCGGGTGCTCGCGGACGCCCAACTCCTGCAACGGCAGGACGGAGAGGTGGGCCTCCACCTCGTCCACGGACTCCACGGTCCCGACCGGTTCGGACGCGTGGCCACGGGGGTCGGTCATTGGCCTTCTCCTTCTGCACGGGCTGCACGGGTTCTGCACGGGCTGCACGGGGGTGGTACGGCGCTGCGCCCGGCCGCGTGGAGGCAGCCGGGCGCAGCGGTGACCCTGTTCGGTCAGGCGCAGGCGGCGAGGCTCACCGAGCTGGACATCACGGCGCGGTCGCTGCTGGGGTTGTCCGTCAGCTCCTGCAGCGGAAGGACGGACTCGCTGTGCGCCTCGACCTCGTCGGTCTCGGTCTCGGGGGTGTTCTGCTCAGCCATGGTGGCTCCTTGTGGGTAACGGGGTTCCGCCGAAGCGGCGCCGGTTGGTTTCGCCGACAGAAGGAAAGTTAGGAGGCGCCGGTTCGGAGTCGGCCTGGCAGCGGTATGCACCCGGTATTGCCGCAGCCCGGCGGGGATCGACCGAAGTTGCTCACTTCCTGCTAGGGAATGTTCGTTCTGGTCCATTAGCCTCAGGGGTCATGCGGACCACTTCAGCGGCAACCGTCGGTCGGGACACCGAAATCGCCCTGCTCAGCGGCGCGCTGACGGGCCTGCGGCAGCACGCCGGACGCGCGCTGTTCCTGCTGGGGGAGGCGGGGATCGGCAAGTCCCGGCTGGTCGACGAGTGCACCGCGCAGGCGGCCGCGCTGGGCCTGCCGGTGCTGCGCGGACGCGGACGGCCGACCGGCGCGGGCACGCCGTTCCGTCCGCTGACGGAGGCGCTGGCCTCCCGCTTCCGGGTCGGCGGCCCGCCCACCGACGCCGACCTCGACCCCTACCGCCCGGCCCTGGCCCGGCTGGTCCCGGAGTGGCGGCAGGCGGCGCCGGGCTACTCGGGCCACGAGAGCATGATCGAGCTGGCCGAGGCGCTGTTGCGGCTGCTGGCCGTGCTGGGCCGGGACACCGGCTGCCTGCTGGTGCTGGAGGACCTGCACGACGCCGACTCGGAGACCGTCGCCGTCGTGGAGTACCTGGTGGACAACCTCGCCGGACTGCCGGTGCTGCTGGTGGCCACGCTGCGGCCGGAGCCGGGCCCGGCGCTGGGGCTGGTCCGCGAGGCCGACCGGCGCCGGGCCGCCCCCGTCACCGAGCTGCGGCCGCTGACCCCGCCGGCCGTGCGGGAACTCGCCGCCGGCTGCCTGAACACCCCCGCCGACCGCGTCCCGGCCGCGGTGGTGGAACGGCTGGTGGACAGCGCCGACGGCAACCCCTACCTGATCGAGGAGCTGCTGGCCGAGATCGTCGGCTCCGGCCTGTTGTTCCCCGGCCCGGACGGCTGGCAGGTGGGCGGCGACCTCTCCGCGACCGTCCCGGCCACGGTGATCCGCAGCTACGGCCACCGGGTGGACCAGCTCGACCCGCAGGTACGCGAAGTGGTGCTGCTGGCGGCCTCGCTGGGCGTCGGCTTCTCGGTCACCCACCTCCAGCTGATCACCGGTCACGACGACCGCAGCCTGTTCGCGTACCTGCGCTCCGCCGCCGAGGCGGGCCTGATCGTCCCCGACGGCACGGCCCCGCACCGGTACGCCTTCCGGCACGCGCTCACCGCCGACGCGGTGCTGGCCAGCATGCCGCCCGCCGAGCGCGCCGCCACCGCCCGGCACGCCGCCGACGCGCTCCAGCGCGCCGACCCCGAACTCTCGGACGACCGATGTCAGTTGGTCGCCGGGCTGCTGGTCACGGCCGGGGACCCGACCGATGCGGCGCTGCTCTTCGCCGAGGCCGGACGCCGATCGCTGGCCGACGGCATGTCGGCGTCGGCCGTGCTGCTGCTCCAGCGCGCCCACCAGCTCGCCGCCCCGGCGGGCAAGCCCGGCATCATGGAGTCGCTGCTGTACGCCCTGGCCGAGGCCGGCCAGCTGGACTCCGCCCTCGCCCTGGCCCAGAACCTGCCCGCGACCGGGGCGGCCGCCCTCGACCAGGACCGCAGGATCGCCCTGTACACCCGGCTGGCCTGGGCCGCGGTGGCCGCCGAGCGGGCGGCGGACGCGGTCCGGCAGGTGGAGGAGGCCCGCCGGCTGCTCGGCTCCACAGGCAGCCCGGAGCAGTTGGCCGCACTGGCCGTGGTCGAGGGACACCTCGCCCTGCTCCCCGGCCGGGACGAGTGGACGGCCGACGCCGAGCGCCCGGTCTGGGAGGCGGTCGAACTCGCCGAGCGCACCAAACTGCCCATCCTGGCCTGCCAGTCCTGGCAGGTGCTCGCACTGATGGCCCGCGAGCTGGGCTTCGAGGCCGCCGACGTCTGCCTGGAGCGGATGCTCGCCGTCGCCGAGGCCAACTCCCTGCCGGTGTGGCGGGTCGAGGCACTGATGCGGCTGGGCGTGAACGCGTACATGCGCACCGGCGACGGCCGCAGGGTCGAGCAGGCCCGGGAGGCCGCCAGCGAGCTGGGCTCGATCGTGCTCACCCAGAACGCCGACGGACTGCTGGCCATGCAGGCGGTGCTGCGTGGCGAGCCGGAGGCCGCCACGGAGATCATCGGCCGCTGCCTGGGCGCCACCGAGCGCATGCGCAACATCTCCACCCACCGCTACCTGCTGCTGACCGCGGCCACCCTCGAGGCCCACCGCGGCCGCCGCCGGGAGATGGAGCGGGCGCTGCTGAGATTCGAGAAGGCGGGCGGCGGCGAATCCATCCTGGTGCCGGTGATGCTCGGGCTCTGCCGGGCCGTCTGCGCACTGCTGGAGGAGGACCGGGCGGCGGCCACGGCCGAACTGGCGGCGAGCGCCGCCTGGGAGGCGCGCCACCCCAACCTGCACTACCTCTCCGGCCGGTACGGCCTGCGCCCGCTGCTGGCGGTGCTCTCCGGCGGCGGGAGCAGGGACGGCGGCCGAGGCGGGGACGGCGGCGGGGGCCGGGCCGAGTACGCCGCCGTGGCCGCCGCCCCGGCGGCCGGGCTCGCCTGGAACCGGCAGTTCCTGCAGCTCACCGAGGCCGTGCTGCTGGGCCGGGAGGGCCGACCCGAGCAGGCCGCCCGGATCGTCGACGAAGTGCGCACGACCGCCGGGGTCTTCCCGACCGCGCACCACCTGGGCCTGCGGCTGGTCGCCGAGGCGGCCCTGGCCGACGGCTGGGGCGAGCCGGTGGCCTGGCTGCGCACCGCCGAGGAGTACTTCCACAGCCAGGACATCCCGGCCGTGGCCGGGGCCTGCCGGGCGCTGCTGCGGCAGGCGGGCGCCAACGTGGCGCAGCGCCGCAGCGGGCGCGAGCTGATCCCCGCCGACCTGCGGGCCCAGGGCCTGACCCCGCGCGAGTACGAGGTGCTGGCGCTGCTGGCGGACCGGCCCGGCAACCAGGACATCGCCCGGCGGCTGTCCATCTCGCCGCGCACCGTCGAGAAGCACATAGCCAGCCTGCTGCAGAAGACCGCCCGGCCCGACCGCGCGGGCCTGTGCCGGCTGTCGGTCGAACTGGCCGACCGCCCCTGAGCCGCCGACGGTTTTCGGGGGCGGTCCGGGGGTTCGGCCGGGCCGCCGGAGAGAACTTGGGTAGCCGGCCCCGATACCCCGGCGCCGCGCCTGGCGGAGCATCAGCGGTGCAGCCGGAGCCGGACCAGGGGCTCCGCGCAGGAACGGCATCGGAGGCGCGGCGGTGGCACACGAACAGCGGGGAGCGGAGCCGACGGCAACGGCAACCCCCATGACCTTCTCCCTCCTCGGCCCGCTCGCCGTCCGGGCCGGCGGCCTGCCCGTGCCGCTCGGCCCGCACAAGCAGCGGCTGCTCCTGGCCCAGCTCCTCTGCCGGGCCAACACCCCCGTCCCGGTGGACCTGCTGACCGAGGCGCTCTGGCAGAACGACCCGCCGCGCACCGCCCGGAAGAACCTGCAGGTGTACGCGTCGGCGCTGCGCACCCTGCTCGGGCGCGGGCCCGGCCCGGAACGGCTCGCCCTGCACCCCGGCGGCTATCTGCTGCGGATCGCCTCCGGCGAGCTGGACACGCACCGGCTGGACGCGCTGGCCCGGGCCGGCCGCGAGGCCGCCGCCGAGGGCGGATTCGCCTCGGCCGCCGCCCTGCTGGGCCAGGCCCTGGAACTGTGGCAGGGCGAGTCCCTGCCGGACCTGCGCTGCTCGCAGCCGCTCCAGGCGGAGGCCGAGCGGCTGGATCTGCGCTGCCTCGGCATCTACGAGGACTGGGCCGAGGCCGCGCTGGAGACCGGCCAGGCCCAGGCGGTGCTCCACGGCATCGACGACCTGGTCGAGCAGCACCCGCTGCGCGAGCGGCTGCAGGCCGCCCGGATGCGCGCCCTGCACCGCACCGGCCGCCGGACCGAGGCCCTGGCCGCCTACGACGGGCTCCGGCAGCTGCTCTCCCGCGAGCTGGGTCTGGCCCCGAGCCCGCCTCTGGAGCAGCTCTACCGGTCGATCCTGGCCGACGGCTCGGGCGCGCCGGACGCCCGGCCCGACCCCGGCCGACCGTCGGCCTCCGGCGCGGCGGCCGGGCGCGGCGGCCGCACCCTGCTGCCCGCGGACACCGTGGACTTCACCGGCCGCCAGGCCCAACTGGCCCGGCTGACCGACGCGCTGCGCCGCGCCGAGGGCCGGACGGTCGTCCTGGTCGGACCGACCGGCACCGGCAAGACCACCCTCGCCGTCCACGCCGCGCACCGGATGCGCGCCGACTTCCCCGACGGGCGGCTCCTGGTGCGGCTGCGCGCCGAGGACGGCACCCCCCGCTGCTGGACCTCCGTCCTCGGGGACCTGCTGCGCCTCACCGGCCTGGCCGGGAGCGTGCCCGACGATCCGGACGCCGCCGCGGCGGCCTGGCGCGGCTGGCTGGCCGACCGGAAGATGCTGCTGGTCCTGGACGACGCCCCGGACGAGTCCGCCGCGCGCGCCCTGCTGCCGGGCACCGGGGCAGGCGCGGCGCTGGTCACCTCCCGCAGCCAGCTCGCCGGGCTGTCGGCGGCGCACCGGTCCGAGGTGCGCCCCTACGCCCCGGCCGAGGCGCTGGAGCTGCTGGAGCGGATCATCGGCAGCGAGCGGGTCCGGGCGGACCGGGAGGCGGCGGAGCGCATCGTCGCCGCCAGCGGGCTGCTGCCGCTGGGCGTCCGGGTGAGCGGCATGCGGCTGTCGGTGCTCCGGCACCTGCCGTTGGCCGAGTACGCCGACCGGCTGGCCGGCTCCGCCGGGCTGCTGGACGAGCTCGCCGCGGGCGATGTGGCGGTCCGCCCCCGGCTGGCCGTCGGCTGGCGCGAGCTGCCCGCGGACGGACGGGCCGCGCTGCTCCGGCTGGCCCGGCTGCCGCTCGCCCGCCCGTTCACCCTCCACGAGGCCGCCGCCGTCCTCGGCCGGGGGCGGACGCCGCCATGCGGCAGCTGGAGTCGCTGATCGACGCCGGGGCGGTCAGCGCACCGGACGGCGAGGTCGCCGCCCACACCGTGCTGTACTCGCTGCCGCTGCTCACCCAGCTGTACGCCCGCGACACCGCCCGGCACGGCGAGCCCGGGGGACGCCCCGGGCTCAGCCTGGTCCCTGCCCCCGCCGCGCCGGACGCGGAAGCGGGCCCGGACGCGGCCCCGGACACTTGTGCCGAGCTGCTGGCATACCGGTCCTGAAGCGTTCGCCAACCGCCGGACAACCGGCCCTTGGGACGCTGTCCCGGATCACCGCGCCCCACCGCGCGGCCGACGACCGTCCAGACGACGACCGAACGACCGAGACGACCACCGAGGGGGCGGCAGTGCACCTGGCCGAACTCATCGGACTGCGCCCGGTCCGCTGCGCCGGGCTGCTGGTCACCCTGACCCGCCGCTGCCCGCTGAGCTGCGCCCACTGCTCCACCGGGTCGACCATGGCCGGTGAGGAGCCCAGCGCCGAGCAACTGCTGCGGTTCGTCGGCTCGTTCACCCCGGACGACCGGCCCGAGGCGGTCCTGCTGACCGGCGGCGAGCCGCTGCTGCTGCCCGGCCTCGCCGCCCGGCTGGCCGCCGCCGCCCGGCGGGCGGGCACCCGCAGCGTGCTGCTCAGCGGGATGTTCTTCGCCCGCCGGGAGCGGATACCGGCCCGGATCATGCGGGCGATCACCGCCGTCGACCACTTCTCGGCCAGCCTGGACGCCTTCCACGAGCGGGAGGTCCCGCGCGCGGACGTGTTCCGGGCGGTGCGGCAGGTCCTGGACTCCGGCGTCGCCGCCAGCTTCCACCTGGCCGGCACCGGCCCGGACGACCCCTACCTGGCCGACGCCACCGCCGACATCCGCCGGGCCTTCGGCGGGCAGGTGCCGATGCTGGTGAACGAGGTCCGGCCGGTCGGCCGGGCCGCGGCCTGGGCCGCCGCCGCCCGCCCGCAGCTCGACGGCTCCCGGGCGCTGCCGTGCTCGATGGCGGCCTGGCCGGTGGTGGCGTTCGACGGCACCGTCCTCGCCTGCTGCAACCAGCAGACCGTCGACCGGCGCCCCGCACCGGAACATCTGACGCTCGGTCATATCGCTTCGGACGACTGGGCTTCCGTCCGCCGCAGGGCCCTGGGCTCGCCGACGCTGCGGATGATCCGCACCGTCGGCCCGCTCCACCTGCTCGCCCGGGCCGGCGCCGAACGGCCCGCTGAGGGCCGCCCCGGCGGCTACTGCTCCACCTGCCGCGCCCTGGGCGACCGCCCCGAGGCGCTGGCGGGCGCCGCCCGGGACGCCAGCGGGCTGGTCGGCGAGCTGCTGGACCGCGAGGCCGAGCGGCGGCAGGCCGGGGCCGGGCCCGCCGAGCTGGTCCGACGGCACGGCAGCGCCGCCTACGCCGACCTGGTGACGCTGGCCCAGGACCGCCCGGCGGAAGCGGCCCACCGATGACTGGCCCGACCGCCCCCGGCCCCAGCGCGTCCGGCCCGAGCGCGTCCGGTCCGGCCGCGTCGGTCCGGCTGCGGGTCACCCTCGGCCTCGCCGCGCCCGCGCTGCGGGCCGCCATGGACGCCCTGTGGCAGCAGCCGGACCTGGACCGGCGCTACGTCGAGTACCTGCACACCATGCACGCCGTCATCCGGGCGTCGGTGCCGCTGATGCTGCGCGCCGCCGCCCGCTGCGCCGGGCTGGGCCCGGGCGATCCGCTGGCTGAGCCGCTGCGGCGGTACTTCGAGGAGCACGCCGAGGAGGAGCAGGGCCACGACGACTGGCTGCTGGCCGACCTCGCCGCAGCCGGGGCGGACCCGGCGGAGCCGCTGCTCCGGCTGCCCCCGCCGGTGGTCGCCGAACTCGCCGGGGCGCAGTACTACTGGATCGAGCACCACCACCCGGTCACCCTGCTCGGCTACGTCCTGGTCCTCGAGGGCAACGCCCCCGCGCCGTGGCTCGCCGACCGGCTGATGGCCTGCACCGGCCTGCCGGCGGCGGCCGTGCGCACGGTCAGGGACCATGCCGCCCTGGACAGCGGCCATCTGCGCGCGCTGGAGCGGCTGTTGGACGCGCTCCCGCTGACCGGGGAGCAGGAGCGCGCGGTCACCGTCAGCGCGCTGCACACCGCCGCCGCCCTGGCCCGGCTGTTCCACCGGCTGGCCGCACCGACCCCGAGCCCGACCCCGAACCCCAGCACGACCGCGACCCCGAACCCGAGCGCGACCATTACCGGAGGCCCGACATGACCGAGCATCACGACACCCTCGAACGGCTGGGCGCGGCCGGGTTCGCCGTCGACGTCCTCACCAGCGAGCAGCAGGAGGTGCTGCGCGAGCTCGGCCCGGAGGAGCTCGCGCTGCTGCTGGACATCAAGAGTCGGCTCGACGAGGTCGGCCCGGAGGTCCAGGCGCACAGCGAGATCGCCGGCGGCGCGCTCTTCTGACGGCCGCGGCCTCGGCCGGACAGGCAAGGACACCCTGATGAACTGCTCCGCATGCGCCCACCCGCTGCCGACCGACGCCCGCTTCTGCCCCTCCTGCGGCACACCGAACCGGCCGTCCGCCGTCTCCGCCGCGACGGCGGTCCGCTCCGGCCGGGCCGAGGAACGCAAGGTGGTGACCATCGTCTTCTGCGACCTGGTCGGCTCCACCCGACTTTCCGCGGCGCTCGACCCGGAGACCCTGCGCTCGGTCACGCTTCGCTACTTCGAAGTGATGCGCCATCAGATCGAGTCCTGTGGCGGCACCTTGGAGAAGTTCATCGGCGACGCGGTGATGGCCGTCTTCGGCGTGCCCTCGATGCGCGAGGACGACGCCCGGCGCGCATTGGCCGCCACCCTGGGCATGCTGGAGGCACTGGCCCGGCTGAACGCCGAGCTCGAACCCGCCCTGGGCGTACGGCTGGACGTCAGGATCGGCGTCAACACCGGCCAGGTGGTGGCCGGTTCGGACAACTCCACGCGGCAGGCGCTGATCTCCGGCGAGACGGTGAACGTCGCCGCGCGGCTGGAGCAGAACGCGGGCGCGGGGCAGATCCTGATCGGCCCGGAGACCCTGCGCGCCGCCGGACCGGCCGCCCGGGTGGCCCCGGTCGGGCCGCTGCACCTCAAGGGCAAGGCCGAACCCGTCTCCGCCCACCGGCTGCTCGGCCTGGGGGACGACGATCCCGGCCTGCTGCGCCGCTTCGACCTCCCCTTCGTCGGCCGGGGACGCGAACTGGCCCGGCTGGACGCCGTGTTGGACCGTGCGGCCGGGGGCGGCGGCGCACAGCTGGCCGTCGTCGGCGGCGAGGCGGGGCTGGGCAAGACCCGACTGGTCCGCGAGTGGCTCGGCCGCCGCGACCGCTCCGGCCCCCGGGGCGCCCTGTGCGGCGCAGGGCGGTGCCGCACCTACGGCGACCGCGGCAGCCTCACCCCGCTGGCCGAGGCGCTGCGGCAGGTCCTGGACGAGCACGCGCTGCGCCACCCGGACGCCCCGGCGCTCACCGGCACCGGCAACGGCACCAGCACCGTCGCCGACCCGGGCTCCGAAGCCGTCGCCGACGCGCTGGCGGTGCTGGACGCCGGGCTCCTGCTGGACGGCACGCCCAACCCCTCCGTCAACGACACCTGCGCCGCGCTGGTGCGCCTGCTGTCCGTGCTGGCGGCCCGCGCCCCGGTCGTCCTGGTGGTCGACGACGCCCACTGGGCCACCCCGGTCCTGCTCGACGTGGTGGAACGGGTGGTGGCGGAGCTGGGCGCGGCGGCGGTGCTGGTGGTCTGCCTGGCGCGGCCGGAGCTGTTCGACACCCGTCCCGGCTGGGGCGCCGCCGGGCGGGCGCTGCCGCTGGCGGGCCTGTCCGCCGAGGAGGCCGTGCGGCTGGCCGCCGGGCTGACGGAGGTCGGCGCCCACAGCGCCTGCGTCTCGGAGCGGCTGCTGGAACGGGCTGGCGGCAACCCGCTGCACCTGGAGCAGCTGCTGGCCATGGACGTCTCCGACCTGCCCGCAGGTGCCGCCGGGCCGACCGGTACCGGCGGTGTCGGCGAGGGGGTGCCAGCCACCCTGCAGGCCCTGCTGGGCGCCCGCATCGACGCGCTGGAGCGCGCCGAGCGCGTCACGCTGGACCTCGCCTCGGTGCTGGGCCGGGAGTTCGACGCCGACGAGCTGGTCCGGCTGGCCGCCTCCGGCCCCGAGGACGAGCTGGGCGGCGGAGTCGGCACCGGCGACGGCTCCGAGGGCCCGGCCCGCGCCGCGCTGGCGCGGCTGAGCCGCCGCCGCCTGGTCGAGCCGGCCCGCCGGACCGCGCCCGACCGGATCGCCTTCCGCTTCAGCAGCGGCCTCGTCCAGGAGGTCGCCTACGCCTGCATGTCCAAGCGCTCCCGGGCCGAGCGGCACGAGCGGGCCGCCGGTCTGGCCTCGGTACGCGCGGACGGCCACGGCGCGGTCGCCGCGCACCTGGAGCGGGCCCACCGCTACCGCACCGAGCTGGGGCTGCTGGACGCGCACACCGAGACCCTGCGCCGCCGTGCCGCGGACGGCCTGGCCCGGGCAGGCGCGCTGGCCCTGTCCCGGTCCGACCTCTCCTGGGCGGACGACCTGCTGGACCGGGCGGTCCGGCTGTCCCGCCCGGGCGAGCCCGCCGGGGTGTCCGCGACCCGCCGACTGGGCGAGGCCAGACTGGCGCTCGGCCGCACCGACCAGGGACGCCGACTGCTGCGCCAACTGCTCGACCACCCCGCGCCCGGCACCCCCGCGCCCGGCACCCCCGCGCCCGGCACCCCCGCGCCCGGCACCCCCGCGCCCGACCACCTCGCGCCGGACCACTCCGCGCCCGCCACCCCCGCGCCCGACCACCCCGCGCCGGACCACCCCGCGCCGGACCACCCCGCGCCCGGCACCGACCTGCGGCGGCCGGTGGACCGGGTGGAGGCCGCCCATGCCCGGCTCGCGCTGGCCACGCTGGACCCGGGCGGTCCGGCCGCCGTCGCCGAGACCGCGCAGGCGGTGCTGCCGGTGTTCGAGGCGGCCGGGGACGACCTCGGCCAGGCCCGGGCCCGGATCCGGCTGGCCCAGCACTACCAGGTGCAGGGCCGTCACGGCCGGGCCGACCAGGCCCTCACCCGCGCCCTGGCGCACGCCCGGCGCGCCGACGCCGAGCCGGAGCGGGCTGTGGCCCTGGGCGCCATGGGCATCTCGCTGTGGCGCGGGCCCGAGCCGGTGCCGGTGGCCGTCGAACGTTGCCGGGAGCTGCTGGCCGAGCACGGCCCGGGCCGCAGAACCGTGCGGGCCACCCTGGGCTGCCCGCTGGCGATGCTGCTCGCGCTGCGCGACCAGCCCGCCGAGGCACACCGGCTGCTGGCCGAATCGGCTTCCATCGCAGGGGAGTTGGGCTATGCCGAGGCCGAGGTCTTCATCCCCGTCTTCGCGGCGGCGGTCGACGCGC
The DNA here is from genome assembly GCF_014084125.1 of Streptacidiphilus sp. PB12-B1b. Classification (NCBI taxonomy): domain Bacteria; kingdom Bacillati; phylum Actinomycetota; class Actinomycetes; order Kitasatosporales; family Streptomycetaceae; genus Streptacidiphilus; species Streptacidiphilus sp. PB12-B1b. The sequence continues at coordinate 5,166,418 of NZ_CP048405.1, read as the reverse complement.
TGACCGGACGCCGGGCGCAGGCGCTGAGCCGGCTGGCGCAGGCGGCCGAGGCGGGCGGACGGCTGGGCGGCGGCGGACTGCTGGCCACCGTCTCGCTGGAGACGGCGCGGCTGCTGGCGGACGACGCCCGCTGGGCCGAGGCGGCCGAGGCCCTGGACCGGCTGACCCCCGCCGGGCAGCCCAGCACCCTGCCCGGGGCCGAGGCGGTGGACGAGGCCGGTATCCGCAGCCGGATCGCCGCCGCCGGGGGCCGCAGCGGCGAGGCGCTGCGGCTCGCCCGGGCCGCGGTCGAGGCCGCCGCCCGCACCGACTCCCCGATCGTCCAGGCGGTGGCCGCGCTGGACCGGGCGCACGCGCTGCGGCTGCTCGGCAGACCGGAGCAGGCCGCCGCGGCGGCGGCCACGGCCGGGGCCCGGTTCGCCCAGAAGGGCCACCTGCCCGGCGTCCGCTGGGCCGCGGCGCTCAGCGGCGCGGCGGCCGGGCCGCAGCCGAGAACAAGGAGCTGACTCGATGGAGACCGTGGTGCCGCCCGACCCCGAACTGACCTGGAGCCTGCGGGGCAGGCGCCCCGAGGACGTGCCGGTCCTGGCCGACCGCGAGCCGGTGCCGCCGACCTGGACGTCGGGCGAGGCCACCGGGCGCGGCGTCCGGGTGTGCGTGGTCGACTCCGGCGTGGACCGGGACCACCCGCTGGTGGGCCCGGTGGACGGCTCCTGGGTCGTCGCCAAGGACGGCCCGGACGGGGAGATCACCGTCCGGCCCACCGACACCGGGGACAGCTGCGGCCACGGCACGGCCTGCGCGGGCATCATCCGCAGGATCGCCCCCGACTGCGAGCTGTACAGCGTCCGGGTGCTGGGGGAGCGCTTCTCCGGCAGCGGGGACGTCCTGCTCGCCGGGCTGCGCTGGGCCGTGCGCCAGGGCTTCGACGTGGTGAACCTCAGCCTGTCCACCACCAGGATCCAGTTCATGCAGGAGCTGCACGCGCTGGCCGACGAGGCGTACTTCGCCCGGACCGCGCTGGTCGCCTCGGCGCACAACACCCCGGTGGAGAGCTTCCCCTGGCGGTTCGCCTCGGTCATCTCGGTCGGCAGCCACCAGGAGGAGGCCGACCTCTACCTCTACAACCCCGATCCGCCGGTGGAGTTCTTCGCCCCCGGCCAGAACGTCCCGGTCGCCTGGCTCGGCGGCGGCTCCATCCGCACCAGCGGCAACAGCTTCGCCACCCCCTTCATCAGCGGCCAGTGCGCCCGCATCCTCTCCCAGCACCCGAGGATGACGACCTTTCAGTTGAAGAACGCGCTCTACCTCTCCGCGGCCAACGTCCGAATCAGCGACAGGGATGCCACATGATCACCCAGGGAAGCCAACCGCCGTCGCCCGCCGCGGCGCAGACGGCGACGGAACAGGAGCCGATGGCTCAGGAACTGCTGGAGTCCGTGGTCGAGGTGGCCCGGGCCATCTTCGGCGCGCAGGCCAGCTCGATCATGCTGCTGGACGAGGAGACCGACGAGCTGGTCTTCCAGGCCGTCTCCGGGCAGGGCGAGAACTCCCTGGTGGGCAGCCGCTTCCCGGCCGGCAGCGGGATCGCCGGCTGGGTGCTGGTCTCCGGGGAGCCGATGGTGGTGGACGACCTCACCCGGAACCCCTCCTTCGACCGCTCGCTGGCCGAGTCGACCGCGTACGTGCCCCAGGCGCTGATGGCCGCCCCGCTCATCCACGGCAACCGCATCCTGGGCGTGCTGGAGGTGCTCGACCCCTCCCCGCAGGCCCGCTCCAGCCTGGGCGAGCTCGACCTGCTGGCGCTGTTCGCCCGGCAGGCAGCCGCCGCCCTGCGCGTCATCGTCGGCCGACGCGGCCGCAGCGGGACGCCGGACCCGGCCCCGGTGGGCCCGTTGCAGCTCCCCCTCGGCCCGGAGCGGCGCGACGCCGCCCTGCGCCTGGTCAGCAGCCTGGACCAGCTGCTGCGGGAGAGCTGACCGCGCCCGCGCGCCGCCACCGGCGTCCGCACGACACCCCGCTCCCGACCCAGGGGGGCGCCCGCCCGGGCGCCCCCTTTCCGCATGTCCGGGCCGCCGCGCCCGGCCTGGCGCAGGGCCCGGTGCGCGGCTCGACGCACGGCCCGGCGTCCATGCGTGCTCCGCCCCGGTGCCGACCGGGCGGGGCGGCCAAAGATGGGTGCGGCTCACCCATGCCCGGCCATGGCCCCGCTGCCAGCATGAAATCACCGAGACGGAGCCGGAACCACGGCTCGGTCGTCCACAGTGCGGTGACGGAGGCGAGCATGACGGGCACGGACAGCGCGGTCGCCCCGCGCGGACCGGAACGGGACGCCGACCTGCTGCCCGGCATCGTCCGGAGCGTGCTCGCCGCCCGGGGCGCCGACGACTGGACGCTGACGCCGGGCCCCTTCTGGTGCCGGGCCGAACCGGCGCGCCGCAGCCCGCTGCCCGACCAGGGGTGGAAGCTGCACGTCTCGGCCACCCCGCTCGCCGCGCCGCTGGTGCTGCACCGCTGCGCCGAGGTGCTGCTCGCCGAACGCGCCACCTTCAAGTTCGCGGGCACGCTCGGCCGCGCCGCGGAACTGGTCAGCGCCCGCTACGACCGGGGCGGCGGCGGCAAGTTCCTCACCGCCTACCCGGACGACGACGAGCAGTTCCGCCGCCTGGCCGAGGCACTGCACCGGGCCACCAGCGGGCTGCCCAACCCGGGCATCCTCTCCGACCGCCCCTACCGGCCCGGCAGTTCGGTGCACTACCGCTACGGCGGCTTCAAGGCGGTGCTGCGGCTCGGCAACGACGGCTCCTGGGAGCCGATGCTGACCGCCCCCGACGGGCAGCTGCAGAAGGACCAGCGGCTGCCCTGGTACAGCCCGCCCGCGTGGGCGCGGCCGCCCCTGCCCGAGGACGCCGCACCGGCGGACACGGACACCACGCGCCCGGCGGCGGTGCTGCTCAACGACCGCTACGTGGTGCGCCGGGCCATCCGGCACGCCTACAAGGGCGGCGTGTTCCTCGGCACCGACCGGCAGACCGGCCGCGAGGTCGTCGTCAAGGAGGCCCGACGGCACGTCGGCGCGCAGCTGAGCGGGCAGGACGCCGCCGCCATGCTGCGGCACGAGGCCGCGATGCACGCCGTGCTCGCCCCGCTGGGGCTGGCCCCCGAGGCGCTGGACCAGTTCACCCAGGGCGGCAACCACTACCTGGTGCAGGAGCGCGTCGACGGCGAGACCCTGCGGGCGTGGGTCGCCGGCCGCTCGGAGCCCGCCCTGGGCCCGGTGCTGCACCTCGCCCGGCAGCTGGTCGCCGCGGTCGCCGCCGTGCACCGGGCCGGGTACGTGCTGCGCGACCTGAACCCCAACAACCTCATGGTCACCACCGACGGACGGTTGCGGCTGATCGACCTGGAGATGGTCGCCCGCCCCGGCGACCACGTCCGCCCGGCCTACACCCCCGGCTACGGCGCGCCCGAGGTGGTCGCCTCGCCGCTGGACGGTCCGGCCCCGGGCCACCGCGCCGACCTCTTCAGCCTCGGCGCCACCCTGGTCCACCTGGCCTGCGGCACCGAACTGGTGCTGGTGCCCGACCAGCCGAACGCCGGCGGCGACGGCGAACGGCGGCGGGAGCTGGTCACCAGGATCCTCCAGGGCCACCCCGGGCTGAGCCCGCTACTGCCGGTGGCCCTGGGCCTGCTGGCCGAGGAGCCCGGCCAGCGCTGGAGCCTGGGGCGCGCCGAGGAGTTCCTGGCCGGGCTCGCCGGCGGGGCCGCCCCGAGCGCCGCGGCCCCGCCGGGCTCCCCGGCCCGCCCGTCCGGGACGCCGCCGCACCACCCCGACGTACTGCCGGAGCACACCGAGGACCGGATGCTCGCCGACGGACTCGGCCACCTCCTGGCCACCCGCACCCCCGACGACCCGGACCACCTCTGGCCCGCCGAGGGCTTCGCCGCCCGGGTCGACGCCCTGAGCGTGCAGCACGGCGCGGCCGGGGTGCTGGCCGTCCTCACCGCGGCCGCCGCCGTCCGCGACGACGACCGGCTGCGGGCCGCCGTCGCCGACTCGGCCGAGTGGATCGTCACCCGCCTCGGCCGACGCGAACGCACCCTGCCCGGGCTGTACTTCGGCCGCTCCGGAACCGCCTGGACGCTGCTCGACGCCGCCCGGCTGCTGGCCGACGACCGGCTGGAGCAGCACGCGCTGGACCTGGCCCGCCAGGTGCCCCTGCGCTGGCCCAACCCGGACGTGTGCCACGGCCTCGCCGGGGCGGGCCTGGCCCAGCTGCACATCTGGCGGACCACCGGCGAGCCGGACTTCCGCGACCGCGCCGTGGACGCCGCCGAGCAAGTGCTCACGGCCGCGCGTCCGGGCCGCTCCGGGGTCAACTGGCCGATCCCGGACGACTTCGACTCGGCCCTGGCCGGGGCGAACCACCTCGGCTTCGGCCACGGCGTGGCCGGTGTCGGCACCTTCCTGCTGCTCGCCGGGGCGGCCACGGACCGCGCTGACTTCGTCGACCAGGCCCGGCGCGCCGGGGACACCCTGGTGACTGCCGCCCGCTCGGACGGCACCTCGGCCTGGTGGCCGGTCGGCGACACCGACACCGCCAAGGCGGCCCCGCTGCCGCACTGGTGCAGCGGAGCGTCCGGGATCGGGACCTTCCTGATCCGGCTCTGGCAGGCCACCGGCGAACCGCGCTACCGCGAACTCGCCGAGCAGGCCGCCGCCGAGGTCCACCGCCGACGCTGGCAGGCCGCGCCCGTCGCCTGCCACGGCCTGGCCGGCAATGCCGACTTCCTGCTGGACCTGGCCGCCGCGCTGGACGAGCCGCGCTACCGGCACTGGGCCCGGGAACTCGTCGCCTGCGCCCACGCCCGGCGCGTCCACCGCGACGGACTGCTCGTGCTGCCGGACGAGACGCTCGGCGCAGTACGGGCCGACTACAACACCGGGATGGCCGGGATGCTGGGCCTGCTGCTGCGCCTGCGGCACGGCGGCCCCCGGATGTGGCTGCCCGACTCCCTCGCCCTGCCCGCCCCGGGCCTGCCCCGGCAACCGGAACTCGCCGACGCGGGCGCCGGATCGGGGCGTGCACCGTGGTGACGCCGGTCCGCGCGACCGACACCGCCGCTCCCCGCCCGCAGAGCGCGCCGGAGCAGCCCGCGCCGGAGCAGCCCGCGCCGTGGCCGTCCGCGCCGGAGTACCGCGCGCCGGAGCCGCCGGTCCGCAGCCGGATGAGCCTGCGCTTCTCCGCCGACGCCCGGTACGCCGCCGCCCTGGTCCGCACCACCCTCGGCACGCTCCACCCGGAGCACTGGACCTTCGGCCCCGGGCCGCTCCCGGCCCGCCGCCGGGTGCTGCCGCTGGACGTGACGGTGCAGTCCCAGCCCTTCCCCACCGACGACGGCCGCGTCCTGCTGCTGCGCCCGGCCGGAGAGCGGCTGGAACTCCAACTGGCCGACCCCGGCTCGGGCACGGTGGTGGACGCCGTGGCCGTACCCGGGCGCGGACTGCAACTGGTGCGCAGCCCGGAGCCGGGCAGCCTGGCGCTGGCCGTGGGCGCGGGCCCGGACGGCAGCTCCCGGCTCTACCGGGTGCCGGCCGCGCCGCTGCGGCTGGAGCCGGTCCTGGACGTCCCCGGCCGCCTCGGCGCCACCACCGCGCTGGACCGGTCGGGCCGCCTTCTCGGCGCCGACCTGCGCCACGACGGCCGGACCTGGCCGGTCGTCATCGACCTCACCACCGGGGGCCGGCAACCGCTGCCGCCGCTCCCCGGCGCCGATGCCGCGCACCTGCTGCTGGCGAGCCCGCGCTCCGGGCTGCTGCTGCTGGCCTGCGGCACGCCCGGGCGGCTGCGGCTCGGCTGCGCCGACCTCGCCGACCCCGGGGCGGTCCGCTACCCCGAGCGGCTGAACGCGATCACCGGCGCGGTGCTGCCGCTGGCCCTGGACCCGTCCGGGGAGCGGCTGGCGCTGCGGGCGACCCGGGGCGTCCGCACCCGCCTGCTGGTCCACGACCTGCCCGCCGACCGGTCGGACGAGGCGACCGGCCTGCCCGAGGGGGCGATCCACCCCTCGGCCGCCTGGGGGCCGGACGGCCTGCGGGTGGCGTACTCCACGCCCGACCGCCCGGTCGACGTGGCCGCCCCGCAGCCGCACCGCCCGGTCCGCCGACCCGCCGCGCCCGCGCCCACGTACGCACACCCGCGTGCGCCCGTGCCCGTGCCCGCGCCCGGGCAGACCGTCACGGTGCAGGAGTTCACCGGCCCGGACGGCCCGTTCGAGGCCGTCTGCCGGGGCGACTGGCGCACCGCCGACACGGTCGCGGTCGCGCTGCACGGCGGCCCGGAGGCGCACTGGGACCTCGGGTACGACCCGCTGCTGCACCGGCTCGCCCGGGCCGGGATCGCCGTCGTCGCGCCCAACCAGCGCGGCAGCACCGGCTACGGCGCCGCCCACGCGGCCGCCATCCACGGCGCCTGGGGCGGCCCCGACCTGGCCGACGTGCGCCGGTTGGCGGCGGCCCTGGCCGCAGGCAGGCCCGGCTCCGCGCGCCCGCCCGTGCTCTACGGGGTCAGCTACGGCGCGTTCCTGGCGCTGCTCGCCGCGGCGGCCGACCCGGACGCCTGGTCCCGCTGCGCGGTGGTGGCCCCCTTCCTCTCCGGCGCGCGCCTGCACGCCGACGGCTCGCCCCCGGTCCGCAGGCTGGTGGAGCGGCTCGACGGGCAGCGCCGGACGGCGGCCGACGGCCTCGGCCCACGGGATCTGTGGGTGCTGGCCGAACGGATCACCGCCCCGCTGCTGCTGGTCCACGGCGTCGCCGACGAGGTGGTGCCGGTCGGGCACTCCCGGCGGCTGCGCAGGCGGCTGCTCGCAGCCGGTCGGCGCGAGGGCCCGGACTTCCAGTACTGGGAGGTACCGGGGGCCGGGCACACCCCCTCCGACTGCCCGGCCGGGGCCGGCCTGGACGACCGGCTGACGGCCTTCCTCGCCGAGCCCGAGCCCGAGTCCGAGCCCGAGCCAGGGCCCGAGTCCGAGCCCGAGCCAGGGCCCGAGCCAGGGCCCGAGCCGGAACCGCACCGGGCAGCCCGGCCCAGCGAAGGGAGGTGACGGAGACGGTGGACGACGACGACCCCAGGAGATGCCGGCGGACCCGGCCGGAACTCCTCTGAGACCGAGCACGCCGGACCGAGCGACGAAGGGAGGTGACGTGGGATGACGATCGACGTGGACGCGCTGCAGGCGCTGGAGAGCGACGAGCTGGAGGCCGAGGGCCTGGTGGTGGACTGCACCTGGACCTGCTCCTGGACCGGCTTCTAGGAGGCCGAAGCACCCGTGACCCATCCAAGACCCGTGCTGTGCAGGGGAGGTGACGTGAGATGACGATCGACGTGGATGCGCTGCAGGCGCTGGAGAGCGACGAGCTGGAGGCCGAGGGCCTGGTGGTGGACTGCACCTGGACCTGCTCCTGGACCGGCTCCACCTTCTGAGTCGCCGAACCCGGCGACCCATCGAAGACCCGTGCCGTGCAGGGGAGGTGACGTGAGATGACGATCGACGTGGACGCGCTGCAGGCGCTGGAGAGCGACGAGTCGGAGGCCGAGGGCCTCATCCCGGTGTGCCCGTGGACCTGTTCCTGGACCAGCTTCTGACCGGGCCGACTGCTCCCGCGTGTCAGAGGTGCTGGCCCCGCTCCGCCCGGAGCGGGGCCAGCCTTGTGCTCAGGGCTCAGGACAGGCCCGACAGGCCCTGCGGGAGTTGCTCCGCGATCGGCGGGATGGCATAGGTCAGCGTCGCGCTGGCCGCCAACTCGCCTTCTGCACCGATGAGTTCGGCCAGCACCACGCAGAGCCGGCGGCCGAACTTGGCGGTCCTGGCCTCGACCCGCAGATCGCCGGGCCGGGGCCGGTTGAGGAAGTTGATCTGCAGGGAGCTGGTGAGCGCCATCAGCGTGGGGCCGAGCCGGGCGTTGATCAGCAGGAAGGCGGCGAGGTCGACCAGACCCGCCTGCTCCGGGCCGGAGACCGTGCCGCCCGGGCGGGTGCGCAGGCGGTTGCCGTCCACCGCCATGGTCAGCGTCCGGCGGTCCACCCGGACCACGCGGCAGGCGGGATAGTCCGGGAACTGACGGTCTATCAACTCATTGAGCTGTTCCGGGCTCATCACGACGTCGACATCGCCGGCCGCGGTGCTGGACTCGGTGGGCATCTCTTCTGGCCTCGCAGCAGTGGTCGGCAGGGAGTGCGGGGGATGGGCTTCAGCGTATAGGGAATTCGGCGCTTGTCCACGGACGGCCGCCCGCCGGGCGCGACGGGTCGACGGCGGGCCGTGCGAGCGGCAATGCGGGAGGCAATCCGGATCAGGCCAATCTGCCGCTGATCGAGTTCCTCCGCGTACGATTCCCGGCGCGGCATATCCGGGCTCCTGGGGGGCTCGATGGCGTACAGCGGAACGTGAAGCTCCGGCCGCGAAGGGTGGCCGAATCCCGGTCCCGGCGCCCGGGTGGCACCTTGTTGGCTTGAAACCTTGCGCCTACAGTCCGAGACGCCCTACGGACCACTTCGAAGCTCCCAAGGCCGCCCGGGGGAGCGGCCCTCCTCCGCCGGCACGGCCACCGCGTCCGCGCGACGCGGCGGGTGCCCGGCGTTCTGAGTCCTCTGCTTTCAGGGCCTCATCGGCGAGTCCCTGACCATTCACGCGAGCTTATGAATCGAGGCGCCCTGTCATGGGATTTTCCATTCTGGCCGACGAGGCGGTCGTGGTCCGGACTCCCGAGGAATTCCTGGCCATGCCGGAGGACTACCGGGAGATCGCCATCCGCGGAATGGTGGTCAACACCGAGGGCGAACTCTCCGGTGGCGACGACTACATCAGCGTCTTCCTGCCGCTGGCGCCCGACGCCGAGGAGCGCCAGGTCTGCGCCGAGCGCGCGGTCGAGGAGTACGACCACTACAAGATCGGCAAGCGGGTGCTGGGCGAGGTCGGCGTCGACACCTCGTACATGGAGACGCAGACCCTGGCCGAGCGGAACCTGTTCCGGGCCCAGGAGTTCCACACCTGCACCACCTGGGCCGAGCGCGGGATCTTCTCGTACGTCGGCGAGGAGACCGCCATGGTGATGATCTCCGAGTTCGCGCAGAGCAGCTACAAGCCCTGGGCGGATGCCGTGCGCACGATCATCCAGGACGAGAAGGTGCACATCGCCCACGGCGCCCGGGTCTGCCGCAACCTCGCCGCCACCGACGACGGCCGCGAGCAGTTGCAGCAGGCGCTGGACCGGCTCTGGCCGACCTTCATCCGGATCTTCGGCAGCCCGCGCTCCGAGCGCTCCCGGCTGGCCGTGCGGTTCGGGCTCCGGCAGACCACCAACGGCCAGGCGTGCGACGTCTGGCGGGAGAAGGTCACGCCGCGGATCAACAACCTGGGGCTCCGGATCCCGGAGTAGCAGCCGCCTCCCGGCACCCGGCCGGGAGCAGCAGGCCGGTCCACCCGCGACTTCCAAGGAGCCCATGCCATGGCAACACCCGTCTCCATCGAACCGCGTCCGCTGAGCCGCCGCGAGGCCAAGGCGCGCACCGCCGAGTTCCTGGCCGACCGGCCCGACCTGGCCGAACGGCTGCACCGCATCCGCCGGTTGGGGCGCAGCGTGCGCTCCTGCGAGGTGCACCTCACCAACGCCTGCAACATCCGCTGCAAGGGCTGCTGGTACTTCGAGGGCGGATTCGACACCGCCGTCAAGGAGTTGACCGACCTGGACAGAATCCGGGCCTTCGCCGACCGGCTGGCCGACGAGGGCGTCAACCAGGCCACGCTGATCGGCGGCGAGCCCACGCTGGTGCCGCGCCGGGTCGAGGCGTTCGTCGAGCGGCTGCCGTACATCACCATCTCCACCAACGGCCTGCGCCCGATGCCGAAGCAGGGCTTCGAGAAGATCGCCATCGCGGTCTCCGTCTTCGGCGGCGGCGTGCTGGACGACGACCTGCGCGCGATCCGGGTCAACGGCTCGACCTTCACCGGCCTGCTGGACACCGCGCTCGGCCACTACCGCGACGATCCGCGGGTGCTGTTCATCTACGCCCTGGCCGAGGCCGGCGTGGAGCACATCGAGCCCACGGTGCGGAAGATCGCCGACAACGGCAACATCGTCACCTTCAACTTCTACAGCGAGCACGGCACCGAGAACCCGATCCGGATCGCCAACGAGCAGCGGGTGCTGGACGAGGCGCTGCGGGTCAAGGAGCTGTACCCGGAGACCGTGGTCAGCCACCCGTACTTCATCCGGACGCTGATCACCGGGCGTTCGCACTGGGGCGGCCGGTTCGGCTACGACGTCTGCCCCAGCCTCAGCGTGGACAACCCCGCGCACGAGCAGCGGCTGGCCAACGGCAACCCGGTCATCCCCGGCTTCAACGCCTGGGGCGCGGACTACGAGTCGGTGCAGTTCTGCTGCACCTCGGGCGACTGCGGCGGCTGCCGGGACAGCCAGGCGGTCTACAGCTGGCTGGTGGTGAGCGGCTCCCGGTTCCTGGACAGCGTCCAGCGGCTGGAGGAGTGGCTGGACATCTCCGAGAGCTACTGGCGGCAGTGGCACTGGGCGCCGTACCACTCCAGCAAGCCGGACCGGCTCACCGCCTGAGCCGGCCGCCCGCCGCCCGCCGGGCCGCCGCACCCGCCCGACCCCATCGCGTGACCGCCGCCGTGCGGACGAGGAGAGACATGCCCGACACCCTGGACCTCACCACCATCGAGACCTTCATCGTCGACGCCCTGGTGGAACTCGGCGTGGAGCGCTCCGACATCGTCGAGGACGCCGCCCTGGACGAGTTGGAGATCGACTCGCTCGACATGGTCGAGCTGAGCCAGTCCATCAAGAAGCAGCTGGGCATCCCGGTCAAGCCCAAGGACTTCGACCAGCTCTACACCGTCGGCGAGGTGCTTGCCCTGTGCCGGCAGAAGGCCGGACTGGAGTGACACCAGGCGCCGTCGTCACCGGTCTGGGCGCGGTGACCCCGCTGGGCGTGGGCGCCGACCTGCTGCACCGGCGCGCGGTGGCGGGGGAGAGCGCATTTGACGGCGGGGTGGGCCGGTGCGCCGACTTCCGCGCCGCCGACCACCTCTCCCGCCAGCAGATCCGCCGCACCGACCGGTTCGCCCAGTTCGCGCTGGTGGCCGCCGCCGAGGCGCTGGCCCAGGCCGGTTGGAAGGAGGCATCGCTGCCGTACCCGCCGGAGCGGATCGCCTGCGTGGTCGGCTGCGCGCTGGGCGGCACCGGGAGCTTCGAGGCGCAGCGCGAGGTGCTCCGCGAGCAGGGCGACGAGTTCGTCTCCCCGCTGATGGTGTCCTCGATGATGGCCAACGCCGCCGCCTCGCAGCTCTCGCTGCGGTTCGGCTTCCAGGGCGAGGCCCTGTGCGTCGCCTCGGCCTGCAGCAGCGGCGCCCAGGCGGTCGGCGCCGGGCTGCTGCTGCTCGCCGCCGGAGCCGCCGACGCGGTGGTGGTCGGCGGCGCCGAGGCGTCCACCTCCGAGCTGGTCCAGGCGTCGTTCCGGAACGCCGGGGCGCTGTCGCCGACCGGTGCGTCGGTGCCCTTCGACCGGGCCCGGGACGGCTTCCTGATCGGCGAGGGCGCCGGGATCCTGGTGCTGGAGACGGCGCGGGGCGCGGCTGCGCGCGGGGCCGCCGTGCTCGGCGAGGTGCTCGGCTACGGGGCCACCGCCGACGCGCACCACCTGACCGCCCCCGACCCCAGCGGCGTCCCCGCCGCCCGGGCCGTGGGCCGGGCGCTACGGGCGGCCGGGGTCACGCCGGAGCAGCTCGACTACATCAACGCGCACGGCACCGGCACCGTCCTCAACGACCAACTGGAGTGCGACGCGCTGCGGTTGGCGCTCGGACCGGCGATCGAGCGGATTCCGCTGTCGTCCACCAAGTCCGGCATCGGCCATCTCTTCGGCGCGGCCGGCGCGGTGGAGGCCGTCGCCACCCTCCAGGCGCTGCGGCACGCCACCGCGCCGCCCACGGTCGGGCTGCGCGAGCCGGACGAGCGGCTCGGCCGGCTCAACCTGATCCGGCACGCCGCACCGCTCACCGCCGCCGGTACCGCCGCCGTTACTGCCCCCGGAACCGCCGCCGCGCCCGGCCGGGCGGCCCCGCGCCTGGTCGGGCTGTCCACCTCGTTCGGCTTCGGCGGGCACAACGCCGCGCTGGTGCTGGCCGCCTCCCCCGCATGACGAAAGGTCAACGGCAATGCTCGGCTTCGAAGGACGCCGCTATCTGATCACCGGAGTGCTCAACGACGACTCGATCGCCTGGCACACCGCCCGATCGCTCCAGGAGGCGGGCGCCGAGGTGCTGTTGACCGGCTTCGGCCGGGCCCGGCGGATCACCGAGGCCGCCGCGAGCGGGCTGCCCCGCCCGCCCGAGGTGCTCACCCTGGACGTCACCCGGCCCGACGACTTCGTCACCCTGGCCAAGGAGCTGACCGAGCGCTGGGGCTCGGTGGACGGCGTGCTGCACGCGGTCGCCGCCGCCCCGCAGGAGGCCCTCAGCGGCAACTTCCTGACCGCCACGCCGGAGAGCGCCACCTTCGCGCTGCGCACCGCCGCCGTCTCGCTGCACTCGCTGGCCACCGCACTGGCCCCGCTGCTCAGCGCGGACGGCCGCCGGGGCAGCGTGGTCGGCCTGGACTTCGACGCTTCCGGCGCGTGGGCCGGCTACGACTGGATGGGCGTCAGCAAGGCGGCCCTCGGCGCGGTCTGCCGCTACCTGGCGATGTACCTGGGCCCGTCCGGCATCCGGGTCAACCTGGTCGCGGCCGGCCCGGTGGAGACCGTGGCCGGGCAGGCGATCAGCACCTTCGACCGGATCGCCGACCGCTGGGAGGACGAGGCGCCGCTCGGCTGGGACCGCACCGATCCGTCGGTGCTCACCGGACCGGTGCTGTTCCTGCTCTCCGACCTGGCCGCGACCGTCACCGGTGAGATCGTGCACGCCGACGGCGGCATGCACGCGGTCCGCATGGGCGCGGGCCCGGCCTTCGCCGAAGGAGCGGCGCGGTGACCGCCGCCGTCGTCGGGGTGGGCGCCGCCCTGCCCGGCCCCACCGTCCCCAATGCGCACTTCGAGCGGATCGGCGCCTCCTCGGAGTGGATCGTCAAGCGCACCGGGATCGAGCAGCGGCACTTCCTGGAGCCCGGCGGCCGACTCGCCGACCTGGTGGTGGCCGCGGCCGGGCAGGCGCTGCGCTCCTCCGGCGTGACCGCGCACCGCATCCGCCACGTCGTGGTCGCCACCATCACCCCGGACCGGGTGACGCCCGGCGTCTCGGTCGAGGTCGCCGCCCGGCTGGGACTGCCGCAGGCTGCCGCCTTCGACCTGCACGCGGCCTGCGCCGGCTTCGTCTACGGCCTGGACCACGCCGCCGCGCTGATCGAGACCGGCCGGGCCGAGGCGGTGCTGGTCTGCGGCGCCGACGCGCTCACCCGGATCACCGACCACGAGGACCGGGGCACCGCGGTGCTGCTGGCCGACGGCGCCGGCGCGGTGGTCGTGGCCGACGTCCCCGGCGCCCCGCGCCCGGCCTTCTCGCTGGGCAGCGACGGCGAGCTGATCCCGCTGCTCTACGCGGACCGGGACGAGCGCAAACTGCGGATGGACGGCCGGGAGATCTTCGCCCACGCCGTCGAGAAGATGGCCGCCGCCACCCGCGAGGTGCTCGACCGCACCGCCCTGACCTGCGACGACATCGACCTGTTCGTCGCCCACCAGGCCAATGCGCGGATCGTGCGGGCGGTCGGCAAGGAGGTCGGCCTGCCGCCCGAGCGGCTCTACCTCAACGTCCAGCGGGTCGCCAACACCTCCGCCGCCTCCATCCCGCTGGCACTGGCCCACGCCCGCGAGGAGGGCCGGCTCGGCCGGACCGCGCTGCTCGGCCTCGCCGCCTTCGGCGCTGGCATCACCTGGGGCGCCGGGGTCATCGGCTGGCAGCAGGCCCCGGACCCGGCAGGGGAGGCGCGGTGACGCCGCCACGGCTCCCGGTGCTGGCCGAGCTCCGCGCCCCGGACGGGGCCGCGATCACCGTCCGGGCACTGGCCCGGCCGGACGCCGACGCGCCGGTCGTGCTGGTCCTCCCGGCCATGGGCACGGCCGCCCGGCACTACACCCCGCTGGTCCGCGCCCTGCACGCGGCCGGGCTCTCGGTGGCCGTCTGCGACCTGCGCGGCCACGGCGAGAGCCGCCCGCGGCCCGGGCGCGGGGTCCGCTTCGGCTACCGCGAGATCGTCGAGCAGGACCTCCCGGCGGTGCTGGACGCGGTGCAGGCGGCCTTCCCGCAGGCGCCGCTGCTGCTGCTCGGGCACAGCCTGGGCGGACAGCTGGGCATGGTGCACTGCGGGGTGTTCCGGCCCCGGCTGGCCGGAGCCGTGCTGGTGGCCAGCGGCTCGGCCTGGTACCGCTGCTTCGGCCCCCGGGCGGGCCTGCGCCGACTGGTGCACAGTCAGTTCGCGGTGCTGGTGTCGGCGGTGATCGGCTACTGGCCGGGGGAGCGGCTCGGCTTCGGCGGGCGCGAGTCCGCCCGGCTGATGCGGGACTGGGCCCGGCAGATGCGCACCGGACGCTACCGCGCGCACGGCGCGTGCGCCGACTACGAGCGGGCCCTGGCCGAGGTCGCGCTCCCGGTCCTGGCAGTGGACGTGGCCGACGACGAGCTGGCCCCGCCGCGCGCCGTGGACCACCTGTGCGGCAAGATGCCCGCCGCCCGGGTGGAGCGCTGGAGCTACACCGTCGAGCAGGCCGGCGGCCGACCGCTGGACCACTTCCGCTGGATCCGGCACAACCGCGGCCTGGTGGCGGCGATCACGCAGTGGGTGTCCCGGCTCGCCGCCGACGGCGAGCGGCCCGCCGCCGCGCACCGCGCCGACGCGGGCTGATGCCCGCGCCCGGGGCGGTCCCGCTGCTGGCCGCACTGCTGCCGCCCTGGGTCCGCTGCGCCGAATCCACCGACACCGAGCCACCCTCTGCGGAGCTGCTGTTCCCGGAGGAGGAGGCGCTGATCGCCCGCGCCGGGCCCCGGCGCCGGGCCGAGTTCCGGGCCGGACGCCGCTGCGCCCGGCGCGCCCTGGCCCAGCTCGGGCACCCGGCCGTGCCGCTGCCGCGCGGCCGCCGCTCCATGCCCGCCTGGCCCGACGGGGTGGTCGGCAGCATCACCCACCGGACCGGCTACCGTGCCGCCGCGGTGGCCCGCACCGCGGACGCCCTCGCCCTGGGCATCGACGTCGAGCAGCACGCCGCCCTCTCCGCGCAGGCCCGGGAGGCGGTGCTGTTCGGGCCGGAGCCGGACTGGCTGGCCCGGCAGTCGCGGGAGCGGCCGGAGACCGCCTGGGACCGGCTGCTGTTCAGCGCCAAGGAGTCCGTCTACAAGGCGTGGTGCGGCGCGGGCGGCGGCTGGCTGGGCTTCGAGGAGGCCGAGCTGACCGTACGCCAGGACGGGCCCGGCCACGGCGCCTTCCGGGCCCGGCTCCGCCCGGCGCAGCCCACCCGGCCGCCGCTGCCGCAGCTGCCCCCGCTGCTGGACGGACGCTGGCTGGTGCACGACGGCCTGCTGCTCACCGCCGTCCTGGTCCCCGCACCGCAGCGCCCGGCACCGTCCCCTTCCGCACCGGCCCGCTCCCGGTCGGCCCGTCGTCCACCGGCTCACCGTCCACCGGCTCACCGTCCGCCAGGCCCTGACCGAGGAGTCCACCATGTCCGCCGCCACCGCCGACACCGCTGCCTCCCCGCGCAGCATCCCCGACCTGCTGGCCGCCACCGCCGCCCGCTGCCCGGACCGGCCGGTCCTGCGCCTGGACGACGAGCTGCTGACCTTCGCCCAGCTCGACCGGGCCAGCGCCCGGGCCGCGCGCTGGCTGGCCTCGCTCGGCGTCGCGCCGGGCGACCGGGTGGCCGTGCTGCTGCCCAACGTGCCCGCCTTCGCGGCGCTGTACTACGGCATCCTGCGCGCGGGCGCGGTGGTCGTGCCGATGAACCCGCTGCTCAAGGCCCGGGAGATCGAGCACTGCCTGGCCGACGCCGGGGCCGCGCTGCTGGTCGCCTGGCACACCGGCGCGGAGCAGGCGGCGGCCGGCGCGGACCGTGTCGGCACCCCGTACGCCACGGTCGGTCCGGACGCCTTCGCGGCCGACACCCACCGGGCGGAGCCGGCCCCGCACCGGCGCGGCGACCAGGACACCGCGGTGATCCTCTACACCTCCGGCACCACCGGCACCCCCAAGGGCGCCGAACTGACCCACCGCAACATCCTCTGCAACGTCCGCGCGGGCATCCAGGTGCTCGGGATCGGCGGACAGGACGTGATCTTCGGCGGGCTGCCGCTGTTCCACTCCTTCGGGCAGGTGATGGGCCTCAACTGCGCGGTGGCCACCGGCGCCTGCCTCACCCTGCTGTCCCGCTTCGACCCGGCCGCGGCCATGGCGGTGATCCAGCGCGACCGGGTCAGCGTCTTCCTCGGCGTCCCGGCCATGTACACCCTGATGCTGACCCACCCGGCCCGCGCCGACCACCGGTCCGACTCGCTGCGGGTCTGCCTGTGCGGCGGCTCCCCGATGCCGCCGGAGGTGCTGCGCGGCTTCGAGACCGCGTTCGACTGCGTCGTCCTGGAGGGCTACGGGCTCTCCGAGTCCTCCCCGCTGGCCTGCGCCAACCGGATCGACCGCGAGCGGGTGGCCGGGACGATCGGCATCCCGATCGAGGGCGTGCGGATGCGGGTCGTGGACGAGTCCGGCGCGGAGGTTCCGGACGGCACCGTCGGCGAGGTGGTGATCCGGGGCCACAACGTGATGAAGGGCTACTGGAACCGGCCGGAGGCGACCGCGCAGACCGTCAGGGACGGCTGGCTGCACACCGGGGACCTCGGCACCCGGGACGCCAGCGGCGACTTCCGGATCGTGGACCGCAGCAAGGACGTCATCATCCGCGGCGGCTTCAACGTCTACCCGCGCGAGGTGGAGGACGTCCTGTACGAGCACCCGGCGGTGGTCGAGGCCACCGTCATCGGCTTCCCGCACGCCACCCACGGCCAGGAGGTCGCCGCCGCCGTCGTGCTGCGCGACGGCGCCCGGACCACCCCGGAGGAGATCCGCGCCTTCGTCCGGGAGCGGGTGGCGCCGTTCAAGTACCCGCGCCTGGTCTGGCTGACCGACGCCCTGCCCAAGGGCTCCACGGGCAAGATCCTCAAGCGCGAGGTGGTGCTGCCCGAGGGGCTGGCCGGTTCGCGGTGACGGTCCGCGGTGACGGGGCGGGGCCGCGCGGTCCGGCGCGGCCCGCCCGTCCCCACCGGTCTCAGACGACCCGCCGCAGCCAGCCGTGCCTGTCCTCGGCGCGCCCGTACTGGATGTCCAGCACGTGCTCGCGCAGCGCGGTGGTCTGCTTGCCGGGCGTGCCGCTGCCGATGGTGAACGCGTAGCCGTCGCCCTTGAACCCCACGATCGGGGTGACCACGGCGGCGGTACCGGCCGCGAACACCTCGGTGATGGTGCCGTCGGCGGCGCCGGACCGCAGCTCGGCCAGGGTGATGGACCGCTCGACCGGGGTGAGGCCGAACTCGGGGGCGAGCGTCAGCAGGGAGTCCCGGGTGACGCCTTCGAGGATCGTGCCCAGCTCCGGGGTGACCAGCTCGCCGGCGGAGGTGATCAGGCACAGGTTCATCGTGCCGGACTCCTCCAGGTTGCCGTCGCCGCCGGCGTCGTCCAGGAACATCACCTGGTCGCAGCCGTGCTGCCGGGCCTCGATCTGCGCGGCCAGGCTCGACGCGTAGTTGCCGCCGCACTTGGCCGCGCCGGTGCCGCCCCGGCCGGCCCGGGTGTACTCGCTGCTGACCCAGAGCGTGACTCCGCTGATCCCGGCGGCGAAGTACGGCCCGGCCGGGCTGGCGATCACCGAGAACGTCACCTGCTCGGCGGGCCGCACGCCGAGGAACGCCTCCGAGGCGAACATGAACGGCCGCACGTAGAGGCTGCCCTCACCGGCGGAGTCCGGCACCCAGGCCGCATCCGCGCGGACCAGCTCCTCGACGGCGGTCAGGAAGTCCTCCTCGGACAGCTCGGGCAGGGCCAGCCGCCGCGCGGAGCGGGCGAAGCGGCGGGCGTTGACCTCCGGACGGAACAGCCAGACGCTGTCGTCCGCGTGCCGGTACGCCTTCAGCCCCTCGAAGATCTCCTGCGCGTAGTGGAGCACCGCCGCGCTCGGATGCATGGAGAACGGCTCGAGCGGCCCGACCCTGCGGTCGTGCCACTCCTCGGTGGGCGTCCACACGGCCGAGGCCATGTGGTCGGTGAAGAACCGTCCGAACCCCGGAGCGGCGAGAATCGCGGCCCGCTCCGACTCAGGCACGGGACTCGTCGTCCGGAACAGGGGGAAGCCACGGCTCATCGCCAACTCCTATACACCGCTGCGGATCGGCGCTCCGCTCGGCGCCGCTGCCGTTATGCTAACGGCCGTTACCCGGCTTGAGCAGGCGTCACACGGCCAGATCCCCGCCCCCGAGGTCAGCCGTACAGCTCAGCCGGTCGCCGCCTCCGGGCCGGTGCCGGTCCCCAGCCGGTGCCAGGCGTGGGAGCACCCGGCGGCGCAGAACCGCTCCCGGCGGCGCCGGTCGGCCACCCCCAACAACGCCACCAGCGGCCGGAAGGCCTTCACCCGCTCGTCCTGCGGCAGCCCGACGACCTTCGCCAGCTGGACGGACATCTGCCCCCGGGCGATCAGGACCGCAGGGGTGTGCGTCGGCCGGATGCCCGCCGACCGGATGCTCTCCGGGGCGTCCTCCACCGTCGCGCGTGCCTGGATGCAGTACTCGCGCAACTCCTGAGCACCCCGGCCTGCTCGTCGCCGGACAGCCCCTCGAACCAGGCGACCCCCTGCGCGAGCGGGCGCACGCCCTGCGCCCACGCGTTCAGCCTGACCGCGCGCTCGTCCATCCCCGCCACCCCCGCCTGCCTGCGATACGAGTCGCAGCCTACGCTCCGGCGACCGACACCGGCGCCGCCCGCGTCCGGGGGACGCGGGCGGCGGGCGGGCGAGGGGCGCTGCGGGTCAGACGCGGTCGGCGGCGATCAGGACGTACTGGAAGGAGCCGTCCCGGTAGGAGGAGATGAAGGCCTCCTCGATGCCGGTGACCAGGGAGGAGGTGGCGCGCAGCTCCCAGTAGGGCAGGGTGTCCGGGGTGAGGTCGATGACGGCCCGCGGGACCAGGCGGTTGTCCGCCATGGCGCGCAGGTACTCCCGGCGGGAGTGGATGTTGCACTCGAAGTGCGCGTTGATCTGCGAGACCCACTTCGACGGCTGGCCGTAGATCGGGTTCCAGCAGCCGGTGATGGTCACGTACCGGCCGCCGACGGCCAGCACCCGGGAGTGCTCGGCGAAGAGGTCGTGCAGGTCGACGTACATGCTGGACTCGTTGTTCCACGAGCCCGCCACCTCGCCCGTCCCCACCGGGGTGGCCAGCATGTTGCAGACGCGGGAGCGGACGGACGTGTCGATGCCGAGTTCGCGGGCGCGGCGGTTGCCGAAGTCGGCCTGCTTGGCGGAGAGCGTGACGCCCTCGACCCGGCAGCCGAAGCGCTGGTGGGCCATGACCATGGAGCCGCCGCGGCCGCAGCCGGCGTCCAGGAGCGTGGCGTCGCGCGGGATGTCGCCCAGGTGGTCCAGCAGCAGGTCGGCCTGGGCCGACTCCAGCCGGTGCAGTTCGGCGATCACCCGCCGCTCGCGCTCCGGGTCGGCCGGATCGCCCAGGGCGGCCCGGTCGACCTCCCCGATGCCGTAGTGGTGGTGGTAGAGGCCGTCGACCTCGCCGAGGCGCAGGTTCACCGGCCGGGCCTCGCCGTCCCAGTATCGGGCGATGTCGCCCTGGTACGGCGTCGCAGGAGCAGGGATGGAGGCCGCGGTGCTTGCCGGGGTGATGTTGACCGTGGTCACGGATCAGCTCCTCGTTTACCAGAAATCGGGCAGGCTGTAGCGGTACGTGTTGGTCCGGTGCCAGTAGTGGTTGCCGTCGACCCACGCGGCCACGCCGCGCAGGAAGCGCAGCAGGGACGGGGCGGGGCAGGCGGCAGCCAGGGCTGCGGCCTCGGCCTCGAAGGCGTGCATCAGCTCGTTGTGGACCTCGACCGCCTTCAGGTAGGCGTCGCGCTCGCTGACGCCCTCGCGCTCGGCGATCACCACCGGCAGGTTCAGGTGGCGGCCGGGGCGGCCAGCTCCTTGGTGTAGGAGTACAGGTCGTTGACGATGGTGGTGGCGTTGGAGGCGAGCGCGATGACGCGCTGCACCGCCGGCAGGGCCTGGAGGTCGGCGGGCAGTTCGTAGCCGCCGACGGTGTCGGTGATGGTGGGGCAGGGGCGGAAGTTGTTGAACTGGCGCATCGCCAGGTACTCCCACACCTCGGGCAGGTACTCGGTCTGCGTCCAGGCGGCCTCGGCGAGGTAGCCCAGGTGCAGCCGGGCCATGTCGTGCCGGTACCGGTCCGCCTGGGCGGGGCTTGCGGCTCGGGTGAAGTAGTCCATCGCCGAGCGGTAGGCCCGGCGCGGGGCGTCCGCGTGCAGCGACTGCGCCCAGGCCGGTTGGTACTCCGGCACCGTGTGCAGCGGGTCCAGGGCGGTGTGCGCCAGCAGCAGGCGCCCGCCCAGGCCGACGGGCGAGCCCCCGTGGTCCTCGCAGTAGCAGTCGTCGAGGGCGTTCTCGGCGGCCATGAGTCGGGTGGCGATCATCAGGTGGTCGGTGTCGGGGGCGTCCGGGTGGCAGGCCACCATGTAGCGGCCCAGGGAGAAGCCGTCGAACTGGTCCTCCCACTCCGGCGGAAAGAGCTGCACCTCCTCCACCGCCCACGCCTTGATCCGGGTGCTGACGTCCGCCACGCGCCCGGGGTCGGGCTCGGCCACCGGGTGGTGGTACAGCCCCGGGACGGCGTCGCCCGCCTGTGCGGGCTCCGGGGTCTGCGCCGCCAGTTGCAGGGCGGCCGTGCCCAGGCCGCTGGGTCCGCTGAGGATCCGCTCCAGGGCCGGACCGGTCATGGCCGCACCGCCGTGGTCCCCACGATCGTCGGCCTGCTGTCCATGGGCATGGAAGAGCCTCCCCTCGGTGAAAAACCGCACGTCATGACGGGCCGTCGTGCCGCGCAGCGGGGAGGGGGCCGAGCGCGTCACCCCCGTCCCGCTCGTTCCACCACGCTAGGCCGGGGGCTCGGCCCACGGCGCTCCGCGGCAGCCGCTCCACTCGATCGGATGAATGTCCGGGCCCGTTGGGTTTGAACCGGCGGCACGACGGGGTCGAAGGGGCGTCAGTGGTGAGGGGAGCCGGCGAAGAAGAGCAGCATGATGAATCCGGCGAAGACGTGGAACCCGATGACGTAGATCGCCGCCCGGATCCAGACGCCCTTGTTGGCGCGGCGTCCGCCGCCTTCGCTGCCGTCGTCGACGCTCTGCCGGGCCTCGGCGGCCACGGCCTCGGCAGCCGCGATCGCCGCCAGCACCGCGGTGGCGTCCGGCGGCGCGACGACCGGACGGCCGCGCCCGGGCCGCCCGGGCCGCGCAGGCCGACCGGCCCGATCCGGGGTCGGCTCGCGGGTCTCCGGCGCCGTGTCGGCGGGTTCGGTCATGGCTGCGGCTCTCCCCGTGGTGCTCGCGGCGCGTGCGTGACGGCTGCCGCCCGCGCTTCCGGTGGTCACGCGACGGCCTCGACGGCCTTGTCCCCGGTGGCGTCGGCCCCGCGCAGCTCCGCCAGCAGGTCCTGCTGGTCGGCCAGCAGCTCGGTCAGGATCCGGCGGGCGGCCCGCATCAGGTCGGCGACGTCGGTGCCCGCCAGCGCGTAGACGACGGTGTCGGCCTCCCGGGTGGCGGTGACGATCCCCGACCGGCGCAGCACGGCCAGCTGCTGGGACAGGTTGGAGCGCTCCACCTCGATGTTCGCCAGCAGATCCCGCACCGGCGTCGGACCGTCCTGAAGCAGCTCCAGCACCCGGATCCGCACGGGGTGCCCGAGCATCCGGAAGAACTCCGCCTTGGCCTGGTACAACGGGACCGGCACGCCCCTCAACCCCTCGTCGTTCCGTCGTCGCCCCCGATCGGGGGCACCTCGATGCCGTTGCTGCGGGCCAGCAGCAGCGCCGCCTCCAGCTCGTCCAGCGCCTCCCGCAGCCCGAACGTCCCCCTGTCCCGCGCCGCCCGCTCCACCCGGGCCCGCGCCGCCCGCACCCGGGCGACAACCATCTCGGTGAACACGTCCACGGCACCACTCCGTCCGCAGCAGGCGTCCTTGCCGGCCAACCATGACAGCAATTGAAGAAATCTTCAATTCGTCACACTAGGCCGCAAGGCACGGGCGCACGAGGAGAACCAGATCAGCCGGGCGGTGCTGGCTCGGGAGCGCAGGCTCAGCGAGGGGTACACCGAGGCCGCCGAGATCGAGGAGGAGCGCCAGGAACACCGGCTTTCGATGGCGCTGGCGAAGGCCGTCTACGACCGCCGTGTCGAACTGGGCCTCTCCCAGACCGAATTGGCCGTCCGCTCCGGCCTGACCCAAGGGAAGATCTCCCGGATCGAGGGGTCCGACACTGTGCCGACTCTGCCGTTGCCGGCGAAGCCGGCCAAGGGCCTGGATGCCTCGTTGAACATCGCCATCGATGCCGACAAC
Source organism: Streptacidiphilus sp. PB12-B1b (assembly GCF_014084125.1). Taxonomy (NCBI): domain Bacteria; kingdom Bacillati; phylum Actinomycetota; class Actinomycetes; order Kitasatosporales; family Streptomycetaceae; genus Streptacidiphilus; species Streptacidiphilus sp. PB12-B1b. Next base: position 5,143,754 of record NZ_CP048405.1, on the reverse strand, counting down.
GTGCAGGTGACCATCTCCGCCCGTAAGGCGGCATGAGGGCAGGAGCCCGGAGCGGCAGCCGCTGGGCGGCGGGTTCCAGCCGAGGACGACAGACGAAAACGGTCGGATAGGGCCGTACGGCCCTGGTCGTGGGGGCGTTCGTCGGTGAGGATGCAGAGGTCACGCCGTTTGCTGGGCGGACCAGGAACAGGGGAGTACAGGTCATGTCGGACAGTGCAGCTGAGGCCGGGGCCAAGCCGATCAGGGTGTTCCTGCTCGACGACCACGAGGTGGTGCGGCGCGGCGTGCACGACCTGCTGGACGCCGAACCGGATCTGGAGGTCGTCGGCGAGGCCGGGACGGCGGAGCAGGCCCTGGCGCGGGTGCCCGCGCTGCGCCCGGATGTGGCGGTGCTGGACGTCCGGCTGCCGGACGGCGACGGCGTCGGCGTCTGCCGCGAGCTGCGCTCCCGGCTTCCCGAGCTGGCCTGCCTGATGCTGACCTCCTTCGACGACGAGGAGGCGCTGTTGGACGCGATCATGGCCGGCGCGTCCGGGTACGTCCTGAAGCAGATCAGCGGCACCGACCTGGTCACCGCGGTGCGCACGGTGGCGTCCGGCCAGTCGATGCTGGACCCGGGCGCGACCACCCGGGTGATGGCCAGGATGCGCGGCGAGACCGGCCATGACGAGCAGCCGCAGGCGCTGGCCGCGCTGACCGCCCGCGAGCAGGAGATCCTGGCGCTGATCGGCGAGGGGCTGACCAACCGGGAGATCGGCGGGCGGCTGTTCCTGGCCGAGAAGACGGTGAAGAACCACATCTCGCGGCTGCTGGCCAAGCTCGGCGTGGAGCGCCGGGTGCAGGCGGCCGTCATCGCCACCCAGAGCGCAGCCGCCGGCGAGCAGCAGGCCGGGCCGCGCACCGGATACCGACCGGGACGCGCGCGGTCCTGACCCGGGGCCCGCCCGGCGGCGCGGCCCGGCCCGGAGGTCCCCGGCGGTACGGGACCACCGGCCCTCGCCGCACCGCCCGCAGCAGACGAGGATCGACCTATGACGACGGACGGCGGCTACCTCGACGAAGTGCAGTGCCTGCGCTTGATGGCGGGCATGGCGGTCGGCCGCGTGGTGTACACCCGGCACGCGCTGCCCGCCGTCCTGCCCGTGCGGTTCCGCCTGGACAGCGACGGCAGCGTCCTGGTCAGCGTGGACGCCCGGTCGGAGCTGGTCGGCGCGGTGACCGGCGCGGTGGTCGCCTTCGAGACCGGGCAGGTGGACGCCAGCGACGGCAGCGGCTGGAGCGTCACCGTCCTCGGCCTGGCCGACGTCACCCCGGCCCCGGCGACGACACTCGCCGCGTCACCCGCCGGGCGGTCGGCCGTGGCCTCCGCCGCCGGGGAGGTGCAGCTGCGGATCCGCCCGCAGCTGGTCAGCGGCCGTCGGCTGGAGGGCCGGCCGTCCGCCGCTCCCGGCCGTGCGCCCGACGCCGCACGCTGATCCGTCCGGCTCGAAGGAGGCCCTCTCGAAGAGGCCCTCTCGAACGAGGCCCTAGGGCCGGACCAGCGGCGCGCGCCAGACCAGCCGGGTGCCGCCGGACTCCGGCGCCGCCAGCTCCAGGCTCCCGCCGCACTCCCGGGCGCGCTGCTCCAGGTTGGCCAGTCCGCTGCGCCGACCGCCGGAGGGCAGGCCGACGCCGTCGTCCGCCACGGTCAGTACGACCTCGGTGGCCGTCGCCTGGAGCGTCACCTCGACCCGCTTGGCGTGGGCGTGCCGCGCCGCATTGCTCAGCGCCTCGCCCAGGACCGCCACGACGTGGTCGGCGACGGTCTGCGTGACGTCGGTGTCGAGCAGGCCCTCCATGCTGAGCCGGGGGGAGAAGCCCAGGGCCGCCTGCACCTCCTCCACCGCCCGGGCGGCCCGGGTGCGCAGGCTCTGGGCCTCGCCGCTCTCCCTGGCCCGCAGCCCGAAGATGGTCGACCGGATGATCTTGATGGTCTCGTCCAGATCCGCGACCGCGCGCATCACCCGCTCCGACGCGCCCGGGCTGTCGATCAGCCGGGCCGCGCCCTGCAGGGTCATGCCGGTGGCGAACAGCCGCTGGATGGCCAGGTCGTGCAGGTCGCGGGCGATCCGGTCGCGGTCCTCGAACAGGGCGAGCTGCTCCGCGTCGCGGCGGTGCTCGGCCAGCTCCAGGGCGAGCGCCGCCTGGTCCGCGAAGCCCAGCAGCGGGCCGATCTCGGCCGCCGTGTACGTCGGCTCCCCGGCCGGCCGGGCCAGCAGCAGGACGCCCCGGGGCTCGCCCCCGGCCGTGCCCAGCGGCACGGCCACGGCCGGGCCGGTGTCGCGCGCGTGGTGGGCCCCGGCCCGGTAGAGCGGGTCGGTGCCCAGGTCGGCGCTGGAGGTGGGGGAGCCGGTGGTGAAGGCCGCCCCGGACAGGGTGCCCTCGACGGGTACGGTCAGCCCCAGCCGGGCGGAGGCGTCGCCGCCCAGCGCCAGCTGCACGGTGAGCTGCCCGCCCCCGGCCGACGGCTCGCAGACGTCCGCCAGCTCCGAGCCGGTGATCTCGCGCCCTCGCTGCGCGATCAGCTCCACCACCTGCGCGCGGGAGACGCCGGAGAGCAGGGCGCGGGTGATCTCCGCGCTGGCCCGCAGCCAGCGCTGCTGGCGCTGGGCCTCCTCGTAGAGGCGGGCGTTGTCGATGGCGACCCCGGCGGCCACCGCGAGCGTCGAGATCACCGCCTCGTCGTCGGCGTCGAAGTCCTGGCCGCCGCGCTTGTCGGTGAGGTAGAGGTTGCCGAACACCTCGTCCCGGACGCGCACCGGGACGCCGAGGAAGGTGTGCATCGGCGGGTGGTGCGCCGGGAACCCGTACGAGGACGGGTGCTCGGAGAGCTCGCCGAGCCGCAGCGGCTCGGGGTGCTTGATCAGCTCGCCGAGGATGCCCCGGCCGGAGGGCAGTTGGCCGATCTGCTCCGCCTGCGCGGGCTCGATGCCCACGGTGAGGAACTGCGACAGGCTCTGCCCGTCCGGTCCGATGACGCCCAGGGCGGCGTAGCGGGCGTCCACCAGGACGGCGGCGGCCTCCACGATCCGGCGCAGGGCGTGCGCGAGGTCCAGCTCCCGGCCGACCGACAGCACGGCCTCCAGCAGACTGTGCACCCGGTCGCGGGTGCCGCGGGCGGCGTCGATCCGCGCCTGCAGCTCGCCCAGCAGCTCGTCCAGACGCAGCTGCGGCATCCGCGACACCGGCTCCTCGCCTCCCACGGGCATCCTCCTCGTCCCACCAGCACGTACGGCGGTGGGGCTCACGGTAGCGGGCCGCCCGTCCTCCCCGCTCTCCCCTCCGCCCTCCGCGGCCTCGGCCAGATGCCTCGGCCCGGTGCCTCAGCCGTGCGGGACCACGGCCACCGGGCAGTGGGCGTGGTGCAGCACCCGCTGGGTCACCGGGCCCATCGGCATGGCGAACCGGTGGTGGTTGCGCTTGGCTCCCACCACCAGCAGGGCCGCCCCGGTGGAGGCGTCGACCAGGGCCGCGTCCGGCTCGTCCACCCTGACCTCTTGGACCACCTCGACGTCCGGGAACTCCTTGCGGGCCTGCTCCAGGACCTCGGCCAGCTCCTCGGCCTCCGCGCGCATGCGGTCGGTCTCGTCCGGCACAGGCACCGCCACCAGCCCCGGGTAGACCTGCGGGTAGAGCCAGGTGCGGACGACCCGCAGCCGGGCCCCGCGCCGCGCCGCCTCGGCGAAGGCGAAGTCGACCGGTGCGGCGGCCTCGCCGGGGGCCGCCCCCAGCACCACCGCGCCCGCGGCGTCCGGCTGCTGCGGCGGCCCGGTCAGCACCACCAGCGGGCAGGGCGCGTGCGCGGCCAGGCTCTGGCTGACCGAGCCCAGCAGCGTGGACGCCAGCCGGTTGCGTCCGCGGCTGCCGACCACCAGCAGATCGGCCCGGTCGGCGATGCGGACCAGACCGGGCACCGCCCCCTCGGCCAGGATCTCGCCGCTGACGGCGAGGCCGCCGTGCCGCTCGCGGACCCGGCTGATCGCGGCGTCCAGCAGGGTGCGCGCCGCGCGGACGCTCTCCTCGGCGATGTCCCCCTGCTCCTCGACCGGGACCTGGTAGGGCGCCAGGACCCAGGAGTGCACGATGTGCAGCGGCACCCCGCGTTCCGCCGCCTGTTCGGCGGCCCAGTCCAGTGCCTGCTCGGCCTGCGGTGTGGCGTCGATGCCGACGACGACCCCCGGTGCTGACGGTGCGTTCACTGCCGATCCCTCCCTGAGCTGCGGTTCGGCGGGCCGTGGCCGCCTGGACGTGATCCCATCCTGGCGGTGCGGGTCGGGCGCGGGCAGGGCCCGGACGTCACTGCCGAGGGGGCCGATGGTCCCTGCTGTCGTCCCTGTCGGGCGCTGGTGACGACTCCCGAGCGCTACGGGGCGATTGCGGTCACAGCCGTTCATTTCCGGTCGGAAAAGCGACAGGCGGCCTGGTCGGGAGCCGATCCGTGGTGGACTGTGCCGAGCCGGGAACATGGGCTGGTATGTCCCTCCTGTCCTCCTTCCTGAAGCGGCATGGGCCCTGGCGGCACGGGGCGATACGGACCCGAGGGCGGCATGATGGCGACCACCAACGAGGAACCCTTCCGCGGACTGCTGGAGGCGGCGCCGGACGCCATGGTGATCGTGGACGACGCCGGGGTGATCCAGCTGGTCAACGCGCAGACCGAGGCGCTGTTCGGCTATCCGCGCGGCGAACTGCTCGGCAGGCCGGTGGAGATGCTGGTGCCCCAGCGCTTCCGCGCGCAGCACCCCGGCCACCGCCGCGCCTACGCCCGCAACCAGCAGGTCCGCCCGATGGGCGCGGGCCTGGAGCTGTACGGGCTGCGCCGGGACGGTTCGCAGTTCCCGGTCGAGATCAGCCTCAGCCCGTTGCAGACCCCCGGCGGGCTGCTGCTCTCCGCCGCCGTGCGCGACGTCAGCGACCGCAAGGCGGCCGAGGCGCTGTTCCGGGGGCTGCTGGAGGCGGCGCCGGACGCCATGGTGATCGTGGACGACGCCGGGGTGATCCAGCTGGTCAACGCGCAGACCGAGACCCTGTTCGGCTATCCGCGCGGCGAGTTGCTCGGCCAGCCCATCGAGGTGCTGGTGCCGGAGCGGTTCCGGGCCAAGCACCCCGGCCACCGGCACGGGTACGTCGACACCCGGCGGGCCCGGCCGATGGGCGCCGGGCTGGACCTGTACGGGCTGCGCCGGGACGGCGCGGAGTTCCCGGTCGAGATCAGCCTCAGCCCGCTGGAGACCCCGGACGGCCCGCTGGTCTCCGCCGCGGTGCGCGACGTCAGCGAGCGCAGGGCGGCCGAGGAGGCCCTGGCCGAACTGCACGAGCAGCAGCGCCATGTGGCGCTCACCCTGCAACGCAGCCTGATGGGCTCCCCGCCGCCGGTCCCCGGGATGGACACGGCCGGCCGCTACTTCCCGGCCCGGCAGGGCGCGGGCGTGGGCGGCGACTGGTTCGACCTGATATCGCTGGGCAGCGGGCACGTCGGCGTCCTCATCGGCGACGTCATGGGCCGGGGGCTGGAGGCCGCCGCCGTCATGGGCCAACTGCGGTCGGCCGCGCACGCCCTGGCCAAGACCGGCATGCCGCCCTGGCAGCTGATGCAGGCCCTGGACGCCGTGGTCGGCGAACTCCCGGACCAGCTGGTCACCTGCTGCTACCTGGTCCTGGACCCGGACTCCGCCGAGCTGACGGTCTCCTCCGCCGGGCACCTGCCGTTGCTCCAGGTGGACACCGGCGGCCGGGTGCACCGGCTGCCGGTTCCGGTGAGCGTGCCGCTCGGCGTCGGCGACGTCCCGCACCAGCAGACCACGCTGACCGTGCCGCCCGGCTCCATCCTCGCCCTCTACACCGACGGCCTGGTGGAGACGCCCGAGAGCGACATCGAACTGCAGGTGGACGCTCTGGGCACGGCGCTGGAGAAGGCCGTGGCCGAATCCCGTGAGCTGGAGCCGGTGGCCGACGCGGTGCTCGCCGCGCTGCTGCCCGATCCGGGGGACTACGCCGACGACGTCACGCTGCTGCTGGCGCGGATCCCGGAGATCCCGCTCACCGCCGCGGCCGTGAGCCTGCCCGCCGACCCGGTCAGCGTCGGCGAGGGTCGGCACTTCCTGTGCCGGGCGCTGGACGAGTGGGACCGCCCGGACTACGCCGACACCGCCTGCCTGCTCGCCTCCGAGCTGCTGGCCAACGCCGTACGCCACGCCTGCGGGCCGCTGCGGCTGCGGGTCCGGCTCACCGGCGACGAGCTGAGCGTCGAGGTCGGCGACGGCAGCCCGTTCCTGCCCCGGGCCCGGCGCGCCGACGCCGACGAGGAGTGCGGACGCGGCCTGCTGCTGGTGGACGCGCTGTCCGCGGCCTGGGGCAGCCGCCCGACCGGCGACGGCAAGACCGTCTGGTTCACCCTGGCCCAGCCGCCCCCGTGAGGGCCCGGACAGGCCCTCAGGGCCCGGCCGCTCCCTGACAGCCCGGACGCGACGGTGCCCCGCCGCCCGGTGGATCGGGCTGCGGGGCACCTCGGCGGGGCCGGAGGCCGGGGCGGCTAGCGGTCGCCGGTGGAGCGGAGCGCCTCGGCGGAGTCCGCCGCGTCGGCGGCCTCGGCCTGCGGCGGCAGCACCCCGGCGGCGGCCTCGGCGGCCGTCTCCGCCTGCGCCCGGGCCTGGTTGCCGGAGACCAGGCGCAGCGGGACCTCCTTGAGCAGCGTCGAGAACACCACGGCCAGCACCAGCAGGGCGGCGGTGATCACGAACACCACGTCGCCCGCGGCGGAGAAGCCGACGAAGAACGGGTGGCTCAGCGGCTTGGCCAGCGGGTTGAGGAACGAGGTGTCGTCCAGGCCGCCGCTCAGGTGCTGGTGCAGCGAGGCCAGCTGGTCCGGGTGGGCCTTGGCGGCGGCGAGGAAGGACGGGTCGTGCGCCGCCTTGGCGTACTGGTTGCCGATCTTGGAGCCGGCCTGCGAGAACAGCACGGACAGGAAGATCGCGGTGCCCAGGGTGCCGCCGACGGAGCGGAAGAACGTCGAGGCGGCGGAGGCGACGCCCATGTCCTTGGCGGGCACGGCGTTCTGCATCGCCAGCACCAGGCTCTGCATGTTCAGCCCGAGGCCGATGCCGAAGACGGCCATGTAGATGTCGGTCTGCCACAGCGCGGTGTCCGCGCCGATCATGGTCAGCAGGCCCATGCCGACGACCATGAGGACCGAGCCGACCACCGGGAAGATCTTGTAGCGGCCGGTGCGGGCGATGAGCTGGCCGGTGCCCAGGGAGGCCAGCATCAGCCCGGCGACGAGCGGCAGCAGCAGCAGCCCGGACTTGGTCGGCGAGGCGCCCTTGACGATCTGCAGGTAGAGCGGGATCACCGACAGGCCACCGAACATCGCCATGCCGATGATGGTGACCTGGGCCGAGGCGACGGAGAAGGTGCTGCTCCGGAACAGCCGCAGCGGCAGCAGCGCGTCGTCCCCCATGCGCTGCTGGACCCAGACGAAGAGGACCAGCCCGGCCGCGCCGATCAGGTAGCAGGCGAAGGAGTCGACCGAGGCCCAGCCCCAGCTCTGGCCCTGCTCGGCCACGACCAGCAGCGGCACCAGGCCCACGGCCAGCAGCGCCGAGCCCCACCAGTCGATCCGCCGCTCGCGGCGGACGTGGTCCAGGTGCAGCACCTTGGCGATGACGATCAGGGCGAAGGCGGCGATCGGGACGTTGATGTAGAAGATCCAGCGCCAGCCGGCGGCGCCCAGGAAGCTGTCGGTGCCGGAGAGCAGGCCGCCCAGCACCGGTCCGAGGACCGAGGCGCTGGCGAAGACGGCCATCATGTAGCCCTGGTAGCGGGCGCGTTCGCGGGGCGGGATGATGTCGCCGATCACGGCCAGCGCGAGCGGCATGATGCCGCCGGCGCCTATGCCCTGGAACGCGCGGAACACGGCCAGTTCGTACATCGACTGGGCCAGGCCGCACAGGGCCGAGCCGATCACGAAGACCACGATCGAGAGCATGAACAGCCGCTTGCGGCCGTATATGTCGGACAGCTTGCCGAACAGCGGCGCGGCGATGGTGGAGGTGATCAGGAAGGCGGTGGTGACCCACGCCTGGGCGGAGAGGTCGTGGAGGTCGTTGCCGATCGTCTTGATCGCGGTCGAGACGATGGTCTGGTCCAGCGCGGCCAGGAACATGCCCAGGACCAGCCCGGACAGGATCGTCATGATCTGGCGGTGGGACAGCGCGCCGTCCGACGGCGGGTCCGCCGGGCGGGTTGCAGTGGCGCTCATGCGGTGCTGCCTTCTTCCGGTTCGTCGGTGCGCGCGGGGTGCCGCGTCGCGTCGGTCATCCATTGGGTGTGGGTGATGTCGTAGGCGGCGGTGAACCGCTCCAGCAACTGCCTGAACTGGCCGAGTTCGTCGGGCGTCCAGTCGCTCAGCACCTGCTCGAAGAAGGCGGCGCGGGCGTGCTCGTGCTCGGCGATGACGGCCTGTCCGGCCGCGGTGACCACCAGCAGGCTGGCCCGGCCGTCCACCGGATCGGCCTGGCGCTCCAGCAGACCGTGCGTCACCAGCGCGGCGACCTGGCGGCTGACGGTCGACAGGTCCGACTGCACGCCGGCGGCCAGTGCGCTGGCCCGCATCGGGCCCTCGGACGCCACCGTGCGCAGCAGCACCTGGGCCGCCGAGTCGATGCTGTCGCCCGCCGCGGCCAGCAGTCGGGCCTTGGACCGCCGTACCGTGCGCAGCAGGTCGGTCACCGAGTCCGCGACCGTGGCCACCTCGGCCCCGCGGTCGCGCCCGCCGGCGCGGAAAGCCGCGCCCCCCTGCCCTGCCCCTGCCACCACGCCCGCCCCGTCCGCCGCTGCTGCTACGGCTACTTGTATATCACAAGTACTTGCAGTGCCCAAGCATTCAGGCCGGAGTCACCGCGCCGGACCGCCCGGCGCGGCCTCCACCGGCGCGGCGGGGTCGCCCCTGGGGGAGATGGCCGAGTTGAGGACCGCGGAGTTGGGCAGCAGGACCTTCCCGTCCGGGGTCCGCAGCTCGACGAAGAGCAGCGTCATATCGGTGACGTGGCCGGTGATGCGGCCGCCCAGGGCCCCGGCCTGGACGGCGACGTCCTCGCCGACGTGGAACGGGCGCGAGGTCAGCAGCACCAGCCCGGCGAAGATGTTGCCCAGCACCGGTTGCGCGGCGATGCCCACGATCACCCCGGTGAGCGCGCCGCCCAGGATCAGCCTGCTCCACGGCACGTGCAGCAGGCTCAACGCCCCCAGCACCACCATGGCGTAGCCGGTCAGCAGGCACAGCAACCGCAGGGTGATCACCCGGCTGTCGCCGAACCGGGCCGGGACCAGCGCCACCAGGTCGTCGGTGGCGCCGCGCACGGCGATCAGCGCGAAGACCAGGAAGACCAGGGCGCTGCCGCCGGCCACCGCACGGTCGGTCAGCGAGTGGTGCGCGCGCGGCGCGCCCAGCAGGCCGCCGTAGTACGTCGACACGAACAGGCCCGCGAGCGCCAGCGAGGTCGTCAGCACGGCCTTGCGGGTGCGGATGCGGCGCGGGCTGGCGCGGCGCGGCTCGGGCGCCTCGGGCGGTTCGGGCGCCTCGGGCTGCCCCGGCGGGTGCTCCGGTGTGGTCTCCATGCGCAGATCTTCGCAGGCGGAGCCGCCGCTGCGGCCCGACCGGGGGAGCCCGCGCCGCAGCGCGGTTCAGCCGCCCTGCTCCACCGGGTCACCGGCCCCGTCCCGGTGGGCGGGGCGCGGGGGGATGCGCACGGCGATCAGGGCGATGTCGTCGCTGCAGTTGCCGCCGGGGCCCGCCATCAGGGTGTCGCAGAAGGTCCCGAGCGGCGCCGTGGCCAGGGCGGCGGCGCGCTGCCGGAGCCGGGTCATGCCCTCGTCCAGCGGCTCGTCCCGGCGTTCGATCAGCCCGTCGGTGTAGAGCAGCACGGTGGCGCCCGGCGGCAGCAGCTCGGTCGCCTGCGGCCGGGTGCGGTGGGGGCGGACGCCCAGCAGCAGGCTGCGGCCCTGCTCCAGGAACCGGGTGCCCCCCTCCCGGGTGACCAGCAGCGGCGGCAGGTGCCCGGCCACGGCGTAGTCCAGGTGCCAGGGCCCGGCCGGATCGGGCTGGTCCAGCAGCGCGTACAGGCAGGTCAGGGTCTGCCCGGGGTAGAGGATGGCGTTGGCCGCGTCCAGCCGGGCGAGGATCTTGCCCGGTGGTTCCTTGCGGTCGCAGGCGATGCCGCGCAGCATGTTGCGCACCTGGCTCATGGAGACGGCGGCCTTCAGGTCGTGGCCGGTGACGTCGCCGATGATCAGCGTCAGCGTGTCGTCGGGGAGCAGGAACGCGTCGTACCAGTCGCCGCCGACCTCCGCGCCGTCGCGGGCCGGGGTGTAGCGGGCGGCGATGTCCAGCAGGCCGTGCTGCGGCAGGTCGGGCAGCAGGGAGCGCTGCAACCGCTCGGCGATGCGGGCGATCTGGGCGTGCAGCCGGTCGTTGTCCAGGGCCAGGCCGACGCGGTGGGCCACGTCCTCGATCAGCGGCATCCGGTCGGTCCCGTCCCTGCCGTCGGGCTCCAGCTGCGCCAGCGTCAGCACGCCCAGCACGCGGTGCCGGGCGACCAGCGGCACCAGCACCGCCCGCCGCGCGCCCAGCACGGCGAAGGCGCGCAGCTCGAAGCGGTGCAGCGGGTCGGCGGCGGTCTCCGGCCCGGGGAAGCCGTCCAGCCGCACCGGCCCCGACGCGCGCAGCGCCTCGACCAGGGGTGAGGGCGAATCCGCCGCCGCCGGGGGCAGCAGCGCCTCGAACGCCCTCGGCGCCGCACCCGGATCGCGGTGCTCCACCACCATCCGGTGCAGCCGCCCGTCCTCCCGGAGCAGATCCACCGCGCACCAGTCCGCCAGCGCCGGGACGAGCACCCGGCACAACCGGCGCAGGCCCAGCTCCGGTTCCAGGGTGCTGGCCAGCGCCTCGGAGACGGCGGAGAGCAGCGTGAGCCGGTCCAGCGCGTCCTGGAGCGCGCACTCCAGCTCGTACGGTTCGTCGTCGTCCGGGTACGCGGTCACGTGGCTCCTAGCGTCGGCCTCGTACCCCCAGTATCGGCCCCGGGCCGCCCCGTCCGCGGGCCCGATCCGGGCCTCGGCGTGTCGGGCCGACGGGCCCGGGTAGAGGTCCTGACCAGGGAACACCGACGCCGGGCCACCGGAGCGCGTGGGCCGGGCCGCTACCGAAGGGACCGTGCGCATGAGCGGGCACGTGGTCGACCGACTGCTCCGGGAGTACGGCCGGAGCTTCGCCGACGAGGCGGGCATCACCCTGCGGAACCAGCCGTCCCCGCTGTACCGGCTGCTGGTGCTGTCGCTGCTGAGCTCGACCCGGATCTCGGCGGGCATCGCCGTCGCCGCGTCGCGGGAGCTGAGCGCGGACGGGCTGCGCACGGTACCGGCGATGGCGGACGCGCCCTGGCAGCAGATCGTCGACGCGCTGGGGCGGGCCCACTACAAGCGCTACGACGAGAGCACGGCGACCGCGCTGCGGGAGGGCGCGACCCTGCTGAACCGGCGCTACCACGGCGATCTGCGCCGACTGCGCGAGGAGGCCGACGGCGATCCCGGGCGGATCCGCCGACTGCTGCAGGAGCATCCGCGGATCGGGCCGGTCGGCGCGGACATCTTCTGCCGCGAGGCGCAGGAGGTCTGGCCCGAGCTGAGCCCGTACTTCGACCGGGCCGCCCTGGACCAGGCCGCCCGGCTCGGCCTGCCGCACACCCCCGCCGGGCTGGCCCGCAAGGTCCGGCCCGAGGACGTCGCCCGGCTGTCGGTCGCCCTGGTCCGGCTCCGCCTCAGCGGCGGCCGACTGGACCAGGACGGCCAGCAGGACGACAGCGGGAGGGCGGGCAGGGCCGCCTGACTCACCGCGCCCGACTCACTGCGCCTGCTGGCCGGTCCGGGCCCGGTCGGTTCGCGGGTGGGCCTGGGCCTCGGCGTCGGTGATGTCCAGGAAGACCTGGTCGAAGGCGGGCCAGCGGGCAGTGATCGCCCGCTTGATGCGCACGCAGACGTCCTCCAGGCGCTCGCTGTCGATGCCGCCGTTCAGATCCACCCGCGCGGCCAACAGCGTGGACGCCGGCCCCATCCGCATGGTGAGCAGCTCGGGCACGGTGTCGATCTCGGGCTGCTGCAACAGGAAGTCCCGCAGCTCGCCCTGGACCTCCGGGTCGACGGCCTGGCCGATCAGCTCGTGCTCGGCCTCGCGCCCCAGCCGTACGGCCACGACCACCAGCAGTATGCCGATGCACAGCGCCGACGCCGCCTCGAAGCGCGGATTCCCGGTCGCCATGTGCAGCGCCATACCCGCCCCGGCCAGCAGGACGCCGAGCACGGCGCTGCTGTCCTCCGCCAGGACGGTGCGCAGCGCCGGGTCGGTGCCCCGGCGCAGCTGCGCCGCCGTGCTGCGGCCCTGCTGCCGGGCCTCGGCGCGCAGTTGCAGCACCGCCTTGGCCAGCGAGCCGCCCTCGGTCAGCAGGGCCACGGCCAGCACGGACAGGCCGATGATGTAGCCGGAGTGCGATTCGCCGCTGGTCTGCCGCCATGCCTTCGCGGCCTGGTAGAAGGAGAAGCAGCCGCCGGTGATGAAGATGCCCACGGCGGCCAGGAGCGACCAGAAGTACCGCTCCTTGCCGTAGCCGAAGGGGTGCTTGCGGTCCGGCACCCGGCGTCCGCGGCGCAGCGAGGTGAGGAGGAAGACCTCGTTCATGCTGTCCGCCACGGAGTGGGCGGCTTCGGAGAGGAGCGCCGGGGAGCCCGAGATGAGCGCCCCGGCCGCTTTGGCAGCCGCTATGACCAGATTGGACACCAGGGCCAGGACGATCGTGGATGCCGTCCCTGCCCCTGGCGCCGCTTCCGACGCCGTTCCCGGCGCCTCTCCCACCCCGGGCGAGCTGTCCTCGCCCCTGCGCCGGCCCATGCGGCCGTCTCCTCCCGGTCCGGTCAGGTCCGGTCGCTGAGCGTGCCGGACGCGGTCTCGTGGTGGGCCCGGATGAACCAGTGGAACTGCTCCAGGCCGTGCAGCTGGCCGATGAGCAGGTCCTGGGTGACCGGGTCGGTCTCCTCGATGGCGTCGGCGGCGCTGCGGTGGTCGGCGATGAGGCCGTTGTAGACGTGGTCCAGGGCGACCAGGTGTTCCAGCGCGTCGGCGCGGCCCAGCTTGTAGTTCTCCCAGGTGCGCTCGGCGACCAGGGTGCCGGGGGTGCCGTCGGGGGAGCCGCCGAGGGTGGCGATCCGCTCGGCCGTTTCGTCCACCATCGCCCGGACGGCCTCGACCTGCGGGTCGAGCATGGTGTGCACGGCGATGAAGTGCGGTCCGACCACGTTCCAGTGGACGTGCTTGAGCGTCAACGCGAGGTCGTTGAGGGCGTGCAAGCGCATCTTGAGCAGGTCGATGACCGTGGCCGCGTCGTCGGTGTCGAGACCGGGGACGGTGTAACGGGGGGTGTCCATGCTGGGTGACCTTCCTGATCCGTGGCAGCCCGCAGGCGTCTGCGGGCCCTGTTGTTCGCGTGCCCCCAAACGGGCGGCACACTCATGCCCGGTTCGCGAAGAATGTCGGTGTTCGCCGCGCGCTCCGGCCGGGCGCCCGTTTGCGACCGCCGTGCCCGGCAAGGCGAGTACGGAAGAACCACTCCCGTACGCGTGAGGAAGGAGGGATTCGGCCATGGACACCCTGCAGGGAAAGACGGTCGCATTCCTGGTCGCCCCGGAGGGCATCGAGCAGGTGGAGCTGACCGAACCGTGGCAGGCGGTGCTGGAGGCCGGCGGCTCGGCCCGGCTGGTCTCCACCCAGGAGGGCCAGGCCCAGGGGTTCAACCACCTCGACCGCGCCGACCGCTTCGAGGTGGATGAGGTGGTGGGCAAGGCGTCGGTGCGGGACTTCGATGCGCTGGTGCTGCCCGGCGGGGTCGCCAACCCGGACGCGCTGCGGATGGACGCCGACGCCGTCGCGTTCGTCAAGGCGTTCTTCGACGCCGGCAAGCCGGTCGCCGCCATCTGCCACGCCCCGTGGACGCTGATCGAGGCGGGCGTGGTGGCCGGGCGCAGCCTCACCTCCTGGCCCAGCCTGCGCACCGACCTGATCAACGCCGGCGCCCGCTGGCAGGACGAGCAGGTCACGGTGTGCCGCAGCGGCCCCAACACCCTGGTCACCAGCCGCAAGCCGGACGACCTGCCCGCCTTCAACGAGACGCTGGTCACGACGTTCGCCGCGTCCTGACCCGGGCCGCGCGCCGGTCCGGGCCGCGTCCCGTACCGTGCGCCGCGCCCTGACCCCGGGCCGGGCCCGACCACAGCCGGGCCCCGACCCCCATTGGAGAGGCCACGTGATGAGCACGCCACCCCCGAACGATCCCGTGCCGCCCAACCCGACCCCGTCGCCCGGCCCCGGCGGCCCGCGCCCCGGGCCGCTGCCCGGCCCGCTGCCGGAGCCGACCCGCCCCGACCCGGTGCCGGACCCGGCCCCGCCCGCGCCGCCGTCCCCCGTGGACCCGCCGCCGCCGGGCCCCGGCGAGCCCCAGCCGGTCCCCGCGCCCGCGCCGCTGCCCGGCCCGCCGCCCATCCCCGCGCCCAGCCCGGCGCCGGTGACCTGACCGGGCTGCTGTCGGCCGCCGCCACGGCGGCCCGTCCGGGGGCGCGGGCTACACCGCGCCCCCGGACTGCTGCCTGCGCTCCTTCATCTCCGCCTCGTACAGGTGCTCGGTGCCGGGGGCCAGCTGCTCGCGGACCTCCTCCTCGGCCGAGGCGAAGGGCCGGTAGTAGGTGGCGTTGTACGCCTCGACGATCTGGAACGTCCAGTGGCCGGGGATGACGTCGCGGCCCAGGACCTCCCGCTCGATCCGCGCGGCCTGCTCACCGTGGCCCGCCCGGCGCAGCAGCTCCACCGCCTCCCCGAGCTGCAGATCGGCCGCCCCGGTCAGCTGGTGGAAGTCGTACAGGGCCCCTCGGGCCCGCTCCGTGGTCTCCAGCGCCTTGGAGAGCTGCCCCAGGGCCTCCACGGTCGCGTCGTCCAGTCCCGGCGGCCGGGTGTGCTGCGCTCGCTGTTCTGACATACCCCGACTCCTCCCCGGAGGGGCCGCGCGGCACACGCCCCACCTCGGCGGTTACGCCGCCCGGAGGCCCGCCGCAGGCATCAGCCGGGTGGGGCGGGGCAGGCGAGGGCTGGCTGGTTCAGGGACACAGGAGGCACGGACGACCGATGAAGACCGTTGACAAGGCCCTGCAACGGGTCGACCGCCTCCAGCAGGCCCACCCGCCGCTCGCCGTTCCCTACGCCGTCGTCAAGAAGTACGGCGACGACCGGGCCGGCCAGCTCGCCGCACTGATCACCTACTACGGCTTCACCGCCGTCTTTCCGCTGCTGCTGCTGCTCACCACGTGCCTCGGCTTCGTCCTGCGCGGCAACGCCGGGGCCCAGAAGGCCGTGCTGAACTCGGCCCTCGCCGACTTCCCGATCATCGGCAACCAGCTCACCCAGAACATCCACTCGCTGCACGGCACCGGCGCGGCGGTGGTGATCGGCGCGCTGGGCCTGCTCTACGGCTCCCTGGGCGTGACCCAGATCCTGCAGTTCGCCATGGCGCAGGTCTGGAACATCCCCGGTGTGGAGCGGCCCGGCTACTTGGCCCGGCTGGCCCGGGGGCTGCTGCTGATCACCGCGCTGGCGGTAGGCCTGCTGCTGAGCACGGCCACGGCCGCGCTGGCCGGATTCGTCGCGCACGGGCCGCTGGCCTTCGCCGCCGGGCTGGTCGGCTCGGCCGTGGTGAACACCGCCCTCTACCTGTCCTGCTTCCGCATCCTCACGCCGAAGGAGGTGCCGCTGCGCAGCCTGGTGCCGGGCTGCCTGATCGCCGGTCCGGCCTGGACCCTGCTGCAGACCTGCGGCGGCTACCTGGTGGCGCACGAGCTGCGGCACGCCACCCAGGTGTACGGCTTCTTCGGCACCGTCCTGGGCCTGCTGTCCTGGCTCTACCTCGGCGCCCAGATCACCATGTACGCGGCCGAGGTCAACGTGGTGCGGAACCGCAAGCTCTGGCCGCGCACGCTGACCCAGCCGCCGCTGAGCCGGGCGGACCGCAGCGTCCTCGACGCCATCGTCCACCAGGAGGAGCGGCGACCGGAGCAGGACGTCGAGACCTCCTTCACCGACACGCCTCTGCCGGAGCGGCCCCGCGAGGGCGACGCGCACTGACGACGCCGGGCGGCTGCCGCCACTACGGCTACGGCTGCTGCTGCCCGGCGAGGAAGTCCGCGACGGCGGTGACGAACTCCGGCGTGGTGACCGCCGTCGCATGGTTCCCGGGCAGCACGGCCCGTCGGCCGTGCGCCAGCGCCGTGGCCAACTCGTCGGCGGAGTCGGCGCGTTCGTCCTCGCTGCCGACGGCCACCAGGGTCGGCACCCGGACCAGGCCGAGCGGCTCCGCCGGGGTGGCGGCGATCGAGTCCAGCACGTGCAGCAGCGCCACCGGGTCCTCCTCCCGGGAGCGGAGCCACTGCTCGGTCCGGTGCTCCGGCGAGCCCGGCTCGAACGTCCCCGCACCGGCGAAGACCCGCCGCAGCAGCGCCCCGGCCCCGCCGCCGAAGCCCATGACCTGGCGCAGCCCCTGCCCGGCGACCACCGCCCGCCCCGGTGTGGCGCCGCGCACCAGCATCCGCACCACGATCCGTGCGCCGAGCGAGTACCCGCCGAGGTCGTAGTCGTCCAGGCCCAGGTGCTCGACCAGGGCCAGGCCGTCGTCGGCCAGCACGTCGAGGGGATAGGCGGCGGCGTCGTGCGGCTTGGCGCTCCGGCCGTGCCCGCGGAAGTCCGGCAGGACCACACGGTGGCCGCGCGCCGCGAACGCCTCGGCCTGCCCGTGGCTCAGCCACAGCGTCCCGTCCCCGGTCAGCCCGTGCAGCAGCACCAGCGGCCTGCCCCGGCCCAGCTCCCGGTACGCCAGGCGCGCGCCGTCGCGGCCGGAGAAGAAGGACACCTCGGCAGTCACCATGCCCGGGAGCGTATACCGCCGGACGGCCGGAGGGCGGGGACACGGATGGCGTAGCCGGGTGGGCGGGAACGGGCGCGGAGAGGTACACCGGGTGGAGGGGGTCCGGTTCCTTCGACGTCTGGAGCCCGCGATGATCGACACCGCGCACACCGCACTTCCCAACGCCGCGCCGGGAACCCGGCGTCCCTCGTGGTCCCCGGCGCTCGTCATGACACGCGGCCTGCTCGCCTCGGGCGTGGCGGTGATGGCCGGGCTGGCGATCACCTACCTGGTCCGCGTCATGGTCAATGTGAACGCCTTCGAGAACTCCGACTCCATCAATTCGGGCTTTCCCAACACCGGCGCGCTGAGCGCCGGCGTCTGCATCGCCACGCTGCTCGCGGTGGGGGTGCTGTA
Organism: Streptacidiphilus sp. PB12-B1b; assembly: GCF_014084125.1. NCBI lineage: Bacteria > Bacillati > Actinomycetota > Actinomycetes > Kitasatosporales > Streptomycetaceae > Streptacidiphilus > Streptacidiphilus sp. PB12-B1b. The sequence continues at coordinate 5,126,313 of NZ_CP048405.1, read as the reverse complement.
CCTGCTGGGGCGGGTCTCGCCCCGGCCCTTCGCCGCCTTCGCGGTGATCATGGGCCTCAGCTACCTGGCGTTCCTCGGCGTCAGCGTCACCAGCGGGCTCACCGCCTCGCAGATCTCCGGGCAGCTGCTGGTGTGCCTGCCGCTGGCGGTCGTCATCGCCGGTCTGGCCAGTTGGGCCACCGGCATCCACCCCGACACCCGGTGACCGCACCGCCCCCGTCGGCGCGCGCCCCGGAGCCCGGCCCCACCGGTCGGCCTCCGGGGCGGGGTGCGTGCGGGAAGGGGCGGCGGGGGCGGGCTGTGCTCCGGGGAAAAGGCCGTCGGAAGTACCCGAAGTGACGCGTGGAAAGGATCGCGGCGGGGTATTCCGAAATGAATTCGGCCATCATTGGTCCGTCGATCCCGGCCATTGAACCGGCCCCGGATCCGTGCCTATGATCCAGTGAATGGTTCACCCGGAACAAACAGAGGGGTGGGTGCCGGAAGTGACCACGAGTGCGCAGACCGAGAGCCAGCGGAGCAGGGTGAGCAAGGCATTCGACCTGATCGACCTCGACGGCAACGGAGAGTTGGGCGTCGAGGACATCGAGGCCCTGGCGCAGGAGTTGGTGGGCCGTTTCGGCTTCGCCGCCGGCTCGCCGCAGCACACGCAGTTCCGGCAGGCGAGCACCGCGCTGTGGCAGGAGCTGCAGCAGGGCGTCGGCCTGACCGGCAACGACCGGATCAGCCGCAAGGAGTACGTCGACTTCTACGCCGAGGCCGCGCCCGACGCGGTCCAGCAGAGCCTGGCGCCCTTCTCCGACCTGCTGTTCGGCCTGTTCGACGTCGACGGCGACGGCAAGGTCTCGCAGAGCGAGTTCGAGCGCTACCACCGGGCCTGGGGCGTCTCCGCGGACCGGATCCAGGGCACGTTCCAGCAGTTGGACACCGACGGCAGCGGTGAGCTCTCCAAGGAGCAATTGCGCCGCTACCTGGGCGGGTTCATCTTCGGCGACTTCGGCTGATATGAGGTCGAATTCTCGGTGATCCGAACGAGAACCCCCCGGCCGGGCTTTCCTGTGGAGGCCCGGCCAGGGGCTGTTTTCTGCCTTAATTCGAACCGGTGTACTGCCGGGGTCGTGCAATCGAACAGAGAAGCGGTGCGGTCCGGCGTCAGGCGGTGAGGACGGTCCAGTTCTCGGCGAGCCGGAATCCCATTGCCTGGTACAGCGGCACCCCCTGTTGGCTGGCGTGCAGGAAGGCCGTCCGGCAGCACCGCGATGTTGAAGACGCCCACCGCGTCCGCCACCCTGATGCCGAAGGAGGTGGCCACCGCGACGCCGCCCACCTCGGTGAGGTAGGCCCGCATCGAGACGTGGTCCATCAGGGAGCGGGCGGTGAAGAACAAGAAGATCTCCTCCGGCCCGCCGTAGCCGGCGGCCATCACCGTCCGGTACAGCTCGCTCTCGTCGCCGGTGACCCGGCGGACCGTCACGCCGCCCTCGGGCCCGCGCAGGTCGTCGCCCAGCTGCTTCACCATGAAGGGCAGCAGCGTCCGCCGCTCCAGCCCGTGGCCGGTCGCCACGGCCGCGATCCCCTCGGCGACCTGTTCGCCGCGGACCTGCACGCTCCGCGGCACGGAGCCCAGCCGCGGGGAGTCGGCGAAGTCCGCCACCTCCTCGGCGTCGGCGCTGCCCGCCGTGCTGATGACACCGTTCAGCAGCGCTACGGGCGCTCCGGTGACGAGTTCGGACGTGCCTTTGTCACCGGCCCGGTAAAAGCCGCCGGGTTGGGCCGCCGCAAACAGGGCGAGCGCCGACATCCACGCCCGGGCGGCGATATCCACGGAATCCGGCGGGCTTTGAAGTCTCGTCATGGCCCCATGCCACGGACTGCCTCGGCGCCCCTGGCCGGAGCCGCCCGCGAGCCTCGGTCGAGCCGCAGTCGGCGCCGGTCCCAGCGCAGTCACTGACCCGATGCCGCAGGTCGGGCGGGTCTGCGTCCGGTTTGCGCACCGCCGTCGCCGGGTCCGGCAGCGGGTGTGTTCGACGGATCCCCGGGCCCGGGGGCCACCCCGGGCCGCTCGCCGATTGCGTCAAACAACCGATTCTGGAAGGTCGTTGAGTCGACACGATGGTGAACGCCGACCGCAGGCAAACCATTCACCGCGTAGGAGGCCCACCATGAAACTCCAGGGAAAAATCGTCGTCGTCACCGGAGTCGCAAGCGGAATCGGCCTGGGACCGGCCACGCGGTTCGCCGCCGCCGATGTGGGGCGGGAGAGCGAGGCACCGCTCCTGCGGGTGTGTCAGGGGGCCGGGGGCGGTCCGAGGATCTCGATCCCGTAGAAGGAGGCCATCCTGGCCAGTTCGGCCGGGTCCAGCGGGGCCGCGTCCAGCGGCGGGTGGTCGAGGGAGTCGGCCGGCGCTCCCGCGCGCACGGTGAAGTCGTCGAAGCCGGCCGGTGTGTGCAGGGTGAGGAACCGGGCGGTGGGGCTGGTGACGACGAACGAGTGGGCGAGCGCCCGGGGCAGCACGGCGATGGCGCCCGGGCCCGCCGCGCGCTGCAAGCCGTCGACCTCGACGCGCAGTTCGCCGTCCAGGACCAGGAACGTCTCCTCGTCGTTGTCGTGCCGGTGCAGCGGGCTGCCGTAGCCGCGCTCGCCCAGGTGCTCCAGCACCGACAGGGCCCCGCCGGTGGCGGCGCCCGGCACGCGCAACCGGACCAGGGCGCCCAGGAACCAGACGGCCTGCTGTTCCTCGGGACTGAGTATCGACGGACTGATCGGCGTGGCGCTGTGCGTGAACGATGTCATGGCGGTGATCCAACGGCATCGCACGTATAGCTGTCCAATACCTGAAGCGGCATCTATCATAGCGAGCATGCATGATTCACCGGAGGACGGCCCCGTCGAACTACGGCTGCTGCAGAGCCTGGTCGTGGTCGCGGAGGAGGGCGGGGTCAGTGCCGCCGCCGAACGGCTGCGCATCGCCCAGCCCTCGCTGAGCCGCCAGTTGCGGCTGCTGGAGAAGCAGCTCGGTCTGGTCCTCTTCGAACGCGTCGGTCGGCGGCTGCGGGTCGTTCCGGCCGCCGACGTGATCGTCGAAGCCGCCCGACGGGCCCTGCAGGCGGCCGACGACGTGAGCCGGCTCGCCCGGCAGGTGGCCGACGGCCGGATCGGACGCGTCGCGGTGGCCACCCTGCCGGGCGCCTCGCCGGTCGTCCTGGTGGACGCCCTGGCCGCGTTCCGCCGCCGCCACCCCGGGGTGGAGACCACCCTCACCGAACTCACCGACGAGGAGCAGTACCGGGCCCTGCGCGAGGGCCGGGTCGACCTGGCGCTGGCCCGCATCGTCACGCCCCCGGCGGACCTCGCCTCGCGCGTCCTGCTGCACGAGCGGCTGTGCCTGGTCGTCTCCACCGGCCACCGCCTCGCCGACGCCGAGCAGGTACGGCTCGCGGACCTGCGCGGCGAGGAGGTGGTGTTCTTCAGCCGCAGCGTCCAGCCGGTCGGATACCGCTGGCTGACCGAGCAGTTGGCCGACGCCGGGATCGCCGCGCCGATCCAGGAGGCGACGCTGGCCACGATCTTCGCCACCGTGGCGGCGGGCATCGCGGTGTCCGTCCTGGTGCGCTCCTTCGAGGACCTGCTCAGCCCGGCCGGCGTCCGCTTCGTCCCGCTGGACGGCCCCGGCATCGACCTCGTCCTGCACTGGCGCCCCGCCTGCGCCTCCCCCTCGCCGCCGACCTCCGCGCCGAACTCGCCCGCGCCGCCACCGCCCACCACCGCAACCACCCCCACGCCTGAGCCGCCCCCGCCGCCCCGCTGCGCAGAACAGATGTGACGTGGCGTCAGGCCTGTCCGGGGGCGCTCCAGGTAGACCAGGGGCCAGCCGGTGCCGCCCGACAGCCCCGACAACCACCCCGGCGGCCGAGGACGTCAGCCGGCGGAGGCGTAGCGCTCCACCGAGGTGACCCTGCAGGTAATCGCCCCGGTCACGACGTCCAGGCCCCGTGCCGTCTCGGCCGCCCTCTCCCCGGGAGCCAGGCCGTTCGCTCCACGACGGGCCGGCGCGACCGGCCTGCCGCCCGGTCCCCGCCCTCACCAGCCGTGCGCGGCGGGTTTCGGGGTGGGGGAGTGGGCGGTGAGGGTGTCGAGTTCGGTGCGGAGTTGGCGGCGGGAGGCGATGCCGAGCTTGGCGAAGACGTTGCCCAGGTGGTACTCGATCGTCTTGGCGCTGACGAACAGGGTGCGTGCGATCTGCGGGTTGGTCATGCCTTCGGCGGCGAGCCGGGCGATCCGCTGCTCCTGCGGGGTGAGCGCGGCGGGCGAGCGGACTGCCGTCTCCGTGCCGCCCTCCTGGCCGGCGGCGCCGGCCCAGGGGACTTGCACGCCGGCCTCCTTGAGCAGGCTGAGGCACTGGTCCGCGAACGGGCGCGCGCCGAGGTCGACATAGCGGCCGTGCGCGGAGAGCAGCCAGCGGATCGCCGAGCTTCGCCGCCGCGAGCCCAACAGCAGCCTGCCGTAGTCGTGTTCGAGCTGGGCCAGGCTGAACGGCGAGTCCTCCTCGGCGGTCTGCTCGACCGCCTGGGCCAGCCGGTCGGCCGCCGTGGCCGGGCCGGTCCCGGCCGCTTCGAGCCGCGCTTCGAGCCTGGCCATGACCGCTGTCGGACGGGGGCCGGAGGGCATGACGGTGCGCAGCGCGGCCAAAGCGGTGTGCGCGGCGGCCAGCCGGCCGGTCCCGATCAGGGCCTCGACGTGCAGCGGACGCCACCACACCTGGTACAGCGCGAACAGCCCCGGCTGGGCGGCCACCGGCGCGAGCGCCGCCAGCATCCGGTGCGGTTCCCCGCGGGCCTGGGCCAGCCTGGCCGCGGCCAGCGCCGGGAACACCCCGTAGCGGGCCGGGCCGAGCGCCCGCTGGTCGCCGGTCACCGCCTCCACCTGCTCGGCGGCCACGCTCCAGTCGCCGCGCAGGGCGCTGACGCAGGCGGACAGCGCGGCGGCCGGGATGACGGCGCGGCGGTCGTTGCTCGCCTCGGCCACCCGGATGCCCTCCTGGGCCTCGCGCACGGCCGCCCGCCAGTCGCCGAGTTGGAACAGGGCGTAGCCGAGGTAGGCGTACGCCAGCGGGAGGACCGGCTCGACCGGGCCGTCCTGCCAGCGCAGCACGCGCTGCAGATCGCCGATGGCCTCGGTGGGACGGCCGCACTGCGCCAGCCACATGCCGCGCGCCCAGCGCAGGATTCCGTGGCCGGGCCGGTGGGCCTCCGGCGCGCCGAGCTCCGGCGCGAGCAGCTCCAGCCGGCGCAGCGAGGCGTCCGCCGACTGCTGGATCCTGCCGTGTGCGTCGGCCGCGAAGTACACGGACCACTGCCGGGACTCCTCCGGGAGCCCCTCCTGGGCCAGCAGCGCCAAGGCGATCCGCTCCTCGGCCCGCAGATCCCCGGTGTCGGCGTGCAGGGTCGCGGCCGCGAGGTCGACCCGGGCGCGCACCGCGGCGGAGCGGTCCGCCGCGAGGCTCCTGGCCTGGTCGAACAGGGCGCGGGCGGTCTCGTACCGGGCCTCCCGCGCGGCGAGGTGGCCGAGGAACAGATTGCCCTCGACGCTGGGCTCCAGCAGGGTCAGCTGCTCCCTGAGCACGGCCGCCCACGCGGCGGTGGGCAGTTCCTCGCCCCAGCCGGCCATGGTCAGCAGCCGCCGTTCCCGGTCCTGCTGGTGTACCGACATGTCGGCGGACCACAGCAGGAGCGTCCCGGCGCGCTCGGTGTCCCCGGCCCAGCGGTAGCGCGTCGCCTCGTCCTCCAGCCGCGCGGCGAGTTCGGGATCGCGGCGGCGGGCTCCGAGCAGTGCGTGCCGGAACCCGTGGACGCCGGTGACCTGTTCGGCCGCGGCCAGGTGCATGGCCCGGCGCAGGTGCGTGGGCAGGTGCCAGTAGATGACGTCGCGCAGGGCCTGGGAGTCCATGCCGACCGGTTCGGCGAGGCCGTGCGGGAACCAGGTGACGAATCCGGCCGCGATCAGGTCGTCCAGCGCGGAGCTGGGGTCGGCCACGTCCGCGATGACCGCGAGGATCGGCAGCGGCGTCTCCCGTTTGACCACGGCCATGGCGGCCAGCAGCCGCATGCTCGGTTCGGGCAGCTCGTCCAGGGTGCGCACGATGGCCTGGTAGAGCGCCTCGGTGCGCAACTCGCCGAGCGTCTCCGGCTCGTCGGGCGCGAGTGCGGGCGCGGAGGCGGGTACGAGCGCCGGCGCCGGCGCTGCCGCCGAACCGTGTGCGGATGCCGAACCGAGGGGGTGCGGCCACGGGAGGACGGCGGCCTCGTGCGCGGGGGCGGACCGGGCGGCGTGCGCTGCCGCCCGGCGACCGGGCTGTGGGGCGGGGGAGAGACTGCTCATGCGGTGACCGGCTTTCGGGCGGGGGTGGGCAAGGCCGGAGCGTGCTGCGCCGGTGCGGGCCGGACACCCGCACCGGTGAGTTCGTGTGGAGCACGATCCAACGACGGCAGCCGGGAAAGGTCAACTATGTTGGCATAAGCCTTCGATGACGATTAATGCGATAGAGAAAGCCAAGACCGTGAAAGATATGACGGCCACTCAGATCAGGCCCTCACGGATGGCGAAGGCCACCGCGTGGGTTCGGTTGCGCAGTTGGTAGCGGACCGTGATGTCGTGCAGCACGCTGCTCACGGTGCGTTTGGAATAGGCCAGTTCACCCGCGATCTCGTCGGTGTCGAAGCCCTCGGCCGCCAGCCGCAGCACTCGGCGTTCGCGGTCGGAGAGGCCGCCCAGGGTCAGGCCCTGCGGGCGCAGCACATGCTGCTGGAGCCGGCCCACCTGCTTGAGCAGGCGGGTGAGCAGGTCGGCGGGCAGGGCCGCGTCGCCCGAGGCGGCCCGGATCACCGCCTGGGTGAGCGAGGTCGCGGTCGCCTCCCACCGCCACACCACCGAGCTGACACCTGACTCGACCACGTTCAACAGGTCGTCGTCGGAGAGGGCGGAGACGACCAGCACGGCCTGTGCGCCGTCGCGTGAACGCACCGTCCTGATCAGGTCGAAGGCCGATCCCGCCAGCGTGTCGAGGGCGAAGACCACGACCCGGGCCGAGCCGCCCAGGGGCGGGTCGACGAGCTCGATCTCGGCGCGTTGGCGCAGTTCGGTCGCCAGGCCCGTCCGGGTGAATGGGTCGTCGGCGTGGATCGACACCGGTATCCGGGCTTGCAAGGTAACCCCCCAGGGTCAGACGGTCGGCCCGGCGCGGTTACGCCGGCCGCGGCGGCCGGATCTCGCGCCCGTGCCGGAGTCTGATTCGCCCCGGAGTGTGCGCTGCTGTACGGCCTTCCCTAAGTGACCATGTTTCGCCCGGTGTTGTCGACTAGGGACACCCCTAGGCGGTGCCTAATCGCGCATGGGCGGGTGCGCGGAGTGGAACGCCGCACCGACGTGGACGGGCCGCCGCCGACACCCCACGGCTGCGCTTTTCGCTGCCGGTTCACGCAGGCGCCGGGGCGTGGCCGCTGACAGGCTGGTGGGGCCCGGCGGGACGTTCCGCGCCGCGCGCCGCGCCGAGGTGCGCTCTCCCTTCGGCTGGTCCGGCGCGGGCGCGACGGGCCGGCAGCACAAGGCTCCGACGAATGAGGGAAGGACCGGGCCGATGGGGGTTTTCGTCGTCTTCGAGGACGGCAGCGACGCGGTCGCGGTGGTGCCCGGCGAGCAGGCCGCGTGCGTCGTGCGTGTGGAGAACACCGGCATGGTGGTGGACCGGGTCCTCCTCGACGTGCTCGGCGAGGCGGCCGCGTGGGCTAGCGTCGAACCCGCCCAGGTCAACCTCCTGCCGGGCGCGGTCGAACGCATCCGGATCACCTTCCAGCCGCCGCGGGCGGCCTCGCTGGCCCCGGGCGAGCTGGGGTTCGGCCTGCGCGCGATGTCGACCGAGGACCCGGAGGGCTCCTGCATCGAGGAGGGCACCGTCCGTGTCGGGGAGTTCGCCGAACTCGGCGCGCATCTGGTGCCCACCAACGCCACCGGGCGCCGCTCGGCGCGCTTCCGACTGGTCGTGGAGAACCGCGGCAACCGGCCGGAGCAGGTGCGGATCGAGGGCCACGACCCGGAGGTCAAGCTGGGCTTCCGGACCCGGCCCGCGGTGTTCACCGCACGGCCGGGCACGGCGACGTTCGTCCGGCTGAAGACCGTGCCGCGCAAGACCTTCCTCAAGGGGCCGAACCGAACCCTGCCGTTCGAGGTGTCCGCGCTGCCCGAGCGGGGGGAGGCGGCGAAGGCCGAGGGGGTGATGCTGGAGAAGCAGACACTGCCCGAATGGCTGCTGCCGGTGCTCGGGATCGCCGTCGCCGCCTGCGGCCTGATGTTCGCGCTGTGGATGACCGTGCTGCAACCGGTGGTGCACTCGGCCGCCTCGGCGGCCGCGCAGGCGCAGAACGCGGCCAGCTCGGCGAAGTCCGCGGCGAAGGCCATGGCGACCGCCAAGCCCACCAAGGCCGCCAGACCCGCGCCGCCGACCGCGCTGGCCGTCAAGCTGGCCTCGCCGACCGTCGTCATGGGGACGACCGACCCGGCCACCGCGACCGGCACCTTCGCCGACGGCGCCGGCGCCGTCCCGGCGCTGGTGTGGACGTCCTCGGCGCCGCATGTCGCCTCGGTCTCGCCGAGCGGCGTGGTGACCGCGCTGAGCCCGGGCACGGCCACCATCACCGCGACCGGCACCACCAGCACGGCCTCCCCGGCCTCCGGCACCCCCGGAGCGTCGGCGTCCCCGTCGGCCGGTGCACCGCGGCCCGGCCCGGGGGCGGCCACGCCGAGCCCGACCCCGGCGGCCCCGGCGGTGCTGTCCGGCTCGGTGACGGTCAACGTGGTCGGCCCCGTGTCCGTCACCACGGCCACGCTCCCCGAGGGCGTGCTCGGCAAGCCCTACTCCGTGCCCCTGGGCGGCGCGGGCGGCACCGGCAGCTACACCTGGTCGGTCAGCTCCGGCCAGCTGCCGCCGGGGCTCTCGCTCGCCGCGCAGACGGGCGCCGTGACCGGAACCCCGACCACACCGGGGACGAGCACCTTCGCCGTGCACCTGGCCGACCCCGGGCCGCCCTCCCAGTCCGCCGCCAAGACGTACCAGGTGACCGTGCGCAGCGCCCTGGCCGTGGACAACTCCTCCCTGCCGGGGGCGACCACCGGCACGGCGTACACGCAGACGCTCATGGCCGTCGGCGGCACCGCCCCCTACAGCTGGTCGCTGGTGCCCGGGCAGGGAGGGCTCCCGGGCGGGATGAGCCTCAACCCGGCCACCGGGGCGATCAGCGGCACCCCCGACCTGGCCGACGGCTACGGCGTCACCGTCCAGGTCACCGACTCGGCCTCACCCCGGCAGTCGGCCACCCAGCACCTGACGCTGACCGTCGCCAAACCGCTGCTGATCAACACCCTGACCCTGCCGGACGCGGTCACCGACACGCCGTACGCGCAGACCCTGACCGCCTTCGGCGGCACCCAGCCGTACACCTGGTCCGTCTCCTCCGGCTCGCTGCCCGCCGGGCTGACGCTCGGTTCGACGTCCGGGGTGCTCAGCGGCACACCGCGCAACGACGGCTCCTCGACGTTCACGGTGCGCGCCACCGACTCCGGCAAACCGGCCCTCACCTCCTCGCAGGTCTTCACCGTGGAGGCGGTGACCGGCTTCTCCGCCACCGTGTCGAGCGTCTCCCAGGGGGCGATCGGCCTGCCGTACACGACACAGCTGACCGCGGCCGGAGGGTCCGCGCCGTACGTGTGGACGCTGACCGGGACGCTCCCCGCCGGCCTGAGCCTCGCGCCGAACGGCGCCATCACCGGCACCCCGACCGCGACCGGCAGCTTCCCGTTCAGCGTGCAGGCCACCGACTCCAGCGCACCCCCGCTGACCACCGACGAATCCCTGACGCTCACCGTGGTCGGATCGCTGAAGATCACCACGGTCTCGCTGCCGCACGCCCTGACCGGGCAGCCGTACTCGGAGGTCCTCACCGCGATCGGCGGCACACCCCCGTACACCTGGTCGTCCGGGGCCAGCACGCTGCCGGACGGGTTGAGCCTGAACCCCGCCACCGGGGTCATCAGCGGTACGCCGGTGTCGACCGGAACCGTGCCGCTCGACATCTCCGTGGCCGACTCCGGGCCCCCGGCCCAGACCGCGAGCCTGACGACCACCATGACCGTGGTGGAGCCGCTGAGCTTCCAGGAGCCGGCCATCCCTGAGGCGGCCGTCGGCTTCCCCTACGCAGGCGTCGTCCCGATCGACGTCGACGGCGGCTCCGGGCACGAGAGCTGGTCGGTGACCGACGGGGCGCTGCCGACCGGCCTGAAGGTCGACAGCGCCACCGGGGCGATCACCGGCGAGGCCACATCGTCCGCCGGGACGTACGAGTTCACGCTCACCGTGAGCGACGCCACCGACTTCGCGGTGACCGCCAAGACCCAGCTCGCCATCACCGTCGTCAACCCGCTGACGGTGCCCGGCTCCTACACCTGGAGCGGCACGGTCGGCACCGCGTTCCAGGGGACCGTGCAACCCAGCGCGGGCGTGGCGCCGTACACCTTCACCCTGGGCGGGGGCGCGCCCGGCTGGATGTCGGTCAGCCCCTCCACGGGTGTGGTCACCGGCACCCCGGACGGGCCGTGCACCGGCGAGACCTCCACCGACCTGCCCTCCAGCGGATCGGAGCAGACGGTGCAGACCAGCTGCGCCGCGGACACCTTCGACGGGGAACAGGTGATGGTCACGGACGCCCTCGGCGAATCCGCCATCACCACGCTGAACCTCACCGCGGCCGTGCCGCCGCTGACCGTGGAGTTCAACACGGCCACCCCGACCCAGACCGGGGGCACCCCGCTGAAGGGCTTCGCCACGACCGTGGGCACACCGGCCGGCGGCTACGGCGGAGCCGTGTACACGTACTCCGCCACCGGCCTGCCGTGCGACACCTCCGGCACCTGCGACCAGATCGACCCGGGCACCGGCGTGGTCAGCGGCGACCTCGGTCATCTCGCCGCCGGGACACCGGACTTCACCGTCACGGTCACCGCCACCGATCCCGAGGACGGTCAGAACACCATCATCGTCCACTACCGGGAGTCGATCACCACCCAGCCCGCGCCCGCGCCCAGCCCGAGCCCGACCTCGCCCACCGCCGCCCCGACCACGACCAGTGGAGGCACCGCATGACCGGCACCCCGACCGCGCCGCCGCCCCCGAGGCCCCGCTCGCGGTGCTGGTGCTGCAGACGGCCGCAGCCCTGGAGAACCTCGCCGTCGCCTCCTACACCTCTGCGGCCCGCCTGCCCTGCGTGGAGCGCGGCAGTGCCCAGCTGCGGGCGCTGGTCAGCCGCAACCTGGCCCACCACCACTCCCACGCCCGGACGTTCAACCAGGCCGTGACCCGGGCCGGCGGGGCCCAGCAGCACGCCGCCGACACGCGGTACGCCGCGACCGTGGCCCGCAGACTGGCCGGGACGACCGACCCGGCCTCGCTGGTGGACCTGCTCGCCGAGCTGGAAGACGTCAACGCCCAGACCTGCACCCGCTTCGCCACCCTCGCCGACGGCGCCGACCTGCGCGCGCTCTTGGTGAACGTCGCCTCGGTCGAGGCACAGCACGGCTCCGAACTGCTCATCGTCCGCACCCTGCTGGACGGCGGCCACGCCGAGCCCGGCGCGACGCCCGCCGCCGCGCGGGCGGTCCCGGCGGCGGCCGGCACGGCGGGCATCCCGCAGGCCGCCTACCCCACCGCGGACGCCTCCGCCATCGACGAGGGCAGGGTGCGATGAGCGCCCTCCCGCCCTCCCGGCGGTCCTTCGTGCGCTGCGCCGCGGTCCTCGGGGCCGGGCTGGCGCTGGACGCGTGCAGCGGCAGCCACCCCGCGCCACCGCCGTACACCGGTGAGCTGCGCACCGTGGCCCTGGCCGCCGCCCTGGAGAACCAGGCGGTGAACGCCTACCGATCGGTGCAGGCGGCGCTGCGGTCCGGCAGGCTGGGCCCGGCGGTGCCCGCGCTGGACGCCTTCGTGCGGACCGCGATGGACCACCACGCCCAGCACGCCGTCACCTGGAACGCGATCCTGCGCGATGCCCGCAGGCCGGCCGTCACCGGCACCCCGCTGGCAGGGCACGCGCGACTGATGGACGCCATCGGTGCGGCCACCAGCGTCGCCGGGATCGTGGCCGTTGTGCAGCGCCTGGAGAACCAGGCGGCGCAGACCCACCTGGCCGCGGCCGGCAGCCTGGCGGGCCCCGGGCCCTCCGTGCTCGCGGCCGCGACCATCGCGCCGGTCGAGGCGATGCACGCGGCGGCGCTGGGCTATGTGCTGAGCGGGCGCTCCGCGGTGGGCGGCTTCCTCGGCACGGCCGCGGCGGTGCCTGTCACGGAGCTCACGGCGTGAACGCCCGCCGCGCCCGTACGCCCCGGCCGCCCCGTACACCCGCGCCGAACCGCGCCGACAGGACCCGCACCAGCCGCACCCGTACGTCCGGAGCAGCGATCAGCGTCCGGCCCAGGAGGTACCGATGAAGCAGCAGTTGATTCCGCTCGTGCCGCTCCTCAAGGAGTTGGTGGCCGGGCCGCGGCTCCCGGCCGGGGAGGCGGGGGAGGACAGCCCGGCCCGGCTGGCGCACGTCGCCAGGAGCCAGGACCTGGCCCGGCTCGACGAGGAACTGGTCCCGCTGGTCTTCCAGAACGTGGTCGACTGGTTCCAGCAGGAGGACGACTGGGTCGCCGAGTGCCTGGCCGTGTGGGTGGACCCGGAGGCCGGGCGGCTGATCGTCTCCTCGCTGAGGGACGACGCCGGACAGGGTGAGCTGGAGCTGTTCGTGGACGCCTTCGGCCCGGTCGTCGAGCGCTGGCGGGCGGAGGAGGAGCAGGCCCGGCCGCAGCCCAACCCGGACCACGACCCGGCGGACCCGGTCGAGGGCACGCAGTACCGCCGGTACGCCAGGCTCCCCGGCTCCGACGAGTTCCAGTGGCTCTACGGCTCCGGCCCGGACGCCGCCGACTGGCAGACCATCGAGGACCGGTACCGGCAGCACGAGGCGGACGCGGATGGTGGGCAGGCGGAGAGCGTCCGGCCCTACGAGGACCACTTCATCAAGCTGGTGGACGGCCGTTGGGTGTTCGGCGCCTCCCCGGACGCGGCCGTCTGGTACGACGACTACGACCAACTCCTCGCGCAGGAGGGCCCGGTGACCGCCGGGCACGAGGCGGACGCGGATGGTGGGCAGGCGGAGAGCGTCCGGCCCTACGAGGACCACTTCATCAAGCTGGTGGACGGCCGTTGGGTGTTCGGTGCCTCCCCGGACGCGGCCGTCTGGTACGACGACTACGACCAACTCCTCGCGCAGGAGGGCCCGGTGACCGCCGAGACCGAACCGCCCGCGCAGACCGGCATGTTGCTCGACGCCGTCTCCGGCGGCCTGGACCAGCGGGTCTTCCAACCGGACGCCGACCTCTCCGCCGAGGAGGCCGAGAGCCTCTTGGAGAGCCCCGCCGGGCAGATGTTCTTCCAGGTGCTGGCGCAGACGATGATCGACACCCAGGCGCCGCAGTTCGACAGCCTGCTCCAGGCGTCCGAGGACTTCAGCGAACAGGAGCTGAGCGACCTGCTGCGGCTGGTCCAGGCGTACCAGGACTGACCCGGGGCCGACCGCGGCCGACGAAACCTCTCCCAGCCGTTCCAAGGAGTGTGCACCATGCCGTTTGAAGGCGCGATCGAAGGCCGGGGCACGCCCCTGACCGAACACGACAAGCTGGTCGCCAGCTTCAACCAGACCAAGGCCCAACTCGACCGGATGGTCCAGCAGGAGGCCCTGCAGGACGCCATTGCCGGCATCGGCCACCGTTTCGTCCGGCTGGAGGACACCAGCAAGGGTTTCGTCTTCCACCCCACGTTCTGGGACGTGCTGGTCAAGAAGTACGCCGCGATCCTGCTGGACTCCTACGCCGAGCGGATCTCCGAGAAGATCACGGCCGGGGTGCGGGAGAAGGCGAAGGAGGAGGCGCGCACCGAGGTCGCCCGGATCTTCGGCGAGCAGATCGCCCGCGCCATGAAGGACAGCACCGGTGCGGGCCTGCGCCGCCAGGCTCGTGAGCTGTGCGACGCCATCGGCGTGCTCAGCGACGGCATCCCGGCGCAGACCACCGCCATCGACAGGATCCTCGAACAGGTCGCCCTGTTCAGGGGCCTGGAGTTCATCCAGGGCGCGCTGGCCACCAAGGCGCTGGTGTTCGTCGACGGCGAGCGCCAACTGACCAGGCTGAAGGGGAAGTTCGAGAAGTACGGCACTGTGCTCGGCAGCTCCCGCACCGCGATCGAGGACGCCCTGGCCGCCGACGAGGCGCACACGTTGTCGGACGAGGAGCACGAGCAGCGCATCATCGGGGCCATGCGGGAGGCCCACGGCGTCATCGCGGAGTACTTCCCGGACCGGGCACGGATGTCCATGGCGACGGCCGACGCGTACAAGGACATGACGCTCACCTTCGAAACGGCCCTGATCGATGCCTACGTGTTCGCCAACAATGTCACCGAGGCCAACCTGCGGGGGCTCAAGGTGATCGCCCAGGCCGGCGTCAGCACCACGGAGACCATCCTCAAGGAGAGCAACACCACCGGCTTCTTCGTGCGGGTCGCCGAACTCGTCAATATCGTCGGCAACAAGCTGGCCACCGAGTCCGCGGTGAAGGCCGGCATCGGCAGGTTCCGGACGGAGAAGGCCGCCGGCAGCCTCTTCGCCGAGTACAACAACCGCCCCGACCTGCTGTTCCTGCGGGTGCAGGAGAACCAGAAGGTCGCGCTGGAGACCTTCATCAGCGTGCTGGGCGTGACCATCTCCGGCGGGCTGCTCGCGGCTCCGCCCGGGGTGGGCGAGACGGTGATGAAGGTCTTCGGCGTGGTGACCGAGCCCATCAAGGCCGTGGTCGAGGAACTCCTGAACCGGCGGGCGGAACTCGCCCAGAAGAAGATCGAGGAGGAGCGCCTGCAGGGGAAGCTGCCCATCCCGCCGAAGCAGGGGGGCGAGAGGGCCTTCTGGACCGACGTCGAGGAGTGCTGGAGGCACGGCACCGACAGCGTCCGGACGGCGCTCGAACCGGCGCTGAAGAAGGTCTTCGACGACCACACGGTGGAGATCGCCGAGGGCCTGGCCGACCGGATGGCCGACCTGAGCACCCCCACCGACATCGCCGGGTTCCTCTACACCCCGGGCAAGGAGGCCGAAGGGGGCGAGGACGGCGCATCGAGTGGCTTCGCCTTCGACCCGTGGGCGCTCTCGCAGATGCTGGAGCGCATCATCGTCCCGCCGATCACGGCGTGGGTGCTCAAGCACTGCACCATCACCCCCGCCGAGTACTTCTCCGGCGACGCGCTCGCCGAGAAGCTCACCGGCATCAACCTCGCCCAACTGCCGCTCGGCTTCGTGCTGGAGCAGTCCCGCAGGAAGAGCCCGCCGCCGCTGCCGGTGGACGCGGCCCGGTACGCCGGCGAGGTGCCGACCACCGTCAACGGTCACCGGGTGGTCGCCACCGACCGCACCCGCAGCACCCTGGACGGCGACCCGGCCACCCACCGTGTCTACGCCGCACTGGAATTCGACGGCGTCATGGTCTGGGGGCGGTGGAACCCGCAGACCAAGGAGTGGCACGCGCGCGACCTGCACCGGGACTCGTTCGTCGACTGGAGCGGCGTCTCGCTGGTCGACGGCACCTCCATCAAGGAGAAGGACACGGTGATCAGCGGCAGTTGGCACGCCATCGTGAGCCCGGAACGTGCCTGCACCTACATCGGCTTCCTTGCCGGCGGCGGCCAGTGGCGGATCGGCCACTTCATGGACCTGCCGGACGGTCCGCACGCGCCGGAGTACGGCATCGGCCGGCAGACCGAGAAGTTCTGGGTGAAGCGCGACATCGGCGAACTGTTCCGGGCCTGAGCCCGGCGACCGGTGCGGTGCAGGACACACGAGAGGACCGATGAGCATGCTGCGGGACGCGGATCTCTCGCTGGCCAACTGGCTGGGGAGCGTCCTGCCGCCGGGCACCGGCGTCAGGTTCGACGCGCCGTGCGCCGCCTGGCAGGAACAGGCGGCGGGTGCACCGTTCGTCAGCCTGTTCCTCGGCGACATCCGCCGGGACGGGCAGGAGCAGCCCGCCTCCGGCTGGTCCGAGGTGCGCGACACCGAGGGGCGGCTGCTGGGCACGCAGCCCGCCGCGCGGCACTACCGGGTCAGCTACACGGTGACCGCCTGGGCGGACCCGGCCGCCGCACCGGACAGATCCCGGCAGACGATGGAGGAGCACGGCCTGCTGGGGCTGCTGATCGACGCCTGCAGCACCGCGGACACCCTCGCTGACGACCACCTGACGGGAGCCCTGGCCGAAGCCGGGCTCCCGTCCTTCGTGCGCTGCGGGGGCGATGAGCCCGGCCGCTCGGCCGCGGGCCTGTGGTCCGGTTTCGGAATCACCCCGCGCGCGCACCTGGTGCTGGAACTGGTCGCCCCCGTGGTGCCGCCGCTGGTGACCGACCTGGCCTCGCCCGCCCGCGAACTCGTGCTCGGCGCAAGCCGGGTGCCCGCCGGACCGGCTGCCACCCCGGCCGCCGCGGCCGCCGGCACGGCAACCGGGTCAGCAGCCGAAGCAGTTGGGACCGGCGCGGGCGTACGACGTTGGGAGCGGCGGACGTTGACCGAATCGGCGTCCCGGCCCCGGGCCGGGCAGGCTCCGCCGCAGGGCTGAGCCGGCGCCCTCAACCCGCCTTCACCGAAACGTTGGTGGTGATGAACCGGGCCGTGCCCGGCTTCTCCACCTCCTGGTCCGGCACCGGGCCGGCCGCCGTCGGCATGGTGGCCGGCGTCTCCACCGTGAACACCGCCGGAAACGACCCGCCCGCCAGCAGGATCGGCTTGCCGCCGTTGGTGGTCTGCCGGGTCAGGTTCCCCGGCAGCAGGGTGAGCACCAGCGTTCCCGTGCCGGGCACAGTGAACGGCGGTGCCGTGTACACCAGCGGCGTACGCAGCACGATCGGCAGCTCGTCGCCCTGCAGGCAGACCGGGAGGCCGCCGACCACCACGTCGGTGCTCGAACCCGTCAGCGGTACCGGCGCCTCCAGTGCGGGCACCACCGCGGGCACCGGGACGGTCACCTCCAGCAGGTCCCCGGCCCTGATGACGAAGTCTGCCACGCGTCCTCCCCGGTCACGTTGTGAAGCCGAACAGCTCGATCTCGGCGGTGGCGACGGTTGACCCGCTGCCGCCCGGATACACCGCGCCGACCTCGACCCGCATGCTGGTGATGAGATCCGCATGGCTTATGGTGAACGTCTGCGCCTGCGAGGTGTCCTGCGGGATGATCGTGAACGACTCACCGTTGGAGTACGTCAGCCGCAGCTCGCTGGGCCTGCCGTCCTGGATGTAGGCGTTGCTCGCGCCCAGATGCAGGATGACCTTCCGCAGGGTCACGCGGTGGGCGAAGTCGAACGTGAGCGTGGGCTCCGACGACGTCGACCAGGGCGCCAGCCAGTACGTGTTGAGCAGTTCGTCCGCCGCGTTCAGTGCGGGGTAGCCGCGCTCCGAGACGTTGGCCGTCACGCTGACGGCGTGGACGGGCGAGAGGTGGTCGCCGATGGTGTCGGTGACCTGCGCCTTGAGGTTCCGCGCCCGGCCGTCGACCGTGTTGCGGAACGGCGGGTACACGCCGTACAGCGTGCCGGCGCACAGGAGCGCCACCGCGCCGACGACGCGGACCTTGCGGTAGGTCTGCCGGAGCACGAACTTCAGGTCGAAGCGGGGCTCGGCCAGCCGTGCGGCGGACGAGCCGCGCGCAGCGCCGCTGCCCGTACCCGGATCGAGCGCGACCACCCGTGGCCCGCGCCGGGGCAGGAACCGCCGCCACCACGCCTCCCTGACCTGCACCGCCTCGACGAGTGAGGCACCGCACCGACTGCAGAACCGTCGGGTGCCCGGATTGCCCTCGCCGCAGGCCCCGCACACCAGATCGCCCGGTTGGAGCCGATGGCTCGGCGCGGTCCTGGTCACCGCGACCGCCTTGGCCCGCGCCGACCGCGGCGCCTGCTCGCGGATGTCCTCCACCGCCGCAGCCGCCTCCGGCGGCAACGGTTGCGTCGACGGCTCCGGCACGGTGTCGGACGCGGGGCCGGCGGGCTCGACGGGCGCCACCAGGGCTGCTGAGCTTTTCTGAGTGGCCGTCAGTGGGGTTGGTGGCAGCGGCGGCGGTGTGGCTGCGCTCCGCGCTGCGGGCGGTGGGGGTGGCGGTGGCGTGGCGGTGCTCCGTCGTGCCGGTGGCGGCGGTGGCGTGGCCGCGCTCCGGGCCGAGGGCTGTGGTGGTGGCGGTGGCGGCGTGGCCGCGCTCCGGGTCGGTGGCGGTGGCGGTGGTGGCGGTGGTGGCGGTGGTGGCGGCGGTGCGGGTGTGGTGCGTCGGGCTGTGGGTGGTGGTGGCGGGGCAGGGGTGGCTGCGCTGGGCTTGGGTTTCGGCGGAGCGGGAGGGGGTGGGGGTGCGCCGGCTCCCGGGCGCGGCGGAGCGGGAGGCGGGGGCGGCGCTGCGGCGCCCCGTCGGGACCCGGCGGGCGGGGCCTGCTGCCCCCTCCGGCGGCCTCGTCCGCCTCCGCGGGCTCCGGCCTCGGCCCGGCGATGAAGGTGTTCGTGCCCTGGATGACGCGCTGCAGCAGGCCGGGCCGCGGCTCGGCAGCCGCCTGCTCCTGCCGTAGCTCGATCTCCTGGACCACGGCCTGCGCGATCTTCGGGGCCTGCTTCTCCCCGGTCCATTCGAGGAAGCCCCCGCAGGAGCCGCAGAACGCGTCCTCCACCCGGTTGCGGAATCCGCACGTGCGACACACGATCATCTCTCCACGACCTCCAACCCGTGCGGTACGTGCGCGGGTTTCTCCGCGACGATCAGTTCCTCCAGTGCCGCGACGTCCACGGACGCCCCCTTGGGCAGCGTCACCCGGACGGCCAGCCGGGCCACCGGCTCGCCCGGCAGCGGGGTGTTCGGGGCGGCCGACCAGCGGACGCCGCCGCTCTCGGCGAGGTCCACCTCCCCGCCGGTGACCAGCTCGATCAGGATGCGCAGCCCCTCGGCGGTGCCGCGCAGCCGGTAGAGCGGCACGGAGTGCGCCACCGCCGCCCGCTGCCGCTCCAGCGGCCAGTTCTCGTCCAGGACCGTGCCCAGCCAGCCCGCGAGCCAGCGGACGAAGTCGTCGGGCGCGAGCATGGGATCGGTGTAGGCGGCCAGGCAGTCCAGGGTGGAGATGGCCGGGGCGAGCACCTCGTCCAGGGCACCGGTCCAGCGCATGGCCCCCGGGTCCTCCTGGAAGACCGCGGGCAGCAGGCTGCCGATCGGGTACGGGGTGTCCAGCCCCGCCACGGCTCGCCGCATCAGTGGGCCTCCACCCTGACCTGGTGCTCGTACGAGTACACCAGGCTGTTCGGGTCCAGATCGATCCGGCGGACCTCCTTGCCGCGCACGCCGGAGACCGGGTCGGCGGAGAACAGCCGGACGTCCTCGACCAGTTCGACGCCGTGCAGCTGCTGCATCCGGCCAAAGATCTCGCCCGCCTGGACCGGGCGGCCGAAGGGCCAGCCCGCGCCCTCGGGGCCGCCGCCGGGCAGCGGGCTGAGGTAGCGGTAGAGGATGTCGAGCGCGTCCTCGCGGACCCGCTCGACGTTCACCCGCGGCCGGGCCACCAGCCGGGCGACCACGGTGACGCCGCGGTAGAGCGGCGGCTCCAGCACGACGCGGGTGCCCACCACCCGCGCGCGATCGAGCCGGGCGGCGATCCGGCTCAGCGTCGGCTCCGGCGGGACGAGGTTCTCGAACAGGATCCGGCCGTCGGGCGCGGCGGCGGCCGGGACGACCAGCACCCGCACGCCCCCGGCCTCGGCCGGGTCGCGGCCGGTGGGCACGCAGCGCACCCGGGCGATCTCCGGCGCCGCCTCGCGGGCCAGGATCTCGTAGTCCTCGGCGGTCACGGCGCGGCTGCGGGTGCGCACCAGCAGCGGCCCGCGGTCCTTGGCCTCGTCCAGGGTCTCGCCGTCCACCCCGCCCTGGGCCGGGCGCCGGTTCTCCACGGCGGAGACCGACGGGATCGAGGACTTCAGCCGGCAGACCGATCCGGCCGCGACGTTCCCGCGCGCGCCGCCGCCGGTGGCGTAGCCGCGGATGCGCACCTCGGCGCCCTTCTCGGGCACCGCGCCGTAGTGGCGCAGGCTGCCGTCGGCCTCGCGGACGGCAGGGCCGAACAGCACCAGCCCGGAGACGGCGTCCAGCGCGAAGTGCCGGTCCTGCGGGCCGCTGTCGGCGAAGTTCTCGACCTCGGTCCACTCCAGCCAGCCCTCCGGCGAGCTGGTCTCCACCACCGGCGGGCCGTAGCCGGCCAGGACCGGGCTGTGCCGGAGCGGGAGCTGCTGGCCGGGCACGCCCTCGGCCTGCCCCAGCTGCTCCAGCCCGACCGGCTCGGCGTGCACCGCCTCGACCGTGCCGCCGACCGTGCACACGGTCAGTCCGTCGACCACCGGCGAGTCCCGGTAAGGGGGTTGACCCTCCTCGGGCTCGACCACCCGGGCCCTGATCCAGCCGGCCCGGTCGCCGTCGACCACGCTCGCCCGGTGCCCGGCCGGGATGTGCAGCACGATCGCGCCGGAGGTGTTCAGGCCCCCGGTCTCGTCCAGCCCCGGCTCGCACGCGGCCCAGCCGTCGCCGGTCCACGCCTCCCAGGTCAGCGGCGGGTGCTTGGGGTTGACCCCGACGCCCTCCACCCGGCCGCGGAAGCCGAGCCGGACCACGCACCCGGGGACCGGTTCGGAGAGGCCGACCAGCAGCGCGTCGCCGATGCCGGGGCGCTGCCGGAACGCCGGGAACGGGCGGCCGTCCGCCAGCAGCCGGGAGCGGTCCGCGGTCGGGCCGCCGTCCTCCGGCCGCGGGTCGTCCGTCGGCGGCGGGCCGGCGTCGGGCTCCGGATCGGCGGGGGTCCTGATCCCGGCCAGCGAGCAGGGCACGACCGCCAGGTCCGCCCGGGTGGTGAAGACGATCGACTCGGCGGTGGCCGTGCGCAGGGTGCCGACGCGGGTGCCGGCGGCGATCGTCAGCCGCGCCCGGGCCGGGCTGGAGAGCCAGAAGGTGACGGGCGTGCGCGCCGGGGTGGGCGGCAGCATCCGCAGGCCGATCAGGTTCAGGAAGGTGACGTACAGCCGGTCGGGCACCTGGTTGAGCCGGTAGAGCAGGTGGTCGGTCATCTGGGCGAAGGTCTCGATCAGGGTGATGCCCGGGTCGGAGACGTTGTGGTCGGTCCACTCCGGGCAGCGCCGCATCACCAGGCGCTTGGCCTCGTCCACCAGGTCCTGGAAGCGGCGGTCGTCGAGATCGGGGACAGGCAGGGGCATTCAGTACTCGCCCTCTTCGTGCTCGGGGATGGTGTAGAAGGGGAAGACCAGGTTCCGCGGGCTGTTGGTGCCGGGCACCACATAGCGGATGTCGATGAAGAGCAGGCCGGGCCGTTCCGCGTCCGGGTACACGTCCACCTCGGCCACGTCCACCCGTGGCTCCCACTGCTCGATCGCGTCCTTGACCACGTCGGCGATCTCGGCGGTCTGGTGGACGCCGGCCCCGCCGAAGACGTAGTCGCGCAGGGTGCTGCCGAAACGCGGACGCATCGGCCGCTCCCCGGGATAGGTCTCCAGGATCAGCCGCATCGCCTGCTCCAGCTTGGCCGTCCCGGAGGCCATGGCCACCGTGCCGGTGGGCTCCACCGAGAACGGGAACAGCCAGCCGGTACCGATGAAGTCGCTCATCGCCGCCGTCACCCGCCCAGCGCGATGGACGCGCCGGACACGGAGACCGTGCCCTGGCTCTGCAGGGTGAGCGAGCCCGCCGACTTCAGCGTCAGCGCGTCGCCGCCGTCGATGGTCACCGAACCGCCGGGCCCGGTCACGATGTTGACTGTCCCAGCCTGGCCGCAGCGGATGGTGAGCTGCCCGGCCGGGTCGGTCGGCGCGCAGCTCAGCTCCAACGAGCCCTGGACGACGTCGATGCCGAGGCCGAACGTGCCGTCGCCGCTGCCCAGCACGATCTGCGACTGCTCCGGCTTCGCGTCCTCGCCGGTCGCGTCGCCCATCTCGTCGTGGAAGACCAGCCGGTTGCCCGACGCCGAGACGAAGCCTCGGCGCGCCACCGACGAGTCCGCGCCGCCCGGCCCCTGGCGGACGGCGCTGCCGCCCAGGCTGTACCCGCTGTGCTCGGTGACGAGCCCGCCGAGCACGTACGGGCGGCGCGGATCGCCGAACTCGAAGCCCACCAGGACCGCGTCGCCGACCTCGGGCAGGAACATCGCACCGCTGCGCCGGCCCGCGCCGAACTGCACCACCGGGGCCCAGTCGGTGCGCACGTCCGGCGACAGCCACGGCATCGTCAGCCGGACCCGGCCGTGGCTGTCGCCGATGTCGTCGACGATCGCGCAGACCAGGCCGGGAATCCGCACCGGGCTCGCGCCGCCGGCCGAGGCCAGGCCGAGCAGCGAGCGATCGTGCCGCCCGCCCGCGGTGAACTCGGTGTGGTAGCCGTTCTCCGCCAGGTCGAACACGTGCCGGGCCCGGGTCACCAGCCACGCGGTGGGGAAGCGGCCGGGCATGCCGGAGACCCGGACCGTGCCGCCGGCCCGGATCGCCGGATCGCCCACTGCGTCCCCCTCGGCCTCGGCGAAGGTCCCGCCCACGGCCTCGGCCAGCGCCGCCGAAGCGACCTCGGCGTCCGCCACCGGCAGGCCGCTGACCACGAAGGCGGTCGGGCTCGGCGGGGGCCCCAGGCCCTCTCCGGCCTCCTCGCCCTGACCGTCCGCCGCCGCGCCCTCGGGATCGTCCTCGGCCGCCCGGAACAGCGCCGCCACCTCGGCCAGGGCCTGCGGCCGCGCCGCGGAGGCGGCGGCGGAGTACGTCGGCACCGGCGGCGCGGCCGAGAGCGACCCCCGCAGCGGATCCCAGACCCGCACCTCGACGTCGGGGGTCAGGTTCCCGGCGGTGACGCGCGGCTCGAAGCGCAGCAGCGCGCCCGGCATCGACAGCTCCGGCAGGCCCTCGTCGGACTCCGCGAGCGCGGACGCCCGGCGGAAGTGGACCAGCCCGTCGGCCATGCCGAACTCGAAACCGATCTCGCCCGCCCGCTGCGCCAGGAACTCCCAGTCGGTCTGGTTGCACTGCAGCAGGTGCTGGTGCACGGTCTCGGTCTCGGTGAAGCTGCCGACCGGCAGCCCTGCCTCCCGGGCGATCCGCAGCGCGATGTCGGTATCCGTCATGTCGTCGAACGACCGTGTCCTGCGCGCCCGTTGCAGCCGGTGACAGAGGTCGTAGCCGCGCACCACGGTGCGCCCGACCGTGCCCTGGTAGTAGCCCTCGACGGCGGTCACCTCGCCGACGATCAGCCGACCGCCCGGCCCGGTCGCGGCCAGCACCTGCACCCGGGCTCCGATGTCCAGCCCGGCCTGGTCCAGCGCGGCGCCGGTGAGGTCCTCGAAGGCCAGCGCGAACATCGACGGCAACCGCAGCTGCGTGTCCACCTCGGCGCGCACCAGGCAGCTCGCGGCGACCCCTGACAGCGCCCGGCCCGCCTCCGGGCCGACCAGCACCGTCGGCCACAGCGTGGCACCCGGCGCATGCGGCGTGCTCATCGCCCGCCCTCCTGCGCGCCCGGCAGGTACACGCGCGTCCCCGGCCGCACCCGCAGCGGGTCGTCGAAGCCGTTGGCGGCGGCGATCTCCCGCCAGCGCCCCGGCCCGCCGTAGCAGCGCGTGGCGAGCTCGGGCAGGCTCTCCGCCCCGGTGAGCAGGTGGGTACGCCGCCCCGACAGGCCGCCCGAGCTGGGATTGGTCGGCCCCGGGACCTTCGGGATCGAGTGCAGCGTCAGGTCGACGGTGGCCCGCACCGGCGCCCCGGACCTGCTGAACCGGGTGTAGGCGACCGTCACCTGGTTGAGGTGGACGAGGTAGATCTGCGAGCCCCAGACGAACTTCAGCTGCGGCAGTTCGGTCCGCTTGGTGGACACCGGGTCGGTGACGTCGGCGAAGTGGGTCCAGGAGAGCAGCTTCAGGCAGGTGTGCGGCACCTCCGTGCCGTCGAAGGTCAGCGCGCGCAGGGCGATGGTCGTGGTGCCCTTGGCCTTCTCCAACTCGTCGACGTCCTTGGCCGACAGTTCGAGGTTCGCCCCGCCGGGCGCATTCGGCCCGGTGCTCCCGGGGCCCTCCGTGGCCGTCGGGCGCTGCCCGGCGGACGGCATCACCGGCGCGGTGTGCGAGATCACGATCGTCGCCGGGTTGAAGTCGAACGTGACGCAGTCGGCGGCGGAGGCGGGCTCGGCCAAGCCGAGCTTGGCGTTGCCGCTCCTGGCCGGCGGGGGCGCCGGTGGCAGGGCGGCGCGCTGCGCCTGAAGCAGGTCGGGGGTGGTACTCACGGGCCGGGCTCCTCTCTACGTCTGCACGGTCTGCGTCTCAGCGGCCCGCGTCTCAACGGCCTGCGCTTCATCGGCCTGCGCTTCATCGGCCTGCGGGCCTGCTACACGCCTGCGGCGGCCGGTCCCGGCAGGAAGCCCTCGTGTTCGAGGGTCAATGTCTCGATGGCCACCGCGTTCTGCTTGGCGTCCATGACCGGCCCGCTCCACGCGACCGGGTAGGCGTTGCGCAGGCTCCACCCGGCGACGACGTTCTGGTGCACGTCCTGGAGCTCAATGTCCACCGTGCCTTCCGGGGGCCGGGCGCCGGCGTCGTCGGAGTGCATCCAGGTGGTGACCAGCTTGCCCAGCCACGCCTGCAGCGCCTGCGAACTCTGCCGCTCCATCGCCCGCTCCAGAACGATCGGCGCGTACGCCACCTGCACCGGCAGCTTCACCTCGTTGCCGTATTCGCCGCCGATCCGCACCGCTTCGGTCCGGAAATCCACCCGCAGCCCCTTGCAGGAGGACCATTCGCCGAGCCAGTCGATGCCGCCGTTGCTGGAGAATCTGACGGTGAAGCGCATGGACAGGCCGAAGTAGCGGAAGGCGGAGTCGGCGGCCGACGCGCGCGCCGCCGACACCGCGGTGGACGCGGCCGTGCCGCCGAGCGGTGCGAGGGCGAGGCCGAGTTGGCCGCCACCCTGCCCGCCTGCCGGGGCGAAGGACGAGATGCTCACGGACGCCATGCCTTTCTGACTGTCAGAACGGGGAGATCATCGGTGAAGTCGGAGACGTCGCCGAGGAGTTGAGGTCGTCTTCGAGGAAGCCGGTGTGGGCCAGCCGGAGCGTCTCGATCGCGGGCTTGCCTCCGGCCGCGTCGAAGGACTCCACGGACCAGGCGATCGGGAAGAACTCGCTGAGCCGCCACTGGACCATCGCGATCCCGGCGAAGTCCACCAGTTGGATCGTGCCGCTCTGCGGCTGCGGGTTCTTGGACGTCTGCGTCAGCCAGTGCTGCACCACCCGCGAGTACGGCCCGGCCGCCCGGCTCAGCGTGATCGGCTCGTACCGGGTCGCGCCGGGGAAGAGCCACACCTGGTTGCCGCGGTCCCCGACCCGGTGCTCCACCTGCTGCCAGGACACCGACAGGCCGGTCACCCGGGACCAGTCGCCGAAGTGGTACGCGACGTTGTCGATCAGTACCGCGTACCGGTGGCTCATGCCCACCGACAGCGGCCCGGCCAGGTTCTGGGCCTGCTCGGACGCGCCGAGCAGCGATCGTGCCATGCTCATGGTTCCCTCGATTCCCGTCTCTCTCGCTATCTCGCCCAGCCGAAGGGCCCGGTCTCGCCGAGCCGTCCGGCGCGCTCGCGGTCGACCAGCAGCTCACGCCGCAGCCGTCCGTGGATCCGCTGGTAGACCCGGACGGCCAGTTCCTCGATGTCGTTGGGGTCGTCCAGATCGAGCGGACGCCGGGCGCACAGCTCGACGAGCCTGTCCCGGAGCGGGAGCAGTTCGGCCTCCAAGGGCGCGGGGGACGGAGTGTCCGGGGGCGGCGGTTCCGGCGCCTGGGCCGACGGGGGCGGGGGCTGCGCCGTGACCGGTACGAATGCGGTGGGGGGCGCGGCCGGGGGCAGGGGTGGCGCTGCCGGCTGCGGCGGCGGATACGCGGGCGCGGGCATGGCCGCCACGTCGCCGGTCTGCCGCTGCACCCCGCCCGTCGGCGCGGCAGGTCGCCCGGGCGCGGGCCACGGTGCGGACCACGATGCGGGTTCGGGAGCGGCCTCCGCGGCGGTGCCCGGCGCGGTGTGGGGGATGCGGGGTGGGGAACTCTCGGCCGTCAGGGGTGCGGCCAGGCCCCGGACCCGGCGCTCGGCTGTTACCGCCACGGCCTCCAGGGCGATGCCGGCGTCGGAGTCCTCACGGGGGAGGGCCGCGCCGAAGGTCCGCTGCTGGGCGGCGTGGGTGAGTTCGTGCGCGAGCAGGCCACGGGCGACGGGGTGGTCGAGCGGCCCCTCGGCGGCGGGCAGGAAGACCTCGCCGTCCCGGGTGAAGGCGCGGGCGCCGAGCGCCTGCGCCTCGGCCGCCGCCTCGGGATCGCGATGGATCGGCACATCGGAGACGTCCACGTGGTGCACCTGGCGTACGGCGTCGGCGAGTTCCGTCGGGGGTGTCTGGACGGGCCCTGGGGGCGCGGTGGTTGGTGCCTGACCGGGCTCGACGCGGGCGTTCTGCGGCCGGGGCCGCAACCGGAGGGGGGAAGTGCGGGTGCGGGTGCCGGGTGCGAAGCGGTAGACGGGGACGGCCGGGAGCGGCGCGGCCGGGCATACGGCGGCCTCGGTGGATGCAGACGGCTCGGTGGGGGCGTCCGGCTCGGCGGCCGGGACCGGGGGAACGGGTTCCGGCTCCGCCGGTGCGGGCGGCGTGCGTCGACGCGCCGACCGGGGGGCGGGCGGCGCGCCGGTGGACGGGCGCACGGGCGGCCGGTCGATCGGGTCGGCGAGGCCCAGCCCGGGCGCTTCCGGGGCGGGCGGCTGGTGCGGTGGCCTGTCTGCGTCTGCGTCTGCGTCTGCGTCCGTGCTCGCTTCAGCTTCAGCTTCGGGTGAAGGGGGCCTGGGCGGGTCCGCCTGCGCGGGCCCGGCGTCGGGCGGCGTGGGCCGCCGCAGGGGAGTGCCGAGGCCGAGCCGTCGGCTTTCGGCCAGGGAGGCCCGGCGCGTCGGCCTCGGCGCCTCGGGGCGCGCTTCGGCTGCGGGCAGGGGCGGCGGTGCGGCCACCGCCTCGCTGGACCAGGAGGCACCGGCCTCGGGTATCGGCAGCCCGCCTGCCCGCGGCACGGGCGCGGAGGCTGCCGATGCCCACGGCGGACGGTAGGACTCGATCATGCGCAGCCAGTCCGAGTCCGGAGCGGGGGCGGGGGCTGCGGCGGTGGCGGGCGCGGCCGGCGCGGGTTCGGGCAGCGGGTCGCCCAGGTACGCGTCGGTGGCCTGGAGCAGGCTCGGCCGGGGCCCGGGGGCGTCCAGCACGCGCGGGGCGAGCCGTGGCGCGGCAGGCGGTGTCGCGGGCATCGCGGGGCGGTCCGGTACCGGCTCCTGCCGACGCGTGCGGGCCCGGCCCAGGGGTGGCGCGACCGGCCGCGGCTCCGACGGCCGCACCGGCTGCGGGGCCGCTTCGGTACGGACCGCGACCAGCCCCGTCACGCGGCCGGTGAGCGGCTCCACGGCCGTCCCGCCGGTATCGTCAGTGCCCTGACGGACCGCGGGGCCTACTGCGGGGCTTACCGCGGGGCTTACCGCGGGGCTTACCGCGGGGCGTGGCGCCCGGCGGGCGCGCTCCGGCGGGTGGATCAGCGGGCGGACGCGCTCGGCGGCGAAGACGCCCATCGAGGCGGCCGCGGTGAGCGGGGGCCGCTGGACGGTCGGGGCGAGCGGCGGCAGCCGTCGCCAGGGCGCGGGGCCAGGCGGCAGGCCCAGGTCGGGCCGGGCGTCGCGGGTCTCGCGGTGGCGACGCCGGGGCAGCCAACGCATCTCGTCTCCTCTCCGTTCAGGGGGCCGCCGCTCACGGGGGCCAGGGCTGGAAGGCGGGTTCTGCCGCGCCGCTGTCGAGGCGGCCGTGGATGCGGCCGATCTCCTCGATCACCCGTGCTCGGTCCGGATGTTCGAGGTCGAGGATCTCCCGTAGCGGCCAGTGCAGGTAGTACGCGAGGTACACGGCCTCCTCCCAGAGGCGGTCGGCCGTGTACGTCAGGATTCCCCCGGGGCATCACCGGCGATGTCCACCGCGAATCCGTGTCCGCACGCCGGGCAGGCGACGTCCGCCTCGGTATGGCCGTCCTGGTTGATCCGCCGGTAGAGGTCCTGCAGGAATGCGAGATCCGAGGCGAACAGGCCCTCGATCACCAGGTGGTCCACGCCCGGCGCGGAGCCGATCCTGGTCACCGTCCGGGCCAGCAGCAGCACGCTGAGGTAGGCCGGATTCTGCCTGACCCGTGGATCGCTCTGGCTGGCGATCTCGTCGCGCGCCGTGGCCAGGCGCATCACTCCCTCCCGGTGCACCCGGCCCTGATCGTCCAGATAGCCCCTGGGCAGCACGAACGGGTAGCGGGTCACCATCCCGGACGAGCCGGGCGGCGCGCCGTCGATGTCGGCGGCGGACGGGTGCGTCAGCATGGGGTCTCCTTGCTCAGCCGGGGCGTCGTCCGGTTCGTCATCCGGCCGGCTGCATCAGGATCTGGTCGCAGTGCAGCACCACGGTCTCGGTCACCACTTCGGTCGCGCCGGCCTTCATCCCGCCGATCTCCAGCCGCGACGGCCAGGCGTTCTCCAGGATGTAGGTGATGATCGGCTGCCCCGACCTCGGCGACTGCGAGGCCGCGAACAGCTGCAGTGAGCAGGTCTTGCGGGCCGTGGGCTCGCCCTGGAGCACGGCCTGGTGCCAGGACCACATGTACGTCTGCGTGTCGAGGCCGCGCTTGAGCGTGACCGTCGGCGGTTTGGTCTTGCCGTACTGCTTGGTGTGCACGATTCCCCCGGGGCCGGTGGAGATGTACTCCACCGATTCGACCTCGGTGTTGATCCCGGACAGTTCGCTGAACGTGGCGACCTGGATCCCGTCCACCTGGATCACGAAGGTCGACGCGCTCATCACCGTCGGGTTG
The DNA here is from genome assembly GCF_014084125.1 of Streptacidiphilus sp. PB12-B1b. Lineage (NCBI taxonomy): Bacteria > Bacillati > Actinomycetota > Actinomycetes > Kitasatosporales > Streptomycetaceae > Streptacidiphilus > Streptacidiphilus sp. PB12-B1b. Next base: position 5,097,223 of record NZ_CP048405.1, on the reverse strand, counting down.
CCGCTGGCGACCGCCATCTGGCCTGCCACCCCTCTCCACTCGGATTGCCCTGAACTGACGTGCCCTGAACTGCCGTGCCCTGCAATGTCGTTCGCGCCGCACGAGCGCCGCCGCGTCAGCCGCCGCCGTCACCCTGGGTGATCATGTCGCAGGCGATGGTGACGTCCTCGGTGACCACTCCCTCACCGGCCCTGGCCGAGGAGATGTTGATCTTTGCGCACCAGGCGTTGATGAGCGTGTAGCTCATCAACGGTTGCTGGTGCTGGATGCTGCCGCGCCCGCCGCCGAAGATGTCCAGGCTCAGGTACTGGGCGCGGGCGCCGGGATCGCCGCCGAGGGCCATCTGGTGCCACGCCCACAGCGTCAGGCTGTTGTCCAGGCCGCGCTTGAGCGTCACCGTCGGCGGCCTGGTCAGGCCGAACTGCTTGGTGTGGTTGACGAATCCGGCCGCGTCCACCGACACGTACTGCTCGATGTTGATCTCGCTGTTGATGCCGGCGAGTTCCTGGAAGGCGATGTTCTGCAGCTGGTAACCGCCGGTGATCTGGATGTTCGAGGAGACCACGAAGATCGGCGCGGACGCCACGGTGGAGAACGGCTGCGCGGTGGTTGCGTTGGGGAAGCTCGGACTCGACATCACTCGTCCAGCGCCGCGCCCTGCGAGTACTGCGAGACCCGGAAGACGATGAACTCCGCCGGCTTGACCGGGGCGATGCCGATGTCGACGGTGAGGATGCCCGCGTCCCGGTCCTCCGGAGGGTTGTTCTCCTCGTCGCACTTGACGAAGAACGCCTCCTCCGGGGTACGGCCGAACAGCGCCCCGCTGCGCCAAACCCGGCGCAGGAACATGGTGATGGTGCGGCGCACCGCACCCCACAGAAAGCGGTCGTTGGGCTCGAACACCACCCAGTTGGTGCCGTCGAGGATGGACTTCTCCACGAAGTTGAACAGCCTGCGCACGTTCAGGTAGCGCCACTCGGGATCGCTGGAGAGCGTCCGCGCGCCCCACACCCGGATGCCCTGGCCGGGGAAGGCCCGGATGCAGTTGACGGCCACCGGGTTGAGCTGGTCGTGCTCGCCCCGGGTGAGGGTGGTCTCCAGATCGATCACGCCCCGGACCACCTCGTTGGCCGGGGCCTTGTGCACGCCGCGGGTCTCGTCGCTGCGCGCCCACACCCCGGCGATGTAGCCGCTCGGCGGCACCAGCGCCGGCCTGCCCTGCACGGGATCCATGACCTTGATCCAAGGCCAGTACAGCGCCGCGTACTTGGAGTCGTAGCCGGCGACGTCCATGCGCCAGTCGCGGACCTGCTGGGCGCCGAGACCGGGCGGGGCGTCCAGGATCGCCACCCGGTCCGCCATCAGCTCGCAGTGCGCGATCATGGCGAGTTGCACGGCCTTGACCCCGTCGAGGTCCACCGCCCCGCGCTGGTAGGCGGCCATCAGATCGGGCACGCAGAGCATGGTCACGTTCTCGATCGCCTCCAGACCGGCGAAACCGGTGCGGTCGGCGGTGTCCCCGACGTAGTCGGCCGGGGTGATCGGCGCCGGGGCCGGCGCCGGGGCCACCACCGTCGACGAGGACGCGCCGCCGCTCAGCACGACCCGTGCGCCCTTGGCCGGCACCAGCGTCTGCGCGCCCTTGATCTCGTCCAGCGCGATGAGTTGCGAGGACTCCTTGACTACGGTGGCGGCGTACCGGGGGCCGCGCCGCAGCGACAGGTTGTCGAAGGCTTCCACCTCACGATCGCCCTGCCTGACGACCAGCCGGAACAACTCCTCGCCCGGCTCGCCCGCCTCGGTGACCTCGACGCTCAGTTCGTTGCCCGCCGCTCCGGGCTCCAACGCCCGGGCCCGCAGGGCCGGACGGCCGCCGCCGCCCGCTGCGGGCAGTTCGCCCCCCGCGGCCGAGCCGAGGGCGTCCGTGCCCCCGTCCGCACGGTCGTGCGTGCCGCCGCCCGCCGCGGAGGCGTCGAGCGGTTCCGGCGCGCCGACGCGCACCACATAGGCGGCGCCGCCGCCGTTGAGGAAGTAGCCGTACACCGACTGCGGCAGGTGCGCACCGTCGACGAAACCGCCGAACGCCTTGGTGTACTGCGTCCAATTGGTCACCAGCGTGGGCTGGTTGGAGACTCCGCGCTCGGTGAACCCGACGAAGGCGCACACCGCGGTGCCCACGCCCTCGATGGGCCGGGAGCCCGAGGAGACCTCTTCTACATAGACTCCGGGGGAATGGTACGTAGGCACTGGCCCTCTGCCCCTCCTTCGAAACCGACGGGAAACCGACCCTGAGGTGTCGGCCGAGGGCGCGAACCGCGCAGGGGGATCGCGTAGTGGCCACAGGGCCGACGACGACCAGTCTCGACCGCGCCGCCCCCGCTCCACGTGCACGCCGTGGCAGGGCGGCGGGCAGTGTCTGATGCGCGATCACGCAGCCACAACCGGCACCCCCGAGCACGTCCCCGAGCAGCCGCTGAGCGGCCCCGGAACCCGCACCGTGCCCGCACCGAGCCCCACGGTGCTCCTGGCCTGCCCCGATGTTCTTTCCGCAGCCGGGAGCGCCGCCACGCCCCATGCGGCACAATCGGCAGCACCACATGCGAGCAGACCACGGTGAGCGAAGAGGCAGGTTGCACCTGACATGTACTGGGAACCAGGCGAGTTCTGGGAACCAGGCGGGCAGGCCGCGTCCGGTGACGACGCCGAGCGGCGGCTGCTGATCGCGGACCGCCTCTGCCAGGGGAGCAGCGCGCTGCTGGAGGCGCTGTGCGTCCTGGCCGGTCAGCAGCCCCTGGCCACGGTGGCGCGTGTCGCCGCGGTTCCGGCGTCCGCGCGGATCTTCAGTCTGCTGCTCGGCCTCGGCCTGGTCGTGTCGGTGGACGGTCCGCAGCACACCGGCTCGCAGCAGACCGGCCTGATCGCGCTGGCTCGGGAGAGCGACGGCCGTATGGTGCGCGGCCGGTTGAGCCCGACGCGTTGGCGGGCGCTGCACCGGGCCGCCGCCGAGGTGCTCGAACCGCGTCCGGCGCTGGCCCATCGCGCCCTGGCGGCCGACCGCCCCGATCCGGCCTTGGCCGCCGCCCTGGAGGAGGCCGCCCTCGACGGCCACGCCCCCGACAGCGAGATCAGTATGACGACACGTCAGCTGCTGCTGTGGGCGGCCGACCTGAGCACCGAGCGAGCCGAGCGGGAACGCCGCTTGCTGCTGGCTGCGATGCACGACGTGTACGGCGAGCGGCTCAGCGACGGCGATCTGTGGGCCCGGGTCGAGGAGTTGCCGCCGTCGCCGCTGCGGTACTGCGCCCTGGCAGGCCGGGCCCTGCTCGAAGACCGCCTCGGCGCGGCCGTCGACCACCTGCGTGCTGCAGGCCGCGCCCACGACGCCGGGCACACGCACCTGCAGCTGGACGCGGCTTCGGACGCCGCCTCGGCCGCCGGGGCGATCGCTACCGTGGAGGCCGCCGTGGCCTGTCGGACGGCACGGGGCCGAGCCGCCATCAAGGCCGCCACCAGGGCCTTGGACGCCGGGAGTTGCGATGCCGTGCAGGTCCGCATGGCGCAACGGCTGCTGCTGGCGGGCCGTGGCTACGTGGATGGCCCGCTTGCCGTGCTGCACGCCCTCGACGGGCACGCCGAGCTCGCCGACGCGGGCCCGTCGGCGCTCCGGGACTCCGGGCTGGTGCTGCTGCGGGGCGAAAGCTGTTTGCTGGCGGGCGAACTGGAGTCGGCGGTAAGGGATCTGGACGGCCTGGTCCGGCTCCACGACGCCGATCCCGGGCACCCGGACCGGTTGCGTGCACTGGAGCGGCTGGCGTTGGCGTACGTCCAACTCGGCGACTGGCAGCGGGCCGACCACGCGCTGGACCGCATCGACGAGACCGGCGGCGACACGGTCGGGCAGGCCCTGCGGTCCATGCTCTCGGCCGTGCGCGGAACCGGCCCGGCCCCCCGGCGCGGGGCGCGGCTGCCCGCGAGCACCGCGACCGCATCGGCGGACCCCGACCGCCCCACCATCGCCGCCTTCGCGGACGCCCTCGCCCTGCTGGCCCACCGCCGCCACGCCGACATCCTCGCCGCCATCACCTGGCCGCCCACCGGCTCCGTCGGCCAGGAGGACGCCCCGGCCAAGTTCGCGCCGCTGTGGCTGCCGGTGTACGCGGAGGCGCTGATCGAGACCTCGACCGTCGAACCCACCGCGCTGGCGGAGTTGCACGCATGCGCGGACGGCCTGCCGTACCTGAGGGTCGCCTACCACCGGCTCACGGGCCGGGCCGCCGAGCTTCGGCGCGACCCGGTCGCGGCAGGGGAGGCGTACCAGGCGGCCCTGTCGGCCGCCGAGGGCTGCGCGCAGCTGCCGCCCCTGCACCGGGCCCAACTGGACCACGCCTACGGCCGGTTCCTGTGTGCCCGAGGCAGGACGGCGACGGGTCTCGCCCGGCTCCAGCGGGCACAGGACGCCTTCGCCTCGCTCGGCGCACTCGCCTTCGTCCGCGGCTGCGCCGAGGACCGGGCGGCCGTCACCCGGGCGCCGGCCCCCTGCCCCGACATCGCCCTGACCGAGCGCGAGGCGACCGTGGCCGGGCTGGTCGTCTCCGGGCTGACCAATCGTCAAGTCGCCGAGGAGCTGAGGATCAGTGCGAAGGCGGTCGAATACCACCTGGGGAAGATCTACCGGAAGCTCGGCGTGTGCACGCGCCGGGAGCTCCGCGACGTCCACGGCTTCTAGGCCTCTGGCTGCCGTCACGGGAGTTGGCCGGTGTGGACACGGGGGAGACAGATGTCCGCGATAGCATGCGCAGCTGGTATGCGGACTGTGAGGTCGGGACGCGCCCGGCCCAACGCACCCGCGTGCGCTGACCCGCACGTCCGACGACTGGAGGGCTTGGCCGATGCTGGAGAACCCGGGAGAGCAGGGCCGGGCGGTGTCACCGGACAAGGACGGCGACACCTCGGCCATTTGGGACCGGCCCCTGCCCTGGCAGCCGCAGCCCGCCCCGGCGCCGACCACCGCCCCGGCCGAGGCCGAGCAGCCCGCGCCCCGGCGGCAGCCCGAGGCGCCGGTGCAGCCCGCCGGGACCGGGCAGCAGCCCGCGAAGCGGGAGTCCGCCGCGCCCTCCGAACCCGGGCAGGCCGCGAAGCCGGAGCCCGCCGCGCCCTCCCGACCCGCACAGCCCGCGCCCGCGCAACCGCCCCGGCAGGCGCGACCCGAGCCCGCGCAGCCGGAGCCCGTGCAGCCGGAGCCCGTGCGGTCCGAGCCCGCGCGGCTCGCCTCCGGCTCGGGCGGGCGGCCGTTGGTGCGGTGGGCGCCGGCGTCTGGGCGGCCGGTTCCGTGGGAGGGGCCGGTGTTGCGTGAGGACGGCCGCTCACGGCGGGCGGTGACGGTTGCGGGGTTGTCGGTGCTCGCGGTGCTGGGTTCGGTTGTGGTGGGGGTGTGCCTGGGCCCGGACAACCGGCACCAGGCGCCCTCCTCGATACAAATCGCGGCGGCGACCGGCGCGCCGGTGTCCGCCGCGGCCCAGCCGTCCGCGAGCGCGCAGCCGACCGCCGTGGTGTCGGTGTCGATGGCGCCGCCGACGGCGCCGTCCACCAGCGCCCGTTCCACCACTACGGCGAAGCCCGGGACGCCCGGGCCCGGCTCCCCGACTGCCGCAGCTGCCGGGTCCACGGCTGCTCCGGCGGGCCAGGGCGCGGGCGCGGGTGCGGCCGCGCCGCCGGCCACCCCCCGGAGCAACCCCGCCGCCGGGACGACCAGGCGTCCGACCCCACGGCCCACGCCGACCGTGGTCTACCAGACCCGGACCTTCTCGTCGCTGATCACCTTCCAGCGCGGTGGGGCCGGGGTCAGCAACGGCCGGGTGACCGTGACTCTGCTGTCCAGCGGCAATCTGGTGGTCGAGGACCAGACCGGGCGCATCCGCTGGCAGTCCGGCACGGCGGGATCGGGCGCGCTGGCGTACTTCCAGAACGACGGCAACATCGTCGTCTACACCAGCAGCAACGGCACCGCCTGGGCATCCAACACCCCCGGCCACGACAGCGCGCAACTGGTGCTGGCGGCGGACGGCAACGTCATGATCGTGGACGGCGGCACCACGCTCTGGCAGACGGGCACCGGGAGTTGACCGGACGGCCCCGCGCACAGCGGACAGCGCCCGTTCCCGGTGTCGACGGTCCGGGGAGGGGCGCTCTGTCTGTCTGCCAGGTGACGCTGTGTCAGTTCGTGCTGTGTAGGTCGCTGGTGAGGAAGGCATCGGCCTGGGCGAACGCGGCCTGCGCGGCGTTGGTGCCGGCCAGGGCGTTGAGCATCACGAAGTCGTGGATGATGCCCTGGTAGCGCACGGCCGTGACGTCGTCCCCGGCGGCCCGCAGCTTGGCGGCGTACGCCTCGCCCTCGTCCCGCAGCACGTCGGCCTCGTCGGTGATGACCAGGGCCTTGGGCAGCCCCTTGAGCTGGTTGAGGCTGGCCCGCAACGGGGAGGCGAGGATCTGGTCGCGGGTCTTCGGGTCCGGCGCGTAGGCGTTCCAGAACCACTGCATGGCCTTGCGGGTGAGCCACGGGCCGTTGGCGAACTCCTGGTAGGAGCCGGTGTTGAAGTTCGCGTCGGTGACCGGGTAGAAGAGCACCTGCCCGCTCAGGTGGGGCCCGTGGCGCTCCTTGTCCATGAGCGTGACGGCGGCGGTTATGTTGCCGCCGACGCTGTCGCCGGCGACGGCGATCCGGGAGCCGTCGGCGTCGATCTCGCTGCCGTGCGCGGCCACCCACTGGGTTGCGGCGTACGCCTGCTCGATGGCGATCGGGTAGCGGGCCTCGGGGGAGGGGGTGTAGTCGACGAAGACCACCTCAGCGTGGACTCCGACGGCCAGTTCGCGCACCAGCCGGTCATGGGTGCTCTCGTCCCCGAGGACCCAGCCGCCGCCGTGGAAGTACATGACGACCGGGAGCTTGCCGGTGGCGCCCTTGGGGCGGACGATCCGGACGGTCACCTTGCCGGTGGGGCCCACGGGCAGGGTGCGGTGGCTGGAGTCCACCGCCGGTTCGGTGACCGGGCCGGCCTGGGCGGCGTCCAGGACCTTGCGGGCGGCGGTGTAGGAGAGGGTGTAGATCGGCGGGTTCTTGGCGGCGGCGTCGGCGAACGCCTGCGCGGCGGGCTCCAGCACGACCGGGTTCTGCTTGGCCGCGTGGGCCGGGGCGGTGGCCGTCGTCGGGGCGGCGACGGCCTGCCCGGCCACCACGGCCCCGGCGACGGCGACGACGGTGGCGGCGAGGGTGGCGCGCTTGATGCTGCGGGACATGAGGCGTGGCATGCGGTGGCTCCAGTGAAGCGGCAGGACAGTGGGCGAGGCAGGGATGCGGGGATGCGTGGCGGCGGGGAGGTCGGCGGTGCGGTCCGGCCGTCGCGGGGTCAGGCCGCGCCGAAGGCGGTGCGGAGCGCCGAGACGGCCTGGTTGATGGCCGCCTCGGCGGCGTGGGTACCGCGCAGGGCGTCGACCATCACGAAGTCGTGGATGATGCCCTGGTACCGGGTGGCGGTGACCGGTACCCCGGCCTGGCGCAGCTTGTTGGCGTACGCCTCGCCCTCGTCGCGCAGCACGTCGGCCTCGGCGGTGATGACCAGGGCCTGGGGCAGGCCGGTGAGCTGTTCGGTGGTGGCGCGCAGCGGGGAGGCGGTGATCTGGGCGCGCTCGGCTTCATCGGTGGTGTACTGGTCCCAGAACCACTGCATGCCGTCGCGGCGCAGGAAGTAGCCGGTGGCGAACTGGTGGTAGGAGCCGGTGTCGAAGCCGGCGTCGGTGACCGGGTAGAACAGCACCTGCTGGACCAGGGGCAGGTTGCCGCGCTCCTTGGCCATCAGGGTGAGCGCGGCGGCCATGTTGCCGCCGACCGAGTCACCGGCCACGGCGATCCGGGCGGCGTCCAGCCGGTGCGCCGCGCCGTCGGTGACGACCCAGCGGGCGACGGCGTAGTTCTGCTCGATGGCGACCGGGTAGCGGGCCTCGGGGGAGAGGGCGTACTCGGGGAAGACCACCGCCGCGCCCGCCCGCACCGCCAGCTCCCGGACCAGCCGGTCGTGGGTGTGGGCGTTGCCGAAGACCCAGCCTGCGCCGTGGATGTAGACGATCACCGGCAGCACGCCGGTGGCGTTCTTCGGGCGGACGATCCGGGCCCGGACCGGGCCGGTCGGAGCGGCGACGGTGATCCACTCCTCGTCCACCTCCAGCTTGACGGTGTCGCCGGACTGCACCGCGTCCACGGCCTTGCGACCTTCCTCCGGGCCGAGGTCGAACAGGAAGGGCGGGTTGGCGGTGGCGGCGGCGAACTCGGCCGCGGCGGTCTCCAGCACGGGCGTGACGGGGGTGGTGTCGGTCATGGCCTTCTCCTCAACGGGTGTGGTGCTGCAACTGGTGCGGGTGATGCGGTCGGTGGGGGCGGCTTGCGGGCCGCGTTCCCTGCCGACATGAGAAGACTATGACACGATTGCCTCGTGCACAAGGTAAATGCTTGCTCTTTGATCGCCTCATTGGTTTTGGGGGTGCTGCAGGCCGCTCAGTCGCCGGTGGCGGCCGGTTCCGCCGACGGCCCGGCCCGGCCCAGTCGCCGGTCGGTTTCGAAGGCGAGGCTCAGCTCGGCCACGTCGCGCGGCTCGGACAGGGCGCGGCCGGTGCGCTCCTCCAGGCGGCGCAGCCGGTGCCGGACGGTGTTGGGGTGGCAGAACAGGGCGGCAGCGGTCCGGTCGGCCGATCCGCCGTGGTCCAGCCAGGCACCGAAGGTCTCCAGCAGCAGGGCGCGCTGTGCCCCGGGAAGGGCGTCCAGCCCGGCCAGGACGCCGTGGGCGACGCGCTGCATGACCTCCGGCGCGCACGCGGCGGCGATGGCCAGCGGGGCGCGGTCGAAGACGGTCACCGCCTGGCCCTCGAACGCGGCGTGCAGGGCGATCCTGGCCAGCCGCAGGGCCGCGGCGGTGTCCTTGAGCTCGCCGTACACCGGGCTGACGCCGACCCGGCCCACGGCGGCGCCCGCGACGACGGCGGCCAGCCGGTCGAGGCCGCCTGCGCCGCGCGGCAGTCGGGCGATGCCGACCTCGGTGTCGTGCAGCAGCCGCCAGGCCGAAGCGGCCCCGATGGACCGGAGGGCCTCCTCCGCGCCCGGGAGGGCGTGGCTGCCGATGTCGGTGACCTGGGCGGCGATGACCACATAGGGGCCCTGCGGGGGAATGCGCAGGATCGCCGCCGCGTCCCACAGCTCGGCCCCGGCGAGCCGCCCCTCGAGCAGTGCCTCGACCACTGCCGAGCGCTCCTGGTCCCGCCGCAGGGTCTGGGCCGTCACCTCCTCGCGGTAGCCCTCGGCCATGTGCTGCGTGTAGGTGTCCAGCACCAGCCACATCTCCGAGGCCGCCCGGACGGTGGCCTCGGCCGGGACGCCCTCGTGGGCGGCGGTCTCCGCCAGCCGGTCCCACAGGAAGCGCGCGCCGACGCGGTACGCCTCCATCACCGCTGTCAGCGGTACCCCGGCCCGGGCGCGGCGGCGGCCGTTCTCCCGGGATTCGGGCGAGCTGAGCGCCGGCGCACTGCCGAGCGGGCCGAAGATGAAGCGGACGTTCTCCAGGCAGGTGCGGCGCAGCTCCTCCGCGCTGACCGCCGCGTCGCTGCCGTACCGGGGCACGGCGGCGCGGATCCGGGCGGCCATGCGGTCGGCGAGATCGTCGGCCTGCCGCAGCATCCGCGCACCCAGGCGCTCCACCTGTGCGTCGAGGCTCTCGGACGGTCGGTGTTCCATCCACCAATCCTAATCGGCTCGGACCGGCGCCCAGCGGCCCTGGATTGTTCCCGGGGACAATCCGGCGGCGCCAACGGTGCCGACCGGAACATCGACTCCGGGCGGTGGACCGCGCGAGGATGGGCGGACGGCGGAAGCGCCCCTCCCCCTTCTGACTGAACGTTTCTGAACGGCGGTGCAGCGATGAGCCTCAGTGCTCGTGAGCAGCAGGAGATCGACCGGGCGAACGAATCCGGGCTCACGCCCGTGGTCTTCGTCCACGGCCTGTGGATGCTGGCGTCGAGCTGGCAGCCGTGGCGCTCACTCTTCGAGGAGAACGGCTGCACCACCGTCGCCCCGGGCTGGCCCGACGATCCGGAGAGCGTCGCCGAGGCACGTCGGCACCCGGAGGTCTTCGCGGGCAAGTCCGTCGGGCAGGTCACCGACCACATGGCCCAGGTCGTCGCGGGGCTGCGGCAGCGGCCCGTGGTGATCGGGCACTCCTTCGGCGGCCTGATCACCCAGCAGCTGGCCGGGCGGGGGCTGGCCGCCGCGTCCGTGGCGATCGACTCGGCGCCGTTCCGGGGCGTGCTGCCGCTCCCGCTGTCGGCGCTGCGGTCGGCCCTGCCGGTCATCGGCAACCCGGCCAACTACCGGCGCTCCGTCGCGCTCAGCTACCCGCAGTTCCGCTACTCCTTCGCCAACGCCGTCGGCGAGGAGGAGGCCCGGAGCCTCTACGAGACGTATCCGGTGGCCGGTTCCGGCATCCCGCTGTTCCAGGCGGCCACCGCGAACGTCAACCCGGCCACCGAGGCCAGGGTGGACACCGGCCATGCCGGGCGCGGCCCGCTGCTGCTGATCAGCGGGGAGCGGGACCACATCGCCCCGCGCGCGATCGCCGCCGCCTCGTACCGCAGGCAGCGGCGCAACCCGGCGGTCACCGAGTTCCTGGAGATCACCGGGCGCGGCCACTCCCTGGTCTTCGACAGCGGGTGGCACGAGGTCGCCACCGCGGCCCTCGACTTCGTCCGGAAGCACGCCTGAGGTTCCGCACGGTCGGGCGGCGCCTGCCCGGGGTCGCCGGTCCGGCGCGGACGGGCGGGCTTAGGTTCGCCCCATGACAAACCTTCACCTCGACGACGGCCGGACCCTCGAATACCGGGTGTCCGGTCCCGCGGACGGGACACCCCTGGTCCTGCACACCGGCACTCCCTCCGCGGCGATCGCGTTCGAGCCGCTGGCTGCGACGGCCGGCACGGCCTGCGGGTCGTGGTCCTCAGCCGCCCCGGGTACGTCGGTTCGTCGCCCCGGCCGGGCCGTACGGTCGCCTCGGTGGCCGAGGACGTCGCCGCCGTCCTGGACGCGCTGGGCGGCGAGCGGTTCCTGACCGTCGGCTGGTCCGGCGGCGGTCCCGCACGCCCTGGCCTGTGCCGCGCTGCTGCCCGGCCGGTGCGCGGCCGTCGCCACCGTGGCCGGGGTCGCCCCGTAGGGCGCCGAGGGCCTGGACTGGCCGGCCGGGATGGGCGCGGACAACGTGGAGGAGCTCGCGGCAGCCGCCGCCGGGGAGGAGCCGCTGACCGCGTTCCTGAGCGCGCAACTCCCGGATCTGGCCCAGGTGCAGGGCGACCAGATCGCGGCCGCCATGGGCGATCTGGTGTCCGAGGTGGACCGGAAGGCGCTCACCGACGACGTCGCCGAGCACACCGCGGAGGTGTTCCGGGCGGCCGTCTCCACCGGCATCGCCGACTGGCGCGACGACGACCTGGCCTTCGTCCGCGACTGGGGCTTCGACCTCGGTGCGGTCCGCACCCCGGTCTCGGTCTGGCAGGGCGCCCAGGACCGGATGGTGCCCTACGCCCACGGCCAATGGCTGGCGGGCCGCCTGGCCGGAGCCGTTGTGCACCTGGAGGCGGACGAGGGGCACCTGTCGCTGATGCTCGATGCCTTCGACGCCATCGTCGCCGAACTGGCCGCGCACCTGGCCTGAGGCGTACGCCGGTGCCGGGCGCGGCGGTCCTCGCCCGGCACACCTGCCCAAGTCGCACCGGTTTCCCAGGTGACCAGCTGTAGTTCTCCGGTTCCCACCTATGCTCGTGCTCATGGCAACCACGACCACCCCCGCGGCGGAGAGCCTGCGCGAGCGCAAGAAGCGGATGACCCGCCAGGCGATCTTCGCCGCCGCCCAGCGCCTGTTCGGCGAGCGGGGCTTCGACGCGGTCACGGTTGCCGAGATCGCCGACGCCGCCAACATCTCGGTCAAGACCCTCTTCACCTATGTCCGCTCCAAGGAGGAGCTGGTCTTCGCCGACGGCCCCACCGTCCTGGACGCCGTGGTCGAGGCCGTGCGCGACCGCGACCCGGCCACCAGCCCGCTCGACGCGGTGGCCCGGACGCTGCTGGACGAGATCGCCGACGGCCAGGACCCGCCCTGCCTGGAGGGCCTGCACCGGCTGCTCGGCGCCGGTCCCGCCGTCCGCTCCCGGCTGCGCCGGATGTGGGAGGAGACCGAGGACGCCCTGACCGAGGCCCTCGCCGACGACGCCGACGACGCCGCCGCCCGCGCCGGACACCGGCTCACCGCCGCCCAGTTGATGATCCTGGTGCGCGGCGTCACCAGCCAGGAGGTCCGCGCCCTGATCAGTCCGCACCGGACGGCCGGGGCGCAGCGCCGGGCGCTGGACGGCTGGATCCGCACCGCCGCCGGACGCCTGGCCCGGGGACTGCCCGCAACCCCGGCGTCCGAACCGGGCTGACCGGCCGCCGCGCCCGCCCCTGCGACCGGGAACGTCGCTCGCTCATCTGTACGGTTTGAGCGGGTACATTGGCGCATCATGCTTTCTGTTCGCATTCTGGGGCCGATGGACGCCGACATCGACGGCGCTCCGGTGAACCTCGGGAGCCCCCGGCAACGCGCCCTGCTCGCCCTGCTGCTGACCAGCCGCGGCAGCGTGGTGCCGGTGGACCGGGTGATGGACCAGCTGTGGCGCGGCCGGCCCCCGGAGAAGGCCACCACCTCGCTGCACGTCTACGTGTCGAACCTGCGCCGGCTGCTGGAGCCCGGACGCCCCCCGCGCGCCCGGGCCGGGGTCCTGGTCAGCGCCGCCCCCGGGTACGCGGTGCAGCTCCCCGACGAGGCCGTCGACGCCTGGCGGTTCGAGGCCGCCGTACGGCAGGCCCGGCTCGCCGCGCCGCCGACGGCGCACCGCCTGCTGGAGGACGCGCTCGGCTGGTGGCGCGGCCCGGCCTACGCGGAGTGGGCCGACGAGGCGTGGGCCGGGGCCGAGTGCGCCCGGCTGGGCGAACTGTGCCTGACCGCACGCGAGCTGATGATCGGGGTGGCGCTGCGGATCGGGCGGGTGGACGAGGCCGTGCAGGGCGCCGAGACCCTCATCCGGCGGCACCCGCTGCGCGAGGAGGGCTGGCGGCTGCTGGCGCTCGCCCTGTGGGCCTCCGGGCGTCGGGCGGACGCCCAGTCGGCGCTGCGCCGGGCCTGCGCGGTCATCGCCGACGAGCTGGGCCTCGGCCCCGGCAGCGCCCTGGCCGAGCTGGAGCAGGCCGTCCGGGACGGGCGGACGGAGGTGCTGCGCGCCGCCGCCCCCGGCTGCGTGCCCCGCGCAGCCGGGTCGTCCGCGCCACCGGCGGCGGCGCAGACCGCACGTGCCGCCGTGGCCGCTGCTGAGGCCGAGGCCGAGTCCGCCGCCGACACCGAGGAGCTGTTCATCGGGCGGGAGGACGACCTGCGCGGCCTGGACGAGGCCGCCCGCGCCGCCCGGCAGCGCGGCGGCGTCGTCCTGGTCACCGGCGAGGCCGGAGCCGGGAAGTCCGCGCTGCTGGCCCAGTTCGGCCGCAGGCTGCGGGCCGACGGCTGGACCGTGGTCGTCGGCCGCTGCCCCGAGATCGACGGCGCGCCGCCCGCCTGGGCCTGGGTGGAGGCGCTGGGCGTGCTGGCCCGGCGTACGCCCCCGGACGAACCCGGCGCCCTGGGCGCGCTGCTGCGCGAACCGCAGGCCCAGCCCTCGCCCCAGGACGACGCCACCGTCGGCCGGTTCCGGCTGCACCGGACGTTCGGCGCCTGGCTGCGGGCCGCCTCCGCCGAAGCGCCGCTGGCCGTGGTCATCGACGACCTGCACCGGGCCGACGGCGAGACGCTGGCGCTGCTGGAGCGCGTCGCCGACCTCGTCGGCACGCCGGTGCTGGCCGTCGCCGCCTACCGCCCCACCGACACCGGGGAGAAGCTCACCAAGACCCTCGCCGAGCTGGCCCGGCGCTCACCGCACCGGCTGGCCCTCGGCGGGCTGCCGCCGCACGACGTGGACACCCTGGTCACCGCGGTGTGCGGGGCGCCGGTCGACACCGCCATGGTCACCGCGCTCGCCGAACGCACCGGCGGCAACCCCTTCTACGTCTGGGAGAGCGCCCGCCTGCTGGCCAGCGAAGGGGCCCTGGTCGCCACCTCCGAAGTGCCCGAAGGCGTACGCGACGTGCTGCGAAGACGGTTGCGGCAGCTCCCGCCCGCCGCCCTGGCACTGCTCCAACTGGCCTCCGTGGTCGGCCGCGAGACCGCCGTCAGCGTCCTGATCGAAGCCGCCGACGCCGACGAGCACGAGGTCCTGGACGGCCTGGAGGCGGGCATCCGGGCCGGACTGCTGACCGAACCCGGCCTGGACCGGGTCAGGTTCGCCCACGAACTCGTGCGCGACACCCTCTACACCGACCTCGCCGGGGTGCGCCGGGCCCGAATGCACGCCCGGCTGGCCGAGGTCCTGCGCCGCCGGTGCCCGGACGACCTCCCGGCCCTGGCCCACCACTTCGCCCGCTCCGGCACGGTGGAGACCGCGTGGCTCGCCGTCGAGTACTCCCTCGGCGCGGCCGACCTGGCGGAGCGCCGCTACGCCCACGACACCGCGGTGGAACTGCTCAACCAGGCCATCGAGTCCTTCGCGCTGATCCCCTCCGCCGCCACCGAGCACGCCGGACGCCTGGTCGCCCTGCTGGGGCGGCTGCTGCGCGCGCAGATCCGGGCCGGCGCGATCGTCTCCGCCCGGCGCACCCGCCAACTCGCCATCGACGCGGCCGAAGGTGTCGGCCACGACGAACTGGCCGCCGCCGCGCTCGGCGCCTGGAGCGGCGCCGCGCTCTCGCTCAGCGGCCCGCACGGCCTGGTCGACCCCGGCGCCATCGACACCTTCGTCGACCGGCTGACCACCCGCGCCGACCTGAGCCCGGTCGTCCTGGACGGGCTGCGGCCGAGCGCCGCCGACGGCCCGCCGCGCCCCGCAGGCACCTTCGGCTCCGCCGACGAACGGGCCGCCTCCCGGGCGGCGGAACGGCAGTTGGCCATCGCCCGCGCCGTCGGCGATCCGCTGCTGCTGGCCTCCGCCCTGACCACCATGGCCGGGCTCGTCCCGCACGAACTGCAGGCCGACCGCCGGGAACTGCTGATGGCGGAGCTGCGCGCGCTCGGCTACGCCCACGACCTGCCCGCCAACCAGTGGGTGCACGGGCACATCGGCGGCATGGTCGCCGGGGCCAGGAACGACGCCGCGGAGGTCCGCCGGCACGCCCAGGAGGGGCTCGAACTCGCCCGCCGGCACCGGCTGGTGGAGGCCGAGGCGATCAACCTGTCCACCCTGGCCATGCTCGCCCACATCGAGGGCCGGTTCGACGAGGCCGAGGCCGGCTACGTCGAGGTGCGCGACCGGCTGCGGCGCCAGGGCTCGTCCCACGGCGACTCCGTGCACGCCCTGGGCGTGGCCACCATCCGGCTCAGCCAGGGGCGGCCCGACGCCATCGAACCGCTGCTGCGGAAGTTCTACGACATGGGCGCCCCGGGGGCCGGGCACGTCCTCGGCGTCGTCCTGGCCAAGCAGGGCAGGACCGAGGAGGCCCGCGCCCTGCACCGCCCCGCCACACCGTTGCCCGACCACCTCTACGGCATCGCCCTGTCCATCCGCGCCGAACTGGCCCACCTGCTGGACGACCGGGCCGCCGCCCTGGAGCTGGTCCCGCTGCTGCACCCGGTCAGCGACCAGCTGGCCGGCGCCGCCAGCACCTCCTTCGCCTCCCGCCCGCTCGCCCAGGCCCTCGGCGAGCTGTACCGCCTGCTCGGCGACGAGTCCCGGGCGTTGCGGCAGTTCGCCCGCGCCGAGGCCGTCGCCCGGCAGTGGGGCTCGGCGCACCTGGCCGCCGCCGCCGCCCGCGCCGCCGCCGCGCCCGCTGCCCGCGCCTGACCGGGACCGACGCCTGACCGGGACCGACGCCTGACCGGGACCGACGTCTGACCGGAGCCCGGGCTTCCTACGGCCGTCGGCGCACCTGGGATTCCAGCAGCGCCGCCGCCGTGCGCGCCCCGGCGGCCAGGTGCGCCGAACCCCACTGCACCGCCACGGCCTCGGCCAGCGCGTAGTTCTCGGCCGCCGCCTCGTCGTCGCCGACCAGGCGGCACAGGTCGCCGAGGGCGTGCGCCAGCGGCCGGGTCGCGTAGGCCGTCCCCGCGCCCCCGGCCAGTTGGCCCCGGATCGGCAGCAGCAGCCGGATCAGACCGTGCGCGGCCTCCCGGTCCTCCAGCAGATGGGCCAGCTGCGCCCGGAACTCGATGTCCAGGCCGTACAGGTGGTCGGGCATGGGCCCCGGCGTCCAGTGCAGCGCCCGGGCCTCCTCGATCCGGCCCTGCCGGGCCAGGACGAGCGCGTAGGAGTAGCCGGCCGAGGGGCCCAGCTTCTCGTACACGCCGCGCATCACGGCCTCCACCTCGCCGGTGCGCTCCTGGGTGAGGCGGACGGTGACCAGGCCCAGGGTGTAGAGGTCGTCGCCGTGGGCGGCCCCGGCGCGCCGCGCCAGCTCCCTGGTCTCGGCGTAGCCGGCCTCGGCCGCCTCGAAGCGGCCCTCCACGTGTGCCAGCATCGCCATGGTCGAGGAGTTGATGGCCTGCGCCCACAGCATCCGGTAGCGGCGGGCGATCAGCAGCCCCTCCTCGGTGTGCCGGCGCAGCCCCGCGACGTCGTTGCGCGCACCGCAGACCGTCCCGGCCAGGTGCTCGCCCAGCCACTGGTAGGCGGGCAGGTCGTGCTCCGCCGCCAGCGACCGCAACTCGGCGACCAGCGGCGCCCGGTGGTCCGCCTGGAACTCGTGCGGCACCGGCTTGGCCATGGTCATCAGCGCGGCGGCCAGCAGCTGCGGATCGCCGTCCGCGCGGGCCAGCTCCAGCTGCCGCACCGCGGCTGCCCGCGCCCTCGGCTCGTCCACCGCCACCAGCTCGTCCACCAGCGCCTGCAGCAGACGGGCCCGGGTGGGGCGGTCGACGTCGGTGCGGGCGGTGAGCCGCTCCAGCCGGTCCACCGCGACCTCGTCGTACGAGCCGTGCAGCCGGGTGTGCCACGGCGTCGGTTCCGTCCACGCCGCGTACACGGCCGCGACCAGGTCGTCCCGGCCGGCCTGCTCGGCCAGCTCCAGCGCCTGCTCCCGCGAGGCCCGGGCGGCCACCGTCGAGCCGGCCCGGATCTGCGCCTGCATCCGCCGCTCCAGCAGCCGGACGAGGGTGTCCAGGCGCTCGTCCGGATCGGCCGGCGCCGACCGGGACGCTTCGATGGCCTGCTCGATCAGCTCAATGGCCAGGTCGTAGGTGTAGCGCCGCTCGGCCAGGTCGGCGGCGCGGAGCGAGTAGTCCACGGCCAGCGGCGCCGCGGCGGGCGAGCCCGACCGGGCGAAGTGGTGCGCCAGCGCCGCGAAGTCGTTGGGGCGGTGCCGGCGCAGCGCCTCCGCCACCCGGGCGTGCAGCCGCGCCCGGCGCACCCCCAGCAGGTCGGTGTAGACGGTGTCGCGGACCAGCGCGTGCACGAAGCGGACCCGGCCGGGCCCGGGTTCGGTCAGCAGGCCCGCGTTGACGGCCGCCTCCAGGCCGTCGAACACCTGCTGCTCGTCCGTCCCGGCGGCCCCGGCGGCGTCCAGCAGGACGGCCACCTCGGTCTCCCGGCCGACGACGGAGGCCAGGTGCAGCATCGAGCCCGCGGACGCGGGCAGTCGCCCGAGCCGTCGGCGCAGCACGTCCCGTACGCCCTGCGGGACTTCGGAGATGGCGACCAGCGCGCCCTCGCTCTCCAGCAGCCGGGCGCTCTCCTGGACGTAGAACGGATTGCCGCCGGTGCGCTCGGCCAGCACCGCGACGGTGGCCTCGTCGACCGGCGCGCCGCAGACCGTGGCGACCAGGGCGGCGACGTCCCGCAGCGGCAGTCCGCCCAGCGGCACCCGGTGCGGCCGCCGCAGCGCGAGCTTGGCGAGGGTCTTGGTGAGCCCGTCCTCCACCTCGGTCGGACGGTAGGCGGCGATGGTCAGCAGCGGCACCCCGCCCAGCCCGGCGGCGGCCTCCAGCAGCGCCAGCGTCTCGCTGTCCGCGCGGTGCAGATCGTCCAGGACGACGGCCAGCGGCGCCTGCTCCGCCGCCGCCCGGAGCCAGGCGGTGAACGCGCGGTGCAGGTGGAACCGGCCCGCGGTGGCGTCGTCGTGGGCGCTCGGGGCGGTCTCCGGCTCGCGCAGCAGCGCCGCCAGGTCGTCCGGCCGCGCGGGCGGGACCAGCCGGGCCAGCGCGGTCAGCGCCTCCACCCAGGCCCAGGCCGGCTGCGCGCCGTCGAACTCCGGGCAGCGCCCGACGACGACCGTCCACCCCTCGCTGTGGAGCTGCTGCCGTACCTGGTCCAGCAGCGCCGACTTCCCGGCGCCGGGCTCGCCGGTGACCAGCGCCACGCCGCCCCGGCCGCGCGCGGTGCGGGCGAAGGCCGTCAGCGCGGTCAGCTCGCAGGCGCGGCCGACGAACGGCTCGGACGGCGGCTGCGCCTGCGGCGCGGCGGGCGGCCCGTACGCGGGCTCCGGCGGCGTCACCGGTGCCGCGCCGGTGCCGGGCGCCTCCGTCCGGCTGCCCGGGGCCACCTCGTGCAGCACGTCCAGCCGCTGCCGCAGGATGGCGGACTCCAGCTCGGCGAGGCCGGGGCCGGGGTCGATGCCCAGCTCGTCGCGCAGCAGCGCCGCCGCTCGGCGCAGCGTGGACAGCGCGTCGGCCTGCCGTCCGCAGGCCCACTGGGCGATGGCGAGCAGCCGCCACCCCTCCTCCCGCAGCGGGCTGTCGCGGACCAGCACCTCGGCGGTCGGGGCGGCCTCGGCCGCGCGGCCGGTGCGCAGGTCGGCGGCGACGGCCAGTTCGCGCACCTCCGCATGCAACTCGGTCAGCCGCGCCGCCTCGGTGCTCGCCCACGCCTCGTCGGCGGTCTCGGCGAAGGCCGGGCCGCGCCACCAGCCGAGCGCCTCCGCGAGCAGCCGCCGGGCCTCCTCGGGCGGGGCGGTCCGCGCCTGCCGCACGGCCGCCTCGAAGCGCCAGGCGTCCACCGCCTCCTCCGGCAGCCGCAGCGCGTAGCCCCGGGCGGAGCTGACCAGCACGGTGGCCGGGGTGCGCGGGGGGCGGTCCGGCTCCAGCAGCCGGCGCAGGTTCGACACGTAGCTCTGCAGGGAGACGGTGGCCTTGGCCGGCGGCTGCCCGCGCCAGAGCTGCGCGGCCATCCGCTCGGTGGGGACGGCGCCGCCGCGGGCGGCCGTCAGCATGGCCAGCACCGAGCGCTGCCGAGGAGGTCCCAGGTCGACGGGGGCCCCGCTGATCTCGGCGACCAGCGAACCCAGGACTCGAATGTGCAGCACGCCGCCGAAATCTACCCCACCCGCCGTCGGCGTCCGCCTGCGGCCTGCTCATGCCAAGCAGGAGCCAAGCGGATGCCAAGGAAGCGCCAAGCATTCCCGGCCAGCCTGTGGGCCGGGCAGCGGGGCCCGGCCCCCGCCGGGGCCCCGCTGCCCGCCTGGACGCACCGCAGCAGGACGGAAATGAGCAAGACATGGCAATTCTAGATTCGGCGCCCCTCGACGTGGTCGACGCGTACCGGACGTGCGAGTTCGTGACGCTCGGCCGGGACGGCACCCCGCTGGCCTGGCCCACCGCCGTACGGCGGCGCGAGGACGGCTCGCTGCTGGTGACCACGTCCCTGGCGTTCGCCCAGAAGGCGCTGAACGTGCGCCGGGACGGACGCGTCGGGCTGCTGTTCTCCGACCCGACCGGCAGCGGGCTCGAGCACGCCCCGCAGGTCTTCGTCAGCGGCACGGCCGTCTGCCCGGACGAGATCCTGGCCGGACCGGAGGGCGCCGAGGAGTACTGGCGGATGCTCTTCGAGCGGCAGCCGCACAGCCGCGCGTACGTCGCCGCGCCCGGCCGCTGGTTCATGAGCTGGTACTACCTGCGGCTGCTGATCACCATCGAGCCGGACCGGGTCGGCGTGCGCCCCCCGCTGGCCGAACTCCTCGACGCCCCGCTCCCCGACGCCCCGCCCGCCGAGGGGCAGGCGACGGAGAGCCTGCTCGGCGCGGAGCTGTTGGCCGGGTTCCCCAGCGCCGTGCTCGGCGCCCGCGACGTCTCGGGCGCGCCCGTGCTCCAGCGGACCCGGCCCCGGCCCACCGGCGAGGGCTACGCGGTCGAGGTCGCGGCCGGCACCGAGATCGTCCCCGGCCCGGCCGGCCTGCTGGTGCACCGGCACGACGAGCAGCTCAACCACATGCACAACGCGCTGGTGCGCGGTGTGCTGCGGTCGGTCGGGGAGCGCTGGCTGTTCGTGCCCACCGGGCTGGTGGCGCCCGTCGGCGCCGGACGTCCGCGCGACGCCGTCCGCACGCTGCGCAACGCCCGCAAGGCCACCGCGCGCTACCTGGACCGCCGCGGCCTGCCCCAGCCCCGGGTGCAGTGGGACCGGTTCGCGGCGCTCGCGGCGCCCGCCGCGCCCGCGCGGCAGCGGGACGGGGACTGACCCCGCCGTTCCCGACGGGCGGTCGGCCGGACACCCCTGGACGCAGAGGTTGTTCGGCCGACCCGCCACCACCGCGTGCTACCAGCCGGGTTGCCGCAGGCCCCGGCTGTCCTCGCCGCGGATGCGGCGCACATGGGAGCGGTACTGCCGCTGCCCGACCAGCCGCCACACCAGCCGGGCCGGGCCCGGGAGCCGGCCGAGGAACTCCGCGCGCTCCTCGTCGGAGGCGTCCTCCAGGATGGCCCCCAGGGCGATCAGCCGCTTGTTGCGGGGGGTCTCGGCCAGCCCGCGCTCGCCGACCTCGCGCCACTCCGCCGCGCTGATGTGCTGCGCGACCAGCGGCATCACCTCGCGCTCCTCCTCGTCCAGGTGCGAGCAGAGGGTGCGGTTGTGTTCGACCAGCGCCTGCACCAGGTCGTCCCGGGCCGGCACCGAGGCGGTCGACGCCCAGGGCTCCAGCAGCTTCTCCACCCGCTCCAGACCGGCGCTGAGCTCGTGGTGCTGCGCCTCCATCCGCTGCACCCGGGCGGCGTCCAGCTCCGCCCGCTCCAGCAGCTTGGGCCAGACCAGGTCGTCCTCGCCCGCGTGGTGCAGGTGCAGTCCCAGCGCGTAGGTGCGCCAGGCCTCGGCCAGCAGTCCGGCGCGCCGGACGTCCCCCTCGTCGACCGCCCCGATCAGCTTGGCCAGGAGCAGGGACTCACGCCGGAAGATCCGGTGGATCATCTCCATCTCTTGCGTGTACGGGTGGGGAGCGAGCGGGGTGGAACGGGAGGTGTCGATTGCCATGGGGACGAGTGTGGTGATGCCACTGGTAGCTGACTTGGAACCACTTGGCGTCCCCTTGGCGCGCCGTCGCCCTAGCCGACCTGGATCTCACCGACCCGGGTGGGGATGTACACCAGGGTGGGGTTCTCCATCAGGTTCCACAAGTGGTCGTCGAAACCGTGGTTGGCCCAGCCCGAGCCGGAACAGGGGTAGGCGGTGAGCCGCACGCCCTGGGTCTTGTCGGAGTTGTTGGACGCCCAGCCCGAAACGTCCAGGCACAGGCCGGACTTGTAGTTGCGGATGAGCACGCCGAGCCCGCCGGAGCCGGACGAGTCCACCAGCGGGATCTCCCACAGCTGGTTGTCGTTGCTCGCGGGCGTCGTGCAGGTGAAGGTGGAGACGTTGGCCCCGGCCGAGACCGTGCCGTAACCGGGCAGGTCGAGGCAGAGGTTGGAGCCGAGGGCGTTGCGGATCCAGTAGAGCGGCTCGCCGTCCGCTGCCGTGCCCTGCTGCTGCAGGTACCACATCTGGTTGTCCGAGCTGCCGTAGCCGCAACGGTACTGGGTGACCGGGTCGTTGAGCGTGGGTGCGCTGTAGTAGGGCAGGTCGGCGCACTGGTACGTCCAGTTGTTCATCAGCGTGAAGTGCACCGGCGGACGGTTGGCCTGCGGCGCGGCGGGCGCGGTCGACGCCTGGCCGCCGGAGGAGCCGCCCCCGGCCGGGGTTGCGGCGGGCGGAGCCGACGCCGCCGGAGCCGAGGGCGTCGGCGCGGCCGGGGCGGTCGCCGCGGGCGCGGGCGCCGGGGTGAGCGTGGGGTCGGGCAGCGGGCTGACCGCCGCCTGCGCCTGCGCCTGGGCCAGGCTGGTGAGATGAGGCTGGTAGGCGAACCAGAGCGCGACCAGGGCGACGGCCAGGCCGAGCAGCAGCATGAGCATGCCGCTGAGCCAGCCCGGCAGTACCCCCTTCTGCACGAAGACCCCCTCGACCCGGACGGGGGTGTTGCCCGAGCGCGTCACGGCCATCCGGTACGGCCGGTTCTCCTTGCGCCCGAACCAGGTGATCCGGCGCGGCTTCAGCGTCGTCCTGACGAAGCCGGCCCGCCCGGGCTCGATCTGCACATTGGCGGGGTGGACGTCGTAGCTGAGCTGGTCGCCGTTGTCGACGCCGCTGACCGAGGCGGTGAGCCTGGTGTTGCCGAGGTTGTCGATGGCGAGCCTCGGCCGCCCCCGGAAGCGTCCCTTCACGGTGTGCGGGACCAGCTCCGCCCGGATCTCGGTGAAGGCGGTGATGGTCAGGTTGCCCTCGGGGACGGTGGTCGCCTCGGGGTGCTCGGTCGGGACGATCTGCACGGCGTACGGGTTCGGCCCGGCTGTGGCGTCGGGGGTGCGCGGCGGCGCGAAGGTGAGCTCGACGGTCCCGGTGCTGCCCGGATACAGCCGCAGCGTGGGCGGTTCGATCGTGACATAGGGGGCGATCTCGCCCACCGGTATGAAGCGGTACTCGTCGACGACGTCGCTGGTGTTGCGGACGCGCAGCCGCACAGTGGTCGTGCTGCCGGGATCCACCACGGTGGACGCGGGTTCCAGGGATGTCCAGATGCTCACTCGGCGATCCTACGTTGCCCGGAGGCCCCCCGGCCCGGCCGCCGTCGCGCCGTTGCCGTCGACTCCGGTCCGACCCGGATGAACGCCCTGTTCGGGCCAGTGGCTGCGGAGTTGGCCGACAGGCCCCGCTGGATGGGTTGTTGACGGAGCATCGGTAGGATTCCTGCTTTGTGACACTTAGGAGAGCCATTCCATGAACGATCCGCAGATAGCCTCATTCATCCGCTTCGTACGGGAGCGGTCGCCCTTCTACCGCGCGCTCTACGCCGGTCTTCCCGAGGGCGTGTCGGACCTCGCCGCGCTGCCGCTGACGGACCACACGGCGTACTGGGCGGCCAACACCCTGGACGACAGCCGGGTTCTGACCGGGCCGCACACCGACGGCATCGTCATCAAGACCGGCGGCACCACCGGGGCGCCCCGGGTGTCCGTCTACACCCGGGACGAGTGGCGGGCGATGAGCCGCCGGTTCGGGGACGGCCTGGCGGCGGCGGGGCTGGTCGAGGGGGACCGGGTGGCCAACCTCTTCTATGCCGGGGAGCTGTACTCCAGCTTCGTCTTCACCCTCAACTGCCTTCAGGAGGCCGACGTTCCGACCGTGCAGCTGCCGATCGGCGGCGCGGCGGCGCTGGACTACGTGGTGGGCGCGCTGCGCGACTGCCGGGCGACCGTGGTGGCCGCGCCGCCGACCTCGCTGTGCCGGCTGGCCAGGGAGGTGGTGGACACGGTCGGCACCCTGCCCGGCATCCGGCTGGTGCTGTTCAGCGGCGAAGCCTTCTACGGCGACCAAGTCGCCCTGCTGGCCAAGGCCTTCCCCGAGGCGGCGGTGCGCTCCATCGGCTACGCCAGCGTGGACGCCGGGATTCTGGCCGCGCCGGTGGCGGGCGAGCCGGACACCCGGGTGCACGAGGTCTTCAGCCCGGACAAGGTGGTGGAGCTGCTGGACGCCGAGACCGGGGAGCCGATCGAGGAGCCCGGGCGGCCCGGACGGCTGGTCGCCACCGACCTGGTACGGCGGCTGATGCCGGTGATCCGCTACCCCGCAGGCGACATCGCCGAGTGGGTGGACGTCCCCAAGCGGCGGTTCCGGCTGCTCGGCCGCTCCGAGGAGGGCGCCCGGGTCGGCCCGGTCACCGTCTACCTGGAGGACCTGCGGGCCGTCGTGGAGCGGGCCGACGAGCAGCGCAGCGTGGTCGACCTGCAGGTCGTCCTGCGGCGCCGGGACGCCAGGGACGAGCTGGTGCTGCGGCTGGCCGCGCCCAGCGCTGCCGAACCGGCCGAACTGCGGCGCCTGGAAGGGGAGATCGCCCGGCAGCTGGATGCCGCCCGGCCGATCTTCCCGGAGCATGTGCAGGCCGGGATGATCCAGCCGCTGGCGGTCGAGTGGGTCGCCCCCGACGCGCTCGCGGTCAACCCGAGGACCGGCAAGCTGATCCGGCTGATCGACGAGCGGCTGGACTGACCGGCGCCCCAACACTCCCGTGGGTGCGACGGCAACCGCCTTCGCACCCACGGGAGTCGGCAGGGCCGTCAGTTGTTGCGGGTGCGCCGGTCCACGACCGCCGGCAGCTTGCCGCTGCCCGGGGTCCGCTCGAACGCCCCCGCCGCCGCCTGCTCGACGTGCAGCGTCACCAGCCGGTCCCGGGTCACCGCCGCCGCCAGCTCGGGGTACTCGGCCAGCAGCACCCGGACCACCGCGTCCGGCTCCGGCAGGCCCTCGCCCTGTTCCAGCCGGACCGTCAGCGACTCCCCGGTGGCGTCCTCGTCCAGCAGGATCTGCAGGGCCCGGCGGTGCCCGAACGACTCCTCGGCGACGGCCGCGAACCGGCGGTGGTTCAGGAAGTGGCTGCCGCTGCGGAAGATGTCGCCGAACCGGCCCAGCAGCTCGAAGCGCGGGGTGCGGCGACCGCACGGGCAGTCGCCCTCCACCCAGCGGCCCAGGTCGCCGATCTCGTAGCGGTCCAGGCGCTGGCCGCGCCGGGTGTGCCCGGTGAACACCAGCCGCCCCACCTCGCCCGGGGACGCCGGACGGTCCTCGTCCCTGGCCAGGATCTCCAGCGTCTGCAGGCCGCTGAACAGGTGGTGCACCCGCGGCGGCGCCTGCGGGCACTGGTAGCCCAGCGGCCCGGCGTCCACGCTGCCGTAGGCGGCCGAGCGGATCAGCTCGACCCCGAACTCCTCACGCAGCCAAGCCTGCTGGCTCTCCGGGAAGTGCTCGCCGCCGAAGAAGACCTTGCGCACGCCCCGGTAGCCGCGCAGCACCTCCGCGCCCTCGGTGAAGACCCGCAGCAGGTAGTTCGGCATGCCGAACAGCGTGTCCGCCCGGTGCTCGACGACGGCGCGGGCGACCAGGGCGTGGTCGTCCTGGGCCGCCATCGGGAACTGCACCGCCTGCAGCGTCTCCAGCACCGAGAAGAAACTGAGGAAGCCGCCGTAGAGCTGCCCGCCGAAGAAGAGGTTCATCGCCCGGTCGCTGCGCGGCTCGAAGCCCGCCGCCAGCAGCCCCTCGGCCCCCGAGCGCATGTGCTCGTGGTAGTCGTCCCAGGTGAACGCGGACAGCTTGGGCGCGCCGGAGCTGCCGCCGCTGCGGAAGAACACCTCCGCCCGGCTCAGATCCGTCTGGAACAGCTCGAAGTCGCTCTTGGAGGTCACCGGCACCGGCGGGGCGGGCAGTTCGCGCGCGCCGACCAGGTCGTCCAGGCAGGCGTCGCCGGCGAACCGGGCGTCCAACTGCACGTCCACCCGGCGGCTGTAGCGCTGGAGCGCGTAGACGCCGTCGTGCGGCTCGCCGTCGTAGCTGCTCAGCATCTCGCCGGGGACGGTCACCCGCTGCGCCCCGGCGGTCAGGACGGCGGCGGCCAGTTCGGCGGTGTCGCGGCGGTCCGCGCCGATGCCCACGGTCTGCAGGTAGCGGCGCATCGGCCGCAGCACCGCGCCGATCTCCTTGCGCGGCAGCGGCTTCACCCACACCGTGCGGAACAGCGGGGAGGCCCGCAGCGCCGCCCGGGTGTCGGCCAGCACGTGCCAGCTGCCGTCCTCGGCGGCGTGCACCCGGGTCAGCCCCAGGTGCTCCTCCAGCCGCGCCACCTGCACGGTGTTGCTGATCTCCGCGCTCTCCAGCAGCCCGGGGACGGCCGGGGCCAGACCGGGCACGGCCTCGGCCAGCACCCCGGCGAAGCGCTCGGCGAAGGCGAAGACCTGCTCCGGGTCGGCGGTGTCCAGGTAGATCACCTGCGGGCTGGAGCAGGCCTGCTGGTCCAGTCGGCAGATGTCGTCGACGATGCCGAGCAGCGTCTCGCGGTGCGCCCAGGCGTCCGAGGTGAGGTAGCTGAACGAGAGCTTGGGGCCCCAGTCGACCAGTCGGCAGCCGGCCGGGACCAGGGCCGCGACCCCGGCCAGGGCCTCCTCGCCGCCCCAGGCGGCCACCGCGTCGGCGGCGGCGCACAGCCGTTGCAGCCAGGCCGTGCGCGAGGAGGGGAAGCCGAGCACGATCACCCGGGCGGCGATGGCGCCGGTCGGGTCCAGGTCGGCGAGTTCGGACAGCAGCGCGTGGGTGAAGCGTCCGCCGCCGCTGGTCTTGACGGCGTTGACGTTCCCGGCGAGCAGGCCCTCGACCACGCTGAGCGCACCGGCCGCGGGGGCGTTGCCGGGGGCGATGTGCACCAGCAGGCCGACCGGCAGCCAGCCCTCGAAGATCTCCCGGCGGAAGTCGAAGCGGGCCAGGCGGCCCGGATCGGTGCCGCCCAACTCGCGCATCAGCTTGGTCTCCAGGTTCTCCCGGGAGAGCGCCTCGGCGACGTCGCCCAGGGTGCGGGCGGTCTCGTCCTCCGGGAGCCGCGCCTCGCGCAGGCAGGCGGCCAGACGTCCGGCCTGCGGGCTGGACGGGTCGGCCAGGGCGGCGGCCAGCCGGTCGCAGGCGGCCAGGACCAGCAGCGGGCTGAGCCGTTCGGCGAGGGCCTCGCGGACGTAGCCGTCGAGCCGGTCCAGGCGCCGGTCGGCCTCGGCCCGGTCGACCCAGGCGCCCTGCCAGTAGTGCTGTTCGGCGGTCATGCGCTCCCCTTGAGCAGTTCGGCGGCGGCGATGGCGCAGCTGCGGTTCCGGCTGAGTCCGGCCCGCCCGTGCACGGTGAACCAGGGCGTGGGCAGTCCGCAGCCGCACTCCTCGGGCGCGTGCTGCGACACCAGGTCGCCCATCAGCACGGACTGCGCCGGGACGGAGGTGATGTACGGCGTGACGAACTGGGCGTAGCCGCGCTCCCCGTACGGCAGCGGGGCCAGCGTGCGGACGTCGCGCACCAGCATCCGGGACCAGGTGGGCACGTGCAGGTGGTGCCGGGCGCACTCGAGGTAGAGCACGGAGTGCTCGACGGCGCCGAAGCCGTCCCGGATCCGCTCGTCCGGGATGCCCAGCTGCTCGTGGATCCGCCGGTACAGCTCCGGCCGGGCGACCTGCCGGTCCGCGTGGCCCTTCCAGCCGCCGCCGAACAGCACCAGCGACTCCGGGTTCAACCGGACCGGGGGCAGGCCGAGTTCACGCATCCGGTCGAGGGTGAAGGAGAGGAACGCGGGGAAGCCCAGGATGCGCACCGGCGCGCCCTCCTCGGCGAACCGCAGCAGTGCGCGGACGCAGCCGAAGGGGTCGAACTCGTGGCCGCTGCCGGTGTTCTTCAGCGCGTACTCGGCCGAGCGCACCGGGGCGAAGTGGCACAGGTACTCGTCGGTGAAGGAGGTGCCGAGGTTGAGGCCGGGGTGCGGCTGGTAGTTGGAGAGCAGGTAGTTCACCGGCTCGTCCGAGCCGATCCAGCCGTTGGCGTCCAGGATGCGGGCGACCATGCGCTGCCCCGAGCGCAGCGTCCAGGTGTCGAAGAACATCTGCGACTTCTGCCCGGTGGTGCCCGAGGAGGTGACGTTCAGCTGCACCTCCTCGCGGGGTATCGAGAGCAGTTCGTGCGCCTTGAAGAAGTTGGCGTGGATGAACGGCAGTTGGTCCAGTTCGGTGATGGACTCCAGCGGCCGTCCGGCCCTGGGCGCCGACGCCGACAGCCGCTGGTGGAACGGGGAGCGGGCGTCGTGCCAGGCGTTGGACTCGTTCATCGCCCGGACGAAGAGGGCGTCGGCCTCCTCGCCCACGGTGTAGGGCTCGACGATGTCCAACAGCTGCTGGACGTGGGCCAGCGCGGCGGGATCGGGTACCTGGAGCGGCTCCAGGTACCTGGCCGCCAGCGGCGGCACGGGCGGCGCCGATCGGGCGGCCGTGGTGGTGTCGGTTGACTGGTTCACTGGAAAACCCCATGGGTGTCGAGGTACTGCTGCTTCCACAGCTCGATGTACTGCTCGGTGAAGGGCTGGAAGGCCGCGTCGATGGCCAGGCCGCGGAAGTCCAGCGGCTGCAGGGTGCGGGCCATCACCACGTGGTCGCGGAAGCCGTCGCCGTGCCTGCGCATCGCCGGGTACGCCGCCGCCGGGAGGAAGCCGTGGGCGAGCAGCAGCCGCAGATCGTCGTAGCGGTCCATCGGCAGCAGCGTCTCGATGTAGGAGGCGCCGTACTCGGCCAGCCGCTCGATCAGCGGCCCCAGGTCGTCGCCCACGGCGGTCAGGCCGGGGGAGGCGCCGATCAGCGTGCAGTAGCCGTCCGAGGCGTTCAGCTGGGCGTACACCTCGTGGGCCCCGTCCTGGGAGCTGAGCAGCACGTTCGGCGTGTGGAAGGGGTAGAAGCGCCGGTCCGGATCGGGTACCGCCTCGGCCATCCGGCGCAGCACGAACCGGGGTGCGTCGATGACCTCCACCTCGAGCCCGGCCGCCCCGCGCCTGCCGCGGACCTCGCCGAGCGGCTGGTCCACGATCTCCGGGAGCGGCAGGTCCGCGCCGCCCGGAGCGCCGTCCAGCGCGCCCTTCAGCGCCCGGACCAGGCCGCCCAGCGCGGCCGGCACCCGGGGGACGGGCAGCCGGCGCTCCAGGACGCCCTCGCGGTAACGGGCCACCAGCACCATCGTCTCGTGCCGGTCGGCCTTGCGCAGGTTGGGGAACATGCCCAGCGGATGGAAGCCGCTGCGCAGGCATATCCGTTGCGGCGCGGTGGAGTTGGTGCGGGCGGTGCTGTAGACCGAGTCGGCCGGGCGGTCCCCGCTGAGCATCAGGTCGCTGAGCTGCCGGACGGCCTGGTGGGCCAGTCCGGAGCCGCGTGCGTCCGGGTGGACGACCAGGCCCTGGAGCTTGCCCAGCCCCTCGGCCGGGTCCAGCGTGCCCAGGATGGAGCCCACGATCCGCCCGCTGCCGGGCTGCCGGGCGACGAGCCAGGTGGTGAGCGGGGACGTTATTTCGTGTGCCATCACTTCCGGGTCGGTGCCGAGCGGCAGCGCATAGCTGCGGCCGTACACCTGCCGGTAGAGCGTGAGCAGACCGTCCACGTCGTCGAGCTGGGCGGTGGTTAAAGCGAAAGGCACAGTACCTCCCCGAGGAGCTGGTGCGCCCTGGATCGCAGGGCGCACGGTGAGGCCGATTTCTCACGGTCACGCGGCGGAATCCCGGGTAGGGCGCCGCCTCACGGCGGTCCGCGCGTGGCAGCTGCCGTGCCGCAGTCGCCACGCCGGGGGACGGTGCCTCCGACGCGGCAGCGGGCAGGAAGAGAGAGGTCAACGGCTCAGCTGTGAGCCGCCGATGAGATCAGCGTAGCGCGTGGACGCCGAAGCTGATCATGCCTCACTTCGCTGACCAGCGTGGACATCCGGGCGATGCGACCAGGATCACAGTTCGGACGCGATCGGAGCGGGCCGACCGGTAAACGGGGTCTTTCCGGAACGCCTACGAAGGAAAGAATCCGGATGTGACGTCAGTGGACATGCCAATCGCGGGACGGTCGACTCCGCAGCCGCCGGTGCGGGGCGTGCCCCGGGGCCTTGGGGGCCGGAAATACGTGCAGGGTGCACGTGCTCGGGGCGGCCTCGGGGCCGTAATCCGGGATGCGCAGGCGCTCGCGCCCGATATGCCTGGTTTTCGATGGGTGCGTACCGCATTCGCCGGGGTTCCTTAAGCGGCAAATCGGTCATACAGGGCACTCTGCTGGTGATGGTGCTCACAGGCCCCGAGGCGTCCACGGCCGGGGGTAGTAGACCTCCCCGCAGGGGTGCCGCCGCCCGGTGCGGCCGTCGGCGCCCGGCGCCGCCCCGGTGCCGATCCGACGCCGGGGTGATCGGCATCGCCGCAGCTCAGGGCGGCATACCGGACAGATGCGATATTTCCGATTCCCGATGTTTTGCACCAGTGCGAGCCGGGTACGCGAGGCCGCCCGGCGTGGGCCGTGGTGGCTCGTCCTACGATCGGGGGTCGTATCAGGGGGTCTTGGAGTTCGTCCCGGGGCCCGCTAACAATGGCTGAGTCGAACGACGCCGCGGCGCTCCCGCCGCAGGTCATCCGCCCGGCACCCACCCCTCTGCGGTGGTGCCCCGTGTCCCGCCCCGCACCGTGCGGCCCTGTCTGCCGCACGGAACACCCCTGGGCGAGGGCACCGCCTACACCCTGAGGTCTGACTCTCCCATGAAGCTGCTCAACACCCGCCTGCGCACCTCCGCCGCGCTGCTCCTGTCCGCCGCCAGCATCGTCTCCATCGGCGCGGCCATCGCCCCCTCCACCGCCTCGGCCACCACCCCCCAGGCCATCGCCGCCCAGATCGTCCCCGCCTCCCAGCTGGCCTCCTTCGACCAGATCATCTCCCACGAGAGCGGCTGGAACGTCACCGCCACCAACGCCTCCTCCGGCGCCTACGGCCTGGGCCAGGCCCTGCCCGGCTCCAAGATGGCCTCCGCCGGCGCCGACTGGCAGACCAGCGCCACCACCCAGATCAAGTGGGCCCTGGGCTACATGGACAGCCGCTACGGCAGCCCCAACGCCGCCTGGTCCTTCTGGCAGGCCCACAACTGGTACTGAGCAACCCCCACTCACACCAGCACCACCCCGCACCACCCCACGGCGCGCCCGGTCACACGACCGCGGCGCGCCGCCGCACACCCGCACCACGGCTGCCGACAGACCCGGGCAATCGGGCCATCTCCGCCGAGCGGACCGGCTCCCACCTGCGGCGGAGCCCCGCAAAACATGGTGTCGCGGTGTCGGCGCGGTCGGTTACCCTACGGCTGCCGGACGCGCGAACCGCCGGGCCGGCCGTTGGAGGGGAACACGTGTCAAGCCTTTCGTTGGTGGCGCCTGCCGTGATCGCGGCCGCCGCCGTCGCCCGCTCGCTGGGGAAACGCAGTCCGAGCAGTACCGCCGCCCGGGGGCCGCGGCCGGTGCCGATCGACCCCGGCCACGGCGACCCGGAGCTGGTCGCGCTCCGCACGGCCGTGGCCGGGGCGGACTGGCCCGCCGTGGAGGCCGTGCTGAAGCCCTGCCGGGAGCGCGCCGACCACGCCCGGCTGACCTGGCTGATCAGCGGCGTCGAGGACATCGGCGGCGACTTCCTGCTGAACCTCCCCGAGCGGCTGCCGGACAACCCGCTCGCCCTCAGCGTCGCCGGGGCCCGGCATGTCGCCTGGGCCTGGGAGGCGCGCACCGGCGCCCGCGCCGCCCGGGTCACCCAGGAGCAGTTCCACACCTTCCACGAGCGGCTGCGGACCGCCGAGGAACACCTCTACGCCGCCGTCGAGCTGGACCCCGAATCGGCCTCGCCGTGGTGCTTCCTGACCACCGCCTCGCGCGGCCTGGAGCACGGCCACGCCGTCACCCGGCGGCGGTTCGACGCCGGGGTCCGCCGCGCCCCGCACCACACCGCGCTGCACGCGGCGATGCTGCAGCAGCTGTGCGCCAAGTGGGGCGGCTCGCACGAGCAGATGCACGGCTTCGCCCGGCAGGCGGTCGAACAGGCCCCGCCCGGCAGCACCCTCGGCGTGCTGACCGCGTACGCGCACATCGAGCACTGGTTCGAGCTGCCCAAGGCCGAGCGCCCCGGCTACCTGCGCGGCGGCAGCGTCGTCGCCGAGCTGAAGCAGGCCGCCGCCGTCTCGGTGCTGCACCCGGCGTACGCGCCCACCGAATCCCCGTACGGCGCGCTCAACGCCTTCGCCATGGTGTTCTGGCTCGCGGGCGAACGGGCCCTGGCCCGGGACCTGTTCCAGCGCATCGGCGACCACCCGACCCGCTTCCCGTGGGCCTACGTCGGCAGCCCCGGTCAGGTGTTCGCCACGGCGCGGCAGGAATGCAAGAAGAGGAAGTAGGAGCCACTCCCGTGACCACACCCCAGCCGGGCCACACGTTCCAGGTCGATCTGCGCGGCCTGGTCGACCTGCTGTCCCACCACCTCTACTCCTCGCCCCGGGTCTACCTGCGGGAGCTGATGCAGAACGCCGTGGACGCCATCACCGCGCGGCGGCTGCTCGACCCCGACGCCCCCGCGCGGATCACCATCCGCACCGGTGCGGGCGGCGGCATCGTCGTCGAGGACTCCGGCGTCGGGCTCACCGAGTCCGACGTGCACACCTTCCTCGCCACCATCGGGCGCTCCTCCAAGCGCAACGCGGACGGCGGGCTCGACCTGTCCGCCGCGCGCGCCGACTTCATCGGCCAGTTCGGCATCGGCCTGCTCGCCTGCTTCGTGGTCGCGGACGAGATCACCGTGGTGTCGCGCAGCGCCCGCGAACCGGGTGCGCCCGCCGTCGAGTGGCACGGCCGCAGCGACGGCACGTACAGCATCCGCACCCTGCCCGCCGGAACGGTCGCGCAACCCGGCACCACGGTGACGCTCACCCCACGCGCCGACGGCAGCGAGTGGCTGGAGCCGTCCCGGGTGGTGCAGCTGGCCCGTCACTTCGGCTCGCTGCTGCGCTACCGGGTCGAGGTCGTCGACCGGCACGGCGACACCATCCAGGTGAACGACACCCCGCCGGTGTGGGAGCGCCCGTACGGTTCGCCCTTCGCCCGCCGCGAGGCCCTGGCCGCGTACGGCAGGTCCGTCTTCGACTTCACCCCGCTGGACACCATCGACCTGGACATCCCCCTGGTCGGTCTCAAGGGCGTGGCCTTCGTGCTGCCGACGCCCGCGCACCCGACCAAGCGCTCCGGCAACCGCGTGCACCTCAAGGGCATGCTGCTGTCCGACCAGGCCACCGAACTCGTCCCGGACTGGGCCTTCTTCGTCTCCTGCGTGGTGGACACCACCGGCCTGCGCCCCACCGCCTCGCGCGAGGCGCTGTACGAGGACGAGACACTGGCCGCCGTCCGCGACGCCATCGGCGACCGGGTACGCCAGTGGCTGACCGGCCTGGCCGCCTCGGACCTGGCGCTGCTGCGGCGCTTCCTGGACGTGCACCACCTGGCCGTGAAGGCGCTGGCCCGCTACGACGACCAGCTGCTCGCGCTGCTGCTGCCGTGGCTGCCCTTCGAGACCACGGACGGCACCGTCAGCCTGGACGAGTTCACCCGCGCCCACCCGGTGGTGCTGGTCACCCGGACCGTCGAGGAGTTCCGCCAGGTCGCGCCGATCGCCGCCGCCGCCGGGCTGGGCGTGGTCAACGGCGGCTACGTGTACGACCGGGAGCTGGTGCACCAGCTGCCGCAGATCCGGCCCGGCATCAGCGTCGCCGACCTGGACCCGGAGACCGTCAGCGCGCACCTGGACAGTGTGGACCCGGCCGCCGAACTGGCCGCCGCCCCCTTCCTGGCGCGCGCCAGGGCGGTCGCCGACCGGTTCGACACCGACGTGGTGCTGCGCTCCTTCCAGCCGGTCGGCGTGCCCGCGATGCTGGTCGACAACCGGGAGGCCCGGCACGAGCGCCGACGCGCCGAACTCTCCTCCCAGGCAGACGAGTTGTGGGCGGGCATTCTCGGCTCGCTGAGCTCCTCCGCGCCCCGCGCGCAGCTGATCCTGAACCACCTCAACCCGCTCATCCGCAGGCTCGCGGAGCTGGCCGGGACCGCCGACCCGCACCTGTCGGAGACGGCCATCGAAGCGCTCTACGGCCAGGCGCTGCTGCTCTCCCGGCGACCGCTGCGGCCCACCGACCACGCACTGCTCAACCGCTCCTTCCTGGGCCTGCTCGACTTCGCAACCCAGGCCGCCGACACCGGACACGGGAAGGCCCAGCCATGACTGCACCCAGTACGAGGGACGAGTTCTTCCAGGCCCTGCGGGAGAACCGGGAGCGGCCCCGGGGGCGCGCCACCGTGGCGATCGCCGAGGAACTGGTCGAGGCCGCCGAGGCGTTCGGCGATCCCGAGGTCACCGTCTCGGCCCTGGTGGAGCTGATGCGCGGCTACCACGGCAGCGGCGAGGTGGTGAAGTACCCGGTCGCGTTCGCCCGGCTGCTGGGGCTGTGGGACGAGCACCCGAAGGCCTTCGACGAGTCCGAAGTGCACCGGCTGTTCTGGTACTTCAAGTGGGTCGGCTCCGGGCTGCTCTCCACCCCGGACGTGCCGCTGGCGTCGATCCGCGGCTGGATCGCCGAGATGCGCCGCCGCTACCGGGCGCAGGGCCACGACCTGCAGCCGGTCCACGCCCAGGAGTACGCCCTGGCCCGGCACCTGGGCGAGGGCGAGCAACTGGCGTACGAGCTGTGGGCCACCCGTGGCCGCACCCAGCTCAGCGACTGCGCCGCCTGCGAGGCCCGGACCCGCGCCGCCCACCACATCCGGCACGGGGACGACCGGCAGGCGCTGGCCGAGCTGCAGCCCACCTTCGA
Source organism: Streptacidiphilus sp. PB12-B1b (assembly GCF_014084125.1). Taxonomy (NCBI): domain Bacteria; kingdom Bacillati; phylum Actinomycetota; class Actinomycetes; order Kitasatosporales; family Streptomycetaceae; genus Streptacidiphilus; species Streptacidiphilus sp. PB12-B1b. Next base: position 5,062,603 of record NZ_CP048405.1, on the reverse strand, counting down.
CGGCCAGGTCGGCTGCGACGAGGAGCCGCACAACAGCCAGGCCCTGGCGCTGTTGCCGCTGCTGCGGCTCGGACGGCTGGACGAGGCGCGCGCCGCGCACCTCACCGGCTACCGCAAGGTGCGCGGCCAGGAGGCGGAACTCAGCTCGGTCGGCCGGCACCTGGAGTTCTGCGCGCTCACCGGCAACGAGGCCCGCGGCCTCGAACTGCTGGCGCAGAACCGGGGGTTGTTCGACTTCACCGCCGCGCCGTCCAGCCGGCTCGACTTCCTCACCGGAGTCCAGCTGCTGCTGGCGCGGCTGGTCGGGACCGGCCACGGCCACCTGCCGTGCGCCGGGCCGCTGGGAACGGCGTGGACGGTCGCCGCGCTGCACGACACCGTGGCCGGGCAGGCCGACGCGCTGGCGGCGCGCTTCGACGCCCGCAACGGCAACGGCACGGTCTCCGGACGCCGCCGGGAGCGGCTCGCCGTCCGACCGCTGCACGCCCAGCTCAACCTCGGTGTGCAGACCTCGGCCCTGGCCGACCGGCCGGCCGCCGTCCGCGCCGGGCAGTCGGCGCCGCCGGTCGCCGAGGCGCCGCAGGACTTCGCCGAACTCGTCGCCGAGGTGCGCCGCCTGGACCGGGACGGCGACCCCCGCGCACGTGCCCTGTGGGACGCGCTGCTGAAGCGGGCCGAGGCCGAGGACGTCGCCGTGGACGAGCTGCTCCGCGCCGAGATCGCGTCCGAACTGGCCCAGCGCGCCGCCAAGGCCGACGACTGGGACGCCTGCGCCGCGCGCCTGCGCGAGGCCGTGGACCACTACACCCGGGCCGGGCGGACCGCCCGCAGGATCGGGGCAGCGTCGAAACTCGCCTGGTGCGAGGCCACCCGGGACGACCTCCCGCCCGCCGCCGCGATCGCGGCGGTGGAGGCGGCCTGGCCGGTCCTGGAGGGCCTGTTGGCCGAGATCCAGGCCCTGATCGCGGCCGACTTCGCCACCGAGGAGGAGCGGACCGAGGCCCTGGTCCGGCGGCTCGTGGTGCGGCAGAGTCGGATTCTGACGGCGCGTCAGGCCCAGTTCCGGGCCGGGGGAGCGGATCGGCAGGCGCACTGGGTGAAGGTGTTCACCGCGGAGGCGCAGGCGTTGATCGCCGAGGGCCGCTGCACCGACCGGGCCGTCCAGGTCTCGCTGGCCCACGAGGTGCTGGCTGAGTTCCAGTCCGCCCACGGCGAACCCGTCGAGGGCGAGGCGTCCGCCCGCCGGGCCATCGAGATCTTCACCGAGCGGGGATGGGAGTGGCGGCTGCCGCGCGGCCGCCTGCTGCTCGCGCTGGCGCTCAGCACCCAGGGCCGCCACCCCGAGGCCCTGGCCGAGCTGGAGCAGGGCCTGGCCCAGGCCCCCTCGTACCTCGAGCCGGGCGAGCTGACACCGCTGCACCGGATGCTCGGCAGCACCGCCATGCGCGCGGAGCAGTACCCGACCGCGGTGCGGGCCTTCTCGGAGGCGGCGGCGCGGCTGGACCGCGAGGGCGAGCGGTTGCAGGCGCGGGAGACGCGCTGGCACCTGAGCCGGGTGCTGCTGGCACAGGGCTCGGTGGCGGACGCGGTGGCCGTGCTGGAGACCCTGCTCGACCCCACGCCGACGCCCGCGCCCACGCCCGCGCCGGCCGCCGTGGACGGCACCGGGGGCGCGACCTCCGACGGTCCCCAAGTGCCTTCCGCTGCCGAGCAGTTGACCGCCCAGATCCGGGTCGACCTGGCCAACGCCCTGCTGACGCTGGGGGAGCCGCGCGACGCCGCCCGGGAGTTCCTGCACCTGGCCGAGGCCGTCAGCCGCTGGCCCGAGAAGGGCGCGCTGACCTCCGCCGCCGCCGGGGCGGCCGGCGCGCTGGCCCAGGCGGGCAACTGGGAGGGCGCGCGGGCGGCGCTGGAGCGGGCGCTGGCCTCCAACGCGGAGGCGCCGTGCCTGCCCGACCTCACCGACACGCTGCGCACCCTCGCCCTGCAGGCCGTCGAGGCCCGGGGAGCCGAGGCGGCCGAGGAGGCGCTCGGCTACCTGGACCGCGCCGACCGGCTGCGCGAGGAGTTCCCGCAGGCGGCGCGCGAGCAGTTCGTCAGCGTGGACGTCGACGTGGCGCAGTGCTGCACCGCCCGGGGCCAGGTCCACGCCACCACCGGCCGCCCGGAGCAGGCGCTGGCCGCGTTCGAGCAGGCCATCGCCTGCTACGACGAGGGCGGCTACCCGGCGGTGCGGCCGCGCTTCGAGGCGGTCCGGATGGCGGCGCTGGTCGAGGGCCGGGGCCTGGACCGCGCCCCGGCGGCCCGGGAGCGGCTGGACAAGGCCGCCGCCGAGGCGGACGCCGCGGGCCTCGCCGACGCGGCGGCCACGCTGCGCCGGGTCCGCGACGGCCTCCGCTAGCCCCCGTCCGCCGCAGGAGAGCCCCCTGCGGCGGGCCGGGCGCTCCGGCGCCGGGCGGCCCCTCCCGGCCCGGGTCTGCCAGGATGGCTCCGGCCGAGCCGCAGTGTGGCGTCCGGACCTGCCTGACCTGGCGGTCTGCCCGGCCGGAGTCCCGGGCCCCCGGTGGGGCCGCCCGATTGATCACGATGGCCGAAAGCTACTATGGGGTCATCGCCTAGCTCGAAAGATGAACTTGTGACTGTCAATGACGACGTGTTCACGAACTGGATGCAGCGCGAGGAGATCGCGGAGTCGATGATCCCGATCATCGGGCGACTGCACCGGGAGAGGGACGTCACGGTCCTGCTGCACAGCCGTTCCCTGGTGAACAAGTCGGTGGTCAGCATCCTGAAGACCCACCGGTTCGCCCGCCAGATCGACGGCGAGGAGCTCTCGGTCACCGAGACGCTGCCGTTCCTGCAGGCTCTCACCGCGATCGACCTGGGCCCCTCCCAGATCGACATCGGCATGCTCGCCGCCACGTACAAGACCGACGACCGCGGACTGTCGGTGGCGGAGTTCACCGCCGAGGCCGTGTCCGGCGCCACCGGCCCGAACAAGCAGGAGCGCCGCGAGTCGCGCGATGTCGTCCTCTACGGTTTCGGCCGGATCGGACGGCTGCTCGCCCGCCTGCTCATCGAGAAGGCCGGCTCCGGCAACGGTCTGCGGCTGCGTGCCATCGTCGTCCGCAACAGCGGCAGCGAGGACCTGGTCAAGCGCGCCTCGCTGCTGCGGCGCGACTCGATCCACGGCCAGTTCCAGGGCACGATCACCGTTGACGAGGCGAACAGCAGGATCGTCGCCAACGGCCACGAGATCACCGTGATCTACTCCGACGACCCGACGTCGGTGGACTACACGGCGTACGGCATCAACGACGCCATCCTGATCGACAACACCGGCCGGTGGCGCGACCGCGAGGGCCTGTCCAAGCACCTGCGCCCCGGTATCGCCAAGGTGGTGCTGACCGCGCCGGGCAAGGGCGACGTCCCCAACATCGTGCACGGCGTCAACCACGACACGATCAAGCCGGACGAGCAGATCCTCTCCTGCGCCTCCTGCACGACCAACGCGATCGTGCCGCCGCTGAAGGCGATGGCGGAGGAGTACGGCGTCCTGCGCGGCCACGTGGAGACCGTCCACTCGTTCACCAACGACCAGAACCTGCTGGACAACTACCACAGCTCCGACCGGCGCGGCCGTTCGGCGCCGCTGAACATGGTCATCACCGAGACCGGCGCCGCCTCGGCCGTCGCCAAGGCGCTGCCGGAGCTGAAGGCGCCGATCACCGGCAGCTCGATCCGCGTGCCGGTGCCGGACGTCTCGATCGCCATCCTGAACCTGCAGCTGGCCCGCGAGACCAGCCGCGAGGAGGTCCTGGACTACCTCCGCAACGTGTCGCTGACCTCGCCGCTCAAGCGCCAGATCGACTTCATCAGCGCGCCGGACGCGGTCTCCAGCGACTTCATCGGCTCGCGCCACGCCTCCATCGTGGACGCCGGGGCGACCAAGGTCGACGGCGACAACGCCATCCTCTACCTCTGGTACGACAACGAGTTCGGCTACTCCTGCCAGGTGGTCCGGGTCGTGCAGCACGTCTCCGGGGTGGAGTACCCGACCTACCCGGCCCCGGCGGTCTGACCGGCACGGTTCGATCCGCACCAGGTGATCCGGGCGGCCCCCGCCGTCGCTCCCGACCGGAGGGAGCGGCGGCGGGGGTTCCGTCACTCCCGGCGGGCCAGCAGCCGGTAGGCGTTGGACAGCCCCGCCCGGCCGGCGAAGCGGGCGATCAGATGGTCGAGCAGGGTGGCCAGCAGCAGCACCGGCGCGGCGGCCAGGAACAGCGCCCCGCGCAGGGCCCGCCGCCAGCCGGCCGGCGGGCCGCCCGGCAGCCAGGGGGCGTCCTCGCGCGGCGCGACCGCGTCGAACAGCAGCCAGCAGGCGGCCAGCAGGTCGACCGGGTCGTGCGGGGAGCCGTGCTGCTCCAGCACCACGGTGAAGCCCAGCTCGCCCAGCCGCTCGCGCAGATTGGCGACCGGCACCAGGTTCAGGTGCTGCGGTTGCAGCCACGGCAGCCACCAGCGTCCCAGCAGCCGGGCGTAGCGGCACTGCGGGTCGGGCACGTCGATGAGCAGCAGCCCGCCGGGGCGCAGCGCCTGCCGGGCGGCGGTCAGCTCGCGCTGCGGCTCGGTGCTGTGCTCCAGGTAGTGGAACATGCTCACCACGTCGTACTGCCCTGCGAGTTCGGCCGCCCGGCCGGGCAGCGTGCCGCGGAAGCCGTGCACCAGGCGGCCGTGGCGCTGGGCCAGTTCCACGCCCTCGCTGAGGTCCAGGCCGTCGAAGGCGGTGTCCGGGAAGAGTTCGCGGGCGGTCTCGCAGAAGTGCCCGTGGCCGGTGCCGACGTCCAGCCAGCGGCCGGGGGCGGCGGCGTACGGCAGCACGGACCGGGCGCGGCTGCGGTACGTCCCGGTGCGGGTGCCGAAGAAGCCGCCGAGGCGCTGCTCGCCGAGGCCGTCGTAGAAGTCGCGGTAGTAGAAGTCCAGGCCGGGGCCGGAGAGCCGGGGGTTCTGGAAGATGTGGCCGCAGTCCTCGCAGGCGTCCAGGGCGAACCGTCCGGGCTTGTGCTGCAGCAGGTCGCTGGTGCGCAGCCGGGCCCCCAGCCGGGCGGAGCCGCACCAGGGCAGTCGCTGCGCCGGGGTTCGAAGAAGCGGTCGGTGCCGTCGGCCAGCTCGGCCGCGTAGTCGGGGCGCAGCGCGGCGATCCGGTCGCGGAGCGCCTCGGCCCGGCGGGCGGTGCGGGTGCGGCGCGGCTGGTCGTCCGGGCGGTGGGTGGGTGCGTCGGTGCCGGTGGTCATCGGCTCTCCCTCGCTGGGCTCGGATCGAGCAGGCGTTCGAGGTGGGTGGCTGCGGCGGCGGCCCCGCCGGCTGCCCGGAACGAGTCGCCGACGCGCCGCGCCGCGGCCCGGTAGGCGGGGTCGCCGAGCACCGCGTCCAGGGCCTCGCCGAGCCGGGCGGCGCTGGTCCGACCGAAGCGGACGCGGACCCCCGCACCCGCCACGGTCACCTGCCCGGCCACCACCGGCTGGTCGTCGCGGATCGGTGCCACCACGAGCGGCACGCCGTGCCACAGGGCCTCGCAGACGGTGTTGTGGCCCGCGTGGCAGACCACGGCCGCGCTGCGGGCCAGCAGCGGCAGCTGCGGCACGGACGGGGCGACCAGGACGTCCCGGTCGGGCGCGGGGCCGCCCAGCACCCCGCCCGGGTCGACCAGCACCGCCTGCACCCGGTCGGCGCGCTCCCGCACCGCCTCCTGGCAGGCCGTCAGAAAGGCTGCGCCCGCATCGGTGTTGGCCGTGCCCAGGCTCACCAGCACCAGCGCGCGGTCCGGGTCCAGCCACTCCCAGGGGAAGGAGGGGGCCGTGGGCCGCGCGGCCAGGGACGGGCCGACGAAGCGGATCGGACGGCGTCCGGCGGCTTCGGGGCTCCCGCCGCCGCCCGGGCGGGCCAGTTCCGGGGTGGTGAAGGCCAGGGTCAGCAGCGGGGAGAAGCGCGGATCGGCCGTGCCCTCCGGGGCGCCGATGCGCTTGCGCAGATCACCCAGGAGGCCGTCGATCCAGGCGTCCACCAGCGGCATGCCGTCCAGCGCGCCGCTGAACTCCGCCGAGGTGGTCGCCGAGGTGGCCCACGGCAGGCCCAGCCGCTCGGCGACCAGCGCCCCCGCGACCGCCTGCTGGTCTGCGACCACCAGATCGGGGCGGAAGCGCTCCACCGCCGCCGCCACGCCGGGCGCCATCGCCTCGGCCAGCGGCACCAGGAACTCCTCCCACAGGAACTTCAGCGCGGCCGGGCCGCGCAGCTCCGGCGGCCGGTGCAGCGGCTCGCCGGGCGCCTGCCCGGGGACGACCGCGCAGCGGAACACCTCGGCGTCCGCGCCCGCCAGCCCGCCGACCAGCTCCGGCAGCCCGGCCCAGGCCGTGGCATGCCCACGGGCGGCCAGCTCGGCCGCCACCCCCACCGCCGGGTTCACATGCCCGACCAGCGGCGGGACGACGAACAGGAACCGGCTCACCGGGCACCCCCGGCGACCCGCACGGCCCCGCCGCTCACCGGCAGCGGCCGGCGCAGCCCGGCGGCCGGACCGCGCAGCCCGGCGCCGTTCTCCAGCAGCCAGCACAGCGCCAGCTCGCGCACCACCTCCGGCGCCTCCACCAGGACGGAGTGCTCCTGCCCCGGGACGAGGGTGCTGCGGCACGCGGGCAGCAGCCCCTCCAGCCAGTCCGCCTGCTCGGCGAGGTCCGACTCGGTGCCGTAGACCGCCAGGACCGGGCAGTCGATCGCGCCGATCCCGGCCTCGGAGAGCACCCGGCTGGCCGGGAGGTCGCGCGCCAGCGAGGTCTCCGCCAGCAGCCTGCCGGCGGCCCGGGCCAGCCGCGCCTTGTGCGCCCCCTGCTGCTCCGCGACCCAGGCCAGGGACTCCTCCCGGGCCAGCTGCGCCTCGGTCCAGCCGAGCAGCCGCTCCATCTTGGCGGCCCAGGCCGGGGTGGCCGGTTCCGACTCGATGGCCAGGATGCTCAGCACCTGCTCCGGGCGGCGCTGCGCCAGACCGAACGCCACCGTGCCGCCGAAGGAGTTGCCCAGCAGGTGCACCGGGCCGGTGAGGTACAGCCGGTCCAGCAGGGCCTCCAGATCGTCCAGGAAGTGGTCGAGCCGGTAGCCGGTGGGCGGCCGTGCGGTGCGGCCGTGGCCCCGCTGGTCGTACATCACCACCTCCACCCCGGCCGCCGCCAGCACCGGCCCGAGGGTGAAGTAGTAGCTGGCCAGGCTGTCGGTCAGCAGGCCGTGCACCAGCACGGCGGTGGCGGCCGGGGGAGCGCCGTCCAGCGGGGCCAGCCGCTGGACGTGGCAGCGCAGCCCGTCGAGGTCGAGGAGGGCCACGGTCAGCTCCGATCGGCGGTCTGCAGCCGGTCCACGACATAGCCGACCAACCGGCCCACGGTCAGTTCGATGATCTCGTCCAGCTCCATGCCGGCGATGAACTCGGCGAAGTTGATCCGGTCGCCCCAGCGCTCCTGGAGCAGCCCGGCCAAGGTGACCAGGTCGATGCTCTCCAGCTCCAGATCCTGGGTGAAGCGGGACTCGGGGGTGACGTCGACGTCGCCCAGGCCGTACTCCTCCAGGACGGTGGCCAGCATGCCGGTGATCTCGGCGAGGACCTCCCTCTCGGCGGGGCTCGGCGTCTCGGCAGGCGGGAGCTGCTCCATGGTCGGCTCGCTGGTGGTCACGTGGCTCCAGTCCCTTCGGTGTGCTCGGTACTGTCGGTGTGCTCGGCGCTGTCGGTGTGCTCGGCGTGCTCGGTGTGGTGCGTGGTCCAGGCCACGACGAAGCCGTGGTCCGGCAGGTCCGGGGGGTTGCCGACCCGGGCGCAGTGCACCCGGTGGGTGCGCGGGCCGTCCGGGCCGTCGACCGTGACCTGCACCTGGTCGGCCTCGGCGGCGGTGACCCGGAAGGCGCGCGGCCGACCGCCGAGCCCGGTGCCCTCGGCCTTCGCCGCCGCCTCCTTGGCGGCCCAGAAGCGGGCGAACCAGACCGCCTCGGAGTCCGAGGCGGCGCTGCGGGCGGCGAGCAGCTCGCGCTCCGCCGGGCCCAGCGCCACCGCTGCCGTCTCGGCCGGACGGTCGACGGCCTCCTCGATGTCGATGCCGACCCCGGGCCCGCCGTCCGCGCGGGACGGCCGGACCAGCGCCACCGCCGCCCCGGCCCGGTGCGCCAGCGAGACGTCGAGCCGGGGCAGCGTCCGGCCGTGCCGCCCGCGCACCCAGGGCCTGCCGTCCGCATCGTTGAGCACCTCGATCTCGGCCGGGTAGACGGGCCCCTCGCCCTGCTCCCACAGCCACCGCCGCACGGCGTCCTTGACCGCGATCCGGCCCAGCAGCCACGCCCGGCGGCGGCGCGGCGGCTGCTGCTCGTAGCGGTCGCGCTCGGCCGAGCCCAGGTGGTTGCGCATGATCAGGTCGCGGGAGGCGAGGTCGGGCCAGCGTTCGTGCAGCAGCACCCAGCCGCCCGGCTGCGGGACGGAGAGGGTGTTGCGTTCGACGGCGCGCTCCACCGGCCGGGTCTCCGGACGGCTGTCGAAACGCCGGTCCTGCCAGCCGTGGATCTCCGCCCAGACCGCTTGGCCGCACCGCAGTTGGACATCCGCCTCGAGCACGGTGTCGGTGAGCCGGACGATACGGACATGGCAGTGGACGGCGCTGCCGGGCCGGGGCGGCGGGCCGAAGAAGCGGAGCTGCCGCATGCCGACCGGAAAGACCACGGTGCGTTCGGTATGGGTGGCCATGATCCAGTAGCCGAGCAGCTGGCCGACGTTGTCCAGCAGTGCCCCGGGCGCGGACGGCGCGGTGATCACCCCCCGGACGTGCGCCGCACCGATGGCGGTCAGCTCGGTCAGGCCCTGGAACGCCGGGCCGTGGAACATCCACCGCTGCTGGTAGAGGTCGGCGGCGGTGTGCTCCGGCACCCGCTCGGCGTCCCGGTCCACCGGCCAGGCCGAAGGCGGCTGTTGATGACGTTCCGTCAGTTCGACTGTGCCGGAGGCGAAGTCGCCGAATGAGGCGGCCAGGCGGCCGTCCGCCTCCGGCTGCAGGGTGAGCTGTACCTCCAGCGGCGTCGCGGCCGGAACCCAGCGCCCGAACCGCACGGCGCTCATGCCGGTGGCCGTACGGCCGGGCGCGAACTGCTCGGCGGCATCCAGCAGGTGCTGCACGATGGTGGTGGCCGGGACCACCGGCCAGCGGTCGCCGAGATCGGGCCAGCCCGGGCGCTGCTGGAAGAAGCAGTGGTCCAGCAGGTACGGCATGGCATCGACGGAGACCAGCAGCGGACGGGTGTGCGGCCCGGGCGCCGCGCGCGGTGCGGGCGCGGGCTGCGTTACGGCGTCGGGGGGTTGAGCCGGAAGCGGCCGACGCGCCCCCGACTTCCGCCCCGCGCCGATGAGTTCGGCCGCCGCCCGGCCCGTCTCGCGCAGCAGCGCGTCCAATTCGGCTGCCAACGGGGAGCTGTCGGCCAGCTCGGTCAGCTCGGTCGGCTCGGAGGTGCGCGCCGCTACTGTGTGACGTGGCCTCAGTTCCCTTTGCAGCGCGGCGACGGTCTCGGCGGGCAGGGACACCAGGGGGGAGCCCAGGTCCAGCTGCAGGGTGGCGTGCGAGCGCTCCTGCGACGGCTCGGCCCCGTGCTCGGTCCCGTGCTCAGTCCCGTGCTCCGGCGGGGCCGGTCGGGCGATGGGAACGCTGCCCGGCCCGGCGGGGAGCAGGGCGGCCCGGTCGGGTTCGGCGCCGTCCGCCCAGAGCGCCGCCGCCACCCGGCGCAGCTGCGCCAGGCCGTCGCGGTGCGGGGAGTTGGCCGCGACCGCCAGATGGTCCCGCCGCCCCAGCGTGTCACCGACCAGGGAGGCCAGCTGACCCGTGCCGACCTGGACGAACGCCCGGAAACCGGCCCGGTACAACTCCTCCACCAGTGGCCGGAACCGCACCGGCTCCAGCAGATGGCGGACGAACAGGGCCCGGATCTCGGCCTCGGCCTGCGGAAAGGGCGCCGCGGTCGTCCCCGACCAGACCGGCACCTGCGGCCGGTGCAGGTCGAAACGCTCGGCGGCCTGCCGGATCGGCGCCAGATAGGGCTCCAGCATGGGGGTGTGGAAGCCGGACTGGAACGGCAGCACCTGCCCCAGCACGCCGCGCGCGCGGAACCAGCGCACCAGCTCGGCGACCGGCTCTTGGGGGCCGCACACGATCGACTGCTGCGGCGCGTTGTCGTGCGACAGCACCACGTCCGCCATGCCGTCCACCGTGGCCAGGGCCTCGCCGACCCGCGCGGCGGAGACCCCGAGCGCGGCGAAGGCCAGACCGGGCACGCGCAGCGCGTCCGGATCGAAGGACTCCAGGAAGGTGTCCACGGAGGCGCCGGAGTACAGCCCGCCCGTGATCATGGCGGTCCACTCGCCGACGCTGTGCCCGGCGACGCCGTCGGGGCGCACGCCCATCCGGCGCAGCGCCGCGTCCAGCAGTCGGCCCACCGCCACCACGCCCGCGCCGTGCCGCCCGATGTCGCCCACCCGGGCGCCCGGCTCGGAGCCGGACGGAGCCGTGCCGGGGCGGGGCAGCCCGAAGTGGTCGGCGACGTCGTCCACCCGGGGGGTGAACTCGCCCTCCAGGCCCGGGAAGAGGAAGGCGATCCGGCCCTGTCCGGCACTGCGCTGGGCGGCGCCGAGCAGTGGCTCCGGTGCGAACCAGACGTCGTTGCGTCCGCGCCAGGCCCGGCCCCGGTCGACCGCGTGCCGGGCCAGCGCCAAGCGTTTCCCGGTCGGTTCGACGATCGCCAGCCGGCACCGGGGCGCGGAACCGGCGTGCTCCGGCAGCCCGGCGGCGCGTACGGCCGCGTCGTCGGCGGCCAACAGGGCGGCCAGTTGCCCGGGCCCGTCGGCGGCCAGCCGCAGCACGCGCTCGGGTTCGGCCACCACTGCGGCTGCCGTGGGCGTCCGCGCGGTCGGGAAGGCCGGGGAGGCCGCGCGGACGGGTGCCTGTTCGAGCACCACATGGGCGTTGATGCCGCCGAAGCCGAAGGCGTTCACCCCGGCCCGGCGCGGCGCGCCGTCGGACTCCCAGGGCTGCGCCGATCCGATGGTGCGGAAGCGGGTCGCGGCCAGCGCCGGGTGCGGATCGTCGCAGTGCAGCGTGGGCAGCAGGACGCCGTGGTGCACCGCGAGCGCCGCCTTGACCAGCCCGGCGACGCCTGCCGCGGGCATGGTGTGGCCGATCATCGACTTCACCGTGCCCAGCACCGCGCGCTCGCCGTGCCGGGCCCGGGCCGGACCGAACACCTCGGCCAGCGTGGCGAGTTCGGCGGCGTCACCGGCCGGGGTGGCGGTCCCGTGGGCCTCCAGCAGGCCCAGCGCGCCGGGCGCCGCCGGGTCGAGCCCGGCAGCCCGCCAGGCCGCCCGTACCGCCCTGCTCTGGCCGCCCGGATCGGGGCTGGCCAGGCCCGCCGCGCGGCCGTCCCCGGCCACGCCGGTGCCACGGATCACCGCGTAGACCCGGTCGCCGTCGCGTTCCGCGTCGTCCAGGCGCTTCAGCACCACCACGCCGGTGCCCTCGCCGATCAGGATGCCGTCGGCATCCCGGTGGAACGGGCGGATGCGCTGGCTCGGCGAGAGCGCCCGCAGTTGGGTGAACACGCTCCAGAAGGTCACGTCGTGGCAGTGGTGCACCCCGCCCGCCAGCACCAGGTCGCAGCGCCCGGTGGACAGTTCGCCGACCGCCTGGTCCACGGCGACCAGCGAGGAGGCACAGGCGGCGTCCACCGTGTAGGCCGGGCCGCGCAGATCGAGCCGGTTGGCCACCCGGGAGGCGGCCAGGTTGGGGACCAGCCCGATCGCCGCCTCGGGCAGCTCCGGGCCCAGCTGCTCGGCGAAGGCGGCACCGATGCGCCGGAGTTGACTGGACGTCAGATCCGGCATCAGTTCGCTGAGGGTGCGCAGCAACTGGTGTGCGCTGCGGACCCGTTGGTCCAGCCGGACCAGACCCGGCGTCAGGTAGCCGCCCCGGCCCAGGATCACGCCGATCCGGTCGCGGTCGGGCAGCCGGTCCGGGCCGCCCGCGTCCGCCAGGGCGGAGGCGGCGACCTGGAGCGCGATCAGCTGGTCGGGCTCGGTGCCCGGCACCGAACTCGGCATGATGCCGAAACGCGTCGGCTGCACCTGGGCCAGCCCGTCCACGAAACCGCCGCGACGGCAGTAGAGCCGGTCCGACGCGGCCGGTCCGGAGGCCGCCGCCGGGTCGTAGTAGCCCGCATCCCAACGGCCCTCGGGGACGTCCGTGATCGCGTCCACCCCGCCCACCAGATTGCGCCAGTAGGCCGCCAGGTCCGGCGCGCCGGGCAGCAGCACCGCCATGCCCACCACCGCCACCGGGCAGCGCCCGGCACCGGCGGCGGTGGCGGCAGGCGTATGCGGCTGCGGGGCGGGTGCCACCGGCGCCGTCACCAGCCCGAGGCCGTGTAGACCACGGACCGGGTGGCGTCGTCGCCCCAGGCCAGCTCGCGCAGCAGCGCCGCCGTGCCCGCCTCCGGATCGATCAGCCGGACGCCGCGCCTGGCGTACGCGCGGGCCAACTCCTCGGAGACCATGCCGTCGTGGCCGCCGCCCGGAGCCCACGGGCCCCAGTGCACGGTCAGCGCCCGGTGTCCGGTGCGCTCCGACCAGCGTGCGCCGATGTCGTCCAACGCGTCGTTGGCGGCGGCGTAGTCCGCCTGCCCGCGATTGCCCAGGGCGGCGGCGATGCTGCCGAACAGCACCGTGAAGCGCGGCCCGCCGGGCAGCTCCGCCAGCGCGTCCAGCAGGGTCCGGGCGCCCTCGGTCTTGGTGGCGAAGACCCGGCGGAAGGACTCCGGGTCCTTCTCCGCCAGCACCTTGTCCTCGATCACGCCCGCCGCGAACACCACGCCGTCCAACCGGCCGTGCTCGGCGTACACGCCCTTGACGGCCTGCCGCAGCGCCGCCGCGTCGGTGACGTCCACGGCCTGGTAGCGGGCGCGCGCGCCCAGCGCCGACAGCTCGTCCAGCGTGGCGGTGACCTCGCGCCCGGCCAGCAGCCGGGAGGCGGCGCGCTCGATCTCCGGCAGCGGCACGCCCTGCGCGGCCAGCGCCGCCCGCAGCCCGGCGCGGTCCCGGGCAGCCGCCGTCCGCGGGTCCTCCTCCGCCTCCGGCGGCGCGGTGCGGCCCAGCAGTTCGATACGGCACCGGGCGGCCGAGGCGAGAGCCGCGGCGACCCGCGCGGTGATCCCGCGCGCCCCGCCCACCAGCAGCACCACCGCATCCCGGTCCAGGCCCAACGCGGCGGCCTCGGCCGCGCCGTCCCCGGCCGGGCCCGCTCCGGTTCTGCCCAGGAGCCCCAGGTCGGACGGTTGCAGCGCCGGTGCCCGGCGCCCGGCCGGGCCGTGCAGCACCACCGGCTCGCGGTCCTCGCACAGCAGCTCGCCGAGCAGGGCGTCCGCGGTGTCGGCCGGGACCGCTGCCGGGTCGACCTCCACCAGCCGGGCGGCCACGTCGGGGTACTCCCGGGACAGCGTCCGGAACAGTCCGCGCAGCCCGTCCGCCCGGCCCGGTTCGACGGCCGTGGCCGGGCCCGGCTCGGCGGTCGGGGCGGTGCGGACGGCGAGCAGCCAGCGGGGTGCGCGGGCCAGGGCCGACTGCAGCACCGGAACGCAACCCGGCAGTACGGGCGCCCCGCGCCGGGCGAGGGCGTCCAGCAGGATCACCCCCTCCACCGGCTCGTCCGCAGCGAACTCGTGCCCGGCGTCCAGGGTGCGCACCTGCGCCCCGGCGGAGGCCAGCCGGGCGGCCAGGGCCTCGGCGACCCCGCCTCCGTCCGCGCCCAGCAGGGCGAAACGGGTGCCCGCGAGCGACTCCGGGGCGGCGGCGGGCCCCGCCAGCGGGACGTCGGCGAAGCGCAGCCGCACCGGCTCGTACCCCGCGACCGGCGTCGGCGGCTCCGGCTCGGCTCCCGGCGACCGTGACGGCTCGGGCTCCACTTCCGGTTCCGCCGCTGCTTCCGGCTCCGCTCCTGCTTCTGGCTCCGCTTCTGCTTCTGCGGGCGCGTCCAGCCGAGCGCAGAGCCAGGCGGTGATGGCGGCTGCGGTGCGGGCGGCGGCCAGCTCCTCGATCTCGTCGTCTCCCAGCGAGGCGAGGTCGGCCCCGGGGCCGGTGGCCAGGCGGCGGGCCAGCTGGCCGATGATCTCGGTGCGCTTGATGGAGTCGATGCTGAGGTCGGCTTCGAGGTCGAGATCGGGTTCGATCATGTCGGCGGGGTAGCCGGTGCGCTCGCCGATCACCTCCACCACCGTGCGCAGCACCTCGGCGGCTCCCATCACGGCAGGAGCGGCAGGAGCGGCAGGCGCCGCCGGGGCGACCGGCGTCGCCGCAACGGGGTCCGGCAGGGCGAGCGGCGCGGCCGTCGGCGCGTACACCGGTGCGGGCACGGCCACGGCCACGGGTGGCGCGGCCGGGAGCGCCGCCGGTGCGCCCGCGCCGCCGGGCGCGCCCAGGTAGCTGAGCATCACCTCCCGCTGGGCGGCGATCAACTCGCGGCTGCTGCGCAGGAATTCCGCAACCAGGGCCTCCCCGGCGGTCTGCCCGGGGCTGTGCGGCTGCGGTGTCTGTGCGGTCATCAGCATCTCCGGAACGGGTCGGGCCGGCGCGAGTGCACCGGGCAGCAGGTCTCCGGCGGCGGTGCGCACCAGCTGGCCGTCGACCGTCCAGCCGGGGCGGCGCGGGGCCCGGGCGTGGGCGGCGTCCACCGCGTCACGGCCACGGAACAGCCGCCCGGTCTGCACCGGCACCCCGGCGACGGCCAGCCGGGCCAGGGTGTCGAGGAATCCGGGCAGTCCGCCGCGCCGTCCCTCGACCGGTACGGCCAGGTGCGGCCGGTCCCCGAGCACCGCCGGGACCAGCCTGGTCAGCACGGAGCCCGGACCGGCCTCGACGAACACCCGGGCCCCGGCCGCGTACATGGACTCGATCTGTTCGGCGAAGCGCACCGGCGCGCCGATCTGCTCCGCCAGTTCGGCGCGCACCGCAGCCGGGTCGGCCGGGTAGGGGGCGGCGGTGCGGTTCGACCACACCGGGAACTCCGGTGCCCGGACGGCGCGGCCCGCCAACGCCTTGGCGAACCGCTCGCTGCCTCCGGAGACCAGCGGGCTGTGGAAGGCGCAGGCGACCTGCAACGGTTTCACCCCGAGGCCCGCCCGGCGCAGCAGGTCCGTGGCCGTGGCCAGCTCCTCGGTCGGGCCCGAGATCACCGTCTGCCGGGGCGCGTTGTGGTTGGCCGCCACCACGCGTCCGCTCAGCCCGGCCCCGGCGAGCAGGTGCTCGACCTGCTCGGCCCCGGCGGCGACGGCCGCCATCGTCCCGGCGTCCGCGCCCTCGCCGACCGCGTCCAGGATCGCCGCCGCCCGCTCGGCGCTGAGCGCCGGCAGGTCCTCGGCGGCGACGGCCCCGGCCGCGCACAGCGCCACCAGCTCGCCGTAGCTGTGGCCGCCCCCGAAGGCGGGACGCACCCCGGCCAGTCCGAGCAGTTCGTACGCCGCGAGACCGGTCATGCCCAGCACCGGCTGGGCGACCCGGGTGTCGGTCACGGCCGCCCGCTGCTGCTGCCTGCGCTCGGGGGTGAACGCCGCAGGCGGGTACAGCTCGTCCAGGTACTCCGGGCCCAGCAGCAACTGCCGTTGCAGCAGCGGGAAGGCGGTGAACAGCTCGGCGAACATGCCCGGACGCTGGCTGCCCTGTCCGGGGAAGAGGAACGCCACCTCACCGGCCCCCGGCAGCCCGCCCGGCTCTGCGCCGTCCGGCTCGGCCGGAGCCAGGTGCAGACCGGCCGCCGGATCGCCGTCTCCGGCCGCCGCGCGCCGCAGCAGCCCGCGCAACTCCTCCACCTCCGAGGCCACCACGGCGATCTGCACCGGGCCGTGGCCGCTCTCGGCCCGGCGGGAGGCGGCCAGCGCCAGGTCGCGCAGCCGCCACGGCGAGCCGTCGGCCTCGGCGAGCCGCAGCAGCTCCGCCACCCCGTGCAGCGCCCGCTGCCGGTCCGCGCCGCGGAAGGTGAACAGCTCGGCCGGCCACTGCTGGAGCCCGTGCACCGGCGCCGGTGCGTTGTAAGCCCGCATCACCACATGGAAGTTGGTGCCGCCGAAGCCGAACGCGCTGACTCCGGCCGTCCGTTCGGAGGGCGGTACGGCCCAGGGGCGGGCCTCGGTGTGGAAGGCGAACGGACTCTCGTCGGCCCGCCAGGCGGGGTTGGGCTGGGTGAGCTGAAGCGTGGGCGGTTTGACGCCGGTGTGCAGCGCCAGCGAGGTCTTGATCAGACCGGCCACCCCGGCCGCGCACTTGGCGTGGCCGATCTGCGACTTCACCGAGCCCAGCGCGCAACTCCCGGGCGCGGCCCCGGCCTCGGTGAACACCACGCTCAGCGTGGCCAGTTCGGTACGGTCGCCGACCACTGTGCCGGTGCCGTGCGCCTCCACCAGGCCCACCTCGGCCGGGCCGATGCCGGCGTTGCGGTAGGCGCGTTCCAGCGCGGCCCGCTGCCCCTCGGGGCGGGGTGCGGTCAGGCCCAGCGAACGCCCGTCGCTGGCGCTGCCGATGCCCTGCACCACCGCGTACACCCGGTCGCCGTCGCGCTCGGCGTCGGCCAGCCGCTTCAGCACCAGACAGCCCACGCCCTCGCCCAGCGCGATGCCGTCCGCCGACGCGTCGAACGGGCGGGACCGGCCGGTCGGCGAGAGCGCGTGCACCGAGGCGAACAGCAGGAAGTCGTTGATGCCGTTGTGCAGGTCCGCGCCGCCGCACAGGGCCATGTCGCTGCCGCCCGACACCAGCTCCCGGCAGGCCACGTCCAGCGCGGCCAGCGATGAGGCGCAGGCCGCGTCCACGGTGAAGTTGGAGCCGCCCAGATCCAGCCGGTTGGCGATGCGCCCGGAGATGACGTTGGCCAGCATCCCGGGGAAGGAGTCCTCGGTGAGGGTCGGCAGCTGCTCCGCGAGCCCCTCCGGCACCCGGCCCAGGTAGGACGGCAGCACCGCGCCCAGCACGCCCGCGTTGGACAGGTCGCTGCCAGCCTCCGCGCCGAACACCACGCTGGTCCGCGAGCGGTCGAACGGGCGGGCGCCGGTCGCGCCGCCGCCTCCGTCGTAGCCCGCGTCCACCAGGGCCCGGCGCGCCGCCTCCAGCGCCAGCAGTTGCACCGGTTCGATGCTGCCCAGGGCGGACGGCGGGATGCCGTAGCTGAGCGGATCGAACGGTATCCGCGGCAGGAAACCGCCCCACTTGGACGGCGTGGTGCCCGGTTCGCCGTCCTTCGCCCAGTACACCTCCGGATCCCAGCGCTCGGGCGGAACCTCGGTGACGGCGTCCACCCCGCCCACCACCTGCGCCCAGAACGCGGGCAGATCCGGGGCGCCGGGGAACATGCACGCCATGCCGATCACCGCGATGTCCAGCGGCGCGGGCTCCGGCTCCGCCCGGACAGCCGGTTCAATCCCCAGACGCTCCGTCAGTTCCGTGGACCTGGCGGACAGGAAGCGTTCGGCGCCGGTGCTGACGGCGTGGTGCAGCGCGGACAGCGTGGTGGTGGCCGAGCGCAGCACGGCCACCTGCCCGGCCATGAACATCCCCTGCTCCAGCTGGCCCTGCTCGTCCACCGGCACCAGCGCGCCGCCCGGCACCCGGTCGACACCCTTGCTGGCGATCCGCAGCCGGCCCACGTTCAGCCGCTCCAGCTGCTCCCACGCCTCCCGGTCGGGCACCCCCTCGGCCCGCAGCCGCTCCCGTTCCTCGGCGAAGTCGGTGGTGAAGCGGCTCGGCACGCAGCGGGTGGCATGGCCGGGCGCGGTCTGCAGCAGCTCGGTCCGCTGCGCCGCCAGCACCTGCCGCTGGAAGCCGGGCCGGACCGCTCCGCAGGCCACCGCCTCCTCGGTGAACAGGTACGCCGTGCCCATCAGCACGCCCGCCGCCACGCCGCGACCGGCCAGCGGCGCGGCCATGGCCGCCACCATCGCCGCCGAGCGCTCGTCGTGCACGCCGCCCGCGAACAGCACCTCGATCGGCGAGGCTGCGCCGGTGGCGTCCTGGAAGTCCTCCAGCACCGCCAACTGTGCTTCCCAGAGTGGAAAGCTGTGCCGGGGCCCGACATGGCCGCCGCACTCCGCGCCCTCGAACACGAACCTGCGCGCGCCGTCCTCCAGGAACTGCCGCAGCAGGCCCGGGGAGGGCACGTGCAGGAAGGTCCGGATGCCCGCCTCCTCCAGTGCCCGGGCCTGTGAGGGGCGCCCGCCCGCGATCACCGCGTGGCTGGGCCGGGCCGCCAGCACCTCCGCCAGCTGGGCGTTGCGCAGCTCCTCCTGGGCGAAGCCCAACACCCCGACACCCCAGGGGAGTTCGCCGACAGCGGCGGCGGTCTCGTTGAGCAGGGCGCGGGTCTGCTCCGGCCCGGACAGGGCCAGGGCGACGAAGGGCAGCGCGCCTGCGGCGGCCACGGCCGCCGCGAAGGCGGGCTGGTCGCTGACCCTGGTCATCGGGCCCTGCGCCACCGGCAGCCGGGTGCCCAGGGAGGCGCTGAGCGGCGATCCGGCGCCGAGGAGCGATCCGGCGCCGAGCGCCGAGGCGGTCCGCACCCCCTCCAGCACGGCCTCGCGCACGGCCTGCACGGCCCGCCCGGCCGTCCCCCAGTGCTCGGCGAACGCGCTTGCCAGGAAACCGTCCTGACCGACCATCAACTCTGATGCCGACTCGCTGTGCCCGCTCCGGCGGACGAGCACCCGGCGGCCGTCGACCACGCCGGTCTCGGAGCCGTCCATGCCGCGCACCGCGGCCGCCGCCTGTTCGGATGCGGCCGACTCGGCGAGCAGGGCGAGTTGGCTGTCCAGCACCACACCGGCCGCGCCGCCGACGACGGCGGCTGCGGCGGTGCGTAAGCCGATGCCGCCGCAGGCCCATACCGGCACCGTGACTCCCGGTGCCGACAGCAGTTGTTGGAGCAGTACGAAGCTGCTCAACTCACCGACTCTGCCGCCGCTTTCGGCGCCGCGCGCAATCAGGCCGTGGGCGCCGGCCCGGACCGCGCGCAGGGCCTGCTCCAGGTCGGTCACCTCGGCCAGGAGCCGGTGGTCGGCGTGCAGGGCGGCGGAAACCCGCTCCGGGGTGTCCGGGGCCAGCACCACCGTGTGCGGTCCGGCGCTGTCGTACAGGCGCAGGTCCTCGGGGGTGATCCGGCAGTCGGGGCCGATCCGGACGCCGAACGGCCCCGGGGCCGAGCGGCTGAGTCTGGACAGTTCCTCGCGGGACCGGCGGTCGCCGGTGCCGAGGTCCAGGACGCCGAGGGCGCCCGCGCGGCACAGGGCCGCGGCGAGCCCGGCGTCCGGCTCATGGAAGGGGGTGATCCCGAGGACGAGGTCGGTCTGCGGCGAAGCGGGCCTCATGGGCTCTCCGGGGGGCGTCACGGCGCAGGGAAGGGGGAAGGGATGGAGCTCGACTGACGGGGTGCCGTATGCGTGCTCTGCTGGTGCGGGTGCCGTTGAGTGACTCCCGAGTGACGCTACCCTTCGGTAGTGTACGAGGAGTTAGAGAAATATGACATGTGCATATCAAAGTTGACCAGAGGGCGTAACACGGCAAAAGCGGCGCGCCGCGGAGCCACCGTCTCCGGTGGGTCTCCGCAGCGCGCCGCCAAGCCTCCGTCAGTATCCGCCTGCTGACGATCCGTCAGGCAAACAGGGCCTTGCCCCACCAGTCGCCGGGGGCGCTGAGGCCGGGCGGCACGGCGAAGAGGGCGCTGCCGGTGTGCCGGATGTACTCGTTGAGGTTGTCCTGCTGGCCCAACCGGGTCTGGATCGGCACGAACTGCTTGCGCGGGTCCTTCTGGTACGCGATGAAGAACAGCCCGGCGTCGAGCAGCCCGGTGGTGGCGTTGATCCCGTCGGTGTACGAGTAGCCGCGGCGCAGGATCTTCTGGCCGTTGTTGGTCGCCGGTGCGGCCAGCCGTATGTGCGCGTTCAGCGGGATCACCGGGTTGCCCTGGTGGTCCTTGGCGGCCAGATCCGGGGTGTCGAACTCGTTCTTGCCGCCCAGCGGCGCGCCGCTGGTCTTGTAGCGGCCGAACACGTTCTCCTGGTCGGTGAGATAGTCGGTGTCCCAGGACTCGATGAGCATGCTGATGCGGCGCGCCACCAGGTAGCTGCCGCCCTTCATCCACTCCTGGTCGGTCTCTCCACCGACCCACACGTAGTCGTCCAGGTCGGACGCGTCCTGCGCCTTGATGTTGCGGGTGCCGTCCTTGAAGCCGAGCAGGTTGCGTTCGGTCTGCTGCTCGGTGGAGGTGGACGAGGTACGGCCGAAGCCGAGCTGGGACCACTTCATGACGGCGGTGCCGCGCGCCAGCCGGGCGAAGTTGCGGATCACGTGGAAGGCCACGGTCGGGTCGTCGGCGCACGCCTGCACGCACAGGTCGCCGCCGCTGCGGGTCGGGTCGAGCGAGCCGTCCCCCGGCAGCGTCGGCAGGTCCGCCAGCGCGGCGGGGCGGAACTTGGCCAGGCCGAAGCGCTGGTCGAAGAAGCTCGGCCCGAAGCCGACGGTCACCGTCAGGTTGGCCGCGCCCAGGCCGTCCGCCTCGCCGGTGTCGATCGGCGGCGCGGAGGGGGTGTTGTCCACCGGGCCGATCGGCAGGCCCTGGGTCATCTGCTCGGCGGCGGCGGCCCAGGTGCCGAGCAGCACCTGCACCGCCTGCGGGTCGGTGCTGGTGATGTCGAAGGCCGCGAAGGCGAGCCGGTCCTGCGCGGGCGTGGAGATGCCCGCCTGGTGCGCGCCGAAGAACGGCACCTGGCTGGTGGACCCCTGCGCGGACGCGGGGGAGGCGGTCGAGGGCCCGCCGGAGGACGACGAGGAGTCGGTGGCGTGCGCGATGCCGAAGCCGACGCCCCCCGCCGCCACCACGCCGGTGGCGGTGAGGGCACCGCCGAGCAGTCTCCGTCGGCTGGTCACAGGCTTCTCGCTCATCGGTTCACCCTCGCTCCGCCCGCACCCCGCCGCCCGAACCGTACGAGGACGGCCCGGGCGGGCGGTACGGCGGTGTTCTCCGTGTCTGGCATCGGTTTCTGACTGTGCTGCGGTTCCTGCTGTGGCGCGGTTTCCGGCGGTGCCACGGTGCTGCGGCGCCGGGCGGATCAGCTGTTGGCAACCTTACTGGCGACCTGGGACAGCGGCTCTTGCACGGCTTTCACCGCGGCGGCGAGCTTCTGCTTGTCGCTGTCGTTCAGCGACGTGTAGAGCTGGAAGCCGGAGGCGTTGGAGCCCGTGCGGTAGGTGTCCACCAGCGTGTCCAGCGCGCTGAAGGACGAGGAGATGGAGCCGGTCAGCGACGGGTCGATCTTCTGCAGGGCCGGCTGGAGCGCGGCGAACGCCTGCTCGGCGCCCTCGTCGTTGGCCTGGAAGTCCAGCAGGTCGATGTGCGAGTAGCGCTCCTCCTCGCCGGTGATCTTGCTGCTGGCCACCTCGTCCAGCAGCTCCTGGGCGCCGTTGGCCAGCTCGAAGGGCTTGTAGCTGAGGCCGGTGGTCAGCGTCTGGAGCTTCTTGACGTTGGCGACCAGGCCGTCGGCGTAACCGCTCAGGCCGGTCAGGCTCTTGGTCTGGAACAGGCCCATCTCGATGCGGTGGAAGCCCTCCCACTGCGCGGGGGGCACGTCGCCGGTGCGGGCGTCGATGTCGTTGTCGAGGTTGTCCGAGCCGACGGTGAAGGACTCGGCGACCGGCTCGATCTTCTCGTAGTACGGGCGGGCCTTCATGTACGCCTGCTGGGCGGCTGCCAGGTCGCCGCCCTGGATCGCCTTCTGCAGCGCCTCGCTGCTGCTCACCAGGTAGCCGACCTGGCCGGTGACGTAGGCCGCGTACTCCTTGGTGCCCTGGGTCAGCAGGCTGTCGACGCTGGCGTCGCCGCCGGCGGCCTTGCCGGTGACGGTCAGCGTGGTGTTCTCGTTCTGCGCGCCGGGGCAGTAGAGGGTGTAGCTGCCGGCGTCCACGTTGACCGCGAAGGTGCCGGAGAAGCCGGGCGGCAGGTTCTCCTTCTCGCCCACGATGCGCTGGCCGCTGAGGAGTTCGACCTCGCTGACGGCGGCGGCGTCCTTGTTGGTGATGGAGAAGGTGATGGCGCCCGCGGCGAAGGACTTCTGGTTCACCGCGCAGCCGTCGGCGGTGGATATGTCCACCACGGCCTTGTGTGCGTCGGCGGCCGGTGCGGCGGAGCCCGAGTTGGCGGCCGGGGACGCGGCGCCGGCGGACTTGTCGCTGGAGCTGCCACAGGCGGTGAGTCCGCCCGCGAGGGCGAGCACGGTGACGGTCGTGGCGGCAGCGGCCGTTCTGCGGCGGCGGCTTTCGGCGGAGAAGAAGGACAACTCAGGCTCCTGGCAGGGGAACTGGCATGACTGGCAAAGGCGACGAGGAACCCCGCGCCGGGCAAGGAAAACCTTAGCCCAACTAGGTAAGGAAAGCCTAACCTACCTGGGCGTCGGCAGTGGGGCCGGGGTCTGCGTGACCGCCGTCCCCCGCTGCCGCCGGTCCGCGGCGGCCGTCAGCCCGGCGGCGGCCAGCGCCACCACGGCCACGGCGACGGCCAGCCAGACGCCGGTGAGCAGGCTCGACCGGTCCGAGATCCGGGCCAGGTCGTGCCGGGCCGCCGACGCGGCGGCGGTCACGGTCGCGGCCGGGAACGCCTGACGGCCGGTCGCCACCGGGTCGTTCAGCGGCACCGCGCCGACCTGCGTGCCGACCAGCGTCGCCCGGACCGTCTCGGTCCAGCTCAGGTCGACGACGCGACCGGTGCCGGGCTCCACCCAGACCGTCAGCGCGTCGGTGTCGGCGTACTGGAGGCGCACCGAGTCGTCGGCCGGGGTCATGCCCTGCGGGACGACGCCCAGCGGCAGCCGTCCGCCGTTCAGCGCGGCGGCCTGCTCGAAGGTCATGGTGGTCGGACGCCCGGCCGCGCCCAGGCCGGGGCGGGAGCCGGTGTAGACGTCGACGGCCACCCCGTGCAGCTCCGTCCCGCCGGTGCGGCGCAGCGCCACCGGCACCGGCTGCTGCCCGCCCGCACCGACCGCCGGGGCGGCCGGGCTGGCCGGGGCGGTGCGGACGGTGGCGGTGTCCGCGTGCGGACCGGTCAGCACCGCGGTCAGCGGCCCGGCCGCGGTCACCGGGGTCTGGTCCGGGCTGCCCGGCAGGGTGATCGCCAGCACGGCCACGGCGGCCACGGCGGCGGCGGCCACGCCCGACCAGACCCGCACCATGGTGCGGCGGGAGACCGGACGGCTGGGCGGCCAGGCGACGTACAGCCCGACCGGGACCAGGTAGGCGAGCCAGCCGGCCACCTCGATCACCACCGGGTGCTGCTGGACGCCGAGCATCCCGGTCAGCAGCGCCGACTGCACCGAGCCGGGCTGCACCAGCCAGGTCAGGTCCACCGTGCCGCCCTGGCCGGCGTTCAGCCAGCCGGCCTCGTGCGCGGTGTGCAGCGCGTTGACCACCAGGCCGGCCGCGACCAGCACCAGCACCAGGCCGGTGGCCCGGAAGAACTTCGACAGGTTCAGCCGGACGCCGCCCCGGTAGATCGCCCAGCCGAGCACCACGGCCACCGCGATCCCGGCCAGCGCCCCGCCCGCGGCGTCCGCGGTGTTGCCGCTCTCGTTGAAGGCGGCCAGCAGGAAGACGACCGTCTCGAAGCCCTCGCGCAGCACGGCCAGGAAAGCCATCAGCACCATCGCGCGCGCGGCCCGGCTCCCGCCGTCACCGATCGCGGCGGCGGCCAGGCCCTCCAGCTCCTTCTTCAACTGCCGGGAGTGTCGCCGCATCCAGATGACCATGTAAGTCACCATGCCGACGGCGAGCACGCCGACCACGGTCTCCAGCCCCTCCTGCTGCTTCTGCGGCAGGTTGGAGGAGACCACCTTGAGGGCCACGCCGACGCCCAGGCACAGCAGCACCGCCGCCAGCACCCCGCCGTACACCCAGCGCAGCAGGTCACGGCGGCCCTGCTGTTTGAGGAAGGCGGCGATGATCCCGACGATCAGGGCGGCCTCCAGTCCCTCCCGCAGGCCGATCACAAACGTAGGCAGCATCTGACCGACCCGCTCCATCCACTAGGGAACACCGACTCTAAGGTAAGGCACACCTTAGCTTGCCGACCAGGCTCCCCCCGGTGCAGGCCGGTGCGTTGCGTCACGCACCGAGCGCACCGGCTGGACGCAACAGCGCCCGGTGCGGGTGACGGCCGCCGCCGTCGCCCGCACCGGGCCGTCAGGCCCGCCGGCCTCAGCTGCCGGCCAGCGTGCCCGCCAGGGAGCCGGTGGCCGCCAGGCCGCCGGCAGGTGCGTCCAGCGCGGCGACCTGGGCGGCGCTCAGCGCGCTGCCCCAGGTCTCGACGTCGCTGATCTGGCCGGGGAAGTAGTCGACCTGCAGCCCGGTGTACAGGTCGCGGCCGATGTCCAGATCCCCGCTGCTGCTCCAGGTCGGCAGGCCGCTCTGGCTGCCGACCAGGACGCCGTCGACGTAGACGGACGCGGTCCTGCTGGTCGCGTCGTACACACCGGTGAGGTGGTACCAGGTGTCGGCGGTGACCGTCGCGGTGCCGTCCGGGCCGTTGATGGTCGGGCTGGCCGAGTCGTTGTCGCTGATGGCGAAGGCCCAGTTGCCGCTGTTGTACTGGAGGTAGAAGGGGCTGTTCTCGGTCCCGAACTCGCTGAGCACGGTGTAGTTGGCGCCGGTGCTCGGGATCGAGGTCAGCTCGGCCCAGGCCGAGACGGTGAACGAGCCGCCGGTGTCCACCGCGTTGCCGTTGGTCTCGGCGTAGCCGCTGTCGCCGTCGAAGCCCAGGTCGGGGTGGCCGTCGCGGGTGCCCCAGGTGGCGCCGGCCTCGCTGACGTAGCCGCTCAGGCCGCCGGCCGAGTCGTCGATCGTCGAGCCGCTGCCCTCGTCGAGCAGCCACTGGTGGGTCGGCGCGGGGCCGCCCTGGCCGGCCGTACCGGCGTAGAACCACAGCTTGCTGCTCTTGTCGATGGCGTACAGCCCCGGGGTGCCGTCGCCGAGGACGTCGCCGGGGCTGGTCACCACCGGGTAGTCGGCCGGGTCCAGGCCGGTGGCGATCGGGGTGCCGCCGGAGGCCGGGGTGCCCAGGCTCTCGGGGTAGCCGCTGCTGTCGAAGGTGATGGGGTACTGGGTGATCGCGCCCGCGGAGTTCCGGGCCCACAGCACCGGCCGCCCGCCGACCAGGCCGGGGCCGAGCACGGTGACGCCGGACCAGCCGCTGGTGCCCAGCTTGACCGGGTCCTTGAGGAAGTTGGCCCCGGTCCGGCCCTGGTACAGCCACAGCGCGTCGCCCTCGACGGTCACGATGTCGTGGGTGCCGCTCACGTCGCGGCTGGAGCCGGTGTAGAGGTCGCCGACGGCGACGATCTGGGTGAGGTTCTTCCAGTCGGTGGCGTCGTAGCCGGTGCAGTCCGCGGTCGAGGTGGGGAAGCAGCTGGTGCCGCCGCTGTCCGAGGTGACCTCCGCCTTGGTCAGGTCGACCGCGCTGGACGGGTTCTGGAAGGCGCCGGCGCCGGTGTTCTTGTACAGGTAGAGGTTGCCGGTGGCGGTGTTGAAGGCCCAGATGTCGTCGCCGGGGCCGTTGCTGAACGAGCCGCCGTGGGTGACCAGGTACTTGCTCCACGGGGTGGTCCCGGCGTCCGGGGTGTCCGCCTGCGGGCTGAGCACGGTCGGGGCGGCGGCCGGGTCGGCGTCACCGGGGTGGAGCAGCAGCCCGCCGCTGGTCGCGCCGGTGGTGAGCAGGTCGGGGATGCCGTCGCCGGTCAGGTCGCCGAAGGTGACCTTGGCACCCGGGTACCAGGGCAGGTAGAAGGAGTACGGGGTGGCGGCGGAGCGGTTGCCTGCGGCGTCCGCGGCCTGGACCCAGACCGTGGTCGTGCCCCAGTCGGCGGGCTGCACGGTGAGCGCCGCCGCGCCGCCGGTGGCGGCCAGGAAGGTGCCCCCGTTGGTGGGGACGGGCGTGTCGACCGAGTAGTAGAAGCCGCTCACTCCGGGGCCGCCCGGGTCGGTGCTGCTGAGGTCGAGCACCCCGCTGTTGTTTCCGGCCTGCTGGAACCGCTTGCTGGTGCCGGTGCTGCTGCCGGACGGCGGGAAGTCGGTGGAGCTGACCACCGGATTGGTCGGCGGGGTCTGCACGGCGGTGAAGGTGCAGGCCGACGACGCCGCCGAGGTGTCGTACTGGTCGTCGGCGGTCACCGTCCAGGAGTACTGGTGCCCGCTGGTCAGCGCCGGGGTCTGCACCTGGACGGTGGCGCCGGAGGCGGCCCAGCCGCTGGACGTCAGCGTCGGCAGGGTCTGCCCGGCGGTGACGTCGACCAGGGTGAACACGCCCTGCAGCTGCGCGCTGGGGACGCTGCTGGTGAGCGTGGCGCTGAGGGTGGCGGCGTCGGTCCCGCCGGTGCCGGCCATCGGCAGGTAGCCGGTTGCGGAGCCGCCGCACGGCTGGTTCACGCCGCTGGAGGTGACCGGGGTGGGGCTGGCCGCGGTGGCGGTCGGGGTGTTGGGCTTGATGTCGTACGTGGTGGTGATGGTCGGGTTGCTGTTGAACCGGACCAGGGTGTCGGACGACGACTCGTTGCCGTACAGACCCCAGGTGAGGTTGGTGTTGTTGCCCGCGGCCAGCGCCTGCATCGCGCCGGTGATGTCCACGGTGTAGCTGTTGACGCCGCAGCCGCCGTCGGTGGCGACGGTGAAGTTGTCGATGTCGTTGATCTTGCCGGGCTGGTTGCTCCAGCTGGACGGGCTGGACATCAGGCCGGTCTGGTACAGCGAGATGGGCTCGGAGATGCCGCAGCCGCTCTGCGCGGAGTACACCTCGGAGAGGTTGACGACCGAGTGGGTGATCTGGTCGTCGGAGCCGATGCCGCCCAGGCTGTCCTGGTAGAAGGAGCGGTAGGCGCCCGGGCAGGAGGAGTTGGTCTCCACGTTGCCGACGCCCAGGCCCTCCTTGGCGGTGCTGCTGCTGTCGTAGTTGTTGTAGCTCGGGCAGCCGGCCTGGACCTCGGTGAAGTTGGCCTCCCCGCCGGTGGCGGTCGGCAGGCTCCAGGTCGGGTCGATGTACTCGGGAAGCTTCGGGGCGCCGTGGCCGAGGCGGGCGGCGGCGCTGTCCAGGGTGATGCCGGTGGCGGTGACCGTGGCCGGCAGCTTGGCGACGTCGGAGCGGCGGCCGGGACCGGCGACGCCGGCGGTGGCGGCGGGCGCGGTCTCGGGCGCGTCGGCGTCGGCGCGGCCGTCGGTGGCGGAGTCCCAGACGGCGGGGGCCGGGGAGGCGAGGACCACCGCGCCGGTACGGGAGTCGTAGGCGGTCAGGTTCCCGGCGGCGTCCTGCCGCAGGGCCAGCCCCTTGAGGCCGGTGGCGAAGGTGAGGGTGCCGGCGGCCCGGGCCGCGGCGGCGGTGCGGGCGGTGAAGACCTCGCCGAAGCCGCCGTCGGTCCGGGCGGTGACGGTCAGATCCAGGCCGGGGGAGATGTCGCGGTAGGTGGCGGTGTCGCCCGAGAGCACCGGGGCGGGCAGGGCGAACGGCAGGGTCAGCGCCAGGGTGTGCCCGGCGCCGTCGTCCAGCGACACCAGCGGGCCCCGGCCGCCGGGGGAGAGTTCGAGCGTGCCCTGCGCGGCGGTGGTGACGATGCGTCCGTCCGGGCCCTTCCGCAGGTCGGCGTCGAGCGCTGCCCAGCCGCCGCTCCGGGTCCTCATCCGGGCCGGACGGGTGGAGGTCACCGTGGTGAACGAGCCGTCGGCGTTGGCCCGGGTCACCGAGGTCGCGGTGGTCAGCGCGTCGACCGTGACCGGCCTGCCGGTGGCCCGGGCCCGGCTGCGGGCGGCGAGCTGCGCCCGCAGCCCGGCGCCGACGGCCGGAGCGGCGGCGGCCCCGGCGGCGGACGCGGGTACCGGCCCGGAGCCGGTGGCGGCGTGGGCGGCGGCGGTGCCGGTCAGTGCGAGCGCTGCGGCCAGCAGGGCGCTGACCGCGCCTGTGGCCCTGCGGGATCTGGACATGGTTCGTCCCCCCATCCTTGGTCGGGATCGGTGCGGAATTCCCGGACGCGGTGCGCGCCCACCGGCGATATTCACATGTTCCCGGCCGCCGGTGCGGGGCCTGGTCGGCAGACGGCCCGTCAGATTCCGAAAGCGGTCAAAGGCCGTTCCTGATCCGGTTAATGACCGCGAATTCACCCCGTTCGGGCCCCGATCCGCCGTGCTTTGCTGGGCATTCCCCGCGCGTGTGGTAACGCGCGCTATCTCGACGAGGAGAAAGTTCTGCGATGAGTCGAATATCCTCAGCGAACCACCGGAGACCCCGCCGCATTCTCGGCGCGGTCGCGGTGGTCGTCGCGGCGGCGATGGCGACGGCCGGGGTGGAGGCCACCGCCGCCACGCCCGCGTCGGCCGCCACCCACCACCAGAAGAACAAGGTCTGGTCCGGGCTGACCAAGCCGCAGCAGACCCCGTCGGTGCGCGGGGCGGCGGCGGTCAGGCCGGGCCTGACGCCCGCGCAGCAGCGGGTGCGGGCCGACGCGCCCCACCCGTACAAGGCGCCCGCCGTGGTGTGGCCGAGCGGATCGGCGACGCTGGTGCCTACCCCGGCGTCCGATGCCGCCCGTACCTCGGCCGTGGCCGGGGCCGGTTCGCTGCCGGTGTCGGTGGCCGCCGTGGCCCCGGGCGGATCTGCGGCCAAGCCCGCAGCCGAGCCCGCAGCCAAGTCCGCAGCGAAGTCCGTTGCGGCGAAGACGACTTCAGCAGCCGCGTCGGCCACGGCAGCGGTGCCGGTGGCGTCGGTGGCGGTGTCGGTGGCCCCGCATGCCGCCGCGACCGCCGCGGGCGTCAGCGGCGTGGTGTTCACGGTGGCCCGGGCCGACCGCGCGGCCGGTGCCGCGCCGGTCTCGGTCTCCCTGGACTACGCCGCGTTCGCCGCGGCCTACGGCGGCGGCTGGCAGGACCGGCTGAAGCTGGTGGAGCTGCCGGCCTGCGCGCTGACCACCCCGAAGGTGGCGGCGTGCCGGGCGCAGACGCCGGTGGCGTTCTCCCAGGACTCCGCCCGGCAGACGCTCACCGCCACCGTCCCGGTCGGCCCCGGCGGCGTGGCGGCCAAGGCCCAGGCAACCAGGGCCGGGGCAGCCAGGGCCGGGTCGGTCACGGCCGCGCCGATGGTGCTGGCGGCGACCTCCTCCGGCTCCGGCTCGGTGGGCAGCTACACCGCCACCGACCTCTCCCCGTCCGGGAGTTGGTCGGCCGGGGGCAACTCCGGTGACTTCACCTACTCCTACCCGGTCACGCTGCCCACGGCGGCGACCGGCGCCACTCCGGGCGTGACCCTGGCGTACGACTCCGGCACCGTGGACGCCAGGACCTCGGCGACCAACGCGCAGGCGTCCTGGATCGGCGACGGCTGGGACTACACGCCCGGCTTCGTCGAGCGCTCCTACCAGCCCTGCTCCCAGGACGGCATCAGCAACTCCAACGACCAGTGCTGGGGCGGGAACCAGGTCCAGCTGTCGCTGGGCTCGCATTCGGCCACGCTGGTGCTGGACTCCAGTGGCGTGTGGAAGTCGCAGACCGACGACGGCACGGTGGTCACCGAGCTGAGCAACCAGGGCAACGGCGCCTACGACGGCGAGGCGTGGAAGGTCGTCACCCCGGACGGCACCCAGTACTACTTCGGGACGGACTCCCTGCCGGGCACCGCCTCCGGCGCCTCCACCGACAGCGTGCTGACCGAGCCGGTCTACTGCCCCAAGAGCGGCGACGGGCCGATGGTGCCCGCCATGCCCTCGTGCAACTCCTCCGCGCAGGGCGCCAAGTCGGTTGCCACCGCCATGGGTTACCGGTGGAACCTGGCGTACGTGGTCGATCCGCACGGCAACCTGCAGACCTACGACTGGACGCCGGAGACCAACTACTACTCCATGGGCGGCGGCCAGAACCCCGGCAAGGGCGTCAACACGGTCTACAGCCGTGGCAGTTACCTGTCCTCCATCTCCTACGGATACCGGCTGGCCGATGCCGTCGGCGGCGCCGAGCCGGTGGACGTGGTGAATTTCGGGGTCGCCGAACGGTGCGTGACCTCGACAACGGTGTGCGCCCCGGGAAACCTGTCCGCGTCGACCGCCGCCAACTGGCCGGACGTTCCGTTCGACCTGGTCTGCACGCAGAACGGTACGTGCTCGAACAGCGCGCCGTCGTTCTTCTCCACCAAACGCCTCACCCAGATCTCCACGGAGGTCCTGGTCGGCGGGGTGTACAAGCCGGTGGACTCCTACGCGCTGACGCAGATGTTCCCCGCGCCGCAGGCCGGGGTGGTCACCAGCGGGGTGTCCTCGGCCAACCAGGGCGACGGCACGGTCGCGGTGATGTGGCTGTCCTCGATCCAGCGCACCGGCCAGGACGCGCTGGGCGGCGGCGCCGCCGCGTCCACGCCGCCGGTGACCTTCGTGGCGGACGAGATGCCCAACCGGGTGGACGGCCCGCTCGCCGACGGCACCACGCCACCGGCGCTGTACCGGCCCCGGATGGACTCCGTCACCACCGAGTCCGGCGCGCAGATCGTGGTCTCCTACGGCTACCAGCCGGGCCAGCAGTGCTCCCGGCTGCAGAACGCCATGCCGGCCGGGCCGGACTCCAACACCATGAACTGCTTCCCGGTGTACTGGACCGACTCCGGATCCACCTCGTCCAACCCTGACAACCTGGTCCTGGACTGGTTCAACAAGCCGGAGGTCACCGAGGTCACCACCAACGACCTAGTCGCCCCGGCGGCCTGGTCGCAGACGCAGACCACCCAGTACTCCTACGCGGGCATCGCCTGGCACCGGGACGACTCCCCGCTGACCCTGCCCGCCGACCGCACCTGGGACGACTTCCGCGGCTACCGCACGGTCACCACCACCACCGGGACGGCCTCGGCCGAGTCGGTGCCCACGCAGACCGTCACCACCTACCTGCAGGGCATGGACGGCGACTACAAGGCCGACGGAAGCCGGCGCTCGGTCACCGTCGCGGACACGGTGGGGGACCAGGTCACCGACTCCGACTGGCTGTCCGGCCAGCCGCTGGAGACCGACACCCTGCTGGGAGTGGGCGGCCCGGTGCAGTCCAAGACCGTCGACGGCCCCTGGACGTTCACCACCACCGCCACCGAGAACCAGGCCGAGTCCATGCCGCCGCTGCTCGCCCGGATGGGCGCGACCAGCGAATCCCGCAGCTACGAGCTGCTGCACGACGGGAGTTGGCGCAGGACCGAGACCGACACGGCCTACGACTCCTCCGGCCGGGTCACCACCGTGGACGCCAAGGGCGACGGCACCGCCGCCGACCCGGAGGTGTGCACCACCACCTCCTACGCCGCCGAGGCCGCCGCCGACCCCGATCCGAACCTGCTGCGCTACCCCGACGAGGTCAAGGCCGTCCAGGGCGCCTGCGGCACCGCGGCGACCGCCGCCGACACCGTCTCGGACACGCTGACCTTCTACGACTCGGCCCCGGGCGGCTCGCTGACCGGCCCGGGCAACGTGACCTCCACCTCGACCGTGGACTCCTACGACGCCTCGGGCGATCCGGTGTACGTCACCGGCGGCAGCAAGCAGTACGACGTCTACGGGCGGGTCACGCAGAGCACCGACCCCAAGGGCCATGTCACCTCGGTCGCCTACTCGGCGCCGGGCGCCTCCCCGGCGACGGTCACCACGACCGGCCCGATGACCACCCCGAGCCCGTGGACCAGCACGCAGACCATGGACCCGGCACGGGGCCTGCCGGTGGCCTCCACCGACGTCAACGGCGAGCTCACCACCGAGACCTACGACGGCCTCGGACGGCTCACCGCCGAGTGGTCGCCGCTGCACGCGCAGAGCGCCGGGGCGCCGGCGGACACCACCGTCGCCTACGCGGTCAACGGCGCCTCCGGGCCGTCCACGACCTCCACCTCCAAGCTGCGGGACGACGGGTCGTACGCCACCACCGTGGTGCTGTACGACGGCCAGATGCGGCAGATCCAGTCCCAGGCGCCGACTGCCGACGCCGAGGCCGGACGCCTGATCACCGACACCCACTACAACGCCCTCGGGCAGACGGTGAAGACCACCGGCGCCTACTACGACCGGACGGCCGGCCCGGCGACGACGGTGTTCGTCCCGGCCAACGACAGCGTGGTCCCGTCGGAGACCGAGACGCTCTTCGACGGCATGGGCCGCACCGTGAAGGTGCTGGCGGTGGCGTACGGGGTGAACCAGGACTCCACCACCACCGCCTACCCGGGCGCCGACCAGACCGACGTGACCCCGCCGACCGGGTCCAGGGCCACCAGCACGTTCACCGACGCCCAGGGCCGCACCACGGCCACCTGGTCGTACAACACTCCCGCGCCGACCGACAAGGCCGCCGACGCGATCGTCACCGGCTACACCTACACCCCGGCCGGCAAACTCGCCACCATGACCGACGCCGGCGGCAACCGCTGGGTGTACAGCTACGACCTGCACGGCCGGCAGACCAAGAGCGTCGACCCGGGCGCGGGCACCAGCACCACCGGCTACGACGCCGACGGCAACACGCTGACCACGACCGACGCCCGCGGCACCACCCTGACCTACGCCTACGACGCGTTGGACCGGAAGACCGCCGAGTACGACACCACCGGCGGTGCGCAGCCGGACAGCGGCGACGAACTCGCCGCCTGGACCTACGACTCGCTGGAGAAGGGGCAGCCGACCGCGCAGATCCGCTACACCGACGGCGCCGCCGACGCGGCCAGGACCTACACCACCGCCGTCACCGGCTACACCCCGCTGTACCAGGCCACGGGCAGCAAGGTGACCGTCCCGTCCGCCGAAGGGGCACTGGCCGGGACGTACGCGGCGAGCAGCCAGTACACCGCGCAGACCTCGGAGTTGACCAGCACCGGCTACGGCGCCGAGGGCGGGCTGCCCGCCGACCAGGTCAACTACACCTACACCCTGTCGGGGCTGCTGAACGGCTTCAACGGTGACGACGTCTACCTCAACGAGGTGTCCTACAGCCCCTTCGGGCAGGTCACCGGCACCAACTTCGGCGTCTGGGGCGACGAGTTGAACCGTGCCGAGGTCTACGACCAGTCCACCGGACGGCTGTTGACCGTCAGCGACCAGCTGCAGACCCTGGCCTCGCCGTTGCAGACCACCGACTACACCTACAACCAGGCCGGTTCGCTCACCTCCGAGTCCGCCGCGCAGTACGGGGTGGGCACCGCCGACACCCAGTGCTTCGGCTACGACCAGCAGGACCGGCTCACCTCCGCCTGGACCGACACCAACGGGGTGGCCTCCACCACCGGTTCGACCACCGCGCAGGTGCAGGGCATCGGCGGCTGCAACGACAGCGCGCCGGTGGCCGGCAAGGTCACCGGGGGTCCGGCGCCCTACTGGCAGACGTACTCCTACGACGCCCTGGGCGACCGGGTCGGCGAGACCCAGCACGACACCTCGGTGTCGTCCACGTCCGGCAACACCACCCAGACCCTGGGCTACCCCGGCTACAACCCGGCCACCGGCGGCAACACCACCGCCACCACGCCGGACGCGGTGCAGACCGCGACCGTCACCGGCCCCAACGGCACCGCCACCACCAGCTACGGCTACGACCCGGCCGGGAACACCACCAGCCGCACGGTGACGAAGACCGGGACCATCAACGCCCCGGCCTCGCAGACCATCGGCTACGACGCCGAGGGCCGTACCCAGACCGTCAAGAACACGGCCACCGGAGCCGTCAGCAGCTACACCTACGACGCCTCCGGCAACCTGCTGCTGCAGCACGACCCGGCGGCCCAACAGACCGTCCTCTACCTGCCGTTCGGCGAGCAGATCACGCTGGACACGGCGACCCAGGCGGTCAGCGGGCAGCGCTACTACTCCGCCAGCCCGGACGGCGTGCAGATCGTCCTGGCGTCCAGCGGCGCGACCGACTACGAACTGCCCAACACCCAGGGAACCGCGGAGACCACCGTCGACGCCACCACCTCGGCCTACGCGTTCCGCTACTTCGACCCCTACGGCCAGCCCCGCGGCGCAACCCCGGCCGCCTGGCCCGACCAGCACTCCTACCTCGGCCAGGCACAGGACCCGACCACCGGCCTGGACCTGCTCGGCGCCCGCGAGTACGACCCGGCCACCGGGCGGTTCCAGTCGGTCGACCCGGTCCTGGAGTCCGGCGACACCACCGAGATGAACGGCTACGCCTACGCGGGCGACAACCCGGTCGCCAACACCGACCCGACCGGGCTGACCTTCATCCGGCTGCCCGGCGGCGGTGACGACACCGACGACAACGGCGGCTGCGACGCCGCCTGCCAGGCCGGGGGCGGCGCGGCCGGCGGAGGCGCCGCGGGCGGAGGCGGAGGCACGGCCAACGGCTCCGAGGGCAGGCGGGCGGCGCCCCCGTCCGGGGCCAAGCCGCCGGTGCCGGTGCTGCCCAACGACGTGCCGCACTACGTGGTCGTCAACGGGCACGAGTGCGACACCGACATCTGCCAGGCGTACGCCCAGGCCTACGCCTACGCCATGACGGCGGCGGGCAACGCCATCAACGGCCCGATGACCTTCGACAACGCAGGCGCCAGTGAACTGGAGGCCATGGGCCTGCCCGACTACCAGCAGTCCAACCAGGGCGTCGGCGGGGTGATCAAACGGTTCACCAAGGACCTCAACCCGTGGAACCTGCTGGGCAACGGCAACGCCTTCGACTTCGGCGCCCAGTCGGGCGGCGGCATGAAGGAGGGGAGCTCCGGCGGCTCCTCCGGCCAGGGGCCCGCGCTGTCCTCGCTGGACGGACCGGACTACATCACCGTGGAGGCGGGCGCCGACATCGGCGTCGGCGTCTCGGTCGCCTGCACCATCACCCGGCAGGGGCACATGTTCATCAGCGACGGGCTCTCGGTCGGCGCGGGCGCGGACATCAGCGCCAGGGCCGGGAAGATCGGCGGCCACCGCGACCAGCTGCACCAGTCGGACATCGACAGCTTCGTCAGCGGCTGGTCGATCACCGTGTCCGGATCCGCCCTCGGTTCGGGCGCCATCGTCCTCGGCCAGCCCGGCCGACCGGACCAGCTCAACTCGTACAGCCAGGAGGGCGGTGTCGCCGCCGGCGCCGGTATCGCCATCGGCGGCTCCTACGCGTACGGCCCCTACACCACCCCGCTGGGATGGTGAGCCGGCTGACCGACCCGGTGCACTGACAGCCGTGGCCCCGTCGCGGATTGCGACGGGGCCACGGCCGTCACGGGGACGGGACGCCGAAGCACTGCTCCTCGGCCTCCTCGGCCGGTGCGGCGGGCCGCAGACAGACCCGCACCGGCGAGCCCTTGGCGGCGATCCAGACCATCGGCGTGTACACGAAGCCCTCCGCGCGGGCGGCGTTCGGCACCCGCGCGGTGCGGGTGGCGGAGCCGGGCACGCTGATCGACAGCACGTCCCCGGCCTGGGAGTTCCAGACCCGCGCCCACGCCGCCTGGCACTGCGGCTTGTAGCGGACCTCGATGCCCGCGCCGGTCCTGGTCTGGAAGTCGGCCAGGGTCTGCGGCTCCACGCCGCACAGCATCGTCTGCGGATCCGCCCCGTTGCAGCTGCGGCCGGTGCAGCCCACCCGGAAGACACTGGCCGAGGGGTTCGGCGCCGCCCGGCCGGAGCCCCCCGACCCGCGCCACTCGTACGCGGCCCCGGCCGTCAGCGTCGCCACCAGCAGCCCGCTCGCCAGGACGGCGGCCAGCGGCGAGCGCAGCCGCAGCCCCCGCCCGGACGTCGCGCCCGCCGCCGGGGCCGGTGGCCCGCTGTCGGTTGGAACCGGAGCCGGGGCCGGAGCGGAAGCAGGGACCGGAACAGGGGTCGGGCCCGGATCGGCCGCCGGGGCGGGCTTCCCGGCGGTCGCGGCGCGACCGCTCCACGCCGACTCGGCCCGCTCCCACAGCGCGCGCAGCCGCGGCTCCGGTTCGTCCGCGAGCGCGCACAGCGTGCTCACCGCCGACCACGGCGGCAGCGACTTGGCGTTCAGGTACCGCTCCCACGACGACCTGCTGTACGTGGACGCGGCAGCCAGCGCCGTCATGCTCAGCCCGGCGCGGGCCCGCAGCGTGCGAAGCTCGGCGGCCAGCCGCCGGCATTCGGGTCGAGGCTCCGTCATCCCCGCAGCGCCGCCCAGGTCATCGGGCCGATCTGGCCGTCGACGGACAGGTGTTGCACCTGCTGCTCGCGGATCACCGCCAACTCGGTCAGCGGTCCGAAGGAGCCGTCGATGCCGCCCGGCGATATGCCGGTCCGCTGCAGCAGGCACTGCAGCTCGGCCACCTCGGGCCCGCTCATCTCGACCTGCAGGTGGTCGCTGGTGGTGGCGCTGTTGCCCGCGTACCAGCGGCCGTCCCGCTTGCTGAACCGGCAGGTGTACGTGGCCGGGGAGGAGACCACCGCCCCGGTCGCCCGGACCGCGACCGGCGCTGCCGCCGCACTGGCCGTGTGCCCGGAGTGGACGGCGAGCAGCGCGATCGCCGCGCCGGCCACGGCGGACAGCGCGGCTATGGCGACGGTGCGCAGGCCCGGCGGCAGCGGGGCCCGGGCCTTGCCCTGCGGCGCGGGCCGGGGCGCGGGAAGGGCGGCCTCCGGCTGCTCCGATGCGACCGCGCCGCCCTCCGCCGCTGCCGCGTCCTGGTCGGGCCCGGCGGGTGGGCCGGGCTGCCAGACCTCGCGCGCGGCCTCGTGCAGCACCTGTAGCCGCACCTGGTCCGCTCCGGCGAGATCGGCCAGCGCCACGGCGGCCTCGAACGGCGGCAGCGTCTGTCCCCCGAGATAGCGCTCCCAGGACGTCGCGCTGTAACCGGTCTTGGCGGCGAGCCGGTCCAGGCTCAGCCCGCTGTCGTCCTTCATCCGGCGCAGCTGGGCGATCAGTTGGATGACCGCCGGATCGAGTCCTTCGGGAAGTGCCTTCCAGCGTGCCAATTTCACTCCAGGACGTTCGGGCCGATGACATCGGAACCTCTGGGAACGGCGTGTGTCGGCCAGATGCTACCGGCTGCCCCGTCCAGGCCGTACGGGGCTTTCCCGGCGTCCCGTCGTACCGTCATTCTCCTTGCCGTCCCCGCAGGTCAGGGCCTGTCCCGTCCCGCGATCTCAGCATTCGCGGGCGTCCTGTCGCGCCCGGCGGCACGCGCGCCGCAGGCTCTCCCCGTATCCGGCGCTCCGCCAGGGGACGCCGGGCCCCGGCGCCGCACCCGGGCCGGGCCGGAGTCGGACGCGTGACAGCAGGGGGAGATGTCGTGACGGTCATGGAACTGCGCTCGGCCACGGCCGGACCGACGGCGGGCGGGCGGCGGCCGCCCCGGCCGGAGCCCCGCCGGGCCGGTGCCGGGCTGCGGTTCGGCGTCCTCGGTCCGCTGGAGGTGCGCACCGGCGGCCGGGAGCTGCCGCTGGGCTCGCCCAAGCAGCGGCTGGTACTGGCGCTGCTGCTGTGCGAGCCGGGGGCGGTGGTTCCGGTGGCCCGGCTGCTGGACGCGCTGTGGCCGGGGGAGCAGCCGCGCAACGCCCGCAAGACCGTCCAGGTCTATGTGTCCGGCCTGCGCCGCATTCTGGAGGCGGCGGGCGGGGAGGCGCGGATCGCGTTCCGGTTCTCCGGCTACCGGATCGCGCTGTGCCCGGCGGAGCTGGACTCCGAGCGCTTCGACCAGCTGGTCCGGGAGGGCGACCGCTGCCTGCAGGGCGGTGAGCCGGAGCAGGGCACGGCGGTCCTCAGGCAGGCGCTGGCGTTGTGGCGGGGCCCGGTGCTGCGCGAGTTCGAGCAGGTGGAGGCGGTGCGCCGGGCCGCCGCCCGGCTGACCGAGCGGCGGCTGTCGGTCTCCGAGCGCTGGGCCGAGGCGGAGCTGGCGCTGCGCGGCCCGTCGGCCGTCCTGGACGCCCTGGCCGAGTTGGCCTGGGAGCACCCGCTGCGCGAGCGGCTGCGCGCGCTGCAGATCTCGGCGTTCCGCCAGGCCGGGCAGGTGGCCGAGGCGTTGGCCGTGTACGACGAGGTGCGGCAGGGCCTGGCCCGGGACTTCGGCCTGGCCCCCGGCCCGGCGGTCCGGCAGGCCCACCGGGAGCTGCTGGAGCAGGGGCCGGTACGCGGCCCCGGCCCGCGCTGGGCGCCCCCGGCGCCGCGCTCCCGGCCCCGACTGCCGCCGGAGCCCGAGGACTTCACCGGCCGGGCCGGGGCCGCCGAGTGGCTGGGCGCGCAGCTGACCGGGCCCGCCCCGGCGGGCGCGGTGGTGCTGCACGGTCAGGTCGGCGTCGGCAAGACGGCGCTCGCCCTGCACGCGGGGCACCGGCTGCGGGCGGGGTTCCCCGACGGCTGCGTGCTGCTGCGGCTGCGCGGCGGCAACGGCGCGCCGCGCCCGCTGGCCTCGGTGCTGGCGGAGCTGTGGCAGATCGCGGGCCTGCCGGGCACGGCCCCGGCGGACGACGAGACGGCGGCCGCGGTCTGGCAGGACCGCGCGGCCTCGCTGCGGCTGCTGCTGGTCCTGGACGACGCCCGGGACGAGACGGTGGTCCGGCGGCTCGTCCCGCACGACGGCCCGGGCCGGGCGCTGATCACCTCCCGCTCGCGGCTCTCCGCGTTGGGCCGCGCCAGCCGGTTCGAGCTGCCGCCGCTGCCGCCCGAGCAGGCGCTGCGGCTGTTCGAGCGGGTGCTCGGCCCGGAGCGGACGGCCCGTGATCCGCGCGCTGCCGAGCACATCGTCCGGCTCACCGGCCTGCTGCCGCTGGGGGTGCGGGTGGCGGCCGACCGGCTGGCGGCGCTGCCGCACCTGTCGCTGGCCGACTTCGCCTCGCGGCTGGGCGGCGGCCCTCGGCTGGACCTGCTGCGGGTCGGCGACGTCTCGGTGCGGGAGCGGCTGGACGCCGCGCTCGCGGACCTGCCGCAGGACGTCCGGGCGCTGCTGCCGGGCGTCGGCTCGCTGCCGCCGGGGCCGTTCACCCAGCCCGAGGCCGAGGCGGCGACCGGGGCTGCGGGCGACGCGGTGTGCGCACTGCTGGAGGCCCTGATCGAGAACGGCGTGGTCAGCGCCCCGGACCGGGAGCAGCCGCAGGGCCTGGCCCGGTTCGCGCTGCCGCCGCTGATGCACCTGCGGCTGCGCGAGCCCGCAGCGCTTTCCCAGGGGTTTTGAAATCTTCTTCCAGGCAGTGCGCCTGGATATGGGATGCGTTGTGCCCTATGGGCGCCGCCGGTGTTTCCTGAGCAGGGCCGTTCGAATTTTTGCCCCTTTAATCGCGGGGTGCCCGGGGCCCTGCGGGCCGCTCCGGGACCGGCCGTACCCGGGCAGGACGGACGCGCTGGTGGCAACGTTGCTGCTCAACGTGGTCCACAATCCGCCCAAACTGCGCTAAACGAGTTTGAGTTCCGTGCACACTAAAGTGTGCCTGTGATAGAAACAATGGGGGAAAGGGTGTCGAGCAGCGGGGTGGAACGGTAGTGGGGGAGCGGCTCGCTTTCAGGATTCTGGGACCATTGGCCGTCTTGGTGGGAGGGCGTAAAGTCAATATCGGGGGACCGCGCCAGCGCACGATCCTCGCACTGCTGCTGCTCAGCCCCGGACGCATCGTCTCGGTGGACACGCTGGTCGACGAGGTCTGGCAGGGACGGCCGCCCGCCACCGCCCGTACCCAGGTCGCCATCTGCATCGCCGCGCTGCGCAAGCAGCTGAAGGCGGAGGGGTTCGCCGAGGAGATCATCGCCACCGCGCACCCCGGCTACCTGCTGAACGCCGAGGGCCACGACGTGGACGCCACGGACTTCACCCGGCAGATCGCCGCCGCCGAGCGGGCCGTCACCGAGGCCCGCACGGCCGAGGCCGCGCAGGCGTACCGGCGGGCGCTGGCGCTGTGGAGCGGCCCGGCGCTGGCCGGGGTGAGCGGCCGGCTGGTCGAGGACGAGGCCCAGCGGCTGGAGGAGCTGCGGCTCAACGCCTGCGACGACTCCTTCGCCGTCCAGCTGGAGTTGGGCAACCATCAGGAGCTGATCCCCGAACTGGCCGCGATGGTCCGCGAGCACCCGCTGCGCGAACGGCTGCGGCACCACCTGATGACCGCTCAGTACCGGGCCGGGCGCCGGGCGGAGGCGATGGAGACCTTCCGCAGCGCGCGCCGCCAGCTGATCGACGAACTCGGCCTGGAGCCCGGGCCGGAGCTGCAGGAGCTGCACCGGGCGATCCTGCGGGACGACCCCTCGCTGCTCACCGTCGCGGACAGCGAGTCCCAGCCGACGGCCCTGGTGGTGCCCTCCGAACTGCCGCCCGACGTCCCCGGGTTCACCGGCCGTGACAGCGAACTGGCAGCACTGGACGCGCTGCTGATCCCGCATCAGACCGGCGAGGGGCCCGCGGTCGGGCTGGTCACCGGGGTGGCCGGCGTGGGCAAGACCGGGCTCGCGGTCTGCTGGGCGCACCGCAACTCGGAGCAGTTCCCCGACGGCCGCCTCTTCGCCGACCTGCGCGGCTACGACGAGCACCACGAGGCGACCGCCGCCGGCGAGGTGCTCAGCCGGTTCCTGCGCTCGCTCGGGGTGCCCAGCGAGAACATCCCGGCCGAGCTGGAGAGCCGG
Organism: Streptacidiphilus sp. PB12-B1b; assembly: GCF_014084125.1. NCBI lineage: Bacteria > Bacillati > Actinomycetota > Actinomycetes > Kitasatosporales > Streptomycetaceae > Streptacidiphilus > Streptacidiphilus sp. PB12-B1b. Next base: position 5,021,919 of record NZ_CP048405.1, on the reverse strand, counting down.
ATCGCCCTCTACCGCAGCGTCCTGGCCGATCGCCGGGTGCTGATCGTGCTGGACAACGTCCACGCCTTCGCCCAGATCAGACCGCTGCTGCCGGGCAGCGAGGGCTGCTGCGTGCTGGTCACCAGCCGGGACCAGCTGGAGCAGCTGGTCACCTGGCCGCCGCAGGCGCGGGTGCTCCTGGGGCTGCTGCCGCAGGCGCACGCCCTGGAGCTGCTGGGGCGGATCGTCGGCGAGGCGCGGATCGCCGCCGCCCGGCCCGACGCGCTGCGCCTGGTCGAGCTGTGCGACCGGCTGCCGCTGGCGCTGCGGATCGCCGCCGCCCGGCTGGCGTCCAAGCCGCACTGGATGGTGCGGCACCTGGTGGCACGGCTCGACGACGAGCAGCGGCGGCTGGACGAGCTGAGCCAGGGCGAGTCGCAGATAAGGGCGAGCCTGGCGCTGAGCTACCGCTACCTGCCTGCGGACGCCTCCCGGCTGTACCGCAGGCTCGGGCTGCTGCCGGTGCCGGACTTCACCGACTGGGCCGCCGCGGCGCTGCTGGACGTCCCGCTGCTGGACGCCGAGGCGCTGATCGAGCACCTGGTGGACGCCCAGTTCCTGGAGGTGGTGGGCCTGGACGCGACCGGGCGGCTGCGCTACCGCTTCCAGAACCTGCTCCGGCTCTACGCCCGCGAGCGGGCCGAGCAGCAGGAGCCGGAGGCGGACCGGCGGGAGTCGCTGGAGCGCTTCTACCGCACCAGCCTCACCCTGGCCGAGCTGGCCCACCAGCGCGAGTACGGCGGGGACTACTCGGTGATCCACGGCGCCACCCCGCGCCGCGCACTGGACCGGGCGCTGGTGGACGACCTGCTGCAGGCGCCGCTGGAGTGGTTCGAGTCCGAGCGGCTGTCGCTGCTGGCCGTGGTCGAGGGCGCCGCCGACGCCGGCCTGGACGACCTGGCCTGGGACCTGGCCATGTGCATGGTGCCGCTGTTCGAGACCCGCAACTACGTGGACGACTGGCGGGAGAGCTGCCGCACCGCGCTGACCGCCGCCGAGGCCGCGGGCAACCCGCGCGGCCAGGGCGCCATGCTGCACGGCCTGGGCGCGGTCGCCCTGCGGCTGCGCCGACTGGAGGAGGCGCAGGGCTACATCTCCCGCGCGCTGGAACTCTTCCAGGCCGCCGGGGAGGAGCACGGCCGGGCGCTGGCGCTGCGCAACCTGGCCATCGCCGACCGGATGCGCGGCCACCTGGGCCGGGCCCGGAGCAGCCTGGAGGAGGCCCGGGCCACCTTCCACACGGTCGGCGACCACTCCTCGGAGGCGCACGTCCTGAACAACCTGGCCCAGATCGAACTCGACCTGGGCCACCCGGACGAGGCCATGGCCTTCGCCCGCGAGGCGGTCGGCCTGTCCGAGACCATCGGTGTGGGCGGGGCCCGGGGCGTGGCCATGGGCCTGCACCGGCTGGCCCGCGCGTACCTGGCCAAGGGCTGGCTGGACGCGGCGCAGGAGGCGTTCTTGCGGGTGGTGCGGATCGTCAAGGAGAAGTCCGACACGGTCGGGCTGGCCTACGCCCTGCTCGGGCTGGGCGAGGCGCGGATGGAGGCCGGCGCGCTGGACGAGGCCGAGGGCACCCTGGTCGACGCCCTGGACATCGCGGTGCAGATCGACAGCCCGCTGGTGGAGGGGCAGATCAGGCTGGCCCTCGGCGAGGTCTGCGCCAAGCAGGGGTGCCGGGCGCAGGCCGCCGGATACCTGACGGCGGCGCAGGAGACCTTCGCCCGGATCGGCGCGCCGAGCTGGCAGGCCCGGGTGGACAGCGTCATCGCCACGCTCGGACTGGTCGAATCCGACACTACGGAATTCCTCCAGCAATGACGGAGGAAATCCCCGTATGGGCGGGCGGCCGCGGCGCGTACCGTCGTGAGCCTGGGAGCGACAGGCTCACGGCCACGGCGCGTGTCGGGTAGGGGAGGACAACAGTGGATGCCTCGGGCGGTGCCATCATCGCAAGCGCGGTGATGCTGAGCAGTACCACGCTTGCCGTCGCGGGCATGTTCTGGGCGTCCATGGGGCACAGCCGCGAGAGGCGCGACCTGGAACGGCGGGTCTCGGAGATCCAGCTGGAGGTGCGCGGCGAACTGGCCGAGGTGAACGCGCGGGTGGTGGCCATCCAGCGGCTGCTCGAGGACGCGGTGGACTGAGCGCCGCGGGCGGGCGCACGGATACGGCGGCGGGGCACCTGGCCCCGCCGCCGTACTGTCGTCCGTACCGCCGTCGCGCGCGCCGCGCCGCCGTCACCTCGTCACGGCGGCGCCGCCCCCGGTCAGACGTCCCGCCGCCGCAGCAGCACCCCGGCCGCCAGCATCAGGCCCACGCCCCACGCCGCGCACACCGCCAGCCCCTGCCACGGTGACAGCAGCTGGCCCGAGGAGTGGTGCGTGAACAGCACCACCTGCCCGGCGTTGGTCGGCAGGTAGGCCGCGACGTGCCGGCCCACCGTGCCCGGCAGGCTGTCGGCCAGCGGCGAGAGCACCAGCACGAAGGCGATCACCCCGGTCACCGCAGCGGCGGTGTGCCGGATCAGCGCGCCCAGGCCCATGGCGACCACGCTCATCGCCGCCAGGAACAGCCCGCCGCCGGCGACCGCCCGCAGCACGCCCGGATCCCGCAGCGAGACCGGGACGTCGTGGCGCAGCAGGTACGCCCCGGCGGCGAACGAGCCGAAGGAGGCCAGTTCGCCCGCCACCAGCGTCAGCAGCCCGAACGCGCCCGCCTTGGCGGCCAGCACCGGCCACCGCCTCGGCACCGCCAGCAGGCTGGCCCGGATGGTGCCGCTGGAGTACTCGCTGGTGACCACCAGCACCCCCAGCGCGCAGGCCACCAGCTCGGCCAGGCCCATGCCGCCGAAGATGGTGCCCACCGGGTCGCGCACCACGGAGGCGTGGGCCGCCGCGTCGGCGGTGGCCCAGCCGTTGGCGGTGACCGCGGAGATCAGCACCGAGACGCCGACCGCCAGCAGCAGCATCAGCACCAGCGTCCACACCGTGGAGCGCACCGAGCGGATTTTGATCCACTCGGCGCGCAGCAGCGAACCGAACCCGGCCGGGCGGTTCGCGGCAGGCAGGGGGGAGGTCAGTACGGTGGTGGTCATGCCGCGCTCCTGGAGGGGGTGTGCGTGTCGGTGTACTCGACGCTGTCACGCGTCAGATGCATGAACGCCTCCTCCAACGAGGCGCGCTGCGTGGTGAGTTCGTGGATGGCGATGCGCTGGGAGGCGGCGAGTGCGGCGATCCGGGCGGTGTCCAGGCCGGTGACCGTGAGCAGGCTGCCGCCGTCGCCCACGGCCTCGGCCCCGGCCGAGTCGAGCAGCCGGGCCAGCCGGTCCGGCTCGGTGGTCCGCACCAGCACGGCGGACTGCGAGTTGCGTTCGATGAACTCCGCCGTGGGGCAGTCCGCGAGGAGCCGGCCCCGGCCGATCACCACCAGGTGGTCGGCGGTGACCGCCATCTCGTTCATCATGTGGCTGGACACGAAGACCGTGCGGCCCTCGTCCGCGAGGGACTTCATCAGGTTGCGGATCCACAGCACCCCCTCCGGGTCGAGGCCGTTGACCGGCTCGTCCAGCATCAGGATCTGCGGGTCGCCGAGCAGGACGGCGGCGATGCCGAGGCGTTGGCCCATGCCCAGCGAGAAGCCCCCGGCCCGCCTGCGGCCCGCGTCGCCCAGCCCGACCTGCTCCAGCACCCGGTCCACCCGGGAGAGCGGCAGGCCCTGGGTGGCGGCCAGGTAGCGCAGGTGGTTGCGGGCTGTGCGGCCCTTGTGCACGGCCTTGGCCTCCAGCAGCGCGCCGACCGTGCGCAGCGGGTTGACCAGCTGCGCGTAGCCCCGGCCGCCGATGGTGGCGCGGCCGTGGTCCGGCCGGTCCAGGCCGAGGATCAGCCGCATGGTGGTGGACTTGCCCGCGCCGTTGGGCCCGAGGAAGCCGGTGACCTTGCCGGGCCGGAGAGTGAAGCTGAGGTTGTCGACGGCAAGGCGGCCGCCGTAGCGCTTGCTGAGTTCGCTGACCTCGACCAGCGGTGTTGGTACGGACACGTTCTGACTCCTCGTCATGTGTACTGCGGTGATTCGTGCCCGGCCAGCCGCCGGGACAGGTCGCCGACCAGGGCGGCGGCGTGCGGGATCAGGTAGAAGTGGTCGCCGGGGTAGCCGAGGACGTCGAAGCCCCCGCCGGCCGCGTCCACCCAGGCCGCCACGTCGGCGGCCGGGACGTCCGGGTCGACCTCGCCGTGGTAGGCGACGACGTCCAGCGGCAGCGGGCGCAGCCGCGCCTCGTCGGCGTACGCGTCCAGCAGCCGGTAGTCCGAGCGGATCGCCGGGAGCACCAGCTCCAGCAGCTCCGGCTCGTCCAGTGCCTGCGCCAGCGGCCCGCCCCGGCGGCGGACGTCGGCCACCAGCGCGGCGTCGCCCCGGTCGGCGATGTGCTTGCGGCGCAGCCGGTGCGGCGCGGCCCGGCCGGAGACGGCCAGCAGCCGGGGCAGCGGCCCGCCGGTGTCAGCCAGCCGGTGCGCGGTCTCGTACGCCACCGAGGCGCCCATGCTGTGGCCGAAGAAGCCGGTGGGCAGCCCCGGCAGCGCCGCCAGGGCCTCGGCGACCGGCCCGGCCAGCTCGGCCATCCGGTCGGCGCAGGGCTCGGCGATCCGGTCCTCCCGGCCCGGATAGCGCACCGCCACCAGCTCGGTGAGCGGATCGGCCCACTGCGGCCAGTCGCGGAAGAAGCCGGCCGTGCCACCGGCGTGCGGGAAGCACACCAGCCGGGCCCGGGGCCGCGCCACCGGGCGCAGCGCCCGCAGCCAGCGTCCGTGGTTCGAAGCGTTGACGGTCACACGTCTCAACTCCTTCGCTGGAACTGACGGACCGACAGCGGAGCCAGCACGGCGGTCATGCCGATGATCCAGACCAGCGCGGTCGCCGTGGACGCGCCCGCAGGCCCGCCCAGCAGCAGCGCCCGGGCCGAATCCACCACCGAGGTCATCGGATTGTGCACGACGATCAGCTCCAGCCAGTGCGGCATGGTGCCGGGCGGCACGAAGATGGAACTGCCGAACTGCAGCGGGACCATCGCCAGCATGCTGACGCTCTGCACGGTCTCCACGCTGCGCGCGGTCAACCCGATCAGGGCGTGCAGCCAGGACAGCGCGGTGCCGAACAGCAGCACGATGCCGAGCGCCGCGGCCACCTTCAACGGGCCGGTGTGCACCCGGAAACCCATCAGCAGGGTGAACGCGAAGACCAGCACCAGCCCCAGCAGCATCCGCACCGTGTCGGCCAGGATGCGGCCCGCCAGCACCGCGACCCGGGCCATCGGCAGCGAACGGAACCGGTCCATCACCCCGTTGCCGAAGTCCAGATTGAGCCCGACCCCGGAGGCGCGAGAGGTGATGGTGGTGGTCAGCGCCAGGATGCCGGGCATCAGGAACTGCCGGTAGGCGCCGCTGCTGCCGGAGATCGCTCCGCCGAAGACATAGGTGAAGATCAGCGCGAAGACCACCGGCATCAGCGCGGCGTCCAGGATCTGACCCGGACTGGACCGCACCTTCAGCAGGTTGCGCCGGGTGATGGCCAGCGAGTGGCGCAGGGCTTCGCGCGGGCCGGCCATCCCGGTCGGCGGCGCTCCGGCGGTGATGGTCATGCTGCGCTCCTCGTCGTGGTCGTGCTCTCGGTGGGCGCCGCGGCGACGTCGGTCAGCGCCAGGAAGACCTCGTCCAGGCTCGGCACCTCGGTGTCGATCCGGTTCAGGGCGATCCCGGACGCCCCGAGCGCCCCCACGGCGGCGGTGAGCCGGTCGCTCTCGCGCCCGGCGGGCAGGGTCACCCGCACGTCGTCGCGTTCGTCCTCGGCCGGGCGCTCGCCCGGGGAGGGCCGCAGCCCCGCCCGGCCCAGCGCGCCGACCACCGCGCCCAGGTCGTCCGGACGCTGCGGGGCCACCCGCAGCGTCTGGCCGCCGATGCGCTCGCGCAGCTCCAGCGTGGTGCCGGCGGCGATCACCCGGCCCTGGTCGATGACGGTGATCTCATCGGCGAGCGCCTCGGCCTCCTCCATGTACTGCGTGGTCAGCAGGACGGTGGTGCCCTCGTCGGCCAGGCTGCGCACCTCGTGCCACAGGGCCTTGCGGCTGGACGGGTCGAGACCGGTGGTCGGCTCGTCCAGGAAGAGCATCCGGGGCCGGCCGATGAGGCTGGCGGCCAGGTCCAGCCGGCGGCGCATGCCGCCGGAGTAGCCGCGCGCCACGCGGCCCCCGGCCTCGGTCAGCCGGAACCGCTCCAGCAGCCGGTCGGCGCAGGAGCGCGCGTCGGGCCGGGACAGGTTCAGCAACCGGCCGATGAGGTAGAGGTTCTCCCAGCCGGAGATGTCCTCGTCCACCGAGGCGTACTGGCCGGTCAGGCCGATCAGCGAGCGCACCTGGCGGCTCTGCCGGACCACGTCGAAGCCGTGGACCAGGGCCGTGCCCCGGTCCGGGCGGACCAGTGTGGCCAGCATTCTGACGATGGTGGTCTTGCCGGCCCCGTTGGGGCCGAGCAGTCCGTGCACGGTGCCGGCCGGGACCTCCAGGCTGACGCCCCGCACGGCCGGGGTGCCCCCGAAGCTCTTGGCCAGATCGTCGATCCGTATCGCAGGGGTCATGGGTCCTCTCCAAGGTCCGCGGACGGGCGGTAGTCGAGGACGGTAGGAGGCCCGAGTATCGATGGCTTATCGATCGCGGATAACGCGGCGAAACAGCGGGTCCGTAGCTTCCCCAGTCAGGTCGAGTGAGCTGAGGGAGCTGACCCATGGCAGGAGTTGCGGTTCGGGGTCCGGAGCGGGCACCGGTGCGGGCGGCGGAGGCGGGACGCCCCGTCCTGCTGGACCGGCTGGCCCGGCACGCCCGGCGGACGCCGGAGCAACCGGCGCTGGAGGGCGCCGGACGCGTATGGAGCTACGCCCAAGTGGTGCGCGAGAGCGAGCGGGTGGCGGACTGGCTCCGCGCCCAGGGCGCGGGCCCGGGCGAGGTGGTGGCCGTGCACGCCCGCCGCGTCCCGGAGTTGGCGGTGGCGCTGCTGGCCGTGGCGGGCACCGGCGCGGCCTTCAGCGTGCTCGACGCGGCCCACCCGACGCAGCGGCTGCGCGAGTACGCCGAGCAACTGCACCCCCGCGCCTGGCTGGACTGCGACCCGCAGGGCCTCCCGGCCGACCTGGCCCAGGCCCCGGTACTGGACCTGCGGCAGCAGCAGCCCGCCGACACCGGCGCCGCCGCCAGTACTGGTACCCGCGCCGATTCGCCTGCGCCGTCCGGCGGTTGCGCGCCGTCGTCGGCCGCCTATGTGGCGTTCACCTCGGGCACCACCGGACGGCCCCGGGCCGTGGTCGGCGGCTGGGAGCCGGTCGAGCACTTCCTCGGCTGGTACGCCCGGGAGTTCGGGCTGGACAGCGCGGACCGCTTCGCGGCGCTCTCCGGGCTGGGCCACGACCCACTGCTGCGCGACCTGCTGACCCCGCTGTGGGTCGGCGGCACCGCCTGCTTCCCGGACGCGGAGCCGCGCGAGGCCCGGCGGGTCGGCGCCTGGCTGGCCCGGGCCCGGGTCACCGTCGCCCACCTCACCCCCAGCCTGGGCGACGCCCTCGCCGAGAACGCCCCCGAAGGCGGCTGGCCCGCCCTGCGGTTGGCCGGTTTCGGCGGCGAGGCCCTGGGCCGGCACACCGTCGACGCCTGGGCCGGGGCGGCCCCGTCCGCACAGCTGCTCAACCTCTACGGCGCCACCGAAACCCCGCAAGCGGTATCGGCGTTGACGATACGTCAGTCCGACGTGCGTTCGGACTCCGGTTCGTTGCCGCTCGGGCCCGGCATTGATGGCGTCGAGCTGCTGCTCCGCGCCGCCGACGGAACCGACACCCCGGCCGTCTCGGCAGCCGCCGGGCATCAGGGCGAACTCCTGGTGCGCACGCGGCGGTTGGCCCGCTATGCCGATCCCGAGGGCGGTCTCGGCGGTTTCGCCGAGGAGGGCTGCTACCGCACCGGCGACCTGGTCCGGGCCCGGGGCGACGGCACCCTGGACTACCTCGGCCGGGCCGACCAGCAACTCAAGATCCGTGGCCACCGGGTGGAGCCCGCCGAGGTCGAGGCCGCCCTGCTGGCCTGCCCCGGCGTCGCCGCCGCAGCCGTGCTCGGCACCGGCGACGGAAACCTGACCGGCTACCTCGTCCCGGCCCCGGGAGCCCGGCCCGACCCGGACGCGGCCCGCCGCGAGCTGACCCTGCGGCTGCCCGAACATGCCGTCCCGGCACGGGTGCTGGTCATCGACGCGCTGCCGCTGACTCCCAACGGCAAGCTCGACCGCGCCGCCCTGCCCCGGCCCGGCGCCGCCCCGGCAGCCGGTCTCGGACGTGCCCCGCGCACCCCGCGCGAGGAGGCCCTGTGCGGACTGTTCGCCGAGGTCCTCGGCCTGCCCCGGGTCGGGCCGGACGACGACTTCTTCGCCCTCGGCGGCCACTCGCTGCGCGCCAACCGCCTGGTCAACCGCGTCCGCCGGATGCTCGGCGTCGGCCTGGACGTCATGGAGGTCTTCCACGCCCCCACCCCCGCCGCCCTCGCCGCCCGGCTCGACCGCGACGAGCCCCGCCCCGAGCTGCCCCAACTGGCACCCGTGGCAAGACCGGAGCGGCTTCCGCTGTCCGCCGCCCAGCGCCGGCTCTGGTTCCTCCAGCAGCTCGACCGCACCGACACCTCCTACAACATCGCCCTCACCCTGCGCCTGGACGGCCCGTTGGACCGCGCCGCCCTGCACGCGGCCCTTGGCGACCTGGTCGAGCGCCACGAAGTGCTGCGCACCTGCTACCGCCACGACCAGACCGAGCCGTACCAGCTGGTGCTGCCCGCCGAACAGGCCCGCCCCGAACTGCCGCTGACCCGGACCGATCCGACCCATCTGGACGCCGAACTCACCCGCGCCTCCCGGCACAGCTTCGACCTGCGCACCCACATCCCTTTCAGGGCCCACCTGTTCGCGCTCGGCGAGGAACAGCACGTCCTGCTCCTGCTGCTGCACCACATCGCCGCGGACGGCGCCTCGCTCGCGCCGCTGGGCCGCGACCTGTCCACCGCCTACGCCACCCGCCAGTCGGGCCGCACCCCCGGCTGGCAGCCGCTGCCCGTCCAGTACGCCGACTACACGCTGTGGCAGCAGCAGCTCACCGACGCCGCCGACACCAGCGCCGAACTCGACTACTGGCAGCAGCGGTTGACCGGCCTGCCGGACGTCCTGGAACTGCCCACCGACCGGCCGCGCCCGGCCGTGGCCGGACGCGACGGCGGCTCGGTCCGCTTCACCCTGGACGCCGGGCTGCAGCAGCGCCTCACCGCACTGGCCCTGAGCACCGGCAGCACCCTGTTCATGGCCGTCCAAGCCGCCCTGGCCGCGCTGTTCACCCGCCTCGGAGCGGGCACCGACATCCCCCTGGGCACCGCCGCCGGCGGCCGCTCGGACGAGGCGCTCGACCAACTGGTGGGCTGCTTCGTGGACACCGTGGTCCTGCGTACCGACACCAGCGGCGACCCCAGCTTCCGCGAGGTGCTGCGCCGGGTCCGCAGCGGCGACCTGGCCGACTTCGCACACCAGCGACTGCCGTTCGAACGGCTGGTGGAGCACGTCAACCCGGCCCGCTCGCTCGCCTACCACCCGCTGTTCCAGACCATGCTGACCTTCCAGGGCGCCGAGCGCGCCGAGTTCCGGCTGCCCGGACTGGACGTCCGACTCAGCACCGCCGACAAGCAGGCCGCCAAGGTGGACCTGTCCTTCCTGTTCCACGAACGCGCCCGACCCGGCGAGGCCGACGCCGGACTGGACGGCACACTCGAGTACGCCGCCGACCTCTTCGACGCCTCCACCGCCCAGGCACTGGCGGACCGGCTGGTCCGGCTGCTGGAGGCCGCAGTCGCCCGCCCGGACCTGCCGATCGGCGATCTCGACCTGCTCGCCCCCGAGGAACGGCGGCAACTGCTGGTCGAGTGGAGCGGCCCCGCCCGCACCCTCGCCGACGCCACCCTGCCGCAGCTGTTCGAGGCCCAGGTGCGGCGCACGCCCGACGCCACGGCCGTCGCCCACGCCGGGGCCACCCTCAGCTACGCGGAACTCAACCGCCGGGCCAACCGGCTGGCCCGGCGGCTGCTCCGGCGCGGCCTCGGCCCGGAGCGGTTCGCCGCCATCGCCGTCCCGCCCTCGCTCGACCTGGTCGTGGCGCTGCTCGCGGTGCTCAAGACCGGCGGCGCCTACCTGCCGCTCGACCCCGGCCACCCCGCCGACCGCCTCGCCGCCCTGCTGGCCGAGGTCCGACCGGAGGTGCTGCTGACCGTCCCCGCCCTCGCCGGGACACTGCCACAGACCGTCCCGCAGCTGCTACTGCCCGCCGACGGCAGCGACCCGGCCGACGAAAGCGACCTGGACGACGAACGCGACCTGGACGACGCCGAGCGGACCGCGCCGCTGCGCCCCGAGCACGCCGCCTTCGTCATCTACACCTCCGGCTCCACCGGCCGCCCCAAGGGCGTCGTCGTGGAACACCGCTCGGTCAACCTCTACCTGGCCTGGGCCCGGCAGGCGTACGACAGCGTCTCCGGCCGCGCCCTGGTCCACTCCCCGGTCTCCTTCGACCTCACCGTGACCGGCCTGTACGCCCCGCTCACCTCCGGCGGCTGCGCCCACCTGCTCGCCGTGGACGGCAGCGCCCCCGCCGCCGAGGTCACCGGCCCGGCCCGGCCGACCTTCGTCAAGGCCACCCCCAGCCACCTACCGCTGCTGCTGGAGCTGGACGGCGGCTTCTCGCCCACCCGGCAGCTGGTGCTCGGCGGCGAGTCGCTCATGGGCGAGGTGCTGGACGAGTGGCGGCAGCGCAACCCCGACGCCGCGGTGATCAACGAGTACGGCCCGACCGAGACCACCGTGGGCTGCACCGAGTTCCGCATCGAACCCGGCGATCCGGTGCCGTCCGGCGTGGTGACCATCGGCCGCCCGGTCTGGAACACCCGCATGTACGTGCTGGACGCCCGGCTGCAGCCGGTCCCGGTCGGCGTCACCGGCGAGCTGTACATCGCCGGCGAGCTGGTCACCCGCGGCTACCTCGGCCGCCCCGAGCTGACCGCGGCACGCTTCGTGGCCGACCCGTTCGGCCCGCCGGGGGCCCGCATGTACCGCTCCGGCGACCTGGGCCGGTGGAACCCGTCCGGGCTGCTGGAGTTCGTCGGACGCGTCGACCACCAGGTCAAGCTCCGCGGGTTCAGGATCGAGCTCGGCGAGGTGGAATCCGTGCTCGGCACCCACCCCGATGTGCTGCAGGCCGCCGCCGTGGTCCGCGAGGACCGGCCCGGCGACCGGCGGCTCGTCGCCTACGCCGTCCCGGCGCGCCCCGGCCTGGACCCCGGCGAGCTGCGCCGCCACGCCGCCGCGCACCTGCCGGACTACATGGTCCCGGCCGCCGTCGTGCTGATCGACCGGTTCCCGCTCACCGCCAACCGCAAGCTCGACCGCGACGCCCTGCCCGCCCCCGAGGCGGTCACCGTGCAGGAGAGCGGTCGGCCGCCGCGCACCGCCCGCGAGGAGATCCTGTGCGGCCTGTTCGCCGAGGTGCTGGGCCTGGAGCGGATGGGGGCGGACGAGAACTTCTTCGACCGTGGCGGCCACTCGCTGCTGGCCACCCGGCTGAACGGCCGCATCCGCTCGGTCCTGGGCGTCGAGAGCTCGCTGCGCGCGCTGTTCGAAGCACCCACTCCGGCGCAGCTCAGCGCCCGCCTGGACGAGGCGCGGACCGCCCGCACCCGGCTGGACCCCCGGCCCCGCCCGGCACGCATCCCCCTCTCCCCGGCCCAGCAACGGCTCTGGTTCCTGCGCACCCTGGACGAGTCGGCCGCCACCTACAACGTGCCGATGGCCGTCCGGATCGACGGCACGCTGGACGAGACCGCCCTGCGGGCCGCCCTCGGCGACCTGCTCGACCGCCACGAGAGCCTGCGCACCCGCTTCCCCGAGGCCGACGGCGAGCCCGTCCAGGAGATCCTCCCGGCCGGCCGCACCACCGCCCCACTGGACGTGGTGGACCTGTCCGAAGGGCAGTTGGACGACGCCCTGGCGTTCGGTTCCCGGTACGGGTTCGACCTGGGCGGCGAACTGCCGTGGCGGGTGACGTTGTTCCGGGTGGCTCCGGGGCGTCAGGTGCTGCTGTTGGTGTTGCACCACATTGTTGCGGACGGGTGGTCCACGGCGCCGCTGTTGGGTGATCTGTCGGCGGCGTATGCGGCGCGGTTGGGCGGTGTGGCGCCGAACTGGTCGGCGCTGCCGGTGCAGTATGCCGACTATGCGTTGTGGCAGCGTGAGCTGCTCGGTGAGCCGTCCGACCCGGACAGCCTGTTGTCGCGGCAGACCGACTACTGGCGCGAGCAACTGGCCGGTCTGCCGGAGCTGTTGGAACTGCCCCTGGACCGGCCGCGTCCCGCCGTCGCCGACCACCGCGGCGCCCAGACCCAGTTCACGCTCCCGGTGGGTGTGCATGCGGGGTTGGTGGGGTTGGCGCGTGGGTGTGGTGCGTCGTTGTTCATGGTGGTGCAGGCGGGTTTGGTTGCGTTGTTGTCGCGGTTGGGTGGTGGTGTGGATGTGTCGGTGGGGACGGCGGTGGCGGGTCGTGGTGATGAGGCGTTGGACGGGTTGGTGGGGTTCTTCGTCAATACGTTGGTGTTGCGTGCGGATGTGTCGGGTGATCCGGGGTTCCGTGCGTTGGTGGAGCGGGTGCGGGAGGTGGATCTGGCGGCGTTCGGACAGGCGGACGTGCCGTTCGAGCGGTTGGTCGAGGCCGCCAACCCGGTTCGGTCACTGGCTTACCACCCGCTGTTCCAGGTGATGTTGGTGTTGCAGAACGCCAGCGGCGGGCTGTCGTTGCCGGGGGTGTCGGCTGCGGCGGTCGAGGATCTGAGCGCGGGGGCGGCGAAGTTCGATCTCACGTTCAACCTGCAGGAGGGCCCTGAGGGGATCTCGGGGACGCTGACGTACGCCACCAGCATCTTCGACCGCAGTACGGCCGAGGGTCTGGTCGACCGCCTGGTGCGGCTGCTGGAGGCGGTGGTTGCTGACCCGGAGCTGCCGGTCAGTCGACTGCCGGTGCTGGGCGCGCCCGAGCGCGAAGCGGTACTGGTGAAGTGGAACGCCACCGACACGGCTGTCCCTGCGGCCTCGCTGCCGGAACTGTTCCGCGTCCAGGCCGCCCGCACCCCGCAGGCGATCGCCCTGCGGCTCGGCGATGCCACCCTCAGCTACGCCCAACTGGACAGCCGCGCCAACCGGTTGGCGCACCGGCTGATCGCGGCCGGCGTCGGCGCGGAAACCCGGGTCGTCCTGCTCCAGGAGCGTTCCTTCGACGCCGTCGTCGCCATCCTCGCCGTACTGAAGGCTGGCGGGACCTACCTGCCGATCGACTCGCGCTATCCCGCCGAACGCATCCAGATGATCCTTGAACAGAGCGGGGTCGACCTGGTGCTGACCGACCGGAGCACCGAGGCGGTCGCCCTGCCCGCAGGCGTGACGGTGCTGGACGTCCCGGCGTTGACCGCTGACGCCGAGGGGCCCGACCACGACCCCGGCCTGCCGATCCAACCGGATCGGCTCGCCTACGCCATGTTCACCTCCGGCTCCACCGGCGTCCCCAAGGGCGTGGCGGTGACCCACCGCAACATCGTCGCCCTGGCCAACGACACCGCCTTCCGCGCCGACGCCCACCGGCGGGTCCTGCTGCACTCGCCGCTGGCCTTCGACGCCTCGACCTACGAGCTGTGGATTCCGCTGCTCTCCGGGGGCGAGGTGCTGATCGCACCTCCCGGCCCGGTGGATCTGGACGCACTGCGCGACCTCCTGCTGACCCAGCGGCCGACAGCGGTCTTCCTCACCACCGCACTGTTCAACCTGCTGGCCGAGGACGCGGCCAGGCCGCTCTCCGCCCTGCGCGAGGTGTGGACCGGCGGCGAGGCAGGCTCCCTCCCCGCCCTGCGCAGCGCCGTGGAACAGCACCCCGAGCTGCTCGTCCGGCACGTCTACGGACCGACGGAGACCACCACGTTCGCCACGTTCCACGCGCTGGCCCGGCCCTTCGACTACCAGGCCGTCCCACCCATCGGCGCCCCCATGGACAACACCACCGCCTACGTCCTCGACCAGCACCTGCAACCCGTGCCGGTCGGCGTCCCCGGCGAGCTGTACCTCGGAGGCCACGGCGTGGCCCGGGGCTATCTGGGGCGTTCGGCGTTGACGGCGGGCCGGTTCGTGGCCGACCCCTTCGGCGGGCCGGGGTCGCGGTTGTACCGGACCGGGGATGTGGTCCGGTGGCGTGGCGAAGGCGGGTTGGAGTTCGTCGGGCGTGCGGATCACCAGGTGAAGGTGCGGGGGTTCCGTATCGAGTTGGGTGAGGTGGAGTCGGCGCTCGCGGCGGTGGCGGGTGTGGGTCAGGCGGTGGTGGTGGTCCGGGAGGACCGTCCCGGTGACCGGCGTCTGGTCGGCTACCTGGTCCCGGACCGTGCGGACGCGGATGTCGAACTGTCGATGGTGCGGTCGGTGGTGGCTGCTCGGCTGCCGGAGTACATGGTGCCCTCGGCTCTGGTGGTCCTGGAGGCGCTGCCGCTGACTCCCAACGGCAAGACCGACCTCAAAGCCCTGCCGCTTCCCGATACCGCCCCGCACGAGGTCGGCCGCCCCCCGCAGAACGCCCAGGAGGAGATCTTGTGCGGCCTGTTCGCAGAACTCCTGGGCCTGGAGCGGATCGGGGCGGACGAGAACTTCTTCGACCGTGGCGGTCACTCGCTGCTGGCCACCCGGCTGATCAGCCGGATCCGCGCGGTGTTCGACGCCGAACTGTCGATCCGCGCCCTGTTCGAGAACCCCACGGTGGAGGCCCTGGCCGGCCGCCTGGTGGGAGCAGAGAAGGCACGCCCGAAGCTCAGGCCGATGCGTCGGCCCCAGAACACCCCTGAGGAGACGTCATGATCCCGCTCTCGTACACGCAGCAGCGCCTGTGGTTCCTGCACCGGATGGAGGGTCCGAGTGCGACGTACAACGTGCCTTTGGCGGTGCGTTTGGCGGGTGAGGTGGATGAGGGGGTGATGCGGGCTGCGTTGGGTGATCTGGCTGGGCGGCATGAGGTGTTGCGGACGGTGTTTCCCGAGGTGGACGGCGTGCCTCGGCAGGTGGTGCTGCCGGAGGGGGAGTGGGAGCCCGTCTTCGACGTGGTGGACGTGTCGGAGGACCAGCTTGAGCATGCCCTGGCGGCCGGTGCGCGGTACGGGTTCGTGCTGGGCGGTGAGGTGCCGTGGCGGGTGACGCTGTTCCGGGTGGCTCCGGGGCGTCAGGTCTTGCTGCTGGTGTTGCACCACATCATTGCGGACGGCTGGTCGGTGGGTCCGCTGTTGGGGGATCTGTCGGCGGCGTACGGGGCGCGGTTGGGTGGTGTGGCGCCGGGATGGTCGCCGCTGCCGGTGCAGTACGCCGACTATGCCCTCTGGCAGCGGGAGGTGTTGGGGGAGGAGTCCGACCCTGAGAGCTTGCTGTCGCGGCAGTTGGGTTTCTGGCGTGAGCAGTTGTTGGGTGTGCCGGAGTTGTTGGAGTTGCCGTTGGATCGGGCGCGTCCGGTGGTGGCTGATCATCGGGGTGCTGAGGTGGGGGTGCGGTTGTCGGTGGGTGTGCATGCGGGGTTGGTGGGGTTGGCGCGTGGGTGTGGTGCGTCGTTGTTCATGGTGGTGCAGGCGGGTTTGGTTGCGTTGTTGTCGCGGTTGGGTGGTGGTGTGGATGTGTCGGTGGGGACGGCGGTGGCGGGTCGTGGTGATGAGGCGTTGGACGGGTTGGTGGGGTTCTTCGTGAATACGTTGGTGTTGCGTGCGGATGTGTCGGGTGATCCGGGGTTCCGTGCGTTGGTGGAGCGGGTGCGGGAGGTGGATCTGGCGGCGTTCGGGCAGGCCGATGTGCCGTTCGAGCGGTTGGTCGAGGCGGTGAATCCTGCGCGGTCGTTGGCGTACCACCCGCTGTTCCAGGTGATGTTGGTGTTGCAGAACGCGGGTGGTGGTGGGTTGTCGTTGCCGGGGGTGTCGGCTGCGGCGGTGGAGGATCTGAGTGCGGGGGCGGCGAAGTTCGATCTGACGTTCAACCTGCAGGAGGGGCCTGAGGGGATCTCGGGGACGCTGACGTACGCCACCAGCATCTTCGACCGGAGCACGGCCGAGGGTTTGGTTGATCGTCTGGTGCGGTTGTTGGAGGCGGTGGTTGCTGATCCGGAGCTGCCGGTGAGTCGTCTGCGGGTGTTGGGTGCGTCGGAGCGTGATGCGGTGCTGGTGGAGTGGAACGCTACTGAGACGGCTGTGCCTGTGGCTTCGTTGCCGGTGTTGTTCGAGCGGCGGGTTGCGTTGTCGTCGGGTGCGGTGGCGGTGGAGTTCGGTGGGGTGTCGTTGTCGTATGGGGAGGTGAATGCGCGGGCGAATCGGTTGGCGCGGGTGTTGGTGGGGTTGGGGGTGGGGCCGGAGCGGTTGGTTGCGGTGGCGTTGCCGCGTTCGGTGGAGTGGTTGGTGTCGGTGTTGGCGGTGGTGAAGGCCGGTGGTGCGTATCTGCCGGTGGATCCGGCGTATCCGAGGGACCGGATCGGTTACATGCTGGACGACGCCCAACCCGTCTGCGTCCTCACCAACGCGAACGCCGTCGGGGTGCTGCCCGACACCGTAACCCCGCTGCTGGTCGACAGCCAGGAGACGGCGGACCGGCTGGCCGGCCTCTCGGAGGTGGACCTGTCGGATGCCGACCGGTTGGCGCCGTTGCTGGTGGCGAATCCGGCCTGGGTGATTTACACCTCCGGCTCGACCGGACGCCCCAAGGGCGTGGTCGTCACCCACGAGGGCTTGGCCAGCCTCTCCCTGTCCCAGATCAACGCCCTGCGGGTGACTTCCGAGAGCAGGGTGCTGCAGTTCGCCTCACCCAGCTTCGACGCGGCCTCCTGGGAAGTGGTCATGGCGTTGTTGTCGGGGGCGCGGTTGGTGTTGGCGTCGGCGGAGGAGCTGCTGCCGGGTGAGGGTCTGGCGGGGGTGTTGGCGCGGCACGGGGTGACGCATGCGACGTTGCCGCCTGCGGTGCTGTCGGTGCTGCCGGAGGACGGTCTGCCTGCCGGGATGACGTTGGTGGTGGCGGGTGAGGCGTGTGCACCCGGGTTGGTGGAGCGGTGGTCGGTGGGTCGGCGGATGGTGAATGCGTACGGGCCGACGGAGACGACGGTGTGCGCGACCATGAGCGGTGCGCTCTCGGGGGCGGTGGTGCCGCCGATCGGTGGTCCGATCGTCAATGCGCGGGTGTATGTGCTGGACGACCGGTTGCAGCCGGTGCCGGTCGGGGTTCCTGGTGAACTGTATGTGGCGGGCGCGGGGTTGGCCCGGGGCTACCTGGGGCGTTCCGCGCTGACGGCGGGCCGGTTCGTGGCCGACCCCTTCGGCGGGCCGGGGTCGCGGTTGTACCGGACCGGGGATGTGGCCCGGTGGCGTGGCGAAGGCGGGTTGGAGTTCGTCGGGCGTGCGGATCACCAGGTGAAGGTGCGGGGGTTCCGTATCGAGTTGGGTGAGGTGGAGTCGGTGCTCGCGGCGGTGGCGGGTGTGGGTCAGGCGGTGGTGGTGGTCCGCGAGGACCGTCCCGGTGACCGGCGCCTGGTCGGCTACCTGGTCCCGGACCGTGCGGACACGGATGTCGATCTGTCGACGGTGCGGTCGGCGGTGGCCGGTCGGCTGCCGGAGTACATGGTGCCCTCGGCCCTGGTGGTCCTGGAGGCGCTGCCGCTGACTCCCAACGGCAAGACCGACCTCAAGGCGCTTCCCGCACCGGACACCTCGGCGCGTCCGGCCGGGCGGGCACCGCGCAGTGCACGGGAGGAGGTGCTGTGCGGTCTGGTCGCCCAGGTGTTGGGCGTGACCCAGGTCGGTCCCGACGACGGCTTCTTCGAACTCGGCGGTCACTCGCTGCTGGCCACCCGGCTGATCAGCCGAATCCGGGCGGTGTTCGGCGTCGAACTGCCCCTCCGCACCGTCTTCGAAGCGCCGACCCCGGCCGCCCTGGCCGAGCGGCTGGACAGCGCGGACCAGGCCCGTACGTCGCCCCGAGCCGTTCGCCGGCCGGACGTACTCCCGCTGTCCCACGCCCAGAACCGCCTGTGGGTGCTGAGCCAGGTCGAGGGTCCGAGTGCGACGTACAACGTGCCGTTGGCGGTGCGTTTGGCGGGTGAGGTGGATGAGGGGGTGATGCGGGCTGCGTTGGGTGATCTGGCTGGGCGGCATGAGGTGTTGCGGACGGTGTTTCCCGAGGTGGATGGTGTGCCTCGGCAGGTGGTGCTGCCGGAGGGGGAGTGGTCGCCGGTCTTCGACGTGGTGGATCTGTCCGAAGGGCAGTTGGACGACGCCCTGGCGTTCGGTTCCCGGTACGGGTTCGACCTGGGCGGCGAACTGCCGTGGCGGGTGACGTTGTTCCGGGTGGCTCCGGGGCGTCAGGTGCTGCTGTTGGTGTTGCACCACATTGTTGCGGACGGGTGGTCCACGGCGCCGCTGTTGGGTGATCTGTCGGCGGCGTACGGGGCGCGGTTGGGCGGTGTGGCGCCGAACTGGTCGGCGCTGCCGGTGCAGTATGCCGACTATGCGTTGTGGCAGCGTGAGCTGCTCGGTGAGCCGTCCGACCCGGACAGCCTGCTGTCGCGGCAGACCGATTACTGGCGCGAGCAGTTGGCGGGTGTGCCGGAGTTGTTGGAGTTGCCGTTGGATCGGGCGCGTCCGGTGGTGGCTGATCATCGGGGTGCTGAGGTGGGGGTGCGGTTGTCGGAGGGTGTGCATGCGGGGTTGGTGGGGTTGGCGCGTGGGTGTGGTGCGTCGTTGTTCATGGTGGTGCAGGCGGGTTTGGTTGCGTTGTTGTCGCGGTTGGGTGGTGGTGTGGATGTGTCGGTGGGGACGGCGGTGGCGGGTCGTGGTGATGAGGCGTTGGACGGGTTGGTGGGGTTCTTCGTGAATACGTTGGTGTTGCGTGCGGATGTGTCGGGTGATCCGGGGTTCCGTGCGTTGGTGGAGCGGGTGCGGGAGGTGGATCTGGCGGCGTTCGGACAGGCGGACGTGCCGTTCGAGCGGTTGGTCGAGGCCGTCAACCCGGCTCGGTCACTGGCCTACCACCCGCTGTTCCAGGTGCTGTTGACCCTGCAGAGCCACACCCCCGGCGACCTTGCCTTCCCCGGGATCACCGCCGAGGTGACTGACCTGGACCCGGCCGCCGCCAAGTTCGACCTGGGCCTCAGCCTGCGCGAACACCGGGACGCCGACGGCGAGCCCAGCGGCATCACCGGCAGCCTGGTCTTCGCCACCAGCATCTTCGACCGCAGTACGGCCGAGGGTTTGGTTGATCGTCTGGTGCGGTTGTTGGAGGCGGTGGTTGCTGATCCGGAGCTGCCGGTGAGTCGTCTGCCGGTGTTGGGTGCGTCGGAGCGTGATGCGGTGCTGGTGGAGTGGAACGCTTCTGAGACGGCTGTGCCTGTGGCTTCGTTGCCGGTGTTGTTCGAGCGGCGGGTTGCGTTGTCGTCGGGTGCGGTGGCGGTGGAGTTCGGTGGGGTGTCGTTGTCGTATGGGGAGGTGAATGCGCGGGCGAATCGGTTGGCGCGGTTGTTGGTGGGGTTGGGGGTGGGGCCGGAGCGGTTGGTTGCGGTGGCGTTGCCGCGTTCGGTGGAGTGGTTGGTGTCGGTGTTGGCGGTGGTGAAGGCCGGTGGTGCGTATCTGCCGGTGGATCCGGCGTATCCGAGGGACCGGATCGGTTACATGCTGGACGACGCCCAACCCGTCTGCGCCCTCACCGATTTGTCGCACAGCGCGGCCATCGGCGAGCACGTCGCCCAGGTGCTCGCGGTGGACGCACCCGAACTGTCGGACGCCCTGGTAGGCCTCTCGGAGGCGGACCTGTCGGATGCCGATCGGTTGGCACCGTTGCTGGTGGCGAACCCGGCCTGGGTGATCTACACCTCCGGCTCGACCGGACGCCCCAAGGGCGTGGTCGTCACGCACAGCGGTATCTCCAGCCTGGCTGCCGGACAGATCGAGCGCTTTGGTGTCACCCCCGAGAGCAGGGTGCTGCAGTTCGCCTCACCAAGTTTCGATGCCGCTGCCTCCGAGGTCTGCATGGCGTTGTTGTCGGGGGCGCGGTTGGTGTTGGCGTCGGCGGAGGAGCTGCTGCCGGGTGAGGGTCTGGCGGGGGTGTTGGCACGGCACGGGGTGACGCATGCGACGTTGCCGCCTGCGGTGTTGTCGGTGCTGCCGGAGGACGGTCTGCCTGCCGGGATGACGTTGGTGGTGGCGGGTGAGGCGTGTGCACCCGGGTTGGTGGAGCGGTGGTCGGTGGGTCGGCGGATGGTGAATGCGTACGGGCCGACGGAGACGACGGTGTGCGCGACCATGAGCGGTGCGCTCTCGGGGGCGGTGGTGCCGCCGATCGGTGGTCCGATCGTCAATGCGCGGGTGTATGTGCTGGACGACCGGTTGCAGCCGGTGCCGGTGGGTGTGTCCGGTGAACTGTATGTGGCGGGCGCGGGGTTGGCCCGGGGCTACCTGGGGCGTTCCGCGTTGACGGCGGGCCGGTTCGTGGCCGACCCCTTCGGCGCGCCCGGGTCGCGGTTGTACCGGACCGGGGATGTCGTCCGGTGGCGTGGCGAAGGCGGGTTGGAGTTCGTCGGGCGTGCGGATCACCAGGTCAAGGTGCGGGGGTTCCGTATCGAGTTGGGTGAGGTGGAGTCGGCGCTCGCGGCGGTGGCGGGTGTGGGTCAGGCGGTGGTGGTGGTCCGCGAGGACCGTCCCGGTGACCGGCGCCTGGTCGGCTACCTGGTCCCGGACGGTGACGCGGATGTCGATCTGTCGACGATGCGGTCGGCGGTGGCCGGTCGGCTGCCGGAGTACATGGTGCCCTCGGCCCTGGTGGTCCTGGAGGCGCTGCCGCTGACTCCCAACGGCAAGACCGACCTCAAGGCGCTTCCCGCACCGGACACCTCGGCCCGTCCGGCCGGGCGTGCACCGCGCAGTGCACGGGAGGAGGTGCTGTGCGGGCTGGTCGCCGAGGTGTTGGGCGTGACCCAGGTCGGCCCCGACGACGGCTTCTTCGAACTCGGCGGGGACAGCATCCTCTCCATCCAACTGGTCAGCCGGGCCCGGCGCGCCGGGCTGCGCTTCAGTGCGCGGGACGTGTTCACGCACCAGTCGCCGGCCGCTCTGGCCCAGATCGCCGAGGAGGTGGGCGCGGCGTCCGAGCCCGCGCTCGAACCAGACTCGGGCGACCCGGTGGCCACGCCGATCATGCACTGGTTGCGCGAACTGGGCGGTGACCACGACGGGTTCAACCAGTCGATGGTGGTGCACACCCCCGTCGGCGCGGACCTGCCCCGTCTCGCCGCCGCGCTCCAGATGCTGGTGGACACCCACGAGGCCCTGCGCACCCGCTGCACGCTCGACCACGACCACGACCACGACCACAACGGCCGTGCTGGCTGGCGGCTGACCGTGGCCGAGCCCGGTGCCGTCAGCGCCGGGGACTGGCTCCGCCGGGTGGACGTGGCGGGCCTCGGCTCCGCCGACCTGGACGCGGCCGTCGCCGAGGCGGGCCGCCAGGCGCAGGCCGAACTCGCCCCCGGCGCAGGCGTCCTGGCCCGGTTCGTCTGGTTCGACGCCGGTCCCGACCACACTGGACTGCTGCTGCTGGTCATGCACCACCTCGCCGTGGACGGCGTGTCCTGGCGCATCCTGCTGCCCGACCTGGCCACCGCCTGGCAGGCCGTGACCGACGCGGACGCGGCGAACCCCGACGCAGCCGGCCGCGCAGGGCTGGAGCCCGTGCCGACCTCCTTCCGGCGCTGGTCCCAGCGGCTCGCCGAGGCCGCGTCCGATCCGGCGCGCACGGTCGAACTCCCGCTGTGGCAGGGCATCCTGGACACCCCGGACCCGCTGCTCGGCCGACGGCCGCTGGACCCGGAGCGGGATCTGGCGCGGACGGTGGAGTCGCTCACGCTGCGGCTGCCCGCCGAACTCACCGAGGCACTGCTGACCAGCGTCCCGGCCGCCTTCCACGCCGGGGTGAACGATGTGCTGCTCACCGGGCTGGCCCTGGCGGTGCACCAGTACCGTCGGCGGCGCGGGATCGGCGGCGGCTCCGCGCTGCTGCTGGACCTGGAGGGGCACGGCCGCGAGGAGGTCGTGCCCGGGCTGGACCTGTCCCGGACGGTGGGTTGGTTCACCGCGCTGCACCCGGTCCGGCTGGACCCGGGCGACCCTGCCGACGACGAACTGTCCGCTGCCGGACCGGCGTTCGGGAACGCGCTGAAGCGGATCAAGGAGCAGCTGCGGGAGTTGCCCGACCACGGCCTGGGCTACGGGCTGCTGCGCCACCTCTGCCCGCAGACCGCGTCCGTTCTCGCCGGGCGCGCAGCACCGCAGTTGGGCTTCAACTACCTCGGCCGCTTCCCCGCCGCCGCGAAGCCCGACCCCGGCTCGATGACGACCCCGCAGGCAGTGGCCTGGGAGGTGGCGCCCGGCGTGAGCGGGCCGCCGCCATTCGACCCGGGGCAGCGGGTCGGTCACGCGCTGGAGGTCAACGCGATCACCGAGGATCTGCCGCACGGTCCGGAGCTCAGCGCCTGCTGGAGCTGGCCCCGGGAGTTGTTCGACCACGCCGAGGTGGAGGAGCTGGCGTCCGGCTGGTTCCGGATGCTGCGGCTGCTCGCCGACCACGCCGAGGCCCCCGACGCCGGTGGCCACACCCCGTCCGACCTGTCGCTGGTCTCCCTGAGCCAGGACGAAATCGACGACCTTGAAGCCGAATTGAGGGACATCGCATGAAGACATCCGGTATTGAGGACATCCTGCCGCTGGCACCCCTGCAGGAGGGGCTGCTGTTCCACACGCTGACCGACGAGTCCGACGCCGAGGTCTACAACACCCAGCTGGTCATGGAGTTGGAGGGGCCGCTGGACGCCGGGCGGCTGCGGGGCGCGGCGCAGGCGCTGCTGCGGCGCCACGCGAACCTGCGGGCGGCCTTCCGGCAGCGCAAGAACGGCCAGGCGATCCAGGTGATCGCCCGGGACGTGCCGCTGCCGTGGTCCGAGACCGATCTGAGCGGGCTCCCGGCCGGGGAGCGCGAACCCGGGCTGATCGAAATGCTGGAGGCCGACCGGGTGGCCCGGTTCGACCTGGCCGCCGCCCCGGCGCTGCGGTTCACCCTGGTCCGGCTCGGTGAGACCGACCACCGGCTGGTCATGACGGCCCATCACATCCTGATCGACGGCTGGTCCGCGCCGCAGCTCCAGCGCGAGCTGCTGACGCTGTACGCCGATCGCGGGGACAGCGGCGGGCTGCCGCCGGTCACCCCCTACCGCGACTATCTGGGCTGGCTGAGCCGCCAGGACCCGGAGGCGACCAGGGAGGCGTGGCGCCGGGCGCTCGAGGGCCTGCCCGGTCCGAGCCTGGTGGTCGGCCCGGGCCAGGACCGGCCGCCGGTGCTGCCCGGACTGCTGGCCGAGGACCTCCCGGAGCAGCTGACCGACACGCTGCTGAGTGGCGTCCGGGGGATCGGCGTCACGGTGAACACCCTGCTCCAGGGCGTGTGGGCGCTGGTGCTGGCGGAGCTGACCGGGCGCACGGACGTGGTGTTCGGCTCGGTGGTCTCCGGCCGTCCGCCGGAGCTGCCCGGTGTGGAGACCATGGTCGGGATGTTCATCAACACCGTTCCGGTCCGGGTCAGGCTGGAGCAGCAGGAGACGCTGGCCGCCAACCTGGTTCGGCTCCAGCGGGAGCAGGCGCTGCTGCTGGGGCACCAGCACGCGCGCCTGGGCGACGTGCAGCGGCTGGTGGGCCGGGGGGATCTGTTCGACACGGTGCTCACCGTCGAGAACTACCCCGGCGGAGAGGCGGCGCGCGCCGAGTACGGCGGGCTGCGGGTCGCCGGGGTGTCCGGCCGGGACGCGGCGCACTACCCGCTGCGGCTGATCGCCGGCCTGGCCGGTCGGCGTCTGCTGCTGCGGCTGGAGTACCGCCCCGACCACTACTCCGAGGCCGCCGCACGGACCGTGCTGGACCAGGTCGTCCGGCTGCTGGAGGCCGTGGCCGAGCGGCCCGGCTCCGCGCTGGGGGCGCTGCCGGTGTTTCCCGCCGAGCAACAAGCAGCGCTCCGGGCCCCCGCCCTGGCTGCCGCACCCGCGCCCGCCGACGCGCCCGCCGCCACGGCGCCGCAGGCGCCGACCCGGGACGCGCCGCAGGCGCGCGAGCTGAGCCCCCGGGAGGAGATCCTCTGCGGCCTCTTCGCCGAGGTGCTGGGCCACCCGCAGGTCGCCCCCGACGACGACTTCTTCGCGCTCGGCGGCCACTCGCTGTCCGCGATCAAGCTGCTGGGGCGGGTGCGGGCCGCCTTCCAGGTGGCGCTGCCGGTCCGGGAGCTGTTCGAGGCGCCCACGGTCGCCGCCCTGGCCCGCAGGCTGGAGCGGGCGGTCGGCGGCCCGCAGACCCGGCCGCTGCGCGCCGCCGACCGCCCCGAGCTGGTGCCGCTCTCCTACGCGCAGCGGCGGCTGTGGTTCCTGCACCGGATGGAGGGGCCCAGCCCCACCTACAACATCCCCATGCCGCTGCGGCTCACCGGGCAGCTGGACCTGGACGCGCTCACCGCCGCCCTGGGCGACCTGACCGACCGGCACGAGATCCTCCGCTCGGTCATCCGCGAACAGGACGGCGTCCCCTACCAGTTCGTCCGCCCGGCCGAGTCGGCCCGGCCGGTGCCGGTGCTGCTGGAGGCCGCCCCGCAGGACGGGCCCGGGCTGCTGCTGGAGGCGTCCCGGCACTGCTTCGACCTGTCCGAGGAGCTGCCGCTGCGGGCGACCGTGCTGCGGCTCGGCCCGCAGCAGCACGTCCTGCTGCTGCTGGTGCACCACATCGCCGGGGACGGCGCCTCGGTCGCCCCGCTGCTGCGGGACCTCGCCCGCGCCTACAACGCCCGGCAGGCCGGCGGCCCCCCGCAGTGGGAGCCGCTGCCGGTGCACTACGCCGACTACGCCCTGTGGCAGCGCGAGCAACTCGGCGACGAGCAGGACCCGGACAGCCCGCTCGGCCGCCAACTCGCCTACTGGCGTCAGGCCCTGGACGGTGCGCCGGAGCTGCTGGAGCTGCCCGGCGACCGGCCGCGCCCGGTGGTCGCCGACCACCGGGGCGGCACGGTGGAGTTCGCCCTGGACGCCGAGGCGCACCGGGGGCTGGCGGAGCTGGCCAGGGCCGCCGACTCGACCCTGTTCATGGTCGTCCAGGCAGGGATCGCGGCGCTGCTCAGCCGCCTGGGCGCGGGGGCGGACATCCCCCTGGGGGCGGCCGTCGCGGGCCGCTCCGACCCGGCCCTGGACGAGCTGGTCGGCTTCTTCGTCAACACCCTGGTGCTGCGCACCGACACGTCCGGCGACCCGTCCTTCCGGGCGCTGCTGGAGCGGGTCCGCGAGAGCGACCTGGCCGCCTACGCCCACCAGGACGTGCCCTTCGAGCGCCTGGTCGAGGAGCTGAACCCGGTCCGCTCCGCCGCGGCCCACCCGCTGGTGCAGGTGATGCTGACGTTCCAGAACAACGCCGAGCCGCAGATGCGGCTGACCGGCCTGGACGTCGGCTTCGAGGAGTTCGGGGTGGGGGTGGCCAAGTTCGACCTGTCCTTCAGCATCGCCGAGACCCGGGCGGCCGACGGCACCCCGACCGGGCTGCGCGGGGTGGTCGAGTACGCCGCCGCGCAGTTCGACCGCGACGGCGCGGCGGCCGTCGCCGACCGGCTGTCCCGGCTGCTGGCCGCTGCGGCGGCCGATCCGGCGCGCCCGATCGGCTCGCTGGAGCTGCTCTCCGAGCAGGAGCGGCGCGCCCTGGCCGCCGACTGGCAGGGCGAACCGGCCCCGGCGCCGCGCACCCTGCCGGAGCTGTTCCAGGCGCAGGCGGCGGCCGTCCCGGACGCCCCGGCGGTGCAGTGCGGCGCGGAGACCGCCAGCTACGCCGCGTTGAACGCCCGCGCCAACCGGCTGGCCCGCAGGCTGATCGCGGCCGGGGCCGGGCCGGAGACCTTCGTCGCCATCGCGCTGCCCCGCTCGGTGGACATGGTCGTCGCGGTGCTGGCGGTGGCCAAGGCGGGCGCGGCCTACCTGCCGCTGGACCCGGCCTACCCGCCCCGGCGGCTGGCGCTGATGCTGCAGGACGCCGCGCCGATCGCCGTCCTCAGCACCGCCCAGGTCGCCGCCGACCTGCCCGGCACCGATGCGCCGGTGCTGCTGCTCGACCACCCCGGCACCGCCGCCGAGGTCGGCGGGTACCGCAGCGAGGACGTCACCGACGCCGAACGCCGCACACCGCTGCGGCCGGACCACCCCGCCTACGTCATCTACACCTCCGGTTCGACCGGCACGCCCAAGGGCGTCGTGGTCACGCACCGCGGCCTGGCCGGGCTGACCGCCAACCGTGCGGCCGCGCACGGCGCGGGCCCGGGCAGCAGGGTGATCCAGTTCGTCTCGCCCAGCTTCGACGTCTCCGTCTCCGAGCTGGCCATGGCGCTGTTCACCGGGGCCTGCCTGGTGGTGCCCGAACACGCCCCGGTGGGTGCGGAGTTGGCGTCCTTCCTGGCCGAGCAGCAGATCACCCACGCGCACATGCCGCCCGCGGTGCTGGCCGGGGTGCCGCCGGTGGAGCTGCCCGCGCTGGCCACGCTGATCACCGGCGGCGAGGCGTGCGCGCCGCAGTTGGTGGAGCGCTGGGGCCGGGGCCGTCGCCTGGTCAACGGCTACGGCCCGACCGAGACCACGGTCGAGGCGGCCTGCGCGCTGAGCGACCCGGACGCGGGTCTGGTCCGGCAGCCCATCGGACGGCCGCTGCCGGGCGTGCGCGTGTACGTGCTGGACGAGCGGCTGCGGCCGGTGCCGCCGGGCGTGCCCGGGGAGATGTTCCTGGCCGGGGCCGGGGTCGCCCGCGGCTACCTGAACCGCGCGGCGGTGACCGCCGGCCGGTTCGTGGCGGACCCGTTCGGACCGGCCGGGTCGCGCATGTACCGCACCGGCGACCTGGGCCGGCGCCGCCGCGACGGGCAGCTGGAGTTCCTCGGCCGGACCGACGGGCAGCTGAAGCTGCGCGGCTTCCGGATCGAGCCGGGCGAGGTGGAGGCCGCGCTGCTGGGCTGCCCGGGGGTGGCCGCCGCCGCCGTCGTCGTCCGCGAGGACCGCCCGGGCGACCGTCGGCTGGTCGGCTACGTGGTGCCGCAGGGGGCCGACCTGGACCCGGCGGAGCTGCGCGAGCTGGTCCGGGCCGAACTGCCCGACCACATGGTCCCCTCGACCGTGGTGCAGCTGCCCGGCCTGCCGCTGACCCCGACCGGCAAGACCGACCTGAAGGCCCTGCCCGCGCCGCAGCAGGCGGCCGCCGCCGGACGGCCGCCGCGCTCCGCCCGCGAGCAGGTGCTGTGCGCCCTGTTCGCCGAGGTGCTGGGGGTGGCGGAGGTCGGTGTGGACGACAACTTCTTCGACCGCGGCGGCCACTCGCTGCTGGCGTCCAGGCTGACCGCCCTGGCCGGGCCGGTGCTCGGCGCGGACATACCGGTGCGGGCCGTGTTCGAGGCGCCGACCCCGGCCGCGCTGCTGCGGCGGCTGGACGGCGAGGGCGCGGCCGGCGGCTTCGACGCGGTGCTGCCGCTGCGGACCACGGGCTCGCTGCCCCCGCTGTTCTGCCTGCACCCGGTCGGCGGCCTCAGCTGGTGCTACTCCGGCCTGCTGCGCACCCTGGACCCGGACCGGCCGGTGTACGGGCTGCAGACGCGCGGCCTGGACGGCGCCGACGCGTTCGCCGGGTCGCTGCCGGAGCTGCTGGCCGACTTCACCGCCCGGATCCGCTCCGTCCAGCCGACCGGCCCGTACCACCTGCTGGGCTGGTCGCTGGGCGGCGGCCTGGCCCAGGCGCTGGCGGCCGAACTGGAGCAGCAGGGCGAGAAGGTGGGCCTGCTGGTGCTGCTCGACTCCTACCCGGTCGCCGCCGAACTGCGCCGGACGCAGTCCGTGCAGCAGGTGCTGGCCGACATGTACGAGGCGTACACCCGCATCCACGGCGATCCGCAGCAGCTGCCGGACGACCCGGCCGTGGTCCGCGCCAGGATCGTGGACTACCTCGGGCGCAGCGACGGCGAGACCCGTCACCTCAGCGCCGACCAGCGCGGCCTGGTGCTGGACGCCACGGTCAACAACGTCCGGCTGCTCCAGGCGGCCGAGCCGGTGCCGGTGGTGGCGCCGACCGTGCTGGTCCGGGCCACCGAGAACGTCCGGGACTGGGCCGATCCGGAGTCCTGGGAGCCGTACCTGGTCGGCGGGCTGCGGATGCATGAGGTGGCCGCGACCCACGAGGGCATGATGGCGCCGGAACCGGCGGCGCTGATCGGCAGGCTGCTCAGCGGCCTGCTCTGAGCGGTCCGGCCCCGGCCGGTCCGTGCCCGTCTGGCGGCTTCCCCCTGGGGAGGCCGCCAGACGCGTGTCCGGGCACCCGCGCACGGGCCCGGAAGTCGATCGATACTCCGACAATAATCCGCCTCCCTAGGGTCGGTCTCGAAACTCCGGGTGGGCCAGTGACCCATCGGACCGACCGATTTCCAAGGTGGAGGGTGGGGCTCGTGACGGACGCGATGGACCAGGACGGAGCCGTCGGCCGCCGCTACTGGCGCGAGATCCTCGACGCCGCCGGCTGCACCCGACTCCCGCGGCCGGTCAGGGTCGTGGACACGCCCCGGGCGGCAGCGGCAGCGGCAGCGGCAGCGGCCGAGAGCCGGGTGCCGATCCCGGAGCGGGTGCTGGCCGGGCTGAGCGAGCCGCTGCTGCTCGCCGCGCACGCCAAGGTGGTCGCCGCGCTCACCGGGGACGGCGAGACCGTCACCGGCTGGCTGCCGACCGCCCCCGCGCCAACTGCCCCCGCGCCAGCGGCGTCCGCGCCCACCGCGTCCGGGCCGCAGGCCGAGCCGCTGCCGGTGCGGATCACCGTGGCCGACGGCAGCTGGCAGCAGCTGGCCGCCGCCGCCGGGAACGCCCGGGAGCAGGTGCTGCGTCATGCCGCCGCCGCGCCCACCGCGGCCATCCGGGACCGGGTCCGCACCGACGGGCTGTTCGAGAGCGTGCTCTCCCGCGCCGAGGGCCTGCCGCCGGCTGGAGCCCTCCCCGAGGGCGTCCTGCTCTGGATCGCGGTGGACGGCGCCGAGTTGGTGCTGCGCTACCGGCCGGACGCCCTGGACGGACCGGCCGTGGACCGGATCGCCGGCTACTGCCTGCGGGCGCTCGGCCATGCGGTGACCGGCCCCAACCGTGGCCACCACACCCGCAGCCTGCTCTCCGAAGCCGAACTGCACTACCAGCTGCACGAGTTGGCCGGGCCGGTGCGCGAACTGCCGGAACGGCCGTTCCACCAGCTGTTCGAGGAGCAGGCGCGGCTGCGCCCGGACGCCGTCGCCGCGGTCCAGGGCGGCCGCAGCTGGACGTACGCCGAGCTGAACCGGCGCGCCAACCAGGTCGCCTGGGCCCTGTGCCAGGACGGCCCGCAGCACGAGCAGCCGGTGGCGGTCGTCGCCGAACGCAGCCTGGAGTGGCTGGCGGCGGTCGTCGGGGTGTTCAAGGCGGGCGCGGTCTACCTGCCGGTCGAGCCGCACTTCCCGGCCGCCCGGATCGCCTCCATGCTGCGCCGCAGCGGCTGTTCGCAGGCGCTGACCGGCACCGGGACCGCGCCGGGCCTGGCCCCGGCCCTGGCCGAGCTGGGTCCGGAACAGGAGGTGACGGTGCGTCAACTGACGTCCCTGCTGGCCGGGGACGGCCGTCAGGACGATCCGGGCATCCCGGTCGGGCCGGACCAGTCGGCCTACATCTACTTCACCTCCGGCTCGACCGGCGAGCCCAAGGGCGCGGTGTGCGAGCACGCCGGCTTCCTGAACCACCTGCTGGCCAAGATCGAGGACCTGGGCGTCACCGAGGGCACGGTGGTGGCGCAGACCGCCCCGCAGTGCTTCGACATCTCGCTGTGGCAGCTGGTGGCCGCCCTGCTGGTCGGCGGGAGCACGCTGATCGTGGAGCAGGAGGCGGTGGCGGACATCGCCCGCTTCGTGGAGACGGTCCGGGCCGGCCGGGTCGGGGTGGTCCAACTGGTGCCCTCCTACCTGGAGGTGCTGCTGACCTACCTGGACGGCGACCCGGCCCGGCTGCCCGGGCTGCGCTGCGTCTCCACCACCGGCGAGGTGCTCAAACGGGAGCTGGCACAGCGCTGGTTCGCCGCCTTCCCCGGGGTGCGGCTGGTCAACGCCTACGGGCTGACCGAGACCAGCGACGACACCAACCACGAGGTGCTGACGGCGGTTCCCGCCTCCGGCGGCATCCCACTGGGGCGGCCGGTACGCAACGTCCGCGCCTACGTGGTGGACGCGTGGCTGCGGCCGGTGCCGCTGGGCGCGCCGGGGGAGATCGTCTTCTCCGGGGTCTGCGTCGGGCGCGGCTACGTCAACGACCCGGAGCGGACCAGGGCGGCGTACTGCGCCGACCCCCACCGCCCCGGCGAACGGCTGTACCGCACCGGCGACTTCGGCCGCTGGTCGGCCGAGGGCAAGCTGGAGTTCCACGGCCGCCGGGACGCCCAGCTGAAGATCCGCGGCTTCCGGATCGAGATCGGCGAGATCGAGGACCGGCTGCTGCGCGCGCCCGGGGTCCGCGACGGCGCGGTGGTCACCGCCGGGGCGGGCGAGGGCCGGCACCTGGTCGGCTTCTTCAGCGGCCCCGCCGACCCGGAGCAGGTGCGCGGCGTGCTGGACGCCTCGCTGCCCGCGTACATGGTGCCCACCCGGCTGGTCCGCCGGGAGAGCCTGCCGCTGACCGCGAACGGCAAGACCGACAAGAAGGCGCTGACCCGGCTGGCCGAGGCGGAGCTGTGCGCCCTGCCCGCCGCCGACGCCGAGGGGAGCGCCGCCGAGCTGCGGCTGGCCGCCCACTGGGCCGAGGCGCTGAAGACGCCGGTGGACCGGATCGGCCGCCGGTCGCACTTCTTCGAGCTGGGCGGCACCTCCCTGTCCGCCATCCGGCTGGCGATCCTGCTGGAC
Organism: Streptacidiphilus sp. PB12-B1b; assembly: GCF_014084125.1. Taxonomy (NCBI): domain Bacteria; kingdom Bacillati; phylum Actinomycetota; class Actinomycetes; order Kitasatosporales; family Streptomycetaceae; genus Streptacidiphilus; species Streptacidiphilus sp. PB12-B1b. The sequence continues at coordinate 4,990,741 of NZ_CP048405.1, read as the reverse complement.
CGCGCGGTCAGCGTCAAGGACATCACCCGGACCCCCGTCCTCGCCGACCTGGCCGCGCTGCTCGAACAGCGCTCCGGCGGCGGGGCGGACGCCACCGCCCCGGCAGCGGCCGTCGGCTGACCGCCGCGCGCCAGGGCCAACCCGACCGCCGCCAGGACCGAACCCGACCGCGACCCAAGGAGACACCGTGACCATGACCACCCTGCTCACCGACGACACCCTGCGGGTGGAGCACGCCCACGGCGTGAGCGGACCGGGCGCGGGCGCCCGCTGGGCCGCCGCCGAACGCGTCCGCGTCCGCTCGCTGCTGGCCGAGCACGGCGCCGTGCTGCTGCGCGGCCTGGGCATACGCTCCGCCGCCGAGGTGGCGCAGTACGCCCTCGCGCTCGGCATCACCCCGATGGCCGAGCGGGAGCGCTTCGCCACCCGCCGGGAGTACCCGGACGGCGGCCAGTCCGCCTCCGAGTGGCCCCCCGACGAGCAGCTCTGCCTGCACCACGAGCTGAGCTACGCCGCCGAGGTCCCCTCGGTGCTGCTGTTCGGCTGCCTGACCGCCCCGGCGGCCGGCGGCGCCACCGTGGTCGCCGACGGCGCCGAGGTGCTGCGGCTGCTGCCGCCCGAACTGGCGGCCCGGTTCCGCGCCAAGGGCTGGCAGCTCACCCGCAACTACCGCGAGGTCGGCGTATCCCTCTACGAGTCCTTCGGCACGGAGGACCCGCAGGCCATCGGCGCCTACTGCCGGGCCGAGGCCATCGGCTTCGAGTGGCTGCCGGACGCGGTGCTGCGCACCCGCCAGCGCCGGGCCGCGGTGCTGACCCATCCGGCCACCGGCGAGGAGGTCTGGTTCAACCAGGCCGCCTTCCTCAACGAACTCACCCTCGACCCGATGATCCGCGCCTACCTGACCGAGGTGTACGGCCCGGACGCCATGCCGTTCACCACCGCGTACGGGGACGGCACGCCGATCCCGCCGCAGGACGTCGCCGCCGTCAACGAGGCGTACCGGCTGGCGACCCGCCGCGAACCGTGGCAGCAGGGCGACCTGCTGCTGGTCGACAACCTGCGTACCGCGCACGGCCGCGAGCCGTACGAGGGCGAGCGGGAGGTGGCGGTGGTCCTCGGCGATCCGGTGCGACTGCCCGACCACGTCCTGAACTGACTGTCCATCACCTGACATCCGTTGTGGAGTCCGCTATGCCTCCCGCCCAACTCCCTTCCTTCGCCGTGATTCCCGGCGCCCAGGTGCACCGCACCCTCGAGGGTCGGCACCGCGAGGTGGTCGCCCTGATCGAGGACGCCTACCGCATCCACGGCGCGGGCGACACCGTCAACCCGCCCTCCTACTTCCTGCGCTTCCCCGACCGCCCCAGCGCGCGCATCATCGCCCTGCCGGCCTCCATCGGCGGCGACGTCCGCACCGACGGGCTGAAGTGGATCTCCAGCTTCCCGGAGAACGTGGCCTCCGGGCTGCCGCGCGCCTCCGCCGTGCTCATCCTCAACGACCACGACACCGGCTATCCGCTGGCCTGCCTGGAGAGTTCCATCATCAGCGCCGCGCGCACCGCTGCCTCGGCGGCGCTGGCCGCGGACCGGCTCAGCGCCGGGCGCGAGCGCCCGACGCGGATCGGCTTCGTCGGCACCGGCCTGATCGCCCGCTACATCCACCAGTTCCTGCGCGGCACCGGCTGGACCTTCGCGGAGACCGGGGTGTTCGACCTGTCGGCCGAGCACGCCGAGGGCTTCGCCGGCTACCTGGCCGGCGCGGACACCGACACCGCCGTCGTCGTCCACGACAGCGCGGAGAAGCTGATCCGCGGCTCCGACCTGGTGGTCTTCGCCACCGTCGCCGGAACCCCGCACATCAGCGACGCCTCCTGGTTCGACCACCACCCGCTGGTGCTGCACATCTCGCTGCGCGACCTCGACCCCGGCCTGGTGCTGCGGAGCTTCAACATCGTCGACGACGTGGAGCACTGCCTGAAGGCCGACACCTCGGTGCACCTGGCCGAACAGCGGTCGGGCCACCGGGAGTTCATCGACGGCACGCTCCACGACGTGCTCACCGGGACGGTCCGCGCGCCGGCCGACCGCACGGTGGTGTTCTCGCCGTTCGGCCTCGGCGTGCTGGACCTCGCCCTCGGCAGACACGTGTACGACCGCGTGCTCGCCGAGGGCGAACTGGCCGTTGTCGACGGCTTCTTCCACGAGACCCGCCGCTACGGATGAGCGTCCGGCCTCACCTCATCGCCCACCGCGGACCCGGGAGGACGCGTGCCGATCATCTCGGCCCCACATGAATTCAACGAGGACGACCTCTTCGTCGACCTCACCGACACCCTCGGCGCCTCCCTCTACCTCAAGTGCGAGGGCTTCAACTTCTCCGGGTCGATCAAGCAGAAGGCGGCCCGCGCCATGGTCGAGGCCGCCGAGCGCAGCGGCACGCTGCGACCGGGATCGGTCCTGGTCGAGTCGTCCTCGGGTAACCTCGGCGTCGCCCTGGCGGTGATCGCCGCCAGCAAGGGCTACCGCTTCCTGTGCGTCACCGACTCCCGCTGCAACCTGGCCACCCGCCGACTGATGGAGGCCCTCGGCGCCGAGGTGCACGTCGTCACCGACCCCGACCCGGAGGGCGGCTTCCTCGGCGCCCGGCTGGCCCAGGTGCGCCGGCTCTGCGCGAGCGACAGCCGCTACCTGTGGCTCAACCAGTACGTCAACGCCGACAACTGGCGCGCCCACTACCGGTGGACCGCCCCCGCCATCGCCCGCCGCTTCCGCGACCTCGACCTGCTGTTCGTCGGCGCCGGAACCACCGGGACGCTGATGGGCTGCGCCCGCTGGTTCCGAGAGCACCGCCCCGGCGTGCGGATCGTCGCCGTGGACAGCATCGGCTCGATCACCTTCGGCGGCCCGCCGGCCCCGCGGATGATCCCCGGCCTGGGCTCCGCGGTCCGGCCGGAACTGCTCGACCCGAGCTATGTGGACGACGTGGTGCGGATCGCCGAGGCCGACACCATCCGCACCTGCCACCGGCTCGCCGCGCGCGGGTTCGTCTTCGGCGGCTCGACCGGCACCGTCGTCGCCGGGGCGCTGTCCTGGCTGGAGGCGGACGCGGCCGAGCGGGGCGGCCTGGCCGCCAGGACCGCCGTCGCCATCTCGCCCGACCTGGGCGAGCGCTACCTCGACACCGTCTACCACCGCAACTGGGTCCAGGGCGTCTACGGCGCCGAGGCCCTGGAGCAGACCGGCCCGCTGATGGCCGAGACCGCCTGACCACCGAACCGCACCATCCACACCCTGTACCGGGAGGAACCCCGTCATGGCCAACCCCTTCGAAGACCCCGAGGGCCGCTACCTCGTCCTTGTCAACGACGAGGGGCAGCACTCCCTCTGGCCCACCTTCGCCGACGTCCCGGCGGGCTGGACGATCGCCCTGGCCGAGTCCGGCTACGACGAGAGCCTGGCCTGGATCACCGAGCACTGGACCGATCTGCGTCCGCGGTCGGTCGCCGAGGTGATGGACCGTGCCGCCTAGCCCCGAGGGGACCGGCCACGCCCGGCTGATGGCAGCGCTGTCGGCCGGGCGCGCCCGGTACCGGCTGCTGGAGCACCCGCCGGAGGGCCGCACCGACACGGCCAGCCGGCTGCGCGGCCACCCGCTGCACCAGGCCGCCAAGTCCCTGGTGATCCGGGTCGCCCTGGGCGGCAGGACGTCCCGGTACGTGCTCGCCGTCGTCCAGGGGGACCGCCGCGTCGACCTGGACGCCGTCCGGGACTGCGTCGGCGGCACCCGCGCCGGGATGGCCGACCGTGCCACCGCCGAGCGGCTGACCGGCTGCGTCAGCGGCTCCATCATCCCGTTCTCCTTCGACCCGGCGCTCACCCTGATCGCCGACCGGGACCTGCTGGAGCAGGAGGAGATCTACTTCAACGCCGCCCGCCTCGACCTGTCGGTGGCCCTGCCGGTGCCCGCCTACCGCGAGATCGCGGCACCCCTCAGCGCCCGGGTCGCCCTGCCGGCGGCCGAGGCGGCGCCCGCCGCCACCGCGGCCTGAACGAGAGAGGAGACACCCATGCCAGTCACCTTCGAGTCGAGAGCGACCCCCGGGCTGGAACCGGGCCCGGAACCCGGCCTGAACCCCGACCTGGAACCCGGTCTGGAGAGCGAAGCCGGTATCCCGGTCGTCCCGGTCGACCGGGAGAGCCGCGCCCAGGTGCACGCCGTGGCCGACCGCCTGTGCTCCGCCGCCGGCGGAGTGATCGACGATCCGCGCTGGGCCGCCGCCGCGAGCGACGCCTGGTCCGACCTCCCGGCCGGACTGCGCCGCGACCTGCTCCGGTTCCGCCGGGACAGCGGCCCCACCGGCACCCTGCTGGTGCGCGGCCTGCCGGTGGACGAGCAGGCGCTGCCGGGCACCCCGGCCGTGCCCGGCTCGGTGCAGCGCCAGGCCACCGTACCGGCCGGGACGCTGGTGATGATCGCCGCCGGGCTCGGCGACCCGGCGGCCTTCCGCCCGGAGAAGTCCGGCGCCCTGGTGCAGGACGTCGTCCCGGTCCCGGGCCAGGAGGAGTTCCAGGGCAACGCCGGATCGGTACGGCTCGGCTTCCACAACGAGAACGCCTTCCACCCGCACCGCCCCGACTTCGTGATGCTGCTCTGCCTGCGCAGCGACCACGAGGGCATCGCCGGGCTGCGCACCTCCTGCGTCCGGCAGGTGCTGCCGCTGCTGACCCCGGACGCCCGCACGGCGCTGTCCGCACCGGAGTTCGTGACCGCCCCGCCGCCCTCCTTCGGGGCCGGCAGCGGCGGCACCGAACCCCACGCGGTGCTGCACGGCGCACCGGACGACCCCGACCTGCGGGTGGACCTGGAGGCCACCCGGCCGCTCACCGGCCGCGCCGCCGACGCCCTGCTGGAACTCCAGCGGCTGTTCGACCTGACCGCGTCCACGGTCCTGCTCACCCCCGGCGACCTGGCCGTCGTGGACAACCGGGTGACCGTCCACGGCCGCACCGGCTTCCGGCCCCGCTACGACGGCCGCGACCGCTGGCTGCAGCGCAGCTTCGTCCTCGCGGACCTGCGCCGCTCCCGGCCGCACCGGACCGGCGACGGACACGTCCTCGACTGACCGACACCACCGGGGGAGCACACCCGTACATCCACCGGACCGACCAGGGGCCCGCGTCCGCGCGGGCCCCTCAGGAGGGAGCACGCCATGCGCCTTGTCGTGGCGGAGGGCAGCGCCGTGCTGCGCTCGGGTCTCGCGCAGGTACTCGACGGCCAGGGCCACCAGGTGGTCGCGGCCGTTCCGCATGCCCGGCAGCTGCCGGAGCTGGTCGCGGCGCACAGACCGGACGTGCTGCTGCTCAACGCGGTCCTCGCGCCGGCCCGCCCCGACGGGGGGCTGCGGGCCGCCCTGGCGGCGGTCCGGCTGGCCCCCGGCACGGGCGTGCTGATGTTCGCCGCGGCGCCCCGGATACGGGACGCCGCGGCGCTGTTCGCCGGGGCCGACAACGGCGCAGGCTACGTGCTCCAGGAGCGGGTGTCGGACACCGCCGAGCTGCTGGACTCGCTGGCCCGGGTCGCGGCCGGGCAGACCGTGCTGGACCCGAGCGTGGCCGGGGCCCTCGCCCCGGCCACGTCCCCGCGCGAGCGGCACGACACCCTCGGCGGGCTGACCCCGGCCGAGGCCGGGGTGCTCGGGCTGATGGCCCAGGGCTGCTCCAACCAGGCCATCGCCGAACAACTGCGGGTCTCCGAAGGCACGGTGGAGAAGCGGATCGCCACGGTCTACACCAAGCTGGGGATCGCCGCCGACGGCGGACGGCACAACCGGCGGGTGCTGGCGGTGCTGCGCTTCCTGGCCCAGCAGCAGCCGGCGCCGACGCCCTACCCGCACCAGCGGCAGCCGGAGCCGCGCCGCCGCCCCGGCCCGCCCACCGGACCGGTCCCGGTCCGGGTCGGCAGCCGGAGCTGCGGAAACCGATGAGCCGTCGCCCCGGAGGCCAGTGCGGCCTTCGGGGCGACGGCTCGGCCGTTCCCGCGCCGTCGGGGCGCGGAGGCGGGCGCGAAGACGGGGGTCAGCTGGGGATCTCGTCGGCCCTGGCCCCGATCAGCTTGCGGTCCACGCCCAGCTGCCAGTGGTTGATCCGCACCACCGCCCACGGCACCAGGAAGAACGCCAGCACGCCGGCCGAGAAGTGCAGCAGCACCGCGCCGAACGCGGTCGGGCCGCCCCAGGCCGGGTCCGGGTAGGGCGCCCAGCCCCAGATCGGGTAGCTGAGGTTGCGGATGGAGACGATCACCCATCCGGCCACCAGCAGGAACATCACCCCGGTCAGCACCAGGTTGAACAGGAAGAACAGCGCGCCGCGGCCGATCCTTCCGCGCCCGCGCCGACGGCCGATCTCCTCGCCGAGCACCAGCCGGGCCCGCAGCCGCTCGTAGCCGGGGCCGATCAGCGCCACCGCGACCACGACCACGATCAGCAGCAGCCCGTTGTGCGAGTTCTGCCCGCCCGGGCCGGGACGCAGGGCGAACTGGGTGCCCTCCAGCGCGGCGAAGCCGAGCGGCCCCAGCGCGGCGAACAACAGGTGCCGCCAGGTGGTCAGTTGGAACGGAGCCCGGAGCACCCCGCCTGCGCGGCGCAGGGGAGCGGACGAGCCCCGGGTCTCGGGAACAGGGAGGGGGTCATGACGGGGTCCTTTCGACGGGCACGGGCACGGGGTGGGGTAACGGTTCGGGGGTGGCGGCGGCGCCGGTCCGGGCCAGGGCCAGCAGCTCCAGCGCGATGCCGGTCCCGGGGCTGCCGAGGGCCTCCCGGTAGCGGGCCAGCAGCCGGTTCTCGCCGACCAGTTCGGAGGCCGGCAGCGAGCGGGCGCTGCGCAGCGCCCGCAACTGCCCGGCGGCCAGCCGGCGTTCCTGGAGCAGCGCGATGATGGCGTCGTCCAGCCGGTCGAGCTGCTGCTGCCGCTCGGGCACTCCCAGCGGTGGGGTTCCGGACATCGTCAGTCCTCCTCGGTCTCGGTCGGTCGGGCAAAGGTGCGGCGGCTCCGCAGCAGCGGGACGGTGATGCCGGAGGTGACCAGTGCCATGATCACCAGGACGGTCAGCCCGGTCGAGCCGATCAGGTGGAGCTGTCGGCCGATCCGGGCGACCACCAGATCGGTGACGCCCCGGCAGTTCACCAGCGGGCCGTGGTGCAGGGCGCCCGGGCCGAACCGGGCCGGGCGCCGGTGGCCCACGGTCAGCAGCTTCCCGGCGGCCGCGCCACCGCAGACCGCGAGGGCGATGCCGGCCCGGGCCCGCACGGGCAGCGCGACGAGGGCGAGCCCGAGGACGAGGACGACCGCACAGCCGGGTCGATACCCGTCCGCGCCCAGGGGCATTCCCGGCGCCGCCGCTGCCAGGGCCGGCAGCCCGAGCAGCACGCCCGGACCGGTGCGGCCCGGACGCGGCCGGCGGAGTTCCGGGCGGCGGAAATAGCGCCCGCCCTTTCCCCGGTTCTCGCAGCGGATTCCGCCGTGACGGCCGAAGAAATACGGGACAGTGCTGAACGCTGCTCCACCGGCGCCCCTGCGGTCACCGAAAGCTGCCTGGGGGTCGGCGGCACGCGTCCACCCCGCAGTGCCACCGTCGACAAGCACGACTGACTGGATCACGCTGCGTCTCCTGGCGCCGGGAAGCGGCCACGGGGAACCGGCCGGTGCCATCACGGTAGTCGGCGGCCTTTTTCTTTCGTTATCGGTCCGCCGGACCCGGCCCGGACCAGGAAGGACGCCGCTCGGCGGGCGGTGCCGATCTCGGCGGAGCAGCATCGTCCGTTTCGAGAGCGCTCTCGGATACCCGCGTTCCGTTCGGAGCCGACTGATCCGTTTTCTCGGATATCGGCCGCCCGGTCACCCGAAGCGAAAACGATAAGCGTTCGAAGTCGGGTCTTCCTAATGTCTTCCTCGTACCAACCGAGCCGAACAAAAAAGGACGATTTCGCATGGACGCCGCAATTGCCGCCACATCCCGCCGCCGCATCGCCGCCACACTCGGCACGGCCACCCTGCTGCTGACGCTCTGCACTGTCCTCGGCGGCGGCACCGGCCACGGCCCGGACGTCCGGCACCGCGCAGCCGACCCGGTCGCCGCCACCGCCACCCCGACGCCGGGCAGCGGCAGCGCCCAGCCCAATGACGAGGACTGGGGCTGACCCCCGCCGCAGCCCCGGGCGCCGGTCGGTCAGGACGGGTCCGGGCAGGAGAGACTGGGCGCGGACAGCGGCGCGCCGCCGCCGCAGCCGAGGTCCGGGACGGCGTCCGGGCCCGCGTCCGGGCCCGCGTCCGGTGCGGCGCCCTTGGCGGCGGACACCGGGGTGGTGTAGCCGGCGATGTAGTAGCCGTCCGCGGTGTCGACCGTGGTCGGCTCGGAGCCCACCGACCGCTGCGCGGCCGGGACGGTGATCGCCACCACCTTGGAGCGCACCGCGTAGGTGGCCATGGAGACGTCGTTCACCGACGGGCCGTCCCAGTCGCCGTTGGCGGTCACCACCGAGCCGTCCGGGTTCACCGCCGTCACGATCGCCACATGGTCGATCCGGCCGGAGTCCTCGGTGCTGCCGAACTCGACCGCGTCGCCCGGCTTCGGCTGGTAGCCGGTGCCGGTGTGCTGGGTGCCGTTGGCCTCGCCGTAGGAGATGAAGGTCGCCGCCTCCGGCGACAGTCCGTCGGTGGACAGGCCGGAGTGCTGCCAGACCCACTGCACGAAGTCCGCGCACCAGTACTCGGGGCCGCCGGTGTAGCCGCCGGCGCAGCTGGTCTCGAACTGGCTGCCGCCGAGGCTGTTGCGGGTCGGCGGCAGCGCGCAGGTGCCGGCGCCACGGCCCAGGTTGGCGACGGCCAGCGCGGCGGCGGCCCCGCCGGTGCCCGTGGCGGCGCCGGCGCCGGGCGTGTCGGCGGCCGGGCCGGTGAACGCCAGCACCCCGGACGCGGCCAGGGCCGCCCCCGCGCCGTACCAGCGGCGTGCGGAAGTCGTGAGCTTCATGGTCCCTCCTCCTGTCCGGGTGACGCGTACGAAGGCTAGGAGAGAGGTTCGGGCGACCGTTCCCCATCGCTCGGCCTGTCGCCCGGTCAGACCCGAACGGCCGCACCGGAAGGCGCGCCGACGGGGCGCGCCCACCGGGCGCGGTTACAGGGCGGCGGGGTCGGTGCTGAGGGCGAGCGTGCCCTGGGGGCCGCCGCACAGCAGCAGGCCCTCCGGGGTCAGCGCCAGCGCGTCGACGTCCTGGAGCAGCGGGATCGCGGCGAAGCGGCCCTCGGCGAGCCGCCACAGGTGCAGCCGCCGGTCGGACCAGGCGACGGCCAGCACCGGCCCCGCCGCCGTGCGGGCCGCGGCCAGGGCGGTCGGCAGGGCGCCGCGCTGCTCGACCGGGTCCGGCATGGACCGGCGGGTGGCGGAGTTCCACAGCCGGACCGATCCGTCCGCCCGGCCGGTGACGACCAGGCACAGGCCGTCCCGGGCGTCGGGCAGCACCAGGCAGGCGATGGCGGTGATCGGCGCCTGGTACGGACTGTGGCCCCGGACCGTGGCGGGCGGGGCCGCCGCGTGCAGCAGGTGGAACCAGCCCCGGGCGTCGGCGACGGCCACGCTGCCCGAGTCGGCGGCCACCGCGGTGACCGCCGCCGCCGTACCGGCCAGGACGGCGGCGTTGTGCTGCTGGACGAACGGGCGGAGCCCGGCCGCCGCCGGGGCCGCCGCCGCGCCGCCGGGACCGGCCGGGGGAGTGCGCAGCAGTTGCAGGTGGCCGACGGCGTCGACGGTGAGCAGCTGGCCCGCGCCCGCCGAGGCGATGCGCGCGGGCCGCTGGCGCGGGTCGGTGGCCAGGCGGGCGACGAGCGAGCCGTCCGCCGGGTCGTGGGCGTGCAGCCGTCCGGCCGGGTCGGCGACCAGCAGGCCGTTCCCGGTCAATGCCAGCCCGGCGGTGCGCAGACCGGGCCGGGACCACGCGGCGGTCCACAGGTGCTGCTCGGCCAGCGGCCGCAGGTACCGCGCCAGCCGTGGATCGGCGGTCAGGGCGGCGGCGTGCAGCACGGCGGCGCGCTCGGAGTCGGACATGCCGCCCTCGCCGAGCGCCGGTCCGGCGGCGGCCCAGACGGTGCGCAGCCGGGGCGGCACGGCGATCCTGCGGTCGGCGAGGGCCGCGGTGACGGCGACGGCCGAGCCGAGGGCGAGGTAGCCGGGGTCGGCCAGCAGCCCCGGCGCGGTGCCGTCGCGCACCGCCTGGTCCAGGGCGGTCTCGCGGGCGGCGGCCGAGGCCCACCGCCAGTCCCCGCCCGGACCGGGCGCGTCGGCGCCGGAGGCCGCCGCCGGGTCGGCGGGCGCGTCGCCCCCGGTCGGCAGGGCGAGCACCAGCGGATCGGCCACCGGCAGCAGTTCGGCCCGGTCGACCTCGACCGCCGCGCGCACGCCGGGCAGGGCCAGCAGCGGCTGCAGCAGCTCGGTGACGACGGCGGCGGGCGCGGCCGACGGCAGGTCGGCCGGGCCCCGCCCGGCCAGGTGCAGATCGGCGACGACCAGCCGCAGCGGCCGGTCGTCGGTCCGCAGCCGCTCCAGCAGCGCGCCGGGATCGAGGGGGCCGTAGCCGAGTTGGCGTCCGAGCTCCCAGGACAGCGTCTGCGCGGTGTGCCCCCGGGCGGGCGCCGCGGCGTGCACGGTGGGGACCGGCTGCCGGGTGGAGTCGGTCAGCAGCCAGGCCAGCAACCGGCTCTTGCCGGTGCCGCGTCCGCCGGTGACCAGGCAGACCCGGGGGCAGGCCGGGTCGTCGCGGGAGGCCCAGTCCAGCAGGGCCGGGGCGAGCAGCGCCGCCGGGCCGTCGAGCGGCGGACGGTCGCCGGTCTGTGCCTGTGTCACGTCGCCCCTCCGGCCTGCCGGACCGCCGTGGCGCGGAGCCGGTCCATCCCCTCGGCGCGGGACGCGGCGGTCGCGCCGTAACGGAAGCTGTGGGTGCGCCGCGCCCGGGGAAAGAGCGCGGCCAGCCACAGCGAGCAGTAGTGGCCCGGCAGGAAGCAGGCCTCCAACTCGGTGTGCACGCCGGTGACCTGGGCCGCGGTGATCCCGGCGCTGTGCAGCGAGGCCCACAGCCGCTCCTCGGGGTGCAGCCCGATCGTCCCGGTGGCGGTGTGGACCGTCTTCTCGCCGTCCTCGCCGGTGATCTCGAACGCGGCGGCGTTGTCGGCGCCCGCGGTGTCCCGCAGATCGTCCAGGACCAGCGGCCACCAGCTCTCCCGGTCCGCGAAGGCCGCCGGATCGGCCTGCTGGAGCCGGAGTCGGAAGCCGTCGAAGGCGGCCCGGGCCTGCGCCGGACTGTCGGTCGCGCCCAGGGCGTCGAGCAGCGAGTCCAGGCCCAGCAGGGCGGCGGCGAAGGCCTCCGGGCTGGAGCTGACGAACCGCAGCGGCTCGCGGTAGCCGAGGTGCAGGGCGTGGACCCGCCCCTGGGGGTCGGCGACGATCTCGTACGCGCGGTCGTGGCCGAGCCGGGACCAGGCCAGCTGCTCGGCGGCGGCCAGCGGTTTGGCGGCGGCCAGTGCGTAGCCGCGCAGCGCGGCAGACGCGCCGGGCGCGGTGCGGAAGTACGGCCCGACCTGCAACGGCAGGGTCAGCGCGGCGATCCGGGCGAGTGCCGCGGCCTCCGGCGCCGCCGGATCGGCCGCCGCCGGGGCCTGGGCGAAGCGTCGCACCCCCGCCTCGCCGAAGCGGGCGGCCAGGGCGGCGTCGAGCGCGGCGCGGTCCTGCCCGTTCACTCCCCGGACGTCCTTGCGCGCGCCGGGGCAGGGAGCAGGGCCGGGGCTATGAGCGGGGCCGGGGACGGGGCCGGGTCGGCGGCGGGAGGGACCGACTCCACCGGAGCCCGGTCGGCTGTCGGGGGCATGCGGTGCATCCTATCGGCTCCGGTGCGCAGGTCCGACGGCCGCCGGGCGCCCCGGGGTTCACTCCCCGTCAGGGGTCAGCGCGTCCAGGTAGGCGCGCACCGCCGGGTTGCCGCCGCCGCGCGCGGCCCCAGCGGCGGCCCCGTGTGCGGCCTGCGTCAGGAAGCCGCTGAGCCAGGCGGCGCGGTTGGCGCTGTCCGTGCCCGGCAGCCGCTCGGCCGGGAGCCGGGCCGGGCCGCCGGGCACCCCCTGCTGCAGGAACGGGACGCCCAGGGCGCGTTCGGCCTGCGCCGGGTAGCGGTCGCGGGCCACCAGGGCGAAGCCGTCCGGGTCGTCCGGGAAGTCCGGGCCGTCCGGACCGGCCGACTGCTGCCGGGCGAGCCGGGCGGCGGCGGCCAGCGCGGTGCCGCCGACCCGTACCTCGGCCGACTCCACCTGCGGGCGCGGCTCGCCCGGCCCGATCACCGGCAGCTCGTACCGGTCGTCCTCGGCCATCCCCGCTCCCTGACGCGTCGGCGTGCATTGTCTGCGGCCAGCCTAGCCGGGCGGGCGGGGCGCGGTGAGGGGCGGTCAGTCCACGGCCACCAGGACCGTCGCCGCCCGGCGGGGGTCAGGACGAGGGGTGCAGGGCGGCGCGCAGGGTCTCGCCGGCCAGGGCGGTGGCCGTCCTGGAGGCGTGGGTTCCGCTGAGCGCGTTGAGCATCACGAAATCGTGGATCGTGGCCTGGAACCGCACCGCGGTGACCGGCACCCCGGCCTGGCGCAGCTTGTTGGCGTACGCCTCGCCCTCGTCGCGCAGCACGTCCGCCTCGCCGGTGATCACCAGCGCCGGCGGCAGGCCGGACAGCTGCTCGGTGGTGGCGCGCAGCGGGGAGGCGGTGATCTGGGCGCGCTCGGTCTCGTCGGTGGTGTACTGGTCCCAGAACCACTGCATGCCGTCGCGGCGCAGGAAGTAGCCCTCGGCGAACTGGTGGTACGAGCCGGTGTCGAAGCCGGCGTCGGTCACCGGGTAGAACAGCACCTGCTGCACTAGGGCGACGTCGCCGCGCTCCTTGGCCATCAGGGTGAGCGCGGCGGCCATGTTGCCGCCGACCGAGTCACCGGCCACGGCGATCCGGGCGGCGTCCAGCCGGTGCGCCGTGCCCTCGGTGACGACCCAGCGGGCGACGGCGTAGTTCTGCTCGATGGCGACCGGGTAGCGGGCCTCGGGGGAGAGGGCGTACTCGGGGAAGACCACCGCCGCGCCCGCCCGCACCGCCAGCTCCCGGACCAGCCGGTCATGGGTGTGGGCGTTGCCGAAGACCCAGCCCGCGCCGTGGATGTAGAGCACCACCGGCAGCGGGCCGGTCGCGCCCTTGGGCCGGACCAGGCGGGTGCGCACCGAGCCGGTGGGGCCGCCCTGGACGGTGATCCACTCCTCGTCCGTCTCGGGCTTGGCGATGTCGCCGGACTGCACCTCGTCGACGGTCTTGCGGCCCTCCTCCGGACCGAGGTCGAACAGGTAGGGCGGCTTGGCGGTGGCGGCGGCGAACTCGGCCGCGGCGGTCTCCAGCACGGGGGCGGTGGGAGTGTAGTCCTCGGGCATGGGTCATCTCCTCGGGACGTTCGGTGCCGCGTCCGTTCGTCCACGACATATCCCGATTCTAGGTTCCCGAAATGGCATCCGCGCGGGCGCAGTTGTGCTCCGCGTGCCCTGCGGCGCCCAGCGGTGTCAGCGGCGGGCGGCCGTCCGGGCGGCGACGTTGGCGGTGAGCCGGCGCAGCGTGGCCCGGGTGCGCTGGAACTCCTCGTCGTCCAGGCCCATGGCGTCGCCGATCTCGGTGGGGACGGCCCGGGCGCGGGCGCGCAGGGCCGCGCCCTCCTCGGTCAGCACGATCCGGACGGTGCGCTCGTCGTCCGCGCGGCGTTCGCGGCGCAGCAGCCCGGCCGCCTCCAGCCGCTTGAGCAGCGGGGTGAGCGTGCCGTAGTCGAGCTGCAGGCTGGCGCCCAGCTCCTTGACCGAGATCTCGTCCTGGTCCCACAGCACCAGCAGCACCAGGTACTGCGGGTAGGTCAGACCCAGCTCCTCCAGCAGCGGACGGTACAGCGCGGTGACCGCGCGGGAGGCGGCGTACAGGGCGAAGCACATCTGGTCGTCCAGCAGGAGGGACTCCTCCGGGCCTGCTGGCTCCCACGTGGGGCTGGTCATCGCGCTCCGTTCGGCGCCGGGCGGCGCGGTTGCGCGGCGGTTGCGGTCGGAAGCAGCCTAGCTCTCCGTGGCCAAGATATCCACGGGGGCACTTAACGCGTGCACGAGGAAACGCGGGGGGGCTTCGCGTACGCCCTATGGCGGCCCGCCGGAGCCGTGGCCTATAGTCCGGCGCCATGCTGAGCGTACTGGCCGTGGACGACGAGCCCCCGGCGCTGGAGGAACTGCTGTTCCTGCTGCGCGGGGATCCGAGGGTGGAGCGGGCCGAGGGCGTCGGCGACGCCACCGAGGCGCTGCGCCGGATCGGCCGGGCGCTGGAGCCGGACGCGGACCCGGCCACCCGACTGGACGTGCTCTTCCTCGACATCAGCCTGCCCGGGCTGAGCGGGCTGGACCTGGCCAGGCTGCTGGCGGGCTTCAGCAAGCCGCCCGCCGTCGTCTTCGTCACCGCCCACGAGGGCTTCGCGGTGCACGCCTTCGACCTGAAGGCCGTCGACTACGTGCTCAAGCCGGTGCGCCGGGACCGGCTCGCCGAGGCCGTGCGCCGGGTCACCGAGCTCATCGAGAGCGCGGCCCCGGCCGGTGCGCCGGAGCCCGACCCGTGGCAGCGCCCGGCCGGGTCGGCCGCCGCCTCCGGGCCGGGCGCGCAGGCCGCGGACCCGGTGATCACGGTCGAGTTGGGCGGGGTCACCCGCTTCATCACCCTCGGGCAGGTCCGCTTCGCCGAGGCGCAGGGCGACTACGCCCGGCTGCACACCGCCGAGGGCAGCCATCTGGTGCGCATCCCGCTGTCGGCGCTGGAGGAGCGCTGGGGCCCGCACGGATTCGTCCGGATCCACCGCCGCTACCTGGTCGCCCTGCACTGCATCGACGAACTGCAGACCAACGCCGGCGCCCTGATGGTCCGGGTCAGCGGGCAGCTGCTGCCGGTCAGCCGGCGCAACGCCAGGGAACTACGGGAACTGGTGGTGCGCAGGGCCCACGACAGCGGCCATCTGGACTAGACCTCCGCCCCGTCGGACCGTTCATCGACGGGCACGCGCCGTACGGCGCAGCGGGCCTGCCGCCCGGCGACCGCGCCGCCGCCGCCCCGCCCGCGCGGCGGCGCGGGACCTACGCTGGTCGTCGGTCCCGCTGGACGAGGGGATGCCGAGCCGTTCGAGGACCCCACGGGTGGAGGCCGGGTTGTCCGAGCTCGATGAGCTGCTGTTGGAAGTGTCGCGGCTGTCCGACGTCGCGCCGTCCACGCCCAGTGAGCTCGTCGCCCACCTGGCCAGGCTCAAGAAGGTGGCGGCCCGCTGGGCCGACCTGCTGCTGTCGGTGGCCGAGGTGAGCAGCTCCCTGGGCGAGGCCCGGACGGCGGCGGCGGTGGAGATCGCCTTCCAGCGGGCCGAGCAGTCCTTCGTGGAGCTGGAGATCGCCCACAGCACCTACCAGTCCCGCCGCTCCCGCTGACCGGGCTGCTGACGCCGGCCGGGCTGCTGACCTGCTGTCCGGATGCGCCGATCCTGCAAGGAACTGTGCGGGGACTGCACACTTATCAACAAAGAAAGCATAGTTGATGACCGCGAGTTGAATTCTCCGTACACTCGTTCCCCTGGGCCTGTCAGGATGCCGGGGGTGCGTGAGTGACGGCAGAGTCGCCGGAGGGTGTCGACCGGACCCGGCTGATCATGCGCGCCCAGCTGCGGTCCGCGCTCAAGGCCGGGGCCGTGATAGCCGTCCTCTTCGGATCGCTACCCCTGCTCTTCGCCCTCGCCCCCGGGCTCAGCGGCTGCAAGGTCGACGGCGTCGGCCTGGCCTGGATCCTGCTCGGCGTCCTCGCCTACCCCGTGCTGTGGGCCGTCGGCCGCTGGTACGTCGCCATGGCCGAGGCCGCCGAACGCCGCCCGCGGCCCGGCGGGGCGTGACCGTGGCACCCTCCGCCCCCGCCCGGAGCCGCCGGTGACCGGCGCCTACGGCATCGCCGCCGTCGTGCTGGTGGTCCTGGCGACCGTCCTCATCGGAGCCCTCGGACTGCGCATCTCCCGCACCACGTCCGACTTCTACGTGGCCTCGCGCTCGGTGCGGCCCCGGCTCAACGGCGCGGCCATCAGCGGCGAGTACCTCTCCGCCGCCTCTTTCCTCGGCATCGCCGGGCTGCTGATGCTGCACGGCGCCGGCATGCTCTGGTACCCGATCGGCTACACCGCCGGCTACGTGCTGCTGCTGCTCTTCGTGGCCGCGCCGCTGCGCCGCTCCGGCGCGTACACCCTGCCCGACTTCGCCCACCTGCGCCTGGGCACCGTGCTGGTCCGCCGGATCGCCGCCGTCTTCGTGGTCGGCATCGGCTGGCTCTACCTGATGCCGCAGCTCCAGGGCGCCGGACTGACCCTGCAGACCGCGACCGGCGCCCCCGACTGGGTCGGCGGGGTGCTCGTCTCGGTGGTGGTGGTCGCCAACGTCGCCGCCGGCGGCATGCGCAGCATCACCTTCGTCCAGGCGTTCCAGTACTGGCTCAAGCTCACCGCGATGCTGGTGCCGCTGGTGTTCCTGCTGCTGGTCTGGCACTCGGACGGCGCGCCCGGCGTCACCGACCGGCCCGCGCGGCTGCAACGGCCCGCCGTGGTGCGGATCGACCAGCGCATCCGGGTGGTCAGCGCCGCCCCGGTGGCGGTCACCGCCACCGGCGGCGTCGACGGCCGGGAGTACCACGGCACCCGGCTCACCCTGACCCGCGGCGACCACACCTTCGACGCCGGCGCGCGGATCGGCTTCCCCGCCCACGCGCAGGTCCCCACCGCCGTCGGCGCGGTCGCGCCCAGCGCCCTGCAGTGGTCCAGCCCGCTGGTCAACGGCGTCGGCTCGCACCCGCTGTACGACACCTACGGGCTGATCCTGGCCACCTTCCTCGGCGCCATGGGCCTGCCGCACGTGGTGGTCCGCTTCTACACCAGCCCGGACGGCCGGGCCGCGCGCCGCACCACCCTGGTGGTGCTCGCCCTGCTCGGCGCCTTCTACCTGCTGCAACCCCTGTACGGGCTGCTGGCCCGGATCTACGCCCCCGACCTGGCGCTGACCGGCGACACCGACTCGGCCGTCCTGGTGCTGCCGGAGCGCCTGGTCGGCGGCCCGGCCGGGCTGGCGCTCGGGGCGCTGCTGGTGGGCGGGGCCTGCGCGGCCTTCCTGTCCACCTCGTCCGGGCTGGCCGTCTCGCTGGCCGGGGTGCTCTCCCAGGACGTGCTGCCGTCGGTCGGGGTCCGCTCCTTCCGCTGGGCCACCGTGCCCGCCGTGGCCGTGCCCATGCTGCTCACCCTGGCCGGCGCGCACCTGCCGGTCGCCGCCGTGGTCGGGCTGGCCTTCGCGGTCGCCGCCTCCTCCTTCTTCCCGCTGCTGGTGCTGGGCATCTGGTGGCGCGGACTGACACCGCCCGGCGCGGTGCTCGGACTGCTGGCGGGCGGCGGCGGGGCGCTCGCCGCCGTCAGCGTCACCATGATCGGCTGGTTCCCCACCGGCTGGCCCAACGCCCTGCTGGCCTGGCCCGCGGTGTGGAGCGTGCCGGTCGGCTTCGTCGTCATGGTGGTCGCCTCGCTGGCCACCGCCGACCGCATCCCCGGCGGCACCGACGAGATCATGGCCCGGCTGCACCTGCCCGGGCCCGACGAACGCGGCGGCGCGGTCCGGACGGAGGAGGCCAGATGACCGCACTCGAGCTGTCCGCGCAGATCCTGGGCGCGCTGCTGTGCGCGGCGGCCGGGGCCGCCGGGCACTGGGCGTTCGCCCGCCGCCGTCACCGGGGCACCGAGGAGCGCCTCGGCACCCGCGTCGAGCAGGCCACCTTCGACACGCTGCACCGGGCGTCCCTGGCCGCGCCGCCGCTGCGCGCCGGGCTCACCCCGGAGACCGCCCGCAAAGCCGCCCGGCGGCTGCGCTCGCTGCTCGGCACCCCCGTGCTCTGCCTGACCAGCGCCGACGACGTGCTGGCCTGGGACGGCAGCGCCGAACACCACCGCGCCTCGGTGATGGCGCTGGCCGCCGCCACCCTCAAGGACGGCCGGCCGCGCGCCGTCTCCGCCCCCTGCGACCAGCCCGGCTGCGCCGTCCAGCGGGCGGTGGTGGCCCCGCTGACGGTCGACAGCAAGGTCCTCGGCTGCCTGGTGGCCCTCGGCCCGCAGGAGACCCCGATGCTGCTGCGCGCCACCGGCGAGGTGGCTCGCTGGGTGTCGGTGCAGCTGGAGCTGGCGGAGCTGGAACGGGCCCGCTCCCGGCTGATCGAGGCCGAGATCCGCACCCTGCGCGCGCAGATCTCGCCGCACTTCATCTTCAACTCCCTGGCCGCGATCGCCTCCTTCGTCCGCACCGACCCGCAGCGCGCCCGGGACCTGCTGCTGGAGTTCGCCGACTTCACCCGCTACTCGTTCCGCAGGCACGGCGACTTCACCACGCTCGCCGACGAGTTGGGCTCCATCGACCAGTACCTCAACCTGGTCCGGGCCCGCTTCGGCGAGCGGCTGCAGGTCACGCTGCGGGTCGCCCCCGAGGTGCTGCCGGTGGCGCTGCCGTTCCTGTGCCTGCAACCGCTGGTGGAGAACGCCGTCAAACACGGCATCGAGGGACGCCCCGGGCGCAGCCGGATCACCATCACGGCCGACGACGACGGCGCGGAGGCCCGCGTGGTGATCCGCGACGACGGCGTCGGCATGGACCCGGAGCGGCTGCGTGCCGTGCTGAGCGGCGAGGGCGGGCCCAGCACCGGCATCGGCCTGGGCAACGTGGACGAGCGGCTGCGCCAGGTCTACGGGCCCGACCACGGCCTGGTGATCGAGACGGCGGCCGGGGCCGGCATGAGGATCACCGTACGGCTGCCCAAGTTCCACCCCGGGGTGCACGCCGACGGCCCCGACCGGCAGCGCTGAGCCGGGCCTCAACTCTCCTGCTGCGATCGGGACATGCCCCGGGAGACCAGGGCGGTCAGGTCGAAGTACGCGGCCCGGGTCCGAGGCCGCAGCCGGGCCAGGTCGAACTCCGCGCCCGCGGCCAGCTGTTCGTCGAACGGCACCACGACCACCCCGGCGCAGCGCGTCTCGAAGTGCCGGACCAGCTCCTCGGTGCGCACCAGCCGCCCCGACTCGCGCACCCCGGAGACCACCGTCACACTGCGGCCCACCAGGTCGGCGTAGCCGTTGGCGGCCAGCCAGTCCATGGTGGTGCTGGCGCTGATGGCGCCGTCCACGCTGGGCGTGGTCGCCACCACCAGCTGGTCGGCGAGGTCCAGCACGCCGCGCATGGCGCTGTAGAGCAGGCCGGTGCCGGAGTCGGTCAGCACCACCGGGTACTGGCTGCTCAGCAGGTCCATCACCCGGCGGTAGTCCTGGTCGCTGAAGGTCGCGGTGACCGCCGGGTCGACGTCGTTGGCGAGGATCTCCAGTCCGCTCGGGCCCTGCGAGGTGAACGGCCGGATGTCCATGTAGCTGTGCAGCCGGGGGACGG
Source organism: Streptacidiphilus sp. PB12-B1b (assembly GCF_014084125.1). NCBI lineage: Bacteria > Bacillati > Actinomycetota > Actinomycetes > Kitasatosporales > Streptomycetaceae > Streptacidiphilus > Streptacidiphilus sp. PB12-B1b. The sequence continues at coordinate 4,971,174 of NZ_CP048405.1, read as the reverse complement.
CCGTCAGCAGGTCGCGGATGGTCGAGTCGGTCTCCTGCCGGACCCGGCGGCCCAGCGTCCCCGCGTCCGGGTTGGCGTCGACGGCGATGACCCGGTCGGCCCGCTCGGCCGCCAGCGTGGAGCCGATGCCGAGCGCGGTCGAGGTCTTGCCCACACCGCCCTTGAGGCTGATCACCGCGATCCGGTAGCAGCTGCGCAGCGGCGTGCGGATCGCCCGCAGCTGCTCCGCGCGCCGGTCGCCGCGGTCCGCGGAGCGGCGCAGCCGGGGGCGAACGAGCGGCGCCCGGCCCCGGTGCGCAGCAGCCGCGCCGAGGTCAGCTCGACCGACGCGGCATAGCCCAGCGGCGTCCCGGCGGGCTCGGACCCGGCGGCGGGGTCCGGCTCGGTCTGCGGTCCGGGCCCGGACTCCGCGAGGGCGTCCGGGCCGGGGTCCGGCGCCGGCTCCGGGCCGGGCGCGCGGCCCGGGCCCAGCCGGGCGCCGAGCAGGTCGACCGACTCGCCCCACCCGGTGGGGCTGCCGATCGGCGGCGGCGGGTCCTCGCCCGACCAGGCGTCAGGGAAGGACTCCGCCTCGCCCGGCCGCGCGGTACGGGTGTCGATGCGCTGGATCAGCGCCAGACCGTGGCCCTCGTGCTGCATCGCTGCCTCCTGCCCCTGTCGCGGTTCGGCCCGCCCCCGCAGGTGCGGACCGCGGCCGGGCGGCGCCCGCGCGCGTGGGCGCCGGCCGGCCACTGCTGGGGAGCACGTGCCGCGGGCCCCGCCGGTTCACCCGTGCCGCACGGCGCCGGACAGGATCGAGCGGATGCTGCTGTGGTCGGTCTCCGGCTGCTCCTGCCGGTGCTCCTGGTGCGGGTGGCCGTGCCCGGCCTCGGCGCTCTCCGGTTCGGGCAGCTCCTGGAGCGGCGGCAGGCCGGTCGCCGGGGGGCGGCCTGCGCCGCCGGAGGCGGTGCCGGGGCCGAACCCGGCCGAGCGGGCGGCCGGGGGCAGGCTCGCCGCTCCGGTCCGGCCCCGTCCGCTGCGGCCCAAAGTGAGCGGGAGGGACGGCAGTCGGCCGTCGCCGGGGGTCTCCTGGCCGGTCGGCGGGCGGGAGCCGGAGGCGCCCCAGGTGACCAGCTGGACCGGCGGCAGCGCGCCGGCCCCGTCGGCCACCGGGTGGGGGTTGGCGGGCTGTCCGAGGGCCGGGCCGAGGCCCTGCCGGAGCGCACCGACCAGGTCGCTGCCGAGCGGGACCGGTGCGGCCGCCCCGTCGAACAGCGTCCACTGGCCCGGCTGCCAGCTGGACTCCAGCGGCGCGTTGGCGGGACCGGCCCCCAGGCGTCCGGCCAGGACCGCGCCGTCCGGGGTGGTGACGGCCTGGCCCGAGGTGGCGATGACGTGCACGCCCCCGTGGTTGGCGGCGATGACCTCGGCCGGGCTGGGGCCGGTGCCGACGGGCGAGGCCGCGTCGCAGCCGACCAGCACCAGCGCCTGTCCGGGCTGCAGGTTGTGCCGGGTGAGGACCTGCTGGTCGAACTGGGTCGGGGTGAGCGAGGCGTTGCCGACCACGAAGTTGCCGGGCGTGGTCGGGTCGTTGTGGACGTGCACCACCAGGGCGTTGCCCACGGTGGGGAAGGAGTACGCGGCCTGCAGCTGCCGGGGGCCGTCGTCGGGGACGGCGGCGTGGCCCTTGGCGGGGATGAACACCCCGGACGGTGTGGGGGTGCCGTTCTGGTGCAGGGCCTGGGAGTCGAGCCGTTGCAGGGCCAGCTCCGGGCTGACCGCGAACTCCAGGCCGTGCCGGACGTGGAAGGCCATCCGGGTGGTTCCGCCGGGGATGTCGATCGGCCCGCGCCGGTTGCGCGCCGTGACGGTGATCCTGACCACGGCGTCGGAGCGCAGGGTCAGCCAGGGCACGTTGCGGTTGCGGGAGATGACCCGGCGCATGTCCTTGTGGACCGTGAAACTGGAGTGCCCGCGCCTCTGGCCGAAGCCCACGCCCACGTTCTCCTGCGGGTTGCGTTTGTCGTGCGAGCCCGGCGGCAGTTTCGGGTCCATGCTCCCGGCGGTCTCCTTCAGCCCGACGGAGGTGCTGAAACCCCAGCCCTCGCCGTCGGACTTGTTCTGGCTGGACTCCACGAAGCGGTAGGAGTTGGACTCCAGGCCGCCGGTGAAGTGGTTCCCGGCGAGCCCGTCGAACGGCTCGACCTCGATCTTCATCACCGCATGGGTGTCGGTGAGCAGGCCGCCCTCGCGGACCAGCGTGGGGGAGACCAACCCCTTGTCGGAGATGGCCAGTTCCAGCTCGTTGGTCATCATCGGGTGGGACAGCATGGTGAAGATCGCGTCGCGGGACCGCGAGCCGTGCGCGACCATCCGCTTGACGGCGGCGTCGGCCGAGTTGTCCCGGGTGGCCGTGTTCCCGGCCAGCCGCTTGAGCACCTCGTCGCTGAGCACCCGGAGCTTGTCGTGGTCGAAGCCGAGGTTGAATGCCTTCCGGTCGAGCAGGTCCTCCTTGGTGATGCCCAGCGGGGTGCCCAGCGTGGCTGCGGTGGCGCCGAAGTCGACCTCGCTGACCGCCACATGAGTGTTCAGGGGCGTGTACGGCTCGATCGGCGGATGCTGCAACTGCTCGGGTATCTGCACCCGTTCGGTGAGCATCACCCGCGCGGTGCCGTCGGCCCGGCTCATGTCCAGCTTGTTGTTGTACCAGAGCATCACCTTGTCGGGGATGGTCAGCAGGCTGTTGGCGAGCCGCGAGGGGTTGGCGGTGCGGATCACCGTCACGTCCACGGCCAGGTCGCCCGCGTAGCGGTTGGTGGGGCCGCCGACGAACAGGGTGTTGCGGCTGGCGTCCACCCCGCTCACCGCGTCGCCCTCGCTCGCGGACTTGGAGATGCTCCCGCCCGGGGCGACGGTGATGGAGTTGAACCGGTCGGTGACGTCGGGGGATTCGGCCACCCGGGTGCTGCTGGACCACTCCGTGCTCTCGTCCACGGAGCGGCTGGTGCCGTCGGCGTTGAGCCGGAAGTGGTAGCGCGAGGTGGTGGCGCCGTTGACGTCCTCCAGGTAGTAGTAGCCGTTGTTGTTCGGGTCGCGGGTGGCCCGCAGCAGCAGCCAGATCCGGTCGTTGTGCAGCACCCCCGGATCGGTGGTGTGCAGGATCAGGCCGGGGCCGAGCAGGGTGTCCAGCAGGGCTTCGGAGGAGCCGGTGTTCAGCAGGGTGGACAGCTTGGTCGGCAGCGGCCGGTGGACCCCGACGCCGAGGTCGGCGATCTGCCAGTGGTCGTCCATCACCCCGGGTGCGTGTCGTTGCAGCAGCGACTGCACGCTGTCCACCAGCGGGTTGCCCTGTCCGGTCATCTCGAAGCGCCCACGGGCCGTGCCGGGCGGCACGATCAGGCGCTCGGACGCCGCCGCGTGCGGGACCAGCGGGCGGACCCCCAGCTTGCGCCCCTGGGCGCCCAGGGCCAGGTCCTCCGGGGTGGCCGGGAAGGTGTCGATCTCGAGGTCGGTGTTCCGGCGGGGGCGGGCGTCGGCGGCCGCGCCGGTGTGCGGCAGCCCGGTGCGGATCAGCGTCGGCCGCCCGTTGGGCGCGGGCGCGGCGGCGCTGCGCAGCGCCTGGGTGTGCGGGTCTGCCGGCGCGGCCGTGGCCCGCAGGTAGCGGATGCCGCCGTTGACCTCGAACAGTCCGCTGGCGACCCGGGGCGTGGAGGAGCCGAAGACATTCTTCTTCTGCGTGATCACGGTCACCCGGTAGAGCATGTGCGCCCGGTGCTCGGTGAAGTCCGCGTTCAACTGGGTCAGCCGTCCGGAGACCGGGCCCAGTGTGGTGCTGCTCGACCGGCTCTTGTTCTTGACGAAGGGGAGGTCCCCCTGGCGGTTCAGCCCGGGGAAGACCGACTGACCGCCGTGGTCGGTGCCGGCCGCGGCGCCGAAGGAGACGCCGACCTTGTAGTAACTGGACCGGCCCCAGCCGTCGCTGCCGGAGACGTTGCTGCCGCCCTCGGCGACGTCCATCTTCAGGGTCTGCAGGTGCAGGGGGGTGGCCCCGCCGTCCAGCGGGAAGCCCTCGATCCGGACCACCGTGTGGCCGTCCTGGAGCAGGCCCTGCCGGACGAAGGTGGCGGTGATCGGCGAGGGGCCGCGCACCTGCGCGCCGGTGAGCATCTCCGTCCCGGTGGCCGCCCAGGCGATGTCCCCGGCCCGGTCGGGGCTGATCCCGACCTGGTTCAGCAACTCCACCACCTCGGCCTCGACGTGGTGCGCGCCGATGGTCTCCATCACCACGTCGTCGCCGTTCAGCGGGGTGTGCCGGCGCTGCAGCTCGGCCGGGATGTCGGGCAGGCGCACCAGCGGCAGGGTGGTCCTGCTGTGGGTGTACCTGTCCACCACCTGCGGCCCGCGCAATCCCCGGAAGTTCCGCGGTACCCGGGTGCCGATCCCGGTGACGTCGGGCCGCGCGGTGTGGGTCAGCTCCTCCGGCACCACCAGCCGCACCTGGTGCGGCGCCCCGGCCGGGCCGGTCACGTGCCGGGTCACGCTGCGCTCGCGGGCGATCGTCGCCAGCAGTGGGTTCTCGGCGGGCGGCAGGACCAGCGAGCGGAGCTTCCGGTACGCCAGCGCCGGCCAGTCCGTGGGGTTGGTCTCGACGACGTGCTTGATGCCGACCTTGACCTGGTAGGTCACGTCGTAGTCGAAGGTGCGGGCCGCGCCGCCGTACAGCATCGCCTGCAACTGGAAGCCGGACGAGCCGCCGCCGCTGCTGTCCGACTTGGACAGCGTCCCACCGACCTCCAGCGAGGGCCCGAACTGCCGCAGCGCGCTCTTGGTCAGCCGCCCGATCCCGGCCGTACCGGAGAAGTTGAACGCCAGCGTGCTGGAGGCCGACAGCGAGTCGTTGCCGCCGTGCCCGGCGAAACCGGCCGGCATCAGCTCCAGCTTGGCGTTGGTGACCCGCCCCTGGGCTGTCGGCTGGGCGCTGCGCACGGCCTTCACCTCGATGGTGATCACCTCGGTGCCGTTGCCGACCGGGCGGTACAGCTTCTCCTTCACCCCGCCCGGCTGGAACAGCGCGCTGCCGCGGTTGATCAGCGCCTCCTTGCTGAACTTGGCCAGCAACTGCCGTCGCAGGTAGGACGCCTCCATGGGGCCGCGTCCGGGGGCCCAGCTGCGGGACGCCTCCACCTCCTTCAGCTGGCCCTCGATCTGCGGCAGGATCTTCTCCGCCCCGGAGAGCCGGCCGATGGCGGAGAAGCCGATGCCCTGGTTGGCCTCCACCGAGACCGGCGGGAACCGGTCGGCGGCCTGGGCGGGCGGCACCTGGGCCGGCCCCTGGCCGTTGGGCGCCACGTCGCGGTCGCGCGGGACGAGCGTGTTCGCGTGCAGCCAGGCGGGGGAGCCCACGTCCCCCGCCGTCTCGCGGGCGATCAGCGCCTCGAACCGCGCCGCCTCGTGCAGCGGCACCCGGACGAAGGTGGTGACGTCCTCCTCCGCCAGCGCATCCGGCCGGTTGGCGTAGTGCCGCATGTCGCTGCTGACGTGCACGGACATCCGGGTGGTCAGCCGGTACAGCCGGCTGTGGTCGTTGTAGACCAGCCCGCGCACCTCCCCCGCGCCGGTGTTCTCGTTGGTGGTGCGGGTGCTGCCCACGTGCATGCCCAGGCTGAAGCCGCCGCCGACCGAGTGGTTCAAGCCGAACGCCGCCTCCGGGTCGCCGACGGTGTAGCCGACGCTGCCCTTGATCGGGGTGATGCCGACGCCGCCGGAGTCGCTGCTGCTGCTGTTGGTGTTGACCCAGCGCTGGCTCTCCTCCTTCATGGGCACCGCTGAGTCGCTCACCCGCTCGGCGCGGAGCATCCGCGAGACCACGTTCAGGTGCGCCCGGGCGTCGCCGTCCGCGGTGCGGTACGAGGGCGAGAGCGTGCCGACAGTGTTCAGATCGCCGTAGTTGCGCAGCAGGTTGGGCTCGCTGATCCAGTGCTGGATGCCCTCGTACAACTCAGAGCCGAGCTGGACGCTGCGGTTCGGCAGCCCGGCGATGACGCTCCGGCGCAGCCGCTCCAGGCCGGAGATGGACTCCGGGATGTGCATCACCTGGTGCAGCGCCGAGTGCACCCGCTCAGCTACGGCCCGGTCGGCGGGGGTGTGCGAGGCGATCTGGGCGTCGTCGAGGCCCAGCCGGGCGGCGCCGGCGCCCGGCCGGTTCGCCGCGGTGGGCAGGATCGGGCCGCCGCCCGCGGGCTGCTCGGGCGTCAGCTCCTTGGGGAAGCCCAGCCGGGCAGGCGCGCTGACGGTACGGCTGAGCGGCGCCTCCGGGCTGCCCAGGCCGCCGATGGACACGGTCAGCTCGGCGTCGCCGAAGTGGAACCTCGACTCCTGGCCGCCCATGTCCAGGAAGCGCTTGGTCGCCGACACCCCGTCGTTGCCGAAGGCCCAGCTCTGCGAGCTGTCCCCGGACATGTTCAGCTCGGCAGTGGCCGACAGGATCTTCCTGGGCAGCTCCCCGAAGGGCTGCACCACGTTGACGGCGGCGTTGAACGACCGGCTGTTGGAGCCGGTGATCCTGGTCCCGGCGATGTTCTCGTGGTCGGACTCCACCGCGCCGTGGTGCTTCTGCCCGAACACGGTCTGCTGCGACGCCGGGGCGCCGCCCTCGTCGCGCTGTGCCTCCAGCGAGGGCAGGTAGTGCGCCTGCGCGTCGCTGCCGAGGTCCAGCCGGACGTTGACGTCGTACGTCCGCCGCCCCACCCGCACCGGGAGCCGCAGCCCGCCCTCCAGCATCCGCTGCGCGGAGGCCCGGTTGCCCAGCGCGACCAGCCGCTCGCGCACCGCGGACCGGGTGGCGTCGCGGACCGGCTGCAGGACGGCGGCCGGGAGGGAGTCACGCACCAGGTCGGCCATGGCGTCGTTGTCGCCGAACCAGACGTCGCCCAGACGCATCACCCGGCCCCGGTAGCCGAGCGGGAAGCCCTGGACGGCGCCCGTCGCATCCGTTTCGGCGAAGCCGGGCGGCAGTTGGCGCGGCGGGTCGGCCTGCAGCTGCTCCAGCCGCGCGGCCTCGGTGCGGATGCGCCAGGCGGCCGCCGTCTCGGCCGGCCGCCGCACCGGGTCCGCGATCCGGTCGTGCTCCTGGCCGCTGGAGGCCTCGCCCGCCTTGTGCGCCGTGGAGATCCGGCCCTGGTGGGCGCTCCGGACCTTCGCCCAGGTCAGCCGGTCGTGTATGTCGGGCATGAACACCCGCCCGGCGTGGCGGTCCAGCGCTGCGTTACGGGCCCGGTCGCGGGCCGCCTGCACCCGCTGGGTGGCGGCCGGGTCCTCGGCGACCAGCCTGTTGCGGCGCTGCTCGGCCGCCTGCCGCAGATCCTCCCGGACCGGGTCCGGCAGGTGCAGCGGGCGCGCCGCGCGCTCGGCCACCGACTGCTGCTGGGCGGCCTGCTCGCCTTCCGTCTCCTGGTCCTGGGCGGCGTTGGCGCGCAACTGCCCGATCCGGGCGCGGATGCCCTGCGGCAGCGCCGTGTGCTCGGCGGCGAGCTGCTGTTCCAGATCGTGGTAGGCGCGGGCGCGCACCACCGTCAGGGCGTGCGGATCGGGCGCGACCACGGGGCCGCCGCCGGCCAGCTCCGACTGGAACGCGGTCAGCTGGTCCTGCTCGGACAGCGGGCCGGTGGAGGTCAGCTGCTGGTGCCTGGCCGCGACATTCTCCAACCGCTCCAGCTCGTCCAGCGCCTGGTCGTCCCCCTCCAGCGCCCGCCGGGTCAGCAGGTTCACCGCGGTGCGCTCGCCGCCGAGCAGGGTGTCCAACCCCTGGCGCACGGCCCGAAGCCGCGCGGCGGAGGCTCCCTGGACGAGCTGTCGGGCGACGGCCGGGTTCTCCAGCACTTCCTGGCCGGACTGCCGCACCCGGGCCTGCTCGGCCTTGGTGAGCTCGCGGTTCCACACGGACGGCGCGACCGCGCCCTGGCGCCCCTGCCCCCGGATGGGCAGGGGGTGCACCTGCTCCCGGGTGGGCACCGGCACCGCCGCCGCTACGGTCTGGTCCCGTTGGGCGGGGACGAAGTGGCTCTCGCCGACCCGGGCCAGCAGCAGCGGCTGGCCGCTGTGGTGCGGCCCGGTCACCTGGCCGAGGCGCTCGGGGATGCCGTGGACGCCGACCACGCCCAGGTCCAGCCGGAACAGGTCCGCCGCCAGGTGCGGGGCCAGCACGCCCAGCGTCGCCGACCAACGTCCGCGGGTGGCCAGGTCGTTGAGGACGCCTGCGACCGTGTCGGTCTGCGCCAGGAACCTCCCGTAGGACGAGGGCGCGGCGGTGGGGTCGGCCGCCTGCCGGGTCAGGTCGTCGCGCAGCGCGTCGTGCAGGGCGGCGCGCAGCTGGACCTCGGTGGGCGCGGTCCCGAAGATCCGGGTCAGCTCGGTGTTGGCGACCTCCCGCAGCGAGGCGACGAAGGAGTCGGCCTCCTGCCCGGCCGGGGGGCCGGTGCGGACCGGCGCATAGCCGTGCGCGTTCAGGGCTTTGCTCTGGGCGTCGGTGATGCCGTGGACGAAGCCGACCGCGTCGTGCGGAGCCGGTCCGGCGCCGAGCCCGCGCGCGCCCAGCAGCGACCACGCCTGCTTGAGCGAGGCGGTGCCCAGCGAGCGCGGGACGCCGTTCTCGTACACCGTCCAGTCGCCGTCGGGCCGCACGACCGGGCGGCCGCTCGCGGTGTCGATGCCCACGACCCCGGAGATCACGTCGCCGTCGGTGGTGACGATCGCCTCCCGGGTCGGGCCCAGGGTCGGTTTGCCGCTGGCCAGATGGGCCGCCAGAGCCAGGGAGGAGCCGTCCTCGCCGGGCTTGGCCGCGTAGCAGCTGATGAAGGCGTGGGCCGCCGCGCCCGAGTCGTGCGCCAGCACGGCGTCCGCGCCGACCAGTCGGCCGTCCAACTCCATCGCGCCCTGCTCGCCGTGCCCGACGAACAGCTGCCAGCCCTCGGCCCCCGGCACGGCGTGCGCCGCCGCGCGCTGGAGCGGGCTGCCGTCCCGGCGCGGGAACCACACGCCGTGGTCGGTGGCCACCACGGCGGCCCGGTCCGGCCCAGCCGCCGCCGCAGAGCCGTCACCCGGCCCCGACCCGGCCCCGGCCCGAACGCCGCCGGACCCGGGTGCGGGAACCTCCGCGCGGCCCTGCTCCGCCCTGCCCGGCTCAGCGGCCCCGGCCGTCCCCGCTCGGCCGGGCTCGGGCGCGGCCGTCTCCACCCTGACGGGCGCGGGTGCGGGCCGGTCGGTGCCTGCCTCGGCGGTACGGGCGCGCTGCGGCCCGGGCAGGCCGCGCCCGGTGGCCGAACGCGCGGCTCCGGCGCCGGTGGTGGCGGCGTTGGCATTGGACGGAACCGGTTCCGGCTGGTCGCCCGCCCGTGCTTCTGGTGCGGATTCGGAGCCCCGGGCCGTCCGTGCCCCGGGCAGGGCCTCGCCGACCGACCCCGCCCCGGTGGTACGGCTTGGCTGCTCGGCGATGGTGGCGGTGGCCAAGGCCGGTTCCTGATTGTCCTGTTGGGCCTCTGGCTCGGTTTCGGAGCCCCGGGCCGTCCGTGCCCCGGGCAGGGCCTCGCCGACCGACCCTGCTCCGCCGCTGGTCGCTGGGCGCTCCCAGGAGCCGGTGGTACGGGCCGACTGCTCGGCGGTAGTGGCGGTGGCCAGGGCCTGTTCCTGTGCGGCTGGTTGGGCTTCCGGCTCGGCTTCGGCGCCCTGGGCTGCCCTTGCCTCCGGCAGTGCCCCGCCGACCGACCCTGCTGCGCCGCCGGTTGCGGGGCGCTCCCAGGAGCCGGTGGTACGGGCCGGTTGCTCGGCGGTGGTGACCAGTCGGGGGGCGTCCTGGCCCGGCGTGCCCGGCTCCACCGGTCCGCCCCGGCCCTCGGACGCCATGGGCCCGGCGTTGGTCGGGCGGGTTTGGCCGACACCGAAGACGCGCTGACCGAGCGTCAGTTCGCTCTGCTGCGGAGGGGTGTACGGCGTGGATGCGGACCCGCCTGACCGGGAGGTGGAATGACTGGTCGTCAGTTCGCCTCCCTGTCCGGAGAACTGGCTGCTCGGGTCGCCGGTGGCGGCTGTTCGGGCCTGGGAGGACTGCTGGGTGGGGGAGATGACGTGCCAGCCGCCGTCCGTGGGCTGCTGCGTGCCGGGGGCCGTGCGCAGCACCGACAGGCCGCCGGGGCTGGTCTGGACCGTGCCGTCGGGGGCCAGCACGTCCACGCCGTGGCCGTCGGCGAAGGCTTGCAGGCCCGGGTAGTCGGCCGGGCTCACCGGGGAGGTGAGCAGCACCCGGATGGGCATGGACGCGTCGGCGGGCAACTGCTCGCCGACCCCGCTCCAGACGTTCTCCAGGTGCCCGCCCAGCCCGCCGACCGGTACCGGCTGCCCGTCCGGACCGACCGGTACCTCGTCCGGGGTGCCGACGACCAGGGTGTCCGGCAGCTTCTGCACGGCGGTGAGGAAGTCCCCCTGCCCGCCGCCGACCCGCACGCCGTCGCCTGCGCCCACGTCCACGGCGTCCCCCGCGGCCTGCTGATCGCCGCCGGAGTGCACCACGTAGGAGCCGTAGGCGTTGGGCTGCACCCACAGCGGTGAGCCCTCGGCGTCCCGCAGGCCCGATCCGGCGGCGAAGCCCTCGGGGACGCGCGGGGCGGTCTCGGGGGCGCTCTCCGCGCCGGTCTCCGGCAGCGGCATGCCCTTGTCCAGCAGCGCGGCGACGTCCGCGTCGAGCGCGCTGCCGGGGCCGAGGTAGTTCTTGGCGCCGTCGATCAGGCCGTGGCCCAGCGTGCCGATCGCGCCCCCGGCCGCGCCGTTGACGAAGCCCAGGTAGTTGAAGTCCACCTGGCCCTGGATGCCCGACATCACGATCTGGCTGACGTAGTTGGAGGCCCCGCCGACCACCACGCCGTTGACGACCTTGCCGGTGAAGGTGTGCGAGAAGTCGCCCATGAGCTTGCTGCCGCCGAGGCCGAAGCCCGCGCCGATGGCCCCGGCCAGCGCGCCCATGCCCGCCGACTCCAGGGTCTCCTTGAAGTCGAAGCTGGACCGGTCGCCCTTGGCCATCTCGATGAGCTGGGTGAGCATGTCCATCCCGCCCATCATCGCCGCGCCCTTGGCGATCTCCTGGAGGGCCATCCGGCCGATGGAGATCACCACCGACTGGGTCGCCTCGATCATCGCCGGGACGGCGGCCTCGCTCGCGCCCGCGGTGAACGGCGCCATCGCGGCGGCCCACAGCAGTTCCGCGAGCAGCCAGGCGAGCATCTCGATGATCTGCAGCTTGGCGGTCTCCACCGCCAGCGCGGTCTGGTTGAGGCCGTCGGAGACGCTGTACAGCTCCTGCTGCATGGCGGCCAGCGCCTGCGGGCCGCTGGCGGACATCTGCGCGATGTACGCGTCGAACGCGGCCCCGCCCTGTCCGCCGACTGCGCCCCGGGCCCCGGCCAGGGCCACCGTCACGTCGTTGGAGAGGTCGCCGAGGTCGTCGCCGAAGGAGGAGGCGGTGGCCCCGAGCGTCCTGGTCTCGGTCTCGCTCAGCTTCGGCCAGGCGCCCGCGACGTACTTCGCCACGTCCTGGAGGAAGGTGGGAAGCTGCAGGTCCAAGGCGGCCTCCGGCGGTCAAGGGCGGTGCTGTGGGCGGGGGTTGCTGGGTACCGGCTGCCGGGCGGCCGGGATCACTCGCCGGCGGCGTGGTCCGCGGCGCTGTAGGAATCGCGGGTGGTCTTGATGCCGGTCGAGGTGCCGTCGACGCTGTCGCCGAGGCCCTGGATGCCCTGGGCCACGCCCTGCAACGACGGCTTCAGCCACGCCTGCAGGCCGTCGGAGTACGGGTCGCCGGCCTCGCCCGGAACGTACATGGCGTCGGTGAAGTTGGCCGTGGTGCTGCGCAGTTTGCCGCTGACAGCCTCCAACTTGGCCATGGCGGCGGTGAGGTTGGCATGGTCGGCGTAGACGGCGCCGGTGTCGTCGGACACGGTGGCTCCTCTCGGGGCAGCTCTGCGGGGTGGCGTACGCCAGTGGTCGGCGTCGGTCCTGGTCGGCGTCAGTCCTGGTCGGTGTCGGCCTCGGCGTCGGACTTCAGCTGGAGCGTCAGCAGCTCGCGGACCTGCTCCGGGGTGCGCGGGCTCTCCGGCAGCAGCCGGTCCCAGTCCAGTTGGCCCTTGGACAGGTCGTCGAAGGAGGTGCCCTGCGGCAGGAAGGGGGCCATGATCCTGCCCGTCTCGGCGCGGACCGAGGCCCGGGCCTTCTCCAGGGTGCCGAGGATCAGCGCCGACAGCTCGCCCGGCTCCATCGACTGGTAGTCCTTGTTGTCGAACTTCAGCGTCTTCAACTGGCCCAGGGCGTCGACCGTCACGCTGACCTGACGGTCGCGCGAACGGATGGTGGCCTCGGTGGTGGAGAGCCTGCGGCGCATCTCCATGATGCCGTCGCGCTTCTGCCGGTAGCTGTCGATGACTCCCTGGAGCCGCTGCTCCGCGTCCTGGCTCATCCGTCCGCCTCCCGCCGTGGGCCGACCGGCGCCCGCAGGGGCCCGGCGCTGTCCGTCTCCGTGTCCTGTTGCACGGCCGGTCGGCGCACGCGGTTCATGTCAGTCCTCGTCCTCGTACTCGGAGCGGCCGATGGCGCCCAGCAGGACGCCGCCCGGCAGCCCCCAGACGTCCCGGTCCTCCTCCAGCCAGGTGGTGCGGGAGCGGTCGTTCTGCTGGCCGCCCGCGCCCATGCCGCCCATGCCCATGCCCGGCATGTAGGGCATGCCCTCGCCCTCGGCGCCCTCGGCCGCGCTCTCGCCGAGCGCGCCGTCTCCGGAACCCGAGCCCGAGCCCGCGCCGGAACCGCCCGCGCCCGAGCCGTAGCCCGAGCCCGTGCCGCCCCGGCCCACGGGCAGGCCGTCGGCGCCGAGCTGCTCCCCGCCCAGGCCCGCGCCGCCGACGCCACCGCCGCCCACGCCGCCGAGCTTGCCGCCGACCCCGCCGAACGAGTCCGCGCCGCCGCCACCGGGCAGGCCCCCGGCTCCGCCGAGGCCGTCGCCCCCGCCGAAACCGTCCAGGCCGTCCCCGCCGCCCAGCCCGTCCCCGCCGCCGAGGCCGCCGAGGCCGCCGACGCCCTCCGGGCCGCCGGGGTCGATGCCGTCGACACCGCCGCCGCCGACACCGCCCACGCCGCCGCCCAGACCGCCCAGGCTGCCCACGCCGCCGCCGACGCCGGTGCCGCCGCCGTCCAGGCCGCCCGGCAGGCCGCCGGGGTTGTCGCCGGGCAGGCCGCTGCCGACGCCGCCCACGCCCACCGAGCCCGGCAGGCCACCGCCGACGTCCCCGGCACCGCCCGCGCCGATCGCGCCCAGGGTGCCGCCGGTGCCGGTGCCCAGCGGGTCGAGTGCGGACAGGCCGCCCGGGTCGCCGGTGTCCAGGCTGCCCGTCCCGGAGCCCGGTTGGACGAAGTCGTCCTGGGCCCCCGGCAGGCCGCCGGTCAGCGGCATCGCCCCGGCACCGCTCGCGTCGGCGCCGCCGCCGGACGTCAGCCCGGTGTCGCCGGGGAAGCCGCTGCCGCCGGTGGCCAGGTCGTCCTGGAGGCCGCCGGTGTCGCCCGCGCCGCCGAGATCACCGGCCCCGCTCAGGTCCGGGTCGCCGCTGGCGGCCGGCGGGGTGAACGAGTTGGGGTTGCTGGTGTCCGGGAAGTCGGTGTCCGGCGTGGGGTAGGTGGTGGAGTCGGTGGGGTCGAAGTTGGGATTGGCCGGAGCGGGTTTGAAGGAGGGGGCGGTGGTCTCCTTCAGCTGGGCCTCGACGCTCTTGTAGCTGTCCGCCAGCTGCTGGATCAGCTGCCGCGACTGCGACACCAGCTCCGGGGAGCGCTCGGCATGCGTGATCGTCACCGAACCGTCGAACTGGGCCCAGGAGCTGGCGATCGGCGTGGGCAGCTGCAGCTCGGTGCTCTGGGTGATGGGCGAGTCGAACACCGAGGTGTCCGGCATGGTGGGCATGTCCGTCGACGGGCCGCTGGTGTCGTCGGTCGAGGCCATCGGGGCGTACCTCCCTTCCTGCTACTTCTGCGCCCGGGTGTACTTCGGCGCGTGGGCGGACGTGTACGAGTTGACGGCGTTGTTGGTCAGCGCGCCCAGGGCCAACTGCGCCTGGTAGAGCTGCTGGCCGGACGCGCCCATCAGGGCGTTGTACTCCTGGCCGATGAGTTTCACCGTGGACACCAGCCAGGTGAGGATGCCGTAGACGATGGCGGCGAACTCGTCGGCGGCGTCGCCGGTCCACAGCGGCTCGCCGGTGGTGCCCATCAGCTGCGACATCTGCGAGACGATGGTCTTGCCCGCGTTGGACAGCGCCGTGGCCGCCTCGGCGAAGTCCTGCGCCGCGTTGTAGATCGTCTGCGGGTCCACCACCTGGGCGTCCGGGTCGTTGGAGAAGCCGCCCCAGATGGCCTGGACCACCTGCTCGTAGCTGTAGCTGCCGTACACGCCGACGGCCCCGGGGGACCGTCCCCTACAGTGCTGAATCCCATGGTGCTGCCCTCCTCGTCACATGGTGGGGATCTGGGTGGACGGCTGCGCCCCGGTGATGTTGGGGAAGTACGTCTCCAGGTCCGGCCCGATGGCGTTCCACATGTCCTGCGCCGACGCCTTGGCCAGCGCGTCCGCGTTGGCGTACTGCCCGGCGAAGGTGATCAGGTCGGAGCAGAGCGTGCTGATGCCGTTGATCAGCGCCTCGATGTTGTCGGCGGCGGTCCCGGCGTACTGCACGATGGTCTGCTTGAGGTTGTCCCCGTCGGGCAGCATGCCGCGCCCGCCGAAGGTGATGTTGGTGTCCACGCCCAGCAGGTTGACCCGGGCGGACGCCAGCGAACCGCTGTCCAGCGAGGTCGCCAGGGACTGGATGTTGTTGGCGAACGTCTTCAGCGCCTGCGGGTCGACCGAGATGGTGCCCGTCGAACTGGTGGCCACGGCTCCCCCTAGCGCATGCTCTGCCAGGCCGAGGCGACCTGGGCGTCGACGGTGCCGTAGAGCGTGCTGGCCTGGTTGACGGTGATGCCGGCGCCCTGGAGCAGCGCGGCCATGTCGGTGCAGGCCGCGTTCCACTCGGTCTGGCAGGCCGTGTACATGTCCTTGGCGTTGCCGTCCCAGGAGTTGAGCATCGGACGGATCTGCTGGTCCAGGTCGTCCAGGATGGCGCGGAGCTTCTGCTCGGCGATCATCAGGTCGTCCATGGCCTGGTTCATGGTGGGGATGTGGGCGTAGAAGCCCGAGCCGCTGTCGCCGGTCGCCATGACGGTTCCTCATTTCTTGTTGTCTGCGGGCGGTTTGCTGGTGCTGCGGTGCGGTTCTGCCTGCGCTGGCTGCTACTTGGGGATCTGCGGCGTCAGGCCGGACAGCGTCCTGGCGAAGTCGCTGGTGAGCCCGATGGCCTCGTACTGCTGCTTGTCGTAGCTGAACTTGGTCTGGGTGAGCTGCGCCTCGATGCGCTCCAGCGCGGCGATGACGTTGACCATGTCCTGGTCCCACTGGCCCATGATGTTGGTGAAGGCGCTGGCGGCGTCGCTGGTCCAGCCGCCGCTGAGGGAGGTGACGGCCTCGTTGGTGGCGACCAGGATGGTCTTCACCTCGCCGATCTTCCCGTTGATGATCTGGGCGCCCTGGGCCATGACCGCCGGGTCGCCCCGCAGGACGCTGCCGCTGCCCGAGGGTGTCGTCATGGTGGTCTCCTTCGTGGTGGGTGTGCGGTGGGGTTCTGTCTGGTTTCACGTCCGGCCCGGCGGATGCGTTCAGTGCTGCGCAGGGTCAGTTGGACGGGGGTTGCGCGGCTGCCAGACCGGGGGCGTCCGGGTCCAGCACCGGACCGGTGGGCAGCAGTTTCAGCAGGGTGGACGGGAGTTGCACGGGTGCGGTGGCCCCGTAGCCCAGCATCTTGGCGGTGGTGCCGGCGGCGAGCGGGTACTTGGCGCCGGTATCGGTGACCAGGTACTCGGCGCCGCCCGGCCCGGCCTGGGCCAGCAGCCCGCCGCTGGCCGGTACGCGGACGTGGTCGGCCGTCCCGAGCAGGTGCGCGGCGGCCGTGCCGCCCGCCGGGAGCTGCGCCTGCAGCGCGTCCGGGGCGCTCTCCAGGCCCACCGCCATCGCGGGCCCGGCGGCGGGGCCGGGTGTGGCGGTGAAGCACGGCACGGCGCCACCGGCGCCGGTGGCCCCGACCGCCCGGGGCACGGTCGGCGGGTAGGCCAGCGTCATCGAGGAGGCGGCCGAGTGCGGTGCGGCGGCCAGCGCGGCGGTGCTGATCCGGATCGGCGCGACCGGCTCCCGGCCGTACGCGGCCTGGGTGGCGGGGGAGCCCACCAGCAGTGCCTCGTCCACCGGGGTGAGCGGGGACAGGCCGTCGGCCAGCATGACGAAGTCGCTGGCGGTCGCGGTCGGGTCGGTCACGGTGAAGACCTGGCCCACCGCCGTCCGCCGGCCGTCGACCGCCGGGCCCGGCCGCCCCAGGCCCGGCACGGTCCGGGCGCTGAGCACCGGGCCGGACGGCAGGGCGTCCAGCCAGGCGTCGCCGACCGGCAACGGCTGGGTGCTGTCGTAGCCGAGCGCCGCCCGGGCCGCGGCCGGGAGCAGGAACCGCTGGTCGTGCCAGGCCAGGTAGACG
This sequence comes from Streptacidiphilus sp. PB12-B1b, assembly GCF_014084125.1. Classification (NCBI taxonomy): domain Bacteria; kingdom Bacillati; phylum Actinomycetota; class Actinomycetes; order Kitasatosporales; family Streptomycetaceae; genus Streptacidiphilus; species Streptacidiphilus sp. PB12-B1b. Next base: position 4,954,561 of record NZ_CP048405.1, on the reverse strand, counting down.
CTGCCGTCGGGCGCGCCGACCAGCAGCGCCCGGCTGTCCGGCAGCGCGGCCACCGCCCGGTCCGAGCCGATCTCCACGGTCACCACCGGCTCGGCCGGCCCGGCACTGGCGGCCACCTCGGCCGAGCACACCGACCACGGGCCGGTGGTGGGCGCGGTGGCGGACGGCAGCGAGTCGGGCGCGCCGGGGATGCCGATCGCCGGACCGTGCGGGACGCCGTCCACGGCCGCCCGGCTCACCGTGGTGAGCGCGGGGGTGGCGCTGCCGAGCGCCAGCAGCGCCGACGAGTAGTTGAGCAGCGGGTCCAGCTCGCCGCCCTCGTACAGGTAGCGGATGCCGGTGCCCTGCTCCACCAGGATCGTGTTCGACGCGGTCAGCTTGGACGCGCCGGCGCTGGGCGAGACCAGGCCGAACACCGCCGCCCCGGCCACCGCCAGCATGGTCAGCATCACCCCGGCGAAGACGCCGGTGGCCGACCGCCGCATCGGGGTGCTGGGGGCGTCCGGCTCCCCGTGCACCAGGCCGGACACCAAACGGCCCACCACGAACCGGTACGCCTGCAACTGGTCGCGCTGGCTCTGCATCTGACTCTCCGTCCTCGTTCGGTGCGCCGGTCAGCCGCCGAGCCCGCGGGCCCAGCCGAAGACACCCAGCAGCAGCACGGCCAGCGGCACCAGGGCCACGCCCACGGCGGTCTCGGCGATCTCCGCGGCCCGGCCCCAGTAGGGCAGCAGCCGGCGGTCCGCCAGGGTCCTGGACGCCGCCAGCAGCGCCAGCGCCACCACGGCCACCGCCGCCAGCCCCACGCCCAGCCGCTCCGGCGCGGACGCCGCCCGCTGCCCCAGGTGCACGGCCAGCACCACCAGCCCGCACCCGGCCGGGGCCAGCAGCGCCAGCCGCTGCCAGGCGCTGGGCAGCAGTCGGCAGCGCAGCAGCAGCACCGCGCAGAAGCCGCCCACGGCCAGCCCCGGGCCCCAGCCGTCGGCGCGGGCCAGCACGGTCAGCGCCCCGGCGCAGGCGCCGCCGATGCCGACGGTGAGCGCGGTCATCCACAGGTCGGTCGCGCGGGCGCCCGCCCGCAGCTCGTCCGCCTTCAACGGCTCGGTGTTGCGCAGCAGTTCCTCCACGCCGACCGGCAGCGGCGGCACCCGCATCCCGGCCAGCCGGAACGAGACGGTCGGCACCAGCGGGTTCAGCGCCAGCGCCAGGACGGCGGTGCAGGCCGCGCCCCCGGCCGCGCTGCCGCCGGCCACGCCGGTGACCAGCGCGCCGACCCCGGTGAACGCGGCCGCCAGGCCGGCCGCGGCGAACAGCCGCCGGCTGCCGCCGACGCCCAGCCCGGCCAGGACGGCCGCGACCAGCACCGCCGCGCACCCGGCCAGCAGCTCCCGGCCGCCCGCCCCGTGCCCGTGGCCCGGTGCCCGCAGCAGCAGCCCGGACAGCGCCGCACAGGGCAGTGCGGCGCAGCCCAGCACCGCCGCACCGGCCCGGTCGCGCGCCAGCCGGTCCGACAGGGCGGCGCTGACCAGCAGGAACAGCGCGGTGGCGGCCGCCGCTGTGCAGCGCGGCGGCCGGGCGCCGGGGAGCAGCAGCAGGCCGAGCCCGGCCAGCAGTGCCGCGCCCAGCAGGCCCAGGAACATCCACCGGGTCAGCTGCGGCGTCCAGCGGTCGGGGCGGTCCCGGATGCCGTCGGCGATCCCGGCCACCAGGTCGTCGAAGTCGACGGCGGGCAGCCGCTCCTGGCGCGGCCGCAGGTACAGCCGGTCGCCGTCGCGCAGCCCCGCCTCGGCGGCGGTGGCGTCCTCCTCCAGCGGATCCTCGCCGAGCCGTTGCAGCACCCAGCCGTCGTGGACCGCGCCCTCGTCCGGGAGCCCGGCCCCGGCGTGCCGCAGCAGCGTCGGCAGCAGATAGCAGATCGGCACGTCGGCCGGGACCGCCACGTCCAGCGTCCGGTCGGCCGCCACCAGGATCAGTCGGCACAGGTCGTTCGGCATCTTCTCGGTCACCTCGGGCTGCTGGGCGGACGGGCGGCGGCTGCCGCGGCCGGGGAGGGGCTCGCCTCTGGGGACACGCTCGAACCCGGCCGCGGGTTCGGACGTGCTTCCCCTTGCGGGCCGGGAGCCGGTCGCGCCAGTCCCGGAACGATGGACGAAGGAGGCAGCCGTGACCACTGTGGTCTTCGAACGGCCACCGCGGCGCAAGGTCCCGCCCCTGCCGCGCGGCGAACTGGTGCTGCAGGAGCCCCCGGCGCTGCCGGAGTCCGGGCGGGGCGGCCTGGGCAGCACGCTGATGATGCTGCCGATGGCCGCCGGCTCGGGGGCGTCGATGCTGTTCTTCGCGCAGCCCGGCAGCAACCACACGCTCAGCTACCTCTCGGCCGGGATGATGGCGATGTCCAGCGTCGGCATGATGGCCGGCAGCCTCGGGCGCTCCGGCGGCGACCGCAAGGGCAAGCTGCGCGCCGAGCGCCGCGACTACATGCGCTACCTGGGCCAGGTCCGCCGCAAGGTGCGGGCGATGACCGACGAGCAGCGCGAGGCGACGGCCTGGATCCACCCCGACCCGGAGTCGCTGTGGTCGCTGGCGCTGAGCCGCCGGCTGTGGGAGCGCCGCAGCAACCACCCGGACTTCGCCGAGGTGCGCATCGGCACCGGCCCGCAGCGGCTGTCGGTCCAGCTGAAGCCGCCGCAGACCAAGCCGGTGGAGGACCTGGAGCCGCTGTGCGCCAGCGCGCTGCGCCGCTTCATCAGCGCCTACGGCACGGTGCCGGGGCTGCCGATCCCGGTGTACCTGCGGGCCTTCGGCCGGGTGTTGTTCCAGGGCGACGAGGAGGTCTCCCGGGGCATGGTCCGGGCGATGGTCGCCGAACTCGCCACCTTCCACGCCCCGGAGGACCTGCGGATCGCCGTCTGCGTCTCGCCCGACCGCGAGCAGGACTGGGAGTGGGTCAAGTGGCTCCCGCACGCCCAGCACCCCTCCGAGCGCGACGCGTCCGGCCAGGTCCGGCTGGTCAGCAGCAGCTACATCGAGCTGGAGAACCTGCTCGGCGGCGACCAGTTCCGCGACCGGCCCCGGTTCGACCCCCGGCAGCCGCCCAACCCCGGCGAACCGTACGTGGTGATCGTCCTCGACGGCGCCCGGCTCACCGAGGGATCCCAGGCCGCGACCGCCGGCTACCGCAACGCGGTGCTGCTGGACGTCGGCGGTGGCCTGCCGTGGAAGGCGGCCCGGACCTCGCTGCGGCTGCGGACCGCGCCCGAGCGGGTGGAGGTGGTCGGCGCCGACCGGGCCGGCAAGGACACCTTCGAGGAGATCTGCGTGCCCGGCGTGCTCAGCCCGGCCCGCAGCGCCGCCCTGGCCGAGGTGATCGCCCCGTTCCGGCTCGGCAGGTCCGCCGAGACCGCCCAGCCGCTGGCCACCGACATCGACCTGACCGCGCTGCTGGGCCTCGGCGACGCCCGCACCCTGGACCCGGCGGTCAGCTGGCGCGCCCGCTCCACCTGGGACCAGCTGCGGGTGCCGATCGGCGTCGCCGACGACGGCACCCCGGTCGAGCTGGACATCAAGGAGGCGGCGCGCGGCGGCATGGGCCCGCACGGCATGCTGATTGGCGCCACCGGCTCCGGCAAGAGCGAACTGCTGCGCACCCTGGTACTGGCGCTGGCCGTCACGCACTCGTCCGAGGTGCTGAACTTCGTCCTGGTGGACTTCAAGGGCGGCGCGACCTTCCTCGGCCTGGACGACCTGCCGCACACCTCGGCCGTGATCACCAACCTGGCGGACGAACTGCCGCTGGTGGACCGCATGCACGACGCCATCACCAGCGAGATGAACCGCCGCCAGGAGCTGCTGCGGCGCGCGGGCAACCACAGCTCCATCCACGACTACGAGAAGGCCCGGGCGAGCGGCGCTCCACTGGACCCGCTGCCGACGCTCTACCTGGTGGTCGACGAGTTCAGCGAACTGCTCACCACCAAGCGGGAGTTCATCGACCTCTTCGTGATGATCGGCCGGCTCGGGCGCAGCCTGGGCATCCATCTGCTGCTGGCCTCGCAGCGCGTGGACGAGGGCCGGATGCACGTGCTGGAGTCGCACCTGTCGTACCGGATCGGCCTGCGCACCTTCTCGGCGGCGGAGAGCCGCAGCGTGCTCGGCGTCACCGACGCGTACGAGCTGCCGTCCGCGCCCGGCAACGGCTACCTGAAGACCGGCACCTCCAGCCTGGTCCGGTTCAAGGCCGCCTACGTCAGTGGGCCGTCCGGCCGCGACCGGCCGGTACTGCAGAAGGCGGTGATCCAGCAGCAGATCGTGCCGTACACCGCGCGCTTCCTGGAGCCGCGGCCGACCGGGGCCGAGGAACAGGCCGCCGAAGCCGCCGAGACGGCCGCCGCCGAGGCCGCCACGCAGACCCCGGCGGAGGAGGGCGGCGAGAGCGTCATGCAGGTGCTGATCGACCGGCTCCGGGACCAGGGCCCGCCCGCGCACCAGGTGTGGCTGCCGCCGCTGTCCGATCCGCCGCTGCTGGACGAGATCCTGCCGCCGCTGGACGAGGACCCGGTGCTCGGGCTGCAGGCCCTGGGCTCGCCGCACCGGGGCGAACTGCGGGTGCCGGTGGGCGTGGTGGACCGCCCCGGCGACCAGCGCCGCGACCTGCTGGTGGCGGAGCTCTCCGGCGGCGCAGGGCACGTGGGCATCGCCGGCGGCGCCCAGTCCGGCAAGAGCACCCTGGTGCGCAGCCTGCTGCTGTCCCTGGCGCTCCTGCACACCCCGCGCGAAGTGCAGTTCTACTGCCTGGACTTCGGCGGCGGCACGCTCTCCACGCTGCGCGGCCTGCCGCACCTGGGCAGCGTCACCGGCCGCCTCGAACCGGAGAAGGTGACCCGGACCGTGGCCGAGATGGTCGGGCTGCTCAAGCAGCGCGAGGAGACCTTCCGGGTGCACGAAGTCGAGTCCATGGCCGCCTACCGCAAACTGCGCCGCCAGGGCGGCTTCGCCGACGACCCGTACGGCGACGTGTTCCTGGTCATCGACGGCTGGTTCACGCTGCACGCCGACTTCGAGTCGCTGGAGACCGCCATCCAGGAGCTGGCCGCGCGCGGCCTGACCTACGGCATCCACCTGGTGGTCACCGGCGTCCGCTGGAGCGAGATCCGCCCCTGGCTGCGGGACCAGCTGGCCACCAAGTTCGAGCTGCGGCTGCCCGACCACATCGACTCCGAGGTCAGCCCCCGGCTGGCGGCGGGCGTCCCGGAGCAGCCCGGGCGCGGGCTGACCAAGGACGCCATGCACTTCCTGACCGCGCTGCCCCGGATCGACGGCAAGCCCTCCGCGGCGGGACTGCCCGAGGCCACCCGGGAGCTGGTCGAGGAGGTCGGGCAGGCGTGGCCCGGCCCGGGCGCGCCCGCCGTCCGGCTGCTGCCGCAGGTGCTGCAGGTCGCCGAACTCCCGCCGCCCGGCGGCGACCTGAGGGTGCCGCTGGGCCTGGACGAGGCCGCCCTGGCCACCGTCTGGCACGACTTCGAACTGCAACCGCACCTGATGGTCTTCGGCGACACCGAGATGGGCAAGACCAACCTGCTGCGGTTGGTCGCCCGCGCCGTCGCCGGGCGCTACACCCCGGACCAGGCCCGGGTGCTGCTCGCCGACACCCGCCGCGACCTGTACGACGTCGTCCCGGCCGAGCACCAGCTCGGCTACTCGGTGTCCAGCGGCGCGCTGGCCGGCAACGTCAAGGAGGCCGTGTCGATCCTGCGCGAGCGGGTGCCCGGCGCGGACGTCGCCCCCGGACGGCTGCGGCTGCGGGACTGGTGGGTCGGCCCGGCCCTGTACGTCCTGGTGGACGACTACGACCTGCTCTCCTCGCCGATGGACACGCCGCTGGCGCCGCTGATGGACCTGCTCGCGCAGGGCAACGAGATCGGCCTGCACCTGGTCGTGGCCCGGGCCAGCGCCGGGGCCGGGCGCTCCATGGGCGATCCGGTGCTGCGGCGGCTGTGGGACCTCGGCACCCCCGGGCTGATGCTGTCCACCCCGCGCGAGGAGGGCCCGTTCCTGGGCTCCACCATGCCCCGGCGGCTGCCCCCGGGCCGCGCCCAGCTGGTCACCCGTCGCGGCGCCGCGCTGATCCAGACCGCCCTGGTCGGGGAGGGCTGACCGGCCGGACGGCGGCGACCCGGTGAACCGGGACGCCCCGGCGTCCGTGCCAGGAGGTGCGGACCGTGACACGGCCCCGCTGTACGAGACCTGACCGCTCACCAGACCTGACCGTCCAACCGCCGCAGCCGGGAGGTGGCCGCCCGTGGCCGTACGCGACAACCCCGAGGACCGGACCGGGCGCGCCCCCGCGCCCCGGCCGCAGGCCGACGGCGGACCGGGGCGGCGGCGGTGAGCCGGCAACTGCTCACCGTCGCGCCGACCGGGCCGGACGCCCACCGCACCATCGGCGCGGCCCTGGCCGTGGCCCGCGAGGGCGCGGTCATCAGCGTCGCCCCCGGCCGCTACCGCGAAGCGCTGACGCTGACCGTCCCGGTCACGCTGCGCGCCGAACCGGGGCCGGACGGCGGCGAGGTGCTGGTCGAGGCCCCCACCGGCAGCGTGCTGGTGATGGCCGCCGAGGCGGCCACCGTCTGCGGCCTCACCCTGGCCGGCTCGGACGGGCAGGCCCCGGCCGTCGACGGGGTCCGCGGCAGGCTCACCCTGGAGCAGTGCCGGCTGGCCGCCGACGCCTGGGCGGCGCTGCTGGCCCGGGCCGAGGCCGTGGTGGTGCTGAACGCGTGCCACATCACCAACCCCGGTGGGGCCGGCGTGGTCGCCCTGGGCGGCCAGGCCCTGCTGGACGGCTGCACCCTGGAGGACATCGGGGCCTCGGCGGTGGTCATCTCCGCCGCCGCCGACCCGGTCGTCCGCGACTGCCGGATCCGCCGGGTCGCGGGCAACGCGGTCTGCGCCGCCGACCGCGCCCGGGGCACCGTCGAGTCCTGCGACATCTCCCGCACCGGCGGCCCGGCGCTGGCCTTCGAGGAGGAGAGCACCACCACCGTCCGCTCCTGCCTGGTCCACGACGTGGACGACACCGCCGTGCACATCACCTCCGGCGCCCGGCCGGTCCTGGAGGACTGCACCGTCGAGGACGTCGCGGGCCACGGCGTGGCCCTGAGCGACCGCGCCGACCCCGTCCTGCGCCGCTGCACCGTCCGCCGCACCCGCGGCCACGCCGTCACCGTCACCGCCCAGGCCCGGGGGCGCTTCGAGGGCTGCGCCATCAGCGAGGCCCAGGCCCCTGCGGTGTGGGTCGCCGACGCCGCCCCGGTGTTCCTGGACGGCGAGATCAGCGACTGCGCCGAGGTGGCCGTCGTCTGCGGGGAGAACGCCGGGGGAGCCTTCGAGGGGCTGCGCATCCGCGACGTGCGCGGCCACGGCGTGGGCATCCGCGGCGGCGCCAACCCGCTGCTGCTGCGGATGACCGTCGACGGCTGCCAGGGCCACGGCGTGATCGTGCTGGAGCAGGGGCGCGGCCGGATCGAGGAGTGCGAGATCACCGGCACCCGCTTCGCCGCCGTCGCCACCTCCGACGGCGGCAACCCCATGGTCCAGCACTCCCGGATGCTCGGCGGCTCCGACGCGGGCGTCCTGGTCGCCGCGGGCGGCCTGGGCGTCTTCCGCGACTGCGAGGTGTCCGGGGCCGCCCTGCACGGCATCGCGGTCGAGGAGGGCGGCGACGTCACCCTCACCCGCACCCGGGTGCACGGCTGCGGCGGCGACGGCGTCCACCTCGGCGACGCCGCCCGGGCCGCGCTCGTCGACTGCGTCACCGAGTCCAACGGAGGCGACGGCATCGCCGTCCACACCGGCGAGCCGGTGACCCTGCGCGGCTGCACCAGCCGCGGCAACTCCGGCGCCGGGCTGCGCCGCCACGCCGACGGGGGCCGGCTCACCGTGGAGGCGCTGACCAGCGACGGCAACGGCCGCCCGGACACCCCGGGCATCCCCGGCATCACCGGCTCGCCGGGCTCCTCGGGCTCCGCCGGGCCGTCCGGACCGCCCGGCCGCCCGGGCACCGCGAACGGCCCGGGCGCCGCGATCGGCCCGGCGCGGGGACCGGCGGCCGGTGCGCCCGGCCGGGCCCAGCAGCCCGGCCCGGCCGCGTCCGACGGCCCGCCCGCCACGCAGCGCGCCCCTGCCCGGCCCGGCGACAGCGCCGACCCCGGCCCGGCCGAGGAGCCGCCGGAACCGGCCCCGCCCACCCTGCCCGAGCTGCTCGCCGAACTGGACAGCCTGGTCGGCCTGGCCGGGGTGAAGCAGGAGGTGTCCGGCCTGGTCAGCCTGAACCTGCTGGCCCAGCGCCGGGCCGCGGCCGGGCTGCCCGCCCCGCCGATGAGCCGCCACCTGGTCTTCGCCGGGCCGCCCGGCACCGGCAAGACCACCATCGCCCGGCTCTACGGGCAGATCCTGCGCGCCCTCGGCGTGCTGCGGCTCGGCCACGTGGTCGAGGTCTCCCGCGCCGACCTGGTCGCGCAGGTCGTCGGCGGCACCGCGCTGAAGACCACCGAGGTCTTCGACTCCGCGCGCGGCGGGGTGCTGTTCGTGGACGAGGCGTACACCCTCTCCGGCAAGGACGGCTCGGGCCCCGACTTCGGTCGGGAGGCGGTGGACACCCTGGTGAAGCTGATGGAGGACCACCGCGACGACGTGGTCGTCATCGCCGCCGGCTACTCCCACGAGATGCGCGGCTTCCTCGCCGCCAACCCGGGCCTGACCTCGCGCTTCACCCGGACCGTCGAGTTCGACGGCTACACCACCGCCGAGCTGGTCACCATCGTCGAGCGCGAGTGCGGTCGGCACCACTACGTCCTTCAGGACAGCACCCGGGCGGCCCTGGCCGCGCACTTCGACCGCATCCCGCGCAACGAGCACTTCGGCAACGGCCGCACCGCGCGGCAGGTCTTCGAGGACATGGTGGGCCGCCAGGCGCGCCGACTCGGCGCCCTGCCCGCCGCCGGCGACGCCGACCTGGTCCGGCTGCTGCCCGAGGATCTCGGCCCCGGTCCGGCCTCCGCCGTCGGCGCGGCCGCGCGCGGCGCCGACCAGGGCGGCGTCCAGGAACTGCGCGACCGGCTCGCCGCCATGGTCGGCCTGGCCGAGGTCAAACGCGAGGTCTCCGACCTGGTCAACGTGATCGCCGTGGCCCGCCAGCGCGAACAGGCCGGGCTGCCCGTCCCCTCGCTCTCCCGGCACCTGGTGTTCTCCGGCGGCCCCGGCACCGGCAAGACCACCGTGGCCCGGCTGTACGGCCAACTGCTCACCGCGCTGGGCGTGCTGGCACGCGGCCAGCTGGTCGAGGTGGCCCGCGCCGACCTGGTCGGCGAGTTCGTCGGCCAGACCGCCCAGCGCACCCGCGACGCCTTCGACCGCGCCCGGGGCGGCGTGCTGTTCATCGACGAGGCGTACACCCTGGCCCCGCGCGGCGGCTCGGGCGCCGACTTCGGCCGTGAGGCCATCGACACCCTGGTGAAGCTGATGGAGGACCACCGCGACGAGGTGGTGGTGATCGCCGCCGGCTACGCCGAGGAGATGGACGCCTTCGTGGCCGCCAACTCCGGCCTGGCCTCCCGCTTCTCCCGCCGGATCGAGTTCGAGGACTACGCGCCGCAGGAACTGGTCACCATCCTGCTCCGCAGCGCCGCCGACTCCGGCTACGAGATCGCCGAGCCCGCCCTCGCCCTGCTGCGGCGGCACTTCGAGGCCGTCCCCCGGGACCGCAGCTTCGGCAACGCCCGCTACGCCCGGCAGGTCCTGGACGCCATGACCACCCGCCAAGCGGGTCGGCTGGCCGGACTGGCCGCCACCCTGGAGCAGCTGCGGCTGCTGCTCCCCGAAGACGTCCCGGCGGCGACCTGAACCGCCGCCGGGACCGGCCTCAGCGGCCGGGCGCGGTCCAGACCGGGGCCGCGTCCGGCTGCGGGCGCAGCAGGTACTCGGCCGCCCGGGACGCCGTCTCCTGGTCCAACTCCGGTACGGCGTAGTCCGCGTAGCGGATGTGCGCCAGCAGACCCGGATCGGGGGCCAGGCCGTGCCGCTCCAGGAAGTAGCCCACCGCCTCGGTCCAGATCCACTCGCCGTCGGTGAGGAAGCTGGACGGCACGGCGTCCCCCGCCTCCCGGTCCAGCGGGTCCGGCGTCCGCGCGGTGGTGCTCAGCACGGGCACCCCCGAGGCCAGGTAGTCCAGCACCCGGGCCCGCTCCTCGGCGTCGTCGAGCACCGGGTGGTCCACCGTGAAGCCCGGCCCGAGCACCGGATCGACCAGGTCGTAGACGCGCGCCAGCTGGAACGGCGGCTCGCCGGTGGCGCCGCTCGCCCACAGCAGCAGCGCCGCATCCAGGGCCTGCCGCTGGTAGCCGGACACCTCCTGGTCCAGCCCGACCACCTCCACCCCCGCCTGCTCCTCGCCGACCGCCTCCAGCGCGTCGTAGAGCGCGCCCGCCAGCGCCGGGGCGGACGCCGGATCGTCCGTCTGGACGACATAGACCCGCCGCTCCCGCTCGTCCGCGAAGACCGGCAGCCGCCAGCACCGCCACACCCCGGCGACCCCGCCCGCGCTCGCCTCCACGGCCAGCACCAGCGCATCGTCCACCGCGTCCGGGCCTCGGACCGCGCCGGGGCCGGTCGCGGCGAAGACGCAGGCCAGGTCCGGCGGTTCGGCCACCAGCAGGAACCGCTCGGCGGCGTCGGCCCCGGCGTCCGGCCCGCGCTCGTCCGACTCCGACTCCGGTTCCCGCTCGTCCGGGCCCGGGGCCAGCCGCAGCGCGGCGCCCAGCTCCTCCCGGGTGACGGCGGTGCCGTGTTCGGCCAGCCCGTCCAGGACCAGCGCGGCCGCACCGGCGGTCTCGCCGTCGGCCAGCAGGCCCCGGGCGTGCCGCAGCTCCCGGTCGGGCAGCCGCCCGGCCAGGGCCAGCAGCAGCCGGTGGCAGCTCGCGTCGCGCAGTTCCGGGGCGGTCAGGTCGGTGGTCGTGTCGGCGGTCATGTCGGGTCTCCGTCCGCGCGGGGGCGAGGGGTTGGTGTGCGCACAGCATCCTTCAGGCCCGCAGGAAGGGCAGGCCCCGGTCGTCCAGGCCCAGCGCGAACCCGTGCCGGGGCAGCGACCGCGCCGGGACGGGCGCGGCGGGCGAGCCGTCGGCGTCCCGCTCGGCCTCCGCGACCCCCGCCGCACGCTCCGCCACCCGGGCGGCGACGGCTGCCCGCAGCCGGGCCAACAGCGTCCGGTCCGCCTCGTCGAGTGGCACGACGTCCGGCCCGGCCGCGCCCGGACGCCGGTGCTCCCGCAGGTGGACCAGCGTGCAGGGGCCGTCCGACCAGCCCGCCGGGGCCGGCTCGACCGCCAGGGTGAGGAACTCCGTCCCGGCCGGGAACACCACCTCCGCGTCGGAGCCGGTGGCGTCCAGCCAGCCGGTCCGCCGGGCGGTCTGCGACCACAGCACGTAGACGACGGCGTCGGGCTCGGCGGTGGGATCGGGCGCGGACGTCGTCGCGGCGGTGAAGCCCGGCTCCAGCAGCACCAGGCCCGGCCGGTAGCGCTCCAGCAGCGCCGGGGCCAGCCGGGCGGCCCGGAACACCGCGCCCCGGCAGGCGGGCAGCACCCGCAGCCCCGACAGCGCACAGGCGGTGTGCGCCAGCGCGTCGGACGGATCGGCCGTACGCAGCCGCTGGTCCAGGTCGGACGGCTCGCCGCACAGGTACGCCCGCAGGGCGGCGAGGTCGGCGGCGGTCACGTCCTCCGCCTCGCGGGAGGGCCGGACCGCGCCCCCGCGCAGCGCGGGCCGCTGCGCCAGCGCCCGCGCCACCGCCACCACATGACGCTCGTGCTGCGCCCCCGCCTGCTCGCGGTACCGCCGCCGCTCCTCACCCGTACTCGCATGGTCCCGCCCCACCCCCACCCGCACCCGCACCGGCTCGGCCGGGGGCACTGGCGTGGACGGTCCCGAGGCCGCCTCAGCCGGAACGACCGGCACGTCGGGCTGCCCCTCACCGGCCCGCCCCGCCTCGGGTTGCCCTGCGGCGGGCTGCGGCAGGGCGGGTTGCGGCAGCACGGGCTGCGCCGGACCGGCTTGTCCTGGCTCGGGCTGGGCCGGGATGGCCGACGCGTGGTTCGGCTGCTGCGCGGGGGCGGACCCGTGCGCGGCGGGATGCGTCGGGGTGGGCTGCGCGGGGCCGTGGTGGGGCGGCGCGGGCTGCGCCGGGATGGCCGACGCGTTGTCGGGCTGCCTGGCAGCGGGTCGCGCGTGACCGGCCTGTCCCGGCCCGGGCTGCGTCGGGGCGGACAGCGCCTGGTCCGGCTGCGCCGGGTTGGCCGCTACCGGGGCGGTCGGGGCGTGGACGGGCCGTGCCGGAGCAGTCTGCTTCGCAGTGGCCCACGGGGGAGTGGGCTGCGCCGCAGTGACCCACGGCGGAACTGGCTGCGTGGGTGTTGAACCCGCAGCTACCGAGGGCTCGGGCGCGGAGGCGCCGGGCACGGACCTCGCCGCCGCGGGAGCTCCGGTGAGTGACTCCGCAGGCGCGGGAGCGGCGGGCGAGGAAGCCCCGGGTTCCAAACCCGTTGGCGCGGAACCAGCGGCCTTAGGAGCCAGGGGGGTTGAGCTCGTGGGAGCTGCGGGCGCTGACGCCGTGGGCGCGGAGGGGACGGTCGTGGGTGTCTCGAGCGGGGCTGCTCCGGGGGCTGACCCCCTGGGGGCGACCGTAAATGATGAAGTGTCAAATGATGCGCTGGGGAAGATGGTTGGAGCAGCCGATCGGGCCGTGACCGGCAGTGGGAGTGCCGGTCCGGCCGGAGGCAGGTCCCCGGTGGAGCCGCGTACCACCTGCATGGTCGGCGCCGGGGGCGTCGGGTCGGGGGTGGACGTCGGCTCCGGCGGGTCCGTGGGGGTTGGGCTGTGCCGGGGGCGTCGAGGACCGGGCCGAGGCTCTGGGGGGCCGCGGCGGGGGTGAACAGCACCCAGGTGCCGTCGCCGTCGGCTCGCGTTGAGCGCAGGGCGGTGACGTCGCAGGGCTGGATGTCGCCGTCCGGGGCGATGATCTGCAGCCCGCGCCGGTCGCAGAGCCGCTGCAGGTCGCCCTGCAGGGCCGCCGCCGCGTGCGACCACAACAGCCGTACCCCGCAGCGGGTTCCGAGCAGGGCGATGGCGTCCGCCAGGGCGGCCAGCGCGGCCAGCATGGCCGGATCGCGGCCGTGGGCGCGGGCCAGCACGGTGAGCCGGTCGGGGTCGGGCGGCAGGGAGGCGGCCGAGCGCAGCAGGGTCGTGGTGGACTCGCCCGCGCGGTGCAGGACCACGCCGGCGGCGACCCGCTTCAGCAGGATCTCCGGTACCCGTGGCACCCGGCCCGGGGCGACCGCCTGTCCGAGCAGCGCGGCCTCCCACGCGGGCGAGGGGTGCAGCGCGCCGCAGGGCTCGGCGGGGCGGCCGGGACGGTAGTGCTGCCACTGCCAGAACGCCTCGGGCCGTTCGGGGTGGAAGCCGGTGACGGCCAGCAGGCCGTCGGCGGCGGGCAGCAGGTGGCCGTTGGGGGCGATCAGGTCAAGCCCGAGCCGGTCGGCGAGGTCCTGGCCGAGGGCGGCGCCCACCAGCGGCAGCACCAGCCGTACCGTGTGCGGGGCGGCCGGGGGCAGCAGGTCGAGCGCGGACTCCACCGCCCGCACCACCTCCCGGCTCGGCCCGGGGGCCTCCACGACCAGGGCGGGACGCCGCGCCTCGGGCCGGAGCCGGGCGACCGCCGCCGCCCGCCCGGGCTCGCCGGGGCCGGGCGTCAGCCAGATGCCGGCCGGTATGCGCCAGGCCGACCAGCCGTCCTCCGCCTCGGTCACCGGCGTCTGCTCCTGTCGCTGCGTCAGCCATCGCACATTGGACGCCACAGGCTCCCCGGCGGTCGGACGCGGGGTGAAGTCTCCGGAGGGTGAGACCACTGCGTTCATCGGACGCTCCCCGCCACTCTCGTCTGCTCGTCTACTCGTCGTCTGCTCGTCCCGTCCGCGATCCGCTCCGGGACCGCGCCCGTCCCACCCGGTACCACGCCTGCCGTGCCCCGGGGGTTCACCCGGGCCGGGGTCTAGGCGAGGACGCCGCGCCGCAGCAGGCTCTCGCGCAGCTGCCGCAGGGCGTAGTGGCTGCGCGACTTGACCGTCCCCTGGGGGATTCCCAGCCGGTCCGCGGTCTCGGCGACCGAGCAGCCCAGGTAGTACAGCTCCACCAGCACCGCCCGGTGGCAGGCGCTCAGCGAGTTGAGCGCCTCGACGAACGCGGTCCGGGTGGTCACCCGGTCGATGGCGTCGTCGTCGCAGCCCCGGTAGGCCAGGTCCGAGTCGTCGGTCTCCACCGGGCGCACGGACTGGGCGCGCTTGGCGTCGATGACGATCCGCCGGGCCACGGTGAACAGCCACGGCCGGATGGACCGCTCCTGGTCGATCAGGGCCTCGGGGTGGCGCCACAGCCGCAGGAAGGTCTCCTGCACCACGTCCTCCGCCCGCTGCCGGTCGTGGACCAGCGACATGACGAAGTTGAGCAGGGGCGTGCGGTGGTCCCGGTAGAGGGCGCGCATGGCGGCGTCGTCCACCCGGCCCGTGGGGCGCGGGGCGGCCTCCCGGCGCGGGCGGTCCACGACCCGCAGGCCGGGCTGGATCCGCTGGACCGGCTGGCCGAGGGCCCGCGCGGGTGACAGCGGGGAGTTCGCAATGAGCGGCCTTTCGGCCAGGGCCTGGCTCACGATGTCACCGTCCTGGTAGCTGCGTCCGGGGCCGCGGCAACGGCGTGAGCTGCTGCGGTGCGGCTGTTCCGGAACCGTAGGAAGCTCCGGCTCCGGCCGGTACGGCCTGGTCCACCGCCGGCGGCGAACGGCGTGAACGCGGCGGCGCGCGGTTGAGCGACCGCCGCCGAATGGGTGAGTGAACGCGACCAACGGTCAAACTGCGGGCGGTGAACGGGCGGACGGCCGGTGTGGCGGCGGTGCCGGAACCCCGGCCGCGCCGTTGAACGCCCGGCTCCCGGCGGCCGTGTCCCCAGGTGCAGCCGCAGCCGGCGGCGGTCAGCCCGCGACGGCGGCCCGGTGCCCGGCGCGGTGCTGCCCTGTGCGGAGCTGCTCGGCGCGGAACTGCTCGCGGTGCGCTCGGGCCGTGGCCATCAGGGCGTCCAGGGCGTCCCGGGTGCGCGCCAGGTCCGCTATGTGCGCGGAGAGGCGGTCGCGCTCCTGCGCCATCCGCTCCAGCGCGGCGTCGGAGTTCTCCTGGCTGGGGGAGTCCACGCAGGGCAGCAGTTCGGCGATGGTGCGGCTGGACAGCCCGGCGGCGTAGAGCCGCTGGATGAAGGCCACCCGCTCCACTTCCTCGTCGGTGTAGTGGCGCTGCCCGCTCGTCGCGCGGACGCTGGTGAGCAGCCCCTGCTCCTCGTAGTAGCGCAGGGAGCGGACGCTCACCCCGGCCCGCGCCGCGAGTTCACCGATGCGCACGGCGGTCCTGCTTCATGGCGGTCCTGCTCCCTCGGTCGTCCCGGCACAGCTTGCATCTGACGTCTATGTCAGGTTCTAGCGTAGCGAGTGCGCCCGGAAAGGTGCGCACGACCGACGAAGGAGCCCGACGTGACCACTCTCTTCACCCGCTACCGGCTCGGCGGGATGACCCTCCCCAACCGCCTGGTGATGGCCCCCATGACCAGGGTGCGGGCCGCCGCCGGGGGCCTGGCGACGCCGTCCATGGCGACCTACTACGCGCAGCGGGCCACCGCCGGGCTGATCGTGACCGAGGGCGTGCAGCCCAGCCTGCTCGGGCAGTCCAACCCGGGCACGCCCGGCCTGCACACCGAGGGGCAGACGGCCTCCTGGCGGCAGGTCACCGAGGCCGTCCACGCCAACGGGGGCCGGATCTTCGCCCAGATCATGCACAGCGGACGCGTCTCCCACCCGGACGCCACCGGGCTGCAGCCGGTCGGCCCCTCGGCGGTCGCCGCCGTGGGCGAGGTGTTCACCCCCGGCGGGCCCCGGCCCGCGCCGGTGCCGCGCGCCCTGGCCGCCGCCGAGGTCCCCGAGCAGGCGCTGTCCTACGCCCGGGCCGCCCGCCGGGCTGTGGACGCGGGCTTCGACGGCGTCGAACTCCACGGCGCCAACGGCTACTTGATCTCGCAGTTCCTCTCCAGCAATGCCAATCTGCGCACGGACGGCTACGGCGGTCCGATCGCCCACCGGATCCGCTTCGCGGTGGAGGCCGTGGCGGCCACCGCCGAGGCGATCGGGGCCGAGCGCACCGGCATCCGGCTCTCGCCCGGCGGCACCTTCTGGGGCGTCCAGGAGACCGAGGTGGCCGAGCTGTACCGGGCGCTGCTGACCGAGCTGGCCCGGCTGGACCTCGCCTACGTCCACCTGGAGGCCACCAGCGAGGAGGAGTTGCTGCTCGGCCTGCGCCGGGCCTGGCCGGGCACGCTGGTGATGAACCCGGTGCTGCCGATGGGGCCCAAGCAGACCGGCCGGGCCGAGGCCGACCGGTGGCTGGGGCTGGGCGCGGAGCTGATCAGCTTCGGCCGGTCCTTCATCGCCAACCCCGACCTGGTCGAGCGGCTGCGCACCAGTCTGCCGCTCGCCCCGGTGGACGAGGCCACGTACTACCAGGGCGGCGACGCCGGCTACCTGACCTACCCCGCCTACCAGCACACCGGTGCGGCCAAGAATTACTGACCACTTATTGACCAGTTGGTCTGCCGTGGGCCATCATCGGATCAACGCCGAACCGCTCATCTACCAGGAAGGGAGGGGTAATGTTGCGCTGACGACAGCCGTGCGCCGGGAGGATTGGTAAGCATATGGTCAGCGAGGGCCGCTGGCAGAAGCGCGAACGGATCCGCGCGCATCTGCTGGACCTGGTGGAGGAGACCCGGGTCGGGGCGCCGATCCCCGGGGAGCGCCAGCTGTGCGAGGAGCTCCAGGTCTCCCGCCCGACCCTGCGCTCGGTGGTGGACGACCTGGTGCGCGACGGACTGCTGGTGCGCGAGCACGGCCGCGGTGTGTTCGTCGCCAGGGCCAAGGTCGCGCAGCAGCTCACCCAGGGCGGCGGCCCGGCCCTCGCCCCGACCGGCGTGGACGGCGACTGGACCAGCAGCACGGTGGACTTCCGCAGCCTCCCGGCCGGTCCCAGGATCGGCCGGCGGCTGCAGGTGTCGCCCGCCGAGGAGGTCCTGCGGATCACCCGGCTGCGGTACGTCGACGGCGACCCGATGGCGGTGGAGACCCTGCACGTCCCCCGCGCCCTCGTCCCCGGACTGACCGCACGCGACCTGGAGAACGACTCCTTCTACCAACTCCTCGGACGCGGCTACGGCATCCTGCTCGCCGACGCCGCGCAGATCATCGAACCGACCGTGGTGGACGAGGCCGAGGCCGAACTGCTCGGCGTCCCGCTGCACGCCCCCGCGCTGCTGCTCGAGCGCACCACCCGCGACGCGGACGGCCGCGTCGTCGAGTTCACCCGCTCCGTCTACCGCGGCGACCGCTACCGCATCCTCACCCAGCTCTCCCTGGCCGCCCGCGCGGACACCGGCCGCGTCCTCGGCGGCTCCTGGTCCGCCGCCTCGACCGTGCCCGGCGCGGACACCCTGGTCTCGGACCCCTACTGGACCGACGTGTCCTGACCCCGGCAGCCGCGCACCCGCCGTACCGCCCAGCCCCCTGCCGCGCCGGTCACCCCGGCCCGCGCGGCGATCCCGCACGCCCTTCCGAAGGGATGCCCCATGCCCCGTCGCCCCCTGTCCACGGCGGTCGCCGTGGTCTGCGCCGTCGCCGCCCTCGGCGCCGCCGCGGCCAACGCCCCGGCCGCCACCACACCCCGGACCCGCCCCGCCACGGCCACCGCCGGGGTCGAGCTGGAGACCTGGCTCTACCCCGGCTCGCCCGGGGACTCCCAGTGCAGCGCCCCAACCGAGTACGCCGACAACCGGGTCAGGAACGGCGCGCTCAAGCCCGAGTACTGGACCGTCACCGGCAAGGGCAAGGTAAGCCTGGAGACCGTCGCAGGCGGCCTGTGCAACACCTACAGCGCCGGAGACGTCGCCGACATCAAGGCGCACTCCGCCTACCAGTACCCGACCGTCTCGGGCATGACCACCGCCGACGTCCACGCCCTGGTGAGCAGCAGCGCCAACCGCAGCGCCGCCGTCTCCCAGCTCACCTCGCTGGTCACCGCCAACGGGCTCAGCGGCGTCGACGTCGACCTGGAGGACTACTGGTCCTGGAGCGCCGCCGACTTCGGCAACTACCGGACGTTCCTCGGCCAGCTCGCCGCCGCGCTGCACGCCCAGGGCAAGAAGCTCCTGGTCGACGCCCCGGCCATGACCGGCCCCGCCTCCTTCTACGACTACGCCGCGGTCAGCGCCGAGGGCGTGGACGAGCTGGAGATCATGGCCTACGACGAGGAGTACGACACCGCCCCCGGCGACCGGTGCCTGCCGATCACCCCGCTGGCCTGGCTCAAGCAGGTGACGCAGTACGCGCAGAGCCAGGTGCCCGACCCGTCCCGGCTGGTCATCGGGCTGCCCTCGTACGGCATCAGCGCGCCCGACCCCTGCGACCTGGACGACATCACCGGCAACATCCAGTACAGCGCCATGCGGCAGAGCCCCGGCTTCTCGACCGCCCCCGCGACCCTCGCCGCCCGCCGCGACCCCTCGTCCGGCGAGATCCGCTGGGTCAGCGGCGGCACCCTCTACGACTACGTCGACAGCACCGCGCTGGACGACAAGCTCGCCGTGCTGACCGCGCTCGGAGTCACCAAGGTCTCCGTCTGGTCGCTGGGCGGCGGGAACCCCTGGTTCACCGGCTGACCGCCGCCGCCACCCGCCGCACGCAGCCGGCCGTCCACCACGGAGTGAAGGGCACCACGGAGTGAAGGGCACCACCTTGAGCGAGACCCCCACCCCGGCCGCGGCGCTGGCCACCGCCCTGCGGGAGCTGCTGGTCGGCTCCCGCGCCACCGACGGGGAGGGCGTCGCGCCGGCCGTGGTGCTGGCCGTGATCGACCCCGCCACCGGCGCCCGGCACACCGTGGCGCTGCAACCGGAGTCGGCCGACTGGCTCACCGGCCTGACCGTCAACTCCCGGGCGAGCTGCGGCAATGCGTACGGCGGCGGGAACGGCCGGTGCGCGCACTGCCGCGGCACCGGCCGGGCCGGGACAGCGGCGCCGGGGCGCGGTTGACGGCCGTGCTGCGCGGGCCGGGGATTGTGGCGATCCCTTGCGCATGATGTGAATCGCCCTGTACATATCACGGGAGCATTCCGCATGTGTGTTCCATGCGTGCGCCCGAGCACGTTCTGACAGACCTTCACTCCTGGAGTCGTCATTCACCAGAACCAGTCCTCACGCGGACGGTTGACGCGGACGGCCACCGTCGCGTTCGCCTCGTTCGCCTTGGTCGGGGCCTCGCTGGCCCTCGCCGGGACCTCCCAGGCCGACACACCCGCACCCCAGGCCAAGGTGCTGGCAGGCAGCCATCCCGACTGGGCCACCGCCACTGCCGACGCCGGGGTTGTCCCCGCCGCCACGCAGACCACGGCCACGGTCTACCTCGCGGGCCGCAACTCCGCCTCTCTGCAGCAGTACGCCACCGAGGTGTCCGAGCCGACCATCGACGGCCGGGCCAACCCCCTCTACGGCAAGTTCCTGACGGCCGCCCAGGCCAAGGCCGAGTACCTGGCCTCCCCGGCGCAGATCACGGCCGTACGGCAGTGGCTCACCGGCGCCGGGCTGCGGGTCACCGGCGCCACGGAGCACGAGATCACCGTCTCCGGCAGCACCGCGGCGATCACCCGGGCCTTCGGCACCCGGATCGACCAGTACCGGGTCGGCGGCAAGCTGGTCCACGCTCCCGCCTCCGACGTCGTCGTCCCGGCCGGGGTCTCCTCCGCCGTCCTCGGCGTGCTGGGCCTGAGCAGCACCACCCCGGCCGTCAAGCCGGACTACGTGCGCACCAACGCCTCGGCCGCCGGCACCGGCAGCAGGAGCGGCGGCGGGCTGCCCACCGTGGCGACCTGCTCGAACTACTGGGGCCAGCGGACCGCCACCGGTGCGCCCGCGGGCTACACCAAGACGACCGCCTTCGACCAGTGCTCGCTCGACCCGGCGCAGGAGCGCAAGGCGTACGGCATCAACGCCTCGCACCTGACCGGCAAGGGCGCCACCGTCGCCATCGTGGACGCCTACGCCTCCTCGACCATGCTGGCCGACGCCGACCAGTACGCGGTCAACCACGGCGACAAGCCGTTCAAGGCCGGGCAGTACTCCGAGGTCGTCGACCAGTCCGCCTGGAACAACCAGGACGCCTGCGGCGGCCCGGCCGGCTGGGCCCCGGAGGAGGCGCTGGACGTCGAGATGGTGCACGGGCTCGCCCCGGACGCCAACGTCGTCTACGTGGGTGCGAACTCCTGCACCGACACCGACCTGTTGGGCGCGATATCCGACGTGGTCGACAACCACCTCGCGGATGTCATCTCCAACTCGTGGGGTGAGATCATGCACACCACGGACGACCAGGACATCACCAGCACCGAGATCGCCGCCTTCACCCAGGTCTTCGAGCAGGCCGCGATCGAGGGCATCGGCATCAACTTCTCGGCCGGCGACTGCGGCGACTCCTCGCCGTTCGCCGCCGCGACCGGCACCAACTGCCAGTCGGACACCGCCTACGCGCAGGCCGACTGGCCGGACTCGTCGCCGTGGGTGACCTCGGTCGGCGGCACCGCGCTCGGGCTGGCGACCAAGTCCGGCGTGTACGGCTTCGAGACCGACATGGGCACGCTGCGCTCGGCGCTCTCGCCCGACGGCACCAGCTGGACGCCGTTCCCCGGCGCCTTCTACTTCGGCGGTGGCGGCGGCACCAGCCAGGACTTCGCCCAGCCCTGGTACCAGGCCGGCGTCGTCCCCAGCGCGCTGTCGCACACGCTGATGACCGGCGCCCACAGCGCCACCGCGCAGCGGGTGACCCCGGACGTGGCCATGAACGGCGACCTGTACACCTCGGTGCTGGTCGGCATCTCCGACGGCAGCCCGTACAGCGAGGCGGGGTACGGCGGCACCAGCGTCTCCTCGCCGTCGTTCGCGGCCGTCCAGGCCGACGCCATCCAGGCGCAGGGCCACCCGATCGGCTTCGCCAACCCGGAGATCTACGCCCGGTCCGGCCTGTTCACCGACGTGGTGGACCGGCAGGCCGAGCACACCACCACCCCGCTCAGCGCGGTCGCCGACTTCGGCCTGGTCAGCGGCTCGCTGCGGGTGCGCCTGGTCGCCTTCGGCCAGGACACCAGCCTGAACGCGGTCCACGGCTACGACGACGCGACCGGCGTGGGCACGCCGACGACGGCGTACCTGGACTCCTTCAAGAGCTGGTACGGCCGCTGGTAACAGCAGCCACCAAGGACCGGGGCCCGGCGGAGGACGTCCTCCGCCGGGCCCCGGCGCGTGTCACGGCCGCCGCCGACACGCTCACGCGGGTGCCTGGCCGCAGACGTCGGCGAGCGGGGGCGGGCGCGGGCGCAAGCAGTGGGGGAGGGGACCTGCGGCCGGGCGACGATCCCGGGGCAGAGCCCTCACCGAGGCCGGGCTGTCATGGAAGTGAGTCCCTCTCAGGAGTCACTTGAGCCCCAGCAGTCCCTCGGTTACGTTCATGCCACCGATCGGCGCCCACCAGGTGGGGGCCACCCGCAGGGGTGGCGCCCGCGTCGGATCGGCCCACGGGGTCCGGGCCCGGACCGCTCGTTCGACCATTCCCCAACCACCCAGGCGGCACGGCACGCGGAGCCCGGCAGGGCCCCCGCGCACCTCGCCGCACCCTCATGGGAGGGCTTTTCCTTGCACCCGCACCGACAACCGCCGAAGAGGTCCCGCAAGCTCAGGGGCCGCGGCCGGACCACCGCCGTGGCCTCCATATCCGCGGCCGCGCTGCTCGCCGCCGGCGTCGTCGCCTTCACCTCGGCCAACGCGGCGACCCACGCGGCCTCCCGCGCCGGAGCGTCGGCCTCGGCCGCGCACCACGACTACCGCAACGCCTGCCCGCCAGCGCCCGTGCACTACTCCTCCTGCAACGCCCTGGTGCGCACCGACGTCACACCGCAGACCGCCAGGGCGGGCGCCTCCCGGGCGGCGGCCGTCTCCGGCTACGGGCCCAGCCAGCTGCAGTCCGCCTACAACCTGGCATCGGCCGCCGCCTCCGGCGGCAGCGGGCAGACGGTCGCCGTGGTCGACGCCTTCGACGACCCGAACGCCGCCGGCGACCTCGCCGTCTACCGCAGCCAGTTCGGGCTCCCCGCCTGCACCACCGCCGACGGCTGCTTCCAGAAGGTCGGCCAGGACGGCCAGGCCGGCAGCCTGCCCTCGCCCGCCCCCGCCGACGACGACTGGACCGGCGAGGAATCCCTCGACCTGGACATGGTCTCCGCCACCTGCCCCAACTGCCGCATCCTGCTGGTCGAATCGGACTCCGCCAGCGACGCCGACCTGGGCACCGCGGTGAACACCGCCGTCAGCATGGGCGCCAAGTACGTCTCCAACAGCTACGGCGGCCCCGAATCGCCGCAGGACACCACCTTCGACACCGAGTACTACGACCACCCCGGCGTCGCCATCACGGCCTCCTCCGGCGACGGCGGCTTCGGCGTCGAGTACCCGGCCGCCTCGCAGTACGTGACCGCCGTCGGCGGCACCTCGCTCAGCACCGCGAACAACACGCGCGGCTGGACCGAGTCGGTCTGGTCCACCTCCTCCACCGAGGGCGCCGGCTCCGGCTGCTCGGCGGACGACGCCAAGCCCTCCTGGCAGACCGACACCGGCTGCTCCAAGCGCACCGTCGCCGACGTCTCCGCCGTCGCCGACCCGGCCACCGGCGTCGCCGTGTACGACACCTTCAACGGCAACGGCGGCTGGAACGTCTACGGCGGTACCTCGGCCGCCTCCCCGATCATCGCCTCGGTCTACGCCCTGGCCGGCGCCCCCGCCGCCGGATCGACCCCGGCCTCCTTCCCCTACGCCGACACGTCGGCCCTCAACGACGTCACCACCGGCGCCACCGCCTCCTGCTCCCCGAGCTACCTGTGCACCGCCGGGACCGGCTACGACGGCCCCACCGGCCTGGGCACGCCCGACGGCACCGCCGCCTTCACCCAGAACGGCGGCAGCGGAGGCGGCGGGACCGCGCCGGGCAGCAGCGTGACCGTCACCAATCCCGGCAGCCAGACCAGCACCGCGGGCACGGCGGTGTCGCTGCAGATCACCGCCGCCGACTCGGCCTCCGGACAGACCCTGGCCTACCGGGCGACCGGACTGCCCGCCGGACTGTCGATCAGCAGCACCGGCCTGATCTCCGGCACCCCCACCACGGCCGGTACCGCCCAGGCCACGGTCACCGCCACCGACGGCACCGGCGCCTCCGGCAGCACCTCCTTCCGCTGGACCGTCAACAGCCCCACCAGCGGCTGCGCCTCCGGCCAGCTGCTCGGCGACCCGGGCTTCGAGAGCGGCGCCAAGGCCGCCCCCTGGAAGGCCACGCCCGGCGTGATCAACAACCAGACCCGCTCCGAGCCCAGCCACGCCGGAGCCTGGGACGCCTGGCTGGACGGCTACGGCCAGGGCTACACCGACCGGCTGTCGCAGACCGTCACCATCCCGTCCGGCTGCTCCACGGCGACCCTCTCGTACTGGCTGCACGTGGACACCGCCAAGCGGACCAGGCAGGCCCAGGACACCCTCAAGGTCGAGGTGGCCGACGCCGCCGGTACCACCACCGTGGCCGCCTACTCCAACCGCGACGCCCGCAGCGGCTACCGGCACCTCTCGGTCGACCTGTCCGCGTGGTCCGGCAAGACCGTGACCCTCACCTTCGTGGGCGCCGAGAACAGCTCCCCGCAGCAGACCAGCTTCGTCCTGGACGACACCGCCCTGACCATCGGCTGACCCGGGTCACCCCCGGCTCAACCCCCGGGTTGACCAGGCGGTCAACCCGGGGGCCAACCCGGCGGCTGACGACCGGCCGCCGCTGCCCGGGCAGGCTGGTCCGCATGAACACCACCGACTACATCGTCAACGGCATCCTGGTCCTCCTCGTCATCCGGCAGATCCGCGGCGGACGCCTGGACCTGACCGGCCTGCTGCTGCCGGTCGTGCTGGTCGGCGCGACCGCCGCGTACTACCTGCGCTCCGTGCCCACCGCCGGGAACGACCTGGACCTGGAACTCGCCCTGGCCGGTGCGGGCGCGGTGCTCGGGATCGCCTGCGGGGCGACCACCCTGCTGACCCGGCGGCAGGACGGCGTCCACGCCCGGGCCGGGGTGCTCGCCGCCGTCCTGTGGGTGCTGGGCATGGCCACCCGGATGGGCTTCTCCTTCGCCTCCGACCACGGCGCGGGCGGCAGCATCGCCCACTTCAGCCGCACCCACCAGATCACCAGCTCCCAGGCGTGGGTGGCCGCCTTCGTGCTGATGGCACTCTCCGAGGCAGTGGCCCGCCTGCTGGCGATCCGACTCCGGGCCTGGCGGCTCTCCTCTTCCGGGGCCGTGGCCGAGGCCACCGCGTGAGCAGCGCCTCCGCGCAGACCTCCCCGAAGCCCTCCCCGCAGCCGGTCCCGGGCCTCCCCGGGCCGGCTGCTTCTATGCTGCACCGCATGAGCACCGAACGTCCGCAGCCCGCCGGGGCGGAGAGCCCCCGGATGGCCGAGGTCCGGCGGCGCGCCGCCGAGCGCCACACCCGCCAGGTCGCGCGCATGCACGAGATCCTCTGGATGGTGGTGGCGCTGACCGCCGCCTTCGCCTTCCGCTCCCACCCCCGCCCCGGACTGAGCGGCGAGCGGCTGGTGGTCAGCCTGGCCCTGGCCGGGTGCCTGCTGGCGCTGGTCCCCAGCGCCTGGGGCCGGGGACCACGCCGTTCGGTGACCACCACGGTCGTGCTCCCGGTGCTGCTGGGCGTCTTCGGCACGGCGCTGTCCGCGCTGCAGGCGAACTCGATGATGGAGATCCCGGTGTCCGCCGCGGTGGGGATGCTCTGCGCCCGGATGCCGCTGCGGCCGGCCCTGTGGTTGTCCGCGCCGCTGACCGTGGCCGTGGCGCTGGCCGCCGCCGGGGTCGGCTCGCACCGGGTCTCGGTGGAGGCCGGGCTGGCCTCGGTGCTGCTGTGCGTGGTCCTGGGCGCCTCCAGTGCCTTCGCCCGGCAGGCCCGGCTGGGCCAGGACCGCACCGAACTGCTGCTGGCCGAGCTGGAGGACTCCCGCGAGGCGGGGGCCCGGGCGGCCGCGGTCGCCGAACGCACCCGGATCGCGCAGGAGCTGCACGACGTGCTGGCCCAGTCACTGTCGGCGCTGGCCGTCCAGCTGGAGGGCGCACGCAAGCTGGCCGAGCGGGACCAGGTGGATCCGCAGTTGCAGCAACTGATCGTACGCGGCGGTGAGTTGACCCGGGAGGGGCTCTCCGACGCCCGGCAGGCGGTGGCCGCGCTGCGCGGCGACCGGCTGCCCACGGTGGACCAGCTCACCGCACTCATCGACCGCTGCCGCCGGGATCTGGCCCTGCCGATCACGCTGTCGGTCAGCGGCGAGCCGCGCACGCCGACCCCGGAGGCCGGACTGGCGCTGTACCGGGGTGCGCAGGAGGCGCTGACCAACGTGGCCCGCTACGCGGCCGGATCGCCCACCGCGGTGGCGCTGCGGTACACCGCCGGGGCCACCACCCTGACCGTCTCCGACCGGGGCACGGCGGCGGCCGGGGGAGCGGAGGCCGGGCATGTGGCGGCCGGGGGAGCGGGGGCGGCGACGATCACTCCGCCCGCCCGGTCGTGGACCGGCGGTGGCAACGGGCTGCGGGGCATGCGGGAGCGGATCGAGCGGGTCGGCGGCCGCATCCAGGCCGGGCCCACCGCCGAGGGCTGGACCGTGGAGATGGAGATACCGGCGTGAGCGACTCCCCGGCCCCGATCCGGGTGCTGGTCGTGGACGACCAGCGGGTGACCCGCGAGGGCCTGATGCTGCTGGTCGGCCTGAACGCCGGGATGGAGGTGGTGGGCGGCGGCGCCGACGGCGAGCAGGCGGTGGCGCTGGCCCGCGACCTGCGCGCGGACGTGGTGCTGATGGACCTGGCCATGCCCGGCACCGACGGCCTCACCGCGACCGCGACGCTCACCCGGGAGGACCCGGGCGTCGCGGTCCTGGTGCTGACCACCTACGCCGACGACGCCTCGGTCTTCCCGGCGCTGCGGGCCGGGGCCAGGGGCTACCTGACCAAGGACGCCGGGGCTGAGCAGATCGAGCAGGCGATCCGGGCAGTGCACGCCGGGCAGGTCTGGATGGACCCGGTGGTGCAGCAGCGGCTGGTGACCGCCGTCACCGCCGGCCTGCCCGCCCCGGCGGCTCCGGCCGAACCCGGGTCTGCCGCGCCGCCGGTGGCCCCGGGCACGCTGCCGGACGGGCTGAGCGCCCGCGAGGCGGAGGTGCTGACGCTGATCGCCCAGGGGCTCTCCAACGCCGAGATCGGCGAGCGGCTGTTCCTCGGGCGGGCCACCGTCAAGACCCACGTGAACCGGATCTTCGCCAAGACCGGCGCCCGGGACCGCGCCCAGGCGGTGCACTACGCCTTCCGCCACGGCCTGGCCGAATGACCCCTCCGGCGCGGCACTGACCTCCCGCGCAGCCGAGGCCCGCGCCCTGCCCTGAGCGGTGGGCCGTGACCGGCTCGTCCGTTCCCTGGAACGTTCCCTCGGGGCGAACGGTCGGCGAACATCCGTCGGTATCCGGCAACTTGTCTGGACAAGCGAATTCCCGGGACCTACGCTCCGGCTGGTCGGGCTCGAAGCCGCGGCCTCATCCACCCATCCCTGCGGTCCCTCGTGTGCGGAGGTCGCCTGTCATGCCCATGCTGTTCCCGCATCCCGATCGAACACCCCGCCGCATCCGTGGAATCGTCGTACCGGCCCTGGCAGTCGTGCTGGTCGGAGCCGGTTCCGTGGCCGTGGCGGCCACTACGGGGCACAGCAGCGCCGCCGCCCCGACGCCCGCGACCGCCGCCGTCGCCACCAGCGGCACGCTGTCGGTGGACCACGCCAGTGTGGTCCAGGGCGGGTCGGTGACGTTCAGCTATGCGACGCCTGCGGCGAAGGTGAATGCCGAGAACTGGATCGGGGTGTACGCAGATCCGGGCAATGGTCCGGTGAACCAGGTGTATGTGGGTGCGTCGACGTCCTGGCAGTACGCGGCCTCGGCCAGTGGCACGGTGTCGTTCAGCACGTCCGCGCTGGCGCCGGGCAGTTATGTCGCGTACTACCTGTACGACAACGGCTACACCTGGCTGGCGCAGCCGGTCGACTTCACTGTCACCGCCGCACCGCCGGTGACACCGCCCGCCTACCACGCCGAGTTCGGCTCCGGCACGCTCAACTCGCCCAGCGGCGTGGCCCTGGACGCCTCCGGGAACGTCTGGGTCAGCGACACCGGCAACAACCGGGTGGTGGAGTTCTCCGCGAGCGGCGCCGACATCGGCGGCTTCACCCCCTCCGGCAGCTACGCCCTCAACGGGCCCACGGCGATCGCCGTCAACGCCGCCGGTGACGTCTACGTGGCCGACACCGGCGACAACCGGGTCGTCGAATACACCTCCGCCGGAGCCGAGTTGGCCGTCTTCGGGACGGCCGGCGGCAGCGGCGAGCTGAACGCGCCGTCCGGGGTGGCGGTCAACGCCTCCGGGCAGGTGCTGGTCAGCGACACCGGCGACAACCGGGTGGTGGAGTTCGCCGCGAGCGGCGGCTACGCGTCCTCCTTCAACGCCAAGATGGGCTCGCCGACCGGGATCACCGTCGACGGGTCGGGCGACATCTGGGTGGCCAACTCCGGCCTGGCGGACGCCGGTCCGGACGCGGTGATGGAGTACAGCGCGTCCGGCACCTGGCTGGCCACCCTCGGCACCGGCGAGACCAGCGTGCGCGGCGGCCTGTCCGACCCCTCGGACGTGGCCCTGGACGCCTCCGGCCACGCCTTCGTGGCCGACCCCGACTACGGCTGGGTCGAGGAGTTCGACACCAGCGGCCCCTACCTGGACGAGTTCGGCGAGACGCAGCCCGGCCTGCTCTCCACCCCGCAGGCCCTGGCCGTCAACGGCGCGGGCGACGTGTTCGTGACCGACACCGGCGACAACCAGATCGTCGAGTTCGCCCCCGGCGGCTGACGCCGCCCGGCAGCTGACCGCCGCCCGGCCGCCGGACCTTCCGGCACGACACCACCGACCCCCCCGTCCTGTCCTCGGAGGACCGTCATGACCGACCTCACCCGCCGCCGGCTGCTCGGCACGGCCGGGGCCGCCGCGCTCGCCTCGCTGGCACTGCCGCCCAGCCTGACCCGGGCGCTGGCCGCCGCCGCGGCCGACCCGCAGGCCGCGGGCAGCCTCGCCGACGTCCAGCACGTGGTGATCCTGATGCAGGAGAACCGCTCCTTCGACGAGTACTTCGGCACCCTGCCCGGGGTGCGCGGCTTCGCCGACCCCGACGCCCTCACCCTGTCCACCGGCAACTCGGTCTTCCACCAGCCCGACGCCACCCACACCGACGGCTACCTGCTGCCGTTCCACCTGGACACCACGACCACCAGCGCGCAGGCCACCCCCGGGCTGGACCACAGCTGGACCACCCAGCACGAGGCGTGGAACAACGGCGCGATGGACCAGTGGGTGTCCGCCAAGGGCCAGATGGCCATGGGCTACTACACCGCCGAGGACATCCCCTTCCACACCGCGCTGGCCCAGGCGTTCACCGTCTGCGACAACTACTTCTGCTCCATGCTCGGCCCGACCAACCCCAACCGCCTCTACATGTGGTCCGGCACGGTCGACCCCGGCGGCACCGGGGGCGGGCCGATCACCGACGACAGCCCCGCCTACAACAATCCGATCCTGAGCTGGACGACCTACCCCGAGCGGCTGCAGGCGGCCGGCATCAGCTGGCGGGTCTACCAGGAGTACGACAACTACGACGACAACGCGCTGGCCTGGTTCAAGCAGTACGCCAACGCCCCGGCCGGCTCGCCGCTGCACCAGAACGCCATGGTCAAGCGCCCGGCCGGCTGGTTCGAGGAGGACGCGCGGAACGACCGGCTGCCGCAGGTGTCCTGGCTGGTGGCGCCCTCCGCCCAGTGCGAGCACCCCAACTGGATGCCCGCCGCGGGCGCCGAGTACATCGCCTCCAAGTTGGAGGCCATCGCCTCCAACCCGGAGGTGTGGGCCAAGACCCTGTTCATCCTCACCTACGACGAGAACGACGGCTACTTCGACCACGTCCCGCCGCCCACGCCGCCGGCCGGCACCGCGGGCGAGTTCGTCGACGGCGTGCCGATCGGCGCGGGCTTCCGGGTGCCGACCATCATGGTCTCGCCCTGGACGGCGGGCGGATACGTCTACTCCGAGCCGCTGGACCACACCTCGCTGATCCGGCTGCTGGAGACCGTCTTCGGGGTGGCCGAGCCCAACATCAGCGCCTGGCGCCGGCAGACCTTCGGCGACATGACCGGCGCCCTCAACCTCGGTGCCACGGTCGCGCCGTTCCCCTCCGACACCCAGCTGGGCGTGGCCGCGGCCGCCGCCTCCCTGGTCACCGCCCAGCAGGAGGTCGCCGCCAACCCGGCCCCGCAGGTCCCCACCGGCGCCCAGACCATGCCCACCCAGTAGCGCCCGCCGCACCCGTCCGCCCGGCTGGTCAGAAGATGGACCAGCCGGTGAGGGTGGTCAGGGTGTCGAGGGCGGTGATCCCGGCGGTGGAGTTGCCGTGCCCGTCCAGCGCGGGGCCCCAGGTGCAGATGGTGCAGCGGCCGGGGATGACGGCGATGATCCCGCCGCCCACGCCGCTCTTGGCGGGCAGGCCCACCCGGTGGGCGAACTCCCCGGCGGCGTCGTAGGTGCCGCCGATCAGCATGACGGCGTTGACGCGCTTGGCCTCGCTGCGGGTGAGCAGCCGGCCGGTGTCCGCGCGCAGCCCGTGCCGGGCCAGGAAGCCCGAGGCCAGGGCGAGGTCGCGGCAGTCCATGGCGAGCGAGCACTGCCAGAAGTAGTGCTCCAGGACGTCGTTGACGGGGTTGTCGAGCCTGCCGTGGTCGGCCAGCAGGTGGGCCAGCGCGGCGTTGCGGTGGCCGTGCAGGCTCTCGCAGGTGGCGACCGTCGCGTCGAAGTCGACGCCGGGGTTGCCGCTCTCGGCTCGCAGGAACTCCCGCAGGGCGCCCCGGGCGTCGCCGGTCAGGGTCAGCAGCCGGTCGGTGACCACCAGCGCCCCGGCGTTGACGAACGGGTTGCGCGGGATGCCGTGCTCACGCTCCAGCTGGGCCAGCGAGTTGAAGGGCGCCCCGGAGGGCTCCTTGCCGACCCGGGACCAGAGCGCCTCGCCGTCGGCGGCCAGCACCAGGGCCAGGGTGAAGACCTTGGACAGCGACTGGATGGAGAACGGCACCCGCCAGTCCCCGGTGCCCCGGGGCGCCCGTCGGCCGTCGGCGTCGGCGATGGCCAGCCCGAACCGGCCCGGGTCCACCGCGGCCAGGGCCGGGATGTACTGCGCCACCCGCCCGCCGACGAGATCGGGCCCGACCGCCCGGGTGATGTGCTCGAACAGGTCGTGGTCGTTCACGGCACCCCCCGCCAGGCAGGACGCCATTGTCATGCCCGGAACCAGGATGCGTCCGCCGCCCCTCCGAAGGAAGACCCGGGAAGGGGGCAGAACGCGGTATGGTCACGGTGAGAGATCGTGCAGGAACGGAAAGTGACGAGTACCGGATGGTGGAGCAGCTCTTCCAAATCGAGGACCCGCCGGGCTCCCGCGGGCCGGAGCCGCAGGCGGTGTTCGCGCCCGTCCGGGTCAAGTGCATGGGGCGCACCTACCGAGCCGTCGAGGCCGACGGCGCGCTCTGCATCAGCGACATCACCGACATCACCCGCCCGGTGCTGCTGGGTCGGGCCAGCGCGGACGGCGCCGGGGGCTGGGAGGTGTGCAGCACCCGGGGCCGCTGCTTCTCCTGCCCGCCGGACCTGCTGCACGCCGTCGCCGCCCTGCGCCGCGACCTCTGGCCGCCCCGCGACCCGCACTGAACGCGCGTCCGGGCCGGCCCGCGCGGTGGCGGGCCGGCCCGGACACGGGGATCAGGCCAGGTCGAACCGGTCCAGGTTCATCACCTTGTCCCACGCCTCCACGAAGGCGTTCACGAACTTCTCCTTGGCGTCGTCGCTCGCGTACACCTCCGCCAGCGCGCGCAGCTCGGAGTTGGAGCCGAAGACCAGGTCGGCGCGGCTGCCGGTCCACTTCAGCTCGCCCGAGGCGTCGCGGCCCTCGAAGGTGGTGGCGTCCTCGGAGGTCGCCTTCCAGGTCGTGCCCAGGTCCAGCAGGTTGACGAAGAAGTCGTTGCTGAGGGTGCCGGTGCTGTCGGTGAACGAGCTCAGCGGCGACTGCTGGTCGCCCACGCCCAGCACCCGCAGGCCGCCGAGCAGGACGGTCATCTCCGGGGCGCTGAGGGTGAGCAGGTTGGCCCGGTCGACCAGCAGGTACTCGGCCGGCAGCCGGGTGCCCTTGCCCAGGTAGTTGCGGAAGCCGTCGGCGACGGGCTCCAGCGCGGCGAACGACTCCACGTCGGTCTGCTCCTGCGTGGCGTCCGCGCGGCCCGGGGTGAACGGCACCTGGACGTCGAAGCCGCCGTCCTTGGCGGCCTTCTCGACCCCGGCGGCGCCGGCCAGCACGATCAGGTCGGCGAGCGAGATCTGCTTGCCGCCGGTCTGCGCCGCGTTGAAGGACTCCTGGACGCCCTCCAGGGTGCGCAGCACGGTCGCCAGCTGGTCGGGCTCGTTGACGGCCCAGCCGCGCTGCGGCTCCAGGCGGATGCGCGCGCCGTTGGCGCCGCCGCGCTTGTCGCTGCCGCGGAAGGACGAGGCCGAGGCCCAGGCGGTGGAGACCAGCTGCGGGACGGTCAGGCCGGAGGCCAGGATCTGGCTCTTGAGCGCGGCAATGTCCGCGGCGTCCACCAGCGGGTGCGTCACGGCCGGGAGCGGGTCCTGCCACAGCAGGGTCTCGCTCGGGACCTCCGGGCCGAGGTAGCGCGCGACCGGGCCCATGTCGCGGTGGGTCAGCTTGAACCAGGCCCGGGCGAAGGCGTCCGCCAGCTGGTCCGGGTTCTCCAGGAAGCGCCGGGAGATGGCCTCGTACGCCGGGTCGACGCGCAGCGCCAGGTCGGTGGTGAGCATGGTCGGCG
Source organism: Streptacidiphilus sp. PB12-B1b (assembly GCF_014084125.1). Lineage (NCBI taxonomy): Bacteria > Bacillati > Actinomycetota > Actinomycetes > Kitasatosporales > Streptomycetaceae > Streptacidiphilus > Streptacidiphilus sp. PB12-B1b. Next base: position 4,922,307 of record NZ_CP048405.1, on the reverse strand, counting down.
CGTGGGTCTTCGAACCGTCGTGGGCGTCGGGGACGGTGCCCGCGCCGCCGTTGTCCTTGGGACGCCACTGGTTGGCCCCGGCCGGGCTCTTGAACAGCTCCCACTCGTAGCCGAACAGGATCTCGAAGAAGCTGTTGTCCCAGGCGGTGGGGGTGTTGGTCCAGATGCCCTCGAGGCCGCTGGTGATCGCGTCGCCGCCCTTGCCGGTGCCGAAGCTGCTGCGCCAGCCCAGGCCCTGCTGCTCGAGCGGCGCGGCCTCGGTGTCGTCGCCGACGCTGTCGGCCGGGCCGGCGCCGTGGGTCTTGCCGAAGGTGTGGCCGCCGGCGATCAGGGCGACCGTCTCCTCGTCGTTCATCGCCATCCGGCGGAAGGTCTCACGGATGTCGCGGGCCGCGGCCAGCGGGTCCGGGTTGCCGTTCGGGCCCTCGGGGTTGACGTAGATCAGGCCCATCTGGACCGCGCCGAGCGGGGTCTCCAGCTCGCGGTCGCCGGTGTAGCGCTCGTCGTCCAGCCAGGTGGTCTCCGGGCCCCAGTAGACGTCCTCGTCGGGCTCCCACACGTCGGCGCGGCCGCCGGCGAAGCCGAAGGTGGTGAAGCCCATGGACTCCAGGGCGACATTGCCGGTGAGGATCATCAGGTCGGCCCAGGAGATGCTCTGGCCGTACTTCTTCTTGACCGGCCACAGCAGCCGGCGGGCCTTGTCCAGGTTCACGTTGTCCGGCCAGCTGTTGAGCGGGGCGAAGCGCTGCTGCCCGGCTCCGGCGCCGCCGCGGCCGTCGCTGATGCGGTAGGTGCCGGCGCTGTGCCAGGCCATCCGGATCATCAGCGGGCCGTAGTTGCCGAAGTCGGCCGGCCACCAGTCCTGCGAGTCGGTGAGGACCGCGGCGATGTCCCGCTTCACGGCGGCCAGGTCCAGTCCGGTGAACGCCGCGGCGTAGTCGAAGTCCTCGCCGAGCGGGTTGGCCACGGCGGGGTTCTTGGCAAGGATCTTCAGGTTCAGCCGCTCCGGCCACCACTGGCGGTTTCCGCCGCCCTGGGTCGGGTGCAGGGCGCGCCCGTGGGCGACCGGGCAACCGCCCCCGCCCTCCTCCTTGGCGTCGGTGACGATGGCATCGTGGTTGTCGGTCATGGGAATCCTTCCGGAGTGGGCGGATCGCTGTGCTCAGTACGGGGGCGGAAAAAAATCAGGAGTACGGCCTGACCTGATCCTACGATGGACAGAGTCCAAGTCAAGAAAGACACCAGAGTCATATGCGATCAGAAGCCGGACAACCCTTGGTACTGTCGGCATCCCCCGACCTGGAACAGGTGAACCCCTATGAGTGACCTGCTGGAGCGGCTGCGCGGGCGCGGCTGGCGGATGACCTCCCAGCGGCGTGTCGTGGCGGAGGTCCTGGACGGCGACCACGTGCACCTGACCGCCGACGAGGTGCACGCCCGCGCGGCGCAGCGGCTGCCGGAGATCTCCCGGGCGACCGTCTACAGCACCCTGCGCGAACTGGTCTCCCTCAGCGAGGTCATGGAGGTGTCCACCGACGGCCGCGCCAAGCGCTACGACCCCAACGCCCACCGCCCGCACCAGCACCTGGTGTGCTCCGCCTGCGGCACCATCCGCGACGTCCACCCGACCGGGGATCCGCTGGCCGGCCTCCCGGCGGGGGAGCGGTTCGGCTTCGCCGTCTCCGCGGTCGAGGTCACCTACCGGGGGCTGTGCCCGTCCTGCGCCTAGCCCGGCGCCCCGCGCCCGCGCTGCCTAGCCGGACGTCTTGGCGTCGCCGGGCGTGACCGGAGGGGTGACGGCCGGGGACTGCGGCGCCGGGCCTATCGCGGCCGGGCCGGGCGCCCCGGAGACGGCGGTGACCGGGCGGGTGGAGAGCTGGTACCGGTGCGGGCCGGAGTCCAGCGCGCGGCCGGAGCCGGGCGAGCGCTGTATCGCCAGGTGGACGAACGGCTGTGTCTCGGCGTCGAGTTGGCGCGCCAGCAGGGCCGCGGTGCGGACCAGCTCGTCCGGGGTCGCCTGGCCGGGGACGCCCACGGTCAGCCGCATCCGGTTGGTCTGCGGGGGCAGCCCGCGCACGGTGGCGTCGGGCGTCTGGTGCGCGGCGCGCAGCCACAGGCCGCTCTGCACGACCTCCAGCAGCAGCCCGCCGCCGAACTCGAACACGCCCGGCTGGTCGCCGACCGGGGTCAGCCCGGGGAAGGGCTCCCGGAAGGACACCACCTCCGGCTCCGGGCCGGTGCCCGCCGGCCAGGGCCAGTAGGCCATCTCGGTGGCGAACGGCTTCCAGGCCGGGCGGCCGGTCGGGTCGTGCAGCACGACGGCGTTGGTGTCGCCGGGCGGCTGCGAGGGCAGCCCGCTGGTGATGACCACGCGTCGGCCGAGCCGGTCGGCCAGCAACTGCCCGAGCGGTATCTCGGACGCCGGGCTGTAGGAGACCAGCCGCACCGCGGGGGCGAAGTCCAGCCACGGCAGCCGGTGCAGCAGCTCGCGGAACTCCCGCTCCGGCAGCCAGGGTTCGCCGGGCGCGCCGAGGACGACGGTCAGCGTCTCGGGCAGGGTGGGCAGGTCGAACAGCGGCTTGGCCAGCCACTGGCCGGTGAGCGACTCGGCGGCGCGGCGGTGGATCCACAGTCCGGCCGGGATGGGTTCGGCCATGCCGACCGGCCCGGTGAACCAGCGGCGGGAAGGCAGGTGCTCCTCCCAGCGCGGGGCCGGGTAGCGCGGGCCGCCGGGCACCGGCTCGGTGCCGGCCCGGAAGGACAGCCAGGCCCCGGTCTGGCCGTCGGTGCGGCTGTCGCGGACGACGAAGACCGAACGGCCGCCGTTGGCAGGGGCGATGAAGCCGTCCGGCGCCACCACCTCGGTGAGGAGCCGTCCCGCCAGCCACTCGGCCCGGGGCAGCGGGTGCCCGCTGCCGGCCCCGGGGATGACCAGCCGCACCGGGCCCTTTCCCTGGAGCAGATCGGCGAGTTGGGACCAGAACGCCTGGGCGTCGCGCTCGTTGGGGGCGTCGGCGACCACGACGAAGCGGCCGGGCTCGCCCGGGAGCGACTCCGCGAGCCGCGTCAGCGCCCGGCTCGGGCCGTGCTCGGGGCAGAACAGCAGCGTCGCACCGGCCAGCACACCGTAAAAGGACACGCCTCATCCACCCCCCGACTTCTCTGCCACCGTCCGGAGATTACCAGTTCAGCCCGGGCACCGGCCGGTCGGCAGGGGCCGAACGGCCAAGCTTTCGGGCAGGGTTGCCGCTGCCGGGGTCGGCCGGGCCGCCGGTTCCGCCCGCGGTGGCGGCCTTGAGCTCGTCCAGCGCCTCCCGCAGGACCCGGGTCAGCTCCGGCGGTTCGGCCTCCGTGATCCAGCGCCTGAAGCCGATCTTGAAGACCGCGATCCCGGCCTCGGCGGTCAGCCCGGCGGCCGGTTCGGCGACCCCGCGCTGCCGCAGCGCCTCCGCCAACGCGGCGGACAGGGAGGCGAATTTGATCAGCTCGCGCTCTTGGAGCTCCGAGTTGGCGGCGATGACGACCTGCCGCTGCCGGGCGTGCTCGCGCTTGCCCTCGAACAGCGCGCCCACGGCGTCCAGGGCCCCGGCCATGGCGTCGATCGGCGCCGTCCCGGTCGGCGCGGCGGCGACGGCGTCCACGAAGAACTGCTGCAGCTGGGCCGCCCCGGAGAACAGCACCTCGCGCTTGTCGGCGTAGTGCCGGAAGAAGGTGCGCTCGGTGAGCCCGGCGCGCCGGGCGATGCCCGCCACCGTCGTCTGCTCGTACCCGTGCTCGACATAGAGCTCCATTGCCGCCTGCTCCAGCCTGCCGCGCGCGTCCGGCTCCCATCGACCCATGCCCTGATGGTACGTGATGACAGCAGCTGACATCGAGGCGTACGCTGATGACAGCAACTGACATCGGAGGTTCTTCCCATGCGTGTTTTTGTTACCGGTGCGTCCGGCTGGATCGGCTCCGCCCTCGTCCCCGAACTGATCGGCGCGGGCCACCAGGTCGTCGGGCTGGCCCGCTCGGACGCCTCGGCCGCCGCGCTCACCGCGGCCGGGGCCGAGGCGCTGCACGGCTCCCTGGACGACCTCGACCTGCTGCGGCAGGCGGCGGCCGGGTCGGACGGCGTGATCCACCTCGCCTTCAAGCACGAGCTCGCCTTCTCCGGCGACTTCCAGGGCGCCGCCGGCGCCGACCGCCGCGCCGTCGAGACCTTCGGCGAGGCGCTGGCCGGATCGGACCGGCCGTTCGTCCTCGCCTCCGGCCTGCTGGGGCTGGCGCCCGGGCGGGTCGCCACCGAGGCCGACGGCCTCACTGCGGACGCCGGCTCCTCGGCCGAATCCGGCCTGGAGATCCGGAAGGCCACCGCGCGGCTGGTGCTCGGCCTGGCTTCCCAGGGCATCCGCTCGTCCGTGCTGCGGCTCCCGCCGACCGTCCACGGCGACGGGGACAACGGCTTCATGGCGGCCGTGGTCGCCGCCGCCCGCGAGCGGGGCGCCTCCGGCCACGTCGGCGACGGCTCCAACCGCTGGCCCGCGGTGCACCGGTCCGACGCCGCACGGCTGTTCCGGCTGGCGCTGGAGAGCGCCCCGGCCGGCTCCGCCCTGCACGCCGTCGACGACCAGGGCGTGCCGCTGCGCGACGTCGCCGAGGTGATCGGACGCCACCTCGGCCTGCCCGTGGTGGCCGTCCCGCCCGAGCAGGCGGTCGAGCACTTCGGCTGGGTCGGGGCCTTCCTCGGGATCGACAGCCCGGCCTCGAGCGAGGCCACCCGCGCGCTGCTCGACTGGAAGCCGACCGGCCCCGGCCTGCTGGACGACCTCGACCAGGGCCACTACGTCACCGACGCCCGGACGGTCTGACCGCGCCGCAGCATCCGGCCGCGACCGTCAGGCCGACTGGAGCCCCACGGCGGTGAGGAACAGTGCGAGCGCCGCGACCGCCGCCGCGGTGCGCAAGGTGTCCAGCCGCTCCCAGCTGCGCAGGGTCGCCCGCCAGTCCGCGGGCGGCGCGTCGGCCTGCCAGCCGTCCAGGATGGCCGAGTTGATCGGCACGGTGCCGGTGAAGGTGGCCAGTGTCCACACCAGTACGGCGGCCATCGCCGCGCACTGGGCGGCGAAGCCGCTGCCGCCGCCGTTCCACACCGTGACGGCGGCCCCGGTCAGCGCCGTCGGCAGGTAGACCGAGGGCACGACCAGCCGCAGCGAGCGGATCAGGGCCTGGCGCAGCACGATCGACGGCTGCTGCTCCAGGATGCCGATGGCCGGGCGGAGGCCGAAGCGGACCGCGAACTCCGCACCGGCCAGCAGCCCGGCGAAGAACAGATTGAGCAACTCCAGAGCGCGCACGGCATGCCTTCCCGTCATATGTACTGCTACTAGAAATTTACCGTAGCAGAAATAATCGGGGCGGGCGGTCGGCTGCCGCCCGGCCGTCCGGTGCGCGGACGCCGCCGGGCCGCGGCACCTGCTGGTGCCGCGGCCCGGGAACGCGGTGGTGACGGGGCTCGGCGCCCCGGCGGTGTCAGTCCGTGCCGGACTCGATCGCCGCCTGGTCCAACGCGTCGGTGTCGACGCCCTCGACCTCCTGCGCGCCGTTGTCGGCGATGGCCTCGGCGCCGCCCGGGGGCAGCTCGCCGATCAGCCCGCCCCAGGCCGCGAGCCGGCCGTGGGCCGCGTACTGCTCCAGCTTGCTGCGGGAGTCCGCGATGTCCAGGTTGCGCATGGTCAGCTGGCCGATGCGGTCCTCCGGGACGAACGCCGCGTTCTGGCTGCGCTCCATGGAGAGCTTCTCCGGGTGGTAGCTCAGGTGCGGGCCCTGGGTGTCGATCACCGAGTAGTCCTGGCCCCGGCGCAGCCGCACCGTGACGCTGCCGGTGACCGGGAAGCCCACCCACCGCTGCAGACCCTCACGGAGCATCAGCGCCTGCGGGTCGAACCAGCGCCCCTCGTACAGCAGGCGTCCGAGCCGGCGGCCGTCGGTGTGGTACATGGCGACGGTGTCCTCGTTGTGGATGGCGTTGAGCAGCCGCTCGTACGCCACGTGCAGCAGCGCCATGCCCGGGGCCTCGTAGACGCCGCGGCTCTTGGCCTCGATGATGCGGTTCTCGATCTGGTCGGACATGCCGAGCCCGTGCCGCCCGCCGACGAGGTTGGCCTCGTGCACGAGTTCGACCGGGGAGGCGAAGCTGCGCCCGTTGATCCGCACCGGGCGGCCCTGCTCGAACTCGACCGTGACGTCCTCCGCCGGGATGTCGACCTGCGGATCCCAGAAGGCGACGCCCATGATCGGGGAGACGATCTCCAGCGAGGTGTCCAGGTACTCCAGCCGCTTGGCCTCGTGCGTCGCCCCCCAGATGTTGGCGTCCGTGGAGTACGCCTTCTCGGCGGAGTCGCGGTAGGGCAGATCGCGCCCGGCCAGCCACTGCGACATCTCGTGCCGCCCGCCCAGCTCGGCCACGAACGCCTGGTCCAGCCAGGGCTTGTAGATCCGCAGGTCGGGATTGGCCAGCAGGCCGTAGCGGTAGAACCGCTCGATGTCGTTGCCCTTGTAGGTGGAGCCGTCGCCCCAGATGGAGACGCCGTCCTCCTGCATCGCCCGCACCAGCAGGGTGCCGACCACCGCGCGGCCCAGCGGGGTGGTGTTGAAGTAGACCTGCCCGGCCGAGCGGATGTGGAACGCGCCGCAGGCCAGCGCCGCCAGGCCCTCCTCGACCAGGGCCTCGCGGCAGTCCACCAGCCGCGCCTTCTCCGCGCCGTACGCGAGGCCGCGCTTGGGCACGTCGGACAGGTCCGGCTCGTCGTACTGGCCGATGTCGGCCGTGTAGGCGTAGGGCACGGCGCCGCCCTCGCGCATCCAGGCGACCGCGACCGATGTGTCCAGACCGCCGGAGAACGCGATCCCGATGCGCTCGCCGACCGGAAGTTCTTTCAAGACCTTCGACATGGTCTGCATGGTAGCGGCGAAACCGGGGTACACCCCGGCGTTGTCCACGGGCCGGTTTCGGCCTGTCGGAGCACCGGGGGAGCGGTGTCGGCCCCGGCCGCCGGGCGGGCCGCGCCGCGCGTGATCCGATCCCGGACCGCTCCGCCCGGCGGGGCGCGGGTACAAGGGCGCCTTGTGCCCATGCAAGGCGGCACCCCCTACAGCCGTGCGCCGCGGGCGCGCAGGGTGGAGTCATGCCCCACACACTGCGCACCGCCCCCCGCCCCGCCCTCCTGCCCGAGCCGAAGCCCGCCACCGTCCCTGCCTCGGCCCCTGCCCCGGCGGCCGCTGCCCCGGCCGCCCCCGCGCAGGCGGGCCGGGGTCTGCTGCGGGATCTGCAGCAGCCCGGCCAGGTGTTCGCCGCCCTCACCCCCAACTGGTACGCCTCGGTGATGGGCACCGGCATCGTCGCCGTGGCGGCGGCCTCCCTGCCCGTGCAGTTCCCCGGGCTGCGGGCGGCGGCCACCGCGGTGTGGGGCCTGGCGGCGTTCCTGCTGGTGGCCCTGACCGCCGCCACCGCCGTGCACTGGATCCGCCACCGCGCCACCGCGCGCGGCCATGCCTCCGACCCGGTCATGGCCCACTTCTACGGGGCCCCGCCGATGGCGATGCTCACCGTGGGCGCGGGCGCCCTGCTCCTCGGCCGCGACGTCATCGGCCTGCGTGCGGCCGTCGACGTCGACTGGGTGCTGTGGTTCGCCGGTACCGCCACCGGGCTGCTGTGCGCCGTCGCCGTGCCCTACCTCGCCTTCACCCGCCATGACCTGCGCCCCGACAGCGCCTTCGGCGGCTGGCTGATGCCGGTCGTCCCGCCCATGGTCTCCGCCTCCACCGGCGCCCTGCTGATCCCCCACGCCCCGGCCGGGCAGGCCCGGTTGAGCCTGCTGCTCTGCTGCTACGCCATGTTCGGGCTCAGCCTGCTGGCGTCCGTCGTCGTCATCACCCTGGTCTGGCAGCGGCTCGCCCTGCACGGGACCGGCCCGGCCCGCATGGTGCCGACCCTGTGGATCGTCCTCGGCCCGCTCGGCCAGTCGGTCACCGCCGCCAACCTGCTGGGCGGCGTCGCCCACCTGGCCCTGCCCGCGCCGTACTCGACCGCGCTGCAGGCGTTCGGCGTCGTCTACGGCGTACCGGTCTGGGGCTTCGCGCTGCTGTGGGCCTGCCTGGCCGCCGCGATCACGCTGCGCACCGCCCGCGCCGGGCTGCCGTTCTCGCTCACCTGGTGGTCGTTCACCTTCCCGGTCGGCACGGTGGTCACCGGCACCAGCGGGCTCGCCCTGCACACCGGCGCAGAGATGTTCCGGATCGCCGCTGCCGTCCTGTACGCCGGACTGGTCCTGGCCTGGCTGCTGGTGGCCGCCCGCACCGCCCACGGCAGCCTGCGCGGACGGCTGTTCCTCCCCGCTGACCAGCAGCAGGCCCTCGACGGGGCCGCAGCCGCCCGCCGCTGACCGACCAGGGCCCCGCCTGGCCTGAAGCCGCCCGGCCCGTAGCCGCCCGGCCCGCCCGCGCCGGGCGCTACGTCCAGGGCAGTCGGGAGCGGTACGCCCAGTAGTCCTCGGCGGTCTCCGCCAGTACGGCCAGCCGGTCCAGCTCGCCGGGGCCCAGGCGCAGCTCCGCCGCACCGAGGTTGCTGTCCAACTGCCCGACGTCGGCCGCGCCCGACAGGACCACGTCCGCCCACGGCCGGGCCGCCACCGAGGCCAGCGCCACGGCGTCGCAGGACGCCCCGAGCGCGGCCGCCGTCTCGCGCAGGGCGGCGGTGTCCGGGCCGGTGGCGTTGCGCCCGGCCAGCCGGCCGTTGGCCATCCCCTCCTTGACGATCACCGTGCACCCCGCCGCGTGGGCCTCGGCCAGCGCCGGACCGGCGGACGGCTCCAGCAGGTTGTACGTCGCCTGCACGCTCCGGAACAGCGGCGCGCCGTCCACGGTGACCGCCAGCGCGGCGCGGATCGCCTCCGCCTGCGCGGGCCCGCTGGACGAGAAGCCGACCGTGACACCCTCGTCCGCGAGCCCCGCCAGCCGCCGGTGCAGGGCGGTGTCGGTCAGCGCCGGGCTGTCCGGGGTGAGCGAGTGGATCTGGTACGCGTCGAGCCGGGAGCCGAGCAGCGCGCGGGTCTCCGCCCACTGGCGGTCGAAGGTGCCCGCGCTGTGGTCCTTGACCTCGTGCACCTCGGCGTCGGTCCGCCACCCGGCCGTGTAGGTGTACCCCCACTTGCTGCCCACCACCGCGTCCCCGGCCCCGGGGCGTTCGCGCAGCCACGAGGCCAGGAACTCCTCGGCGCGGCCGTACGAACGCGCGACGTCGAAGTACCGCACGCCCTGCGCCCAGGCGGCGTCCAGCAGTTGGTGCGTGCGCTCGCGCAGCGCCTCGACCGTCCGCTCGGCGGGCAGGTCCTCGCCCCGCCCCAGCGTGATGTAGCCGGGACGCGCCACCGCGGCCAGCCCCAGCCCGAACCGCACAGCACCCAGGCCGCCGGCCTGCAGGCGTTCCAGCGACACGTAACAGAACCCTTCACGATCCGGCCGACCCCCTTCGCACGGGGAGGCCCGAGTCTACGTCGTGCCCCGGCGCCGGAGCCGCCGCGGACCGGTGCCAACTGTGACCCGATGGAGACAGCGCCGAGACAGCTCACGCGCTACCGTCCTCTCGATACGGGGGGATGTGCCATGGAATGGACGGTCTCCGGATACACGCATATCCGGGAATTGGGGTCGGGTGCCAGCGGGCGTGTCGTGCTGGCGCTGCACGAGGCGACGGGGACGCCGGTCGCGGTCAAGTACCTGAGCGAGGAACTGCACGCCGACGCCGAGTTCCTGACGGACTTCCGGGCGGAGGCGCGGCTGCTGGGCGACTTGGACTCGGGGCACGTGGTGCGCCTGTACGAGTACGTCGAGGGTCCGGCGGGCGCGGCCATCGTGATGGAGCTGGTCGACGGGATCGCGCTGCGCGCCCTGCTGCGGCAGGCCGGCGCGACCGGTCCGGAGGCGGCGCTGGTGGTCCTCAAGGGCTCGCTGCTGGGGCTGGCGGCGGCGCACCGGCTGGGCGTGGTCCACCGCGACTACAAGCCGGAGAACGTCCTGGTCGCGGCGGACGGCTCGTCCAAGCTGGTGGACTTCGGCATCGCCGTGCACCGGGGCGAGGAGGGCGGCATCGCCGGGACGCCGCCGTACATGGCCCCCGAGCAGTGGACCGGCGCCCCGGCCTCGCCCGCCGCCGACGTCTACGCGGCCACGGCCACCTTCTACGAGTGCCTCACCGGCTCGCGCCCCTTCCCGGGCACGACCTTCGCCGAACTGCTGGTGCAGCACACCACCGCGCCCATCCCGGTCGAGGACACCCCGGACAGTGTCCGGCCGCTGATCCTGCGCGGGCTGGCCAAGGAGGCCGGGGAGCGGCCGGACAGCGCCGAGGCGTTCGTCGCCGAGCTGGAGGCGGTGGCCGGGGCGGCGTACGGGCCCGAGTGGGAGACCCGGGGACGCCGTGACCTGGCCGCGCTGGCACTGCTGCTGCCGCTGCTGTTCCCCTCCGCCGGGGGCGGCACACCCACGGCCGACACCGCCGTGGCCACTACCGAGCTGGGCCCGCCGTCGCCGCCCGCCGGGCCGCCGACCGGGCCGCGCGTACGGCTGCGGAGCCTGCCACGCAAGGTGGTGCTGGTGGGCGTCGGCGGCCTGGTGCTGCTGGGCGCGCTGGGCGGGGTGGCTGTCGCGGGCTCCGGCAGCAGCGGGCACACCCTGGTCACCGGCGGCGCGGCGCCGCAGGCCGTCACCTCGCTCTCGGCGACGCCGTCGGCCGGGGGTGCGAGCGACCCGGCGACGCCCTCCGGTTCGGCGTCGGCTTCGGCGTCGGCCTCGGCGTCCGCGTCCGCGTCCGCTTCGGCGTCGGCCTCGGCGTCCGCGTCGACCTCCGCCTCGGTCTCGGCGAGCGCCTCCAGCAGCGCGGGCAGCAGCGCGACACCGACCAGCAGCGTGACGCCGACCGTGACGCCCTCGGCCCCGCCGAGCAGCACCCCGCCGCCGACGTACCTCACCGTGCCCTCGGTGCTGAACGACTCCGTCGGCCTGGCCGAGCGGCTGCTGTACGACGCCGGATTCCCGAGGGACACCATCTCGGTGAACGCCACCGCCTGCACCGGGCCCGGCGGCGTGTTCGCGCAGAACCCCGGGGGCGGCAGCCGGGTGGTGGCCGGCACCAGGATCAGCCTGTCGGCGATGGCGAGCGACTGCTACGCGTACCCGGACGAGCGCGGCGCCGACCCGACCAGGGCCGCGGAGGCGCTGCGCGCCGACGGCTTCACTGACGTGACCATCACGCCGACCTGCCCGTACGGCTACTACGAGGTGGAGACGCAGAGCCCCGCGCCGGCCGGGCAGTACCTGCTGGGCACCACGCCGATCACGCTCGGCGCGCCGTGCATCCTCGGTTGACCGGCCCGTCCGCCGCTCCCGCGCCCCCTGTACCTGCCGCAACGCCTGCCGGAACCAGAGAGAAGTCGACCAGATGAGCCACGAGGACGAGGCCCGGCAGCCGGCCCCCGCCGACGGCGGCACCGTGCACCTGCGCCGCCCGCCGCAGGACGCCGTACCGCAGGAGGTTGTTCTTCAGGAAGCGCCGCCGCAGGACGCGCGGCCGGGGGCGGGTGTCGGGACGGTGCGGCTGGGCAAGCAGGGTGCGGCGGCCGTCGATCCCCGGTCGTCGACAGCCCTGCCGCCGACCGGCCCGGCCCGCCGACCGGAGGCAGCCCAACGGGACCAGGGGACCGTCCAGTTGGGCCCGAACCCGACCCTGGCGTTCCCGACCGTCGCGCTCCCGGCCGAGCAGCCCACGCTGCGCGAACCCGAACCCGAACCCGAACCCGACACGGCACCCGTCCCCGTCGCCGACCTGACCGGCCCGGCCGTCGCCGCCGGCGCCGCAGGCGTGCTGCGGTTCGGGCCCGGGGTGCCGGACCCCGGGACCGCGCACACCATCGCCGTCTGGCAGGGCACCGCGCCCGGGCCGCAGGCGCCTCCGCCCGCCGCGCCCGGCCGCCGCCGCTGGGTCCGGTTGCTGCCGGTGCTGCTGGTGCTGCTGGCGGTGGCCGGGTACCTGCTCTGGCAGCGGGTCGGGCCGCCGCTGTCGGTGGCCTCCGTCTCGGTGACGGCGACCCCGGCGGCGCTTTCCTGCGGCGGTACCGAGCAGCTCACGGCCACGGTCCGCACCAACGGACGCCGCGGCACCCTGCGTTACCACTGGGTGCGCAGCGACGGCACCGACAGCGGTCCGCTGACGGCGAGCCTGTCCACCGGCGACCGCCAGGTGCAACTGCCGCTCCGCTGGACCGTCCAGGGCCACGGGGACTTCCACGGCACCGCCACCCTCGACATCACCGCTCCGGGCGGCGCCACGGCGTCCGCAGCCTTCAGCTACGCCTGCCACTGACCCGGCAGACCGGGCGTGCCCCCTGGCTCGGACACATCCTTTCCTCCAGGGCCGCCGATCACACGGAAAGGGACGTTTTCGGGACGATGCGGGCCGGGTGTGCGGGGCAGGCGCCGCCCGGTGTCACGGGGTGCCCAGGACCATCCAGCGCTCCGGCTCGGCCAGTGGGGCGAAGCCCGCCCGGGCGTAGACCCGGTGGGCGTCGGCGGTGGCCAGCATGATCCGGCGCAGCCCGTACGGCGCGAGGTGGTCGCGGACGGCGGCGGCCAGGGCGGTGCCCAGGCCCCGACCGCGGGCGGCGGGGGCGATGTAGACGTCGCACAGCCAGGCGAAGGTGGCCCGGTCGGTGACCACCCGGGCGTAGCCGGTCTGCGCGCCCGAAGCGCGGTGGTAGACACCGAAGTTGAGCGACCCGGCGATGGCCTGGTCCTGCTTCTCGCGGGAGCGGCCGAGCGCCCAGTAGGCGTCCTGCGACAGCCACCGGTGGACGAGTGCGGCGTCCAGGCGCGCGGGGTCGGTGGAGATCTCGTAGCCGTCCGGGAGGTCACTGGTCATGGCCGGATCCAAGCAGCCCCGGCCACCCGCGTGCCAGCGGATATCCGCGCCTGGGGCCGGGGAGGCCCCGTCCGGGCGGCCCTAGGAGCGGCGCTTGCGCTTGCCGGGCTTGGGCGCCCCGGCCTTGGGCTTGCCGCCGCCGCCACCGGAACCGCTGCCGCTGCCGCTGCCGCTGCCGCGCGGCCTGCCGCCGCCACCCCGGCCCGCCGCCGCGCCCTTCTGCGGTCGGCCGCCCGCCTGGCCCCGACCGCCCCCGTCGCGCTGCTTCGCCTGCTTCGGCTGCTTCGCCTGGGCGGCGGCCTCGGTCCGGCCCCGGGTGCTGTTGACGGTGCGGCCGCGGACGATCCCGATGAACTCCTCCACCAGGTCGGTCGTGTGCTCCTCCGGCCAGGCCAGCGCGACCTGCGACTGGGGCGCGTCCACCACCGGGCGGTAGACCAGGTCCCGCCGGTGGTGCAGCCGGGCCAGCGACTGCGGGACGACCAGCACCCCGATCCCGGCGGCCGCCAGCTCGACGGCGTCCGCCGTGGTGGCCGGGCGTTCCTTCGCGGGCAGCCCCGGCAGGCTCTCCCACTCCAGGACGTCGTCCAGCGGGTGCAGCACGATCTCGGCGGCCAGATCCGCCAGCGTCGTCTCCGCGGCCTCGGCCACCGGGTGCTCCTTGGGCAGCACCACCACCGTGGTCTCGGTGTACAGCGGGATGGCGCTCAGCACGGTCCGGTCCACCGGGAGCCGCACCAGGCCGACGTCCGCGCCGCCCTCCCGCAGCAGCCGGGCCCCCTCGGCGGCGGGCAGCGGCACCAGGGCCAGCGGGACGTCCGGCAGCCGCTCCTTCCAGACGCCGACCCACTTGGAGGGGTCACCCCGGGAACGAACGCGAGCCGGAACGAGGGGGGCGTCTGGATGTCTGTCACGCAGCCAGGCTACCGGCCGTGATCAGGGACGGCGCCGCAGGTGGCTACCCTTGACGTCATGACGACGCCCAAACCGAAGACCCCCCAGACGATGAAGCCCGCCACGGCGGCCAAGAAGCTGGGCATCCACCTCCAGGCCACTCCTGCGCAATTCCAGGAGGGTGTCGTCTCCCGCGACGAACTCAACGCCCTGCGGCTCAGCCCGCCCGAGTGGCTCCTGGAGCTGCGGCGCAACGGCCCGCACCCGCGTCCGGTGGTCGCCGAGAAGCTCGGCGTGTCCATCTCCGGGCTCGCCCGGGGCGGTGTCTCCGAGGCGCTCACCACCGAGCAGATCGACGCGCTGAAGGCCGAGAACCCGCTCTGGCTGCAGCATGAGCGCGCCACCCAGGCGGAGGTCCGCAAGGAGGCGGTGCGGATCAAGGAGAAGCAGAAGCAGGACGCGGCCAAGCAGCGCGAGCGCGGCGAGGCCGGTCACCCGGGCCGCTGACCCGCTGAGACCCACGGGCCCCGGACGCTCGCCCTCGGCGACGCCTCCGGGGCCCGTCCGCGCTCAGTCGGAGAAGTCCTGGGTGAGCCAGACCGTGCCGGAGCTGTCGCGGATCACGGATATCCCGATGTGGGTGAAGCTGCTGCTGAGGATGTTCAGCCGGTGGCCGTCGTTGGGCGGCTTCTCGTCCAGCATGCCCTGGGTCAGTCCGACCGCCATCGACGCCTCCGCCGAGGACGAGTTCACCGGCCCGCCCTCGCCTATGTTCTCGCCCGCCGACGTCCACTGGACGCCCTGCGCGCTCTCCCGCGCGCCCAGGGCGGGCTCGCCGGGGCACTGGTGCGACAGGCCGCAGCCGTCCGCCATGGTGTTGTCGTGCTGCGCGGCGCTGGCCTCCAGGCCCGGGGTCTCGGTCAGCGCCGGGAGCCCCTGCGCCGCGCGGGCGCTGTTGATCAGCGCCAGCACCTGCTGCGCCGCCGACTGGGAGGTGGACACCGCCGGGGGCGACGGGTGCGCCGAGGGCGAGGACGGCGCGGAGGACGGCGCCGGAGCGGATCCGCCGCCGGTCGGCGCGGCGGCCGGGCTGGTCCGGCGGGCGGTGCTGGCCGGGGCCGACGGCCGGGCACGGGCGGTGGTGGCCTCCGCCCTCGGCGTGGCCGAGGCCGAGGGGGAGGGCGCGGCGCCCAGGCTCGTCGGGCCGCCGGAGGCGACGGCGACCTGGACCTGTGTCAGCGCTGCCTGCTGCCGGTGCGAGCCGGGCAGTTCGGTGGCCAGCACGCCGGCTATCGCGGCGGCCGAGACCCCCGCCGATATCACCGTGGTCCGCAGCAGCCAGCGTGAGCGCACCTTGCGGTGGCCGCCGGCCGCACCGGCCCGGGCCCGGTGCCCGCCGGCCCGGTGCGAGCCGGGCCCGCGCTGACCGGCCGGACGCGAAGGCGCCCGGCCCGCAGGGACCGCGCCGAGCGGGCCGGTGACGGCCGCGCCGTGCACCCCGGCCAGGCCCGGCGACGGCAGCGGCACCAGCGCCATGCCCGCCAGCAGGCCCTCCGCCGGCACCATGCCGTCGCGCAGGCAGCCGCAGCCGGCGCACTCGCGGGCGTGACGGGCGATCCGCTTGCGCCACAGCGCGCTCGGCACCCCGTCCCAGTCGCAGGTGAGCACCGCCAGCTCCGGGCAGCGCGGCGCCGAGGCCAGCGCCCGGACCACCACCCGCGCGGTGTCCAGCTGGGCCTTCATCCGCTGCACCGCCACCGCCGCGTGCTCGGGGTGCAGCTCCAGTGCCTCGGCCAGGTCGGCGCGGGTCAGCTGGCCCGCCGCCTCCAGCCACCACAGCGCCAGCAGCTCCCGGTGGTTGGGGTCCAGCCAGCGGGTGGCCTCGACCACCTCGCGGCGCTGCTCGGACAGCCCGAGCCGGATGATGGTGAGGTCCACGAAGTCGGCGCCGGGATCGCTCAGCGGGCAGTCGTCCAGCGGCCCGGCGAAGCTGCGCGGGCTCTGCCGGCGGCGGCGGACCTGGTTCATGGCGATCGCCACCACCCAGGGCCGGAACCGCGAGGGGTCGCGCAGCTCCGGCAGGCAGTCCACGACCCGCAGGAACGTCTCCTGCACCACGTCGTCGGTGTCCGGATGCCCGGCCAGGGCCCGGCCCACGATGTTGTACACCAGCGGCATGTACGAGCTGATCAGCCTGTCCAGCGCGGTCTGGTCGCCGTGCTGCGCGGCCTCCACCAGCGCGGTCGAGCCCTCAGTGGGCACCGTGTGGCCCCTCTCCGTCGGTGTGTCCTGATGCCTGGGATTGTGCGTCACACCATGGGAGATCCGACAGCGGGGTGGCGGATAACACAAACTCGCCCGGGTTTCCTTCGCGGGCCCGGGGCCCGGGGCCCGGCGTCCGGCGCCGGGGGAGTCAGCCCAGTTCCTGCTGGCAGCGCTCCAGCCAGTCGAGGTCCGCCTGGAGGTGCAGCACCGCGCCCTCGATCAGCAGCAGCGACACCTTGTTGCCGCGCTCGCCGGCGGCCAGCCGGTTGAGCCCGCGGATGACCGAAAGGCAGTGCCGGCGCTGGGTGTTGATCAGGTCGAGCCGCTCGGCCAGGCCGGTTCCGGGGGCCAGCACCAGCTTCATGAAGAACTCGTCCCGGACCCGGGGCCCCTCGCTCGGGCTGCCGAGCCAGGCGGTGAGCTCCTCGCGTCCGGCTGCAGTGAGCTCGTAGACCTTCTTGTCGGGCTTGCCCTCCTGGCTGATCTCGTGCACGCTGACCAGCCCGGACTTCTCCAGCCTGGACAGCGTGACGTAGATCTGCCCGATGTTCGGCTGGGGATAGGCCGCGCCGAACAGCTGTTCAAGGGCGAGCTTCAGTTCGTAGCCGTAACTCGGCTGCACGGCGAGCAGCGCGAGCAGCTGCTGGCGCACCTGGCGGTCGCCTCCTCTCCCGTGGTCGTTCACACAGTAGGCGCCGCCACCGCGGAGGGGGTGCAGGCAGCGCGCGGGCCGTGGACGTGGCTGAGGGAAATGCCTAACAAGAATGTAGTGCCCGTTTGGACAACGGTGCGTCGAACTGCTTGAAACACCTGCTTCACATGGGCTTACTATGGCGCATGCTCGACCGCATACATGACGTGTATGTAGGTCGCAGCGGTCGGCTGTCGGCAGCTGCGACAGCCCTCCCGGTCCGCCCGCCCCATCCCTTCGGCACCCTGTGAGGGACCGCTCCATGACGACCACCATGCTCTCCGGCGGTCATGACGTACTCGCCCGGCCGATACCCGCGACCCACCCCGCCCCGACCAACGGCCGCCCGGCCGCGGCCTGGTGGCGCGACGCGGTGATCTACCAGGTGTACGTCCGCAGCTTCCGCGACTCCGACGGCGACGGCATCGGCGATCTGCCCGGCGTCCGCCGGCAGCTCCCGTACCTCAAGCGCCTCGGCGTCGACGGGATCTGGCTCAACCCGGTCTACCCCTCGCCGCAGCACGACCACGGCTACGACGTCAGCGACTTCCGGGCGGTCGACCGCGTCTACGGCAGCCTGGAGGACTTCGACCGGCTGGTCGCCGACTGCCGTCGGCTGGGACTGAAGCTGGTCATCGACGTCGTCCCCAACCACGCCTCCAGCGAGCACCCGTGGTTCCGGCAGGCGCTGGCCGGAGCGCCCGGCGGCCCGGAGCGGGCCCGGTTCATGTTCGCCGACGGGCGCGGCCCGGACGGTGCGGAGCCGCCCAACAACTGGCGGGCCATGTTCGGCGGACCGGCCTGGAGCCGGGTGGTCGAGGCCGACGGCAGACCGGGCCAGTGGTACCTGCACATGTTCACGCCCGAACAGCCCGACTTCAACTGGCGCAACCCCGAGGTCGCCGCCGACTTCGAGACCACCCTGCGGTTCTGGCTGGACCGGGGCGTGGACGGCTTCCGGATCGACGTCGCGGCCGGGCTGTTCAAGGACGCCGCCCTGCCCGACGCGGCCGACCCGGAAGCCGACGAGCGCACCCGGGACTCGGTCAACCCGGTCGCCTGGAACCAGCCCGAGGTGCACGGGATCTGGCGCGCCTGGCGGGCCGTCACCGACGAGTACACCGCGCGGGACGGCCGCGACCGGCTGCTGGTCGGCGAGGTGTCCGTGCCCACCGCCTCCGACCAGGCCGCCTACCTGCGCCCCGACGAGCTGCACCAGGCGTTCTACTTCCACATGCTGACCGCGCCCTGGGACCGCGACCGGATGCGCCGGGCGGTCGAGGACGGCCTGCGGGACATCGCCGGGACGGGCTCCACCGTCACCTGGGTGCTCAACAACCACGACCAGGTCCGCACCCCCACCCGCTTCGCCGGGCCCGACCCGTTCTCGGGCACGGCGAGGGCCGCCGCCGCCGCGCTGCTCATGCTGGCCCTGCCCGGCGCCGCCTACGTCTACCAGGGCGAGGAGCTGGGCCTGCCCGAGGTGGACCTGCCGGACGAGCTGATCACCGACCCGATCTTCCGGCGCACCGGCAACCGCACCGGGATCCGCGACGGCTGCCGGGTGCCGCTGCCCTGGAGCGGCACCGAGGCGCCGTTCGGCTTCACCCCGGCCGGGACCGGCGGCGCCCCCTGGCTGCCGCAGCCGGAGCACTTCCAGGCGTTCACCGCCGAACGGCAGATGGCCGACCCCTGGTCGTCCTGGAACCTCTACCGGGACGCCCTGCAACTGCGCCGGACCCTGCCGCAGCTCGGCGAGGGCTCGCTGCGCTGGCTGGACTCGCCGCCGCAAGTGCTCGCCTTCGTCCGCGGCGACGGCCTGGTGTGCGCGGTGAACTTCGGCGACACGCCCGTGCCCGCACCGGTCGACGGGCACCCGCTGCTGGTCAGCGGCCCCTGCCCGCCCGGCGTGCTGCCCGCCGACACCGCGGCCTGGTGGATGGACGAGGCCGCCGCCGACGCGCCCGCGCCGCTCCCGGCCGGGGCCGCCGCCGCGTTCGCGCCGCTGCCGCCGCTGGTGCCGGCGCCGCGCACCCCCGGGCCGTCGGAGGCGCTCCCGCCCGCCTGACGGCGGCAGCCGATCGGCCCACCCGCTCCGGGCCCGGCCGGTGAGCGGCGCGTGCTCCTCCCGGCACGCGCGCGCCACCGGCCGGGCCCGGGCCGCTCCCGTCCGGACGCCGGGGCCCCGGTCAGTGCCGGACCGGCAGCGGCGAGCGTGCGGCGCGCAGCGCGGGCAGTGCGCAGACGCACGCCCCGGCCGCCGTCAGCAGTGCCAGCAGCGCCAGCATCCCCGCGGTCGGGGCGTGCGCGATGCCCGCGCCGATGCCCTCGCTGCGCCCCTCCAGATTGATGAGCCACAGCGCCAGCGGTATTCCCGCCAGTGCCCCCAGCACCACCCCGCCCAGCGCCAGCACCACCCCGCGGACCACCATCATCGACGCGGCCTGGCGCGGCGTCAGCCCGATGGCGCGCAGGATGCCCAGCGCCGGGCGGTGGTCGCGCAGCCCGGTCGCGGCGACGCTCAGCAGCTCCGAGGCGACGACCACCGCCAGCAGCGCCACCAGGCCCACCACCGAGCCGCGCAGCCCGCCGAGTTGGGCCGCAGGGTCGGGCCCGGGCCGGACGTCCAGCCGGCTGCCGAGGCCGGTCTGGGCCACCAGCTCGCGCTGCGCCTGGGCGGGCGTGGTGCCGGGGCGCAGCACCACGCTGTAGAAGGTGGGCTGGGCCGGGTCGCCGGGCCGGTCCAGGGTGTCCCATCCGGTGGAGATCACCCGGCCGTCCAGGTCCGGCTCCAGGCTGCGGCCGACGATGTGCAGGATCCGCGGCGTGCCGCCGGTGGTGACCCGCACCCACTGGCCGACCTGGACGTCCAGCAGGTCCAGCGCCGCCTGCCCGGCCACCGCCTCGTCGGTGGCGCGGATGCCCCGGCCCTGGACGACGGTGTACGGGAAGGGGTGCGCGGTGGTGCCCAGCGCCCGCAGCGTCACGGTCGCGGACTGGCCGGGGACCAGCGCCTGCAGCTCCCCGCCCGGGTAGACGCCCTCCACGTCGCGCGCCCGGGCCAGCTCGCCGGGCAGCGCCGCGCTCTGGGCGGCGGTGGCCCCGGGCACCAGCCGGACGGTCAGGGTGCTGTGGGTGGCGCTGCCCTCGCCGCCCCGGTTGACCGCGTCCAGGGTGGCCCAGGTGCTGAGCGCCAGGATGCAGGCGACCATCGGGACGGCGATCCGCAGCGTGGTCACCGCGCTGGCCCGGGGGTTGCGCAGGGTGCTGCCGACGCCGAGGATGACCGCCGCCGGGAAGCGCCGCAGCGCGCCCAGGTGGGCCGGGCGCGGCGGGCGCCGGGTGCCCGGGGCGCCCTCGGGCGGCGGCACCGCGGCCACCCGGCTGGCCCGTCCGGCGGGCAGTGCGGCGGCGGCGCCGATGGCCGCCAGCGCGATCGCGGTGACCGCGCCGGTCACCCACGGGCCCAGCGGCAGCGGCCCGGCCTGGCTGCCCAGGAAGGGCGCGAGCAGGGCCGCCAGCACCGCGCCCAGCAGGGCGCCGCCCCCGGCCAGCAGCAGGTGCTCGGCGAAGAACATGCCGACCAGCTGTCTGCGGGTGAAGCCGAGTGCCTTCAACAGCGCCATGTCGCCGCTGCGTCCGCGGATCCGCCCGGCCGCCGCCCCGGCCACGGCCAGGGCCCCGGCCAGCAGCGTGGCCAGCCCGCTCAGCCCCAGCAGCAGCCCGACCAGGCGGCTGTCCTGGTCCTGCGAGCTGCGGGCGTCCTCCCAGGTGGACAGCCGCACCACCCGGCCGCTGCCGATGTCGGTCACCGCCCGCTGGGCCACGTACGCGGCGTTGTTCGGCGAGGACAGATACAGCCCCAGGGTGCGGCCCTGGGCGGCCAGGTCCGGCTGGATCCGGTCCAGGGTGGACGGCAGCACCCAGCCCAGGCCGTAGCCCGCCTGCGAGTAGCCGACCTGGTCCGGGCTGTCGGCCACGCCCAGCACCCGCAGCTGCACCGGCTGCCCGGCCGCGCCGACGACGGTGAGCCGGTCGCCGGGGTGGGCCCAGGCGGCCTCGGCCGCCGAGCGCTCCAGCACCAGGCCGTCCTGCGCGCCGGAGTTCAGCCAGCTGCCGTCGGTGAGCAGCGGGCGCGGGCTGCCGGGGACGTCGGCGCGCAGGATGAACGGGATGCGGTCGCCGGTGCTGGACACCCCGGCCGCGTGGGCCAGGCCGAGCAGGGTCACGTCGGCGGTCGGCTGCAGCGGGGTGAGCCGGGTGACGCCGGGCAGCTGGGCCAGCGAGGCGGGCGGTGCGCCGTCGCCGGTGCCGTCGTCCGCCGGGGCGAGGTCCAGCCGGACCTGCGGGGCGTCGGCGGCCCGGAACTCCCGTTGCCAGGGGTCGAAGGCGGCGCTGAGCAGGGTGCCGGCCAGCAGCAGCGCGGTCACCGTGCCCGCGGTCGCGGCGACCACCAGCAGCGAGGCCAGCCGGTGGCAGCGCAGGTCGGCGCGGATCCAGCGGAGGACGCCGTGCATGCTCACCCGCCCAGTTCGATGATCCGGCGCACGCTGTCCGCGCCGCCGGAGGCGGTGGCCTCGTCTATTCGGGCGTCGTCGGCGACCTGACCGTCGAACAGGCTCACCACCCGGTCGGCGTTGCCGGCCACCCGGGCGTCATGGGTGACCAGGACGATGGTGCGGCCCTGGTCGTGGAAGCCGCCGAGCAGCCGGAGCACCTCGCGGGCGCTGCGGCTGTCCAGGCTGCCGGTGGGCTCGTCGGCGAGCAGCAGGTCCGGGTCGTTGACCAGGGCGCGGGCCAGCGCGACCAGTTGCCGTTCGCCGCCGGAGAGCGCGCCCGGGTCGGCCCCGGCCTTGTCGGCCAGCCCGAGCTGCTCCAGCAGGTCGGTGCGCCGGGCCCGGGCGGTGCGCGGGGGGCGTCCGGCGAGCAGCGCGGGCAGTTCGACGTTGTCGGCCACGGTCAGATCGCCGAGCAGGTTGCCGCTCTGGAAGACGATGCCGTAGCGGCGCCGCCGGATCACCGCCCACTGGCTCTCGCTGAGCCGGTCCACCCGCTGGCCGTCCAGGCGCAGTTCGCCCTGGTCGGGCCGGTGCAGGCCGCCGAGCAGGTGCAGCAGGGTGGACTTGCCGGCGCCGGAGGGCCCGGTGATGGCGACGAACTCGCCGCGGCCGATGTCCAGGGTGACCCCGCGTACCGCGGGCACGTCGACCACGCCGTTGCGGTGGGACTTGACCAGTCCCGAGGCGGACAGCAGCGGGCAGGCGGCGGCCGGGTCGTCCGGGGCGCTCATGTCAGTTCCTCCTGGCAGCGTTCCAGCCAGTCCAGATCCGCCTGCAGGTGCAGTACGGCGCCCTCGATCAGCAGTTGGGAGACCCGGTTGTCGCGCTCCTGGGAGGCGAGCCGGTTCAGGCCGCGCATCATCGTCAGGCAGTGCCTGCGCTGGTTGTTGATGAGCGTGAGCCGGTCGGTGAGTGCGGTGCCGGGGGCCAGGATGAGTTTCATGAAGAACTCGTCGCGCACCCGGGGGCCTTCGGTCGGGGACGTGATCCAGGACACCAGTTCGGTGGTACCGCTCTCGGTGATCTCGTAGACCCGCTTGTCCGGCTTGCCGGACTGGGCCACCTCCTGGCTGAGGACCAGCCCGCCCTTCTCCAGCCTCCCGAGCGTGACATAGATCTGGCCGATGTTCGGCTCAGGGTACGCCGCGCCAAAAGTCTGTTCAAGGGCCTGCTTCAGCTCGTAGCCGTAGGCGGGTTGCCTGGCCAGCAGCGCCAGCAGCTGATGGCGCACCGGGGGGCCTCCTCAGGGTTTTCGGTGGTCACACCTCCATCACACCCTACGGGGAAGGGGTTACCACCATGCTTCCCGGGCTTAGGGTGCGAAGGGGTTCGCGCCGCGGTCGGGTCGGCGCTCATGTCGGCGTCCGTGCCGCAGCCGTCGGGGTGGAGCCGGGAGGTGTCATGCAGGACGGGTCGCTCCGGGCGTCCTGGCCGAGCCGCAGGCTGGTCGGCCGGGCGGCGCTGGCCGGTGGCGCGCTGCTGGCGCTGGGCGCGGTCCCGGCCTGGGTGGCGCTCGGCGGGCGCCACGGCCCGGTCGGCGACCCGGACGGCACCGGCCCGGTCACCCTGGCCACCGGCAAGGACACCACCGGCTACCTGGAGGGCGTGCTCCAGGATTGGAACGCCGCCAACCCGCACCAGCCGGTCACCCTGGTCCAGCTGCCCGAGGCGGCGGACGAGGTGTACGCGCAGATGGTCGACGAACTGCAGCAGGGCGGCGGCCGGTTCGACGTGCTCAACCAGGACGTGGTCTGGACGGCGGAGTTCGCCGCGCGCGGCTGGATCGCGGCGCTGCCCGAGTCCGACTTCGACCTCACCGCGTTCCTGCCGCCGGTGCTGGGCGCGGCCCGCTACGGCGGACACCTGTACGCGGTGCCGTACGTGACCAACGCGGCCATGCTCTACTACCGCAGCGACGTGCTGGCCGCCGCCGGGCAGAGGCCGCCGGCCACCTGGGCCGAACTCGAGCGCCAGGCCGCGACCCTGGCCCCGGCCCGCGGCATGGCCGGCTACGCCGGGCAGCTTTGGCCGTACGAGGGCCTGACCGTGAACGCGCTGGAGGCGATCCGCTCGGCCGGGGGCGACATCCTGGACGCCCGCGGCCGGATCGTGGTCGACAGCGCCGGAACCCGCACCGGGCTGGAGTTCCTGGCCGGGGGACTGCGCGCGGGCTGGATCCCGCAGGCGGCCCTCGGCTACCAGGAGGAGGAGTCCCGCGAGGCGTTCCAGAGCGGCAAGCTGCTGTTCCTGCGCAACTGGCCGTACGTCTACCCGGAGGCCGAGGCCCCCGGCTCGCCGGTGGCGGGCCGCTTCGGCGTGGTGCCGCTGCCCGGTCCGCACGGCCCCGGCGCGCACGTGCTGGGCGGCTCCTGCCTGGCGGTGGCGCGCGGCTCCGCCCGGCAGCGCACCGCACGGGAGTTGATCCGCTACCTGACCTCGGCCCCGGTCCAGGCCCGGGTGCTGACCCAGGGCGGGCTGCCGCCGGTGGTGGCCGACCTCTACCAGGACCCGGAGCTGGTGGCCCGGTTCCCGTTCCTGCCGGTGCTGCGCCGGGCCGTGCTGGCGGCGGGCTCGCGCCCGGAGATCCCGCAGTACCAGCAGCTGAGCCTGGTGTTCAGCGAGGCCGTGTACGAGGTGCTGCGCGGCCACCGCACCCCGGCCGCCGGGCTGGCCCGGCTGGCCGCCGACCTGCGCGAGGTCATGGCCTGACCGGCGGCCCGACGCCCGGCCCGCCAGCGGTTCGTGCGGCATATCTAACACGTATGTAGGAACTCTGGCATCCTGAGCCTGCGGCTCCGTGGATCACGGGTGCGCACCCGTGCCTGTGTGCGCACCCGTGAGCGGTGGTGCGGGTGTGCCCCGACTGCCGAAAGCGCTGATCACCGCCGTGCCGACGGATGTTGGCGCGGCTGTTCGCGGCACCCGTCCGCGCGGCGGCCCGCTGTCGGCGGTTCCGCAACTGACTCGGTCACAACGATTGCTGACCGTTGACGCCGCTGCTATACATAACGCGAATGCATGACAGCTGGGCATGCCCAGCACGGCACCGGATCGGCGGCCCACCACCGGCCCCCGGACGCCTGCCCCGAACGAACCGCCCCACCCTCGACGCACCACCCTGAGTTGAAGACAAGGGAGCCCACCCATGAGACAGCGCCGTCCCCTCCTCCTGGTCGCCACCGCCGTCGCCACCCTGGCCGCCGCCAGCCTCTCCGCCTGCTCCTCCAGCAGCACCACGGCCTCGGCCTCGCCCTCGGCCACCGGGCCCGCCAAGGGCACCATCACCTGGTACGCCAACCAGTTCGGGCCGACCGGGACGGATGTGCGCAAGACCCTGATCACCGCGTTCGAGCAGGCCAACCCGGGGATCACGGTCAAGCTGGAGCAGGCTCCCAGCGACTCCGACACCTACCGCTCCACGCTGACCACGCAGATATCCGGGGGCTCCTCCAGCTTCGACGTCTACAACGGCGACGTGACCTGGCCGGCCCAGTTCGGCAAGGCCGGGCTGGCGCTGCCGCTCAACAGCTACCTGCCCGCCAGTTACTGGTCGGGCTTCTCCAACGGCCTGGTCAGCAGCGTCACCTACCAGGGCAAGATCATGGCCGCCCCGCTGTTCACCGACAACGCCTTCCTCTTCTACCGCAAGGACCTGCTGGCCAAGGCCCACCTGCCGGTGCCCACCACCTGGGAGCAGCTGCAGAGCGAGGCCGAGACGCTGCAGAGGCAGGGCCTGGTGAAGTACGGCTTCGCCGGGCAGTTCGACTCGTACGAGGGTCTGACCTGCGACTTCACCGAGTTCGAGGCGGACGCCGGCGGGCAGAGCGTGAACAGCGGCGGCACCGCCTCCACCATCGATTCCGCCGCCTCGGTCAAGGCGCTCAGCTACATGCGGGGCCTGATCACCAGCGGGGTCGCGCCGTCCGCGATCACCACCTTCCAGGAGCAGCAGTCCGAGTCGCTGTTCACCTCCGGCCAGGTGGCGTTCCTGCGCAACTGGACGTACGCCTACGCCGACTCCAACAGCCCGGCCAGCTCCAAGATCGTGGGCAAGGTCGGCATCACCAACCTGCCCACCTTCGCCGGGCAGACCGCCCCGGGCTACTCCGCCACCGGCGGCTGGAACCTGTACGTCAACCCGCACAGCAAGAACCTCGCCGCCGACATCGCCTTCGTGAAGTGGATGACCGGCGTCCAGGCGCAGACCATCATCGGCGCCCAGGGCGGCGAGATCCCCAGCAACGCCGCCGCGCTGGCCAGCAGCACGGTGCAGAACTCCAACCCGGCGTTCCCGGTCGCGGCCAAGAACAAGCTGCAGGCCCGCCCCTCCAACGTGGCCGCGTACGCCCAGGTCAGCCAGGGCATCTACAGCAACGTCAATGCCGCGCTGAGCGGATCGACCACGCCGCAGAGCGCCGTGTCGGCCGCGGACAAGGCCATCGGCTCCGCGCTGGACAACAGCGGCCTGTAGGCCGCAGCAGGAACAACCGGCCGCAGCCGCAGGGGCTGTGACCACCCGTCGGGGACGGCTCCAGCCGCGGGGCCAGGAGCCGCCCCCGACCCCAGCGACCACCCACCAGCCGATGGGACTCCCATGAGCGACACCCAGATGCACGCCGGCACACCGCCGTCCGGTCCCCCCGCCGCCGCCTCCGGCGCCGGGCCGCGCCGCACCCGCGCCACCTCGCCCCACTCCCACCTGCAGCGGCGGTCGGCCCGGCTCGGCTGGGCCTTCGCCTCCCCGGCGCTGCTGGTCGTCGCCGCGGTGATGGTCTTCCCGGTCGTCTACTCGGTGGTGATGTCCTTCAGCAACGTCGCCGTCACCGGCAACGGCATCCACCTGGGCTCGGCCACCACGGGCAACTACCGGATCCTGCTGGACTCCCCGCGCTGGCAGCACGCCCTGGTCTTCACCGTGCTGTACACCGTGGTCACGGTCACCCTGGAGATGGTGCTGGGGACGGCGATCGCCCTGGTGCTGGAGCGGCTGAAGACCGGGCGCGGCTGGATGATGGCGCTGCTGCTGCTGCCCTGGGCGATGATCACGGTGATCTCCGCCGAGCTGTGGGCCTACATCTACAACGGCGTCTACGGCGTGCTCGGCGCGGTGATGCAGCCGATCCTGGGCCACAACGTCAACGTGCTCGGCACCCCGCTGCAGGCGTCCGCCGCCATGGCCGTCGCCGACATCTGGAAGACCACCCCGTTCGTCGCCATCATCGTGCTGGCCGGTCTGGTGATGCTGCCCGGCGACA
The DNA here is from genome assembly GCF_014084125.1 of Streptacidiphilus sp. PB12-B1b. Classification (NCBI taxonomy): domain Bacteria; kingdom Bacillati; phylum Actinomycetota; class Actinomycetes; order Kitasatosporales; family Streptomycetaceae; genus Streptacidiphilus; species Streptacidiphilus sp. PB12-B1b. The sequence continues at coordinate 4,895,688 of NZ_CP048405.1, read as the reverse complement.
TCGTCGAGGCCGCCCGGATCGACGGTGCGGGCGCCTGGACGATCTTCTGGAAGGTCCGGATGCCGCTGCTGCGGCCGACCCTGGCCATCGCCGTCATGTTCCGCATCCTGCAGGCGTTCGGCCTGTTCGACCTGCCGTACGTGCTCACCAACGGCGGCCCGGGCACCAGCACCGAGTCGCTGGCCGTGCTCGGCTACCGGGTCCTGTTCCAGGACCTCAAGTTCGGCCCCGGCGCAGCCGTCGCCACCAGCACCGCCGCCCTCGTGCTGATCGGATGCCTGCTGTTCCTCAGGGTCTTCCGCGCACAGGTCGGCACCGAGGAGTTCTGACATGGCAACCACCACCCTGACCGGACCGAGCGGCCCGGCCGCCCCCGCCCGGACGCCCTGGCGGCTGCGCCCGGCGGCCCGGGTCCTGAACTTCACCAACCTGGCCGCGCTGGTGATCGCCGCGTTCGTGGCGCTGCCGCTGTACTGGCTGGTCGCCACCTCGTTCAAGCCCGGCAGCGAGGTCACCTCGGCGTCCGCGGTCCCGCAGCACCCATCGCTGTCCAACTACAACTCGGCGTTCTCCACCTACGGTTTCGCCACCTACATCGAGAACTCGGCGATCGTCGCGGTCTGCACCACCGTCCTGGTCCTCGGGCTCGGAACGCTGGCCGGGTACGCGCTGGCCCGGCTGCCCATGCGCGGACGGCACGGCATCATGACCGCGCTGCTGATGATCTCGCTGTTCCCGACGGTGGCCCTGGTCGCCCCGCTCTACCTGCTGCTGCGCGACATCGGCTGGCTCAACAGCTACCAGGGGCTGATCCTCGCCTACACCGCGCTGACCCTGCCGTTCGCCATCTGGATCCTGCGCAACTACTTCCTCAACATCCCCCGGGAGATGGAGGAGGTGGCCTGGATGGACGGGGCCTCGCCGCTGCGCACGGTCTTCTCGGTGATCCTGCCGCAGGCCCTGCCGGGGCTGTTCACCGCCGGGGTGTTCACCTTCGTCGCCGCCTGGACCGAGTTCCTGGTCGCGCTCAGCGTCAACAGCGACGACCGCTACCGCACCGTCCCGGTCGGCATCGCCCTGTTCGGCGGCCAGTTCACCACCCCCTACGGCACCATCTTCGCCGCCTCCGCCGTGGCCATGCTGCCCATCGCGCTGCTGGTGCTGATCTTCCGCCGGGCCGTGGTCTCCGGCCTCACCTCCGGGGCGGTCAAGGGCTGACCGGGCGGCCCGGGCCCCGGCCGCCGCACCGCCCCGGCCGGGGCCCGTCATACCGCGGTCAGCTGCTCCAGGTCGACCAGCAGCTCGGAGGCGGTCACCGGGTCCAGCCCGCCGAAGCGCAGGGGGCGCCCGTCGTGGGCCTGCCGGTCCTGCGGGCGGCAGGCCAGCCGGACCGACTCCAGGCGCTGGTCGGGGAACTCCCCGGCCGCCCCGGCGACAATGCCCTCGTCCAGCGCCACCACCAGGTAGCGGCTCTCGCCGAGCCGTTTGGAGATCCACCGCTCGACGCCCGCGTCCTGCGGCTGCCCGCGCTCCCAGCCGCGCCGGGTCAGCCCCAGCAGCCGGCCCACCGGCACGGTGCGGCCCTCGAACCGGAGCAACCGGTCGGCCCCGGCCTCGGTCGGCGTCAGCGCCCGGACCGGCCGCGCCAGTTGCGGGAACGGCTGCACGATGCCCTGCCCGGCGAACAGCGCCGACCAGGCCGGCACCTCCCCGGCCAGCTCCAGCGGATGCGCCGCCCGCACCCCGGCCTTCGCCGGGAGCGGCACCTCCCGGTCGGCGGCGTCGGCGAAGCCGCCGCCCCCGGTCACCCGGAAGGCGGTGGCCGTGCCGTCCGCCTCGGCCAGCCAGACCAGCCGCCGCACCAGCTGCCCCACCAGCGGATGCCCGACGAGGAACTCCCGGAACTCCCCGGCGGTCCACTCCCGCCGGGACACCATCGCCGCTTCCAGCCGCCACACCTGCTCCGCGGCGACGGTGCGGACGTCCTTGCGCAGCGCGGCGAAGCGCCTGCGCCCGGCGGGGGCCAGCTCCGGGTCGTCCCCGGGGCCGGGCGCGGGCAGCTCCTTGCGGCGCCCGCCGTCGGCGTCCCGCACGAAGGGCCGCAGCTGCTCGTCGAAGCCCACGGTGAAGCGGCGCGGACCGTAGTCGACGACGGTGCTGCCGTCCGGCTCCAGGCCCAGATCGGGGACCAGACGGTCCGCCAGCTGCTCGGCGGTCAGCCCCAGCCCGGCGGCGACCTCGGCGATCTTCTCCTGGGCGCGGGCCTTCAGGGCCTTGAACCGCACCCGCTGGGCTATGCCGTGCAGGTGCAGCAGCGCCACCTCGCTGCCGATCCGGGCCAGCACCTCCAGCCCCTCCACCGCCCGGCGGTGCGCACCCTCGCCCGGCCACGCCCACAGCACCGGCGCGAACCGGCGGACCGTCCCGTCGTCGCCCAGCTCGCCGAGGGCGTACAGCGGCCAGCTGTCCTTGGCGGGCATGGACGCCAGCCGCCACTCCTCGAACAGCGCCCAGGCGAACTCGGCCAGCGACTCCGCCGTGCACGCGGCGGTGATCTCGGCCAGCCCGGGGTACACCCGGCCCGGCCCGGACAGCGCCAGCACGGTCAGCACCTGGCGCACGGCGGACTCCGGCAGCGCCGCGCCGCCGCCCGCCAGCACGATCTGCGGCAGCAGCGCGGGCTCGGCCCACTCCGGGAGTTCGGGCATCCGCGCGGGCAGCGCGCCCAGCAGCGGATCCGCCCCCGCTCCGGCCCGGGCCCGCCGGCCCACCCACGGCGGCTCGACCAGCAGCCGCGGCAGCGCCGATGACGGGGCGTCCGGCAGCTGCGGGCCCGGCCCGGCCAGCGACACGACCAGCGCGGCGACCTCCCGGTCCAGCTGCGGCAGTGCCGCCAGGCACCGCCCGCGCTGCGCCCGCACCCGGGGGGCGAGCAGCCGCCGGACGGCCGCCGCCTGCGGGCCCGGGCCCAGGGCCGCCGCGCCCATCAGCCTCAGCGCGCGCACCGGGTAGCGGCGCATCGCCGTCGCCAGCTCGGGGCGCACCGGCTTGCTCGCCATCCGGGAGAGCAGCAGCGCGAACGCCTCGTCGGTGGGGAACTCGGCCAGGGCCGCGGCCAGGGCGCCCAGTTGGGCCGGGTTCCCGGCCTCGGCGAAGGCCTCGGCCAGCAGCGGCACGGCGGCCGTGCCCAGGCCCTCGGCGACGGTGGCCACCAGCGACAGCGGCCAGCCGTTCCACCCCATCCGCGCCCCGCTCCCCAGCGCCGCCAGCTGCTCGGCGCTGGAGAGCGAGCACAGCAGCAGCGCCCGCAGCGCCGGGTCGGCGGCGGCGGTCACGGCCGGGTCGGCGCAGCACTCCTCGACCCAGTCCGCCTCGCCGGGCACCAGGTAGGAGACCACCACCCGGCTGCGGGAGCCGGTCCGGCAGCCGGCCAGGGCGGTGACCGCCGCCCGGTAGCCGGGCTCGTCCGCCGCCGCCAGCAGTGCTCGGGCCCGGTCGGCCTGCGGGCGCAGCTGGTGCGCGTCGACCGTCCCGGGCTCGGCCGCGAAGCGCAGCGCCGGGGGGCTCTGCTGGTTCCAGAAGGGCTCGATCTCGAACAGCGCGGCGGCCGCGCAGGCCGCGAAGGGCAGGCCGTGGGCGGCGGTCCAGGCGTCGGTGAAGGCGCCGCCCGGCAGCCGGTGGCTGTTGCCGACGACGGCCAGGGCGGCCGCGCCCAGCGGGCTGGGCCGGCCGCCGAGGTGCTCGCGCATGGCGGCGACGATGCGCGGATCGCTGTCGGGCGAACCGAGCATCCGGTCGAGCCAGTCGGCCTCCTGCCGCAGCGCCCCGGCGACCAGCGCCTCGGCGTCCGCGACCGGCGCGGGCAGGGCCTGGGGCGTGCCGCCCCGGCGCGGGTGCAGGGCGCGCCGCCACCCCTGCGGCAGCACGAACACGGTCTCGTCCGGCAGGCCCGGCCCGGTCCCGCTGTCGAACTCCTGCTGCTGCACGGCCGCCCCCTCGCTCCGGTGATCAGTCGGCGCCACCCTAGCGAGGGCCACTGACAATCCCCGGCGCAGCGGCTGGCGGAGGGCGCGGCGGCGGTCAGCGGGCCGGGCCGGTGCTGTCCCGGACGACCAGGGCGGGCCGCAGCAGCTGGAGCGCGTTGGTGGGGCGCCGGTCCTCGGTGACGGCGCGCAGCAGCAGCTCGATGGCCTGCTGCGCCATCTCCCGCTTGGGGAAGGACACGGTGGTCAGCGCCGGGCGGGAGAGCCGGACCTCGGCGATGTCGTCGTGGCCGACCACCGACAGGTCGTCGGGGACCGAGAGCCCGGCCACCCGGGCCGCCTCCAGGGCGCCCAGGGCCAGCACGTCATGGGTGGCGAAGACCGCGGTCAGCCCCGGGTCGGCGGCCAGCGCCGCGCTCCCGGCGGCGAAGCCGCCCTCGGGCGAGGGCTCCGGCGCGGCGAAGACGGCGCTGTCGGGGACGGTCAGGCCGTCGGCGGCGAAGGCGCGGCGGAAGCCCCGCACCCGGCCGGCGTGGGCCGGGAGGCTGGCCAGCACCGCCACCCGCTCGTGCCCCAGCTCGCGCAGGTGGCGTCCGGCCAGGTAGCCGGCCCGCTCGTAGTCGATGGTGACCACCGGGAAGAGATCGGGGGCCTCGGTCTCCCAGGCGCAGAGCACCACCGGGAACCGGGCGTCGGCCAGCAGCGGCAGGTGGTCCAGGAGGTCCTGGTCGCCCGCGATCAGCAGCGCGTCCACCGAGCGGCTGGACAGCCCGGCCAGCTGCCGCCGGGCGCGCTCGCCGTCCTGCCGGGTGGTGCACAGCAGCAGGTAGTAGCCGTGCTGGTCGAGGATGTTCTCGACCTCCTCGATGACCTCCGAGTAGAAGGAGCTGGCCACGGTGGGCACGAACAGGCCGACCGTCATCGTGGTGCCGGTGGCCAGCGAGCGCGCCACCAGGTTGGGGGTGTAGCCCAGCTCCTCGATGGCGGCCCGGACCCGGGCGGCCGTGTCCGGGCGCACCGGCACCCGGCCGGTCACCACATTGGAGACGGTCTGCTTGGTGACCCCGACCCGCGCGGCCACGTCCTGCATCGTCACCACGGACATCCCCCAGGCTTTACCGGTCAAGCAATGTACCCGGAACCTAGCCTCGGGGTGACAGCCAGTCAAGGGATTCTCGGCGATATGACCGATATTCCGCCGGGACTCCGCCGGGAATGGTGAGAGATCTGCGTCCGCATCTTGTTTTACCGGTCAAGTGAGCCCTACCGTTCCGACCCAACCGGGCGGGTCTGCGGCAGGCGGACGTGCCGAGGCAAGGGCGTCCAGGGCGTCCCGAAGAGAAGGAGTACCTGTGTCAGCTCCTCGTAGAAGGCCCCACCGAAGGGTCGCGGCAGCCCTCACCGCCACGGCCCTGGCCCTGGCCGGCGGCGCGCTGGCCTCCGGCACCGCCGCCTCGGCGGCCCCGGCCGCCGCCGCGTACACCGTCACCATCGGCTCCACCGGGAGCTACGCGTACGCGGACGACACCCCGGCCAGCCCCTACCTCGACAAGGACGGCACGTTCTACTTCCAGGAGTCGCACTCGCTGTACGGCGCCACCGACTCCCGGCAGTGGGACTTCTACACCGGCAGCAACTTCAGCACCGCCACCGCGGATTCGGCGCTGGACAACGCGGTCGACCCGGCCAACTCCAGCGACGGGAACAACAACACCACCTGGCGCTGCAACAACAGCCCCACCGGGCTGACCGCCACCGCCGAGACGGCGGACTCCAGCTACGCCGAGAAGAACTACTGCGACCTGGTCGGCGTCTGGGTCGACCCGGACACCGGCGACTGGTACGGCCTGGTGCACAACGAGTTCACCCCCGAGCCGTTCGGCGACGGCCTGCACTACGACTCCATCGACTACGCGGTCTCCACCGACCAGGGCAAGGTGTGGACCATCAAGGGCCACGCCATCACCTCGCCGTACAGCACCACCCGCGGCGACATCGGCGCCTTCCCGAACCAGACCTACGACTACGGCGACGGCGACCCCCGGCTGTACGTGGACACCGCCTCCGGCTACTTCTACGTCTACTACGGCTCGCGGATCATCCCCAAGGGCGGCGTGGGCGGCAGCAACGGCGGCCTGGCGCACGTCGCCCGCTCGCCGATCGCCGACAAGATGGCGGCCGGCTCCTGGCAGAAGTGGTACGACGGCAGCTGGTCGCAGCCGGGCGTGGGCGGCCTGGAGAGCAACATGGAGCCGGTGACCGCGGCCGACCCCACCGGCTGGACCCCGGTCGCCGACGACTACAGCCCGGCCACCACCGGCAGCGTCGACCAGCAGGTCGGCGCCGGTGAACTCCCGGCCAAGTCACCGCTGTTCATCATGAACATCACCTACAACGCCTACCTCGGCCTGTACATCGGCGAGCCCGAGGTGGTCTCCGGCACGCAGCCGCAGCAGTTCTACGCCACCGACGACCTCGCCACCCAGAAGTGGACCCTGATCGGCGACTCCGGCAGCTACCGGTCCAGCTCCTGGTACCGCTGGTTCCTCGACAGCGCCAACCTGACCAGCTCCACCATCGTCGGCAAGACCTTCCGGTCGTACTGCGCGATCTCCTGCGCCAGCTCCGACGGCGAGTACGCCAACGTCACGGTGGACTCGACCGCGCCCGCCGCGCCGCCGGTGGACCCGACCCGGACCTACCGGATCAGCAGCGGGGACGGCCGGGTCCTGGCCCAGGTCTCCGGCAGCTCGGCGACCACCTCGCTGGCGGCCGGCACCGGCTCCGCCCTGCAGGCGTGGGCCTTCGCCGCCAACGGCGACGGCTCCTACCGGATCACCAACGCCTCCACCGGCCAACTGCTGGGCGTGGACTCCAGCAGCACCGCCCACCGGGCCTGGGGCACCGCGCCCACCGTCACCGCCGCCGGCTCCGGCGGGCCCGGCATCGGCCAGCAGTGGTTCGTGATCCCCGACACCGACGCCACCGGCGCCGCCACCGGCAGCTACCGGCTGGTCAACCGCTACAGCGGCCTGGTAATCGGGATGCAGTCGGCCTCCGGCAGCCTGGCCGAGACCACCCCGGCCCGCTACTGGACCGACACCACCGGCAGCAGCGTCGGCGGCGCGCGCACCGCCTCGCAGCAGACGCTGACGCTCACCGCCGTCGGCACCGCCGCCGAGAGCGTCTCGGTCGCCGGGCCCGGCGGCCAGACCGGCACCGTCGGCACCGCCGTCTCGCTGCCGATCAGCGCCACCGACTCGGCCGGCAAGGCACTCACCTACTCGGCCACCGGCCTGCCCGCCGGGCTGACCGTCAACTCCGCGACCGGCGTGATCAGCGGCGTCCCGACCACGGCCGGCAGCAGCACCGTGACCGTCACCGCCAGCTCCGGCACGGCGTCCGGCTCGGCGTCGTTCGGCTGGGCCGTGGCCGCGGCGGGCAGCCTCAACGGCACGCACACCCTGGTCACCGGCGGCAACGCGCTGGACGACCCGAACCACAGCACCACCGCCGGCACGCAGCTGATCACCTGGCCGGCCAACGGCGGCGCCAACCAGAGCTGGCAGTTCACCCAGCAGCCGGACGGCTCCTACCAGCTGGTCAACAGCCAGTCCGGGCTCTGCGCCGACGTGGACGGCGGCTCCACCAGCGCCGGGGCCGAGGTGATCCAGTGGACCTGCACCGGCGGCAGCAACCAGCACTGGACCGTCACCCAGCAGTCCGACGGGCTGTACACGGTGGCCTCGGTCAAGAGTGGGCTGCTGCTCACCACCGCCTCCACCGCCAGTGACGCGCCGGTGACCCAGCAGGCCGCCACCGGCTCCCCGCTCCAGCAGTGGAGCATCGGCTGACGCACCGCCGAGGCACGTGTGCGGCCGGTCCACGGAACCCGCTCCGTGGACCGGCCGCCTGCCGGGAGCGCCACCCTTGTCCGCCGCGGCCTGGTCACCGGGGGCCCGGGGCGGCCGGCAGCGGCCGGTGGTACGGGCCCACCGGCTCGCGGTGCCACCACGCCCCGGTGGCCCGCCGCTCGGCGCGGGTGGTGAAGCGGTAGCGGTAGAGCGTGGCCCGGACCTGCGCCGGCGGCCGGTCCGGGAAGGGGTTGCCGCGCAGCAGCCGCAGCGTGTCCCGGTCGCCGTCCAGCAGCCGGTTCAGCAGCGGGACCAGCCACGGCCGGGCGTAGCCGGGATTGAGCGCGGCGAACCACATCAGCCAGTCCAGGCGCAGGTGGTAGGGCGCCCACTGGCGCGGGCGTCGGCGCGGATCGCCGGGCTTGCCGCGGAACTCGTAGGCGAGCCAGGTGTGCCCGTCGGCACTGCCCTCCAGCACCACCTCGTGCCGCAGCCGGGTGACGCTGCCGAACGCGCCGTAGGTGTTCACCAGGTGCAGCGGGTCGAAGGAGCGGTTCATCGCCTGCTGCCGCGAGAGCAGGTTCCGGGCCGGGCGGTAGCTGAGCACGACCACCAGTGCGCTGTAGGCCAGCACGCAGGCCAGGAACCAGTCCGGGGTGGCCGGGTACGCCCGCCGCGAGCCGGTGCCGACCGCGCTCAGCGCCAGCGTGACGGTCAGCCAGTTCAGCCAGGCGAAGTTCCCGGACAGCACCAGCCACAGCTGGGTGGCGACGACCACGCCCGCCGCGACCGTCGCCCCCGGCTGGGGCAGGAACAGCGCGACCGGCGCGACCAGCTGCACCAGGTGGTTGGCGGCGGCCTCCACCCGGTGCAGCGGGCGCGGCAGGTGGTGGAACCACCAGCTCAGCGGGCCCGGCATGGGCTGGGTCTCGTGGTGGTAGTACAGGCAGGTCAGCTCCCGCCAGCAGCGGTCGCCGCGCAGTTTGATCAGGCCCGCCCCGACCTCGACCCGGAACAGCAGCCAGCGGATCAGCAGCAGCACCGGCCACGGCGGGGCGGTGTGGGCGTTGCCGAGGAAGACGGCCAGCGCGCCGGTCTCCAGCAGCAGCGACTCCCAGCCGAAGGAGTACCAGGTCTGGCCGACGGAGACGATGGACAGGTACAGCGCCCACAGCAGGGCCCACAGCGCCATCGCCGCCCACAGCGGCAGCACGTCCCCGAGCCCGGCGGCCAGCGCCGCCGCCAGCAGGACGCCGCTCCAGGCGACGCCCACCAGGAACCGGTCCGAGTAGTGCAGCCGGAACAGCGTGGGCGCCTCGCGGCCGGTGGTCCGGGCCAGCAGGCGCGGCGCGGGCAGCAGGCCGTGCTCGCCGATCAGCGCCCGGCACTGCCGCGCGGCGGCCAGGAAGCCCACCAGGTAGATCCCGGCCAGGGCGCGCTGGAAGAGCAGCCGACCGAGCCAGTAGTCGGGGGCGTCGAACCAGCGCATGGGCACTACTGTGCCGGACGCGGCCGCCGCAGCCGGGGAGGGGCGCGGGGAACCTGCGCCGGACATGGGCCAGGATGGCGGTGACCGGCACCGACCGCCAGCACCTGGGGGAGACCCATGACCCGCGTCCTGTTCACCGGCTTCGAGCCGTTCGGCGGAGAGAGCGTCAACCCGTCCTGGGAGGCGGCGGCGCTGGCGGCGGCCGAGCCCCCGCCGGGCGTGGAGGCCGTCGCCGTCCGGCTGCCCTGCGTCTTCGGCGACGCCCTGGACGAGCTGCGCGCGGCCGTCCGGCGCACCGGCCCCGAGCTGGTGGTCTGCGTCGGCCAGGCGGGCGGGCGGCCGAATGTGACGCTGGAGCGGGTGGCCGTCAACGTGGACGACGCGGCCATCCCCGACAACGCCGGGCGCCGCCCGATGGACCTGCCGGTGGTGCCCGGCGGCCCGGCCGCGTACTTCGCCACGCTGCCGATCAAGGCGTGCCTGGCGGCGGTCCGGGAGGCCGGCGTCCCCGCCTCGGTCTCGCAGAGCGCGGGGACGTTCGTGTGCAACCACGTCTTCTACGGGCTGATGCACCTGATCGCCACCGACCACCCGGGGGTGCGCGGCGGCTTCGTGCACCTGCCGTACGCCCCGGAGCAGGTGCTCGCCCGGGCGGCGCCGTCGCTGCCGGTCGCCGACGCGGCGCGGGCGCTGCGGGTGGTGGCGGCGACGGCCGCCACCCGCAGCACCGACCTGCGCCTGGGCGCGGGCGCCGTCGCCTAGCGCGCGGCCGCGGCCCGCCGCAGCGCCGTGTACTCGACCGCCACCTGCGCGCCGAGCACGGCGTTGTTCTTGACCAGGGCGATGTTGGTGCGCAGGCTCTCGCCGCCGGTGAGTTCCACGATCCGGCCCAGCAGGTACGGGGTGGTCTCCTTGCCGGTGATCCCGTCCCGCTCCAGCTCGGCGAGGGCCTGCGCGATGATGTCGGCGATCTGGTCGGCCGGGATCTCCTCGTCCTGCGGGACGGGGTTGGCGATGCTGACGCCGCCCTCGATGCCCAGATCCCAGCGGGCGTCCATGACGGCGGCGATCTCGGCGGGGGAGTCCACCCGCAGGGGCGCGGCGAAGCCGCTGGAGCGCGAGTAGAACGCCGGGAACTCGTCGGCGCCGTAGCTGAGCACCGGCACGCCCAGGGTCTCCAGGGTCTCCAGGGTGAGCCCGATGTCGAGGATGCTCTTCACCCCGGCGCTGATGACCGCGACGCTGGTGGCGGCCAGTTCGGTCAGGTCGGCGCTGACGTCGAAGCTGGTCGGCGCCCCCCGGTGCACGCCGCCGATGCCGCCGGTCACGAAGGTGCGGATGCCGGCCAGCGCGGCCAGCCGCATGGTGGCCGCGACGGTGGTCGCGCCGTGGCCGCCGCGCGCCATCACATACGCCAGGTCGCGGACGCTGGCCTTGGCCACCTCGCCGCTGGTGGCGAGGAGTTCCAGGTCGTCCGGGGCCAGCCCGATCCGGGGCCGACCGTGCAGCACGGCGATGGTCGCCGGGACCGCCCCGCCCTCGCGGATGAGGGCCTCCACCTGGGTGGCCATCTCCACGTTCTGCGGGTAGGGCATGCCGTGGCTGATGATGGTGCTCTCCAGCGCGACCACCGGTCGGCCTTCGTGCAGCGCCTCGCGGACCTCGCCGGTCAGCTCCAGCCTCGGGTGCGGGGTGTGAGGGGTCGTCATATCGGGCTCCGGGTGCTGTGGTTGAGCGTCTCTTCGATCAGGCGCGGGGTCAGGTCGGGTCGTACGGTGGCCGGGTCGGCGATGGTCAGCGCGGCGGCGGCGTGGCCGTAGCGGGCGGCGTCCACCGGATCGCCGCCCGCCAGCAGGGCGTGCACGAAGGCGCCGAGCATGGCGTCGCCCGCCCCGGTGACGTCGCGGACGGTCGCGGGCGGCGCCGGGATGAAGGTGTGTCCCTCGCCGCGGGTGCTGAGCAGGCTGCCGCGTTCGCCCAGCCGCACCCAGGCGTGCTCGACGCCCTGCTCGTGCAGTGTGGCGGCGGCCAGGATCAGCGCGTCGTCGTCGGGGACGGGCCGTCCGACGAGCGCCTGGAGCTCCTGCAGGTTGGGCGAGACCGCGAAGACCGGCCAGGCCTTGGCCAGCAGCGGCACCAGCAGCGCGGCCTTGGGCACGCTCACCGGCTCCAGCAGCGCCGGCACGTTGTGGCTGCGGGCCAGGTCCAGCGCGTAGGCCAGCACCTGCGGCGAGAGGTTGCCGTCCAGCACCAGCATGCTGGCGTGGCCGATCAACTCCCGTGCGGGGTGCAGGTCCTCGGGGGCGAGGGCGTCGGTGGCGGCCATGTCGGCGACGGCCACCACCAGATCGCCGTCGGCGTCGAGCACCGCGGTGTAGGTACCGGTCGGGTGCGGGCTGCGGTGCACGTGGTCGACGTGGACCCCGGCCGCCTGGGCCTCGCCCAGCAGCCGCTCCCCGGCGGCGTCCCGGCCGACCGCGGCGATCAGGTGGGTGGGCGTGCCCAGCCGGGCCAGGTTCTCGGCGATGTTCCGCCCCACCCCGCCGGAGGCGGTGTGTGAGCGGCCCGGGTTGCTGGTCCGCTGCTGGATGGGCGCGTGGCTGCGCACCTTGACGTCCACGTTGGCGCCGCCTATCACCACCACCGCGTTCTCCGGGCGGACGATGTAGCCCCGGCCGAGGATGGCGCCCTTCTTGCCGAGGTTCGACAGGTGGACGTTGACGGCTGCCCGGGTGGTGCCGAGGTGGTCGGCGATCTCCTGGGGTCCGGCGAGTGGATCGCGGCGCAGGAACGCGACGATCTCACGCTCCCGCTGGGTCAGCATCATGCTTAGTAGAGTAAAGCATCTTTGCTCCACTAAGTATCCCTGGGGGTGGCCTATTCCTTCCGGTCCAGCGCGCGGACCGCCGCCAGCACCTCCAGGGCGTCCGCCGGGTCCGCGTCGTCCGTGGCGGGGCTGACCGACAGCCGGGTGACGACGCCCGCGTAGCGCCGGTGGATCTCCCGGGCCGCCTCCTCCGGCGTGCCGGAGACGGCGAAGGTCCGGAACACCTCGTCGTCGATCAGCTCGCCCATCTCCTGCCAGCGGCCCCGCAGCGACATCCGGTGCAACTGCTCGTGCAGCTCGCCCCAGCCGTGCAGCTCCAGCACCGACCGGTAGGCCGGGGTGGAGGCGTAGAAGGCGATGCGTTCGCGCACGACGATCCTGGCGGCCGCCAACTCCTCCTCGGTGCGCCCGGTCGCGGCCAGCACATTGCCGACGACCTCGAACGGGCGGTCGGTCCACGGCGCCCGCTCCGCCTCGGCCTTGGCCCGGGCCGCCAGCACCCCCGGCAGCAGCTGGCGGGTGAGGTGCTCCACGGAGCTGAAGGGGTGCGCGATGAAGCCGTCGGCGACCGCTCCGGCGGTGGCCGCCATCCGCGGCCCCACGCCGGCCAGCAGCAGCCGTGGGGCGCCCGCCTCGATCCGGCCCGGGGTGAACGCCGGCGTCATCAGGGTGTGCGTGTAGAAGTCGCCCCGGAAGACCAGCCGTTCGCCGGTCTGCCAGCTGTCCCAGATGGCCCGCACCGCGTGCAGGTACTCCGCCATCCGGGCGGCGGGCCGGTCCCAGGGCATGCCGAAGCGGCGTACGACATGCGGCTTGACCTGCGAGCCGAGCCCGACCACGGCCCGCCCGCCGGACGCCTCGTGCACGCCCCACGCCTCGTACGCCAGCGTCATCGGGGTGCGCGCGAAGGCGATGGCGACGCCGGTCGCCAGCTCGATCGATCGGGTGGCGTCCGCCGCCCGGGCCAGCTGGACGAAGGGGTTGTGCGCGGTCTCCGACACCACCAGCCGGTCCATGCCCCGGCTCTCGGCCGCCCGCGCGGCCGCCAGGATCCCGCCCGGACGGGCGGGGGCGGGGGCGTCGAACAGCAGCCGCGGTGCGGTGCGGGCGGTGGCGGTGGCCATCGGGGGTCTCCTCGTCGCTGTGCGTCCTGGGGTGACCCTATGCCCGTGCCGCAGGGCCCCGGCCGGTGGTGCGGTCGGGGCCCTGCGGGGTGCGTCCGTGGTGCTCGTAGTGCTGGTAGTGCTCGTGGTGCGAGTGGTGCTGGTGGTGCGGGGTCAGCCCTTGCGGGTCTTGACCTCGGCGGTGAGCTGGGGCAGGACGGTGAACAGGTCCCCGACCACGCCGTAGTCGGCCAGCTCGAAGATCGGCGCCTCGGCGTCCTTGTTGACCGCCACGATCGTCTTGGAGGTCTGCATCCCCGCCCGGTGCTGGATCGCCCCCGAAATCCCGTTGGCGATGTACAACTGCGGAGACACCTGCTTGCCGGTCTGCCCCACCTGGTTGCTGTGCGGATACCACCCCGCGTCCACCGCCGCCCGCGAGGCACCCACCGCCGCACCCAACGAGTCCGCCAACTCCTCCACCACCCCGAAACCCTCGGCCGCCCCCACACCCCGGCCACCGGAGACCACGATCGCCGCCTCCGTCAACTCCGGACGCCCCGAGGACACCCGCGCCGTCCGCGAGACCACCCGCGTCCCGGACGCCGCCGCCGAGAACACCACCTCCACCGGCACCACCACCCCCGCACCCGCCACCTGCTCCGGCGCCACCGCATTCGGCTTCACCGTGATCACCGGCACCCCACGACTGACCCGCGACGCCGTGGTGAACGACGCCGCGAACGCCGACTGCACCGCCACCGGACCCCCCTCACCCGCCGACACATCCACCGCATCGGTAATCACCCCCGAACCCAACCGCAACGCCAACCGCGCCGCCACCTCCTTCCCCTCACCCGACGACGACACCAGCACCGCCACCGGCGCAGCCGCCTTCGCCACCTGCTCCAACGCATCGACCTTCGGCACCACCAGGAACTCACCGAACTCCGCCGCGTCAGCGGTGTACACCTTGACCGCACCGTACTGCGCCAACGACCCCGCCACCCCCTCCGCGGCCCCGCCCGCGCCCAGCAGCACCGCCGCCGGCTCACCCAACCGACGCGCCAGCGTCAACAACTCCAGCGCCGGCTTGCGCACAGCACCGTCCACATGGTCGACCAGGACCAGGACCTCACCCATGACTCAGCTCTCCAAAAACGTCGATGTGCAGGAAGGAAACGCGATGAGCACGCTGGGGCTCAGATGAACTTCTGCGCGGCCAAGAACTCGGCCAGCTGCCTGCCGCCCTCGCCCTCGTCCTTGACGATCGTGCCCGCGCTGCGCGCCGGACGCGCGGTCACCCGGTCCACCGCCGTCCACGCCCCGCCCAGACCCACCTCGTCCGCCGCGATCCCCAGATCCTCCAGATCCAACGAGACCACCGGCTTCTTCTTCGCCGCCATGATCCCCTTGAACGAGGGGTACCGCGCCTCACCCGACTGGTCGGTCACCGACACCACCGCCGGCAGCGACGCCTCCACCACCTCGCTCGCCGCATCCCCGTCCCGACGACCCCGCACCGACCCGCCCTCCACACTCACCTCGGACAGCAGCGTCGCCTGCGGCACACCCAACCGCTCCGCCAGCAGCGCCGGCACCACCCCCATCGTCCCGTCCGTGGACGCCATCCCGCACACCACCAGATCGAACCCGGTCTTCTCCAGCGCCCGCGCCAGCACCGCCGAGGTCCCGATCACATCCGTACCGTGCAGATCCTCGTCACTCACGTGCACCGCCTTGTCCGCACCCATCGACAACGCCTTGCGCAACGCGTCCTTCGCATCGTCCGGACCCACCGTCAGCACCGTCACCTCCGCATCCCCCGACGCCTCCGCGATCCGCAACGCCTGCTCGACCCCGTACTCGTCCAGCTCCGACAGCAGCCCGTCCACCGAATCCCGGTCGGTCGTCGCATCCTCCGCGAAACGACGGTCACCGGTCGCATCGGGCACGTACTTCACACAGACAACGATCCTCAAGCTCACGGCCTGTCTCCTGTACTGGTACTGGGGTGGTGACAGCAGCCTAAGGGTACTCAGTGCCATTGGCAAAGGCACTCAGTGCCATTTCTTGAGTGGTCTTCGTCTCCCCCCTCCTGGGTGGGCTCAGCGGGTTCGGTGTTGCGAATGGTCGCCGATGGGCATGAGACGAGTGAGATCGCCCAGCGCCTCGCCTACTCGCAGCGGACGGTGACCACGGTCGTGCACGACATCACCCAGCACTTCCGGCCACGCAACCGCGCCCCTGTGGTCGCCGAACGCCCCCCACGGAACGCGCCGCGCACCTCTGCGCCGCGCACCCCCGTGCCGCAACCTGCCGTGCCGCTGGTGCGGACCGTCGGCGAGGCGGCCGTCCGGGCAGCCGACCGGCACCCCGGCCGTCTTCGGGGGGCGAGCGCAACGCGGTCATCGCCCGCACGCCGCACCATTCCTGATGCACCGTCAAGTACCTTACCTACGAGCTGATGTCCCGCCTGCAGTCCCGCGACCGGGCACGCCCCTCGCCCTCGCGGTACGGCACGGGCTCATCCAGGAAACGGAAGAAGGACCCCACGTGCCCCACAACGACACCATCGCCGAGCCCCGCCTCGCGCCGCGCCCCGGCAGGTCCGGCCGGGAGCGTGTCGCCCGCCCGCGCCGCCTGCTGATGTGCCCGCCGGTGCACTTCGACGTCACCTACTCGATCAATCCGTGGATGGACCCGCAGCAGCCGGTGGACGGCGGCCTGGCCCTGGCCCAGTGGACCAGCCTGCGCAACCTCTACCAGGAGCTCGGCCACACGGTCGAGGTGATAGAACCGCTGCCCGGCCTGCCCGACATGGTCTTCGCCGCCAACGGCGCCACCGTCGTCGACGGCCGGGTCCTCGGCGCCCGGTTCCGCAACGTGCAACGCACGGCCGAGGGCCCGGCGTACCTCGCCTGGTTCGGCGAGCACGGCTGGACCGACCTGCACTGGCCCGAGCACATCAACGAGGGCGCGGGCGACTACCTGGTCGTCGGCCGCACACTGCTGGCCGGCACCGGCTTCCGCACCGACCCGCGCTCGCACGCCGAGGCGCAGGAGTTCTTCGGCCTGCCGGTGGTCGGCCTGACCCTGGTGAACCCGCAGTTCTACCACCTGGACACGGCGCTGGCGGTGCTCTCCGAGGACGAAGTCATGTACTACCCCGAGGCGTTCAGCCCGGGCAGCCAGGCCGTGCTGCGGGAGATGTTCCCGGACGCCGTCCTGGCCACCGCCGAGGACGCGGCGGTCTTCGGGCTCAACGCCCTCTCCGACGGTCGGCACGTGCTGCTGCCCGAGGCCGCCGTGCAACTGCACCAGCGGCTGCGGGAGCGCGGTTTCGAGCCGATCGGCGTGGACCTCACCGAACTCCTCAAGGCAGGCGGCAGCGTCAAGTGCTGCACCCTGGAACTGCACCCCCGCTGAGTCCGCGTTGATCGCCTGTTGAGCCGCGCGCCGCAAGCTGTAGCCAGCGGCACGTCCCGACGGCGTGCGGATCGCAGACGCGAGATCGCTCACGCGGGATCGCTGACGCGTGATCGCGGACGACGTGGAGGAACAGGCCATGACCCAGCGCACCGGAGACCGCCCCTGCCCGGAGGTCCGCGACCTGGCGCGGGTGATCCCGCTGCACGCCGCGCTGCGTCCGGGCGCCGAGCCGACCGAGCCGGTCGGCTCGGGCCCGGGCGCGGTGCTGCCCGGCCCCTGGCACTGGTTCACCCACCGGGACATCCCGCGCACCGGCGGCGACCCGAGCTGATCCCGGCCGCGCGCGGGCCTCAGCCCGGTCCGGCGGCGACCCGGGCCAGCAGCTCGCGGGTGCCCGCCGCCTCCGGGGCGCGCAGCTGCTCGAACAGCCGGGCGGCGGTCTCCAGGCACTCCCCGGCCCGCTCCCGGACGCCCTGCTCGGCCAGCGCCCGGCCCAGCGCCGCCAGCGCCAGCGCCCGGGCGTACCCGCTGTCCAGCTCCTCGGCGATCACCTTCGACTGCTCGGCCGAGGCCACCGCCTCCGACCACAGCGCCTGGTCGGCCAGGCACTCGGCCAGCCGCGCCAGCGCCAGCCCCTCCAGCGAACGCCGCTGCTGCTCCTGGAAGTAGTCCAGGGCGCGCCGCAGCCGCTGCACCGCCTCGCCGATGCGCCCGGCCGCGCGCAGCGCTATGCCCAGCTGGTAGTAGCTGTCGGCGACGCCGGCGGCGCTGCCGGAGTCCTCGGCGATGGCGGCCGCCCGGGCCGCGCAGGCCACGCCCTCGTCCGGACGCCCGGCGTTCAGGTGCACCCGGGCGATGTTGCCGAGCACCCGCGCCTGCCCGGTGGTGTTGCCCAGCGCCTGGCACAGCGCCAGCGACTCCTCGAAGTACTCCAGCGCCTCGGCCGGGCGCGAGGTGAGGTTCAGCACCAGCGCGATCTCGTTGGTGACGGTGGCCCGCAGCGCCTGGTCGGCGGCGTCGTCCGGGGCCAGCAGCTCCAGGGCCCGGCGCAGCGTCGGCTCGGCGTCTCGGTGGCCCGCCGCCAGCCGGTCCAGCAGCCCGCCCAGGTAGCAGACCCGGGCCTCGGTGGCCCGGTCGCCCCGGCGGCGCGCGGCCACCCCGGCCGGGCGCAGCACCTCGCGGAACCGGGCGGCGTGCACCTGCCCGTCCAGCAGCCACACCAGGCCCAGCAGCAGGTCGACCGCGAAGCGCAGCCCCGGCCCGACGGCCGCCGTGTCCGCGTCCGCCTCCGCCGCCTCGCGCACCACCTGCTCGGTGATGGCGAAGATCAGCGCGCTCTCGCTGTGCGGCCAGCGGGCCGCCTGCTCCCGGTCGCCGAAGCGCAGCCCGGCGGTCCGGGTCGGCTGGAAGTGCCGGACCAGGGCGCCGTCCGGGTCCAGCGCCCGGGAGGCGTTGGCCATGCTGGCGAGCAGGTGGTCGGCCAGCAGCA
This sequence comes from Streptacidiphilus sp. PB12-B1b, assembly GCF_014084125.1. Taxonomy (NCBI): domain Bacteria; kingdom Bacillati; phylum Actinomycetota; class Actinomycetes; order Kitasatosporales; family Streptomycetaceae; genus Streptacidiphilus; species Streptacidiphilus sp. PB12-B1b. The sequence goes on along the minus strand of NZ_CP048405.1, from coordinate 4,877,511 downwards.
GTACCGCGCCCGCCCGTTCGGCGGCGGTGTCCTCGCGCTCGCTGCGCCGCCGGGCGAACAGCCGCAGCAGGTCGTGGTACTGGTAGTGGCCGGGGGTGCGGGAGAGCAGCAAGCCGGCGCTGTGCAGGGACTCCAGGACGTCCTCGGTGTCCCGCTCGGGCCGTCCGACCGCCGTCGCGGCCGCCGCCGTGGTCAGGCCGTGGCCCTCGGGCAGGGCCAGCAGCCGGAACGCCCGGGCCTGCTCCGGCTGCAGCTGCTCGTAGCTCAGTTGGAAGGTCGCCTCCACACCGAGCGAGCCCAGGTGCAGCTCGTCCAGCCGGCGGCTCTGGTCCGCCAGCCGCTCGGCCAGCGCGGCGGCGCTCCAGGCCGGGCGGACGGCCAGCCGGGAGGCCAGGATCCGCACCGCCAGCGGCAGGAAGCCGCAGGCCGAGACCAGCGCCTCGACCGCCTCCGGCTCGGCGGCGGCCCGCTCGGCGCCGACGACGGAGGCGAACAGGTCCAGTGCCTCGCCGCGCCGGAACGCCTCGATCTCGAACAGCCGGATGCCGGGCAGCTCCACCAGTTGCGCCCGGCTGGTGACCAGCACCGCGCACCCGGCGGTGCCGGGCAGCAGCGGCCGGATCTGGGCCGCGTCCCGGGCGTTGTCGATGACGATCAGCATCCGGCGCCCGGTCAGCAGCGAGCGGAACAGCGCCGAGCGCTCGTCCAGCCGCTCCGGGATACCGCCGGGAGCGACCCCCAGGCTGCGCAGGAAGTCGACCAGCACCAGCCCCGGGTCGGTGAGCAGTTGCTCCCCGCCGCGCAGGTCGGCGAAGAGCTGGCCGTCCGGGAACTGCTCCCGGACCTGGTGCGCCGCGTGCACGGCCAGCGTGGTCTTGCCGGAGCCGCCGATGCCGAACAGCGTGATCACCGGCACCGCCTGGCCCGCCGGGGCGCGCAGGGCGGCGACCAGGGAGCGCAGTTGCTCCTCGCGCCCGGCGAAGTCCGGTATGTCGGTCGGCAGTTGCGCCGGGACCACGGAGCGGTACACCGCCGCGCTGTCCGGGGCCGGCTGGGCGGCGGACGCCCGCCGGTCCGGCACCGCCGCCAACTGCGGGTCGGCGCCCAGGATGCGCTGGTGCAGGGCGCTCAACTCAGGCCCCGGGTCCACCCCCAGCTCCTCCACCAGCAGCGTCCGGATCTCGGCGAAGCAGGCCAGCGCCTCGGCCTGGCGCCCGCCCCGGTACAGCGCCAGCATCCGCAGCTCGCGCAGGTGTTCGCGCAGCGGGTGCTCGGCGACCAGCTCCTCCAGCTCGTCCAGCACCTCGACGTGGCGGCCCAGCTCCAGGGCCAGCTCCAGCCGGGCCTCGGCGGCGGCCAGCCGGCGCTGCTCCAGCCAGCCGCGCTGCTGCTCGGCGTACGGGCCGGGGACGCCGAGCAGCGCCTCGCCCTGCCACAGCGCCAGCGCTGCGCCCAGCCGCTCGTACGCGAGTTGGACCTCCCCGGCGGCCCGCAGCCGGTCGGCCTCGGCGACTGCGGCGGTGAACGCGTGCACGTCCACCGAGAGGGCCGGATCGCCGGGGGTGCGCAGGATGTAGCCGTCGCCGACGGAGACCACCACCGCGCCCGGCGCCCGCCGCGCCCGCCCGGGTTCGAGCACCGCGCGCAGCCGCGAGGCGTAGGTGCGCACCGCGCCCACCGCGTGGTCCGGGACCTCGCCGCCCCACAGGTCGCCCAGCACCTGCTTCAGCGGAACCGTCTGACCGGGCCTCAGCAGCAGCGAGGCGAGCAGCGCCACCTGCTGCGGCGAGCCCACCTGGAGCTGCGCCCCGTCGCGCCAGGCGGACACCGCGCCGAGCAGCTGGAAGCGGAACTGCGGATCCACGGCCGCACTGCCGTCCGTCATGGTGACTCCCCGTCGGCCTCCCACTCGCACGTTCGAGCCGAGGCCGAACGTACCACCCCCGTCCTGGGCCCTCCGCACCAATCCGTCCTCCGCGTTGAATCGTTGTTTATTCGGGTCTGCGATGCTCTTCGGCGTAGGAACCAGCGAGAAGAGGGCAGCACCATGACCACGCCTGAGGCAGTAGAGCCGACCACTGTAGAAGCCGCCGTCGTCGGCGGCGAGGCCGGGGCCGCCGGCGAAGGCCACCCGCTCCCGGAACTCCCGCTGGAGTCGGACCGGCGAGAGGGGACGCCGCGTCCGGCAGACATATCCACCCACCCGTAAGTGCCCGACGCCGCTCGGGGGGCCGTGGACCGCGGCTGATCGGGGGCCGAGCGGCGGGTCCGGCCCGTGGTCGGGTGGGACGGCTGGGTGTGACAGGTGGCGGGACTTCCTCCGGCGTCCGGGGGGAGGTCGGAGGGAGCCCGACCACCGCCCGCTCGGGGCCATCGGCCCCGGGCGGGCCTTTCGCATGCCCGGGGCCGGTCACGGCCGCCCCGCGCCGGGGCTCAGAGCTGCGCCGCGCCCTGCTGCATCGGGGCCTGCCCGGCCTGGAACTGCTCCGCCTGGTCCTTGGGCAGCTTGTGCTGCACGCCGCAGGCGGTGCACTGGGTGCTGTAGGTGGAGCTGATCGGGAAGAGCGGGATGAAGAACAGGGTGAACTTGACCACCCGCCGTCTGATCGCGTGCGCGGCCGTGCTGCCGCAGCGTCCGCAGACCAGTACCACCATGGCCAGCTGGTAGACGTACCGGCGGGTGCCGAAGATGATCATGTCCGTGCTCCTTGGGCCAGGGGTGCCCGCCCCCCTGGGACGCGCGTCGTGGGGACGATTGTGGCGTCTCCACGGCCGCCCCCGGACACCGGGGTGAGCGGGCCCCGCGCCGGGGGGCGACGAATCCCTCCAGGTCCGGACGGTTCGGGCGGCGGTCGGCCTGCGCAGCGGCGCAGGCCGACCGACCGGGTTCAGCCGACCGGCGGCTTGGCGGCCAGCGCGGTGACGTTGAGGCTGCCGTCGTTGATCGGCCCGGGGGTGAAGCCGATGGTGCGGAAGGTGGTCTCGTCCGGCGGGGTCACCTCCAGGTACGACGGGGTCACCGACTTCACCCCGTAGGGGGCGTTCCAGGCCAGGTCGGCCCAGGCGGACTGGCCCGGCTTGAGCGTGACGGTGTGCCGCCCCGGGTCGGCGGCGAAGTAGGTGGAGCCCCAGTTGACCTTGATGGACAGCACGCCGTGCTTGGCGTTCTGCAGGCCGAGCCCGGGGTAGCCGTAGACGGTGCAGGTCTGGTGCGAGGTGTTGGTCAGCGCCAGGTTCTCGCCGAAGTTGCCCACACCGGCCTGGTTCGGGTCGGCGTGCAGGGAGGCGGTCAGGCCCGAGGTGTGGCAGCGCGGCACGGCGCGCGGAGCCGGCGCGGCGGCCGAGGCGGACGCGGCGGTGCCCGCGACCAGCAGGGCGGCGGCTGCCGCGGTCAGTCCGGCGGTCCGCTTCAAGCTCGTCTTCATGGTGTCTCCCTTACGGCGGAGGAATCGGTGGTCGGGCGGGGAGACGACACAGCGGGCCGTCCGGTTGTAAAGGGCGGGCAAAACATCCGCTGCGGCGCGGGGCCGGGGCCGGGCCCGGTGGCGGCCCGGTGCGGGCGGGCTGACGTGGGCGGACGGTACGATGCGGGCGTCGAGCGGCGGACGGCGGAGAGGCCGGCATGGGTGAGCAGGACGGGGGCCGTCCGGCCAGGGGCCGGCCGCGCAGCGAGCGCGCCCGGACCGCGGTGCTGGAGGCGGCGGCCGACCTGCTGGTCAGCGGCGGCATCGAGGCCGTGACCATGGAGGCCATCGCAGCCCGCGCCCAGGTCAGCAAGGCCACCCTGTACAAGTGGTGGCCCTCGCGGGCCCATGTGATGCTGGACAGCTTCTTCAGCCGGACCAGGCACACCACCGCCGTCGACCAGGACGCCTCGCTGGAGGAGGTGCTGGTCTCGCAGATCGGCTCGCTGGCGGTGCTGTTCCGGGACACCGAGTCGGGGCCGCTGATGGCGGATCTGATCGCCGCCGCGCAGGCCGACCCCGACATCCGGGCCGCCCTGGACGAGCAGTGGCTGCGTCCGCGCCGGCAGATCAGCGAGGGGCTGCTGCGGGCGGCGGTGGAGCGCGGCGAACTGGACCGGGGGACGGATCTGGCCGCCGCCGTCGACCAGCTCTTCGCCCCGGTCTACCACCGGCTGATGCTGGGCCACGAGCCGCTGCACGACGAGCTGGCGGCGACCCTGGTCGGACAGCTGCTGCGCGGCCTGCGGGCGTAGCCGGTGCCCGCGTGGACCCTGGCGCCTCGTGCCGGGGGAGGCCCTAGCGCCCGCCCCCGGCGCGCCCGCGCCGCAGCGCGGAGACGGTCCAGACGGCCAGGCCGACCACCGGCAGCGCCGCGCCGAAGAGGGTGACCCCGCTCCAGCCGTACGAGTCGTGCACCGCGCCGGAGGCGGCGGTGGCCAGCGAGCCGCCGAGGAACACCGAGGTCATGAAGACGGTGTTGACCCGGGCCCGGGCGTCGGCGCGCAGCCCGTAGATCTCCCGCTGGCTGAAGACCTGGTGGCTCTGGACGGCCAGGTCCAGCAGCACCCCGGCCAGCGCCAGCAGCACCAGGCTGCCGGAGCCGACGTCGGCCAGGACCATGGCCACCGCCGCCAGGGCCAGCGCGATGCCGCTGCCCCAGTGGCCGTGGCCCCGGTCGCCGAGCCGCCCGGCCAGCGGCGCGGCCGCCGCTCCGGCCGCGCCCACCAGCGCGAACAGCCCGATGCCGACCTGGCCGAGGTGGTGCCGGCTGATCAGCTCGAAGGAGACCGAGGTCCAGAAGCAGCTGAAGGCGCCGAACATCAGCGCCTGGCACAGGGCCCGCCGCCGCAGCGCGGGCTCCTGCGGGATCAGCCGGACGGTGGAGAGCATCAGCTGCCGGTAGCCGCTGGTGTGGTTGGGGTGGCGCTTGGGCAGCAGCCGCACCAGCAGCACCGACAGGACGATCATCAGCACGGCCGACACCAGGTAGATGGTGCGCCAGCCCCAGGCGGCGGCGACCAGGCTGGAGACGGTGCGGGCCAGCAGGATACCCAGCAGCAGCCCGGCCATGACTGTGCCGACGACCCGGCCGCGCTGCTGCTCGGGGGCCAGGTGCGCGGCGAAGGGGACCAGGATCTGGGCCACCACCGACGTCATCCCGACCAGCACGGACAGGGCCAGGAACACCCCGAAGTCGGGCGAGAGACCGGCCCCGAGCAGGGCGGCGGCGGTCACCAGCAGCGTCCGCGAGGCCAGTGCCCGGTTTTCCAGCAGGTCGCCGAGCGGCAGCAGCACGACCATGCCCAGGGCGTAGCCGAGCTGGGTGAGCGTGACCACCAGCGCGGTGCTGCCCTGGCCCACGCCGAAGGTCCGGGCGATGGGGGAGAGCAGCGGCTGCGCGTAGTAAATGTTGGCCACCGCCATGCCGCAGGCCACGGCGAGCACCAGCACCACCCGCCGCAGCCGCGCGGGCGACAGTGCGGGCGCGGCGTCCGCCTGCGCCGGGGTGCGGGCCGCCGCTCTGTCGACCGAGGTCCCCTGTGGGGCCTTGTGTGCGTCCTGCACGTGTTCCTCCTCGGCGCGCCGTCTGCTTCCGACCGCTTTTTCTGAACGCTACGTTCACTATACAGCGGTGCGGCCGTCCGCAGCGAGCGGTGCCGGGGCGCCGGGGCAACGCGACGAACCCCCCGGTCGCGGCCGGGGGGCTCGGGCGGAGCGGATGGGGCGGCGGATCAGGTCAGGAACAGCGCCGCCCCGTCGCGGCGGCTGCGCCGGGCCCGCCAGGCCAGCACCGCGACGGCCGCGACCAGCCAGCACGCGCCGACCGCCGCCTCCTGCGCCGCCAGCACCGCCGTCCGTCCGGCCGCCTGCCCGGCCAGAGTCTGCCGGATGGCGAGCAGTCCGTGCGTCAGCGGCAGGCACTCGCCGACGCGGCCCAGGAACGGCCCGACCGCGCTGCGGGGCACCTCCGGGCCGCAGACCATCATCATCACCGCCAGCGCCGCATTGGAGACCACATTGCGCAGGTCGGGGGTGGTCAGCACGAGCGAGCCGAGGAACAGCCCCAGGCAGTAGGTGGTCAGCGCGACCAGCACGATCAGCCCGGCGGCCACGGCCACCGAGGCCACGGTGAGGTGCAGCCCCACCACCGGGCTGAGCAGCAGCACCGCGCCCAGGCCGCAGACCACCCCGTCCGGCAGCCAGAACAGGCTGCGGCCGACCAGCACCAGCGACGGGCTGCTGGGCGAGGCGACCAGCAGCGGCAGCGTGCCGTTCTCCAGCTCCCAGGTGGTGGACGCGGTCGCAAACAGGCCGTGCACCGCCACCAGCACCATGGAGTTGCCGATCAGCAGGTAGCGCGCCTGGCCGGGGCCGAGCAGGTCGCCGGCGGTGGTGAAGAACAGCGCCTGGGCCAGCATCCGGACGAACCAGCCGAACAGCCAGGTCTTCCAGGTGAAGACGGCGCTGTGGTCGGCCGCCCCGGCCCGGGTGGCCCAGCGCAGCACCTGCAGGTGACGGTTCATCGCAGCCCCACCGTTCCGTTCTCCCTGACCAGACGTACGACGCGGGCGAGCACCGACCGGCCGCCGAGCCCGGCCAGCAGGCCGAGGCCGAGCACCACGCAGACCCGCCAGGCCACCCCGGCCACCGGGGCCGGGGCCAGCGCTGCCCGCAGCAGGTCCGAGGACCAGGAGAGGTAGACCAGCCGGCCGATCGGGTGGGTCCACTCCGGCAGCCGGTCGATCGGCACGAACACCCCGCCGAGCAGCAGGATCGGATAGCTCAGCGAGTTCTGGAAGGTGCGCGCGGTCCGGGTGGCCACGAACAGCGCCGCCATCAGGCAGGCCACCCCGGCGGTGGCGACCGCCGTCGCCAGCAGGCCCACCACCAGCACCACCGGGTGGTACACCCGCGGCACCATGCCGAAGCCGAGGACCGCGACGGCGGCCACCTCCACCACGGTGAGCAGACTGATGGCGGTGGCCACCCAGACCCGGCTGAGCACCAGCCGGGCGAAGTCGACCGGGGCCGCGATCACCAGCTCCAGCGTGCCCAGGGCCCGATCGGAGTCGACCACCTCCCCGGAGATCAGCATCGCCATGCTCCACACGGCCATCAGCACCGGCGCCAGCAGCCCGTACGCGACCAGCTGCGGCTGCCCGCTCTGCCGCACCAGCAACAGGAAGACCGCCGCCATCAGCGGCGTGCGGACCAGGTCCAGCAGGTAGTCGCGGTGGGTCAGCACCAGCCGTCCCTGGAACCGCCAGGCGGCGAGCAGCAGGGTCACCGGGCCACCACGCTGCGCTCCTCGTTCCGGTGGACCAGCTGGAGGTAGACCTCCTCCAGGCTGGGCAGCTCGGTGCGCACCTCGGTGACGCCCGCCGAGACCACGAAGGCCAGCACCCGGCCGACCGCCTCCTTGCTGTCCACCGAGATCACGGCCGCGCCGTCCTCCGCGGGCACCACCCGGGCCACGCCGGGCAGTTCGCGCACCCGGTCCAGCACCGGCCCGGCGGCGGTGATCCGGATCCGGTCCTGCTGCGAGACCAGCCGGGCCAGCGTCCGGGGAGCCTCCGCGGCGACCACCTGGCCGTGGTTGATCATGGTGACCCGGTCACAGAGCACCTCGGCCTCGTCCAGGTCGTGGGTGGCCAGCAGCACGGTCCGGCCCTCGCCCGCGAGGCGGCCGATCAGCTCGCGCAACTGCCGTGCGGCCAGCGGGTCCAGGCCGTTGGTGGGCTCGTCCAGCAGTACCACCCGGGGATCGGCCAGCAGCCCCCGGGCCAGGTGCAGCCGCTGGCGCATGCCGACCGAGTAGGTCTCCACGCGCTCGTCGGCCCGCTCGGCCAGGCCGAACTCGTCCAGCAGCTCCTCGGTCCGCGCGCGGCCGGCGGTGCCGGACATGCGGTACAGCGCAGCCCAGTAGCGCAGGTTCTGACGCGCCGTCAAACGCGGATACAGGCCGCGCTCGCCGCCGAAGACGATGCCGAGCAGCGGACGGATCCGCTTGTAGTCGGCCGCCAGGTCGTGCCCGAGGATCCGGGCGCTGCCCGAGGACGGCAGCAGCACCGTGGACAGGATCTTCATCAGCGTGCTCTTGCCTGCGCCGTTCGGGCCGAGCAGCCCGTGCACCTCGCCCTGCTCGACCGCGATCGAGACCCCGTCCAGGGCGGTCACCGCGGGGCCGCGCCTGGCGCGGTACTCCCGCCGCAGATCCACGGTCTCCACCGCGAGTTCGGCCCGCCCGGGGCCCGGGCTGCTGTCCGGCATCACAACTCCCTCTCCGTGGCGGAAGGGGCGCCGCCACTCGCCTCGTCCAGCCACTCCTGCCGGGCGGCGCCGCAGACCAGGAGGAACGAGCCGATGGGTGTCCGGGCCACCAGCTGGCGGCCGACGTCGTCCAGGCGCCACTCGGGCCCGGGGGCGCCGTCCAGGGGCACGGCGAACAGCGGCACCCCGGCGGCCAGCGCCCGGCGCGGCCCGGCCCAGCGGTGCAGCAGGTCGGAGGCGGTGTCGGCGAGGCGTCCCGCCTGCTCCTCCACGCCCGCTTGGGCGGCCGCCGCCAGCAGCCGGACCGGGCTGCTCCAGCGCCGCAGCGCGCCCGCCGCCCGCAGCAGTCGTGCCCGGACCACCGCCGCCCCGGGTGCGGGCACGGTGGCCGGGGGGCTCCAGCCCAGGCGGGCGATCCGGCGCATGGCCTCGCGCCACTGCGGCAGCAGCCCGGTCCTGGCCAGGTCCGCGGCCACCTGCGCCAGCTCCTGCCGGTCCAACTCGCCCAGCAGCAGCATCAGATCGAGCAGGTCGCGCGAGCGGAACGGGCGCTCCCAGCGCTCCGCCACCAGGGCCACGGCGCTGGCCGCCAGCGGCGAGCGCACCGGGCGCGCCAGCTGCCAGGCCGGGCGGCGCACGTCGGTCACGATCTCCGCGGTCACCAGCCCGACCGCGTACGGTTCGCCGGTGGCCGAGGGGCGGCGGAACTCCGCCATCAGATGGTGCGGCAGGCTGTCCCCGGCCCGGGCCGGGCCGAACGTCAGCGCCTCCAACTCCCAGCCGGTCTCGGCCAGATGGCGGGCGCAGGCCCAGAAGTCCCGGTAGTGCGGGCAGACCACGTCCAAGTCGCCGGCCGAGCGCAGGATGCCGGGCGGGTAGAGCGCGGCGACCGTCATCCCCTTCAGCAGGTACGTCTCGGGTGCGAGCTTGTGCAGCCCGTCCCAGAACTGCCGGTAGTCGTCGATGCGTTCGCGGCAGGCGGCCAGCTCCCGGGCCTGGGCGGCGGTGAGTTCGGCGCCCTCCGCGGCCCACAGGCTCAGCAGGGTGGCGGCCAGCTTGTGCCCCTCGGCCCGGGCCGTGCCGAGGACCGTCTCGCGCGGGCACTGCGGTGCGAGGCCCAGCAGCTCGCGGACCGTTCCGGTCGATACTTCAGTCAACCCCGACTCCGTCGCTGCGTGCGGGCCCTGGGGCGACCAGTGCCGTGATTCCGTGCATGGGTGCGATCAGGATCCGCGACAAGCATGACCAGCGAATCCTGACCACACCGGCGCCGATGGTTACCGGCGGCCCTTCGTGCGAATACGCACCTTCTTCGTGGCGACCATGGGAACTCCCTTCTTGATCTGCTCGGTCCGGAAAGTCAGCTCATGGTATTCCCGTAGCATGGAACATGACAATGCCTCAAAAAGCGTAGAGAATACGTCTGTTGAAGCAGTCGAAGCGAATGGACGGAGCAGACCGCCGATGGCAGCCGACACCGCCGAGCCGTTCCTGCGGCCCCCGTTCACCGTGGATCCGGTCCGCCGCGCAACCTATCCGGACGACATCTACTTCCGCGAGACCGTACAGCTGCTGGAGCGGCTGGAGCCGGACCGGATCGAGCGGATGGTGCTGCACAGCAGTTTCCTGGTGTTCAAACCGGAGGCCGTCGTCGGACGCCGGATCGGCCCCGCGCTGGACTTCCTGGCCGGGCACGGCTTCGAACCGCTGGGCTGCGCACCGGTCCGGATCGACCCGCGCACCCACCGTGAGCTGTGGCGTTACCAGCTCAACGCGGCCCCGTTGGCTATCGTCCGTACCGTGGACATGATCCTGGACGCCGGCCCGTGCCTCTTCGTCGCGCTGCGGGACACGCACGGCCCGGAGCGGACCGGGACGACCGCCGCCGCCCGGCTGAGCGAGCTGAAGGGGTCCTCCCGCAACCGCGCGGCCAACGGCGGCACGCTGCGCGAGACCCTCGGCTGCGAGCTGCTCTGCCTCAACTTCGTGCACGCCCCCGACGACCCCTCCGACCTGGTCAGAGAGGTCGGCGTGCTGTTCCCGCGGCAGCGCACGGCGGCGGTGCTGGCGATGCTGGACGCCGAACCCTCGCCCGCCCGCAGCCGCGCCCTGGCCGAGCAGACCCGGCAGCTCTACGCCGACCACCCGGCCCACCCGCTGCGCCCCGGTCCGCAGCAGCCGCCGATCGGCGCCGAACTGCACGCCAGGCTGGACGAGTTGGCCGAGGCCGACAGCCCGGTCCCGCTGTGGGACCGGATCGTGGCGGCCGCGCAGCTGGTGGACCGGCTGCCCTCCGCCGCCCGGGGGCCGCTGATCGGTCCGCCGCCCGGCGCCCGCCCGGACCACCAGCGCCCGACGGCCCAGCCCAGCGGGAGTGCCCGATGAGCGACCAGGGGCGTCCGGAGGCCGCCGACGCCGCCGGTGACGACACCGCCCGCGTCGACACCGCCCCTGACGACACCGCCCGCTACGGCCCGGCGCCGTGGGAGGACGGGCCGCGCCGCCTCGGCCGGTACGCCCGGATCGCGGTGCTGTCCGACGTCCACGGCGCGGTCACCGCGCTGGAGGCCGTGCTCGCCGAACCCGAGCTGCGCTCCGCGGACCTGGTGGTCCTGTGCGGTGACCTGACGTGGGGCCCGGAGCCGCAAAGGGTGCATGAGCTGATCGCAGGGCTCGGCGGGCGGGCCGCGTGCGTCCGCGGCAACGCCGACCGGTACGCGGTGGAGGTCGCCACCGGCGCGCGGGAGCCGATCGGCCCCCGGGAGGCGTGGATTCCGGCCCGGCACTCGCCCGAGGCCCTGGAGTTCCTGGCCCGGGTTCCGTTCAGCCTGGTGGCGGAGGTGGACGGGCTCGGCCCAGTGCGCTTCTGCCACGGCTCGCCGCGCAGCGACCACGAGCTGGTCACCTTCGGCACGCCGGAGTCGCGCTTCGCCGAACTCGCCTCCGGGATCGAGGAGTCGACGCTGGTCACCGGCCATACGCATCTGCAGTTCGACCGGGCCGTGGCCGGTCGGCGCAGTGTCAACCCGGGCAGCGTCGGCCTGCCCTACCACCTGGGCGAGCCCGGCACCGCCTACTGGGCCCTGCTCGGCCCGGACGTGCAGCTCAGGTCCACCCGCTACGACCCGGCGCAGGCGGCGGCCCGGGCCATGGAGTCCGGCGATCCGGGCGCGGAGCGCTTCGTCGCCACGCTGCTGCGACCGCCCACCCCGCAGGAGATCCTCGCCGACGCCGAGGCCCGGGTGTTCTCCGGCTGAACCGCCAAGCTGCCGAACATAGCGTCAACCATGTTTTGAAAAACTTGAGTTGATGGAGAATCAGTTTGCCTCTCCATCGCTTTCCGGGTATTGACAGTCGAGCCGGGGGTATGTTGACCTGTCCCTGCAAAGGCCCTTCGCGCGATTCTCTCAGCAGGAGGAATTCATGCAGACAGCCCCGCAGCCCCAGCAGACCGCAACCAGGACCTCCTCGGCCCCGGTGATGCTGCTTCCCCGTCTCGTCGAGCGCATGATCACCGACCGCCAGGCCGTGCACATCGCCAAGTTCCGCACCACCTGCACGGATTGTGTCCCGAACTACTGAGCGGCGAATCGCGCGTCGGCGGGCGTACGACTGCGCCCGCCGACCTTCGCGTGGTGCCCGAGGTCGTTGAGCGGCAGCTGCGTGCCGCCTCCCGCGGCGTCGTCGTCCTGGCGATCGACGGCCTGTCGTACGAAGCAGCCGAGCAGACCCTGCCCCACGCCCGGCTGCGACCGCTGCGCTCGACCTTCCCCAGCACCTCGACCACCGCCTGGCTCACCTCCGTCACCGGAGTGGGCGCGGCCGACCACGGCGTCGTCGGCATGGTCTACCGCGCGCCCGGCGCCGACCGCGTCACGCACCTGGTCTCCGGCCGGGAGAGCGGCTTCGGCCCCCAGCAGCGCGGCCGGAACGCCACGCCCGCAACGGAGTTGGTGCGCCCCACGCCGACCGTGTTCGACCGCTGCGCCGCCGCCGGGCTGCCCGCCCTGGTCATCGGCGCCGAATTGCAGCAGCTGACCGGCGCATGGGCGGCCGCGCTGCTGCACGGCGCGCGGCTGCTGCCCTCGCCGGACATCGCCCCGAGCCCGGACCCGTCGGCCGTCGCCGAACGCACGGTGCGCGAGATCGAGGCCGTCCTGGCCGATCCGCCCGCCGAAGCCCCCTGCCTGCTCTGGGCCTACGTCAACCTCGACGACCACATCCACCGGGCCGGCTACGATAGCCGCCTGCGCGCCGCCGTCCGACTGCTGGACGAGGCGGCCACCCGCTGGGCCGACGCCGGATGGAGCGTCCTGGCCCACGCCGACCACGGCCTGGCCCCGGTGGCGCCGCGGGCCGACCTGCTGGAGGCGTGGGCCCGGCTGGACAGCCCCTCGCACTGCTCGCTGCCCGGCGGCGGCGCCGGGCGGGTGCGCTGGATGTACCCGCGCCCCGGGCACGAGGACCGGCTGGCGGCCGAGCTGGCCGACGCCCTCGGCGAGCAGGCGCTGGTGCTCACCCCCGAGGACCTCGACCGCCGGGGCCTGCTGCCCGCCTCGCCCGCCGTCCGGGACCGGATCGGCGCGGTGGTGGCGGTGGCGGCCTCCCCGGGCTTCCCGGTCCCCGATCCCGGACTGGCCTGGGAGCACGGGGCGTTGAGCGAGGCCGAGATGCTTGTCCCGCTCGCCGCCTGGGGCCCCGACCCTGCCCTGATTTTTTAAAGCCGTCCCGACCACCGCAACCCTGAACCGCACCCGTCACCACCGCACCCGTCACACCGTCCTGAACACCATCCGAGAAGGAGAACGCGTGAGCACGGTCGTCTTTCGCAACAAGACCGGCGGTTCGGAGACCCTGCACGCGGCGCCGGGCCAGACCCTGCTCGACGTCCTGAGGGTCAACGGCATACCGGCCAACGCCGTGCTCGCCTACCGCCGCGGAGCGGTGGTGCCGGAGGCGACCGTCGTCATCGAGGCCGACGACGTGATCGAGGTGCGCCAGGTCCGGCACTACGACCTGGACGTGCTGCGTCGCCCCAAGGACCACACCTACGCCGCGCCGGACCCGGTCTACACCAAGTCCATCCTGTTCGACCACGGCGGCACGCTGGAGCGCCGCACCGAGCAGCTGACCGCCGAGACCTTCGTCGAGTACGTCGAAGAGACCTTCGTGCAGAGCATCGCCTCCGGCGGCACCATGCGCGCCGGGGACCGGATCGTCATCGGCCTCTCCGGCGGGCGGGACAGCGTGGCCTACCTGAAGCTGCTGGAGCGCACCCGCGGGCGTTGGCCCGACGTCGAGATGACCGCCGTGACCATCACCGGCCTGCCCGACTGGGAGGAGCCGGCCACCTTCCAGGCCGCCCTGGACGCCTGCGCCGGGCTCGGCCTGGACCATGTGATCGTCACCGCCGAGGAGGTGGCCGAGCTGTTCAAACTGCGCGGCTCCTTCGTGGAGGTGATGAACCGGATCGTCGCCGGCGAGCACCGCAACATGAACATGGTCATCGGCCACCAGGTGCTGCGCCGGATGCTGGAGCGCGAGGCCGAGCGCAGCGGCTCCTCGGTGGTGGCCTTCGGCTTCAACGCCGACGACCTGGTGGCCAGCATGGTCACCTGGTTCACCACCGGCTTCCGGATGGGCGGCATCCCGGTCCGCGAACTGGGCGACATGCGCTACGTCTTCCCGCTGTACCGGATCACCAAGAAGGAGCTGACGCTCTACCTGGAGCTGGTCGCGCCGGAGCTCAACCGGCAGGGCGCCCCCGGCCGCTTCACCACCGGCCCGGACGAGCGCTCCCTGGCGTACGCCATGGCCGACCACCTGTACGACCTGTGGCCGGGCATCGACTACTACGTCTTCAACGCCTTCGAGAACGTGCAGCGCTCGCTGCTGCCGCTGGTGGACGACGTGTGCCGGGTCTGCGGCGGACGCTACGTGCTGATGGAGGGCGTGGCCAACCCCGCCGGGCTCTGCGACGTCTGCGGCTTCCTGCAGCGACAGGAGGCGCTGCGGGCGGACGCCGGATGACCCGACCCTGGTACCAGGACTTCTTCACCGAGGACTTCTGGGCGGTCGCGGAGCACGAGTACACCCCCGGGCGCACCGAGGCGGAGGCCGACTACCTGGCCTCCGCCCTGGCCGGTGCGCCCGGGCGGCGCGTGCTCGACCTGGGCTGCGGCACCGGGCGGCACGCCGTCGCCCTGGCCCGGCGCGGGTTCCGGGTCACCGGGGTGGACGCCGTCGGCTGGGCGCTGGAGCGGGCCGCCGCCTCGGCGACCGCCGCCGGCGTCCGGGTGGACTGGCTGCACCTCGACCTGCTGCGCGAACTTCCTTGGCCGGTCGAGGAGTTCGACGCGGTGGTGTGCCTGCAGTCGTTCGGCTGGGGGAGCGACGCCCAACAGCTGCGGCTGCTGCGGGAGGCCCGCCGGGCGCTGGTCCCCGGCGGGCTGTTGCTGCTGGACCACTCCAACGCGCTGGCCATCGCCGCCCGTTACCAGCCGGAGGCGGTGTTCGAGACCGAGGGGCTGCGCGCGGACTTCCGCCGCAGCCTGCGGGTGGTCTCCGGGCGCAGCGCCGGCTCGATCGAGGTCCGCCGGGCGGGCCGCGCGCCCGTCGTCGTCCGCGACGACGTCCGGCTCTACCAGCCCGCCGAGGTGGGCGCGTTGCTGTCCCGGGCCGGGCTGGTGGTGGAGCGGGTGGAGGCGGACTTCACCGCCGGCCGGGAGGTGACCGCCGCCTCGCGGTACGTGCAGTTCACCGCCCGCCGGCCGGCCCCGCCCCCGGCCGCGATCGACACCTGGCGGCCGGACGCCCCGGCCGGCGCGGACGACTCCGCGCTGGACCTGCGCTGGTCGCCGGACGAGGCGGGGTACGTCCGCGCCGCCGTCGAGCGGGCCTGCCGGGAGCTGGGCCCGGAGCTGCTGACCGCCTACCACGTGACCGACCCCTTCGCCGGGCGGCAGTCCGCGCCGGTCCTCTCCGAGCACTTCGGGGTGGAGCTGACCCCCGACATGGTGACCGCCGGCAGCGGCGCCACCGGCCTGCTGCACGCGCTCGCCGCGCTGTCGCTGCCCGGCCCGGTGCTGTACCTGGAGGACGGCCACCCCGACCTGCCGCACTGGGCGGCGGCGCTGGGCGCCGAGACCGTCGCCGCCAGCCGGGAGTCGCTGGTCGACAGCCTGGACCGGCACGCCCCCGCGCTGCTGGTGCTGGACCACCCCTCGATCACCGGCGACCTCCGGGACCGTGCCGAGCTGGAACGGACGGTCCGCGCCGCCCGGGAGCGCGGCGCGGTCGTGGTGCTGGACGAGGCGTACGCCACCTACGCCGGGCCCGCCGCCAGCTGCGTACCGGCGGTGGCCGAGCACGACAACCTGGTGGTGCTGCGCAGCATGTCCAAGGGCTACTGCTGCGGCGGGCTGCGGATCGGCTTCGCGCTGGCCTCGCCCGGGCTGACCCGGCGGCTGCGCGAGACCGCCCCGCCGCTGGCCGCGAACAGCGCCGGGCTCGCGGTGGCGCTGCGGCTGCTCGCCGAGGGCGACGTCTTCGCCGCGCTGCGGGCCAGGATCGCCGAGGTCAAACCGGAGGCGGCGGCGGCGCTGCGCCGAGCCGGGATCGAGCTCACCGAGGGCGCGCCCTGCCTGCCGTGGCTGACCGCGCCCGCCGACGACCACACCCGGGCCGTCCTGGCCAAGCGCGGCCTGCGGGCCAAGCCGGTCGGCGAGCGGCTGCTCAAGATCGCCGTCCCGCTGTCCGAGGACCGGCTGGACGCCTTCCGGGAGGCCGTCGCCGATGCCCGCTAGCCCGCCGACCGGCCTGACGGCCGACCCGCCGCACGGGAAGCCGCCGTCCAGGAAGCCGATATCCGGGCAGCCGCCGTTCGGGGAACCGCCGACCGGCCCGCCCTCGGGCGGGCTCGCCGACCTCGGCGCGCTGGTCGGCCGGGTCCACCGGGAGATCGACGCCGAGGAGGCCATGCGCCGGGTCGCCCGGCTGGTGGCCTGGGACCGCTACCAGGGCTCCGCCGGGATCGCCGCCGCCGCCGACTACGTCGCGGGCGAGGCCGAGCGCGTCGGCCTGACCGGCGTCGAGGTGCTCTCCTTCCCGGCGGACGGCCGCACCGCCTGGTGGACCTTCACCTCCCCGGCCCCGTGGACGCCGCGCGCAGCACGGCTGTGGGTCGCCGGACGGCCGCCGCTGGTCCGCTACCCCGAGCAGCCCTACGCCCTGGCCGCAGGCTCGGCGGCGGCCGACGGCGAGGCGCCGCTGGCCCTGCCGCAGGAGCCGGGCTGGAAGCCGGGCGCGGTGGTGCTGCTGGGCTCGGCGGCGGAGCTGGGCCCGGAGCTGTTCGCCCGGATGCGGCAGGAGCGCGCGGCGGGCTTCTGCGTGGTCACCCACCCGGACCGGGACGACCAGGTCGGCCGGGTCGAACTGCCGCCCGGGACAGGGCTGTTCGGGTTCAGCGTACGGCCGGGCCAGCTGGCCGGACTGCGCGCGGCGCACCGCCGGGGCGAGCCGGTGCGGGTGCTGGTCGAGCTCGACCCAGGGCCCGGGCGGATGCCGGTGGTGGTCGCCCGCACGCCGTCCGGGGACGGCCCGGGGTGCCTGCTGGCCGCGCACCTGTGCCACCCCGCGCCGAGCGCCAACGACAACGCCTCCGGGGTGGCGGCGGCGCTGGCCGCCGGACAGGTGCTGGCGGGCCGCGAGCTGCGCCGCCCGGTCCGCTTCGTCTGGGGCCCCGAGTTCACCGGGCTGGCCGCCTGGACCCACCGGGCCGTCGAGCAGGGCGCGTGGCCGCTGCCGATGATGGCGGTCAACCTCGACATGGTCGGTGAGGACCAGCGCCGCTGCGGCGGCCCGCTGATCGTCGAGCACGGCCCGGAGTACCTGCCGCACTTCGCCGGTGCGCTGGTCGAGGCGTGCGTGCGGGCGCTGCCCCCGGCCGCCCGCTCCTACAGCGGCGCGGTGGACTGCGACGTCTGGGCCTGGCGGGCCACCCCCTTCGTCGGCGCCTCCGACCACGCGGTCCTGGCCGACCGGGCGATCGGCTGCCCCTCGGTGCAGCTCGGCCACTGGCCCGACCGCTTCAACCACTCCAGCGCCGACACCCTGGACAAGGTCGATCCGCAGGAGCTGCGCCGGGCCGCGGCCGTCGCCGCCTCGGCCGCGCTGGTGGCGGCGCAGGCCGACGGCGCGGCGGCCGGAGGCATCGCCGATCTGCTGGTGCGCTGGACGGCCGAGCGGATGACCGCCTGCCTGCCGCCCACCGCCGACCGGCACGCGGCCGCCCGGCTCACCCGCCGCTGGCAGTACGGCCGCGACGCCCTGCGGACGCTCGCCCCGCTCGGCGCGGACGCCGCGCAGCTGGACGCCCGGGCGGCCCGGCTGGACGACCTGCACCGCGCCCTGTCCGCCGCCTGGCCCGACCGCCCGCACACCGGAGCGGACGCCGAAGCGCATGCCGGAGCGGACGCCGGTCCGGCGCTGTGCCGGGCCTGGCCGGGGCCGTTCAACCTGCGGGCGCTGCTCGGGGCCGTCGCCCCGGAGGACCGGAACTGGCTGCTGCGGGAGTCGGCGGCGGACCGGGGCCGCTTCTACGCCTGCGCGATGGCGCTGGCGCAGTCCGTCGACGGCAGCGCCGACGCCGCCGCGGTGGTCCGCGCCGCCGAGCTGGACTCCGGGCTGGATCAGGCGCCCGGCTTCGGGCCGCGCTTCCTGGCGGCGATGGTACGGGCGGGCTGGCTGCACGAGACGGACGAGAGGTGAGCGGGATGCAGGTGGTGGTCACCGGTTCCATCGACGGGACCGATCTGGACGGCTGGGCCCGGGTGGTCGCCGCCGACGCCGCGCCCGTCCACTACACCCCCGCCTACCTGCGGGCCTACCAGGAGCACCCGCTGAGCCCGTACACGGCCGTCCGCTACCTGACGGTGGTCCAGGACGGCCGCCCGGTCGCCGTGCTGCCCTGCTACCTCCAGCAGCAGGGCGACCCGTACGGCGCGCTGGCCGGCGCCGGCCTGCCGACGGGGGACCGGCCCGCGCTGCTGGGGCACAGCTGGTACTGCTACGACACCCGGGTGCCGATGCTGCCGACCGGCGCCGAGCAGCGCGAGGCGGTGCTGGAGGTGCTGCTGGACGCCTTGGAGAAGCTGCGGATCGCCGAGGGCGCGGGCGTGGCCGGGCTGGTCAACGTCGCCGAGCACGATCCGCTGCTCGCCCTGGCCCGGCGCCGGGGCTGGCGGGTGGCGCCGATCGTGGACCGCTACCAGCTGCCGCTTCAGGCGGCGCCCACGTACGAGTCCTACCTGATGACGCTGGGCACCCGGACCCGGCGGACGCTGCGGCAGTACGCCCGGCGCGCCGAGGAGGCCGGGGTCACGCTCACCATCGAGGCCCCCACCCCCGCGCGGCTGGCGAGCGTGTGCGCGCTCACCCGGCTGACCGCCGCCAAGTACGGCAGCGCCGACATGTACCCGGAGCCGGCCTTCACCGACTTCGTCATGGGCCTCGGCGAGCACGCCCGGGTGGCCCGGGTGGACCAGGGGGACCGGCCGCTGGCGGCGGCGGTGCTGCTGCTGGACGAGCAGCGGCTGCACATGTGGGTGGGCGGCGCGGCCGAGGCCACGGTCGACCGCTTCAGCCCGAACTACCTGCTGTGGGCCATGGAGATCCGCGCCGCCATCGAGCTGGGCAAGAGCTGGGTGGAGGGCGGCCGGAGCAACCGGACCATGAAGGAGCGCTACGGCATGCGGCAACTGCCGCTGTACGCCTGCGTCACCGCGGAGGCCCCGTGAACCGGCCCGACCGCCGCTCTGTCCAGCATGCGGACGGTCTTTTGGGACGCTGCTGTCAGGCCCAATCACCAACAACGCTCCTGGCCAGCCATGATGACTGGGCGTCAGCAGGTGGTGCGTTTCGATCGGGTCGGCCCGCTTTGACGGGCCCTGAACCGCTGCTTACGATCACTGCCATGCACACCGACGCCACAGCTCCCCAGCCCACGACCTACCGGGTCGTGCTGCTGGCCATGTGCGCGCACAGTGTCGCCGACATCCTCTGTTGATGTCCGCCTCGGGCTGATCGCCCCGCTTCTCCCGCCCTGCACGGGCCCACTCCTTTGCTGCCTCTCTGCGTGCGTGCCCCGCCGCGCGCTGCCCCCTGCCCGGGTCATCCCTTCGTCCAAGGACCTCCCACCATGCTCCGCCCTGCCCGCATAGCCCTGCTCGGCCTGCCCGCCATCGTCCTCGGCAGCCTGCTCACCGCCTGCAACGGCTCCGGCTCGTCGACCTCGACCAGCGCCGCGTCCTTCTCCCCGGCCACCTGCCAGGGCGGCACGCTCTACGTCCTGGACCAGAGCAAGGAGCCCACCGGCTACGACCCGGCCGAGCTGTACACCTCCGGCGGCGGGGCCATTCCCCGGCTGTTCTTCCGCACCCTGACCACCCGGCAGAGCGTCCCGGGCACCGCGGGCACCAAGGTCGTCCCCGACCTGGCCACCGACACCGGCGAGCCCAGCGCCGACGCCACCGTGTGGACGTACCACCTCAAGCCCGGCCTGAAGTTCGCCGACGGCTCGGCCATCACCTCCGCCGACATCAAGTACGGAGTCGAGCGCTCCTTCTCCTCGCAGCTGGCGGGCGGCCCGCCGTACCTGCGCGACTGGCTGGTCGGCGGCGCCGACTACCAGGGCCCGTACGGCGCCGATCCGGACCTGCCCTCGATCACCACGCCGGACGCCGACACCATCGTCTTCCACCTGCGCAAGTCCGAGGGCGACTTCCCCTACCTGGCGGCGGAGACCCAGTTCGCGCCGGTCCCCAAGGCCAAGGACACCGGCAAGAACTACAACACCGACCCGGTCTCCTCCGGCCCGTACACGATCGCCTCCTTCACCAAGGGGCAGTCGCTGGACCTGGTCCGCAACAAGTACTGGTCGCGCTCGACCGACAGCCAGCGGCTGGCCTGCCCCGACAAGATCGACATCAGCCTGGGCCTGTCGCCCGCCGTGATCAACCAGCGGCTGAGCGCCTCCATCGGCAACGACGCGGACGCCATCACCACCGACACCACGCTGGACCCGGCCACCCTGGCGAAGATCGCCGGCAACCCCGCGCTGAAGAAGCGCACCGCCAGCGGCACCTTCGCGCAGACCACCTACCTGGCCTTCAACCTCACCAAGAAGCCCTTCGACAACCAGCTGGTGCGCGAGGCGTTCTCGTACGCGGTGGACCGCACGGCCGTCGTCAACGCCGAGGGCGGCTCGCAACTCGCCCGCCCGGCAACGACGTTCAACCCCACCAGCCTCACCGCCGCCTACCACCCGTACGACTACTTCCCGGCCGGCGCCACCGGTGACCCGGCCAAGGCCAAGCAGCTGCTCGCCCAGGCCGGCTACCCGCACGGGCTGACCGTGTCGCTGGCGTACGACAACGCCACCAACGCCGCCGACGCCACCGCGCTCCAGCAGGCGTACGCCAAGGCCGGGATCACCCTGCAGCTCAACGGCATCGACGACTCCGACTTCGAGACCCAGGTCGGCAGCACCACCACCCAGCCCGCGCTCACCCTCACCAGCTGGGGCGCCGACTGGCCGAGCGGCGCGCCCTTCCTCACCCCGATCTTCGACGGTCGGGAGATCGTCAAGGGCGGCGGCAACTTCAACCTCGCCCAGTACAACGACCCGGCGGTGAACGCCCAGATCGACAAGATCAACAAGATCACCGACTATGCCACCGCGCAGCAGCAGTGGGGCGACCTGGACGCCCAGCTCGGCAAGCTGGCGCTGACCGTGCCCCTCTACACCGGCGTCGACCAGGTGCTCTACGGCTCGCACGTGAAGAACACCTACGTCGACCAGTGGCGCGGCTGGTACGACATCGCTTCCGTCTCGGTGAAGTGAGCCATCGTCAGATGACTGTCATTCCTGACATTCCGTCAGGTGTCGCACCCGCCGACGCCGTCCCGCCGGGCAACCGCCCGGCGGGCGGCGCCGCCGCCGTGCTGCGCCGACTCTGGTCCCGCCCCGGCTCGCGCGTCGCCCTGGTCGCGGTCGCGCTGCTCGTCCTCGCCGCCCTGGCCGCACCCTGGCTGGCCGGCCTCGAAGGCCAGGACCCGGACACCTACCACGACGAGCTGTTGAACTCGGTCACCGGCGGCAGCCCGCTCGGCAGCTTCGGCGGCATCAGCAGCCACCACTGGCTCGGCGTGGAGCCCACCACCGGCCGCGACCTGTTCGCCCGACTGGTCTACGGCGCCCGGATCTCGCTGTCCGTCGCCGCCGGGGCCACACTCGGCCAACTGCTGCTCGGCCTGCTGGTGGGCCTGTCCGCCGGGCTCGCCGGACGCCGCCTGGACGCCCTGCTCAGCAGGTTCACCGACCTGGCGCTGTCGCTGCCCAGCCTGTTCTTCTCGATCGCGCTGCTCGCGGTCGTCCCCGCCTCCTTCCCGAGGCCGCTGCTGCTCTGCATCATCCTGGCCGTCTTCGGCTGGGCCTCCACCGCCCGGATCGTGCGCGCCGAGACGATGGTGCTGCGCGAACGCGAGTACGTCTCGGCCGCGCTGCTCACCGGCGCGGGCACCTGGTGGATCGCCCGCCGGGAGATCCTGCCCGGGCTGGTCGCGCCGGTCGTCACCTACACCGCGCTGGCGCTGCCCGGCAACATGGTGGCCGAGGCCGGGCTGTCGTTCCTCGGCCTGGGCGTCCGGCCGCCGACGCCCTCCTGGGGGCAGATGCTCTCCGGAGCCACCACCTGGTTCCAGGTGGACCCCACCTACGTGCTCATCCCGGCGCTCACCCTGCTGCTGTGCGTGCTCGCCTTCACCGCGCTCGGCGAGTCGCTGCGGGTCGCGCTCGACCCCAGGGCCGCCCGTACCACCAAGGTCCGCACCACCGGCCGCGTCCGCACCGCCAAGGCCCGCGCCACCGATGCCGACCGCACCACGGCGGCCGACCGCACCAACCCGGCCGAGGAGGCCGGACGATGACCTCCTTCCTGCTGCGCCGGCTGTTCGGCGCGCTCGGCGTGCTGCTCGCCCTGTCCGCCGTCGTCTACGTGGTGTTCTACCTGATCCCCGGCGACCCGGCCGTCCTCGCCTGCGGCAAGGGCTGCACCGCCGCCCAACTCCAGGCGGTGCGGCACTCGTTGGGCACCGACCGGCCGATCTACGAGCAGTACTGGACGTTCCTGACCACCCTGGTCGGCGGCCACAGCTTCAACACCGGTCCGACCACGGTCTGGTGCTCGGCGCCCTGCCTCGGCTACTCGTACCAGAGCTCCGAGCCGGTCACCCAGATGCTGTTGCAGCGGCTGCCGGTGGACGTCTCGCTGACCCTGGGCGCGGCTGTCATGTGGCTGGTGCTGGGCATCGGCGCGGGCCTGTACTCGGCCCGCCGCCCCGGCTCGCTGCGGGACCGGGCCACCACCTTCACCGTGCTCGCCCTCAGCTCCACCCCGGTGTTCATCCTGGCCCTGTTCCTGCTGGTGGTGGCCTGCGTGTGGATCCAGGTGCTGCCCTTCCCGACCTATGTCCCGATCACCGAGGACCCGCTCCAGTGGGCGCAGAACCTGCTGCTGCCGTGGCTGGCCATCGCCCTGGTCTCGGCCGCGACCTACGCCCGGCTGACCCGCTCCGGCGTGCTGGAGACCCTCGGCCTGGACCACATCCGCACGCTGCGCGCCTACGGCTGGAGCGAGCGCCGGATCGTCACCCGGCACGCCGTCCGGGGCGCCCTGCCGACCCTGGCGACCATGGCCGCCATGGACATCGGGACGACCATGGCGGGCGCGGTCTTCACCGAGACCATGTTCGGCCTGCCGGGTCTCGGCAAGCTGGTGGTGGACTCCGCCTCCTCGCTGGACCTGCCGGTGGTCTGCGGCATCACCCTGATCGCCGGAGCCCTGATCATCCTCGCCAACACCGCCGCCGACGTGCTGAACGCGGCGCTCGACCCGAGAGTCCGAATCTGATGGGCACCTCCGTACCGACCCCCGTGCTGCAGGTCGAGGAGCTGAGCATCCGCTACCCCGGCCCCGGCGGCTCGCACGCCGAGGACCAGGGCGCGGTCACTGCGCTGCGCGGCCTTTCCTTCGACCTGATGCCCGGTCAGGTGCTGGGCCTGGTCGGCGAGTCGGGCTCCGGCAAGTCCGCCGCCGCGCTGGCCCTGCTGGGCCTGCACCGGGGCACCCCGGCCCGGGTCGGCGGCTCGGTCCGGCTGCACCGCGACGGCCTGCCGCCGCTGGACGTCAACACCGCCGGCGACGAGGAGCTGCGGCGGGTGCGCGGCAGCGAACTGGCCATGGTCTTCCAGGAGCCGCTGACCAGTCTCGACCCCTACCGCCGGGTCGGCGCGCAGATCGCCGCCGTGCACCGGCTGCACTACGGCTCCGACCGCGCCACCGCCCGCAGCCACGCCGCCGAGGCGCTGGAGCGCGTCGGCATCGACCCGGCCACCCGCTACCGGGCCTACCCGCACGAGTTCTCCGGCGGCATGCGCCAGCGCGCGCTGATCGCCATGGCGCTGGTCCTGCGCCCCCGGGTGCTGGTCGCCGACGAGCCGACCACCGCACTGGACGTCACGGTCCAGGCCCAGATCCTGGACCTGCTGGACGGGCTGCGCGCGGAGACCGGCATGGGTCTGGTGCTGATCAGCCACGACCTGGGCGTGGTCGCCGGGATCGCCGATGACGTGGTCGTCCTGCGGCGCGGCGAGGCGGTGGAGCGCGGCCCGGTCACCGCCGTCCTGGGCGCGCCCGAACACCCCTACACCCAGGACCTGTTGGCCGCCGTCCCGAGGATGGACGCGGAACTGACCCAGCGTCAGCAGGCGGCGGAATCCGCCGAATCCGCCGCCGACGAGGACGCCCTGCTGCGGATCGAGAAGCTGACGGTGCGCTACCCCGGCGGCTCGCGCGGCAGTTCGTCGGTCCATGCGCTCAAGGGCGTTGATCTGACGGTTCATCTGGGCGAATCGCTGGGCATCGTGGGGGAGAGCGGCAGCGGCAAGACCACCCTGGGCCGCACCCTGGTGCGGCTGCTGGAGCCGACCGAGGGCCGGGTGCTCTACCAGGGCCAGGACATCGGCGCCTGGCGCGGCCGGACGCTGCGCCGCTCGCGCCGCGATCTGCAGATGGTGTTCCAGGACCCCACCTCCTCGCTCAACCCCCGCCGCAGCCTGGTCGATTCGGTCGCCGAGCCGCTGCGGGTCCAGGGCGTCCGCGACGCCCGCCGGCTCCGGACCGAGGCCGGGGAGCTGCTGGAGCGGGTCGGCCTGGGCCCGGCGCTGCACGATCGCTACCCGCACCAGGTCTCCGGCGGGCAGCGCCAACGGGCGGCCATCGCCAGGGCGTTGATCCTGCGGCCGAGGCTGGTCGTCTGCGACGAGCCGGTCTCGGCGCTGGACGTCACCACCCAGGCCCAGGTGGTGGCACTGCTGGCCGAACTGCGCGCGGACTTCGACCTGACGCTGGTGTTCATCGCCCACGACCTGGCCGTGGTCCGCCAGGTCAGCGACCGGATCGCGGTGATGCGCCAGGGCGAGGTGGTCGAGATCCTGGCCGCCGCCGACCTGGCCGACGCCACCCACCCGTACACCCGGGCGCTGCTGGACGCCGCGCCGGTACCCGACCCGCAGGCGGCGCGCGAGCAGCGCCGGGCCAGGACGGCAGCGGCCTGACCCCGGCCCGTCCGCCGCCCGGCCGCGCCTTCGCCCGCCCCGGCGGGGGCGCGGCCCGCGACCGCGCTTCAGCGGCGGTCGGGCTGCGCCCCGGCTCCGTCGGTCAGCGGACGATGCCCTGGGCCCGGGCGGCCTCCAGCCAGCGCGGGTACTCGTGCATCAGCTTGTTCAGCAGCGTCTGATCGGCCATCCCGGCCGGGTTCCCGCCGACCGGGAAGAAGCCGGCGTTGTCGACCGCCCGGCCCTCCATGGTGTCCAGCTGCTTCAGGAACTCGAAGTGGTTGCCGAAGCCGACGAACTGCCAGAAGATCGGTAGCTTGGCCGCGCTGCGGATGGCCCGCTCGGCCGCCGGACGGGAGTCGGGCTCACCGTCGGTCTGGAACACCACGAAGGCCGGGGCCTTGGACTTCGACTTGTGGTAGTGCTTGGTGACCGCCTCGATGGCGGCGGCGTAGTTGGTGGTGCCGAAGTCGCCGCAGGCGAGGTGCTCGCGCTCGATGCGGCCCTGGTAGTCGTCCAGCCCGATCTCGACCGCCTTGTGCGCCTTCCAGCCGAAGAAGACGGTGGGCACGACACCGTCGTCGTCCAGGTGCGCGGCCAGCGCCAGCACCTGCTCGGCCAGGCGCTGCACCGAGCCGTCCTGGTAGTAGCGGTGCATGGAGCCCGAGTGGTCCAGCACCAGGTAGACGGCGGCGCGGTGGCCGCCCAGCCCGTACTTGTCCAGCGAGACGGCGGCCGACTTGTACAGGTTGACCAGGCCCGGGGCGCTGGCGGTGACCTTGGCGAGGCTGACCCCGGGGCCGCTCGGTGCGGGGCCGCCCGCGGGTGCGGTGGCGGCGGGGGCCTCGGGTCTCTCGTGCTGCTTGTCGCGGTGGAACAGTCCCATGGGATGCGGTCCTTTCGAGGTACGCCGGCGGCGACCGGCCTGCGGACGGTACCGCAGCCGCCCGCGCCTGCGCTGCTGCTCCGGCGGACCGGACGACTGCGCCGAGCGGGTGACGTGCCGCCCCCGGGGTGTACTCCGCCGCGCGTCCGGGGCCCGGAGCGGTTTGACTCCCTTCCAGGAACACCCGCCGCCACCCGCAGCCGAGGAGCATGCCCGTGACCCCCACCGACCCCGCCGTCCGCGCCCTGGTCTCGGCCGTCAACGCGGGCGACCGCGACGCCTTCCTGGCCGCCCTCGCCCCCGACGCGACCATGTCCGACGACGGCAGCGACCGCGATCTGCACGACTGGATCGACCGGGAGATCTTCACCGTCCGGGGCCGGATGGACGTGCTGTCCGAGTCGGACGGCGGCCGCAGCCTGGTCGCCCGCTTCAGCAACGACACCTGGGGCGAGATGCGCACCGCCTGGCGCTTCACCGTCGCCGACGGCAAGGTCAGCCGCTTCGACACCGGCCAGGCGTGACCGCACCCCGCCCTGTCAGGCGGTGCGGCTACACCATGGCGAACAGCAGGTAGACCATGGCCAGGCACATCCCCAGGTCGCAGCCGTCGGCCGCGCGCGGCGCGAGGAAGCCCCCGGCGGCGCGGGCGCGCGGGGCCAGCGCCCGCGCGAGCACCGCCACCGCGCAGCCGACCAGGGCCAGGCCGAGCAGCAGCGCCAGCAGCGGCCAGCGCGGGCCCGCCGCAGCCGCGCCTGCGGCGGGGGCGCCCGGCAGCGCCAGATACATGTAGAGCATCGTCCCGGTCAGCACCAGATGCGGCACATGCGCGCCCACGCCCACCCGAGAGGTGCTGCCGCCGCCCCCCGCCCCGCAGGACGCGCCACTGCCGGACCACCCACCCCAGGCCCGGCCCCGCCCGTGCCGAGCGGACGTGCCGCGCTCGGGCCAGCGGTTGCCGGAGGCGGAAGCGGCTCCGCCGCCGGTGGTGGCGCTCAGCGTCGGGCGGGGGTGCAGCTCGGCTGCGGCGCGGAGGGCGAACCAGGCGGTGGCGGCGGCGAAGACGGCGGCCCAGAGCGGTGCGGCCAGCGGGTCCAGGCCGGGGACGAGCATGCCCGCCATGGCGACGCCCATCAGCGCGTGCCCGACGTCGACGTCCCGCGCGCTGGGCCGTCGCCACAGCCGGGCGGCCACCAGTCGCCCGGCGCAGTACAGCGCGGTGGCCAGCATCGCGGCGGCGACCGTTCCGATCAGCCAGCCCGCCGCACCCCCGCCGGTCATACCCGTCATCCCGCTCATCGTCCGCTCCCGGACGACCGTCCCGACCGTCCCGGCTGCCCGTGCCGCCGACCGCCGTCCTCCCCGGCGATCGCCTCGACCACCTCCGCCAGCGCGGCCGCGCTGTGCCCGCTGACGAAGGCGTCGCAGTACGGCAGCGCTGCGGCCATCCCCCCGGTGAGCGGCGCGTAGCCGGGGGCGGCCTTGCGCGGATTGACCCAGACCACCCGGTGGGCCAGCAGGCTCAGCCGGGCCATCTCGCGGCCCACCGCCGCCGGGTCCTCGCCCTCCCAGCCGTCCGAGAAGACCACCACCACCGCGCCCCGGGCCATGCCCCGGCGCCCGTAGCCGCCGAGGAACTCGGCCAGCGCCCGGGCGATCAGCGTGCCCCCGGACCAGTCCGGGGCGGTGCGCCCGGCCCGGCGCAGCGCCGCGTCCGGCGTGGCATGCCGCAGGACGGGGGTGAGCCGGGTGAGCCGGGTGGCGAAGACGAAGATCTCGGCGGCCACCCCGGAGCCCGCGCGGGAGCCGACCCGGGAGAAGAACCGCAGGTAGGCACGGGTGTAGGGCTCCATGGAGCCGGAGATGTCGCAGAGCAGCACCAGCGGTCGGCGGCGCAGCCGGCCGTGCGAGCGGGCCAGCCGCAGCGTCTCGCCGCCGGTCCGCAGGCTCTGCCGCAGGCTGCGCCGCAGATCGACCCGGCGGCCCCGGGGGTCGGCCTCGCGGCGGCGGGTCCGGCGCAGCGGCAGCCGGGGGACGAGGGCGTCCAGCAGCCGGTCCAGCTCGGCCAGCTCGCCCGGCCGCAGGCTGCCGAAGTCCTTGTGGGCGAGGGTCTCGTCGCTGCTGCCGATCAGCCGCAGCGCGTCGGTGCCCTCCGGCGGCTCCGGGCGCGGCGGACGGTCGGCGTCGGGCTCCTGCTGCGCCGCGCCGCCGGGCAGGCGCGCGTCGGCCGGTCGTGGCGGCGGGCCCGCCGAGTCCGGGGCCGCCGGGGGACCGGGCACCAGGCCGGGCAGCGGCGGGTTGGCCGAGTCGCCGCGCGGCCCGGCCGGATCGGTCAGGCCGCCGAAGACCAGGGCGAAGATCCGGTCGAAGGGCGCGATCTGCTCGCGCCCGGTGACGTAGGCCAGCCGGGCCGCCCAGTACAGGGCGGCCCTGTCCACCGGCGGCAGCAGCCGCAGCGCCTCCACGAAGCGCACCGACCGCTCCGGGGTGGCGACCACCCCGGCCCGGTGCAGCTCCGCGCCGAACCGGGCGGCGAACTCGGCCCGGTCGAAGCAGGGCAGGACGCCCGGCGGCTCAGCCATCGGGCGCGCCGACCAGCCAGGCCAGGCCGCGCTCCCGCACCAACCGGTGGTCCTCCCGGTACTTCACCAGAACCCCGAGGGTGCGGTCGGCGGCGTCCGGATCGAGCCGCTCGACGCCGAGCAGGGACAGCGCCAGCACCCAGTCGATGCTCTCGGCGATGCCGGGCGGCTTCTGCACCTCCAGCGTGCGCAGCCGCCGGACGGACGCCGCCACCTCGGCCGCCAGCGCGGCCGGGGCGTCGGGCACGCGCCGCCGGACGATCTCGATCACCCGATCGGTGTCGGGGTAGTCGATCCAGTGGTAGAGGCAGCGGCGCTTCAGGGCGTCGTGCAGGTCCCTGGTCCGGTTCGAGGTCAGCACCACCACCGGGGGGACCACCGCGCGGACCGTGCCCAGCTCCGGGATGGTGACGCTGGCCTCGGCCAGCACCTCCAGCAGGAACGCCTCGAAGTCGTCGTCGGCGCGGTCGATCTCGTCGATCAGCAGCACGGCCGGGGTCGGGCCCGGATGGGTGAGCGCGGCCAGCACCGGGCGGCGCAGCAGGAAGGCATCGGAGAACAGGTCCGCCTCGGCCAGCGCGGTGCCCCGGGCCTCGGCCAGCCGAATGCTGAGCAGTTGGCGGGGGTAGTTCCACTCGTACAGCGCCTCGGCCGAGTCCAGGCCGTCGTAGCACTGGAGCCGGATCAGCGGGCTGCCGAGCACGGTGGCCAGCGCCCGGGCCGCCTCGGTCTTGCCCACTCCCGGCTCGCCCTCCAGCAGCAGCGGCTGCGGCAGCCGCAGCGCCAGGTAGAGGGCGGTGCACAGCCCGGTGTCGGTCAGGTAGCCGACGGCGTCCAGGGCCGCCCGCAGCGAACCCGCGTCCGGCGCTGCCCGCGCGACGGCGGCCCGCGCCCCGGCCTCCGGGCCGGTAGGGGGGTCGGCGGCGCGGTCGGCGGGGGGCTCGGGGGTCATGACGCTTCCGCGTACCTGGCCGGGTCCTGGGCGTAGCGGTCGCGGCAGCCCGGGGAGCAGAACCACTGGCGCGCGCCCCCGGCGTCGGTGCTGGGCGTGTCCAGGACGACCGCCACGGACATCCCGCAGACCGGATCCACCGCCGTCACCGGCCGGGCCCCCGCAACCGCCCGACCCGACGCCCCCGTACCCGACGCCCCTGCGCCCGGCGCGACCCCGCCCGCTGCCTCCGAAGCCTCCGAAGCCTCGCCGTCGGGGACCTGCACCGCGTGCCGGGAGGCGACGAGTTCGGCCAGGATCGACACCGCGATCTCGCCCGGTGTCCGGGCGCCGATCCACAGACCGGCCGGGGTGTGGATGCGGGCGCGCTGCTCGTCGGTGAGGTCCAGCCCGGCGAGTACCGCGCCGCCGCGCCGACGGCTGGCGACCAGGGCGATGTACGGCACCCCGGCCCGGGCAGCCAGGGTCAGCAGCTGCTCCTCGTCGCGTCCGTGCGAGGCGACCACCACGGCCGCGGCCTGCGCCACCTCGTCCGGGGTCGGCGGCTCGGGGCCGTCGCCGCGCAGGTCGTAGTCCAGGCCGGGGCCCAGCGCCAGCAGCGCCTGGGCGATCGGCGTCCCGCCGTGCACCAGCACGGTCGGGGTCGGCCGCAGCGGCTCCAGGAAGATCTCCAGCTCGCCGCCGGACAGGCAGGGGTTGGCCACGTCCAGGGCGCCCTCGTCGGGCTCGGCCGAGGCGTCCGGCTCCGCGCCGTCCGGGGCCGGGGGAACGTCCGGGGTGATCCGCAGCAGCAGCGACTCCCCGCTGGTCAGCAGCCGCAGCGCCTGGAGCCGGACGGTGGCTTCGGCGCAGACGCCGCCGACGAAGCCCTCGATCCTGCCGTCCGGCAGGACCAGCGCGGTGTCGCCGGGGTGGGCGCTGGCCGGACGCCGGGCCCGGACCACGGTCGCCTTGACGAAGGGCACCTGGTGGGCGCTCAGGTCGGCCATTCGCCGGTCGAGTGCGGTGCCGGGCCTCACTGCGGGGCCCCCACTCCGCCGTGCATGGCCAGCCAGACCCGGCCCGGGGTGAGCGGCATGTCGGCGTGCCGGACCCCGATGGCGTCCAGGACCGCGTTCACCACCGCCGGGGGCGAGCCGACGGTTGCGGACTCGCCGATGCCCTTGGCCCCGATCGGGTGGTGCGGCGAGGGCGTGACGGTGTGGTCCAGCTCCCAGGCGGGCACCTCCAGCGCGGTGGGCAGCAGGTAGTCCATGAACGAGCCGGAGAGGCAGTTGCCGTCCTCGTCGAAGGCGATGATCTCCATCAGCGCCATGCCGACGCCGTCGGCCAGCCCGCCGTGCACCTGGCCCTCGATGATCATCGGGTTGATCCGGGTGCCGCAGTCGTCCACCGCGATGAAGCGGCGGACCTTCACCGCGCCCGTCCCCGGGTCCACGTCCACCACGCAGACGTACGCGCCGAAGGGGTAGGTGAGGTTGGGCGGGTCGTAGACGGTGGTGGCCTCCAGGTGGCCCTCCACGCCCTCGGGCAGCTCCAGCGTGCCGTGCGCGGCCAGCGCGATCTCCTGGATGGTCTTCCCGCTGGTGGGATCGCCCTTGACGAACCAGCGGCCCTTCTCCCACTCCAGGTCGTCCGGGGCGATCTCCAGCATGGCCCCGGCGATGATCCGGGCCTTGTCCCGGACCTTGCGCGACACCACGGCCGCCGCCGCGCCCGACACCGGGGTGGAGCGGCTGCCGTAGGTGCCCAGGCCGAACGGGGTCTGGTCGGTGTCGCCGTGGACGACGTCGATGTCCTCCGGCGGGACGCCCAGCTCCTCGGCGACGATCTGCGCGAAGGTGGTCTCGTGGCCCTGGCCCTGGGACTGCACGCTCAGCCGCAGCACCGCCTTGCCGGTGGGGTGCACCCGCAGCTCGCAGCCGTCGGCCATGCCGAGGCCCAGGATGTCCATGTGCTTGCGCGGCCCGGCGCCGACGGTCTCGGTGAAGAACGACAGCCCGATGCCCATCAGCTCGCCCCGGGCCCGCCGCTCGGCCTGCTCCCGGCGCAGCGCCTCGTACCCGGCCAGGTCCAGCGCCTTGCGCAGACAGGTCGGGTAGTCGCCGGAGTCGTACTCCCAGCCGGTCTTGTTCTGGTACGGGAACTGCTCGGGCCGCAGCAGGTTCTTCATCCGCAGCTCGGCCGGGTCCGCGCCCAGCTCGTGCGCCAGGCAGTCCACCATCCGCTCGACCAGGTACACCGCCTCGGTGACCCGGAACGAGCAGGCGTAGGCCACCCCGCCGGGCGCCTTGTTGGTGTAGACGCCGGTGACCGAGCAGTGCGCGGCCTCGATGTCGTAGGAGCCGGTGAAGATGTGGAAGAACCCGGCCGGGTACTTGGTCGGCTGCGCGGTCGAGTTGAACGCCCCGTGGTCGGCCAGGACGTTCACCCGGACGCCCAGGATGCGGCCGTCCCGGGTGGCCGCGATCTCGCCGCGCATGTGGTAGTCGCGGGCGAAGGAGGTGCTCATCAGGTTCTCCGAGCGGTCCTCCATCCACTTCACCGGCTTGTGCGTGAGGATCGAGCCGACCACCGCGCACACGTAGCCGGGGTAGATGCCGACCTTGTTGCCGAAGCCGCCGCCGATGTCCGGCGACACCACCCGGATCTTGTGCTCGGGCAGGCCCGCCACCATCGCGTACAGGGTGCGGTGGGCGTGCGGCGCCTGGGTGGTGGACCACAGCGTCAGCTTGCCGTCGACCGGGTCCATGTCGGCGACGCAGCCGCAGGTCTCCAGCGGCGCGGGGTGCACCCGGGGGTAGAGCATCTCCTGGGCGACGACGACGTCGGCGCGGGCGAACACCTCGTCGGTGGCGGCCCGGTCCCCGGCCTCCCAGTCGAAGATGTGGTTGTCGGTCCGGCCCTCCTGGTCGTCCCGGATGACCGGCGCGTCCGGGTCCAGCGCGTGCCGGGCGTCGATCACCGGATCCAGCGGCTCGTACTCGACGTCGATCAGCTCGATGGCGTCGCGGGCCGCGTAGTGGTCCTCGGCGACCACGAAGGCCACCTCCTGGCCCTGGAACCGCACCTTGTCGGTGGCCAGCACCGCCTGGGTGTCCATGGACAGCGTCGGCATCCAGGCCAGTCCCAGGGTCTCCAGGGTGGCGCCGGTGATCACCGCCTTGACCTTGGGGTGCGACTCGGCGGCGGAGGTGTCGATCGAGACGATCCGGGCGTGCGCCAGCGGGCTGCGCAGCACCGCGCCGTGCAGCATGCCCGGCAGCCGGACGTCGTCCACGTAGTGGCCCTTGCCCCGGACGAAGCGCGGGTCCTCCTTGCGGGTCAGCCGCCCGTAGCCGATCGGGCGCTCCTCGGGCGCCTGCGCCGGCGCGCTGTCCTCGACGGTGGTCATGCCGCCCTCCCGGTGCTCTCGGCAGGGGCGTCCGCCCGTGCGGCCGCCTGCCCGTCCTGCTCGCCGGCCTGCCCGTCCTGCTCGCCGGGCTGCCCGCCCGGCTGCTGGGCCGGATGCCGCGCGGCCCACTGCACCGCGCGGACGATGTTCAGGTAGCCGGTGCAGCGGCAGAGCTGGCCGGAGATGGCCTCGCGGATCTCCGGCTCGGACGGGTCGGGATTGCGGTCCAGCAGCGCCCGGGCGGTGAGCATCATGCCCGGGGTGCAGAAGCCGCACTGCAGTCCGTGGTTCTCGATGAAGCCCTGCTGGACCGGGTCAAGCCCCTCGGCGCCCTCCAGCCCCTCCACGGTGCGCACCTCGTGGCCGGACGCCATCGCCGCCAGGATGGTGCAGCTCTTGACCGGTTCACCGTCCAGCAGCACCACGCAGGTGCCGCAGTTGCTGGTGTCGCAGCCCCAGTGGGTGCCGGTGAGGCCCAGGTCGTCGCGGAGGAAGCGCACCAGCAGATGCCGGGCCTCCACCTCGGCGCTGCGGTCCTCGCCGTTGACCTTGATGGTGACCTGCATCGTCGTCCGTCCTTTCCGCCCGTCGGGCCCGTCAGGCCGCCCGCGCCGTCCGGCTCGCCGCACCGGCCCGCTCGGCGGCCCGGCGCAGTGCCCGTACGGTCAGCTCCCCGGCCAGGTGCCGCTTGTAGGCGGCGGTGCCCCGGCCGTCCGTGACCGGGTCGCAGTCCTCCGCGGTGATCCGCCCCGCCTCGGCGAACGTCTCCTCCGTGGGCTGCCGCCCGGTCAGCGCCTCCTCGGCGCGGACCATGGAGACCGTCGATCCGCCGAGCGCCGCCAGCCCGATCCCGGCCCGGTCGATCCGCCCCTCCCGCAGCGCCAGCGCCACGCCCGCCGCCGCCACCGCCCAGTCCCCGGCCTTGCGCTCGACCTTCTCGTAGGCGCTGCCCGCCTCCGGCAGGATCAGCAGCCGGATCTCCACCAACATCTCGGCGGCGCCGACCGCGGTCTCGTACGGGCCCCGGTAGAACTCGGCCATCGGCACCGCGCGCACCCCCGCCCGGCCCCGGACCACCGCCACCGCCCGCAGCGCCGTACACACCGCCGACAGGTCCTCGGACGGATCGGCCTGGCAGAGCGAGCCGCCGATGGTGCCCCGGTTGCGCACCGGCGGATCGGCGATCACCCGTTCGGCGTCCTGGACGATCGGGAAGTACCGGCCCACCAGCTCGGACTCCAGCAGGGCGCGGTGCCGGGTCAGCGCGCCGACCCGCAGCTCGTCGCCCTCCACCCGCAGGTAGTCCAGGTCGTCCAGGTCGTTGATGTCGATCAGGTACTCCGGCCGGGCCAGACGCAGCTTCATCATCGGCAGCAGGCTGTGCCCGCCCGCGATCACCCGGGCCTCCTCGCCGAGACTCTCCAGCAGCGTCAGCGCCTCGTCCACACTCGACGCCCGCCGGTACTCGAACGGCGCGGGAACCTGCACGGCGGCCTCCTCGGGTCCGCGACCCGTTGCCGGGCCGACGCTCTTACCGCACGATCGCACTGTGGCCCTGGGGGAGCGGGGGGTCAACGACGACTGAAGGGAATGGTTAAGAGCCCCGCGCCGCTGTGCTTGGTGCGGCCGGAGCAGCCGAAGCAGCCGTCGCGGCCGGCGCAGTGCGCGACCGCGGCGCGACCCGGGAGGCGTCGATGACCCTCACCCAGCTCAGGGCGTTCGTCGCGGTGGCCAGGCTCGGCTCGGTCAAGGCCGCGGCGCTGTCGCTGCGCGTCAGCGAGCCCGCCGTCTCCAGCGCGGTGGCCGCGCTCCGCCGCGAGCTCGGCGACCAGCTGTTCGTCCGCGCCGCCGGGGGGATCGCGCTGACGCCGGGCGGGCGCAGGCTGGCCGCCGGGGCGGCGGAGATCGTCGGGCTGGCCGAGGACACCTGCAGGCGGGTCCGCGAGGCCGGGAGCGGCAGCGTCTCGCTGCGGGTGGCGACCACCGAGACCAGCGCCGAGCAGATCCTGCCGCCGCTGCTGGAGGCGTTCCTGCGGCGCCGGCCGGAGATCGAGTCCACCACCCTGGCGGTGCCCGCCGCCCTGCTGGACCAGGTCCTGCTGGACCGCCGGGCCGACGTCGCCATCGGCGCCACCACCGGCGAGCCCGCCGCCGACGACGTGGTGGAGCGCTTCCCCTTCCTGCGGTTCCAGCTGGCCGTCGTCGCCGCCCCCGCCTACCTGGGGCTGCGCCCCGGCGCCCCGGCCGAGCGGCCACGGCTGCCGGAGAGCAGGCTGCCCCGCGAGCGCTGGCTGCTCGGACCCGGCGGCCTGGACCCGGGCACCCCCGGCGGGGCCTTCCTGGCCCGGCACGGCGTCGGCGACTCCTGCACCTCGATCTTCCCCAGCGCCACCGCCGCGCTGAACGCCGCCGTCGCCGGGGACGGCCTGTCCGTCTCCCTGGTCCACCTGGTCCGCGACCAGCTGCGGCAGGGCGCGCTGACCCTGGTGGACGTCCCCGGCCTGCCCGTCAACGGCATGCTCTACGCCGGGGCGCTGCGCGGCGCGCGCCGCTCCCCGGCCGCCTCGGCGCTGTGCGGCTTCGTCACCACCCCGGCGGCGCTGGAGAGCCTGCTCACCCGGGCCACCGGAGTCCCGGTGGGGCACTACCGGCCGACCGTGCACGTCACGCTCTGGAGCTGAGCCGCCCGGACGAACCCTCTTAAGCAAACGCTGAAGAGCGCGTTGACGGTGACCCACCGCGCGCAGATCGTTGCTCCGTAGGCCGCCCGGCAAGGAGGCTTCTCCGCCATGGACTTCAGCAACGAGTTTCGTGTGAGCCTGCCGGTGGAACCGGCCTGGGACCTCTTCAACGACGTCGAACGGATCGTCCCGTGCATGCCGGGCGCCGCCCTCACCGGGACCGAGGGCGAGGACCGCTACCACGGCACCGTCAAGGTCAAGGTCGGCCCGGTGACCGTGCAGTACAAGGGCGTGGCCACCTTCGAGGAGCGGGACGCGCAGACCCGCACCGTGCGGATCAAGGCCGCCGGACGCGACAGCCACGGCCAGGGCAACGCCGACGCCGAGGTCACGGTGAAGCTCACCCCGGACGGTGACGGCACCCGGGTCGCGGTGGGCACCCACCTGAGCGTCACCGGCAAGGCCGCGCAGTTCGGCAAGAGCGTCATGGAGGACATCAGCCGCAAGCTGCTGGACCAGTTCGTGGACTGCCTGGAACGCCGCCTCGCCACCGAACGCCGGCCTGCGGCCGGGGCTGCTGCGAAGCCCACGACCGAGGCCGTGGCTGGGGTCGGGGCCAACGCCCGGCCCGCGACCAGGGCTGGGGCTGAGGACCTGTCTGCGCCGGAAAATGGGGCTGAGGGTCCGTCCGGGTCTGCGGCGGAGCCCGCAACCGGGGCCGGGCCCAAGGACCGGTCCGGGCCCAAGGCTGGGGCCAACGCCCAGCCCGCGCCCGAACTCGGGTCCAAGGGTCTGTCCGCGCCCGAGGCCGGGGCCGTGGCTGGGGTCGGGGCTGGGGCTGACGCCCGGCCCGCTTCCGAGGCTGGTGCCAAGGATCGGTCTGCGCCGGGGGTCGGGGCGGGGGCCGGGGCTGATGCCCGGACCGTGCGCGAAAGCGGGGACGGGGACCGGAGCGGGGCTGGGGTGGAGGCCGGGGCTGCGCCGCAGGGGCTGCCGGGGGACGACGGGGTTGAGGCGATCGATCTGTTCGGGGTGGCGCGGGGGGCGCTGCTCAGGCGGGTGGCGCCGCTGGTCGGCGCCGGTGCGCTGGTCGCGCTCGGCCTGGCCGTCTGGCTACGGGCGAGCGGTCGGCGCCGTAACGGCGCGGGCTGCCGCTGCGGGGGCCGCTGCGAGGCGTGCCATGCGTGATGTGCTGGACCAGGTCTACCCCTGGTACCTGGCCGGGGAGACCTTCGCCCTGGCCACGGTGGTGCGGACGTTCCACAGCGCCCCCCGGCAGCCCGGCGCGGCGATGGCGGTGTCGGCCGCAGGCACGGTCGTGGGCAGCGTCTCCGGCGGCTGCGTCGAGGGCGCGGTGTACGAGGAGGCCGCCGAGGTGCGGGCCACCGGCCGCCCCGTGCTGCGCAGCTACGGTGTCAGCGACGACGCCGCCTTCGAGGTGGGGCTGACCTGCGGCGGCACCCTGGAGGTGTTCGTCGAGGCGGTCTCCCGGCGGACGTTCCCCGAGCTGCCGCAGGTGATGGCCTCGCTGGCGGCGGCCGAGCCGGTGGCCGTGGCGACCGCCGTGTCCGGCGGCGGGGGAGCGGCCGGGCGGCGGCTGGTGGTCTGGCCGGACCGGCACTGCGGCAGCCTGGGCGTCCCGGCGCTGGACGCGGCGGTGGCCCAGGACGCGCGCGGCCTGCTGGAGCAGGGTGCCTCGCTGCTGCGGCACTATGGGGCGGCCGGTCAGCGCCGGGGCGAGGAGCTGGCGGTGTTCGTCGGCTCGTTCGCGCCGCCGCCCAGGATGCTGGTGTTCGGCGCCATCGACTTCGCCGCCGCCGTCACCGACCTGGGGGCCTTCCTCGGCTACCGGGTCACGGTCTGCGACGCCCGGCCGGTCTTCGCCACCGCCGGGCGGTTCCCGCACGCGGACGAGGTGGTGGTGCGCTGGCCGCACGACTACCTCGCCGAGGAGGCTGCGGCGGGCCGGATCGACGACCGCACCGTGGTGGCCGTGCTGACCCACGATCCCAAGTTCGATGTGCCGCTGCTGGCCGCCGCGCTGCGGCTACCGCTGGCGTACGTCGGCGCGCTCGGCTCCCGCCGCACCCACCGGGACCGGCTGGCGCGGCTGCGCGAGGCCGGGCTGGACGAGCGGCAGCTGGCCCGGCTGGCCTCCCCGGCCGGGCTCGACCTGGGCGCCCGCACCCCGCAGGAGACCGCCGTCTCCATCGCCGCGGAGATCGTTGCCGCCCGCTGGGGCGGCACCGGACGGCGCCTGGCCCACACCGACGGCCCGATCCACCACGCCCCAGCCCCGACCCAA
This sequence comes from Streptacidiphilus sp. PB12-B1b, assembly GCF_014084125.1. Lineage (NCBI taxonomy): Bacteria > Bacillati > Actinomycetota > Actinomycetes > Kitasatosporales > Streptomycetaceae > Streptacidiphilus > Streptacidiphilus sp. PB12-B1b. Next base: position 4,839,799 of record NZ_CP048405.1, on the reverse strand, counting down.
GCCCCCGCCGTCGGCGGGCGGCCCGCGCGTCCGGCCCCGGCCGCCGTCCGGCACGGCTGACCGCCGCCCGAACACCCCGCCGGGGACGGCCCGGCCACCGCCGCCGCTGCCACCGCCGCTGGCGGGCGGCCTGCGCGTCCGGCCCCGGCTGCCGTCCGGCGCGGCTGACTGCCTGCCTGGGCACCCCGCCGGGCTGCCCCGCGGCCGGGGGCGGTTGCGTCGTTCGGACGCCAGGGCTACGGTCGCACTTCGTTGCGGTCGCGTCCGGTTCGTGTGCCGCAGGACGTACGGAACAGACGAAGGTGCCCATGCGAGTGCTGCTGGTGGAGGACGAGCCGGATCTGCGGGCGATCATCGCGGCGGGGCTGCGGACCTCGGGTTTCTTCGTCGACCCGGTCGGGGACTGGCCCGCCGCCGACGAACTGCTCGACCTCAACGACTACGACTGCGTGGTCCTGGACCGGATGCTGCCGCAGGGCGACGCCCTGCACGCGCTGCGGGACCGGCGCAGGCGCGGATGGGCCGCGCCGGTGCTGTTCCTCACCGCCCTGCACTCCCTCTCCGACCGGATCGCCGGCTTCGAGCACGGCGCCGACGACTACCTGGCCAAGCCGTTTGCCATGCCCGAGCTGGTGATGCGGGTGCGCAGCCTGGCCCGCCGCTCGCACGAGCGGCAGCCGGTCTTCCTGCGCTGCGCCGACGTCGAGCTGGACCTGGCCCGGCGCGAGGTCCGCCGCGCGGGCGTGCTGCTGTCGCTGACGCCCAAGGAGATGTCGGTCCTGCACCGGCTGCTGACCTGGCAGGACCAGGTGGTGACCAAGACCGAGCTGTTCGCCCACTGCTGGGACGAGATGGCCGACCCCTCCTCCAACGTCGTGGACGCGGTGATCGCCGGGCTGCGCCGCAAGCTGGGGGCGCCGCCGCTGGTGCACACCGTGCGCGGGCAGGGCTTCCGGATGGCGGCCGCACCCGTACCGGCGCGATGATCCGACGCCGTCACCGGGCGGCGGCCCGGTCGGCCGCCCGGTCCGCGGCCCGGACCGTGTTCCGGCCGCGCTCCCGGCGGGTGACCCGCTCCCCGGCCCGGGCCAGCCTGAACCGGCTGCGGCTGCGGCTGACCGTCGCGTACACCCTGCTCACCGCCGTCGGGCTGGCGGTGCTCTCCACGGTGGCGGTCCGCACCGACGCGCGCTCCTGGCGGGACGTCGAGTTCGACGAGATGCGCCGCCGGGCCGCCGTGGCCGAGTCGCTGATCTACTACGACGACGGCGGGCGCATCCAGCTGGACGGGCTCTACGGGGACGCCGCCACCACCGGCAGCCCGCAGGTGACCGTCCTGCTCCAGCAGCCGATGGACACCCTGGGGGAGGTGTTCGCCAGCCGCCAGCCGGCCTTCCCGGTGTCCGTCGCCCGGCTGTCGGTGGCCGCCCGGTCGGCCATGGCCGAGGACGACACCGTGACCTCGACCGCCCCGGACGACACCGGCCGCGCGGTGTACTACCTGGCGACGCCGTTCTACCAGGACGACACCCAGACCGTGGCCGGGGCGGTGGTCGTGGTGGGCGATCCGCAGCGCGGCGCCGGCTCGTACCACGAGCTGATCGCCGCCCTGGTCGTCGGCTGCGCCGCGCTGACCACGCTGTCCGCGGCCACCGGGCACGTCCTGTCCGGCCGCAGCATGCGCCCGGCCTGGAGCGCGCTGGAGCAGCAGGAGCGGCTGCTGGCCGACGCCGCGCACGAGCTGCGCACCCCGGTCGCGGTGATGCGCGGCGCGGTCGAGGTCGCCGAGCTGGAGCCGTCCAGCCTGACCGAGCACCTGCCGAGGATCCGCCGCGCCTCCGAGCGGATGTCGGACGTCATCGAGAACCTGCTGGCCCGGGGGCGGCTGCAGGCCGGGGCGGACGCCCCGCAGCGCGGGCCGCTGCGGCTGGACCAGCTGGTGGAGGCGGTCTGCGCGGAGCTGCCGCCGGGCGGCCACCGGCTCCGGCTGGACCTGCGCGAGTCGGTGGTCTCGGCCGACGCCGGGCTGGTCCGGCTGGCCGTGCGCAACCTGCTGGACAACGCGCTGCGGCACGGCGCGATGCCCGGCGAGGGCGCGGACGTCACGGTGATGGTGCGCGGCGCGCAGGTGTCGGTGGCCGACCGGGGGCCCGGGATCGCCCCGGACGACCTGGCCACGATCTTCACCCGGTTCCACTCGCTGGGCGGCAGCAGCGGCATCGGGCTGTCGCTGGTGCACTGGGTGGCCACCGCCCACGGCGGCAACGTCGAGGTGCGGGCGCGGGCCGGGGGCGGGGTGCTGTTCACCCTGCGGCTGTCCCGGAGCGGCGCGCGGGGCCGGGGGCAGCGGCGGCGGCCGCGGATGTGACGGCCGCGACCGGCGGGGCGCCGGGCCGGAAGGGAACACCTGAGCCCCGAGGGAACGTCCTCACGTTTTTCTCATGGCCGGTACGGCACGCTGTGGCCCGTTCTGAACCGTTGTTCCCTTCCTCCTCTCTGCTGGAGTGCGCATGCCCAAGCACGCCTTCGCCGCGCGCCGTAAGACGGTGGTGATCACCCTGGCCACCTCGGTCGTCGCCGCCGCCGGCCTCGGGTTCGCAATGACCGACGCCTCCGCGGGCAGCCTGCGGACGAGCGCCGCCGCCCACCCCCGCCCCACGCACGGCCACCACACGCCCACGCCGAAGCCGTCGTCCCCGCGGTCCGGCCGGCCCACCCCCACGCCCACGCCCAGTCGGTCGGTGGCGCCGACGCATTCGGCCACGCCCACGCCCACGGCCGCGCCCACCACCGCGGCGCCGTCCGCCCCGGTCACCGGCGCGCCGGTGGCGGCCACCTCGGTGCCCGCACCGCTGGCCTGCTCCGGCTGCTGGCACCCGGCGGTCAAAACCAGCTGGGACTGGGTGCTGTCGGCGGTGCCCAAGGCGCCGTTCCGCAAGGTCTCGATGTACGACATCGACGGCTTCGACGCCACCGCGGCCACCGTCTCCTCGCTGCACAGCGCCGGGATCAAGGCGGTCTGCTACATCTCCGCCGGAACCTACGAGGACTGGCGTCCGGACGCCTCGCACTTCCCGTCGGCGCTGCTGGGCAGCGGCAACGGCTGGGCCGGGGAGAAGTGGCTGGACATCCGCGACATCCAGAAGAGCGGCAGCGCGCTGCGCTCGATCATGGACAGCCGGCTGGACATGTGCAGCCAGAAGGGCTTCGACATGGTCGAGCTGGACAACATGGACGGCTACACCAACAGCACCGGCTTCCCGCTGACCGCCAAGGACCAGCTGATCTACGACGCCACGCTGGCCAACGACGCGCACGCGCGCGGCATGAGCGTGCTGCAGAAGAACGACGACGCGCAGATCCCGCAGCTGCTGCCGTTCTTCGACGGCGCCCTGAACGAGCAGTGCAACGAGTTCCAGGAGTGCACCACCGCCCAGAACGGCTCCTACGGCTACGACCAGTACGTCGCTGCCGGGAAGCCGGTCTTCCAGGCCGAGTACAACCTGTCGACCTCCGACTTCTGCTCCGCCGACAACGCGGCCGACCTCAACGGCGTGCGGTTCGACCTGGACCTGGACGACAAGACGTACCAGCCCTGCCGCTGACCCCGGTCAGGCCGCGTCGGGCACGGTGAACCGGAACCCGGCGTCGACCAGGCGCGGCAGGTAGTGGCGCAGCGCGGTGACGGTCTGCGAGCGGTCGGCCGGTCCGCCCGGCGCCGGGACGGCCCCGTCGGTGAGGCAGCCGTCGTGGTCCAGCACGATCGACCCGGTGCGGGCGTGGCGCAGCACCCGCTGCGCGATGGCGTCCGCGCCGGGGTTGGCCCAGTCCTCGGGGTCGACCGACCAGGAGACCGGCCGCAGCCCCAGCTCGCCGCAGAGGTCCATGGTGGCGTGGGTGAAGAAGCCGCCGGGCGCGCGGAACAGCGACGGCCGCCCGCCGCAGAGCCGGGCCAGCAGGTCGCCGGTCCGCTCCAGTTCGGTGCGGACCTGAGGCCGGGTCAGCGTCCCGAGGTCGGGGTGGGTCCAGGTGTGGTTGCCCACGGTGTGGCCCTCCTCGACCACCTGGCGCACGGTGTCCGGGTACCGGGCGGCATTCAGGCCGATCATGAAGAACGTCGCGGTGACCCGGTACTGGCGCAGGATCGACAGCACCTCCGGGGTGTAGACCGGGCTCGGCCCGTCGTCGAAGGTCAGCGCCAGCGCCATGGCGCCGGCGTGCACGTAGTACTCGGGCGCGGTCGGCGCCGGGCCGGGCGCGGACGCGGCCCGCGCGGTGGCGTCCGGGTCGGCCGGTCGGCCGTCGCCGGAGACGGCGCGGCCGGACAGGGCTGCCGCGCGCGGCGCGGCGGGAGGCGGCGGTGCGGTGCGACCGGCGGCGGCCGGCCGTGCCGCACCGCCCCGGCTCCCCGGTCCGGAGGTGACGGCCCAGGCTGCTCCGCAGGCGGAGGCCAGGGCGGCGGCCCCGGCGACCAGCAGCGGACGCCGGGCGGGCGCACTCTGATTATCAGTCATTTTCGCAGTATCAGCCGGTCTGTGCCATTCCCGGTCGGGACACGCCCGCACCCCTCCGTCCGGATCCCGAGCTGCGTCCGGCCGTGGTACGGGTGTTCCGACGGGGCACCGGGAACTCCCTACGGCCCCACGGGCCCCATCCGGCAGCCGTGCTCCCGGGAGTCCATTTCGGACGGGCGGATTCCGGCGGACGGTTTCCGGACACTGCGCGCACCGGCAATTCGCCCGGCCTGCCTCCGGCAAATCACCGGCAGCCCTACGGCAACGGGCCTTTCTGGCATCGTTTCCGGCCATTGCGGGAGACGGGCACCCCCGCGGGGGGTGGCACGGTCCCTAGAGTTCTCCCTCAGGCGACCGATGCTATTCGTCAAATGCCTGTTTCCACGTCGGACTCGACCGAGTTCGGACACCCATGGGTATGCACCCCACTGCGCACATGGAGAGGAACGCATGAAGCACACCACGGGCATCCGCGCCGCCGCCGTAGCCACCGCCGTCCTGGCGGCCGGACTGGCGACCGCCGGAACCGCCAACGCAGCCCAGGCCCAGGCCACCCGCCCGGCCACCACCCGGATCACCGGCCAGGAGCAGCTCCGCGCCAGCATCCTGGCGGCGGTCCACTCCGAGGTCGCCGTCTGCGGCCCCGGCGCCAGCTTCGGCGTCCACCCGATGGGCGGCTGGACCCCTCCGATCGTCCCGCCCAGCAGCAGCCTTGGCTGAGCCCGGCAGAACAGCCGCGCAGGACTCCGAACCGGGCGTGTCCTGGTGCCCCAGCGGTCTGCCGGACCGCCCGGAGTCCGTGGTCCTGGGCGTGCGCTCGGGCGAGGACGGCAGTGTCGCGTACCTCGCCGAGCCGGTGCCCGCCGCCGAGGTGATCGGCCTGGTCCCGGAGGGCGTCGAACCCCGGCGCGTGCTGCGGTTCGCCTCGCACTGCGAGGCGGACTGCGTGCAGCGGGTGGGGAGCGAGTGCGGGCTGGTCAACCGGATCGTGGCGCTGCCCGATCCGGCGCCCGGCTCCGGCGTCCCGCGCTGCCACCTGCGCACGCAGTGCAAGTGGTGGCGGCAGAGCGGTGTGGACGCCTGCCGCCGCTGCCCCGCCGTGGTCAGCCTGGTGCGCACCGACGACGACCTGGGCAACCTGGTCGCCGACCCGGCCACCACCCGGGAGCAACTGGAGGCGTGGGTCGCCGCCGCGGACGGCTGAACGCCCCCGGGCCGCCCCGGACCGCATCCGCCACAACAGGTTCCACCTGCACCTCCGCCACCGCGTCGGGCGGTGCTCGTCAGTGACGAGCACCGCCCGACGCTGCGTTTCCGGCCCTGGTCAGAGGCGTGTGACGGCGCGTTAGGCGGACGTTGGGGCGGCGATAGGTGCCCATATGACTCTTGCTCGGGAGCATCCCGACGACAGGTATGGGAGCCCCGCGACCGAGAGGACAGCCATGAAGAAGATCGAGGTCCGCAAGACCGGCGACGTCCGCCTGACCAGCGCCGCGAACCCGCTGTACGGCGTTCTGGCCGCCGGCAGCCACAGCAGCATCAGCATCGTCGTCTGTGGCTGACCTGCTGAAGCGCTGACCGTTTGATGACCCCCCACGGGGCCCGGCCGCTCGCAGCCGGCCCCGTGGGGCAGCCCGTCCCGCACCCGCCCGCACCGCACACGCCCGCACCGCATACGACGATCGAGGTGGACAGTTGCCGACCGTGGCCGACCCGGGACAGGACGCCGCTTTTGACCCCGCGAAGCCCGTCCGGGTGCACCCGCTGACCTATCTGGACGAGGGCGACGAGGTCACGGTGGGCCGCCGCGAGGAGGACACCTACGTCGTCCTGCCCGCCGACGGCGCGGCCCTGCTGCGGCGGCTGGCGGACGGCGACACCCCGGCCGAGGCCGCCGTGTGGTACCAGGCCGCCTACGGCGAGACCGTGGACATGGCCGACTTCGTCGACACCCTGATCGACCTGGGCTTCGTCGCCGGCGCCGAGGACGAGCAGGCGGCGGTGGACGACAGCCCGGTCCGCTGGGCCCGGCTCGGGCGCGCGCTGTTCTCGCCGGTGGGCTGCGTGGTGGCGGTCGCGCTGCTGGTCGCCGCGGTGGTGGAGATGGTCCGGGTGCCCGGCCTCGCCCCGCGCTACACCGACCTGTTCTTCTCCCGGTCGATGGTGCTGGACGGCCTGCTGGTGGCGTTCGGCCAGATCCCGCTGGTGCTGCTGCACGAGACCGCACACGCGCTGGCGGGGCGCCGGCTCGGGCTGCGCTCCCAGCTGTCGATCGGCCGCCGGCTGTACTACGTGGTCTTCCTGACCTCGCTCAACGGCCTGGTCACGGTCGAGCGGCGGAAACGGTTCCTGCCGATGCTGGCCGGGATGATCACCGACCTGCTGGTGGTCGCGGCGTTCACCCTGGCCGCCGACGCCGCCGAGCAGCACGGCCACCTCACCGTGGTCGGCAGGATGCTGCTGGCCCTGGCCTACTTCACCCTGGTCCGGGTGGGCTGGCAGTTCCTGTTCTACCTGGAGACCGACCTCTACTACGTCGTCACCACCGTGCTGGGCTGCACCGACCTGCAGAAGACCGCGCGCCGGATGGCCTACAACCGGCTGGCCCGGCTGGTCGGCCGGCGCACCCCGCGCTACGACGAGTCGCTGTTCCACCCGCGCGACCGGCAGGTGGCCCGCTGGTACTCCTGGCTGCTGGGCGTGGGCTACGCCGCCTCCCTGGGCCTGCTGGTGATGACGCTGGCCCCCACCGTCACGCTGCTGGGCACGGTCTTCGGCCGCTTCGTCCACCCCGGCCGGGCGAGCGCCACCGGGCTGCTCGACAGCTCCGTCTTCGTCGCCTTCATCCTGGCCCAGATCACCCTGCTGCTCTGGCCCTCGTACCGCGCCCGGCGCAGTGCGCGGGCCGTGGGCGCCGCACGCCCCGCGCGGCCCGCCGACAGCGCACCGTCCGCATCGTCCTGAGCGTCCCGATCGGAGATTCATGGCCCCCGTCCGTGCCCACCAGCTTTTCGTCACCCCGGACGGCCGCCGGCCCGACGCCGCCGTCGCCGAGGACGGGGCGCCCCTGCTGCTGCCGCCGGTCAACGCGCACCGGCGGCTGCGCGGGCCCTACACCGCCGCCGGAACGATCCTGCGCGCGGTGGTGCCCGGGGCGCTGGAGCGCCACCCCGAGCTGGTCGCCGCCCATGTCATCGAGATCCTCAGCACCTCGCCGGAGCTGCACCGGGTGGTGCCCGCCACCACCGAGACGCTGACCTCGCTGGCCATCCCCAAGGAGCGCACCCGCTTCTACTCCCGGATGCGCACCCTGCGGATCGCCCACGGCCTCACCGGCTTCCTGCACGACCTGCTGCTGCTGGACGGCGGCGAACCGCGCACCCTGGTGGTGGACCACCTGGACGCGGCCGACCCCACCGACCAGGAGTTCTTCGGCGTCCTGCTGCGCAGGATCCCCGCCGGGCTGCTGGCGGTGTCGGCGGTGGTCGGTCCGGACGCCGCACCGGAGCCGCTGCTGGCCGCCGCGCTGGAGCGCCACACGGTCCGGCGTCCCGCGCCCGACGCCGCCCCGGCCGAGGCCGCTCCCGCCCCGGCCGCGCTGACCGGCGAGGCGTTGACCGCCGCCGCCCGGGCCTATGTCGCCGGCGAGTGCCTGGACGCCGACCCGGCGCTGCGCGCGGCCTACCAGGCGGTCGGCCCGGAGCAGCGGGCGCGGCTGCACGACGAGCGCGCCGCCGAGCTGGAGGCCGCCGCCGAGGGCTCGCTGCGGCTGGGCGCGGTCCCCTTCCACCGGGAGCACGGCAGCGACCCGCTGGGCGCCGGCGTCCCGGCCCTGCTGGCCGCCTCCGACTGGTGCATCGAGAACGGCTTCTACGACGCCACGGTGGACCTCGCCAAGCGCGGCCTGGAGTTGGTCGGCGAGCTGGACGACGACGCCGACGCCGACCCGCTCACCACCTGGTGGCCGCTGACCACCAAGGTGACCATGTCGCTGGCGGCGCTGGACCGCGCCGCCGAGGCCATGGCCATGTACGACGCCGTCCGGGCCCGCACCACCCTGCCCCGGGTGCACATGCACGCCGCGTACGCCACGGCCATGCTCTACACCCGCCACCTGCCCGAGGGGCAGCGCGACCACCGGCTGGCGCTCGGCTGGACGAACATCGCCATCGCCATCGCCTCGCAGCTCCAGGGCGGCGAGGACCAGGCGTTCTCCACCGTCTTCCAGCAGAACGGCCGCGCCCTGGTGGAGGGCCACCTGGGCAACGCCGAGGAGGCCCTGGCGCTGGTCACCGGCGGCCTGGAGCGGCTGGACCGGGAGCTGGGCGAGGGCGAGCACGGGCTGCACCGCTCGGTGCTGCGGCACAACCGGGCCCAGGTGCTCAAGGGCCTCGGCCGACTGGACGAGGCCCGCCAGGACTACGAGAAGGTCATCGCGCTCGACCCCAACTACGCCGAGTACCACTTCGAGTACGCCGGACTGCTGCGCCGCCTCGGCCGCCACGAGCAGGCGCTGCGGGAGTACACCCGGGCCATGGAGCTGACCCCGCCCTTCGTCGAGCTGTACTACAACCGGGGCGACCTGCGCGCGGTCACCGGCGACGTCGACGGCGCGCTGGCCGACTTCGGCTTCGCGCTGGAGCTGGACCCGGAGTACGTGGACGCCTACGTCAACCGGGCTGCCCTGCTGCTGAACCTGGGCGAGCTGGAGGCCGCCGCCCAGGACGTCGCGGCCGGGTTGGCGCTCGCCCCGGACCACGCCCACCTGCGCTGCCAGCAGGCCCGGGTGGACTGGGAGGGCGGCGACCTCAAGGCGGCGCTGGCCGGGCTGGACCGGGCGGTGCTCAGCGCGCCGGAGATGGCCGAGGCGTGGGCGCTGCGGGCGGCCGTCCGCTTCGACTCCGCCGACCTGGAGGGCGCCCTGGCCGACCTGGGCCGCTCGCTGGAGATCGAGGACTCGGCGGTGGTCCGCTACAACCGGGGCTCGGTGTACGAGGCGCTGGGGCAGTGGGCGCAGGCGGCGGACGACTACACCCGGGCCATCGAGGGCGATCCGGCCGACCCCGACGGCTGGCTGCGCCGCGCGGTGTGCCGCACGCGGTTGGGCGACACCGGGGCGGCCCGGGCCGACCTGGAGCACTTCACCGGGATCGCCCCCGAGCGCAGCCAGGAGGCCGAGGCGGTGCAGGCGGGGGAGCCGGTGGGCTGAGCGCGGCCGGTCAGCGGCGCAGGCACATGGAGTGCGTCGGGGGAGATCCGCAGGGTCTTCCCCGGACGCCGCACTCGATCAGCGGATCCCGCGCCCCGGACAGCACCTGGCGGTGCATCTGCTGGAGCTCGGGTCCGGGCTCGATGCCCAGGTCGGTGACGAGCAGCCGGCGCGCGTCCTGGTAGACGGCCAGTGCCTCGGCCTGTCGGCCGCTGCGGCAGAGCGCTGCCATCAACTGGCAGTGGAACCGCTCGCGCAGCGGATAGGCACTGACCAGGGGTCTCAACTCCACGATCAGGTTCGAGTCGTGGTGCAGCATCAGGTCGGCGTCGATGCGCCACTCGACCAGTTGCAGCCACCGCTCGGTGAGCGCCGGCACCCATTCCCGGCGCAGCGCCTCGCAGGGCACGTCGATCAGCGGCACTCCGCGCCACAGCGCCAGCGCCGCCCGCAGCGCGGTCCCGGCCTGGTCCCACTCGCCTGCCTGGACGCTGGCCTGGGAGCGCCAGGCGAGGGCCTCGAATTCCCGCCAGTCCGCTTCGGCGTCGTTGGCGAGTTCCAGCGCATAGCCGGGGGAGCGGGTCATCAGACGGGGCGCGGCCAAACCCATGGACTTTCTCAAGCGGGCCACATAGTTGTGTAATGCGGCGTGCCAGGATTCGGGCGGGGCACCGTCCCAGAGAAGGTCGACCAGTTCGTCGATGGGGACGATGCGGTTGGCGCTGAGAGCCAGTGCGGCCAACAAGATCCGCTGTTTGGGAGCGGTCATCTGACGACGCGTTACTCCGTCGTCCACCAAGAGCTGGCCGAGAACGCCGAAAAGCACAGCACCCCCCAAATCAGGTTCATGCCAACGACTATGGGCCGAATGTATCGCCCGGCGATTCCAAAAAACAGTGTCTCGCCCAGTGAGATTTCCGGTAATCCGGCGCGGATTCGATGTGCCGCCGAATTCGGCGCGGTCATGTCAAATTGCGGAGTTCCGCCGCCGGCTCTCCGGGCTCCCCGACGAAAGCCACCGAGCCGCGGTGCAGGACGTACACCAGATCCGTCGCCAGCCCCGGCGGCAGCCGCTGCTCGGCCAGGACGACGGTCCGCCCCGCCGCGACCGCCGCCGCCAGCGCCGCGTGCACCCGGGCCAGCACCGGCGCGGCCAGTCCGCGCCCCAACTCGTCCAGCAGCAGCAGCCGGTGCGGCCCGGCCAGGGCCACGGCCAGCGCCAGCAGCTGCTGCTCGCCGCCGGAGAGCGTCCCCGCGCGGCGCTCCAGCAGCCGCCGCAGCTCGGGAAAGAGCTCCAGCGCCGCTCCGCGCGCCGGGGGCGCCAGCCGGGACAGGTGCTCCGCCGCCGACAGCGACGGGAAGACCGCCCGCTCGGCCGGGACCAGGGCCATGCCCAACCGCGCCCGGCGAAAGGCGTCCAGGGCGGTGATGTCGCGGCCCGCCGCCGCCCCGCCGAACCAGCGCACCCGCCCGGCGGAGAGCGGCTGCGAGCCGGCCAGCGCGTGCAGGGCGGTGCTGCGCCCGGCGCCGTTGCGGCCCAGCAGCACGGTGATCCGGGCGGACGGGATCCGCAGGTCCACCCCGTGCAGCGCCTCCAGCGGGCCGTAGCGCACCCGGGCCGCGCACAGGGCGATCTCAACGGCCATCGGCGGCGCTCCCCCCGGCGATCCGTCCGTCCGCCATGGTGTGCACCCGGTCGGCGATCCGGTCCACCAGCTCCCGGTCGTGCTCGACCAGCAGCACCGCCAGGCCGTCCCCGGCCAGCGCCGTGAGCAGCACCGCCAGCCGCTCCGCCTGCTCCCGGTCCAGCCCGGCGGCCGGTTCGTCCAGCAGCAGCACACCCGGATCGGCGGCCAGCGCTCGGCCCAGCTCCACCAGCCGCAGCGTGCCGGTGGGCAGCGCGGCGGCCGGGCGGTCGGCCACCCGCTCCAGGCCGAGCAGTCGCAGCGTCCGGGCCACGGCGGCGGCCGACTCCCGGGGCCCGCGGCCGCCCGCCTGCTCCGCGCCCACCCGCAGGTTGTCCAGCACCGACAGCCCGGCGAACACGGCGACCTGCTGGAACGTCCGGGCCAGGCCCAGCCGGGCGCGGGCGTACTCGGGCAGCCCGGTGATGTCCCGCCCGTCCAGCAGCACCCGGCCCGCGTCCGGGCGCAGCGCGCCGCTGAGGCAGCGGAACAGGGTGCTCTTGCCCGCACCGTTGGCGCCGGTCAGCGCCGTGATCAGGCCCGGGGGCACCTCGATGCAGGCGCGGTCGAGCGCGGTCACCCCGCCGAAGCGGCAGACCAGGCCCTGCGCCGAGAGCCGTGAGCGCTGTCGGCTCACTGGAGCCCGCCGTGCTGCCGCGCCCGCCCGGCCGGTCCCCGGCCCGTCCGACCGGCCAGCTCCCGCCCGCGCGGGCTCAGCCGCACCCGCCCGGCCCCGGCGGCCACGGCGGCCCCGGTCGGGCGCGGTCCGTGCGGGGCGGGTCCGCGCTGGGCGGGCAGGCGTCCGCGCAGCAGCGCCAGCACGCCCACCACCGCGGCGGACACCCCCGGCGCGGTGGCCGCGTCCACGGCGGTGAGCGCCACCGCCGCCAGCACCGCCCCGGACGCGCTGCCCGCGCCGAAGACCACCACCGCCGCGAACCACACCAGGCCCAGTACCGGATCGAAGGCGTCCGGGTCGAACGCCTGCGCGCCCAGGCCCAGCAGTCCGCCGCCGAGCGCGGCCAACGCCGCACCGGCGGTGAACGCCAGCAGCTTCAGCCGGGGCACCCGCACCCCGCAGGCGTACGCCGCCGGCTCGTGGTCCCGCATCGCCCCCAGCGCCCTGCCGGTCCGGCCCCGCCGCAGCGCCCGCACCAGCAGCAGCGCCGCCCCCAGCAGCGCCAGCTCCACGCCGTAGAAGAACCGGTCGTCGGCCCAGGCGCCGGTCCGGTCCAGGACCGCCCCGTCCGTCAGATACGGCTGCTGGAAGACCAGTCGGCTCACCGCCGTGCCCAAGGCGAAGGTGGTCAGCGCCAGGGCCAGCCCGCGCCGCCGGATCGCCGGCCGGCCGACCAGCAGCCCCAGCGGCGCGCACACCAGCACCGCCAGCGCCAGCGCCAGCGGTGCGGACAGCACCGGGACGCCGGGCACGGTGCCGCCGCTCAGCGCCCCGGTCAGCAGCGCGCCCAGCCCCGCGTACCCGGCCTGGCCCAGCGAGATCTGGCCGCCGTAGCCGGTGACCACCACGATCGACAGCAGCACCAGCGCCAGCGCCGGGCCTGGCAGCAGCTGCCGCAGGTCGTCCGCGCGCAGCAGCAGCGGGATCAGCAGCAGCACGGCGGCCCCGCCCAGGAACACCGCCCGGGGGACGGCCGCGCGCAGCCGGCCGCCCGGCAGCAGCAGCCCGGACGCGGTCTCCGCCGGGGCCGCCGACCGGCCCGGGATCAGCACCACCACGACCAGGGCCAGGACGAACAGGTTGGCGCTCACCGCCTGCAGCAGCTCCTCCGGCCGTCCGGAGAGGTGCACGGCGGTCAGCTCGCTCTGGCCGATCCCCAGCGCCAGCGCGGCGGCGACCGCCAGCGGCAGGCTGCGCAGGCCCGCCGCCACCGCCACCGCCATGGTCTCCATGACCAGCAGCGGCAGCCCGTACGGGTCCAGCCGCAGGCCCGGGGCCAGCAGCACCCCGGTGAGCCCGGCGGTGAACGCGCCGAAGGCCCAGCCGACGGAGGCGACCTCGTCCGCGTCCATGCCCGCCAGCTCGGCCAGCCGTCGGTTGTCCACCACCGCGCGCACCGTGGTGCCGAACGGCGTCCAGCGGCTGACCGCGCCCACCCCGGCGGTCAGGACCAGCACGATGCCCAGGTCCACCACCGTGTCCAGGGTCAGCCGCAGCCCGCCGGGGGCGACCAGCAGCCGCGCGGGTACCAGGACCGGCGCGTCCCCGCGCGAGGACAGCCCCCACAGCAGCGCCGCCGCGCCGACCAGCAGCACGAACACGGCGACCCCGGCCGCCAGCGTCTCGGCCGTCCCGGCGCCGCGCCGCTGCAACCGCCGGAACACCGCCACGTCCATCAGCACGCCCAGGCCCGGCGCCAGCACCAGCACGCAGGCGGCGATCGCGGCCAGGCGCGGCCAGTGCCACACCACCACCGTCTGCCGCAGCGCATAGGCGGTGACCATGGCCACCGCGCCCTGAGCCAGGTTCAGCACGCCGGTGGCGCGGTAGCAGACCACCAGGCCCACGCCGGAGAGCGCGGCGGCGCTGCCCACCGTGACACCGGCGACCGCGAGGTCCAGCACGAGCGGCGTGGCCATCCGTTCAGGCCTCCGGCGGTTCGCACAGCGGGCAGGGGCGCAGCCCGCGCCCGGCGGCCGAGGCCGGGGTCACCGGCTCGGGATCGCTGCGGCCCTCCAGCAGCACACAGCCGGGCCGGTGGTAGCTGCTGCCGCCGGCCACCGCCAGCAGGCCCCCGGACGCAGGGCCGGGCTCCGGCTCCGGTCCGGCCTCCGGTGCGGCTGCCGCTGCGGCATCGGGCCCGGCTTCGGTGGCTGCTCCTTGGGTTTCGGTCTCCGTCAGCAGGGCGTACAGCGTGTCGATCTGGCGGCGCGACCGCTGCTGCTCCGGGCCGTCCGGCCCGGCGGGGCCGCGCGCTGCGAGCAGCACCAGGCCGCCGGCCAGCAGCGCCGCGCCCGGGGCGGTCGCCGACGCCAGATAGGGGATCTGCCGCGCGGTGTAGCGCTCGCCGGACACCCCGTACCAGCCGAGCCCGCACAGCACCGCCCCTGCCGCGCAACAGATCCACCCGAGGTACGGGCGCAGCGTTCGCAGGACAGCGGCCACCCTTTCGGCTGATTCGCCCGTCATCGGCTCCCCAGAGAAACACGGCTACGGCAGGTAACCACTAGCGTGCAAGATAGCCCATTCTGGACAAATCAGGATGATTAGGGCATGAAACTCAAGTCGGGTGGTGAGGGCTCCATGTTCAACCGCAGATCAGCGCCCCTGGTCGCGCTGGGGGCCGCCGTGCTCCTCGCTGCCTCGGCCTGCAGCAGCAGTGGCAGCAGCAGTACCGGCAGCGCTTCGGCGAGCCCGGTGACGACCACGCCCTCCACCGCGACGCCCTCCACCGCGACCGGCAGCGCCGCGGCCACCGGCACCGCCGCGCCCGCCACCTGCGGCACCGCCGTCGCGCCCACCGTGAGCGGCAGCGGACCGGCCGACCCGGCCACGGCGGGCAAGCAGGTCGCGGCCAACTTCCAGAAGTTCTTCGACCCGGCGACGACCACCGCCGGCAAGCTCGCCCTGCTGCAGAGCGGCGCGCAGTTCGCCCCGCTGGTCCGGGGCTTCGCCGGCAACGCCCTCGCCGGGCGGGCCAGCGCCACCGTGCTCACCGTGGACTTCACCAGCGCCAGTGCCGCCCATGTGACCTTCAACCTGTGCCAGAGCGGCACCCCGGCGCTGCCCGGCGCGGTCGGCATGTCGGTCCTGCAGGGCGGCGTCTGGAAGGTCGCCGACAGCACCCTGTGCAACCTGATCAAGCTCAACAACAGTGGGTCGGCCCTGCCCGGCTGCCCCTGACCCGGGGTGAGACCCTCCCGTCCGCGCCCCGCCGGGGCCGTCCGCGCGGCCCTGGCACTGCTGCTGCTGGCGGCGCTGCCGCTGTCCGGCTGCGGCAGCCGGCTGCCGGAGCGCGACTTCACCGGCGCGCCCGGCGGCACCGGCGCACCCTCGGCGACGGCCGCGCCGATCACGGTCGGCATCGTCGCCTCGCTGAGCAGCATCCTCGGCACCCAGACCTTCAGCGGGCCGCCCTCCGGTGCCCAGGCGTTCTTCCGCGCACTGAACGACGCCGGCGGGCTGGGCGGGCGCCCGGTCAGGGTCGTCGTCTGCGACGACAGCGGTGACGGCGGCGACAACCAGGCGTGCGTGCACCGGCTGATCGGACAGGACCACGTGGTGGCGCTGGTCGCCACCACCGCCATGGACTACGCGGGCGCGCCGTACGTCAGTGCCCAGGGCGTGCCCGACATCGGCGGACAGCCGATCGGCACCGCCTACGACCAGTACCCGCACCTCTACCAGATCTACGGCAGCTCCGAACCGCGCGACGGCAGGGCCGTGGGCTGGAACGGCGTCGAGTACCAGACCACCCAGGTCTACCGCTACTTCGAGCAGCGGCTGGGGCTGCACAGCGCCGCCGTGGTCTCCTACAACCAGTCCGAGTCGGCGAGCTACGCCGCGCAACTCGTCCAGGGCCTCAAGGCCGAGGGCTACCACGTGCTGAACGAGACCGTGGACTTCGCCCTGCCGGACTTCGGCGCGGTCGCCGCCGGAATGAAGGCGGCCGGAACGCAACTGGTGATGGACGCCATGGACACCGGCGGCAATGTGGCCCTGTGCCAGGCCATGGCGGCGGCCGGGGTGTCGGTGGCGGCCAAGGCCACCAACGTGCAGAACTGGACCGCGCAGGCGGGCGCCGACTACCACGGCGTCCCCGGCTGCCTGAACGCGCTGTGGGTCACCTCGAGCAGCCGCTCCTACGAGGACGTCCGCTACCCGGCCGTGGCCGCCTTCCGCGCTGCCATGCAGCGCTACTACCCCTCCCGGGTAGGCCAGTTGTCGCAGTGGGAGCTGGAGGGGTGGGCGGCCGCGCAGTGGTTCGCGGACGCCGCCGCCTCCTGCGGCGCCCGGGTCGACCACGCCTGCCTGGACCGCTTCATGCTGCGCCCGCAGCCCTACGACGCGCACGGGCTGCTGATCCCCACGGACTTCGTGGTCAAGCCGCCGCCGACCGGCCCGCAGCACGCCTGCCTCAACGTGGCCCGCTGGCAGGGCCGGGGCTGGGCCACCCAGGTGCCCGACATGGACACCAACTGCTACGACGTCCCCGCCCTGCCGTACCGCCCCTAGAACAGATGTGACGGACCGTCAGGAGACGTCGGCCAGGCCGTCCAGGACCCGCCGCAGCAGGGTGCTGGAGGTGTGCACGGTGTAGGGGAAGTAGACGATCTCCACGCCGACCGCGGCGAAGTCGCGCTCCAGCCGCTCGCCCTTGGGGGTGCCGCGCCAGTCGTCGCCCTTGAAGAGGATGTCGAAGGGCGTCTGCCGCCAGGTGTCGAGTTTGTTCGGCACGGTCTCGGCGATGGCCTCGTCCACGAAGCGGACGTTGCGCACGATCTCCAGCCGCTCGTTCAACGGCACCACCGGCGGGCGGCCCTTGGCCAGCACCGCCATCTCGTCGGAGACCACCCCGGCGATCAGCCGGTCGCACTGGCTGCGCGCGTGGCGCAGGATGTTGAGATGACCCACATGGAAGAGGTCGTAGACCCCGGGCGCGTAGCCCACGCGTAAGCGGGCGCGGCCTTGTCCTGCCACGATGTTCCCCCAACAGCCCGGATCGGGCCGGTCGTCGTAGCGTGCGGTTGCTGGTTGCACGGCAGTCTAGGAGAGCGCCGACGGTGTCCGGGGGGCTTCGCTGATTTCTCCGGCAGGTGAACCGGGGATGGCCGAAAGGCGTCCGAGCGCCGAGAGTTCGCGGAACCACTTCACCAGCAGGGCCGGCATCAGCACCGCATTGGCGAGCAGCAGCAAGGCGTACACGGTGAGGAACACCCGGCGTCCGCCGCCGTAGCTGAGGAACAGCAGGCAGAACAGGCCGTAGTCGGCGGGCAGCAGCAGCAGCGAACGCAGCGCCGACGGGGCCTCGGCGGCGCGCCCGGCGGCGCCCGGGGCGCGGGCGTGGGCCCGCTTCAGCTGCTCGGTGAGGATGCCGCCGAAGAACGTCACCACGGCCGTCACCTGGTACGCCAACGGCATTGCCAGCGCCGCCGCCGAGCGGTGCTGCGGCCCCGGCTGGCCCAGGTGGTAGAAGCGGTAGAACGCCACCAGCAGCGCCAGATGCAGGGTCAGCATCTTCGCCACGTCCACGGTGTGGTCCAGCCACTCCCCGACCGGGCTGCCGGCCCGCCGCAACCGGGCCAACTGCCCGTCGGCGGAGTCCAATGCGAAACCCAGCACCAGCAGCGCGGCCACCCCGACCGTCAACGGCCAGGACGGCGGCACCAGCGCGATCAGGGCGATGCCGCAACCGGTGACCAGCGCACTGATCCCGGTCACGGCGTTGGGCGTCAGCCCGGTCGGGTACGCGGCCGCGGCCAGCACCCGCCCCAACGGCCGGTTGATCCAGCGCGAGTAGTAGGAGACGCCCTTGGACGACTTCTGCGCGCCGCGCAACTCACCGAGCGCCCACGTGAATCCAGCCATGACAGTACGTCACTCCTCAGCGTTTGCACGGGAATCGTCCGGGTGATGCACCGTTCGTCCGCCGATCCTTCCGTATTCGCCCGCCCGTGCGCCAGGGTCCACCTACGATGCTGGGAACGGACGGGCCGGACTTCTGCAGGTGGGGGCGCGATGCACGACAGGCACGAGCAGGGCGGCTCCAGTCGGCGGACGCTGCTGCTCGGCGGGGTCGCGGCGGCGGGCGCCGTGGGCCTCACCGCCTGCTCCGGCTCCGGCTCCGGCCCGACACCCGCGCCCGGTTCCGGTGCGGTCTCCGCCGGGCCCGGCGGTGCCGACCGGGCCGTGGTCAACGTGGTCGCGGACTTCGGCGCCAAGGGCGACGGGCGCACCGACGACAGCGCGGCCTTCGCCGCCGCCTACGCCCACGCCGTCGCCCGGGTGAGCGACCACGTCGGCCGCACCCTGATCGAAGTCCCGCCCGGGCAGTACCTGGTGACCCGGCCCGGCGCGCTGCTGGACGCCGACACCCCCGACAACCCGGCCAACGGCCTGCGGTTCGTCGGCGGCGGCAAGCGGATCACCGAGATCGTCTTCCGGCCCGACCGGGCCGGGGCGTACCTGTGCAGCAACACCGACACCTGGGCCAATGTCGCCTTCGAGGAGATGACGTTCACCTCGGCCACGCCCGGCGCGTCCTTCCTCTACTCGTACTCGACCGGCAACGCCCAGGACTACCGCTTCCGCGACTGCGAGTGGCTCGGGGAGTGGACCTACGGGCTGGCGCTGGACGGCAGCAACACCAACTCCGAGATGCGCTGGGAGGCGTGCCGGGTCGGCGGCGCCTACCGCAGGGCGTTCCTCTACTCGGGGCTGTCCCAGAAGTCGCAGGACCCGGCCGCCCAGGATCAGTTCCTGAACTACTGGTTCACCGACATGAAGGTCGAGTACGAGTGGGGCAACTTCCTGGAGTTCCCCTACGGCGGCTCCATCACCTGCCGCGGCGGCTCGTACATCGTCACCGGCACGCGTCCCGCGCCCGATCCGGTGTACGGGACGCTCAGCACCTTCTTCCGGCTGCCCACGGCCGCCCACGCGGCCTCGGTGCAGCGGTTCCACGCCGAGGACATCCGCTTCGAGGTGCGCAACCCGGACGTGGTGGTGATCGACAGCCACTGGTCCGGCGGAACCATCCGCTTCAACGACTGCGACGACACCGCCAACGCCTTCAAGTCCTTCGCGCCGTCCGTCCAGGCGCACCGCATCGACATCGGCCCGCGCGGCCCGCTGGTCCGCTACGACTCCTGCCAACTGGTCGGCGCCCACCAGTTCCGCACCCCGGCCGGGGCGCCGTCGGCGCAGGTGGTCCGGTACGACATGTGCAGTTTCGCCAACCAGCCGCAGACCGCTCTGACCGCCGCCACCACCGGCACCGGGCCGGGCGCGGTGAGTTTCGTCGACTGCCTGGGCAGGCCCGGCTGACCGGGCCCGGGCGGCGGCGTCAGCCGCGACGGCGCCGGAGCGTGCCGAGGAACTCCGGCACCCCCAGCGGCACCCGCAGCCGCCACACCGCCGCGCCGAAGCAGGCCAGGGCCAGGGCGGTGCCCGCGCCGACCCCGCCGGGGGTGTCGCCCAGCTGCCAGCGGACGGCCCCGGCCACCGCCGCCACCAGCAGCATCCCCACGCCCACCGCCAGCGCGTAGCCCCGGTCCACGGTGCGGAACCCCAGCCGGTAACGGACCAGCGCCGCCGACAGCAGGTTGTCCACGACCACCGACGCCCCCCAGGAGATCCCCGCCCCCAGGACGCCGGTGCGGGGGATCAGCAGCACGCCCAGGCCCACCTGCACGGCGCAGGCCGTCCCGGCCACCGCCAGGTTCCACGAACTGCGCCCGGCCATCAGGATCACCGTCTGCGCGTTGCCGACCATCACATTGACCGTGTTGGCCGCGCACAGCACCACCAACGCCGCCGCCCCGGACGGGAATCCGCCGCCGAACAGGGTGAGCACCGTCCTCGGGAACACCGCCATCAGCACGAACACCGGCAGCGAGAACAGGGCGATCCAGCGGGTGGACAGCCGGTGCAGCCCGTGCGCCTCGCCGTCGCGTCCGCCCGCCAGCAGCCCGCTGATCTGCGGTGCGACCGCCAGCCGCACCGCGAGCTGCAACAGCGTCCCGGCCGTGATCAAGCGGCTGACCGCGGTGTAGATCCCGGCGTCGCGGCTGCTGCTGAACAGCGACAGCAGCACCACGCCGACCCACACCGAGGTGATGTCGAACACTGAGGAGATCGCCCTCGGGCCCGAGAAGGACCAGAACTCCCGTGTCAGGGCGCGGTGTTCGTCCGCCGACAACACGGCCGCCGGGGCGTCGGTGCGGCGTCGGCGGCGCAGTGCCACCCAGGTGACGGCGGTGCCGCCGACGGTCGGCAGCACCCACGCGGCGGACAGGCTGAGCGCCGAGGGCGCCAGCAGCACCAGCGGCAGTGCCAGCACCACCCGCAGCAGTGGCTTGCCGACCTGCTCGGTGCCGACGAACGGCACCACCGTGCCGTAGCCGCGGGTCGCGCCGAGCAGCACCAGGGCCACCGTGGCGGGCGGCAGGAACACCGCGAACATCCGCACCACGGCCGTGGCCCGCCCCGGCGGCAGGCCGGGCAGCAGCGCGTGCGCGACCGGCGGGAACAGCAGCAGCGCCAGCATCGCCGCCACGCTGACCAGCAGCACCGGCAGCACGGCGATCCGCAGCAGGGCGCCGGTGCGGGCGCCGCCGGTCGCCGTCCGGTCGCGGGAGACGAACCGCACCAGGCCGGTGTCGGCGCCCAGCTTGAGCCCGTTGCTGAGGATGGTGAACACCGCGATGCCGGTGAACACCGCGCCCGCCGCCGACGCGCCCAGCCCGTGCGTGCACAGAGCGACCAGCGCGAACCCGGCCACCGCGTTCACCGCCGAGCCCACCAGCCCGATCCAACTGCCGCGCGCGGTCACGGCGGTGGAGTCGGCGGCGGGTAACGGCGCGGGGCCCGGGTCGGCCACCCCGGCGGCCGTGCCCGGGCCCACCGGTGCGCCGCTCACTCGCTGCCGCGTTCCAGCAGGCTTGCGCGCAGCCACTCCTGGTCGGCCTCCCGGCTGTCGGCGCCGTCGCTCTCGCGCCGGCCGGTGGCCAGGCCCCGGGACCAGTCGGCGGGCGCGCGCACCGCGCCGGCGGCCGGGGCCCGGCCGGTGCGGGCCTCCAGTCCGGCCTGCTCCGGGCGGTGCCGGACGCCGCCCGCGGGCTCTCGGCCGAAGCGCAGCGCGTCGGCCGCGCGCAGCACCAGCCGCCCGAGCCGGCCGCCGGGCGTCCGGGTGGCCACCATGCCCAGCACCGGGGTGTTGGTGGCCGCCAGGAACTCCCGCACCTGGTCCAGATCGGTCCGGCGCAGGCCGCCCGGATCGCCGACCAGGACCACGCCGTCGGTCCAGCGGGCCACGGCCAGCGCGTCCGGGTGCGACAGCACCGCGGGCGCGGTCACCACCAGGGTGGGGCCGGAGCGCAGCGCCTCGGCCTCGGAGTCCACCAGGGCCAGCGCCCGCAGCGCCGCCGGAACCCGGCTGCCGGGCACCAGGGTGAAGCTGCCGGCGCTGCCCGCGGCCACCGTGACCGGGCGGTGCGGCCAGCCGTCGGGGGTCGCCCCGGGCCGGATCACGGCCTCGGCGCCGACCCGCCCGGCGAGCCTGCGGCGCAGCCGGGGGCGGCGCAGGTCGGCCTCGATCAGCAGCACCTCCTCGCCGGTCTCGGCGTACGCGGCGGCCAGGTTGGCGGCCACCGCGGCGGCCTGCCCCAGCGTACGCGGCTCCACGACCAGGATGCCGCGCGGATCGTGCTGGTCGGTGGCCAGCGCCACCCGCAGGGCCAACGTGCGGTACGCCTCGGCCAGCCGGGAGGGGGAGGAGCCGACCGCCAGCAGGCCGCCGCCGGGCCGCAGCCGTCCGGGCCGGAACGGCAGGGTGACGAGGATCGGCGCGCCGAGGTGCCGCAGCACGTCCCGGCCGTCCCGGACCCGGCGCTCGAACACGCTGGCCAGCCAGGCCAGCAGGATGCCCAGGGCCAGGCCGACCACGCCGCCGATCGCCGCCAGCAGCGAACCGCTGATCCCGGCCGGGGCGGTGGGCGGTGCGGCCTGCGCCAGGATCTGCCCGGGCGTGGTGTTCACCGCCTGGTAGTCGGCCAGTTGCGACTGCACGGCGGCGATCTGGGTGGCCACCGAGGCGCGTTCGGACAGGGCGTAGTCCTTGGCGGTGCCGTCGCCGTCGCCGAAGTCGTTGATCTGCTTGCTGAGCGAGTTGTAGCTGGCCATCAGCGGCTTCAACTGGCTGTCCAGCCCGGCGGTGATGCCCTTCAGGTCAGCCGCGGCCGTGGCCTGACGCTGACTCAGGTACGCGGACATCACCGCGTTGACCCGCCGGGCCGCCTCGACCGGATCGCTGTCGGTGTAACTCAGCTGCAGGATCTCGGTGTTGGGCGAGGCAGCGACGGTCAGCCGCTTCTGCAGCGCGCTGCCCTGCAACCCGGGCTCCTTGAGCGCCCGCGCGGCGGCGTCCGCCACCACCAGGCTGGACGCCACCTGCTGCTCGGTCTGCATGTTGATGTTCTTGCCCGCCGCGACCGAGCTGTTGAACGGCGTGGTGCTCGGCGCGTCCACCAGCAGCTGCCCGGAGGCGGTGTACTGGTCGCCGGTGGCCCGGTGCGCCTCGACGCCGCCGAGGACGCCCAGCGCCAGCGCGCCGACGATCAGCACCGGATGCCGCAGCAACTGCCGCACCTGGTCTCTGAGCTGGTCGGGCTCGTCGTAAGGAGGCTCTTCGGCACGGGGCGTGTCGGTCATGGAAGCGTCCTTCCGGAGGCGACAGGGGTCAGCGGGACGGCTGGGGCCGGGGCGGGGGCCGGAGCGGGATCGGCGGCCCCGGTCGGCGCGGCGGCGGGCACGGCCGCGGCGGGCAGCGCCCGGCGGCGGGTGGAGATCAGCAGCGGGATGAACACCAGCAGCGCCAGCGGCGCGGTGGCCGCCAGCAGGCTGCCGCGCAGCAGGATCAACTGGTAGAAGCCGAAGGCCGGGACGAGCAGCGCGGAGAGCGTCCCGGAGCGGGCGCGCAACCGCTGCCGGGCCTCGTCGATGCGCCGGCCCACCGCCCCGAGCAGCGCGAACGCGGCCACCAGGGACGGGATTCCGGCCCACAGGTAGCTCTCGATCCACAGCGGCGCGGAGAGGTTGGTGAAGTCGTAGCCCGCGAACTGGGCGATGTCGATGCCGGTGTCCTCGGGCTTGCCGGGCCAGTAGGCGCGCGGCAGCCAGAACAGCGGCGGCCCGAGCAGGCGCTGCGGCTGGAACCCGGTGCGCTGCTCCATCGCCAGGCCGGTCTGCACCTGCTGGTAGGCGTCGTAGTCCGGGTTGGTGGTGAACTGCTGCGCCATGGAGACCACATGGACCTGCCCCCGCTCGGTGTAGCGGAAGTAGTCGCTGTACGGGAAGATCACCAGGATCACCGCCAGCGTCCCGGCGGCCGCGATCCGGAAGCCGCGCGGGCGGCGCAGCGCGGGCAGCGCGAACAGGACGGTGAGCAGCACCGTCCCGGCCCAGAAGCGCGGATTGCTGATCGGGTTGTTGACGATGCCGTTGAGCACCAGCATCACCGGCAGCGCGATCAGCCGCGCGCCCTTGAGCAGCCGGTCGCCGCGCCGCGAGCGGGAGAGCTGCAGCAGCCCCAGCAGCGACCAGTAGGCGGGCACGGTCAGCCCCCAGGCGGCCAGCGCCGCACCGGCCTTGGTGCCGCCCCCGGTGGTGCTGTCGGCGGTGGTGATCGCCTGGCGGCTGGTGAAGAACGTCGACAGGCCGCCCTGCTTGGGGATCAGGTACGCGGCCAGGGCCAGCGAGAGCAGGCACAGCATCAGCAGCCGTACCGGGGCTATCTCGCGGTCCAGGACCCGCTCCAGCGGGCGTGCGGCGCGGGCGTCGGCCCGGCGTCCGGCGAGGGCGCTGCCCAGCGAGTAGGCCAGCAGCCCGATCTCCAGGATCGCGCTGGACTCCACGGCGATCCTGGCGTCCGTGCGGTAAGGCCAGGGGTAGGTGTCGGTGGCGAGCATCGCCAGCGGGGCCAGGCCCAGCCAGATGTAGGTGAACAGCCAGAAGCCGAAGGCGACCGGTCGCACGGTCCGGTCGGTCAGCACCCTCGCCAGCCCCAGCCCCGCGTGCAGCACCACCACGCACTGGACCAACAACGCCGCCTGGATCTGGGCCGTGGTACCAGCCAGTACCAGCGCGGGGGCGAGGGCGTCGAGTAACAGCAGCCAGACGGCGAGACCCGCGATGCCGCGCGGCCGCCGGACCGGAATGCGCGGGGCACGGGGATGTGGGGCAGGTGATGTTCCCCAGCCACTCACCGGTAACCCCCAGGTCGTCGAAATCCCCACCAGTATGCCGTGCCACCTGAAAACATGTGATCGAATCAGGAACAGCCACAGAGAGGTTTCCAGCGTGCCTCGTCGGCTCTTGCTCGTCTCGACCAACTACGCCCCTGAACACTCGGGGATAGGACCGTACTCGACCCAGATGGCCGAGCACCTGGCCCTGGCCGGCCACGAGGTGCACGTGCTGGCGGGGATGCCGCACTACCCGGCCTGGAGCGTCGACCCGGCCTACCGGGGGGCCTGGCGGCGTACGGAGCAGCGCGGCGGCGTCACTGTGCACCGGCGCCGGCACACCGTCCCCGCACGGCAGAGCGGGCTGCGCCGGGCGCTGTACGAGGCGAGCTTCCTCGCCCACGCCGGGGCCACCCCGCCGCGCGGACGCTTCGACCTGGTGCTCAGTCAGATGCCGGGCCTGGCTGGTGGATTGATCGGCTCCCGGGTCGCCGCCCGGGCCGGTGTGCCGCATGTGGTGGTGGTGCAGGACCTGATGGGCGCGGGCGCCGCGCAGAGCGGCATCGCCGGCGGGCAGCGGGTGGCCGGGATCGCCGCCGGGGTCGAGGCCCGGGTGCTGCGCCCGGCGGCGCTGGTCGGCGTGGTGCACGAGACCTTCCGGGAGCGGGTGGCGGCGATGGGCGTGCCGCAGCAGCGGATCAGGGTGGTGCCCAACTGGAGTCATGTCGCGGCCCCCGCCGCCGACCGGGAGGAGACCCGGGCCCGGCTGGGCTGGCGGGCCGACGAGACGGTGCTGCTGCACTCCGGCAACATGGGCCTCAAGCAGGGGCTGGAAGTCCTGGTGGAGGCAGCCGGGCTGGCCGGGCCCTCGGTGCGGGTGGTGCTGCTGGGCGACGGCAACCAGCGGGCCGCGCTGGAGGAGGCGGGCCGGGGCCTGGACCGGCTGGAGTTCCTGGCGCCGGTCTCCGACGCGGACTTCCCGGACGTCCTGGCCGCCGCCGACGTGCTGGCGGTCACCCAGCGGGCCTCGGTGCTGGACATGAGCATCCCCTCCAAGCTCACCTCGTACTTCGCCGCCGGACGCCCGGTGCTGGCCTCGGTGGCGGCGGGCGGCGGCACGGCCGAGGAGGTGCTCCGCTCCGGCGCGGGCGTGCTGGTCGCCCCGGAGGACCCGAAGGCGCTGCTGGCAGCCCTGCAGGAGCTGGCGGCCGACCCGGCCCGGGCGCAGGCGCTGGGCGCGGCCGGGCCCGGGTACGTCCGCGAGCACCTGGGCAAGGAGGCCGGGCTGGCCCGGATCGACGCCCTGATCGAGGAGGCGCTGGGCGGCTGAGCCCGTCCCGGTCCCGGGCCGGTCACCCGGACCGGGCCAGGGGCTCACCGCCGCAGCGCCTCGGTGTAGAGCGCGGCCAGCCGGTCGGCGACGGCCGACAGCGAGAACACACCGGCGACGGCGGCCCGCCCGGCGGCGACGGTGCGCTCCCGCAGTCCGTCGTCGGTGAGCAGCCGCTCCACCGCGTCCGCCAGGGCCTGCGGCGTCCCGTCGGTGATCAGCGCGGCGCCGGTGGACGCCAGCTCGGCCGCTATCCCGCAGCTGCTGGTGGCCACCACCGGCGTCCCGGCAGCCAGCGCCTCCAGCACGCTCATCGGAAACGGCTCGTGGACGCTGGGCAGCACGTACACGGCGGCCTCGGCCAGCCGCTCCAGGGCGGTGCCGTGCGGGACCGGGCCCCGGTACTCCACCCAGGACTCCAGCCGCTGCGCGGCGATGGCCCGCTCCACCTCCGGCAGCGAGCCCTCGTCCGCCCCGTGCAGCACGAACCGCAGCCCGGGCAGCCGGGGGAGGAGCAGCCCGGCCGCCGCGACGAACGCCTCCGGGCGTTTGCGCGGATGCAACCGGGCCAGGTAGAGGACCAGTTTGCCGTCGGGTTCGCCGGTGCGGGGCCGTGGCCGGACGCCGTTGGCCAGGCGCAGCAGCGGGGGGTGGCGGCCGTGGAAGACGGTCGCCAGGCCGCGTTCCTCCTCCTCGGTCAGCACCAGGCAGGCCCGGGCCCGCCGCAGCAGCGGCACGTAGACGCTGTCGAACAGCCGGGCCACCGGCTTGGTCCGGGGCGGGACCATGCCGTGGGTCTGCACCAGGAACGGGGTCCGGCGCAGCCGGGCCACGGCCAGCGCGGCCAGCGTCACCAGGTCGCGCCCGGCGTGCAGGTGCATCACGTCGGCCCGGCCGGTCTCGCGCCACAGCAGCCGCAGCAGCCGGGGGTTGAGCAGGGCCAGGAAGCCCATGCCGGGCAGGACGGTACGGGCCGGGACCGCCAGCAGCGGCACCCCGTCCACATCGGCCGGGGGCGGCCCGGCCCCGCGCCACAGCGAGAGCAGCGCCGCATCGTGGCCCCGGGAACGCAACTCCGCGCACTGCCCGGCGGCGACGCTCACCGGCCCGCCGTAGGCGCCGTCGTCGCTGACCAGCGTCGCCACCTGACGGATGATCAGGGCATGCTCTGCAGAAGGGCCTTGCTGCTTCAACGGCCCGCCTCCGTACGGCTGCCGCGCTCCGCCCCGGCCGCGACCAGCAGTTCGCCCGGAGCGAGATCCCGGTGGGCCACCGCCCCGGCCCCGACCACCGCTCCCTCGCCCACGGTCACCCCGCGCAGCACCACGGCCCGGGCGGCGATCCACGCGCCGGGCCGGACGTCGATCGGACCGTTGTCGAACTCGAACGTGGGGCTGCGGCGTTGGTGGCTCCCGGTGCACAGCAGCGCGCCCTGGGAGACGCACACGTCATGGCCCAGGGTGATCGGCTCCAGGGTGACCAGCCAGGCGTCCTCGCCGATCCACACGTCGTCGCCGACGGTCAGCTTCCACGGCCACTGCACCCGCACCCGGTGCCGGATCAGCACCCGGGCGCCCACGGTCGCGCCGAAGGCCCGCAGCAGCGCGGGCCGCAGCCGGGGCGGGAACCACCAGCGGCTGAAGACCAGGTTGAGCACGGCGAACCACAGGGCCTGCACCGCCAGTCCGCGTCCCTTGTCGTACCCGGCCCCGGTGAAGCCGCGCAGCGAACGGGCCCCGGGGCCGGCCGCGCCGGTCAACGGTCCACCCGGACGGAGCTGCCGTCGAGCTGCGCGGCGAGTTGCGCGATGTCCGCCTCGACCATGATCCGGGTCAGCTCGTGGAAGGTCACCTCGGGCTTCCAGCCCAGCAGTTGCTCCGCCTTGGAGGCGTCCCCGATCAGCGAGTCCACCTCGGCCGGCCGGTCGTACTTGGGGTCGTAGCGCACGTACCGGGCCCAGTCGAGACCGGCGGCGGCGAACGCGTACTCGCAGAACTCCCGTACGCTGCGGGCCGTTCCGGTGGCGACCACGTAGTCGTCCGGCTCGTCCTGCTGCAGCATCCGCCACATGGCCTCGACGTACTCCGGCGCGTAGCCCCAGTCCCGGACCGCCTCCAGATTGCCCAGGTAGAGCCGGTCCTGCAGCCCCGCCTGGATCCGGGCCACCGCCCGGGTGATCTTACGGGTGACGAAGGTCTCGCCCCGGCGCGGCGACTCGTGGTTGAAGAGGATGCCGTTGGTGGCGTACATCCCGTAGGACTCGCGGTAGTTGACGGTGTTCCAGTAGGCGAAGACCTTGGCGCAGCCGTACGGGCTGCGCGGGTGGAACGGCGTACGCTCGCTCTGCGGCGGCGGCGTGGCCCCGAACATCTCCGACGAGGACGCCTGGTAGACGCGGGTGCGGATACTGCTGGCCCGGACCGCCTCCAGCAGCCGCAGTGAGCCCATGCCGGTCACATCGCCGGTGTACAGGGGGGAGTCGAAGGACACCCGCACATGGGACTGCGCACCCAGGTTGTATATCTCGTCCGGCTCTATGGCGTTCAGCAGGCTGCTCAGGGATATCCCGTCGGAGAGGTCCGCATAGTGCAGCACCAGATCGCGCTCCGGGGTCTGCGGGTCCTGGTAGATGTGGTCCAGCCGCTCGGTGTTGAAACTGGAGGAGCGCCGCACCAGCCCGTGGACCTGGTAGCCCTTGGCCAGGAGCAGCTCCGCCAGGTAGGAGCCGTCCTGCCCGGTGATGCCGGTGATGACTGCCGTTTTACGCACATTGACCTCCACGGGGACGGTTGACCGATTGCCTGCCGGCGGTATCGGGGGGCCCGGTTGCGGAAAGCACATCCCGGGGCAAGTCAGGGAATGTCAGAATCGCGGCATGACCGAGCTTCCGATCGACCGGCAGGGCGATCTGCTGCCCCCGCCCGCCCGGATATTCGTCGCCGGACACCGAGGACTGGTCGGCTCCGCCGTCCGTCGCCGCCTCGCCGCCTCCGGCTACGAGGTCCTCGTCCGCACCCGTGCCGAACTCGACCTCCGCGACGCCGGGGCCACCGCCGCCCACCTGCGCGAGCAGCGTCCGGACGCGGTGGTGCTGGCCGCCGCCAAGGTCGGCGGCATCCTGGCCAACTCCACGTATCCGGTGCAGTTCCTGGAGGACAACCTGCGGATCCAGCTCAGCGTCGTGGCCGGTGCGCACCAGGCCGGTGTGCGCCGACTGCTGCTGCTGGGCTCCAGTTGCATCTACCCCAGGCTCAGTCCGCAGCCCATCACCGAGGACGCGCTGCTCACCGGCCCGCTGGAGCCGACCAACGAGGCGTACGCCATCGCCAAGATCGCCGGTATCGTCCAGGTGCAGTCCTACCGCCGCCAGTACGGCGCCTCGTTCGTCTCGGCGATGCCGACCAACCTGTACGGGCCGGGCGACAACTTCGACCCGGACGGATCGCATGTGCTCCCCGCGCTGGTGCGGCGGTTCCACCAGGCGGCCCGGGACGGCCTGCCCGAGGTGCGGCTGTGGGGCACCGGCCGCCCGCGCCGGGAGTTCCTGCACGTGGACGACCTGGCCGCCGCCTGCGAGCTGCTGCTGCGCCGCTACGACGACGACACCCCGGTGAACGTGGGCTGCGGCACTGATCTGACCATCAGCGAGCTGGCCGGGATCGTGGCCGAGGTGACCGGGTTCACCGGCGCGATCGGCTACGACACCTCCAAGCCGGACGGCACGCCGCGCAAGCTCCTGGACATCTCCCGCCTGGCCGGGCTGGGCTGGAAGCCGCAGATCGGGCTGCGCGAGGGGATCGCCGGGACGTACGCCTGGTGGCTGGAGAACGAGGCCGCCGCGCGGGGCGCGGGCCGGTAGCGGCCCGGGCGGGTCCGGCGGCGGTACCGCGCCTGCCGCCGGGCCCGGACCGGTCGCGGCGGGGCCGCGAGCGGAACCGCGAGCGGGGACGCCGTGGCCGGGGGAGTCGCGGCTCGGGGAGTCGCGCTGGGAGGTGCCCATGGGGTCAGTACGCTCCCCGGCCCTCGGCCACCGCCCGTAGCGTCCGGGCCAGGACCTGGGCGTCCACGCCCAGCGACCAGTTGTCCACGTAGCGCAGGTCCAGCGTGACGGTCTCGTCCCAGGTGAGGTCGGACCGGCCGCTGACCTGCCAGAGCCCGGTGAGCCCGGGGCGGACCCGCAGCCGGCGCAGCTCCACCGGGGTGTAGTCGGCGACCTCGGCGGGCAGCGGCGGGCGCGGGCCGACCAGGGACATGTGCCCCATCAGCACGTTCAGCAGTTGCGGCAGCTCGTCCAGCGAGTAGCGGCGCAGCACCGCGCCGACCCGGGTGATCCGGGGGTCGCGGCGCAGTTTGAACATCCGCCCGTCGTGGTCGTTGTGCTCGGCGAGCACGTCGCGCAACCGCTCGGCGTGCACCACCATCGACCGGAACTTGTACATGGTGAACGGTTCGCCGTGCTGGCCGACCCGGGTCTGCCGGTGCAGGGCCGGGCCGCGCGAGCTGAGTTTCACGGTGAGCGCCAGGGCCAGCAGCAGCGGCGTCAGGGTGACCAGCAGCAGCAGGGCGGCGACCCGGTCACCGACGCTCTTGGCGGTGCGCGCCAGCCCGGCCCCCACCGGCGCGGCCACGTGCAGCAGGGTCAGTCCGGCGGCGCTGCTCAGGCCGACCCGGCGCGAGGCGACCTCGACGATGCCCGGCAGCACCGACAGCGCCCGCCCTGACTCGTGGACGGCCCAGCTCAGCCGCCGCAGCCGCTCCCCGGCCAGCCACGAGCCGGTGGCGACGAAGACGCTCTGCGCGTCGAGTTCCTCGGCGGCCGACAGCACGGTGGCGCGGTCGGCCTCGTCCCGGTCGGCCTGGAGGCCGGCCTGTCCCTGCGGGTGCGGTTTGACCAGCGAGAGGCCGGGTGCGCTGCCCGGGGCCGCCGGTGCGGCGTCCAGCCTGCCGGCCACGGTGGTTCCGGTGCCGGGTTCGCCCTCGCCCACCAGGCAGGCGCCGACCACCACGTACTCGTGGTGCGTCTGCTTGGCGAGCCGGTCCACCACGCTGTCCACGGCCCGGGGGGTGCCGACCACCAGCACGCGCTGCACGGCGAGGCCCATCCGGTGCATACGGAGTAATCGACGCTGCGTCAGTTTCCTTCGGGCGCAGGTGATCAGCAGCAGCAGGACCAGGGCGACCAGGGAGGGGCCGGGCAGCAGCGACAGTTCGAAGTAGGTGCGGAACACCGCCAGCAGGCCGAGCAGGACGAACCAGTCCCACAGCACCGGCCGCAGGGCGGCGGTCTCGCCGAGGCTGTGCCGGGTGTAGCGGCCGCGGGCCAGCCCCACGCCGACCCAGGCCACGGCGGTGACCAGGGCCACCAGCCAGGAGTGGGCGGCCTCGTGCTGGAGGCTGAGGACCAGTCCCATGGGCAGCAGTGCGCCGAGCGCGTCCCCGAGGACGGCGGTTTTCGGACCGTCCGGCCGGCGATCGGAGGCGGCGGGCCGAGATGGCCGGTTCGCGTCGTCCGGATGGTGCTGTGTCGCCGTGGCTGAGGCATCGATCGATCGCAAGTTTCCCCCCGCAGGTGTTGTGGACCCGTGGTACCCGCATGTTCACGTCACGCGATGCGTCGTCTGAAGATATCTGTACTTGGTCAGTACATATGCGCTTCTCTTGGAAGTAGCCGGAATTTGGCTGAGTTGTACGGCTTGCCGCGTGGGGACGCCGGTCGCTATGGGCCGGCCAACCGGCGTCCCCCGCCGAGGCGTTGCGCTAGTGCGTCGCGGCCGCGTAGTGCGCGGCCACCTGCGCGGCGGTCAGCGCCGTCGGGTACACCGCGACCTCGTCGATCGACCCGGCGAACCAGTCGCTGTCCGGCTGGTTGGGCCAGCCGTTGAGGTTGTCCCCGCCGACCCGCCAGTACCCGTTGTACGCCTGGCTGGTGGTGGTCGGGTTGGTGCCCACCAGCGTGCCGTCGACGTACAGCGCCATGCCGGACGCGCCCTGGGTGGCCACCAGGTAGTGCCAGGCGCCGTCGTTGTAGGCGCCGGACGAGGTGATGGTGTCCGCCGAGCCGTTCCAGGTGCCGAAGACCAGCTGGCCGCTGTCGGTCATGTAGACGTGCTTGTCGTAGTTGCCCGACAACCCGGTCTGGCTGTTGCCGAAGCCGATGAGTTTGCCGCCGACGGCGGTGGTGGTCCTGAACCACAGCTCGGTGGAGTAGGAGCTGGGCGAGGCCGAGGAGTTGTTGGCGCTGACGATGCCGTCCGAGGCGCCGTCCAGGGTCACTGCGGTGCCGTCCCCGGTGGGCAGCGCGCCCGGTGCGCCGAGGGTCGCCCCGGTGCCGTAGGCGGCGGTGTTGCCGTTGTTGGAGGCGTCGGCGGCGGTGGTGCCGCTGGTCTCGTCCAGCCGCCAGTAGCTGCTCGGCGCGTCGTTGTAGACGGCCTTGCCGTAGCTGTCGGAGGGCGTCGGCGGCACGGCCACGGTGCCGCCGGCCAGGGTGTAGTGGGTGGCGACCTGCGTGGGCGTCAGCACGCCCGGGTAGACGGCGGTCTCGTCGACGATGCCCTGGAAGTAGCTGCTGCTCGGCTGGTCGGGCCAGCCGCCCAGGCTGTCCGCGCCCACGTGCCAGTAGCCCTGGTACTGCTGGTTGGCGGTGGCCGAGGTGTTGCTGCCGACCCGGCTGCCGTCCACGTACAGGGCCATGCCGCCCGGCCCCTGGGTGGCGACGGCGTAGTGCCACTGGCCGTCGTTGTACGCGTTCGGCGTGATCACCGTCTGGGTGCCGCCGCTGTACGTGCCGAAGACCAGCTGGCCGCTGTTGGTCATGTAGATGTGCTTGTCGTAGTTGCCGGAGGCGGCCGTCTGCTTGTCGCCGAAGCCGACCAGCACGCCGCCGCTGGTGGTGCTGGTCTTGAACCAGGTCTCGATGCTGAAGGTGGCCGGACTGGGCTGCGCGGTCTCGTCGTAGACGAAGCCGCTGGTGCCGTTCAGCCCCAGCGCGGTGCTGGCGTCCCCGGCGATCGCGCCGGTGCCGTCGCGCCAGGTGCCGCCGCCGTTGAAGTAGCCGTTCTGGTTCGCTGACGAAGTGTCACCGATGAAGCTTCCTGACGCCTCGTCATACCGCCAGTACAGTTGGGCCCCGTCGGCGAGCACCTGGCTGGCGTACGGCAGCGTGGCCGGAGCAGCCCGGATGGTGTACGTCGGCGAGGTGGTGGTGTTGGTGCCGTCGCCGGCGGTCACCCGGTAGGTGTGCCAACTGCCGGGCACCAGGCCGGTGTCGAGGTACGACAGCTGCGGCCGCGACCACCAGTAGGAGCTGCCGGTGCCGGTCCAGACGGGCGTGCTGCCGCCGTCCCGGTACAGCTTGTAGGTGAGCGTGCCGTCGTCGGTGTCGGTGGCCGTCCGCCAACGCAGCTGCACGGTACCGGCGGTGGTGGCGGAGCTGGTGATCGCGGGCACGCTGGGCGCGGCCAGGTCGGGGCCGTCGCCGAAGCGGGTCAGGCCCTGCTGCGGGCTGCCGTTGACGGTGGTGAACTCGCCCGCGACCCAGAGGTAGGGCTGGTTGTTCTCGGTGGCCACGGTCATCGCCCGGGGCCCGATCTCCTCCACCGTGGGCAGGCCCGGCGGGGCGACGTTGGGGCTCGGGCCGTCGTTGGTGTCCGGGTACCAGGGGTACTCCATGCCGCTGCTGGTGGTCTCGGCGATCAGGTGCTGCCGCCGCCCGTCCGGTTGTTCGCCCATGCTGGAGCAGTCATGGGTGTGCGAACCGGCGTACAGCACGTTGTCGTAGACCAGGACGGCCTGGGTCGCGCCGAGGCAGGTGTCACGCCAACGCTGGTTCAGGGTGGACCAGTCGATGGCGATGCGGCCGTCGAAGACCCCGCCGCCGGTGCCCTCGTTGGCGGTGTAGAAGCCGGTGGCGTCCGTCGCCAGGTCCTTGACCACGGAGTTCTGCTCGATGAAGCCCAGCGGGTAGTCCTTGATGGTCGCCCCGGTGACCGGGTCGACGATGCCCAGGGCGTGCGAGTCGGCGCCGTTGAGGGTGAAGAAGTCACCGCCGACCACCAGGTCGGTGCCGTCCGGCGAGAGCACCATCGAGCGCACGGTCAGGTCGGTCGTCGGCGCCCAGGACAGCAGCGAGCCCGGGGCGGTGTCGCCGACCGTGGTGACCTCGGCCAGGTGCTGGCGGGCCGTCCCGTCGACCGAGGTGAAGTCGCCGCCGATGTAGACGCCGGTGCTGGTCGGCAGGATGGTTCTGACCGTTGCGTTGACCTGCGGGTGGAAGGTCGGGACCAGCGAGCAGGTGGCGATGTCGATCGCCACCAGGCTGTTCACGTAGACGCCGTTGACGTGGTCGAAGTAGCCGCCGACGTAGAGGGTCCGGCCGTCGGGGGAGACCGCCAGCGCCCGGATGGTCGCGGTGCCGCTGCTGATGGTGAAGTTGAGGCCGCAGCCGGTGGGCACGCCGGTGGCGGCGTCCAGCACCATGAAGTTGGCGGCAGGCGTCTCGTTGGTCCCGATCGCGGACCCCGGAGGCCGGATGGCGGTGAAGCTCCCGCCGGCGAAGACCGTGCCCCCCGTCTGGGCCAGCGCCCAGACCACGCCGTTGGTCTGCCAGGTGGAGAGGTTGTTCGAGGTGAACGCGATGGGCGCGTCCGGCGCGGCGGTCGCGGCCGGGGCTAACGCCAACGCCGTCGAGCCGACCAGCGCGAGCGCCGCCAGCCCGGCGAGCATCCGGGTCCTTTTCACTAAGTTCCCTCCGTCTTCATCGAGTCTTCACGACTCGGCTAGAACCGGAGAGTAGAGGCGGGCAGCTGACCTCGTCTCAGTTTCCGCCCAAGTGGTACACCGGCGCAACACATCGGCCGTCCGGGCCGTCGCCGTCCCGCCGCGCGGAACGGTCGGGGATTGAGTCATCCGACGGAAGCGGGGCACGGCCGCGACTGCCACGATCGTCCTGGCGGCCGCGGAGGTCTCGCGCGGCGTCCGGGAGGTCCGGGAGGTTCGGGTGGACTTCACCGGTGTCCCCTTCATGGACACCAGCGGACTGGCCTTCGTCACCGATCTGCGGCAGCGCTGCCGGGAGGCCGGGGCGCTGCTGCGGATCGGCGGCCTGCGCCCGCAGCCCCGCCGGGTGTTCGCCGTGGCCGGGTTCCCGCTGCCGGAGCTGCCGGCCGTCGAGTGACCCGGCCGGACCGGCGGCGTCGGCCCGGTGGCGGGCGCAGCTGCCCCTTCCCTAACCATTGATGACGGAGCGTCAGACCTGCTTGAGGTCGGCGGTGAGGGCGCCCAGGTCGATGCCGTTGACCGTGCCCGCCTGCCGGTACTGCTCGGGCAGCACCGCCCACGCCTCGTCCGCGTAGGTGGACCACCAGTCCCAGGAGACCTGCTGGACCGCGCCCCAGGTGATCGCATACAGCCAGTCGGCGTCGTAGCCGAGCAGCGGTACGGCGTGGCCGCCCTCGATCGGCTGCTGCTGCCAGCCGGTGACCAGCGTCCACGGCTGGCCGTCCTGGAACTGCTGCTGCGCGTTGGCCGGCACCTGGATGCCCGCGTAGACCCCGCCGAACAGGGCGATGGTCTGCTGGATCGCGGTCAGCGCGTGCACGTTGACCGGCGCGTAGGCCACCACCTTGTTGCCCCACAGGCCCGTGCGCTGCCAGGTCTTCAGCACGTCGGACTCGACCAGGCCGGTGTCCTTGCCCCCGGTCAGCTTGAGGTACTCGCTGACGACCTGCCGGTCGGCCGGTACCGGGTCCTGCTCGCCGGTCTGCGCGTTCCAGGACTGGATCATGTGCGCGGCGGCGGCCATGGTGCAGTCGCCGTACTCGTCGTTGCCGTCCATG
Source organism: Streptacidiphilus sp. PB12-B1b (assembly GCF_014084125.1). Classification (NCBI taxonomy): domain Bacteria; kingdom Bacillati; phylum Actinomycetota; class Actinomycetes; order Kitasatosporales; family Streptomycetaceae; genus Streptacidiphilus; species Streptacidiphilus sp. PB12-B1b. Next base: position 4,804,307 of record NZ_CP048405.1, on the reverse strand, counting down.
GGCCAGTCGGAGACCCCGGTGGCCCAGTCGACGGCGGCGGGCGGCGTGGGCAGGGGCACGGCCTGGTAGGCGGTGAAGTCCCGCAGGGCCACCGGGAACTGGGGACCGAGCTTTCCGTATCGTCCGGGTGCACGGCTCATCTGCGTCTCCAATCGGTCGGGCTGATGGTGGCTTCACGTTGGCAGATTCGCGCACCCCCTCCCGTCGCCCCGACAACACCGCGGCGACGGGTTCCGCAGCCGTCCGCCGGCCATCGGCATGGCTGTGACCTGCGCCGACTCCCGGGACGGCGGGCGCGCGCCGGGAGCCGTGCCGATGCCGGGGGCGCGCCCGCACCAGGACCGGCCCGGCCGGATTTCACCCGAACGGGACACCGGGCCGGACCGCTCCGCCGCAGGCGCGAGCCGGAACCCGGAGCTACGCTTTCCTCATGGGAGAGCGATCCGCTTCGCCCGGAGCCCCGGTGAGCGGCCTGCCGAGCCCCGCTGACAGCGTCCGGCAGCCCTCCGCGCTGACCGCGATCACCGGCGTGGGCCGCCCGCCCACCTCCGTGCGCCGGGTCCCCGCCCGCACCGTCCGGATCGGCCGGGCCACCGACAACGACCGGGTCGTGTCGTGGAAGACCTCGCGGTCTCCCGCGACCACGCCGAACTGCGTACCCACAGCAACGGCCGCTACGAGATCGCCGACCATCGGCCACTCGGTGTTCTGCCTGGTCGGCGACGAACTGCAGGAGTACATCGACGCCGGCGAGGTCTCGCTGCAGGTCGACGGCCTGGAGGTACGCGTCGGCCCGGAGCGCCGGGCACTCTTGGACGCGGTGTCCTTCCCGGTCGCCGAGAAGACCCTGCTGGCCATGGCCGGGCCCAGCGGCGCGGGCACGTCTCCCCTGCTCCATGCCCGCACCGGGCTGCGCCCCTCGCACTCGACCCCGCCGTCGTCGTCCACCGCCACCACCTCGCCCAGCGGCGGGACCACCCCGCCGCCCCCGCCACCGCCGCCGAGCTCGTTCACCCCGGCGTCGCCCTCCGGCGCCGGTCGGCTCGCCCTGACGCGGGCCGCCCGGACGGGAAGGCCGAGGAGGGTCCACTGTGTACTTCAGCGACCGCCGTGACGCCGGGCGGCAGCTGGCCGACCGGCTGCGCGGTCTCGGCGGCGGCCCGGTGGTTGTGCTCGGCCTGCCGCGCGGCGGGGTGCCGGTGGCGGCCGAGGTCGCCGCGGCCCTCGGCGCGCCGCTGGACGTGGTGCTGGTGCGCAAGCTCGGCGCGCCGTTCCAGCCGGAGCTGGCCATGGGCGCCATCGGCGAGGGCGGGGTACGCGTGGTGGACGACGAGGTGGTGCGGCTGACCGGCACCTCGGCGGACGAGCTGGCCGAGGTGGAGCGGCGGGAGCGGATCGAGCTGCTCCGGCGCGTCGACCGCTACCGGGGCGGCCGGGCCCGGACGCCGATCGAGGGCCGTACGGCGGTGCTGGTGGACGACGGCGTCGCCACCGGGGCGACCGCGCGGGCCGCCTGCCGGATCGCCGCCCGGCAGGGCGCGGCCCGGGTGGTGGTCGCCGTCCCGGTCGCGCCCCGGGACTGGACCGAACGGCTGGCGGACGCCGCCGACGAGTTGGTCTGCCTGCGCACCCCGGCGGTGTTCTTCGGGGTCGGGCAGTTCTACGCCGACTTCACCCAGACCTCGGACGCCGAGGTGGTGTCCTGCCTGGCAGCCGCTGCTGCCCGGACGGGGCGGGCCGACCGGCCCTGACCGGTCGGCCGGGCCGCCCCACGACCGTGGGCGGCCCCGGTCAGGCGTGCAGCCAGGCGACCGGGAACGCGGTGCCGCCGAGCGTGCCGTCCTGGGTGAGCAGGGTGCCGCTGCGCTCCAGGTTGGTGCTGTTCACCGTGCCCGCGGAGGCGAAGGGGACGCCGTCGGCGGTGACGTCGGTGAACTGGACCTGGTGGAAGTCCGGGCAGGGCGGGATGGTCTGGCTGCCTATCGCCTCCACGATGACCTCGGCGGAGCTGAGCGCCACCGACTTGGCGGTCTTGGTGTAGGTCTTGGTCCAGCCCTGGGTCGGGTCGGCCAGGACCAGGGTGAAGGAGCCGCTGCCGTTGGTGGTCACCGACGAGTCCATCTCGTCACCGGCCTTGACGGTCTCGGTGAAGTAGATGGAGTTGGCCGGGTACATCTCGACCCACGGGTTGTACTGCACCGCGCCGTTCTTGGTGCACACCGCGTCCAGGCCGATCTGCTCCACCGAGCTGCTGGTCCAGCCGTCGAGGCCGGACCAGAAGGAGATGTCGCCCGCCGTGGCCGAGCAGTCCAGGGCCGGGACGGTCCAGTCGCCGGTGACGGTATGGAAGGTCCCGCCGGTCACCGCGTAGCCGCCCCAGCTGTTGTTGGCCCCCTTGTGCCGGACGAGCCGGTGGGCGGGGCCTTGACCGGCGTGGGCCGCCAGTGCTGAAGTGGCGCTCGCCGGAGCGGCCAGGGCGGTCGTGGCCAGGGCGGGAGCGGCCAGCGCCGGTGCGGCCAGCGCCGTGGCCGTGAGGCCCAGGGCGAGCAGGCAGGCGGAAGCCTGGTTGGGCATGGATCCCCCTTGTGGGTGACGCGCGGGCCGGGGCCGCGTGGTGGTGCGTCAGAGAATCCTCCCGGTGACATGGACACGTCAATAGTGCCTCCAGGGCCGACCCCGGGACGCCCCCGGCCGGGGCCGTCGGACCTCCCGCCTAGTCGCCCGGCTGCCTAGTCGCCCGGCCGACGTCGGGCCCGGCGGGCGGCGCGGTGCTCGCGCAGCAGCAGCCCGAGCGCGGCCGGGACGGACGGCCGCAGCGGGCCGCGCAGCAGGGCGTCACCGGCGTCCGCCGCCTCCCGCGCCGTCAGCAGGTCCAGTCCGACCAGCGCCCGCACCAGCGGGCGGTTGACCGGCGCGGTCAGCCCGGCCAGCCCGCGCCCGGCCTCCAGGCTGGCCCGCGCCTGCCCCAGCAACTGCCCCAGCAGCGCCCGGACTTCGGCGGTGGCCCGGCCTGCGGCCAGATCCTCGCGGGTCACGCCGTAGCGCTTCAGCGCGTCCTCGGGCACGGTCAGCCGGTCGGCGGCCAGGTCCTCGGCCAGGTCGTTGACGAAGTCCAGCCGCTGGCTGCCGTCGATGTAGGTGCGGCACGCCGCCCGGAACCCGGCGTCCACCCGGCCGTCCGGGTCGACCGGGGCGAGCAGGCAGGCCACCACCATCAGCGCGGGCAGCGAGTAGGCGTCGATGTAGTGCTGGTAGTCCGCCTCGCTCCGGAAGCCGGTGAACTCCAGGTCGGTGCGGGCGGTGTCCAGGAAGGCGGTGATGTGCGGGCGCAGCACCGGGTGCGCGGCGCAGCTGTGCCGCAGCGCGCGCACCAGCGGCAGCCCGGCCGTCCCGTCGCCGTCCAGCGCCGCGCGCACCTCGCGCTCCCACCCGGCGTACGCCTCCGGCCGCCGGTCCGGGCTGCCGGAGTCCAGCAGGTCGTCCGTGCGGTGCATGAACGCGGTGGCGGCCAGCACGTGCGGCACCAGCTCCGGGGCGACCAGCAGCCGTACCGCGAGGTAGGCGTCGCGTTTGAAGCCGGCCACCGTGCTCCGCGCCTGCGCGTAGTCCTCGCGGAGCCCGGGTGCGGTGATGCCGGCGGCGTCGAGGGTCCTGTTCCAGGTGGTCACGGTGGGCCAGCCTGGCACATGCGATCCTGGGGGCATGACCCCGCCTGCCCCGCGCAACCCCGTCGGCGCGCACGTCCCGGTCGCCGGGCGCGGCCTGGCCGGCACCGGCCTGGCCTACGCCGACAAGGTGGGGGCGGAGACCGTGCAGGTCTTCGTTGCCAACCCGAGGGGCTGGGCGGTCCCGGCCGGCAACCCCGCGCAGGACGAGGCGTTCCGCGCGGGCTGCGCCGAGCGCGGCATCTCCGCCTACGTGCACGCCCCGTACCTGATCAACTTCGGCTCGGACTCGGCGGCGACCCGCGAGCGCTCGGCCGAGTCGCTGCGCCACTCGCTGCACCGGGCCCACGCGATCGGCGCGTCCGGGGTGGTCGTGCACACTGGCTCGGCCCTGTGCGGCAGCCGGGAGCAGGCGCTGCGGCTGGTCCGGGCGGGGGTGCTGCCGCTGCTGGACGAGCTGGACGGCTACGGCGGGCAGGCGCCCTGGCTACTGCTGGAGCCCACGGCCGGGCAGGGCAGTTCGCTGTGCTCGCGGATGGCGGACCTCGCCGACTACACCGAGGCCCTGGAGCGCCACCCCCGGGTCGGCGTCTGCCTGGACACCTGCCACGCCTTCGGCGCCGGGCACGACCTGGCCGCCTC